>CAVSBW010000004.1:0-232433 GCA_963726295.1 uncultured Actinomycetota bacterium
GCAGACCCCGACGCGCGGCATCCTCGTCGACCTGCCGACCGTCCAGGCCGCACCTCAGCAGGGCGTGCGGGCGTCCTCCGCCGTGGTGCCCGGGGAGTTCTGGGCGGATCCGCCCGACCCCGAGGCGGCCGCGACGGCGCTGCGCGCCGAGCTGCCGAACGGCACCACCGTCGTTGCGCGCCCCGAGGTCGAGGCCGAGCGGTCCGGCAACCCGGTCAACGCCGGGATGCGCGCGGCCATGGTGCTCGTGACCCTCGCCTCGGTGCTGCTCGCGGCCGTGGGGTTCGCCGCGACCACGGCCGCCCTCGGCCGGGCCCGGCGGCACGAGAACGCCGTGCTCCACGCCCTCGGCATGCCGCCGCGGCGGATCGGGACCGTGCTGCTGCTCGAGCGCGTCCTCGTCACCGTCGTCACCGTCGTGGTCGGCGTCGGTCTGGGCATCGTCGCCGCGGTCACGGTCGTCCCCCTCCTCGTGGGCGGCGACGGCCATCCGCAGGTGCCCTCGGTCCTCGTCACCGTGCCCACCATCCCGCTGGTGCTCCTGGCCGGCACCGTCACCCTCGTGCTCTCCCTCGTCGGCATGCTCGTCCTGCGCAGCTCCGTGCGCGGCCTCGGCGCCGAGCTGCGTCGCGGCGAGGAGGCGTCGTGACCCGCCTCCACCTGCTGCGGCGCTCCCTCGGGCAGGGGCGACTCGTCGCCGTGCTTCTCGCCGTCGTCGCCGCGCTCGCCGCCGCCTACGCCGTGGCCGTGCCGCGGCACGCGTCGATCGCGGTCGACGCCGCTCTGGGCGACGCCTTCTCGGCCTCCACGGTCCAGGCCCGCGAGGTCGGGCTCTCGATCACCCCCCGCCCGGCCGCCCCGCCGTCGGACGCCCGGCAGCCGGGCCGGGGCGCGAGGCCGCCGTTCGACCAGGTCGACGAGGACGTCCGGGCGGTCCTCGGCCCTGATGTCGAGCCGCTCCTGGCCGATCCCTCGTGGGCGGCGCAGAGCGACCCGCTGGACCTGGTCCGCCCGGACGGGGCGCCGGTCAGCCTCGACACCCTCCGGGCGGTGCTGCGAGTGCAGTCGGGGCTCGACGAGCGGGTCCGGTGGGTCTCTGGGACGGCACCCTCCGAGCCCACCGACGAGTCCACGCTGCGCGGGACCGGCGGGCGCACGGTGCGGGTCGTGCCGGTCGCGCTCGCGGCGCCCACGGCGAAGCGCTGGGGACTCGAGGTCGGGGACCGGCTCGACCTGGTGCCCGAGGGCGCCCCCGCAGCGGTGGCGGCCGAGGTCACCGGGACCTACGAGCCGCTGGACCCCGCGGACGGCTTCTGGCAGGTCGAACCACGGCTCACCGGCGTCGCGGCCATCCCGACGGCCGAGGGTGGCGTCATCCAGGAGGCGTCGCTCGTCGCGTCCAGCGAGGCCTACGCGGCCGTCAGCGATTCGCTGTGGCGGGTCCGGCCGGGCACCGACCTCGGCGCGGGCTCACCCGCGCTGAACCACTCGTGGCGCTACCCGTTCGACCCCGAGGCGCTCACGGCTGCCGACGTCCCCGCGCTCCGGTCCGCCCTGGTCCGGCTGGGAGGGGACGCGCGCCTGCGGAACTCGCTCCCCGAGCCCTTGCGGCTCACCACCGGCATCGGGTCGATCCTCGACCGCCATGGGGCGTCGGTGGCGACGACCCGGGTGATGACGTCGTTCGCCACCGCGGGTGTCACGGCGCTCGCCGTGCTCGTGCTCGCCCTCACCGCCCTCGTCGGGGTGAGCCGGCGCGGCGAGGAGGTGCGGATGCTGCGGGCGCGTGGGGCGTCCGTCACGCTGGTCGCCGCGTTGCTCGGCACCGAGGTGCTGCTGGTGGTGCTCCCGGTCGCGGCGGTGGCGGTGCTCGTCGTCCAGGGGGTGGTGGGCGGCGCGACCCCGGCGGTGGCCTGGTCCGAGGTGGCCGTCGTGCTGCTCGTGCCCGTGGTCACGGTCGTCGCCGGAGTGGCCCTCCGGGTCCGGGTGCTCGACCGGCCGGCCCCTGCGGACGCCGACACCACCGCGCTCGTGAGCCGATTCCGGCGGGTCGTCGCCGAGCTGGCCGTCGTCGCGGTGGCCGTGCTCGCGGTCACCACAGTCCGCAGCCGGGGTGCGGCCATCGCTGGGGGTACCACCGACTGGTACGCCGCCCTGGCACCCACCCTGGTCGCCCTCGCGGTGTCGGTGCTGCTCGTCCGTGTGGTCCCGCCGACGCTCCGCGCGGCCGCGCGCCGGGCCTCGCGGCGCAGCGGCCTGGTCGGCTTCGTGGGGCTGGCCCGCGCCGCCCGCGCCAGCGCGACCGCCGTCCTGCCGGTGGTCACCGTCGTCGTCGGGGCGACCGTCCTCGGCCTGCTGCTCGCGACGACGACCACGGTGGCGACCCAGCGGGAGGTGGCGGCCTACCAGGCCGTCGGTGCGGACGCCCGGGTGGACGCGGCCCGGCTCGACCCACGCGACGTCGAGGCCCTGGCGCAGCGCCCCGGCGTCCGGGCGGTGGCGCCCGCCTACACCGACCCGCACGCACTCGTGACGTCCGGTACCAGCTCGCGAGAGGTGCTCCTGCTCGGGGTGGACCTCCAGCAGTACGCGGAGGTGGTGAGGGGTACGCCGCTCGAGACGGCACTGCCGCCACGCGGTTCGTCAGGGGCGGACCTGCCGGCGGTGACCGGGCCGGAGCTCGGCCTCGGCGAGGGCTCGGTGGTCGTGACCTCGCAGGTCCGGGTGCCGGTGCGGACCGTGGCCTCGGCGCCCAGCCTGGAGCGGGCGGCGGCGGGCCGGTTGCTGCCGGTCGTCCTCGTCCCGCTCGACGCGCTGCGGCAGGTCGTGCCCTCCGCCCAGCCGAACACCGCCTTCCTCGGCGTGGACGCCGCGGGGGCCCGCGCCCTCGCCGCTGCGCCGGTGGACTCACTGACACAGGGGAGCCTCGTCGCCGACGTGGTCACCGTGGAGGGGACCGCCGCCGACATCCAGGGCCTCGCGCTGCCGAGGCTCGTGACCGTCACCTACGTCGCGGCAGCGGCGCTGGCGGCACTCCTCACCCTCCTCGCGGTGCTCCTTGTGCTCGCCGCCACCCACGACGAGCGGACGACCCTCGTCGTCCGGCTGCGCACCCTCGGGCTGCCGCGGGGAGCCGAGCGTGCGCTCGCGTGGACCGAGGTGCTGCCCGTCGTCACCGCTGCCGCCCTCGCGGGCGGGGTCGTGGGCGCCCTGGCGCCCTGGCTCGTCGCCGACGCCCTCGACCTGGCGCCGCTCACCGGCGCCGTCACCCGCCTCACCGTCGAGCCTCGGCCGCTGCTGGCGGTCGTCGCCGCCGCCGTCGTGGTGGTGCTCGGCGCCCTCGCCCTCCTGATCGACGCCCTGGCCGCCCGCCGGGGACCCCTGGCCGACCACCTTCGCAGAGGAGCAACGGCATGACCGACACCCTCACCAACCCCCTCCCTGCCGGAAGCGGGGTCGACCCGGACATCCTGTGCGACAACCTCGTCCGGATCTTTCGCGGCGAGGGCATCGAGGTCGTCGCGCTGCAGGGTCTCGACCTCGTCGTCGAGCCTGGTGAGCTGGTCGCCCTGGTCGGCGCCTCCGGCTCCGGCAAGTCGACGCTCCTCGGCATCCTCTCCGGGCTGGACGTCCCCAGTGCCGGCACCGCCCGGATCGCCGGCCAGGACCTCGGGTTGATGACGGCTCGCCAGCGCCTGGCCTACCGGCGCTCGACGGTCGGGTTCCTCTTCCAGCAGGCGACGGCCAACCTCCTGCCCTACCTCACGGCGGTCGAGAACGTCGAGCTCCCGATGGTGCTCGGGGGAGTGGCCCGCGGGGAGCGGTCGGCGCGGGCGCGCGAGACCCTCGAGGTGCTCGGCATCCCGGAGTGCGCGGACCGGCGGCTCACCGAGCTGTCGGGCGGCCAGCAGCAGCGCGTGGCCCTCGGGGTTGCGGTGGCGAACCGCCCGCGGGTGCTCCTGGCGGACGAGCCCACCGGTGAGCTCGACACCCGCAGCAGCGACGAGGTGTTCACGGCCATCCAGGGGGCCAACCGGGAGCTCGGCACCACGGTGCTCGTCGTCACCCACGACCCACTGGTGAGCGAGCACGTCGCCCGCACCATCGGCATCCGCGACGGCCGGACGTCCTCCGAGGTGCTGCGTCGGGGCGCCGACGGCGAGGGCCTGGTCGCGGAGGAGTTCGCGGTGCTCGACCGGGCCGGACGCCTGCAGCTGCCGCAGACGTTCACGACCGCCCTCCGGATGCGTGACCGGGTGCGGCTCGACCTCGAGACCGACCACATCGGGGTGTGGCCCGCGCGCGCCGATGGGGCGCCGGACGACGAGCGGTACGACGCAGGGGAGTCCCGATGACCCACCACCTCGAGGTGCGTGACGTCCACCGCACCTTCGGCGACGGCCCGTTGGCGGTCCATGCCCTGCGCGGGGTGTCCTTCGACGCCGAGCCCGGTGAGGTCGTCGCCATCCGTGGCCGGTCGGGGTCGGGCAAGACCAGTCTGCTCAACGTCATCGGCGGCCTGGACCGCCCCGACTCGGGCACCGTTCGGCTCGGTGACGGCGAGGTCACCGCCATGGGTGACGACGCGCTCCTCGCACTGCGTCGCGAGCACGTGTCCTACGTCTTCCAGTCGTTCGGCCTCGTGCCCATCCTCACCGCGCGCGAGAACATCGAGGTTCCGTTGCGGCTGCGCGGCGTCGACCCGGCCGAGCGGGAGCGCCGGGTGACCGAGGCGCTGGAGCACGTCGGCCTCGAGGGCCACGCGGCCCACCGGCCGGACGAGCTCTCGGGCGGCCAGCAGCAGCGGGTGGGGCTGGCCCGGGCGCTCGTGGCCGGACCCGACCTGCTGCTCGCGGACGAGCCCACCGGGCAGCTCGACTCCGAGACCGGCCGCGACATCATGCTGCTCATCGCGCGGCTGGCCAAGGAGGAGACGATGACGTGTGTCGTGACCACCCACGACCCGGCACTGCTCGCGACCGCGGACCGTGTGCTCGAGCTCACCGACGGCGAGCTGACCGGCTGACCCCGTGGACGGGTGCCGCGTGCCATGGCCCCGCGGTGGCCGCCCCTCGGGCTCGGACCTCAGGCGTCGGGGACGCGGACCATGCCCTCCTGCGCCACCGAGGCCACCAGGGTGCCGTCGGCGGCGAACATCCGCCCGATGCCGAGCCCCCGACCGCCCTGGGCCGACGGGGATGCCTGGGCGTAGAGGACCCAGTCGTCCGCGTGCACCGGGCGGTGGAACCACATCGCGTGGTCGAGGCTCGCCATCCGGAGCCCGCGGTGGGTCCAGGCCACCCCGTGCCGGCGGAGGACGGGCTCGAGGAGGGAGTAGTCGGAGGCGTAGGCGAGCACCGCCTCGTGGACGAGCGGGTCGTCGGGGAGCTCGCCGACCGCGCGCAGCCAGACGAGCTGCTCGGCCACGTGCTCGACGCCCGGCCCCGAGAACAGGTTGCCCTGGACGTGGCGCAGCTCGATCGCCCGCCGCGCCAGGTGCTGGGCCCGCGGGTCGTCGACCTCCCCGTAGAGCTCGCGCAGCGACGGCACGGTGAGGGGGTCGGGGGCCTCGGGCATCTCGTCCTGGTGGTCGAGGCCGCCATCCGGGGTCTGGAAGGACGCGCTCATCGACAGGATCGGCTGCCCGTGCTGGACGGCGTGGACCCGCCGCGTCGAGAACGAGCGCCCGTCGCGCATCCGCTCCACGCTGAAGGTGATCGGCTGGGTGTCGTCACCCGGGCGCATGAAGTAGGCGTGGATGCTGTGCAGCCGCCTCGGCTCGCCGGCGAGGTCGCCGACGGTTCGGCCCGACGCGATGACGCCCTGCGCCAGCACCTGCCCCCCGAAGACGCGGCCGTGCGGCTGCTTCTGGCTGCGGCCACGGAACAGGGTGATGTCCTCGGCGAACGTCGAGGGGAGGCCCATCTCGGGATCGGTCACCGACGTCGGCTGGACGCTGACCTCGGCCTTGCCGAGCTCCTCCAGGTCGAGGGTGTCGAGCAGGTCGTCGAGGGGGTCGAGCGGGTCGGTGGCCACGAGCGCAGCGTAGCGATGTGGGCCCGCAGCGCTCAGGCCACCACCGACCGGCGGGACCGTCGGCCGAGCGCCGGCCGTACGGGGCGCACCCGGCCGGCGCGCACCTGCGAGGCGGCACTGGCGAGGCGCTCCACGGCCTCGGCCATGGTGGCCGGCGGCAGCACGTGGGGCAGGCGGAGCCGGCGCTCCAGGCCGCCCTCGACGGCGAAGCGCGGGCCGGCGGCCACGAGGAGCCCGAGGTCCTCCGCGGCGACGGCCAGGGTGCTGGCGTCGAGGTCGGCGGGCAGCTCGCACCACAGCGACAGGCCGCCGCGCCGGAGGGTGAACCGCACGTCCGGCAGGTGCGTGGCGAGCGCCTCCGCCGTCGCCGCGCGGGAGGCCCTGATGAGCCCCCGCCTCTCGGTGGTGATGCCGGGTGTCACGCGCATCAGCTCGAGGAGGACGAGCTGCTCGAGGACCGGAGCCCCGAGGTCGCTGGCCGCGCGCGACTCGACGAGCATCCCGACGTCGCCGCGGGGAGCACGGATCCACCCGGTGCGCAGTCCGCCCCAGTGCGACTTCGAGGCGCTGCCCACGGTGACGGTCGCCGGGGAGTGAGCGGCGAACGGCAGCGGCATCGGACCACCGTCGAGGTCGACCTCGAGGACCGTCTCGTCGACGACGGGCACGCTGCCGGCGTCCCGGAACGCTCGGGCCAGCCGAGCCCGCTCGTCGTCCTCCATGAGGGCCCCGGTCGGGTTCTGGAAGTCCGGCACCAGCACCGCCGCCCGGGGCCGGACGGAGCGGACCGTCCTGACCGCTCCGTCGACATCCCACCCGTCGGGGTCCATGGGCAGGGGAGTCAGGCGCGCGCCGGCCCGACGGAGCGCGTCGATGGTGTTGGGGTAGCCGGGGTTCTCGACCACGACGCGGTCGGCGTGTGCCAGCAGCCCCCGCACGAGGACGTTGAGCCCGGCCACCGCCCCGGAGGTGACCACGACCTGCTCGGGGTCGGTGGGCAGCCCGCGCTCGCTGTACCGGGCGGCGATGGCCTCGCGCAGCGCGGGGACCCCCAGTGCGAGGTAGCCGGAGCCCGTCAGGTGCGCGGGGAGGAGCGAGACGGCCCGCTCGTAGGCCTCGATGACCCCCACCGGCGCCCGCGTGGCCGCGCACGTGAGGTCGATGACGCCGTCCTGCGGGTCGGCCGGGACCAGCGACGAGGTGGCCGTGCGCCGCCGAGAGGTGCGCGGCAGGGTGGTCACCGAGCCGGAGCCCCGGCGGGACGCGAGGTAGCCGCTCTCGCGCAGCACCTCGTACGCGCGGCTCACCGTGGTGCGGCTCAGACCCACGGCGCCGGTCAGGTCGCGCTCGCTGGGGAGCCGGGTGCCGACCGCGATCCGGCCGTCGGCCACGGCGACTCGGAGGGCGTCGGCGAGGGCCCGGTAGGCCGGGCGGGTGCCGGTCAGGTCCCCGACCAGCCGGGCCGTCCGGGCGGCGCTCACGGTGGGTGTGGTCGCGGTCATGGGGCCACTCTTGCATGATTGGCCATGGATTTGGAGGCCACTCGGGCTCAGGATGGCTGCATGTCACCGACAGCACTCGCCCGCCGCGCCGTCCGGCGCCGCGTGGACCTGGCGCCGATGAACCCCGTCGAACAGCTGCGCGCGGGCCACCTGGCACGCCGCGTCGTGCAGCTCCTGGTGGGCCTCGTGCTCTTCGGCGCGACGATGGCGCTCATCCTGCGGGCCGGCCTCGGCCTGGAGCCCTGGGGGGTGCTCACCTACGGGCTGACCCAGCACATCCCCCTCTCCTACGGCGAGATGGTCATCGCCAGCTCCTTCGTCGTGCTCCTCCTGTGGGTGCCGCTGCGACAGTGGCCCGGCCTCGGCACCGTGCTCAACGCGGTCGTGGTCGGCCTCGCGACCGACGCGACGCTGGCCGTGGTGCCGCCCATCCGCGGGCTCGGGTGGCAGGTGCTCGTCCTGGCCGTCGGGGTGGTGGGCAACGGGGTCGCTGGTGCGCTCTACATCGGCAGCCAGCTGGGCCCCGGGCCGCGAGACGGGTTGATGACCGGGCTGGCGAGGCGTACCGGCCGGTCGATCCGACTCGTGCGCACATCCCTCGAGGTGACCGTCGTCCTGGCGGGCTGGGCGCTCGGCGGGATCGTCGGGGTCGGGACGCTGGCGTACGCGCTGCTGATCGGCCCCGTGGTCCAGCTCTTCCTGCCGATCCTCACGGTGCGCCTGCGGACCGGCGTCCCCGAGGAGACGGGGCTACCCCTCGAACGGTGGGTCGTGGCGCCAGGACCAGAGGGCGGCGGCGAGGGCGGCGACCAGCAGGACCAGCGAGGTGCCGAGTGCCCAGCGCAGCCCGGTGCCGGGGTCGTCTGACGCCGACACCGCCAGCTGGTAGGCCGTCATGATGAGGGCGGCCCCGATGGCGGCGCCGATGCGCTGGCCGGTCTGCAGAGCACCGCCGGCCGCACCGCCCATCCGTGTCGGCACGCGGTTCAGCGAGAGCGTGAAGTTGGGCGAGACCACCGCCCCACCGCCCAGGCCCGCGACGAGCAGTGCGGGGACCAGGCCGACCCAGAGGTGGTCGCCGCCGTCGAGGAGCGGCGCGGCCACGGCCACCCCGACCAGCCCGGTCATCATGACGACGAGCGCGTACACCGTGAGGGGACGTCCCAGCCGGGGCACGAGCCGTCCGGCGAGCGGTGAGGCGATGGCCGACCCCACGGCGAAGGGCGTGAGCAGGAGTCCCGCATGCAGGGGGGAGTAGTCGAGTCCGTCCTGCAGGAACACCGACAGGACGAGGAAGACGCCGGTGAAGCCGGTGAAGTACAGGGCCCCGACGATGATTCCGCTCGCGTACCCGGGAACCCCGCGGAGCAGCTCCAGGTCGAGCAGCGGGGCCCCGTCGGCACGCACGACCCGGCGCTCCCACCGGACGAAGGCGACGGCGAGGACCGGCACGAGCGCCAGGCCGAGGAGCGGTAGCCGCTGGCCCCGCTCGAGACTGACGATCGGGAAGAGCAGCGCGAGCACGGTGGCGCCGAGGAGCCCGGCGCCGCGCAGGTCCAGCCGCGTGTCCGGGTCGGTGTCGGCGGTCCGGCCCGGGACGAGGCGCGCGATGGCGACGAGGAGGACCAGGCCGATGGGCACGTTGACGAGGAAGATCCAGCGCCAGCCGTTCTCGGCGCCGAACGCGGCGATCAGCAGGCCGCCGAGCACAGGTCCGATCGCCGAGGACACCGAGACGGTGAACCCGAAGAGACCGAAGGCCAGGCCGCGCTCGGCGCCGCGGAAGAGGGTCTGGATCAGCCCGGAGCTCTGCGGGGTCAGCAGGCCTGCGGAGAACCCCTGCACCAGCCGGGCGCCGATGAGGACGAGGACGCTCGGGGCCAGACCGGCGGCCGCGCTCGCCACGATGAACCCGCCCAGGCCGACGAGCATCATGGTGCGCCGGCCGTGGGCGTCGCCGAGCCGGCCGCCGGTGACGAGGAGCAGCCCCAGCGCCAGGGCGTACCCGGAGACGACCCACTGGATCGTGCCGGGCGTGGTGTCCAGCCCCTGCTGCATGGACGGGATCGCGACGTTCACGATGGTGACGTCGAGGAGCACCATGAAGCCGACGGTCAGCGTGACACCGAGGACCCGCCACCGACGGGGATCGGGAGCGTCGCTGGAGGCCTCCTCGCGCTGCTCGGTCTCCTGGCTCACCGCCCCACGCTAGCCAGCGCGCAGCTCCCCACGGAATCCGCGTACAAACCCTCGACGGAGCCCCCCTGGTCACAACTCGGTCACGCGATGGTTCCAGAACCCGCCGGCCTCTGCAGCGGACGCGCCCACCCGTGCTACGTTCCGCCCACCACGGCTGCCGCGGGCGCAGCCGTTGCTCCAACGAAGCACGAACCCCACGGAGGGCCGATGATCCGCATCAACCGCACCTGGCAGATGGCTGCCGCCGCAGCCGCGGCCGGGCTCACTCTTGCCGCCTGCGGCAGCAGCAGTGACAACAGCAGCAGCGACGCCAGCAGCAGCGGCGCCGACTGCACCGAGCAGAACCTCGCGTTCCTCGGCGCCCTCACGGGCGACGCCGGCGCCCTGGGCGTCAACATGGTCAACGGCATCCAGCTCGCGGTCGACGAGTACAACAAGGACGCCGAGTGCCAGATCGGCCTCAAGAAGTTCGACTCGCAGGGCAGCCCCGACAAGGCCCCGGCCCTCGCCACCCAGATCGTCGGCGACAAGACGATCGTCGGCCTGGTGGGCCCCGGGTTCTCCGGTGAGTCGCTCGCCACCGGCAAGACCTTCTTCGAGGCGGGTGTGCCCGTCATCTCGCCTTCGGCCACCAACGTCACCATCACCGAGCAGGGCTGGACGACCTGGCACCGCGTCATCGGCAACGACAACGCCCAGGGCCAGGCCGACGCCAAGTACCTCACGGACACCGTCGGCGCCAAGAAGGTCTACGTCATCGACGACGCCCAGGACTACAGCAAGGGCCTGGCCACCGTCGTCAATGACACCCTCGGCGATGTCGCCATCGGCTACGACGAGATCCAGGTCAAGCAGACCGACATGTCCGCGGTCGTCACCAAGGTCACGGCCGCGAAGGCCGATGCGGTCTTCTACGGCGGCTACTACACCGAGGCCGGACTGCTCGTGAAGCAGCTGCGCCAGGCCGGGTGGAAGGGCACCTTCATGTCCGGTGACGGCGCCGAGGACCCGGCGTTCGTCAAGGTCGCCGGCCAGGCGGGCGACGGCGCCATCCTCTCGGCCCCCGCGGCGCCGGCTCCGGCCGACTTCGCGAGCAAGGTCAAGGACGACACCGGGAACGAGGCCGGCCTCTACACCACGCAGGCCTACGACGCCGCGAACATCTTCCTCGAGGCCCTCAAGGCCGGGAAGGTCGAGGCGAAGGACATCAACGACTTCATCAACGCGTACAACGGTGAGGGCGTCAGCGGTCCGATCTCCTTCGACGAGAAGGGCGACATCAAGACCTCGACCATCTACGCCTACATGGTCAAGGACGGCAAGCTCGACACGGAGAACCCCGAAGCGATCAAGTGATCCATCGGGTCGGATCAGACATCCGTTGAGCCGCGGCCGGGGGCATGCCGCCCCCGGCCGCGGTCGCTGCCCAAGGGGAGTGCGTGGACTTCTCATTCCTGTTCAACAACCTCGTCGAGCTGACCATCACGGGCCTGGCCCTCGGTGCGATCTATGCGCTCGTCGCGCTCGGGTACACGATGGTGTACGGCGTGCTGCAGCTGATCAACTTCGCGCACTCCGAGGTCTTCATGTACGGCACCTTCGCCGTGGCCTGGGTGTTCGTCTTCGTGCACGGCACCTCGGCCGCGACGCAGACACTCGGGGAGACCGCCGGCCTGCTCGCCTTGGCGCTGGTCGCAGCGATGGCGGTGTCGGCCGGCATCGCCATGGTGCTGGAGCGGGTCGCCTACCGGCCGCTCCTCAAACGCAAGGCCCCTCGGCTCATGGCGCTGATCTCCGCGATCGGCGCCTCCTTCGCCCTCGCCGAGCTCATGGGCCTGCGCGACCGGATCTCCGAGTGGTTCGGCCTGCGCGACAACCTCGACAACTACGTCTCGAGCGCGCGTGACACGTACTCCAACCCGGTGACGATCCAGCCGCAGACCCTCTTCGAGGTGGGCGGCTACGGGGTCAAGGACGTCGACATCATGGTCATCGTCGCCTCGCTGCTCATGATGATGGCGCTGGACCAGTTCGTCCGGCGCACACGCTTCGGGCGAGGGATGCGTGCGGTGGCCCAGGACCCGGAGTCGGCGGCCCTCATGGGCGTCAACTCGACCCGCATCATCCGGGGCACCTTCATCCTCGGCGGCGTGATGGCCGGCGCCGCCGCCACGCTCTACATGGTCAAGATCGGCTCCACCCGGCAGGACGCCGGCTTCATCCTCGGCGTCAAGGCCTTCACGGCGGCTGTCCTCGGTGGCATCGGCAACCTGCGCGGCGCCCTGGTCGGTGGGCTGGTGCTCGGCGTCACGGAGAACTACGGTGCAGCCGTGTTCGGCAGCGAGTGGAAGGACGTCGTGTCCTTCGTCCTCCTCATCCTCATCCTCCTCGTGCGTCCGTCCGGAATCCTCGGTGAGTCGCTCGGAAAGGCGCGTGCGTGATGGGTGTCGTCCGGACCTTCCTCGACCGCATCGCCCAGCGCTACGCCGCCCTGCCGCGTGCGGTGCGGATCGTGCTCATCGTCCTGCTCGTCATCTTCTTCTACCTGCTGCCGCTGATCCGCCCGCCCATCATCACCACCGAACAGATCGACTTCGGCGGGGTGATGTTCGGGGTGGCGGCGTTCGCCCTCGTCGCCGTCGGGCTCAACATCGTCATCGGGTACGCGGGCCTGCTCGACCTCGGGTACGTCGGCTTCTACGCGGTCGGGGCGTATACCACCGGTGTCCTCACCGTCTACCACTGGTCGTGGCCGTTCTTCCTCGCGCTGCCGCTGGCGATCGCGGTCACCATGGTCACCGGCGTGATGCTCGGTGGGCCCACCCTGCGGGTGCGCGGCGACTACCTGGCCATCGTGACCCTGGGCTTCGGGGAGATCATCCGGCTCGCCGTGACGAACATCGAGTGGGTCGGCGCTGCGGCGGGCATCAAGGACATCCCGCACCCACCGAACATCGGTCCGGACCCGGAGCCACCCTTCGGCACCGGTGGCCTGTTCAGCATCCCGAGCGTGGAGTGGAACGGCCTCGTTCCGTCGATCGACCAGGGTCGCGACACGGTCTTCCTCGTCTTCGGTGCCGTGAGCGCGGTGCCGTACTACTGGCTCGTCCTGTCCTTCCTCATCCTCGTGCTCTTCGCTGACCGGCTCGTCAAGGACAGCCGCGTGGGTCGGGCCTGGGAGGCCACCCGCGAGGACGAGGACGCCGCCGAGCTCATGGGCGTGCCCACCTTCCGGTTCAAGCTGCTCGCGTTCGCGCTCGGCGCGGCCATCGGCGGTCTCTCCGGGTCGCTGTACGCCAGCAGCCAGGGCGGCTACATCAACCCGCAGAGCTTCCCGCTCCTGCTGTCGATCCTCTTCGTCGCCGCGGTCATCATCGGGGGCGCCGGCAACCGCTGGGGTGCCGTCGTCGGTGGCACCCTCGTCGCCTACCTGCCGGAGCGCTTCCGCGAGTTCGCCGACTTCCGCCTCCTGGTGTTCGGGCTCGCGCTGATGATCCTGCCGGTGTACCGGCCGCAGGGCCTCCTGCCACCCAAACGCACGATCCGGGCCCGTGCCTCGGCCCACGAGATCGACGACCTCGAGGGGCATGATGAGTCGCACCGGGAGGTGGTCTGAGATGGCTGAGCGCACCCGCGTCCTCGAGGTCGACGACGTCACGCTGCGGTTCGGCGGCCTCACGGCCCTGGACTCGGTGTCCCTGCACATCGAGGAGGGCGAGATCCTCGGAGTGATCGGCCCGAACGGGGCCGGGAAGACCACCGCCTTCAACGTCATCACCGGGGTGTACCAGCCGACCTCGGGAGAGGTTCGGTTCCAGGGCGAGCCCCTCACCGGGCTCAAGCGGCACGCCATCACCAAGCGAGGGATCGCCCGCACCTTCCAGAACATCCGCCTGTTCAAGTCGATGACGGCACTGGAGAACGTGCTGGTCGGTGCCGACGCCAACCACACCACCGGGGTGCTCTCGGCGCTGTTCCGCACGGCCAAGCATCGCCGCGAGGAGGACGACGGGCACGAGCGGGGCATGGAGCTGCTCGCGTTCATGGGCCTGGCGTCCCGCGCCGACGAGCTCGCCTCCAACCTGTCCTACGGCGACCAGCGGCGCCTCGAGATCGCCCGCGCGATGGCGACCCAGCCGAAGCTGCTCTGCCTCGACGAGCCCGCCGCGGGGTTCAACCCGCAGGAGAAGGTGCAGCTCATGGAGCTGATCCGCCGGGTCCGCGACCGCGGCTACACCGTGCTCCTCATCGAGCACGACATGCGGCTTGTCATGGGGGTCACCGACCGCATCGTCGTGCTGGAGTTCGGCAAGAAGATCGCCGAGGGCACGCCGGCGGAGGTCCGCGACGACCCGGCGGTCATCGCCGCCTACCTGGGGGTGGACGAGGATGCTTCTTGAGGTCGAGGGCCTCTGTGTCAACTACGGGCACATCGAGGCCATCCGGGACATCACCTTCACCGTCGACGAGGGCCAGGTCGTGGCGCTCATCGGCGCCAACGGCGCCGGCAAGACGACGACCCTCAAGACCATCTCGGGTCTGCACTCGGTCCGTGCCGGTCGGATCGTCTTCGACGGCCAGGACATCGAGAAGCTCCCGGCGTACGAGCGGGTCGCGCTGCGGATCAGCCAGTCGCCCGAGGGACGCGGGGTGTTCGTCGGGATGACCGTGCGCGAGAACCTCGAGATGGGTGCCTACGTGCGCAAGGACCGGAAGACGCCGGCCTACCGCGAGGACCTCGACCGGGTGTTCGACCTCTTCCCCCGGCTGCAGGAGCGCGAGCGCCAGGTCGCTGGCACCATGTCGGGCGGGGAGCAGCAGATGCTCGCCATCGGGCGGGCGCTCATGGCCCGTCCGCGCCTACTGCTGCTCGACGAGCCGTCGATGGGGTTGGCCCCCAAGCTGATCCAGCAGATCTTCGCCATCGTCAAGGAGATCAACGAGCAGGGCACGACGGTCCTGGTCGTCGAGCAGAACGCCGCGCAGGCCCTGAAGCTCGCCGACACCGCGCACATCCTCGAGACCGGCGAGATCGTCCGGTCCGGGACCGGCGCCGAGCTCGCGGGAGACGACTCCGTCAAGGCTGCCTACCTCGGCGGAGACGTCTGACCGGACCGGGGACCCGTCCTCGGCCGGAACGGATCAGCCGTCGACGGCCAGGGCGAGGGGCAGCACGCCCGGTGCCCCGGCGAGTCGGAGCGCCCGGCCCGCGACCGTCATCGTCCAGCGTGACGCGACGACGTCGTCGACGAGCAGGACCGGCCCGCTCGCGCTCGACAGGGCGACCGCGAGCTCCGGCCCCACCACGAGCCGTTCCCAGACCCCGGCGAGCCGGTACGCGCTGTTGCCGCCCATCTCGCCCGTGGGCCCACCGTGTGCGAGGTCGAGGGCACCGAGGAGCGGCAGCCGGCCGATCTCGGCGAGGCCCGCGGCGAGGGATTCGACCAGCTGCGGGTGGCTGCGCGACGGGACGGCGACGACCCCCACCGGACGCTGCGCCCACCCCCACTCCGCGAGGACCGGGACACAGGCGTGGAGGAGGTCGGCGGAGGCGGGCGCGTCCTCGCGGAGCACCTCACGGAGCCGCTGGCCCCAGCCGAGGTCGGACAGACGGGCAAGCGCCCTCCCGGGCTCGAGCACCTCGTCGGCGGGGATGCGCCCCTTGACCGGGACGCCCAGACGGTCCATCCCGGTGGGCCACTGGGCCCGGGGGTCCACGGGCACACCGACGCGCGCCAACCGCTCACGGGCCGCGCCGACGACCTGGTCGGGGACGTCGGTGGGGTACCAGGGCCCGGCACAGCCGTCGCAGCGTCCGCACGGCTCGGCCGAGGGGTCGTCGAGGGTCTCCTGGAGGAACGCCATCCGGCAGCCGTCGGTGCGCTCGTAGTCGACCATGAGCTGCTGCTCCGCCACCCGGGCGGCGGCGACCCGTTCGTAGCGCTCGGCGTCGTACTCCCACGGGAGCCCGGTGGCCACCCATCCGCCGGAGACCCGCTGGACGGCGCCGTCGACGTCCAACACCTTGAGCAGCAGCTCGAGGCGGGTGCGTCGCACGTCGACAGCCGTCTCGAGCGCGGCCGTCGACAGCGGCCGGCCCGCCTCGGCCAGCGCCCGCAGGACGGTCTCGGCCTGGTCCTCGCGGGGCATCGAGACGGAGGCGAAGTACCGCCAGATGTCGCGGTCCTCGGGGCCCGGCAGCAGCAGCACGTCGGCGCGCTCGGTGGCGCGGCCGGCGCGGCCGACCTGCTGGTAGTAGGCCACCGGGCTGCTCGGGGCGCCGAGGTGCACGACGAAGCCAAGGTCGGGCTTGTCGAAGCCCATGCCCAGGGCGGACGTGGCGACGAGCGCCTTGACCTCGTTGCCGCGCAGGGCCCCCTCGAGCCGCTCGCGGTCTGCGGGGTCGGTGCGGCCGGTGTAGGCCGCCACGGAGTGACCGGCCTCGGCCAGGGCGGCCGCGACGTCCTCCGCCGCAGCGACCGTGAGCGTGTAGACGATGCCCGAGCCCGGCAGGTCGACGAGGTGCGCGACCAGCCACCCCAGCCGCTGCTCCGGTGACATCGACCGCAGCACACCGAGCCGCAGCGAGTCGCGGGCCAGCCCGCCGCGGACCGTCACCACCGGCCGGCCACCCACCCCGAGCTGCTCCTCGACGTCGTGCACCACCCGGGCGTTGGCCGTGGCCGTGGTGGCGAGGACCGGGGTGTCCTGCGGCAGGCCGTCGAGCAGGTCGCGGATGCGGCGGTAGTCGGGGCGGAAGTCGTGGCCCCAGTCGCTGACGCAGTGCGCCTCGTCGACCACGAGCAGCCCGCACCGGCGGGCCAGGTCGGGCAGCTGCTCCTCGCGGAACCGTGGGTTGTTGAGCCGCTCGGGACTGACGAGCAGCACGTCGACGGCGTCCTCGGCGAGCGCTCCCCGCACGTCGTCCCAGTCCTGGGCGTTGGCCGAGTTCATCGTGACCGCGCGGATGCCGGCGCGCTCGGCAGCGGCGATCTGGTCGCGCATCAGGGCCAGCAGCGGGCTGATGATCACGGTCGGTCCCGCGCCCTCGGCCCGCCGGAGGGCGGTGGCCACGAAGTACACGGCCGACTTGCCCCATCCGGTGCGCTGGACGACGAGGACCCGCGCGCGGTCGGCGACGAGCGCAGAGACCGCCTCGAGCTGGCCGTCGCGGAAGTCGGCGTCGTCACGGCCCACGAGCCGGCGCAGCGCCGTGCGCGCGGAGTCGGCGAGCGCCGGGGAGGGGGTGGCGAGGGCGGCGTCGGCGGGTGTCGTCATGGTCGTCCCACCGTAGGCCGACCCGGCGACAGCCCGTGCACCGAGGTCCACAGGCTGCGGGCTCAGTGCGGCGCGGGCGGCGTCCCGTCGCCGTCCTGACCGCCGCGGACCAGCCCGTGCTCGTAGGCGTGGATGACGGCCTGCACGCGGTCGCGCGCCCCCAGCTTGGTGAGCAGGCGGCCAACGTGCGTCTTGACGGTGGTCTCGGAGACGTAGAGCCGCTTGGCCATCTCGGTGTTGTTCAGGCCCCTGGCCATGAGGACGAGCACCTCGCACTCCCTCGGGGTCAGCGCCGACAGTCGACCGCCGTCCGGTGCCGGGGCGGTCGGCCGCTGGTCGAGGACCGTGCGGATCATGCGCCGGGTGACGCTGGGGGAGAGCAGTGCGTCCCCGGCGTGCACCGCCCGGATGCCCGAGACGAGCAGCTCGGGCTCGACGTCCTTGAGGAGGAAGCCGCTCGCCCCGGCCTCGAGTGCGTCGTAGACGTACTCGTCCATGTCGAAGGTCGTCAGCATGATGACCCGGGTGTCGCACCCGGGCTCGGCGGTGATCCGACGGGTCGCCGCGATGCCGTCACACCGCGGCATCCGCACGTCCATGAGGACGACGTCGGGCTGCAGCTCATCGGCCCGCGCGACCGCCTCGTCCCCGTCGGCCGCCTCGCCCACGACCTCCAGGTCGGGCTCGATCTCGAGGACCATCCGGAAGCCGCGGCGCACGAGCACCTGGTCGTCGACGACGAGCAGCCGGATCACGGGGCCACCAGCGGGAGGGTGGCGAGCACCTCGAAGCCGCCACCGGCCCGGGGCCGCGCGAGCAGCTCGCCCCCGTACGCCGCCACCCGCTCCCGGAGGCCGAGCAGGCCGTGCCCCGGTTCGCCCCCGGGTGCGACCACCCGGCCGTCGTCGCGCACCGCGAGGCGCAGGGCGTCGTCGTCGTAGTCGATCCGGACCTGGGCCCGGGTGGGCTCGGCCGCGTGCCGCAGGGCGTTGGTCAGCCCCTCCTGGAGCAGCCGGTAGGCGGTGAGGTCGAGACCGGGGGCGAGGGCCCGCGGGGTGCCGCTGACGACGAGGTCGACAGGGAGGCCGGCGGCGCGCACCCGTTCCGCCAGTCGGTCGGCGTCCCCGATGCCGGGAGGCGGCTCGCGGGAGGCCGACCCGTCGGCGTCACGCAGGACCCCCACCATCCGTCGCATCTCGGTGAGCGCCTGGCGCCCCACCGCCTCGACGCTCTCGAGGGCCTCCCGCTCCGCGATCTGGTCGGGCGCGAGGCGCCGGCGCACGGCCGCGGCCTGGACGGTCATGACGCTCACGCTGTGGCCGAGGACGTCGTGCAGCTCGCGGGCGATCCGGTTGCGCTCCTCGGCCACCGCCCGGCTGGCCCGCTCCTCCCGCGCCCGCCGGCGTTCCTCGGCGTTCTGGACCCGGCTGCGGACCAGGGCCCCCACGAACCAGGCGATGACGAGGGTCGCGCTCCAGAACAACGCGCCGACGCGGTCCTCCCACGTGGTGACCAGGGGGTCGAACCCGATCCACGCGGCGCTCATCAGCCCGATGCAGACCAGTCCCCACCACGAGGGGCGCCGGCGCTCCCAGCGGGCCACCGAGTACGCCGCGATCCAGAAGGGCAGCGCGACCCCGTTGCCCTCCGGTGAGCCGAACACCGCGAACCCAGTCGCGTAGAGGACCGTGATCGCCGCGAGCGACTCCAGCGGCCGCACCCGGCGCCACAGTAGCCCGATCGCGCCGAGGGCGTAGAGGCCGGCCTGGGCCCACGCCGGACCCTGCCGGTGGGTGGCGCCTGCACCGGTCCAGACCTCGACCTGGCCAACGAGAAGCACCACGAGGACGATCCCCGCGTCGAGGGCCCACGACCGGCGTGCCATGCCAGAACGGTAGGGCCGCCGGCGCCTTCGTGTCGTCATCCCGCAGGAGGACGCCGGTCGAGCGGGTCCACCCTCGGGAGGACGGCGGATCTCGCTCCGGCGCAGGATGACCCGGGCCCCCGGAGGTCCCTAGCGTCGTCGAGGCGCCGCACCGACCCCCGGGCGGCCGGATCGGACAGGAGCACTCACATGACCTCACGACGCACGGCCGGGCTGGCGCTCGCCGGATACGTCCTCCTCACCGGCGTCGCCTTCGGCGGGTCCGGTACACCGGGGGGTGCCTACGAGCCCGACAAGGTGGCCGGCTTCCTGGGGGGCGGTCACCTCGCCGGGGCCCTGCTCGGGGCCCTCCTCATGGCCGCCGGTCTGGCCCTCCTGCCCGTCGGGCGCCACGTCCGCGAGGCCGTTCCCGGCGCCGCCGGGGAACTGGGCGCAGACCTGGCCGTCGTGGCCGCCGCGGCCGGCGTCGTCGGTGGGATGGCCCACGGCGGGCTGTCGGTCGCGCTCCTCGAGGGCGGGTCCCCGGTCGCCGGCGGGCTGCCGCTCCCCGTGGCGTACACCCTCGGCGAGATCGTCAACCTGCTCGCGGTCTGCGCTCCCGCGTTCGCGCTCGGCGCCCTGGCCCTCCTGCTCGCCGCGGCCTACCCGATGCCCGTGTGGCTGCGAGTGCTCACCGTCGTCGGGGCCCTCGGGGGACTGACGGCCCCGCTCTTCGTCACGTTCTTCGTCTACCTGCTCTGGGTGCTCGTCCTCGCGGGCTGGCTGGTGGTAGGGGGCGCCCGAGCGCCGCAGGTGCGGCCCGTCGTCGCGACGGCACCCGGCGCCGGCTCCCCGGTCGAGGCCTGACCCCGTCCCCACGGGAGGGCGGCCGTCGGAGCACCGGTGGCCGCCCTCTCGCCCCCTGCCGAGTCAGGGCTTTGCGACCGCCGACACGGTGAACGTGACCGTCACGACGTCGGTGTCCTGCGCCGAGTCCGGGAGCGGAGCCGGGGGCGCACCACCCCGGAGCAGGTCGCAGACCGTCGCCTGGAAGCTCTGCGTGCAGGTGATCTGGTCCTGGCCATGGTTGCCGTTGCCGCCGCCCATTGCGAAGACCATCGGGTCGAAGAGGTGGCCGCCCCGGGTCTCGTCGTTGGCCGACTGGGTGAACGAGACCGGGATGAGCCTCCCGGTGCCACCCTCGACGACCTTGCCGGTGCCCCACACGGGCTCGCTGTGGCTCTCGTGGACCTGGATGCCGGTCATCGTCCCGCCGCAGTCGAAGCACTCGGCCGGGCTGACGCGGCACACACATCGACCCACAGGATGACGCGCGTCCCCCGCAGGACGAGATCGCGGATCTCAGGTCCACCCGGCGTCGTCGACCCCACCCGGCACGTCGGCGGACGGGTCATAGGGCGTGCGGGTGAAGCGGAACGAGGCGAGGTCGAGGTGCGAGACCGAGCCGTCGGCCCGGCGGACCACGCGCAGCGGCTCGCCGGCGTGGTACCCGTCCAGCCCCACCCACGTGTCGGGCCCGGTGCGCTCGAACCGCGAGCCCCGGGCGTTCCCCGGCTCCCCCAGCACGAGGTGGTCGCCCCGGAGTGTCGCGGTCGACGTCGAGGGCCCCCAGTGCCACGTGCCGACCAGCTCGAGCAGGCCGGGGTCACCGGTGGCCGACCACGCCTCCACCGGGGCCGCCTCCTCCTCCGCGAGGATGCGCAGGAGGTCGTCGCCGAGGCCGCGCATCACCGTCGTGCCCGTCGTGTTGGCCATCGTCACCACCCCGTCGCCGCGCGCGGCTCCGGGCAGACCGTCGTCACCGTCCGACAGGCGGACCCTCACCCCGGCGAGGAACCCGGGCATCGACCCTCCGTGACCCGCGTACCGAACACCGTCGAGGTTCCAGACCTGACAGCCCAGGCCGTGTGCGCCGGTCCACGCCTGTCCCGGCTCGTCGACGACGTGGTGCGGCTCGACCATCTCGGCCAGCGTCGCCTCCGACAGCAGCCCGGCGGTGTCGCCGGCGAGGAAGGTGGCCCACCGCGCCAGGTCGGGCACGGTGGCCCAGAGCTGTCCCGCCGGCGCCATGGCACCGGCGTCGTGCTCCGGCTCCGGGAGAAGGAGGTCGGCGAAGGGGTGCACGGCCAGGCCGGGGGCGGAGGACCCTTCCGGCCGGGGAGTGGTGCGTCCCAGGCCCAGCGGCTCGAGCAGCTCGGAGCGCACGACCTCGAACCAGCCGGCACCGTGGTGCACCTCGAGGAGTCGGCCCAGCGCGCCGTAGCCGACGTTGGAGTAGTGGAACCGGCGGCCTGCGCGGAACCGCCGGCCCACCGGCGACGCGGCGAGCGCGTCCCAGTCCCCGCCCGGGGTTCGCTCCCACCAGGGGCCGTCGGTCTCGGCCTGCACCCCGGCGGCATGGGTGAGCAGCTGCTCGAGGGTGACGTCGTCCAGCTCCGACCCGGGCACGTGCTGCCCGAAGCGATCGGTGAGCTCGAGGTGGCCGGCGTCGCGCAGCCGCAGCACGCAGACCGCGACGAACGTCTTGGTGATCGAGCCCATCCGGTACTGCGTGTCGTCGCCGGCGGCCGGCCCCTCCGCCCGTCCGTCGACGGTGCCCGCCGCGCCGCTCCACACCAGCTCACCAGCGCGTACCACCCCGGCGACGAGGGAGGGCACGCGGCCGTCCCGCTGGGCGCGGGCCAGGGCGTGGTCGAGGCGGGCGACGGTGCCGGTCAGCAGGCTCACCCGGCCACCCTAGGCCGCGGTGGACCCGTGTGCTCCGCGGGCTGGGAGTATGGGCGCATGACCCGTCCCTACGTCGTGGAGGTGCCGCTGCGCTGGTCCGACATGGACGCGTACGGCCACGTCAACAACGTCCAGTTCCTCAGGTTGCTCGAGGACGCCCGTGTGATCGGCTTCCGCGAGTGGTACCCGGAGGGATCGATGCTCGAGGAGGGGATCGTCGTCTCCCGCCACGCCATCGAGTACCGCGCCCCGCTGACCTACCGGCCGGCCCCGGTGGAGGTCGACATGTGGGTGACGCGCCTGCACGGAGCGGGCTTCGACCTCGGCTACGTCGTCCGCGACCCCGAGGGCGTGGGCGACCGGGTGTACGCCGTGGCCGAGACCGGACTGGCCCTCTACGACTTCGCGGCGGCGCGGCCCCGCCGGCTGCCACCCGCGGCCCGCGAGGCGCTCGAACCGCACCGGGGCGAGCCGGTCGCGTTCCGCTGGGCCGCACGGTGAGCCCGCCGCCCGTCGACCTCCTGCGTCTGGCCGACGCCGCGTCGCTCTCCGACCTGGGCCGGTTCGCCGCACGGGCCCGCTCGCTGGACGAGGCGGGCGCCATCCGGCTCCAGGCCACCGGCAGTGTGCTCGCGGCCTGGGTCGGGGTTCTGCCCGGGCGCGGGATCCTCGGTGAGGGCACCGTGCTGGGCCTGCGCACCTTCGCCCTCGGCGAACCGGCCGAGTGCGACGTCGTCGTGCCCCTGGGCGCCGTCACCGACCGCACGTCCCGGCCGACCGGCACCGGCGACCTGCCCGTGCCCTCCACCCGGGCCCTCGCCGCGTGGTCGGCCGTCACGCCGCCACGCAGCGGGTGGGAGCCGGTCGCGGACGTGTCGGCCGACGACCTCGCCGCGTCGGCACGGACGGGGATCGAGGTGGTCACCGCCGCAGTCCGGGAGCGCGGGGCCGCCGCCGGGCTGGTGCGCGACCGGGTGTGGGCAGCCGAGGTCACGTCGGGGGTGCGGGCCGGCGGGGCGCTGGCCGCCTACTCCCTCGGCTTCCTCCGCCCGGGTTCACCGGTGACGGTGCACCGCAGTGGCTCGTGGACCCGCCTCACCGCCATCGGCGGTCACGTGCTGATGCGCTGACCCTCCGGCACGGTGCGCCGGCCGCCGCCGGCGATCCGCTGCCCCGCGACGATGACGACCGCGGACACCACGGCCAGCCCGAGGAAGATCTTCCCGAACAGCGCGTTGTCCTGCCCCGGCACGTGGAAGGCCGCGAACACCGCGGTGGCCCCCGCGATGCCCACGACGCTGCCGAGCACGTCGGAGAGCTGGAGTGCCGACGACACCTCACCGTGCTCACCCATCGGCGTCAGCTCGAGCCCCAGGATGGTCGTCGTCGTCACCCCGGTACCCATGGCGAGCCCGGTGACGAGGAGCGCGACGGCGCTGAGCCAGCCCGGGAGGTTCATCCACGCGATGGCCGAGAGCGCCAGCAGGCCGACGGTGAGGAGGAGCGCGCCGAGCTCGATGAGGCGGTGGCGCGGCAGGTCCATGCTCTCGTGGCCCTGGTACCACGCGCCCGCCGCCCAGCCGATGGCCCCGGACGCCAGGGCGAGCCCGGCCACCTGCAGGCTGGCGTGCCGCTGCCCGACGAGGAAGAGCGGGACGTAGGTGATGCCGGCGTAGAAGGCGGCGCAGAGCAGAGCGCGCGACAGGATGACCGAGGGCACGCCGGGTGCCATCGCCCACGTGCCGCGCGGGAGGAGGACGGGGGCCAGGGCAGCGACCCCGACCAGACCCAGGGCTGCCACGAGGGTCTTGGGCGACCACTGGAGCACGAGCTCGTGGGTGCCGTACTGGAGGGCCCCGGCGGCGAGGGCGATGCCGATGCCCGCCCACGCGGCCCGCACGTGCGTGGCGTGGTCGCGCGTGCTGGCAGCGACCCGCAGGTGCGAGGTGTCGACCCGCCGCTGGGCGTGCGCGAGAACCGCCATCGTGACGACGACCGGCAGGACGACGATCCAGAACACCCAGCGCCACGACAGGGTCTCGGTGAGCCATGCGGAGGCGAGCGGCCCCACGAGGCTGGGCAGTACCCACGCCGCGGAGATGTACGTGAACAGCTTCGGCCGGATGTTCTCGGGGTACACGCGACCGGCTATGACGTAGAGCATGACGACGAGCAGTCCGCCCCCGAGCCCGGTGAGCGCCCGCCCCACGAGGAAGACGTCGAGCCGGGTCGCGCAGCCGCACGTGGCGGCGCCCGCCGCGAGCAGGGCCTGGCCGACGAGGGCCCCGGGCAGCGGGCCGGAGCGATCGGTCCACACCCCCGCGAGCACGATGCCGAGGAGCTGGGCCGTGAGCATCACCGAGAACGCGAAGCCGTACGAGCGCACGGCGTGCAGGTCCTTTGCCACGGCGGGCATGGCGGTGGAGACCGCCATCGACTCGAACGCGACGATCGTCACGAGCGCGAGCACGGCGAGGGTCACCTCGAGGTACGGCCGCTTCAGCGGTCCACCCGGGGCGGTGCTCGTCGTCTCGGCCATCCTCTCCACTCTAGGACGGCGGGGGCGCGCCGAGGGGCAGACCGCGCTCGGCGAGTACGTCGCGCAGGACGTCGATGTGGTCGGTGACGATGCCGTCGACGCCGAGGTCCAGCAGTCGGTGCATCTCGTGCGCGTCCTCGCGCGACCACGAGTGGAACCAGACGTGCACGTGCTTCCCCAGGGCGTGCGCCCGGCGCACCACGCCCGGGGTCACGAGGGTGATGGTGCGGCCGCGGAGGCGGTGGTGCGCAGGGATCTGGAGCACAGGGGCCGGTGTGTGGAGCAACCGGCTCAGGGCTCCCGGCGTGAACCTCAGCAGGGCGGTGCCCACCTGTCCGGCGGCGGTGGCGACGCCCGGGCCCAGCGCGCGCCGGGCGGCCCGCAGCCGGCGTTCCGAGAACGATCCGATGCACACCCGTCCGGCGGCGTCGTGCCGGGCGACCTCGCGCAGGGTCGGCTGGAGCGCGCTGTCGGCCTTGACGTCGATGTTGACCCGGACGTCCGGCCACTCCTCGAACACGGCGGCGAGGAGCGGCACCGGTTCGGTGCCCCCGACCCGGGCTCGGCTCACCTCCCGCCAGGTGAGGGAGGCGATCGCCCCGCTGGTGTCGGTGGCCCGGTCGAGCACCGCGTCGTGGAAGGCGACGACCTGGCCGTCACGGGTCGCGTGCACGTCGGTCTCTAGGTACCGGTACCCGAGGTCGACCGCGCGCCTGAAGGCGGCCATCGTGTTCTCGAGCCCCACGTTGGGCGCATAGGCCGCCCCGCCCCGGTGGGCGAGGGCCAGGGGGGTGGGGTCGGAGAGGTAGGTGAACGCCTCGGCCCGCACCTCAGCCCTCCGTCACCGGCAGCCGCACCCACGCCGTGGCGTCCTGCGGGACCGCGCCGTCCTCGGTCAACGGCGCCGACGTCGCGATCACCTCGCCCTCGGGAAGCGCGACCGGATCGGGGCCGGTGTTCGTGACCACGAGGAGGGTCCGGGCACCATCCCCCGCGAGGTTGCGGAACGCGACCACCGAGTCGGAGCAGCGCTCGTCCCAGGTGAGGCCGCCGTGCCCGAAGCGATGCCGGCGGCGGTAGTCGAGCAGCGTCCGGTACAGCTCGAGCGTCGAGCCGTCCACGCCGGCCTGCTGGTCCACGGCGAGGTCGCCGTAGACGTCGGGCTGGGGGAGCCACGGGCTCTGCCCCGGACCGAAGCCGAAGCTCGGCCCGTCCTTCGACCACGGCATCGGCACCCGGCAGCCGTCGCGGCCGGTGACCTCGTGCTCCGTCCGGTGGTACGTCGGGTCCTGGCGGTAGCGGTCGGGCATGCTCGTGTGCTCCGGCAGGCCGAGCTCCTCGCCGTAGTAGACGTAGGCGCCCCCGGGCAGGCCGAGCATCATCGCCGTCGCCGCCCGGGCGCGGCGCAGGCCGAGCGCGGCGTCGGGCTGCGGGTCCGAGGCGCGGATGCCGTTGGGTCGCGGGGTGTCCTGGTCGAGGCCCAGGCGCGAGGCGTGCCGGACGACGTCGTGGTTCGAGAGGACCCACGTGGTGGGGGCACCCACGTCGTCGTTGGTGCGCAGAGAAAGCTCGATGACCGAGCGCAGGACGGCGGCGTCCCAGTGGCAGTCGAGGAACTCGAAGTTGAACGCCTGGTGCATCTCACCGGGGCGCACGTACCTGGCCAGGCGCTCCAGCGGCTTCACCCACGCCTCGGCGCAGAGGATGCGGTCGGGCTCGCCGTACGCGTCGAGCACCTTGCGCCAGCCGCGGTAGATCTCGTGGACACCCTCCTGGTCCCACATCGGCGACGCGCCGGTTGCGGTGTGGTCGAGGACGGTACCCGGCGCCCCGTGCGCCTCCCGGTCACCGTCGCTGCCCTCGCCGGTGGGTCCGGTGTCGGCGTCGACCCTGTCGTACAGGCCGACCGGTCCGTGCCAGTCGGGCAGGCCGGGCTTCTTGACCAGGCCGTGCGCGACGTCGACGCGGAAGCCGTCGACCCCGCGGTCCACCCAGAAGTGCAGGATCGAGTGGAACTCCTCCCGGACCTCGGGGTTCTGCCAGTTGAGGTCCGGCTGGGTCACGTCGAAGAGGTGGAGGTACCACTGCCCCGGGCTGCCGTCGGCCTCGGTGACCCGGGTCCACCCGGGGCCACCGAACACCGACGGCCAGTTGTTCGGGGGCCGGGAGCCGTCGGGGCCGGCGCCGTCACGGAACATGTAGCGGTCGCGGGCCGGGCTGTCGGGCGGCGACGCCAACGCCTCCTGGAACCAGCGGTGCTCGCTGCTCGTGTGGTTCGGCACGAGGTCGACGAGCACCTTGAGCCCGAGTTCGTGGGCCGTCGCGATCATCGCGTCGGCGTCGTCCAGGGTGCCGAACAGGGGGTCGATGTCGCGGTACTCGGCGACGTCGTACCCGGCGTCGTTCATCGGCGAGACGTAGAACGGGCTCAGCCACACCGCATCGACGCCGAGGTCGCGCAGGTACGGCAGCCGGGCCGTGATGCCGGGGAGGTCACCGATCCCGTCGCCGTCGGAGTCGGCGAAGGAGCGCGGGTACACCTGGTAGATCACGGCATCGCGCCACCACGGCGCGTCGGGGGAGTCGGGTTCGTGCACGCTGACGCCGGGCTCGGACACGGTCGAGGGGGTGGAGTCGCTCACTGGCCCCATGTTTCCGCACGGGAGCGTCCGCGGAGAAGCCGACCCACGGCGGTGCCCCGGGATCCCGCCCCTCGGACGGAGCCCGGGGTCGGGCGGGGCAGGCGGCCCGGCAGCTCAGAGGCCGGGGCGGTCGGCCTCGTCCGCGGTGTTGACGAGCATGTGCGCGGCCCGCAGGAAGTAGTCGCGCATCTGCTCGGCGTGGGCCTCGTCGAGGTCGAGGGTCTCCATCGCCGCGACCATGTGCCGCAGCCACCGGTCGCGCATGTCGAGGGTCACCGGGAACGGCGCGTGCCGCATCCGCAGCCGGGGGTGGCCGCGCTCGGCGCTGTAGGCGGTGGGGCCGCCGAAGTACTGCTCGAGGAACATCCGGAGGCGGCGCTCTGCGGGCGCCAGGTCCGAGTCGGGGTACAGGGCCCGGAGCTCGGGGTCCTCGGCCACGCCCCGGTAGAAGGCGTGGACGAGCCGTTCGAACGTCGCTGCCCCGCCGACCTCCGCGTAGAAGCTCATGCGGGCCCCCCGGTGAGTGGCGACAGCGGCGGACCCTGGATGCCGTGCGCGTCGAACGCGGACTTGATGCGGGCCCGCAGCTCCCGCTGGACGGCGAAGTTCTCGCCGGCCAGGCACTTGGCCAGGATCTTCACGGTCACCGTCTGGCCGGCGATGGAGTCGACACCGAGCACCGTGGGGGCTTCGATGAGCTTGGGCGCCCACTCCGAGTCCTCGGCGAAGGCCTGGCAGACCTCGCGGACGATCCCGAGGACCTTCTGGATGTCCTCGCGGTACGACACCGGCATGTCGACCCAGGCGGCGCCGTAGCCCTGCGAGCGGTTGCCGATGCGGACGACCTCGCCGTTGCGGACGTACCAGACGATGCCGTCGGAGTCGCGCAGCCGGGTGATCCGGAGCGAGACCTCCTCGATGGTCCCGATCGCCTCGCCGGTGTCGACGACGTCGCCGACGCCGTACTGGTCCTCGAAGATCATGAAGATCCCGGAGAGGAAGTCCTTGACCAGGCTCTGGGCGCCGAAGCCGAGGGCCACGCCCCCCACACCGGCAGAGGCGAGCAGAGGTGCGAGCGGAATGCCGAGCAGGCCCATGACGGTCAGGCCGGCGACGACGCCCACGACGAAGGTCGAGACGCTGCGCAGCAGCGAGCCCACGGTCTGCACCCGGGCGGCCTGCCGCTCCCCGGACTGCCCGGTGGTCGTGGCCAGCAGGTTCCCGTGGGCGTCGCGGTCGTTGGCGCGCTGGGTAGAGCGCGCTGCCATCGTGTCGACGGTGCGCGCGATGAGGCGGTGCAGCGCCCAGCGCGCCACCAGTGCGAGGACGATGGTCGCGACGATGCGCAGTCCGTTCGTGAACAGCCACGTCTGCGCGACCTCGGCGTAGTCCACCATCGCCTGGGCGTCCAGGTCGGGCAGGCCGATCATGGCGACGGCGTCAGCCACGGGCATCACGCTCCTGCGCCCGCAGGCCTCGGGCCACGGGGTCGCGGTTCTCCAGGAGGAGCCGGCGCAGCGCCGGGGGCGCGTCCGGGTTGTCCTCGAGCCAGGCGTCGCTGGCGGCCAGCAGGTCGGCATCGGCGAGCGGGTGGGGGTAGAAGCCGAGCACGACGGCCTCGACGATCGCGTGCGACCTCTCCCGGGCGAGCGGCAGCAGCATCACGTGGTACCGCTCGACGTACGGCCGGAGGAGATCTGCCGGCGTCCCCGCCCGCCGGAAGCCCAGCCCGATCGCCTCGACCACCGCGTTCGGCAGGGTGCCGTCGTTGACGGCTGCCTCCCACGCCTCCGCCTTTGCCTCCGCGCTCGGCCGGGCGGTGCGGGCGGTCGCGGCGCGCTCGCGACCGGTGGCGGTATCCTCACGGCGGCGCTCGGCGTCGATCTCGTCGGCGTCGGCGTCACCGGCGGCGGCCAGCGCGGTGAGCAGCGTCCAGCGCATCTCGAAGTCGACGTCGAGCCCGTCGAGGGTGTCGCGGCCCTCCAGCAGGGCGCGTACCGGCGCCACGTCGTCGTCGACGGTCGTGAAGTCGGCCCAGGCGGTGACGAGCTGGAGCTGGGCGTCGCTGCCGCGCACGGCCGAGCGCGCCACTTCCCAGAGGCCGTCACGCGCAGCCCTGCGGGTCTGCTCGCGCGTGGCGGGGTCGGTGAACCGGAAGACGGCGACCCGCAGCTGCGAGATGAGTGTCCGCAGGAGGGTGGAGTCGGACTCGCCGGGGAGCACGCCGAGCACGAGGTTCGTGAAGGATCGTGCCGGCATCTCGGACTCGCGCATCATGTCCCAGGCCGACGCGAGCACGAGCGCGCGCGGCAGGGACTCGGTGAAGTCGCGGGCGTGGGTGAGGGCGGTGGCCAGTGAGCGCTCGTCGAGGCGCAGCTTGGTGTACGTGAGGTCGTCGTCGTTGACGAGCAGCAGGTCGGGCTGGTCCCGGCCGAGGAGCTGTGGCACGTCGGTGCGCTCCCCGGCGACGTCGAGCTCGATCCGGTCGGTGCGCACCAGGGCGCCGTCGCGGACGTCGTAGAGGCCGACGGCGAGCCGGTGTGGCCTCAGGGTCCCGCGGGTCTGCTCGATCGCGGCGCTCGTGATCCGGCCGCGGTCGTCGACCTGGACGACGGGTCGCATGATGTTCGCGCCCGAGGTCTCGAGCCAGTACTTCGACCACGTGTGCAGGTCGCGGCCCGAGGTGGCCTCGAGCTCGACGAGGAGGTCCTCGAGCGTCGTGTTGCCCCACGCGTGCTTGGCGAAGTACGCCCTCAGGCCGTCGCGGAACGGCTCGCGGCCGACGTACGCGACGAGCTGCTTGAGCACCGAGGCGCCCTTGGCGTAGGTGATGCCGTCGAAGTTGACCTCGACGTCCTCGAGGTCATGGATCTCGGCGACGATCGGGTGGGTCGTGCTCAGCTCGTCCTGGGTGTAGGCCCAGTCCTTCTCGTAGGTGCCGAAGGTCGTCCACGCGTCGGTCCACTGTGTGGCCTCGGCCTGCGCCGTCGTCGAGGCCCACTCGGCGAACGACTCGTTGAGCCAGAGGTCGTTCCACCACCGCATCGTGACCAGGTTGCCGAACCACATGTGCGCGAGCTCGTGGAGCACGGTGAGGGCACGGCGCTCCACCAGCGACTCGGTGACCCTCGAGCGGAAGACGTACTTCTCGTGGATGGTGACGCAGCCGGCGTTCTCCATCGCGCCCATGTTGTACTCGGGCGTGAAGAGCTGGTCGTACTTCTCGAAGGGGTAGGCCGAGTCGAACTCCTCCTCGAAGAACGCGAAGCCGCGCTTGGTGAGATCGAACAGGTTCTCGGCGTCGAGATAGGGGCGCAGGCTGCGTCGGCAGAACAGCCCGAGGGGCACCTCACCGGCGCGGGTCGTCACCGAGTCGCGGACCACCTCGTAGGGACCCGCGACGAGCGCGGTGATGTAGCTCGAGATCCGGGGGGTCGGGGCGAAGCGCCACGTGGCCGTGCCCTCGCCGGCGGGCTCGGGCTCGGGGGTGGGGCTGTTCGACACGACCTGCCAGTGGGCGGGCGCCGTGACGGTGAACGCGAACCGTGCCTTGAGGTCGGGCTGCTCGAACACCGGGTACATCCGGCGGCTGTCGGGCACCTCGAACTGGCTGTAGAGGTAGACCTCGTCGTCGACGGGGTCGACGAACCGGTGCAGGCCCTCGCCGGTGTTGGTGAAGCAGCCCGTGGCCCGCACGGTGACGATGTTGCGCCCCGCCGGCGCGGGGAGCCGGACCCGGTGGTCCGCGTGGTGCGTCGCGGGGTCCAGGTCGGTGCCGTTGAGGGTGATCGCCTCGACGGAGGCGCCGACGAAGTCGAGGAAGGTCTCCTCGCCGGGCCGGGTGCACGTGAAGGTGATCGTGCTCGTCGTGGCGAAGGTGTGGTCGTCGCGGGTGACGTCGAGCTCGACGTCATAGCGGTCGACGTCGACGAGGGCGGACCGGGTCGCGGCCTCCTCGCGGGTCAGGTTCGTGCCGGGCACGGAGTCTCCTGCTGTGGGGGTCGGGCTGGCTGGAGCGCTGCCGGAGCGCCGCACCATTCTTCCACGGCGGGTCTGCCCGACCGTGCGGCCGGGGGCGGTGGCACGATGGGCCGGTGGGCGCCCGGAAGGCCGGGCGCCCGGACCCCACGGACCGGTGCGTCCCGGCGCCCGTCGACACGGAGGACTGACACCCCATGCGCGTCCACATCGGTGGCGACCACGCCGCCTACGAGCTGCTCGGCGACCTCGTCGCGTTCCTCGAGTCGGAGGGTCACGAGGTCACCCACCACGGGCCGCACGCGTACGACGCCCTCGACGACTACCCCGTCTTCTGCCTGCGCGCCGCGGAGGCGGTCGCGGCCGACCCGGACTGCCTAGGGGTCGTCCTGGGCGGCTCGGGCAACGGAGAGCAGATGGCCGCCAACAAGGTCCGTGGCGTCCGCGCCGCGCTCTGCTACGACGACGAGCTGGCCCGCCTGGCTCGCGAGCACAACGACGCACGGGTCATCTCCATCGGGGCCCGGATGACGACCCCGGAGCAGGCCCGCTCCATGGTCCGGACCTTCCTCGCGACCCCGTTCAGCGGCGAGCAGCGGCACCTGCGCCGCATCGAGATGGTGGCCGCCTACGAGGACGACGGGACCCTCCCCGACCTGCCCTGAGCCCGGCCGCGGTCCCACCCCCTCCACCTGCGGCGATCCCGCGAGCGGACCGGTCCGCTGGGGGCCCCCCGTGGCCTGTGGCGGCGGAGGGCCCCGCGCACTACTGTGAGCCCGGCCCTACCGATGCCGCTGAGGGGGTGACGATGGCCATCGACACGGACCGTCCGCACAGCCGCCTCCGGGAGGCCGAGGAACCCCGGAGGCGCGTCTTCACCAACCGCTTCGCCGGGCTCGACGTGGAGCGTGCGGCGACCGGCGCGCTCATCGTGGCCATCGCGCTCGTCGGCGTCGGGGTCTCCACGGTCCCGGAGGTCGTGCCCATCTCCTTCCTCTTCCCCCTCATCGTCATCGGCGGCATCGTGCTGCGCCCGGGCCAGCTGGTGGCCGTCTGCGTGGCCGCCGGGGTGGCGGTGGTGTCCTGGGCACTGGACTCGAAGCTGACTCCGGAGCGGGCGATCGGCGTGATCCTCGCGCTGCTCGTCGTGATGGGGCTGGCCGGCGTCGTCGCGCGGTCGCACGACCTCACCGGCGCCCGGGGCCTCAGCGGGGACCGGATGTTCGCCGAGCTGCGCGACCGCATCGCCCAGGTGGGGCAGGTGCCGGTGCTGCCCGATGGTTGGGCCGCCAGCTCCTGCGTGCTCTCGGCCCACGGTGACCGCTTCTCCGGTGACTTCGTCGTGGCCCACCTCAGCCCGTCGGGCAACCGGCTCGAGCTCGCCCTCGTCGACGTCAGCGGCAAGGGCTCGGGCGCCGGCACGCGCTCGCTGCTCCTCTCCGGCGCCCTGGGGGGCCTGCTCGGCGCGGTGCCGTCCGGTGACTTCCTCCGCGCGGCCAACGACTACCTCGTGCGCCAGGGGTGGGAGGAGGGCTTCGCCACGGCCGTGCACGTCGACATCGACCTCACGACGGGGGAGTACTCGGTCGCGAACGCCGGCCACCCGTCGCCGGCCCTGTTCACCTCGGGTCGAGGTCGCTGGACCGTCCTGGACGCGGGCCGGGGGCCGCTGCTCGGGGTCGTGCCCGACGTCGTGTTCCCGAGGCAGCACGGTTCGCTGGCGCCGGGTGACGCTCTCCTCATCTACTCCGACGGGGTCATCGAGGCACGCGACCGCGAGCTCAGCGACGGCATCGACCGGATGCTCGGCATCGCCACGCTCTCCGTGCTCCGAGACGGTGACGTGGCTGTCGATGTGTGCGAGTCGGCCCGTTCGGGGGAGGATGACGACCGCGCGGCCCTCACCGTGCGCCGTCTCTGACCCCCACCCCGGAGGACCTGCCGTGGCCACCCGCCCGGTGCTCGACCACGCCCCGCGCGAGGGCGTGCGCACCTTCACCCCGCGCTGGCGGAACAGTCCGCTCACCGACCACCGGATGGCGACGCTGCTTCCCGGCCGGGCGCTGCCCGAGGGGCCGCTCGACTGGGCGGCGGTGTCGGGCCGGCAGGCGCCGGTGGTCCTCGAGATCGGGTCGGGGCACGGGGCCGCCGCCATCGCGTACGCCTCGGCCCACCCGGAGGCCGACGTCGTGGCCGTGGAGGTGCACGTGCCCGGGGTGGCCCGGATGCTTGCCGCCGCCGACGAGGCCGGGGTCGCCAACCTGCTCGTGCACCCCGGCGACGCCCTCCCGCTGCTCACCGAGCGGGTGCCCGTGGCATCTCTGCACGCCGTGCACCTGTTCTTCCCCGACCCGTGGCCCAAGAAGCGGCATGCCAAGCGGCGCTTCGTCCAGCAGCACACCCTCGACCTGCTCGCGTCGCGGCTGCGCCCGGGCGGCGTACTGCTGCTCGCCACCGACATCGACGCCTACGCCCGGCACGCCCGGGCCCAGCTCGCGCACCACGGGCGGTGGGACGTGGTCGAGGGGGAGCGCCCGGCGTGGCGTCCCGACGACGGCTTCGAGGCCAAGGGCGTGCGGGCCGGGCGCTCGCTCACCGAGCTGCGCTGCACGCTGCGCTGACCCCACCCGGCCTCCGTGGTCGGGCCGGCGCTCCCCGTGCGCGCGCCGGCCGCCACCCCAGGTGCACGTCGAGGTTGCAGGACATGCCGGTGCCCGGTGCCGCCTGTCGGCATGTCCTGCGACCTCGACCGGGTGTCGGATCGCCGCGCCGAGGCGGGGTCGCCGGACCGAGTCGGGGTAGCCGGATTTGAACCGGCGGCCTTCCGCTCCCAAAGCGGACGCGCTACCAACCTGCGCCATACCCCGCAGCCCACGGTGATTTCGGTTCCCGCGAGCGCGCCCCATAGGCTACTGCTGCCCTCGCGGTGCTGCCGACGAGGTGCGCGGGTGTAGCTCAATGGCAGAGCCCCAGCCTTCCAAGCTGGTCATGCGGGTTCGATTCCCGTCACCCGCTCCCACCAGCACCGGGGTGCCGTCGGTACGGCGGCCGGCCAACCATCCTCGGCCGCCTGACCCGCACCCGCGACCACAGCGCCTGCTGCAGGCGCAGCGTCAGCCAGCCGGCCAACGCCATGCCCGCGACGTTGATGCCCAGCTGGGCCGCGGAACGCCACACCTCGGCCCAGGCGCCGACGGCCAGCCCGAGCGCGATGTTGCCCGCCGCCGGCACCGTCGTCACCGAGATGAACACCCCCGCCAGGTTGGACGTGCGCCCCGACGTCAGCGACAGCACACCCGCGGCGGCGGCGACGACGGCCACGACCAGGCTCCACTGGTTGGGGTGGTCGATGAACGCGGTCTGGGTCCGGTCGCGCACGACGTCCTGGAGGGTGAGCCACCCGACGGCACGCGCGACCAGCCCGGCGAGGGTCACGATGACGATGGCCGCGACGAAGCCGAGCAGGACGGTGCGGGTCGCCAGGCGCAGCAGGTGCCACCGCCGCAGGACCAGGGCCATGCCGATGGCGGCGATCGGCCCGAACTCCGGGCCGAGAACCATCGCCCCGACGACGAGGACCGCCGAGTCCTCGATGATCGCGACGCCGGCGATCGCCGTCGCCAGGGTCATGAAGGACAGGTAGACCCAGTTGAGCTCGGACTCCGCGTAGGCCTCGTGCTCGACCTCGGCCCACACGACGGCATCGGCACTGGCGCCCGGCGCCTCCTTCTCGGCGCGGTAGGCCGGCCATGAGATCCACGTGTCGACCGGCTCCAGCCGGATCGTCCCCGACTCGTGGACCCCCAGGTCGTGCAGGGCGTCGACGACGGCGTTGACCCCCTCGCGGGCGACGTCGGCGGTGACGACGTCGCCCGCCGGGTCCAGCGAGGCACCCCAGAGGACGGCCAGGCCGGTGACTCCCTCCGCGCCCACCAGGGCCTCGAGGACCTGGCTGGTGAGGTGTCCGGGAACCGACGCGCGCAGGGACAGCACGGCGCCAGTGTGCCGCAGGGCTTCCCATCACGGTGCCTGCGCGCCTGCCATGCTGGGGCACGTGATCTCGGAGGACCGGTCCCGGCGGCGCCGCAAGCCGGCCCTGCGGCACCCGGCCCAGATCGTCGTCATCGCCTTCGCCGCAGCGGTGGCGGTCGGCACCGTGCTCCTCACACTGCCGCTCAGCTCCGCCGAGGGCCGCGAAACCGATGTCCTGACCTCGCTGTTCACGGCCACGAGCGCCGTGTGCGTCACCGGCCTGACGGTCGTCGACACCCAGCGGTACTGGAGTGTCGAGGGCCAGGTGATCATCCTCGTGCTCATCCAGGTGGGGGGCTTCGGGATCATGACGCTGGCCTCGCTGCTCGCCCTCTTCGTCTCGCGGCGCCTGGGACTTCGCACTCGCATCACGGCGGCCGCCGAGACCAAGAGCGTCGGCATCGGTGACGTACGGGCCGTGCTGCGCGGGGTCTTCCTCATCACCGTCGTCGTCGAGGGCGTCACGGCCGCGGTGCTGACCGTGCGCTTCCTGACCGACGGCAATGCCCTGCCGCGCGCGCTGTGGCTCGGCGTCTTCCACGCCGTGTCGGCGTTCAACAACGCCGGGTTCTCGCTCTACGGCGACAACCTCACCCGGTTCCTCACGGACCCGTGGGTGCTGGTGCCGATCTCGGTCGCCGTGATCATCGGCGGCATCGGCTTCCCCGTGATCCTCGAGCTCAGCCGCCGCACCCGGATCCGCCGCTGGAGCCTGCACACGCGGCTCACCCTGACCATGACCGCCGTCCTCCTCGTCGGCGGCACCCTGTTCGTCACCGTCAGCGAGTGGGACAACAACGACACGATCGGCACCCTCGACCCCGTGCACAAGCTGATCGCCGGGTTCTTCGGCGCGGTGCAGCCCCGGACCGCCGGCTTCAGCGCCTGGGACTACGCCGAGATCACCCAGGAGACCAAGCTCGGCACCATCCTGCTGATGTTCGTCGGTGGTGGCTCGGCCGGGACCGCCGGCGGCCTCAAGGTGACGACGTTCATCCTCCTCTTCTTCGTCATCCTCGCCGAGGTGCGCGGGGAGCCGCAGGCCACGGCCTTCGACCGGCGCATCGAGCCGCGGGTGATCCGGCAGGCGCTCACGGTGGCGCTGCTCGGGGTGGCGGCGGTCGTCGGCTCGACGATGCTGCTCACCGAGCTCACCGACTTCGCCATCCCCGACGTCATGTTCGAGGCGACGTCGGCCTTCTCCACGGTCGGGTTGTCGACCGGGATCACCCCGAACATGGGGGTCCCGGGGAAGCTGGTCCTCATCGGGCTGATGTTCATCGGCCGGCTCGGACCCATCACGCTCGTCTCGGCGCTCGCGCTGCGCGAGCGCACCCGCCGCTACTCACTCCCGGAAGGAGCGCCCCTCATTGGCTAAGAACATCGCGGACGCCGGCGGCGTCGTCGTGCTCGGCCTCGGCCGCTTCGGCAAGTCCCTCGCCCTCGAGCTCGAACGCGACGGCGTGGAGGTGCTGGGCGTCGAGCGCGACGCAAAGCGCGTCCAGGACCTCGCCGGCCGCCTCACCCACGTCGTCCAGGCCGACACCACGGACGTCGAGGCCATGCGCCAGCTCTCGGTCGGGGAGTTCGGCCGGGCGGTCATCGGCATCGGCAACGACCTCGAGGCGAGCGTGCTCACCGCCTTCGTGCTGCGCTCGCTCGGTGTGCGCAACATCTGGGCCAAGGCCGTCACCGAGTCGCAGGCCAAGATCCTCGAGCAGGTCGGCGTCGACCACGTCGTGCGCCCCGAGCACGACATGGGCCGCCGGGTGGCGCACCTCGTGCGCGGGAAGATGATCGACTACATCGAGTTCGACGACGGGTACGCCATCGTCAAGACGACACCGCCGCGCAGCATCATCGGCAAGACCCTCGCCGACGCCGGGGTGCGCTCGCAGCACGGTGTCACGGTCGTCGGCATCAAGACCCGGGGAAAGGACTTCACCTACGCCCTCCCGGACTCGGTGGCCCACGAGGGTGACCTCATCATCGTCTCCGGGGACCGGGCCAAGGTCGAGCGGTTCTCCAACCTCGACTGAGACCCGGCACCCGGGACGACGGTCGCGCCATCTGCGGCCCGCCCGCCGTCACCGCCGGCTCGGAAGGCCAGCCAGGCGTCGGTCGCGCTCACTCCTGGCGGGGCTCACCGTGTACCACTCGCTGGTGCCGGGCCGTTGGCGTCGATTCGGCCGCTCCGCGCACGGGCGCTAGCATGGGAGTTCGGTCCGAACCGGGGTCGGCGCCGTTCGCGCCCGACCCGGCCGGTGCCTCCGGCCCGGACCTCCGAAGCCCCCGACCCCCGCGTGGAGTGCCTGAAGTGAAGAGTGCCGTCGAGACCCTGAGCCCGACCCGGGTCAAGCTGATCGTCGAGGTCCCGTTCGATGAGCTGAAGCCCATGCTCGACGAGGCCTACAAGACCATCGGCGCGCAGATCCAGGTGCCGGGCTTCCGGCGAGGCAAGGTGCCGAACCGCATCATCGACCAGCGCATCGGTCGCGGCGCCGTGGTGCAGGAGGCCGTCAACGAGGCCCTCCCGAAGTTCTACGCCGAGGCCGTCGAGGCCGAGGACGTGCGCGCCATCGGCCAGCCCGACGTCGACGTCACCGCTGTGCCCCTCGAGGACGGCCAGGACCTCGAGTTCACGGTCGAGACCGACGTGCGTCCCGAGATCGAGCTCCCCGAGCTCGCCGGCATCGCCGTCGAGGTCGACACCGTCGAGGCCTCCGACGAGGACGTCGAGGAGCGCCTGACCGCGCTGCGCGAGCGGTTCGGCACGCTGACCGGTGTCGACCGCGCCGTCGAGGACGGCGACCACGTCTCGCTCGACCTGACCGCCAGCATCGAGGGCGAGGAGATCGACAGCGTCACGGGGGTCTCGTACGAGGTCGGCAGCGCCAACATGCTCGAGGGCATGGACGACGCCCTCGTCGGGATGCAGGCCGGCGAGAGCAAGGACTTCCAGGCCCCGCTCGCCGGTGGTGACCGCGAGGGCCAGGTGGCCGACTGCACCGTGACCGTCCAGTCCGTCAAGGTGCGCGAGCTCCCCGAGCTGGACGACGAGTTCGCCCAGCTCGCGTCCGAGTTCGACACCCTCGAGGAGCTGCGCGCCGACGTCGTCACCCAGGCCGAGCAGGCCAAGCGCTACGAGCAGGGAGTGCAGGCGCGCGACCGGCTGCTCGAGAAGCTCCTCGAGATGGTCGAGATCGCGGTGCCCGACGGTGTCGTCGACGCCGAGGTGCACAACCACCTGGAGGGCGAGAATCGCCTCGAGGACGACGAACACCGCGCCGAGGTCGACGAGTCGACCCGCCAGGCCCTCAAGGCCCAGTTCCTCCTCGACGCCATCGCCGAGAAGCTCGATGTCAAGGTCGAGCAGCCCGAGCTCATCGAGTACCTCGTCATGAGCGCGCAGCAGTACGGCATGGACCCGAACCAGTTCGCCCAGGCCCTCGACCAGCAGGGCCAGGTGCCCGCGATGGTCCAGGAGGTCGCGCGCCGAAAGGCGCTCGCCGCCGTCCTCGACGACGCCGTGGTCACCGACAGCGCGGGCGACGCCGTCGACCTCGATGCGCTCGTGCCCGACGCCGAGGAGGCCGAGCCGGTCGCCGAGGCCGACACGGTTGACGCTGACGTGGTTGACGCCGACGTGGTCGACGCCGACGAGGCGGAGGACGCCCGGGCCTGATCTCCCGCAGCACCCCGGTGCCGCGGCTCCCCTCGGGGGCCGCGGCACCGGCGCGTTCAGGACGCGTTCACCGCGGGGGTGGTGCGGTGGTCGTCCCGACCCTGAGGGTCACGTCGAAGGGCTCGTCCTGGACGTCCTCCCCGGCGAGGGCGCGCTGCACGAGCCGACCGAGAGCTCGGCCCTTCTCCCCACCGGGCTGCAGCACCGTCGTGAGGGTGTGGTCGAGCCAGGGGAGGTCGACTCCGTCGAACCCCGTGACGGACAAGTCGTCCGGGACGCGAAGCCCGAACGACGCAGCGGCTCGCACGGCCCCCGCCGCGAGGAGGTCGGCCTGGGCGACGACGGCCGTCGGGCGGCGCTCTGGGGGGACGTCGAGGAGCAGCCGCGTGGCACGCTCGCCCGCGCCGACGCTGAGCTCGTCGGCCTGCACGGCGGGCGCCTCCCCGCCGACCACGTCGAGGAAGCCGCGCAGCCGGCCGGCGGCGTCCGGGTAGGCGGCCCCGTCGGCGTCGTCGCGACCGACCGCTTGCACGGTGGCCCCGGGGGAGAGGTGCATCGACAGGTGCGCCACCCGGGTGTGGCCCAGGTCGAGCACGTGCCGCGTGGTCAGCGCGATGGCGGCCTGCTCGTCGGTGAGGACGTGGTGCACGCGGGGGTCGAGCGGGGCGCCGCTGCCGACCATCGGCACGCCGCGGGCATCGAGGTGGCCGACGAGGGGGTTGTCCGACAACCCGCACAGGGGGAAGACGGCGGCGTCCACGGCCTGGGTCGCGAGCTGGGCCACCGCACGGACCGGGTCGTCCGCGGGCTGGGCGACGAGGAGCATCGTCCGGCCGAGGGCGTCGAGCTCGCCGGACAGCCCGTCGAGGACCGCGAGGGCGAACGGGTCGCGGAAGGCCAGGCGCAGCGGTGCCTCGACCACGACCGCCACCGTGCCGACCCGGCCCTGTCGCAGCGAGGACGCAGTGGGGTCGGGGCCGCTGAACCCGAGCTCGCGGGCGGCCGCGCGCACCCGGTCGGCCGTGGCGTCGGCCACCGGCCCCTTTCCGCTGAAGACGAGGGACGCCGTGGACGTCGACACCCGTGCGCGCTCGGCGACGTCCCGCAGGGTCGGGCGGCGGGCCCGGCTCACGCGGTGGCTCCCCGGTGGCGGCCGTCGACGATCGAGGGGCCGGGCCCGGTTTGACGCTCCGAGGTCATGCGGGACACAATATCGAATCGATTCGATCGAATCGATTCGGCCACGTCGTAGCATTCCGTCACACCACCACCGAGGACCACGTGAGCACCCTGATGACCACCCCACCGACGAGCATGCCGCGGGAGCGCCTCACCCGTGCCCGGCTGGCCGTCTTCGTCGTGTTCGCGCTCGCCGGCGTGGTGTTCGCGTCGTGGGCGTCCCGCATCGTCGACACGAAGGCCGCCCTCGACCTCACACCCGGAGAGCTCGGCACGACGCTCCTCGCCGTGAGTGTCGGGTCGATCCTCGGCCTGCCGCTCGCGGGGCGGGTCAGCGACCGCCTGGGTGCCGCCCGCACCGTCGCCCTCGGCATGGCCGTGTCGCTCGTCGGGCTCGTGGTCGTCGGTGCCGTCGTGGACGCCCGGGGCTCGCGGCTGCTCGTCATGGCGGGGCTCTTCCTCACGGGCCTCGGTGTCGGGGTCTGGGACGTGGCGATGAACCTCGAGGGCGCCACGGTCGAGCGACTGCTCGACGTGTCGGTGATGCCGCGCTTCCACGCGGCGTTCAGCGGCGGCACGGTGCTCGCCGCGCTCGTCGGCTCGGCGATGTCGTGGGCCGGGGTCCCGCTCCTCGTGCACTTCGGGGCCACGGCCGTGCTCGCCGCGGTGCTCGCCGCCTGGGCGCTGCGGTCGTTCCTGCCCCGCACGGTCGGGGAGGCCTTGGACGCCGACGACGCCACCGGAGAGGCTCCGGCCCCCGCCGGGCGACCGCGCTCGGCATGGCTCGAGCCGCGCACCCTGCTCATCGGGATCGTCGTCTTCACCGCCGCCTTCACCGAGGGCACGGCCAACGACTGGCTGGCCGTCGCCCTGTCGGACGGGCACGACCTCCCCGAGTGGGTGGGCATCCTGGGCTTCGCCACCTTCCTCATCTTCATGACCGTGGGCCGGGTCGTGGGCACTGTGGTGCTCGACCGCTTCGGCAGGGTGCCGGTCCTGCGGGTCAGCTTCCTCCTCGCCGTCGTCGGTGCGGTGCTGGTCGTGTGGGGAGGCGCGGCCCTGGCCTTCGTCGGTGCGGCGGTGTGGGGCGTCGGTGCCGCCCTCGGCTTCCCCGTCGGGATCAGCGCCTCCGCCGACGACCCGGCCCGGGCCGCCGCGCGGATGTCGGTCGTCGCGACGATCGGGTACGGCGCCTTCCTCGCGGGACCGCCGCTGCTCGGCTACCTCGGCGACCACGTCGGCGTGCTGCACTCGCTGCTCGTCGTCGGGGCACTGGCCCTGCTGGCCCTCGCGGTGGCGCCGTCGGTCCGTGAGCCCGGCGGTGTGCCGCGCGACACCGCCCGGGCCCGAGCCGCCGCGCAGGTCGACACCCAGGTCTGAGACCCGGCCATCGACCGACCTCTCGGGGACGTGGGTGAAGATCGTCGCGCCGACGTCGTTCCCCACGCACGTCCGCGGGGACGGGGGTCGTGGAGGGGTCCGGATGTCCGTGCCGGGCAGTCGTTGTGCTCAGGGCGAACACGGCGCGGGCGGGGGAGTGAGGCACATGGACCGCGCGTTAGGGTCACTGACAGCAGCAGGACCACCCCGAACACGGCAGGAGCGACCCAGCGTGACCAGCAGCGAGATCGTCGCCGCGGGCGAGGGCCAGAAGGCCGGCCTCGACGACAACATCTACAACCGGCTCCTCAAGGAGCGGATCATCTTCCTCGGGTCCGACGTGCGCGACGACAACGCGAACGCGATCTGCGCCCAGATGCTCCTCCTCGCCGCGGAGGACCCCGAGAAGGACATCTGGCTCTACATCAACAGCCCGGGTGGTTCGGTGACCGCCGGCATGGCGATCTTCGACACCATGCAGTGGGTTCCCAACGACGTCGCCACGGTGGCCATGGGCATGGCCGCCTCCATGGGGCAGTTCCTCCTGTCGGCGGGTACGCCCGGCAAGCGCTACGCCACGCCGCACGCGCGGGTGATGATGCACCAGCCGTCCGGCGGAATCGGCGGCACGGCCTCCGACATCAAGATCCAGGCCGAGCAGCTCATCCACATCAAGAAGCAGATGGCCGCGCTCATCGCCGAGCACACGGGGCAGACCGAGGACCAGATCGAGCAGGACTCCGACCGCGACCGCTGGTTCACCGCGGCCGAGGCCAAGGAGTACGGCTTCGTCGACCACGTCATCACCCGGGCCGACATGGCCGGCCGCGCCAGCGACAACCCGGTCACCTCCGACTGACCCCGGCCGCCCACGACGCGAGAGAGAGACATGAACGCTGACATCACCGGCCGGCTGCACCAGCCCGCCCCCAGCAGCCGCTACATCATGCCGCAGTTCGAGGAGCGCACCTCGTACGGCATGAAGCGGCTCGACCCCTACACGAAGCTGTTCGAGGACCGGATCATCTTCCTCGGCGTGCAGGTCGACGACGCCTCCGCAGACGACGTCATCGCCCAGCTCATCGTGCTGGAGTCACAGGACCCCGACCGCGACATCCTCATGTACATCAACAGCCCGGGCGGTTCGTTCACCGCGATGACCGCGATCTACGACACGATGCAGTACGTCCGCCCCGACGTGCAGACCTACTGCATCGGCCAGGCCGCCTCCGCGGCCGCCGTCCTCCTCGGTGCCGGCGCGCCCGGCAAGCGCTTCGCCCTGCCGAACGCCCGGGTGCTCATCCACCAGCCCGCGATCGAGGGCACCGGGGGCATGGCCTCCGACCTCGAGATCCACGCCAACGAGATCATCCGGATGCGTGAGTGGCTCGAGGAGACGATCGCCAAGCACAGCAACAAGGACGTCGCGGACGTCCGCAAGGACATCGAGCGCGACAAGATCCTCTCCGCTGCGGGCGCCAAGGAGTACGGCCTGATCGACGAGGTGCTGGCCTCGCGGAAGGCCTCCGCCTGACGGGAGGCCACCGGCACGACGGATGCCGCCCGCCCGTGTGGCGGGCGGCATCCGCGCGTCCGGGCGCGGAGTGCCGGCGAGGACGCCCACGGCCTCGTTGCGCTGAGAGAGAACAGGCACGACGCGCCGCGCCCGAGCGGGCTTGAATGGATGCGTCCCGACGCGCTGACAGGTAGCGTCGGGCACGTTGCTCCAGCCGATGAAAGGGTGTGCTCGTGGCACGCGTGGGAGAGACCAGCGACCTGCTGAAGTGCTCTTTCTGCGGCAAGTCGCAGAAGCAGGTCAAGAAGCTGATCGCCGGTCCGGGCGTGTACATCTGCGACGAGTGCATCGACCTCTGCAACGAGATCATCGAGGAGGAGCTCGCCGAGTCCGGTGAGCTCGGGCTCGACGAGCTGCCCAAGCCGCGCGAGATCTTCGACTTCCTCGAGCAGTACGTCGTGGGCCAGGACGTCGCCAAGAAGGCGCTCTCGGTCGCCGTCTACAACCACTACAAGCGCATCCAGGCCGGCGAGTCCGCGTCCGGGAAGCGCGACCCCGAGCACGTCGACATCGCCAAGTCGAACATCCTGCTCATCGGCCCGACCGGCTGTGGCAAGACCTACCTCGCGCAGACCCTGGCGAAGATGCTCAACGTCCCCTTCGCCATCGCCGACGCGACAGCGCTCACGGAAGCCGGCTACGTCGGCGAGGACGTCGAGAACATCCTCCTCAAGCTCATCCAGGCCGCCGACTACGACGTCAAGAAGGCCGAGACCGGGATCATCTACATCGACGAGGTCGACAAGATCGCGCGCAAGAGCGAGAACCCGTCGATCACCCGCGACGTCTCGGGCGAGGGCGTGCAGCAGGCGCTGCTGAAGATCCTCGAGGGCACGACCGCCTCGGTGCCGCCGCAGGGCGGCCGCAAGCACCCCCACCAGGAGTTCATCCAGATCGACACGACGAACGTGCTGTTCATCGTCGGGGGCGCCTTCGCCGGGCTCGAGAAGCTCATCGAGTCGCGCAACGGCAAGAAGGGCCTCGGGTTCGGCTCCGAGCTGCACACGCCGAAGGACCTCGCGGAGTCGATCGTCGAGGTCATGCCCGAGGACCTCATGAAGTTCGGGCTCATCCCCGAGTTCATCGGGCGTCTGCCGGTCATCACCACCGTGAGCCCGCTCGACAACTCCGCGCTCGTCCAGATCCTCACCGAGCCGCGCAACGCGCTGGTCAAGCAGTACCAGAAGATGTTCGAGATCGACGGGGTCGACCTGGAGTTCACCGACGACGCGATCGAGGCGGTCGCCGACCAGGCCCTCGCCCGCGGCACCGGCGCCCGTGGCCTGCGGGCGATCATGGAGGAGGTCCTCCTCCCGGTGATGTTCGACGTGCCGAGCGATGACGAGATCGCCAAGGTGGTCGTCACCCGTGAGGTCGTGCTCGAGAACGTCCTCCCGACGATCGTGCGCCACGACGCCGACACGAGCCGCAAGCGCGCTCCGCGGAAGCGCTCGGCCTGACCACGGCACCGCTGGACGGCGACCGCGCCGTCCGCTGGGGCGGCGGGCTCCGCCGCGTCCACGACCACCTGAGGCAGGCCCGGACCGGGTCGGCCACGGAGTCGGGCCCCCGGGCCGACCCGCCCACGCACACGCCCTAGCGGCGCCAGCCGCGCTGGTACGGCGCCCGCAGGAGGATGAGGAGCACCGCCAGGGCCCCGGCAGACGCCGGCACGAGCCAGGCCGCCCACGAGTCGGGGGTGCTTCCCGCGAGAGCCCCGAGCACCCCGGCGAGCACCGCGAGGGACCCCAGCAGCCCGAATGCGGTGCTCGTGCGGGCCGCCGTTTCGCGGGGGAGCGGCGCCCGGGGTGGCCAGGCGGCGAGCAGGCCGAGGCAGAGGTGGGACGCCAGCACGGCGAGCGCCACGAGCACCGCCGCTGCCCAGTCGATCCCGGTGCGGGTCCCGTTGATGGCCAGCGTGTACGCGCCGACCTGGGTCAGCACCAACCCGTGCGGCGCCCATCCCTCGGGCAGGAAAGCGCTCCGCACGGTGAGACCCAGGAGGAGCGGGACGACGACGAGGAGGCTGTCGGGGCTGGTCGCGGCCACGACGAGTGCGACGACGGCCCCGGCCGCGGACACGACGGCCACGGCGAGACGGCGCCAGCGGGTCGCGGCGATCATCGGGGCACCACCGTCCCCGACCGGGCCCGGCGGCCCAGCGCGCGCAGCACCGCATCGAGCGACCCGGGCCCGACCCAGCGCACCACCGGCACGCCGGCCGACTCGCACCGGGACTGCTCCAGGCCGCGCTCGGCGAGGCGCATCCGCCACGCCACCCGCGCCGTCTCGACCGGCAGCTTCGGGGCCAGGGCGGCGAGCACGTCAGGGGGCGGCTCGCGGTCGAGCAGGGCCTCCGGCAGGGTGTCGACGACGATCACGTGGTGTCCGCTGCGGCTGAGCTGGATGGCGTGCCCGAGCACGTCGCGTTCGAGCACCGGCGACAGGACCACGACGACCGCACCGGGGCGCACGGTGCGGGCGAGCCGGGCACGCATGGACCGGACCCGACGGACCGTGCCGACCCCGGGCTCGGTGAGGGCGAGGGTTCCGAGCAGTCGGTGGAGGTGCTGCCGGCCGCCCAGGGCCGGCACCTCGCGGGTGGTGGCGGCGTGGACGCTGAGGCCGACGCGGTCGCCGGCGCGCAGGTAGTGGGCGGCCAGCGCCCCCGCCACGGCGACCCCGATGTCAACGCTGCCCCGGGTGGGACCCGAGGCGTCGTCAGGACCGTGGGCGTCGGAGGAGGCGTCGAGCAGGAGCCGCACCTCGGTGTCGTGGTCGGCGTACGTGGTGGTGACGTGCAGCGTCCCCGTGCGCAGCGACACGGGCCAGTGGATGCGGCGCAGCCGGTCCCCGACCTGGAACGGACGGATGTCCGAGAGCTCGCTGCCCTCGCCCGCACGTGCCGAGCGATGGCTCCCGACGAGGCCGATCGGGTGGGGGAGCGGCGCGCTCGAGGAGAACGTGTCGGGCTTCGGCAGCGCCGCCACCTGGCAGGAGAGGGTCTCCTCGGGCTGCCACACCCAGTCGGCGAGGCCACCGTAGGCCGCGACCTGCGCCGGGCCGAGCCGGTGCGGGCCCCAGCGGCGCGCAGTGGCGTCGACGGCCACCGAGACCGCGCTGCCCGCCCCCGCGGCGGCTGCCACGTGCCCGTGCGACGGTGTCGTGTCCAGCCCGTCGTCGGAGGGGAGGATGGCGACGAGGTCGCGCAGCCCGGGAACTGCCTCGACGTCCACCTGCCAGGCCACGGTGGCGCCGACCGCCGCCACCGGGGTCGGTCGTCGTGCCGAGATGTGCGGCCGCCGGGTCGGTCGCACGAGCGCCGCCCACACGGCCGCCGCGAGGAGCGGCACGGCGACGACCGCGACCCCACCGGCGCCCGAGATCGCAGCCATCACCGCGGCTGCGACGCCGACGACCACGGCGCGGGTCAGCGCCGGGGTCGGGTGCCAGCTCCCGCTCACCGGCCGGTCGCCACCGTGCGGGGCGTGGGGACGGTGCGGAGCAGCTCACCCACCACGGAGGCCGAGGTGACCTCGCTCATCCACAGCTCGGGGCGCACCACGACACGGTGCTCGAGCACCGAGGACGCGACGGCCTTGACATCGTCGGGCGCGAGGAAGTCACGTCCCTTGACGGCGGCGTAGGCACGACCCACGAGGAGCAGCGCGAGGGACCCCCGGGGTGAGGCACCGAGGATGACCTGGTCGTGCCGGCGCGTGGCGGCCACCAGCTCGACGCAGTAGCGCCCGACCTCGGTGTCGACGACGACGTCCTCGACGGACTCCTGCATCGCCAGCAGCCCCTGGGCGTCGACGACCCTGGCCACCTCCTGCTCCTCCCGGCGACGTGACATCCGGCGGCGCAGGACCTCCCACTCCTCCACCTCGTTGGGGTACCCGAACGCGACCCGTACGAGGAACCGGTCGAGCTGGGCCTCGGGCAGCGGGTAGGTGCCCTCGTACTCCACGGGGTTGGCCGTGGCCAGCACGTGGAACGGCTTCGGGAGCGGGAAGGTCTGCCCCTCGACGGTGACCTGCCGCTCCTGCATCGCCTCGAGCAGCGCCGACTGGGTCTTCGGCGGTGTGCGGTTGATCTCGTCGGCCAGGAGCAGCCCGGTGAAGACCGGGCCCTTGCGGAACTCGAAGCTCGAGCTCCCCTGGTCGTAGATGAACGAGCCCGTGAGGTCGGCCGGAAGCAGGTCCGGCGTGAACTGGGCCCGGGCGAAGTCGAGTCCGAGCGCCTGGGCGAAGGTGCGGGCGGCGAGCGTCTTCCCGAGGCCGGGGAAGTCCTCCATGAGGACGTGACCGCCGGCGAGGATGCCCGCCAGGACGATCTCGGCCGAGCTGCGCTTGCCGACGATGACCGAGTCCACGGCGTCGAGCACCTCCCTGGCCATCTCGCGGGTCGTCTCCAGGTCCATGGGTGTCCTCCGGTCAGGGTCGGTCGAGCTCGGTGAGCAGGCGGTCCACCTCGGCGACGGTCAGCCGCCTCGGCGGTCCGGCGAGATAGTCGTCGAGGGCGGATGACGGGGCCACCCCCTCGGAGTACGCCCGCCGACGGGTCGCCCGTCCCGAGGCGACGTGCCGGAACCAGTGCTGGAGCCGCGCCGGGCTGTCGGGGTGCCGAGCCTCCGCGTCGACGAGTGATGCCAGGGTGCCCATCCGACCCTCGTACTCGACGGCGGCGTCCGCCCGGGTTCCCCACGTCCAGTCGGAGCGGCTGGGTCGCGCCACCCCGATCAGCCGGTAGGCGGCCACGGCGAGCACGAGCGCGGCAGCGGCGGCGAGGACCACCGGGCCACGCAGGAGGGTGAGGGCGAGCACGATGACGGCCCCGCCGACGAGGAGCAGCCGTCGCCGCCTCGGGTCAGCCACCACCACCGCCACCTCGGCTCTCGGCGAGCCCGAGCTGGCGCTCGAGCTCGGCGTCGATCCGCCGCATGGCCTCCTCGGCCCGGCCCCGGTCGGTCTCGGTGAGCTCGTGGGGACTGTAGCGCGCCTCGCGGAACAGCGCCGCCAGCTCCTCCAGGGTGTCAGCGGGGACGTCGTGGCTGCGCAGCGTCGCGAGGACGACCTCCGTGGAGGTGCGAGACCGCAGGAGCGGGACGCCGGCGATCGCGATGCTCGCCTCGAGCCGGGCCCAGGCGGCCACGATCCCCTCCCGGGGGGTCCCGGAGCCGAGGGCGGCGAGGCGCTCGAGCTGGTCGGCGAGGACCGCGGCGGGCACCACGTGCGTGGCCCGGGCGTCCTCGGGCGGGGGGATGCTCCGCCCTCGCCAGACCCGCAGCAGCGCCCGGACGACGACGACCGCGAGGAGGATGGCGGCGGCGGCGATGACGCCGACGAGCGACCACCCGAGGACGGCCGCGAGTCGGGGGTCGATGGTCGCCGCCGAGTAGCTGATGTCCCGGTCGAAGACGGTCCCCAGGCGGTTCTGCACCCCCTCGTCCGCCGGCCCGCCCCTGAAGTCGTCGCCCGTACGGAGGCCGGGGAGGACCTCCGCGGGGCGGGGTGCGGCCGCCGCCCAGACGACGAGGAGGGCGGCCAGCCCGGCGGTGCCGGCCAGGATCGCGCGGCCGTGGGAGGCGGCGCGGGCGGTCGGTCGTGGGGACACGGGATCATCAAAGCAGACGGTGCTGGCGTGATCATCCTCCTGTGGCCACGATGGGGGCGTGGCACTGACGTACCGGCTCCGGGCCGGCGACACGGGGCCGGTGCAGCAGTCGCCGGTCACCTGTGGCTCGGCCTGTCTGACGGTCGCGCGGATGCTCGTCGACCCCGTCTTCGCCTCATGGGTGCGGACGGGGCACCCCCATCCGCCGGGCTCGCCGGAAGGCGACACCCCCGAGGAGCGGTTCGCCGCCTACGAGCGGGTGGTCATGGGGCGCACGAACAGCGTCCTCAGCGGGGGCGGGCGCCTGAACGTGCCCTGGCCGCGGGCCCTGGGCACACCGCCGTGGGGCGCCCGCGCGGAGCTGGAGTTCGGGGCCGCCCGGCTGGGCACCCGGTACGCGGTCGACGCATGGCGCCACGAGTCCGGGGTGGGGCTGCGCGAGGACTTCGACACCCTCGTCGACGTCGTGGCGGAGGGCGAGCCGGGGCTGCTCTACATCGGCAACGCGCTGCTGCCGCGGCACGTCGTGCTGGTCCTCCCGGGGGACGGTGACCGCGCCCTCGACGTGTACGACCCCGCGACCGGCCGCGTCGACCACCTTCGTCGCGACGCCGTGGTGGAGCGACGGCTGCAGCTCAGCGGGTGGGACGTGCCGTGGATGGCGGTCCGGCCCACCGGGCTGCGCACCGCGCGCAAGCGGTCCTACGTGCGCGCCCCCGACGCCGCACCGGCCTGAGTCGGCCGAGCTTGGAGCGGCCCTCGCTCAGCGGGCCGGCTTGGCCACCGGTACGAGCTCGACGTCGCGGGCCGCGACCTCCTCACCCTCGGCGAGGTCGAGGGTGCCGGTGAGGCGGCCGGCGGCCCGCAGGTCGGCTTCGCCGGTGCGGACGTGGCCGAGCACGGCCGACGGCCCGACGAGCGTGACGGTCGGCACCTCGGCGCGCATGCCGACCTTTGCCTCGGACTTCGCCTTGCGGACGACGGCCAGCGCGGCGCCGACGGCGGCGAGGACCGCCGGGTCGCCACTGTCGGGCAGCTCGTCGGCGCTCGGCCACGAGGAGCGGTGGACGGACCCCTCGTGGGTCCACGACCACACCTCCTCCGTCACGTAGGGCAGCACGGGAGCGAAGAGGCGCAGCACGACGTCCAGCACGATGCGCAGGGTGGCTCGGGCCGAGGCGGCACCGTTGTCACCGCGCGAGCCGTAGGCCCGGTCCTTCACCAGCTCGAGGTAGTCGTCGCAGAAGGTCCAGAAGAAGGTCTCCGTGGCCTCGAGGGAGCGGGTGTAGTCCCACGCCTCGAAACCGGCCGTGGCCTTGTCGACCACCTCGCGGAGCATCGCCAGCACCGACAGGTCGAGGGGGTCCGTGACCTGGGCGGCGAGGTCGCCCTCCACCTCGCCGAACGACAGCGCGAACTTCGAGGCGTTGAGGATCTTGATGGCCAGGCGCCGGCCCACCTTCATCTGCCCGATGTCGTAGGCGGCATCGGTGCCGAGCCGGCCGCTGCCCGCCCAGTACCGCACGGCGTCGGCGCTGTGCTCCTTGACGACGTCCTCGGGGGTGACGACGTTGCCCTTGGACTTGCTCATCTTCTTGCGGTCGGGGTCGAGGATCCAGCCGGAGATGGCGGCGTTGGTCCAGGGGACCTCGCCGTGCTCCCAGTAGGCGCGGACGATGGTCGCGAACAACCAGGTGCGGATGATGTCGTGGGCCTGCGGGCGCACGTCCATCGGGAAGACCTTCTCGAACAGCGGGTCCGGCCCGCCGGACCCGTCGCCCCGCCAGCGGCCGGCGATCTGCGGGGTGAGGGACGACGTGGCCCAGGTGTCGAAGATGTCCGGGTCGCCGACGAAGCCGCCCGGCTTCCCGCGCTGCTCCTCTTGGTACCCGGCCGGAGGGTTCGCCGCGGGGTCGACCGGCAGCTCGGACTCGCTGGGCAGGATTGGGTGGTCGTGGTCGGGCTCGCCGTCGGCGTCCACCGGGTACCAGACGGGGATCGGCACGCCGAAGAAGCGCTGGCGCGACACGAGCCAGTCGCCGTTGAGGCCCTCGACCCAGTTGGCGTAGCGGCTGCGCATGAACGGCGGGTGGAAGTCGACCTTGCTGCCCTGGGCGACGAGCTCGGCGTTGAGGTCGGCCTCGCGGCCCCCGTTGCGGATGTACCACTGGCGGGTGGTGACGATCTCGAGGGGCTTCTCGCCGCGCTCGTAGAAGTTGGCCTTGCGCTGGGTGGGCGTGGGCTCGCCGTCGAGGTCACCTGACCCGCGGAGCGCGGTGACCACCGCCTCGCGGGCACCGAACGCGGTCTTCCCGCCGATCTCGTCGGTGTACAGCCGGCGACCGGGAGCGTGCTCGAGCCACTCGGGGGCCTCGGTCTGGAGCCTGCCGGTGCGGGTGACGAGCGAGCGCGTCGGCAGCTGCAGCTCGCGCCACCAGAGCACGTCGGTGAGGTCGCCGAAGGTGCAGCACATCGCGATGCCGGCGCCCTTTTCCATCTCGGCGGCCGGGTGCGCGAGCACCGGCACCTCGACGTCGAAGAGGGGCGTGCGCACGGTGCCGCCGAACAGGCCCCGGTAGCGCTCGTCGTGGGGGTGGGCGATGAGCGCGACACAGCTCGGGATCAGCTCGGGGCGGGTGGTCTCGATGTGCACCGGGCCCGTCGGGCCGTGGAACGCGACCCGGTGGTAGTGACCCGGGTAGTCGCGGGCCTCGAGCTCGGCCTGGGCGACGGCGGTCTGGAAGGTGACGTCCCAGAGGCCCGGTGCCTCGGCCTGGTACGCCTCGCCGCGCTGGATGTTGCGGAGGAACGCCTGCTGCGACGTCGCGCGCGAGTGGTCGTCGATGGTGCGGTAGCTGATCGACCAGTCGAGGCTGAAGCCGAGCCGCCGGAAGAGCGACTCGAACGCCTCCTCGTCCTTGACCGTGAGCTCGTCGCAGAGCTCGATGAAGTTCTGGCGCGAGATGGGCAGCTCGTCCGCGGCCCGGGTGCTCCTGGCGTTGCCACGGAACGGCGGCTCGAAGTCGGGGTCGTGGTGGAGCGTCGCGTCACCCCGCACCCCGTAGTAGTTCTGGACGCGCTTCTCCGTGGGCAGGCCGTTGTCGTCCCAGCCGATCGGGTAGAAGACGTTGAAGCCGGCCATCCGCTTGTACCGCGCCATGCAGTCGGTGTGCGTGTAGCTGAACACGTGGCCCATGTGCAGCGACCCGCTCGCCGTCGGTGGCGGGGTGTCGATGGAGAACACCTGGGCGCGCTCCCCGGCGAGGGCCGCCTCGCGGTCGAAGGCGTAGGTGCCCTGCTCCTGCCATACCGCGCCCCACTTCTCCTCGAGGCCGTCCAGGGACGGCCGGTCCGGGATGGAGGCGGCGCGCGACGGTGAGGAGTGCTCGGTCATGGGCGTCATTCTCACAGACCGGGCGGGTCGTCCTCACGTCGGTTCCGCCCTCGGCCGGGGCGCGGCCACTGCCCTAGGGTGAGCCCATGGAGCCGCTCTACCGCTCGGTCATCGGGGTGGCCCGCGTGCTGTTCTTCGCCCAGGGCAGCCGCTTCACGGTCCTCGGCGCGGAGCACGTCCCGAGCGAGGGCGGGGCGGTGATGGCGATCAACCACACGTCCTACCTCGACTTCACCTACGCGGGGCTGGCAGCCCGCCCGCACGGGCGCTACGTGCGGTTCATGGCCAAGCAGTCGATCTTCCGGCACCGGGTCGCCGGCCCGCTGATGCGCGGGATGCACCACATCCCCGTCGACCGCCACCGCGGCGGGCAGGCCTTCTCGGACGCCGTGCGGGCGCTTCGGGACGGCGAGATCGTGGGGGTGTTCCCGGAGGCGACGGTGTCGCGCTCGTTCGAGCTCAAGGAGTTCAAGCCCGGCGCCGTGAAGATGGCGCAGGTCGCGGGGGTGCCGGTCCTGCCCACGACGATCTGGGGCGGGCACCGGGTGTGGACCAAGGACCTCCCGAAGCAGATGGGCCGGGCGAGCATCCCCATCCACATCACCGTGGGGGAGCCGATCCACCTGGAGCGGCGCGAGGACGTCCTGGAGGCCACGGCCCGGCTCAAGAGCGTCATGCAGGCCCAGCTCGACGCCCAGCAGGCGAGCTACCCCGGGCTCACCGGGTCGGACCTGCGCTGGCAGCCCGCCCGCCTCGGCGGGATGGCGCCCACACCCGAGCAGGCCTACGCCGCCGAGCACCACGACATGAACCGCCGCACCGACCGCTTCGGCTGACCCAAGTTTCCCGCCCCATGCCCGAACCTCGGCATCCCAGCGGAACGGTGCCGGTGCGATGCGGGGGATTCCGGTGCGTTGGGTGGAACCTCCGGGGTCAGACCGGGTGGCCGAGGTGGGCCAGCGCCTGCCGCAGCAGCACCCCGTGACCGCGGTCCATCTCCGCCTGGACCTCGGGGGAGAGGGCCTGGTCGGGGGTGAGCCAGGTGAGGTCGAGCGCGTCGTCCTGCGGTGCGCAGTCGCCGGCCACGGGCACGACGAACGCGAGCGACACCGCGTGCTGGCGGGGGTCGTGGAACGGCGTCACCCCGGGCGTCGGGAAGTACTCGGCGACGGTGAACGGCTGCGGGCTCACCGGGATGCGGGGGAGGGCAACGGGGCCGAGGTCCTTCTCGATGTGGCGCAGGAGCGCGTCGCGGACCCGTTCGTGGTGGAGGACCCGCCCGGACACGAGCTCCCGGCAGATGGTGCCCTCGGAGTCGAGCCGGAGGAGCACGCCGACGTCGGTGACGGCCCCGCGCTCGTCGACCCGCACCGGGACGGCGTCGACGTAGAGGATGGGCAGACGCGCGCGGGCCGCGTCGAGGTCCTCGCGGCTCAGCCACGCAGGGTCGCGGTCCAGCTCGAGCGGGCTCATGGGGGCGATTCTGCCAAGCGGGGACGCCGGGCAGGGCCGGACCCGCCGTGCGCGCTCCGGCGCCGGAGCGCGCCGGATGCCGAGGGGGCCGGTGGGGCGCCCAGGACGCACGGTGCTGCATCTCCGGTCGCCCGGTGCCGCGGCTTCTCCTAGCCCCGGGAACCTTCACCGGAGGACGCCTTCGCTTCCCGTCCCCCGGTGAAGGTTCCGGCATCCGGAGAGAAGGTTGCGGGCGGGGTGGGGGCGGCGAAGGTCACCGGCGCCCCGAAGGCGGCTCGCCGCGCGGCCCGGCGCAGGGCGCCGAGAACGGCCCGACCGGTGACGGCGACGAGGGCCGCGGTGGTGACCGCGCGGCCGATGTCCCAGCCGAGCGAGGTGGCGAGGCTGAAGACGAGGAAGCGGTGGAGGTTCTCCGCGACGGGCGCGCCGGCCACGAACGAGAGGTCCCCCCCCAGCCCGGTGGCGAACGGCCAGAACGACAGGTTGAGCAGGACGCCGTACACCAGGCCCGCGACGGCGCCGTAGCCGGCGAGCAGGACCACCTCGCGGCGCCCCCGCGCCGGCGGCAGCAGCCCGGCGCCCCAGCCGACCCACGCCGCCCCGAGCATCTGGAACGGCAGCCACGGCCCGACCCCCCCGGTGACGAGGGCCGAGGCGAACAGCGTGACGGCACCGAGCACGAAGCCGAACCCGGCGCCGAAGACCCGTCCTCCGAGGACGAGCAGGAAGAACACGGTCTCGAGCCCGGCCGTGCCGGCGCCGAGGGGGCGCAGCGCGGCGCCGACCGCGGCCAGCACCCCGAGCACGGCCACCGCCTTGACGTCCATCCCGCCCTCGGACAGCTCCGCGAGCACGACGGCGAGGAGGAGCGGCAGGACGAGGGCGAAGACGAGCGGGGCGTCGCCGCCGTGGGCGAGTCCGGAGGTGGGGCTGACGAGGAGGGGCCAGCAGAACGCGACGAGCCCGGCCACGCTGACCAGCGCCACCGCCGCGGTGGAGCGCGGCCGCATCCGGACCGCTCGCAGCCGCGGCCCCGACGGGGTGGTCACGACCGCACCCCCTCGAGGGCGGTCCGGACGGCGGCGACGGTGAGCCAGGGTCCGGGGGAGAGGACCTTGGACACCTGCGGGGCGAAGGACGGGGAGGACACGACGACCTCGGCCGTGGACCCGTCGGCGACGACCTCGCCGGAGGCCAGGACGACGACCCGGTCGGCGCTCTCGGCCACGAACTCGACGTCGTGGGTCGACACGACGACCGTCCGGCCGCGGTCGGCGAGGTCGCGCAGGATGCCGGCGAGCACGGACTTGGCCGTGGGGTCGAGACCGCGCGTCGGTTCGTCGAGGAGCAGGGCCGGCGGGTCTGCGGTGAGCTGGACCGCGAGGACGAGGGCGAGGCGCTGACCCTCGGACAGGTCGCGGGGGTGGCGGTCGGGCGGGACGGCCGGGGCGATCCGACGGAGCAGCCCGGCGCACGTGCCGGGAGTGGCGCCGCTCTCGGCGTCCGCCCGGACGCACTCGGCCCCGACGCCGTCGAGGTACAGCAGGTCGGCCGCGTTCTGCGGCACCAGGCCCACGTGCGCCCGGCGCCGGTCGGCGGGCAGGTCGGCCGGTCGCACCGGACCGTCGGTCCCGGGCACCTCGACGCGTCCGGCGGTGAGCGTCCCGCTGCCCTGGAGGGCCCAGAGCAGCGAGGACTTGCCCGAGCCGTTGCGGCCCATCAGGGCCGTCACCTCACCCGCGCGCAGGTCGAGGTCGACACCCGAGACGGCGATGACGTCGCCGGGGTGCCGCACGACGACACCGCGGGCACGCAGCGCCGCAGGGGGCGCCTGCCCGGGAACCACCTCGGCGGCCGCCGCGGGGGGTGCGGACGCTGTCGCCAGCCGGGCGCGCAGGTCACCGGCCGCGCGGCGGGCGTCACGCACCGACAGCGGCAGGGGGCTCCACCCGGCCCACCGGCCGAGCTCGACGACCGGGGAGGCGATGTCGCTCGTGGCCATGGCGACGGCCGGGTCGGCGGCCGTGACGATGCCCTCGGGGCCGACGTGGACGACCCGGTCGGCGTAGTGGAGCACCCGCTCCACGCGGTGCTCGGCAACGACGACGGTGACGGCCAGGTCGTGGACGAGGCGGGTGATGGTGGCCAGCACCTCCTCGGCCCCGGTGGGGTCGAGCGCCGAGGTCGGCTCGTCGAGGAGGATGACGCTGGGGTGTGCCGTGAGCACGGAGCCGATGGCCACCCGCTGCTGCTGGCCCCCGGAGAGCTCACGCAGGGCGGCCCCGCGCAGTTCGGCGATGCCGAGCAGGTCGAGGGTCTCCTCGACCCGCTTGCGCATGGTGGCGGCGGGGAGGCCGAGCTGCTCCATCCCGTAGGCGAGCTCCTCCTCGACGGTGTCGGTGACGAACCCGGCGAGCGGGTCCTGGCCGACGACCCCCACCACGTCGGCGAGGTCCCGTGGGCGGTGCCTGCGGGTGTCGCGGCCCCGCACGAGCACGCGGCCGTGGAGGGTGCCACCGGTGAAGTGCGGCACGCGGCCGCACATGGCGCCGAGCAGGGTCGACTTGCCCGAGCCGGTGCGGCCCACGACGAGGGCGAGCTCACCCTCCTCGACGGTGAGGTCGACGTCGCGCAGGGCCGGTCCGCCGCCGTCGGGGAGGACGACGGTGACCCGGTCGAGGACGATGGCCGGCTCAGCCACGGGCCACCACCCTGGCGGCGCCCCGGACCCGTGTGCGCCCCGCCGGCGGGGGCGGTGGGGGGGTCAGGAGGGCGGGCAGCGCCGCGACGAGGACGCCGGCCACGGGAAGCAGGGGGAGGGCGGGCACGGCCAGCGGCTGGAGCGGCATCAGCAGCGCGTCCGGCGTGGTTCGCGCGGTGACGACGAACGCGGCGGCAGCCACGACCCCGGTGAGCAGGGTCAGCCACTCGGGTCCGCGCCAGGGGTCCGGGCGGTACGTGGTGCGGGCGGCGCCGCGGCCGCCCAGCCAGAGACCGCCGACGGAGAGCGCCAGTCCGGCGAGGAGCGTGGGGGTTCCCATGACCGCCGGGGTGCTGGCGTCGAGCACGCCGTAGAGCCCCACGGCGCTCGCGAGCAGTCCGAGGAGGGTGAGCGCGCCGGTGGCACGCCGCTGCGCGGCGGGAGCCGTGCCGGCGCGTCCGTAGCCGCGGGAGTCCATGGCCGCGGCGAGGACGAGGGAGCGCTCGAGCGTGTCCTCGAGCACCGGGAGCGCCACCGCGGGCACGGCCCGCAGGCCACGCGAGGTGTCACCGCGCAGCCGCCGTGCGCGCCGTACCCGCTGCACCGACTCGGCCAGCTGCGGGGCCACCGACACCGAGACCACCACGGCGGCCCCGATCTCGTGCAGCGCCCCCGGGAGTGCCCGGAGCAGGCGCTTCGGGTTGGCCAGTGCGTTCGCGGCCCCGATGCAGGCGATGACGACGGCCAGCCGCAGCCCCTGGACGACGGCGCCGAGCAGCCCCTCGAGGTAGACGGTGCCCCCGAGCTGGATGCCGGCGGCCCAGTCCGGGAGGGTCACCTCGGGCAGCGGCAGCACCACGATCGTGCCCACCTTGAGGCCGACGAGAACATGCAGGACGACGCGCAACACGATGATCGCCGCCCCCAGCCAGAGGTAGAGCCGGAAGGCGCGGGCCCATGGCGAGGACCCGCGCCGGGCTGCGACCACGAGCGCGGCGACCGCGAGGACGAGCAGGAGCAGCAGCGGGTTCGTCGTCGACCCCGCGGCGACGGCGAGCCCGATCGCCCACCCCCACCAGGCCGCGGGGTGGAGGGCGCGGGGGAGGAGACGGCTCATCGCTGGCTCACCCGGGCGGCCTGCGTCTCCAGGCGAACCAGCCGGCGCCACCGGCGAGCAGTGCGACCAGGGCCGCCGCGGCGACCAGGGTGCCGGTGCCCCCGGTCCCGGTGCTGGAGGTGGGTTGCGCGGCGAGGGTGCCGGGCGGGTCGGACGGTGTGGCCGAGGCCGCGGACCCGTCGTCGGAGGGTGTCGACGACGGCGTGGTCGAGGCGGACGGGCTCGTCGCGCTCGAGGGCTTTCGCGTGACCTTGGTTCCGGAGGATGCCGTCCCGGTGGGGCCCGAGGTTCTGCCGCTGGTCCCGGAGGACGTGCTTCCTCCGCCCGAGGTCGTTCCCTTGGACGAGGTCGAGCCCCCGGACGACGTGGTGCCACCGGTGCTCTTCGGCGCCGTGGTCGTGGTGCGCGGCGACGAGGTCGCCTTGGGGGTGGAGGTGGTGGTCTTCGGGGTGGACGTCGTCGTGGCCGCGGGTGGGGCGGTGCGCGGCTGGCCGCCCGAGCCGAACCTGAAGCCGATGACACTGCCGGCCGGCGGGTTGTAGCTCGTGACGCCCTGCGAGGAGTACGTCCACGAGCCACCGCGCGAGGCGTGGAAGAAGGCCCAGTACGCGGTGGACGGAGGCGTGCGCTGGCAGGGGTCGCTCGCCGGGAATCCGTCGATCCTGCACACGAACCCCGGCTGGGCCGCCACGTACTTCACCTCGGCGACCGACGTCAGGGCGTCCGCCGCCGACCCGCCGCCGGGGGCGCAGCGGGTGGAGATCGACGAGCCGTTGTCGATGACGACCGTGACGCCCGACGAGCCCGAGCAGGCGGCGGCCGCGGCCGGGCCGGCCCCGGCAGCCAGCCCGGCGCAGGCCAGGCCGGCCGCGGCGGCGGCACCGACGAGTTGCGACCGGAGGTGCCCCATCAGGCGTGCGTCCCCCGGCGGCGCGAACCCCAGACGGCCAGAGCGCCCACCACGAGAAGGGCCAACCCGACGAGCACCGGGACCAGCAGGTTCGAGCCGGTCTGGGCCAGGGAGGCCGGGCCGGCCGCGGCCCCGGCGACCGTGCTCGATGCGGACGGGTCGGACCCGCCGGCCGCCGCGCCGACGGTGCCGGACGCCGACGCCGAGGCCGACGCGGAGGAGGCCGAGCGACTCGTCGCGGGCGTCGAGGTGGTCGTGGCCGAGCCGCTCGAGGTCGTGGAGCCGGAGCCGGGGCTCGTGGTCGACGTCGTGGGGGAGGAGGTGGTCGGCGTCGGGCACGCGAAGGCCGGCAGCTGCGTGCTCGAACCCTCCGAGCTCACCGAGAGCAGGGACCCGCCGGCCAGTGCCAGCGCCGCCTGTGGCGTGGCCCGAAGGTCGGTGTCGCTCGGCGACGTGGCCGAGCGGGTCGTGTCGTCGTACGCGAGGCCCCACCGCAGCGCCTCCGCCGCGGTGCAGTCGTACTGCAGCGAGGCGAGGAACGCCTGTCCGGCAGCGGCGGCCGCGGTGCGCCCGCCCGCCAGGAAGGCCTGGACGGCGAGGCCCGTGGTGTTGGCGTTCACCGGGTTGCCCGCGCCGGCCAGGCCGCCGGCGGGACCCTGCACCCCGGTGAGGTAGTCGAGCGCGGAACCGGCCTCCGTCGTGGTCCCGGTCGCGAGGAGCGCCTGCACCGCGAAGGCGGTGGAGTCGGGGTCGCTGACACAGGTGTCCCCGCCGATGGCCTCCCGGAAGCCGCCGTCGGCGCACTGCTGGGCCAGCAGGAGGGTCGTGGCCTCGCCCGGGGCGGGCGACCCCGCGCGGTCGAGCCCGATGATCGCGAGCGACTGGCTGATCGTGCTCGAGTAGTCGCAGGGGTCGTACCCGCAGCCGGTGGCCGGGAGGTCGGAGTAGCGGCCGGGCTCGGCGGCGCCGTAGGTGGCCTGGAGCTGCGCGACGAGGTCCGCCCCGCCGAAGCTCGCGGGGTCGCCACCGTGCGCCACGACGGCGAGGAGCATCTTGGCGGTCGCCCCCGCGTAGGTGGAGGCGTAGTCCGTGCCCGTGTACTGGCCGACGATGGACGCGAGGAAGGCCATGGCTGCGTCGGCGGTGCCGGACCCGACCCTGGCGCCGTCGAGGGCGAGCACGGCGTCGATGGTGTTGCCGCCGTCGGGGTAGGTGCTGCTCGGATAGGTGTAGTGGTCGCCGTCGACGAGCGTGGCGGCGATGAACGAGCCGGCGAGCCCTGCGCGCTCGCTCGTGGACGTGGGGGCGTCCGCCGCGGCGGCGGAGGTGGCCAGCCCCGGGGCGACGACGAGCGCGGCGCCGGCGGCCACGACGGTGACTGCCCGGGCGAACAGCCCGGTGCGGGTGGTGGACATGGGTCCCTCTCTGAGCGGTTCGGTGACGAAGGACCCGAACCGCCGGGAGCCCGGCGCACTCGGGCTCCGTCCCGCGATCCTCGACGGTGGTGATGGAGCCGCTCGCACCTGTCGGGCATTCCGACTTGCCACCTCGCGGTGGCCCACGGCTGCGGGACAGCGCCGGACTTCGACCGGCTTCCCCCGACAGGTGCGTGTGGGTTGCCGCTCCGAGGAGCGGCGGGGCCGACTCTACTCCCGATGAAACCCGGTCGGAACCACGTCCCGGGCGCCGTTATCATCGTCACCACAGGCGTTCGAGCCGTCATCAGCGGCGAGCCTCCGGAAGAACGGGATGCCGTGCGCGGCGTCCTCACTAGACCCGGACGTCGGGGTCACGTCACGACCTGGCGCAAGAGCGGTCGCCCCCCGGGGCGGCAAGCGAGGTGGTACCGCGGTGGTGCCCGGTCACGAGCCGGACCCGTCGTCCTCGTGGCAGAGCACCGTCGACCGCCAGGAGCACCCCCGCCATGACCTACCCGAAGGTGTCCACGACCGGTGAGCACACCGGCGCCGCGTTCGGTGTGCCCGCGAGCCCCCGCTTCCCCGAGATCGAGGAGGCGGTGCTCGCCCACTGGGCGGCCGACGACACCTTCCGCGCCTCGGTCGAGAACCGGCCGGCCGGCGAGGACGGTGACAACGAGTTCGTCTTCTACGACGGACCCCCCTTCGCCAACGGGCTGCCCCACTACGGGCACCTCCTCACCGGTTACGTCAAGGACGTCGTGCCGCGGTACGAGACGATGCGCGGCCACCGCGTGGAGCGCCGGTTCGGGTGGGACACCCACGGCCTGCCGGCCGAGCTCGAGGCGATGAGCCAGCTCGGCATCAAGACCAAGGAGGAGATCCTCGAGCTGGGGATCGAGACCTTCAACGCTCGGTGCCGCGACTCGGTGATGAAGTACGCCGGCGAGTGGCGCACCTACGTGACGCGGCAGGCGCGCTGGGTCGACTTCGACAACGACTACAAGACCCTGAACAGCACGTTCATGGAGTCGGTGCTCTGGGCGTTCAAGACCCTCTACGACAAGGGCCTGGTGTACGAGGGGTTCCGGTGCCTGCCGTACTGCTGGAACGACCAGACCCCGCTGTCCAACCACGAGCTGCGTATGGACGAGGACGTCTACAAGAACCGGCAGGACCCGGCCGTCACCGTGGGCTACCGGCTGGAGACCGGCGAGCTCGCGCTCGTCTGGACGACGACGCCGTGGACGCTCCCGAGCAACCTGGCGATGGCGGTCCGCGAGGACATCGACTACGTCGTCGTCGAGTCGGACTTCTCGGGCCGCACCGAGCGGTACGTGCTCGCCGAGGCCCGCCTGGCCTCCTACGCCCGGGAGCTGGGTGAGGACGCCGCCGACCGCGTCGTCGCGCGGATGACCGGCGCCGACCTCGTGGGCCGCAGGTACACGCCGCCGTTCTCGTACTACACGGGTCACCCGAACAGCCACGTCGTGCTGGCCGCGGACTACGTCACCACCGACGACGGCTCCGGGATCGTCCACATCGCTCCGGCCTTCGGTGAGGAGGACAAGCAGCTCACCGACCGGCACGACATCCGGCCCGTGGTGCCGGTCGGCCCCGACGGCCGCTTCACCTACCCGGTCACCGACTACGAGGGCCTGCACGTCTTCGACGCCAACCCGGTGATCATCGAGCACCTGAAGGCGGCGACCCGCGGCGAGGGCGACCGGGGCTCGGTCACCGAGGGCACCGTGCTCGTCCGGCGCGAGACCTACGACCACAGCTACCCGCACTGCTGGCGCTGCCGCGAGCCCCTCATCTACATGGCGGTCTCGTCCTGGTTCGTCGAGGTCACGGCGTTCAAGGACCGGATGGTCGAGCTCAACCAGGAGATCACCTGGGTGCCGGAGCACGTCAAGGACGGGCAGTTCGGCAAGTGGCTCGAGAACGCCCGCGACTGGTCGATCTCGCGCAACCGCTTCTGGGGCAGCCCGATCCCGGTGTGGAAGTCCGACGACCCCGGGCACCCGCGCATCGACGTCTACGGCTCGTTCGAGGAGCTCGAGCGCGACTTCGGCACGCTGCCGCGCAACGAGAAGGGCGAACCCGACCTGCACCGTCCCTTCGTCGACCGGCTGACCCGACCCAACCCCGACGACCCCACCGGCAACTCGACGATGCGCCGTGTCGAGGACGTGCTCGACGTGTGGTTCGACTCCGGGTCGATGAGCTTCGCCCAGGTGCACTACCCGTTCGAGAACGCCGAGTGGTTCGAGCACCACTTCCCGGGCGACTTCATCGTCGAGTACATCGGCCAGACACGCGGCTGGTTCTACACGCTCCACATCCTCGCCACCGCGCTCTTCGACCGGCCTGCCTTCAGCTCCTGCGTCAGCCACGGCATCGTGCTCGGCAACGACGGCCAGAAGATGAGCAAGTCACTGCGCAACTACCCCGACGTGTTCGAGGTGTTCGACCGCGACGGCGCGGACGCGATGCGCTGGTTCCTCATGTCGAGCCCGATCCTGCGCGGCGGCAACCTCGTCGTCACGGAGGAGGGCATCCGCGAGGGCGTGCGGCAGGTGATCATCCCGCTCTGGAACAGCTGGTACTTCTTCAGCCTCTACGCCAACGCCGCCAACGGCGGCGCCGGCCACGACGCGCGCTGGTCGACCGACTCCACCGACCCGCTCGACCGCTACCTGCTCGCGAAGCTGCGCGCCCTCGTGGCCACCGTCACGGCGCAGATGGACGACTACGACGTCCCCGGTGCCAGCGAGTCGGTGCGCGGGTTCGTCGACGTGCTCACCAACTGGTACATCCGGCGTTCGCGGGAGAGGTTCTGGGACACCGGGGCCGGCGACGGCTCGGCCGCTGAGGCCGCCTTCGACACGCTGTACACGGCGCTTGAGGTGCTCACGAGGCTGTGCGCCCCACTGCTGCCGCTCGTCACCGAGGAGGTGTGGCGCGGTCTCACCGGCGGCCGCTCGGTGCACCTCGCCGACTGGCCGTCGCCTGACGACCTGCCGGCGGATGACGCCCTCGTCGCCGCCATGGACCAGGTGCGCGCGGTCTGCTCCACCGGGTCCTCGCTGCGCAAGGCCGAGGGGCTGCGGGTGCGCCTGCCGCTCGCCTCGATGACGGTCGTCTCCGCCGACCCGGAGGGCCTGGCGCCCTTCAAGGGCATCGTCGCCGACGAGCTAAACGTCAGGGCGGTGGCGGTGCTCGACGTGGCCGAGGCCCACGAGTCCGACTTCGGCATCACCCAGCGCCTCACCGTGAACGCGCGCGCCGCCGGGCCGCGGCTGGGCCGGGACGTCCAGGCCGCGATCAAGGGGTCGAAGACCGGTGACTGGTCCGTCGCGGCCGACGGCACGGTCACCACCGGTGGGCTCGGCCTCGTCGAGGGCGAGTACACGCTCGAGACCGTGGTCGACGAGGCCGGTGAAGGCTCGCACGCCACGGCCATGCTGCCGGGCGGTGGCTTCGTGGTCCTCGACACCGCGACCACGCCCGAGCTGCAGCGCGAGGGGCTGGCCCGTGACCTCGTCCGGGCGGTGCAGCAGGCCCGCAAGGACGCCGGTCTGGACGTCTCCGACCGGATCGTGCTGGAGGTGGGCGGCGCCCCCGCGGTCGTCGAGGCGCTCGAGGTCCATCGCGACCTCGTCGCCGGCGAGACCCTCGCCACCGAGGTGGCCGCCCTCGACGCGCCCACCGGCGACGGCGTCACCACCGTCACCGTCGGCGACGGCACGACCGCCCACCTCCGGGTCCGCCGCAGCTGACCGCGCCCCCACTCGTGCCCTCCCCCTCCGGTTCCATCGGAGGATCCCGATGCCACCGGCCAGGGTGCCGACGAAGACGAACGGGGGCAGGGACGTGGCGTAGGCGGCAAGAGCCCCGAGGATGAGCGCGGCTCCGGTCCACCTGGGGATGGGGAGCGCGAGGATCGCGACCCCCATCGCGATCACCGTGGCATAGCCGACAGTGCCGGCGATCCCGGACACCGCCTCGAACCAGGACGGCAGGTTGCGATCGTCGCCCTGGGGTCCCATCCACTACGGCACCGATGCCAGGACCACGGCGGGCACGACCGCCCACTGCGCCACTCTGGTCACCGTCGCCGTCCAACCCGGGCGCATCCTCCTCAGGACCCGGCCATGAGGAACAGGGCGACGCCGGAGATCACTGTCGCGATCGCGAGGGGCACGAGGATCCCCCAGACCTGCCAGTAGGGGCTGCTACTTCACCGTGGCCGAAGCCCTCGCGAACACCCTCAAGCACGCGCGCGCCCGGCGGGTGTGCGTGGAGCTGGCCCGCTGCGGCGATGACCTGCGCGTCATCGTGACCGACGACGGGGTGAGGTTCCGACCGGCCGACCCTCTCCACGTGAGGGGGCAGGGGCTCACGGGCATGAAGGACAGGTTCGCCGCACTCGATGGGAGTGTCGACGTGGACAGCCGTCCGGGCCGCGGCACCACCGTGTCCGCGCGAATCTCGGTCGGCGCCTCGCTCGCGTCCTGATGGTGCACTCCCAGCAGCGCACCACGACCATCCGCGCCCCCCTCAGGAGCCGGAGCGGTGGAGCAGCCTGTCCGTCGTGGCCAACACCCGGAAGGCAGCGCGTTGCAGGGGAATGGGTGGCCCCGCCAGGTACATGTCGTGAGCTAGCCCGAGGCGGGCCGAGACCGGGAGCGAGGGCATGCCCGTGGGCTTGACGCGTCCTTCGCGGGCGAGGCGGAAGAACTCGTCGAAGAACTCCTCGATGCCGGCGCCGGGAGTGAAGGTGATGCGCACTCTGGCCGCGGCACCGCCGTGCGGAGCCCAGGCGTGCGGGGCCCCTGCAGGCACGACCACGGTCTCTCCCGGGCCGCTCATCGACTCCTCGCCGCCACAGCGCAGCAGGATGCTGCCCTCGAGCACCTGGAACTTCTCCTCCTGCGACCGGTGGATGTGCTCTGCCGCCAGGAAGGCGGTGGGGCTCAGCTCGAGGTCCAGCTCGGCGAGCGCGCCACCGGTCTGTTCGCTCGTCCGCACGAAGGTGATCCGCTCCCCCGTGACCGGGTTCTCGATCACGTCACCGACGTTGACCATGGTCGGAAGGTAGCAAGGGTCGGCCCGGCCCGTCCGGCACCTGCCGGATCGGCGCGCCCGCACGCGGGACGGCGTCGAGGGGCTTGCGGTGCCTCGGGGGTGGGCGGGGTTGACCTGGATGCCCAGTCGTGGTGCTCGCCGTCTCCGCAGCGATCGCACGGTCGGTGGTGTGTCATCGGCCCGGCACGATCGCAGCGCGGACGCAGTGGCGCGCTGCGGTATCGCCTCCGGTCCTGGACGGTGACTGTCACCGGATGGAGCGAGTCCAGCAGATCGCGCGCGCAGTGTTGCTGGGTCTGATCGTGGCGGCCCTGTGGCTCCTGGTCTCCAGCACCATCGGGTGATCGGTACCGCCGCCCGATGACCCTCCGGAGCGGTCCGGGGGACGGGACGGGGCGGCACGCCGTGCTGCCCACCGTGCCCCACGACCCGCTGCACACCCCTGCGGACGCAGCCGAGCCGGATCGTCCGGAGTCGGCGGCCGCCCCCAGGCGTGGCTGAATTCGGTGGCGGATCGGGTCGGCTCGCGGGACCGTTGACGGATGGACGTGCGCCGCTTCGACGCCGACGACCGGGCCGCGCTCGCGGTGTGGGTCGACGTCCACAACGCCGCGGAGGCGCTCGACGCGCCGTGGCAGCCGCCGCTCACGCTCCACCGGGCGGAGGGCGACATCCGCCACGGCTGGGACGGCGAGCCCGACGTCCCCTTCCTCGGCTGCGTCGACGGCGAGCCCGTCGCCGCCGGATGGGTGAGCGCGAGCGACTACGACAACCGCGACGCCGCGTGGTTCATGGTGCGGGTTCGGCCGGACCTGCGCCGCCGGGGCATCGGCAGCGAGGTGGTGCGGGCACTGGAGCGGTACATCCACGACCTCGGTCGCGGGGTCGTCGGGACCTTCGGGTGGGTGGGGTCCCCCGTGCACGAGTTCGTCACCGCGCACGGGTACGAGCTGCGTGCGCGTGAGGCGCAGCGCCGCCAGGTCCTTGCCGAGCTCGACTGGGACCACATCGCGGCGCTCCACGAGGAGGCCCGAGCCCAGGCCGCCGAGTACGAGCTGTTCCGGCGGGTCGGGCCGTCCCCGGTCCAGGAGATCGCCGCAGTCGCCGACGTCACCGCCTCGATCAACGACGCCCCGACCGACGACCTGGTCTGGGAGGACGAGGCCTTCCCGGCGGAGCGCGTGGAGAGCTACGAGCGCGTCCAGGAGGCCCGGGGCGACCTGCTGCACCGGCTGGTCGCGCGGCACCGGACCACCGGCGAGCTCGTCGGCCACACCGTCGTCGTGGTCGACGGCGAGCGACCGCACCTCGGCGACCAGCACGACACGGCGGTCATGCCGGCCCACCGCGGACACCGGCTCGGACTGCTGCTCAAGACCGGCATGAACCTGTGGCTGCGTCAGGCCCAGCCCCAGCTCGAGCGGATCGACACGTGGAACGCCGAGTCCAACGACCACATGCTCGCCGTCAACGACGCCATGGGGTACCGCGTCGTCGGGCGGCAGGTCCTCTACCAGCGGCCCTGACCGCGCCCACCCCAGCGTGGTGGGTGGCACCCTCGCCAGCGTGGACAATGGACCGGTGACTCCCGCACCCGATGCCGCCCAGCGCGAGGCCGCCCGCCTCCTCGAGGTCCGTGCCCGGATGCGCGAGGTCGAGGAGTCGATCCTCTCCCGCGCCCCGGAGCACGATCTCCAGCCCTCGCTCGACCGCATCCGGGCGGTGATGGAGCTGCTCGGTGACCCGCAGCGCACCTTCCCGGTCGTCCACGTCACCGGGACCAACGGGAAGACGAGCACGGCCCGGATCGTCGAGGCCCTGCTTCGCGAGATGGGGCTGAAGACCGGCCGGTTCACCAGCCCCCACCTGCACTCGATGCTCGAGCGGATCGCCGTCTCCGGGACCCCCATCGAGCCCGAGCGCTTCCTCGCGGCCTACGACGAGGTCATCCCCTTCGTCGAGATCGTCGACGCGCGGTCCCTCACCGAGGGCGGCCCGGCCATGACGTACTTCGAGGTGCTCGTCGCCGTGGCGTACGCCGCGTTCGCGGACCTGCCGGTCGACGTAGCCGTCGTCGAGGTGGGGATGGGTGGGTCGTGGGACGCCACCAACGTCGTCGACGCCGACGTGGCGGTCGTGACGCCCATCGACGTCGACCACCGGCACTTCCTCGGCGACACCCCGGAGGAGATCGCCGGCGAGAAGGCCGGGATCATCAAGGAGGGTTCCATCGCCGTCAGCGGGGTGCAGGAGGACCGCGACGCCGCCGAGGTGCTGGTCGAGCGTGCGGCCGAGGTCGGCGCCCGGCTCGTCTTCGAGGGCAGTGACTTCGGGGTCACCGCCCGTGACGTCGCGGTGGGCGGCCAGCAGGTGTCCCTGCGCGGCATCGCCGGTGAGTACCACGATCTGTTCCTCCCGCTGCACGGGACCCACCAGGCGCAGAACGCGGCCGTCGCCGTGGCGGCCGTCGAGGCGTTCGTCGGAGGTGGCGAGCAGCCGCTCGACCTCGACGTGCTGCGCGCCGGCCTGGCGCGGGTCGAGTCGCCGGGCCGTCTCGAGGTCGTGCGCCGCAGCCCCACGGTGCTCGTCGACGCCGCCCACAACCCGGCCGGCGTCCGGGCCCTGCGCCAGGCGCTCGCCGACTCGTTCACCTTCGTCAAGCTCGTCGGGGTGCTCGCCGTGATGCGCGACAAGGACGCCACCGAGATGCTCGAGGGGCTCGAGCCGGCGCTCGACGAGGTCGTCGTGACGCGCACGAGCTCGACCCGGTCGATGCCCCCGCGCGAGCTCGGGGAGATCGCGGCCGACGTGTTCGGCGAGCACCGGGTGACCGTGGTCCAGGACCTGCCCGAGGCCCTCGACCGGGCCGCGGGTCTGGCTGACGACGCCGGGGTCGGCGGCGGGGTGCTGGCCACCGGCTCGGTGGTCACCGCGGCCGAGGTGCGGATGCTGCTCGGCGTCACCGACGTCTGAGCCGGGTCGGCCGGCGCCGGGCCGGGTCGGCGTCAGGCCCGTGCGGCCGGCTCGTCGTCGTCCAGGGCGGCCGCGAGCCGTTCCTGGCCGGCCAGCCGCCACACCTCCCACGCCGCGGTGCCGTTGAGGAGCACGATGCCGACACCGAGGACGATGTCGGGCCAGCCCGACCCGGTCCACGAGGTGACCACGGCCATCACGATGATCGCGAGGTTGACCGCCACGTCGTTGCGCGCAGAGAGGAAGGCCGCTCGCCCCAGCGATCCCCCGTGGTGTCGCACCCGGGCGAGGAGCAGGGCCGCGGTGAGGTTGACCAGGGCGGCGGCCCCCGCGGTGAGGGCCAGCGCCGTGACGTCGGGCGGGGCCGGGTCGCCCGCCTTGCCCACGGCCTGCCACGCGGCAGCTACGGCGGGGACGAGGATGATGCCCGCCATCACGCGGCCGGCGACCGCGCGTCGGGCGAGCGGCCACCCGAGGGCCAGCGCGATGAGCACGTTGACGGCGGTGTCCTCGAGGAAGTCGACCGAGTCCGCGACGAGTGCGACCGAGCCGATGGCGAACGCCACCACCACCTCGCCCGCGAAGCCGGCGAGGTTGAGGGCGGCGACGGCCAGCACCGTACGGCGCACCGTCGACGTGCTGGGGTGGCCGGCCGGGTCCATGCCCCCATCCTCGCGTCCGCTGGCTGCCGCGGTGCCCGGTCCGGCCCTAGGGTCGGGGGCATGTGGCACGCGGCGAAGCGGCACGGGCCCCGTGTGGGTGCCTGGCTGGTGCTCGTCGTTCTCGCTGCCGGTTGCGGCCTCGGCTCCGAAGCCCCCGCAACCGGGGACCCGACTGCGCCGAGCGCCACCGCTCCTTCGCTCGGGACGCTCGCCGCCACCGACGGACGGGCGACCGAGGTGCAGCTGCGGGTCGACCTCGGCGGCGCACCCTGCGGTGTCGCGGTGTCGCACGGTGCGGTGTGGGTGAGCCTCGCCGACACCGCGGAGCTGGTGCGCCTCGACCCGGAGACCGGCGAGGAGACCGACCGCATCGACCTGAGCGAGACGCCCTGCGAGATCACGCCCGCCGGGGACTCCCTGTGGGTCGTGACGCAGAGCGGTGTGGTGGACCGCGTCGACCCCGCCGGGCCGACGCTGGTGTCGTCGGTGCCCACCGGCCCCGCGTCGTACCAGGCGGCGGAGGCGTTCGGGGCGGTCTGGGTGACGAACCGGAACGGGCAGTCCCTCACCCGGATCGACCCGGAGACCGAGCGAACGAGCACGGTCGACCTCGCCGGGACCAACGCCGGCGGCATCGTCGAGGCCGCCGATGCGCTCTGGGTGGGTGACGACACGACCGGCTCGACCCACGTCGTCCGGCTCGACCCCGACACCCTCGGGGCCACGGCCGTCGAGGTGGGGGGTGACCGCCCCGCCTACCTCGCGGCCACGGGGGACACGGTGTGGGTCTCGCGTGTGCGCTCGGGCTCGGTGGTCGCCGTCGACGCCACGTCCGGCCACGTGGTCGGCGAGCCGGTGCCGGCCGGTGACATGCCCGTCAACCTGCACGCGACGCCGGACGGGCGGTGGGTCTGGGTGCCGGACGACCGGACCGACTACCTCACGCGCATCGACACCTCGACCGGTGAGGCGGTCGAGCGGGTGCGGGCCGGTGACGGGCCGGCGGTGGTGGCCCCGACCGCCGACGGCGTCTGGGTGACGAACTTCGCAGACGGCACCGTCTGGTACCTGGCCACCGCACCCGGCTGACCCGGACCCTGCCGGTCCCGTGCCCGTCGCCACCTACGCTGGTGCCATGAGCCCGTTGTTCAAGGTGATGCTGCTCGTCGCCGCGGTCGTGGTCGTCTGGTGGGTCGTCACCTCGTTCCGCAACGCGGGCGGTCGGTCCGACGTCGCCTTCACTCCCGTCGAGGAGCTCGACCCGTCGGTGCGCGACACCATCGACGCCGCCCTCTCCCGCGGTGAGCTCATCCCCGCCATCAAGCACTACCGGGCCGCCACCGGGGCCGGACTCAAGGAGTCCAAGGCCGCGGTCGAGACACGGCGCTGGAAGCGCGACGGCGGCACCGCGTGAGCTCGTCCCTCATCATCGGCCGGCAGGGCAAGTTCACCTTCCGGTTGCTCGCGATCGCCCTGGTCGGGCAGGCGGTCATCCTCTCCTTCTTCGCCCTCGTCGCCCGGGCCAACGCGATCGCCGCCGACCGTCCAGACGAGGGCGTCACGCTGCTCTGGGTCGGCCTCGGGCTCTCGCTGCTGGCCCTCGTGGCGGCGGCCATGATGCGTACCTCGTTCGGCATCACGCTCGGGTGGGCGGTGCAGCTGCTGACCTGGGTCAGCGGCGTCGTGGTGCCGATCATGATCGCGGTCGGCCTCGTCTTCACCGGGCTCTGGGTGCTGCTCCTCGTGCAGGGGCGGAAGGTGGACCGGCTCGTCGCGCAGCGGGAGGCCGCCGCGGAGGCGGAGGAGCCTGCGGCCGCCGACTAGGGTGAGGGCGTGACCACAGAACGATCGCTCGTCCTCGTCAAGCCCGACGGTTTCGGCCGCGGCCTCACCGGTGAGGTGCTGCGCCGCATCGAGGCCAAGGGTTACCGGCTCGTCGCCCTCAAGGTGCTGACCGCCGACACCGACTTGCTCCACCGGCACTACGCCGAGCACGAGGGCAAGCCCTTCTTCGAGCCGCTCGTCGGCTTCATGTCCTCCGGGCCCCTGGCGGCCGTCGTCATCGAGGGGGAGCGCTGCATCGAGGGGTTCCGGTCGCTCGCCGGCGCCACCGACCCCACGGCGGCGGCCCCCGGCTCCATCCGTGGGGACCTCGCGCGCGACTGGGGCGAGGCGGTGCAGAAGAACATCGTCCACGGCTCCGACTCGCCGGAGTCGGCGGCCCGCGAGGTCGGCATCTGGTTCCCCGAGCTCTGACCCGGCCGCCCCCGCCGGCTGTCCACATCAGCCACACACGTCACACGCGTCACGACCTCGGCCGCGGGACCGCGGTCGACCGGCGTTGCCTCCGCGGCCCGGGCGCGGGACCGACCTAGCCTCGGCCCATGGGTCGATGGTGGCTGGGCTGGCTGCGGGGTCGTGACCTCGCGATCGACCTCGGCACCGCCAACACGGTCGTGTACGAGCGGGGGCGCGGGGTGGTGCTCGACGAGCCCTCGGTCGTCGCCGTACGGTCCGGGACCAGTCAGCTGCTGGCCGCCGGCCGACGGGCGAAGGAGATGCTCGGCCGCACCCCGGAGACCGTCCAGGCGGTACGGCCGCTGCGCGACGGGGTGATCTCCGACGCCGACGTCACCGAGCGCATGATCCGCTGGTTCGTCGGCCAGGTGTCGCCGTCGCGCCTCATCCGCCCTCGGGTCGTCGTCTGCGTCCCGAGCGACATCACGAGCGTCGAGCGACGCGCCCTCGAGGATGCCACCCTGCGCTCCGGCGCCCGCCGCGTGTTCGTCATCGAGGAGGCCATGGCGGCCGCCATCGGAGCCGGCCTGCCCGTCGAGGAGACCGAGGCGTCGATGGTCGTCGACGTGGGTGGCGGCACCACGGACGTCGCCGTCATCAGCCTCGGCGGCCTCGTCACGGCGCGGTCGCTGCGGATCGGCGGCGACGAGATCGACGACGCGATCGTCGCCCACGTGAAGTCCGAGTACGGCCTGCTCCTCGGCGAGAGCAGTGCCGAGCAGCTGAAGATCGCCGCCGGCTCCGCCTTCCCGCTCGCCGAGGAGCTCTTCGAGCGCGTCCGCGGGCGTGACCTGGTCACCGGACTGCCGAAGACGGTGACCGTCGGCTCGGCGGAGGTCCGGCGGGCCATCGAGACCCCCGTCGCCACGATCGTCGACCTCGTCCGCTCGGTCCTCGACGTCTGCCCACCCGAGCTCGCCGGAGACGTCGTCGACCGCGGTATCGCCCTCACCGGCGGTGGGGCCCTGCTGCGCGGCCTGGACGAGCGGATGAGCCACGAGCTCGGCGTCCCCGTGACGGCCGCCGAGGACCCGCTGCGTGCGGTCGCCCGCGGCGCCGGCCGCTGCGTCGACGAGTTCGGCACCCTCTCGCGGGTGCTCGTCGACACCACCCGCCGATGATCCGCCGGCTCGCCGTGGGCCTCGTCGTGCTCACCGCGGCGGCCCTCCTGCTCGACCTTTCGGGGACGGTCGACCTCTCCCGCGCCCGTGGCGTGGCCGCCGCCGCCTTGGGCCCGCTCGAGCGGGCCGTCGGGCCGACGGACGACATCGTCTCCGCGGCGGAGGCCGAGACCACGAGGACGGCGGCCGAGCTGGCCGGTGTCCGCCGGCGCCTCGCCGAGTCGAGCGACGCCACGGCCCTGCTCGCCGACCCGGCGCTGGGTGGCCGGTCGCTCGTCCTGGCCCGGGTCGTGGCGGTCGGCGCGTCGGGCCCCGCCGGGCCCGAGCGGGTGACCATCGACGCCGGGTCCCGCGACGGCGTCGTCCCGGACACGACCGTCGTCTCCGCGGACGGGCTCGTCGGCCGCGTCGTCGGGGTCGCGCCCTGGACCAGCGACGTGCTGCTGGTCGGGGCACCGGATCTGGTGGTCGGTGTGCGCGTCGGCAGCCGCGGCGTGCTGGGGGAGGCGTCGGGGTCGGCCACCGGCGGGGCAGCGGCACCGGAGCCCGGACGACTGGCGCTCGGACTCGTCGAGCGGGGTCGGATGTCGCGGGGCGACGAGGTGCGCACGCTGGGCAGCGTCGGCGGGCGGCCGTTCGTCGCGGGCATCCGGGTCGGCCGGGTCGGGTCCGTCGAGCGCTCGGCCGGACGGCTCTCCGACACAGGCACCGTCGTCCCCTCGGTCGACACGACCTCGCTCGACGTCGTCGCCGTGGTCCTCGACCCCGTGCGCGCCACACCGCGCCCCGCCGTGACCCCGTCCGCCACCACCGGAGCCCGCGGATGACGCGGCTGGCCACCCCGCTGCGCGTCGTCGCGCTGGTCGCGGCGGTGCTCGCCGTCGTCGGCCTCGCGGCCCGCCACCTCGCCCCTGTTCCCGACCTGGTCCTGGTGCTCGTCGTCGCCTGGGCGCTGCTGCGCGGTCCGGTGGTGGGTGGTGTCGCGGGGCTCGCGGGCGGCTGGCTCCTCGACCTCGCGCCCCCGGGCTCCGGGCTGCTGGGCGCGCAGGCGCTGACCTACGCGGCCGCCGGGGTGCTGGCCGGACGGTTCCGCGTGGAGGGCCCCGTGCCCGCGCCGCGGGTGGGGCTGGTGGCCCTCGTGGCGTCGGTGCTGGTCGAGGGGGTGGGGGCGGTGCAGGCCCTGGCGGTGTCGGCGCCGGTCGACCCCACGCTGCTCGGCCTGCGCTGTCTGCTGACCGCCACCGTCGCCTCCGCCCTGGTGCCCCTCGTCGTGCGGGCGGAGCGCTCGGTGCTCCGGCGGAGGTACGGATGAGGCGGCCGGCGGCGCACCGCGGGAGGCTGCTCGCGCTCGCCCTCGTCGTGGCCCTCGCCTTCGGTGCGCTGGTCGGCCGGCTCGGGCAGGTCCAGCTCGTCGGCGTCGAGACGTTCGACGCGGTCGCCGGGCCGCTCGACACGCGCACCATCGTCGTCCCCGCCCTGCGCGGCCGCATCCTCGACCGCACGGGACGGCCGCTCGCCGACAACCGGACCGCCACGGTGGTCACGATCGAGCGCCGGGTCATCGCCGACGACCGCGAACGCGCGGAGGCCGAGGTGCGAGCGGTGGCCGACGTCCTCCGTCTCCCTGCCGAGGAGCTGCTCGGCCGCACCTGGCTGTGCGGCGAGGAGGGCGCCCCCGCCGCGCCCGCCTGCTGGGCGGGCTCGCCGCAGGTGCCGGTGCCCCTCGCCGAGGACGTCGATCCCCGCAGGGCGCTCACGCTCGTCGAGCAGCCGGGACGGTTCCCCGGCGTCGAGGTGGGGTCGGTCCCGGTGCGCGTGTACCCGAGGCCCAAGGGAATCAGCGCCGCCCACGTCATCGGCTACCTCGGTCAGGTGACCGCCGCCGAGGTGGCGAGGAACGACGGCCTGGTCGCCGACGACCTCGTCGGCCGGGCGGGACTGGAGCAGGAGTACGACGACGTCCTGCGGGGCACGCCCGGGCGCACCGTGGTGTCGGTCGACGCCCGTGGGCTGGTCACCGGTGTCGTGTCACGGACCGAACCGGTGCCCGGTCGCGACCTCGTCACCTCGCTCGACGCCACCGTCCAGGCGCGCGCCGAGCGGGCCCTGGACGCCCGGATGCGGGCCGCCCGCCGCAGCACGGAGAAGTGGCCGGCCGACTCGGGGGCGGTCGTCGTCCTCGACCCACGCAGCGGGGACGTCCTCGCCCTCGCCAGCGCACCGGACTACGACCCCAACGTCTGGACCGGCGGCATCTCGGCCCGCGACTACGCCGCGCTGACCAGCGCTCGTGCCGGGACGCCGCTGCTGTCCCGCGCCGTGGACGTGGGCTTCGCGCCGGCGAGCACCATCAAGCCGTCGTCGATCGTGGCGGCGGTGCGGGCGGGCAGCTCCCTCGACGGCTCCTACGCCTGTCCGTCGTCTGTGCGCATCGGCGACACCGTCTTCAGGAACTACCAGGCCACCGACGGCTCCTCCATCTCGCTGCGGCGGGCCCTCGAGGTGTCCTGCGACACGGTCTTCTACGACCTCGCTTACCAGGCGTGGCTGCACCAGGGCGGTCCGAACGCCGCCGCGGGGGCGCCCGACCCCTTCGCCACCACGGCGCAGCGCTTCGGCCTGGGCCGCCCCACCGGCATCGACCTGCCCGCCGAGTCCGCGGGGCGGGTGCCTGACCGGGCCTGGAAGCGCGCCACCTGGGAGGCCCAGCGTGCCGACCTGTGTGCCCGGGCGAGGAAGGGCTACCCCGAGGTGAGGGACAAGGAGCGCCGCACCTTCCTGCGGCAGGTGGCGAAGGAGAACTGCGAGACCGGCTGGCAGCTGCGGGCCGGGGACGCGGTGAACTTCTCCATCGGGCAGGGCGACCTGCTCGCGACACCCCTCCAGATGGCCGTCATGTACGCGTCCATCGCCAACGGCGGCCACCTCGTGACCCCCCGCCTCGGGCAACGCCTCGTCGACCGAGAGACCGGTGAGAAGGAGGCGGTGCCGGTCGGGCGGCGTCGAGCGGCCCCGGTGACCCCGTCCCTCGACCGCTACCTGCGCGAGGCCCTGCGCGGGGTGGTGACCGACGGAACGGGGGCGGGAGCCTTCGCGTCGATGCCGCGTGACTGGCCGGTGGCCGGGAAGACCGGCACCGGTGAGGCGGTGGGGAAGCGCGACACCTCGTGGTTCGTCTCGTACGCGCCCGCCGACCACCCGCGGTACGTCGTCGCGGTGGTGGTCGGGCAGGGCGGGCACGGCAGCGACACCGCGGCCCCGGTGGCGGCGGCGGTGCACCGCACCCTTCGTGGCCTGCGCTGACCTGCCGCACAGGGGCCGGACCCGGGGGGAGGACGGGGGCGATCCCCCAGCCGCACACCGATAGGCTGGCGGGCATGGCTGATTTCGATGTCGTGGTGCTCGGTGCAGGTCCTGGTGGTTACGTCTCGGCGATCCGCGCCGCGCAGCTCGGGAAGAAGGTCGCGGTCGTCGAGAAGAAGTACTGGGGCGGCGTCTGCCTCAACGTCGGCTGCATCCCCAGCAAGGCCCTGATCAAGAACGCCGAGCTCGCCCACACCCTCCAGCACGACAAGGAGCTCTACGGCATCGAGGGCGACGCCACGATGTCGTACGGCGTCACCCATGCTCGCTCGCGCAAGGTGTCCGCCGGCATCGTCAAGGGCGTCCACTTCCTCATGAAGAAGAACAAGATCACCGAGATCGACGGGTGGGGCACGCTGACCTCCGCGACGTCGATGGACGTCGAGCTGAACGACGGCGAGAAGCAGTCGCTCACCTTCGACCACCTCGTGATCGCCACCGGGGCGGTCACCCGGATGCTGCCCGGCGTGGAGGTCTCGGCGAACGTCGTCACCTACGAGGAGCAGATCCTCGACGAGAACCTGCCCGGGTCGATCATCATCGCGGGGTCCGGTGCCATCGGCGTCGAGTTCGCGTACGTCATGACGAACTTCGGGGTCGACGTCACCATCGTCGAGTTCCTCGACCGGATGGTGCCCACCGAGGACGAGGAGATCTCCAAGGAGCTGCTCAAGCACTACAAGAAGCTCGGGGTGAAGGTGCTGCTCGGCACCAAGGTCGAGGGTGTCGAGGACACCGGCTCGGGCGTCAGGGTCACGGTCTCCAAGGACGGGGACGAGCAGGTTCTCGAGGCCGACAAGCTGCTCTCCGCCATCGGCTTCGCCCCGCGCGTCGAGGGGTTCGGGCTGGAGAACACCGGGGTCGAGCTCACCGAGCGAGGTGCGGTGGCCATCGACGAGTACTGCCGCACCAACGTCGAGAACGTCTACGCCATCGGCGACTGCACCGCGAAGCTCATGCTGGCCCACGTGGCCGAGGCGCAGGGCGTCGTGGCCGCCGAGCACCTCGCCGGGGCCGACACGATGCCCGTGGAGTACGACTTCGTCCCGCGGGCCACGTACTGCCACCCGCAGATCGGCTCGTTCGGGTACTCCGAGGCCCAGGCCAAGGAGAAGGGCTACGACGTCAAGACCGCGAAGTTTCCGTTCAGCGCCAACGGCAAGGCGATGGGCCTCGGCGACGGTGTCGGCTTCGTCAAGGTCGTCGCGGACGCCGAGCACAACGAGATCATCGGCGCCCACATGATCGGTCCCGACGTCACCGAGCTGCTGCCGGTGCTCACCCTGGCGCAGAAGTGGGACCTCACCGCCGACGAGGTGTCGCGCAACGTGTTCGCGCACCCGACGCTCTCCGAGGCGGTCAAGGAGACCGTCGAGGGGATCGCCGGCCACATGATCAACCTCTGATCGCCGTGGCCCCGCCGCACGGCGACGCCGTCGACCTCGCCGAGAAGTTCGCCCTCTTCTCCGAGCACTGGTCGCCCAAGGCGGTCGCGACGCTCGGCGACTACGAGGTCAAGGTCGTCCGGATCAAGGGCGAGTTCGTCTGGCACACCCACGAGGACACCGACGAGCTGTTCCTCGTCGTCGCCGGCGAGCTCACCATCGCGCTGCGCGACCGGGACGTCGTGCTCGGCCCGGGGCAGCTGTTCGTGGTGCCCCGTGGGGTGGAGCACTGCTCGCGGGCACCGTCAACACCGGCGACGCGGGCGGGCCGCTGACCGCCGTGGTGGAGCTCCTCTGACCCACCCCGGGAGGGGCCTACGGCACACCTGATGCCGGGGCCGGGTTGGTCAGGTCATCGCCCCGATGTTGAGGACGTTGCCGTCGGGGTCGCTGAACCAGGCCGCGCGCCGTCCGTCCGGCAGCGAGGCCACGCCGTCCTCCCAGGTGACGAAGTCGGCGTCGAAGGTCTGCAGGTCCACGCCCTTCTCGCGCAGCGCCGCCAGCTCGCTGTCGAAGGCATCGCCCGGGAGCAACCACGCGGCCGAGGTGGCACGGTTCGTGCCGGCGAACTCGGAGGTGTACACGAAGACGGTGCCCGAGCCGGCGCCGTAGAGGACCCTGCCCTCGTCCTCCTCCTGGACCGAGAGCCCGAGCACCCCCTCGTAGAAGCCGCGGGCTGCGGCGATGTCCTTCACCGCGAGCGTGGGTGTGGGCGTGTGGTCGCTGAGCATGGTGTCTCCCGCGCGGACCGGGCGACCGTCGTCCGGTCGGCGTTCCAGTCTCCGCGCGCCCGCCGACGGGGGTCAATGGACCGATCGGGTCAGTCGGACGGCGGCCGAGCACAATGACGCCATGACGCCCGAGGAGTTCCGTGCCGCCGGTCACGAGCTGATCGACTGGATCGCCGACCACCGCCGGCGGGTCGCCGACCTGCCGGTGGCCGCGCAGGTGCGTCCCGGCGAGGTCCGTGACGCGCTGCCGCAGCACGCACCCGATGCCCCCGAGCCGTTCTCGGACGTCCTGGCAGACCTCGACCGTGTCGTCGTGCCGGGTGTCACGCAGACCCAGCACCCGGGCTTCTACGGCTGGTTCCCGAGCAACGCCTCGCTCGCGTCGGTGCTGGGCGACATCGCGTCCGGTGGCGTGGCGGCCCTCGGCATCACGTGGCAGTCGGCTCCGGCACTCACCGAGGTCGAGCAGGTCGTCACCGACTGGCTGCGCGACCTGTGCGGCCTGTCGCCGCAGTGGCGCGGCGCCATCCAGGACACCGCCTCGACGGCGTGCCTCGTGGCGATGCTCGCGGCCCGCGAGCGCGCCAGCGACGGAGCGGAGCACCGTGGCGGCCTGCAGGCGCTCGACGCGCCCCTGGTCGCCTACACCTCGCCGCACGCCCACAGCTCGGTGCCCAAGGCGGTGCTGCTGGCCGGCTTCGGCGCCGACAACCTGCGATACGTGGACGTCGACCCCGTCACCTACGCGATGGACCCTGCCGCGCTGCGCCGGGCCATGGGGGAGGACGCCGCGGCGGGACGCGTGCCGGCCGTCGTGGTCGCGGCGGTCGGGACGACGGGAACGACGGCCATGGACCCCGTCCGTGAGGTGGTCGAGGTGGCGCGCGAGCACGGAGCCTGGGTGCACGTCGACGCCGCGATGGCCGGGTCCGCGATGCTGCTGCCGGAGATGCGGCACCTGTTCGACGGGGTCGACGACGCCGACTCGCTGGCGTGGAACCCGCACAAGTGGATGGGGACGATCCTCGACACCTCGCTGTTGTACGTCCGCGACGTCGACCACCTCGTGTCGGTCATGTCGACGACACCGAGCTACCTGCGAGCCGCCACCGACGCCGAGGTGGTGCAGTACAAGGACTGGGGCATCCCGCTCGGACGGCGGTTCCGGGCGCTCAAGCTGTGGTTCCACCTGCGCCTCGACGGTGTCGACGCCATCCGCGAACGGCTCCGCCGAGACCTCGCGAACGCGCGGTGGCTCGCCGAGCAGGTCGAGGCCGAGCCCGGGTGGCGCGTCCTCGCGCCGGTCGCGCTGCAGACGGTCTGCCTGCGGCACGAGCCGGAGGGCCTGGAGGGTGATGCCCTCGACGCGCACACCCTCGCCTGGGTCGATGCCGTGAACGCGAGCGGTCGGGCCTTCCTCGGGGCCAGCCAGCTGGACGGGCGGTGGATGGTGCGCGTCTCGGTGGGTGCCGAGCCCACCGAGCGCGAGGACGTCGCGGCGCTGTGGGCACTGCTCCGGGAGAGCGCAGCGGGGTCGAGCCGCGCCGAGGGGTGAGGACCCCGCCCCACGACCGGGTCCGCCCGTCCGCCCATCGATCCCCGAGGCCACGGCGAGCCCGGCCGCGGGGGATGGCAGCGGGTGCCGCGCGGTGGGACGCTGTTTCGGTGACCTCGACAGTCCCCTCACCGCCCATCGGGCGTTCACCGGCCAGACGGTCGGGCGGCGCGGCCGCTGTGGGGGCGGCGCTCATCGTGGTGCTCTGCTGGCTGGTCCCCGTGGGGGCGTGGGTCGCCCTGCTGCTGGTCGACCGGGGGTGGTCGCGGGTGGTCTGGGCGGTGTTCGGGGCCTTCGTCGTGTGGCAGCTGCTGCCCCGGCCGCTGCGGGTGCGCCCGGAGGCCGTGCCCGTGCCCGAGGCGGAGGCACCGGGCCTGTACGCCCTCGTCTCCACTGTGGCGGGCGCCGTCGAGGTCCGCGCGCCGCGACGGGTGCTCCTCGACACCACGTACCCGGTGACGGCCCTCCCAGTCGGGTACGGCGGGCGGGTGGACCTCGTCGTCGGGCTACCGCAGTGGACGGTGCTCCGCCCCCGCGAACGGGTGGCGGCGGTGACGCTGGCGCTCGCCGTGCCCGGTGTCGCCGGTGGTGGTGCCGCCGGGCGGCTGGTGAGGTTGGCCGACGACATGTTGACCGCTGGGCGGAGCCTGCTGGAGCCACCCGGTGCCGTGCGTGGTGACCTCGTGGCCGCCGCCTACAGCGTCAACAACCCCATCGCGGTCACCGAGCTCGAGGTGAACCGGGTGGGCCGGGGCGTGGTCAAGAACGTGGGGGTCGCGGGGATGACGACGGTCGCCGCGCCCCTCCGCATGGCTCAGGGGGCCCTGCACCGGCTATGGCGCCCCGTCATCGTCGCCGCGGCGCAGGATGCCGACGCACGTGCCGCCGCCCTCGCCGGACGCGACGCGGTGGCCGGGGTGCTGCTGAGCACCGTGGGGCCACCCCTCGGCCTCACCGCGGCGGCGAGCGCTGCCCGGTACGGCCGGGACCCGTTCCAGGCCCTCGCCGAGGTCCGGCGCCCCGAACGGTCCGAGTACACGGCGCGGCTGGCGGCCGAGGGCGGGACCACGGCCGGGACGGGGCTGTCGACCGCCCGGCGGCTCGAGGCCGTCGAACGGGCGACACCGACCGCAGGCATCGCCGTCGACAGCGGACTCGCTGCGCGGGCCGACGCAGACGTCGTCCGGCTGCGGGCCCAGCTCGTCCCCCGTCTCACCGACGAGCTCCGCGCCCAGGGCTGATCCGGCCCGATCGCGTGTCAGCCGCCGAGCTCCGGGGGAAGCGGGTCGGCGTGCACCACGGTGAGCGCGGACACCGCCCGGGTGAGGACGACGTAGAGCCGACGCAACCCGGTGCGCACGTCGGGCTCGGCGGCCGCGATGGCGGCCGGCTCGACGACGACGACCCGGTCGAACTCGAGGCCCTTGGCCACACTGGACGGCACGAGCTCGACCTGGCGGTCCTCGTCGTCGCCGTGGTCGGCATCGAGCCGGCCGTGCGCGATGCCCGCGGCCCGCAGGGCCGCGCTCAGTGCGGGCACGTCGGCATCCGCCGCGATGACACCCACCGAACCGGGCTCGGTCGTGGCGGCCGCGACGGCCTCGGTGGCCGTGGCGTCGCGCTCACCGGAAGTGGCGCGAACCACCTCGAGTCGGCCCGGGTTGTCACGCACGGACTGCGGTGCACCCAGACCGGGCGCGATGGACGGCAGCAGCCGGGCGGCGAAGTCGATGACGAGCCCGGGCACCCGGAAGCCACGGTCGAGCACCACCTGCTCGCGGTCCGGCCGGCCGAGATGGGTCATCGCCTCGTCCCAGGACTCCGTGGACCACGGTGTGGTGCCCTGGGCGATGTCGCCCAGCACGGTGAGCGACCCGGTGGAGGCCCGCCGGCCGACAGCGCGCAGCTGCATGGCGGAGTGGTCCTGCGCCTCGTCGAGGATGACGTGGCCCAGGCTCGGTGTGCGGTCGAGGAGGTCGGCGACCTCGTCGAGCAGTGCCATGTCGGCCCTGGACCACCGGGCGGCGCCCTTGCTGCGGGGCGGGCTGTCCCACAGGAGCATCCGCTGCTCGTCCTCGGTCAGGTCCCCGTCGGCCGCCGCGGCCAGGGCCGTCGGGTCGGAGAGCAGGTCGAAGAGCACGCCGGCGGGGTCGAGCGCGGGCCAGACCTCCTTGACGTGGGCCTTCACCGGCGCGGACCGGGCCAAGGTGTCCTGCACCCGGTCGTCCGGCGACTCGCCGGCGCGCTCCATCTGCACGAGCACGTGGTGTGCCAGTCGTTGCGGGAACAGCGCTCGCGCCGCGGAGTAGCGCACGCCGCGTGAGGCCAGCTCGTCGAGCACCTCCTGCACCTCGTGGGCCGGCACCCGCCAGCGCCGCACGCCGCGGGGGACGACGAGTGCCTCGTCGGCCCGGCGAAGGCGGGACCACACGGCCCGGTGCAGCACCGCGGCCAGTCGGGGATCGCCCTTGAGCACGGCCACGTCGGCGGACTCGGTGGCTCGGACCCGGCCGTGGTCGAGCAGGTCGTCGATGGTGGTGTGCCGCACGCGGACCTCGCCGAGGGAGGGCAGCACGGCCCCGATGTGGTCGAGGAAGGCCCGGTTCGGCCCGACGACGAGCACACCGCTGCGCTCGAGACCGCGGCGGAACGAGTACAGCAGCCAGGCCGCGCGGTGCAGGCCCACCGCCGTCTTCCCCGTGCCGGGCGCCCCCTGGACGCAGATGCTGGTCGCGAGGTCGGAGCGGACGATCGAGTCCTGCTCGGGCTGGATGGTCGAGACGATGTCGCGCATCGGCCCGGACCGCGGCCGCTCGATCTCGGCGGCCAGGATGTCGCTGTGGGCCGGTCCCTGCGCACCGGCGGTGTCGAGGCGTTCGTCCTCGTACGCCGTCAGCCGTCCCTTGTCGACCCCGAAGCGGCGCCGCAGGTGCACGCCCATCGGGTCGGTGGGGGAGGCGCGGTAGAAGGCAGTGGACACCGGGGCCCGCCAGTCGACGACGACGGGGTCGCCTCGGCCGTCGCTGACGTGCCGGCGGCCGATGTGGAAGGTCTCCTCGCCGACATCCGTGGTGGCGTCGATGCGGCCGAAGAACAGGGTCGTGTGGGGGTCGTCCCGGAGCGAGGCGACGCGGCGGGCGAGCACGTGGCTGAGCACTGCCGCGTTGAGCGGGTCGCTGGCCCGGCCGGCGTCGAGTGCGTCGGCGGCCTCGCGCATCCGGCGCAGCTGGTCGCGCGCCCGGTCGAGGTGGGCCTGCTCGGCGGCGAGGACGGGGTCGGTGGGTCGGGTGGACCGGTCGGCGGTCGGCGTGGGCACGTCGGGACCGCCTCCTGTTTCGTGTGGGGATGCCATACCGGCGAACCGATGATGGTACACCCGGTCTGGACCACGTGTACGCCCCGCGGCAGCGGGGTACCGATCGGTCATGAGCACCTCCGACGCCGCCACCGTGCGCCGGCTCCTCGACGACGGCGGCCGGACCTTCGCCGAGGAGTCCGGCATCACGCTGCGGGACGAGCCCGCACCCCTCTTCCAGCTGCTCGTGCTGAGCCTCCTCGCGTCCACCCGCATCTCGGCCGACATCGCCGCCGCCACAGCCCGTGAGCTGTGGGCCGCGGGCTGGCGCACCCCGCAGCACTTCCTCGACTCGACGTGGCAGGAGCGCGTGGACGCCCTCGGCCGGGGTGGATACCGCCGCTACGACGAGAGCACCGCGTCGCGGCTGTCGGAGATGGCCGAACGCGTCCTGGACGAGCACGGCGGCGACCTGCGTGCCCTCCGCCCGGAGTCGCACGAGGAGGTCGAGGACCTGCGCGATGCCCTCACGGTCTTCACGGGCATCGGCCTCGTCGGGGCCGACATCTTCTGTCGCGAGGTGCAGGCGGTGTGGCCCGCCGTCGCTCCCTTCTTCGACGCCCGCTCCCTCGAGGTGGCCCGTTCGCTCCACCTGGCCGACGACCCGGAACGGCTGGCGTCGCTGGCGCCCGAGGGGCGGGTCGCCGAGCTCGCGGCGGCCCTGGTGCGGGTGGCCTGACCCGGTCCTGCGCCAGCTGGGCCAGCGGGTCGGGCCAGGGGTCGGTCAGTAGTCGAGAAGGACCGGGTGGCGCGCCTCGCGCGCCCAGCCGACCAGGGGCAGCAGGCATGCCAGCCCGAAGCGGCCCCAGTTCCACGGGTCCTCGTCGTGCGGTGGACCGTGCCGGCGGATGCCCGCCAGGTGCTCCTCGGTGAGGCCGTAGCGCTTCCGCAGGACGTCGAGCTCGAGGTGCAGCATCTCGACCGACCCGACGCGGGCCTCCTCGCCGCTCGGCCGCGCGGTGACGAAGATGTGCACGTCGTCGGGGATGGGCAGCCACCACTCGACGTGGTGCAGGAGCGTGGAGTAGCGCAGTGGGCGTTCGTCCTCGGCCGCCACGTACGCCGGTGCCTCGGTGAAGCGCTTGACCGAGTCGGCCGGCCGCGGGGGCGAGGCCCGGCGTGGGTCCAGGTGTGGCCGCTCGTCGTAGGCGGCGAGGAGCAGGAGACCGGCGTAGCCGTCCCAGTCGGGTTTGTCGGTGGCGTACGGCCACGACGGGTCGTCTGGCCAGCCGATGTCATCACGGCCGATCTGCTCGGCCACCTGGTGCTGGAACCGCCGGGAGGCCTCCAGCGCCTCGACGGGCGACGGTGGCTCACCGCCGTCGGGGCGCAGCACCTGCACCGGGCGCCCCGAGGCCTCACCAGCCTGCTCGACGATGGTCTGCCAGTCACGAGCCAGGTACCGGCTGAGCGGCCCGACGTACACGTCCATCCCCATCGGACCATCGTGGCCCACGAGGGCCGGGGAACGGGCGAGGTCGGCCGGAACACGCTGGCGGCCGGGGGCCCGGGCCTGCCGGGCACCTCGCATCGTGCGGACGAAAATGCTGAGCCGCAATCGGATTGGCGCGATCGAACACTTGTCCTATTCGTCCGCGGGGAGTAGGATCGTGGGTGCGGGAGGGGGAACAGATGGCCGGTGGGAAGGACGTCGCAGACGCGGTCGCGGCGCTCGACGCGGGCCTGGCCCGGCTCGAGGCAACCCTCCTCGACATCGGCTCGGACCTCACCCAGGACGACTGGCTCGAGCTGTTGGGCCGGGCCAGGGCGTGGGGCAACCGGCTCGCCGCGGTCGAGGACCTCGGCCTCGCCGCGGTGGCGCGCCACGAGCACGTGTGGCAGGAGGACGGCACCCTCGGCACGGTCGACCGCGGTCCGGGGCGAGTCGCCCTCGACGCCGCCGACCTCGTCGCCCCCCGCCTCGGCGCCTCGCACCACCAGGCCCAGCGTCGGGTCGAGACCGCGGTCCGGCTCACCGGTCGCGAGCCGGTCGACGTCGGGGACGGCGCCGGGTCCCACCCCACCGGGCTCGACGGCCTCCACTGCGCGATGCGCGAGGGACGGCTGGACTCCTACCGTGCGTCGGTGGTGGCCGACGAGCTGGTCGAGGCACCCGCCGACGTCGCCGAGGCCGTCGTCTCCGCGCTCGAACCGCACCTAGCCACCGAGCCCGGGCCGGCGCTCCGCCGCCGCACCCGCCGCCTGCTCGGCCGCATCTCGCCCGACCTGGTCCGCGTTCGTGCCGAGCGCTCCCGGAGCGAGACCGGCCTTCGCCGCTGGGCAGCAGAGCCGGGCGTCGACGCCTGGTACGGCACCTTCCCCACCGAGCGGTCCGCGGCCGCGTGGGCCGCCATCGACCAGCGCGCCCGCCAGTACGTCACCGAGGGGGTGTGCGAGACCACCGAGTACGCGCGGGGGCGCGCGCTCACCGATCTCGTCGTCGAGCACGCCGACGTCACCGTCACGCTCGTGCTGACCCGTCCGGTCGAGTCAACCGGGGGCGAGGTTCTCCCGCAGCCCGCGTCGACCGCCGAGGACCCGTCCGCGGCTCCGGCGCCCGGGTCGTGGGAGGCCTGTTCCGACCTGACGGCGACAAAGGTAGGGGCCGGAGCCCGCGCCGACGACCTGGTGCTCGTCCACGGCAGCCGGCCGGGTGAGCCGATGCTCGTGGAACGCCGGTGGCTCGACCGGGTCGCCGCCGACGACACCACCGAGGTCGTCGAGCAACCGTGCGACCCGCGCTCCGGCGCCCGCCTCGACCCCCGTGACCGGCTGGCCCGCGACGGCTACCGGCCGGGCGAGCCGCTAGCCGACCTCGTGCGGGCGCGCGACGGTCGGTGCCGCTTCCCCGGCTGCTCGGTCGCCGCCCGCTTCTGCGACCTCGACCACGTCAGGCCGTGGCCCGGCGGCCCGACCTCGGCGGCCAACCTCCTGTGTCTCTGCCGCCGTCACCACCGGGTCAAGCAGTCACCCGGGTGGAGGGTGCGCCTGCGTCCCGACGGCGTGGCGGAGTGGACCGACCCCACCGGCGTCGCCACGGCCACGTCACCACTCGACGCGCTCGACCAGCTGGTGCTCCGGGGCGACTCGGTCGACTCCCTGGAGGCGGTGGTCGCCGCCCGTTCGCGCGGCGTCACGCGCGCCCCACCCGAGCTGCCCAGCCTCCTCGAGGAGCGCATCGAGCACCGCCTCGACGAGCACGAGGTCCTGCTCCGCCGCCGACGCTGTGCACGGGATGCCCGAGCGCGCGCAGACGCCGCCCACGACCGCTACCGACGCCGGCTCGCGCGGTTCGCCGAGGACCCGCCCTACTGAGGTGGGCGCGCGGCCCCGGACTCAGTGCGAGTGGACCAGCGGCGCGAGGGCCCGCATGACGGCGTCGACGACGCCCTCCTCGTGACCGTTCGCCACGGCGTTGAAGATGATGCCATCGACCCCGGCGTCGAGGACGCGCTCCTTCAGCTGCCCGGCGACCTCGTCGGGGGTGCCGACGAACTGGCGGTCCGTGGCCGCCCTGCGACGGTCCTCGCCCATGGCGTCGAGGTCGATGCCGCGCTCGCCGAGGTACCGGCGGTGCAGGTCCCGGGCGGCGTCGCCGTCCTCGTCGGCCATGACGTACGCCAGGTAGCTGGTCTCCAGCGTCGATCGGTCACGTCCCTCCTCGTCGCAGCGGGCGGCGAGCGCCTCGAGCTTCTGCGGGATGGCCGAGGCGTCGCAGATGAGGTTGAGGTGGTCGGCATGCCGGGCCGCGAACTTGAAGGTCTTCTTCTCGCCGCTGCCGCCTATGAGGATCGGCAGGTCGTCGCGCACCCGCGGCTCGTTCATCGCGCCCTCCGCGCGGTACCAGTCGCCGGAGAACGTCGGGCGCGCGCCGCGCAGCATCGGCTCGATGATCTGCAGCGCCTCGTCGAGCCGGTTGAACCGGTCGGTGAACGTGCCGAACTCGAACCCGAGCTGCTGGTGCTCCAGCTCGAACCAGCCGGCGCCGATGCCCAGCACAGCCCTTCCGCCACTCATGACGTCGAGGGTCGTCACGGCCTTGGCCAGCATCGTCGGGTTCCGGTAGGTGTTGCCGGTGACCAGGGTGGAGAGCTGGATGCGCTCGGTGGCCGTGGCCAGCGCCCCGAGGAGCGTGTACGCCTCGAGCATCGGCTGGTCAGGGGTCCCGAGCCCGGGTAGCTGGTAGAAGTGGTCCATCACGAAGACGGCGTCGGCGCCGGCGGCCTCGGCCTCGCGTGCCTGGCGGAGCACCGTGGGGGCTATGTCGGCGGGGTCTGCGCCCGGATAGGAGAAGTTGGGGATCTGGTAGCCGAGGCGGATGCTCATGTTCCGACGCTACGTCCGCCACCCCGGTGCGCAGGGCTTGCGAGACTGTGCGCGTGGACAGACCGCTCGATGCCGTCGACTGGCCGGTGCGCACGGAGCGCCTCGTCCTCCGTCGTGCGTTGCCTCAGGACCAGGAGGCGGTGTGGCGCTACCGGAGCCGGGAGGACGTCGCTCGCTGGATCACCCGGGCGGACGCCACCATCGAGGACTTCCGCGAGCACGCCTTCACCACCGAACGGCTGGCCGACACGATCGTCATCGAGCGGAGGGGCGAGGTGGTCGGCGACCTGTTCGTGCTGGTCCAGGACGCGTGGGCGCAGGCAGAGGTGGCGGAACGGGCCAGGGGCGTGCAGGCCGAGCTGGGCTGGGTGCTCGATCCCGCCCACCAGGGCCGGGGCTACGCACAGGAGGCTCTCTGCGAGGTGCTCCGGCTCTGCTTCGAGGAGCTCGGGCTGCGGCGGGTGACCGCCGGCTGCTTCGCCGCCAACGAGCGGTCCTGGCGGCTCATGGAACGACTCGGCATGCGCCGTGAGCAGCACAGCGTGCGAGAGTCGCTGCACCGCACGGAGGGATGGCTGGACGGCTACCTCTACGCGATGCTCGCCGACGAGTGGCGCGAACGGAGTCGGGCCTGACTCGGGTCCGGGTCAGACCGTGCGGGGCACCTTGCCGGTCAGGGTGAACAGCCGGCACATGAACCGGTGCCCGCTGTCGCCCTCGGGGTGGAACATCAGTGGACAGCCGCCGTCGATGACGGTCATCCCGTGCTCGCGACCCCACTGCGTCGCCGACTGTGACACCGAGCCCTTGCCGAACGACCGGTGCATCCAGACCTCGTGGATGCCGAGGTCGGCTGCCTCCTCCATCGTCGCCTGCGCGTGCTCCGGGGCCGTGGCGATGACGACGGCCTCGACGCCTCCGGGGATGGAGCGCAGGTCGGGGTAGGCCCGGTCGCCCTCCACCTCCGTGACGGTGGGGTTCACCGCGAACACCTCGTAGCCGTGGTCGCGCATCCACGTGTACACGGTGTTGCTGCCGTGCCCCTTCGGTGCGTGCGACACCCCCGTGACGGCGACGCGGTGGTGGTCGAGGAACGTGTGGGCCGCGTCCTTCGTGGTCATGGTGGTCATGGCGGCGCCTCCTTCCGCCCCCGATGCTTCCACCGGGACGCGACGACGGGTGTTCCGCGGGTCACGTCACGGGCGTTCCTCCGGTCACAGTGTCGGTGGGTGGGAGCAGACTCGCTCCATGGACCGCAGCAGCCAACCCGTTCAGGTGGTCATCGACTGCGCCGACCCCGCGGCGCTGGCCGAGTTCTGGGCCGCCGCGCTCGGTGAGCGCGGTTACGCCCTGCCGTCGCCGCCCGGCGACGTCGAGGACTGGCCGGCCTTCCTCGCCTCGGTCGGTGTGCCCGAGGAGCGGTGGAACGACGCCTCGGCGCTCGAGGCCGAGGGGCATCCGCGCCTCTTCTTCCAACGGGTCGACGAGCCGAAGACCGGGAAGAACCGCGTCCACATCGACCTGCTCGCCGGTGGCGGCCACACCGTCCCCATCGACGAGCAGCGCGCGCGTGTGGCCGCCGAGGTCACCCGGCTCGAGTCCCTGGGCGCGACGCGGGTCGAGGAGCACACCGAGATGAACGTGCACTGGGTCGTGATGCAGGACCCGGAGGGCAACGAGTTCTGTACCTGAGGGTGCGAGCACCGTGTGCGGCACCTCCCCTCAGGCGTGCAGCGAGAGGGTGTTGCCGTCCGGGTCGACGAACCAGGCCACCCGGGTGCCGTCCGGCGCGGTCCAGATTCCGCGCTGGTCCTGGCTCATCCCCTCGTATCGGGTGAACGCGACGCCGGCAGCCGCCAGGCGGTCGACCTCGGCGTCCAGGTCCGCCACGGTCCAGCCCAGCACGGTGTACGGAGCCGCCCGGACCTCGGGCACCTCGGTGATGCGGACCTGCGCCTCCGGACTGTCGCTGACCAGCGCGAAGGGTCGAGCGTCGGCCAGCTCCAGGCCCAGCACGTCGCCGTAGAACCGCTCGGCCGCGTCCAGGTCGCTCACCCCGACGAACGCCACGGGTCTGCCGTCTCGGAGCATCTGGGAACCTCTCTCCTCGTCAGTGGGTCGCATCGACCTCCACGTGCACTGCCCGACAGGGTGCGACCGTCGGCGGGCCTGCGGTGCTCAGCCGCCCGAGGGCTCCCTGAGCTCCTCGCGGTCCACGTCGCCCTTGCGCAGGTCCTCGGCCGCCTCGGCGAGCAGGTCGCCGACGCGGGCGTCGCCGGCGTCGACGTAGCCGAGCAGCTCGCGCCGCATCCGGGGCTCCCAGAACTTGCGGATGTGCGTGGCGACCTCCTCGGCGGCCTTCTCCGGCGGCAGGGCCTCGAAGTTGCGCACGAGGTCGTGTCCGAGCCTGATGACGGCGGGCAGGTCTCCGGTCACCGGTGCCGCACCGCCGCTCCGGCGGGGACACCCGAGGCGGCCTCGGCCGAGGCCCGTGCCGCCTCGGTGGCGACGGTCACCTGCACGGCGGTGACCTTGTACTCCGGGCAGTTCGTGGCCCAGTCGGAGTTCTCGGTGGTCACGACGTTGGCGCCGGTGACGGGATGGTGGAACGTCGTGTAGACGACGCCGGCCGGCATGCGCTCCGACACCTCGGCGGTCAGGGTGGTCGTCCCCACCCGTGACGACAGCTCGACGACGTCACCGCTGGTGATGCCGCGCAGCTCGGCGTCGGACGGGTGGATCTCCAGGACGTCCTCGGGGTGCCACGTGTCGTTCGGTGTCCGGCGGGTCTGGGCGCCGACGTTGTACTGCGAGAGGATCCGCCCGGTGGTCAGCACGAGCGGGAACTTCCGGTTGGCCCGCTCGGTGGTGGGGACGTAGACCGTCGGCGTCAGCTGGCCCAGGCCGCGGACGAACTGCCCGACGTGCATCGTCGGGGTCCCGTGCGGCGCGGCCTCGGTGACCGGCCACTGCATCGACCCCTCGGCGTCGAGCCGCGTGAACGAGACACCCGCGAAGGTCGGGGTCGTGGCGGCGATCTCGTCCATGATCTGCGCCGCCGACGCGTACGACATCGGGTACCCCATCGCCGTGGCGATGTCGCAGACGACCTCCCACTCGTCGCGGCCGACCCGCGCCGGCATGACCGGGCGCACCCGGTTCAGCCGCCGCTCGGCGTTGGTGAAGGTTCCGTCCTTCTCGAGGAAGGAGGTGCCGGGCAGGAAGACGTGCGCGAAGCGGGCCGTCTCGTTGAGGAAGAGGTCCTGGACGACGACGAGGTCCATCGACCGCAGGGCCGCCTCGACGTGCTGGGTGTTGGGGTCGGACTGGGCGATGTCCTCGCCCTGCACGTACAGGCCGCGGAAGGACCCACCGATGGCCGAGTCGAACATGTTGGGGATGCGCAGCCCGGGCTCGGGCTGGATCGTGACCCCCCACAGCGACTCGTAGATCTCGCGCACCTCGGGGCGCGACACGTGCCGGTAGCCGGGCAGCTCGTGGGGGAAGGACCCCATGTCGCACGACCCCTGCACGTTGTTCTGCCCGCGCAGCGGGTTCACCCCCACCCCCTCGCGGCCGAGGTTGCCGGTGATCATCGCGAGGTTCGCCATCCCCATGACCATTGTCGAGCCCTGGCTGTGCTCGGTGACCCCGAGCCCGTAGTAGATCGCCGAGTTGGGCCCGGCCGCGTACAGCCGGGCGGCGGCGCGCAGCTCGGCCGCAGGGATGCCGGTGACCTCCTCGGTGACCTCGGGGGAGTGTTCCGAGCCCGAGATGAACTCGAGGAAGCCCTCGGCGCCCTCGGTGCGCTCGCGCACGAACTCCTCGTCGAGGAGCCCCTCGGTGACGATGACGTGACACATGGCGTTGACGAACGCGACGTTGGTGCCCGGCCGCACCGGCAGGTGGTGCTCGGCCTCGACGTGCGGGCTGCGGACGAGGTCGATGCGGCGCGGGTCGGCGACGATGATCTTGGCTCCCTGCCGCAGCCGCTTCTTCATCCGCGAGGCGAACACCGGGTGGGCGTCGGTGGGGTTCGCCCCGATGAGGAGGATCACGTCGGCCTGGTCCACCGACTTGAAGTCCTGGGTGCCGGCCGAGGTGCCGAAGGCGTGGTTCAGCCCGTACCCGGTGGGGGAGTGGCACACGCGCGCGCAGGTGTCGACGTTGTTGTTGCCGAACGCCGCGCGGACCATCTTCTGGACGGCGTACACCTCTTCGTTCGTGCACCGCGACGAGGAGATGCCGCCGATCGCGCCGACCCCGTGCTCGGCCTGGATGGCGCGGAAGCCCTCGGCGACCCGGGCGATGGCCTCCTCCCACGACACGACCCGCCACTCGTCGTCGATCGAGTCCCGGACCATCGGCTCCATCTGCCGGTCGTCGTGGCTGGCGTAGCCGTAGGCGAAGCGCCCCTTGACACACGAGTGGCCCTCGTTGGCACCACCGTCCTTCCACGGCGTCATCCGCACGACGCGCGTGCCGTCGCCCTCGCCCTGCACCTCGGCCCTGAACGAGCAGCCGACCCCGCAGTAGGCGCACGTGGTGAGCACCGAACGCGTCGGCATCCCGAGCTGGACGACCGAGCGCTCGGTGAGGGCGTCGGTCGGGCAGGCCTGCACGCAGGCACCGCAGGAGACGCACTCGGAGTTCAGGAAGTCGGGGCCCCCGGTGGTGATCCGCGAGTCGAACCCCCGTCCCTCGACGGTGAGGGCGAAGGTGCCCTGGGTCTCCGAGCAGGCACGGACGCAGCGGGAGCAGACGATGCAGGCCGCCGGGTCGTAGTCGAAGTAGGGGTTGGACGCGTCGGTGGCCTCGTCGAGGTGGTTCTGGCCGCCGAGCCCGTAGCGGACCTCGGCCACCCCCGTCTCCTGCGCCAGACGCTGCATCTCGCAGCTGCCCCGGGCGCACCCGTCGCAGTCCTCGGGGTGGTCCGACAGGTAGAGCTCCATGACGTTCCGGCGCAGGTCGCGGACCTGGTCGGTGCGGGTGTCGACGACCATGCCGTCGCTGCAGGGCGTCGTGCAGGACGCCGGGGTGCCCTTGCCCCCCTCGACCTCGACGAGGCAGAGCCGGCAAGAGCCGAACGCCGCCAGTGAGTCTGTGGCGCACAGCTTCGGGATGATGATGCCGGCCTCGGCGGCCGCCCGCATCACCGAGGTGCCCGCGGGCACGGTCACCTCGCGGCCGTCGATGGTGACCGTGGCGGAGTCGGGGGACTCCACCCGCGGGGTTCCGTAGTCGGTCTCGTCGATGGTGGTCATGGCCGGGCTCCTCCGTCGGTGCTCGTGGCTGACTCGGGAATGTCGTGGGCGGTGTCCTCGGCCGCGCCCTCGCCGACCCCGAAGTCGGCGGGGAAGTGCTCGAGGGCGCTGCGCACCGGCATCGGCGTGAGCCCGCCCATGGCGCACAGCGAGCCCTTGGTCATCGTCGCGCAGAGGTCCTCGAGGAGGACCAGGTTCGACTCACGGTCCGTGCCGGAGCGGATGCGGTCGATCACCTCGACGCCCCGGGTGGAGCCGACGCGGCAGGGGGTGCACTTGCCGCACGACTCCTTGGCGCAGAACTCCATCGCGAACCGCGCCATGGCCCCGGCGTCCATGGTGTCGTCGAACACGACGATCCCGCCGTGGCCCACCATGGCGCCGGCCTCGGCGAAGGCCTCGTAGTCCATCGGCAGGTCGAAGCGGCTCGGCGGGAGGTAGGCCCCCAGGGGGCCGCCCACCTGCACGGCCTTGACCGGTCGCCCGGACGCGGTTCCGCCGCCGTAGTCCTCGACGAGCTCGCGCAGCGACACCCCGAAGTCGGCCTCGACGATGCCGCCGCGGGCGACGTTGCCGGCCAGCTGGAACACCTGGGTGCCACGTGAGCGGCCGGTGCCGAGGGCCGCGTACGCCTCGCCGCCGTCGGCGAGCACCATCGGCACCGCGGAGAGGGTGAGCACGTTGTTGACGACGGTGGGCTGCCCGAAGAGCCCGCGGAGCGCGGGGATGGGCGGCTTGGACCGCACCTCGCCCCGCTTCCCCTCGAGCGAGTCGAGCATCGAGGTCTCCTCGCCGCAGATGTAGGCCCCGGCGCCGACCCGCACGTCGAGGTCGAAGCGGCGGCCGCTGCCGAGCACCGACTCGCCGAGCACCCCGTGGGCGTAGGCGATGTCGATGGCCCGCCGGAGGGTCCGGATGGCGTGCGGGTACTCGCTGCGCAGGTAGACGTAGCCCTCGGTGCCACCGGTGGCCACGGCCGCGATGGCCATCCCCTCGATGAGCGTGAACGGGTCGCCCTCGATGAGCATCCGGTCGGCGAAGGTGCCCGAGTCGCCCTCGTCGGCGTTGCAGACCACGAACTTGGTGTCGGACGCGGCCGTCCGAACGGTCTCCCACTTGGTGCCGGCCGGGAAGCCGGCGCCACCGCGGCCCCGCAGGCCCGAGGTCGAGACCTCCTGGACGACGGCCGCCGGGTCGAGGGTGAGTGCTCGTTCGAGCCCGACGAGGCCGCCGTGGGCGCGGTAGGCGGCGAGGTCGGTCGGCTCGATGACCCCGACGCGCACGAACGACACGCGGTGCTGGCGCGCGAGCCACGGGTGCTCGTCGACGGTTCCCAGCACCCGGTCGCCGTCGTCGAGATCGCCGGCGAGGAGGGCGCCGACGTCCGACGCGGCGACGTTGGCGTACCCACGTCGGACACCGCCGTGGTCCTCGACCTCGACGAGGGGCTCGAGCCACAGCATCCCGCGGGAGCCGTTGCGCCGCACCGTGGCCCCGGCAGCCTCGAGTGCGGCCGCGACGTCGTCGGCCCCGACGGACACGGCAGCGGCGTCGCACGGGACCCAGGCGGTGGTCATCGCTCCCACCCCTGCGTGAGCTCGTCGAGCCGTTCGGGGGTGAGGTGGCCGTGGAGTGCGCCGTCCAGCATCCCGGACGGCCCGAGCGCGCAGTTGCCGAGGCAGAAGACCTCGCCCACCTCGACGTCCTCGGACGCCGCCCAGCGGTCGGTGGCGGCGGCAACGGTGCGCTCGGCGCCGCGTGCCTGGCAGGCCTCCGCGCGGCAGAGGGCCGCCCGGTGCACGGTCGGGGGAGTGCGCCGGAAGTCGTGGTAGAAGCTCACCACCCCGAGCACGTCGGCCCGGCTGAGGTTGAGCACCTCGGCGATCACCGGTAGGTCGTCGTCGTGCACGTACCCGTGGGTGGCGACCACCTCGTGGAGCACGGGCATGAGCGGCCCGCGCACGCTGGCGAGCCCCTCGGCGATGGCCCGCACCGACGCCGCCCGGCGGGGGTCGGCGGGCGCGGGGACGGGGGGCGGGCCGGGACTGCGTTGGCGCACGTCGGATCCTCTCCACTGGTGAGCTGGACCGTCCCCGCGACTGTACGCCCGCAACCTCCCCGCATCACCCCGTCCCGCGCGCCATCGGTGGCACTGGCGCGTCGGGCGACTTTCCGCCCGGGCAACGTGCGCTGACCTGCCGGCTCAGAGGCGCACGGGGTAGATCGTCTCCGGCACCTCGGGGTGTACCCGGTCCTCGACGAAGATGCCGTGCCAGAGCAGGAACACGAGGATCGTCCAGATCTTGCGGGAGTGGTCGATCGGCCCGGTCCGGTGCTCCTCGAGCATCCGCAGCACCGCCTGCCGGTCGACGAGGTGTCCCGCCCCCGAATCCGTGACGATCTCGCGCGCCCAGTCGTACATCTCGTCCTTGAGCCAGTGCCGGATCGGCACCGGGAACCCGAGCTTGGGTCGGTTGAGCACATGGGCCGGAACGATCAGCTCCATCGCGCGGCGGAGTGCGTACTTCGTCGTCCCCCGGGTGATCTTCTGGTCCACAGGCACGGTCGAGGCGATGTCGAAGACCGTGGTGTCGAGGAACGGCACGCGCAGCTCGAGGCTGTTGGCCATCGTCATCTTGTCGGCTTTGACGAGGATGTCGCCGCGCAGCCAGGTGAACAGGTCGATGTACTGCATCCGGGTCGAGTTGTCGATGTGCCGGGTGGCCGCGTAGTGCTCGCGGGTGATGTCCGTGTGGCTCACCGCGGGGTCGAACCGGCGGTAGAACCCCATCTCCTCGGTGCGGAAGTTGCGGGCGTTGCCGTAGTAGCGCTCCTCGATCGTCACCGAGCCGCGACGGAGCAGGTCCTTGCCGCGGACCCCCTCGGGGATGAGCCGTGCCGCTCGCCCCAGCCCCCGCCGTAGCGGCATCGGGACCTTCTCGAAGGCCGCGAGCGAGATCGGCTCCCGGTAGATGGTGTACCCGCCGAACAGCTCGTCGGCGCCCTCCCCGGAGAGGACGACCTTGACGTGCTTGCGGGCCTCGCGGGCCACGAAGTAGAGCGGGACGAGCGCCGGGTCGGCCACCGGGTCGTCGAGGTACCAGACGATGAGCGGGAGCGTGTCCATCATCTCCTCGGCGGAGACGACCTTGACGATGTGCTCGACACCGATGGCCCGCGCCGACTCTGCGGCGACGTCGACCTCGGAGTACCCCTCGCGTTCGAACCCGGTGGTGAAGGTCAGCAGGTCGGGGTTGTGGCGCTTGGCGAGCGCCGCGATGGCGGTGGAGTCGATGCCACCGGAGAGGAACGACCCGACGGTCACGTCGGCGCGCATGTGCTTCTCGACCGAGTCCTCGAGGGCAGCGGCGATGTCACGGTAGAGACGGTCGGGGTCGGTGACCGGGTGGGAGGTGAAGTCGGGGTGGAAGTAGCGCGTGAGCTCGAGGGCATCCCCGGGGCGCATGACGAAGTAGGTGCCGGACTCGACCCGGCGGATGTTCGCGTGCAGGGTGTCGGGCTCGGGCACGTACTGGAGGGTGAGGTAGTGCTGCAGGGCGGTCTCGTCGACGGCGCCCGGGTCGGTGGCGACGTGCAGCAGGGACTTCTTCTCGCTCGCGAAGAAGGTGCCGCGCTCGTCGGTCATCGTGAACAGCGGCTTGATGCCGAACCAGTCGCGGGCGCCGAACAGCACCCGCTCCTGGGCGTCCCAGACGATGAACGCGAACATCCCCCGCAGCTCGCGCACGACGTCGGTGCCGAGGTGGTGGTAGCCGGCGACGATGACCTCGCTGTCGCCCTCGGTCTCGAACTGCGCACCGAAGTCGCGGCTGAGCCGCTCGCGCAGCTCCACGTAGTTGTAGACCTCGCCGTTGAAGATCAGGTGGTAGCGGCCGTCGAGCCAGGGCAGCGGCTGGTGGCTGTGCTCGATGTCGATGATCGAGAGCCGCCGGAAGCCGATGGCGACGTCGTCGTCGGACCAGACCCCACCCTCGTCCGGACCGCGGTGGCGCATGTCGGTGAGCGAGCCCTGCACCGCCTCGCGCAGGGCGGGAGCGGTGCCGTCGTTCGAGAGGTATCCGATGAGTCCGCACACGCGCGACATCATGTCAGCCGAACGCGCTGGGGCCCCTCTCGTGTACGGGTGGCCGGGTAGGGGTCAGGCGTGGGCCATCGGGGGGCCGAGATCAACGGGCTCCTCGGACCGCAGCCACGCACCCATCCGGGCCAGGGCGCCGGCGAAGAGGACGGCGGCCGTGACGAAGCCGGCGACGGAGGCCACCCAGTGGTCGCCGTACTCGTCGACGGGCCCCACCTCGAGCAGCGTGAGCGCCACGAGGGCGGCGATGCCGACCGGCCAGGCCGCGACGGCGACCCAGTCGGCGCGGGCGGTGCTCGCGCCCGCGGCGTGCAGCCGCCACACCACGCTCCCGACGGCGAGGGCGAGGACGGTGGCCCCGAGGGGCCAGCCCCAGGTGAAGGCGCCGAGCATGAAGGCGGCACCGGCTCCCCCCACCACGGCCACGGTCGCGAGCACACCCCGGAATCCACCCGAGCGGACCAGCAGGCCGCAGATCGTCACCAGGGTCAGTGCCGCGCTGAGCGTGGTGAGAGCGGCGAAGACGACGTAGGCGAGGAGGTCCCACTGGGCGAGGGCCTCGGTTCCCCCCACCACCAGCGCGAGGGACGCGGCCAACCATCCAAGAGCCGCGAGCAGGCCCATGGTGCCGCTCGTCCGGGTGAGCTGGGTCGGCATGGCGATTCCTCCTGAGGGTGTGGTGGCGAAGGCGCGGGCGACCACGGAGGCGTCGCCGAATCGCTTCAGGGCCCTGGCTTGTGCGGCCTCTTCGTCGAGGCCGTCGCGCGCCAGGTGATCAGCCACCTCGTACAGGTGGTCGGCCGCCTCGTCGAGCAGGTCGGTGGCGGCGGGGTGCCAGCGCAGCGAGGCGCGGAGCCGCGCGAGGTAGACCTCGATCAGGTCGTCGTCGGCCATGGCGCCCCTCGCAACACCGAGCCCACCGCATCGGCGAACGACTCCCACGCGGAGCGCTGGACCACGAGCGCGGAGCTGCCGCGCTCGGTCAGCCGGTACGTGCGCCGACGGCGCCCCCTGACCTCGCCCCAGTCGCCGGTCAGCAGGCCGGCGCCTTCGAGGCGCCTCAGCACGGGGTAGATCGTCCCCTCGGGCACGTCGAAGACGTCGCCACTGCGGGCCCGCAGCTCCTCGATCACCGCGTAGCCGTGTCGTGGGCGCTCGGCCAGCACGGCGAGGACCAACATGTCGAGGTGCCCCTTGAGTGCCTGTCCCTTCATACTGAGCAAACCTAGGCATAGCAACGCTAGGTGTCAAGGGTGAGGCCGCCGGCTTCCCGATTAGGGCGCCCCCGAGCACGCTGGTAGCCTTGGGGACTGCCGTCAGATCGGCCGCGGATCCACAGTGCCCCGGTGAACCAGCCCGGGAGCGCCGCGCAGCAAAACCACGAAGGAGAGTCGTAGCCCCATGCCGCTGAGCACCGACGTCAAGCAGCAGATCATCACCGAGTACGGAACGTCCGAGGGCGACACCGGCTCCCCCGAGGTGCAGGTCGCGCTGCTCACCCAGCGCATCAAGGACCTCACCGAGCACGCCCGTGAGCACAAGCACGACCACCACAGCCGTCGTGGCCTGCTCCTCCTGGTCGGCCGTCGCCGCCGGCTCCTGCGCTACCTCGAGAGCATCGACGTCGAGCGCTACCGCTCGCTGATCAAGCGCCTCGGCCTGCGCCGTTGAGACTTCCGTCGAGGGGCGGTCCTCACACCACGTGAGGGCCGCCCCTCGACGCATGGGCGGGCCTGTCCCGCCCCGGAGAACCCACAACTGAACATCGGATGGACCGGTGCCCCCGTGGCACCACCTGAAGGACGCCCGTGCACAACGACGATGCGCGGCGCGCACATGAAACAGAAAAGGAGGGCCCATGGAGGGTCCCGAGATCACCGCAACCGAAGCCGTCATCGACAACGGCAGCTTCGGTACCCGAACGGTCCGGTTCGAGACCGGACGACTGGCCAAGCAGGCCGGAGGCGCCGTTGCGGCGTACCTGGACGAGGACACGATGCTCCTGTCCACCACCACCGCGGGCAAGCACCCGCGTGAAGGGTTCGACTTCTTCCCTCTGACCGTCGACGTCGAGGAGCGGATGTACGCCGCGGGCAAGATCCCCGGCTCGTTCTTCCGCCGTGAGGGCCGGCCGTCCACGGACGCCATCCTCACCTGCCGTCTCATCGACCGGCCGCTGCGCCCGACCTTCACCAAGGGCCTGCGCAACGAGGTCCAGGTCGTCATCACCGTCCTGGCGCTCAACCCCGACCACCAGTACGACGTCCTCGCCATCAACGCGGCGAGCGCGTCCACCCAGATCTCCGGTCTGCCGTTCTCCGGCCCGATCGGTGGCGTCCGCGTGGCGCTCATCGACGGTCAGTGGGTCGCCTTCCCGAACTTCTCCGACGCGGAGCGCTCGACCTTCGACATGGTCGTGGCGGGCCGCATCGCCGGCGACGACGTCGCGATCATGATGGTCGAGGCCGAGTCCACCGACGCCACTTGGGACCTCGTGAAGAGCCAGGGCAAGCAGGCGCCGACCGAGGAGGTCGTGGCCGAAGGCCTGGAGGCCAGCAAGAAGTTCATCAGGGTCCTCTGCGAGGCCCAGTCCGAGCTCGCGAGCACGGCCGCCAAGCCGGTCGAGGAGTTCCCGATCTTCCTCGACTACGAGGACGACGCCTACGCCGCCGTCGAGTCCGCCGTCGCCGGCGAGCTCACCGACGCCCTCCAGATTGCCGGAAAGCAGGAGCGAGAGGAGCGCATCGACACCCTCAAGGAGTCGATGAAGGCCTCACTGGCCGAGCAGTTCGAGGGTCGTGAGAAGGAGCTGTCCGCCGCGTACCGCGCCGTGCAGAAGAAGCTCGTCCGCGAGCGCATCCTTCGCGACAAGGTCCGCATCGACGGGCGCGGCCTGGCCGACATCCGTGCACTCTCGGCCGAGGTCGAGGTGCTCCCGCGAACGCACGGCTCGGCGATCTTCGAACGCGGCGAGACCCAGATCATGGGTGTCACCACGCTGAACATGCTCCGGATGGAGCAGCAGCTCGACACTCTCTCGCCGGTGACGCGCAAGCGCTACATGCACAACTACAACTTCCCGCCCTACTCCACCGGCGAGACCGGCCGGGTCGGGTCACCGAAGCGGCGCGAGATCGGCCACGGTGCGCTCGCCGAGCGCGCCCTGATGCCGGTGCTCCCCACCCGCGAGGAGTTCCCCTACGCGATCCGCCAGGTCTCCGAGGCCCTCGGCTCCAACGGCTCCACGTCGATGGGCTCGGTCTGCGCCTCCACCCTGTCGATGCTCAACGCCGGAGTGCCGCTGCGCGCGCCGGTCGCAGGCATCGCGATGGGCCTGGTGTCCGCCGAGGTCGACGGGCAGACCCAGTACGCGGCGCTCACCGACATCCTCGGTGCCGAGGACGCGTTCGGCGACATGGACTTCAAGGTCGCCGGCACCCGCGAGTTCGTCACGGCCATCCAGCTCGACACCAAGCTCGACGGCATCCCCGCCGAGGTTCTGGCCGGCGCGCTGACCCAGGCCCGCGACGCCCGTTTCCACATCCTCGACGTGATGAACGAGGCCATCGACTCCCCGGACGAGATGAGCCCCTACGCCCCGCGCGTCATCTCGGTGACGGTGCCGGTCGACAAGATCGGTGAGGTCATCGGCCCGAAGGGCAAGATGATCAACCAGATCCAGGACGACACCGGCGCCCAGATCTCGATCGAGGACGACGGCACGATCTACATCGGTGCGACCGACGGCCCCTCGGCCGAGGCCGCACGGGCCGCGATCAACGCAATCGCCAACCCGCAGATGCCGGAGATCGGCGAGCGCTTCCTCGGCACCGTCGTGAAGACGACGACCTTCGGGGCGTTCATCTCCCTCCTGCCCGGCAAGGACGGCCTGCTGCACATCTCCGAGGTGCGCAAGCTCGTCGGCGGCAAGCGGATCGACGCGGTCGAGGACGTCCTGTCCGTCGGCCAGAAGATCCAGGTCGAGCTCAAGGAGATCGACCCGCGCGGCAAGCTGAGCCTCGCGGCCGTCATCGCCGACGGCGGCACCGGGTCCGACACCGCACCGGCCGCCCCTGCGGCTGAGGTCGAGGACTCCGACGACGCCGACGGCAGTGACGACGCCAGCGACGACGGTGACGACGCCGACTTCGGCGACGAGGGCGGGGAGCGCGGCGACCGTCCGCGCCGTCGCCGTCGCCGCGGGGGCCGCGGTCGGGGCGAGCGCTCCGACGAGGGCGCGAACGCCGACGCCTGACACCGCCACGGGGTCACCCCGTGACCCGCGAGAGGGCCCGCACCACCTCAGGTGGTGCGGGCCCTCTCGCGTGTGCGGTGCCTCAGGCGGCGGTTCGCTTGCGCAGCGTGACCGGCGCGGTCCAGCGCATCTCCATCCGGGTGCGACCGTCGGTGCCGACGACCGGGACCCAGCGGACGGCCAGGCCGGTGTCGGTGGTGCGAGCGGCAACCTTCTTCATGGCTGGCCCCCTCTCGTTCGTGGGTTGTTCACCTCGTGTTCACCTACAGGGTACGCCATCTCACCGTCCCAGGTGAACAGCCGGTGAACGACGGCCCGGTCGGAGGGCGTCGGGTCGGCCGAACGGCCGGTCCGTGGGCCCCGGCCGGACTGGTCCACCACGTGGCTAGGGTGGCGCCATGAGCGCGACGAGGGTGGCCGTCATCGGGGCCGCGGGCCGCATGGGCGCGACGGTGTGCGGGGCCGTGGAGGCCGCCGACGGGCTGGAGCTCGTCGGCCGCTACGACGCCGGGGACGACCTCGGGGACCTCGCCGGCGCCGACGTCGTCGTCGAGTTCTCCGTGCCGGACGCCTCGCCGAACAACGTCGCCCACTGCGTCGACCGGGGGGTGCACGTCGTCGTCGGCACCACGGGCTGGACCGAGGAACGCCTGGCCGGTCTGCGCGAGAAGCTGGCCGACCACGCGGAGGTCGGGGTGCTCGTCGCCCCCAACTTCGCGATCGGTGCGGTCCTGATGATGTCGTTCGCGCGCCAGGCGGCTCGCTTCTACGAGTCGGTGGAGGTCGTCGAGCTGCACCACCCCGACAAGGTCGATGCCCCGTCGGGCACGGCCGCCCGCACCGCGGAGCTCGTCGGCGCCGCCCGCGAGGAGGCGGGGATGGCGCCTGTGCCGGATGCCACCCAGCACGACCCGCACGGGACGCGGGGTGGGCGCCTGCACGGCGTCCCCGTGCACTCGGTGCGGCTGCGCGGGCTCGTGGCCCACCAGGAGGTGCTGCTGGGTGGCCCGGGGGAGATGCTGACCATCCGGCACGACTCCTTCGACCGTGTCTCGTTCATGTCCGGGGTGCTGCACGCCGTGCGCGAGGTCGCCGACCACCCGGGGCTGACCGTCGGGCTCGAGCACTACCTCGGCCTCGACGGCTGAGCCAGGTGCCCGAGCACACCTCGCCGGCCGGCGGGCCTGCGCTGGTCGTCTGCGGTCACGGGACCCGCGACACGGAGGGGCGCGCCGCGGTGGCCGCGGTGGTCCGTGCCGTGGTCGAGCGCCTGCCCGACGTCGACGTCCGTGAGGCCTACGTCGACGTCCACGGACCCGAGGTGGCGGAGGTCGTCGGGTCGCTGCCCCGACCGGCGGACGGGCGGCTCGCCGGCGTCGTCGTGCCGCTCCTGCTGGCCGCCGGCTACCACGTCCGGGTGGACATCGCCCGGGCGGTGGAGGGTCGCCCCGACGTGGTCGCCACCGCGGCCCTCGGCCCGGACGACCGCCTCGTCGACCTGGTGCTCGACCGGATGGCGTCGGCGGGCGTGCCCGACGACACGGCCGTCGTCCTCGCGCCCGCCGGCTCGAGCGACGAGCGGGCCCAGGCCGACTCGGCGGAGACCGCCCGACGTCTCCAGGCCAGGAGCGGGCGACCGGTGCGGCTGGCCTTCGCCGCCGGTCCACAGCCGACCGTGCCCGACGCCGTGGCCGCGGCCCGCGCCGACGGCGCTGCCCACGTCACGGTCGCGTCGTACCTGCTCGCCCCGGGCGTCTTCCAGCGACGCATCGAGGGGTCGGGGGCCGACCTCGTCACCGACCCGCTCCTGCCCGACGCGAGGGTCGTCGACGTGGTCGTCGACCGCTACCGCACGGCGCTCTCGGGCTGACTCAGCCCCAGCCCAGCGCCCGCAGTCCGGCTGCCACCACCGCGGCGCCGACCACGACGACGAGGAAGTTCGCGCGCAGGAGCAGCAGCACCACCGCGGCACCGAGGGCGGCCGCGCGGGCGTCGAGCACGAGCGAGCCCCCGGGGGCGACGAACGTCTGCACTGCGACCAGGGCAGCGAGGAGGGCGACGGGCAGGAGCGTGGTCACTCGGGAGCGGCGCTCGCCCTCGACCACCCGCTCCGGCACGAGGTAGCCGGCGAGCTTGAGCAGATACGCGAGGACGCACGCGAGCAGCACCGTGGCCCACGTGCTCATGGCAACGGGTCCGACCCGGGCAGGGCGCCGTCGGCACCCTCGAGCGGTCCTTCGTGCCGGCCGGGGTGCCGCAGCCCGACCACGACGGCGGCCAGCGCGGCGAGGATCACGGGGACCCCTGCTGGGAGGAACGGGCTGGTCACGAGGGCGACGAACACCGCGAGGACGGCAGTGGCCGCGGCGTCCCCGCTGCGCAGGCGGGGCCAGAGGAGCGCCGCGAAGGCCGCGGCCGCCGCGGCGTCGAGCCCCCAGCGGCGGGGGTCGCCGAGCGCGTTGCCGACCAGCGCGCCGAGCAGGGTCATGAGGTTCCAGCCGATGAACACCGTGGTCCCGGTGAGCCAGAACCCCAGGCGCTGTGCCGCTCGTTCCGGCTGGGCCACCCCCACCGCCGTCGACTCGTCGATCGTGAGCTGCGCGGCGGCGATCCGGCGGACACCCCTGACTCCGAGGAAGCGCGAGGTCTGCAACGCGTACAGGCCGTTGCGGACGCCGAGCAGGGTGGAGGTCGCAACAGCGGCGGCGCCACCGCCGCCGGCCCCGAGGATGCCGATGACGGCGAACTGCGAGCCGCCACTGAAGAGCAGCAGGCTGAGGGTCTGCGTCTGCCACACGTCGAGCCCCGACGCCACCGAGAGCGCCCCGAAGGAGATGCCGTAGGCACCGGTGGCACCGCCGACGTAGAGGGACTGCCGCATCACCTCGCGCCGGCGGGTGGCGGAGAGGTGCGCGCCGTCGTCCTCCTCCACCGTCCCGGCGACGGGACCGGTCACCGGTCCCCGTCCGAGGCCAGGACCGCGGTCAGGCGGACCTCGCGCAGGGTATCGCCGTCCGGGGACACGACGCGGTCGCGGAACGCGCCGTCCGGGCCGAAGCCGGAGGCCGTGAGGAACGCGCGGCCCTCCTCGTCGTCGGCGAGGAGCCACGCGGCGACGCTGTCCGCCCCGGCATCCCGGAGCAGGTCGACTCCGGCGTTGAGCAGCCGCGACCCGTGGCCCTGGCGGCGTGCGTCGGGGTGCACGGCAAGCAGCGTCACCTCGCCGCCGGCGGGGCCGGCGTCGGGGTCCTGGCTGGGGCCGATGGCGGCGGCGCCCACCACCTGCTCGCCCGCGCAGGCGACGAGCAGTCGGTGCACCCCCTCGGGTGGAGCGGCCAGGCTGTCGCGCCAGGCCCGGGCGAACGGCTCGGGCTCGAACATCGCGACGACGTCGTCCGGCACGCGCCCCGCGTAGACCTCGCGGAAGACCACGGCCTGCACCATCCCGACGGCTGGGGTGTCGTTCGGCCGGGCGGCCCGCACACTGGCGTCGGCGAGGGGTCCGGGGGAGTGCTCGTGCCCGTGGGGGTGGTCGTGCTCGTGGGGGTGCTCGTCCATCAGCGCCCCCGGAACCGCGGCTCGCGGCGCTCGCGGAACGCGGTGCGCCCCTCGGCGAGGTCGTCGCTGCGCCAGGCGCGGGCGAACGCCGCCTCGTAGCGGGCGACCTCCTCGTGGTTGTCGTGGTGGGCGTCGAAGCCGCTCTTCGAGCCCGCCTGCGTGAGCGGGGCGAGCCGGGCCGCCCCTGCCGCGAGCACCACGGCGTCATCCGGACCACCCCTGACCTGGGCGAACCCGAGGCGCCACGCGTCGTCGGCACCCAGCACCTCGGCGGTGAGCACCATCTGCCGCGCCGCACCCTCGCCCCAGAACCGGGCCAGCCGGTCCAGGGTCCAGTGGTCGACCATGAGCCCCAGTCTGGCCACGGGGACGGCGAAGCGCGCGTCGCCGGCGACCACCCGCACGTCACAGGCCAGGGCCAGCTGCATGCCGAGCCCCATGCAGGAGCCCTCGACGGCGGCGACCGTGGTCACGGGCACCGCGGACAGGTGCTGGAGGACCTCCGCGAGGCGGTGGGTGAACGTGACGTCCTCGAGCTCGGTGAGGTCGGCTCCCGAGCAGAAGTGGCCCCCGGCCCCGGTCAGCACGAGGGCCCGCGCCGACGCGCCCATCGCGTCCACGACCGCGCTGTGGAGCTCGTCCAGCGCCTCGAGGTTCAGCGCGTTGCGGCGCTGCTGGCGGTCGATCGTGACGACGGCGACGTCGCCGTCGCGGTGGGAGAGGATCGGCACGTCGTCGACCCTAACCGAGGCCGGCCACCTCGACACCGGATGGTCGAGGCACCACGATCGGGCCATGACCTACTCGATCGTCGCCAGGTGCCCCGACACCGGCATGCTCGGCATCGGCATCGCCACGTGTCTCCCGTGCGTCGGGCGCATCGCCCGGTTCCTCGAGCCCGGGGTGGGGGTCGTCGCGTCCCAGGCGCGACTCCTGCCGGCCCACGGCACGCGGGTGCTCGACGGGCTGCGTGACGGTTCCTCGCCGCAGAAGGCGCTCGCCGCCTCGCTGGCGCTGGACGAGGGCGCGCGGTACCGCCAGGTGGGTGTGGTCGCGGCCGATGGTCGGGTCGTCGCCCACACCGGCGATCGCTGCATCCCCCACGCCGGCCACGTGACGGGGGAGGGGTGGTCGGCGCAGGCGAACATGATGACCGGGCCGGGCGTCCCGGAGGCGATGGCCGCCGCGTTCGAGGCTTCGGCAGGGGAGCACCTCGCGCGACGGCTGCTCGACGCCCTGGATGCGGCCGAGGCCCTCGGCGGCGACATCCGGGGCCGCCAGTCCGCCGCGGTCCACGTCCAGAACGCCGAGGCCGTCGGTGACCTGCTGGTCGACGTCGTGGTCGACGTCCGTGTCGACGAGGACCCCGAGCCGCTCGGGGGGCTCCGTCGGGTCGTCGACCTCGTCCTCGGCTACGACGAGGCCGACGCCGCGGACGACGCGGTCGGGGCGGGAGACCTGGCCGAGGCCCGCAGGCGCCACGGCGAGGCGCTGCGACTGGCTCCGCACGACCCGCAGGTCGCGTTCTGGCACGCGGTGACCCTCGCCGCTGCCGGGCACACCGAGGCGGCCGAGGCGGCGTGGTCGGAGGTGGCCGCGCGCGGTGGGCCCGGGTACTGGGCGGAGCTGCTCGACCGGATGCTGCGCGATGAGCTGGTGCCGGCGGCCGCGGGCGTGCTCCTGCCGTCGCACGCCTCCTGACCGCCGCCCTCGCGCTTCTCGCCACCACCGGTGAGAGCCGGTGCCGCGACGCCGCCCCTCGCCCACGTCTCGACACAACCCGCCTCGGTCGTCACTTGTCCTCTACGTAGGGGCTAGGTAGAGTACGACCATGGCGACCGCTCCCCGGATGACGATGGCGACCCAGCTCGTCCTCCGTTCGCTGCTCGCCGACCCCGTGGCCGAGCTCTACGGCAGCGAGATCGGCGACGCAGCCGGCCTGATGAGCGGCACCGTCCACCCCATCCTCGCTCGGCTGGAGTCCGCCGGATGGGTGGAGTCCCGCTGGGAGGACGTCGACCCCCAGGCGGCGGGCCGGCCGGCCCGCCGCTACTACCGGCTCACCGGAGCCGGCGCCCAGTCGGCGCGGACCGAGCTCGCCCGGATCCCGCACCCGCAGCCGGGGCGGCTCGCCCCACGCCCGGAGCCGGGACTGCCATGACCGTGGCCGGCACCGGTGCGACCGGTGCCCACGGGGTCCGCAGGACGGCACGCGTCCTCGTCCGGACCGCCGTCCTCGCCGTGCCCTCCGGGGCGGTCCGTGACCGGTACCGCTCCGAACACCTCGGCGAGCTCCAGGCGCTCCCCGAGGACCGGCAGCTCCGCTACGCCGCTGGAACGCTCACGACGTGTCCCGACCGCACCGGCGGCTGACTGCCGGTCAGGCCCGCTCGTAGACGACGCGGGTCCAGCCGTCGTCCGGGTCCCGCGACTCCTCGCGCCAGTCCTCCCGGCTCCACTCGGGGAAGTACGTGTCGCCCTCGGGCTCGGCGTCGACCTCCGTGATGACCAGCCGGTGCGCGTACGGCAGGGCCTCGGCATAGACCTGCGCCCCGCCGGCGACGAACACCTCGTCGGCGGGCCCGGCCAGAGACAGTGCCTCGGCGAAGGTGTGCGCCACCTCTACGCCGGCACGGTGCCACTCGGGGTCTCGGGTCAGGACGATGGTGCGCCTCCCCGGCAGGGCCCGACCGACGCCGTCGAAGGTGCGCCGGCCCATGACGAGGGTGTGCCCCATCGTCGTGGCCTTGAAGCGCCGGAGCTCGTCGGGCAGGTGCCACGGCATGCCGCCCTCGCGCCCGATGACGCCGTTGCGGGCGACCGCGGCGATGAGGCTGACCCGGGTCATACGGCGATCGGCGCCTTGATGGTGGGGTGGGCGTCGTACCCGACCAGCTCGAAGTCCTCGAGCTCGTAGGCGTCGATGGAATGGCGGCGGGCGATGGTCATCGTCGGCAGCGGTCGCGGGTCGCGCGTCAGCTGCAGCCGGGCCTGCTCGAGGTGGTTGGAGTACAGGTGGGCGTCACCGAGGGTGTGGACGAACTCGCCCGGTCGCAGGCCGGTCTGCGCGGCCATCATCATCGTGAGCAGGGCGTAGCTGGCGATGTTGAAGGGGACGCCGAGGAAGACGTCGGCGCTGCGCTGGTACAGCTGGCAGTCGAGGTACGCCGGCCCGCCGTCGGCGGCGGGGCGCACGTAGAACTGGAACATCGTGTGGCACGGCGGGAGGGCCATGTCGTCGACGTTGGCGACGTTCCACGCCGAGACGATGTGCCGACGGCTGTCCGGGTTGGTGCGCAGCGACTCGAGGACCCGGCTGATCTGGTCGACGTGCCGACCGTCGGGGGTCGGCCACGAGCGCCACTGGTGTCCGTACACCGGGCCGAGATCGCCCTTCTCGTCGGCCCACTCGTCCCAGATGGTGATCCGCCGCTCGTGGAGCCACGCGACGTTGGTGTCGCCCCTGAGGAACCACAGCAGCTCGCCGATGATCGAGCGCAGGTGGAGCTTCTTCGTCGTGAGCACCGGGAAGCCCTCGGTGAGGTCGAAGCGCATCTGGTACCCGAAGACGCTCTGCGTGCCAGTGCCCGTGCGATCGGACTTCTCCACGCCATGGGTCAGGACGTGGTCGAGCAGGTCGAGGTACTGGCGCACGGCGCGAGCCTACCCGTGGGTGCCGTCCCGGTCTCCGTGCCGCGCGCCGACCCCGCGCGACTACGCTGACCCGCATGACGTCCACCCCCTTCGGCCGTGTCCTCACCGCGATGGTGACCCCGATGTCACCGGGGGGCGAGGTCGACGAGAAGGGTACCGGCGCCCTCGTCGACCACCTGCTCGCGCTCGGCCACGACGGCATCGTCGTCAACGGGACCACGGGGGAGTCGGCGACCCTCTCGGACGACGAGTCGATCGAGATGGTGCGTCGCGTCAAGGACCGGGCGGGTGACCGGGCCAGGGTCGTCGCCGGCGTCGGCTCCAACGACACCGCGCACTCCGTGCACATGGCGGGGCGGGCCCGTGACGCGGGTGCCGACGCGCTCCTCCTCGTGTCGCCGTACTACAACAAGCCCACCCAGCGCGGCATCGTCGCCCACTGCCACGCCGTGGCCGACACCACCGACCTCCCCGTGATGCTCTACGACATCCCCGGCCGGACCGGGGTCGCCTTCGCCACCGAGACCCTCGTGGAGCTGGCCGAGCACCCCTCCATCCGTGCCGTCAAGGACGCCAAGGGCGACTCGTGGGCCGCCACCAAGGCCATGGCCGCCACTGACCTGTTGTGGTTCAGCGGTGACGACGCCGCGAACCTGCAGCTGCTCGCGCTGGGGGCCGTCGGCGTCGTCTCGGTCGTGGGCCACGTGGCCGGTGACCGGTACCGGGCGATGCTGGAGGCGGTCGAGCGTGGCGACCTCGAGGAGGCCCGCCGCATCCACGTCGCGCTCGTGCCCGTCGTCGAAGCGCTCATGACGCTCTCGCAGGGAGCCATCATGGCCAAGGCAGCCCTGGTCGAGCTGGGTGTGATCGAGTCGGCGCACGTGCGTCTGCCACTCGTGGAGTCACCACCGGAGCACCTCGCGGCCCTCCGGTCCGCCCTCGCGACGCTGTCCAACCGATGAGCCACCCCCACCCCGAGCTGGGCGAACCGACACCCCTGGCCAAGGGCGGCGTCCGCGTCGTCGCGCTCGGCGGGCTCGGCGAGGTCGGCCGCAACATGACGGTCATCGAGCACGACGGCCAGCTGCTCGTCGTCGACTGCGGGGTGCTGTTCCCCGACGACCACCACCCCGGCATCGACCTCATCCTCCCGGACTTCACCTACATCCAGGACCGCCTCGACGACATCCAGGCCCTCGTGCTCACCCACGGCCACGAGGACCACATCGGCGCCGTCCCCTACCTGCTCCGGATGCGGCCCGACCTGCCGGTCGTCGGCTCGCAGCTGACCCTCGCCCTCGTCGAGGCCAAGCTCAAGGAGCACCGGATCACCCCGTACACGCTCGGGGTCCGCGAGGGCGACCGCGAGCGGCTCGGCTTCTTCGACTGCGAGTTCGTCGCCGTCAACCACTCCATCCCCGACGCCCTGGCCGTCTGCGTGCGCACCCCCGGCGGCACGCTGCTCCACACCGGCGACTTCAAGATGGACCAGCTCCCGCTGGACAACCGGCTCACCGACCTGCGTGCCTTCGCCCGGCTCGGGGAGGAGGGGATCGACCTCTTCCTCGTCGACTCCACGAACGCCGAGGTGCCGGGGTTCACCACGCCCGAGCGGGAGATCGCGCCGGCCATCGACCGGGTGTTCCGCCACGCCGAGCGGCGGATCATCGTGGCCTGCTTCTCCTCGCACGTGCACCGCGTGCAGCAGGTCCTCGACGCCGCCGAGAAGGCCGGCCGCAAGGTCGCGATGATCGGGCGCTCGATGGTGCGCAACATGGGCATCGCCGCCGAGCTGGGCTACCTGCGGGTCCCCGACGGCGTGCTCGTCGACGTCAAGGCCCTCGACAACCTGCCCGACGACAAGGTGGTCCTGGTGTCCACGGGCTCGCAGGGCGAGCCGATGGCCGCGCTCTCCCGGATGGCCAGCCGTGACCACCGCATCGAGGTGGGGCCCGGCGACACCGTCATGCTGGCCTCCTCGCTCATCCCCGGCAACGAGAACGCCGTGTACCGCGTGATCAACGGCCTGATGCGGCTCGGCGCCACCGTGGTGCACAAGGGGAACGCCAAGGTGCACGTCTCCGGCCACGCCAGCGCCGGCGAGCTGCTCTACATGTACAACGTCGTCAAGCCCCGCAACGTCATGCCGGTCCACGGCGAGTGGCGCCACCTCGTGGCCAACGCCGAGCTGGCGGTCCGCACGGGCGTGCACCGCAAGGGTGTCGTCGTCGTCGAGGACGGCGTGGCGGTCGACCTCGTCAAGGGGCGCGTGTCCGTGGCCGGAGCCGTCGAGTGCGGGTACGTCTACGTCGACGGCTCGTCCGTCGGCGAGGCCGACGAGGCCCTCCTCAAGGACCGCCGCATCCTGCGCGACGAGGGCTTCGTCTCCGTCATCGTCGTCATCGACTCGATGACCGGGAAGGTCGTCGCCGGGCCGGAGATCACCGCCCGCGGCTTCGCGCCCGACGACGAGGTGTTCGACGAGATCCGGCCCCAGATCGAGAAGGCGCTCGACGACGCCGCGTCCCAGGGCGTCACGGACGCCTACCAGCTCCAGCAGGTGATCCGGCGGACCGTCGGCGGCTGGGCGGGCCGGAAGGTCCGCCGTCGGCCGATGATCATCCCCACCGTCATCGAGGCCTGAGGCGCCCGGCGAACGGGCCCGAGATTCCTCGTTTCCGCACGTCAGCGGCATGTGACCTCCTAGTCTGGCGGATGTCACGTCCCCGACCGAGAGATCGTCGCGATGACCACGCCACAGCCAGGTGGCACCCCACCCGTGCACCGTCCGTCGCGTCGCGCGCTAACGCGCGGGGGCCGCCTGGTCCGTGCCCGTCCTCGCCGTCGGGGCCGCCGCTCCGGCGTCCGCCGCCTCGTGCGCGCCGTGGACCTACACGCTCAGGTGGGGCGGCTCGGCCACGACGACGTACACGAGGGTGAACGCCGTCAGCGCATCCGCCACCGTCATCTCCACGGACGTCGCTGCCCCACCCGTCAACGTCTCGATCTCGGCCACCGTGCCGGCCGGGGAGCCGGTCCAGCCGAGGTTCGACAACCTCGAGGTGAGCGCCGACCCGATCGGCGGAACCGGCGACGTCGGGCTGATCCTGCGTCAGGCGCAGGCCTCGACCGGCGGGAGCCCGCCCGGCCCGGGGGCCTACATGGCGGTGACGTTCGCGTTCGACCGGACGGTGACCGACGTGACCTTCACCGTCACCGACATCGACAGCAGCTCCACAGCGAGCAGGTTCGTCGACGAGGTGTTCTTCACGCCGGCCCCGGCACAGGTGCTTCTCGCGGACCCCACCTACCTCCAGGGCGTCGGCTCCTCCGGTCAGCCGCTGGAGCCGGTCGATGCCGACCAGCCGCTCGACGACCAGGCGGCGAGCCGCGGAAACGCCTCGGTGACCTTCACGGGGCCACACGACGCCTTCACGCTGACCCTGTGGAACGGGACCGGGTTCTCGTTCGAGTCCGAGGTGATCCAGTCGGTGTTCCTGTCGAGCCTGTCGTTCTCGGTCGTTCCCGCGACCTGCTGACGGACCGTGCCTGACCGCGACAGGCCTTCGTTCGGCCGGTCCGGCCCGTCGCGCGGACGGGAGGCTTCCCGGGAGCCGGCGACCCGACTGCGGCTTGCCGCGTGTGACACGTGAGTCCAGTGTGACTTTTGCGTAACCTGCGACCATGGCGACACGCACGTCCTCGACGTCCCGCGCGCGCGGCAGCTCCACCCGGCCCGCCAACCGCAAGGGCACCGCGCGCTCCAGGGGTGGCCGGAAGGGTGCCCGGTCCGGGGACCTGCCGTTGCCCCTGCGCGCCGCGCAGTCGACGTGGATGGGAGTGGCCCACGCCACCGGCGCGGTCGCCCGCAAGGTCGGCGACACCGGTCGCGACCTCGACCCCGAGCACCGCCGCGACGGGCTCGGCCTCCTCCTGATCGCCCTCGCCGTGGTCGTCGCCGCTCGGGAGTGGTGGGGGATGCCCGGCGCGGTCGGCGTCGTGGTCCACGCCGTCGTCTCCGGCACCTTCGGTCTCGTCGGGTACGCCGTGCCGGTCGTCCTCCTGATGTTCGGGCTGCGCGTCCTGCGCGCGCCCCGCGAGGAGGACGCCACCTCACGGATGGCGGTCGGGACCACCGCCCTCGCCTTCTCCACGTGCGGTCTGGTGCACATCGCCAACGACATCCCCACCCCTCCGATGGGCGCCGAGGCGATGCGTGCCGCGGGCGGCATCCTCGGCTTCCTCGCCTCCAGCCCCCTCGCGGCCGCCGTGTCCGTGTACGGCGCCGTGCCCCTGCTCGTGCTCCTCGGGCTGTTCGGGATCCTGGTGCTCACTGCGACCCCCCTGCACCAGGTGCCTACCCGGCTGCGAGAGCTGCTGGACCGGCTCACGGGGCACGAGCCCGAGCCGCAGGAGGCGGCCGAGGCCCCCACGCCGAAGCGGCGCGGACGCCCCCGGGCGGACGGGGCCGACGGGCCGATGGTCGGTGACGAGGCCTACGAGCAGGCCGTCGTGGTCGACCCGGGCACCGGCAAGCGCCTGCGCCCCGGGCAGAGGCGCCCCGTGTCACCCGAGGCCGGCGGCGCGGCCACGGCGACTCCTGCCTCGGCGGTGCCGAGCACGACGAAGGCGCCCCTCGAGGCCCCACCGACCTCGTCCCTCCCGCAGCGCGTCGAGCAGCTCTCGCTCGCGGGCGACGTCACCTACACCCTTCCCGACGCCACCGTCCTCCAGCCGGGTAGCCCCCACAAGACCCGCAGTGTCGCCAACGACCGGGTCGTGGAGTCGCTGACGACGGTGCTCGACCAGTTCGACATCGACGCCCAGGTCACCGGCTTCACCCGCGGCCCGACCGTCACCCGCTACGAGGTCGAGCTCGGCCCCGGCATCAAGGTCGAGCGGGTCACGGCACTCTCGAAGAACATCGCCTACGCCGTCGCCAGCGCCGACGTGCGGATCCTCAGCCCGATCCCGGGCAAGTCGGCGATCGGCATCGAGATCCCCAACGCCGACCGGGAGAACGTCAGCCTCGGCGACGTCCTGCGCAGCCAGGTCGCTCGCGGCACCGAGCACCCGATGGTCATGGGTGTCGGCAAGGACGTCGAGGGCGGCTACGTCATCGCCAACCTGGCCAAGATGCCGCACCTGCTCGTCGCCGGGGCCACGGGCTCGGGCAAGTCGAGCTTCGTCAACACGATGATCACCTCGATCCTCATGCGGGCGACCCCCGACGAGGTGCGCCTCGTGCTCGTCGACCCCAAGCGGGTCGAGCTCACCGCGTACGAGGGGATCCCGCACCTCATCACGCCGATCATCACCAACCCGAAGAAGGCCGCCGAGGCCCTCCAGTGGGTGGTCCGCGAGATGGACACGCGCTACGACGACCTGGCCCTGTACGGCTTCAAGCACGTCGACGACTTCAACAAGGCGGTGCGGGCCGGCAAGGTCAAGCCCCTGCCCGGGTCCGAGCGGGTCATCGCGCCGTACCCGTACCTGCTCGTCGTCGTGGACGAGCTCGCCGACCTCATGATGGTGGCCCCGCGCGACGTCGAGGAGTCGATCGTCCGCATCACCCAGCTCGCCAGGGCGGCCGGCATCCACCTCGTGCTCGCGACCCAGCGGCCCAGCGTCGACGTCGTCACCGGCCTGATCAAGGCCAACGTGCCGTCGCGGATGGCCTTCGCCACCTCCTCGCTCGCCGACTCGCGGGTCGTCCTCGACCAGCCGGGCGCCGAGAAGCTCATCGGCCAGGGCGACGCCCTCTTCCTCCCGATGGGTGCGAGCAAGACGATGCGCGTGCAGGGGGCCTGGGTCACCGAGTCCGAGATCCACGCGGTGGTCGACCACGTCACGGGCCAGCTGGCCCCGACCTACCGCGAGGACGTGGTTCAGGCCCAGCCGAAGAAGCAGGTCGACGACGACATCGGCGACGACCTCGACCTCCTGCTCCAGGCTGCGGAGCTCGTCGTCACGACGCAGTTCGGGTCGACGTCGATGCTGCAGCGCAAGCTACGGGTCGGCTTCGCCAAGGCCGGCCGACTCATGGACCTGCTCGAGTCGCGCGGCTTCGTCGGCCCGTCGGAGGGGTCCAAGGCCCGTGACGTGCTCGTCAAGCCCGACGACCTGCCCACCACGCTCGCCCTCATGCGTGGTGACGAGGTGCCCGACGCGGACGTCCCCTTCGATGGCCAGCCCCTCGACGGCGACGCGCACACCATCGAGCAGGCCGCGGCCGCCGGGTCGGGGCCGGTCGTCGTCGACGACACCGCCGAGGTGCCGGTCGTGCGCTACGCCGAGGACGCCGTCGCCGCGGACCTCGAGGCCCGGGCTCCGGCCGGGGAGTGGAACGACGACGACGACGGCTCCGGCGAGGACGCCTGGGAGCTCACCGGTCGTCGCTGACCGGCTCCAGCTGGGGCTCCGGCTCGGTCCCGGCATCGCCGGTCAGCTCGCCGGCCTCGACCGCACCGGCCTCCCGCAGGTGCGCGGCGACCTCCTCGACGAAGGCCCGCACGTCCGCCTCGCCGCTCACCGGGCCGCCGGCGAGATCGCCGTCGGCGCCTAGCAGCACGGCGCCGGGGTTTCCCACGCCGAAGATCTCCCGGGCCAGGCCGTGCGGGTCGAACCAGCCATCGGCCAGCTCGGGCCTGACCTCGGCCACCGCTGGGGTCGCGGAGAGCACGGACCGCACCCTGACGACCGGCTCCAGCTCCTCCCGCCACCCCGCGAGGTCGGGCGCGATGCTCTGGCACGGCCCGCACCCGGGGCTGAGGAAGACCAGCAGGTGTGCGGCCCTGGCCGCCTCAGTCGAGAGCAGGACCAGGCTGCCGCTGCGGGTCTGCACCTGCGCGCGGGGGATGGGGCGGCGGAGGTACTCGCCGTCCTCGTCGTTGGTGGCCGCGATCGTCGGTACGGTGTCCTCCGCCGCGGGTGAGCGCCAGGTGACGAGCACGGCCACGGCCACGGTGAGGGCCGCGGCCACCAGCCAGGCCCAGACGCCGTCGATGCCCAGGTCACCGAGCAGGGAGACATCGCGGAAGCCGGCGACGAGGGTCAGCGCCGCGGCGAGGACGAGCAGGCCGTTGCGCCAGGCCGTGACCGGCGTGACCCGCGACTCACCGATGGCACCGAAGCACCCGCAGTCGGCCGGTGCCGGGGCGACGAGGGCCCGCGCGACGAGGGCGAGGTATGCGAGGAAGAGGACGAGTACGAGGAAGCCGACGACGACGAGCGCCGGGCCGGTGGCGACGAGGAGCCAGAGCCCGAGGGCGACCTCGGCCCAGGGCAGGACCCGCCGCACCCAGGACGCGTCGAGGGGGGCCGGTACCCGCATCGAGGTGAAGGCGGTGTCGACGGCGCCGTGGTCACGCAGCTTCGCCACGCCGCTGAGGAGCAGCACGGCGGAGCAGGTGAGGAGGGGGAGTAGCAGGGCGCTCGGCATTCCGGCATTGTCCACCAGCCCCGGCTACGGTGTGGGCCATGTCGATGATGTGGGAGGACCTGCGGGAGCCCCCCTCCACCTGGGACCGCTGGAAGGCCACGCTGCGCAAGCAGCCATCGGCGTTCCTCCTCGCGGTCCAGATCCTCGTCATCCTCCTGCTGCCCTTTCTGACCGGCGAGGGCAGCCCGGTCTGGGGTCGTGCGGTCGTCTCGCTGCTGAGCCTCTCGGCGGTGATCACGGCGGTCTTCACCGTCCGCAGCACCCCGGCACTCACATGGCTGTCGGCGACGCTCGCGCTGCCGGCGACCGTGTTCGAGCTGTGGAGCGTCTTCGACGAGCGGTCGGTGATCCTCGTCCTGGCCCACCTCGCCCTCGCCGTGTTCTACATCTACACGGCCTACGCGCTCATCTCGTACATGTTCGAGGACTACTGGGTCACCAAGGACGAGCTCTTCGCCGTGGGGGCGGCCTTCACGGTGCTGGTCTTCGCCTTCGCCTACATCTACCTCGCCATCCAGGAGATGTGGCCGGCGTCGTTCACCTCGTTCGACGGCCCCGGACAACGGAGCTTCCTCGAGCTGCTCTACTTCTCCGGCGCCAACCTCACCAGCGTCGGGCTCTCCGACGTCGGGCCGATCCGGCCGCAGGCCCGCGCGGTCGTCACCGTCGAGCAGCTCGGGGGGGTGCTCTACGTGGCCATGGTCATCTCTCGCCTCGTGGCGCTCACGGTGATGCGCGCCCGCCAGTGAGGACCGCCAGCCGTCAGTCGGTGCCGTCGAGGTCCTCGATGCGCGCGAGGCTCGGCCCGCGGGTGGCCGCGATGTCCTCGGCCCGCTGTGCGGCCTCCCCGAGCACGCGCAGGGCGTTGCCACCGGAGAGGGCGGCGAGTTCGGCGTCGCTCCAGCCGCGGTCGGCCAGTGCGGCCAGGAGTCGGGGGTAGCCGCTGACGTCCTCGAGGCCCTCGGGCTGCACGTCGACGCCGTCGTAGTCGCCGCCGAGGCCGATGTGGTCGATGCCCGCCACCTCGCGGACGTGCTCGCAGTGCGCCACGACGTCGGCGACCGTCGCCGCAGGGGAAGGATGGGTGGGCCGGCGCCGCGCGGTGAACGCGGTGTACCTCGGGAAGTCGGAGGAGGAGATGCCCTCCTCGGCGGCGGCGTCGGCGGCCTCGCGGTCCCACTCCCGAGCCGCCGGGGAGACGAACTTGGGCACGAACGTGACCATGCAGACGCCGCCGTTGCCCGGCAGCCGCTCGAGGACGTCGTCGGGCACGTTGCGCGGGTGGTCACACACGGCCCGGGCCGAGGAGTGCGAGAAGACGACCGGGGCCTGCGCCGTGTCGAGGGCGTCGCGCATCGTGTCGGCGGAGACGTGGGAGAGGTCGACCAGCATCCCCAGCCGGTTCATCTCGCGCACCACCTCGTGCCCGAAGGGGCTCAGCCCGCCGACGACGGGCTCGTCGGTGGCGGAGTCGGCCCACGGGACGTTGTCGTTGTGGGTCAGGGTGAGGTACCGGACCCCGAGGGCGAAGAGCATGCGCAGGGTGCCGAGAGAGCTGTCGATGCTGTGCCCGCCCTCGGCCCCCATGAGCGAGGCGATGCGGCCCTCCAGCCACGCCCGCTCAACGTCCGAGCGCGAGGTGGCCAGGACCAGGTCCCCGGGGTGGCGGCGGACCAGCTCGAGGACGGCGTCGACCTGCTCGAGCGTCTGGGTCACCGCGGCGTCGCCCTGCAGGGTGCTCGGCACGAACACCGACCAGAACTGGGCCCCCACGCCGCCCTCCCGCAGCCGGGGGAGGTCGGTGTGCGTCGGCTGCCCCGCCTGCCCGACGTCGAGGCGCGACCAGTCGTAGTCGACCAGCTCGCGCGCTGCATACGGCAGGTCGTTGTGCCCGTCCACGACGGGGTGCCGGGTGAGGAGGGCACGGACGTGGTCGAGGGACGAGGCGGGCATGGCCGCGACCCTACCGCCGGGTCGGAAGGGGCCCGCGACGCAACTAGAGTGGCGGCCATGACGACCAGTGCGGCCCGGGGCAGCGTCGCGCTCGTGACCCTGGGGTGCACCCGCAACGAGGTGGACTCCGAGGAGCTCGCGGGGCGTCTCGCGGCCGACGGGTGGCGCCTCGTCCAGGACGCCGCGGACGCCGACGTCGCGGTGGTCAACACGTGCGGCTTCGTCCAACAGGCCAAGAAGGACTCGATCGACACGCTGCTCGAGGCCGCCGACCTCAAGGAGAGCGGCCGCATCCAGGCCGTCGTCGCCGTCGGGTGCCTGGCCGAGCGCTACGGCCGGACCTTGGCCGAGGAGCTGCCCGACGCCGACGCCGTGCTGGGCTTCGACTCCTACGCGGACATGTCCACCCACCTGCGCTCCGTGCTCGACGGGAACCGGCCGGAGTCGCACGTGCCCTCCGACCGACGCCGGCTGCTGCCGCTCTCACCGGTGGCCCGCCCCGCCGTGTCGGACGACGTCGCCCTGCCGGGGCACCTCGCCCAGGTGGTCCGCGCCCGCCTCGACGACCGGCCGTGGGCGCCGCTCAAGATCGCGAGCGGGTGCGACCGGCGCTGCGCGTTCTGCGCCATCCCGGCCTTTCGCGGGTCCTTCGTCTCCCGGCCCCCGGCCGACGTCCTCGCCGAGGCACGGTGGCTCGCCGAGCGCGGGGCCCGCGAGCTGTTCCTCGTCAGCGAGAACTCCACGTCGTACGGCAAGGACCTCGGCGACCTCGGGGCGCTCGAGCGGCTCCTGCCCGAGCTCGCGGCGGTCGAGGGGGTCGAGCGGGTCCGCGTGTCGTACCTGCAGCCCGCCGAGGTGCGTCCCGGGCTGCTCGAGGCGATGGCGGGCACGCCCGGGGTGTCGCCGTGGTACGACCTGTCCTTCCAGCACGCGGCCCCCGGCCTGCTCCGCCGCATGCGGCGCTTCGGCGGCACCGACGCCTTCCTCGGCCTGCTCGACCGGGTACGCGCCCGCCAGCCGCTCGCCGGGGCGCGCAGCAACGTCATCGTCGGCTTCCCGGGGGAGACCGAGGCCGACGTCGTCGAGCTGGAGCGCTTCCTGACCGCGGCCCGACTCGACGTGGTCGGGGTGTTCGGCTACTCCGACGAGGACGGCACCGAGGGCGAGGGCCTCGACGGCCACCTTCCCGAGCCGGTCGTCGCCGAACGCGTCGAGCGGATCCAGGGCCTGGTCGAGGAGCTGACCGCCCAGCGAGCCGTCGAGCGCGTCGGGGAGTCGGTGCGGGTGATCGTCGAGGAGCACGACGCCGACGACCCGCACGTCGTCGTGGGTCGCGCGGACCACCAGGGCCCGGACGTGGACGGCGTCTGCCTCGTGCGGGTGCCGGTTGGGTCCGTTGCGCCGCCCCCCGGCGTCTTCGTCGACGGCGTCGTCGTCGACACCCTGGGGGTCGACCTGGTCGTCCAGCCCTCCGGCAGGGGCGACGCATGAGCGACCAGCCCGGGCGGCCGGTGCGGCCCGGTCCGCTCGCCGACGGCCGGGCCAGTGACCCCTACCGCGAGGGACTGGACCCGGCGAGCCCGTTCGTCCCGGGGAGCACCGGGCCGAGCGCCTGGAACATCGCGAACTACCTCACCGTGCTGCGCCTCCTCCTCGTGCCGGTGTTCGGGTGGCTGCTCCTCGTCGACGCCGGGGAGAACGCCGCGTACCGCTGGGCGGCCTTCGGGGTGTTCGCCGTGGCCATGGTCACCGACCGCATCGACGGCGACCTGGCCCGCAGCCGCGGCCTCGTCACGAACTTCGGGAAGGTCGTCGACCCGATCGCCGACAAGGCGCTGGTCACGATGGCTCTCGTGGGGCTCTCCGAGATCGGCGAGGTCCCGTGGTGGGTCACGGTCGTTGTGCTCGTCCGGGAGTGGGGGATCACCCTGGTGCGGCTACGCGTCATCCGCCACGGGGTCATGGCCGCCGGACGCGGCGGCAAGCTGAAGACACTGCTGCAGACCTTCGGCATCGGCCTGCTGCTGTGGCCGCGGTGGACGCTGCCGGCACCGATGTTCTGGGACGTCCTCGCGTGGAGCATCCTCGGCGCCGCCGTGGTCGTCACCGTCGTCACCGGAATCGACTACCTCGTGCAGGCCCACCGGCTGCGCCAGGGCAGCGAGCGCACCGCCCGCAAGCGGGCCGCGCGGGAGCAGCGCCGGCGGCGGGAAGGTCGCTGACCGCTCCGGCGTTGTGCTCCACGGCCGGCCACCGCCCCGAACCTGCGCGACTCCGACGGCCCCGCGGAGTACGGTGGTGCCCGTCGGTCGCACGCGATGTACGAGGAAGGAGGCGCCGTGGCCCTGTTCCGCACCGAGCTCGGTGAGGTCCTGCGCGAGTCCCGCCAGGCCCAGGGCCGCACGCTGCGTGACGTCGCGGCCGCCTCCGCCGTCTCCCTCGGGTACCTCAGCGAGCTCGAACGAGGCACCAAGGAGGCCTCCTCCGAGCTGCTCTCCGCCGTCTGCGCCGGCCTCGGCCTCACCCTCTCCGAGCTCCTCGGCCTCGTCCAGGAGCGCGTCGAGCACGTCGAGACCCTGACGATGCCGGTCGCCCTGCCGCTGGCCACCGCCGAGCCCGCGGGCGCGGTGCGCGCCTCCGCGGCCTGACACCCGGCTACGGCGTCCGCCGCCGGTAGGCCCCTCGCGGTCCCGGGGTGCTCCCGAGTGGTCGCTGCACCCGCCCGTCGTCGGTGGGCGCGATACCGCCCTGGCACGTGGGGCACGAGAAGACCGTGCGCTGGCGGGGCTGCTCCCCGGCCATGGCCACCCTCACCGTGTCGCCACAGCGCCGGCAGGGCCGGCCCGAGCGGGCGTGAACGTACGCCTCCTCACCGGACCGCTGGATGCCGGTGCTCACCTGGTGGCCGGTGCCCTCGGCGTGTGCCATCAGCCGGTGGGTGCGGGCGAGCAGGTGCCGGAGTCGTTCCGGGTCGACACCCGCCGCCGGGTCCCACGGGTGGATGCGGTCGAGGAAGAGCACCTCGCTGGCCCAGAAGGTGCCGATGCCGGCGAGGTTCCGCTGGTCGAGGAGGGCCTCGACCACGGTCCGGGGGTCGGCCCGCAGACGCTGAACCGCCAGGTCGGGGTCCCAGTCGGGGCCGAGCACGTCGGGGCCCAGGTGTCCCACCAGGTCGGACTCGCGCGCGGTGGGCACCAGGTCGAGCATCCCGAGGCGCAGGCCGAGTGCCGACCAGTGCGTGGTGAGGACCGCCGCCCGCAGGTCGTGACGCCGCAGGGCGCGCTCGGTGCGGGGACCGGGGTGCTCGACCCGCCACTGGCCCTCCATGCGCAGGTGCGTGTGCAGGGTGGAGCCGGTGTCGAAGCGCTGGAGGAGGTGCTTGCCCCGGGCGACCACCTCCACCGTCGTGGCGCCCCCGAGATCGACGTCAGGGACCGACGGCCACCGCAGCTCGGCCCGCGTCACCTCGCTGCCACTCAGCGCCGCGTGCAGCCGGGCCGCGGTGCGGTGGACGGTGTCACCCTCGGGCACCGCGGCTCACCTGCGCATGCGCAGGCCGCGCGGGGTCAGGTGGAACCCCGCGGCCTCGAGCGCCGTGACGACCGGGCGGCCCGACCCGAGGACCTGCCCCCCGTCGGCCTTCTCGACGGTGATCCGCCCGAGGTCACCGCGCCGGACGGCGTCGGCCAGTGCGGTGGCGGCCGCGGCAAGCGCCGCCGGCCCGTCGTCGTACGTGAGCAGGGTGCGGCCGCCGCGTTCGACGTAGAGGACCAGCGCGCCGTCGACGAGCACGACGACGGCACCGGCCTTGCGCCCGGGTTGGTGGCGCCGGCGCCGGTCGCCGTCGTCGTCGTCGCCCGGGTCGACCGCCCGGTCGGGCCACGGCAGGGCCGCGCCGTAGGGGTTGGCGGGGTCGCCGGCTGCGAGGACCGAGGCGCGTGGGTCCGCCCCGTCGCGCGCGCCGCCCGACCCGGCCCGGAGGCGGTCGACCGCGCCGCCGGTGCCGAACTGGGACGCGCCGAGCCCCTCGACGAAGTAGCCGCGGCGGACCCGACCGGCCTCCTCGGCCCGACCGAGCACCCGGTACACCCCCGCGAAGCCCCCGGGCACGTCCTCGGCCGCCACCGCTCCCCGGGTGAGGATGCCGTGCCGGTCGAGGAGCAGCTCCGCGGTGGCGAGCGCCCGCAGCGTGGGTTCGTCGTCGGCGGGAGGCAGCAACGACCAGCGACCGGTGACCCGCGGCGGACCGGTCCGGCTGGGCAGCTGTGGGCGTGACGATGCCTGGCCGAGGGCGCCGAGCGGCCCTCGTCGGCCCGCGTACCGCGTGCGACGCGGGCCGGCGGTGGCGCGGCGGTGCGTGGTACGCCCACCGCCGAGGAGGGCCCGGACGGGAGCGAAGGTGTCGCCGGTGACCCGCCCGGCCCAGACGAGGTCCCAGAGGGTGCAAGCCAGCGACTCGTCGTCGGTGCTGCCGACGCGGTCGGAGAGGGTGCGGAAGAAGTGCGCGCCGCCGCCGGCGAGCGCGTCGAGGACCGCCAGCGCCTGCTCATCGGGCACCAGGTCGGGGTCGGGTCCGGGGAGGGTGAGGTGGGCCGAGTCCGTGAGGTGCAACGAGACCCACCCGTCGTCGCCCGGAAGGGAGCCGTGCCCGCACCACAGCACCTCCCCGCCCGCCATGAGCTCGTCGAGGAGCGCCGGTGCGTAGTCGGCGACGCGCGCGGGGAGCACCAGCGACTCGACCGCGCTCGCCGGCAGCACGGCCCCGCTCAGCTGCTCGACCGCCCGGACCACGCCGTCGCGGCCGCGCAGCCGGCCGCCGACGCCCTGCCACTCACCGAGGAAGCGGGCGAAGACCTCGGGGACCACGGGCTCGACCTCGGCCCGGAGCGCCGCGAGCGAGCGCCGGCGCAGCATGCGGAGCACCTCGGCGTCGCAGAACTCGGTGCCACCGCCACCGGTGGGCAACAGCTCCCCCTCGACCACGCGGCCGGAGCCGACCAGCCTGGCCAGTGCCGTACCGGCGACGGCCACCCCGATGCCGAAGGAGCGCGCCACCTCTGAGGCGTGGAAGGGCGCGTGGGTGCGCGCGTAGCGGGCCACGAGGTCGCCGAGCGGGTCCTCGACCGGCTCGAGGAACGTCTGAGGCACTCCGGGAGGAAGCGAGGCGCCGAGCGCGTCGCGGAGGCGGGAGGCGTCCTCGACGGCCGCCCAGCGGTCCTCGCCCGCGACCCGGACCGGGATGACCTGCCGGGAGCCCTGGAGGGCACCGAGCCAGGACCGGACGTGGGCGTCCGTCGTGCCCTCGCGACACCGCTGGAGCACGGCATCCGTGGACAGCGGGCCCAGCGCGCGGACGAGGTCGAGGACGTCGTCGGCGTCGCGGGCGGCCCGCTCGGGTGTGAGGCGCTGCAGCTCGGCCTCGGTGCGGGCGACCTGCTCGGCGTCGAGGAGGTCGCGCAGCGCGAGCCCCTCGGAGGTGCCGAGGAGCTCGGCGAGGAGGGACGGGTCGAGGGCGAGGGCCGCCGCCCGCCGCTCGGCAAGTGGGCTGTCGCCCTCGTAGAGGAACTGGGCCACGTACCCGAAGAGCAGGGACTTCGCGAACGGCGACGGGGTGGTGGACTCGACGTCGACGACCGTGACCCTACGGCCGGCGACGTCGCGCATGAGGTCGACGAGGCCGGGTACGTCGAAGACGTCCTGGACCACCTCGCGGACGGCTTCGAGGACGATCGGGAAGCTCGGGAAGCGGCTTGCGACCTCCAGCAGCTGGGAGGCCCGCTGGCGCTGCTGCCAGAGCGGCTGGCGCCGATCGGGACGACGCCGGGGGAGGAGCAGGGCCCGGGCAGCGCACTCGCGGAACCGTGAGGCGAAGAGCGCAGACCCTCCGATCTCGTCGGTGACGACCCCGCGGACGTCGTCAGGGTCGAGGGTGACGAGGTCGAGGAGCTCGCGCCCCACCCCACGGCCGCCGTCGACCTCGTCGAGCTCGAGGTCGGGGAGGCGCAGGACGATGCCGTCGTCGCCGTGCATGGCCTGGACGTCGACCCCGAACCGGTCGCGCATCCGGGCGCTGACGGCGAGAGCCCAGGGAGCGTGGACCTGGGCGCCGAAGGGGGAGTGCACCGCCACCCGCCAGTCGCCGAGCTCGTCGCGGAACCGCTCGACGACGATGGTGCGGTCGTCGGGGACGTGGCCGGTGGCCTCCCGCTGCTCGCGCAGGTAGGTGAGGAGGTTGTCGGCGGCCCAGTCGTCGAGGCCCGCGGCCATCACCCGCTCGCGGGCGGCCTCGGCGGGCAGCGACTCGACCTCGCGGACGAACTCGCCCACGGCGCGACCGAGCTCAGCCGGGCGACCGAGCGAGTCACCCTTCCAGAAGGGGAGCCGGCCCGGCAGTCCGGGTGCCGGGGTGACCAGGACGCGGTCGTGCGTGATGTCCTCGATGCGCCAGGTGCTGGTGCCCAGGGTGAACAGGTCGCCAACGCGCGACTCGTACACCATCTCCTCGTCGAGCTCGCCGACCCGGCGGCCGGGGCCCTCCCCGGTGGCGAGGAAGACGGCGTAGAGGCCGCGGTCGGGGATGGTGCCGCCGGAGGTGACGGCGAGGCGTTGCGCGCCGCGTCGGCCGGCGAGGGTGTCGGTGAGGCGGTCCCAGGTGATGCGGGCCCGCAGTTCGGCGAAGTCCTCGCTGGGGTACCGGCCGGCGAGCATGTCGAGCACCGACTCGAGCACCGGGCGGGTGAGCGCGGCGTAAGGGGCCGACCGCCGGACGAGGGCGAGGACGTCGTCGACCGCCCAGTCGTCGAGAGCGCACATGGCGACGACGTGCTGGGCGAGGACGTCGAGGGGGTTGGAGGGCACGTGCAGCGCCTCGATCCGCCCGGCGAGCATCCGCTCGACGACGACGGCGGTCTGGACGAGATCGCCGCGGAACTTCGGAAAGAGCACGCCGCGGGAGACCGCGCCGACCTGGTGGCCGGCTCGGCCGACGCGTTGCAGACCGGACGCCACCGAGGGTGGGGACTCGACCTGGACGACGAGGTCGACCGCCCCCATGTCGATGCCGAGCTCCAGGCTGCTGGTGGCGACGACCGCCGGGAGCCGGCCCGACTTCAGCTCCTCCTCGATGGTGGCCCGTTGCTCCTTGCTCACCGACCCGTGGTGGGCGCGTGCGAGGACGGCGGGGGCACCGGTGGACTGCCCCGCCTGAGCCATCACCTGCGCGGGCGTCCGGGTGAGCGTGGCCGCCTTCGGCACGGCGTCGGGCGCGCCGACCGTGTCGGCCCCCTCGGCCGCCTCGACCCGTTCCTCCCAGATCTCGTTGAGTCGGGTGGTGAGCCGTTCGGCGAGGCGCCGGCTGTTGGAGAACACGAGCGTCGAGGTGTGGTCGGCGACCAGGTCGACGATGCGCTCCTCGACGTGGGGCCAGATGCTGGCCCGCTGCTCCTGGCCCGAGGCGGCTCCGGCGAGGTCGCCGGTGGGCTGGCCGAGCTCGGCCATGTCGGGGACGGGGACGACGACCCGCAGGTCCCACTGCTTCTCCGAGGGCGGCTGGACGACCTCGACGGGGCGGCCGCCGGCGAGGTACCGGGCGACCTCCTCGACGGGGCGGACGGTGGCGGAGAGCCCGATCCGCTGCGCCGGCCGCTCGAGCAGGGCGTCGAGTCGCTCGAGGCTGACCGCGAGGTGGGCGCCGCGCTTGGTGCCGGCGAGGGCGTGCACCTCGTCGACGACCACCGTCTCGACCCCGGCGAGCGCCTCGCGGGCGGCCGAGGTGAGGAGGAGGAACAGCGACTCGGGGGTGGTGATGAGGACGTCGGTGGGCGTGCGCGCGAACGCCCGGCGCTCGTCGGCGGGGGTGTCGCCGGAACGGACCGCCACGGTGATGTCGGGCTCGGGGAGGCCGAGCCGGTGCGCGGCGTGACGGATGCCGACCAGCGGACTGCGCAGGTTGCGCTCGACGTCGACCGCGAGGGCCTTCATCGGGGAGACGTAGAGGACGCGGCAGCGTCTCATCCGGTCGTCGGGCACCGGTTCCGACGCGAGCCCGTCGAGGGCCCAGAGGAACGCCGAGAGGGTCTTCCCCGAGCCCGTGGGGGCGACGACGAGGGCGTGGTGACCGCCGGAGACCGCCTCCCAGGCGCCGGTCTGGGCCGGTGTGGGCGCGCTGAAACTCCCCCGGAACCACGCGGCGGTGGCAGCGGAGAAGCGGTCTAGGACGTCGCCGGTCATGCTGGGAGCAGCCTCTCACCCCGCGCCGACAGCTCGGGTGGACCGCATCGCAGTCAGTAGCAGTGCGGGGAGCGGGAGAGGTCCCGTGAGCCACAGTGGCCACTCTTGCGTGGCGAAGCCGCGTCGGCGCGAATGGATACAGTCGCGGGAGCGGACCTGATCGCGCTGACAGCACGACCAAGGAGCCCGATGCAGCAGCACCCTCTGGGCCGAACCGGAGGTACCGTCTCCGCCATCGGGCTGAACCTGGCAGCTCGAGGAGTGGTGCGGGACGCCCTGGCCACGGCGGTTCCCGCTACCCGTCCCCGGCCCCGGCGACCGCCCGCATCCCGGCCCGTGGAAGGTCGCGGCCGGTCGTGCCCTGGCGGCGTTGTTCTTCGCCTCGTACGGTGCGAGTCTGTGGGGCACGGATCTGGGGGAGCAGTTCGGCCACATCGCGGAGAAGCTGGCCGAGGTCGCCACGGCTGCTGGGTGAGGGCTCGTCGACATCCACAGGTCGACACCCGTCACCCGCGCTGGCGGTGAGCCCGCCGCGATTCACGCCACCGGCTGCTGCTGAGTGATGCAGTGGATGCCGCCGCCGCGGTCGAACAGCGGGCGGGCGTCGACGCCAACCACGCGCCGGCCGGGGTATGCCTTCTCGAGGACGGCGAGCGACGCCGCATCCTGCTCGTCCTCGAAGGTGCAGGCGAGCACCCCGCCGTTGCACACGAGGTGGTTGATGTAGGACCAGTCGACCGGCCCGTGGTCGTCCCCCAGGGTTCTCGGTGCCGGGACGCGCACCACATCCAACCGCTCGCCGCGGGCGTCAAGGGCCGACGTGAGGAGCCTTTCCAGCTCGACGGACACCTCGTGGTCGGGGTGCGCCGGGTCGCCTTGCCAGTGCAACAGCACGGTGCCCGGGGAGGCGAACGTCGCCACGATGTCCACGTGCCCGCGCGTGCCGAAGTCGTCGTAGTCCCGCGTCAGGCCGCGCGGCAGCCAGACGCAGGTCGTGGCGCCGATGGTGCGCGCCAGCTCGGCCTCGACGTCGGCCCGGGAGAGCCCGGGGTTGCGCTCCGGGTCGAGCTGCACGGTCTCGGTGAGCAGCACGGTGCCCAGCCCATCGACGTGCAGGCCACCACCCTCGTTGACGAGGTCCGACCCCACCCGCACCGCCCCGGCCAGGTCGGCCACCTCCGTCGCCACCAGGGCGTCGTCGTCCCACGTCGCCCATGCCTGGGCGCCCCAGCCATTGAAGACCCAGTCGACCGCACCGAGACGGCCGTCGTCGCCGAGGACGAACGTCGGGCCGACGTCGCGCATCCACGCGTCGTCGAGCCGTACCTCGGTGACCTCGATGTCGTGGCGCGTCGCGGGTCCGCGGCCGGTCCACTCGCGCGCGAGGTCGGCGTCGGCGGGGTCGGCCACGAGAGCGACGGGCTCGAACTGCGCCACCGCCCGGGCGACGGCCGCCCAGGTGCCGCGGGCGCTGTCGGCCTCGCCCTCCGTCTCGCCCAGGGTGTACCCGGCCGAGGGCCACGCCATCCACGTCCGTTGATGGCGCGCCCACTCCGGCGGCATCCGCCACCCGCCGTCGTTCCCCATCGGGTCAGCCCTCCCTGTGGTGCTCGGGACGCACCGGCTCGACGAGGGCCCCGTAGGTGTCGGGCCGGCGCGTCGCGAGGAACGGGAAGAGGGTCAGCCAGTCGCGTCGCTGGGCGAGGTCGAGGTCGGCCACCAGGGCCGCGGCCTCGTCACGGGGGGCGCGCACGAGCACCCGCCCGTACGGGTCGGCGACGAACGACGAGCCGTAGAAGGTGATGAGGCCCTCCCTGCCGTAGCGGTTGGGGGCGACGACGAAGAGGCCGCTGGCGATGGCGTGCGCGACGATGGTGTGCTCCCAGAGCGGCTGGGTGTCGAAGGCCGGGTGGTCGGGCTCCGAGCCGATGGCCGTCGGGTACGCGAGCACCTCGGCACCGCCCAGGCTGTAGGAGCGGGCCACCTCGGGGAACCACTCGTCCCAGCAGGTCGGGAGGCCGAGGCGGACCGGCACGCCCGCGTCGGAGAGGTCGTGCACCGGGTAGGCGCCCCGCGGCGGCCCCGGACGGAAGTACCGGTCCTCGTGGTACCCGGCGGTCACCGGGATGTGCGTCTTGCAGGTCCGGGCGACCACGCGCCCGTCGGGGGCGACGAGCACGGCGGTGTTGTAGCCCAGCCCGTCGTCGCCCGCCGGACCGGGGGAGCGCTCGAACAGGCTGGCGTGCACGAGGGCGCCGGTGGCGGCGGCGGCCTCGCGGGCGAAGCTGACGGTGGGTCCGTCCTCCAGTGCCTCGGCGGTGGCGTCCGGGCGTCCCTCGGGGAGCTCGTCGGCGGGGTAGCGCGACAGCGTGAGCTCGGGCAGGAAGACGACGACGGCACCCGCCCCGGCGGCGGTGCGCACCCCGTCGTGGAGGGTGCCGAGGAGCCGGTCGGGGTCGGGGTCCCACGCGTGCTGGACGAGGCCGACACGCACCGGGGGCCGTTCTGGCTCGTGGACCCGCGCGGGCGACGGGAGAACCCCGTCGGTCGTGATCAGGCGCATGGCGCCAGTATGGCGTCGGCGTGGGGAGGCGTGACCGGGGACGGGGCGGCGCGTGTACCGTCCCCGTCGTGCGCCACTCGAAGTTCTGGGAGCTCGTGGGGGAGGAGTTCGGCGAGGCCTACGCCGGCTCGCTCACCCGTTCCCACGTGATGTCCGCGCTGGGGGGCCGCACCGCCGTCGAGGCCCTCGACGCCGGGGTCCCCCCGCGCACCGTGTGGCTGGCGCTGTGCGACGCCATGGACGTTCCGGAGGACCGGCGCCACGGTCGCGACCGGCCTCCACCAGCCTGAACAGGGCCTTCTCAGGCGATACCCCCTCACGTACGCTCCTGCTACGTGCTTGGCGTGCTGGGAAGGGGGCAGCTGGTGCCGACGACGCGTTCCGCAGCCACGCGCGTGGTGCTGCCCCTGGCCGGAGCGCTGGTCGCTGCCCTCGCCGTCGCGTGCAGCGGGAGCCCCTCGGTGTCGCCCACCACCAGCGCCCCCGTCCCCGCCGGGCCCCGTGTCGTCGGTGACGACTTCGAGTCGGGGTCGGCCACCGGCTGGACCGAGAGCTCGGGCATCCCCATCGAGTCCGTGCGAGGAGGACGCGCCGCCCGCCTGGACGCCCGGGAGGGCCCGGCGTGGGCGCTGATGCCGCTCGCGGAGCCGGTGCTCCACGCCGCCGCGTCGGCCCGGGTCCGCATCAGCGGGACACCGGCCCTCGGTGCCGAGCGGGCCGGTGTGCTGGCGCTCCGCACGGCGGGCGGCGCCCCCGTGGCGGCACTCACGGTCGGCGCCGGCGGCACCCTCGGTGTGGCCAACGGCCTCACCGGTGTCCCGATGGGCGTGCCGATGACCATCCGGACCGGGACCTGGCACACCGTCGGCCTGGAGGTCGACGTCGCGGGACCCGCGTCGACGTTGACAGTCTCGGTGGACGACTTCGTCGTGGAGACGTGGACGACCGACCTCGGTGACTCCCCGCTGGGGCGGGTGCTCGCCGGGGAGGACACCCTCGACCGCGGTGCCGACGTGCTGTACGACACGGTGAGCGCGGGGCCGGCCGAGGACCTCCCGACCGCCACCCCGAAGCCGAGACGGACCGAGGCCGACCCTGTCCTCTTCGCCGCGGGCGACATCGCCTGTGACCCCCTGTCGAGCTCCTTCGGCAAGGCCGAGGACCCGACGTCCGGAAGCTGCCAGATGAGGGCCGTCGCGGACCTCGTCCTCGGCGACTCCGCCGCGACCGTCGTGGCGGCGCTCGGCGACGTCCAGTACTACTGCGGCGGTGTCGAGGCCTTCGAGCTCTCGTACGACCCGACGTGGGGGCGCTTCCTCGACATCACCCGGCCGGCCGTGGGCAACCACGAGTACATCGACCGCGCCGAGGACGACGAGGACACCGAGTGCGACGCCACGGGGACCGCCAAGCCGTACTTCGACTACTTCGGGGAGCGCGCCGGTGGCTACGGCCGGGGCTACTACAGCTACGACGTCGGCACGTGGCACGTCGTGGTCCTCAACACCACCTGCAGCCAGGCCGGCGGCTGCCACGAGGGCAGCCCCCAGGCCGGAGTGGCTGCGTGCCGACCTCGCTGCGCACTCGCCTACTGGCACATCCCGCTGTGGTCCTCGGGCGGGCGGGCCAACGAGAACTCGCGGGTCTTCACGGAGATCCTGCACGAGGCGGGTGCCGACGTCGTCCTCGCCGGCCACGACCACCTCTACGAGCGGTTCGCGCCGCAGGACGCGGAGGACCGGGCGGACCCCGACGGCCTGCGGGGCTGGGTGGTCGGAACCGGCGGCGCCAACCACACCGGGGTCGAGAACTCGGCGGCCAACAGCGTCGTCGTCGACCCCGTCACCTTCGGCATCCTCAGGATGGTGCTGCGTGACGGCACCTACGACTGGACCTTCCTGCCCGCGAACGGAGCGCCGTTCACCGACACGGGGTCCGCCTTCTGCCACTGACCTCCGGGAAACCCGGGTGAGGACCGTCGACGCGGTCGTCTACCCTCGCGCTCGTGGAGGATGACGTCCTGCTCCGGGCGCGGGGGCTCACCAAGACCTTCGGCGACTTCACGGCCGTCGACGGCATCGACGTCGAGGTGCGCCGTGGAGAGGCCTTCGGGTTCCTCGGCCCGAACGGCGCCGGCAAGTCCTCGACCATGCGCATGGTCGGGTGCGTCTCGCCGGTGACCTCCGGGGAGCTGACCATCCTCGGCCTGGACCCCGAGACCGACGGCGCGGCCATCCGCGCACGGCTCGGGGTGTGCCCGCAGGAGGACATGCTCGACGCCGACCTGTCGGTCGAGGAGAACCTCTGGGTCTACGGCCGCTTCTTCGGGCTGTCGCGCCGTGAGGTGCGGGCCCGCACCGACGAGCTCCTGGAGTTCGCCCAGCTCACCGACCGGCGCCGCGACCAGGTGGAGCCGCTCTCGGGCGGGATGAAGCGGCGGCTCACCATCGCCCGTGCGCTCGTCAACAACCCCGAGGTCCTGCTCCTCGACGAGCCCACCACCGGGCTCGACCCCCAGGCGCGGCACGTCCTCTGGGACCGGCTGTACCGGCTCAAGCGCCAGGGCGTCACCCTCATCATCACCACCCACTACATGGACGAGGCGGAGCAGCTCTGCGACCGGCTCGTCGTCATGGACCGCGGCCGCATCGCCGCCGAGGGCAGCCCGCGCGAGCTCATCGACCGCTACTCCACGCGCGAGGTCGTGGAGCTCCGGTTCCCGGTCGACGAGCAGGAGCGCCACGTCGACGCCGTGCGGGCGGTCGCCGACCGGGTCGAGGACCTGCCCGACCGCCTCCTCGTCTACACCTCCGACGGCGACGCCACCCTGGCGGCGCTGCACCATCGAGGCGTGCAGCCGCTGTCGGCACTCGTGCGCCGCTCGACGCTGGAGGACGTCTTCCTCCACCTCACCGGCCGCAGCCTGGTCGACTGATGAGCGCGCCCGCCCGCGAGGCGTCCGTCGCCGACGCCGGGAGCGGACGGCTGGCGGCCGGTCCACGCCGCCCCATGAGCCCCGCCGAACGGGTGGGTGCCGTCGCCGGCCACCACCTGCTCGTCTACCGGCGCACGTGGAAGGGCTCGCTCATCGGCCGCTTCCTCAGCCCGCTCTTCTTCCTCCTCGCCATGGGTCTCGGGCTGGGGTCGCTCGTCGACGAGCGCGCGGGAGGGGTCGATGGTGTGCCGTACCTGCAGTTCGTCGTGCCCGGCATCCTCGCGATGCAGGCGATGATGACGGCGTTCGGTGAGTCCACGTACGCGGTCATGGGCTACATCAAGTGGAACCGGATGTACTCCGCGATGCTGTCGACGCCGCTGCGGGTCACGGAGGTGCTCGGGGGTCACCTCTGCGTGGTCGCGTTCCACCTCCTCACCGGCAGCGCCATCTTCGTCCTCGTCGCCGCACCCTTCGGGTCCTTCGGGTCGTGGTGGGTGCTCCTCGCGGTGCCGGTCTGCGTCCTCACCGGCCTGGCCTTCGCGATGCCCACCTTCGCCCTGTCCGCCCGTCTCGAGAACGACAACGGCTTCAGCATCCTCTTCCGGTTCGTCACCACTCCGCTGATGCTCTTCTCCGGAACGTTCTTCCCCATCGAGCAGCTGCCCGCCTGGATGCAGCCGCTCGCCTGGGTCACACCCCTGTGGCACGGCGTCGCGCTCTCGCGGTCGGCGTCAGAGGGTGTCTGGCCGGGGGCGTTGGGCTGGGCCCACCTCGGCGTGCTGCTGGTGTACATCGGCGTCGGCTGGCTGCTCGCCCGACGGCAGTTCGCCCGGAGGCTGGTCTCGTGACCGGCTCCGCGGTGGCGGCGAGGGCGGGTCGCGGGCTGCCCTTCGTGCCCTCCCTGGGGCTGGCCCGCTACGTCGTCGTCCGCAACATGACTGCGTTCCGGCGTGCCTGGGTGCTCCTCCTCAGCGGGCTCGCCGAGCCGGTCTTCTACCTCTTCTCCATCGGCGTCGGGCTGGGCAAGCTCGTCGGCGACGTCACGACCGACGGCGGCACCACCGTGTCGTACGCGACGTTCGTGGCGCCGGCGCTCCTCGCCGCGGCGGCCATGAACGGCGCCATCGCCGACAGCACGTACAACTTCTTCTTCAAGCTGCGCTACCAGCGGCTCTACGACGCCGTCCTGGCCACACCGGTGAGCCCACGCGACATCGCGGTCGGTGAGGTCACGTGGTCACTGCTGCGGGGGTCGCTCTACACGGCGATGTTCCTCGTCGTGGCCGTGGTCGCGGGGCTCGTCCACTCCTGGTGGGCCCTGCTCGCCGTCCCCGCCGGCGTCCTCATCGGTCTGGCCTTCGGCGCCCTCGGGATGTTCGCCACCACCTACATGTCCAGCTGGCAGCACTTCGACTTCGTCAACCTGGCCGTGCAGCCGATGTTCCTCTTCTCGGCCACCTTCTTCCCGCTGTCGACCTACCCGGAGGCCCTCCAGTGGGTCGTGCGCGCGACACCGCTCTACCACGGGGTCGCGCTGGAGCGCGGGCTCATGCTGGGGGAGGTCGAGTGGGGCCTGCTCTGGCACGTGGCCTACCTGCTCGTCCTCGGTGCGGTGGGGGTGGTCGGCACCGGACGCCGCATCCGGACCCTCCTGCTCACCTGAGCGACGCTCCCGACAGGGGTGGTCGACGCGGTCGCCGGGCGGTCTGGCGGCCTCACCGTCCGGTCGCCGCGTCGCCGACGTGTGGCGGCCCGTCGCCGCGCTCGCGGAACGCGGCGACGGCCGTCGGGAGGGTCGGGAACACCATGTCGCGCCCGACTCGCTCGAGGGCCCCGCTCGCCTCGAGCTCGACGCGCAGGTCCTGCTTGACCCTGGCCAGGCCGAGGACGATCCCGCGGGAGGCGAGGTCCGTGCGGAGGCGGTCGAGGGCGTCGATGCTCGTGAGGTCCACCTCGACGTTGGCCTCGGCGTTGACCACGAACCACCGGATGGGAGCCGGTGCCTCCTCGACCGCGAGCATCGCCCGGTGGCGGAAGTCCTCGGCGTTCGCGAAGAACAGCGGCGAGTCGTACCTGAACACGACGAGCCCGGGCACCTGCTCGGCCTCCGGGTAGTCGTCGACGTCGTGCATCCCGGCGATGCCGGGGACGAAGCCCAGGACCGCGTCGTGTCCGCGGGCCACGCGGCGGAGGAGGTCGCCGAGGGAGAGCGCCACCGCGAGGAGCACCCCGTAGAGGGCGCCGAGGAGGAAGACGCCGAGGGTCGTCGACACGAGCAGGACGAGCTCGCTGCGGCGGAAGCGCGCCACGGCACGGATGCCGACGACGTCGACGAGACGGGTCGCCGCGTAGACGACCAGTGCGCCGAGGGCGGCGCGGGGGAACGCCGCGATGACGGGAGCGAGCGTGAGCACGGCGACGACGACGGTCGCGAGGGTGGCGAGTGACGCGAGCTGGGTGCGGCTGCCCGCGGAGTCCCCGATGGCGGTACGGCTGCCACTGCTGCTCACGGGGAAGCCGGAGAGCAGACCCCCGAGCACGTTGGCTCCACCGAGGGCGAGGAACTCCTGGTTCGCGTCGAGGTGCTGGCCCCGGCGGGCCGCGAAGGCCCGGGCGGTCACGATGTTGTCCGAGTACGCGACGACGGTCACGCCCAACGCCGGGCCCACCATCAGCCCCACCTGGGCGAGGTCGAGCTCCGGGAGCGACGGCCGGGGGATCACGTCGGGGAGCGGGCCGACCGTCTCCACTCCGACGTCGGTGAGGTTGAGGAGGGCCACGACCGCAGCGCCGAGGAGGACGGTGACGAGCGCACCCGGGACCCGCGGTGCCAGCCTCCCGAGCAGGAACAGCAGGCAGACCAGCCCGGCGGCGAGGGCCGTGGTGGGCCAGTGGACCTCGTCGAGCCGGCCCGCGGCGCTCCACAGCTGGGCCGGCAGCGAGTCGCCCTCGACCGCGATGCCGGTGAGTGCGTCGACCTGGCTGACGATCATCAGCACCGCGACACCGGTGAGGTAGCCGATGAGCACGGGCCGGGAGAGCAGGTCGCCGAGGAAGCCGAGCCCGAACAGCCATCCGACGACGCAGAGCACGCCGCACACGATCGCCAGCGCGGCGGCGAACGCCATGCGGTTCGCGGCCGTCGACGCGCCGAGTGCGGCGAGCGCCGTTGCCGTCATCAGGGCCGTCGTCGACTCCGGACCCACCGACAGCTGCCGCGACGTGCCGAGGACCGCATAGGCCAGGGTCGGGCCGACGACGGCGACGAGCCCGGTGGCGGGGGGCAGCCCTGCGACCTGGGCGTAGGCCATGACCTGCGGCACGAGGTAGGCGGCGACGGTGACACCCGCGAGCAGGTCGCCGCGGAGCCAGACCCGCTCGTAGTGGCGCAGCACGGCCAGCCCGGGGAACAGCGTCGCGAGCGTCATCGGCCCGCGCTGGGAGAGGGGGCGGTGCCGTCCCGTGGTGGCCACGACCGATTCGACCACATGCGTCGGCGTGTCGTCGCGCGGCGTCGAACACGTGTTCGGCTACTGTCCTCCACAGGTGGTGGTTCCGGCGGCTCCAGTCCACAGACCCCACGGCGGTCCATGACCGCTGTCGGTGCCCCCGCCTAGCGTCTGACCAGACCTCGCGACGAGACCGACAGCGGGTGCTGGTCGCCGGTGGACGCGCTCGACACGATGCACGAAGGACAGGTGTGACATGGCTGGACCCAACGGCGCTCGCGGTGCCGTCCTCAACCCCCCCGCGGCGAACGGCTCGGGGGACGAGAAGAACAAGGCCATCGCCTCGGTGATGGCCCAGATCGAGAAGGCCCACGGCAAGGGTGCGGTCATGCGCCTCGGGGACGACGTCCGCCCCCCGATCGCCGTCATCCCCACCGGGTCGATCGCGCTGGACGTCGCGCTCGGTATCGGGGGCCTGCCCCGCGGCCGCGTCGTCGAGATCTACGGCCCGGAGTCCTCCGGCAAGACGACGGTAGCGCTGCACGCGGTCGCCAACGCGCAGAAGGCCGGCGGCATCGCGGCGTTCATCGACGCCGAGCACGCCCTCGACCCCGAGTACGCGAAGAACCTCGGTGTCGACACCGACGCCCTCCTCGTGTCGCAGCCCGACACGGGGGAGCAGGCGCTCGAGATCGCCGACATGCTCATCCGCTCCGGCGCCCTCGACATCATCGTCATCGACTCCGTGGCGGCGCTGGTGCCCCGTGCCGAGATCGAGGGCGAGATGGGCGACAGCCACGTCGGGCTCCAGGCCCGGCTGATGTCGCAGGCGCTGCGGAAGATCACCGGCGCCCTCAACACCACCGGCACCACCGCCATCTTCATCAACCAGCTGCGCGAGAAGATCGGCGTGATGTTCGGGTCGCCCGAGACCACCACCGGCGGCAAGGCGCTGAAGTTCTACGCGTCGGTGCGCCTCGACGTCCGCCGCATCGAGACCCTCAAGGACGGCACCGACCCGGTCGGCAACCGCACCCGGTGCAAGGTCGTCAAGAACAAGGTCTCCCCGCCGTTCAAGCAGGCCGAGTTCGACATCCTCTACGGGCAGGGCATCTCCCGAGAGGGCGGCCTCATCGACATGGGGGTCGACCACGGCTTCGTACGCAAGGCGGGTGCCTGGTACACCTACGACGGCGACCAGCTCGGCCAGGGCAAGGAGAACGCCCGCCAGTTCCTCAAGGACAACCCCGAGCTCGCCGACGAGATCGAGAAGAAGATCAAGGACAAGCTCGGGATCGGCGTCGTCAAGCCCGAGGTCGGGGGCGCGCCCGAGGTCCCCGTCGACTTCTGAGCCCCGTGTCGTTCGCGGACGCCGCGTCCCCGCCGCCCCAGTGGGCGGCGGGGACGCCGCTGCCCGACCCCGAGGCAGACCCTCGCTCCCGCGGTGACGAGCCGGACCCGCACGACTGGGCCCGGCAGATCGTCCTGCGCCAGCTGACGGCCGCGCCACGGAGCCGGGCCCAGCTGGAGCAGGCGCTGCGTCGGAAGAACTGCCCCGACGACGTCGCCGCCACGGTTCTCGACCGGATGGAGGAGGTGGGGCTCGTCGACGACGAGGCCTACGCCGGGATGCTGGTGCGCTCGCAGCAGGCGGGCCGAGGGCTGGCCACCCGGGCCCTGCGGCAGGAGCTGCGGCGCAAGGGTGTCGACGACGACACCGCGGCCGCGGCCCTCGCCGACGTCGACCCGCACGCCGAGGAGGAGCGGGCCCGCGCCCTGGTCGCGAAGCGGCTGCGGTCGATGCACGGCCTCGAGCCCCAGGTGCAGACCCGACGGCTCGCCGGAATGCTCGCGCGCAAGGGGTACGACGCCGAGGTCGCGATGCGCGTCGTGCGCGACGCCGTCCGAGAGGCTCCGGAGCACCGGCGGGACTGAGCAGCCGCCCCACATCGGCCTGTTCGTGAACCGCCGAGAAGGGCAACTGGCCAGTACGTTCAGAGTTCACGCGGGGACTCGCCCCGCCCTAAGGAGAACACTGATGATCATCCTCGGCATCATCCTCGCCGTGATCGGATGGCTCGCCAGCATCTCGATCCTCCTCTGGATCGGAGTGGCTCTCGTCATCGTCGGACTCGTCCTAAACTTCGTCCCGATCGGCGGGTCCACCCGCCGTTGGTACTAACGTCCACGACTCCGACGACGACGGCGCCGCCCCACCCCGGGGCGGCGCCGTCGTCGTGTCCGCCCTCAGATCGAGTGCAGCGGCTGCTCACCGGGCGGGAGGCTGTCCCGCGGCACGATCCGCTTGCCGTAGGGCACGAGCGAGATCGGGATGAGCTTGAGGTTGGCGACGGCGAGCGGGATGCCGATGATCGTCACGGCCTGGGCGATGGCCGTCGCCACGTGCGCGAGGGCGAGCCACCAGCCGGCCAGCACGATCCACACGATGTTGAGCAGCACCGAGCCGGCGCCGGCGCCCTCCTTCGGGACGACCGCGCGGCCGAACGGCCAGAGTGCGTAGCCCGCCATCCGGAAGGACGCGACGCCGAGCGGGATGGTGATGATCAACAAGCACAGGACCACCCCCGCCAGGGTGTAGCCCAGCGCGAGCCAGAGCCCGCCGAAGACGAGCCAGATGATGTTGAGCAGGGTTCGCACCGCGACCTCCGTGGACGAGCATTTCGGGACTCCAGCGTGCCACGCCGACCGGTCCACGCCGCCGCTGGTCCGAAACACTCCGGTGACACCGACGAGATGACACGGTCACGCTTTTTCCCTAGGTTCGTGCGGGTGAGCGACCCGACGACCCAGGAAGGCAGTGGCAGCCTGTTCGAGGGCTACCGCCTCGACCGGGCGTGGGACGAGATGCTCGCCGACGACGAGCACCCACGGACCCCGTACCGGGCCGTGTTCCACACCCTTCGCGCCATGCAGGCCGCCACGCTGCGGGAGCGCGCGGACATCCTCGCCCGGTCCTACCTCGACCAGGGGGTGACGTTCGACTACGCGGGGGAGGAGCGCCCCTTCCCGCTCGACGCCGTACCCCGGGTCCTGTCGGCCCACGAGTGGCAGGTGATCGAGTCCGGTGTCGTGCAGCGGGTCACCGCCCTGGAGTCGTTCCTCGACGACCTCTACTCCCGCGAGGGCGAGATCCCGCGGGCGGTCCACGAGGGCATCGTGCCGTGGCGGCTCATCGCCAGCTCGAAGCACTACCACCGCGCGGTCACCGGCATCCGGCCCGCGAACGGGGTGCGGGTGCACGTCTCCGGGGTCGACCTCATCAGGGACGAGGTGGGCACCTTCCGTGTCCTGGAGGACAACGTCCGGGTGCCGTCGGGAGTCAGCTACGTCATCGCCAACCGGCGGGCGATGGCCAACGTCTTCCCCGAGGCGTTCGCGACGATGCGGATCCGGCCGGTGCACGAGTACCCGCGGATGCTGCTCGCGGCCCTGCGCGCTGCCGCCCCCGACGGCGCGAGCGACCCGACGGTTGTCGTCCTGACACCCGGCGTCTTCAACTCCGCGTACTTCGAGCACGCCCTCCTCGCCCGGATGATGGGGGTCGAGCTCGTCGAGGGCCGCGACCTCGTCTGCGTCGGCGGCCAGGTGCGGATGCGCACGACCACCGGTGACCAGCCGGTCGACGTCATCTACCGCCGGGTGGACGACGACTTCATCGACCCGGTGCACTTCCGCGGCGACTCGGTGCTCGGCGTGGCGGGCCTGACATCGGCGATGCGCGCGGGTCGCGTCACCGTCGCCAACGCCGTCGGCAACGGCGTGGCCGACGACAAGCTGCTCTACAGCTACCTGCCCGAGCTCATCCGTTTCTACCTCGACGAGGATCCCATCCTCCCCAACGTCGACACCTACCGCTGTGCGGAGGGGTCCGCCCTCCACCACGTCCTCGGCCACCTGGACGAGATGGTCGTGAAGCCGGTCGACGGCTCGGGCGGCAAGGGCCTGGTCGTGGGGCCGGACGCGGACGGGCCGACCCTCGACCGCCTCCGGGAGAACCTCACCGCCGATCCCCGGGGGTGGATCGCCCAGCCCGTGGTGCAGCTGTCGACGGTGCCGACCTTCATCGACGGCGTCCTCGCGCCCCGGCACGTGGACCTGCGGCCGTTCGCCGTCAACGACGGCGAACGCGTGCAGGTGCTGCCGGGTGGGTTGACCCGGGTGGCGCTGCCTGAGGGGCAGCTCGTCGTCAACTCCAGCCAGGGCGGGGGCTCGAAGGACACCTGGGTCCTGTCCGACAGGCGGGCCGTGGTGCCGGCCCAGTCCAGCGGGCTCGACAACCGGGAGGTCGTCGTCATGAGCGCCCCGACCGCCTCACACGAGGACAGCATGCGGGCCCAGCAGCAGCAACAGCAGCAGCACGCGCGGCGACGTCGCGCCGCCGGCGGGGCGGGGGGCCGACGATGCTGAGCCGCATCGCCGAGTCCCTCTTCTGGATCGGCCGGTACACCGAGCGTGCTGACGGCACCGCCCGGATCATCGACGTGCTGCGCCTGCAGCTGCTCGAGGATCCCGGCGCCGACGAGGCCGCGGCCTCGCGGACCGTGCTGTCGGTGATCATGGGCCTTCCCTGGGAGGGCGAGGTCGGCTTCGCCGACGTCGGTACCGCACTCGTCTTCGACCGGTCCAACCCGAGCTCCATCACCGGTGCCTGGTTCTCGGCCCGCGAGAACGCCCGCCGCGCCCGCGAGACCCTGTCGACCGAGCTGTGGGAGGGCATCAACACGACGTGGCACCGCTGGAACGGGTTCGGCCGGGCCACCGTGACCGAGCGCCACCTGTCCTGGGTGCGCGAACGTGCGGCGCTCGTCTCCGGCATCGCCGACTCCACGATGAGCCACGACGAGGCATGGGACTTCCTCGTCCTCGGGCGCAGCATCGAGCGCGCCGACATGACGGCCCGGCTCGTGGCCACCGGCGGGCTGCCGGGCAGCGGCGCCCCCTGGTCCGTGGTGCTGTCGAGCTGCGGTGCCCAGCAGGCCTTCATGCGCAGCCAGCGCGGGTTGCTCACCGACGACCGGGCCGCGGCCTTCCTCGTCCTCGATCGCGAGTTCCCGCGCTCGGTGCTTTTCTCGCTCACCGAGGCCGAACGCCGGCTCACCGCGCTCTCCCCACCGCAGACCGATCGCATCGGCGTCTCGGACGAGGCCCGGCGCCAGCTGGGTCGCATCCGCACCTCGCTGGAGTACCGGGCCACGCCGGACGTCATCGCGGACCTGCCCGCGCAGATGCGGCGGGTGCAGTCCGCGGTCACGGCGGCGTCGCGCGCCATCGCCGGCCGGTACTTCCAGGCAGGGCCACTGCCGACCTGGACGAGGGACGTCGTCTGACGTGCGCCGCTACCGAATCGTCCACACGACCTCGCTCGCCTACGACGGGCCGGTGCGGGCCGCCCACAACGAGTTGCGGATGACCCCGCTCAACGAGGCGGGACAGACCACCCTCGAGAACCGCATCCGCATCCGGCCGATGACGTGGAGCCACGTCTACCGCGACCACTGGGGCACCCACGTCATGGCCATGGAGTCCCTCTCCGACCACGACCGGCTCGACATCGAGGCCATCTCCACCGTGGAGCGCACAGAGGTGGAGCCACCCCCGCCGTCCCTGGACTGGGAGGCCGTGCGCGACAGCGCGGTCCAGGACCGCAGCTACGAGTGGCTCATGCTCTCCCCCCGGACCCGGCCCGGTGCGGGGGTCGCCGAGCTGGCGGCCGAGGTCGGTGGGCTGGACACCCCGCGCGCCGCCGCGGCCGAGGTGTGCCGCCGGGTCCGTCAGGAGATGCGCTACGACACCGGCACCACCGAGGTGCAGTCCAGCGGCGAGGACGCCTGGCGCGAGCGTGCCGGCGTCTGCCAGGACTTCGCCCACGTGACCATCGGCGCCCTGCGCAGCCTCGGGCTCCCCGCGCGCTACGTGTCGGGCTACCTCGTGCCCAAGCGGGACCTCCAGGTCGGCGAGTCGGCGTCAGGGGAGAGCCACGCCTGGGTCGAGTTCTGGGACGACGGCTGGGTGCCGGTGGACCCCACCAACGGCGTCGACGTGGGTGTCGAGCACGTGGTGGTGGCCCGGGGACGCGACTACGACGACGTGCCACCCTTCAAGGGCATCTACTCCGGCCGGGCCACCGCCACGCTCGGCGTCGTGGTCACGGTGACCCGGCTGGCCTGACCCGGCGGGCACGGGCGCACCCGCGGTCGGCCTTACCCTTGTGGGTGCCATGACGACCAACAGGACCTATGACGTGCGCACCCACGGGTGCCAGATGAACGTCCACGACTCCGAGCGCCTCGCCGGACTGCTGGAGACCGCCGGCTACGTCGACGTCGCCAGCCTCCCCGAGGAGTCGCGCCCCGAGGTCGCCGACGTCGTGGTCTTCAACACCTGCGCCGTCCGCGAGAACGCCGACAACAAGCTCTACGGCAACCTCGGCCAGCTGCGCCCGGCCAAGCAGCGCAACCCCGACCTGCAGATCGCGGTCGGCGGCTGCATGGCCCAGAAGGACCGCGACACCATCGTGAGGCGCGCCCCGTGGGTCGACGTCGTCTTCGGCACGCACAACATCGGCAGCCTCCCCGCCCTGCTCGACCGGGCCCGCCACAACGAGAAGGCCCAGGTCGAGATCCTCGAGGCGCTCGAGACCTTCCCCTCGACCCTCCCGACCCGCCGCGACTCGGCCTTCTCGGGCTGGGTCTCGATCTCGGTCGGGTGCAACAACACGTGCACGTTCTGCATCGTCCCGAGCCTGCGCGGCCGGGAGCAGGACCGCCGCCCCGGTGACGTGCTCGCCGAGATCGAGGCGCTGGTCGCCCAGGGGGTCGTCGAGGTCACCCTCCTCGGCCAGAACGTCAACACCTACGGTGTCGAGTTCGGCGACCGCAGCGCGTTCGGAAAGCTGCTGCGGGCCTGCGGGGAGGTTGACGGCCTCGAGCGGGTGCGGTTCACCAGCCCGCATCCGGCTGCGTTCACCGACGACGTCATCGCCGCGATGGCACAGACCCCGAACGTCATGCCCAGCCTCCACATGCCGCTGCAGTCCGGCTCGGACCGCGTGCTGCGCGCCATGCGGCGCAGCTACCGCAGCGAGCGCTTCCTCGGCATCCTCGACAAGGTCCGCGCCGCCATCCCCGACGCCGCCATCACGACCGACGTCATCGTCGGGTTCCCGGGCGAGACCGAGGCCGACTTCGAGGAGACCCTCCGGGTGGTGGAGGCCTCGCGGTTCTCCAGCGCCTTCACCTTCCAGTACTCGGTGCGCCCAGGCACGCCGGCGGCCGACATGGACGGCCAGGTGCCGAAGGAGGTCGTCCAGGAGCGCTTCGACCGGCTCATCGCCCTCCAGGAGGAGGTCTCGTGGGCGGGTAACAGGGCGCTCGAGGGACGCGGGGTCGAGGTGCTGGTCGCTCCCGGTGAGGGACGCAAGGACGGTGAGACGGCTCGTCTGTCCGGACGTGCCCGCGACAACCGGCTCGTGCACGTCGCGGTCCCGGACGGTGCGGAGCGGCCGCGGCCCGGTGACGTCGTGTCCGCGGAGGTCACCTACGGGGCTCCGCACCACCTCGTCGCGGACTCCGCGGTCCGTGGTGGGGCCTGGGACGTTCGCCGCACCAGGGGAGGTGACGCCTGGGCGGCCCTGCAGGACGCGCCGGTGCCGGGGAAGCCGGCGGTGGCGCTGGGGATTCCGGGGGTCGGGGTCCCGGCTCCGGTCGCGGCGCCGTCCTGCTCGGTCTGAGCGGACGGCGGGGCGGGTCGGTCAGCCGAGCAGGAAGAGGACGCCGGCGACGACCACGGCGATGACGGCGAGGATGCCTGCCCCGACGAACGGGAGCATCCGGCGGCGGCGGTCCGAGGCGACCTGGCGCTCGGCCTGGTTGTCGACCGCGGCGTCCCACAGGGGGGTCGGGTCGAACGGCTGGATGTCGAGCTTCGGGAGGCCGGATGTCCAGTGCGACATGGCGGTCAGTCCTTCCTGCGTGCGGGATTGACGTCAGGTTAGGGAGCGGCCGGTCGTCTCCGCCGGGAAATCGCGTCTGCGACACGAAGCGTGGCCGAATGCTCCGGGAGTACCGGCCGAACGGACGAGCCCCCCGACCCTGACCGGGTCGGGGGGCTCGTGACGCCGCGGAGCTCAGCGGTCGCCGACGGCCTCGTCGGCCCGTTGCTGGGCCGAGTCGACGTGCTCGGCGTACTTCCCGCCGGTGACCCGGTCGACCGTGTCGCCACCGTGTTCGATGGCTTGGTCGCGCACGGACTCCACCTGGTCGGGGTGGTCCTTGGTGACCTCGTCGAGCTTGCCTTTGGCGTCGTCGAGGAATCCCATACGCGCCTCCTTCCGTCGAGGAACAGGTCGGCTCCCGGGGGAGCCCCTCCAGTCAACGACAACGGCGGCCCGCGCGCCACCGCAGATCCGGTTCGGCCTGCGGGCTCTGCCACAATCGGGCGCATGACCGTCCGGCCCGTCGTCATCACCGGTGACCCGGTGCTCCACACCCGTGCCCGTCCCGTCGAGGTCATCGACGACGCTGTCCGCGACCTCGTTGCCGACATGTTCGAGACCATGGACGCCGCCCGCGGGGTGGGGCTGGCCGCGCCCCAGATCGGGGTCGGGCTGCGGATCTTCACGTGGGCCATGCGCAACGACGACGGCATCCCGCCGCGCGGGGTCGTCATCAACCCCTACGTGGTGGCGAGCAAGCCGCCGGCCGGCGAGCCCGACCCGCACGAGGAGTCGGAGGGCTGCCTGTCCGTGCCGGGGGAGTCCTTCCCGCTGCGGCGCGGCGAGCGGGCCACCCTCACGGGTCAGGACCTCGACGGCACCGAGATCCACTACGAGGGGACCGACTGGTTCGCCCGGATGCTCCAGCACGAGTACGACCACCTCAACGGCTTCCTCTACATCGACCGCCTGACCGGCAAGTGGGCGCGCCGCGCGCGCAAGGTGGTCAAGGCCAACGAGTGGGGCACCCCGGGCCTGACCTGGATGCCCGGCACCGACCGCGACCCCTTCGGGCACGACGACGTCGACGCCGAGAGCGACGCCGAGGACGCGGTCCCCTGACTCCGGACCCGGCCCCCGACCCCGGCACCGAGGCACTCGAGGCCGCGCTACGGACGCCGTCCGCCCCCGGCTCCGGCATCGTCGTCGCCGTCGTCGGGCCGACCGCCACCGGCAAGTCCGACCTGGGCGTCGCCCTCGCCCGCCGCCTGGGAGGCGAGGTCGTCTCCGCCGACGCGTCGCAGCTGTACCGGGGGATGGACATCGGAACCGCCAAGCTGACCCCGGCGGAGCGCCGGGGGGTGCCGCACCACCAGCTCGACGTCCTCGACGTCACGGAGGAGGCGAGCGTCGCCGCGTACCAGCGGCACGCGCGCGCCGACGTCGAGGACATCCTGCACCGGGGCCTGCTCCCGGTGCTCGTCGGGGGCTCGGGCCTCTACGTGCGGGCCGTGCTCGACCGCCTCGAGATCCCCCCGACCGACGCCGCCGTGCGGGCCGCCCTCGAGGCGCGCGCCCGGGAGGACGGGACGGAGGCGCTGCTCACCGAGCTGCGGGCGGTCGACCCGACGGCCGCGGCCGCCATCGAGCCCCACAACACCCGCCGCATCGTCCGGGCCCTGGAGGTCGTCGAGCTGACCGGTAGGCCGTTCAGCGCCACGATGCCGCGACGCGAGCTCGTCCGGCCCACCGTGCTCGTCGGGCTCCGCGCCGAGCGGGAGGCGCTCGACGAGCGGATCGACCGACGGACCCGCCGTATGTTCGAGTCCGGGCTCGTCGACGAGACCCGCAGTCTCGAGGCGCGCGGGCTGCGCGACGGGCGCACCGCGAGCCGCGCCGTCGGGTACGCCCAGGCCCTCGCGGTGGTCGACGGCACCATGACCCTCGGCGAGGCGCAGGCCGAGACCGCGCTGCGCACTCGGCGCCTCGTCCGCCGCCAGGAGTCCTGGTTCGGCGCCGACCCGCGCATCACGTGGTTCGACGCGCACGACCGTGACCTCCTCGATCGGGTGCACGACCAGGTGGAGGCGGCCGGTGCTCGGATCCGCCGGCCCGGATGGGACGATGGCGCGCATGGCTGACGGGCTGGTCTTCACCAAGGGCCACGGCACCGAGAACGACTTCGTCCTCGTGCCGGACCTCGACGGTGCCCTGGGGCTGAGCACCGCCCGCGCCGCGGCTCTGGCCGACCGGCGAACCGGTGTCGGCGGCGACGGCGTCATCCGGGTGCTGCCCACCGAGCTGGCCGACGACGCCGACGTCCGCGGCCAGGCGGCTGACGCGACGTGGTTCATGGACTACCGCAACGCCGACGGCAGCCTCTCGGAGATGTGCGGCAACGGCACCCGTGTGTTCGCGTCGTACCTGCGCCGGGAGGGTCTCGAGACCGGTGACGAGTTCGTCATCGCCACCCGGGCCGGCGCCAAACGGGTGCGGGCCGACGGGGAGGGCTGGGCGGTCGACCTCGGACCGTGGCGTCTCGGCGACCCCGTCACCGCCGGCGAGGACGGCTTCGACGCGCTGGTCCACCTCGATGACGGTGACCCCTACTCGGCGCTGTCGGTGGACCTCGGCAACCCGCACACGGTCGTCGCCCTCCCCGAGGCGGTCGAGCTCGACGACCTCGACCTCTCGCGGGCCCCCGTGGTGCGGCCCGATGCCCCGAACGGCACGAACGTCGAGGTGGTCCGGGTGGCGGCGCCGGGGCACCTCGTCATGCGCGTCCACGAGCGCGGCGTGGGGGAGACCCGTTCGTGTGGCAGCGGTGCCTGTGCGGCAGCGGTCGCGACGAGCTACTGGGCCGGTGCGGTGGACCGGCACCCGACCTGGCGGGTGGATGTGCCCGGCGGCCGGCTCACCGTGCGGCTGTGCCCGGATCACGGGGTCGAGCTCGCCGGCCCCGCGGTCCTCGTGGCCGACGGCACGGTCGACCTCAGCCTGCTCCCGGCCTGACCTCCAGCACCCGGAATCCCTTACTCGTCGCAAGCCGGGTGCACGTCATCGCGAGCTCGGACCCGATCCACCGTTGCAGCGAGTCCGCGCCGAGGTTCTTCTGGACGACGAGGTGAGCGACCCCGTCGGGGGCGAGGCGCGGCAGCCAGGTCTGCAGCAGGTCGTGCAGCACGGCCTTGCCCACCCTGATCGGCGGGTTGGACCACAGCAGGTCGATGCTGGTGTCGGGCGGCACCTCCTCGGCGAGCACCGGGTGCACGCCGCCCAGGTCCAGGGCCGTGGCGTTGCGGCGGCACAGGTCGAGTGCGCGCTCGTTGACGTCGACGGCGTAGACGGTGGCCTCCGGAGCCAGCAGGCCCAGGCTGAGCGCGAGCGGACCCCAGCCGCAGCCGAGGTCGAGGAACGTGCCGCTGGGCGGTGGGTGCGGCGCCTCGGCCAGCAGCACGGCCGTCCCCTTGTCGACACCGCCCGGGGAGAAGACCCCCCGCGCCACCTGCACGTCGACCTCGCGCCCGGCCAGCCGCACCCGCAGCGGACGGCGCTGCGCGCCGCTCGCGGGCTCGGCGGTGAAGTAGTGGTCGTGGGCGTCCATCGGATCCGAAGGCTAGTGCCCGGGGAAGAATCAGTTCGCCGCCGGGCGTTCGGCAGTGAGAAGGTGGGGACGACATGAGTTCACGAGACATCTTCTCCGCGCGGGCCGAGGCGCTCGCCGACACCGACGGCGTCGACGACAGCGTTGTCGTCCGCCCACCCGCAGCGTGGGACCCCGAGGACGACGCCCTGGACTACGACGGCGAGCAGTACGACCGCGAGGAACGCGCGGCTCTGCGCCGTGTCGTCGGACTGTCCACCGAGCTCGAGGACATCACGGAGGTCGAGTACCGCCAGCTGCGGCTCGAGCGGGTCGTGCTCGCCGCGGTCTGGTCCGAGGGCACGCTCGAGGACGCCGAGAACTCGCTGCACGAGCTCGCCGCCCTCGCCGAGACGGCGGGCTCGGACGTTCTGGCCGGCGTCATCCAGCGACGACCACACCCCGACCCGGCCACCTACCTCGGCAAGGGCAAGGCACAGGAGCTGCGCGACGTCGTCATCGACGAGGGTGCCGACACCGTCATCGCCGACACCGAGCTGGCCCCCAGCCAGCGGCGCGCCCTGGAGGACGTCGTCAAGGTCAAGGTCATCGACCGCACCGCGCTGATCCTCGACATCTTCGCCCAGCACGCGAAGAGCAAGGAGGGCAAGGCCCAGGTGGAGCTGGCCCAGCTGCAGTACCTCCTCCCGCGGCTGCGCGGCTGGGGCGAGTCGATGTCGCGGCAGGCCGGCGGTCAGGCCGCAGGTGGCCAGGGCATGGGCTCGCGCGGCCCGGGCGAGACCAAGATCGAGCTCGACCGACGCCGCATCAACTCCCGGATCGCCCGCCTGCGCCGGGAGATCAAGGAGATGAAGACCGTCCGCGACACCAAGCGCGGCGGCCGGCGGGCCAACCGGGTGCCGAGCGTGGCCATCGCGGGGTACACCAACGCCGGCAAGTCGAGCCTGCTCAACCGTCTCACCGGGGCGGGGGTCCTCGTCGAGGACCAGCTGTTCGCCACGCTGGACCCGACCGTCCGCCGGGCCGAGACCGCGGACGGACGGCTCTACACGCTCACCGACACCGTGGGATTCGTACGCCAGCTGCCGCACCAGCTGGTCGAGGCGTTCCGGTCCACCCTCGAGGAGGTCGCCGACGCCGACCTCCTGCTCCACGTCGTGGACGGGTCGCACCCGGACCCCGAGGGCCAGATCTCGGCGGTGCGCTCGGTGCTCGCCGACGTCGAGGCGCACGACGTCAAGGAGGTCGTCGTGGTCAACAAGGCCGACATCGCCGACCCGGAGGTCCTCGACCGGCTCCGCCGCAACGAGGCGCACGTCGTCACCGTCTCCGCCCGTACCGGCGCCGGTCTGGCCGAGCTGCGCGAGCTCATCGCCCGCGAGCTCCCGCAGCCCGACGTCGACGTCGACGTGCTGGTGCCCTACGACCGCGGCGACCTCGTGAGCCGCGTCCACGAGACCGGGGAGGTTCTGGCGAGCGCGCACGTCGCGGAGGGCACCCGGCTGACCGCACGGGTAGGTGCCGAGCTGGCCGGCGACCTCATCCCGTACGGCGTCTGACCCCACGTCCCAAGAGCCCCACCAGCCCCGCGGCGCGGGTAGCGTGCCCCGGGTGCAGGAGGCCCCACGCGAGATCGCGACGAATCGGCTGACGCTTCGGCGGCCGGTCGCGAGGGACCGGGCGCTGTGGGTGCGCCTCAACCGCGACCCGCAGCTGTGGACCCACACCCCGCACGCCATGCCGACCAGCGACGATGCTGCGGCAGGTCTGTTCGACGACTGCCTCGAACGATGGGCCCGCACCGGGGTCGACCTCTCCGTCGTCGAGGAGACGAGCCTGCGCTCCGGCATCGGCTTGGGGGGGATCCGCCACGACGACGACCGGATGCTGCTGAGCCTGCGCCTCGCACGGTCGGCCCGCGGCCGTGGGCTCGGCCGCGAGGCCGCCCGGGCCTGGTCGGCGCACGCCCTCGAGTGGCTCCCGTCGGTCCCCCTCGTGGCTCGCGTGCCCGACTCGGACCCGGCCACGGTGGCCACCATGGTCTCCGTTGGGATGGAGCGCGCCGGTGCGGACCCGGTCGCCGACGAGGACGGCCCTCGCACCCTGTTCGCGGCGCCCCGCGTCGAGGCGCCAGAGTGGCTCGACGAACGCACCCGCGAGCAGGTGCTCGACCTGTGGTGCGCCGTGAACGACGACGACGGGGCGGTCGGGTTCCTGCCCGGCACCGAGCGCGGCCTCGTCGCCGAGGCGCTGGCCGCGCACGAGGAGGAGATGGCGGAGGGCCAGACGACCACGGTGCTCCTCCGCGCGCCCGACGACACGGTCGTGGGGGTGGGCTTCTGGGTGGCGGACCGCAACCGGATGCGCGCCCACGAGCGCACCGCCTTCCGCATCATGACCGACCCCACCCGCCGTGGGCGGAACCTGGGCCGACTGCTCATGGCCGCGATGCACCGGGTCGCCCGCGACGCCGGGGTCGAGCTCGCCACCCTCGTCGTGCGCAGCGGCACCGGGGCCACCCGCTTCTACGAGCGGGCGGGGTACGTCGAGGTCGGGCGGGTCCCGGGCAACATCCGGGTGGCCGTGGGGGACGACCGCGACAGCGTCGTCATGGCCCGCCGGCTCGACGGCCGTCCCCTGGTTGCCGACGGACGGCCCTGACCGGGGTCAGCTGAGCCCGACGATCCTGCCCTCGTCGTCGACGTCGATCCGCTCGCTGGCCGGCACCTTGGGAAGACCGGGCATCGTCATGATCTCCCCGGTGACCATGACGACGAAGCCGGCGCCGGCGGCCAGCCGCACCTCGCGCACGGCGACGGTGTGGCCCTCGGGCGCGCCGCGCAGCGTCGGGTCCGTGGAGAACGAGCTCTGCGTCTTGGCCATGCACACAGGCAGGTGTCCGTAGCCCTCGGCCTCGATGGCCGCCAGGCGCTTGGCCGCCTTGGGCTCGAAGCTCACCCCGGCCGCACCGTAGACCTTCGTCGCCACCGCCTCGGCCTTCTCGGCGAGCGAGAGCTCGTCGCTGTAGACGAACCGCATCCGGCCGGTCTCGGCCTCGATGGCGTCGACGACGCCCCGGGCGAGGTCGGTCGCGCCCTCGCCGCCGTCGGCGTAGTGGGTGGCCTCGAAGGCGCGGAAACCCTCGGCCTCGACCAGGCTGACGACCTCGGCGACCTCCTCGTCGGTGTCTGAGGGGAAGCGGTTGAGGGCCACGACGGGCGGCAGTCCGTAGACGTCGCGGATGTTGCGCAGGTGGCGGCGGAGGTTGGCCATGCCGCGGGCGACCGCCTCGACGTCCTCCCGGGTGAGGTCGGCCACGGCGACCCCGCCGTGGTACTTCAGTGCCCGGACGGTGGCCACGACGACGACCGCGGAGGGCCGCAGGCCCGAGAGCCTGCACTTGATGTCGATGAACTTCTCGGCACCGAGGTCCGCGCCGAAGCCCGCCTCGGTGACGACGTAGTCGGCGAGCTTCAGGGCGGTGCTGGTGGCCATGACGGAGTTGCAGCCGTGGGCGATGTTGGCGAACGGCCCGCCGTGGATCATCGCGGGGGTGTGCTCGAGGGTCTGCACCAGGTTCGGAGCGAGGGCGTCGCGCAGGATCACGGTCATCGCGCCGTGCACCTCGAGGTCGCGGGCCCGGATCGGCTGCTTGTCGCGGGTGTAGCCGACGACGATGTTGCCGAGCCGCTCCCGCAGATCCGCGATCGAGGTCGCGAGGCAGAGGATGGCCATGACCTCGGAGGCCACCACGATGTCGAAGCCGTCCTCGCGGGGGATGCCGTTGGCCACGCCTCCGAGGCCCACGACGACGTTGCGCAGGGCGCGGTCGTTGAGGTCGACGACCCGCTTCCACGTGATCGTCCGCGGGTCGATGCCGAGGGAGTTCCCGTGGTGGAGATGGTTGTCGAGCACCGCTGCCAGCAGGTTGTTGGCGGCGGCGATGGCTGCGAAGTCCCCGGTGAAGTTGAGGTTGATGTCGGTCATCGGCACCACCTGGGCGTAGCCGCCGCCGGCCGCGCCCCCCTTGATGCCGAACACCGGACCCATCGACGGCTCCCGCAGCGCCACCATCGACTTCTTGCCGAGGATCCCCAGGGCATCCGCGAGGCCGACCGACGTCGTCGTCTTGCCCTCGCCCGCCGGGGTGGGGGAGATGGCCGTGACGAGGATGAGCCGTCCGTCGGGCCGGTCCGCCAGGCTCCGGACGTACCCGAGGGCGATCTTGGCCTTCGTGTGGCCGTACGGCACGAGGTGCTCGGGATCGATCCCGAGCCGGTCGCGGGCGAGGTCGCCGATGGGGACCAGGTCGGCGGCCTCCGCGATCTCGATGTCAGGGGGGACGGGGCGGGTCTGCGCGCTCGCTGTCACGCCGTCATGGTGGCACCCGGAGAGGGGTCGGGACAAGGGAATCGTCCCGCAACACGCAACACGATGCGTCATGCGCAACGATATGTGGGAACGCCCCGTCGCACCCATGTGACTTCGCCGGACCAGATACCGGATGCCCCCCGAATGTGGGTGAAGACCGTCGTGGTGACGCCGCTTTTCACCCACGTTCGTGGTGGGGGGTCGGCATCGTGGGTGAAGACCGTCGTGGTGACGCCGCTTTTCACCCACGTTCGTGGTGGGGGATCGCGCGAGCCCCGGCCGAGGGTGTCCACAGGCCGCCGGTGTCCTCATCAGCGGCGGCCACCGGACGCCCTAGGCTGCTCGGGTGCCCTCCCTCGACGACCTCCTCCACGCGGCGGTCGCGGGTGTCGGCGGTACCGAGCGACCGGGGCAGGTCGAGATGGCGCACGCGGTGGCCGCGGCCATCGAGTCGGCTGAGCACCTCCTCGTCCAGGCCGGCACCGGGACCGGCAAGTCGCTCGCGTACCTCGTGCCCGCCGTGCAGCACGCGGTGGACAGCGGGAACACCGCCGTCGTCGCCACCGCCACCCTCGCCCTCCAGGCCCAGGTGGTCGACCGCGACATGCCCCGGCTGGCCGAGGCCGTCGAGCCCGTGCTGGGCCGCCGGCCCACGTACGCGCTCGTCAAGGGGCGGCGCAACTACCTGTGCGCGCACAAGCTCGAGGGGGGCTTCCCCGATGACGACGAGGGCACGCTGCTCACGGTCGGCGACGTCGACCGGCAGGCGTCGCGGCTCGGCCAGGAGGTCGTTCGGCTGCGCGCGTGGGCCGAGGAGACCGAGTCCGGCGACCGCGACGAGCTCGTCCCCGGTGTGTCGGAGCGGGCCTGGCGCCAGGTGTCGGTCAGCGCCGAGGAGTGCCTCGGCCAGCGCTGTCCCATGGTCGCTGAGTGCTTCGTGGAGCGATCGCGCGCGGCGGCGCGTGACGTCGACGTCGTCGTCACGAACCACTCGTTCATGGCCATCGACGCCTTCGAGGGCCGGCAGATGCTCCCCGAGCACGACCTCCTCGTCATCGACGAGGGGCACGAGCTCGTCGACCGGGTCACCTCGACCATCACCGACGAGCTGACGCCCGGTTCGGTGCGGGCGGCGGCCAAGCGGGCCGGGCGGCAGGCCGACGCCTCGGAGACCCTCGACGACGCCGCGACCCTGCTCGAGTCCGTCCTCGAGCCGATGCCCGAGGGTCGCCTCGACGGCATCCCCGACTCGCTGGCACTGGCCCTCGCGCGGGTCAGGGACACGGCGCGCAACGTCCAGTCAGAGCTGAAGGGGGCCCCGGGCGAGGAGCCGGACGGCGCCCGTCAGGTGGCCCGAGCCGCGGTCGACGAGGTGCACGAGACCGCGTCACGGGTGCTCGAGGAACGTGACCTCGACGTCACCTGGGTGTCCAAGGACCCCCGACGGGGTCCCGTCCTGCGCGTCGCACCGATGAGTGTGGCGGTGCTCGTGCGCGAGAAGGTGTTCGAGGAACGCACCGTCGTCATCACGTCCGCGACCCTCGAGCTGGGCGGGACGTTCGACGCCGTCGCGGGAACCATCGGTCTGCGGGGCGAGGGATCGCCCTCATGGCGCGGGCTCGACGTCGGCAGCCCCTTCGACTACCCGCGCCAGGGCATCGCCTACGTCGCCCGACACCTGCCGCCACCCGGACGCGGCGGGGCCGCACCCGAGGCGCTCGACGAGATCGAGGGGCTGGTCCGGGCCGCCGGTGGCCGCGCCCTCGGCCTGTTCTCGTCGATGCGCGCCGCCCGCGAGGCCACGGACGCGATGCGCGACCGCCTCGAGGACACCGACCTCGTCGTGCTCTGCCAGGGCGAGGACCAGATCGCCACCCTCGTCCGTGACTTCGCGCGGGAGCCGCGAACCTGCCTGTTCGGCACGCTCTCGCTGTGGCAGGGCGTCGACGTCCCGGGGTCCTCCTGCCACCTCGTCCTCATCGACCGGATCCCCTTCCCCCGGCCCGACGACCCGCTGGCCTCCGCCCGGTCCAGGGCCATCGAGCAGCGCGGCGGCAACGGGTTCATGGCGGTGTCGGCCACCCACGCGGCCCTCCGGCTGGCGCAGGGCGCCGGCCGGCTCATCCGCCGTGCCGACGACCGCGGGGTCGTCGCGTTCCTCGACTCGCGGATGATGTCCGCCCGCTACGCGGGGTTCCTCCAACGCTCCCTTCCGCCGTTCTGGCCCACCGCGGACCGCGAGATGGTGCTGTCCGCGCTCCGGCGCCTGGACGAGACCGCCGAGCCGCCGCTGCCCGTGGCGGAGCCGGCCCTGCGCGGCCTCACCGGCGCCCTCGCCGGCACGTCGATGGCAGCGACGGGAGCAGGGGGGGCGCACGCGAGCGCTCCCGACACGCGCCCGGTGGCCGACGACCCGCCGCCGCCGGAGTCGGCGCGGACCGCGGTCACGCACGGACACGCCTGGAGCGAGCAGGAGGACGAGGAGCTGCGCGACGGCGCCGAGCTCGGGCTCACCGCCGACGAGCTCGCCGAGTCGCTGGAGCTTGCGCCGGACGTCGTGCTGGCGCGGCTGGACGGACTGGGCCTCGAGGCCGGCCGCGGCCCCACGCTGACCTTCGACTGAGCAGCCGCACCGGTCGGCGGGGTCGGGGTGGACGCGAGGGCTCAGGCCGCCTGACGGTCGAGGCGGCGCACCCATGCCTCGGTCTGCCGCGGGTCGGTGAAGCGCGCGACGGGGGGCCCCGCCGGGTCGGCGGCCCACTGCTCGATCTGAGCGTGCTTGCCCGCGAAGCTGCGGGCGTGCCAGGCGACGATCGAGTCGCGCGAGAAGAACTGTGACCACGACTCGGTGTTGCCGCCGCAGACCTCCTCGTGGGTGGGCACCCGTTGGGTCGTGCGCCGCAGGAGCCGGGTCAGGCTCGTGCGGCGCGGGTAGTCGAGGGCGACGAGGAGGTCGATGCGGGGGAGGATCAGCTCGCGGGTGCCGCTCCACAGCGAGTCGACGACCCAGGCGGCGCCGGCCACATGGGCGCGCATCACCTCGGGCCGCTCCTCGCGCGGCACCTGCGCCCAGCCGGGGCGCCACATCAGCTCGTCGGTGGACACGTAGGGCCTCCCGCCGAGGTCGGCGAGGCGAGCGGCGAGGGTCGACTTGCCCGAGCCGGTGACCCCGTAGATGACGATCCGACGGGCGTCGTCGAGGTCGAGGGGTGGGGGTACGAGCACCGGTCGATGCTACGCACCCCGGTGCGCCCCGGGCGGCCCGGTGTCCGCCGGAGGTGGCACAGTGGCGCCATGCCCGTGGACCAGCCGTCGGCCGCGCGCCGCGTCCCGCCGCTCGTCCTCGTCAGCGGGCCCGAGCAGCTCCTCGCCGAGCGGGCCGTCGACCAGACGGTCGACGAGATACGCGTGGGCCACCCAGACCTCGAGGTGATCCGGCTCCACGCCGCCGCGTACCAGCCGGGTGAGCTGGTGCTCCACGCGAGCCCGTCGCTCTTCGGGGGGGCCAAGTGCATCGTCGTCCACGACCTCGACGAGGCCGGGGACGAGCTCCAGGCCGACCTCCTCGCCGCCCTGTCGCTCCCGCCCGAGCCCGACCTCACCCTCGTCGTCCTCCACAAGAGCGGCCAGCGGGGGAAGAAGGTGCTCGACACGATGCGAGGCGGTGGGGCTCGGGTCATCGACGCCCCCGCGATGAAGTCCGACCGCGACAAGGCCGACTTCGCCGCGCACGAGTTCCGGCGGGCTCGGCGCAAGGCCACCCACGAGGCCGTCCACGCCCTCGTCGAGGCGGTCGGGCGCGACATCCGCGAGCTGGCGGCCGCCTGCCAGCAGCTCGTCGACGACACCACCGGCGTCATCGACGAGCAGGTCGTCCTCATCTACCACGGGGGAAAGGTCGAGGCCACCGGCTTCCGCGTGGCCGACGCCGCGGTGGCCGGTGACGCCGCCGAGGCGATGCGGCTCCTTCGTCACGCGCTGGCCGTCGGCGTCGACCCGGTGCCCATCGTCGCCGTCCTCGCCCAGCAGGTGCGCACCCTCATCCGCGTCGGCGCGGCAGGGCGGGGCCGTTCCGCCGACATCGCCCGCGAGCTCGGCATGGCCCCCTGGCAGGTCGACAAGGCCAAGCGCGCCCTGGGCGGATGGACCGCCGAGGGGCTCGCGGAGTGCGTGCACGCGCTCGCCGCGGCCGACGCCGAGGTCAAGGGCGGCGGCCGCGACCCCGTGTACGCGGTCGAGCGGGCCGTGCTCAGCATCACCGGGCAGCACGCCCGCGGCCGCGAGCGGGCGGGGTGAGCCGCGCCGCGCTCGTTTTGGTGGCGCGGTGTCGCCGCTGGTAGATTCGGTGGTTGCGTGCGCGTGAGGTCGCGCGCGCACGACGCATGATCCAGCGCGAGTCAACCACGGGTGCCCCACGCCCGGTCCCGACCCGCGACTGCCGCCCTCTACGGCAACCGACCCCGACCGAAAGACACGAACCACAGTGGCGAACATCAAGTCCCAGCTGAAGCGGATCAAGACCAACCGCAAGGCCACCGAGCGCAACAAGGCCGTCAAGTCCGAGTTCAAGACGGCCATCCGCCGCTTCCGCAAGGCCGCGGACGCCGGCAACAAGGACGAGGCCGCAGCGGCGCTGCAGGTCGCCTCGGCCCGGCTCGACAAGGCCGTGAGCAAGGGCGTCATCCACCAGAACCAGGCCGCGAACAAGAAGTCCGCGATGGCCAGGCGAGCCGCGCAGCTCTGAGCCGCGCACCGCGCACCGAGGGCCCGTCACCGACCAGGTGACGGGCCCTCGGTGCGTGTCGCGGCGTCGGACCCCGGTGCCCGAGGGGTCAGGCCCGCCGGGCCGCCCGGGCGACCTCGGCGAAGCGGTCGTGCCCGAGCACCGCACCCTCGCGGCGCACGGCGTCGGGGGCGACCCGGATGACGCGGTCGGTGCGCACCTCGCTGGGCCGGCCCTGCCGGTCCCAGGCGCCCGTGCCGATGTCGACCCACCCGGGCCCGCCCGGGCGTCTCGGCCGCCCGTCGTGGTCCTTGCTCGTCAGCTGGAGCGCCAGGAGCCACGGTCCGTCGTTGCCCACGAGGAGCACCGGGCGGTCCTTGCCGCGGGCGTGGTCCTCCTCGTACGGGACCCACGTCCAGACGATCTCGCCGGGGTCGGGGCGGCCGTCGGGCTCGGGGGCGTAGACGGGGTCGAGCGGGCCTGCGTAGTCACCGGGGTAGGGGGCACCCGGGCCCGGGCCCGGGGTGGTGGTCCGCCCTGTGGTCGTCCGACGCAGTCCACGAGCCGAGTCGATCAGGGGTCGGAGGATCCGCTGCCAGCGCATGCGCCGACCCTAGCCAGCCGCCCATCCCCTCCGGGCCGCGAGCAGGCGCAGCGTCGTGTCGGACGAGAAGAGCGCGTGCGCGCGGAGGGCCTCGGTACAGCCCGGCGGCGGTGGGGCGTCCGCGACGCGCAGCATGAAGCCGGCGAGGAACGCGAGGAACGCATCGACCGCGTCGTCCTCGACACCTCGCAGCAGCGGCGACCCGGCGACACGGCCCACGTCGACGCCGTGGTGGTGCTGCAGCGGCCAGAGCGAGACCAGGTCCACCCACGCGGCGCCGCGCACCGCCTGGTTCCAGTCGACCACCGTCATTCGCCCGTCGCGCTCGCGCACGAGGTTGTCCGGGCGCACGTCGAGGTGCACGAGGTGACCACCGGCGGCGGCATCGAGCACCGACGCCGAGAGCCGGGCGAGCTCGGCGGTCGCGTGCCGAGTCACCCGCACGTGGCCGGCGGGCCACTCCCGCCCACCGCGGGCGAGCTCGGCCAGCGCGGCGGTCGCCTGTCCCGCCGCGCCCTCCAGGTCCTCCGGGAGGCCCACCAACGGCATCCCGGACACGACCTCGGCCGGGAGCGAGGCCACCTCGAGGCAGGCGTCGTGGGCGGCATCGACGTCCTCGGCGGTCCACGGAGCCCCCGGCTGGCTGCCGTCCAGGGCCTCCAGCACCAGCACCTGCCAGCGACCGTCGGAGTCCACCTCACCGTCGCCGACGAGCCGCGTCGCGCACCGCAGGCCGGCGATGTGGGGGAGCAGCTCAGCCTCCCGAGCCAGGGAGCGGAGGATGTGCGGTGTCGTGGGACCGGCGGCCTTGACGAACACCTGCCGGCCGTCCGCCAGGTCCACCAGGCCGGCGAACGCGCCGCCGAAGCCCGACCGGACCGGGGGGTGGGCTCGCACCACGGCTGCCCCGGACACGCGCCCGACGGCCTCGTGCACCGCACCCGGGAGGGTGGCGAACGCGGGCCGGCGGCTCGTGTCCAGGTAGTCGACCTCGGCGATGCCCGGCGCCGGTGTCCCCTCGTCCATGTGTCCACCGTGCCAGCGCCCGAGCGCCACGGCACCCCAGTTTCCCGGTTCGGTCCCTGCGCCGAGGCGTGGGAGACTGGAGGCAGTGCCCTGACCACCCCAGAACCCGAGGAACTGCTCACCCGTGTCCCCCCGCGCCCGCACCGTGCTGCAGCCGCACGCGACGCCGCCGGAGGCGATCCGCAACTTCTGCATCATCGCCCACATCGACCACGGCAAGTCGACGCTGGCCGACCGGATGCTCCAGATCACCGGCGTCGTCGACGACCGTGCGATGCGGGCCCAGTACCTCGACCGGATGGACATCGAGCGCGAGCGCGGCATCACCATCAAGTCGCAGGCGGTGCGGATGCCGTGGGACCTCGACGGCGACTCGCACGTGCTGAACATGATCGACACCCCGGGGCACGTCGACTTCACCTACGAGGTCTCGCGCAGCCTCGCCGCCTGCGAGGGCGCGGTCCTGCTCGTCGACGCCGCGCAGGGGATCGAGGCACAGACCCTGGCGAACCTCTACCTGGCGATGGAGAACGACCTCACCATCATCCCGGTGCTCAACAAGATCGACCTTCCGGCGGCCCAGCCCGAGCGGTATGCCGACGAGCTCGCGGGTCTCATCGGCTGCGAGCCGGAGGACTGCTTCCGGGTCTCCGGCAAGACCGGTGAGGGGGTCGAGCCGCTGCTCGACGCGATCGTGCGCCAGCTCCCCGCGCCGGTGGGCGACGCTGATGCCCCCGCCCGCGCGATGATCTTCGACTCGGTCTACGACACCTACCGCGGGGTCGTCACGTACGTCCGCGTCATCGACGGCAACCTCAACCCCCGCGAGCGGATCGCGATGATGTCGACCAAGGCCACCCACGAGCTGCTCGAGATCGGGGTCATCTCGCCGGAGCCGGTGCCGGGCAAGGGCCTCGGCGTCGGCGAGGTCGGCTACCTCATCACGGGCGTGAAGGACGTGCGTCAGTCCCGCGTCGGCGACACCGTGACCAACGCGGCCAAGCCCGCGGCCGAGGCGCTCGGCGGCTACCGCGACCCCAAGCCGATGGTGTTCTCGGGCCTGTTCCCGCTCGACGGGTCGGACTACCCCGACCTGCGCGACGCCCTCGACAAGCTCAAGCTCAACGACGCCGCCCTCGTGTACGAGCCCGAGACCTCGGTGGCGCTCGGCTTCGGCTTCCGCTGCGGGTTCCTCGGCCTGCTTCACCTCGAGATCGTGCGCGAGCGCCTGGAGCGCGAGTTCGACCTCGCCCTCATCTCCACCCAGCCCAACGTCGTCTACGACGTGACGATGGAGGACGGCACGGAGATCGTCGTCACCAACCCCAGCGAGTTCCCCGGCGGCAAGGTGGCCGAGGTCCGCGAGCCGAAGGTGCGCACCACCATCCTGGCCCCGAGCGAGTTCATCGGCGCCATCATGGAGCTCTGTCAGGGCAAGCGCGGCACCCTCCTCGGCATGGACTACCTGTCCGAGAGCCGGGTCGAGATGCGCTACACGCTGCCGCTCGCCGAGGTCGTCTTCGACTTCTTCGACCAGCTCAAGTCGCGCACCCGCGGGTACGCCAGCCTCGACTACGAGCCCGACGGCGACCAGGTGGCCGAGCTCGTCAAGGTCGACATCCTCCTCCAGGGCGAGACCGTCGACGCGTTCTCGGCGATCGTGCACAAGGACAAGGCCTACGGCTACGGCGTGATGATGGCCGGCAAGCTCAAGGAGCTCATCCCGAGGCAGCAGTTCGAGGTGCCGATCCAGGCGGCCATCGGGGCGCGGGTCATCGCTCGCGAGAACATCCGGGCCATCCGCAAGGACGTGCTCGCCAAGTGCTACGGCGGTGACATCTCGCGCAAGCGCAAGCTGCTCGAGAAGCAGAAGGCCGGGAAGAAGCGGATGAAGAACATCGGGTCGGTCGAGGTGCCTCCGGAGGCCTTCATCGCCGCACTCACCTCCGAGGGCGCCGGTGCCACGGCGTCCAAGAAGTGAGGGCGGGAACCCCGACAACGACGTCGTCCCCCTGGCCCTCGGCCCGCGCCGCCCACAACGGGCGGATGCTCGTCCCGGCCGCCGCGCTCCTCTGGGGCACCCAGTTCGCGTTCCTCAACCCGGCGATCGGCATCATCCTCGCCACTCTCTACGACGCGACGCCGGGGGAGATCGGTCTGGCCCTGGCCGCCTACAACGTCAGCGGCTTCGTCTCGACGCTCGTCGTGCCCAGCCGTGCCGACCGCTCCGGCGACTACCTGCGACCGCTGCTGTGGTGCGGTGGCTTCACCATCGCTCTCACCACGGCCCTCGCCCTGGCCACGACGCTGCCGCTCGCGGTGCTCGCCCTCGTGGCCCTGGGCGGCCCGGCCGGCATCGCGATCGGGCTGATCTTCGCCTACCAGCGCCACACCGGCGCCACGGTGCCGCAGATCATGCGAACCCGCGCGGTCTTCTCCTTCGCGTGGGTCGGCGGTCCGCCGCTCGCGGCCTTCCTCATGGGCTACCTCGGCAACCGGTCGGTGCTCTGGGCGGTCGCGGGGATGGGCATGCTCGGCCTCGTGCTCACCCGGGTGATGATCCGTGAGCACTCCCGCTCGCCCTACGCGGGCACGGCCCCCGCGGCCGGTGACCGGATGCTCGTGGCCCTGCGGCGTCCCGACGTCGCCGTCCTCCTCGCCACCTTCGTGGCCTTCGGAGCGGCGCTGAGCGCGTCCGTGTCGGTCACACCACTCCTCGTCACCCGCGAGCTCGGCCTCGACGTCGAGTGGAGCGGCATCGCTCTCGGCACCTGTGCGGCCCTCGAGATCCCGGTCCTCGTCGGCCTGGGCCGACTGACCGCGCGGTTCGGCCCACGGCGCGTCGTCGCCGCCGGGTCGCTGGCCGGCATCACCTACTACGTGCTGGTCACCACCCTGGCCTCCCCCGTGGTGCTCGTCGGTGGGCAGGTGCTCAACGCGTTCTTCATCGCCACGATGTCGGGTGTCGGGCTCACCCTGTTCCAGGACGTCCTCGACCGTCCCGGGCTGGCCTCGTCGCTGTTCATGAACACCACGCGCGTGGGCGCCATCGTCGCGGGTCCGGTCATCGCCCTCGGTGGCGGGTCCGTGCTCGGGTACGCGGGGGTCTACGCGGTGTGCGCCGGGCTTGCGGCCGCCGGGCTGGTCCTCCTGGTCCTCGGTGTCCGGATGCCGCGGCGAAAGGTGGCCGAGCTCTCGAGGACGCCCGAGGTTCTCGCCTGCGGCTAGCGTCGGCCCATGGCCATCCACTCGACGCTCGGCGCAGACGCGAACGACCCGCACCTCCTCGCGGACTTCTGGGCGCACGCGCTCGGGTACGGCACGAGCCGGGCCACGAGGACCCCGATGGCGACTCCATCATCGACACCGACGGTCGGGGGCCGGCGATCGGCTTCCTGCGGGTGGATCGCCACGGCGAGTCGCTCGGCCACGTCGTCATGACCGACCCCGAGGGGAACGAGTTCTGCGTCGCCTGAGCGGTCAGCCGACCGGGACGCTCGACTCCTCGACCGGGGCTCCGGCCACCGGGCCGTCCCGCCAGCGTCGCGGATCGGCGGCGAGCGCGAGCAGGTCGGAGAGGTCGCGAGGCCAGATGTCGTCGGCGGTCGCGCCGAGCTCCTGCGGCGACCACCACCGCAGCTCGACGACGGTCAGCCGCTCCTCCTCGGTGTGGCCCGAGGTGTCGACCTCGAACGCCGGCACCCGAACCAGCACGAAGACCTCGGTCTGGTCGACGACCTTGTCGCTGTAGCCGTGCACCGCGAGGCGCTCGAGGAAGGGCCCGGCGAGGTCGGCCTCGACGACCTCGAGCCCGGTCTCCTCGCGCAGCTCGCGCACTGCGGCCTCGGCGTCGGTCTCGCCGGGGTCGACGCCACCGCCGGGCGTCACCCACCAGTGCGCCACGGGCGCGAGCCCGAGGTCGGAGTCGCGCAGCAGCAGCAGTCGGTCGTCGAGGTCCTGGAGCAGCACGCGCACCGCCCGTCGCGGACTCCGGGGTCGCTCGGCCGGACGCGGTGCCACGAAGCCCGGGCGCCCGGGCGGGATCCCCTCGCTCACCCGGCCACGGTAGCCGGAGGACGAGGGTCAGTCGGGCTCGCCGACGCGGATGAGGAAGACGAGGCTGCCATCCTCCTCGCCCTGCGAGATCACCTCGTGGCCGTTGGACTCGGCCCACGCCGGGATGTCGCTCAGGGCGCCCTTGTCGGTGGCCAGGAGCTTGAGCACCTGACCGGGGTCCATCCGCCGGGCCGCCTTGGTGGCGGCCATGACGGGCATCGGGCACATGAGCTCGCGGGCGTCGACGAGGACGTCCTCGGTGGTCTCGCTCATCGGTCTCTCCTTCGGTCGGGGGCCGGGTCTCAGATGAACAGGGTGAGGTTCGACTTGCGGGCGTCGGCCATGAACGCCGCGGCGCCGCCGAACTCCACACCTTCGATGAAGTCGTCCTGCTCGAAGCCGAAGACGTCGACGGTCATCTGACACGCGATCAGGCGCACGTCCATCTCACGGCAGGTGTCGAGGAGCTCGCGGATGGTCGCGACGTTCTTGTCGGCGAACTTCTTGCGCATCATCCGCGAGGCGACGGACACCATGCCGGGCATGGCGGTGACGACGTCGGGCACCGGAACCGGCATCGGCATCGCCGGGTTGCCGACGGCGCCCACCTTGAGCCTCTTCTCGAAGTCCTTGTGGATGATGTTGAGGCCGTAGAACGTGAAGAAGATGCCGACGTCCATCCCCACTGCGGCGGCCGCGCTGCCGAGGATCAGCGGCGGGTAGGCCCAGTCGAGGGTGCCCTTGGACGCGACGATTGCGCCGGTGCGCATCCCCGGGTCCTTCCGGAGAGCGGCGCCGACCTCCTCCCTGACGATGCGGCGGACGTCGTCCTCGGTGATGGGCGACCGGTCGGTCGCGAGGGGCTCAGCGGACATGGGTGGTCCCTTCCGTGGGGTGCCGCCGGGTACGGCACGTGGTGGACGTCGAGGCGGCACGGTCGGCCCAGAAGGCCGCCACGGGTCCGAGCGACCCGAGGTCGGAGCGGTGCTCGGCGGCCCAGGCGTCGGCGAGGTCGGCGAGCCGGCCGAGAGTCGTCGCCGGGTCCTGATCGAGCAGGGCGGCCAGCGTGAACGCCCGCTCGCCGATGCGCAGGCCCATGCCCTCGGAGCGCGCGAGCCGGGCCAGGTCGGAGCGGGTGATCACGATCCCGGTGCGCACCGGGGTGAGCAGGGCTGCGGCGAGGTCGCGCGAGCCCGGGGCGTCGTCGGGCAGCGTGGGCGCGCTCCGCAGGGCGACGGGCAGCGCGTCGGGTGCCGGCAGGTCGGCGGCCTCGGCTGCCAGGACGTCCAGCAGGAGCTCGGCCCAGGCGGCGTGGAAGGAGGACCCCGTACCGGCGACGGCACGCGTGAACAGGGGCACCCAGGTGAGCAGGTGCTCCCAGAGGAGGACCGAGCGGGCCCGCCGCCGGAGGGCGGCGCGAGCGGGGTCCTCCTCGGCGGCCTCGGCCTCGGTGAGGGCGGCGAGCAGTCCGAGCAGCGCTGCGAGGTGGTCCGGCTCGGGCGGGGGCACATGGCCCACGGCCCGCCAGAACCCGGCGATCCGGTCGGCCGCCTCGCCGCCGAGCATCCCCTCGGGCCCGAGGTACACCGACGCGTACGGCACCGCGCCGAGGACGAGGGCCTGGGTGTGGTCGGTCGCCGTGGGGGCGGGTCCGAGGTCCAGTGCCTCGGCGACCCCGGTGTGCGACGGGTGCGGCGACTCGCTGAGGACCGCGAGGGCGCGCAGGACCTCCGCGCTGCCCACGGCGCGGGCCGTGGCCAGGCTCACGGCGCGTCCTGCTGGGGGATTCGGAACACCTCGGGTCCGGGTTTGAGCGGGCGCATCAGCCAGTACGGTCGCCTCGTGCCGTCGGGGGAGACCTCGCGGGCGGACCGGGTCTTCTCGAGCCAGTCGCGGTAGGCGGCGCGCGACCGGTCGGTGTCGACGCTGATGTCGCCGTACGCGTCGCCGGGCTCGGCCTTCGTGACCCGCACGGCCTGGTGCCAGCAATGCATGCCCGAGACGGGGTCGGGGTGCACCGGGAAGGTCATGTTCTGGTGCACGCCGACGTCGGTCCACCAGATGCGGGCGGTGTCGGGGTCGCTCGACTCGTACGGGCCGACCCCGCGGAGCCGCCTCATGGACCACGACGAGCCCTCGCGCACGAGGTCGACCGTGGCCGCGGTCTGGCCGCCGTGGCGTTCGGGCTGCCCCTTCGGGACCCAGCGCCCCATGTGGTGGCTGCAGGCGACGACCCCGGGGCGGATGCCCTCGGTGACCCAGGCCTTGACGACGAAGTGGCCGATGTCCGTGGAGACGCGGACCAGCTCCCCGGTCGCCACGCCGAGGGGGGCGGCGTCGGTGGGGTGGATCCACAGGGGGTTGGTCTGGGCGAGCTCGTTGAGCCACTTGGCATTGGCGCTGCGGGTGTGGATCTGGGTCGGGAGACGGAACGTCGAGATGAGCGGCATCTGGTCGGCGGCGAGGTTCTCGCGGTGGATGTGGCTCTTGATGTATGTCGGGATGCCGTACTCGGGCCACCCCCACTCGGCGACGGTGGCGGAGTAGAACTCGAGCAGCCCGCTCGGGGTCGGGAAGCCCGTCTTGACCTCGCCGTCGACCTCGACACCCACCGGGTTCCGGCCCTGCGCGTCGGGCTGCGGCGCGCCCGTGGGGGCGAGGTTCTCGGCGGGCGGCTTCGGCGCGGTGGAGTAGACCCGACCGAGGTCGGTGACGTGCTTTCCGGCGAGCTGGGCGTCCTCGACCCCCCGCTCGAAGACCTGGCCGACGTGGCCGCTGACCTCGAACGCTCCGTAGCGGCGCATGAACTGCAGCGGGGTCAGGCCCTCCTCGGCCGCCTTCTCGGGCAGGCCGGGCACCGAGTTCTCGAAGATCCAGCCGTAGTAGTCGTCGACCGACATCCGCGTGTCCGGGTCCTTGGGCGACTCGTAGTACCTCCTGATCCCGAGTGAGCCGTCCGGGTCGATGCGCCAGGAGAGCTCCATCCAGAACTCGTTCTCCTCCCACACCTCCCCGGGGTTTGCCTGGCGGGTGTCGGTGATGGTCTCGCCCATCCGCTCGCGGGCGGCCCGCAGGACCGGCTGGCGGAAGCCGATCCACTGCCCGTCGTACTGCTCGTAGGAGTGCAGGTCGTGGCGCTCGGAGGCCAGCCCCATCGGGAGGACGTAGTCGGCGAGGTACGCCGTCTCGTTCCACGTCGGGGTCAGCGCGACGTGGCAGCCGATCATCGTCTCGTCGCGCAGGACCTCGGTCCAGACCATTCCGTCGGGGTTGGTCCACACGGGGTTGTAGACGCGGCTGAAGTAGACGTCGAGGGTGCCGCGGCCCTCCTGCATCATGTGCGGGAGGAGGAACGAGAGCTCGTTCATCGCGAGGGGGTACTCGAGCGGCCAGGTCAGCTCGTTCCACTGGTGCGGGTGCCCCGGCACGTGCATCGGCTTGGGGACGAACTTGTTCCACGCGTTGAGGTGGGTGCCGCCGGGGGAGGCGACCGCCCCGAGGAGGGCGCTGACGAGGAAGAGGGTCCTGGACACCTGCCAGCCGCCGAGGTTGCCGGCCGCCGCGGAGCGCCAGTTGTGGGTCGAGAGGGCGGTGCCGGCGCCCGCGACGAGCTCGATGATCTCGCGGACCACCGCCGCGTCGACCCCTGACTCGGCCTCGGCGTACTCCGGCGTGAACTCGGTGTAGAGGGTGCCGAGGACCTCCTCGAAGGCCTCGAACGTCTCCGGCCGGTCGGGGTGGACCGCGCGCAGGTACTCCTTCCAGTTCCACCAGCGCCGCACGAACTCGCGGTGGTACCGCTTCGTCTCGATGAGGTTCTGCGCGATGGCCAGCATGATCGCGGCCTCACTGCCCGGGTACGGCGAGACCCAGTGGTCGGCGTGGGTCGCCGTGTTCGACAGCCGCGTGTCCAGCACGACGAGCTTGGCACCCTTGGCCTTGGCCTCCATGATGCGCTGAGCGTGCGGGTTGAAGTAGTGGCCGGTCTCGAGGTGGCTGGAGATGAGCAGGATGACCCGGGCGTTGGCGTGGTCCGGGCTGGGCCGGTCGATGCCGGTCCAGTAGTGGTACCCGGAGCGGGCACCGCTCGAGCAGACGTTGGTGTGCGAGTTGTGGCCGTCGACGCCCCAGGAGGCCATGACCCGCTCGGTGAAGCCGTCCTCCCCGGGCCGACCCACGTGGTACATGACGCGGTTGGGAGTGTCGTTCTCGATCGCGGTGCGGATCCGGGCGGCGAGGTCGTCGAGGACGGTGTCCCAGTCGACCTGCTCCCACCGGCCCTCGCCGCGGGCCCCGACCCGCTTCATCGGGTGGAGGATGCGGTCGGGGTCGGTGATCTGGTTGTGGGTGGCCGGCCCCTTGGCGCAGTTGCGGCCCCGCGAGCCGGGGTGCTCGGGGTTGCCCTCGAACTTGCGGACCTGGAGCGTCTCCTTGTCGACGTAGGCCAGCAGACCGCACGCCGACTCGCAGTTGAAGCACGTCGTGGGCACGAGCATCGAGCGCTTCTCGACCCGCCGGGGCCACGAGCGCGAGTCGAGCTCGACCCAGTCGTCCCAGCGCTCCTTGGGGGGGAACGCGGCGAGGTGGATCCGGCTCGGCCCCGGGTAGAACGTCTCACCGCGCGCCGTCACCTCGTCGCGGGCGGCGCTGACCCGCTCGCCGAGGCGCGAGGTGGGGCTGCGGTCGGTCGTCGTCATGGCGGGGCTCCTCAGGCGAGCGGGACGGACTGGCCGGACTGGACGTAGGCGTGCTCGTGGGCCAGCAGGCCCAGCAGGGCAGGGAGCGCGAGCCATGCGCTGGCGGGCACGGCGACCGGGGCGAGCAGGCCGAGGGCCACGAGCACGACTCCGGTCCAGAAGTGCGCCGCGTACCGTCCGTGCGTCATCGTGTGGGCAGCGAGCCGGGCGTGGGCGGTGGGGTGGGCGAGCGTCGCCTCGCCCGCGACGAGGAGCAGGTGCAGCGCGGAGGCGCCGGCCACCGTCCAGGCGAGCGGCTCGACGGCGTCCGCGGACCACGCGACCGCGAACGGGACGAGAGCGGCGGAGCCGGCCAGAACGGCCTGGACGACGAGGTGCGGCGCGAGCAACGGGCTCTGCCAGAGGTCGCGGGCCTTGGCCTGGGCGAAGAGGTAGGCGGTGTAGACGGCGGTACCGACCGCCAGCAGCAGGCCCGGGAACGCGGCGACGGTGCGCAGGGCGTCCCAGCCGAAGAGGCTCGCGGCGACGTGCGCGGCGAGCACCGCGGCGTAGCCGGACAGGATGACCCCGCCCCGCACCAGCCAGGAGCGCCACTGGGGACGGGTGAGGATGTAGACGAAGCGCTTCGGGTGCTCGAGGTCGGCGATGAGCACGACCGCGGTCAGGGCGAGGAAGACCGCCGAGACCACGGGGCCCACCCACGTCCACAGGACGTCGTCGCCGTCGATCCGCCCGGCCACGACGAGCAGCAGCGCCACCAGCCAGGCGCCGGCGCCGATGCCCTTGGTCCACGTGTAGAGGCTGACCCGCCAGTCCCACGGCGCCGTGTGCCTGACGTCGTAGCTGAGGATGGCGGCGGCGCTGCTGTTGGTGCCGTCGGGGTGGGGGTTGCCGGCCTCGACCACGTGCGCCCCACGGGGCTTCTCGGCCCAGGCGTAGGTGTCCCCAGCGGGGGCGGCCGCCGCGAGCGGGTCGAGGGTGGCCTGGGTGGCACCGGTGTAGAACAGCTTGGGTCGGGTGGCCTTCTCGGGCCGCCGCACCGCCACCGGCTGCCGGCCCAGGACCTTGGCCACCTCGCTCTGCGGGTCGTCTGCGTCGCCGACGATGATCGCGCCGGTGGGGCAGACGGTGACGCAGGCCGGCTCGAGGCCGACGTCGAGGCGGTGGGCGCAGAAGTTGCACTTCTCCGCGCAGTGGTCGTCGGGGTTGATGAAGATCGCGTCGTAGGGGCAGGCCGCCATGCAGGCCTTGCAGCCGATGCAGGAGCTCTTGTCGAAGTCGACGATGCCGTCGGGCCTGATGTGCATCGCGGCCGTCGGGCACGCGGCGACGCACGGAGCGTCGACGCACTGGTTGCACCTGGTCACCTGGAAGGCCCGCCGCGCGTTCGGGAAGGTGCCCACGTCGACGCTCTTGACGTAGGTGCGGGTGACGCCCACCGGGACGTCGTTCTCCGACTTGCACGCCGTGGTGCACGCGTGGCACCCGATGCACTTGGTCTGGTCGATGACCTTGACCATGCGCGGCTGCGGCCCTTCGCCCTCCCGGACCCTCGGGGTGGGCAGGTTGACAGCGGTCATGCAGCGGCCTCCATCAGCTCACGAAGCGTCGGTCATCGGACGGAAGGGAGTGGCGGGCACGTCGAGGCTCGAGCACACGATCGTGCACAGCTGGAGGACGATCGGCTCGATGATGCGGTAGACGGCCGTGCGTCCCTGGCGGCGGCGGGTCACGATCCCGCCGGCGGCCAGCCGGCCGAGGTGCTGCGAGGTGTTCGCGACCGAGATGCCGGCCGCCTCGGCCAGGTCGGTGACCGTGGCCTCACCCGCCCGGTGCAGCTCGCTGAGGACGCGCAGGCGCGTCGGGTCGCTGAGGAGGGCGAACCGTCTCGCGACGTCCTCGAGGGCCTCCGTCGGCACCGTCACCATGGCCGGAACCCTAGGTGATGTGGTTCACTTATTCAATTGAACGCGCGAATGTTTTTCGTGTCGTCCGGTCCCGCCCCGTGAGCAAAGGAGCTCCCGCACATGGACATCGAGGTCTTCGTCACCCCCGGTCTCGGGGACAACAGCTTCCTCCTGACCTCGGGAGACGAGGCGGTGGTGGTGGACCCCCAGCGGGACGCGTGGCGTTTCCTCGAGGCGGCCGACAGCCGGAGGGTCCGGGTGCGCGCCGTGCTCGAGACCCACGTCCACAACGACTACGTATCCGGTGCGCACGAGGTCCGCGACGCACACGGGGCCACGCTCTACCTGCCCGCCGACGGCGGCTACGAGTTCGACCACGTCGGCTCGCGCGAGGGGGAGGAGCTACGTGTGGGCGACCTGCGGCTGGTCGCCATCGACACCCCCGGCCACACCTTCGAGCACATCGCCTGGCTCGTGTACGAGGGTGACGCGCAGGAGCCGTCCGCGGTGTTCAGCGGCGGCTCGCTCCTCGTCGGCAGCGCCGGGCGCACCGACCTGCTGGGACCGGACCACGCCGCGGCGCTGACGAGGCACCAGTACGAGACGGTCCAGCGGCTCAAGGCGTTGCCGGCGTCGACCCAGCTGCTGCCCACCCACGGCGCCGGCAGCTTCTGTGTCTCCTCCATGCCCTCGACCTCGCGCACGAGCACCCTGGGCGCCGAGCTCCGCGCCAACGACATGGTCCTTGCGGCCTCGCCCGTCGAGTTCGAGGCGGAGCTCACCGGCGAGCTGATGGCCTACCCGGCCTACTACGCGGCGATGGCGCCGCTGAACCGCGCCGGCGTTCCGGTGCTGCGCCGGACGCCCGGGCTGCCCGTGCTCGGGGTGGAGGAGCTCGCGGTCGCCCGCGACCGCGGCGTCACGGTGGTGGACGCGCGTGGTCGCGACGAGTTCGCCGCGGCCCACATCCCCGGCTCGCTGAACATCGAGCTGAACTCGGGGTTCGGCAGCTACGTGGGGTGGGTGCTCCCGTTCGGGTCGCCGACGGTGCTCGTGCTGCCGGACCGCGACGGAGCGGCCGCGGAGGCCGCCACCCAGCTGCTCCGCATCGGTTGGCCGATGCCGGAGGGTGTGCTTGACGGCGGGGTCGAGGCGTGGGCCGGGTCGGGCCGCGAGACCCGCTCCTACGCCACGGCCACGCCCGAGGAGCTGTGCGACGCGCTCTCCGGGGACACCCCGCCGTACGTCCTCGACGTGCGGCAGCCGCTCGAGTGGACGTGGGGCACCGTCCCGGGCAGCACGACGCTCTTCGTGTCAGACCTGCCGGGCCGTGAGTCCGAGGTCGGCACGGACCGGCCGGTCTACGTCCTCTGCTCCAACGGCCACCGTGCCGCCATCGCGACGAGCCTGCTCGACCGCACCGGCCACGAGCCGGTGCTCGTCGGCGATGGTGGCGTCGGCGAGGTGCTTCGCCTCTGCCGCCGGCGCCAGGTCCTGACCGCCTGACGCGAGGCGACTTCTGCACGAACGTGGGTGAAGACCGGCGTCCCGGAGACGGCTTTCACCCACGTTGCGGGCGGCGCGGCCGTTACCGGCGGGTAACCTCGGAGGGTGCCCGAGACCTACGCCCTGTACCGCCGGCTCTCCGCCCTGCCGCTCGGGAGGAGCGCCTTCTCGGTGCTCTTCGCGCGCAAGGCCCCGTACTTCCGCACGGTGCGACCCCGCGTGCGGGCGGTGTCACCGCACCGGGCCGAGGTCGTCGTGCGAAAGCGGCGCGCTGTGGAGAACCACCTCGGCACCGTGCACGCCATCGCCGTGTGCAACGGCCTCGAGGCGGCGATGGGGCTGCTGGCCGAGGCGAGCACCCCCCGCGGTCACCGGTGGATCCCCAAGGGGATGGAGGTGTCCTACCTCGCGAAGTCGACGACCGACCTGCTGTGCGTCGCCGTCACAGACCCGGCCGACTGGGCGGCCGCCACGCCCGGCGACGTGCCCGTGCGGGTGAGCGCGCTGCGCACCGACGGCACCGTGGTCGTCGAGGGCGTCATCACCGTCTACGTCAGCGAGCGCCCGGCCCGCTGACCCCGCGCCCTCAGGCCACCGTGAGCCGGGCGCGCAGGCGGGCGACGTCCTCGGGGGACCAGCCCTGCTCGCGCAGCCACCCCGATGCGCCGCCCCAGCGCTCGGTGAGGGCCTCCAGGACCCGGGCCACGGTCTCTGCCTTCGGGGTCTGCTCGTCGACCCGCTGGCCGCGCAGGCTCGGCCCGTACGCGTCGCGGGGCAGCAGCCGGCCGATGATGGCGTCGATGCGCTCGGCGCTCAGCACGTAGTCGGCGACGATCTCCTCGCGGGGGACCCCTGCGACGTCGAGCGCCAGGGCGACGACGATGCCCGTGCGGTCCTTGCCGGCGGCGCAGTGCACGACGACCGCGCCCGGGGCGGTGGCGACGACGCGCAGGGCCGCGTCGACCGAGTCGGGCCGCTTGGCGAGGTAGCCGAGGTAGTGCTCGCTCCAGAAGGCGCTGTCGAGTGGCGAGCGGTCGTGGGCCTCGCGAAGGACCAGGGCCCTGCGGGCGACCTCGGCGGCCGACTCGGCGCGGCGCTCGGTCACGAGGGAGTGGTGGTGGTGTTCGGTCGTGCCCGCACGCTGCAGCGGCCCGGGGCCCTCGAGGTGCAGCTCGGTCTCGGTCCGCAGGTCGACGACGTCGGTGACCCCGAGGTCGCCGACGAGGCGCGCGACGTCGGTGTCGCTGAGGTCCTGGAGGTTGTCGGACCGGATGAGGCGGCCGCTCACGGTGCGCCCGCCGCCCTGCGTGGGCAGGCCGCCGAGGTCGCGCATGTTGACGAGGCCGTCGAGGTGGATCCAGCGGTCGCTCACGTCGTCGATGGTAGGTCGCCCACCCGACCGGGAGGTCACCGACTGGTGACACCATGGCGACGTGCCCCGACTGCCCGACGGCGAGCCCGCGCCCGAGTCCGGCGCACTGCCCGACGACGCGCTCGCATCCCTCCCGGAGGCCAGGCTCGGCCTCTACCTCCACGTGCCGTTCTGCGCCGTGCGGTGCGGGTACTGCGACTTCAACACCTACACCCCTGCGGAGCTGGGGCCGGGCAGCGAGGCGGCGGACTTCGCCGACACCAGCCTGGCCGAGCTCGACCTCGCCCGCCGCGTGCTGGGCGAGCAGGCGCCCCCGGTCGGCACCGTCTTCGTCGGTGGGGGGACCCCGACCCTCCTCCCGGCCGAGGACCTCGTCCGGATGCTCGACGGCGTCCGCGAGCGGTTCGGCCTCGCACCGGACGCCGAGGTGACGACCGAGGCCAACCCCGACTCGGTCATGCCCGAGGACCTCGAGGTGCTCGCCGCCGGCGGCTTCACCCGCGTCAGCGTGGGGATGCAGTCTGCGGCGCCGCACGTGCTCGCCACCCTCGACCGGACCCATGACCCGGCTCGTGTCGGAGTGGCTGTCCGGGCCGCCCGGGACGTGGGCCTGGGAACCAGCGTCGACCTCATCTACGGCACCCCGGGGGAGAGCCTCGACGACTGGCGCACCAGCCTGGACGCCGCCGTCGCCCTCGGCCCCGACCACGTCTCCGCGTACGCCCTCGTCATCGAGGAGGGCACCCGCATGGCCGTTCGGGTGCGCCGTGGTGAGCTCGAGGCCCCCGACGGCGACGACGAGGCGGACAAGTACGAGCTGGCCGACGAGGTGCTCGCCGGCGCCGGCTACGACTGGTACGAGGTGAGCAACTGGGCCCGCACCGACGCCGACCGGTGTCGCCACAACGAGGGCTACTGGCGCGGTGACGCGTGGTGGGGCGTCGGCCCGGGGGCCCACAGCCACGTCGGCGGGGTGAGGTGGTGGAACGTCAAGCACCCCCGGGCCTACGCTGCCCGCCTGGCGTCGGGGGCCTCACCCGCCGCCGGTCGCGAGCGGCTCGCCCCCGAGCAGCGGCACGACGAGGAGGTGCTCCTCGGGGTGCGTCTGCGCGAGGGGCTGGCGCTGGACCGCCTGCGCGACGACGGGCGTGCTGCCGTGGCCGGGCTGGTCGCCGACGGCCTGCTCGACGGTGAGTCGGCGGTGAGCGACCGGCGGGCGGTGCTGACCCTGCGCGGCCGGCTGCTCGCCGACCTGGTCGTGCGCCGGCTGCTCGGCGCCTGAGGCGGCCCGGTCAGGGGGCGACCTCACCGGGCACGACGAAGCCGCTCGTACGCGAGGACGACGAGCTGCACCCGGGTCTCGACGGCGAGCTTGGCGAAGATCCGGTTCACGTGGCTCTTCACGGTGGCGGGGGACACGACCAGCTCGGCGGCGATCTCGTTGTTGGTCCGCCCCCGGGCGACGAGCCGCACGACGTCCAGCTCGCGCTCGCTGAGCGCGGCGAGCGGAGGTGGGGTGCCCCGGGCGGGTGCCGGCCGGGCGACGTGCGCCTCGATGAGCCGGCGGGTGAGTGCCGGCGCCAGCAGGGCCTCACCGGCGGCGACGGTTCGGATGCCCTCGACCAGTCGGTCGGGCGTGGTCGCCTTCAGGAGGAAGCCGGCGGCGCCGGCCCGCAGGGCGTCGTAGACGTAGGTGTCGAGGTCGTAGGTCGTCACGACGAGCACTCTGGTCGGCAGCCGCCGACGCACGATCTCTCGGGTCGCCGCGATGCCGTCGAGCACCGGCATCCGGATGTCCATGACGACGACGTCGGGCCGGGTGCGGTCGACGGTCTCCACGGCCTCCGCGCCGTCGGCGGCCTCGCCGGCGACCTCGACACCGCGCAGGGTCAGCACGCTCGCCAGCCCCGACCGGAGCAGCTCCTGGTCGTCGGCGAGGACCACGCTCGTCACGTGCCACCGCCGGACGTCGTCGGGACGGGCGCGAGGGCGGCTCCGCCGTCAGGTCCTCGGGGCCCCAGGCCGAGCTCGTCATCGTCGTCCCGGAGCACGTGCAGCAGGTGTCCGGTCTCCGCCAGGGCGGCCCGGCCGGTGGCCGCGATGGCCTCGAGCCCGGACTCGGCGACGGCCGGCTCAGAGCGCAGCACGTCGCGGACGGCCGCCGCCCGGACCACCATCGCCCCGAGGGAGTGCACGAGGACGTCGTGGAGCTCTCGTGGGCGATGCGCAGCCGCTCCCGAGCCACCGCCTGCTCCTCCAGGACGCGTTGCTGCTCCTGCAGCCGGGCGTGCTGTTGGGCCATCCGCCGGACCACCCTCCCGAGCACGAGGGGAGGGACGACCAGCACCAGCAGCCACGCGACATCGCCCCAGGGCGAGGGCCTGCCGTTCTCGACGAGCTGGATGAGGAGGATCCCGGCGACGAGGGCCAGGGCCCCGCCCAGGCTCGGGAGCAGCCGGGCGTACCGGCCGAGCGAGTAGGCCGCCAGCAGCAGGAAGCCGACGGGCATCGCGGCGTCCGGCGCGTCGACCACCGCGGAACCGGCGATGAGCGCCGTCGCCGGGAGGGGGGCCACGAGCGGTGCCGCCCACCGCCGCCAGGTGAGCGGGGTGGCGGCCGCCAGGTCGACGAGGAGGACCGAGAGCGGCGCGCGGGGGTCGGTGGTGAGGACCTCGACGGTGCAGAGGCCGAGGACGACGGCGGGTGGCCACACGTCCCCCCACCTGGGCGGGAGGCGCGACGACCGTGGGGTCTCGCCACGGTCGGGCGGGCGCCGGCGGCGCAGCTCACCCACCGCCCCACCGCTCGAGCGCACGGGCAGCTCCGCCGTGAGCACGTGGCGGCCGCCCCCCGTGCGAGCGTGAACCACCCCGTCGTACACGCCCACCCGCTCGGTGACCCCGGTCAGGCCGAGGCCGCTCCCGCCTGACCCGGCGGACCGGCGACCCTCGACGGGGTTCTCGACGCTGAGGCGCAGCGTGTCGGGGAGTCCCTCGAGGCGCACGACGGCACTCCCGGAGCCGTGGCGCCAGGCATGTTCAGGGCCTCCTGGAGCACGCGGTACGCCGTGAGATCCAGCCCGGGTGGCAGGTCGGCGAGCGCCGAGCGCACCTCGGCCGTGACGATGAGCTCCACGTCGAGGCCCCGGGCCGCGAAGTCGCGGAGCAGGTGGCCCAGCCCGGCCAAACCGGGCGCCGGTGCGGCCACCCCCTCCGCCCCCTGGGTCCCGAGGCCCCGCAGCAGGTGATCGGTCTCGGACAGAGCCGCCCGGCCCGTCGCGGCGACGAGGTCGAGCCCGCGTTCGCTCGCCCCGGGGTCGGTGCGCACTCGGTCGCGGGCGGCATCGGTCTGCACCACCATCGCGCTCAGCGAGTGGGCGAGGACGTCGTGCAGCTCGCGGGCGATCCGGAGGCGCTCGCGCTGGTGGGCGCGGTCCTCGATCCGGTCGTGCTGCTCCAGCAGCAGGCGCCGCTGGGCCTCGATCCGACGCAGGACTCCGCCCAGGACGTACGGGGGGACGAGGAAGAAGGCGAGGAACGCCACGTCGACCGGGCGGTGGGGGCGGCGGTCCTCCACGAACCACACGAACGCGAAGACGGCGTAGCAGACCGTGAGGCCGACGAGCACTGGCCGCTGCTCGGCGAAGCGGCCGAGCGAGTACGTCGCGAGGGCGAGGATCGCGACGGGGACGGCGTCGTCGTTCAGCTGCGGGCCGACGAAGGGCGTCGTGAGGAGCGTGACGACCGCGAGGGGTGCGACGGCCACCGGCCACCGGCGGCGCCACACGAGCAGCGCGCAGGCGAGCACCGTCAGCACCGCAGCGGCCGGTCGGCCGGGCAGGTCCTGGACCGCCAGCTCGACCGTGGCCAGCCCGCCGAGGAGCGCGGGGAGCCAGACGTCCCTCCAGGTCGGGACGATGTCGTGCCCCTCCATGGAGTCACGGTAGCCCCGCCGCCGTCGACAGGGCATCCACCCTGGGGTGGAGGGGGTCCCGCCCTCGGGTGGGGGGCGTGTGCGACCCGCGGGCCGATGTCCGGGGGCCGGCCCGGGAGGACTCTCGGAGCGAGGGAGCCACCCCGGCTCCCGGAGGGGAAGGGTCCGATGTCCTGGTCACTGGACGACCTTCACGTCAGCCCGCGGACCGAGCAGCGGATCGGGCGCGCCGCGTGGGCGCTGGCCTGGTTCGGCCTGGTCGCGGGACAGCTGCACGCCATGGCGCGACACGCCACACCGGAGGGGCAGGGAGACTTCGAGTCCGCCCCGCTCACGAAGGTGTGGTCGGTGCCGCTCTCCGACGTGCTCAGCCCGCTGCTCGACTGGTCCGACGTCTACACCGTCTACCGGGTCTACGGGCTGCTGTGGATCCCGGTGTACGCCGCCTACACGCTCTGTGCGTTCGTCGTCCGCTCGCACCGCCGGCCCGCCGGGTTCGAGCGGTGGGGGTGGAGGCTGCTGCTCGCGTCGTACGTCGTGATGACGCTCTCGATCGTGGGGGCCTACGCCGGGCCGTGGACGGACCAGTCCTTCGCGGCCCTCGGCATCCCCTCCGCGGTCCTCGGGCTCGTCGGCGCGCCGATGCTCGGGATCTCGCTGGTGCCGCGGGCGCCGGCCCGGGCCAGAGGCGGCCGGGCCGGCGTCCGTGCGGGTCAGCGGACGAACTTCGGGGTGAGCGGCGGCTCCCACCACTCGCCGTTGCTCGCCTTGACGATCCCGATGATGTGCAGCACGACGGCGTAGATGCCCACGAGGAAGATCGTGACGAACCCGATGAGCACGAACATCAGGACGAATGAGATGACCACGCCGATGATCGTCATGATCTGGATGTTGAGGGCGTTCGCGGTGTTGGCCCTGATGTACGGGCCCCGGTCCTTGTAGAGGACGTACATGACGAGCGCGGCGACGAACCCGAGGGTGCCGCCGCTGAGGAGCAGGGCCCCGAGCGTGATGCCGTGCGTCGCCATGCTCCACGTGCGCTCGTCCTGCGGCGTCATCGTCGCCTGACCGGATGGCTGGGGGTAGGCGGGCGGCGGCTGCTGCGGGGCGACCTGGGGCTGCTGGGGGACCTCCCGGGGCGGCTCGCCCGCCGGGGGCGGGGGCGGCGGGGGAGTCGCCTCGTGGGAGGCGGCCTCCTCCGAGGGCGCGGCCGGCTCGGTGGGGGGCTCCGCCGGGGGCGGGGGCGGCGGGGGAGTCGCCTCGTGGGAGGTGGCCTCCTCCGAGGGCTCGGCCGTGGGGTCCGCCGGGGGCGGGGGTGGCGTCGTGGTGTCGTCGGCCGGCTCGTCCGGGCGGGGTGTGGTCTCGCTCATGGGTTCCTCCTGTGTTGGTCTGCTCCCATCCAACACCCTTACGGCGGCGCTGCCCGGCGGTCTCCGGGGCGGGCCGGGGTGTCGCTCGGGGTCGGTTCAGGGTCGACCCCGAGCACGGGACCGCGTGGCACGGCAGACTGGGCCGGCATGGAGCTGCTCGAACGGGTCCGGGCCCTGCTCCCCGACGCCGAGGTGAAGCGGATGTTCGGGGGCACGGGCTTCATGGTCGACGGGTCGCTGGCCTGCTCCGTGGGCTCGCAGGGGTTGCTCGTGCGGGTCGCTCGCGAGGAGCAGGAGACGCTGGTCGGCCGCGACGGGGTCGAGCCCATGGTCATGGGGGAGCGGCGCAGCCGCGGGTGGGTGCAGGTCGCCCCGGCGGTCCTCGACGAGGACGCGGTGCTGGCCGAGTGGGTCCAGCGCGGGGCGACCTCGGCGCGCACCGCCGACGGTTAGCCGCAATCGACGGGGGCCGTGACGAAGTCGATGAGCTCCTCGACCCGGCCGAGGAGCTCGGGCTCGAGGTCGGTCCACGAGTCGACCGAGGCCAGGATCCGCCGCCAGGCCCGCGCCAGGTCCGCCTGGTCGGCGTGCGGCCAGCCGAGGTGGGCGCAGATGCCGTGCTTCCACGAGGTGCCGCGGGGGATGACGGGCCACGCGTCCATCCCCAGCCGGCCGGGCTTCACGGACTGCCACACGTCGACGTAGGGGTGCCCGACGACGAGCACGTGCTCGGTCCAAGGCCGGAGCCCGCGGACCGCCTCGACGACCCGGGTCTCCTTGGACCCCGGCACCAGGTGGTCGACGAGCACACCCATCCGGCGGTCGGGCCCGGGCGCGAAGTCGCGCACGACGGCGGCGAGGTCGTCGACCCCGTCGAGCATCTCCACCACCGCGCCCTCGACGCGCAGGTCGGCCCCCCAGACCTTCTCGACCAGCTCGGCGTCGTGGCGGCCCTCGACGAACAGCCGCGAGCCGCTGGCGACCTTGGCGCGTGCTCCGTGGACGGCGCGGGAGCCGCTCGCCGTCCGCGCGGACGCAGCCCGCGACGCCGAGAGCCGGGCCGTCTCGGCCATTCGCGGCGGCACGAGGGTGACCGGGGTGCCGTCGACGAGGAAGCCGGGGCCGAGCGGGAAGCCGCGCGAGCGACCGTGGCGGTCCTCGAGGTGCACGACGTGGACCCCGCCGGCCTTCTCGACACGCACCACGGCACCGCACCAGCCGCTGTCGACGTCCTCGACCACCGTGCCGGGCTCCGCGGGCAGCTCGGTGGAGCGACCCCGGGGCGGTCGCTGCCAGTCGCCCCCGAGGACGTCGGTGCCGTACCTGTCGACCACGGCCGCGAGGCTAGCCCGCCACCGGGGCGGGCTCCGGTACCAACGCGCCGCGGCTTTCGCGTCCGGCGGGGTGACCCCGTAGGATTGGCACTCGGACCGCGAGAGTGCCAGCCGCGCCCGCCGGCCGCCACGAGACGACGGGACCGGGAGGTGACCGATGAACGACGACCGACGGCTGCGTGTGCTGCGCGCCATCGTCCAGGACTACGTCCAGACCTCGGAACCGGTCGGCTCCAAGGCGCTGCTCGAGCGCCACCACCTCGGGGTCTCGGCAGCCACCGTCCGCAACGACATGGCCGCCCTCGAGGAGGACGGGCTCATCGCGGCCCCACACACGAGCGCCGGGCGGGTGCCCACCGACGCCGGCTACCGGCTGTTCGTCGACCGCCTCTCCCAGGTCAAGCCGATGACGCCCGCCGAGCAGCGCGCAATCAGCCAGTTCCTCGAGACCGCCGTCGACCTCGACGACGTCGTCGACCGCACGGTGCGGCTGCTCGCCTCGTTGACCCAGCAGGTGGCGGTCGTGCAGTACCCGTCGCTGTCGCGCTCCTCCGTGCGCCACGTCGAGCTCGTGCCGATCGGTGGCCCGCGGCTGCTCGTCGTACTCATCACGACGACCGGCCGCGTCGAGCAGCGGGTCATCGACGTGGGCACCGACCTCGGCAGCCCCGACAACGAGGCGGACCTCGTCGCCGTGCGGCTCGCGCTGGCCGAGGCCACGACCGGCCGCACCCTCGGCGAGGCGGCGACGGAGCTCTCGGCCGTCCCAGACCGCCTCGACCCCGGCCTGCGCGACCTGGTCCGGTCCGTCTCGGCCGCGCTGGCCGACTGCCTCGTCGAGGAGCGTGAGGAACGCGTGGTCCTGGCCGGTACCGCCAACCTCGTGCGGTCCGCCGACTTCGCCACGAGCATCGGACCGGTGCTCGAGGCGCTGGAGGAGCACGTCGTGCTGCTCAAGCTGCTCAGCACGGTGGCCGAGGAGGACGGCAGCGTCGCCGTCCGCATCGGGCACGAGAACCCCCACGCGGGCCTGTACTCGACGTCGATGGTGACGTCCGGCTACGGCGCCGGCGGCGACCTCGTCGCCGGGCTCGGTGTCGTCGGCCCCACCCGCATGGACTACCCGACGACGATGGCCGCGGTGCGTGCCGTCGCCACCTACGTCTCCCGCATCCTCGCCGAGTGACGGCGACCGACTCCCACCCCGCCGGAGGACCCACCGACGTGAACGACTACTACGCCGACCTCGGCATCGCCCGAGACGCGTCCGCCGAGGACATCAAGCGCGCCTACCGCAAGGCCGCGCGGCGGCTGCACCCCGACGTCAACCCGGGCCCCGAGGCCGAGGAGCAGTTCAAGAAGCTTTCCCAGGCCTACGATGTGCTGTCCGACCCGCAGAAGAAGCGCAGCTACGACCTGGGCGCCGACCCCTACGCCGACGGTGCCGCCGGCTTCGGGCAGGGCTTCTCCTTCAGCGACATCATGGACGCCTTCTTCGGGGCCGGTGCCGCGGGCGGCGCCGGCCGTGGCCCCCGCTCGCGCAAGGCCCGGGGCCAGGACGCGCTGGTCCGCCTCGACATCGACCTCGGCGACGCCGTGTTCGGCGCCCAGAAGGACCTGACCGTCGACACCGCCGTGGCCTGCTCGACCTGCCAGGGCGCGGGCATGCAGCCCGGCACGTCGACGCGCACCTGTGACGTCTGCGGCGGGCACGGCGAGGTCCAGCAGGTGCAGCGCAGCTTCCTCGGCAACGTCATGACCTCGCGACCCTGCATGACCTGCCAGGGCTTCGGCCAGATCATCACCGACCCCTGCTACGAGTGCTCCGGTGACGGCCGGGTGCGCACCCGCCGCACGCTGACGCTCAAGGTCCCGGCCGGTGTCGACACCGGCACCCGCATCCAGCTCGCGGGCGAGGGAGAGGTCGGCCCGGGAGCAGGCCCCGCCGGTGACCTCTACGTCGAGGTCGCGGTCCGGCGGCACCCGGTCTTCCAGCGTCGTGGCGACGACCTCCACGCCACGGTGGAGGTGCCGATGACGGCCGCCGCCCTCGGGGCCACCCTCTCGATGGACACCTTCGACGGCCAGCAGCAGCTCGACGTCAAGCGGGGTGCCCAGTCCGGTGACACCACGACGCTGCGCGGCCTCGGCGTCACCCACCTGCGGGGCCAGGGGCGTGGCGACATCGTCGTGCACACCATGGTGATGACGCCCACGAGGCTCGACACCGAGCAGGAGGAGCTGCTGCGCCAACTGGCCAAGGCCCGCGGCGAGGAGCGCCCCGAGGGCCGGGTGTCCAGCCCCGCCGAGGGGTCGCTGTTCGGCAAGCTCCGCGACGCCTTCAAGACCCGCTGATCGCCGAGGACGCCGATGACCCGCCCGGTGTACGTCGTGGACCCCTCGCTGCTCGCCGGCGTGGCCGTCGGCACCGTCGTGACGCTCGACGGCGTGGAGGGCCGGCACGCCACCACGGTGCGGCGGGCGCGACCGGGCGCGGAGCTCGACCTGGTCGACGGTGCCGGGACCCGCGCCTGCGGCGAGGTCGTGGAGGTCGGCCACGGACGGCTCCACCTGCGGGTGGGCGCGGTGACGACCGAGCCCGAGCCGACCCCCCGGTTGGTGCTCGTCCAGGCCCTCGCCAAGGGCGACCGTGACGAGCAGGCGATCGAGGCGGCCACCGAGTGCGGCGTCGACGAGGTGGTGCCGTGGCAGGCGTCGCGGTGCGTCGTCCAGTGGCGGGGCGAGCGGGGCGAGCGCTCCCGCCGCAAGTGGGACGGCGTGCTCGTCGCCGCCTCCAAGCAGTCCCGCCGGGCCCGCCGCCCGCTCCTCGGCGGCACGGTGACCACGGCCGGCCTCGCGACGCGGATCCGGGACTCCGCGGCCGCCTTCGTCCTCCACGAGGAGGCGAGCCGGGCCCTCGCGACGGCCGAGCTACCCGGCAGCGGGGACGTGCTCCTCGTCGTCGGTCCGGAGGGCGGCGTCGCCCCCGAGGAGCTGGCCGCCCTGGAGGCGGCCGGGGCCACCGCCGTCCGCCTGGGCCACACCGTGCTGCGGTCGAGCAGCGCCGGGCCGGCCGCGCTGGCCGTGGTCAGCGCCCGGGGACGCTGGCGCTGAGCCCCGCTCCGTCGGGTCCGGCACCTATCGTTGCCGTCCGTGGAGGTCGAGTTCAGTGGCGAGGTCTACGAGTGGCGCGGTCCCTCCCCGTTCTACTTCGTCGCCGTGCCGCCGGAGGAGAGCGCGGCCATCAGCGCCACCTCCGCCCTGACCAGCTACGGCTGGGGCTGCATCCCGCTCGCGGCGCGGATCGGCGGGACAGACTTCACCACCGCGCTGATCCCGAGGGCGGACGTGTACGCCCTGCCGCTCAAGGCCGCCGTCCGCCGGGCCGAGCGGCTCGACAGCGGAGACACGGTCCACGTCCGGCTCGTCCTCGAGCTCTGAGCGGCCAGGCAGCGGCGACCGGTGGCTAGGGTCGGGTCCATGAGCGACTGCCTGTTCTGCACGATCGTCTCCGGTGCCATCCCCGCGGACGTCGTCGCGGGGACCGAGCACTCGGTGGCCTTCCGCGACATCGACCCCCAGGCGCCCACCCACGTCCTGGTCATCCCGCGCCGCCACGTCGAGAACCTGGGCGCGCTGGCCGAACACCCGGACGAGCTCGCCGATCTGGTCGTCCTGGCGCGCACGGTGGCGCACGACCTCGACCTCGACGACGGCTACCGGCTCGTGGCCAACACCGGGGCGCGGGCCCACCAGACGGTGTTCCACGCGCACCTTCACGTCCTCGGGGGCCGCGACCTCACCTGGCCGCCGGGCTGACGGTCAGCGCGCGGGACGGCCGGGATCAGAGCTGGGCGCGCGGCCGCGGAGCCGGCTCGGGCCGCAGCTTGTGCATGACGTCGATCACGATGCCGATCGCGACCAGTGCCAACAGCGACCAGCGCACCTGGGCGGTGGCGGGCAGGAGGTGCCAGAAGATGACGTACGCCACGGTCAGGGTCGTGAAGTAGGCGAACCCCCAGAAGCCCCATCGCAGCCACTCGCGCAACGAGTCGAAGTTCATCGGCGCCTCCTCGCGGGATCACCCGACCCTACGCCGGGAGACGCCGGAAGGGAATGGCCCGACGTGGGCAGGGGGTGCGCCCGTAGACTGGGGGGACGATGACAGACGCCCACACCGACCGCCCCGGAGAGGGCGACGACGGCTCCACCCAGCCGCACGTCCCCCAGCACACCGTCACCATCCCGCCCGATGTCGCCATGGTGACCCTGCTCGGACCCCGTGACGAGCTGCTGCGCACCATGGAGCGCCAGTTCCCCCGAGTCGAGATGCACGTGCGGGGCAACGAGTTCCACCTGAGCGGCTCGAGCGCCGAGGTCGCCCTCGTCGAACGCCTCCTCGACGAGCTGCTCGCGGTCATCGACGCCGGTCAGCCGCTCAACCGCGACGCGGTGGAGCGCTCGATCCAGATGCTCCGCGCGCAGACCGCGGAGCGGCCCGCCGACGTGCTCACGATGAACATCGTCTCGAACCGGGGCCGCACCATCCGCCCCAAGACGCTCGGCCAGAAGCGGTACGTCGACGCCATCGACACCAACACGGTGGTGTTCGGCATCGGCCCCGCCGGCACCGGCAAGACCTACCTCGCGATGGCCAAGGCGGTCGCGGCCCTGCAGGCCAAGGAGGTCAACCGGATCATCCTCACCCGGCCGGCGGTGGAGGCGGGGGAGCGGCTGGGCTTCCTCCCGGGAACCCTCAACGACAAGATCGACCCGTACCTGCGACCTCTCTACGACGCGCTGCACGACATGGTCGATCCCGACTCCATCCCCCGCCTGCTCGCCGCCGGCACCATCGAGGTCGCTCCGCTGGCCTTCATGCGCGGCCGCACCCTGAACAGCGCGTTCGTCATCCTCGACGAGGCCCAGAACACCACGCCCGAGCAGATGAAGATGTTCCTGACCCGGCTCGGCTTCGGCTCGAAGATGGTCGTCACCGGTGACGTCACCCAGGTCGACCTGCCGGGCGGCAACCAGAGCGGGCTGCGGGTGGTGCGCGACATCCTCACCGACCTCGAGGACGTGCACTTCAGCGAGCTCACCGCGTTCGACGTCGTGCGGCACCGCCTGGTCGGCCAGATCGTCGACGCCTACGGCCGGTGGGACGCCACCCAGCAGCGCCAGCAGGGGCGCGCCGCACGCGACGGGCACGACCAGCCGCGCCGGCCGCGCACGCGGCGCGACGAACAGGACCGACCCGGCTCGTGAGCATCGACGTCCTCAACGAGTCCGGGCTCGAGGTCGACGAGCTCGAGCTCGTGTCGTGCGCCCGCTACGTCCTCGACCGGATGCGGGTGCACCCGCAGGCGGAGCTGTGCGTGCGCCTCGTCGACGAGCCGGCCATGGAGACCCTCCACGTCCGGTGGATGGACCTGCCGGGCCCCACCGACGTCATGAGCTTCCCGATGGACGAGCTGCGGCCCGGGCGCGAGGGCACGGAGCCCGAGCAGGGAGTGCTCGGCGACGTCGTCCTCTGCCCGAGCGTCGCCGCGATGCAGGCCCGCGACGCCGGGCACGCCACCGAGGAGGAGCTGCTCCTGCTCACGACGCACGGCATCCTCCACCTGCTCGGCTTCGACCACGCGGAGCCGGACGAGGAGAAGGAGATGTTCGAGCTCCAGCGCCAGCTCCTCCTGACCTTCCTCGCCACCCGCGGCCGGTCGGGCGCCTGACCCGGAGGACCCGATGACCCGGCTCGTCCTCGCCGCGGTGCTCGCCACCGTCGCCGCGTTCCTCATCTCGATGGCGGAGTCCGCCTTCCAGCGGATGTCGCGCGTGCGGGCCGACGAGCTGCTCGAGGAGGGCCGCCCCGGGGCCAAGGCACTCGTCCGGGTGGTCGGTGACACCGCCGCCTACCTCTCGGTGCTCTCCTTCCTCCGCGTGATCGCGGAGTCCACCGCGGCCGTGATGGTCACGCTCGCCGCCGTGGAGGTGGTGGAGGGCACCTGGCAGCCCTTCCTCGTCGCCATCGGCGTCATGGCGCTCATCTCGTTCGCGGTGGTCGGTGTCTCGCCCGGCACCCTCGGCCGCCAGCACAGCACGGCGGTGGCCCTGGTGGCCGCGCCGGCGGCGCTGTGGCTGCGCCGCCTGCTCGGCCCGTTCTCCCGCCTGCTCATCGCGCTCACGAACGCGGTGACGCCGGGCAAGGGGTTCCGCGACGGGCCGTTCGAGAGCGAGTCCGAGCTGCGCGGCCTGGTCGACGTGGCTCGTGAGAACCGCCTCATCGAGGCCGACGAGCGGGAGATGATCCACTCGGTCTTCGAGCTCGGCGACACCCTCACCCGCGAGGTGATGGTGCCCCGCACCGACACCGTGGCCATCACCGTGGACCGGAGCAACCGGCAGGCCATGAGCCTGTTCCTCCGGTCCGGGTTCTCGCGCATTCCCGTGGTCGGCGACGGCGGCATGGACGACGTCCTGGGCCTGCTCTACCTCAAGGACGTCATGCGGCGGATGAACGCCGACCCCCGCGCGGCCGCGCAGCCGGTCCACGAGGTGATGCGGCCTCCCCGTTTCGTGCCCGACAGCAAACCGGTCGACGACCTGCTCCGGGAGATGCAGCTCGAGCAGACACACCTCGCGGTGGTCGTCGACGAGTACGGCGGCACCGCGGGCATCGTCACCATCGAGGACATCCTCGAGGAGATCGTCGGCGAGATCACCGACGAGTACGACCGCGAGGCCCCCGAGGTCGAGGACCTCGGCGACGGCCGCTCCCGCGTCGCCGCGACGATGCACGTCGACGACCTCGCCGAGCTCTACGAGGTCGACCTCGACGAGGACGACGTCGATACCGTCGGGGGCCTCATCGGCAAGACGATCGGGATGGTCCCGATCCTCGGCTCGTCGTGCGAGGTGGCCGGGCTGCGCCTGACCGCCGAGCGGATGCACGGCCGCCGGCACCGCATCGCCACCGTCGTGGTGGAGCGGGTGGCCGTCCCCGAGGAGGAGCATGTGGAGGAGCGGGCCGGATGAACGAGCACCAGCAGGACCCCCCTCCGCCGGAGGAGGACCCCGCGCCGTACGTCGCCGGGTTCGCGTGCTTCGTCGGCCGGCCCAACGCCGGCAAGTCGACGCTGACCAACGCCCTCGTCGGCCAGAAGGTCGCGATCACCTCGAGCAAGCCGCAGACGACGCGGCACACCATCCGCGGGATCGTCACGACCGACCGGAGCCAGCTCGTCCTCGTCGACACCCCGGGCCTGCACAAGCCGCGAACGCTGCTCGGCGAACGGCTCAACGACCTCGTCCGCGAGACCCTCCTCGAGGTCGACGTGGTGGGGTTCTGCCTCCCTGCCGACCAGCGCATCGGGCCGGGGGACCAGTTCATCGCCCGGGAGCTCGCCGATGTGCGGCAGGGGCGGCGCACGCCGGTCGTGGCCATCGCCACGAAGTCCGACACCGTGGACCGGCAGCGGCTCGCCGAGCACCTCATCGCGGTGGACCAGCTCGGTGACTGGGACGAGATCGTGCCCTGCTCGGCGACCGGCGGGGAGCAGGTGGACGTGGTCGGTCGGGTGCTGTCGTCGTACCTGCCGACGTCGCCGGGACCGCTCTACCCGGACGGCGAGCTCACCGACGAGCCGGAGGCGGTCATGGTCGCCGAGCTCGTCCGTGAGGCGGCGCTCGAGGGGGTCCGCGACGAGCTCCCGCACAGCCTGGCCGTCGTCGTCGACGAGATGGTGCCGCGCGAGGGGCGTCCCGACGACGACCCGCTGCTCGACGTGCGCGTGCACGTGTTCGTCGAGCGCGACAGCCAGAAGGCGATCGTCATCGGGCGGGGCGGCTCCCGTCTGCGGGAGGTGGGCACCAACGCGCGCCGAGGCATCGAGGCCCTGCTCGGCACCCGGGTCCACCTCGACCTCCACGTCAAGGTGGCCAAGGACTGGCAGCGCGACCCCAGGCAGCTCCAGCGGCTCGGCTTCTGAGCGCCCCTACTCCTGGCCCCGCCCGATGACGGCGATGGCGTGGCTGCGGTTGCGGGCCCCGAGGCGGCGGACGATCTCGCCCACCTCGGCCGAGACGGTGCGTTCGGAGACCTGAAGGCGCCGGGCGATCTCGCGGTCGCTGGCGCCCTCGGTCAGGAGGAACCCGATCGCCACCATCCGCCGCGTGAACGGCGCGTCCTCGCCGGGCCCCGGCACGGGTCGCGCCCCGGCCCACGTCGTCTCGAAGCACCGCGCCGCCTCGCCGACGATCGGAGGGCTGGACGTGGACCAGACGCTGCCGGCCAGCGGGTGGCCCAGGGGAGCGCCCACGAACGCGACGGTGCGGTCGAGGAGGAGCATCGGTCCGACGATCGGGGCCACCCTGAGGTAGGGGTGGTGGTGGCTGGAGAGGAGGGGCAGCCGCTCGAGGCTGCGCTCGCTGGTCACGTACCGCAGGTCGACCCCGCGTCGGCGCTCGACCAGGGCCCGGGCGGCGCGGACCTCCGGCCACGTGGGCAGGTGGGTCATGTGCCACACGCTCGTACGCTTCTCGCGGCCGAGGTGGTCGGCCCGAGAGGCGAGCACCTCGCCCACGTCGCCCAACGGGGTGAGGCGGGGGTCACCGGAGACGGCGAGACCGTGCACCCAGCGGAAGAAGGCCGGCGGGTCGGCGCCGGGCGACGTGTCGACCGACGCCATCACCCCGCCCCGACGAGCAGGGCGACCGCATGCCCCCTGCTGCGGGCGCCGACCCACGAGACGATGCGCGAGACCTCGGCCGACACGGTGCGCTCACTGACGCCGAGGTCGGCCGCGATCTCGCGGTCGCTGAACCCGTCGACGAGCCTCAGGGCGACCTCGAGGCGGCGCTCGGGCAGACGCGGCGGGAGGTCGTTGTCGTCGACGGTCGTCCCCGCATCCCAGGCGGCCAGGAAGACCCGGGCGGCCCGCTCGACGAGCTCGGCGTCCTCCACCGACCAGAAGGTGTCGGCGAGCGGGGTGCCGAGGGGACCGGAGAGGAAGGCGCGGTCGTCGATGACGAGGAGCGGGTAGGGGACGTTGGCGATGCGCAGGGGGGACCGGAGGTGGATGTTCAGGGGTGTGCGCCGCAGCGCCTGCAGCGGGAGCACGACCCGCATGTCGGTTCCGAAGGCCCGGGCCACCTCGTTGACCCGGGGAAGGTCCTGGACCGCCTTGGGCCCCATCGACCACTGCATGTTCCAGGTGCGTCGCTGGGGGTGCTCGGCGAAGGTCTCGAGGTGGGGGACCGCGGCCGAGCGCGGACCCACGAGGCGGATCCGGTGGTCGCCTGAGAACATCATCCCGTGGACGTCGTCCCGGAAGGCGAGGGCGCCGTCCGAGGGTGCCTCTGCCCGCCCCACCTGCGCCTCCATCCGTCCTGCTGCGAGTTCTCGCAATCCTGCTGGTGCCGTCCACCCGGTTCCCCCAGAGTAGAGGGGCGACCCGTCCGTCGGGGGCTGACGGTCGGTCGTGACTCGGGGCCAGTTCGTCCGGGCGGGGAGAACGGACGTGGCCGGGCGCGCGTACCAGGGGTGGTGAGCGCCCGGCCACGTCACCGCCCCCGGCGCCCGCATCGTGGGCTCGTCCCTGGCACCGTTCACCGCTCCCTAGACTTGCCGCCATGCGAGTCGGAGTGGTCGGAGCGACCGGTCAGGTCGGTGGCGTCATGCGCACGCTGCTGCGCGAGCGGGACGTGCCGCTGGAGGAGGTGCGGTTCTTCGCCTCGGAGCGGTCAGCGGGCTCGACGCTGCCGTGGGGCGAGGGCGAAGTGGTGGTCGAGGACACCGCCACCGCTGACTTCAGCGGCCTCGACGTCGTGCTCTTCTCCGCCGGCGGCGGCACGAGCCGTGAGTGGGCGCCGAAGGTGGCGGGCGCCGGCGCGGTGGTCATCGACAACTCCAGCGCGTGGCGCCGCGACCCCCAGGTCCCCCTCGTCGTCGCCGAGGTCAACCCCGACGACCTCGACGACATCCCGCTCGGTATCGTGGCGAACCCGAACTGCACGACGATGGCGGCGATGCCGGTCCTGGCGCCGCTGCACCACCGCGCGGGCCTCACCCGGCTGCGGGTCAGCAGCTACCAGGCGGTCTCGGGGTCGGGCGGCAAGGGCCTCCTGGAGCTCGACGGCCAGCTGCGAGCTGCCTACGCCGCCGGCGACCCCAAGGCGCTGACCCTCGACGGCTCGGCCGTGCCACTGCCCGACCCGGCGGTGTACGCGGTGCCGGTGGCCTTCAACGTGGTGCCGCTGGCGGGCTCCCTCGTCGACGACGGCTGGCTGGAGACCGACGAGGAGCAGAAACTGCGCAACGAGTCGCGCAAGATCCTGCACCTGCCCGACCTGCCGGTCTCGGGCACGTGCGTCCGGGTGCCCGTCTTCACCGGGCACAGCCTGGCCGTCCACGCCGAGTTCGAGCGCGACATCGCTCCCGACGAGGCCGTGGCACTCCTCGCCGAGGCCCCCGGCGTGGTCGTGACCAACATCCCCAACCCGTTGCAGGCCGCCGGCCGCGACGAGGTCTTCGTCGGCCGGGTGCGCACCGACCAGGCGGCCCCGGAGGGGCGCGGCCTGAGCCTGTTCGTCGTCGGGGACAACCTGCGCAAGGGCGCGGCCCTCAACGCCGTGCAGATCCTCGAGGAGCTCGCCCGGCGTCGGTGAGCGCGTGCTCGACGCGCATCGTCGGCAGTTCTAGGGTGGCGCCATGGCTGACACCGACGCTGACTTCGCGGCCGCTGCCGCGGCCGTGCAGGGGATGAGCCGTGACCCCGGCAACGACACCAAGCTGCGCCTCTACGCGCTCTACAAGCAGGCCACCGAGGGAGACGTCTCGGGTCGGCGTCCGGGCTTCACCAACCCGGTGGGGCGGGCCAAGCACGACGCCTGGGCCTCGGTCCAGGGGATGGACGGCGCGACCGCCCGCTCCGAGTACGTCGAGCTGGTGCGGGGGCTCACCGGCTGAGCGCCGAGTCCGGGTCGGTGGCGAGGTGCAGCCACGTCGACGTGACCTCCATCCCCACCTTGCGGTAGAGGTCGAGGGCACCGGTGCGGCTGTCCGTGGTCAGCTCGCTCCGGACCGCGCCGTGGTCCCGCGCGCCGGCGAAGCCGTCGGCGAGCAGCACCTGGGCCAGGCCGCGACCGCGGTGGTCGGGCCGCACGGCGAGCTGGCCGACGAACCCGCAGGCCGCCTCGTCGACCCTCGTGAAACAGGCGCCGACGACCCCGTCGACGTCGTGGACGACGAGCCGGAGCATCCACGGCTGGAAGCCGCGCCGGTCGATGACGTGTGCCGCCCAGCCCTCGTAGGCCACCCGTTCACGACCCCCCCACTCCCCGAAGGCGCCCTCGACCACCTCGTACGCGGCCCGGTGCGTGCCGGCATCGGCGGTCGCCAGCCGGTAGCCGGGGGGTAGCTCGCGGTGGGGCACCGCGGCCCCCTCCGGGAGCACGAGGACCCATGACGTCCACGCCACCTCGTAGCCCCGGGCCGCGAGGAAGCGGTGGGGGGCGGAAGCCTGCGGGACCGCCTGCCCCACCCGTTCGGCACCGAGCTCGGCCGCGCGCCGCTCCGTCCACGCCGCGAGCCACGAACCGATGCCCAGCCCGCGCCGCTCGGGCAGGACGGCCACCTCCGCACGCCGGCCGCCCCGGCGTACCTCGGCCATGGCGACGAGGTCCCCGCCGTCGAACACCCCCACGCTGTCGAGCTCGAGGTCGGTGGCCGGGTCGTTCCAGTCGGCGGCGATGTCGGCCCGCTCGAGGAGGGCCTCCCCGGCATCGGCCAGCTCCGAGGTGACGACGACTTGGTAGACGGCCTCGAGGTCAGCGTGGGCCAGGGGGCGTGAGGTCAGAGGGAGCGGCAGCGACGTGGACACGGCATGCAGTGTCGGACACGTGGGGCGGGTGTGTCACTGGGGTTTCGGGCTCTGCCGCGGCCGCCCATCTGCGCTCCCGGGCACCCTTCCGCAAAACGTCTCGTCCCGCTAGCCTGCAGATCCGGTCTGTGCAAGGACAGTGCGCGGACGCCGGAAATTCCTTGGAGGACACGTGAAAAGAGGGACGATCGCTGCGGCCGCAGCGGCAACGCTCGCGCTGGTGGGAACACCGGCGCTCGTCGGTAACGCCACAGCAGCGCCGAACGGCAACGCGTCGCTGACGGCCAAGGGCAAGGCGCACGACGCCGCGCCGGTCAAGGCGAGCAAGTGGAACAGCTACGCGGTGGTGATGGAGGGCGAGCCGCTGGTCAAGTCGTTCGACCAGGCCGACCTCGACTCGGCCAAGGCGCAGCGGGCGCGGGACAGCCTCGAGCTCGAGCACGTCGAGGCGGTGCGGGAGGCCGGTGTCTCCACCGACTCCATCGTGCACAACTACACGAACACGATCAACGGCTTCTCGGTCGTCGTCTCCCGGGCCGACGCGGAGAAGATCGCCAAGTCCGCCAAGGTGCTGGCCGTCATCCCGGACGAGCTCCAGCAGAAGCAGGCGGCTCCCTCCGGCTCCGACCAGATCAAGTCCGCCCCCGGGCAGACCCTCGCCCAGTTCCTCGGGCTGGGCTCGAGTTCGAACAAGGGTGACGGCGAGCTGCTCGGTGTCATCGACACCGGCATCTGGCCGGAGCACCCGAGCTTCGCCGACGACGGGACGTACCCCCCGCTGGGGCACGCCCTGGACGAGAGCGACCGGTCCGCGTGCGACTTCGGGAACACCGACGCCAACCCCGACGACGCGGCCTTCGAGTGCAACAACAAGCTCGTCGGAGCCCGCGAGTTCCTCGACACCTACACCCGCGTCGTCGGCACCCTCTCGGGCGAGTTCGACTCCGCCCGTGACGATGACGGCCACGGCACCCACACCGCCTCCACCGCGGCGGGCAACGCCGACGTCGACGCGTGGATCTACGACGAGTCCCGCACGATCGACACGACCTCCGGTGTCGCCCCGCGCGCCCAGATCATCGCCTACAAGGCGCTGGGCTCCCTCGGTGGCTTCTCCACCGACCTCGCGGCGGCGATCGACCAGGCCGTCGAGGACGGCGTCGACGTCATCAACTACTCCATCGGTGGTGGCCCCGGCCTCGGTGGCTGGGACGCCGCGTCCTTCTTCTGGGCGAACTACTCGGGTGTTCACGTCGCCACCTCGGCCGGCAACTCCGGCCCCGGCGACGCGACCATCGGCGGCCCCGCCGACCTGCCGTGGGTGACCACGGTCGGTGCCAGCACGCAGCCCCGCTTCTACAGCGGCACCGTGAAGCTGTGGGACGGCGGCAGGGCGAAGGGCTCGGTCATCGGCTCGTCGGTGACCCTCGGCAGCAGCCGGCTCGGCCTCGTCGACGCCGCGAACGCCAGCAACCCGCTCTGCCTCAGCCAGTCCGAGCTCGCCGACAACTACGTCGCGGGAGGCCTCGGCGAGGGCGAGGCCAAGGGTCGAGCCCAGGGAAACTGGAACCGGTTCACCGCCAAGGCCAAGGGCAACATGGTGCTCTGCTGGCGCGGCCAGATCGGTCGCTCGGCCAAGAGCCTGCACGTGATGCAGGCCGGCGGCAAGGCGATGGTCCTCTCCAACCAGAACGACGTCGACAACTACTTCACCGACAACTTCCGGGTCCCGACGGTGATGGTCGACAAGACCGAGGGCGACATCGTCGCCAAGGCTGCCACGTCGCCCCGGGCCACGGCCCAGATCGTCGACACGGCGGAGATCGACTCGTTCACCCCGGCCCCGTCGATGGCGGTATTCTCCTCGCGGGGTCCGAACCCGACCTCCGCGGCGATCATCAAGCCCGACATCACCGCACCCGGGGTGCAGGTGCTCGCCGGTGCCTCCCCGATGCCGGTCGGTGACGACTACGAGCCCGGCCAGCTGTTCCAGGCGATCGCCGGCACCTCGATGTCGAGCCCGGTGATGGCGGGGATCTTCCTGCTCATGGACCAGGCGCACCCCTCGTGGACGCCGTCCGCGGTGAAGTCGGCGGTCATGACCACGGCCTATCAGGACGTCCGCGACAACGACCGGACCTCGCCGGCCGGGCCGTTCGACTTCGGCTCGGGGCACGTCTCCGACCCGGCGACGGCGGCCGACCCCGGTCTGGTCTACGACGTGGACATCTTCGGCTACATGGCCTTCGCGTGCACCGACCCGGACAGGGACGTCTTCTTCTACCTCGCGGGCTTGAGCACGGCCTACTGTGACGTGCTGCCCGGCTGGGGCTACCCGGTTGACGCCGTCGAGCTCAACTACCCGACGATCGGCCTGCCGGCCGTCGCGGGGAGCAAGACCGTCACGCGTACGGTGACGAACGTCGGCAGCTCGGAGGCGACCTACACGGCGTCCTTCGACAACCCGCCGGGCATGGAGGTCTCGGTCTCGCCGTCGAGCCTCACCATCGCCGCGGGTGACTCCGCCTCGTTCGAGGTCACCGTGACCAACAGGTCGGTCCAGGCCAACAGCGGCTGGGTCTTCGGGGCGCTCACCTGGTCCGACGGCACCCACGACGTCCGCAGCAACATCGCTGCGTACGCCACGCCGTTCGACGCCGCGGCCCAGGTCAGCGGTAGTGGTGCCAGCGGCTCCGTCGACATCCCCGTGTCGGTGGGCTTCAACGGCACCTACGTCCCGGTCCCGGCCGGACTGGCCCCGAACGACCCGTTCACCGGCCAGATCAGCCGGGACTCCGACGACTCGGGCAGCGCCACCTTCAACGGCTGCACCGCGAGCCAGTCGGGTGTCTCGGCCCAGCCGATGACGGTGACCGCCGACACGGCGTACCTGCGGATCTCGATGACGCAGCCGCCGTCGCCCGACGACGACATCGACCTGTACCTCTGCCAGGGCGACACGCTCGTGGCGTCGAGCACGAAGGGCGGGACGAGCGAGCTCATCGAGCTGTTCCACCCCGAGGCCGGCGACTACGTGCTGTACGTCCACGGCTGGCAGGTCGAGGTCGACAACAGCGACTTCACCGTGGACCACTGGCAGGTGGTCACCGGTGAGGGCGGCCTGAGCGTCGACCCGACCTCGGTCGACGTGAGCGTCGGTGACGTCGTCGACGTCACGGCGGCGTGGGCCGACGCGCCCGCGGGCGAGTCCTACGGGATGGTCGACCACACGTGGGACGGCGAGACCTACGGCCAGACGGTCGTGAAGGTCACCAACTGAGTCACCGCGAGTGACGACGGCGTGCCCGCCGGCTCCTCGTGAGCCGGCGGGCACGCCGCTGTCCCGGACCGCGCCGCGCCCCGCCGCGCTGTGGTGGTAGACCGGACCCGTGTCAACCCGACCCCTCGCCCTCGTGCGCCGTCCGGGGCCCCGGCTCGCCGACGGCCTCGTCACCCACCTCGAGCGCACGCCGGTGGACCTCGACCGGGCGCAGGCCCAGTGGTCGGCCTACGTCGACGTCCTGCACGGTGCCGGGTGGGCGGTCGAGGAGGTGCCGCCCGCCGACGACTGCCCGGACGCCGTCTTCGTCGAGGACGCCCTGGTGGTGCACGGCGACCTCGCCGTGGTGACGCGGCCCGGAGCGCCGGAGCGCCGGGGCGAGACGGCGGGGGTCGAGGAGGTCGTCCGCGACCTCGGACTGCGCGTCGAGCGGGTCGAGGCTCCAGCGACACTGGACGGTGGCGACGTCCTGCGATGTGGCGGGACGGCGTACGTCGGGCTGGGCGGTCGGACCAACGGCGCCGGAGTCCGCCGCCTCGCGGAGCTGCTCGAACCGAGCGGAGTGCGGGTGCAGGCCGTGCCGGTGACCCGGGCGCTGCACCTGAAGTCGGCGTGCACCGCCCTCCCCGACGGCACCGTCGTCGGATGGGGACCGGTGGTCGACGACCGCGCGGCCTTCGACCGCTACGAGGACGTCGCGGAGGAGGCCGGCGCCCACGTCGTGCACCTCGCCCCCGACCACCTCCTGATGTCGGCCGGCGCACCGGACACGACGGCCGCCTTCCGGGCCAGGGGCTACTGGGTCACGACGGTCGACATCTCCGAGTTCGAGCGGCTCGGGGGCTGCGTGACCTGCCTGTCCGTAAGGCTTCGGACGTGACCGCCCTCCGGACCACCCCTTGGCCGCACGTCGAGAGCATGGCATCCTGCACCCGTGCGCACTGCGCTTCTCCTCCTTCGCTGCCGCGGCGGGGCCTGAAACGGCCGCCCCTCGTCGCGGAGTTCCTGCTGCACCAGGCCGGGTCAGCCGCAGACGAGACGAAGGCGTAGAGAACAGATGATCCACCCCCAGCAGCCCTCCGGGATGCCGACCCAGAAGTACGTGCCGTTCCAGGACCAGATCGACGTCCACCTCCCCGACCGCACCTGGCCGGACCGGATGATGACCAAGGCACCGCGCTGGTGCGCGGTCGACCTGCGCGACGGCAACCAGGCGCTCATCGACCCGATGGACTCCGAGCGCAAGATGCGGATGTTCAAGCTCCTCGTGAGGATGGGCTACAAGGAGATCGAGGTCGGTTTCCCGAGCGCCAGCCAGACCGACTTCGACTTCTGCCGCGAGCTCGTCGAGGGCGGGCACATCCCGGACGACGTGACGATCCAGGTGCTCACCCAGGCCCGTGACCACCTCGTGGAGCGCACCTTCGACGCCATCCGGGGCAGCAAGCAGGCGATCGTCCACTTCTACAACTCGACGTCGGTGCTGCAGCGGCGGGTGGTGTTCGGCATGAACGAGGACGGCATCGTCGACATCGCGCTGCAGGCGGCCCGGCTCTGCCGCAAGCTCGAGGAGACCGTGCCCGAGACGACGGTGTACTACGAGTACTCGCCCGAGTCCTACACGGGCACCGAGCTGGAGTTCGCGGTCCGGATCTGCAACGAGGTCATCGACGTCATCGACCCGACGCCGGACCACAAGATGATCGTCAACCTGCCGGCCACGGTCGAGATGGCGACCCCGAACGTCTACGCCGACAGCATCGAGTGGATGGTGCGCCACCTGGACCGCCGCGACTCCGTCGTGGTCTCGCTGCACCCGCACAACGACCGCGGCGAGGGCGTGGCGGCCGCCGAGCTCGGGTACCTGGCGGGGGCCGACCGGATCGAGGGGTGCCTGTTCGGCAACGGTGAGCGCACCGGCAACGTCTGCCTCGTCACCCTCGGCATGAACCTGTTCAGCCAGGGCATCGACCCCGAGATCGACTTCTCGGACATGGCCGAGATCCGGCGCACCGTCGAGTACTGCAACCAGCTGCCGGTGCACGAGCGCCACCCGTGGGGCGGCGACCTCGTCTACACCGCCTTCTCCGGCTCCCACCAGGACGCGATCAAGAAGGGCTTCGAGGACATGGACCGGCGCTCGGGTGTCGCCGGGGTCAGCATCGACGGCATCGACTGGGGCGTGCCCTACCTGCCGATCGATCCCCATGACATCGGCCGGTCCTACGAGGCCGTGGTCCGGGTCAACAGCCAGTCCGGCAAGGGAGGCGTCTCCTACCTGCTCAAGGCCGAGCACGGGCTGGACCTGCCGCGCCGCCTGCAGGTGGAGTTCAGCCACGTGGTCCAGACCCGCACGGAGCGCGACGGCGGCGAGCTGAGCGCCGAGCAGATCTGGGCTATGTTCGCCGACGAGTACCTCCACTCGGCCGACGAGGAGCGCCGGTGGGGTCGCTACGCGCCGGTCCGCTCGACCGTGTTCGGCCACGACGACGGGCTCGACCACATCGAGGCGGTCGTGCTCGTCGACGGCAAGGAGACCGAGGTCTTCGGTCGCGGGAACGGTCCGATCGCGGCCTTCCTCGACGCGCTCGGGCCGCTCGGGATCGACGTCCGCGTCCTCGACTACGCCGAGCACGCTCTGTCCGCGGGCGGCGACGCCCGGGCGGCCGCCTACGTCGAGTGTGCTGTCGGCGAACGGGTGCTCTGGGGAGTGGGACTCCACGAGTCGATCGTCAAGGCGTCCCTGCGCGCGATCCTGTCGGCACTGAACCGGGCCGAGCGCGACACCTTGGCCGCCGAGTGACCGCGGGCCCGGGCCGGTGAGCGCCGGCGCCCTCGTGTGCGGGCTGTCGACCGTGGACGTCGTGCACGTCGTGGACCACGTGCCGGCGGCGGACGAGAAGGTCGTCGCCCACTCGACGACGGTCACGGCCGGCGGCCCCGGCCTCAACGCCGCGCTGACTGCGTCGCTGCTCGGCGTCGGCACGCGCCTGGTCAGCGCCGTCGGGTCCGGCCCGCTTGCGGCCGTGGTGGCTCGCGACTACGCCTCGTGCGGTGTGGCGCTCGTCGACGTCGCACCGGTGGGCTTCGAGCCGCCCCTGTCGTCGGTCGTCGTGACCCGCGGGACGGGGGAGCGGGCGGTGGTCTCGCGCAACGCCATGGGGACCGTCGACTACCAGGACCACTCGCCGCGGCGGGTCGACGAGTGGCTCGACGGTGTCACCGCGGTTCTCGTCGACGGGCACCACCTGACGGTGGCGGTCGCCGTCGCCCGGGAGGCCCGGCGCCAGGAGGTGCCGGTGGTCCTCGACGGTGGGTCGTGGAAGCCGGGGCTCGAGGAGCTGCTCCAGTTCGTCGACGTCGCCGTGGTGTCGGACGCGTTCACGACGCCGGGGGGCGGTGGCCGCCACGGCGACCGGCTCACTGGCGTGCTGGACCTGGGCCCGTGGTGGGCGGCCCGAACCGCCGGACCCCGGCCGGTGCGCTGGGCCGGGCAGGACGGTACCTCGGGTGAGGTGGCGGTGCCCGTCGTCGAGGTCGTGGACACCCTCGGCGCGGGCGACGTGCTCCACGGTGCGTTCCTCGCCGAGGCCGCGCGTGCGGGCACGGGGGACCTGCCGGGCGCGCTGGCCGCTGCCGTCGAGGTGGCAGCCCGGTCGGTGGCGGCGGCTGGGGCGCGCGGCTGGGCCGAGACGCGGTAGCCTCCGGCCATGGCCAGGGTCGCCTCAGTCGACGCGTACCTCCGGCAGTTCGACGGCGAGGTGCGAAAGCGCCTTGACGCGATGCGCGCCACCATCCGTACCACCGCACCCGACGCGGTCGAGTCGATCGCCTACGGCATGCCGGCCTACAAGCTCGACAGGAGACCGCTCGTCTACTTCGCCGGCTACGACCGGCACGTCGGCTTCTACGCGACGCCGAACGGGCACGAGGCCTTCGCAGAGGAGTTCGCGCGGTACGCCCAGGGCAAGGGGTCGGTGCAGTTCCCGCACTCCGAGCCGCTGCCCCTCGACCTGGTCCGCCGGGTGGTCGAGTTCCGGGTGGGGACCATCCGCGGCTGAGCGCCCTCAGGCTGCCCGGCGCCGGTAGAGGCCCACCGCGACGCCGTACGCGACGACGAGTATGCCCAGGAGCCAGGCCAGGGCCACCCACAGGTCGGCGGTGACCGGCTGCCCCGAGAGGAGATCACGCATCGCGTCGACTATCGCCGTCACCGGCTGGTACTCGGCGAAGGCCCGCACCGGCCCCGGCATCGTGTCCGTGGGCACGAAGGCGGAGCTCACGAACGGCAGGAAGATGATCGGGTACGCGAAGGCGCTCGCGCCGTCGACGGACCTCGCCGTGAGCCCGGCGATGACGGCCAGCCACGTGAGGGCCGTCGTCAGCAGGACGAGGATGCCGACCACCCCCAGCCACGCGCCGGGTCCGGCGTCGGAGCGGAACCCCATGAGCAGGGCGACCCCCACGACGGCGGCCAAGGAGACGAGGTTGGCCACCAGCGAGGTCAGCACGTGGGCCCACAACACCGAGGAGCGGGCGATCGGCATCGACCGGAACCGGTCGACGAGCCCGCCCTGCAGGTCGAGGAAGAGCCGAAAGGCGGTGTACGAGACGCCGGAGGCCACGGTGATGACGAGGATCCCGGGCAACAGGTAGTCGACGTAGGAGCCGGTACCGGTGTCGATGGCACCGCCGAAGACGTAGACGAAGAGGAGTAGGAAGGCCACCGGCATGACGGTCGTCGTGACGATGGTGTCGGGGCTGCGCGTGACGTGGCGCAGGGACCGTCCGAGCAGGGCGGTCGTGTCCGTGAGGGCGTGGGTGGTCATTGCGGTGCCTCCTCCGCGGTTCGGGTACCGGGCGCGTCCGCGCGCCCGTCGACCACGGCGAGGAAGACGTCCTCGAGCGTGGGCTGCTTCTCGACGTACTCCACCCGGGCGGGTGGCAGCAGCGCCTTGAGCTCGGCCAGGGTGCCGTCGACGATGACCCGCCCCTCGTGGAGGATGGCGATCCGGTCGGCGAGCTGCTCGGCCTCGTCGAGGTACTGGGTGGTCAGGAGGACCGACGTGCCGGCCATCGCGAGCTCACGGACCGCCTGCCAGACCTCCGCGCGGGCCCGCGGGTCCAGGCCGGTGGTCGGCTCGTCGAGGAAGACCACGGACGGGTTCCCGACCAGGCTCATCGCGATGTCGAGGCGCCGTCGCAGGCCGCCGGAGTAGGTCGACACCCGGCGACCGCCCACGTCGGCCAGCGAGAACCGCTCGAGCAGGGCGTCCGCCACGGCGCCCGGACCGGTCAGGTGGCGCAGCCGCGCGACGAGCACGAGGTTCTCCCGCCCGGTGAGGACCTCGTCGACCGCGGCGAACTGGCCGGTGAGGCTGATCGCGCCGCGCACCTCGGCCGCACGCGTCGCGACGTCGTGGCCGGCCACCGTCGTGGTACCGGAGTCCGCGGTCAGGAGCGTGGACAGGATGCGGATCACGGTCGTCTTGCCGGCGCCGTTGGACCCGAGTAGGGCGGTGATGCTGCCGGGCGCCACGGTGAGGTCGACACCTCGCAGCACCTCGAGGTCGCCGTACGACTTGTGGAGCGCCTCGACGCGGATGGCGGCGGTGGCGGTCGTCGTCATCGCCGGCCCCCGCCTTCCAGCTCGACGGCCTCGTCGATGGCGCCCACGAGTCGGCGGCGCTCCTTCCGGAGCCAGCTGCCGTCGCCGTAGTTGCGGATGAAGTCCTCGACGAACTCGACCGGGTCGTCCCCGACGACGGCCCGCACCGACGTGCCGTCGGCTGCGCTCTGCTCGAAGAGGTCGGCGAGGTCCTCCATCATCCGCATCGCGACACCGCCGTCGGAGACGCCGCCGGCGTGCATGAGGTACCGCTCCACGCCCCGTACCGCGGTGCGGTGGTGCGGCGGCAGCGCGTCCACGCGGGCGCGGTACCGGCGCCACCGGCGCTTGTCGTCGATCATCCTCGTGGCGAGGTCGGTGATCCTCATGGCTGTTCCTCTCCCTCTCGGAGCTGCTCCAACCGGTCCGCGAGGAGGCTCCACGTCCCCCAGAACTCCTCGAGGTACGTCCTCCCGGACGCGTTCAGCGAGTAGACCTTTCGCGGGGGGCCCTTCGCGGACGGGACCTTCTCGACGTCGACCAGACCCCGCTGCTCGATCCGGACCAGGACGGCGTAGACGGTGCCCTCCGCGAGCTCGGTGAAGCCCCGGTCGCGCAGCGTGGCGGTGATCTCGTACCCGTAGGCCGGGCGTACCCCGAGGATCGCGAGCACGACGCCCTCAAGGATGCCCTTGAGCATCTCCGACATCTGCCTGCCCACGACCCGACCTCTCGCTACTCAGCGACACTGACTACCAGTACATAGTAACGCTGAATAGTAGAGCGTCAAGCCACCTCCGGCGGCGCCCGACCGGGACGGGTCAGCGGACCCCGCGGACGCGGAACTGGATGCTGATCCGCGGACCGACGGGGCGGGTGGTCTTCGGGACGCAGTGGTCCCACGTGCGCTGGCACGACCCGCCCATGACGACGAGGTCGCCGTGGCCGGCCGGGATCCGGATGGAGGATCCGCCGTCACGGGGCCGCAGCATGAGGTCGCGCGGGGCGCCGACCGAGAGGATGGCGACCATCGTGTCCTGCTCGCGGCTGCGCCCGATCCGGTCGCCGTGCCAGGCGACCGAATCCTGGCCGTCGCGGTACAGGCAGAGGCCGGCCGTGACGAACGGCTCACCGAGCTCGTCGGCGTAGTGGGTCGAGAGCGCCTCGCGGCACTCCTCGAGCGCGAGGTGGGGGAGCGGCTCGCGATCGCCGTAGAACCGCAGCAGCCGGGGCACGTCGACGACGTTGTCGTACATCTGGCGCCGCTCGGCCTGCCAGGGCACGTGGCGCCGCAGCGCCGCGAACAGGTCGTCGGCGCCCCCCAGCCAGGCCGGGCGCTCGTCGACCCAGGCTCCGACCGAGAGCGCCCGCCGACGCACAGTGGCGCCGAGCGGGCGCACCTCGATGCCGTCGGCGAGCGCCAGCAGGGACCCCTGGAGCGCGGTCATGCCGTGAGGCTACGCGCTAATCGAACACATGTCCACGATCCCGGTGATCGGGTGTGCTGCTACTCCTTGATGTCGGCACCGCCCATGTAGCCGTCGGGGTTGCTCTCGGGGTCGGTCTCGGTGTCCCCCGGGTCGGTGGGTGGGGCCTTGGGGTCCTCCGGCAGCTCCCCGAGCGGCGGGAACTCCGTGCTGCTGTCACTCGACATGTCACCCTCCTCGTCGTCACTGACGTCGTCCATCGACGATAGCCCCGCAGGCGGCCGGGCGCATCGGGAGAACCGCTGGTCGGCGGCCCGCACGCGCGTGGTCGGCGGGACGGTGTTGGATGGGTGGGTGGTGGAGCAGCGCGTCGAGGGCATCGACGGCGGGGCCCTGCGAGCATGGCTGCTGGCGCATGCGGTGCCCGGCGTCGACGAGGTGACGAACGGCGTCGACGGCGCGACCCGCCACGTGCGGGCGGTGCGCACCGGCCACGGACCGGTCCGGCTCGTCGCCGAGGTCGCGGCGGACGGTCGGGAGGTGGCCCTGCGATCGAGTGGTCGCGGAGCCGACGAGGCGCTCGCGGTGGGTCGGCGCTGGCTCGGCCTGCACCACGACCCGGCCCCCGGCGTGGCGGCCCTCCGGGACGACCCCGTGCTCGGCCCGCTCGTCCGCGCCCGACCCCTCGTGCACGTCCCGGGCACGCCCGACCCGTTCGAGACGGCCGTCGGGGTGCTGCTCGGTCAGCACGTGTCGGTGGCGGCCGCCCGCCGGTTCGGGGGGCGCCTCGTCCAGGCCCTGGGCGAGGAGGACGGGGGGCTCCGGTGGTTCCCGGGCCCGGCTCGGCTGGCCGCCGTGGATCCGGGCGAACTGCAGCGGGTCGTCGGGATCACCGGCGCACGGGCGCGCACGGCGGTGGCCCTTGCGGCCGCGGTGGCGGGTGGACTGTCGCTCGAGCCCACCGCGTCACCCGACGCGCGGGCCTGGGTGCGGCAGGAGCTCCTCGCGCTCCCCGGTGTCGGCCCGTGGACGGCCGACCTGGTGGCGCTGCGCTGCCTCGACCACCCCGACGTCTTCCTCCGGGGTGACCTCGTGCTGCGCCGTGCCCTGGGCGGTGTCACGCCCGCCGAGGCCGACCGGCTCGCCGACGCCTGGCGGCCGCACCGCTCCCTTGCCGTCGTGCACCTGTGGACCCACCACGCCCTCGACCCGTCCGGCTGACGCGGCCCGTCATCCCGCCGATGTCGGCCCGAGCACCGACAATGGGTCGGTGCCCCTCTACCGCGACGAGGCCATCGTGCTGCGCACCCACAAGCTGGGCGAGGCCGACCGCATCGTCACCGTCCTCTCGCGCCGCCTCGGCAAGCTGCGCGTGGTCGGCAAGGGGGTCCGCCGCACCAAGTCGCGCTTCGGGGCCCGGCTCGAGCCGGGGATGCACGTCGACGTCCAGTGCTACGAGGGACGCAGCCTCGACACCGTGACCCAGGTCGAGACCCTCGACCCGTGGGGCGAGGTCATCGCCCGCGACTACCGCGCCTGGACCGCGGCCACGGCGGTTCTCGAGACCTGCGACCGGCTCACCGAGGAGCGCGAGCCGGCCCTCCAGCAGTACCTGCTCCTGGCCGGCGCGCTGCGGGCGCTCGCCCACCGCGAGCACGACGCCGGGCTCGTCCTCGACGCCTACCTGCTGCGCGCCCTCGCCGTCGGTGGCTACGCCCCGAGCTTCCACGACTGCACCAAGTGCGGCGCCCCGGGGCCGCACCGCGCCTTCCACGTGGCGGCCGGCGGCGTGGTCTGCCCGGTCTGCCGGCCGCCCGGCTCCGCCGCCCCGGCGCCCGCCACCCTCCGGCTCCTGGCGGCTCTCCTCGCCGGCGAGTGGGTGATCGCCGACGGCTCGGACGAGCGGAACCGGCGCGAGGGCAGCGGGCTGACCGCCGCCTTCCTCCAGTGGCACCTCGAGCGCGGCATCCGCAGCCTCCGTATGGTGGAGCGGTGAGCGCGCCGCACTCCTACTCGCCGCCGTTCCCGCACCCGAGCGGCGCCCGGCCGCCCGCCGTCCCCACCGACCGGATGCCGCGCCACGTCGCCGTCGTCATGGACGGCAACGGCCGGTGGGCCAACCAGCGGGGCCTGCCCCGCACCAGGGGTCACGAGGCCGGTGAGGCCGCGCTCCTCGACGTCATCGCCGGGGCCATCGAGGTCGGGCTCACCCACCTCTCGGCCTACGCCTTCTCCACCGAGAACTGGAAGCGCAGCCCCGACGAGGTGCGGTTCCTCATGGGCTTCAACCGCGAGGTCATCCGACGACGCCGCGACCAGCTGCACGAGTGGGGTGTTCGCATGCGCTGGGTCGGCCGCCGCCCGCGCCTTTGGGGCTCGGTCATCAAGGAGCTGGAGACCGCCCAGCGCCTGACCGCCGGCAACACCGGCCTGACCCTGTACTTCTGCGTCAACTACGGCGGACGTGCCGAGATCGGTGACGCCGCGCGCCGCATCGCCGAGGACGTCGCGCGTGGGCGGCTCAAGGCGTCAGGCGTCGACGAGCGCACCCTGGCCCGGTACCTGCCGGAGCCGGACATGCCCGACGTCGACCTCTTCGTCCGCTCCTCGGGCGAGCAGCGCACGAGCAACTTCCTGCTCTGGCAGAGCGCCTACGCCGAGATGGTCTTCCAGAACCGGCTCTGGCCCGACTACGACCGCCGTGACCTGTGGGAAGCCATCGAGACCTACGCCGAGCGCGAGCGCCGCTACGGCGGTGCCGTCGACGCCCCGGGCCAGGGGTCCTGACCCGTCCGGAGGGTCACCGCCCCGCGCAGCGGGCGCAGAGGCCCTCGACCTCCACCGTGTGCCGCACCTGGCTGAAGCCGTGCGCCGCCGCCACCGCCTCGGCCCAGCGCTCCACGGCATCACCGGTGACCTCGACGGTCAGGCCGCACGACCGGCAGACCACGTGGTGGTGGTGGGAGTCGGTGGCGCAGGCGCGGTAGACCGCCTCGCCGTCCGGCGTGCGGATGACGTCGACCTCGCCGTCCGCGGCCATGGCCTGGAGGTTGCGGTACACCGTGGCCAGCCCGACCCGCTGGCCGCCGGCGGTGAGGCCCGCGTGGATGTCCTGCGCCGAGCGGAACTCGTCCGCGCCCGCGAGGGCCTCGGCGAGGGCGCGACGCTGCCGGGTGGGCCGGCGCTCGGGCTGCGGGGCGCTCATCGGCCCTCCGTCCGGACGGTGGCGTGTTCCTCGGGCTCGTCGGGGGCCGGGTGCGAGCCGTGCTCGTCGTAGTGGCCCTCGTGCGGCGCGTGCCGGTGGCCGTCGTGGAGGTAGTCGACGTGGTCGCCGTGGAGCACCGCCTCGTGGCCGCAGTCGGGCCCGTGCTCGTGGTCGTGCCGCTCGGCCCGCAGGTGGGCGGCCCGCCGCGCCCGACGTACCAGTGCCGCGCCCAGGTTGACGACGAGGAAGAGGGTGATGGCGAGCAGGACGATGGTCCCGCCGGACGGCGTCTCGGCCCAGTACGAGGTGACGACCCCGCCGACGCTCGACACGACGCCGACGAGCACCGCCCACCGGACGCTCGATGCGAAGCTGCGCGCGAACAGCTGCGCCGTGGCGTTGGGGATGATCATCAGCGCGCTGATGAGGAGCAGCCCGACCACGCGCATCGAGACCACGACCGTGACGGCCGTGAGCACCGCGAGGACGAGGTTGTACGCCATGACGGGCATGCCCGCCGACCGCGCGTACTCCTCGTCGTTGGCCACGGCGAAGAAGCGCGGCCGCAGGAGGAGGGTGACGACGAGGACGACGACGGTGAGGCCTGCCAGCAGCACGAGGTCTCCGGAGCTCGTCGTGAGGATCGCCCCGAAGAGGTAGGCGGTGAGGTTCGCCGGGCTGGCGGCCGTGGACCGCGCGATGAGCACGACGCCGAGGGCGATGCCGCCGTAGAACATCACCGCCAGCGCCACGTCGCCGCTCGTGCGGCCCGAGGCGCGGATCAGCTCGATCGCGATGCCGGCGGCCACGGCCGCGACCAGCGCGGTGTATACCGGCTGCTGGCCGGTGAGGATGCCGATCGCGACGCCGGCGAGGGCGACGTGCCCCATCCCGTCGCCGATCAGCGACATCCGCCGCTGGACGAGGAAGGTGCCGACGAGTGGTGCGGCGATGCCGGCGAGCAGCGCCGCGAGCAGCGCCTGGCGCATGAAGGACAGCTCGAGCATCTCAGTCACGGGTCACCCCCGGGGTGGGGTCGAACGGGCCGCTGCCCGGCACCGGGGCCACGGCCGGCGACTCGTGCGGCTCGTCGTCGTGGTGGTGGCCCGAGCCGCGGTCGTGGGCCGCGGTCTGGCGGGCGTACTGCGCCGGCGACCCGTCGAAGTCGACGTGGCCACCCTCCAGGCAGACGATCCGCGTCACGACGTCGTGAAGGGCGTCGAGCTCGTGGGTGACCACGAGCATCGAGGTGCCGTCGTCGGCGAGCCGGCGCAGCACGTCGGCAAGCGCGGCCTGACTGGCGTGGTCGACACCGGCGGTGGGCTCGTCCATGACGAGCAGGTCCGGCTGCCCCGCGAGTGCCCGGGCGATGAGGACCCGCCGCTGCTGGCCTCCGGAGAGCGAGGCGACCTCCTCGTCCGCACGGTCCGCGAGCCCGACCGCGGCGATCGACTCGGCGACGATGGCGCGGTCCTGGGCGGACGCGGGTCGCCACCACGGCCTGTGGGGGAGCCGGCCGACCGCGACGATCTCCCGGACCGTGGCCCGCACCGACCCAGAGAGGGAGTGGCGCTGCGGCACGTAGCCGATCCGGGTGTGCTCACGGAAGCGGTCCCGGGGCGTACCGAGCAGCAGCACGTCGCCCCCGTGGTGCTCGGCGAGGCCCAGCAGGCCCTTGACGAGGGTGGTCTTGCCGGAGCCGTTGGGGCCGAGCAGCGCCACGACCTCGCCGGCGTCCACGGCGAGGTCGACACCTGAGACGACGGTCCGGTCCGCGTACCCGAAGTCCGCCGACCGCAGGTCGATGAGGTGCGTGCCGGTGCTCATGCGCACCGCTGTCCCTTCTCGAGGGTGGCCAGGTTGCTCCGCATGATCTCGAGGTAGTTCGTTCCCCTCGACTCCGGCGTCACGCCCTCGACCGGGTCGAGGACGGCCACGGCGGCGCCGGTCTCCCGGGCGAGGGTGTCGGCAAGGGCGGGGGAGACGAGGAGCTCGCTGTACACGGTGCTGACGTGGTGGGTGCGGACGATGTCGGCCAGGGTGCGAAGGGTCGCGGCGTCCGGCTCGGTGTCGGGGCTGATGCCCGCGATGCCCTCCTGCGAGAAGCCGTAGCGCTCGGCCAGGTAGGCGAACGCGGCGTGGGCGGTCACGAGCTCGTGGGTGGCGCAGGACGCGAGGCCGGTGCGGAACTCGGCGTCGAGGGCCTTCAGGTCGCTCACCAGGGCCTTCCCGTTGCGTGCGTACTCGGCCGCGTTCGGCGGGTCGAGCTGTGCGAACCGCGCCGCGATGGCGTCGGCGACGCCCTCGAAGCGGACCGGGTCGAGCCAGAAGTGCGGGTCGCGTGCGCCGGGCCCGGTCTCCTCCGACGCGTCGGTCGACCCGCTGTCGTGATCCTGGCCCTCCTCGGTGGCGGTGATGCTGAGGTCGGCCCAGGGGGTGACGTCGAAGCCCCGGTCGGCCGCCTCCTGGGCCACGGCCTGGTCGACCGCCGGCTGGAAGCCCTCCAGGTAGAGGATGACGTCGGAGCTCGCCATGCCACCGACGTCCCTCGGGGTGAGCTCGAGGTCGTGCGGCTCGGCACCGGGCTTGGTCAGGGCAGTGACGTCGACGTGGTCGCCCCCGATCCGCTCGGCCGCGAACTGCAGCGGGTAGAACGACGCGCTGACCTCCAGCCGCCCGTCCGACCCGGCCGAGGGGTCACCGGACCCGCACGCGGCCAGGCCCGCGAGCGCCGCGACGGACCCCGCGACGACCAGGAAGCGCTTCATGACAATGATTCTCAACTGCAATGAGAATCATTGTCAAACCGGTGGGCGTCCGACCCGGCCGGCTCAGGAACGCGGGAAGCCCTCCACGACCGTGATCGCGACGATGATGGCGAGGACGGCGAGCCGGAAGAGGCGCTCGGGCACCGTGAGCCGGGGCCAGGCGAGCGCGAGGATCCACGCGAGGAGCACGGCGGCGACGGCGATGAGCAGCCAGCCGGGGGGCGGCAGCCAGATGCCGGCGACGATGAGGGCCAGGACGATGAGGAAGGGCACCAGCCGCGGGAGGCCGTTGAGCCACTGCACCGCCGGAAGGCTCGCCCGCTCGAAGGACTCACGCATGCTGGACACGGTGCCCAAGCGTACGGTGCCCCCGCGCAACCGGTTCGGCCGGACCGTCGGGCCCCGGTTAGCCTTGCGCGCATGGCATCCCCCACCTCCGTCGTCGACACCGTCGTCTCCCTCGCCAAGCGGCGGGGTTTCGTCTTCCCGTGCGGCGAGATCTACGGGGGGACCCGCTCGGCGTGGGACTACGGGCCTCTCGGTGTGGAGCTCAAGGAGAACATCAAGCGGCAGTGGTGGCGCTCGATGGTCACGGCCCGTGAGGACGTCGTCGGGCTCGACTCCTCGATCATCCTGCCCCGGCAGACCTGGGTCGCCTCCGGCCACGTCGGGGAGTTCACCGACCCGCTGACCGAGTGCCAGTCGTGCCACAAGAGGTTCCGGGTCGACCACATGCAGGAGGCCGTCGCCGACCGCGAGGCGAAGAAGGGCAAGGAGGTGGACCCCGACTCGATCCCGCTCTCCGACATGGCCTGCCCGAACTGCGGCACCCGTGGCCAGTGGACCGAGCCCCGCGAGTTCAACATGATGCTCAAGACCTACCTCGGGGTCATCGAGGACGAGTCCGGGCTGCACTACCTGCGCCCCGAGACCGCCCAGGGCATCTTCATCAACTTCCTCAACGTCATGCAGGCCTCGCGGAGGAAGCCGCCGTTCGGCATCGCCCAGACCGGCAAGAGCTTCCGCAACGAGATCACGCCCGGCAACTTCATCTTCCGCACCCGCGAGTTCGAGCAGATGGAGATGGAGTACTTCGTGGCGCCCGGCGAGGACGAGCAGTGGCACCAGTACTGGATCGACGACCGGACCCGCTGGTACACCGACCTCGGCATCCGCCCGGAGAACCTGCGGCACTACGAGCACCCGCAGGAGAAGCTGTCCCACTACAGCAAGCGCACGGTCGACATCGAGTACCGCTTCAACTTCGCCGGCAGCGAGTGGGGTGAGCTCGAGGGCATTGCCAACCGCACCGACTTCGACCTGACGACGCACTCGAAGCACTCCGGCACCGACCTCGTCTACTTCGACCAGGCCAGCGGCGAGCGGTACACCCCTTACGTCATCGAGCCGGCGGCGGGGCTCTCGCGCAGCCTGATGACCTTCCTCGTCGACGCCTACACCGAGGACGAGGCCCCCAACACCAAGGGCGGGGTCGACAAGCGCACCGTGCTGCGCCTCGACCCGCGGCTGGCCCCGGTCAAGGCCGCCGTGCTCCCGCTCTCGCGCAACGCCGACCTCTCGCCGAAGGCCCGCGACCTCGCGGCGACGCTGCGCCAGCACTGGAACGTCGAATTCGACGACGCCGGTGCCATCGGCCGGCGGTACCGCCGCCAGGACGAGATCGGGACCCCGTTCTGCCTGACCGTCGACTTCGACACCCTCGACGACCACGCCGTGACCGTCCGCGAGCGCGACGCCATGACCCAGGAGCGGGTGGCGCTCGACCAGGTCGAGGGGTACCTCGCGCAGCGCCTCGTCGGCTGCTGAGGGTCCCGGCGGCGCCGCGCAACGGCGCCACCGTGTCCCGGCGTGCCACAGTTGACGCAGGCGCGCGGCGACGAGGAGGTGGCCGGTGGCGAGCAGCGGTCCCGTGGTCGACGGCCTGGACGCCGAGTTCGCCGGATTCGTGCGCCGCGAGGAGGACCGCCTGCTACCGGTCGCCTTCCTCGTGCGGGCGGACCTGCGCAGCGCCGAGCGGCTCGTCGAGGACGCGCTGGTCGAGGTCGGCCGGCGCTGGGACCAGGCGGTCGAGGAGGAGCCCGCGGCCGAGGTCCGGCGCCACGTCTACCGGGCCGCCGTCGCCGGCGCGGACAAGGACGGCTCGCGCGAGCAGGCCATGGACGCGCTCGCCGGCCACGCCGGCGAGGCCCAGTGGGTCGATCGCGACCGCGGTACCGACGAGGAGCGGTACCGGCAGCGCGTCGGACGGGCCCTCGGCGGGCTCACCCCGCGCCAGCGCGCCGTCCTCTGCCTGCTCGCCCTCGACGGCGAGAGCGTCTCCGAGGCGGCGCGGACGTTGCACGTGCTGCCCCGGACGGTCCGGGGCGACGCCCGCGACGCCGTGGCCGCCCTGGCCCGCGACCTGCCCGATGAGAACCTCGACGACGGTCGCGCCGACGGGCCGGCCGTGCACTGGCTGCTGGAGTCGGCGGCCACGGACCTGCCTTCCCCGGACCTCGCCGAGTCCGCGGCCCTCCGGGCCCGCGAGGCCGGCCGCACCGTGCGCCGGCGCACCCTGATCGTCGCCGGGGGGGTCGTGGGGGCCGGGGCCCTCACGGCGGTGCTCGTCCGGCAGCTCGGGCGGTCGGCTCCCGCCGAGCCCGAGCCCGGGAGCCCGGTGCTCGAGTCGACGGCGCTCGACGGTGTCACCGTGCTCCTGGCCCCCAGCCCGGCACAGGAGGCGAGGCTGCCCCTGGCCCCGGAGCGTGAGCTGCTCGCAGTCCCCGACCCGCTGGGGCCGGGCGATCCGGGCGACGCCGAGAACCTCCCGAGCGCGGGCGTCGCGGCGCCCGTGCTGGCCCTGTACCTGGTGCGCACGCAGCGCAGCGGCCTGTCCCCTGTGGTCCAGACCCCGGCCGCGGACGGCGGCTCGGGAAAGTGGGTCCTCCCCGTGTCGGTCGGCGTCAGCGAGGACCCCGGTGGCACCGCGATCGGACCGCGCACCATCAGCGACGGCCGGCGATGGCTGGTGCTGCACTCCCCGGGGCGGCTGGTCGTCTTCGAGGTCTCCACCGGTACGTGGACCGTGCTCCAGGTGCGCGACCCCACCCTGCGGGTCAGCGGGTGGTCTCCCGGCGGTCGCCTGGTGGTCGCTCGGGGCCGAGACCACGAGTGGGTCGCGGACCCCCTCCGGGGCTCGGTCGAGCGCGCGGACCAGCCCGTGTACCCCGGTCGGCACGAGCTGGTCTGGGACGGGGCAGCGACCGTCGTGCGCACGTACGACGACGACGGCGTGCTCTCGGGGCAGGACCCCGTGCCGGGGCCGACCGTCGTGCCGTCCGGCAACAGCGCGTCCAGCGTCGGGGGGTCGGTGGCGGCCCACGCGTTCCTGCCCGGTCGGTACCAGGAGGAGGTGGGGCGCTCGCAGGGGGTCGTCGCGACGTCGGTGGGCGGGTCGGTCCGGGTCCTGGCGGCGGCGTTTCCCGCGGGCAGCACGGCCATCCGCTATCGCGTGCTCAGGTGGGCGGACGAGGGCCGGCTCCTCGTCGAGTCCCTGGCCGACAGCGACGGGGACACCCCGTCGTCGCGCCGCGTCCTCCTGTGGGACGTGTCGGGCAACCGGCTGTACCGGGTGGGCGACCTGGTCGGCGTGGGTCCGCGGGGCAGCTGGTTCAGCGGTCTGTGGACCCTGTGAGCGCGCCTCCCGAGCGGGCCCACACCTCGGCGGCCTCGTCCGCGCGTCCCGCTCGTTCCAGCGCGCCCGCGAGCGCGCCGGCGACGCGGACGCGGTCCTCAGCGCGGCCCGCCGCGTCGAGGTCGGCGATGGCCCGCAGGAGCCGGGGCTCGGCCTCGGCAAGCCGGTCGGCCTCGGCCAGGACGATGGCGGCCTCGGCCCGCAGGACGAGCTCGTGGCCGCCGCCGACCAGCTCCTCGGCCCGGCCCAGCCGCTCGACGGCCTCGTCGGTGCGGCCGGCCCGCGCCAGGATGACCGCCCCCGCGCGCAGGACGTCCGGCTCGAGGACCTCGGCGTCGAACTCCACCCCGGGCGCCACCGAAGCCAGGCGCTGGCCCTCGGCCAGACTGCCGTCGAGGTCGGTCAGCGCGCCGTCGACCTCGCCGGCGGCGGCCCGAAGCTCGGCCGCGCCCCGGCGCGCCTCGACGAGGACGAGGGGGGAGCCGGCGACGCGCGCGGCCTCGGCAGCGAGCGCGTAGTGCTCACCCGCGGTCTCGGGGGAGTCTCCGTCCCAGGCGGCGTGGCCGGCGCGCAGGTGCGCGTGCGCCGCCTCCTCGACACGCCGTGCGGCCGTGAACGCCGTGGCCGCCGTGGCGAACGCGGACTCCGCGGCCCCCCACCTCCCGATGGCGACGCAGGCGTTGCCGAGGGCCCACCCGGCCGGTCCCGTGAGGGCGGGCACGTGCTCGTCAACGACCGGGAGGGCCGCCTCGAGCAGCTCGGCGGCCTCGCCCGCGCGCCCCGCCTCGAGCCAGGCCAGCCCGAGCAGCCGCTGCGCCACGGCGAGGGCCACCGGGTCCCGCAGACGCAGGGCGAGCGCCACGGCGTCGGCGGCGCGGGTCTCGAGGCGGTCCCAGGCGCCCAGGTCCACGAGGACGTCGCAGCAGGTGAACAGCGGCCCGGCACGCACCTCGTCGGCGAGCCCGCGAATGCCCTGCTCGGCCTCGAGCAGTCCGACCGCCGCCTCCAGGTCGCCGTCGACCCGGGCGATGCGCGCACGCAGGTCGAGCGCGAGGGCGCGCAGGGGGAGCACCTCGCCCGCCAGCTGCTCACCCTCGTCGATGAGCCGCTCCGCGGCCGCATGGTCGTGGGGGATGGTGACCAGTGCCGCCTCGAGCACGCACAGCGACTGCCGGGCGGGCAGCCCGGCGCGCTCGTACAGCTCGGCCGCGTGCAGGCACACCGCGCGCGGGTCGGGTGCCCAGGCGTCGTGGGCGAAGCGCCGCCAGGCCGTGGCCGCCTCATCCGGCGGGGCCCAGACTTCGAGGTCGGCGATGGCCGCGTGGGCGCGCTCGCGGGCCGCGCCGACCTCGGGCGCCACCGCCGAGTGGTGCGTCATCCCGGCCTCCGCGGCATCGAGCACCAGCAGGTCGCAGCGGGCGCGGACCGTGCCCACCTCGTCGCCGGCGCGCTCTGCGAGAGCGACCGCCGCCTCGAGGTAGGGGCGTCGCTCCGCGTACGGGAGGTCCTGGGCGGCGTGGCGGTCGAGGAATGCCGCGGAGGCCCACTGGTCCGGGGCCTCGAGGGTGGGCGTCACGGACTCGCGCTGGGCGCGCCACGACCGCACCAGCGGTGTCGCGCTGGGGTCCAGGGTCAGGACGGCGCGGGCCACGGCGTCCGCCAGGGCCACGACATCCGACGGCTGTGTCAGCACGGCGTCGTTCTCCGCAGGGCCGGGTCCCGGCGGGAGCCGCGTGGGCGGCAGGGTGGGGCCCTCGGCGACGCCCTCGGGGTCGAGGGCCTCGGCGAGCTCGTCGGCCAGGGTGGAGGACCCGGCGCGGGCGTCGAGCGCGACCGCCTCGTCGGCGGCCACGGCGCGGAGCTCGGCGGCGCGGCGGCCGGTCTCCCGGTCCCCGACCTCCTCGGGGGTGATGCCGAGCGCGGCCCCACGCTCGAGCACCCAGGCCGCCGTCCCCGCCCACCACATCCGGTCCACCGGGTCGTCGAGCTCGTCGAGCCAGACCAGCCGGGGGAGCAGCAGGTCGACGGCACGGTCGGTGTTGCCGATGCGGACGAGGGCGCGCAGGCAGGCCGCGACCTCCTCGGCCCGGGTGGGGTCGTCGGCGACGCCGTGCCACGCCTGGCGGAAGGCCCCCGCGGCTCGGTCGACGTCTCCGGCTCGGGCCAGCGCCTCGGCCGCGAGCGCGAACGAGGCGGCGGGACCGGACGGGCACTCGAGGTCGCCGGACAGCACCGGCGCGAGGGTGTCGAGGACGGCCTGCGGGCCCCGCAGCCGCAGGAGCATCGCCTGCTCCTGCACCTCGCAGGCCGTGCAGGCCTCCTCGGACGGGTCGGGGGGCTCGGCCTGCCACCGCCGGATGGCGTCGTCGCGGGCCGCGTGGTCCCCGGTGGCGTGCGCCAGCCGGGCGAGCGCGGACAGCACCGGGCGAGCGCTGCGGCCGGCCACCCGCTGCCCCACCTCGAGGTCGTCGACGGCGGACCGCCATCGGGCCAGCGGGATGTCGGGCGCGCCCTCGGCCACGTCGAGGGCCCACTCCAGCTTCCACAGCACCGCGTCGACGTCCTCGGGGTCGAGCTCGTGCGCCCCGGTGAGCGAGTGGCGCAGCCACGCGACATGGGGGAGCGCGACGACGGGGTCGTCGGTGTCGAGCACCGCGGAGACGACGTCGTTGCGCGCCACGAACTCCTCCGCGAACGACCCGTGCTCGCGGGCCATTCTCAGCACGTCGTCCTGCGCCTTCAGGCGGTCAGCGCCCTCGGGTGCCTCGTCGGCCGCCAGCGAGGCCCGCGCGAACTCCCGCGTGACGAACTCCCACTGCCGCACCGACGTCTCCCTCCTGGCGCTCCGGTGACGCCCACCATGCCATCCCGGTCCCAGCCTTTCACCCCCGGCCGGGCGTTGACCACGGTGGCCGACGATGTCGCGCCGCGGGTTCGCGGCCCTGCGTCAGCCCCCGGTCACCCTGGCTCGGGACCGGTCGCGACGGGTCGTGACGGGTCGGCCACCCACTCGCTCCACGACCCGATGTAGGGCACCGCGTCGATCCCCGCCTCGCCCAGCGCCAGGGCCACCTGGGCGGCGGTCACCCCCGAGCCGCACATCGTCCCCACCGGGGTGCCGCGGTGGACCCCGTACCGGGCGGCCACCCGCCGGAGACCGGCCGCGGACCGGAAGGTGCCGTCCTCCTCCAGCAGCGCGGGCACGGGGAGGTTCACTGCTCCCGGCAGGTGGCCGGGGACCGGGTCGATCGGCTCGGTCTCGCCGCGGTAGCGCTCGGCGGTCCGGGCGTCGAGGAGCACCCCACTGCGGGCCATCGCGGCGGCCGCGTCGGCGTCGAGGACCGGCACCGAACCGGGACGCACCACGACGTCGCCCGGAACCCGGTCCGGTACCTCGGTGGTCACCGGGTGCCCCGCCCGGCGCCAGCCGGCCAGCCCGCCGTCGAGCACCCGGACCTGCGGGTGGCCCGCCCAGCGCAGCACCCACCACGCGCGGGAGGCCGCCAGCGAGGAGCGCTGGTCGTAGACGACGACCTCGGTGTCCTCGTCGACCCCGCAGGCCCTCAGGGACGCCTGGAGGACCCCGGGGTCGGGCAGCGGATGGCGCCCGGCGGTCCCGGGCTGTCCGGCGAGGGTGGCGTCGAGGTCGAGGTGGTGCGCACCGGGTAGGTGGCCGGCCGCGTACAGCTCGGTGCCGGGCGGGCCCATCAGCTCGTACTGGACGTCGAGGACCGCGACCGACCCCCGCTCCACCAGGGTGACGAGCTCGTCAGCGCTGACCAGGGCGCTCATCCCCCCATCCAACCAGCCCGGAGGGTGCGGGAGGATGCCGACGTGCTCCCACCCGTCCGGCTCGTCCTCGTGCACGGCTCCCAGGTCAACCGGGCCGTGTGGTCGAGGTACGGGGCGCTGCTCGGCCCGGGCGTCGAGATCGTCACGCCGGACCTCCCCGCCCACGGCGCCCGCCGCGGCGAGACCTTCACGTGGGAGGGCGCGCTCGCCACCGTCGACGAGGCCGTCGGCCCCGACGACGGCATCCCGGTGGTAGTCGTCGGCCACAGCCTGGGTGGGTACGTCGTCCTGGCGTGGGCGGCGCGGCACCCGCTCCGGCCCGCCGGGCTCGGGTTGCTCGGTGCCTCGGGGGTCCCCGCGGGGCCGGGCGCACTGGCCTACCGCGCCCTCGCCCGGGTGCAGCGGCTCCTCGGCACCGACCGGATGTCGCGGGCGATGGACCGCGAGTTCGACGCGTTGCTGCACCCGGCGCTCGCCGCGGCCGTCAAGGAGGCCGGGTACGGCTTCGACGGCATCCCCGCCGCGTGGGCCGCGGTGATGGAGCAGTGCCGCCCCGAGATGCTCGCCGAGGTCACTGCTCCGGTCCTCATCGTCAACGGCCAGCTCGACCAGCTGCGCGTCGATGCCCGTCGTTTCGCCGCCGCGGCCAGGTCGGCACGCTGGGCGCGCGTCGTGACGGTGCCGCGCGGCCTGCACGTCGTGCCGCTGACCCACCCCCGCGAGGTGGCCGCCGCGCTGTGGGAGCTCATCCGCGAGGCGCGACGGTCACCGACTCCCCGACCCCGATGACGTGGGCCACCGCGTCGCCGTGCTCGGCGAGGTGCGCGGTGAGTCGCTCGCCCGGTGCCGAGGTCCACGACAGCCGGCCCCTGGGCCACCCCGCAGGGTGCAGCGTGCCGTAGTGCACGGGCACGACGTGGCGAGCTCCCGCGCGGGCGGCGGCCTCTGCCGCCTCGGCCGGCCCCATGTGGCCGGGGGAGAGGCGAGGGCCCCACCCGCCGATGGGTAGGAGCGCGACGTCCACCGGTGCCCCGGCGAGGTCCGCGAGCTCGGACATCTCGGGGTGCAGCGAGGTGTCGCCCGCGAACCACACGACGACACCCCCGCCGCGCACCAGCATCCCGCTCGCGGCGTTGGGGCGGTGCGGCATCGGCCGGGCCTCGTGGTCGGCGCGGACGAGCCGGGTGTCCACACCCTCGGCCACCGCGACCCACTCGTCCCGTGCGACCTCCGGGGCGTCGAGGCCGCGGCCCCGGATCCACACCGCGTTGTCGGGGTCGGTGACCACGGGGACGTGCCCGAGCCGGCGCAGCGACGGCAGGTCGGCGTGGTCGTGGTGGAGGTGCGAGAGGAGGACGGCGTCGACGTCCTCGACGTGGGCGTGCAGGGGAAGGTCGTGGCGCCGCGTCAGGGGCCCGAGGCGCCGCCGCAGCAGGGGGTCGGTCACGAGCCGGACGCCGCCGAGGTCGAGGACGACGCATGCATGGCCCAGCCACGTGAGGTGGGCGCCCTCGGTCCCCGCGGTGGGGGTGCCGTCCTTCCCGGTCACCCCGTCAGCCTACGGATGCCGACGCCGGGACCCCGCCGACCGGACCGGCGTGGGTCAGCCGAAGATGGCGTACTCGAGCAGCTCCTCGGGCACGCCCTCGTCGTACGGGGCGATCACGTCCTCGGGCAACCGCTCCAGGTCCGAGACGCGCAGGTAGTCGCGCATCGTCGTCCCGGTGGACCACGAGTCGACGTTCGGGGAGCCACGCCGGGCCTCCACGTCGCTGCGGTGGACGGTGCGGAAGTCGATGCTGATCCGCGTCCGCCCGGAGGTGTTCGGCACCGACGAGTGGAGCTGGGCTCCCGAGAACACCATCATCCCGCCGACGGGCGGCACCGGTCGGATGTGCGGGTCCAGGTCGATGGGCTCCTCGGGCTTGGGCTGCTCCCTGGTGTCGACGCCGATCTGCTGCGCCGCCAGTGCCCGGCTGTCGCGGTTCCACTCGTAGTAGTTGTACGACGCCGAGCCGTTCGCGACGGGCTGGTCGAAGTACTGGGGATGGAACGCGACGACGTTGTCCGGCCGGACGTCGTAGACCGGAAGCCACCAGTTGACCTGCATCATCGGCGCCGAGTACCACGTGTCCCGGTGGGGGTGGAAGGCGTAGGCGATGCCGGTCGTCAGGTAGTCGTCGGACGTGGAGGTCCGTAGGCGCGGGACGTCGAAGTAGGTCAGCTCGGGGTCGCACCCGTGCTCGGTGAGCACCGCCCTGAGGAGCCGCTTGCACTCCGGGTGGTGGATGAACCTCGGCTTGAGCTCGGAGAGGACCGCGGCGTACGACTCCACCGACATCTCGTACTGGGCTGTCTCGGGGTCGAGGGGGTCGAAGGCCTCCTCGACCAGCCCGCGGGTGAAGCGGACGAGCTCGTGCAGCGCCGTAGAGTCCGTGTGCACGAACAGGTCCCCGGCGTAGAGACGCTCACGTCGTGCGTCGTCCGAGCACGACGGATCGATGATGACACTGGTCATGTGAACCACCCCTGCTGTGGTTGTCTGTGACTGACACAGGGGCGTTTCGGGGCCCCCCGTGGTCGGCAACAGTACTGAAGTGGGGGTCCGCTCCGCGATGGCCCGGAGGGACTATCCGGCCCTGCCGGCCGGTGTCCGCGGCCGGGTCGGCGGGCCTCGCTCCCCGCGATTCACGGTCGGCGTGGTCCCCGGGCGACAATGGGTGGCGCCATGACCACGACCACGCCCGCCCCGCCCGCCCCGCCCGCGCGCCGCGCCCCGGTGCTGCCTCCGCTGCGCGTCGGACGGCACGTCATCGAGTCGCCGGTGGTGCTTGCCCCCATGGCCGGCGTCACCAACCGTGCCTTCCGGAGGCTCTGCCGCGAGTACGGGTCCGCAGGGCTCGAGATGGGCGGTGCCTCGGGGGCCACGAGCCTCTACGTCGCCGAGATGGTCACCTCGCGCGCCCTCGTCGAGCGGACCCCGGACACGATGCGGCTCATCTCGCACGACCCGGGAGAGCATCCGCGCTCCGTGCAGCTGTACTCGGTCGACCCGGCGACGGCGGGCCTCGCCGCCCGGATGCTCGTGACGGAGGACCGGGCCGACCACATCGACCTCAACTTCGGCTGCCCGGTCCCGAAGGTCACCCGCAAGGGCGGTGGAGCGGCGCTGCCGTGGAAGACCGACCTGTTCCGGGGCATCGTGTCCGCCGTGGTGCGCGAGGCCGCGCCCTACGACGTACCGGTGACCGTGAAGATGCGCGTCGGCATCGACGACGACCACGTCACCTACCTCGACGCCGGCCGGATCGCGGAGGCCGAGGGCGCGGCCGCCGTTGCCCTGCACGGCCGCACCGCAGCCCAGGCCTACTCCGGCACCGCGGACTGGGACGCCATCGCCCGGCTCAAGGAGGCGGTGACCTCCGTGCCGGTGCTCGGCAACGGCGACATCTGGTCGGCCGAGGACGCCCTCGAGATGGTGCGCCGCACCGGCGTGGACGGTGTCGTCGTCGGACGGGGCTGCCTCGGGCGCCCCTGGCTGTTCACCGACCTGGCCGCGGCCTTCGCCGGCTCGGGCGCACGGGTGCGCCCCGGGCTGCGCGAGGTCACGGACACCCTGCGCCGGCACGCGGAGTACCTCGTCGAGTTCTACGACGGCGACGAGCAGCGCGGGTGCCGTGACATCCGCAAGCACATCGCGTGGTACCTCAAGGGCTTCCCCGCTGGGTCGAGCGTGCGCAACCAGCTGGCGCTCGTCGACTCGCTCACCGCCCTCGACCGGCTCATCGCGACGATGGACCTGGACCACCCGTGGCCCGGCGATCCCGCGGAGGGCCCCCGCGGACGGGCCGGTTCGCCCCGCACGGTGGCCCTGCCGGAGAACTGGCTGCGCAGCCGCGAGCTCGACGACGCCCAGCACGCCGAGGTCGCCCAGGCCGAGCTGTCGGTCTCCGGCGGCTGACGCGCCCGCGGGGCCGTCGCGGACACCGCGTCAGTCGCCCGCGAGTGCCTCCCGGGCGGTCGAGACCGCCTCTGCGGCGCTCATCGACCGGCCGCGTGCGCCGGCCCGCGTGGCCGCCGCCTCGTCGAGCGAACCGAGCACCGCGGCACGGACACCGTCGCTGACACCGTCCCCCGGGTCGGGAACGATCCCGGCAGCGGTGTACAGCGCGTCGGCCGCGGCGAAGAGCGTGTGGGCAGCCCCGAAGGCGCCGGACTCACCGAGGAGGACGGCGGCGCTCACCACCAGGCTGGGCGCGAGGTACCGGTCGTCCGCGACGCCAAGGGTCGCCAGCGCCTCGCGCATCCGGGCTCGGGCGGTGTCGAGGTCTCCGGACTCCGCGGCGAGGTCGGCGATGTTGGCCGTCTCGCTGGCGGCCTCGACCGACCAGCCGAGCGCCCCGTAGTTGTCGACGTTGCGCGCGAACTGGGCCATGGCACCGGCCACGTCGCCTCGTGTGTAGAGGCCCCAGGCCCGCATGTGCACCGCCCTGGTCAGCAGCCGCAGGTCGCCGGCCGCGAGCTCCTCGACGCGGTCGGCATGCCGGAGGACCCGGGGTGCGTCGCCGTCGCGGAGGGCGATACGGGCGAGGTTCGTCTCGGCCTCGGCGAGGAGGACGTCATCCCCGGCACGCACCGCGCTGGTCGCGGCGCGTCGCGTGCCGGCCAGGGCTGCCGCCTGGTCGCCCTGACGGAACGCGAGCACTCCCTCGGTCAGCCACGCCCGACCCCACCTGGCCGACGGCTCGTCGGGCGAGCGGTTCAGCACGGTGTGGGCGAGCTCGCGGCCCTCGGTGACGGACCCTTCGGCCTGCCAGTACCCGGAGAGCCCCCCGACGACCCGGGCCGCGGCCTGCGCCTCGCCCGCCTCGAGGAGCGACCGGACGGCCGGGCCGATGTCGCCGTGTCGTGCGCGGAGCTCGGCGGTGGCCGGCCCCGGGAGGGGCGCCCATCGCTCCTCGAGCACCTCGTCGGCCAGTCGCACGACCTCGGCGGCCTCCCGTGGGTCCATCCGCCGACCGTATCGGCGGCGGCTGTCGCACGTCACGGACATGATGGGGTCGTGGACGATGCGATCGGCACCCCCGGCGGCACCACCGAGCAGCCTGCGCTGTTCTTCGCGGACGGCGCCGAGTTCGGCCGGTGGCTCGCGGCGAACCACGACACCGCCGACGAGCTCTGGATGGGGCTGTGGAAGAAGGACTCCGGGCGGGGCGGCATCACCTGGCCCGAGGCGGTCCGCGAGGCCCTCTGCTGGGGGTGGATCGACAGCCGGGCCGAGCGGGTCGACGAGCACGCCCGCCGCCAGCGCTGGACCCCTCGCCGCAAGGGGAGCATGTGGAGCGCCGTCAACGTCCGAGCCGTCGAGGAGCTCATCGCCGCAGGCCGGATGCAGCCGAGCGGGCTGGCGGCCTTCGAGGCCCGACGTGAGGACCGCACCGGCACGTACTCGTTCGAGCAGGGGCAGGACGTCCGGCTGACGCCGGAGCACGAGGCCACCCTCCTGGCCGACCCCGCCGCCGCGGCCTTCTGGGACGCCGCCACGCCGGGGTACCGCAAGGTCGTCGCCCACTGGGTGGGCCAGGCCAAGCAGCAGGCGACGCGCGACCGGCGCCTCGACCAGCTCGTCGAGGACAGTGCAGCGGGCCGGCTGGTCAAGTTCCAGCGCTACGGCGACGAGCCGGTGTGGGTCGGCCGTGCGCGGGAGGCTGCCGCAGCGGCGACGGACGGCGCTGACCCCGACCGCTCCTGACCCCGGTGGCTCGACCGGGGGATTCCGCCCCACCCGCGGGAGGCCTAGCGTGACCGGCGTGGACGACCTCACCCCACTCCTGGTCCGGGCGGCGGAGCACGCGGCCGCCTTTCGGGGCTCGCTCGCCGACCGGCCCGTCGCGCCGCCGGTCACCGAGGCGCTCCAGGCGGTCCGGGCCGCGCTCGGTGGCCCGCTCCCCGACGCCGCGACGCCTGCCGCGGAGGTCCTCGACCTCCTCGTCGCCGGCGCCGAACCCGGCCTGCTCGCCTCCGCGGGCCCTCGCTACTTCGGCTTCGTCATCGGCGGCGCTCTTCCTGCCGCGAGCGCCGCCGAGGTGCTCCAAGCCGGATGGGACCAGGTGGCCTTCAGCGCCGCGACCTCGCCGGCCGCGGCCGTCGCGGAGGAGGTGGCCGGTGGGTGGCTGAAGGACCTGCTCGGCATCCCGCCGTCGGCCTCGGTCGGCTTCGTCACCGGGGCCCAGGAGGCGAACACCGTCGGCCTCGCCGCGGGCCGCCACCAGGTCCTCGCCGCGGCGGGATGGGACGTCGAGCGGGACGGCCTGCACGCCGCGCCGCCCGTCCACGTCGTCGCCGGGGTCGAGCGGCATGCGACGGTCGACCGGTCGCTCCGGCTGCTCGGGCTCGGGGACCGCGCCGTGCACGAGGTCGCGGCGGACGCCCGGGGAGCGATGAACGTCGACGACCTCGCGCGGGTGCTCCGTGACCTCCCAGAGGGGCCGACGATCGTGGCGCTGCAGGCCGGCAACGTCAACACCGGCGCGTGCGACGACCTGCGTCGTGGCATCACGCTCGCCCGGGAGCGCCGCGCCTGGGTCCACGTCGACGGCGCGTTCGGACTCTGGGCCGGCGCCAGTCCGCGTACCCGGCACCTCGTGGACGGTGTCGAGGGTGCCGACTCGTGGGGCTGCGACGGCCACAAGTGGCTCAACCTGCCCTACGACAGCGGCTTTGCGTTCTGCGCCCATCCCCGTACCCACCTCGAGGCGGCCTCGTACGCGGCGTCCTACCTCGCGGGGGCCGGTGCCGGGGCGATGGCCGACCTGACCCTGCAGTCCTCGCGACGGGCCCGGGGATTCGCCGCCTGGGCCGGACTGCGCGAGCTCGGGCGCGCGGGGGTCACGGAGCTCGTCGACCGGTGCTGCACCCTCGCGCGGCGCGTCGCGGACGGGCTGTCCGCCGGCGGCGGCCAGGTCCTCAACGAGGTCGTCCTCAACCAGGTCCTCGTCGACCTCGGCACCGACGCCGCGGCCACCGACGCATTCCTCGCGGCGGTGCAGGACGACGGCACGTGCTGGGTCGGCGGCACCACCTGGCGTGGGCGGCGCCTCGTCAGGATCTCGGTCTCCAACCACCTGACGACCGAGGAGGACGTCGACCGCTCCGTGGCGCGGATCCTCCAGCTCGCGGGCGGCCGGGGGTGAATAGGCTCCTCCCGTGACGTACACCGGGGCCGACCGCGAGCGCTGGGTCGCGGAGGACCCGGCGCAGAAGCGGTCCGACCGCGACGACTTCGCCCGTGACCGGGCCCGCCTCGTCCACTCCGCGGGCCTGCGTCGCCTCTCGGCCAAGACCCAGGTGGTCGCACCGGGCAGCGACGACTTCGTCCGCAACCGGCTGACCCACTCCCTCGAGGTCGCGCAGATCGGCCGCGAGCTCGGCGCCGCCCTGGGCTGCAACGCCGACGTCGTCGACACCGCCTGCCTGGCCCACGACCTCGGTCACCCGCCGTTCGGTCACAACGGCGAGTCCGCGCTCGACGCCGTCGCCGCCGCGATCGGTGGGTTCGAGGGCAACGCGCAGACGCTGCGGATGCTCACCAGGCTCGAGGCCAAGCGGGAGCATCCCGACGGCCGTCCCGCCGGTCTCAACCTCACCCGTGCGTCGTTGGACGCCGCCACCAAGTACCCCTGGCGCCGGGGTGGGGCGCCACACCCGACGACCAAGTTCGGTGTGTACGACGACGACCTCGAGGTCTTCGCCTGGGTCCGCGACGGGGCGCCCGCAGGGCGGCGGGCGTTCGAGGCCGAGGTCATGGACTGGGCCGACGACGTCGCCTACAGCGTGCACGACGTCGAGGACGCGATCGCGTCGGGATGGCTCGACCCGCGCCGCCTGCGCGACCCCGCCGAGGTCGACGCCGTGCTCGGGGTGGCCGCCGAGGTGTACGCGCCGGGCCTCCCCACGGACACCCTCGGGGCGGCGCTGGAGCGAGTCGTGGCGTCCGGCGCCGTCCCCGATGGACACGACGGCTCGCGCGCCTCGCTCGCCGCGCTCAAGGACATGACCTCGCGCCTCATCGGGCGGTTCGCCCGCGCCGTGGAGGGAGCCACCCGTGAGGAGCACGGTGACGGCCCGCTCGTGCGGCACGCGGCATCCCTGGTGGTGCCCGACGAGGTCCGAGCCGAGACGGTGGTGCTCAAGGCGGTGGCGGCCCACTTCGTCATGCTGGTCGCGGAGCGCGCTGCCCTCTACGAGTCGCAGCGTGAGGTGCTGGCCGAGCTCGTCGCCGCGTACGAGGCCGACCCCTCCCGCCTCGACGCCGACCTGCGCACGGACTGGGATCGTGCCGAGGACACCGGTGGTGCCCTGCGGGTGGTGGTCGACCAGGTCGCGTCCCTCACCGACGTCCGGGCGCTCGTGCTGCACCGCCGCTGGTGCCGGCCCTCCTGACCCCCCGGCCGGCCGACGGCACCACGACCTAGACTCGCGCGCAGAACCAGGAGGGCCAGTTGCCGGGTCGGATCAGGGCCGAGGACATCACCACGGTCAAGGAGCGGGCGTCCATCGAGGACGTCGTCCGCGACCACGTGACCCTGCGCCCGGCCGGCGTCGGCTCCCTCAAAGGACTGTGCCCGTTCCACGACGAGAAGACCCCGAGCTTCACCGTGCGCCCGGCGGTCGGCAGCTACCACTGCTTCGGGTGCGGTGAGGGCGGCGACGTCATCAGCTTCGTCCAGAAGGTCGAGCACCTGACCTTCACCGAGGCCGTGGAGCGGCTGGCCGCCAAGGCCGGGATGGAGCTGCGCTACGAGGAGGGCGGAGGCCCCCGCGAGGGCGGTACCTCCCTGGGCAAGCGGCAGCGGCTGCTCGAGGCGCACCGCGTGGCCGAGGAGTTCTACACCGGCATCCTCCTCGACCTGAAGCGTGCCGACGCCCGTACCGGCCGCGACTTCCTCCGCGAGCGGGGGTTCGACTCGGGCGCGGTGAGCCGCTTCGGGGTCGGGTTCGCGCCGCAGGACGGCGAGGCGCTGACTCGCCACCTTCTCGAACGCGGCTTCACCGACGACGAGCTGACCACCGGCGGGCTCTCCGGACGGGGGAGTCGCGGGCTCTACGACCGCTTCCGCGGCCGCCTCGTCTGGCCGATCCGCGACACCACCGGTGACACCGTCGGCTTCGGCGCGAGGCGGCTGTTCGACGAGGACCGCATCGCCGCCAAGTACCTCAACACCTCGGAGACGCCGATCTACAAGAAGAGCCAGGTGCTCTACGGGCTCGACCTCGCGAAGAAGGCGATCGCCGGGGACCGGCGCGCGGTGGTCGTCGAGGGGTACACCGACGTCATGGCCGCGCACCTCGCGGGGGTCGAGTCGGCGGTGGCCACGTGCGGCACGGCCTTCGGCGTCGACCACATCAAGATCCTCCGCCGGATCATGCGCGACGAGGCCGACGTCTCCCCGGCGAGGGTCGTCTTCACCTTCGACGGCGACGCCGCCGGGCAGAAGGCGGCGATGAAGGCCTTCGGTGAGGACCAGCGGTGGGCGGCGCAGTCCTTCGTCGCGGTCGCCCCCGACGGCATGGACCCGTGCGAGCTGCGGCTGGCCAAGGGGGACGCCGAGGTGCGCGCCCTCGTCGACGAGGCCGTGCCGATGTTCGAGTTCGCGGTGCGCACGACCATCGCCCGCTTCGACCTCGACACCGCCGAGGGCCGGGTGCAGGCGATGAAGGCGGTCGCGCCGATCGTCGGCTCCATCCGCGACACGAGCCTGCGCCCGGAGTACACCCGCACGGTCTCGGGGTGGCTCGGGATCGAGGTCGAGCAGATGGCCGCCGAGGTGCGTCGTGCGGGCCGGCTCGCCGCCCCGGCGGATGCCGACCACCACCGCACGCCGGCGAGCACCGACGAGGTGCCCGAACCGGCCGCCGGCGAGGCCCCGGGGCTTCCGGTCCCGAACCTGGGCGACCCCGTCGTCCAGACCGAGCGGCAGCTGCTCCAGGCCGTCATCCAGTACCCGCAGGAGTTCTCGGCGGCCACCGTGGACGAGCTCCCGGCCGAGGGCTTCACCGCCCCCGCGCACCGGGCGGTGTTCGACGGGATCCGCATCGCGTCCGCCTCACCGGCTCGCCGGGGCTCGACCGCCGCCTGGGTGGCCGCCGTCGGCGAGGCGGCGCCGGTCGCGGTGCGCGGGCTCGTGGCCGAGCTGTCGGTGGCGCCGCTCCCGGTGCGCTTCGACGCCTCCACCGGACTGCCTCCGCGCCGCTACCTCGACGCGCTCGTCGTCGGTGTCCGCGACGCACACCTGGGGCGCCGCATCGCCGACGCCACCGCGTCGCTGCGACGGGTGCAGCACGACCCGGCCGCCGACCCCGCCGACCTGCGTGAGCGCCACGCGGCGCTCAACGCGCTCGAGGTCGAGCGGGTCCGGCTGCGGCAGGCGGTGCCGTGATGCGGATGCCGTTCGCCGACCGCCGGCGCCCGGAGCTGCCCTCCGACGTCGCCGCCGTGGTGGCCTCCGGCGACGACCAGGACCGGCCCCTCGCCTGGGCCGGGGACGGGCAGACGCTCACCGTCGTCGCCGGACGGGACCGGCTGCACCTGGTTCGCCGGGCCACCGACGGCTCGGTGGAGCAAATCCTCGACAGGCCATGGCACCTCGTCGACTCCGGCACCTGGGTGGGGGAGGACGCCGCGCTCCGGGTCACCTGGGTCGACCGCCACCCCCCGACGCGGGTCGTGCTGCCCCGGCCGGGACTCCTGCCCGAGACCCTCCGCGAGCGGGTGCAGGCCTCGGTGGTCATCGCCGAGACCGTCGACCTCGGGGGTGGGCGGACCGCACGAGTGGTGGTCCGCCGGGTGCTGGCCACCGGGGAGCTGGTCGCCCAGGCGGTGCTCGGGCCGGGCGTGCGCCTCGACGACCCGGGGGTCCGTGGTGCCGTGGAGGCCGGGCTCGCGCGGGTCCGCGAGCAGGTCGGGTTCGACTGAGGGCGGGGGGCCGGTGCCGATTTCCCGGCCCGGCTACCGGGTTGCTATCGTTGCCGGGCGCTGCTGCGGCGATCCCGCGGTAGCCCTTCCTCCGTAGCTCAATTGGCAGAGCAGCCGGCTGTTAACCGGCAGGTTGTTGGTTCGAGTCCAACCGGGGGAGCGCTGGAGGCCCTTGAACTGCGGAAACGCGGTTCAGGGGCCTCTGTGCATCCGACCATTTTCCGGTTCCGTTGCCGACGCACCCCGCTTGTCACAAGGCAGCGGCGAGGTGCGACTTGTCGCCGAGCGGGTTGCGCCCCAGGTAGACACGAGCGGTCATGCTCGGGTCCGCGTGGCCGAGCCAGTCGGCTACGTCCCGCAGAGGCGCGCCAGAATCTGCGAGCAGGGTGGCCACCGTCTTCCGGAGGGTGTGCGATCGCGCCCACGGCATTCCAGCTTCGGCGAGGAACCTAGTGACGGCGCGTGAGGAGTTGGATTGGTCCCAAGGCTTGTTGCTGTCGGCGAGACGCGGAGCAGCGAACACCAGACCTCCACCCCCAACGATTTCCCGACGTTCGCGGAGGGCCTGGCCAAGCCACGCCGGCAAGTCCAGCCGTCGCTTTGAGGCCGCTGACTTGGTGCCATGCACCATGAGTGACCCGGCCTCTAGGTCCACGTGGTCCCATCGCAAGGAGAGTGCCTCGCCGATGCGCATCCCCGTAGCCGCGAGCACGCGGACCAGATCGGCCACGGCTCGACGGTGGGAGCGGGTAGCAGGGTGCTGACCGTCTACCGCTTCTGCCCAGTCGTTGGCGAGGGCGAGGACTGCCGCCCGCTCATCCAATGTGAACGCACGTGTGACGTCGCGTTCCGTCGCTGACCGACCTCGCTGAGATTCCACCCGACCGACGGACCTCATCGCGTTGGTGGAGAGAACTCCCTTTCGCACCGCGTCTTGCAGAACGCCGGACAGCACGGCACGCACATGTTTCACGGAGGAGGTTCCACGTTCATCAGCCACCTGTCGGAGAAAACGCTCAAGACGCTGGACGTCGTTCGCCTGTCCCAGCGTTACAGAGCTGAGTGCCGTTCGTTGGACGCGGACGACCTCTCCTCGGTGATCACGAGTCTCGCCCTTGACGCAGCGCTCGTACGCACCCCGGTACTCGTGCACCGTTCGAGCCGACTTGCCGGAGTCCGACCGTTCGCAATCGTCGAGCCACCTCTCGCACGCGGTGGTGAACTTGGTGCCCGAGCCGAGTCCGGCCGACTCATCGGCCAGCGCCTCCCGAAGCGCTTGGGCAAGGGCGACTTCGGCTTCGGCTTTGGTAGCTGCTCGTCTCGAGACTTCGCCCGGGTGACCGTTCCAGTCAACGTATGAGGCCCTAGCCCGCCATGCGTCCGCGCGCTTACGACCACTGTCCAGCGCTTGCCATCGGCCGTCTTCTCCTCGGCGCAGAGGGGTGGTGGTGACGGCTCCATGTTGACCAGGAGCGAGACGTCGGCGAGGCGCAGATGACACGAAGCGACGCTACCACGGTAACGCGGTAGTCAGGTTCCAGACCCTGTTCCGCTGTCCGTGGCGGGCGGCTCGAGTGCCGCATGGGGGTAGCGACTGCTTGGCCCCGATGACGTCGCTGTCTAGCTGGGGTCCTCGTGGCGCTCCGGTTTGCGGAGGCCGAATGGACCGTTGGGCCACTCCGTTGGAGAGTACGGCTCGCGAGGAAAGAAGATGCCCAGTCGTTCCCCCGCCTGCATGGCCGACTCTACGAACAGACGCGCAGTACGCGAGGCGGCCGCTACGGCCTCCACATTCCACGGAACGAAGCCTTCCGGCTCGTCGCCCGGTACGAGAACCTGCGGCTGCTCGAACGCCAGGCCAATCGAGTGCTGCACAATCCGCCAGAGGTGCTCAATAGAGTCTGCAGCCCACAGCATGATGCGGGTCGGACGGTCCGCATGGTCGGGTATGCGACCCTCCGGGGTGGGGTGGAGTCCTTCCGAGTGCGCTTGGTACTCCGCGGCCATCGGATGGCGCATGGCCGGCGGAACACCCCAATGCGTCCCGACACGGTTCAGAAGTTTGTTGAACTTGTACTCGTCCGATCTGCGGCGGCGTGGCAATGAAGACCATCGGTCAAGGGAGGTGGGGTCACGGCGGAAGTCGGCCAACAGCACCTCCATCTCCATGAAGTCCCTGCAGATGTCATTGACCGTCGCGCCGTCATTGCTGAGGATTGCGACGTAACACCGCCGGGCGTTGTCTTCGGCGCGCGCGAGCAGTAACCCGAGCGCGGGGTTCGCCGCCCACTGGCTCATGTCGCGGAGGACGCGACGCGCGTGGTCGACTCCTGGGGTGAACGCCGTGAAATGGAGGTGTAGATGGAGCAGGTTGGCGTCGAAAGCAGTCCGAGCCGCCATGGCGTCCTGAACTGTGTGTGAACGCCCCGAGAGAATCCGGAGCACGTCGGGTTGTGGGAGGGGCGCGCCCTCCTCTTTTCAGGGCCCCCTTCTCCCATGTGGCAACCTATGACGAACCAAGTGGAGCGTTGCGGACGGGGGCTTGTCCGACGTAGATGCGACGATTGCCGCATGGCGATGGGAGGCAGTGCTCGCGGCGAGCGCCGCGCTTGCGGTGGCGGGCATCGGCGTGGCGTCCACGAACTGGTCGACGATTCATCGGCACTCCGCGACTAAACAGGCCCTCGAGATTCGGGACCAGTTGGAAGGCCGCCAGCGTGAGCAATGGGAGCGCGTTGTGCAGCGCCACCTCGACGCAGAAGAGCGCCGGAGTGCAGGTCTGGCGCGATCCACAGTCGTCCTCTTCGCCTTCCTCTTCTCGTACGTGGCGTGGGTGCTGTTCCAGCTGCTCTCAGAAGGACATCGATTGGTGGCGCCCTTGGCGCCAACTGCACTGGCTCTCAGTGTGGGAAGCTGCTCTTTGGTCTCGCCGCCTTGGCGTTGATCGGGTGGCAGGGGCTCGGCGACTGTGGGCTGAGCGAGGAGCGCAGATAGCCTCGCACGCCCAAGTTCCAACTAGCAATGCCCAGATCGTTCCCCTCGTCATCGAACGCCAGCGTGAAGATGGCTTCGCGTACGTCACTCGGATCGAAGGGAGCGTCAACCTCTGGGGTGCTGAAGAACCGACCATGGGCTTTGCTCCGTCGAGCGTGCGCTCGACCTCCTTGTCGGACTCGCATGAGGAGGCAGCGGGGCTCGTCCTTGTCTGTCACGTCGAACTTGGCGCCGGAAGGAAACTCCTGAAGCACTTGGGCCTTGGCGAGATCAACGTCCGTGCCCGGCTCGAAGGCAATGGATAGCTCCAGATGCGCTCGCCTGCTTCTCCGCTTACGGCGTAGTAGCGAGGCTGATCGCCTCTCACCAATGGGAGGTAGGCGGCACCGTCCGCGAACCCCGGCGCCTTGGTGTGGGCCGAGTCCCAGGCTTCACGGGTGGCGCCGAAGCCCGTGAGCCCATCCGACGGAGCCTGGGCGGGAGCACTGCTGGCGGCGCCGTCAACCTCAGTGCCATCTGTGGCGACCGTCGGGGCGTCATTGTTCCCATCGCCAGCGCTACAACCCGCAAGAAGCAGAGCGACAGAGACCGCCACGGCGCGAAGGTTTGGCATGACTTGACCCCCATGTTGGATTGAGCGTCCTGAGAATGACACGGATGGCCGCGCTACAAGACTCTTTGTGGTGACGTGCGAGGACCGCAACGGTCCCAGCTCCACCTGCAGACCGCTCATCGCTCGCAGACCTCACCGCTCGCAGACGATGCCGTCGTTGTCGGCGTCTCGGTACCAGTCGTACTCAGGGTCCTTGCCCCGGTAGTAGGGGCCGTAGCCGGCGTCGTTGGCGTCGCCGCAGGTGCGGAACTGGGGGTCGAGGCTGCTGGCCGTCTTCGTCGGCGTGGGTCTGGGCGTCGGCGTCGCGGGTGCGACGGTGAGACCTTGCCGCCACCGAGCGGGATCGCCTTCGAGGTGGGCAGCTTCTGCTTGGGGCAGGTCGCGAGGATTCGCACGATAGCGTCGCGCTCGGCCGAGGTGACCCACAGGTGGTACTTGGCCTTGACGGCGACGATGCGGGCCACGTAGGCGCAGCGGTAGCCCTTCTTCGGGCGGGAGCCAGGTCGCGGCGTCGCCGTCGCCCTTGGAGGCGTTGGTCGGGCCCGTCGACGGCGAGCAGGTTCAGCGGGTCGTTCGCGAGCTGCCCGGCGCTCGGAGGGCTCATCTGCTGGGCGCCCTTCTGCCAGGCGTCGGAGAGGGCGACGACGTGGTCGATCTGGACGTCCGAGGATGTGTGGGCGCCGCGGACGAAGTTGATCGTCTTGCCGGTGTAGGGGTCGTTCAGGGTGCCGTTGAGGACGAGGCAGCCGTTGGTGCCGGCCTTGAGGCTGAAGTTCTTCAGGTCCCGGCGCAGGATGTCGTTGCGGGTGTCGCAGCCGTTGCGGTCGACGTCGTCCCAGGCCTGCCCGAACTGGTCGCGGTCGTACCCGGTCTTGGGGGCCCGTCCCTTGACCGCGAGGGTGGCGACGCGGCGAGGGCCGTGCCCTTGACAGCGGTCTCCGGGCTCGGAGTGGTCTTCGTGGGCGTAGGGTGGCCGTCTTAGTGGGCGAGGGCGAAGAGTGGCCGTCGACTCGGTGGGCGACGGCCCTCGGGGTCGGGGTGACGGTTGGCGATTCGGAGGCGGAAGGTGCGGCGGTGGGCTCCTCGGGCGTGGGGCTCGCAGTGGCACCACCAACGAACATCAGAGCCAGAGCGGCACCGACGGCCACACCCCCGGCCGCGCGGCTGCGTAGATTCGCCCAGCGCACTCGCCCGCGGATCAGGTCGACGACCGCGACCGGCCAGCACGTACAGGCCGGTCATGATGAAGAGGCCACTGATCCCTGAGGTGGCGAGTCCGAGCAGGGCCATCAGGGCGAGGCCCCCGTAGCCGAACCACGCGGCGGGACTGCATCCCTGCCGCCGCGTGGGGGCCCGTGTCACCTCGCTTGTTGGCCGCGCTAACAGTCGGCGTCATCGGTCGGGGAATCGGGGCAAAGTGATCGGTCCCACGTTACCCCGTCCCAGTACCGCAGCTTCCCTCCGGCGTCGGATACCAGCCTGCCTTCGCTCCCATGTCCGCTCTTCACCCCGATCTGATGCAGTTCCGGTGTCCAGCGCGGGACGCTAGTCGGGAGGTCCAACACTTGCGCCGCTCCTGGGGAATCGGTGGCCAAACGTGCTCCCACGGGGTGATCGTTAGGCGCGCATCGGCGGCATTTCTAGGGCCTGGGCCGCGCAAACGACGATCCTCAGGACACCAGACAGCCACGATGACCAAGTCGTGCTGGCGCGGGCCGCTTCCTCGGAGAACCGGCTATGACACCGTTGGGGCGACCTCCGCCTCGGGGCCGTCCTGCGAGGAGTAGTCGGTGGACGACAGGCTGCTCGGGCGGGTGGGCTCGCGTTCCTCAGGCGTGGCCGGGGTCTCGGGGCGCATCTTCGGCGGTGCGGCGGACCACGCCTTGAGGTCGCCGAGGACCTGGGCGTAGAAGTCGTCTACACCGCGCGAGGACGGAGTCGATGAATGCTCCGCGGCCGCGGCCGCGTTTGGCGCCGAGTGATGTGCTGAGGGCGACCCGGAAGGAGCGGATCTCGCGGGCAGGGTCGTTGATCAGCGACGCGGGGTTCTCTCGCACGGTGCCCAGCAGCTCGGCGCTGGACGAGCCTCGCGAGTGGGCGGTCATGCACTCGACCCGCGCACCGTCGGGGGCGTTCTTCAGCTGCCGGACCAGCCAGTTGACGCGGGTGGTCGGTCGTCCTTCGCGCGGGGCGTCGACGTCGACGTGGCAGGTGACCTGTCCGGCGCGCAGGTCGGCGGTGATGACCAGGTGCCCGGCGGTGTCGGGGATGCGGATCGTGCCCGACAGCTGGCCGGTCCCCGCCAGCTGCTGGGTCAGCGCAGCCGGCCCGCAGGGACGGGTCGGCCAGTTCCTTGCGGGTCAGGACCGGGACGACCTCGGTACCCAGCCGGCGTCCGAGGCTGAGGCTGGTGAACCGCATGAGCGCGTCGAAGCGGGCCACGACGGTGGGGATGCCCTTGTCGGTGGCTCGCAGGGTGCCGGCGGCCACGGAGTCCCGCACAGCCGTCCAGGAATCGCCCATGTCGTTGAACTCCAGGGCCCCGCTGCGGGTGTGCTCCAGGTAGCGGATCAGCTCACCGAGGATCCACGCCTGATCGGGGTCAGCGACTCCGCGGAACTCCTTCTGCATCACCGCCTCGGCCAGGACCTTGGACCACGACAGATGATGCAGTGCGACCTTCTTGAGCTTGCGCCGGTCGACCTTGGTCGGGTGCTGCCCCGCGACGGCCGGGATCTCGTTGCTGATGGTCAGCACGGCGTCGAAGCCCTGCTCACGTGCGACGTCCAGGTAGTTCTCGAGCTGCTCGGTCGCCAGGTCGTTGCTGCCGGTCTTGACCTCGACCAGCGCGGTCCACGACTTCGCGCCGCGCGAGACCCGGATCAGCCCGTCCGGGAAGACCTTCTTGTCGCCCAGGACGAACGGGACCTCGATGAAGCACTCCACCGCCCCGGCCGGCGCACCCAGCGGCTTGAGCAGTGCCCGGTTGAACTCCCGGACGGCGCTGAGCACCGCGAGCAGGGCCGACGTCGCACGCCGCTCCTGCTCATCGGCGCCATTGATGCCGGACGTCGGGATCAGGCGCGCCTCGTGCCACGACTGCTCTGCCATGCGTTGCCCCCAGGGTCGCGGGAAGGTGGTGTGACCGCACCGTACCCACACAGACTCAGGGGATCAGGGAGTTTCGCGGAAGTAGGGACAAGTCCGGACCCGTGCGCGCGGCTGGAACTCGAAGGCTATTCCGATGGAATCGTCTGCTCCCGAGCGGCTGGCCGGCCCGGCGCCCGTTCACGGCCGCCCGGTCGATGCGCCATCGCGACATGCCGCGAGACCGAGAGGCACCGAGCCCCGCAGGCTTCGCACGTCGACAGCAGCTCAGCGTCCTCGAGCCAGGCTGCGACGGTGCCGGGTAGCCACAAGGGACGACCCTTTGCGGTGACGAAGTCGGGTTGGGGTAGGCGCCCTGTCCGCTTCCATCGCAGGACCGTGACCGGACTAAGCCCGACCTCGCGCGCGATGGAGCCAACGCCCATCACCCCTCCCGGCAGGGGATGGCCGGGGCCACGGAACGGGCCGTGCGGGCGCGTCTCTCGAGTCACGAGCCCTTGTAGACATTCCGCTCATCAGCGATCTGCCGGCTCGTCTTCCCGGCCCTAGCGAGCGACCAGCCCCGCTCTTCGACACCTCGCGGGATGGGTACGGACCTTGGTCGCGCGTGGCCTGGCTGACGTACTGGTGAGCCACGCCCTCCTCGGCAGCGATCGCTGTAACAGTGCGACCACGGCGGCGCTGCTCAACCCACCGTCGCTGTCGTCTCCGAGAGCTCGTCGTCGCTCAGCGTCTTGCGGTCGAGTTGCTTGCTTGGTCGAGGGAACGGACCGTACGCCTTGGTGGCTCTGCTGACCGCCTCCTCGGAGACGCCAGCACGGTGCGCGATGTACGCACACGATTGGCCATCACGACGCAGCGAGAGCCACTCGAGGCCCGGATAGCGCACTACGTCATTCAAGCAGCGGGGAGCCGTGGGCGCACGTGGAGCTGTGGGCATGGCGGAGGGCGCATGCTATGGATCGATGTTCTGGGCATGGGCCGGAAGCCCAAGCGACTCGCCAGGGTGACGAGCTTCGACCCGGGCCTATCAACTGTGACTACTGTGGCCAAAGACCATTTTCCGTAAAAGTTCATTGCGAGGGGGTCCTGTGTCTGGCATCCCGGACGATGTGTCGAGTGGAAGCGAGTACCCACAGCTACCGCCGGGGTGTACATCCCTCCGGGCGAGCGTCTAGCCACCTTCTTCTTGGTGCTGGAGGAGCAGATCCACTGGCTTCCCGGATTCCCGCTTCAGCGTCTTCGTCCGATTGACCCTCTCCTCTATCGCTACCTCGACATCGTCCATGACGAAGCCGATGAAGGCGGTCGGCATGATGCAGGGGAACGGCGGGTGATGGAGTTCTCTTCGGTCATGGAGAGTTCACTCCTGCTGCATCAGGCCGACACCGACGCAGATGTCGTTTCCGGACTGGATGTGGTGATGCAGATAGTCTCGCGTGTTAGGGGCAACGAGGAGGTTCTCGCGTCGGAGAACGCCTCGCGACCCCAAGCGCAACGCACAGTGGCCGAGGTCGTTGTACGCTGGGAACACTTGCCCGTGTGCAGAGCTGCGACACGGGTCAGGCGGTTGACTCGTGGGAATCCGCTGACGAGGAACTCCTTCTTAGCGATGCCTACGACTTGGCGCTCGAGCATCTCCGAGAGGTGCAGAAGGCGTATTCGCGGGCAATGCGAGAGCCAACAACACTAGCCACACGGCAGTTGCAGCCCATGCTTTCACCCTACGTCGTTCGCGAAGGCCACGTTCTCCCCGGGGCAGCAGATGCCGACTGGGGATTCTTCATGCCCCACGACAACTTCTCTTGGATGGGCTTGAGGGAACAGCTAACCTACGATCAGATCTCCCTGGTCCGGGATCACATCGGTCGACCCCACGCATTGAGCGCATACTTGGAACTGGTCGATCAGGCGAAGGTGGCACATGCGTCCAGAGGGAATACACGTGAGGCCGTCGCAATGCTCGGTGCCGCTTCCGAGGCTCTCGTGGGAACAGTCTTGAAGCACTTGATGTGGGAAGAGAAGAGATCCCCAGAGGAAGCGGCCGCGATTTGGCCCGGATCTTTGGATACGAGGGTAGGCATGCTTCCCGGACGACTTAGGGGCCGTTGGACATCGGAGGGTCGTGGGCCGGTCAGTCACTGGTATTCAAGCCTGATGGCGCTGCGTCATCGAGTGGTCCACGCAGGATACCGCCCTACGGACTCGGAGTGCAGAGAAGCATTTGACGGTTTGGAGTCATTGATTGGCCATTTCGTGGAGAGATTCTCCGACGGGAGAGTACTGCGAGAGTACCCGCGTCTGCATGGTTTTGTTCGGGGCGGACATCAAGAAGAAGATGGGTGGCAAGCTGCCAAGAAGGTTCACTCGAGTAATCGAAGATCCGAATGAAGTTAATTGGGCCGAGACTTCCCGGCGATGGAGCGAAACTCATGAGCGTCATCTTGTAGCTGCCCTTCGAAGACCCCCAGCCAGATTGTGCTCGGGCGATGCTGCTTGTAGTGAGCGGTCCTGAGATCTTCCAAGAGTACTGGATACTTCAGGACGACCACACAGGATACGCACGCGAGGTCGAAGTGGATACGGCCTCGATCCCTCAGTACGGCGCGGTCCGCGATCACCTGCGTCAAGTGCCTCCCGACTTCGGGGGTCCGATTGTGACCGCGGTCGTGCGCAGTCCCGAAGTGCGTATTCGGCCAACGGGCCCTTGGGTTCACGTCTATCATTTGAATCCATTGCTCCCGGTAATGCTTGACCGCAGTGACCTCGACTGCGCGTGGCCCTTGTCCAAGCCATGGAGCACTCGTGACTGCGTGTAGCGACGGTGATGCGCATGCAGCTAGCCGGGGGTATGACTGCCTCGACCGGGCTAAGGCCCACCGCCGGGTCTTAGCGTCCGCCGGCCCGCGCAGGTTCAGAAGTCGATCTGAGCACCAACCGAGGCAGCTGATGAGGCGCGTTCCTGCAGGTGACGGCCGCTTCCTCACTGCTTCGGGGGCCGCTGACCGACCCAGAACGGGCCGAAATGCCCGGCCCC
>CAVSBW010000005.1:0-60664 GCA_963726295.1 uncultured Actinomycetota bacterium
GGGCCCCGTGGGGCTCGAACCCACAACCTACGGATTAAAAGTCCGCAGCTCTGCCAGTTGAGCTAGAGGCCCGGGCGTGACGGGCGCGCAACAGAGCCTGCTGCGCTCGACTCCGGCGGTCCGCCACGCCGGTGCACGAGGCTACCGCGTGGCGGGGACCCAGAAGCGCCGGGTCGGACGACCGTCCCCCGTCTCGAAGCTCCGACGACAGCCGGGTCCCCACCCGCCAATCACCCCGGGCCTTGTGGATTCACATCCCGGGGACGGGCTGGGCCTCGTGCACCTCGATCTCGCAGCCACCGGGCATGTTGAGGTGCGGGTGTTCCTTGGCGAGCTCGATCGCGGCATCCATGGTGTCGGCCTCGATGATGGAGTAGCCGGCCACCTCCCGCTCGCTCGGCGCGGTGCCGCTCTGCGTGACCCGCACGCCACCGGCCAGCGGCGTGCCGAAGTCGACGAGGCCGTCGCCCACCTTCCCGGCCCAGGCGGTCCAGGCGTCCATGACGCCCTGCATCTCCTCGGCGCTCGGTTGCGGGGCATCGGCGGGCATCGCCGGTGCGTGGTAGATGTACACGAACTTGCCCATGGCGCTCTCCTGTCGGGGGGTCTTTGACTTCCTGCCACGATGACTCGACAATAAACCACATGGTTTATCAATCGGTCAACACCGTCGACACCGGCGCCGCCGTCGACCTCGACGCCGTCTTCGGCGCACTCGCGCACGGGGGCCGCCGTGCCGTGCTGGCAGAGCTGGCGGGCGCCGGTGCGTCCACGGCGATGAAGGACCTCGCCGAGCGGACGGGCATGTCGCCGCAGCTGATGAACAAGCACGCCGCCACCCTGGAGCGAGCCGGGCTGATCACCCGTGAGTCCCGCGGCCGCGAGACACGGGCGGTCGCCCACCCGGAGGTCCTGGGCGCCGCCAAGGTGTGGATCGAGCAGATGGAGGGCTTCTGGACAACTCAGCTCGACGCCCTCGGTGGGTACATCGAGTCGCTCGGCCCGGACCGGACGCCGGGCTGACGTGCCGACCGCGAGCGCGACCGCATCGCGCACCTACCCGGTCGACGCCGACACCATGTGGGCCTTGTGGACCGACCCCGAGCACCTGAGCCGATGGTTCCGCCCGTCGACGGAGGAGTTCGGGCCGACGACGGCGTCGGTCGACCTCCGCGAGAGTGGTGCCGTCCGTTTCGAGATGATCCGCCGTGATGGCGGTCTCCACGCGGTGAGCGGCCACATCGTGGGGTTCGAGCGCCCCCACCGGCTGTCCTACACCTGGCGGTGGGACGGAGGGGACAACGAGTCCCTCGTCGACATCGAGTTCATCCCGGTCGACGGGGGGACCACCGTCGCCATCACCCACACCAGCCTCGTCGACGAGGTCGACGCGGAGCGGCACGCCGCGGGGTGGACCGGGATGCTCTGCTCGCTGGCGGACGAGGGGGTGCGCTGACCGGCTGCCGCCGCCCGGCTCCCCGCCTCTGCCCGCCGCGGGCAGTGGCGCGCCCGCGGCCCTCCCAGGGGACGCCGCGGGCGCCCCGTCACTGTAGCGAGGGACCGGCCGGGGCGCCTGTGGAGAGGCTGTGTGTCGCACCGGGTGGCCGGCTGACCTCAGGTGTTCTCCTTGCGGAAGGTGTGGGTGCCCCACCACATCGCGATGGCGAAGAGCCCCAGCGCCCACACGGCGCCCCACAGGAAGGCGCTGTTCCCGAAGTCGCCGAGGAACGAGGTGCGGACCCCGTCGACCACCCATCGCGTCGGCATGAAGTCGCTGACCGTCTGCAGCCACTCCGTGCCGAGGGTCATCGGCAGGAGGATCCCGGACAACAGCAGCACCGGCATCATCACCGCGTTGATGACCGGCGCCATCACGTCCTCGCTCTTCGTGGTCAGCGCCAGGGCGTTGGACGCCGCCGCGCAGGCGCCACCCACGAGCAGGGTGATGAGCACACCGAGCGCTGCCCCGCCGGCCGAGGCGTCCATCCCGAGCGCGTAGCCGAGCCCGACGAGCACGAGCGCCTGCGCGAACAGCTGGAGCAGGTCGCGCGACAGCCGACCCATGAGCAGGGCTGTCCGGCTGGCCGGGGTGACCCGCTCGGCCTCGACGACGCCGTCGCGCCACTCGGCGATGAGGCCGAACCCGGCGAAGAACGCGCCGAACAGGCCGAGCTGCACGAGCATGCCGGGCACGAAGAAGGTCCAGCTGTTCGAATAGCCGAACTGTGCCGCGATGGGTTCGAGCAGCGGGCCGAAGAGGAAGAGGTAGAGCACGGGCTGCATCAGCCCGATGACGACCCACGTGGGGTTGCGCAGGTTCATCCGCAGCTGCCGGCGGAAGACGATGAACGACTCGCGGAGGAAGGTCATGCGGGGGCTCCTGCGGGGGTGGGCTCGGCGGTCTCGGTGCTGGCCTCGGCGTCGCGCAGCGACCGGCCGGTGAGGGTGAGGAAGACGTCGTCGAGGGTCGGCCGCTTGACCTCGAGGAAGGCGAGCTCGACGCCCGCCGTGGTGAGGTCGCGCAGCAGCCCGGGCACGGCCTGGGCCGCCCGGGGGACCCGGCCGCGGGCATGACGGCCCTCGACCTCGACGTCCGTGGCGATGGACGCGAGGCGCTCGGCGGCGTCGGTGACGTGCTCGGCGTCGGTGACCTCGAGGTCGACGAGGTCACCCGCCACCTGAGCCTTGAGGTTGTCGCTGGTGTCGGCGGCGACGATGCGGCCGTGGTCGATGATGATGATCCGGTCGGAGAGCGCGTCGGCCTCGTCGAGGTAGTGGGTGGTGAGGAAGACCGTGGCCCCCCGCTGGGTGCGCAGCCCTGCGATGTGCTGCCACAGGTTGGCGCGGGCCTGCGGGTCGAGGCCGGTGGTCGGCTCGTCGAGGAAGACCAGGGTGGGGTCGTGGACCAGCCCCATGGCGATGTCGAGCCGTCGTCGCTGACCGCCCGACATCGACCTCGGCTGGCGGTTCCACATCCCGGGCAGGTCGAGCTGCTCGAAGAGCTCGTGGCCGCGGCGGCGCGCGTCGGCCTGCGACATCCCGTAGAGCATCCCGTGGTCGACGATCTCGTTGCCCGCGCGGGCGAAGCTGCCGGTGGAGCCGCTCTGCGACACGTACCCGATGCGGCGGCGCACCTGGGTGGACTCCTTCACGACGTCGAACCCCGCGACCGAGGCGGTGCCGGCGGCGGGGCTGAGCAGGGTGGTGAGCATGCGCAGCGTCGTGGTCTTGCCGGCGCCGTTGGGGCCGAGGAAGCCCACCACCTCCCCCTCGGCGACATCGAGGTCGACGCCGTCGACGGCGCGCACCTCCGACTTCTGGCGTCCCTCGCGGGTGTGGAACGTCTGGACGAGCCCGCGTGCGTGGATCATGGGTCTCCTCGGTTGATCAAGGTTGAACACAGAAGCATTCAATATTGACTACGTCGCCGCAACTCGTGGGTCACGGCCTCGACCTCAGGATGGACCCGGGCACCGACACGAACTCATCGCGGTGGCGGCCACCGGTTCGCGGCCGGGCCCAGCCGCACGGTCAGGAGGACGAGTCGATCAGCCGGAGGTAGCGCTGGCGGTCGCGGACCATGCTCCAGCCCGGGTCGTCGTCCGGAGGGGCCCACGTCGGCGGCTCCCCGGCAAGGTCGAGGTCGCCGGCCCGCAGCCGGGCCAGGAGGTTGACCAGCCACTCCCGCTCGGTTGCCGCCAGGCCCACCCAGAGGTCGGCCATCGAGCGGACGTTGGGCGGGATGGTCGTCGGGTCCGGGTAGTTCTCCGACTGCCGGGCCACCTCGGCGTCGAGGTCGGCCAGCCGGGCCTCGAACGCCTCGAGGGCCTCGCCCCTCGGAACGAGGCTCATCAGGCTGAGCGCCGTGTGGAAGTCGAGCGGGCTCAGCAGGTCGACCGTCTCGGCCGAGGCGCGCCACATCGACCGGAAGGCGTCCCGGCCCTCCTCGGTCGAGGTGTAGACGGCCACCTCGCGGGCGCCGTCGACGAGGTCGTGCCGCTCGAGGTGCCCGAGCCGGCTCAGGGTTGCCAGGCCGGAGTAGATCGACCCAGGGTTGACGTGCGCCCACTCGTCGACCCGCCACGAGAGCAGCTCACGCCGGATCTGGTAGCCGTTGACCGGCTCGAAGACCATGACTGTGCCGAGCAGGAGGAGCCTGGTCGCGGTCGCCGCCATGACCCGCAGTCTAGGGAGCGGTCCGGCGACGGAACGCCGCCCCGGGCCCACTCCACCGCACCGGCCGGTGGGCCTCAGGCCGCCCGGCGCACGCCGGCTCGTAGGAGTGGTCCGGCACCAGCCGGTTCCACTCGTCCTCGGTCAGCGGGCGCCCCGCCGTCCTGCAGGCGGCGTCCGCCCTCGCCAGGGGGTCGAGGGTGACGAGCGTCACCGAGTGCTGGGTGCCGATGACCAGCCGGTGCGCCGCCGGGTCCTCGGAAAGGAACAGCGCGTTGTTCGTGCCATCCCCCGAGACCGACAGCGAAGGGACGAGGCGACGCCGGGTCGCGGGGTCCCAGACCGCCGCCGACTCCCCAGAGGCGACGAACATCTGCCGGTCGTCGGTGGTCACGAGCGCGTGGCCGTAGCCGGTTGCATGCGTGGGGAAATGGCCGGTCTCGGTCATCCCGTCGGTCTCCACCACCCGGCCGGTGCCGTCCCACCCCAGGACGAGGAGCTCGGTCCCGTCAGTGGCGAACGCCAAGGCGCTTGCGGCTCCCGGCAGCACGACGCGAAGCCTCCCGCCACGAGGGAAGCGCCCCGGGGAACCTCGCCCCGGTGGCTGGGTCGGCGAGGAGCACCCCGTCGCCGTGCACGGCGAGGAGGCGGTCGCCCCGAGGGCCGATGAGCCGCGCCGCCACGAGCGCATCCGCCGACTGCTCCACCTCACGGCGCGAGCCGGCGACAGCCGCCTCTCCGGAGTGGTGACGGACACCGAGGGCAAGCGGTGGAACTACACCATCCGGTACCCGTTCCACTCACCCGTGGCCGAGAACCCGGCGATCATCCACCTCGGGCCGCTCGGCTGAGCGACGCCCACGAGTCAGCGGACGACGCTGAGCGCCACGGCAACCGCCGCGACCACCGCGACCAGGCTCGCCGCGGGCACCCACATCCAGTGGACCCGACCGCGGGTGGCCGCCTCGAGCTGCGCGTGAGTGGGGGTCGGGGTGGGGTCGACGGCGCTGGGGTCCCACCGCGGTGGTGCGGCGGGACGATCGTCGACCTCGGCGTCCTCGCTCTCGGCGGCTCCGTGCACGTCGGCGGCGGCCATGACGCTGGTCGTGCCCATCTCGGACTCGGGAAGGCCCATGCGCTCGCCGAGCTCGCGTGCGCTGCGGGGACGGTCCTCGGGCTTCTTCGACAGGCACTGCTCGATGAGGCTGCGCAGCTCGTCGGGGACGTGCGGCGGCAGCGGCGGCGGTGGGTCGTTCACCTGGGCGAGCGCGGTGGCCACCGGGGTGTTCTTGTCGAACGGGCGGCGGCCGGTGAGCATCTCGTGGGCCACCACCCCGAGGGCGTACAGGTCCGAGGCCCCGCTGGCCGAGTCGCCCAGCGCCTGCTCGGGCGAGAGGTAGTGGGGCGTGCCGAGCACCTCGCCCGTGAGCGTCTCACCGGAGCCGTCGACCGCGCGGGCGATGCCGAAGTCGGTGAGCTTCACGGTGCCGTCGGGCGTGATGAGGATGTTGGCGGGCTTGACGTCTCGGTGGACCACACCGGCTTCGTGAGCGGCGCCGAGCGCCAGCGCGGCCTGTCCGATGATCGAGCGGACCCGCGCCGGATCCATCGCGCCCTCTCGGCGGACCAGGGCCGACAGCGGCTCGCCGGGCACGAGCTCCATGACGAGGTAGGCGACCGAGTCGTCCTCCCCGTAGTCGTAGACCGTGGCGATGTTGGCGTGGCTGAGGTTGGCGGTGTAGAGCGCCTCACTGCGGAACCGGCGTGCGAAGACCTCCTCCTCTGAGGTGTCGGGCCGGAGGATCTTGACGGCCACCACGCGCTCCAGCACGTCGTCGCGGGCCTGGTAGACGTCGCCCATGCCGCCGGAGGCGATGCGGTCACCGAGGGTGTACCGGCCACCGAGGCGTGTCTCGTGCTGGAGGGTCGTCACTCCGGGTTTCCGTTTCGCACGACAAGCACCATACGCTTTCGGAGGACCTTAGACACAAACCGGTGACCTGCAATGTCGATGGTTTGTCGAAATGTGACCACAGTGAGGTCAGTGGGGCTGGTGAGCCCGTCCCGACCGCTCCGACGGCAGCGGCTCGAGGTCCGCCGTGACGGCGGCTCTGCCGCCTCGACGGCCGCCGCTGCCGCCGCCATCAGTGCCGTACCCACCCGGGTCACCTGCCACACCTGCTGCGACGGCCTTTTCGCGCAGCCGGCGCGCCTCCTCCACCCGCTCCTCCAGCTTGGCCTGGGCCTTGTCCGACTGGGTCGTGTCACGGGGCGGGAGCTGGATGGAGCGCTCCGCCGCGACGCCCGCCCGCAGCTCGCGCGTCCGCTCGAGCTCCGCGTCGAGCTCGGCGCCGAGGAGCAGTGCCAGGTTGGTGAGCCAGAGCCAGAGGAGGAACACGATGATGCTGCCGAGTGAGCCGTACGCGGAGCCCGAGCCGTACTTGCCGAAGGTGGAGACGTAGAAACCGAAACCGACCGACGCGAACACCCACACGACGATGGCGAGCACCGCGCCGGGTGAGAGCCACCGGAAGCGGGGCTGGCGCACGTTGGGGGTCACGTGGTACAGCACCGCGACCATGACCATGACGACGATCAGGATGAGCGGGTACTTGGCCACCGACCACGCCGTCACGGTCTGGCCCTGGAGGCCGATCGCGCTGCCGACCGCGTCGGCGACCGGGCCGCTGACGACGATCCCGACGAGCACGAGGGCGGCCAGCACCACGAGCCCGAGGGTCACGATCACCATGAGCGGGCGCAGCTTCCACACCGGGCGCCCCTCGTCGATGCCGTAGATGCGGTTGAGCGCCCGGCCGAACGCCCCCACGTACGCGGATGCCGAGAATATCGCGGTCGCGATGCCGAGGACGAGCGCGAGGCCCGCGCCCCGGCCCCCGACCATCGCCTCGATCGGGCCCTGCAGCTGGTCGGCGACCTGGCCCTGCCCGAGGTCGTTCCGCAGGATGTCGAGCATCGCCTCGACCGTGGACTCGCCGCGCCCGAACACCCCCAGGAGCGACAGCAGCGCCAGCAGGGCGGGGAAGACCGAGAGCACCGAGTAGTAGGTGAGCGCGGCGGCGAGGTCGGTGCACTGGTCGCGCTGGAACTCGGCGACCGCGGACTTCAGCGTGTACCGCCACGCGGGCCGCGGGAGGTCGGTGGGGGCGTCGGGCTTCGCGGCGGCGTCCGGCGCGGGGGCGGTGTGTTCGCGCGCCGCCGCCGATCCCTCGTTCGCCATCGCTGTGGTTCCTCACCGGTGTCGTCGCGGCGAGCCGTCGACGGGCCCGCGGGTCGCGGTCCAACCTAGCCCGGAGGCGCACCGTCCGTGCGCGTCGTTGACGGGTCTCCTGCTGCAGGTGGGCGGCGTCTGACACCATCGGCGGATGACGAACGACGGCGGACGCCCCGTGCCGCGCCGGCCCCTGCAGTTCGGGCCGGACGACCTCGAGGCGCACGGCGGCACGCTCCCGGGTCCGGCCGAGACCACCGAGGTCGCGCACCAGACCGCCGCGATCCTCGTCGGGGCCGGACGGGCCGCCCACGACCCCGCCGTCACCTCCCGCCTCGTCGCGCTCGTCGACGACCTCGGCCTCTCGACCGTGGCCGACCTCTGGTCGTCGCGGCCCGGGCGCAGCCTTCCGGGGGCCCTGTGGCGGCTGTACGCGCTTCACGAGTGGGTGCGCCGCAGCCCGGAGGAGGCGAGCCGCGAGTACGCCGCCGGCATCCGCTTCACAGACGTCGCGCACGCCGTGGCCGGCATCCCCGAGCCGCCGAAGCCCGAGGAGCTGCAGCGGGTGGCCGACCAGATCCTCACCGGGGTGTTCGAGGGCGACCTGGCGGTGGCGCTGGAGAGGGCGGCAGCGTTCTGCGCCGTCATCGCGGCCGGGCGGGCCGAGCTCGCCCACGAGCGTGACGAGCTCGACCCGGACCAGGCCAGCGACCTGACCCGCACGGGTGCAGCCCTGATGCAGACCGGCGACGACCTGCGTGCCTGCGCCAACCTGTGGCGTGCCGGCGACCTCGACTAGCCGTCAAGGCCGGCCGGCGCGAGGTGCCGGTCGGGGCCACGCCCACACAACGGATGTGCCCGGGGGAACACACGGCGACACCCGACGCGTTAGCCTCTTCCGTGGGTGCCGGGCCGCGGCAGCCCCGGGTCCCAACATCAGCCGCTACGAGCGGCCACGCGCCGTGAGGCGCTCCCGGCCCGGCACCCACTCATCATCTGGTCCCCGCGCCCGCGCCCGGTGGCCGGCGCGGCGCTCACGGGCATGGCTCACCCGAGTCATTTACGGGGTCGAGCGGGTGCAGATGCCCACTTCCGGACCTACCGTAGGCAGATGGGCGCGGACCCCTCGCTGCAGGACCAGCAGCTCCAGGACGAGATCGACCTCGTGGAGACGCTGGTGCTCGCCGCCGGCCAGGCCCCCGGCCCACTGACCACCGAGCGCATCGACGAGCTCCTGGGCGTCGCGCCCGTGGAGCCGGGCGGACCCCTGCGCGAACCGGTGCCGTCGGCGGACGCCTGACCCGCTCCCGGCCGCCTCCGGAGGGGCCCTACGCTGGGCCTGCCCCATCCCTTCCTTCCGGAGACCGATCGTGGCCTTCCGCCTCACGCCGCAGGACCCCTCCTTCTTCGAGCTGTTCGCCGCCGCCGCGCAGCAGCTGGTCCAGGGTGCCCGCGAGCTGACCACGCTGCTCGGCGCCGACGCCGACGAGCGCGAGGTGGTGCTCAAGCGGATGCACGACATCGAGGCGGCCGCCGACGAGGCGACCCACGAGATCGTGCGGCGGGTCGGCGGCTCCTTCGTGACCCCGTTCGACCGGTCCGACATGCACGGTCTGGCGGTCGCCATCGACAACTGCGTCGACCTCATGGAGGGCGCGGTCGACGTCATCGTGCTCTACCAGGTCGAGGCGCTGATGCCGCGCGTCACCAAGCAGGTGGAGATCATCACCAGGATGGCCGAGCTCACCGCCGACGCCATGCCCCGGCTGCGCTCGATGCGCGACCTCGACGGCTACTGGGTCGAGATCAACCGCCTCGAGCACCGCGCCAACAAGCAGTACCGGCGGATGCTCGCCGACCTCTTCAACGCCACGAAGCCCGACCCCATCGCGGTGATGAAGCACAAGGACATCATCGACGCCCTCGAGAACACCGCCAACGCGTTCGAGCAGGTGGCGCTCAAGGTCGAGGCGATCGCCGTCCGGGAGTCCTGACCGGCCGTGGACTGGTGGCCCGTCGCCCTCGTGGTCGTCCTGGCTCTCGGGTTCGCCTACACCAACGGCTTCCATGACGCGTCCAACGCGGTGGCCACCTCCATCTCGACCCGTGCGCTTACCGCCCGGGTCGCGCTGCTCCTCGCGGCCGTCATGAACCTGGCCGGCGGCTTCGCCGGCGTCCGGGTGGCCCGCACCATCGGCTCCGACATCGTCACCGTCCCCGCCGGCGCCACCGGCCTCGCGCTCTGCGCCGGGGCCCTCGCGGGCGCCATCGGCTGGAACCTGCTCACGTGGTGGCAGGGGATGCCGTCGTCCTCGTCGCAGGCCCTCATCGGCGGGCTCTGCGGAGCGGCCCTGGCGGCCGGCGCGACCGTGCAGTGGGCGGGAATCCTCGATCAGGTCCTCATCCCGATGCTCGCCTCTCCGCTGCTGGGCCTGGCGGGAGGGTTCCTGCTGATGGTGCTCATCCTCTGGGTCTTCCGTCGGACCCGCCCCGGCCCCACCACGCGGGGCTTCCGGTACGCGCAGACCGTCTCCGCGGCGGCCGTGGCCTTCGGGCACGGGATGCAGGACGCGGCCAAGACCGCGGGAGTCATGGTGCTCGCGCTCGTCGCGGGCGGCTACCGCGATGCCGGCGACCAGTCCATCCCGTGGTGGGTGATCGGGACGTCCTCGCTCGTGCTGGCCCTCGGCACCTACGCGGGCGGCTGGCGGATCATGCGCACGCTGGGCCGCCGGATCATCCCGCTCGAGCCCCCCCAGGGGTTCGCCGCCGAGACCTCGGCCGCCGTGGTGCTCTACGCGGCCAGCGCCACGGGTGCGCCGGTCTCGACGACCCACGCGATCACCGCCGCGATCATGGGCGCCGGGTCGGTCCGCACCCTCAAGGGCGTGCGCTGGACCACCGTGCGCCAGATCCTCGTCGTGTGGCTGCTGACGTTCCCGGGCGCCGGCCTCTCCGCAGCCCTCCTCTACGGCCTCCTCGCCCCCCTCACCTGAGCGCCCCGGCCTTCCACGAGGATCGGTTGAGAGCCCGGGCGTCGGGGCGACCGCTGTCACCGACGCCCTGGGGGTACGGAGCGTCACGGGTGTTCAGCACTCCGTCACCCGCCGTTCACCATGGCCCACCGGCTCGGACACCTGCCCTCCCTACCTTTCGTGACGTCGGCAACGTCGCTGGCCCTACGCGGCCGCCCGGCCGCCCGAAATCTCCAGAGAGGCACATCTACGTGAAGCTCAACCGCATCGGCACCACGGCCGCGGTGGCCGTCATGGCGTCCTTGGCCCTCACCGCCTGTGGCAACGACAACCCGACCGGCGCTGCGTCGTCCACCGACGCCTCCTCGGGCTCCGGCGGCTCGCTCTCCGGCACGCTGAAGGGTTCCGGGTCGAGCGCCCAGGAGTCCGCGATGACAGCGTGGATCGCCGGCTACCAGGGCAAGCAGCCCGACGTCACGGTCCAGTACGACTCCATCGGCTCCGGTGGCGGCCGAGAGAACCTCATCGCCGGCGCCGTGGACTTCGCGGGGTCGGATGCCGCGCTCGACGACGAGGAGCGTCAGGCGGTCACCAAGACGTGCGGCCCGGACGGCGCGATGAACATCCCCGTCTACATCAGCCCTGTCGCCATCCCGTTCAACGTCGAGGGCGTCGACGAGCTCAACCTGAAGCCGGACACGCTGGCCCAGATCTTCGACCAGAAGATCACGAACTGGAACGACCCGAAGATCAAGGCCGACAACCCGGACGCCAACCTCCCCGACCTGAAGATCACCGCCGTCAACCGTTCCGACGAGTCGGGCACCACGGAGAACTTCATGGAGTACCTCTCGGCGGCAGCGCCGGACTCGTGGTCGTACGAGGCCGACAAGGCGTGGCCGGTCGAGGGTGGCGAGGCCGCGGCCCAGACGACCGGTGTCATCGAGGTCGTGGGCAGCACCAACGGGGCCATCGGCTACGCCGACGCCTCTGCCGTCGGCACGCTGAAGTCGGCGAAGATCGGCGTCGGCGACGAGTTCGTGGCCTTCTCGCCGGAGGCTGCTGCCAAGGTCGTCGACGCCTCGGAGCTCTCGCCGTCCGACGTGAACGGCGACCTGGCCCTCGACCTGGCCCGCGACACGACGGCATCGGGCGCGTACCCGATCGTCCTCGTGAGCTACCACATCGTCTGCCACACCTACGCGGACCAGGCCAAGGCCGACCTCGTGAAGGACTTCGTGGGCTACGTCGTCTCCGAGGAGGGCCAGCAGGCCGCGGCCGAGGCCGCCGGCTCGGCCCCGATCTCGGCCGATCTGCGCGCGAAGGCCGAGCAGTCGCTCGAGCAGGTCAAGGCCGGTAGCTGACCTGCTCGACAGTCGCAGTCGCGAGGCGGCGGCCACCCGAGCGCTCGGGTGGCCGCCGGCCCGCGCCCGGGACGGGCACCCCGATAGAGTCCGTCCCGGCTCCTCCACCACCACCAGAGGTTGACGATGAGCACCCCCACGAGGGATGAACAGCGGACCGCCGACGAGCGGCCCGAGAAGCCGAAGCGACGGCTCGGGGATCTCGTCTTCGGGGGGCTCTCGGCCGCCTCGGCCTTCAGCATCCTGCTGATCCTCGCCGGGGTCGCGGTCTTCCTCATCGCCGAGGCGGTGCCGGTCTTCGGTGCCGACCCGGCCGAGATCACCGGGGGCGAAGGCTTCCTCGCCTACGTCTGGCCGCTGGTCTTCGGCACGCTGCTCGCCTCGTTCATCGCCATGGTGGTGGCGACCCCCGTTGCCGTGGGCATCGCCCTCTACGTCTCGCACTACGCGCCGAAGCGGTTCGGCACCTCGGTCGGGTTCGTCATCGACCTGCTGGCCGCCGTGCCGAGCGTCGTCTTCGGCATGTGGGGCTTCCAGGTGTTCGCGCCGAAGCTCGTGCCCCTGTTCATCTGGCTGCAGGACCACCTCGGCTTCCTGCCGTTCTTCGAGTCGGCGTCCCTCACCGGCCGCACCATCCTCACGGCCTCGCTCGTGCTCGCGGTGATGATCCTGCCGATCATCACCGCCGTCTCGCGCGAGGTCTTCCTCCAGACCCCGAGGCTGCACGAGGAGGCCGCCCTCGCACTCGGCGCCACCAAGTGGGAGATGGTGCGCACCGCCGTGCTGCCCTTCGGGATGCCCGGTGTCGTCGGGGGGACGATGCTCGGGCTCGGCCGGGCGCTCGGCGAGACGATGGCGGTCGCGATCATCCTCTCGCCCGGGGTCTTCACCTGGAACATCATCAACACCGGCAACAACACCGTGCCCGCCGAGATCGCCCTGAACTTCCCCGAGGCCTCCGGGCTGCGACTGTCCGAGCTCATCGCCGCCGGTCTGGTGCTCTTCGGCATCACCCTCGCCGTCAACCTCGGCGCCCGCGCGATCGTCAACCGCCGGGCCGAGTTCTCGGGAGCCAACTGATGAGCGTCGACACCACCCCCAAGCCGCGGCAGCGCAGGCTGTCCGAGATCCCGGGGGTCCACCTGTCCACCGTCCGGGCCTCGTCGAACCGGCCGGCCTACGTGGTGCTCGGTGCCGCGGTCGTCGCCGGGCTCCTCCTCGTGGTCATCGGCGTCAACGTGGCCCTGGCGACCGTGCTGGCCTACCTCGGGTACCTCGTGGCCGTCTACGTTGTCTACCGGGTCGTGGCGGGGCGGCGCGTCGCCGCCGACCAGGTGGCCCGGGGCCTGGTCCTCGGCGCCTTCGTCGTGGCGGTCATCCCGCTGCTGTCGCTGCTGTGGACGGTCATCGTGCGCGGTGCCCCCACGATGTTCACCGTCAACTTCCTGACCCAGACCATGAACGGCGTCACCGGCCTGCAGGACCAGGCCACCGCACGTGACGGCGCCCCGCTCATCGGCGGTGCCTACCACGCGATCATCGGCACGCTGATCATCACCGGCATCGCGGCCCTGATCTCGGTGCCGATCGGGGTGTTCACCGCGATCTTCCTCGTCGAGTACCAGCCGAAGGGCCGAGTCGCGAACGCCATCCGCTTCCTCGTCGACGTCATGACGGGCATCCCGTCGATCGTCGCCGGCCTCTTCGCGTTCGCCCTCTGGGCCGTCCTCTTCGGCATCGGCACCAAGAACGGCTTCTCCGGCGCCGTCGCGCTCTCGGTGCTGATGATCTCGACGGTGGTCCGCAACAGCGAGGAGATGCTGCGGATCGTGCCGAACGAGCTGCGCGAGGCCTCCCTGGCCCTCGGCGTGCCGAAGTGGCGCACGATTGCCAAGGTGGTCCTGCCCACAGCCGCGTCCGGCCTGGCCTCCGGCGTCACCCTGGCCATCGCCCGTGTCATCGGCGAGACCGCCCCGCTGCTCGTGGCCGTCGGCTACGCCCGCGGCCTGAACTTCAACCCGGCCGAGGGCCCGATGAACACGCTCGCCGTGTACGCCTACTACATGTTCACCAAGCCACTGAGCCCCGCCTACCGCGAACCGAGCCTGGACCGGGCGTGGGCGGCGGCGCTGCTGCTCGTCCTCATCGTCGTCCTGCTCAACCTCACGGCGCGGCTCATCGCCAAGCTCTTCGCTCCCAAGACCTCCCGCTGACCAGGAGAAGACTGCTCCACCATGTCCAAGCGCATCGACGTCAAGAACCTCGACATCTTCTACGGCGACTTCCAGGCCGTGAAGAACGTGTCGATGACCATCGAGCCGCGGTCGGTCACGGCCTTCATCGGCCCGTCCGGCTGCGGCAAGTCCACCGTGCTCCGCACCCTGAACCGGATGCACGAGGTCATCCCCGGTGCCTACGTCACCGGTGAGGTGCTCATGGACGACAAGAACCTCTACGCCAAGGACACCGACCCGGTCGACGTGCGCCGGCAGGTGGGGATGGTGTTCCAGCGGCCCAACCCGTTCCCGACGATGTCCATCCGTGAGAACGTGCTCGCCGGCGTCACGCTGAACTCCAAGAAGCTGTCGAAGTCGGCTGCGGACGAGCTGTGCGAGCAGTCGCTGCGCGGCGCCAACCTGTGGACCGAGGTCAAGGACCGCCTGAACCGGCCGGGCTCGGGGCTCTCCGGCGGCCAGCAGCAGCGCCTGTGCATCGCCCGGGCCATCGCGGTGCAGCCCGAGGTCATCCTCATGGACGAGCCGTGCTCGGCGCTCGACCCCATCTCGACGCTGGCCATCGAGGACCTCATCAACGAGCTCAAGAGCGACTACACGGTCGTCATCGTCACCCACAACATGCAGCAGGCGGCCCGGGTGTCGGACCGCACCGGGTTCTTCAACCTCGAGGCGACGGGGATGCCGGGCGAGCTGGTCGAGATGGACGACACCCAGAAGATCTTCAGCAACCCGGGCACGAAGGCCACGGAGGACTACATCTCCGGCCGTTTCGGCTGACCGGCGCATCTCCGTCGCCCGGGGGAACCTTCGGGGGGCGTCGGCGACGGTCTCAGGCGGGATGGCGCTCGACGGCGACGACCCGGGCCCGGTCGCCGGTGCCCACGACGTGGCAGACGAGGGCCTCGCCCTTGCCGAGGTGGTCCTCGTGCGCCGCCGCCAGCAGCCGGTGCGCGGCCGGGTCGCCGTCGGGGTGGACCCGCGGCAGGAGCACGTCGATCAGCGCCGGGACGACCGGTCCGTGCGAGCAGAGCACCCCGGGGCGCCCCTTGGCGAGCAGCCTCTCCACGTGCCGGGATGCCGCGCCGGGCTCGGCCTCGTGCCCCTCCTCCGAGAGCCCCTGGCGCAGCCGCAGCCGGGCGCCCACCATCGACGCGTACGGCTCGACCGTCTGCACGCAGCGGTCCGACGGCGAGCTGACCACCCGCTGCGGCCGGTACGCGGCCAACAGCTCGACCAGGTCCTTGGCGCGGCGGCGACCGGTGCCGTCGAGGGGGCGGTGGGTGTCGTCCTTGCCGTCGTAGTCGCTGCGCGACATCGCGTGCGCGTGGCGGACGAGGACGAGCGGCCAGGTGTCGAGCAGGCCGGCCTGGTACCACCGGACGAGAGCGAGCAGCTGGTCGCGGTCGCGGGCGTAGTCGAGCCGGTCGTGGGCGGCCTTGGCCCCGAGCCAGGCCACCTCGTCGATCTCGTTGACCAGCCGGCCCTTGCCGCCGACCACCCGAGCGGCCCAGTAGCGGACCACCTTGTCGTCCGGTGCCCCCTCCCGGCTCAGCAGCGTGTAGCGGGCCTCCGGGAGGGGGATCCCGAGCGCGACCCGCAGCCCGGTCTCCTCGTCGGTCTCGCGGGCGGCGGCCACCGGCCACTCCTCGCCCGGGTCGAGCTTGCCCTTGGCCCAGGACCAGTCGTCGTACCGGGGGCGGTGGACCAGCGCGACCTCGAGGGCACCCTCGCGGACCCGCCAGGGCAGCGTCCCGGCGGCGGGGATCCTCACCGGCGCCTCGCCCGGCGGCGGCGCTTGGCATGCATGGCGATCAGGGCCGCCTGGAGGTCCTCGAGCGGCTCCCCGTCGGCGTCCAGGTGCTCGCGCAGCCACCGTCCGTCGGGCTGGAGCCGCCAGTGCGAGAAGCGGTCGGACATCCCCATGTCGAGCAGGCTGCGCAGCTCCTCGAGGTGGCCCGGCTCGGTGAGGCCCGCGAGGGCCTCGACCCGCCGGTCGAGGTTGCGGTGCATCATGTCGGCGCTGCCGATGTACACCGACGGCTCCCCGCCGCCACCGAAGTAGAAGATCCGGGAGTGCTCGAGGAAGCGGCCGAGGATCGAGCGCACCTCGACGGTCTCCGAGAGCTCGGCGACGCCCGGGCGCAGTGCGCAGATGCCGCGCACCCACAGCTGGATGCGCACCCCGGCCTGCGACGCGCGGTACAGCGCGTCGATGATCGCCTCGTCGACGATCGAGTTGACCTTCCAGCCGATGTAGCCGCTGCCGGGGTCGCGCTTCTCGTGCTCGATCTCGGCCTCGATGAGCGAGACGAGCCCGGAGCGCACCGACCGCGGCGCGACGAGCAGCCGCTTGAACTTCGCGCGGGGGGAGATGCCCGACAGCTGGTTGAAGAGGCGGGAGAGGTCCTCGCCCACCTGGTCGTCGGCGGTGAGCAGGCCGAGGTCCTCGTACAGCCGCGCCGTCTTCGGGTTGTAGTTGCCGGTGCCGACGTGGCAGTACCGGCGCATTCCCTCCGCCTCCTGCCGGATGACGAGGCACAGCTTGGCGTGCGTCTTCAGCCCGACGATGCCGTACACGACGTGGACGCCGGCGTGCTCCAGCTTGCGGGCCCACGAGATGTTGTTCTCCTCGTCGAAGCGGGCCTTGATCTCGACGACCGCGAGCACCTGCTTGCCGGCCTCGGCGGCGTCGATGAGGGCGTCGATGATCGGGCTGTCACCGCTCGTCCGGTAGAGCGTCTGCTTGATGGCCAGGACCTTGGGGTCGGCCGCCGCCTGCTCGAGCAGGGCCTGCACCGAGGTGGAGAAGGAGTCGTACGGGTGCTGGAGCAGGATGTCCTGCTTGCGGATGGCCGCGAAGACGTCCCGTGCCTTGGCCGACTCGGTGGGCGCCAGGTCGGGGTTGGTGCGGGCGACGAACGGCTCGAAGTGCAGCTCGGTGCGCTCGAGGTCGGCGACGATGTGGAGCGCGCGCAGGTCGAGGGGAGCGGGTAGCCGGTAGACCTCCGTGGAGGCCACGCCGAGCTCGCGGACGATGAGCTCGAGGACGTGGTCGTCCATCGCCTCCTCGACCTCGAGGCGCACCGGCGGGCCGAATCGGCGGCGGGTCAGCTCGCGCTCGAGCGCGGTGAGCAGGTTCTCGGCGTCGTCCTCCTCAACCTCGAGGTCCTCGTTGCGGGTGACCCGGAAGGTGAAGTGCTCGCGGACCTCCATGCCCGGGAAGAGCTGGTCGAGGTGGGCCGAGATGACGTCCTCGAGCGGGACGAACCGGGTGTCGAACATGTCCGCCAGCGGCGACTCGTCCGGGCCGGGCTCGACGCGCAGCAGCCGGGGGAGGAGGGGCGGCACCTTGATGCGGGCGAAGTGCTCCTTGCCCGAGCGGGGGTTGACCAGGATGACGGCGAGGTTGAGCGAGAGGCCGGAGATGTAGGGGAACGGGTGCGCCGGGTCGACGGCGAGCGGGGTCAGCACCGGGAACAGCCGGTTCGTGAACACGGTGGCGAGACGCTCGCGCTCGTCGTCGGAGAGCTCGTCCCAGCGCACGATGGTGACGCCGGCCTCCTCGAGCTCGGGGCGGACCTGCTCGGCGTAGACGCGGGCGTGCAGCGCCATCAGCTCGTGTGCCACGTTTGAGATCTGCTCGAGGACCTCGCGGGGCTCGAGCCCCGAGGCGGACCGGACGGCGATTCCGGTGGCGATGCGCCGCTTGAGCCCGGCGACCCGCACCATGAAGAACTCGTCGAGGTTCGAGGCGAAGATCGCGAGGAACCGGGCCCGCTCGAGCAGCGGCACGGTCTCGTCGGCGGCGAGCTGGAGCACCCGCTCGTTGAACTGCAGCCAGGAGATCTCGCGGTCGAGGAAGCGGTCGGCGGGCAGGCCGCGCTCCTCGTCCTCCATCTCCCGCGGGGTGCGCACGAAGCGGCCGTTGCTGGCCCGCGGCTGCTGGTGACGCGTCTCGCTCGCCGACGCGCTGGCGATCGAGACCTCGCTGACGAAGGGGCCTTCGGCGGATGCGTCGGCCGCCGCGTCGCGGGCGGTGGAGGCGGGCTCCTCGGGTGCTCGTGCGTCGGCCGTCATGGTGACAATCCTGTCAGGTCCGGGCGCCGGTCGAGAGGCTGCTTCCGCCCTCTGGCGGCGTGTACTGCACGTCGACCGCGACGTCCTCGAACCCGAGCCGGGTGTAGGTGCGCCGGGCGGCGGTGTTGTCACCGTCGACGTAGAGGTGCACCTCGGCCAGGCCCTGCCGGGCCAGGTGGGCCAGCCCGAGCGCGGTCAGCGGTCCGCCGAGGCCATGGCCCTGCTCGGCCGGGTCGACACCGACGACGTAGACCTCCCCACTGCCCGTCCTCGCTGCGCTCGGCCCGCCAGTGTGGGCCCACCCACTGCCCGTCCTCGCTGCGCTCGGCCCGCCAGTGTGGGCCCACCCACTGCCCGTCCTCGCTGCGCCGGGCTCGATCTTCGTCCAGTGGAAGGCGACCACCCGGTGGTCCCGCTCCACGAGGAGGAACCCCGCGGCGTCGAACCACGGCTGCTCCATCCGCTCGCGCAGGTCGTCGACGGTCAGCCTGCCCTGCTCGGGGTGGCTGGCGAAGGCGGCGGCGTTCAGCCGTACCCACGCCTCGTCGTCGCGGCCGGGCTCGAACGGGCGCACCGTGTACCCGGCCGGAAGGTCGGGTTCCCGGGCGTCGTCGTCGATCAGCGAGCGGGCCATGCGGTGCAGGCTGCGAGTGGGCTCCAGGCCGGTCGCCGTGGCCAGGCCGCGGGCCGCGGGCAGGTCGCCGTGCGCCCAGACGCTGCCGGCGCCGGCCTCGAGGACGGCTCCGAGGAGAGCCCGGCCGTGGCCCCGGCGGCGGTTTTCGGGGTCGACGACGATCTCGGCGGCGGCGTCGTCGGTGCCGGCGTCGGCCACCTGGCCGTAGCCGACGAGCGCCTCGCCCTCGCGGCGCAGCACGTGGACCACGTCCGGGCGGCTCCGGGCGACCGCGAGGGCGAAGGCCTCCGAGACCGGAGCCACCCCGTCGGCCGCCTCGGCGCGGGACCACAGGGCGCGGGCGGCGTCGGCGTCCGCCGGCACAAGGGTCGTGTCGTGCTCGGTTCGGGGGCTCAGGACTCGACCTCCGAGAGGTCGTCGGCGACCTCCGGGACGAACCGGTAGCCGACGTTGCGCACGGTGCCGATGAGCACCTCGTGCTCCACGCCGAGCTTGGCCCGGAGCCGGCGCACGTGCACATCGACCGTCCGGGTGCCGCCGAAGTAGTCGTAGCCCCAGACCTCCTGGAGCAGCTGGCTGCGGGTATACACCCGCCCGGGGTGCTGGGCCAGGTACTTCAGCAGCTCGAACTCCTTGTACGTGAGGTCGAGCAGTTTCCCGCGCAGGCGAACCGAGTAGGTCGCCTCGTCGATGACCAGCGACCCGGCGGTGATGGGCGCACCGTCCTCCGGTTCCGTCTCGGCCCGGCGCCCCACAGCGAGCCGCAGCCGGGCCTCCACCTCACCGGGCCCGGCGGTGTCGAGGAGGACGTCGTCGACGCCCCACTCGCTGGTCAGCCCCGCCAGTCCGCCCTCGGTGACGATCACGAGCAGTGGCGCGGCGGAACCGGTGGTGCAGATGACGCGGCACAGCGACTTGGCCATCGCCAGCTCGCGGCGCGCGTCGACGAGCACGGCATCGGCATGCGGGGCGTCGACCAGGGCGGACCCTTCCGCCGGGAGGATGCGAACATGGTGGCTGAGCAGCCCGAGCGCCGGGAGCACCTCTGCGCCGGGCGCCAAGGTGTTCGTCAACAGCAGCAGGTGGGCCATAGGCCCCTCAGGATAGGCGGTCATGGACGCAGCGGAACGGGCCAGCGAGCCCTTGGACGCCACCGGCGTCGTCACGGTGCGGTACTGGGCCGGTGCGCGCGCCGCGGCCGGCGTGGACGCCGAGACGGTCGAGGCGCCGGGGTCGGTCGCCCGGCTCGTCGCGCGTCTCGGCGACGAGCGGCCCTCCCTGCGACCGGTGCTGGAGGTGGCGTCGGTGCTGGTCGACGGACGCGCGGGCTCGGGGGACGACCCCGTGCCCCCGGGAGCCCTCGTCGAGGTGCTGCCACCGTTCGCCGGGGGCTGATGGAAGGATGCCGGACGTGGACGAGCAGCCGACCGACGCCACCCGGGAGCATCCCGGTGACGCCGCCGACGGCGAGCAGCCCGCCGGCACCGACGGTGACCCCGAGGCCGAGGCGGCCACCGGCGCGGATCCGGGCGGTGCGGCCACCGAGGTGACCGACGCCGCCGCGACCGATCCCGACCCGCCCGCCACCGAGGCCACCACCGCGGAGGCGCCGGACGCGGACGCCGTAGACGCGGACGCCGTAGACGCGGACGCCCTAGACGCGGACGCCCCGGAGGCGCCGGACGCGGACTCATCGGCGGGCAACGAGCCCGTCGTCGAGACCCGCGCCAGCCGCCGGGCCCGCCGCGAGGCGCTCGAGTCGCGTCCTTCGCTCTCGCCGATGGCACTGCTGGCCCGCCCGGCCACGGTCGCGGCCACCGTCGCGCTCGCCGCGTTGCTCCTCCTCGGAATCGTCACCGACCCGGTGCTCCTCGGGGTCGCGCTCGGGTTCACCACCCTGGTCCTCGCCTGGGGCTGGCCGCGGCTGCTCGGGTCGTCGAGCCGGTTCGGCTCATCGCTCGCCATCGGGGTCACCGGTCTGCTCACAGCGGCCGCCACCGTCATCACGACCGAGCAGCCGTACCTGCGGCTGGTGCCGGCCGCGCTCGCCATCGGCCTCGGGTTCATGTTCGGCCACCAGATCGTGCGCCGCGACGGACGGCCCCGGCTCACCGAGTCCATCGGCGTCACCTCGTTCGGGCTCGCCCTCGTGGCCCTCGGGAGCGCCTGGATGCCGCTGTCGCGTTCCGCGCGCGCGGAGGACATCGCCGTCGTCGCCATCGTCGCACTCGGTGTCTCCGTGCTCGCCGATCTCGTCGTGGGCTACGAGCGAGCCCGGGCGTGGATGCTGCCGCTCGCCATGGTGCTGGGCGGGGCGGCCGGCCTCGTCGCAGCCGCCGTCGCGGGAGGTCCGGGTTCGGCACGCGCCGGTCTGGTCGGCCTGCTCGTCGCGGGGGTCGCGCACGCGCTGCGCCGGGCCCTCGTCGTCCTGCCGGGCATCGGCTCGCTGCCGGCGCAGCTCGCGGCGGGCGCAGCGAGCCTGCTCGTGTGCGGTGTGGTGGCCTACGGGCTGGCCCTGGCGCTCGTCGGGTGACGCCCGGGCGCCCTCCCTAGACTGCCGCCATGGTCTTCCAGCTCGACGCGTCCCTCCACACCGACCTCGCCCCCCTCGCCTGGCTCGTCGGACGGTGGGCGGGAGCCGGCGTCGTGGGCTACCCGACGATCGAGTCGGCGCGCTTCGGCCAGGAGGTGGTGTGCACGCACGACGGCCGCCGCTTCCTCACGTGGGAGTCACGGTCGTGGCTGCTGGACGACGACGGCAACCAGGTGCGGCCGCTCGCCACCGAGCTCGGCTTCTGGCGCCCCGCCGCCGACACCGGCGACGGCACCAACGTCGAGCTCCTGCTCACCCACCCCACCGGCTTCCTCGAGCTGTACGCCGGGCAGGCGGAACCGGCCAAGGTCGAACTCGCCACCGACGGCGTCATGCGCAGCCCGGACGCCAAGGAGTACAGCGCCGCCAAGCGGCTGTACGGCTACGTCAACAGCAACCTCATGTGGGTCATGGACATGGCCGCCGTCGGGCAGCCGATGCAGTCGCACCTCTCGGCCGAGCTCAAGCGCGTCGAGTGACGCGGGGCGGCACCGGATGCCGTAGGACCCGACGAGGTCATGGCGTCTGGAAGACGTCCAGGTAGTCGTCCATGGCGTCCTTGCGCAACGCGTCGCCGAGCAGCCGCATCTTCTTCTGGTCCACGACGTCGATCGAGCCCGCCACCGGGTCCATCGCGAAGCCGGTGAACGGTGCGGTGGCGAAGACGATGTCTCCGGACCGGATGTCCTTCAGCCCGACGGCGTAGTCCTTGAGGTCGGACAGCGACAGGTTCTGGTCGACGACGAGGTTCTCGGTGGCGGCGTCGGTGAACCGGGCGATCTTCACCGGGTTGGCCAGCGTCTCCTTGCTCGTGGCCTTGAGCAGCAGCGCCTTGATGAGCGCGAGCTGGCGGCGCCCGCGGGAGATGTCGCCCTCGCTCAGCTGGTAGCGCTCGCGGACGAAGTCGAGGGCCTCGGTGCCGTCGAGGTCGTTCCAGCCCTGAGCGATGACGGTCGGGCCGCCGTTGCCCTGCCCGTTGCTCGCCTCCTCAGCGTAGACGCGCACACCGCCCACGGCATCCACCATGTTCTTGAACCCGTCGAAGTTCGTGCGGGCGACGTGGTCGATGCGGACGCCGAGCAGGTCCTGGAGGGTCTGGACGAGCAGCGGCTCACCGCCGAACGCGTAGGCGGCGTTGATCTTGTTCTTCCCGTGGCCCGGGATCGACACGTAGAGGTCGCGGGGGAAGTGGATCATCTGGATCGATGTGGGGTCGGCGGGCACGTGCACGAGCACGATCACGTCGGACCGGCCCCGGTCGGTGGTCGTGCGGCCGTCGGTGCCCAGGACGAGGAAGTTCGTGGCCCGGCCGCTGACGCCCACCCCGGGCGGTGCTGCCGGCACGGTGGAGCCGTCGGGGGCCGTGACGGGCGTCCCCGGGTCGGGCAGGAGGTTCTCCTGCGACACGTTGCCGTTGACCGTGTAGCCGAGGAAGCCGATGAAACCCACCGCGCTGGCGACGACGAGCCCGACGACGACGGCGAGCACGATGAGGACGCGACGCGTGCGGCGCCGCTTCCGGGGGCGCCGCTCGTCTGGGGCGGGCTGGTCCTCCATGGAGGTCAGGCCCAGCTCGTCGATACCTTGACTCACCGCGTCAGTCTAGGTGCGCGTGGTGGACGGCGAGTGCCACCGGCCTACATTGGGGGGATGAGTGACCTCGGGCCCCGGCTGCGTGCGCGCGGCAAGCGCCTGACCTCGCAGCGCGAACGGGTGCTGGCCGCGGTCGGGAGTCTGGGCCACGGGACGCCCGACGAGATCGCCGCCGCCGTCGCCGACGACGGCGGCGCGGTGCTGCCCGCCTCGACCGTGTACCGCTCCCTCGACGCGCTGCAGGAGCTCGGGCTCATCGGGCACACTCACGTCGACCACCGCACCCCGAGCTACCACCTCGCCGAGCACGCGACCCACGTCCACGTCGTGTGCCGCCGCTGCGGGTGGGTCGGTGAGGTGCCGCTGTCGGCCGCCGACGAGCTGGTCGCCCGGGTCGACGAGGCGCTCGGCTTCGCGGCCGACGTCGCCCATGCCGCCGTCCACGGACTCTGTCGTCGATGCCGGGAGGACTCGTGACCATCCCCACCACCCCCACCACCCCGACAACCCCGACGTCGGTCCTGCTCGACCGGCCCGGCGCCGTGGTGGCGGAGGGCGCCGACGCCGGGGTCGCCTCCCACTACGGCGACCCGATGCGCGAGCAGCGCCTGCTCGCCGAGGGCCTGGCCTGCGTCGACCTCTCCCACCGGGGCGTCGTGACGGTCAGCGGCCCCGACCGGCTGTCGTGGCTGCACTCCATGACGACGCAGGACCTCACCGGGCTCGGGCCCCGGCAGTCGCGCGAGACGCTCGTGCTCTCCCCGAAGGGCCACGTGGAGCACGCCCTGCACCTCGTCGACGACGGGGAGACCACCTGGCTCACCGTGGAGCCGCGCACCGCGCCGGCCCTGCTCGAGTGGCTGACCTCGATGCGGTTCATGCTGCGGGTCGAGCTCGCTGACGTCACGGCCGACTGGGCCGTGCTGGGCGAGCCGCTGGGCTCGGAGTCCGTCGAGGGCGAGCCGCTGGCCTGGGTGGACCCGTGGCCCGCTCTGGTCGGCGACACCACGGCGTACGGCCCGCTCGAGGGCCACCCCGGGGAGGGGCGCGCGTGGCGCGAGCTGCTCGTCCCGCGGGCCTCGCTCGCCGACGCGGTCGGCGACCGACCGCTCTCCGGCACCTGGGCGGCCGAGGCGCTGCGCGTGGCGGCCTGGCGACCGCGCATGGGGGCCGAGACCGACCACCGCACGATCCCGCACGAGCTGGACTGGCTGCGCACCGCCGTGCACCTGCACAAGGGCTGCTACCGGGGACAGGAGACGGTGGCCCGGGTCCACAACCTCGGGCGGCCGCCCCGCCGGCTGGTCTTCCTCCACCTCGACGGGTCCGGCCACGTGCTGCCCGACGCCGGCGCCCCACTCGTGCACGCGGACCGTGAGGTCGGGCGCCTGACGACGGTCGCGCGGCACCACGAGGACGGCCCGGTGGCGCTCGCGGTCGTCAAGCGGTCCGTCCCGGTGGACGTGGATCTTCTCGCCGACGGCGTCTCCGCCGCACAGACTGTCGTCGTGGGTGGCTGAACGCCGCTGATCCTGCCGGCCCTGTCATGATGGGCGCATGACGACGTCCGCCGCCGGCACCCTCATCACGGTCGCCCCCACCGGCGCAGAACACGCCAAGGCCGATCTCCCCCAGCTGCCGACCACCCTCGACGAGCTCGTCGAGACCGCCAGGCGCTGCGAGGCGGCCGGGGCGGCCCTCATCCACCTCCACCTGCGCGACGCCGACCACGCGCCCACGCTCGACCCCGGCATCCTGCGGGCGGCCGTCGATGCGGTGCGCGAGTCCACCGACCTCGTCGTCCAGCTCTCCACCGGCGGGTCGGTCCACGACCCGTTGGAGTCGCGGCTGACCGTGCTCGACGCCGAGCCCGACTCCTGCTCGCTCACCTGCGGCACGACGAACTTCGGTGACGACGTCTTCCTCAACCCGTGGCCCTTCATGAGCGAGCTCTACGTCCTCGCCCAGGAGCGGGAGGTCGTGCCCGAGTTCGAGCTGTTCGAACTCGGCCACGTCCACGCGCTGCGCCGGCTCCTCGAGACCCACGGGCTGCCCTCCGGCGGGCGGGTGCACGTCGACTTCGTCACCGGAGTCCCCGGCGGGATGCCGGCCACCACCGCCGCGCTCATGGCCGGCGTGGCGATGCTGCCCGAGGAGGTCACGTCCTGGTCGGCCACCGGGATCGGCCGCGGGCACCTGCCGGTGATGGCGGCTGCGCTCTCCGCCGGTGGGCACCTGCGGGTCGGGATGGAGGACAACGTCGTGTTTCGGCGAGGCGTGGTCGTCGGCCACAACGACGAGCTGGTGGCCCGGGCATCCGCGCTCGCGACGCTGCTGCAGCGGCCGCCGCTGTCGACCGCCGAGGCGCGCGAGCTGCTCGGGGTGAAGGACCGCCGGCGGCGCTGACCGAGCCCAGGATTCCCGCCCGGTGCGTCAACCCGTCCATCGCCTCGGAACCCTTGTGAGGCGACCCCCCGGGGTTCCCGGATGACGGAGAGTGGGCTCGGATGCGGATGATGCGGACCGCAGCGCAAGCCTGGCCCTTTGGGCGCAAGGTCCGACAACTGGGACGAGTTGGTCCACACGCGGTCTTCCTCGCATAATCTCCGGTTATGAGTGTCATGCGTTCTGCTTTCGACTTCCCGGCGGTCGTCAACGAGAAGGCCGCCCGCGTCGTCGCGGCCGGCGTGGTCGTGCTCGGACTGGCGACGATCGTCACCGGCTGGCTGTGGCTCGCCGTCGTCCTGGCCGCCGGGTTCGCGCTGCGTGTGGCCTCCGGCCCGCGGATCGACCCGCTCGGTCGGCTCGCCGCGCGGGTCATCGCCCCCCGCCTCGGCCGGCCGAAGCTCGTCTCCGGCGCCCCCAAGCGGTTCGCGCAGGGCATCGGCTTGGCGTTCTCGTTGGCTGCGGTCGTGGCCTTCGCACTCAGCGCGCCCACCGTGGCCGGCATCGTCCTCGGCGTGCTCGTCCTCTTCGCCACGCTCGAGGCCGGGCTCGGCTTCTGCGCAGGCTGCTACGCGTTCGCCCTCCTCATGCGGGCCGGTGTGGTGTCCGACGACACCTGCGTCGAGTGCGCGGACATCACGCTCAGCCAGCGCGCCACCGCCGCCGCCTGAGTCGTCGACGCACCATCCGGCCGGAGTCGCTCGTCTTCGTCGCCCCGGTAGCGCCGGGGTCGCCTCGGAACGGTTCCGAGGCGACCCCGCGGGTTTCGGGCACCAGGCGGGAAAGCGGTGGTGTGAACGACCTCACGCTTGCCTCAGTTTGCATTTGCTAACTGGAGCAAGCACAATGGAGGACGTGAGCAAGAATCCGCTGAACGACCTGGGCAACAGCCTCGGCGACTACCTGCGCGAGCAGCGTCAGGGCGCCCGGCTGTCCCTCCGTCAGCTGTCCGAGCTCGCCGGGGTGTCCAACCCCTACCTGTCGCAGATCGAGCGGGGCCTCAAGCGGCCCAGCGCCGAGATCCTCCAGCAGCTCGCCAAGGGCCTCGAGGTTTCGGCGGAGTCGCTCTACGTCCGCGCCGGCATCCTCGACGACGAGTACGCCGGCACCACCTCGCCCGCCGCCGACGCGCGGAAGGCGATCGCCGCCGACCCGGCCCTGACGGCTCGGCAGAAGAAGACCCTGATCGACATCTACGAGTCGTACGTCGAGCAGGACTGACGGCAGCGCCGCCGCCCCCAGACACCCCGTAAACCCGACCTCCACGAAGGAGACACCATGACCGTCCTCCAGGACCTCAGCAAGACCATCGACACCACCCCGCTCTACGCCGTCGTCGGTGCCACCGACCTCGCCGTCGAGAAGGCCCGCGCGGCCCGTGCGGACCTCGACAAGGCCCGCGCCGACCTCACCAAGCGCGCCGAGTCCGCCCGTGCGGACCTCGACAAGGCTCCCGCCACCGTCCAGGCCCGCGCCACCGCGGTCGCCGACCAGGTCAAGGAGCTCCCGGCCCTCGCCCTCAACCAGGGCATGGTCGTCTCCGGCAAGATCGTCGAGGGCTACGGCGACCTCGCCACCCGCGGCAAGGGCCTGGTCAACCGGGTCCGCACCCAGAAGGCCACCCAGGACCTCGTGGCCCAGGCCGAGACCACCGTTGCGCAGGCCAAGGGCGCCGTCACCACGGCCCGCCACGCCGCGTCCGAGATCGAGCGTTCGGCCAAGGCCACGCTGACCACGGGTCGCAAGGAGGCCGCCAAGGCCGCCGACGTCGTCGCTGCCGAGGCGAAGACCACGCAGACCGAGGTGAAGAAGTCGGCGACGCGCACCCGCACCGCCGCCAAGCGCACCTCCACCACCACCAAGAAGGCCGGCAAGCGCACGACCGCGTCCACCAAGGCCGCGACCACCAGCGCCAAGAAGACCGCCGCCGCCGCGGAGAAGGCCGCCGAGACGACCGCCACCAAGGTCGGCGACTGACCCTCGCGCACAGCCGTCACCGGTCCCCTTCCGGTGACCCCCCCACGACCGGGGGCCGGCTCGCCCGGCCCCCGGTCGTCGCGTTCCCCGGCGATATGGTCGGCGCGTGCCGACGCCCACCCCACCCGCACTCGCCGCCGCACCGGTGCTCGCCCACGTGACGCGTGGCGACGTCGTCGAGTCCGCCCACCGCGGCAGCATCGCCGTCACCGCCCCGGACGGCGGACTCCTCGACTCCTGGGGCGAGCCCCACGACCCGTTGCTGCCCCGGTCGAGCCTCAAGCCGCTCCAGGCCGTGGCGATGCTGCGGGCCGGCCTCTCGCTGCCCCCGCCGCACCTCGCGCTCGCCTGCGCCAGCCACAGCGCCGAGCCCGTGCACCTCGACGTCGTCCGCGAGATGCTCGCCGATGCCGGCCTCACCGAGGCAGACCTCCAGAACACCCCCGACCTGCCCTACGACGACGAGGAGCGCGACGTGTGGGTGGCGGCCGGCCGCGCGCCCCGCCCGCTCGCTCAGAACTGCTCCGGCAAGCACGCCGCCATGCTCGCCACCTGCCTCGTCAACGGCTGGGACCCGGCCACCTACCTCGACCCCGGCCACCCCCTGCAGCGGCACATCGCCGCCACCATCGAGGACCTTGCCGGGGAGCGCGTGGCCGCCACCGAGGTCGACGGCTGCGGCGCGCCGGTGGTGGCCATCTCGCTGGCCGGCGTGGCCCGCGCCTTCGGGCGGGTCGTCCGCGGAGCGGCCGGGACACCCGAGGGCGACGTCGCCGCGGCGATGCGCGCGCACCCAGAGCTCGTCGGGGGCAGCCGCCGCGACGTCACCGCGCTGATGCGGGGCACGGCAGGCCTCGTGGCCAAGGACGGCGCCGAGGCTGTGTACGCCGTCGGACTGGCCGACGGACGCGCGGTGGCGCTGAAGATCGCCGACGGCGCACGGCGCGCCCGCCCGGTCGTCCTCGCCGCCGTGCTGCGCCGCCTGGGTGTGGAGTCCTCGGCGTACGAGCGCCTCGAGCGGGCGCCGGTCCTGGGACACGGGAAGGCGGTTGGAGCGGTCACGGCGGTGCTGCCGCCCGGTGACGGGCCGGGGGACACCGCGGGCGTGCCGAGGTGAGGGCCGTCCTCCAGCGGGTGTCCGAGGCGTCGGTCACCGTCGACGGCGAGGTCGTGGGCCGGCTGCCACGGCCGGGCCTGGTCGCCCTCGTCGGGGTCACCCACGACGACGGTCCGGACCAGGTGGCGACGATGGCGCGCAAGATCGCCGACCTGCGCATCCTCGAGGGTGAGCGATCGGTGTCCGACACGGGCGCCCCCGTCCTCGTGGTCAGCCAGTTCACCCTGTACGCCGACACCCGCAAGGGCCGGCGCCCGTCCTGGAACGCCGCTGCCCCGGGCCCCGTCGCGGCGCCCGTCGTGGAGCAGGTCGTCGTTGCTCTGCGGGCTCGCGGGGTGCAGGTCGAGACCGGCCGTTTCGGGGCGCACATGGACGTCGCGCTCATCAACGACGGTCCCGTGACCATCGTCCTGGACGTCTGACACCTAGGCTTGGTCCCATGAGCCTCCTCTCGACCGCACAGGGCTGGATCGTCCTCGTGCTCTCGCTGGCCGCCCTCGGCGTCGAGATCTACGCCTTCATCGACTGCGCCCGGCGCCGTTCGGATGCCTTCACGGCCGCCGGGAAGCGGACCAAGGGGTTCTGGATGGCGGTCACCGGCGTGGCAGCCCTCGTCGGGTTCGTCTCACTCGGCGGGTTCGGCGGAATCCTCGCCATCGTCGCGATCATCGCCGCCGGGGTGTACCTCGCCGACGTCAAGCCCGCCCTCGACCAGGTCATGGGCAAGGGCCGGAGCACCGACGGCCCCTACGGACCCTGGTGACCCACTCGGCCTGATGGGCGCGCGACGACGTCAGCGGGGCGCCACGGCGTCCCACGCCACGGCCAGCTCGCCGAGCCGCCACCGGGCACGTTGCGGTGGATCAGCACCTTCGGCAGTCGCTCCGCCACCACCCCCGGACGCTCGAGGCCGCGCAGCCGCCAGGCCAGGGTGAGGTGCGGCGGCCCGTCGGTGGTGACCCCCACCAACGCCGCCAGGCGCCCCAGCTCGTCACAGGTGCCGTCGACGAGGATGCCGTGCGGGGCCAGCCGGGCGGTCGTCGTGGCCCAGGCAGGAGCCACCTCGTCCTCGGCGTACTGGCGCAGCACGTTGAAGGACCGGACGACCATCGGTCGGGTGTCGTCCTCCAGCGGCACCTCGAAACCGCCGTAACGGAAGTCCACCGCCGGTTCGGGTTCGTCGTGCCCGGGGTGATGGCCCCGACGGGTCGCTGACCGGCCACGGGTCCAGCGTAGGGGGGTGGCGCGCGGCACCCCGTCAGCGGCCATATCCTCGGAGAGGTGTGGGAGCGACTGCGGGCACGGAACCGGGCGGGTGAGGTCAGCCTGTCCATGGTCGCGCTCGTCGTGTCCCTGTCCGGCGCCCTCGTGCTCGGGCTGACCTCCTGGCTCCCGACCGCCCTCGCGCGCGACATCGGCATCGCCGACGTCGAGCCGGGGCTGCTCGAGGTGGCCCAGAACGCCCGGGGCGTGCAGTCCCTCGGCGCCGGCCTCTCGGTGACCCTCTACGACCGCGGGTTCCGTCTGTCGCGGAGCAGCACGGTGCTGGCCGACACCGTCACCCGGGGAGCTCCGGTCTCCGCGGTGGTCGGGCAGCTCGGGGAGGTGGACGACCATCCGCGCGAGCTCGTGACCCGGGCGATCAGCAACGCCCGCATCGACGCCGTGGTCCGAGACGGCGCGGTCGTCGTCTACAGCGGGGTCCTCTTCGACGACGACCAGACCGAGACGCTGCCGCTGCGCATCTCGTTCTCGCCGGTCGACGGCCGGATCCGCACCGACGTCGAGGTCCGGGGCGCCGACGCGGTCGTCATCCACCTCGACTGGCGGCCGGCGACCACCGGCATCGCCCCCGCCCTGCCGCAGCGCAACCTGAAGTACCGCGCCTACTGGGTGGACCCCACCGACATCCAGCAGCCGGCGTTCACCTGGGTCCTCGGCACGGACGTGTCGATCGGACCCGAGGAGGCGCCGCGCGCGGTCGATCTGCGCCAGGACGGCCGCATCGCCATCCACGTGTGGTCCCCGAGAGCGGCCGTCGTCGTCACCGACACACCCCGTCCGCCCGTGTCAGACTCGACCTCATGACCGAGACCGCCCTGCCGCGACCCCGGCGCGTCGCGATGGTGACGGTCCACACCTCACCACTGGCCCAGCCCGGCACCGGGGACGCCGGTGGGATGAATGTCTACGTCCTCGAGGTGGCCCGGCAGCTCGCCCACCGAGGCATCGCCGTCGACCTCTTCACGCGGACCACGAGTGCGAGCCAGCGCGACCTCGTCGAGGTCGAGCCCGGGGTCGTCGTCCGTCACGTCGCCGCCGGCCCCTACGAGGGCCTGTCCAAGGAGGACCTGCCCGGCCAGCTCTGCGCGTTCGCGGCCGGGATGATGCGGGTGGCGGCGCACGCCCCGGTGGGCTACTACGACGTCGTCCACTCCCACTACTGGCTCTCCGGGCAGGTCGGGTGGCTCGCCTCCGACCGTCTCGCCGTGCCCCTCGTCCACACGATGCACACGATGGCGCGGGTCAAGAACCTCCACCTCGCCGACGGCGACGACCCCGAGCCGCTGGGTCGCGAGATCGGCGAGGCCCAGGTCGTGGACGCGGCCGACCGGCTCGTCGCGAACACCGAGCGCGAGGCCCGCGAGCTCGTCGACCTCTACGACGCCGACCCGGCCCGGGTCTCCGTGGCCGAGCCGGGTGTCGACCTCGCGACCTTCACGCCGGGCTCGCAGGCCCAGGCGCGCGCCGAGCTCGGCATCCCCCTCGACGCGGTGTTGCTCCTGTTCGTCGGGCGGATCCAGCCGCTCAAGGGTCCCGACGTGCTCGTCAAGGCCGCTGCCGAGCTGGCTCGCCGCCGTCCCGACCTGCGCGACCGCCTCGTCGTCGGCGTCCTCGGCGGGGCCAGCGGCTCGGGCGTGCGCAGCCCGATGGGACTCGACGCCCTGGCCGAGGAGCGCGGCATCGCCGACTCCGTGCGCTTCGTGCCCCCCGTCGACCGGGTCACGCTCGCCCAGTGGTACCGCGCGGCGGACGTGGTGGCGGTGCCGTCGCACAGCGAGTCGTTCGGACTCGTCGCGGTCGAGTCCCTCGCCTGCGGAACCCCCGTGGTGGCGGCCAACGTCGGCGGCCTGCCCACCGCGGTCGGCAACGGCGGTCTGCTCGTCGACGGGCACGACACCGCCGACTGGGCCACGGCCATCGGACGCGTGGTCCTCGACAGCCAGCACCGCGAGACGCTCTCCCGCCGCGCCGCGGAGCACGCGTCGCACTTCGGCTGGGCGCGCACGGCGGAGAAGCTCGAGTCGGTCTACGTCGCGGCCCTCCTCGGCCGCAAGGACGTCTCCATCCACGACGCCCAGCGGCTCAGCGGCGTCCCGGAGGCGGTCATCCCGTGAGCTCTCGCGAGCGGCTGGTCACGGTCGTGGAGGAGTGGCTCGGCGAGTCGGGCCTGGAGTGGGAGGGGGGTGCCCGTGACGGCGAGTTCGTCGTGACGCTGCCGGGCGAGCGCAAGCTGCGGACCGTCGCCTCGCTCGCCTGCTCCGACCAGGCGCTCTCGGTGTCGGCGTTCGTCGTCCGCAACCCCGACGAGAACCACACCGAGGTCTACCGCTTCCTGCTGAGCCGCAACCTGCGCCTGCCGGGCATCGCGTACGCCGTCGACAAGGCCGGCGACGTCTTCGTCACCGGGCGGGCCCCCGCCGAGGGTGTCGACGGCACCTACCTCGACCAGCTCCTCGGCGCGGTGCTCACCGCCTCTGACGAGCCGTTCAACGAGCTGCTGGCGATGGGGTTCATCACCTCGATGCGCAAGGAGTGGGAGTGGCGCGTCGACCGCGGTGAGAGCCTGCGCAACCTCGAGGCGTTCCGCCCGCTGCTCCAGCGCCCCGGCGACCCGCCGGCCGAGGGCTGACCGCCCCGGAACGTCCGACTCCGGGGGCCCGGCCTCTCGCTAGGGTGGCCGACATGACGGAGTACACGCTGATCCTCCTGCGCCACGGCGAGTCCGACTGGAACCAGAAGAACCTCTTCACCGGATGGGTCGACGTCGACCTCACCGAGAAGGGCCGTGCCGAGGCCGTGCGTGGCGGCGAGCTGATGCGGGAGGCCGGCCTCCTCCCGGACGTCCTCCACACCTCCGTGCTGCGCCGTGCCATCACCACCGCGAACCTCGCCCTAGACGCGTGCGACCGCCACTGGATCCCCGTGCGTCGCAGCTGGCGCCTCAACGAGCGGCACTACGGCGCCCTCCAGGGTCTCGACAAGGCGGCCACCCGGGACAAGTACGGCGAGGAGCAGTTCATGCTCTGGCGCCGCAGCTTCGACACCCCGCCGCCGGAGATCGAGCGCGGCAGCGAGTACGACCAGAGCGGCGACCCCCGCTACGCCGGTGTCGACGTGCCTCTCACCGAGTGCCTCAAGGACGTCATCCCGCGGATGATGCCGTACTGGGAGCACGACATCCGGGCCGACCTCAGCTCGGGCCAGACCGTGCTCGTGACCGCCCACGGCAACAGCCTGCGGGCGCTGGTCAAGCACCTCGACGGCATCAGCGACGAGGACATCTCCGGGCTCAACATCCCCACCGGGATGCCGCTCGTCTACCGCATCGGCGAGGACTTCATGTCGACCGGCCCCGGCGAGTACCTCGACCCCGAGGCCGCGGAGGAGGCCGCCGCGGCGGTCGCCGCGCAGGGCAAGCGCTGACCGGTCCGCCGGCACCGCAGCCGGCGCCCACACCGGCCCGGCCGCCGGTCAGTACTCGGCGCGCAGGTCGAGCAGCGTGCGGCCGCGGTCGGGTACCGCGGAGTAGGTGCGTCGTCCTCGCTCGTCCCACAGGACCAGCCGGTAGCGGCCGGTGTCCTGGCCGTTGACGATCGGCACCAGCGCGCTGTCGCCCTTCATCGGAACCACCTTGGACACGGGGTACCCAGCCGGGGAGGTGGCCAGCAGCTGGCAGCTCGCGGCGCCCGGGGCGACGACGACGTAGCGGGTGGTCCGCGGGGGCACGAGGTCGAGTCGCCGCACGACCGGCTCGTCCCTGCGGTCCACCGCCAGCACGACCGGCGACCCGAACAGCGTGGAGTTGCCGGGGCGGCCGTCGTCGGAGACGTGGAGGCTGCGCATGAGCGCGCCGTCGGGCGTCGTCGTGTCGACGACGCGGATGCGGGTGCCGCTGCCCGTGGGTGCCATCCCGAAGGCGTCGAGGACCCCGGGATCGACCGGTGAGTCGACCACGACCTCGCTGGTGAGCGAACCGACGTGCATCCCGGTCGCGTCGGCCACGCTGTGGGAGGCCGCCTCCAGCGGGGGCAGGCCGTCGGTGGCGGCGAGGGGCGGACGCACCCCCGGGAGGGGCCCGTCGTAGCCGCCCACCCGGACGCGTGCGGCGGAGCCCGGCTGCCGGTCGAGCACCCGCAGGCCGACCCCTTCGTCGAGCGGCACCAGGGTCCACGCCCGCTCGACGCTGCCGTTGGCCGTCGGGTGGACCAGGTCGCTCCAGGTGGCGCCCTGCTCGGTGGGTCGGGCGAGGATCACGAGCACGGCGGCCGCCGGTACGGCCGCAGTGTCGACGACGTCCGGCCCGGCGGGCTGGCTGCGGCTGCCGATCCCCACCGAGCCGGTCGTGTAGAGGTCGCCACCGGGAGCGGTGGGCACCGTGAGGGCGACCACGTCGTCCGCACCGTCGATGCGATCGAGCCACAGGTCCGCCCTCGTCAGCCGGGCGGCCGGCACGGCCGTCGCCCCCGTCCAGGCGGTCAGCACGGTGCTCGTCCCGCTGGAGTTCGGCCGGTCGAGCACGGTGGCGACGACGACCCGCGTACCCCCGACGTCCTCGGCGTAGAGCAGCCGCCCCCCGAGCACGAGGGTCTGGATGCCGGCGTCGCCGGCCAGGGAGCCGCGGGCCGGCCACTGGTCCGTCGAGGACCACGTCGGGTCCTGGGGGTCCACCGGGCCGCTCGTCGGGGCGGTCGAGCCGTCCTCCGGTGTGGCCGTCGCGAGCCCGCGGAGGACCCACCAGGTGGCCGCTCCGGCGGCAGCCACCGCGGCGCCACCGGTGAGCAGGGAGCGGCGGCGCACGGTCCGGGCCCTCCCGGAGACCAGCCCGGCCGGGTCCGGGGGGTCCGGCCGGCCGGCCGAGAGGGAGCCGAGGGCATCGGCGAGGTCGCGGTCGACGCGCCAGTCGGCGGGGGAGAGGCCCTCCGTGGCGAGGGCCCGGCGGTGAGCCGCGAGCAACCGCCCGCGGGCCGCGGCGAGGTCGGCCTCGGCGGGCGCGGTGCCGACGCCCGCCAGGTCGGCGGTCTCGGCGTCGTCGCACTCCCACAGCACCCCGGCTGCCAGGCGGGCCCGGACGAGCGGCGGCTCGCCCGCCAGGGTCGCGAGCAGCTCCCGGCCAACGACGTCGTCGTCCTCCGCCGTCCACGGCGAGGAGCCGTCGGGTCGCGGCGACGGCCCGTCGGCCGGACCGGGCCCCCGGTCCGCCGGCCCCGGCAGGCGTCGTGGACGAGCCGAGCGGGCGATGTCGCGCAGCAGGGCGGCCTGCGCGGCCCGGGTGGGCGCCCCCTCGTCGAGCACCTCGTCCCAGCGTCCGCCGACGGCCGCCAGGGCCCGGGTGGTCAACTCGCGGGCCGCCGCCGGGTCGGGAGCGGCGACGAGCGCGACGGCCTCGAGGTCGGGCCACCGGGCCGCGACGAAGCCGCCGAAGTCGTCGTCGACCGCGAGCGTCACCGCCTCATCCTCACCCGGAAGGGCCCCGGGAGGCGAGCCCTTCGACAGCCGGGGTCAGGGGCGGGCGTCCTCGGCGTCCTCGTGGTCCGACTCGGACTCGGGGCTCCACTCGCCGGTGACGATCCAGATGACCCGCTCGGCGATGGAGACGGCGTGGTCGGCGAACCGCTCGTAGTAGCGGCCCAGGAGGGTGATGTCGACGGCCGCCTCGGTGCCGTGCGGCCAGTCACCTGAGGTCACGCGGGTGAAGAGCTGGCGGTGCAGCTCGTCCATGGCGTCGTCGTCCCGGGCGATCTCGCGGGCGGCGTCGACATCGCGGGCGGCGATGATCGAGCCGGTCTTCTCGACGATGCGCTCGGCGACCTGGCCCATCTCGCGGAAGGTCCCGCGCAGCTCGGCCGGCACGGCGGACTCGGGGTAGCGAAGCCGCGCCACCTTCGCGACGTGGCGGGCGAGGTCGCCCATCCGCTCGATGTCGCTGCTCATCCGCATGCTCGTGACGACGATGCGCAGGTCGGTGGCCACCGGCTGCTGGAGGGCGATGACGTCGAAGGACTTCAGGTCGAGCTGCTCGCGCCGGGCGTCGATCTCGGCGTCGGCGGTGATGACCGAGTCGGCCAACCGCACGTCGGCGTCGAGGAGGGCGGTCGTGGCGCGGGTCATCGCCGAGGCGGCGAGGTGCGTCATCTCGACGAGGCCGTCGGCGATCTCGTCGAGGGCTTCGTGGTAGGCCTTGCGCATCACGATGGCGGGTTCCTCCGGTGGTCCGTGGTGGTGGTCGTGCCCCCTAGGGGGCGGGCAGGGCGTGGCCGTCCCGCGTCCGGGTTCCTCCCGGACGCTCGCATGCTGTCACCCGGTGGTGAACCGGCGGCGCACCCGAGGTGAACATTGGGGATGGCGTGTGCGCGTCGAGGTCTCGAGGCGTCGGCACCGTCCGGGGTGCCACCGTACGCTGGTCGACGTGGACGCGACCATCGCAGCGGTGCTCGGCGGGGCGCTGGGCCTCGTCATCGGTGCCGTCGCCGTGGCCGCCAGCCGGTGGTCCGAGCGCAGCCTGCGCCACGAGCCCCAGAGGCCCCAGCCGGCCCTGCCCGCCGGGGTGGGCGACGTCCTGTCGGTGCTGCGCTCCATCGCCGTCGTCCTCGACGGCTCCGACGCCGTCGTCAACAACTCCGCGAGCGCTGTCAGCTTCGGACTGGTCCGGCACGGCGAGCTCGTGCACCAGGAGCTGCGTGAGCTGGTGCGGCAGGTGCGCCGTGACGGCGAGATCCGCCAGGCCGAGCTCGACCTCGCGCGTGGCCCCAACCCCGACTCCAGCGTCGTCATGCGGGTGCGGATGGCGCCGCTGGGGGTCGACCACGTGCTGCTGCTCGCGGAGGACCACACCCAGGCCCGCCGGGTCGAGGAGGTCCGTCGCGACTTCGTCGCCAACGTCTCGCACGAGCTGAAGACACCGGTCGGGGGCATCTCGCTCCTCGCCGAGGCAGTGCTGGACGCCAAGGACGACCCCGAGGCCGTGGCCCGGTTCGCCGAGCGCATCCGCGGCGAGTCCACCCGCCTCGGCCGCCTCGTCCAGGAGATCGTCGACCTGTCCCGGCTCCAGGTGGCCGACACCCTCCACGAGCCCGAGCTCGTCGACCTTGCCGAGGTGGTCGCCGAGGCCCTCGACCGCGTGCGGGTCGCCGCCGAGGCCCGGTCGATCGACCTCGTCGTGGGGATGGACGAGGACCTGCGGGTCTTCGGTGACGGCGAGCTCCTCGTCACCGCGGTCGCGAACCTGCTGGGCAACGCCGTCAACTACAGCGACGACCACACCCGGGTGGGCATCGGCGGCCGTCGCTCCGGCGACCTCGTCGAGATCTCCGTGACCGACCAGGGGCAGGGCATCCCGGCCGCCGACCAGGAGCGGATCTTCGAGCGCTTCTACCGGGTGGACGCCGCGCGCTCCCGGGCGACGGGCGGCACCGGGCTCGGCCTGGCCATCGTCAAGCACATCTGCAACAACCACGGTGGCGAGGTCACCGTGTGGAGCGAGGTGGGCCGGGGGTCCACCTTCACCATCCGCCTCCCCGCCGCGGCCGAGCGGCGGGACGACGACACCACGACCACCTTCGACCCCGTCACCGGGAGAGCCACCCAGGAGAGCAGCGCATGACCCGCATCCTCATCGTCGAGGACGAACAGTCCTTCTCGGACCCGCTCAGCTACCTGCTGAGCAAGGAAGGCTACGAGGTGTCGGTGGCCGAGGACGGCAACGCCGCGCTCGTCGAGTTCGACGCCGCCGGGGCCGACCTCGTGCTGCTCGACCTCATGCTGCCCGGGCTGTCCGGCGTCGACGTCTGCCGGGCTCTTCGGCAGCGGTCGAACGTGCCCGTGATCATGCTGACCGCCAAGGACAGCGAGGTCGACAAGGTCGTCGGCCTCGAGCTCGGCGCCGACGACTACGTCACGAAGCCCTACTCCTCGCGCGAGCTGCTGGCCCGCATCAAGGCGGTCCTGCGGCGGCTGTCGGAGCCGGAGGAGCTGGTCCCCACCACCCTCGAGGCGGGGCCGGTGCGGATGGACGTCGAGCGGCACGTCGTGACCGTGCGCGGCCAGCAGGCCTCGATGCCGCTGCGGGAGTTCGAGCTGCTCGAGCTGCTGCTGCGCAACAACGGGCGGGTACTCACCCGCGGCCAGCTCATCGACCGCATCTGGGGCAGCGACTACGTGGGCGACACCAAGACGCTCGACGTCCACATCAAGCGGCTGCGCGCCAAGGTGGAGTCCGACCCGGGCGCGCCGGAGCACATCCTCACGGTGCGGGGGCTGGGCTACAAGTTCGAGGCCTGAGGCGGGCGAGCCGGGCCGGGGGCTCGGCTGCCGGCACCGGGCGGGTCAGGAGCCGCCGGCGAGGAGCCCGGTGTAGAAGCGGTTGTCGAGGAGCACCGGCACCTTCACCACGTTCTGGCCGGCCTCGGCGGTCGTGACGGTGAGGGTCACCATCGAGCCGGCCGGCTGGGGCAGGGACGGGATCTCGACCCGGCTCGCGGAGTCGGAGATGGTGTCGCCGGAGTAGGCCGCCACGGTGGTGATGCCGCTGGCGCTCGCGCCGCCCTCGATGCCGAAGCTGACGTCGACCGCCTTGCCGGACTCGTTGACGACCTGGCCGATGAGGACGCCCGTCCCGCCGGACTCGCCGGTGACGATGGCGAGGTTGCGCAGGGACAGCCCCGGGATGGTCAGCGGCACGCCGTCAGCCGGGATGTACGGCTCGTTTGTCTGCACCGGCGAGAAGACCGCGCACCCGGAGACGAGCAGTGCGGCCGCCGACGCGGCGAACAGACGCAGGACGGTGGCGGCTCGGTTCGTCACGCGGGACAGGATAGCGGGGTCCGCGGCGCGGCGCCCGAGGGTGCCGTCAGGTGTCCGCGCGGTGGCCGGCAGGTGGCCGTCAGGAAGCGCGCCCGCGTGCGCGCGAAGCATGACCCACAGGGTCCTGTCAAGACCCGATTTGCCGTCCGTGGACACGATTTAGATACTCTGACCTGCGGAAACGTCGCGGGCCTCGACTCGTGTCCGCCGCCACTGCGTGATATCCTTTGACCCTCGAAAGGGGACAACAACACATGGTTTTCAAGGTCGGCGAAACGGTCGTGTACCCGCACCACGGGGCGGCACGCATCGAGGAGATCAACACCCGCACGATCCGCGGAGAGGAGAAGCTCTACCTCAAGCTCATGGTCGCGCAAGGTGACCTCGTCATCGAGGTTCCCGCCGAGAACTGCGATCTCGTCGGCGTCCGCGACGTCGTCGACAAGGAAGGCCTGGGCAAGGTCTTCGAGGTCCTGAGGACCCCCTACGCCGAGGAGCCGACCAACTGGTCGCGCCGGTTCAAGGCCAACCTCGAGAAGCTCGCCTCCGGCGACGTCATCAAGGTCGCCGAGGTCGTGCGCGACCTGTGGCGCCGCGACAAGGACCGCGGCCTCTCGGCCGGGGAGAAGCGGATGCTCGCCAAGGCCCGCCAGATCCTCGTCTCCGAGCTCGCGCTCGCCGAGAAGACCGACGAGGAGAAGGCCGAGACCATCCTCGACGAGGTTCTCGCGTCCTGACCCCCTTCCGGTCGCCCGCCGACCGACGCATCACTGACGTGACCGACGACGCCGACACCGCAGCGCGCGGTGTCGGCGTCGTCGTCGTCGCGGCCGGGTCCGGGTCCCGGCTCGGGGCGGGGATGCCGAAGGCGTTCGCGCCGCTGGCCGGCCGGCCGATCCTCGCCCACGCCCTCGACACCGTGGCCGGTGTTCCGGGGGTGCGCACCATCGCGGTGGTCGTGCCGGCCGACCTGGCCGACGGCTCGGACCCCGAGTGGCGGGGCGTCGACCTGCCGGAGAACGCCCGGGTCGTCGTGGGTGGCCCGGAGCGGACCGAGTCGGTCGCCGCGGGCCTCGAGGCACTGGACGACGACTGCGACGTCGTCCTCGTGCACGACGCCGCCCGCTGCCTCACGCCGCTCGCCGTCTTCGAGCGGGTCGTCGACGCGGTGCGGGCGGGGACGGCCGGCTCGAGCGGTGCCGTGCCTGGCCTCCCCGTCGTCGACACCGTGAAGACCGTCGACGCCCAGGGCATCATCACCGGAACGCCCGAACGGGCCGCCCTGCGCGCCGTGCAGACTCCGCAGGGCTTCCGCCGCGACGTCCTCGTGGCCGCGTACGGCAGCGGACAGGTCGGCACCGACGACGCCGCCCTCGTGGAGCGGATGGGGCACAAGGTGCTCGTCGTCGAGGGTGACCAGCTGGCCTTCAAGGTCACCACGCCCGCCGACCTCGACCACGCCGAGCGGCTGCTCCGCAGCGGGGACGGCCCGTCGTGAACGGGCTCCCGCGGGTCGGCATCGGCGTCGACGTGCACGCCCTCGCGCCCGAGGGGTCGGACCGCGAGCTCTGGGTCGCGGGGTTGCCCTGGCCGGGCGAGCGCGGACTCGACGGCCACTCGGACGCCGACGTCGCCGCGCACGCCGCCTGCGACGCGCTGTTCTCGGCGGCCGGGATCGGCGACCTCGGAGCCCACTTCGGTACCGGTCGCCCCGAGCTGGCGGGGGCCTCCGGGGCCGTCCTGCTCGCCGAGGCGGCGCGGCTGGTCCGGGAGGCCGGCTACGACATCGGCAACATCGCCGTCCAGGTCGTCGGCAACCACCCGAAGGTGGGTACCCGCCGGGCCGAGGCCGAGGAGGTGCTCTCGGAGGCGGCCGGCGCGCCGGTGTCGGTCAGCGGCACCACCACCGACGGGCTGGGGCTGACCGGGCGCGGCGAGGGCGTCGCCGCCGTCGCCACCGCGCTCGTCGTCGCTCGCCGCTGACCCGGACCCGTACGGCCCCTCGACGCGCGCGTCGCAGCCGTCGCCCGGTCGCCCGGGGATGGGTACTTCTACCGATGACAGTGCCGCGACCCACGAGGAGCATCGACCCAGAGGTCGGGGGCTCGTCCGAGGGAGCGCCCGCTCCACCGGCAGGGAGGTCGACATGTCACACCGTCCGTTCGCCGCGCCCGCGGTCGCCTGCGCGGCGGCCTTGGCTCTCGGTCCCGCCCCGGCCACCGCGGAGTCCCCACAGTTCGACGTCACCTTCCCGAACGCCCTGCTCGTGCGCATCGACGTCACCTACGACCTCCTGGTCTTCGTCAACACCACGCGGGAGGCGTACTGCGTGCCCGAGGTCGTCGCCGTCGAGGAGGCGTACGTCGAGTGGGTCGAGGGCGGTCAGCAGGGCCCGCCGCCGCAGTACCCGGCGGACCTCGAGGCCGCGGTTCCCCTCGAGGTCACGGCCCAGGTCGTCGGTCAGGACAACCTGCGGATCAAGGGGTCGGCGACGGTGCCCGTCGAGCTGTGGACGTTCGAGGAGGGCAAGTCCGTCGCAGCGGGGAACCTGACCAGGCCGTGCCTCGACACCGACGGCGTCGAGGACGGGACCGGCCTGCCGATCGGCCCGGGCGCCCTGCTCGCCGCGGGGGAGGGCACCTACACGAAGTGGGACAACGACGGCTTCGTCTCGGGACCGCGTGCGGACGTGTGGAGCGACACCGTCGATGCCGAGCTGAGCGGGCCCGCCGGCGACTACGCCTACCGCGGTCGCGTGCGCTTCGTCGCCAAGGACGGTGCGCTGGTCAACGCCATCCCGGTGTCGCGGCTGCGCCTGCTCTGACCGCGAGGTTGCACGACATGCCGACGGATGCGCGGTCCGCTCGGCATGTCGCGCAACCTCGACGTTGGGGAGCGCCGGCGGAAGCGGCCCGCTGCTACCTGCGGGCGTGCACGCGGCGGTCCTCGCCGACGATGCGAGCCATCCGCTGCAGCTCGGCGACGTGGCCGCAGAGCGCCTCGCGACCGGCCGGCGTGAGGACGACGGTGGTCACCTGCCGGCCGTCACGCGCGCCCTTCTCGAGGCGCGTGTAGCCACAGGTGGAGAGGGCCTTGAGGTGCTTGGAGAGCGCGGAGTCCGACAGCCCCATCGCGTCGCGGACCACGCCGAACTCGCGGCCCGCCGCGGGGACGAGGAAGGCGCAGATCTGCAGGCGGTGCGGCTCGTGGATCACCGCGTCGAACACCGGGTAGGGCACGCGGGCAGCATACGTCGCGGTGTGCCCCTGCGGAAAGGTCGGATCACCCTCTCGGAGAGGGTTGGACGGTGAGGTGCGACCGGCCGCCCGGGCCCGTGGCCGGCGCGTCCCGACTAGCCTCGAGGGAGCCAGCAGCGCCGCGTCCGGACCTCGCCGTCCGAGGAGGAGATCCCCCATGCCGCAGACCGTCAAGGGAGTCATCGCCCGCAGCAAGGGGGCCGACGTCGAGCTCGTCGACGTCGTGGTCCCGGACCCGGGCCCCGGCGAGGCGGTCGTCCGCGTCGAGGCCTGCGGCGTGTGCCACACCGACCTGCACTACCGCGAGGGCGGCATCAACGACGAGTTCCCGTTCCTCCTGGGGCACGAGGCCGCCGGCACGGTGGAGGCCGTGGGCGAGGGGGTCACGGACGTGGAGCCCGGCGACTTCGTCATCCTCAACTGGCGCGCGGTGTGCGGCGAGTGCCGGGCCTGCCGCAAGGGCAAGCCCTGGTACTGCTTCGCCACCCACAACGCGGACCAGAGGATGACGCTCACCGACGGCACCGAGCTGAGCCCGGCGCTCGGCATCGGCGCCTTCATCGAGAAGACGCTCGTGGCGGCGGGCCAGTGCACCAAGGTCGAGCGCACCGACCCGGCCGCGGTGGGCCTGCTCGGGTGCGGTGTCATGGCCGGCTTCGGCGCGGCGGTGAACACCGGTGCGGTCGGGAGGGGTGACTCCATCGCTGTCATCGGGTGCGGAGGCGTCGGCAGCGCCGCCGTCGCCGGCGCGGCGGTCGCGGGGGCGACGACGATCATCGCCGTCGACACCGACGCCCGAAAGCTCGAGGCGGCCACCGCCTTCGGTGCCACCCACACCGTCGACGCCTCGAGCGAGGACCCGGTCGAGGCCATCCGGGCCGCCACCGGCGGGTTCGGTGCCGACGTGGTCGTCGAGGCGGTCGGCCGTCCCGAGACGTACGAGCAGGCCTTCTACGCCCGTGACCTGGCCGGCACCGTCGTGCTCGTCGGGGTGCCGACGCCGGAGAAGGAGGTGACCCTTCCGATGATCGAGGTGTTCGGCCGCGGCGGGGCGCTGAAGTCGAGCTGGTACGGCGACTGCCTGCCGTCGCGCGACTTCCCGATGCTCGTCGACCTCTACCGCCAGGGCCGCTTCGACCTCGACGCCTTCGTCAGCGAGCGGATCGGCATCGGCGACGTCGAGGCGGCCTTCGACAAGATGCACCACGGCGACGTGCTGCGCTCGGTCGTCGTCATGGAGGGCGGCGCGTGAGCCGCACCAGCGACATCGGGGTGCCCGTGCCGGCGTCCGCCGGTGGGGTGCGCGTCGAGCGGCTCGTCACCTCGGGGGTGTTCGAGCTCGACGGCGGCTCGTGGGAGGTCGACAACAACGTCTGGGTGGTGGGCGACGACACCGAGTGCGTCGTCATCGACGCCGCGCACGACGCGGACGCCATTGAGCAGGTGGTCGGCGACCGGACGGTCCGCGCCATCATCGCGACGCACGGCCACAACGACCACGTCAGCGCCGTGGCCGCGCTGCGGTTCGCGACGGGTGCACCGGCCCACCTGCATCCCGACGACCGGATGCTGTGGGACGAGACCGTCGACGGCCCGCCCGACACCGAGCTCGCCGACGGCGACGTCGTGCGGGTCGGCGACGTCGAGCTCGAGGTGGTGCACACCCCCGGCCACTCCCCGGGGGCGTGCTGCCTCTATGCGCCCGCGCTGGGCGTGCTGTTCAGCGGCGACACGCTCTTCAGCGGCGGCCCGGGAGCCACGGGGCGGTCGTTCAGCGACTTCCCGACGATCATCGCCTCGATCCGCACGCGGCTGTTCTCGCTCCCGCCCGAGACGGTGGTGCTGACCGGCCACGGGGATGCCACGACCATCGGCGACGAGGCGCCGCACCTGCAGGAGTGGATCGAACGCGGTCACTGAGCGGTGGCGCGCCCCTGCTCGCGGTCCATCCGCGAGTGCGCGGCCCCGGCGATGCCCCCCCGATGTGCGTGAACACGCCCGGTCGGCCCCGGCGAGTCCACACACATCCGCAGGTGGAGCGGGGATGCAAGCCGCCGCGTCCACCGCCGGTAGCCTGTCGCGGGTGACCCTCCGGCTGTTCGACTCCCTGTCCCGCGAGCTGCGTGACTTCGTCCCCGTGACCCCGGGGAAGGCCGGCATCTACATCTGCGGGCTCACCACCCAGGCGCCGCCGCACGTCGGGCACGTGCGCTTCGCGGTGGCCTTCGACATCCTGCGCCGCTGGCTCGAGCGGGGGCACGGCTACGACGTCACGCTCATCCGCAACGTCACGGACATCGACGACAAGATCCTCGCGAAGTCCCGGGACACAGACGAGCCCTGGTTCGCGGTGTCGTACCGCAACGAGGTCGAGACCGCCGAGGCACTGCGCTCGCTCGGGGTGCTGCCGCCCACGTACGAGCCCCGCGCCACGGGCCACGTGCCCGACATGGTCGAGCTCATGGAGACCCTGGTCGAGAAGGGCCACGCCTACCCAGCCGACGACGGCTCCGGGGACGTGTACTTCGACGTGCGGAGCTGGCCGAGCTACGGCGAGCTGACCCGCCAGAGCACCGACGACATGGCCGAGGCCGAGGACGCCGACCCGCGCGGCAAGCGCGACCCGCACGACTTCGCGCTCTGGAAGGGCCACAAGCCGGACGAGCCGGAGACCGCCTCCTGGCCCACGCCGTTCGGCGCCGGACGCCCGGGCTGGCACCTGGAGTGCTCCGCGATGGCGCGCCGCTACCTCGGCGACACCTTCGACGTCCACGGCGGCGGGGTCGACCTGCGCTTCCCCCACCACGAGAACGAGATCGCCCAGTCGCGGGCGGCCGGGCTCGGCTTCGCGAACTACTGGCTGCACAACGCGTGGGTGACCCAGGGCGGGGAGAAGATGAGCAAGTCGCTCGGCAACTCGCTTCGGGTCAGCGAGGTCGTCGCCCACCACCGGCCCCTCGCCGTGCGCTACTACCTCTCCGCCGCGCACTACCGGTCGATGGTGGAGTACCACGAGGGCTCGATCGAGGAGGCCGGGGTCGCCGTCGAGCGGATCGAGGGCTTCCTGCGCCGGGCCCTCCCGGGCGTCACCACGCTGGTGCCTGACGGCAGCGACGAGATCCCGGCGGAGTTCCGCGATTCGATGGACGACGACCTCGGGGTCTCCGGGGCGCTGGCCGTGGTCCACGAGACCGTCCGGGCCGGGAACACCGCCCTCGACGACGGCGACCACGAGGACGCCGCCGCCATCGCGCGGACCGTCGTGGCGATGACCGACGTCATCGGTGTCAACCCGCTCGACCCGGTGTGGTCCACCGGCGGCGGGGACGCCGATGATGTCACCGCCGCTCTGGCGGCCCTCGTGCAGGACCGGGTGGCGGCCCGAACCCAGGCCCGCTCGTCCCGCGACTACGAGACCGCCGACGCCATTCGCGATCAGCTGGCCGCGGCCGGCATCGTCCTCGAGGACACCGCGGCCGGCGTCCGCTGGTCGATCACCCGGTCGAAGGGAGACTGACGTGGCCGGCAACAGCCAGCGCCGCGGCGCCGTGCGCAAGGGTGGCAAGAAGGGCCCGACCGTGGGCTCCGGCGGCCAGCGCCGCAAGGGGCTCGAGGGCAAGGGCCCGACCCCCAAGGCCGCCGACCGGCCGAACCACAAGGCCCACAAGGCGGTCCGGTCGACCGCTCGCCGCGACGGTGGCGGCAGCGCCCCTCGCCGCCGCTCCGGCACGCCGTCCAGCGAGATCGTCGCCGGTCGCAACGCCGTCGTCGAGGCCCTGCGCGCCGAGGTGCCGGTGACCACGATGTACGTCGCCGGCCGCATCGACGCCGACGACCGGGTCCGCGAGGCCCTCACGACTGCCACGTCGCGTGGCATCCCGGTGCTCGAGACCCCGCGCGGCGAGCTCGACCGTCTCACCGACGGTGCCGTGCACCAGGGCCTGGCCGTGCAGGTGCCCCCCTACGAGTACGCGCACCCGCGCGACCTGGTCTCGCCCGAGGCGCCGGGGGCCCCGCTGGTCGTCGCCCTCGACGGGATCACCGACCCGCGCAACCTCGGGGCCATCGTGCGCTCGGTCGCGGCGTTCGGCGGGCACGGGGTGGTCGTGCCCAGCCGCCGTTCCGCGGGGATGACGGCGAGCGCGTGGAAGACCTCCGCCGGCGCCGCGGCGCGGGTCCCCGTGGCCCAGGCCGCCAACCTCACGCGGGCGCTCGAGGACTTCCGCAAGGCCGGCTTCTTCGTCATCGGCCTCGACATGGACGGCGACGTCGAGCTGCCGGGCTTCGAGCTGGCCACGGAGCCGCTCGTCGTCGTCGTCGGCTCCGAGGGCAAGGGCCTCTCGAGGCTCGTGCGCGAGACCTGCGACCAGATCGTGTCGGTACCGATGGCGTCGGGGACGGAGTCGCTCAACGCGGGCATCGCCGCTGGTGTCACGCTGTACGAGGTGGCGCGGCAGCGCCGGTCCTGACGTCCGTCGGCGACCACCCGCGGCCCCACGAGGAGGAGACCGATGTCCCACGAGCACCCCCCGCCCCCGCCGGACGAGCCCGCAGGCTCCGATGGGCCGCCGGAGGGCCCGGGCGACGCAGCCGTGCCGCCGCCGAACCCCTACGGCGCGGCGCCACCACCACCCAACCCGTACGGGTCGCCGGCCCCGCCGGTCGGTGCGTCCCCGGAGAGCGGGCCGGTGACGCGGCCGCGGAGCATGGACATCGCGGTGCTGCTCATGAAGGTCGGCGCCGCCGTCGCGGCGCTCTCCGTGCTGTCGGTTCTCGTCCAGGGGGACTCGATCCGCAGCGCCATCGAGCAGTCGCTGCAGGACTCGGGGCAGTCGGTCACGCAGGGGACCGTCGACCTGGCGGTCACGGTGGGCACGGTGGCCTCGGTCGTGAGCGGACTGGCGGGCGCCGCGCTGTGGTGGTGGATGGCGGTCGTCAACGGCCGCGGCCGGTCGTGGGCACGGATCGTGGCGTCGGTCTTCTTCGGCCTGAGCACCCTCAGCCTGCTCGCGAGCCTGATCCAGCCGCAGCCGGTGCTGGGTCGGGCGCTGGGAGTCCTGCAGTGGCTGGTCGGGCTCGCGGTGGTCGTGCTGATCTGGCGCGCGGAGTCCACGCGCTTCTACCTCGCGAACGCCAAGCCCCGGTACTGACTGGCCGGCGGCGTCAGGCGGGACTGAGGAAGTCCCAGCCGGGGATGTTACGCAGCACGCCGAAGACGACGAGCGCCACCCCGGCGGCCGGGATCACCCAGTTCGGGACGGTGAGGCGCGGCAGCCGCTCGTGGCGCCGATTCAGCCAGCGGTAGCCGAGGCCCAGGACGAGGGCCAGGTAGAGCAGCGGCACCAGCGGATGCCGGGCGAACGCTCCGGCGACGTCGCCGTGGAGGAGGTCGTACGTGGCGCGGGTGCCCCCGCACGCGGGGCAGTAGTAGCCCGTGGTGCTGAGCAGGATGCAGGCCGGGTAGTGACCCGGTGTGTTGGGGTCGTGGGTGACCAGCCACGCCAAGCCACCGGCCCCCGCCGCCGCGCCGGCGACCGCCCACCACGTCCTCGTGATGGGTCGGTCGACGGCAGCGGCGCGGGTGACGGTCATGTCAACCGCCGAAGTTGGTGAGCCCACCACCGATGTTCAGCACGAGGCTGAGGATGATCATGACGACGCCGAGCGCGGCGCCGATGATCCCGGTGATGAACCCCCACTGGGCGAAGTTGCCGCCACCCTGGGTACCGCCGGAGGCGGCCACCTCCTTCTTGGCCTGCTGGCCGAAGAAGATCGCGACACCGCCGAGGACCACGCCGAGGAGCGAGCAGCAGACCGCGAAGACGATCGACGCGATACCGGTGACCATGGCGATGATCGCCTTCTGGTTGTTCGGTGCCGTGGCCGGAGCGCCCATGGGGCTCGGAGGGGCGCCGTACGGGGCGGGCTCAGCGCCCCCGGGCGGTGGCGGTGGGGGCGGCGGCGGAGCGGACTCGCCGTACCCGGGGGCCGCGGGCGGCGCCGCCATCGGGTCCGACATGGGCTCCGACGCGCCGGCGTAGCCGGAGTCACCCGGGCTGCCGAAGGTCGGGTCGGTGGACTCACCGGTCGTGTACCCGGTGTCCGGGGTGCTGCCGACGTCGGAGCCCTCACCCTCCTCGCGGGGTTCCTCCGGCGGAGGCGGCGGCGGCCCGTCGCCCGGCGGGGGCGGCGGGGGAGGCGGGGTCGTGGTCATGGGGTCCCTCCGGATGTGGTGACGCTGGTGCTCGAAACACTAACGGCGCGAACCGCCTCGGTGTGGAAGGCTGGGCCCAACGGCTTGTCCGCTCCGGAGGGGCCCGGCCGCTCGAGAGAGGGAACACACCATGTCCGAGTACGGCTCCACCCCGCCTCCTCCGCCCGACTCAGGCGGAACCGGCGGCTACAACGCCCCGCCCCCGTACGGCGCCGGCCCGCCCGGCTCAGGTGGCCCCGGCGGCTACAACGCCCCCCCGCCGTACGGTGGCGGCATGGGCGCCGGCCCGCCCGACAACAAGCTCGTCTGGTCGATCCTCGTCACCATCTTCTGCTGCCTCCCGCTCGGCATCGTCGCGATCATCAAGTCCGCCGAGGTGAACAGCAAGTGGGCCTCCGGCGACGCCGCCGGTGCGCAGCAGTCGGCGGCCGAGGCCGGCAAGTGGATCAAGTGGTCGGTGATCCTGGGCGTCATCGGCATCGTCATCAGCGTCGTCGTCTACGCCATCGCCATCGCGGGCATCATGGCGTCGAGCACCACCGGCAGCGGCTACTGATGTGAGCACCGTCCAGGCCCCGCCACCGCCCCGGCTCGTCGAGCCGAGCCGGGCGCGGCGGATGGTCGGCCCCGGTGCGGCCGCCCTGGGTGCCACGGCGTTCGTGCTCGCCGTGCACGTCGTCGATCCCAACGAGCCGGGCAGCTCGCCCACGTGCCCGTGGCTCCTGCTCACCGGCACCTGGTGTCCCGGGTGCGGCACCCTGCGGGCCACCCGCGCGCTCACCGAGGGTGACCTCGGCACCGCCCTCGCGCGCAATCCGGTCACCGTCATCGCGTTCGCGGCCATGCTGGTCGGCTTCGCGAACTGGACCTTCCGGATGTGGACCGGCCGCCCGAAGAAGCGCCTGGCGCCTGCATGGCTGCTGTACACGCTGTTCTGGGCGCTGCTCGCCTTCTGGGTGCTGCGCAACGTCCCCGGTTGGACCTGGCTCTCGCCGGCCTGAGCCGCACCCCGGCGCCGGGGCGGTCAGCGTGGCCGGCCCTCTCAGAACATCGCGGCGCCCGTGTCGTCCTTCGGCACGCGGATCACGGTCGAGTGCACCGCCTTGTCCGCGAGGGTCTGCCGGTGGGGGTCCCAGAGCATCCAGAGGAACGACAGGTAGAAGACCTGGTTGGCCAGGCCCTGCACCACCTCGCGGAGGAACGAGCTGCCCGCGCCGATCGGCTCCCCGGTGCGGGCGTCGATGAGCCGCAGTCCCTGGGTGCGGTTCCCGACGCTCTGCCCCGTGCGGCCCATCGTGAACACCCGGTTCCACAGCCACAGGCCCAGCATCGCGAGATAGCCCGCGACCACGAGGAGCCAGCCGAGGAGAACGAGCATCGGGTCGGAGGGGGTCTGCGCGGTGGCGCCGTTGTCGAGCGTCACCGACCCGCCGCTTCCCGACCACAGCACGATGAAGCCGAGCACGACGAGCACGAGCCCGCTGAGCGTGATGGCGAGGTCGATGAGGTACGCAGGGACCCGGTCGCCGAACGTGGCGACCGGCCCGAAGCGGGCCTCGACGGCGGCCAACGACTCGGGGGACGCCGGCGGGCCGGGGCCGACCGCGGGGGCGGGGGCGTAGCGGTTCTGTTGCGCAGGGGTCACGGCGTAGGGGTTCTGCTCCTGCACCGGGGGCGGCGCCGTTGGAGCGGGGCCCTGCGGAGGTGGCGCCGACGCGGAGTACGGGGTTCCGGGGGGCGTGGCGTAGGGCGACCCCGCCGGGGTACCGGCGCCGGGGTAGGGGTGGGACGGCTGGTCGGTCATGGCATCCCTCCGGGACGGCAGCGGTCCCGGGTGATCCTACGGTGGCCCCGGGGCTCACGTCCGGGGTACGAGGATGACGGTGGAGTGCACCGCCTTGTCTCCGAGGGTCTGCTTGTCGGGGTCCCAGAGCATCCAGAGGTAGCCCAGCCAGAGCACCGAGTTGGCGAGGCCGTTGACCAGCTCGCGCAGGAACGCGTTGTCGGCCCCGATCGGCTCCCCCGTGGTCGCGCCGACGAGCCTGAGTCCCTGCGAGCGCTTGCCGATGCTCTGCCCGGTGCGGCCGGTGAGGAACACCCGGTTCCAGAGGGTCACGGCCCACATGGCGAGGTACCCGGCGACCGCGAGCAGGATGCCGACGACCCGCAGGGCCGGGTAGTCGCCCGTTCCGCTCAGGGAGGCCCCGACGAGGAAGAGCCCCAGCAGCGACAGCAGGAGCGGGACGAGCCCCACGAGGGAGTCGATGAGGGAGGCCACCACGCGTGGGCCGAAGTCGGCGACCTTCCCGAAGCGGGCCTCGACGTACGGCAGCGTCCCCGGAGTTGCCGGCCCACCTCCGTACGCAACGGGGCGCCGTACGGGTGCTGCGCGGGGGCGCCGTACGGGTGCTGCGCGGGGGCGCCACCGGACGGTGCCGGGGGCCGCTGCGGCTGGTCGGACATGGAGGCGGGCTCCTGCTCGGAGGCGGGCACCGGTCGGCCCGGTGCCAGGGGGTCAGTCATCCCCGGCGATGACCGGCAGCTCCTCGGTGTCGACGCCGAGCACCGCGACCTCGTCCGGCTTGGCGGGCAGCACCTTGGCGACATAGTCGGCCAGGGCGGCCTCGAGGGGGATGTCGCGCTGGGCCTGCTCGGCGAGGTACCAGCGGTGCTCGAGCACCTCGTGGAAGACCTCGGCCGGCTCCAGCTTGCGCAGCAGCTCGCGAGGGACCTTCCGGGTGACCGGCTCGTAGACGTTGGTCAGCCAGTCGTGCGCGACGAGCTCCTCGTCGTCACCCTGCCGGTTGTGCGCCGCCGAGTAGACGCCGAGGTCGTTGAGCAGCCGGCGCGCCTGGTTCTCTCGGACGTCGAGGCCGGTGAGCCGCAGCAACCGGCGGGAGTGGTGTCCGGAGTCGACGACCTTGGGCTGCAGGTGGATCGACGCGCCGTCGATGTCGGTGATGATCTCGAGCTCGTCGACGTCGAAGCCGAGGGCGTTGAGGCGGCGGACGCGGTCGTCGACGCGCCACCGTTCGCCGTCGTCGATCACCTCGCTGCCGGTCAGCTCGTCCCAGAGCTCGCGGTAGCGGGTGACGATGCGTTCGCTGATCTCGACCGGGTCGCGGTCCTCCTGGAGCAGGCCACCGGCGTCGAGGTCCATGAGCTCTCCGGCGATGTTGACGCGCGCGATCTCGAGGTCGTGCTCGCGCTGGCCGTCGCTGAGCCGGTCGCGCAGCTCGCCGGTCTCGGCGTCGACGAGGTAGGCCGCGAACGCACCGGCGTCCCGGCGGAAGAGGGTGTTCGAGAGCGAGACGTCGCCCCACCAGAAGCCTGCCAGGTGAACCCGCACGAGGAGCACGGCGAGGGCGTCGATGAGGCGGGTCGCGGTGCCCTTGCGCAGCGACTGGCTGTACAGGGCCCGGTACGGGAGAGAGAACTGGAGGTGTCGGGTGACGAGACAGGCGTCGAGCGGGTTGCCGTCGGTGTCGACCCGGCCGCTGACCACGGCGAACGGCTCGACGGCGGGAAGGTGCAGGCGACCCAGGTTGCGCAGCATCTCGTACTCGCGCCGGGCGAGCTCGACCTTGATCTCCTTGACGGCGAGCACCCGCCCGGAGAGGCGCACGAAGCGCACGACGTGCCGGGAGATGCCGCGGGGGAGCGCGGCGAGGAGGTCCTCGGGCCACTCCTCCAGGGGAAGGCGCCAGGGCAGGTCGAGGAGCGCGGGGTCGGGGCGGGCGGCGGTCAGCTCGAGCGCCATCGGTCCTCCGGGGGCGGGTGCGGGAGGGGGCCGGAGGCGACGACGCCCCGGACGAACGGTCGTCCGGGGCGTCGTCGCGAGGTCGTGCCGGCGGCTCAGATGCGAGCGCCGGACGCCTTGTCGAAGACGTGCATGTGCTCGCCCTTGGGGTAGACGAAGATCTTCGAGCCGGCCTCGGGCACGTTGCGGCCGTCGACCCGGGCGATGAACGGCTTGGCGAGGTTGTCGTCGCCGCCCTCCAGCTGGATCCGCTGGTCGGTCGGGGTGGCGTAGACGTAGGCGTCGGCGCCGAGCTCCTCGACGACGTCGACCTGCAGCTCGAGGCCGTCCTCGTTCTTGGTGACCTCGACGTCCTCGGGGCGGACGCCGACGACGACGGTGTCCCCGGCCTTGGACAGGCTCTCGCGGGAGACATCGACCTTGTGGGTGCCGAACTTCACGCCGTCGGACGTGACAGGCACCGACACCAGGTTCATCGCGGGGGAGCCGATGAAGCCGGCGACGAAGACATTGGACGGGCTGTCGTACATCTCGCGCGGGGTGGCGCACTGCTGGAGGATGCCGTCCTTGAGCAAAGCGATGCGGTCGCCCATGGTCATGGCCTCGACCTGGTCGTGGGTGACGTAGACGGTGGTGACGCCGAGGCGGCGCTGGAGCGAGGCGATCTGGGTGCGCGTCTGGACGCGGAGCTTGGCGTCGAGGTTCGACAGCGGCTCGTCCATGAGGAACACCTGCGGGGAGCGGACGATCGCCCGGCCCATCGCGACGCGCTGGCGCTGGCCACCGGAGAGGGCCTTCGGCTTGCGCTCGAGGTACTCGGACAGGTCGAGGATGGATGCTGCCTCCTCGACGCGCTTGCGGATCTCGGACTTGTCCACACCGGCGATCTTGAGCGCGAAGCCCATGTTGTCGGCGACGGACATGTGCGGGTAGAGCGCGTAGTTCTGGAAGACCATCGCGACGTCGCGGTCCTTGGGGGACAGGTCGGTGACGTCGCGGTCGCCGATCCAGATCTTGCCGTCGTTGACCTCCTCGAGGCCGGCGAGCATCCGCAGCGAGGTGCTCTTTCCGCAGCCGGAGGGGCCGACGAGGACGAGGAACTCCCCGTCGGCTACGTCGATGTCGAGGCGGTCGACCGAGGGCGTGTCATTGCCCGGGTAGATCCGCGAGGCCTGGTCGAACTTCACTGTTGCCATGGCGTCATTGCCTTCCTTCACCGGCAGGAACGTGCCGGACGATCCGTTGTAAAGGGGTGGAGCTCCCGCTGCGTCGGTGCAGGCGGTGTCGCCAAACTACCGTGACTCGGGTCGCAGTGGTACCGGGGACCACGATGCGTCGCTCGCGGGCCCGGAGGCCCATCGCCACTCGCGCCCGGAAGGGACCGGGGCGCCCCTCCACCCGAGCCGGGGGCCCATCCCGCAGGCCCGGCCCGGCCGCCACCCATGTCTGGCGCGCCGTGGCGAGGCGCCCTATGGTCGGTTCATGAGGATCGCGGATGTGGTGAAGCACAAGGGCTCGGGCGTGGTCACGGTGCGGCCCGACGCCACCGTCTCCGAGCTCGTCGACCTGCTCTCCGAGCACAAGATCGGCGCCCTGGTGGTGAGCACCGACGGGTCGGGCGTCGACGGCATCGTCAGCGAGCGCGACATCGTCCGGCACCTCAAGACGAAGGGCGCCGCGGTCCTGGACGCCCAGGTCTCCTCGATCATGACGGCCGACGTCGCCACCTGCCGCCCCGACGACAACCTCGAGACGCTGGCCGAGCTCATGACCGAGCGCCGGATCCGGCACGTCCCCGTCGTCTCCGACGGCACCCTCCAGGCCATCGTCAGCATCGGCGACGTCGTGAAGAGCCGCATCGACGCCCTCCAGAGCGAGCGTGACCAGCTGCGCGACTACATCCAGCAGGCTCCCTGAGCCGTCGCCGGCCGCCCGCCGCGCCCGAGCGGTGACGTGTCCGTGACGGTGGCTGTCAGCGCGCATCCAGCCCGAGCACCTACCGTTGAGGCATGACCGCCGACGCTGCTGCCGACGGCCACCCGCCGGAGGAGGACATCCACGAGCCGCGTGAGCACGCGCTGCTCGGTGGGTACCGGCTGGTCCAGCGCCTCGGCGAGGGCGGGATGGGGATGGTGCACCTCGCCCTCGACGGGCACGGACGCGCCGTCGCGATCAAGGTCCTGCGCCCCCACGTCGCCCACGACCCGGCCGCCCGGGCCCGGCTCTCGCGCGAGGTCGACACGCTGAGCCGCATCCGCAGCCCCCGCGTCGCGCGGGTCCTCGACGCCGACGTCGACGGCGACACCCCCTTCATCGTCACCCGGTACGTCCCCGGCCCCGCGCTGGACGAGTACGTCGCCGACCGCGGCCCCCTTCCGCCCGCCGACCTGCACCGGGTGGCCGCCGGGCTCGCGGAGGCGCTCGAGGCCATCCACGACGTCGACGTCGTGCACCGCGACGTCAAGCCCGGCAACGTCCTCCTCGTCGACGGCGACCCCGTGCTCATCGACTTCGGCATCGCGCACGTCGTCGACGACATCAGGCTCACCAGCACCGGCCTCGTCATGGGCACCCCCGGGTACCTCGCGCCAGAGGTCATCCACGGCGAGGACGTCACCGACGCCACCGACTGGTGGGGATGGGCGGCCACCACGGCCTTCGCCGCCACCGGCACACCGCCCTTCGGCACCGGCACGATGAACGCGGTGCTGGCCCGGGTGGCGGCCGGCGACCCCGACCTGCGCGCCGTCGACCCGCGCATCGAGCCGCTGCTCTTCGCCGCGCTGTCCCCGCACCAGCACGAGCGTCCCCACCAGGACGAGGTGGTCCGGGCCCTGGAGCGGTTCGCCCACGGCGCACCCGTCACCGAGGCCATCGAGGTCCGCCGGGTGCGTCCGGACGCCACCGAGCGGCTCACCTCCCCGCGGACGGCGGCCCTGCCGTCGTCGCCCGTCCCCGGAGCGGCCGGAAGCGCCGCAGCCGCGGGCGTGGCCGGTGTCGCCGGGGCCGCCGCCGGCGCGGCCGCAGCGAGCGGCGCGGGCCCCGCCGGCCCTGCCCGTCCGCCCGTCGCCCCGCAGGTCGCGCCTGCCGCCGCTCCACCGCCCGGCACCACCACCGGACGGCCGGCGGCCCAGCCCGGCTGGGAACAGGCCCGCCAGGTCGGCCAGCCCCCACCGCCGACCGCCCCACCGCGACAGATGCCCCCGCCTGGCCAGTCTCGGCCCCCCGGGTACCCGGGCCAGCCGCAGCCACAACCGCAGTGGCAGCTCCAGCCGGCCCCGCAGCACCACCCCCAGCGTCAGCTCCCCCCGCCCGGTGCGCCGGGCAGCCCGGTGCCCGAGGGCGAGTCCGACTGGGATGCGGCCCGGTACGGCCACGGCCAGCATGCCGACCCACGCATCGGTCGGCCGCTGCGCACCGGCACCCTCCTCGCCCTGCTGGCGCTCTTCGCCGCGCTCACCGCCGCCGCGCCCCTCGTCGCGGTGCTGGCGCTGGCGGTGTGGGCCGCCCTGGCCCGCACCGCCGACCGCACGGTGACCTCGCTCGTCATGCGCCGTCACGAGCGCGGGCCCCGCGGCTCCGACGTCGCGGTGGCCGTGGCCACCAGCCCGTGGCACCTCCTCGTCGGCGCCATCGGGGCGGTCGTCGCCCTCGTCCTGCCGCTGTTCGTCGGGATCTGCGCGATGTTCGCCGGCACCCTCGCCGTCTCGGCCGTCACCGCCTCGTCGGCACCCGCCGACGGCGTGGTCCCGCTGCTCGCCGGAGGCGTGTTCGCCGGGCTCACCGCCTGGTGGGGGCCAGGAGGCGCCAGCCTGCGCCGTGGCAGCCGCAGCATCGTCCGCGGCATCAGCCCCGGCGACCTGATGCGCAAGGCGGTGACCGGCGGTCTGCTCGTCGGGGCCGCCGCGCTGGTCCTGCTGACGCTTGCCGGTGACGGCCCGATGTGGTGGCCGCTCGCCGAGGCCCCCGGCTGGATCGACGACGTGGTGCCACCACTGTGAGCGCGCCCAAGGACCGGCGCCACTCGACGCCGAAGGAACGACGCTCGCGCATCCTCCGTGGCGACCTGCCGACGGAGCCGATGCCGATGCTGGACCTGCTGCGGCGCACCCCCTACCGGCACGCCCGCATCCCCGACGAGGCGGCCGAGGACGTAGCCACGGCACGCGCGGTCGACCTCGCGGTGCGCGTGGGCGAGTTGATGATGCGCTGCGGCGCCGGCGCCCCCCAGGTGGAGGGCGCGGTGGCCGCGGTGGCCGCGTCCGCCGGCATCGACGTCGTCGAACTCGACATCACGCTCCAGTCGCTCCTCGTCCAGGCCCACTCCAGCGACGGCCGCACCCACATCGTGCTGCGGGTCGTGCGACGCACCCGGTACGACTACGGCCGGCTCGTGGCGGTGCACCGGCTCGTGGCCGCGCTCGCCGCCGGCGAGATCACCGCCGACGAGGCGGCCGACCGGCTGCGCATGATCAAGCGCCATGAGCGCAACTACCCGGTGTGGGCCACGTCGTTGGCGAGCGCGCTGCTCGCCTCCGCCGTCGCCGTGATGATCGGGGCGAGCCTGGCCCCCGCGGCGATCACCATCGTCGTCGTCCTCGGTGTGGCCGGCATCGGACAGCTCCTGGGGCGCATCGACCTGCCCGAGTTCTACGTCAACGCCATCAAGGCCTTCGTCGCCACGATGACGGCCGGCGCGTTCTACGCCGCGGGGACGGTGGGCTCCTTCGGGCTCAGCGGCACCGACTTCGCCTTCGTCGTCGCCGGCGGCATCGTCGCGATGCTGCCGGGGCGCACCATGGCCTCGGCCATCGAGGACGTCCTCTTCGGGTACCCGCTCACGGGCGCCGGCCGCCTGCTGGGGGTGGCGCTCTCGCTGCTCGGGCTGATCATCGGCATCGCCGGTGGGTTGAGCCTGATGCTGACCATCACCCAGATCTTCCAGACCGACTTCGTCCCACCCGCCGTGCTCGACCTGCGCGTGAGCCAGGCGGCCCTGGTGCCCGGACTCCTCGGGGCCCTCGTGGTCGGGCTGGCGGCCGCCATCACGGTGCAGAGCCGCCGGATGCTCGTGGTGCCGACCGGCCTGCTCACCGTGGCGGGGGCCGCGATGGCGGCGCTGCTCACCCGTGGCGCGGGCATCGGCGCCATCACCGCGACCGGGCTGGCCGCCGTGTCCATCGGGGTGGTCGGGCGCGTGATGGCGCAGCGGGTCGGGGCGCCCTCGATGGTGCTGGTCGTGCCCGCCACCTTCGGTCTGCTCCCCGGTCTGACGATCTTCCGCGGCCTCTACGAGCTCGTGGATCCCGGTGGTTCGCAGGGGCTCCTCGTCATCCAGTCGGGTATCACCACCCTCCTCGGCGCCGGGGCGGCCCTCCTCGCGATCGCCACCGGCACGGTGTTCGGCGAGATCCTGGCCTCGCCGTTCGACCGCCGGATGCGGGGGGAGCCGCGGACGTCGGACAGGTCGACGACCTCGGGACGCCGGTCGGGCGGGGCGCAGGACGACCCCGGAGCCGGGGCGCAGGACGTCGCGGACCACCACGCCCCGGGGCGCCGGGAGCGCACCGAGGGCTGAGGCTGGCCTGAGACCGGCTCCGGCCCGGTTCACGCGCCGGCGCCCGTCCGACCTACCCTCGTGCCCATGCGTGCCCGTCTCCTGCTCGTGGCCGCCCTCGTGGCCGGCCTGCTCGGTGCGTGCACGAGCGACCCCGCCCCGACCGCCTCGAGTCCCGCGACGGCGACCACCTCGGAGACCGCGAGCCCCACGGAGGCGCCGGACGTCGTCGTCCAGCACGGCAACGCGGCCCTGACCGCTGCAGTCGCCAAGCTCTACCGGGGGAGGCGCGGCATCACCGCCGAGGCGCACGTCGGCACGTGGAAGAAGGAGAAGGTCGCCGTCGTCACGTACGAGGACGACGTCACGTTGCTGACCGGCCCGACGTGGAAGGTCGTGGGCGGCTGGTGGCCCTCGCTGAAGAGGAAGGCCTCGCTGGGCAAGGGACCGCGGTTCGTCCTCGTCCTCGGCTCCGACGCCCGCCCCGGCCAGTCGCTCAAGGGCACGCGCGCCGACACCATCCAGGTCATCGGCATCGACGGCAGGGGTGGCGGTGGGCTCATGGGGATGGCCCGCGACATCTGGGCGCCGATGCCCGGCGGCGGGAGCGCGAAGATCAACGCCGCGTTCGCGTACGGCGGCGGCCCGGGGATGGTCAGGACGGTCCGGCGGGTGACCGGGCTGCCCATCGAGGGCTACGTCGTCACCGGCTTCGGCGGGTTCGAGAAGATCGTCGACCAGTCGGGTGGTCTGCCGATGAAGGTGGCCAGGACGGTGATCCTCCAGGGCGGCACCAAGGTGCTCGCGGGGCAGCGGAAGCTCGACGGCGAGCACGCGCTGGCCTACGCGCGGGAGCGCAAGTCGCTGCCCGACGGCGACTTCGGGCGCTCGCGGCACCAGGGCGAGCTGCTCATCGCTGCCGCCATCGCGGCCCGCGTCTCGGGGGTCGGCGTCATCGCCGATGAGATGACGGTCGTGAACCGGCACGCCGAGTCGGACCTGTCGGCCGCGGAGGCGCTGACCTTCGCCGCGTCGTTCTACAAGCTCAACCCGCTCAAGGTCGGGCACACGGTGGCCAAGGGCGGGTTCGGCACGAGCCCCGACGGGCAGTCGATCGTCGTGCTCGACTCGGCCTCGAAGGAGGCGTTCCGGACGTTCCGGGACGGCCGGCTCTAGGGGGCCCGCTCCGGCATACTGGTCGCGTGACCGGGGGTGTGCGAGAGGTGCTCATCGTGGTGTCGTGCTGCGCCGTCGCGGCTCTGACCGGGTGCGCCGGCGACATCGAGGTGCCGGAGGCGGACGGGTCGGGCGTCGTCGGGCGGATGGCGCTCGTCGACGACACCGGGCTGCCGGACCGTGCCGCGGGCGGCGGCACCGTCGTCGCGCTGCTGCCGTCGACCGGGCCGTCGGTGGGTTACCCGCCGGAGGGGAAGATGCCCGGGGGCGGCTTCGGCTCCGTGGTGCCGGCCCCGGATCAGCTCGACGCGTTGGGCGCCGTCCGGGCCGACGTGGACGGCGACGGGTGGTTCCGCTTGGCGCTGTCGGGGGAGTCCCTGCTGTGCTGGGTGCCGGAGGGCAACGACACCGTGGACGCTCACCGGTGTGTCGTGGCCGTGCTCCCGGACTCGGGTGGGCTGTTGCTGACGTGGGGCGAGGCAGGGCTGCGCGCCCGGACGTCCTGACCGCGACCTTGGCAGGTTTAGCCCTTGAGCCTCCCGCCCGCGTCCTCTCGGATGGGTGGTACCACGACGACGCGCGCTGGGAGCGGTCATGTCACCAGGATCCCGGACCACTCGAACGTCCCACGGAGTCCGCCCCGTCCACCATCGACGCCGTCCGCCGCGACGGATCGGCCTCCGCCGTCGACCGGGCTGATGCCGCGGCGCTCGGCGACCGCCTGGCCGGGCGGGTGGTCCTGCCCGGTGACGACGTCTACGAGACCGCCCGGAGGGTCTGGAACGGCATGGTCGACCGGCGCCCCGCCGTCATCGCCGAGTGCGCGACGAGTGCCGACGTCGCCGCGGCGCTGGCGTTCGCGCGCGAGCGCGACCTGCCGGTGTCGGTGCGCGGCGGCGGGCACAACGCGGCGGGGGTCGCTGTGGTCGACCGCGGGCTCGTGGTCGACCTGTCCCCGATGAAGGGCGTCGAGGTCGACACCTCCGTGTCGCCGGCGATCGCGCACGTCGGCGGCGGGTGACCATCGGCGAGCTCGACGCGGCGACGCATCAGCACGGCCTGGCGGTGCCGATGGGTGTGGCCACCGAGACCGGTATCGCCGGCCTCACCCTCGGCGGCGGCTACGGCTGGCTGCGCCGGCAGCACGGGCTGAGCTGCGACAACCTGGTCTCGGCCGAGGTGGTGCTGGCCGACGGCAGCGTCGTCACGGCGTCCGAGACCGAGAACCCCGACCTGCTCTGGGGGCTGCGCGGCGGCGGCGGCAACTACGGCGTCGTCACCTGGTTCGACACGACCGCGCACCCGGTGGGCCCCGAGGTGCACCTGGTCGTCGTCATGCACGCCGACGGTACGCCCATCCTGACGTTCCGCGCGGTGCACTCGGGGCCGCCCGAGGAGGGGGCGGCCGCGCTGGAGCCGCTGACCGGGTGGGGGAGCCCGATCGCCGACCTCAGCGGTGCGACGCCATGGCTCGAGGTGGAGCAGTTCTTCGACGAGGACCACCCGAAGTGGGTGCGCGCCGCTACTACTGGGCCTCGGCGTACGTCACCGGGATGCCCGACGAGCTCGTCGAGCGGCTGGTGCGGCTCAACGTCGAGAACCCCTCGCCGCACTCGACGATCGACGTCTGGCAGGGCGGTGGGGCGCCGTCGCGCGTGGACGCGGGTGCGACGGCGTTCGGCAGCCGCGACGCCGCGTTCATGCTCGGCATCGAGGCCAACTGGGACGACGCCGCCGAGGATGCGGCGAACATCGACTGGGCACACCGCATCGTCGCCGAGAACGAGCCGTGGGCGACCGGTGGGCGATACGCCCACTTCCCGGGGCTGTACGAGGAGGAGAATGCAGACTTCGTCGGCGGCAACGAGGAGCGCGCGCGGCAGCTGAAGGCCAGGTATGACCCCGAGAACGTGTTCAGCCGCAACCACAGCGTGGCTCCGGCCATTTGACGCCCGTCACTGTCCAGACGGGTGATCCGCGACGGCGAGTCGCCGACGACTCGTCGCCCGCCGTCGTGGCGGTGGCCCCGGGTGCCCTCAGGCAGAGGGAGGGCGTCCGGGGTGCTGACGGGTCGTAGAGTGTGGGGCTGTCCGCTCCCCGGAGCGGCTCGCTGGCGTGGCGCAATCGGTAGCGCACCTGTCTTGTAAACAGGCGGTTAGGGGTTCGAGTCCCCTCGCCAGCTCTCGCTCCTGACCTTGCT
>CAVSBW010000006.1:0-105937 GCA_963726295.1 uncultured Actinomycetota bacterium
GGGTGGCGGACTCCAGAGTGATCTCCAGGACTTCGGGCACCACTCATCTCGACCCGCAAAGGGTTGGCCGGAGCGATATCCTCTCGCCGTATTGATTCCTTGCCGAGATTCAGAAACGCCAGATGGCTGACGAAGAGGTCCTCGACGACCTCTTGGTTCTCACCAGACCCGTATGAGATGGAGACCCCGAAGCCTTTGAGGCTCGAGCTTGACACTAAAGGAAAGTGAGGAATCGGGTCTCAAATCGCAGATCCTTCACCCTGGATGCCTCTCGCCGGGCATAGAGGATAGCCAGCACTAAGCCGACGATTGACGCAAAGCCCGCCACCAGGCCAAACGCTTCTATGGGTGTCACATTCGACCCAATGTGAACTGGTTGCGTTGGTGCGGCCTGACGCGCAAGGCGAGCCAAGGACCGATGCTGAGGTACATTGGGTTGGCGTTGGGCAGGGTGCCGTCAGCCACGAGATTCCTCACTCGGTCAGACCAAGGTAGCGGGGCTCGACCTGCTTGTGGCGACCGGGCCACGGTGGGCGCTACGCGGCGCAGTGACGCACCTGCCGCAGGTGTCGCTTTCACCGCGCCGAATCCCTGGATCGTCCGGAGTCATCGCCACGGGCAAGTGACGGGCAACTCCATGTCTCACGCGCGCCTCGTGTACCTACGTGTCGGTGGACTGCTGGGCATACCAAAGCACCTGTGCCAGCAGCGATTCCGGGTCGTCGGCCTCAGTCTCGCCGAAGTCATCAACTGGAATAGCTTGCGTGCGTGTCTCTACAACGGCGGCCGCCGCCACGACGGCTTCGACGGGAAACCACGGAGGTAACTCGCTGTAGCGCCGCCGGAAACCACTTGTCTGCCAAGTGTCACTGTCGAGCAGTTCTATCCAGGGGGCGCAAGCCGCCACCAGGGTCAATAGGAGGTCTGGTCGATGGCTGAGTGCGCTAGCCAACTTCTCCCGGACATTCTCTGCCGATGTGGTTACAGCTCCGAGCCAGAACATCGAGTGCCCGTTGGCGTCGTCCTGGTCATAGCTACTCGGGTCTGCCCATTCAACTGACTCCCAGAGCGCGGTTAGTGCACCCTCGGCGCTCTGCTGCCCAGATTGGTGCTGACGCTGCGCGCTGCCATGCGGGACAGCTCCCAAAGGAGATGCACGGCAGCCGAAAGCGGCCGCCGTTTAGAGTCCTCCTCCGCGAGCAGAGCAAGCTCTTCGTCCGTGGCATTTCCTGCCACAGCCGCTGCGAGTTGAGCTGTAGCGGACAACCCAATCGTCAGCGCGGATGGGACCGGCGGGATGCTGGCTGCCGCCTGGGCAGCGGCGCCCAACTCAGAACGCAACTGGGGATCGAAAGGTCGGTGGTCAACCCGAGCATATGGCCGCGCTCGCTCCAGCAGAGCCCTGTGCTCTTCGAGGGGATCGGGTGCGGGCGGCTGCGATTCGGGCTCGGGTTCGACTCGCGGGGGGGCTTGGCACGTCCGACGCACCTCGCCAGTACGCCGCAAGGGCGTCCGTGGCGGTCACGAGTGCATTGAGTGCATTCTCCAGCCGGTCGTCGTCCTCGAAATCCGGCGGCCCTGGCCACGCGGAAGACGCAGCAACGACATCGTCAACTGCACGATTCACCCAGTCCGACCACGGTTTCACGGATGGCCGGCTCGCGCGCGCGGCAGCAGTCTCAACCTTGACTTCGTCGACCAGGGGACGAATGCTCTCCACAGCGCTCGTAAGGGCGGCGCGTATCTCGCTTGTGTGGCGGTTCGTCTCTTGCCGGGAGGGTTCTGCGTACACCCTATTTCCATCGAGATCCGTCATGACGCTGGTGCCTCGGGCCCGTGCCCGAGCCATCCGCCAAGCAGTGGCTGCCGCCGTGGGGGCACCCCGTGCATGACGGGCCGCAAGGGAGAGGCGCTGTACCGCACGGACGACGCCGAGAACCGCCCCGGCGTGATGGTGTTCTGCGACTTGAGCGGACGCTTCCAGCACCCGGCCCGCCTCGGTGTCCGTGATAGGCCACCCGCTCTCAGCCTGGTCGTACTCGTTCAACTGCGCCTGCTTCCAGTCGCGAAGCAGTTCAGCTGGGTATCGATCAGGAAGGTCATCAACCTCGTAAGAGTGCTCGATGCACAGGAGGACGAGATTGGCTTCGGCGCGATTCTCGTTCGAGCTCATCTCGATCCAACGCGGCCCGCCCGGTCGACGAGCATGGATATGTGCGACGCGGCTGTTGAGCGTTCGGTCTCCGGTCTCGTCGTCCACCTTGTACAAAGGGCGGCGGCAGTCAGGTCGCGCGCAGCGAAAAGCGTGGGCGTACAGACTCTTTATGGTCGCGGCCGTGGGCTCCGGGTGGCCGGTGGAGGTCATGCGCTTAAGTCTGCTGTACCGCGCCGACACCCACCGCGCACTCGGTCGGCATTCTGGACGCGACAGCGCCCAGAGGGGCTGTCCGCGACAGTGCGCGGGCGCCTGCCAGGCCCAACACAGCGGTCACACTCCTTGTCATCAGCGTTCCGCCGTCGACCCTCCCAGTGTGCGACGCGGCATGCAGGTGGATGCGTGACCACCATGCGGGCCTGGGCGCGAGTTGGTCCAGCGGCCGAGCTGGGCACCCGTCCGTGCCTATTCTGCGAGCGTGTCGACACCACGAAAGCACCACTTCGTCCCGCAGTTCCTCCTCCGGCAGTTCGCGGACCCGACACAGTCGCTGGTGGTCCACCGTCTCGACCCCGCGGGCAGATACGTGGCGAACGTCAGAGACGTTGGCCATGAGAACGATGCGCACACGCGGGTGCGTAGAGACGGGACGATCGACCGCAACACACTCGAGGCTTCCATGGGGAAAGTCGAGGGGGACGCAGCCCGAAGCATCACCGACCTTGCCCAGGGCGGTGAACTCACAGTCGAGAACAAGGCCGCCTTGGCGTGGTTCGCTGCGTTGCAGTGGCACAGGAGCCGATACCTGTTGAACTCGGTAGCACACGAGGTGGGTCGACACGATGACCTAACCCCAGCCGAGTACCAGACGGGTCTGCTGGACGTCATTTTCGTCCCGTTCTTCTCTGCTTGGCGCTTGCGCTTCGACAACGACGTGCGCCCGAAGGACCGTTGGGATGCGATCGTTTCAGCTCTGTACTCCATGGAATGGAATGTCTGCCGGTTCCAGACTGACTCGTTGGTGCTTGGGGACCAGACCGTTTGCATGTATGGGGTGAGGCCGGGGGGCCGAGCCTCTGTCAACGAGGCTTGGGCGAGGCACGGAATCGGGATCGGATGGGGTGACGTCGGCCGCGTGACGCTTGCTCTTACGCCCAGACTCGGGGTCCACATCCACCCAAAGGAGCTCTCCAGCCGCCTGACGGCGCCGGCATTCAATCGGACAACGGTCTACAACGCCCGCCGGTTCGTTGCACACTCCCCTGACTGGGCGGCAGGACGACCGAGCTTGCAGGTCGCCTTCGACGATGCCCTAAGCAGGCAGCGGTGGTTGGCGCCGACTTTCATTAGGAACGTGCTTTAGGCGGTGGGCTTGCGCCGCGTGGCATTGAGCATCGCTTCAGGTACGCAGCGACTCGGCGGTGGGGCCGACCGCATCGGTCCGGGGCGCATCCCAAAGTGGGCGCAAGGATGCATGCACGCCGGCCCAGTTGCCTCGCCTTGGGGATCGATCTCGGGCGCATCTAGGCTTCCAACTACTCCGCCGCCCTTCTGATGGCGTTCGGCGAGTCACTGGCTCCCGCGTCCACGAATGGGGCTGGCGTCCGTGAGCGGGCTGGCCCCGCCCAGAACGCGCTGCAGTACTTCTGCTGGGGTACGGACGCGTCAGAGGCCCTTCCCGACGATCGGAAAGGGCCTCTGACCTGCGGTGGAGCCAAGGGGACTCGAACCCCTAACCCCCTGCTTGCAAAGCAGGTGCGCTACCAATTGCGCCATGGCCCCTCGAGCACCGCGCCCGGCCGGCGCACTCGGGCCGAGCCAGACGACGCGCGGTGCGTCAGGATCTGGGGGAGTCGGTGGCCTCCGCCCAGAGGCGGTTCTCGGCCTGCTTGTCCTTGATCTGCTTCGTGACGGCGAGGGCACCGGCCGCCGCGGCCACGAGCACGAGGAGCTTCTTCACGGGAGTCACCAACCTGGGGAACGGGATCGGGTGGTGGGCCTAACAGGACTTGAACCTGTGACCTCTTCCTTATCAGGGAAGCGCTCTAACCGTCTGAGCTATAGGCCCGTCGCCGACCGGCTGGCGCCCCCTCACGGAGGCGCGGTGCACGAGGTTACCCGATGCGTCACCCCCGCCCCAAAACGGGCCAGAACCCCGCCGGGAGCCGGCCGGATCAGTCGTCGGTGAGGGTCAGCTGCACGCCGCCGACCAGCGCGCTCGAGACGTTGTAGAGGAACGCCCCGAGGGTCGCCAGCGCGGTGATGAGGATGACGTCGACCACGCCGATGACGATCGAGAGGGACACCACGCGGGTGAAGCCGATGAAGTCGAGCACGTCGAACTTCTGCCCGTCGTCCTGGATGACCTGGCCGATGACGCCGTTCACCTGGTCGAACACGCCCATGCCCTCGAGCACCGTCCAGAGCACGGCGACCATGACGACGCCGGCGATGCCGAGCGCCACCGAGAGGAGGAACGACATCTTCATCGCCGACCACGGGTCGATGCGCGAGACGGTGAGGCGAACGCGCCGGGACGGAGCCGGGCGGGCAGGCGCCGGGGTGTGGCCGTCGGCACGGCGGGCCGGGTGGGACTCCGGGGCCGGCGTCACGGCGGCGCCCGCGGCTCCCACCGCACCGGCCGCGGCTGCCCGGGTGGGGGGCTGCTGGCCCTGGTAGCCGTTGCTTGGTCGGGCCTCCCGTTGCACCGGGGTCGGGGCCGGCGCCGGGGCCTGCGCCGGAGCCTGCGGCTGCGGGCGGGTCTCGGTGGCGCGGGTCGGCTCGGCGGGGCGTTCGCGGCGGGCCTCACGGGCCTTCTCGCGTGCGACCCCGGCGTCGTCACCGGTGCGCGAGGTGTACCCGTCCGGGAACTTCGGGATGGCCGTCGTGGACGACGACGAGCCGGACGACCCTGACGAACCCGAGGCCGGTACCGGCCGGGTCGACTCCCGCGAGGGGGCGGACGACGAGGTGGACCCGCCGTCACCACCGGCGAGGCGACGCAGCGCGCCACCACCATCGGAACGGCCAGAACCGGTGTTGCCGCCGTCCGCGTAGGGCCCGCGACCGGCCGACGTCGGGCGCGCGGGGCGTCCGGCGTGGTCTGCGGTGCTCATTCGGGTCCTCCTCGGTGGAGCGTTGTCGACGGGGCGCCCGGGATCAGGCGTCGTCGTCCGACGGTACGGCATCGCCGGGCTCATCGGCGACTCCCGCACCGGGGGCCCCATCCGTCGCGACATCGTCGTCACCGACGGTGGTGACGGCACCATCATCGCCCGCTTCTACCCCGTCCGTCGAGCCGATCTCGACACCGGCGGCCGCCTCCGCGGCCTCGACCGCCTCCTCGACCTCCTTCTCGGGGTTGCGGGCCACGGCGACGATCGCGTCGTCCTTGCCGGGCTTGGCGAACTGCACACCCATGGTGTTGCGGCCGGTCAGGCGCACCTCGTCGACCCGCGAGCGGACGATGTTGCCCTTCTCGAAGACGACGAGCACCTCGTCGTCCTCGTCGACCGTGAGGGCACCGACCAGGTCGCCGCCCTTGTCGCTGAGCTTGGCGACCGTGACGCCGTAGATGCCGCGCCCCTTGGGGGTCCAGTCATGCGCCTTCGAGCGCTTGGCCATGCCCGACTCGAAGACGACGAACACGTCGGGGTCGCTGCCGGCGAGCACCACCGACATCGACAGCAGGCTGTCCTCGCCGTTGAAGCGCATGCCGGTGACACCGGAGGTCGCCCGGCCCATCGGCCGCAGCGTCGAGTCGTCGGCGTGGAAGCGCACCGACTGGCCCTTGCGCGAGACGAGCAGCAGGTCGTCCTCGGCCTCGACGAGACCGACCCCGACGAGCTCGTCGCCGTCGCGCAGGTTGACCGCGATCAGGCCGCCCGAGCGCGGGCTGTCGTACTCGGCGAGCCGGGTCTTCTTCACCAGCCCGCCCTTGGTGGCCAGCACGAGGTAGGCACCGGCGTCGTAGTCGCGCAGCGCCAGCACCTGGGCGATCTCCTCGCCCGGCTGGAACGCCATCACGTTGGCCACGTGCTGGCCCTTGGAGTCGCGGCCGGCATCCGGCAGCTCGTACGCCTTGGCCCGGTAGACCCGGCCGAGGTTGGTGAAGAACAGCAGCCAGTGGTGCGAGGTGGTCGTGAAGAAGTGGCTGACCATGTCCTCGCCGCGCAGCGCGGCCCCGCGCACGCCCTTGCCGCCGCGCCGCTGGCTGCGGTACGCGTCGACCCGGGTGCGCTTGGCGTACCCGCCCCCGGTGATCGTGATGACCACGTCCTCCTCGGGGATGAGGTCCTCCATCGACATGTCGCCGTCGCCCGGCATGATCGTGGTGCGGCGGTCGTCGCCGTAGCGCGCCACGATCTCGGCGAGCTCCTCGGAGACGATGTCGCGCTGCCGCTCGGAGCGGGCGAGGATGTCGTTGTAGTCCTCGATCTGGGCGGCGAGCGCGTCGTGCTCGTCGATGATCTTCTGCCGCTCCAGGGCCGCGAGCCGGCGCAGCTGCATGTCCAGGATGGCCTGGGCCTGGAGCTCGTCGATCTCGAGCAGCTCGATCAGGCCGTTGCGCGCGTCCTCGACGGTGGGGCTGCGGCGGATGAGCGCGATGACCTCGTCGAGCGCGTCGAGCGCCTTGAGCAGGCCACGCAGGATGTGGATGCGCTCCTCGGCCTTGCGCAGGCGGTACTGCGTGCGCCGGCGGATGACGTCCATCTGGTGCTCCACCCAGTGCCGCACGAACGCGTCGATGGGCAGGGTGCGCGGCACGCCGTCGACGAGGGCGAGCATGTTCGCGCCGAACGAGGTCTGCAGCTGGGTGTGCTTGAAGAGGTTGTTGAGCACGACCTTGGGGATGGCGTCGCGCTTGAGGACGATGACGAGCCGCTGCCCGGTGCGACCCGAGGTCTCGTCGCGGATGTCGGCGATGCCGGCCAGCCGGCCGTCCTTGACGTTCTCGGCGATCTTCTGGGCCAGGCTGTCGGGGTTGACCTGGTACGGCAGCTCGGTGACGACGAGGCACTGCCGGCCCTGGATCTCCTCGACCTCCACGACGGCGCGCATGATGACCGAGCCGCGGCCGGTGCGGTAGGCGTCCTCGATGCCCTGGTGGCCCATGATGAGCGCGCCGGTCGGGAAGTCGGGGCCCTTGATCCGCTCCATGACGGCGGCAAGGGTCTCCTCGCGGTCGGCCTCGGGGTGGCGCAGCACCCACTCGGCGGCGGCAGCCACCTCGCGCAGGTTGTGCGGCGGGATCTGGGTGGCCATGCCGACCGCGATCCCCGAGCTGCCGTTGACGAGCAGGTTCGGGAACCGGCTCGGCAGCACGGAGGGCTCGAGGGTCTTGCCGTCGTAGTTGGGGACGAAGTCGACGGTGTCCTCGTCGATGTCGCGGACCATCTCCATCGACAGCGGCGCCATCCGGCACTCGGTGTACCGGGGGGCGGCGGCGGGGTCGTCGCCCGGGCTGCCGAAGTTGCCCTGACCCTGGACGAGCGGGTACCGCATCGACCAGTCCTGCACGAGCCGCACGAGGGCGTCGTAGATCGCGCTGTCGCCGTGCGGGTGGTACTGGCCCATGACGTCGCCGACGACCCGGCTGCACTTGTTGAAGCCGCGGTCGGGCCGGTAGCCGCCGTCGTACATCGCGTAGAGCACGCGCCGGTGCACCGGCTTGAGCCCGTCGCGCACGTCGGGCAGCGCGCGACTGACGATGACGCTCATGGCGTACTCGATGTACGACCGCTGCATCTCGGTGTTGAGGTCGATCGGCTCCGTGCGGTCCGTCACGGGCGGCTGCTCAGTCATCGGGATCCTTGGTCAGCAGAACGGGCAAGGGGACGGGGGTGAGGTGCATCGCGGATGCCGGGGGAGCCCCGTCGGTGACCACGGAGGTGCGTGAGCCGGCGCCCGGCATCAGATGTCGAGGAAGCGGACGTCGCGGGCGTTGCGCTGGATGAAGCCGCGCCGGCCCTCGACGTCCTCGCCCATGAGCACCGAGAAGATCTCGTCGGCGGCGGCCGCGTCGTCGAGGGTCACCTGGAGCAGGACGCGCTGGTCGGGGTCCATCGTGGTCTCCCACAGCTCGGAGTAGTCCATCTCGCCGAGGCCCTTGTACCGCTGGATCGGGTTGTCCTTGGGCAGCCGGCGGCCCTTCGACTGGCCCTCGGCGACGAGCGCGTCGCGCTCGCGGTCGGTGAACGCGAACTCGTGCGGCGCGTTGGACCACTTCAGGCGGTAGAGCGGCGGCTGCGCGAGGTAGACGTAGCCCGCCTCGATCAGCGGCTTCATGAACCGGAAGAGCAGCGTCAGCAGCAGGGTGCGGATGTGCATGCCGTCGACGTCGGCATCGGCCATCAGCACGATCTTGTGGTACCGCGCCTTCTCGATGTCGAAGTCCTCGCCGATGCCGGTGCCGAACGCCGAGATCAGCGCCTGGACCTCCTGGTTGGCCAGGGCCTTGTCGAGGCGGGCCCGCTCGACGTTGAGGATCTTGCCGCGGATCGGGAGGATCGCCTGGGTGTACGGGTTGCGCCCGCGCACCGCCGAGCCGCCGGCCGAGTCGCCCTCGACGATGAAGACCTCGGAGACCGCGGGGTCCTTGGCCTGGCAGTCGCGCAGCTTGCCGGGGAGGCCGCCGGACTCGAGGACGCGCTTGCGCGTGGCCTCGCGGGCCTTGCGGGCGGCCAGGCGCGCGGTGGCGGCCTGGATCGCCTTGCGGACGATCTCGCGTCCCTCGTTCGGGTGGCGCTCGAGCCAGTCCCCGAACTCGTCGGTCATGGCCCGCTGCACGAAGCCCTTGACCTCGGAGTTGCCGAGCTTGGTCTTGGTCTGGCCCTCGAACTGCGGCTCGCCGAGCTTGACCGAGATGACGGCGGTCAGCCCCTCGCGGGCGTCGTCGCCGGTGAGGTTGTCGTCCTTGTCCTTGAGCTGGTTCTGCTTGCGCGCGAAGTCGTTGACGAGCTTGGTCAGCGCCGCGCGGAACCCCTCCTCGTGGGTGCCGCCCTCGTGCGTGTTCACGGTGTTCGCGTACGTGTGGACCGACTCGGAGTAGGCGGTGGTCCACTGCATCGCGAGCTCGAGGGAGAGGCTGCGCTCGGCGTCCTCGACCTCGATCGAGATGACGTCGCCGTGGACGGGGTCGGCCTTCTTGCTCGAGGTGAGGTGGTTGACGTAGTCGACCAGGCCACCGTCGTAGCGGTAGCTGACCGAGCGGGCGGTGGTGGTGCGGGCCCCGCCGCCGGCCTGCTCGTCGTCCTCGTGGTCGACGACCTCGGCGATGTCGGCGTCGACACCGTCGAGGTCGAGGTCACCGTCGCTGGCCGCCGGCACGCGCTCGTCGACGAGCGTGATCGTCAGGCCCTTGTTGAGGAAGGCGTACTGCTGGAAGCGCGCGCGGAGCGTCTCCCAGTCGTAGTCGACGGTCTCGAAGATGTCGGGGTTGGCCCAGAAGGTGATGGTGGTGCCGGTGCGGTCGGTCTCCTCCATCTTCTCCAGCGGCCCGGTGGGGACTCCGTGGTCGAAGCTCATCCGGTAGGCGTGGCCCTTCTGCCGGACCGCGACGTCGAGCCGGGTGGAGAGGGCGTTGACGACCGAGGAGCCGACGCCGTGCAGGCCACCGGACACCTTGTACCCGCCGCCGCCGAACTTGCCGCCTGCGTGCAGCTGGGTGAGGACCAGCTCGACGGCGCTGACACCCTCCGTCGGGTGGATGTCGGTGGGGATGCCCCGGCCGTTGTCCTTGACGCGCACCGCGCCGTCCTCCATGAGGAGGACGTCGACGGTGTCGGCGTAGCCGGCGAGGGCCTCGTCGACGGCGTTGTCCACGATCTCCCAGACCAGGTGGTGCAACCCGCGCTCGCCGGTGGAGCCGATGTACATGCCCGGCCGCTTGCGCACCGCGTCGAGGCCCTCGAGGACCGTGATGGCGGCCGCGTCGTACTCGGGCCCGGCCGGGAGCGCCGGCACCTGCTCGGGCGGGACGGTCGGGTCGGCGACGATGCTGTTCTCGGCGCCGGTCGCGGTGTCGTCGGCTCCGGTGGTGGGGTCGGGATGCTGCTCCGCCACGGGTCTCCTTCGTCGGGCAGGCCGCACCGGAGGGGCACTCCGGTGGGTCGCATGGCGCGCGCCCGCGGGCGGTGAAACGCCCGGGGCGCGCTGTCACCCCTCATTCTACTAGTCACCGGGGTCAGGACTGGCATCTGGGAGGCCCGTGCGGGCACTTTTCCCGCGATTTCCCACCCCTGGACGACTCCCGATACGTGACCCGGTCCCCCAGCGGCCCTCCACGCCGTTCCCGGCGTCCGCGCCGGCCCGCACGCCCCGGGGGACACGACTGACGCCCCCGGCGCTGCCGGGGGCGTCAGTGGGCGGTGACCGGGAGGGTGCGGGCCTCCGGTCCTCCCCGGTGGTTCAGAGGCTCACCGCGAGCTCGGCGAGAAGGGCGACGACGTCGGGGTGCTCGGTCGGCACCGGCACCGGCCGGGCGTGCCGCGGGCGGTACTCGTCGGGGGTGTCGGCCCCGCTGCCGGTGACGAGCAGCCGGCTGCGCGACAGGGCTCCTGCCGGGAGGGTGACGAACGGAAGGGAGGCCACGCTGTTCATGGTCCCGACTCTGCCGCCCCGGGTGCACGCGGGTGGCGGCGAGGGCGCCCCGGTCGTCCCGACGGCGCGGCATCCCGTCCGAACGAGTGACGCCCTCTCGACCGACCGTCCGGGGTGGGTCGGATGCCGCCCCCGGGCACGACGGAGCCCGGCGCCGAGCCCTCGGCGCCGGGTCCCTGTGGGTCAGGCGGCGTCCCGCTCGGCGCCGAGGCCGGCCAGGTCGCCCGGGCCGAGGGCGGTCACGGTGGGCCCGTTGGGGCCCAGGCTCTCCAGGAGGCGGGCCACGACCCCGAGCCGGGCGTCGACGACGAGCACCTGGTCGCGGCCGGCCACCCCGCGGACCGCCGACCAGGTGTCGGTGCCGGCGTACCGCACGGGCCCGGACACGCGGCAGAGGTCGTCGACGGTCATCGGCCCGAGCGTGGTCGGGAGGCTGACGACGCCGCGCACGAGGTCCATGACGTCGGGGTACTCGATCGCCGCCGCGAGCAGTGCCTCCCGGTGCACCTCGGCCATGGCCGCGAACCGCTCGGGCTCGAGGTCGGCGAGGAGGACGAGCTGGACGAGGAGGCCGCGCGCCACGTGCTCGCCGACGGCGTCGAGCGCCGCGCCGTAGGCGAGCCCGTCGCCCTCGGAGGTCAGCGGCAGGAGGCCGGCGTCGAGGACCACCGTGCAGAACGACGCCCACGGCGGGAGGAGCCGCGCCCGCCGGTCGGGCACCAGCACGTCGTCGACGTGGATGCGGTGGCCGCCGGCGCGGGTGGCCGGAATCGGCGTCGGCGGCACGACGGCGACGGCCCGCGTGCCGTGGGGGCCGAGCCCCAGCGGCAGCACCGCGATCGGCACGGCACCGATGAGGTCGGCGCACCAGGCGTCGCGCTCGGCGGGCATGAGCTTCCACAGTGGGCCGGGGAGGTCGAGCGGCGTGTCGTCGACCTCGACGCGCACCGAGAGCTGCTGGGCCAGGTCCTTCACGACCTGGGTGGCGCCACCGGCCAGGACGAACTCCCGGTGCTCCGCGTCGAGGTGCAGGCGAACCTCGGTGCCCGGGGCGTCGAGCGGTTCCGCGGCGATCGAGACCCGGGACGATCCGGCCCGGTTGATGACCGCGTGCATCGTCACCGCGTCCTCGGTGCCGGCCGAGCACGAGCGCAGCTCGACGGTCTCGGCGACCCGCAGGCAGGCGCGCACCATCGCGACGATTCCCTCGAGCTGCACGAGGTCGTCGACGCTGAGGCCGGTCGGCACGGTGTCGAGGTCGGCCTCGGTGTCGAGCACCAGGCGGCGCACCTGCTGGGCGGTCAGCCCCAGCCCGTCGTCGTGGACCACGAGCGGTGCGGTGCCGGTGGCGGAGGCGACGCGGATGGCCAGCACGCCGCCGGTCCGGATGGCCTCGGTGCCGGCCCCGGTCTCGGCGGCTGCGTCGGTCTCGGCTGCGGCCCGCGCGTCCAGGGAGGCCGACGCGGTGCGGAGCAGGTGCGCGAGCGCGGAGCGGACCGGCACGACGCGCGGCACGTTGGCGGGCGCGACACCCTCCGGTGCCTCGTGGCGGGCGCGGTAGTCGGTCGGTCCGGTGCGGAACGCGGGCTCGTGGTCGTCGTCGAGGGCGCGCCCCGGCAGGATCGAGGAGAGCCGGTCGGCCTCGTCGGGTCCGAGCGGGGAGTGGTCACCGGGCAGGTTGATGGTCACGCGAACTCCGAATCCCTGTCGCGGAGGCGGGCAGCCCGCCGCGGACGGTGTCGGGACCTCTGCCGCGAGGCGACGGCCGGAGGCCGAAGCAGCATGATCCAGCGGAAACTGGCTGCGGGGTGACGACGGGGTCGCCGGGTGTTCCCCGCAGGTGTGGGCACTGCGGCAACCCTGCTGCTCCGGGATTGGAGGACGGGGCCGAACGCCGGTCGCCTCACCCCCTCGGCCGATCCTCTCGGCCGAACAGCGGACCCTGCGCGGGTCGGGTGGGGCCCGATGGGTCTCGTGTGACGGGTGTTACGAGGGCTGCGTCACGGCCACTCGGAGTCGGTGGCAAGGGTCCGCTCGAGCAGCTCGCGCACCTCGTCGGGCACCGCGGCCTCGGGCAGGTCGACGTCGACCCGGGGATCGGCGCAGGCGACGTTGTAGCAGAACGCGTCCGCCCGCATGCCGTCGCGCTCCTCGGCCGCCTTGGCCAGGGCGTGCAGGCGGTCGTCCGCCAGCAGGTGCCGCCAGGCGAGGGCGTCGGCGTCGGGGAGCCGCTCGAGGGCCACGGTGCGCTCGCGGGTGATGCCGGCGACGCCCCCGCTGCGGCGGACCCGGACGGCGGCAGAGGGTTCGACCGGGCCGGGCGGGTGCTCGGGCAGGTCGGGAGGCGTCATCGGTGCCGGCGTCTCGTCGATGCCCGGCTCGCCCGTGGCGGCCTCCGGGGCCAGGCCGATCGCGGCCCAGGCCTCGCGCACGGCATCGGCCTCGCAGGAGCGGGGGCCGTACCGGGTGGTGGCAGCCGCGAGGGTGAGGCGAGCGAAGGTCGCGAAGTCGCAGTCGGCACGGATGTCGCCGGTGATGGTGTCGAACCAGATCTGACCGGCCCGCTCCCACGCGTACCCGCCGAGCGAGGTCGCGACGAGGTGGAACGCCTTGTTGGGGATGCCGGAGTTGATGTGGACACCGCCGTTGTCGCTCGCCGTGTCGACGTAGTCGTCCCAGTGGGCCGGCTGCGGGTCGCGGCCCAGGCGCGGGTCGTCGTAGGCGGTACCGGGTGCGGCCATCGACCGCAGGGCGACGGCGTTGACGTCGGGTGCGAGCAGCTCGGCACCGACCAGCCAGTCGGCCCGGTCGGCGGTCTGGCCGAGCGTGTGCTGCTTGACGAGGACCCCGAAGACGTCGGAGACCGACTCGTTGAGGGCGCCGGACTGGCCCCGGTAGTTGAGACCGGAGGTGTACTGCGTGACACCGTGGGCGAGCTCGTGACCGATGACGTCGATGCTGCGGGTGAAGGCCAGGAAGACGACACCGTCACCGTCGCCGAAGACCATCTGGGTGCCGTCCCAGAAGGCGTTGTCGTAGAGGCGGCCGTAGTGCACCGTGGCGACGAGCGGGAGTCCGCGGCCGTCGAGGGAGTTGCGCCCGTAGGCCTCGCTCCAGAGCTGCCAGGTGTCGCCGAGCCCGTCGTAGGCCTCGGTGACCGCCGTGTCGCCGGTTGGCGGGTCTCCCTCGCCGCGCACGAGAGTGCCCGGCAGCGTCGTCGTCCCCCCGGCGTCGTGGACCGCTCGCTGCGGGCCCCCCGGCCCGCCCGGCTCGAGGCGCTGCTCGGGGCCGGGCTGGGCCGTCCCGGGCCGCAGCGTGCCGGTCTGGCGACCCCGCTCCCGGCGCAGCACCTCGTCGGCGGCCAGCGTGGCGGCGGCGTGGGCCGCGAGGTGCGGGTCGCCCGACGCTGCAAGGGCCTCGAGGACGTAGGGCGGGATGAACGTGCACGCGGCGGTCATGGCCCCCAGTCTCGGGGAGCGCGCCGACATCCGCGCCCCGAGGTGTCAGGGGATCAGCGGGGCCGGTCCCTCTGTGGGTTCGCCGCCGGGTTCCCCGGCGGCATCGGCCAGCGCCGCCATCCCCCGGGCGAGGTGGTCGCGGTCCGCGGGGGACATCCGCGCCAGGAGCGAGGCCAGCGCGGATCGGCGGTCGGACATCACCTCTCCGAGGAGGCGCTCACCCGCCGGGGTCGGGGTGAGGTCTAGGCGGCGGCGGTCCTCGGTGGACTCCCGGCGGTCGAGAAGACCGGCCGCCACGAGCCGGTCGACCGTGCGGCTGGCGCTGGAGACGTGGACACCAAGGGCCCCGGCGAGGTCGGTGGCGCTCAGCCCAGGCCGAGTGGACGCGAGCACGAGCACCCGCAGCTGGAGGACCGTGACCGCGTCACCGGTGTGCTCGAGGGAGGCGGCGACCACCGCGGTGACCACCCGTGAGCCACGCAGCACCGCCTCGAGCGGTGTCAGCCCGGTGCCCGCCGCCGACTCCCCGGCGTCGCTCGCGCGTGCCGGGCCCGCGGGCTGGGTATCGGGCATCTGACCGAGCATCGAGGAACAATTGGCTGAGGTCAACCATTGCAGTACTGCAGAGGAGCGTCCGGGCCGGGCCCGGACCCCTACGAGCCTAACGTCACCGACCGGAAGGAGTCACGGATGCCGCGCGTCGTCGCCGTCACAGGAGCCAGCGGGGGGATCGGACGGGCCGCCGTCCGGGAGTTCGCGAGGAGGGGTGACGACGTCGCCCTGCTCGCCCGCGGGGAGACCGGCCTGGAGGCCGCCGCCGCCGAGGTCCGTGCCATGGGCCGCCGAGCGCTCGTGGTGCCCGTCGACGTCGCGGACCACGAAGCGGTCGAGGCGGCGGTCGCCCGTGTCGAGGACGAGCTGGGACCGGTCGACGTGTGGGTCAACGTGGCCTTCACCTCGGTGTTCGCGCGCTTCGACGACATCGCCCCCGAGGAGTTCCGGCGGGTCACCGAGGTCAGCTACCTGGGCTACGTCTACGCGACGATGGCGGTGCTGCGCCGGATGCGCGAGCGTGGGCGCGGCACGATCGTGCAGGTCGGCTCGACCCTGGCGTACCGGGGCATCCCACTCCAGAGCGCGTACTGCGGGTCGAAGCACGCCATCCAGGGCTTCCATGAGTCCCTGCGCACCGAGCTGCTGCACGAGGGCAGCGACATCCACGTGACCATGGTGCAGATGCCGGCGGTCAACACCCCGCAGTTCTCGTGGGTGCTCTCGCGGTTGCCGAAGCAGGCCCAGCCGGTGCCGCCGATCTACCAGCCGGAGGTGGCCGGGCGGGCCGTGGTGTTCGCGGCCGACCACCCCAAGCGGCGTGAGTACTGGGTGGGGGCCTCGACGGTGGGGACGCTCATGGCCAACGCCGTCGTCCCCGGACTGCTCGACCGCTACCTGGCGCGGACCGGATTCGCCTCCCAGCAGACGCCCGACGCCAAGGATGCGGACCAGCCGGCCAACCTCTGGGAGCCCGCCGACGGCGCGGGTGGTCGCGACTTCGGCGCCCGCGGTGCCTTCGACGACCGCTCGCACGGGTTCAGCCCGCAGCAGTGGGTGGCGCACCGGTACCCGCAGCTGGCCGGGGCCGCCGCGGGTCTGGTCGCGGTCGGCGTCGGCGCGCTCGCGCTGGGCCGCCGGCGGTGACGTCAGCCACGAGCACGTCCGGGACGGTCCTGCCGCGGCTGGTCGGGTCCGCCGGTGTCGCCTGGGGAGCGCTGCTGCTCTCCCGTGGTGACCAGGTCTGGCGGGCGGTCGAGGGCCGCTCGCCGGACGACCTCGAGGAGGGGGCCCTGCGGGTGCTGGGGGTCCGGCACCTCGTCCAGGGCCTCGGGCAGGTGGCCGCCCCGCGTGCCACCGCCCCGCTGGCGGTCGCGGTCGACGTCGTCCACGCGGCCAGCATGGCGGCGCTCGCGGCCGCCTCGCCGTCACGGCGCCGGGCGGCACTGGTCACCGGTGGTGTGTCGCTCGCCGGTGCGATGCTGACCATCGCCGGCCACCGCCGCGGCTGACCCACGCCGGGTCGAGGCCGCCCGGGCCGGGTCAGCGCCGCCGCAGGGCCCCGGCCATCCGCTCCTGGGCGAGGTCGGAGTGGAAGAGCAGCCCGGAGACGCGCGCCATCTCGTCCCCGCGAGCGTCGAGGTCGGCCAGCAGGTCGGCGGTGAGGATCCGCTTGGCGGCGGTCAGGCCCTGGCGGGCCCCGGCGCGCAGGTCGTCGAGCACACCCGCCACGGCGGCGTCCATCCCGGCCTCGGCGACGACGTGCGTGACCAGCCCGTGTGCCCGGGCCTCGGCGGCGTCGAAGGTCCGCCCGGTGAGGAACCAGTCGGACGCCGCGCGCTCGGTGAGCCGCCCCCGCAGGGGGATGGAGATGGTGGCGGCGGCCAGCCCGAGGCGCACCTCGGTGAGGGCGAAGGTGACATCGTCGCGGCAGAGGACGATGTCGCTGCTGGCCACCAGACCGAGCCCCCCGGCGCGCACCGGCCCGTCGAGACGGGTGACCACCGGCACCGGCAGGGCCACGAGGCGGCGCTGGACGTCGATGATGGCGCGCGCCGACTCGGTCATGTCGACGTGTGGGGCCTCCTTGAGGTCGGCGCCGGCGCAGAAGACGCGCTGGCTGGACCGGAGGAGGACGGCGTGGACGCCCTCGTCGGCCTCGAGGTCGCGCAGGTGGGCGGCCAGCTCGGCGAGGAGGCGCCGGGACAGCGCGTTGCGGTTGGCCGGGGAGTCGAGGGTGAGGACGGCGACACGGTCGTCGTCCTCGCGCCGGACGAGCGGGGTCTCGTGCTCGTCGGGGGACGGGCCGGGGTCGGGGGCGGCGGCATCGGCATCCACGGTGCCGACCCTAGCCCGGTCCTCACCCGCGGGAGGTGACGCGGAAGACCGGCATCCCGGGGGCGACCGCGCGCACCTCGTTGTCGGTGGAGTCCTTGGTCAGGCCCTCGACGAACCGGCCGACCTCCCAACCCCACCGCGCCAGGTAGACGCGGATGACGGGGAGCCGGTCGTCCACGGGCAGCTCGGTGAGCGTGACCTCCTCGACCCGCCGGCCAACGCGCAGCTGCGCGCCACCGGCGGCCCGGACGTTGCGCACCCACTGGGTGTTGCCGCGCGGCGCGACGAGGTAGCGCTCGCCGTCGTGCTCGAGGAGGTTGACCGGCGTGCTGCGTGGCTCACCGGTGCTGCGCCCGGGGACGGTGAGTACCCGTGACCCGAGGAGGCTGACGCCACGCTCGGTGAGCCAGGCGACGACGCTGTTGAAGACCGCGTCGAACCGCCCGGGGAGGACGTAGCGGCGGCTTCCGGCGGAGGGGACGGACATGGCGGTGGTCCTTTCGTGAGCACTGCTCTCGCTTCTGCCAACCAGTGTGCGGTGGAAGACGAGCATTTGTCAAGAGCACTGCTCTCATTTTGTGGCAGGATGGGGATCGTGAGCCCCTCCCGAGCGCAGCGCCGCCGGAACGTCACCGAGCAGATCCTCGAGATCGGCCGGCGGCACCTGAGCCAGCACGGGGCGGCCGCCCTGTCGCTGCGGGCGGTCACCCGCGAGCTCGGGATGGTCTCGTCGGCGGTGTACCGGTACGTCGAGAGCCGCGACGAGCTGCTGACGCTGCTCCTCGTTGACGCCTACACCGACCAGGCCGACGCGGTCGACGCGGCGGTGGCCGCTGCTGTGGGAGAGCCCTGGCACGAGCGAGTGGTGGTGGCGGGTCTGGCCTTCCGCGGGTGGGCGGTGGCCGAGCCCGCGCGGTACGCGCTGCTCTACGGAAGCCCGGTGCCGGGGTACGCCGCGCCACCGGAGCGCACGACCGAGCCCGGCACCCGGGTGGCGCGCACGCTCATCGGCCTTGTGGCCGAGGGCGTCGCGCGGGGGGAGGTCGCCGCAGGTGGGACGGTGTCGCTCCCGCCCGGCCGACTGACCGAGGACCTGCGCGCGGTGGCCGCGGAGATCGGGTTCCCGGGGGCTCCTGCCGCGATGGCACGCGGGGTGGGTGTGTGGGCGTGGCTCGTCGGGGCGACCAGCCTGGAGGTCTTCGGCCAGTGGGGCTCCGACACGTTCACCGCGCCCGAATCGCTGCTCGAGCACCAGCTTCGCCTGGCCGTCTCGCTCCTGAGGGAGTGACGCCGGGCTGCCGACGCCCCGGCCCGCTGCGGGGCGGGTCAGCCGTAGGTGTCGCGAGGTCCCCGGCCGTCCTGCACCCGTCGCCGCCCGCGTGACCAGGTGGGGGCACCCGGTCCGACGACGCGCAGCTCGGTGACCGTGCCCTCACCGACCTCCTCGGCGAGCCGCCCCATCAGCGTGGACTCGAGCAGCCGGAGCTGCGTGGCCCAGGCCGTGGAGTCGGCCCGGACGGTGAGCACGCCCTCGACGAAGTCCGTCGGAGCGCAGTGCGCGGAGATCTCGGCGCCGACGATCTGCGGCCACCTGCCGATGACCGCACCGACCGCGACATCGGCCCGCCAGCCGCGCTCCGCGACGAAACGGTCGATCTGGTCGCCGATCAGCAACGGGTCGCGGCCGCTGCGCCCGGACGATCGGCCGCGGCGGTCGTCGGGCACGTCCTTGGGGCGACGCCGGGGTCGCAGCCCGGGGCGCAGACCCTTGGCGCGGGCGGCGGCGCGCGCGCGGGCGAGGGCCTCGGCGGGGGCGGCAGCCGAGGGGTCGTCGGGCTCGGGCTCGCCGCGCTCGGGCTCGCCGCGCTCGGGCTCGGCGGGCGGCGAGGTTGGGGCCGGCACCGTGTCGGCCGGGTCCGTGGGGCGGCCCGGCCCACCAACGGGCTCAACTGGCGGCATCGGCGTCCTCCTCCGGCTCGGCATCGGCTGGGTCGGACCGGTCGTCGGGAGTGATCGACCCCAACGTGACCCGGTAGGCGACGCCGGCGAGCGCCTGGGGGACGTCGTCGGCCACCGCAGCGGTGACGAGCACCTGCTCGCAGTCGGCGACCAGCCGGGCCAGGCGCTCGCGGCGGCCGGTGTCGAGCTCGGCGAACACGTCGTCGAGCACGAGCACGGGGTCGTCGCCGAGGTCGGTGCGCAGCAGCTGGAAGGCGGCCAGGCGCAGCCCGAGGGCGAACGACCACGACTCGCCGTGGCTCGCGTACCCCTTCGCCGGCAGCTCGCCCAGGGTGAGCACGACGTCGTCGCGGTGCGGCCCCACGAGGCACTGGCCCCGCTCGACCTCCTGCCGGCGCACCTCGGCCAGCGTCGCCACCAGCTCGCCGCGCAGCTCGTCGACCTCCGGCACCTCACCGGCGGCCAGCCGACCGGCCGTGGCCTCCCGCAGCGACGAGCGGTACGAGACCCGGGCGTCGGACGCGCCGGCGCTCACCTCGTCGTAGGCCTGCGCGAGGTAGGGGCCCAGGTCGTGGAGCAACCGCAACCGGGCGTAGACCAGGTGCGAGCCGACGTCGGCGAGGCGGTCGTCCCACACCGAGAGGGTGTGCAGCGCGGCCTCGGCCTGCGCGGGGTCGTCGTCACCGGCTCGGCTTCGCCGGCGGCCCCGTCCGGAGAGGTGGGCCCGGCCCGACTTCAGCAGGGCCGAGCGCTGCTTGACGACCCGGTCGTACTCCTGCCGGACGGCCGCCCAGCGCGGCTGCCGGGCGACGAGGAGGTCATCGAGGAACCGCCGCCGCTCGCCGGGGTCGCCCTTGACGAGGGCGAGGTCCTCGGGGGCGAACAGCACGGTGCGCAGCGTGCCGAGCACGTCGCGGGGCCGGCACGGTGACTTGTTGAGCCGGGCCCGGTTGGCCTTCCCCGGCGTGATCTCCAGCTCGACCATCGTCTCGCGCCCCCGCTCCACGACCGCTCCACGCACGATCGCCCGCTCCGCGCCGAAGCGCACGAGCGGCGCATCCGTCGCCACCCGGTGGCTCGAGAGGCTCGCGAGGTACCCGATGGCCTCGGCGAGGTTGGTCTTGCCCTGGCCGTTTAGCCCGACCAGCGTCGTGACCCCCGGCGCGAGCGGGAGCTCGGCCGAGGTGTAGCTGCGGAAGTCGGCGACCGACAGGTGCCGGACGTGCACCCGCCCGCTCAGCCCTTCCCGCCGGGGGAGGCGGGACCGGCTGCAACGGCCTTCTTCGCCTTCGCCGCAGCGGCCTTCCGGCCCGGGGGCTTCTCCTTGCGCGCGGCCTTCTTCGAGGCGGTGTCGGCGCTCGCGACACCGGCGGCGGCCTCGTCGCGCAGCTTCTCGCCCTCGGCGACGGTCATCACCCGGTGCCCGCCGAAGCCACCACGCAGGGCGGCCACCGCCTGCATCGTCGGGGACGACTTCTGCCGGGAGGCGAACCGGGCGAACAGCGCCGACGAGATCACCGGCATCGGGACGGCGAGCTCGATGGCCTCCTCGACCGTCCACCGGCCCTCGCCGGAGTCGCTGGTGTAGTCGGAGACGTTCTCGAGGGTGGGGTTCTCCTCGAGGGCGTCGGCCATCAGGTCGAGCAACCAGGACCGGACCACGGTGCCGCGGCTCCAGGCCTTGAAGGCGCCGGGGACGTCGTCGACGATGTCCTTCTTCAGCAGCAGCTCGAAGCCCTCGGCGTACGCGGCCATCAGCCCGTACTCGATGCCGTTGTGCACCATCTTCGTGTAGTGGCCGGCGCCGACCTTGCCGGCGTGCACGAACCCCTCCTCGCGCGGACCCTCGGGGCGCAGGGCGTCGAAGATCGGCATCGCCCGGCGGACGTTGGCCTTGGAGCCACCGGCCATGAGGCCGTAGCCGTTCTCGAGCCCCCAGATGCCGCCGGAGACGCCGCAGTCGACGTACCCGATGCCCTTGGGCTTGAGGAGCTTCTCGTTCTCGAAGTCGTCGGTCCACCGGCTGTTGCCGCCGTCGATGACGAGGTCACCCTTGTCGAGGAGGTCACCGAGCTTCTCGACGGTCTCGCGGGTGGGCCTGCCGTGCGGCACCATCACCCACACGACGCGGGGGGCGTCGAGCCTCTTGACGAGGTCGGCGAGGGAGGACGCGTCGGAGACCTGCTTGTTGCGGTCGTACCCGACGACCTCGTGTCCCGCGCGGCGCAGCCGCTCGCGCATGTTACCGCCCATCTTGCCGAGGCCGATCAGTCCGAGCTGCATGCGGGGGCTCCTTCGGGTCGGTGGTCGAGGCTCCACTCCCCGCAGGCTACTGCGGGTGGGCGTACGCGTCCCGGCTGCGGCCACCATCCTCCGGGAATCCCCTGGGTCGCCTCGGAAAGGTTGCGGCGCGACCCGCGGGTTTCCCGCCGGGGGCGAAAAACCTGGGAGGTGGGGTCAGGAGGCGAAGCGGACGGGCATCAGGACGTAGCGGTACGAGGTGTCGGCCTCGCCGTCCTCCTCGGCCTGGCCGGAGAGCACCGCGGGCCGCGATGACTGGGTGAAGGACACCCGGGTGAAGTCGGTGCCCATGACCCCGAGGCCGTCGAGGAGGTAGTGCGGGTTGAACGCGATCTCGATCTCGGGGCCGGTGAGCGTGCACTCGACGGCCTCCGACGCCTGGGCGTCGTCACCGGTGCCGGCCTCGATGGCGACCTGCCCGTCGCCGAAGCGCAGGCGGACGGGGGTGTTGCGTTCGGCGACGAGGGCCACGCGCTTGACCGCCTCGACCAGGTCGGCGGTGCGCACCACGGCCTCGGTGTCGGTGCTCGTGGGGAAGATAGAGCTGACCTTGGGGTACTCGCCGTCGAGCAGCCGGGTGGTGGTGCGGCGCCGGCCGGCCTCGAAGCCGACCAGCCCGTCGCCGCCGGCGGTCGCCCCGAGCGCGACGTCGATGGAGCCGCTGGCGCCGAGCGAGCGCGCAGTCTCCGAGAGCGTGCGCGCCGGGATGAGCACCACGTGGTCGACGTCGGTGCTGCCCGGGTTCCACGTGAGCTCGCGCATGGCCAGGCGGTAGCGGTCGGTTGCGAGCAGGGTCATCCGGTCACCGCTGACCTCGACCCGCACGCCCGTGAGGATGGGAAGGGTGTCGCCGCGGTCGGCCGCCACGGACACCTGGCTCACCGCCTGGGTGAAGACGTGGCCGTCGACGGTCCCGCTCGGCTCGGGTGAGCTCGGGAGGGTGGGATAGTCGTCGGCGGGCATCATCAGCAGGCTGAATCGGCTGGCGCCACAGGTGACCTGGACCTTCGACCCCTCCGTGCCGACGTCGATGGGACGGTCGGGCAGGTTGCGGGAGATGTCGGCGAGGAGCCGGCCGAGCACGAGGACGGTGCCGCTCTCGGCCACGTCGGCGGCGACGGTGACCCGCGCCGAGACCTCGTAGTCGAAGGCGCTGAGGGTGAGGCTGCCGTCGACGTCGGCCTCGAGGAGGATGCCGGCCAGCACCGGGACCGGCGGGCGTGCGGGCAGTCCGCGGGCCACCCAGGTGACCGCCTCGGCCAGGACGTCGCGCTCGACGCGGAACTTCACGGCTTACCGCCCTATCCGGCGCGAGAGGCCGCGCCCATGCGTGTGGTGCTGGTGGTCGCGCTGCGCCGGGCACCTCCAGGAGCCCCCCTCGCAGGCGGGGACACGACCTTAGTGCACGACCCCCCACACCGGTACCGGTTCTCCGGGGCCCGGTCCGGGGTGTCGGTCCGAGGTGCCAGGGTCGTGGTCGGGGGACGGGATCCCATTCTTCTGGAACTCTTCGCAGTGGTAGGAGCTGTGGATGCTGTGGACGCACGGGTGTCGGGGCAGGTCGCGCCGCATGACGGCGGGTGTGGACGGCAGGTGGACAAGGCGGTGGACGAGTCGCCGCGGCTGTTGACGGCCACCGGGCGTTCACACCGTGTCCACCGGGCCGCGGGGCACCGTCCACCGGGACGGGGAGGCCGTCCACAGTTGTCCACAGGCCCTGTGGACGACTGTGGGTTCGGGGATATGGAAGACGCCGTCGTCCACAGGGTTTCACCCAGCCGTGGACGGTCGTTCCGCAGCGCGACGGAGCGTGCACGGTCGGGGCGTCGTGCGTGGAACCTTCGACACCGGTTGCACACGTGGGTGTGGACAACCTGGGGACAACGGTGTGGGGAGGTCCGTCCTCGTGTGGACGGGGCGGCGTCGGCCGGGCGGGCGCACCCTGCGGCTCGCGATCCCCCGCGGGAGCCGTCGCGTCGGACGGGAGGTGTCAGGCGGACTGCTGCTTGATCCGGTTGGTCAGCTCGGTCACCTGGTTGTAGATCGCTCGCCGCTCCGCCATCAGCTGGCGGATCTTCTTCTCGGCGTGCATCACCGTGGTGTGGTCGCGTCCGCCGAACTGCTGGCCGATCTTGGGCAGGGACAGGTCGGTGAGCTCCCGGCACAGGTACATCGCGATCTGCCGCGCGGTCACGAGCACCCGCGAGCGCGACTGCCCCTGGAGGTCGTCGAGGGTGAGGCCGAAGTACGCCGCGGTCTGGGCCATGATCGTCGCCGGCGTCACCTGGCTCGCCGCGTCGTCGGGGATGAGGTCGCGTAGCACGATCTCGGCGAGGGACATGTCGACCGGCTGACGGTTGAGGCTGGCGAACGCGGTGACGCGGATGAGCGCCCCCTCGAGTTCGCGGATGTTCGTCGAGATCCGGGAGGCGATGAACTCGAGCACGTCGTCGGGCACCGAGAGGCGCTCCTGGATGGCCTTCTTGCGGAGGATGGCGATCCGCGTCTCGAGGTCGGGTGGCTGGACGTCGGTGAGCAGGCCCATCTCGAAGCGCGAGCGCATCCGGCTCTCGAAGCCGCTGAGCAGCTTCGGGGGGACGTCGCTGGTGATGACGACCTGCTTGTTGGCGTTGTGCAGGGTGTTGAAGGTGTGGAAGAACTCCTCCTGCGTCTGCACCTTGCCCTGGAGGAACTGGATGTCGTCGATGAGCAGCACGTCGACGTCGCGGTACCGGCGCTGGAAGTTCGCGGCCTTGTCGTCGCGGATGGAGTTGATGAAGTCGTTGGTGAACTCCTCGGAGTTCACGTACCGCACCTTGACGTGCGGGAACAGGTGCCGGGCGTAGTGCCCGATGGCGTGGAGCAGGTGGGTCTTGCCGAGCCCGGAGTCGCCGTAGACGAAGAGCGGGTTGTAGGCCTTGGCCGGAGCCTCGGCGACGGCCACGGCGGCGGCGTGCGCGAACCGGTTGCTAGCCCCGATGACGAAGGTGTCGAACGTGTACTTGGGGTTGAGGCGGGTGACCTCGACCTGCTCGGGAACCTGGGCGCCGGACCGCTGGCGGCGCATCCCGGGGACCGCCACCAGCGGGGCGCCGTCGGTGGCCTCCGCGCCGGGGGGAGCGCTGACCGTGGCCTGGGCGTGGTCGCCGTCGTCCTCGCCGGTGTCGATGTCGTCCAGCTGGGCCCGCCGGTCGGCCGCGCGCCGGTCGTGGCCGTCCTCGTCGAGCAGGGTCGACGAGCCCTGCCCGTCAGGGTCGTCCCGGAACGGTGAGGGTGCTGCCGCGGCCTCCTGGCCGTCGCCGGCGGGGACGGGGTCGGCACCGGGGATCTCCCCGAGAGAGGGGTCGACGGTCACCGCGAGCCGCACCTCGCGGCCGAGCTGCTCCCCGAGGGTGCTGGCGACGCGGTCACGCAGCCGGGTCTCGACGATGTCCTTGGTGAAGTCGTTGGGGACGGCGATGAGCGCGGTGTCGTCCAGCAGCCCGACCAGCCGGGCGAGGGAGAGGAAGGCCCGCTGCTGCACGGGGACGCCGTCGGCGTCGAGGGCCTCGAGCGTGGTGCGCCACAGCTGCGCCATCGATGCGTCCGGCACTGCGTCCGCCGTCCTTTCCTGGCTGCCCCTGGTGGTGCGCACCGAACCTCGGCACGTGGCGCTGTCCACACCGTTGTCCACAGGGTGTGGGTTCGCACCGTAGACACTCGCGCGGCGTGTCGCAAGGCGCGGGCCTGCGGGGTCCGTGAGATCCTAAGGGTTTCCAGGTGCCGTCGGGGCCGGGTCCACAGGTTTGGTCGACTCGTCCTCCCTCGGGTACCGTTGGCAGGTCTGTGGGTCGGCTGTTTTTCGCCTGCCCGTGACGAGGAACCACCACCGGGTCGCCCGCGATCGACGGGGTGGGGTCGCGCGCACGGGTCTGCCGATGGCAGCCGACCCGTCACCCCACGACCCCGGGCCACTGCGGCCCGTGCCGACGCGAAAGAGATGACCGTGAGCAAGCGGACCTTCCAGCCGAACAACCGCCGTCGCGCCAAGACGCACGGCTTCCGCCTGCGGATGCGCACCCGCGCCGGCCGCTCCATCCTGGCCAACCGCCGCCGCAAGGGCCGGGCCGAGCTCTCGGCCTGAGGCCCCGGTGCTGCCGGCGCCCAACCGCCTGCGCGAGCGGGCGCAGTTCACGTCGGCGGTCCGAGGCTCCGGGAGCACACGGGCCGGGTCGCGACTCCTCGTGGTCCACGCCACCACCGCCGATGCGCGGACGGGTCAACCGCCGCGTGTCGGCTTCGTCGTGTCCAGGGCCGTGGGTGGCGCCGTGGTTCGGAACCGCACGAAGCGCCGGCTCCGAGCACTCGTGGCCGGGCGTCTTGACCGGCTTCCGCGGGGCGCCGACGTGGTGGTGCGGGCAAATCCCGGCGCCGGCGCGGCATCGTCCATGGAACTCGAGGCGGCTCTTGAAACGTTGTGGGACAAGGTGATTCGGAGAATGGAAGGTGCGTCGTGAGTGTGGGCAGGCTGCTGGCGCGCCCGCTGGTGTGGCTGATCCGGCTCTACCAGCGGATGATCAGCCCGATGCGTCCGCCGACGTGCCGTTACTACCCCTCGTGCTCGTCGTACGCGGTGACCGCCCTCGAGCGGTTCGGGGTGGTGCGGGGCGGCTGGATGGCCGCACGTCGCCTCGGTCGCTGCCACCCGTGGACGCCCGGCGGTGTCGACCACGTGCCCGATCGCGACCCGGTGACCGGCGCCCCGGTGCCAGGCACCACCGGGCCCAAGCCCTACCGTCCCGCCGCGACTGACACCCCGGCCGAGCGGCCCCTCATCCCCTGACCACCGTCACCTCCGGGTGACGCCCACCCCGGCTCCGGCCGGCCCGACGAAGGACACCATGGGCGACCTGTTCAACTCCATCATTGGCCCGATCGAGTGGCTCGTGGCCTGGATCATGTACGGCTTCCACCAGGGGCTCACCGCCCTGGGGATGCCGGCGGCCGGCGGCTGGACGTGGACCCTGTCCATCGTCGGGCTCGTCATCGTCATGCGGGCCGCGATGATCCCGCTCTTCGTGAAGCAGATCAAGGCATCGCGCAAGATGCAGATGATCCAGCCCGAGCTGCAGAAGATCCAGAAGAAGTACAAGGGCAAGAACGACCCGGAGTCTCGTCAGGCCATGACGCAGGAGACGATGGAGCTCTACCGGAAGGAGAACACCAACCCGTTCTCCTCCTGCCTCCCGATCCTCATCCAGTCCCCGTTCTTCTTCGGGCTCTTCCGTGTGCTGCACGGGCTGCAGGACGTCGCGACGGGGGCCAAGGCCCCGATCGGTCCCATCACCCAGCCGGTGGCCGCCCAGGCCGAGTCGGCGACCATCTTCGGTGCCCAGCTGTCCGACACCTTCCTGGGGTCGGACTCGATCAACGTCAAGATCGTCACCGTTGTCCTCATCGTGCTGATGTCGGCCACGACATTCACGACGCAGCGACAGCTGATGACCAAGAACATGCCGGCGTCGGCGCTGGACAGCCCGTTCGCCCGTCAGCAGAAGATGCTGCTCTACGCCCTCCCCGTGATCTTCGCGGTGTCCGGCGTGAACTTCCCGATCGGTGTCCTCATCTACTGGTTGACCACCAACCTGTGGTCGATGACCCAGCAGTTCTACGTGATCCGCCGGATGCCGGCTCCCGGCTCGGCGGCGGAGAAGGCGTACCACGAGCGCCTGGCGAAGCGCGGAAAGCCGATTCCGGGGGCGGCGCGGAAGAACGTCGACAGCGACGACGAGGCCGCGGTGAGCCCCGTGCAGGATCGCGGCCAGCGCCAGCAGCCCAAGTCGAAGAAGCGAGCCAAGAAGAAGGGCGGGCCGAACCAGGCCCCGGGCACCTCGCAGCCGTAGGTGCCGAGCGCCGGCGCAGCCGGCCCCCCATCCCCGAGATCCCTTTCGAGTGCCCTGGAGGACCCGATGAGCAACGAGACCACGCCGGTGGAGACCGGCACCGCAGCCGACACCGCGGACGACACCGCGACCGACGCCACCGTCGCACCTACCGCCGAAGCGGACGCGGTGGACGCGGGGAAGGACATCGCCTCAGAGGAGGGGGCGCCGACGGACGCGGCGCCGGCGGACGGTGCCGAGGCCACGGACGAGAGCGGCCTCGAGGCTGGCGGGGGGGCAGGCGCGGGGGAGTCGCCGGCCACGGTGCCGGCGACCGATGACCTCGCCGCCGAGCCGTCGACGGAGACGAGTTCCGAGACCCGTGACGACGTGGACGACGTGGGCGACGCGGATGACGCGGGCGACGCGGGCGGCGCTCGGGCGAAGAGCGGGGGGTCCGGTCGCCGCGGACAGCTTGAGCGCGAGGGTGAGGTCGCGGCCGACTTCCTGGAGACGCTCCTGGACATCTGCGACCTCGACGGCGACCTGGATGTCGACATCGATGGCGACCGCGCTGCGGTGGCCATCGTCGACAGCGACGAGGGGCGCGTGCCCCGCCGCCTCGTCGGCCAGGACGGCCAGGTCCTTGAGGCACTCCAGGAGCTAACCCGGCTGGCGGTGCAGTCAGAGACGGGAGAGCGCACCCGGTTGATGCTGGATGTCGCCGGACACCGTGCGGAGCGTCGTTCGGAGCTGGTGGCGCTGGCCAAGGAGGCCATCGAAGAGGTGCGGTCGACCGGTGAGCGCCGCTCGCTCACCCCGATGTCCGCGTTCGAGCGCAAGGTCGTCCACGACGAGGTCCTGGCAGCGGGTCTGGTCTCCGAGTCCGAGGGCAGCGAGCCGCGACGGTTCGTCGTCATCTCCCTGTCGTGAGGCGACGTTTCACGTGAAACATGACGGGTCAGACCCGATCACCCCACCGGCCGCACCCTCGGGTGCGGCCGTGGTGTTCGGTGGGCGTCTCGCCGTCGCGGAGGCCTTCGCGGTCGAGCTGGCTGACACGGGGGTGTCCCACGGGCTCATCGGACCCCGTGAGGTCCCCCGGCTGTGGACCCGGCACCTCCTCAACTGCGCGGTGATCGCCGACTCCTTCCCGGAGGGGGTACGCGTAGTCGACGTCGGATCGGGGGCCGGACTGCCGGGTCTTGCCCTGGCCGTGGCCCGCCCGGATCTCGAGGTGCACCTCGTCGAGCCGATGCTGCGGCGGACGACGTGGCTCGACGCGGTGGTGGACCGCCTGGGTCTGGAGCGGGTGTCCGTGCACCGCGGTCGCGCGGAGGAGCTGCAGGGCAGGGTGTCGGCGCCCTGGGTCACGGCCCGAGCCGTCGCCCGTCTCGACAAGCTGGCCCGCTGGTGCGTTCCGCTCCTCGAGGCGGGCGGGACGCTGGTGGCGATGAAGGGCCGCAGTGCCGCGGACGAGCTCGCCGAGGACCGGCCGGCCCTGGAGCGTCTCGGGCTCTCCGACGCCGTCGTCACCGAGCACGGGGGAGGGGTGCTGGACGACCCGGTGCTGACGGTCGACCTCCGCTTCGACGGGGAACGACGTGCAGGGCCGGCGACAGCGCGTCGGGCTCACAGGAGGCGGTCCGACCGCCGCCGGGGGGACTGAGGCGGCGAAGGCGACGAAGGGGCGCAGAGACCGGTCGGGCTCGCGCCGGCGGGCCTGAGGCGGTACCGAGGCCGACCCCCTCGGTGATCGTCCGGCGCGGACGATCTGCGGCGCGAGGGACCGTCCTCGTCGAGCCACCGGGCGCCAGCCGCCCCCAGGAGGGCCCCAGCCCGGGCGGAGACCTCGGCGTTCCCCGCAGGGCCTCTCCGGGGGTGAGGACGTGACGCCCGGGGTGCCGACGGTCCCGGCCGGGCAGGCGTGCTCGCGGGTGTGGGGTGGCTGGACATCGTCCTCCGTCCGGCGACCGTCGACGCACGTTCCGCTCCGGCACCCCCGGGCCGGGCCGCGCGCCGGCTGCCAGCCGCCCAGGGGCGGTGGGCGTGACGCAGGGAGGCAGGCGCCCCCCTGGACGCGACCGACTGGTTCGTTGCGTTCATCGGTCTGCGGCGTCCGGCGTTTCACGTGAAACATGCCGTCCCAGGGGTCTTGCCGCGGCTTGGCCGACCGCCGTCCGGGGCCACCACTGGCCGGGCGCGGGGTCCCGCCCACGCCCCGCGGGAGAGGTCGAGGGGCGCGTCCCGGCCGGCCTCCACACCGGGCCTCTGCAGCCTTTGTCCACAGGTTATCCACCGGCATCCCCTGGCCGGCCCCTGGTGGTGTAGGGAGGGTCGGGTCGCCGATTCGTGCGGGCGGGGAGGCTCCGGGTCCAGCGGGTGGGCCGATGATGCTCCCACACCCGTTCCCTCGTACCCATGTTGTCCACAGGCTGAGGGCGGCTTTGGCGTGTCGGCCCTCGGTGAGGTTTCATGGTGCGTCGCGCGTCATTCCACGGAGGTACCACGTGAGCATTGGGTCGGACGGCACGGCAGCAGGGGTCGTGGCTCCGGGACTCGGATATCCGGGATCCACAGAGTCAGAGTCGACCGCACCCGACGGGAGCAGGTCCGACCTCGGATGGCCCGCCGATGTTTCACGTGAAACATCGGCCCCCTCCACAGTCGACGCGCCCGCGGACACACCGCCCGTTTCACGTGAAACATCGAGCCTCGACGCCGCTGGCATCACCGAGGCCGACTCACGTCACCGCGCGCCCGGTAGCGTGAGCGCGGCGGGGGAGGGCCGGTCCGCCCGGGTCACCGCGGCCGTCGAGGCGGCTGCGGGCACCAGGTCCCCGACCACCACCGTCACCTCGACGCCACCCGTCACCGCCGACGACACAGAGGAGCGCGCCGCCATCGCCGCATCGATCCCCGGAGCCGACGCCGGCACGCCGCTCGCGCAGGCGGTCGCCGAGGACGCGCGCAAGCGCATCACCTTGAGCGGGCGTTCGGTACCCCGTCCCCGCGAACCACGCGTCCTCACGGTGGCGAACCAGAAGGGCGGTGTCGGCAAGACGACGACCACGGTCAACATCGCGGCCGCGCTCGCACAAGCCGGGAGCACCGTGCTCGTCATCGACCTCGACCCTCAGGGCAACGCCAGCACCGCGCTGGGCATCGAGCACCACGCCGAAGTCCCGAGCATCTACGACGTCCTCGTGGACGGGGATGACCTGAACGACGTCGTCCAGGCCTGCCCGGACATCCCCAACCTCTGGTGCGCACCGGCCACCATCGACCTCGCCGGCGCCGAGATCGAGCTCGTGTCCCTCGTCGCCCGGGAGACGCGCCTGGAGAAGGCAGTCAGCGCCTTCCTCGCGTCCCGAGCGGGGAGGGACGACCAGATCGACTACGTGCTGGTCGACTGCCCGCCCAGCCTCGGCCTGCTCACGGTGAACGCCTTCGTCGCCGCCACCGAGGTGTTCATCCCGATCCAGTGCGAGTACTACGCGCTCGAAGGCCTCTCGCAGCTGCTGCGCAACATCGAGCTGATCCGCAGCCACCTCAACCCGCGCCTGCACGTCTCGACCATCCTGCTCACCATGTACGACGGCCGCACCCGCCTCTCCGCGCAGGTCGCCGACGAGGTCCGCGAGCACTTCCCGGACCAGACCCTCGCCGCCTCGGTCCCACGGTCGGTGCGCATCTCCGAGGCCCCGAGCCACGGCCAGACGGTCATGACCTACGACCCCAACAGCAGCGGCGCACTGTCCTACCTCGAGGCGGCCGTCGAGCTCGCCGAGCGCGGCGCTGCCCAGAACCCCTCGGAGGAGTCCGCATGAGCGAGAAGCGCCGCGCCCTGGGCCGGGGCCTCGGAGCCCTCATCCCGAGCGGCCCGGCCACCGCGGAGCGCCCGGTCGACGTCTTCTTCAAGGACCGTGACGAGGGATCGGCCACCGGCCCGGATGACGCCAACGGCCGCGACACCGGCGCGGGGAGGCCGACAGCGGCCCGTAACGGGTCGCCCGGCTCGGAGCCCCTGGATGACTCCACCGACGCCACGGACAACCTCCAGCCCGTCCCCGGCGCCGCCTACGCCGAGGTGCCGCTGGATGCCATCCGCCCGAACCCGCGCCAGCCGCGCAGCGTCTTCGACGAGGACGAGCTCGCCGAGCTGGTCCACTCGATCCGCGAGATCGGCATCCTCCAGCCGGTCGTCGTCCGCCCGGTGCCGGACCACGACGGCGCCGACCCGGTCCGCTACGAGCTCATCATGGGCGAGCGGCGCTGGCGGGCGTCACGCGAGGCCGGCCGCGACACCGTGCCGGCGATCATCAAGCAGACCGAGGAGGACGACCTCCTCCGTGACGCGCTGCTCGAAAACCTGCACCGCAGTCAGCTGAACGCTCTCGAGGAGGCGGCCGCCTACCAGCAGCTCCTCGAGGACTTCGGGTGCACCCAGGAGGAGCTCGCCCGCCGGATCGGGCGCTCGCGTCCGCAGATCTCGAACACCTTGCGCCTGATGAAGCTGCCGCCGTCGGTGGCCAGGCGAGTCGCAGCCGGCGTGCTCAGCGCCGGTCACGCCCGGGCCCTCCTCGCCCTCCCCGACGGCGGGGCGATGGAACGGATGGCCCAGCGCGTCGTGGCGGAGGGCATCTCCGTGCGCGGCGTCGAGGAGCTCGTCGCCGTGGGCGCAGACGACGGCGGCAGGAGCACCCGGCGAGCCCCGCGCCCCGGGAACCGCCGCCCGCAGCTGGACGATCTGGCGTCCGACCTGTCGGACCGCCTGGACACCCGCGTGCGCATCGCCCTCGGCAAGACCAAGGGCCGCCTCACCGTCGAGTTCGCGTCGGTCGACGACCTGCACCGCATCCTCGAGGTGATGAACCTCCGCGACGACCGGACCTCCTGAGCAACGACGGTTGAGTCGCCAAAACGGCTGTCGCGCAACGTAATCCAACAAGCGCCGAACCGGACAAGACGGAGCCGTCGCACCCGGCGTGGGTGCGACGGCTCGGTCGTCTCGGGGTGGAGCTCAGCCGAGGAAGGGCTGCAGCTCGCGCAGCAGCACCGGCTTCGGCCGGGCGCCGATGATCGTCTTGACGATCTCGCCACCCATGTAGACGTGCAGCGTCGGGATGCTCGTGATGCCGAGCTTGCCGGTGATCTGCGGGTTCTCGTCGGTGTTGAGCTTGACGACCTGGAGCTTGTCGGAGTGCTCCTGGGCGATCTCCTCGAGCACCGGGGCGACCGCGCGGCACGGGCCGCACCAAGGGGCCCAGAAGTCGACGAGGGTGATCTTGTCGCTCTTCACGACGTCGCTGTCGAAGTTCTCGTCGTTGGTGGTGGTGACGGTGGCCATGATGGTCCTTTCGGGGTGGTCTTCGGGGCCTGTGGGTGGGGTCGGCGGATCGGTCAGTGGGCGAGGAAGTGCTGGGCGTCGAGGGCGGCGGCGCAGCCGGATCCGGCAGCGGTGATCGCCTGCCGGTAGGTGTGGTCGACGAGGTCGCCACAGGCAAAGACCCCGGGGACGTTGGTTCGGGAGGAGCGGCCCTCCGCGACGACGTAGCCCTCGGCGTCGAGCTCGACGACGCCCTTGACCAGCTCGTTGCGGGGGTCGTGGCCGATGGCGACGAACAGTCCGGTCACCTCGATGTCACGCGTCCCACCGGTCACGGTGTCGCGCAGCGTCACGCCGCTCACCTTGTCCTCGCCGTGGATGGCGTCGACCGCGCTGTTCCAGGCGAACCGGATCTTCTCGTTGGCCATCGCCCGCTCGGCCATGACCGCGCTGGCGCGCAGCTCGTCACGACGGTGGATGACGGTGACCGACCGCGCGAACTTGGTGAGGAAGGTGGCCTCCTCCATCGCCGAGTCGCCGCCGCCGACGACGGCGATGTCCTGGTCGCGGAAGAAGAACCCGTCGCAGGTGGCACACCACGAGACCCCGTGCCCTGACAGCCGCTTCTCGTCGGGCAGCCCGAGCTCGCGATAGGCCGAGCCCATCGCGAGGATCACGGTGTGCGCCGAGTACTCGGTGCCCGAGCCGTCGATGACGGTCTTCACATCGCCCTCGAGGGAGACCGAGGAGACGTCGTCGGTGATGATCTCGGCGCCGAACCGCTCGGCCTGGGCCCGCATGTTGTCCATGAGGTCCGGGCCCATGATGCCGTCGCGGAAGCCGGGGAAGTTCTCGACCTCGGTCGTGTTCATCAGGGCGCCGCCGGCCGTCACCGAACCCTCGAACACGAGCGGTTCGAGGTTCGCACGGGCGGCGTACACGGCGGCGGTCCAGCCGGCCGGGCCGGAGCCGATGATGATGACGTTGCGGACGTCAGCGGTCACGAGACACATCCTCTTGTGGTGCGGGGGCCGAGGGACCGCTACATGCGGTGCCTTGTAAGAACCGATCCTAGGCCCGGGGTGTTCCGGGGCGACGCCGCCCCGTCGTTCCGTGCGCGCTGCGACGCCTGCGCGACGTCCCATCCGGTGCGCAGGTCACATCGCCCACAGCAGACACGTCAACACATACCCCTATGGGTATATTCCGCCATGAGCGTCAGCGGGCCGTCACCGGGCCCGACCGGACGTCCGCGTCGTCGACCGAGCAGGTCGGCCCCACGAGCCACGCCCGCCGAGTCCCACCCGGCTCCAGCGCCACGAGCACCGCCGCGCCGTCGTCGCCGTCGGAGAGGACGACGGCCACCGGGGTATCGGCCGGCACCCCGACGCCGGTGGCACAGTCACGCGCGCCCTTCGGCCAGCCCACGTTCTCCTTGGAGGCCTGGAGCGGCTGTCCCGAGTCGGTGGGGAACGCGGTGTACGGCGGGACCCGGAGGTCGCGCACGACGACCTCGGGATAGCTCGTCGTCGCCGAGCCGTCGAGGATCCGCACCCGTAGGGCCCGGTCGGCCGCCGTGGGCGTCCACTTCGGCGCGCGGGCCGCCTCCGCAGCGTCGCCGCTGGGCGCACCACCCGCGTCGGCGGCGTCACCGCCCGACTCCGCCGCTGATTGCGGCGCGGACCCGGCGGCACTGTCGTCCGACCCCTGGGCCAGTCCGAGGGACGCCTGGAGTCCACCGGGTGCGAGCTGTTCGATGACGACACCGCCGGCCACGACGGCCAGCACCGCGGCCGCGGCCGCCCCGAGCAGCCAGGTGCGGCGGCGGCGAAGCGGCACCACCGTGGCGTCGTCGCCCGCCGGCGGCCCGAGCGCGCCCCCGGCGAGCTCTCCCGGGGGTGGCGGCGGTACCCAGCCCCCCGACTGCTCCGCCGCGGTGTCGCCGGCGGTCCGGGACTCCTCCTCGAGGGCCGCGGTGATCCGTGCGACGAGCCGGTCCGGCATGGGCCCGGGGTCGGGGAGGCTCCCCAGCAGGGCGCGCATGCCGGTGGGGTCGTGCTCGACCGGGTCGGCGTCGTCGTGGCGGTGACTCACGTGGTGCTCCGGGTCAGGCCGTGGGCGGGCAGGTGGACGGGCGGTCGGGAGGTCCCGAGCGGACGGGGGCAGCCGGCGCAGAGGTCCGGCACGAGATACGACGTCACGGCGCCCTCCGTGGTTCCCCGCCGCCCCCGACGGGATCGGCGTCGGGGCGCAGGATGGCAGCCAGCGCCTCCCGTCCGCGGAAGCACCGGGACTTCACGGTGCCCTCGGCGACCCCGAGCACCTGGGCGGCCTCGGTCACGGGCAGGCCGTGCATGTCGACGAGGACGAGGGCCATCCGCTGGCCCTCCGGCAGCTGCTCGAGGGCCTCGCGCACGTCCAGACGGACCTCGACCGACGCATGGTGGTCGTGGCGGTCCGGCAGGTCGAGCTCCCCGAGGTCACCCGCCCGGCGCAGCGAGGTCTTCTCGCGCCGCAGCCGGTCGAGGCAGGCGTTGACGACGATGCGGTGCAGCCAGGTCGTCACGGCGGCGTCGCCGCGGTAGGCCCCGGCGCGGCGGAAGGCCGAGATGAAGGCCTCCTGCACGGCGTCCGCGGCCAGCTCCCGGTTGTTCGTCGTGCGGATCGCCACGGCGTACATCCGGTCGCGGTGGCGGCGGAACAGCTCGCCGAAGGCGACGCCACCGTCCCCGGCGACGTGGCGGCGGATCAGCTCGGCGTCGTCGAGCAGGGTCAGGTCGTCCGGCACGCGGTGCTCCCGGCGTCAGCCGAGGACGGTGACCTCGTTGAGCCAGCCGCGGATGTCGCCCTTGTTGTCGGGGTAGACCTTCGTGTACCAGAGGATGATGTACTGCCCGGCCACCTTCTCGGGCACGTCGAAGGTCACCTCCCCCTCGGCCTCGGCGTTCTCGCCGATCTTCTCGGCACCGTCCAGCGAGGCGTCCGGGCCGACGTAGACGTCGATCGAGCTCTTCTGCGGGACGTCGAGGACGACCTGCTGCGGCTTCTCGTTGGGCCCGAGGTCGACGATGAGGCCGACGCCGTCCTTGAGCCCACCGAAGCTCTCGTCGCTGTAGCTCTCGGTGTACCAGCCGGTGTCGGGGTTTCCGTCGAAGGTCTTCCCCACCAGCTCGTCGTGTTCGTGGCCGTCCCCCTCGGGGTCGTAGGCCGTGACCCCGAGGATGGCGAGGGGCTCAGGCTTCGCTCCGCCCTCGTCGCCGTTGCTCTGGTCACCGGACGACGCGGTGCTCGGGGCCACCGTCGTGGTGCGGGTGACTGGCCCGGCGGCCGGCCCGAAGATGTTGCTGCTGCCCTTGCCGATGCGCGAGATGCCGTAGAGCCCGACGACGAGGGCGAGCACGAGGAAGGCCGCCACGATGGCCAGGGCCAGCTTCGAGTCGTCACGGCTGAGCGGCTCGGTCATCACCATGGGTGCCGGCTCGTCGGGCTGCGCCCCGTCCGGCGGCTCCGCGCGCTGGGTGTCGGGGGAGAGCTCGCTGACCTTGTCGACCGCCCGGCGCGCGTACCCGCTGACCGCCTGGCTCACCGTGCCGAGGGCGCCGGTGACCGCGGCCGTGGCCGGCGCCCGGTCCTCACCGGTGTACTCGTCGTCGCCGTGTCGAGCCAGCGTGCGTTCGTCGGTGGGCACGAGCTCGCGGTCCTCCGAGGTGTCGTCGTACGGGGCGTCGGCCCAGTCGTCGGTGCGACGAGCGGCCGGGTCGAGTGTGGACCCCGACCGGTCGTCGGTGGGGGACAGCCACGCCGGCGGGGGGTCACGCCGCTCCGAGGCCGCACCGGCCGCGGCACCGGAGAGCCACGACGGTGAGCCGCCGCCCGTACCGGCGGACCCGCTACCGGACTCCGGTGCGGGGCCACCGGCCCCCTCGGAGGCACCGGAGCCACCCGTCCGCGCCCGCATGCTGGCTCCGGCCGCGCCGGCGGCCGCGCCCGCGGCCCCGGCCAGCCCGGCCAGCGCCGCCAGACCTCGCCGGGTCCCGGAGCGTCGCGGCGCACGCTCGGCCTCGACCGCCTCGTCGAGCGTGCTCGACGACGTCGCGGCCGCCTCGTGGGCGGGCGCCCCGGACGAGGAGTCAGGGTGGGCACCCGGCCCGGCCAGGGCGGCGGGGAGCTCACGGTGCGAGGGGAACGGCTCGGGGCCCTCCACGGGCACCACCGGGTCGGTCGTGAGGCCGTGCTCGTCGAGCGGCCCTTCGTCCTCGGCGCCGAGGTCTTCGACCGCGAGCTCGTCGTCGTCGCCGGCCGCCGGCGGGGACGGGGGCGGCGGCACCGGCGGGGCGCTCGCGCGCGGTGGGTCGGTGGTCGGCGGGGCCGACGTCGGTGGCGGCGCAGGGACGTCCGCCGTCGTCGCGGCGGGCGCCGCCGACCGGGGTGGCATGGCCAGCCGGGTCACCGGCCGGCCGATGACCTGACGCGACGACCACGGCGCCACCTGACGCGCGTAGTCGCCCGGGCTGGTCGGTCCCTGGTCGTCGTTGAGGGTGAGGCGGCACAGCGCGTCGAGGTCACGCGGCACCCCGGACGCGATCTCGGACGGGGCCGCGACGCCGTCGAGCACACGGGGAGCGGGGTCGAGGCCGGCCCCACCGGCGCCGAGGGGCCAGAGCCCGGTGAGCCCGGCGTAGGTGAGCGCCACGACCCCGACGGCGTCCTTCCGGGCCGCCTCGTCGGCGTCGGTGGCCTCCTCGCCGACCCGGGCGCTGGCGACCTCGAGGCCGCGCAGCCGGATCTCGCCCTCGGGGGTGCGCAGGACGTCGTCGGGCGTCAGGTCCAGGTGGTGCATGCCGCGGTGCCGGGCCGACTCCAGGGCCGCCGCGACCTCACCGGTGATGCGACGCACCTCGTCGGCCGGAATGCCGCCGTCCTGGGCGAGCCGCCCGAGCGTCCGGGCCTCTGCGAGGTCCTCCTCGACGACGAACGCGACATCGTCGTCGCTGCCGACGTCGAGGATCCGCACGAAGACGGAGTGGCTCACCGACGCGGCGCGTCGGGCGGCGTCGAGGAAGGCGGGCGCGCGCTGGTCGTCGCCACCCATGACGAGCACGGAGACGGAGCGACCCAGGGTGGTGTCGTCGGCGGACCAGCGCTCCGTACCACGCGCCTCGTCCAGCCGCTCGTGCACGGTGTAGCGGCCGCCGAGCACCGTGCCGGGTCCGACACCCCTCACCGTGGCTCCTTCGTCTGGTCGGTCTCAGCCGTCACGGCAGTGCCGTTACGTCACACCCGCAGGCGGTCGGGTGTGGCTCCCCATAGTAGGCGGAGCAGGCACGGCCGCGGCGACGCGGTTGCAGGGTGACCGGGCGCGCGGTCCCCGTGGCCGCGCGCGGGCCCGGCGGCGTCAGCTCGCGTCGCCCGCCAGGCGCTGCCAGGCGAGGCGGGCGATGCGGCGCTCGTTCGGGAAGGTGAGGTGCCGGTGCGCCTCGCGCAGGGGCAGCCACGCGACGTCGATGGCCTCGTGGTCGGGGTCCTTCTCGATCGTCAGGTACCCGCCGACCGCCTCGAGGAGGTAGTGGTGCACGAACTTGTGGATGCGCCGGTCGCCGGCGGCGAACCAGTAGTCGATGGTGCCGAGCTCGATGAGAACCCGGCCCTCGATGCCGGTCTCTTCCGCCACCTCGCGCACGGCCGTCTGCGGAAGGGTCTCGTCGCCCTCGATGTGTCCCTTGGGGAGGCACCACTCGACCCGTCCGGCCCGGTTGCGGCGGGCGATGACGGCGATGCGGGCCGTCCCCTCGTGGACGTCGACGACCACTCCACCCGCACTGCGCTCCTCGACCGCGGGGAGCCGCCGAGGCGGCGCCCCGGCCGGGTCGGCGGCGGCGTGGCTCATCCAGTCACTCTAACCAGTGGGACCGGTCCCGACCGGGCACCGCGACATGCCGGGGGACCGCCTACGCTTGGGCCCCGTGCCCGATCGCCAGCCCCCCGCCGCCGTCCTGCGGCAGGCCGTCACCCGGCTGGCTCCGGTGTTGCCGGTGCTCACCGACCTGGGCGAACGCTTCTCGGCCGCCGGGCACGAGCTCGCCCTCGTGGGAGGCCCGGTGCGCGACGCGCTGCTCGGCCGGGACGCCCTCGACCTCGACTTCGCCACCTCGGCGCGCCCCGACCAGACCGAGGCGCTGCTCGCGGCCTGGGGCACCGCCACCTGGGACATGGGGCGCGAGTTCGGCACGATCGGTGCCCGGCGCGGCGACACCGTCGTCGAGGTGACCACCTACCGGGCGGACGCCTACGACGGCAGCACCCGCAAGCCGGTCGTCGCCTTCGGGGACTCCCTCGAGGACGACCTCGTCCGCCGCGACTTCACCGTCAACGCGATGGCGCTGCGCCTGCCAGGCCTGGGTTTCGTCGACCCCCACGGGGGCCTCGCCGACCTCGCCGAGCGGTCGCTGCGCACGCCGTCGCCCCCGGAGGTGTCCTTCGGTGACGACCCGCTGCGGATGATGCGCGCCGCCCGCTTCGTCGCCCAGCTCGGGTTCGTCCCGACCCCCGACGTGCTCACGGCGATGCGCGAGATGGTGGCGACCATCGGCATCGTCTCCGCGGAGCGGGTGCGCGAGGAGCTGGTCAAGCTCCTGCTGGCGCCGCGTCCCCGGGCCGGGCTCGAGCTGCTCGTCGCGAGCGGTCTGGCCGGCGAGGTGCTGCCCGAGCTGCCGGCCCTCAAGCTGGAGGTCGACGAGCACCACCGTCACAAGGACGTCTACGAGCACTCGATGACCGTGCTGGAACAGGCCATCGACCTCGAGGGCCCGCCCGGCGGTCCGTCCGAATCGGTGCCCGGTCCCGACCTCGTGCTGCGGCTCGCGGCACTCCTCCACGACATCGGCAAGCCGGCGACCAGGCGGTTCGAGGACGGTGGTGGTGTCTCGTTCCACCACCACGAGGTCGTCGGGGCCAAGCTGGCGAGCAAGCGGCTCAAGGCGCTGCGGTTCGACAAGGAGACGGTCAAGCAGGTGGCGCGCCTCGTCGAGCTGCACCTGCGCTTCCACGGCTACGGCGAGGGGCAGTGGACCGACTCCGCGGTGCGCCGTTACGTCACCGACGCCGGCTCCCTGCTGCCGCGTCTGCACCGGCTCACCCGGGCCGACTGCACGACGCGCAACCAGCGCAAGGCCCGCCGGCTGGCCGCCGCCTACGACGACCTCGAGGGGCGGATCGCGCGGATCACCGCCGAGGAGGAGCTCAAGGCGGTGCGCCCCGAGCTCGACGGCCACGAGATCGGTGAGGCGCTCGGCATCGGTCCCGGACCGGTTCTCGGGCGGGCCTACTCGTACCTGTTGTCGGTGCGACTCGACGACGGGCCGATCGGCAAGGACGCCGCCCGCGCCAAGCTCCTGGACTGGTGGGCGCAACAACCCGAGTCCGGCTGACCGGCGGCGATCTCCCGGCGACCTGCCGCGGCGTCCACCGCACGCGTTAGGGTGGCGCGTCCCTCTGGAGCAGTAAGGAGCGGTGTCGATGTCCGGCTCTCGGCGTGCTGTGGTCGTCGTGGGTGCCCTCGCCCTCGCCGTCGTGGCGGTCGTGGTGCTGGTGCGAACCCTCCAGGGACTCACCGACTGGTCGGTGCTCCTGCTGGTGGCGCTCGTCGAGGTCCTCCTCGTCGCGGTGGCGTACGCCGTCCGGCTCCTGCGCCGCCACGCGGCCGACACCCGGCGCACGCTCGTCCGGCTCCAGCGCCGCGCCGACGCCCAGGCCACGGCTGCGGCCGAGACCGGCGCCTTCGTCCGGCGGGTGGAGCGCCGGCTCGGGCGCACCGCCGAGGGCGTCCGCCGACTCAACGACACCGAGGTGCGGCTGCGCCGCAGCCGCGCCGACTACGCCCAGGTGGAGGCGCTGCTCGAGCTGCGCGCGCTCGCCGGTGCCGACGAGCTGGGGCTCTCGATGCCGTCGCTGCGTGGGTGGGCGGTGTCACCGTCCACCCTGCTCACTGCCGTCCGGGCCGTCCTCGACACCCGTCCCGACCTCGTCGTCGAGTGCGGCAGCGGGTCGTCCTCGGTGTGGATCGGCCACGTGCTGCGCCGGATCGGCCACGGCCGGTACGTGGCGCTGGAGCACGACGGGCAGTACGCCGAGGTGAGCCGGGCCGAGGTGGCCCGGCACGGGCTCTCCGACATCGTCGAGGTGCGCGACGCCCCGCTCGTCGACGTCAGTGTCGAGGGTCGGCAGCAGCCCTGGTACGACCCCGCGGCCGTCGCGGACCTCCACGGCATCGGTGTGGTCTTCGTCGACGGCCCGCCCCGGGCCACCGGTCCGCTGGCGCGCGTGCCGGCGCTGAGCGTGCTCGGTCCGCGCTGCGTGCCGGGGGCGGTGATCGTCCTCGACGACGCCGCCCGCCCCGAGGAGCGTGACGTGGTCGACCGCTGGGTCGCCGACGGCGCCACCCTGGTCGAGCGGCGGCTGTGGGAGCGCGGGGTCGCGGTGCTCCGGCTCGACACCCCGCTCGACTCCGCCCACGGCGACACCGTCCACCGCGAGCCCTCGTCCTCCGCGGATGCCGGCCCGGGCGAGCCGGCCGCGACGTCGGGGGAGGCCGGCGATGGCTGAGCCGGGCACCGCCCACACGCCCACCCTCACCTCGGGGGGTGCCACCGACGTCGGGCGGGTTCGCGACCACAACGAGGACTCCTACCTCGACCTCTCCGGGGTGTGGGTCGTCGCCGACGGGCTCGGCGGCCACGCCGCGGGCGAGGTCGCCAGCCGGATGGCGGTCGACGTCGTCCGGGGGCTCGCGGACGACGCGCCGGACGGCCCGGAGGACGTGGTCACCTGCGTGCGTGCGGCGAACGCCCGCATCGTCGCCGCGCAGGAGGAGGACTCCGCGCGGGCCGGGATGGGCACGACCCTCACCGGGCTCGTGCTCACCGCGGACTCACGCCTGGTCGTCGTCAACGTCGGCGACTCCCGGGTCTACCGGGTCGCCGGTGGCGAGGCCGAACAGCTCACCCGCGACCACTCGGAGGTCCAGGACCTCGTGGAGGCGGGGCTGCTCGACCCGGCGGACATCCCGAACCACCCCCTGCGGCACGTCATCACGCGGTCCCTCGGCATCTCACCCGAGGTCGAGCCGGACACCGCGGTGCTGCCCCTGGTGCCGGGCGAGTGGTTCGTCGTCTGCAGTGACGGCCTCAACGGCGAGCTCGACGATGCGGCGATCGCCCGGGTCGTGGCCGACGCCGGGGATCCGCAGGCGGCGGCCGACGCCCTCGTGCGCGCGGCCGTCGACGCCGGTGGGCGCGACAACGTCACCGTCGTGGTCGTCGCCGTCGACCCCGCCTGACCCTCCCCGGCCACCCCCAGCAGCCGCCCCCAGCAGCCGCCCCCGACGCGAACGTGGGTGAAGGCCGGCGCTCAGGCGCCGGTCTTCACCCACGTTGCGGAGGCGGAGGCGGAGGGAGGCTGGGTCAGCGCTCCTCGTCGCCGGCGATGAAGGCCTCGAGGCGGCTCCGGCCGATGTCGTCGGGGCGCTGCTCCGGCGGGGACTTCATCAGGTAGGACGACGCCGACAGCAGGGCGCCGCCGATGCCGCGGTCCTTGGCGATCTTGGCCGCGCGGATGGCGTCGATGATGATGCCGGCCGAGTTCGGGGAGTCCCAGACCTCGAGCTTGTACTCAAGGTTCAGCGGCACGTCACCGAAGGCCCGGCCCTCGAGGCGGACGTAGGCCCACTTGCGGTCGTCGAGCCACGCGACGTAGTCGGACGGACCGATGTGCACGTTGCGGTCCTCGGTCTTGCCGGCGAGCTCGCCGGTGAGGTTCGAGGTGACGGCCTGGGTCTTGGAGACCTTCTTGGACTCGAGGCGCTCGCGCTCGAGCATGTTCTTGAAGTCCATGTTGCCGCCGACGTTGAGCTGGTAGGTGCGGTCCAGCTGCACCCCGCGGTCCTCGAACAGCTTGGCCATGACCCGGTGGGTGATGGTGGCGCCGACCTGGCTCTTGATGTCGTCGCCGATGATCGGCACGCCGGCCGCCTCGAACTTCGCGGCCCACTCGGGGTCGGAGGCGATGAACACCGGCAGGGCGTTGACGAAGGCGACGCCGGCGTCGATGGCGCACTGGGCGTAGAACTTGTCGGCCTGCTCCGAGCCCACCGGCAGGTAGGAGACGAGAACGTCGACCTCGGCGTCGCGCAGTGCCTCCACGATGTCGACCGGCTCGGCGGCCGACTCGTCGATGGTCTGGCGGTAGTACTTGCCGAGGCCGTCGAGGGTGTGGCCACGCTGCACGGTGACGCCGGAGGTGGGGACCTCGGAAATCGTGATCGTGTTGTTCTCGGAGGCGAAGACGGCCTCGGACAGGTCCTTGCCGACCTTCTTGTCGTCGACGTCGAACGCGGCGACGAACTCGACGTCGCTGACGTGGTACGGGCCGAAGCTGACGTGCATGAGGCCGGGGACGGTGGTCGTCGGGTCGGCGTCGCGGTAGTAGTGGACGCCCTGGACGAGCGACGACGCGCAGTTGCCGACGCCGACGATCGCGACGCGGATGGAACCCATGGTGTCTCCTGGGTGTCGGGGGTGGACTGGACGGTGGGTGGTCGGCGGCAGGAGCCGCCTCCCCTACGGCTGGGGGCCGGGGTCGGTGGGGTGACGCCGTTCGGCGTCGATGAGCTCGCTGAGCCAGCGGACCTCGCGCTCGGTGGTCTCCTCACCGTGCTGCTGCAGGGCCGTCGTGTACGCGTCCATCCGCTCGCGGCGGCGGACCGAGGACTCGCGAACCCGCTCGAGGTTCTCCTCGAGCCGGGAGCGCCGGCCTTCGAGGATGCGGATGCGCACGTCGCGCTCGGTGCGCGCGAAGAACGCGAAGCGGACGTCGAAGCCGTCGTCGTCGTAGGCCGAGGAGTCGGTGCGCGCGACGAGCGCTGAGAACTGCTCCTTGCCCGCGGCGGTGATCTCGTAGACGACGCGGCGGCGGCGGCCGGCCGACCGCGGGTCCTCGGTCTCGGCGATGAGGCCGCGCTCGAGGAGGCTGCGCAGGGCCGGGTAGAGGGTGCCGTACGACAGCGCCCGGAACGGGCCGAGCGCGGTGTTCAGGCGACGGCGGAGCTCGTACCCGTGGGTCGGCCCCTCGTGGAGCAGGCCGAGGACGGCGAACTCCAGCAGGTGGCCGCGGCGGGACATCGAGCTCCTCGAGGGTGGGAGCCGGCGCTGGGCCGGCGTGGTTCCTGTACGAAACCGACGCTACCACGGATATATCGTTGCGATAGATCGTGCCCATGTCTCGCCCCGAGTGGTCGGGGAGCCCGGAGGTTCCTCGCCGTCGAGGTAGCCCGGCGGTGGCCGGCCGTGGCGTGAAGGCGCCGGATGGAACCCGCACACCGCGCCGCTCGTTCCTCCGCCCGGCGCCGGGACCGGTCACGTTCCTGAGGACGCCGTGTCCGGGAAACCCAGCCCGGACGGCCATACTGGCTGACGGTCCCCCGCCCCCCGCCCCACCCCGACCCCCGGAACAGAGAATGACGAACCGACCCCCGCGCACCCGCGCCGAGGCCAAGAAGGCCCGTGCCTCCCGCACCGGTGGCACCGGCTCCACGACCCGACCCAAGCGCTCGACGGGCGCCAAGGGCGGACGGTCGACGCGCCGGAAGTGGCTGACCCGCGCCGGGTGGACCGCCCTGGTCGTCTTCCTCCTCGGGGTCGCCGGGTTCGGCGTCGCCTACGCGATGATCGACATCCCGGAGCCGAACGAGATCGCCACCGCCCAGGCCTCGATCGTCTACTACTCCGACGGCAAGACCGAGATGGCCCGCCTCTCCGACCCGGAGGGCAACCGCGAGTCGGTGCCGCTGGACCAGATCGACGAGTCGATGCAGCACGCGATCCTCGCGGCCGAGGACCAGGACTTCTACTCCAACAACGGCATCTCCCCGACCGGCATCGCCCGGGCGGTGTGGGTCGCGGTCAAGGGGGGCGCCGCCACCCAGGGCGGGTCGACGATCACCCAGCAGTACGTGAAGAACTACTTCCTCACCCAGGACCGCACCCTGACCCGCAAGGCCAAGGAGCTGGTCATCTCGCTGAAGATCGACAAGGAGCTCTCGAAGGACCAGATCCTCGAGAACTACCTCAACACGATCTACTACGGACGCGGGGCGTACGGGATCGAGACCGCGGCGAAGGCCTACTTCAACACCTCGGCGGCCAAGCTCGACGCCGGCCAGTCGGCGCTCCTCGCCGCCGTGATCCGCGGCCCGTCCCTCTACGACCCCACCTTGGGCGACGAGCAGCGGCAGAACGCCGAGAGCCGCATGAACTACATCCTGGACAACATGGTCGAGGGCGGCTGGCTCACCCAGGAGGAGCGGGCCCAGGTCGACATCGACGAGGTCCTCGACTCGGTCGTCGAGTACAAGCCGCAGCAGCTGAGCGGCCCCAATGGCTACGCCGTCGACCTCGTGAAGAAGGAGCTCGTCGAGAAGTACAAGCTCACCGAGGCCGACATCCAGCGCGGTGGCCTGCGCGTGGTGTCGACGATCGAGCGGCCGAAGCAGCGGGCCGCGATCCAGGCGGTCCGCGAGCAGCGTCCGGACGCCAAGGACATCCATGTGGGCCTGGTGTCGATCAAACCCGGTGACGGCGCCGTGGAGGCGCTGTACGGCGGCGACAACTTCGCCAAGCGCGAGCTGAACAACGCCACCCAGGCGACGATGCAGGCCGGCTCGACCTTCAAGATCTTCTCGCTGATCGCGGCCCTGCAGTCGGGTGACGTCAGCACCCAGACGACCTTCGACGGCTACTCGCCGCAGTACTTCCCCGAGTTCGCCGACCCCGCCGCGTCCGACGAGAACGCTCGCCGCGGCCGGGTGGAGAACTTCGACAACGAGCAGTTCGGCCGGATCGACCTGCTCACCGCCACCCAGCACTCGGTCAACACGGTGTTCGCCCAGGTCAACATCGAGGCAGGCCCCGAGAACACGATGAAGGCGGCCCAGGACGCCGGAGTGCGCTCCAAGCTGACTCCGAACGTCGGCAACGTCCTCGGCACCGACTCGGTGACCGTGATGGACATGGCCAACGCCTACGCCACCATCGCGGCCGAGGGCGTGCGGGCCGAGCCGTACCTCGTCAAGCAGGTGAAGTTCCTCGACGACAGCCTTCCGGAGATCACCGCCGAGCCCAAGACCCGCAAGATGTTCGACAAGGACCTCATGTCCGACGTCATCGACGCGATGACGGGCCCGCCCTCCCCGGGTGGGACCGCCCCGTACGTCGGGGAGAACCTCGGCCGCCCGGTGGCCGGCAAGACCGGGACCTCGGAGGACTTCAAGTCGGCGTGGTTCGACGGCTTCGTGCCCCAGCTCGGTGCAGCCGTCGGTATGTACCGCTCCGACAAGGACGGCAGCCAGCTGGAGATGCGCGACATCGACGGGGTCAGCTACATCACGGGCGGCTCGTTCCCGGCGCGGATCTGGACCGAGTACATGAAGGTGGCCCTCGAGGGCACCGACGTCGAGCAGTTCCCGGAGCCGGCCCACATCAACAAGGACGCCTCTCCCCCGACGACGCAGGCACCCCAGACGACCAGCCAGCCCTCGACGTCGACGTCGACCTCGAGTGCGCCGCCGCCGTCGACGACCCTCGTACCCCCGTCGCCGAGCGACACCCCCTCGCCGACCGACACCAAGCCGGGCAACGGCACCGGGAAGCCGTCCCCGACAGGCACCGTCACCCCGACGTCGACACCGACCCTCAGCCCCACCTCGTCGGTCGCGCCCGGCGGGTAGTCCGGACACGGTGCGGACGACCCGACCGCCCTCCGCCGTCCGGCTGCCGGAGGGCATGACGACGGCGCTCGGTGGTGCCCGGGGGCGGCGGGCCGCACCCGGAGCCACCGGCGCCCTCGCGCGCCTCGCTCCCGCCGTGCTGCTGCTCGGCCTCCCCCTGACGGTCGCCGCGCTGCGCCAGGCCGCGTGCACCGAGCCCGGGTGGGAGGGCCGCACCCCGATCTGGCGCCAGTGCGCGTCGCCGCTGGTCGAGGCGGTGCCGGTGGACGGCCTGGCTCGTGGCCCGCTGGCCTACCTGACCGGGTCGGTACCGGTCGACGTGCCGCCGGTCACGGGCGTGGTCACCTCGCTGCTCGGGTGGCTGGCCCCCGGAACGGCCGCGGGTCAGCAGCGGTGGTTCCTCCTCCTGTGGATGCTGCTGGCGGCGGTGCTCCTCGCCGGGATGGTCGTCGCGGTGGGCACGGTCCGCCGCCACCCGCTCGCCGACCCGGTGGCGCTCGCGCTCTCGCCGGTGGTGGCTGCGACGGTGCTCCTGTCACCGGCGCTGCTGCCCCTGGCGCTCGCCGTCGTCGCGGTCTGGGCGTGGAGCCGCGACCGCGCACGGCTGGCCGGCGTCCTCGCGGGCCTGGCGCTGCTCGGGGGCGCGGCGTCGGCGGCCGTCCTCCTCGCGATGGTGTGCCTGCCGGGTCCCCCGGGGCGCCGGACCGTGCGCGAGCTGCTGCTCGGCGCCGGGCTCACCGTGCTCTTCGTCAGTGCCCCGGTGGCCGCTCTCGACGCCGGGAACCTCACTCGCCCGGTGCGCGCGTGGTGGACCGACGGGGCCGGAGCAGGGTCGCCCTGGTTCCTGCCCACGCTCGCCGGCCACCCAGTCTCGGCCGCGCACGTCGCGGTCATCGGTGCGCTCGGGGCGCTGGCCGCGGGCGCTCTCGGGGTGGTGCTCGCCCGGCGCACGCCGCGGCCCCCGGTGGCCGACGTCGCCCTGCTCGTCCTCGTCGCGCTCTCGCTCACCGCGACCACGCTGCCCGTCGGCGCCACCCTGTGGCTGGTTCCGTTCGTGGCCCTCACCGGCATCCGCTGGCGTGACCACCTGCTGTGGGCGGGGGCCGAGTGGGTGCACGCCGTGGCCTGGTTCACCTACGTCGCCGGGCTCACCGACCCCGCCAAGGGACTCCCGGCGGGCTGGTACGCCACCGCCCTCGTCCTGCGGCTGCTCGCCGTCGGACGGCTCGGTTGGGTCGTCTGGGCCCGCACCCTCCGGCCCGCCACGGTCCCCCCCGCGTTCACCCCCATCCCCACCCCCACCCTCACCGACACCCCCGCCCTCACCGTCAACCCCGCCCTCAGCGCCAACCCCGCCACCTTCGCGCGGAGTCAGGAGGAGCCCGCCGACTCAGGGCCGCACGACATCCTGAGTGGACGAGGTGGCCATGACCCCGCGGAGTCCTCCTGACCTCGTGGGTGCCTGCCATCAGGTCCGGACGGGCGGCAGGTCGGCGGACCCCGTCCCGGGCCGGGACGGCGATTCGTCGGATGCCGGAGGCGGCCGGTACGCTTGCCCGGTTGCCCTCCGCGCACCCTGTGGACAGCCACGGCGGAGGCGAGGGCAGCGATGCATACCCTCCTGTCACGGAAGGACCGTGACCGTTCAGACCGAAGGAGGCGGGTTTACGCATGCGTCAGTACGAACTCATGGTCATCCTCGACCCGGAGCTCGACGACCGGACCGTCCAGCCCTCGTTGGAGAAGTTCCTCAAGGTCGTGACCACCGACGGCGGGTCCGTCGACACCGTCGACATCTGGGGTCGCCGCCGACTTGCCTACGAGATCAAGAAGAAGAACGAGGGCATCTACGCCGTCGTCAACTTCACCTCCGAGCCGGCGACGGCCAAGGAGCTCGACCGCCAGCTCGGCCTCAACGAGTCGGTCATGCGCACCAAGCTCCTGCGCCCCGGCGCCTGAGCCCGGTCCACACGAAACGACTCCGAAGGGGACCCCCATGGCAGGCGACACCGTCATCACCATCATCGGCAACCTCACCGCCGACCCCGAGCTCCGCTTCACCCCGTCCGGGGCGGCGGTCGCGAACTTCACCGTGGCCTCGACGCCGCGGATGTTCGACCGCCAGGCGAACGAGTGGAAGGACGGCGAGACCCTCTTCATGCGCTGCTCGATCTGGCGTGACGCGGCCGAGAACGTGGCCGAGTCGCTCCACCGCGGCACGCGTGTCATCGTCTCGGGCCGGCTGAAGTCGCGCTCGTACGAGACCAAGGAGGGCGAGAAGCGAACCGTCATCGAGCTCGAGGTCGACGAGGTCGGCCCGTCGCTGCGGTACGCCTCGGCCAAGGTCACCAAGGCCGAGCGCGGCAGTGGTGGCGGCGGCTTCGGTGGCGGCGGCGGCGGCCAGCAGAACGACCCGTGGGCCACCGGCGGCTCGGCACCCCAGCAGGGTGGCGGGCAGCAGGGCGGCTTCGGCGGCCAGCAGGCCCCGCAGCAGCCCCAGCAGGGTGGTCAGCAGGGCGGCGGCTGGGGTCAGGCGCCGAGCTACGACGAACCCCCCTTCTGACCGACGGCAGGCGCACCCGCGCCCGCTGACGGCACACGACAGCCAGACACACACCATCCCCGGGTGACCGGGGCTCATCCGCCGGGAACGCCCGGCAGAAGGAGAGCACCACGATGGCCAAGCCCGCCATTCGAAAGCCGAAGAAGAAGGCCAACCCGCTCAAGGCGGCGAAGGTCGAGAACATCGACTACAAGGACGTCGCGCTGCTGCGCAAGTTCATCTCCGACCGCGGCAAGATCCGCGCGCGCCGGGTCACCGGTGTCACCGTCCAGGAGCAGCGCCTCATCGCCAACGCGGTGAAGAACGCGCGCGAGATGGCCCTGCTGCCGTACTCGAGCTCGTCCCGCTGACCCGCCGCCGAAGGAGCCAGATCAGATGAAGGTCATCCTCACCCACGAGGTCTCGGGCCTCGGTGCCGCCGGTGACGTCGTCGACGTCAAGGACGGCTACGCCCGCAACTTCCTCTTCAAGCGCGGTCTCGCGACCGCGTGGACCAAGGGTGGTCAGAAGCAGGTCGACGCGATCGCCAAGGCCCGTGACAGCCGCGCCGTGAAGTCCCTCGAGGAGGCGCAGTCCATCAAGGGCAACCTCGAGGCGAACCCGGTCCAGGTCACCGCGCACGCCGGCACGAGCGGCCGCCTCTTCGGCGCCGTCTCCACCGCCGACATCGCCGCCGCGGTCAAGGACGCCGGCGGTCCCGAGCTGGACCGTCGCCGGATCGAGGTCCCGACCCCGATCCGCACCACCGGCGCGCACACCGCGCTCGTGCGGCTGCACCCCGAGGTGCAGGCCACCGTCGAGCTCGACGTCGTCGCCGGCTGACGCGCCCACCCGCGTCGCACGAGGGCCCCGGACCGTCACGGTCCGGGGCCCTCGCGCGTGTGGTTGCGCACGGCGCAACAAGACTCGACAGGTGCTCCGGCAGCGGTGGACAAGCCGCGGAGGGGCCCCGTAGTTTCCCAGTGGGCCGCAGGTTCGACGACGCACCCGGAGGGCGGCCTGGAGGGAGCACCACGTGTCCATCGACGACCGACCCCGCGCGGAGGAACCCGACACCGGCGCCGCCACGCCGCCGAAGGCCTCGAGGCGTTTCGAGATCACCGCGCCCCGGGTCTTCTGGCCGGCGCTCATCGTCATCGGCGGCTTCGTCATCCTCGCCCTGGCCGCCCCGGAGTGGACCGGCGAGCTCTTCACGACGCTGAGCAACACGGTCGTCAAGGACCTGGGCTGGTACTACATCCTCATCGTCAGCGGCTTCATCGCGTTCTCGCTGTGGGCAGCCATCGGCCCCACCGGCCGGGTCGTGCTCGGCCAGGACGACGAGAAGCCCGAGTTCGGCCTCGTGGCGTGGTTCTCGATGCTGTTCGCAGCGGGCATGGGCATCGGCCTGGTCTTCTGGGGCGTCGCCGAGCCGCTGAGCCACTTCGCGTCCCCACCTCCCGGCACCGGCGACACCGCCGCCGAGCGGGCGCGCGCCGCCACCGACGTCACCTACCTGCACTGGGGGCTGCACGCCTGGGGCATCTACGTCGTCGTCGGGCTCGCCGTCGCCTACGCGGTGCACCGCAAGGGCCGCCCGGTCTCGATCCGCTGGGCCCTCGAGCCGCTGCTCGGGCCCGACCGGGTCAAAGGGGCCCTCGGTGACGTCATCGACGTCATCGCGGTCGTGGGCACGCTCTTCGGTGTCGCCACGTCGCTCGGGTTCGGGGTCTCGCAGGTGGCCTCCGGGATGCAGTTCCTCGGCGCCGTCAGCGAGGTGGGCAACGTCCTGCTCGTCGTCCTCATCGTCGTCATCACCGGCTTCGCGACGTTGTCGGTGGCGACGGGCATCGACAAGGGCATCAAGATCCTCTCGAACGTGAACATGATCATCGCCGCGGGGCTCATGCTCTTCGTGCTGTTCGCCGGTGCCACCGTGTTCATCCTCGAGGACTTCGTCTCCTCGGTCGGCAGCTACGTCTCCAACTTCTTCCGGCTCTCCTTCCAGACCCTCTCGTTCGAGGGTGAGGACGGCACCGCGTGGGTCTCCGGCTGGACCACGTTCTACTGGGGCTGGTGGATGAGCTGGGCCCCGTTCGTCGGTGTCTTCATCGCGCGCATCTCCAAGGGCCGCACCGTGCGCGAGTTCGTCGCGGGCGTGCTCCTCGTACCCACGGCGGTCACCTTCCTCTGGTTCGCCATCTTCGGCGGCTCCGGGATCTACCGCGAGATCTTCGGCGGCGGCGGGCTCATCGGGGTGGACGGCGTCGACACGACGAGTGCACTGTTCCAGCTGCTCGACGGGTTCCCGCTGGCCACGCTCACGAGCATCGTGGCCATCGTGCTCGTCGTCATCTTCTTCGTCACGAGCTCGGACTCCGGCTCCTACGTCGTCGACATGCTCTCCAGCGGTGGCGACCCGAACCCGCCGGTGTGGAGCCGCGTCATGTGGGCCCTCCTCGAGGGTGCCGTGGCGGTCTCCCTGCTGCTCGCCGGTGGTGGTGGGCTCAGCGCGCTGCAGACGGCGGCGATCCTGCTCGCGCTGCCGTTCAGCCTCGTGATGATCGGCATGGTGCTCTCCCTCGGGCGGGCCCTGCTGCGCGAGCACGGCCGGATGGAACACGCCGAACGCGGCCTGCTCGCCGACGAGATCGCCCACAACATCGCCAGACGCGACGACCACCTCGGGGCGCTGGCCCGGGGCGAGAGGCAGGCCGTCGCCGAGGGCACGGGTCCACCGCCGCGCGGCGGCGGCGGTCCGTCTCCGGGGAGCGGCTGAGCCACGACGGCGCCCCGCGGGACGACGACCGTCGGGGCACCGGTCCCTCGGCGCGGGTCGCCTGCTGCCGGAGTCACCGCGGTGTCGGCCGCGCCTGAGGGACGGTGTCGGCGGGCCTGCCTAGGGTGGGCCTCATGGCATCCACGGCGTCCCGGCGCGCCCCGGCCTACCGCTGCGCCGAGTGCGGCTGGCAGACGGCCAAGTGGGTCGGCCGGTGCGGCGAGTGCCAGGCCTGGGGCGCCGTGGCCGAGTCCGGGGCCGTGACGGCGCGCACCGTCCCCGTCGCGGTGCTCGAGCGGCCCGCGGTGCCCATCGCCGAGGTCGACCTCGAGCACGCGGCAGCGCGCCCCACCGGGGTGCCCGAGTTCGACCGTGTGCTCGGTGGCGGCCTGGTGCCCGGAGCGGTCGTGCTCGTCGCGGGGGAGCCGGGCATCGGCAAGTCCACGCTGCTCCTCGACGTCGCCGCCCGCGCCGCGCGGGCCGGCGAGCACGGCGAGCGGCGCGTGCTCTACGTCAGCGGCGAGGAGTCGGCCGCCCAGGTCCGGTCCCGCGCCGAGCGCATCGAGGCCATGGCCCGGCACCTGTTCCTTGCCAGCGAGACCGACCTCGCCACGGTGCTCGCGCAGGTCGAGCGGCTCGAGCCGGAGCTCGTCGTCATCGACTCGGTTCAGACAATCTCCAGCGCGCAGGTCGAGGGGTCGGCCGGCAACGTGGCGCAGGTGCGGGAGGTCGCGGCCTCACTCATCCAGCTCGCCAAGGCGCGCGGCATCGCGGTCCTGCTCGTCGGGCACGTCACCAAGGACGGCTCCATCGCCGGCCCGCGCGTGCTCGAGCACCTCGTCGACGTCGTGGTGCAGTTCGAGGGTGACCGGCACTCACGGCTGCGGCTCGTGCGCGCGGTGAAGAACCGCTACGGCCCCACCGACGAGGTCGGCTGCTTCGACCTCTCCGACGTCGGCATCGTCGGGCTCGCCGACCCCAGCGGGCTGTTCCTCTCCGGCCGCACCGCCGCGGTGGCGGGAACGTGCGTCACCGTCACCCTCGAGGGCCGGCGACCGCTCGTCACCGAGGTGCAGGCCCTCGTCACGCCCAGCTCTCTCGCGACCCCGCGGCGGGCCACGAGCGGTCTCGACCCCGCGCGCGTCAACATGGTGCTCGCCGTCCTCGACAAGCGGGCGAAGGCCCCGGTCGGAGGTGCGGACGCCTACCTGTCGACGGTGGGCGGCGTGCGCCTCACCGAGCCGGCCGCCGACCTCGCCGTCACCCTGGCGCTCGCCGGGGCCATCACCGACCGCCCGCTGCCGCACGGGACGGTGGCGTTCGGCGAGATCGGTCTGGCCGGCGAGGTCCGGCCCGTCACCGGGGCGCACCGCCGGCTCGCCGAGGCGGCCCGCCTGGGGTTCACCCGGGCCGTGGTCCCCGCCGGAGTCCTGGGGTCCGGCCCGGTGCCCGAGGGGCTGGCCGTGCTCGAGGTGGGCACCGTCGCGGAAGCGGTGGGCCGGGCGCTGCACGAGGTGCCGACCGGCTGACCCAGGGGTGGTGCCACGTCTCGGCCGACGAATCGAGACCCGACCGTGACCTGCTCCCCGTTATCATTCCCGCACGAGGCCGCATCAGCAGCGGCCGGGGGAGCACCGACGAGGAGGACCTGCGTGGCCGTCCCGACCAGCGACGACGAGCTGCTGCGCGCCACCCTCGCGGCCGTCGCTCCCGGTACCGAGCTGCGCGACGGGCTCGAGCGGATCCTGCGCGGCCGCACCGGTGCGCTCATCGTGCTGGGCCACGACCGGGTCATCGAGCAGATCGCCACCGGCGGGTTCCCGCTCGATATCGAGTTCTCCGCCACCCGCCTGCGCGAGCTGGCGAAGATGGACGGCGCTGTCGTCGTCGACCGCGAAGTCACGCGCATCCTCAAGGCCGCTACCCAGCTGCTCCCCGACTCCCGCATCGACACCAGCGAGTCCGGTACGCGCCACCGCACCGCCGAGCGCGTCGCCAAGCAGACCGGCTACCCGGTGGTGTCGGTGAGCCAGTCGATGCGCATCATCCAGCTGTACGTCGCCGGCCGCCGCGTCGTGCTCGAGGACTCCAGCGCCATCCTGTCCCGCGCCAACCAGGCCCTCCAGACCCTCGAGCGCTACAAGGCCCGCCTCGACGAGGTCACCGGCACCCTGTCCGCGCTCGAGATCGAGGACCTCGTCACGGTCCGCGATGTCGCGAACGTCCTGCAGCGCCTCGAGATGGTGCGCCGGATCAAGGACGAGATCGCCGAGTACGTCGTCCAGCTCGGCACCGACGGCCGGCTGCTCTCGCTCCAGCTCGAGGAGCTCACCGGTGGGCTGTCCGACGACCTGGGCCTTGTCATCCGCGACTACCTCCCGGAGACCAAGCTCGGTCACACGCACACCGAGGCCGTCGCCAACCTCACCGCGATGGACAACACCGAGCTGCTCGACCCCGCGGCCGGCGCCCGGGCCATGGGGTTCGCGGTGGTCGGCGACGCCCTCGACTCGTCGGTGAGCCCGCTCGGCTACCGGCTGCTGTCGAAGGTGCCGCGCCTGCCCGGGGCCATCGTCGACCGACTCGTCGGCCATTTCGGCAGCCTCCAGAAGCTGCTCGCCGCGAACATCGACGACCTCATGGATGTCGACGGCGTCGGCGAGGGCCGGGCCCGGCTCGTGCGCGAGGGCCTCTCGCGCCTGGCCGAGTCCAGCATCCTCGAGCGCTACGTCTGACGTGCGGCCGGCCGCACCACCGGCGTCGCTGCTCCACGAGCGCCTCCTGGCCTGGTTCGCGGAGAACGGGCGCGACCTCGCCTGGCGTGCTCCCGACACCTCGCCGTGGGGGGTCTTCGTGTCCGAGGTGATGTCGCACCAGACGCCGGTCGCGCGGGTCGAGCCGGTCTGGCGTGAGTGGATGGCACGCTGGCCGCGGCCGGTCGACCTCGCCGCCGAGAGCCCCGGTGAGGTGGTGCGGGCCTGGGGGCGGCTCGGCTACCCCCGCCGGGCGCTACGCCTCCGGGAGGCGGCGCTCGCCCTGGTGGAGCGCCACGACGGCGAGGTGCCCGAGGACGAGGAGGCCCTTCGTGGACTGCCCGGGGTGGGGGCCTACACCGCCGCAGCCGTGGCCGCCTTCGCCCACGGGAGGCGTACGACCGTGGTCGACACCAACGTGCGGCGGGTACTGACCCGGCTGGTCGAGGGCCGGGCGCTGCCCGCCCCGGCCCTGTCGGCGGCCGAGTCCAGGCTCGCTGCCGCCCTCGTGCCCGACGACGACGAGCGTGCCGCCGCGTGGAACGTCGCCGTCATGGAGCTCGGGGCGTTGGTCTGCCGGGTGCGCGGCCCGCGGTGCGGCGAGTGCCCGGTCCGCGACCTGTGCTCGTGGGTTGCGGCAGGCAGCCCCGCGGACCCTGGCCCGGCTCGTCGTGGCCAGGCGTGGCACGGTACCGACCGACAGGTCCGTGGCCGCGTGCTCCAGGCCCTGCGCGAGGCCGAGGGACCGGTGGACCGCACGGTCCTGCTCGCCCTCGCCGCCGATGACGGGCAGGCCGAACGCTGCCTCGCGTCGCTGGTCGAGGACGGCCTGCTCGAGCCGGTGCCCGCCGACCGCTTCGCGCTGCCGGCGTGAGGGACACGCATTGCTGCGAGATTCCGCAGACCGCCGGGTGCGCCGTGGAGGCTCCACCTACGATCGACGCGAGATGGCACCGGAGGCGGCCGGTGCGGGGACCCCAGGTGGAGGAATGATGGGCAGGTTGCGCCGGCGCACGACCGGGGCGGTCCTGGCGGGAGTGCTCACACTCGCGGCAGCGGTGGGTCTGGCCCCGTCGGCAGCGGCCGACACCGGACTGACGGTCAGCGCCTCGAGCCGGTACGTGCTGCAGTCGAAGGACACCTCGGTGGCGGCCACGCTGACCCTCGACCTGCGCAACGTCACCCCGAACCAGACGACGAGCAACGGCGTCTACCAGTACTTCTACAACGGCTTCTCCGTTCCGGTCCCCGCCGGCGCGGAGGACCTCGCGGCCACCAGCAACGGCAGCACGCTCTCGGTCAGCGTGGCCTCCACCGAGGACGCCAGCACGTCGATGGCCACGATCCGGTTCAGCAACCTCTTCTACAACCAGTCGCGCCGCATCACCTTCACGTACTCCATCCCCGGCGCCCCGCCGCGCTCGAGCGACTGGACCCGCGTGGGCCGCGGCTACGCCACCTTCATCGTCTCCAGCCCCGGCGATGCCGGCCACAACACGGTTCAGGTCGTCGTCCCGCGCGGCATGACCTTCGAGAGCACGGGCGAGGGCTTCGAGCAGAGCACCAAGGGCTCCAAGGACGCCTGGACGGTCACGACGAACACCGACGAGACGGGCATCTGGGCCGTCGTGTCCCTGCGCGACCCGGACCTCGTCGAGGAGAAGACGGTGCAGGTGTCGGGCACCGCCCTGACGCTCGAGGCCTTCCCCGACGACAAGCGGTGGCTGTCCTTCGTCAGCGGGGCCGTCACCGACGGCATCCCCACCCTCGAGGAGCTCGTCGGCAACGACTGGCCAGGTGGGCTGCAGCGGATCCGCGAGGACGCCGCGCCCTCGCTGCGCGGATACGACGGCTGGTTCGACTCCTCGGGCAACGAGATCGTCGTCGGCGAGGCGCTCGACGACGACCTCATCCTCCACGAGCTCTCCCACGCGTGGCTCTCCGAGGACCGTTTCGACCACCGCTGGCAGTACGAGGGTCTGGCCCAGGTCGTGGCCGAGAGGGCGATGCTGGCCCAGGGCAAGAAGGCCTACGAGCACCCGAACGCCTCGCGCACCGCGGAGGCCGCCGTGCCCCTCAACCGCTGGGGCGGTGGGGCCGGTACCCGGTCCACCGACCTCGAGGCCTGGGCCTACCCGGCCTCCTACCGGGTCACGAGCCTGCTGCTCGACGGCCTGGACGACGAGCAGTTCGCGGCCGTCGTCGGGGCCGGCATCCGCGGCGAGCGCGCGTACGACCCGGCGGGGGTCTCCGACCACACCGGTGGCCGCACCACGTGGGAGCGGTGGCTCGACCTCGTCGAGACCCGTGGCGAGACCACCGGGGCGAGCAAGGTGTTCAGCACCTGGGTGCTCACCAAGGCCCAGAAGGCCGAGCTCAAGGGCCGGGCCGCCGCTCGCAGGGCCTTCGTCGCGATCGACGAGGCCGACGGTGCCTGGACCCCACCGGAAGGCCTGCGCGACGCCATGACCCTCTGGGACTTCGACCGGGCCGCCCACGTCCGGGGCGAGGTGGCCGACCTCGGTACCGATGCGGTGGCGGTGCAACAGGCGGCCGAGGCCACCGGCCTCGACGTGCCCGGGCCGGTGCGCGAGTCGTACGAGGAGGCAGCCCAGGACGAGCAGTACCAGGCCCTGGCCGCGTCGCTCCCCGCCGCGGCGGGCGCCATCACCGCGGTCGGTGCCGCCACCGACGTCGCGGACGAGGACCAGGGCCCGCTCGGCGACCTCGGCCAGGCCCTGCTCGGCATCGACGACACCGCCCACCGGGCGCTGGAGCAGCTGATCGAGGGCGACGTCGACGCCGCCGGGACCACCGCAGCGCAGGTCGCGGACCGCGCCGGCTGGGTGATGCCGTTGGGTGTCGGCCTGCCGCTGCTCGTCCTGCTCGTCCTCGCGGGCGTGGTGATGCTGGTCCTGCTGGTCCTGCGCCGACGGTCACAGCGTCCGCAGCATCCGGGTGTTGCCCAGGGTGTTGGGCTTGACCCGCTCGAGGTCCAGGAACTCCGCGACCCCCTCGTCGTAGCTCCGCAGGAGCTCGGCGTAGACGGCGGGAGCGACCGCCTGGCCCTCGATCGCCTCGAAGCCGTGGCGCGCGAAGAACGCCACCTCGAAGGTCAGGCAGAACAGCCGCGAGAGCCCGAGGTCGCCGGCGCGGGCGACGAGACGTTCGAGCACGGCCGTGCCGACGCCGCGGCCGAGGAAGGCCGGCTCGACGGCGAGGGTGCGGATCTCTCCGAGGTCCTCCCAGAGGACGTGCACCGCCCCACAGCCGACGACCCGGCCCGCTGACTCCGCCACCACGAAGTCCGCGACGGACTCGTAGTAGGCGACCGCCTCCTTTGCCAGGAGGACGCGCTGTTCGGCGAGCGGGGCGACCAGGGCCCGGATGGCACGCACGTCTGTGGTGCGGGCCGGCCTCACCGTCACCGCTGCGGGCTCGGCGCGGGCGCTCACGCCGTCGGGGTGCTCGGACACGGTCCGGAGCGTAGCCCGCAGCGGTGACGCGGTGCGGTGCCGCCCACCGCGGCGGTGGTGGGCGTGGTTTCCGCGAGCCCCCGACCGGGTATCCCCCACGCACGAGGGCGGCCCGCCACCGCAGGGGTGATGGCGGGCCGCCCGATCGCACGCAGACCCGGAGGCGCGTGCGATGTGTCCAGTGTGCGCCACCGGGCCGCGGTGTGGGGTAAAGCAAAGTTCAAGATTTGGTCATGAATGTCGCATGTCGGGACGATTTGCCGGGTCTGCGTGCGGGAGGCGGGGCAGAGGTGGCGCTGAGGCGGGTCCGCTGACACGCGACGAGGCCCCGACCCACGGGTGGGTCGGGGCCTCGTCGGCGGATGGGCGGGTCAGCCCTCGCCGGCCTCCGCAGCGACCACGGGCAGCTCGATCCCGCGCGAGTGCGGGGTGCCCTGGAAGGTGAACGTGTCGTCCTTGCCCTCGCCGGTGGCGTCGACCGCGACGATCTCGCCGGACTTCAGCTCGCCGAAGAGGATCTTCTCCGAGAGCACGTCCTCGATCTCGCGTTGGATCGTGCGTCGCAGCGGGCGGGCACCGAGCACCGGGTCGTAGCCCTTGCTGGCGAGGAGGTTCTTCGCCGCCGGGGTGAGCTCCATGCCCATGTCCTTGTCCTTGAGCCGCTTGTCGAGCTTGGCGATCTCGAGGTCGACGATCTGGACGATCTCGGACTGCGAGAGCTGCGGGAAGACGATGGTGTCGTCGACCCGGTTGAGGAACTCGGGACGGAAGTGCTGCTTGAGCTCGTCGATGACCTTGTTCTTCATCCGGTCGTAGTCGGACCGGGTGTCGGGGCCGGCCGAGAAGCCGAGCGAGCCCTTGGAGATGTCACGGGTGCCGAGGTTGGTCGTCATGATGATGACGGTGTTCTTGAAGTCGACCACCCGACCCTGGGAGTCGGTGAGCCGGCCATCCTCGAGCACCTGCAGCAGCGAGTTGAAGATCTCCGGGTGGGCCTTCTCGACCTCGTCGAAGAGCACCACCGAGAACGGCTTGCGCCGCACCTTCTCGGTGAGCTGGCCGCCCTCCTCGTACCCGACGTAGCCGGGAGGCGACCCGAACAGCCGCGAGACGGTGTGCTTCTCGCTGTACTCCGACATGTCGAGCTGGATGAGGCTGTCCTCGTCGCCGAAGAGGAACTCCGCGAGCGTCTTGGCCAGCTCGGTCTTCCCGACCCCGGTGGGGCCGGCGAAGATGAACGAGCCACCGGGACGGCGCGGGTCCTTCAGGCCGGCTCGCGTGCGGCGGATCGCCTGCGAGAGCGCCTTGATCGCGTCGTCCATGCCGACGACCCGCTTGTGCAGCTCGTCCTCCATGTGGAGCAGCCGGCTGGACTCCTCCTCGGTGAGCTTGAACACCGGGATGCCGGTGGACGCGGCGAGGACCTCGGCGATGAGCTCCTCGTCGACCTCGGCGATGACGTCCATGTCGCCGGACTTCCACTCGGCCTCGCGCTTGGCCTTCTCGTTCCGCAGGTTCTTCTCGTCGTCGCGCAGCCGCGCGGCCTTCTCGAAGTCCTGCCCGTCGATCGCGGACTCCTTCTCGCGGACGACGGCGGCGATCTTCTCGTCGAACTCGCGCAGGTCCGGCGGAGCGGTCATCCGTCGGATGCGCAGCCGGGCCCCGGCCTCGTCGATGAGGTCGATCGCCTTGTCCGGGAGGAAGCGGTCGTTGACGTACCGGTCGGCCATGTTGGCGGCCGCGACGAGCGCACCGTCGGTGATGGACACCCGGTGGTGCGCCTCGTAGCGGTCACGCAGGCCCTTGAGGATCTCGATGGCGTGCGCGAGCGTCGGCTCGGCGACCTGGATCGGCTGGAAGCGGCGCTCGAGCGCGGCGTCCTTCTCGATGTGCTTGCGGTACTCGTCAAGAGTCGTGGCCCCGATGACCTGGAGCTCGCCACGGGCCAGCATCGGCTTGAGGATGCTGGCAGCGTCGATGGCGCCCTCGGCCGCGCCGGCCCCGACGAGGGTGTGGATCTCGTCGATGAACAGGACGATGTCGCCGCGGGTGCGGATCTCCTTGAGGACCTTCTTCAGCCGCTCCTCGAAGTCACCGCGGTAGCGGCTGCCGGCGACGAGCGCGCCGAGGTCGAGGGTGTAGAGCTGCTTGTCCTTGAGGGTCTCGGGCACCTCGCCCTTGACGACGTCCTGCGCCAGACCCTCGACGACGGCGGTCTTGCCGACACCGGGCTCGCCGATGAGGACGGGGTTGTTCTTGGTGCGGCGGGAGAGCACCTGCATCACCCGCTCGATCTCCTTCTCGCGCCCGATGACCGGGTCGAGCTTGCCCTCGCGGGCGGCCTGGGTGAGGTTGCGGCCGAACTGGTCGAGAACCAGCGAGCCCGCCGGGGTGCCCTCGGCCGGACCGCCCTGGGAGGCACCGGCGCCCTGCGCGGCGCCCTCCTTGCCACCCTGGTAGCCGGAGATGAGCTGGATGACCTGCTGGCGCACGCGCGAGAGGTCGGCGCCGAGCTTGACCAGCACCTGGGCGGCCACGCCCTCGCCCTCACGGATGAGGCCGAGGAGGATGTGCTCGGTGCCGATGTAGTTGTGGCCGAGCTGGAGCGCCTCGCGCAGGCTCAGCTCGAGGACCTTCTTGGCGCGCGGCGTGAACGGGATGTGACCGGTCGGAGCCTGCTGGCCCTGGCCGATGATCTCCTGCACCTGCTCGCGGACGGCCTCGAGGCTGATGCCGAGGCTCTCCAGGGCCTTGCTCGCGACGCCCTCGCCCTCGTGGATGAGGCCGAGGAGGATGTGCTCGGTCCCGATGTAGTTGTGGTTGAGACCGCGCGCCTCCTCCTGCGCGAGCACGACGACGCGGCGTGCGCGGTCGGTGAACCGTTCGAACATGGTGCTACTCCTGACGTCGAGTCCCCTCGATGCTAGTCGCGCCACCTGAGTTCGCGCGGTCCCTGTCTGGAACCGGCACCCGGTGGCGCGTCCTACGGGGGGTCCAACGCGGGAGCGCACCCGTGGTGTTCCGGGCCCGGACAGCGTTCGCCACCAGCGGACACGTCCTCCGATCCGGGCGGCACTTTCCCTCCGGATGCCGGAACCTTCACTTAGCGACGCCTTCGCTTCCCGTCGTTCGGTGAAGGTTGCCGGTGCCTGCTGACGGTTCGGTCCGTTCGGGACCTCACGGGTCCGGATGGCGTCGTCGGCCGTGCACCCCCCGCCCCGAGGTGGCCCTCAGCCGCCGCGGACCTCGTCCGCCACGACGGTCATCCGCAGCACGCTCTGCCCGCCCTTGCGGGAGTCGACGAGCACGGGCATCCCCGGGCGGGCCACGTCGAACCAGAACGTGTCCACCGCGTCACCCTGGCCCACGGTGTAGCGGACGCAGTCGAGGTCGCCTAGGGGATGCTCGAGCCGCACCCGCTCGGCGACCGTGCGGTCTGCGGGGAACGAGGCGTGCTGCTGGAGCTCGAGCCAGCTGACCGGCGACACGTGGGGCTCGCCCACCGCCCGCCCGCGCTCGTCCACCGGTGTCCGGTTCTGGACGGCGCCGTCAGAGCCGCACTCGGTGTACCGCACCGTCCGGGTCGACCCCGGCGCGCCGGCGGGCTCGGTGAGCACCACGAGGGTGCGGCCCTCGGCGGTGCCCTCGCGGATCTCGTCGGCGGAGTACGGCGTCGGCAGGTGGTCGGGGTCGAGCAGGTGCGGGTCGGTCGTCGGCACGGTTCCTGCCTACCAGAACACGGTCAGCGACGGCGCTGGCAGCGGCCGCACCAGAAGAGGTTGCGGCCGGCGACCACCCGGGTGCGGATGCGCGAGCCGCACACCAGGCACGGCGACCCGTCGCGCTTGTAGACGTACGACGTGCGCTCGAGCACGTGCGGCACCTCGCCGCGGCCGAGCGCGGCCTCGACGTCCTCGACCTGCTCGGCGACGGTGACGATGCGGCCGGTCGCGACCCCGAGGGGCAGCAGCCGCACGAGGTCGTCCCAGACCAGCCGCCACGACGCCCTGCGGAACACCCGACCCTCCGTGAACGGCGAGAGCCGGTGTCGGAAGAGCACCTCGGAGCGGTAGACGTTGCCGACGCCCGCGAGCACCGACTGGTCCATGAGCAGCTCGCCGATGCTGCGCGAGGAGCGGTGGATGCGCGTCCAGGCCCGCTGGGGGTCACCGTCGACGGCGTTCGGGCGCAGCGGGTCGGGGCCGAGCCGGGCCATGACCGCCTCCACCTCCTCGGGCGTCACGAGGGAGCAGAGGTTGGGCCCGCGCAGGTCGGCGACATGCTCGTCGGTGACCAGCCGCATCCGGACGGCGCCGACGGCCGGCACCTCGGCGGTCCACTCCCGTTCGTCGATGGTGAAGGTGCCGATGAGGCCGAGGTGCACGTGCACCCAGCGCTCGCCGTCGAACTCGAGGAAGAGGTGCTTGCCGCGGCTCGTCGCGCCGACGAGCTCGCGGCCGCTCACCTGGGCCGCTCCGTCCTCGAACCGCCCCTGCGGGCTGGTGACCGCGGGACGGGTGCCGGAGAACGCGGAGTGGAGGTCGCGCGCCAGCGCGTACAGCGTGTGGCCCTCGGGCATGCGGGCAGCCTAGGTGCAGGCTCCGACGCCGGCCGAGCGTGGGTGCGCGGGGGCAGACTGGGGCGATGCTCACCGTCGGCGCGATCTTCCGTCCCACGCTGGCTCCGGAGGAGCTCGTCCCGGCTGCGCGAGCCGCGGAGGACGCAGGCGTGGCCCAGCTGTGGCTCTGGGAGGACTGCTTCGCCGAGGGTGGGGTCTCCGCGGCCGCGGCGGCCCTCGGCGCCACGTCCCGCCTGCAGGTCGCCATCGGCGTGCTGCCGGTGCCGCTGCGCAACGTCGCCCTGACCGCGATGGAGCTCGCGACGCTGGACCGGCTCTTCCCCGGGCGCCTCGTGGCCGGCCTCGGGCACGGTGTCCAGTCGTGGATGGCGCAGGTCGGGGCCCGGGCCGCGTCACCGCTGACGCTGCTGCGCGAGTACACCGAAGCGCTGCGACGGCTCCTCGACGGAGACGCGGTGACGACCCGCGGCGACTACGTCTCCCTGGACGACGTGCGCCTGGCCTGGCCGCCGCTCGAGACGATGCGGCTGCACCTCGCCGGGGAGGGGCCCCGAACCGTCGACCTCGTCGGTGAGGTGGGCGACGGCCTCGTCGTGCCGGGCGGCTACGACCCGGCCCGGCTCCGCGCGGTCGTCGGCCGGGTCCGCGATGCCGCCGAGCGCGCCGGGCGCGAGCGCTCGCCCGTGGTCACGAACTTCCTGCCGTGCGCGTTCGGCCCCGACGGGCCGGCCCGCATCGCAGCCCGGCGGGCGGCCCTCGGTGCGCCGGTCGACGCGCCACCCTCGGAGCTGTACGGGGACCCAGCCGCGGTGGCGGAGGGCCTGGCGGCGTTCGCGGCCGCCGGTGTCGACACGGTGGCGCTGCTGCCCGTCGACGATCGCCTCGACACCCAGAGCTTCATGGCCGCCGCCGGAGAGGTGGCGGCGCTGGTGGCCCCCGGCTGAGGGCCGGGGCCTGCCGCCGCACAGCGCCGCCGCACCCCGCCGACCGCGTGCCGGGACACGCGCTCGGGAGGCCACAAGAGGGGAGGGGTCAGCTCGCCTTCTTCTCCTGCTTCTTCGCGGTCTTCTTGGGGTCGGTCTTCTTCGTGGTCGTCTTCGCGGCCGCGGACTTCGTCGAGCCGGAATTCTTGGCGGCGGACTTGGTCGCAGGCGCCTTCTTCTCGGCGGTCGGCGCCTCGCCGCGAGCCGCCTTGGCCTTCTCGACCGACCGCGAGAGCGCAGCCAGCAGGTCGACGACCTCGCCGCCCTCGTCCTCCTCCACCGGTGGCGCCTGGACCTCGCCGCCCTCGACCTTGGCCCGCACCAGCTCCTTGACGGCGATGGCGTAGTCGTCCTCGTAGTCGCCCGGGTCGAAGTCCCCGGCGAGCTGGTCGATGAGGACCTTCGCCATGTCCATCTCCTGCTTCGTGGCGTGCTGCTCCTCGTCGACCGAGGCGAAGTCCGCGCCACGGATCTCGTCGGGCCACAGCATGGTCTGCATGACGATGACGCCGTCGCGCACGCGGAGCACGGCCATCGTCATCCGGGTGCGGATCGAGACGGTGACCACCGCCATCCGCTTCTCCTTCTCGAGCGCGTCGCGGAGCAGGACGTAGGGCTTGGTCGCGGTCTTGTCGGGCTCGAGGTAGTACGACTTGTCGAGCCACATCGGGTCGATCTGGTCCTCGGGAACGAACTTGGTGACGCCGATCTCCTTGGACGTCTTCGACGGCAGGTCGGAGAAGTCGTCGTCGGTGAGCACGACCATCTCGCCGTCCTCGGTCTCGTAGCCCTTGGCGATGTCGTCGTACGAGACCTCCTCGTTGTCGATCGAGCAGAACCGCCGGTAGCGGATGCGGCCGCCGTCCTCGCGGTGGACCTGCCGGAACTGCACGTCGTGGTTCTCGGTGGCCGAGTACAGCTTCACGGGCACGTTGACGAGGCCGAAGGAGACCGCGCCCTTCCAGATCGCGCGCATCGCGAGTCACGTCCTTCCGTCGTCCGCCGGTGGTCGAGGCGGCACGTCGTCCCAGCGTACGGGCGCCGGGGACGCCGCGGGAGGGTCCCGCCGGGTCAGGTGCTCGCGAGCACCGCCGCGACGAGCGCGTCGAGCGGCTCGGGTGGTTGGTGCGGGTCGAGGCGCGCCGCCAGCCGCGCCGCGAGGCGGGCCTTGCGCCCCGAACCGGACCCCGCGAACCGGTGCAGGGCCTCGCCGACGGGGCGCTCGCGCCACTGCGGCGTCCGGGTGAGCCGCTCGAACGCGGTCAGCTCGCCCATGGCGGCGACCTCGTCGACGACGGTTGCGAGCCCCAGGGCGCGGAACAGCACGTCCTCGAGGTCGCGCTCGCAGACGAACACGCCGTGCCACCCCAGCTCCTCGGTCGTCTCGGCCCGGACCCCCTGGCGGCGCAACGCCCCGACGGCGAACCGAACCTCACCACCGTCGACGAGCACGAGCACCCCGGGTCGGGGGCCACCGAGCCTCTCGAGGTGCCGGGCGAGGTTGGTGACCCCGTCCATGGGCACGATCTCTGCCGGCGCGGTGCGAGCTCGCAGCAGGGTGCGCACCACAAGGGCGTCGCTCTCGCCCTCGACGAGGACCACGGGAGCGGCCGGCGTCCCCGTCGGCCCGGCGTCGGCACGGATCACTCCGGCGACGCTAGCCGAGCCGGGCGGGCGCGGGGACGGGTGACGACCGGGGGACGCGGAACGCGCGTCCCCCGGCCGGATGAGCCTCACCGGGAAGTCGCACCCTCCGTGGCCCGTCGCCGCTCGATCGCCGGGCTTGCGAGGAGGGCAGCGGCAACCGCGAGGAGGCCGAGACCGGCGGGCCCGGGCGAGGCGTAGCCGTCCGGGTACACGGCCGCGAGCCCGCCCACGACGATGCAGACCACGGCGACCAGCCGGTCCCACCACGGCCGACGGGCGTCCACCGAGGCGAGGACGAGCGCGGCGAGCACGGCGAGCGACAGGCCGGTGAGGTCGTAGCGAAGCTCGGCATAGGTGCCCTCCCCGGGCAGGGTTCCTGACACGTCGAGGCCCGCGGTGGTGGTGGCCCACGCGACGAGCGGCGCGGCGGCGACGACGGTGACCACGGCAGGGAGCCGTCGTACGGTCAGCGGTTCCGACCAGAGCCGGCGGCGCCCCGGTGCCAGGAGGAGCCACGGCCCGACCCAGATGGCGGTGGAGACGACGAACCGCACGAGGGCGGCGCTCATGCCCTCTTGGCCCTGCGGCGCCAACAGGTCGGTGGCGAGCCACACCACCTGTCCGGCGAGGAGGACGCGGACGGCGAACACGCTGCGTCCGCGGCTCAGCAGCACGGCCGCGGCGGCTCCGAGGGTGAGCACCTTGAACCCGCCGGCCGCGACCGCGGCGAAGCGCAGCGACGGGTCCGGGAGCTGGGCGGTGAGCGCGGCCACGGGCCCGAAACCGGACATCACGAGTGCCCACAGCGAGAGCAGCGCGTAGCCGCCGGTGAGGAGCAGGGCGCGGCTGCGCCGCAGCCGCGGCCGGCCCGGTGCGGCGTCGGCGGGGGACGGGGAGGTGGTGACGGACATGGTGCTTCCCTTCCTCGGCGATCGGGTCCCCACCAGCGTCGAGCGGCGGGGTGCTCGACGCGTCCCTCCTCGGGCCCGATCGGACGCCGCGGGGGAGGACAGGGGTCATCCCCGGGCAGGACGGCGGTCGTCCACCGGGACGATGTCCGCGCGACGCGCGGAGCCCTACGCTCGGGGCCATGACGACCCGGCTGCGTCGCCGGCTCGCCCCGCCGTACGGGGTCTGGGACTGGCTGCCCGCTCTCGTGCTGCTCGTACTGGCCGTGGCCGACGTCGCCTCGTCCGACACGGTCGTGGGGTCGCGGGCGCTCCTCCTCGTGGGGGCCTCCATCGCGTGCGTCGCCCTCCTGGCGCGGCGCCGCCTCCCCCTCCTCGTCCTCGCGGTCGTCGGCGTGGCCGTGCTGGTCCCGAGTGCCGCCGGCGCGCACGCACAGTCGGCACCGGTGGTCCTCGTCCTCGTCGCGGCCGTCTTCTCCGTCGCCCGCTACGAGCGCCGCCCCTGGGCGTTCGCCGGCCTGCCGCTCGGGATGGCGCTGGCGCTCGTGGGCAGCGCCAGCGACCCGCGCGAGACCCTCGCCTCCTCGTGGACCTGGTCGCTCAACGTCATCTGGATCTTCGGCATCGGACTGTGGCTCAGCGACTCCGACCGGCGGGTCGAGGCGACCCGCAGACAGGCGGAGGCGGACGCCAGGGCCGCCGCGGCGGAGGAGCGGCTCCGGGTGGCCCGCGACCTCCACGACGTGCTCGCGCACAGCCTCTCGCTCATGGTGGTCCAGGCCGAGGTCGCCGACGAGCTGCTCGACGGCGACCCCGCCGGTGCTCGGCGGGCCGTAGGCCACGTCCAGGAGGTCGGTCGCGCGGCCCTGCGCGAGACGCGCAGCGTGCTCGGGTTGCTGCGCGACCCGTCCGACTCCGCCGGGCTCGCCCACCTGCCGGCCCTCGCGGCTGCGTTCCGGGACGCCGGCCTCCCGGTGCTCCTCGACGTCGACACCGGCGTCGACCTCGCACCCGAGGCCGACGCGACCGCGTACCGGGTCGTCCAGGAGGCCCTCACGAACGCGCTGCGGCACGCGGGCGGGCCCCAGACCCGGGTGGGTGTGCTCCGCCGGGACGGCGCGGTCCACGTGCGGGTCGAGAACGACGCACCCCGACCCGGGGCCGCCGTGGGTTCCGGCGGACCGGGCTCCGCCGGCCCCTCCGTTGCGGCCGGCGGCGGGCCGAGCCACGGCCTCCTCGGCATGCGCGAGCGGGTCGAGAGCTGTGGTGGCCGGCTGAGTGCCGGACCCCTCGCCGCGGGCGGATTCGTCGTCGAGGCGGTCCTGCCGGGGAGCGGGGGCCCACCATGACCCGCGTCGTCGTCGTGGACGACCAGGAGCTCGTGCGCGAGGGCTTCGCCCTCATCCTCGACGCCCAGGAGGACCTCGAGGTGGTCGGGACCGCCGCCGACGGGGTGGAGGCGCTCGCGCTCTGCCGCACTGAGCGCCCGGACGTGGTGCTGCTCGACCTGCGGATGCCCCGCCTCGACGGGCTCGCCGTGCTGCCACGCCTCCGGGCGGAGGTGCCGGACACCCGCGTGCTGGTGCTCACCACGTTCCCCGACGACGAGTACGTGGTCCGGGCGCTCCGGTCCGGGGCGAGCGGCTTCCTCCTCAAGGACTCGCCCCGGGGCTCGCTGGTCACGGCGGTCCGCTCCGTGGCGGCCGGGGAGGTCGTCCTCGACGAGAGCGTCACCGGCCCCCTCGTCGCAGGGCTGCCCGACGCGAAGCGGGCCACGCCGCACACCGCCGCGGTCTCGCGGATGACCACGCGCGAGCACGACGTGCTGCGGTGCGTGGCCCGGGGACTGACCAACGCGGAGACAGCGGCCGAGCTGCACATCTCGGAGACCACCGTGAAGACCCACCTGGGACGGCTGCTCACCAAGTGGGGCGCACGGGACCGGATCGGCCTGGTCGTGATGGCGCACGAGGCCGGGCTGGCCCCCTGACCGACGCCGGCAGGCCCGCAGGCCCTCCGGCGCGGCCGGGGTGAGGGCAGGATGGGCCCGTGCCTGCGCCGTTCCGTCCGATGCTCGCGAGTCCCGCCGAGCGCGTCCCGGCGGGCTCGGCGTGGGCGCACGAGGTGAAGTGGGACGGGATGCGGGTGCTCGTCGACGTCCGCGGGGGCGTGGTGTCGGTGTGGTCGCGGACCGAGCGCGACGTCACCGCGGCCTTCCCCGAGCTCGACGCGCTCGGCGAGACCTACGAGGACCTCCTCCTCGACGGGGAGGTCGTCGCGATGGACGACGGCCGGCCCAGCTTCCACGCCCTCGCCGACCGGATGCACGTGTCGTCGCGGCCCAAGGCCCTGCGCCTGGCGGCGACGCGCCCCGTGACCCTCATGGTGTTCGACCTGCTCCGGCTCTTCGGGGAGGATCTCACCGGCCAGCCCTGGTCCGCGCGGCGGCGGCTCCTCGAGCAGCTCGACCTCACCGGCGCGCACCGGCAGGTGCCTCCGGTGTACGACGACGGCGAGCAGCTGCTCGCGGCGACCGCCGAGCAGGGCCTCGAGGGCATCGTGTCGAAGCGGCGGTCCGCGGCCTACCACCCCGGTCGGCGCTCCGCCGACTGGCGCAAGCACGCGCACCGTACGACGTACTCCGTCGTGGTCGGCGGCTGGCGCCCGGAGACGGGCTCGGGCGACCGGCTCGGCGCGGTGCTCGTGGGGCTGCCCGATGGCGACGGGGGGTGGCGCTTCGCGGGGCGGGTCGGGTCGGGGCTCGCCGGCGCGGAGGGTGAGCGCCTGCGGCGCCGGCTGGAGCCGCTGGCCCGCGCCGCCTCACCCTTCTCCGACGAGGTGCCCCGTATCGACGCGGTGGGCACCCGCTGGCTCGAGCCCGAGGTCGTCGTCGAGGTGCGCACGCTCGAGCTCACCGGCCTGCACCGGCTGCGCCAGCCCACCTACCTCGGGGTCCGCCGCGACCTGATCCCCACCGACCTGCAGGAGGCCGGCAGTGGCGGCTGAGCCCCAGGTCACCCGCGTCGAGGTCGGGGGGCGCAAGCTGCGCCTCACCAGCCTCGACAAGGTCATGTACCCGTCCACGGAGACCACGAAGGGCGAGGTGCTCGACTACTACGCCCGGGTGGCGCCGGTGCTGCTGCCGCACCTCGCCGACCGCCCGGTCACGCGGGTCCGGTGGCCGCACGGCGTCGAGGACCAGATGTTCTTCGAGAAGAACCTGCCGTCGGGAGCGCCCAGCTGGCTGCCGCGCGTGCCGGTCGACGACGTCACGTACCCGATGGTCACCGGGCTCGCTGATCTCGCCTACCTGGTGAACCTCAACTCCCTCGAGCTGCACGTGCCGCAGTGGACGGTGGCCGACGACGGCTCGCGCGAGAACCCGAACCGCATCGTCATCGACCTCGACCCCGGCAAGCCCGCCGGCCTCCACGAGTGCGCCAAGGTGGCGCTCCTCGTCAGCGACCGGCTGGAGCGGCTGGGTCTCGAGCTCCACCCCGTGACCTCCGGCAGCAAGGGGATGCAGCTGTACGCCGGCCTCGGCGGCGACCTCACCTCCGACCAGGTCCGCGAGCTCGCCATGCAGCTCGCGCAGGAGATGACCAAGCGCCATCCCGACCTCGTGCTGTGGAAGATGACGAAGTCCCTGCGCCCCGGGAAGGTGTTCCTCGACTGGAGCCAGAACGTCGCCGCCAAGACCACGATCAGCCCCTACTCGTTGCGCGGGCGCGAGCTGCCGTGTGTGGCGGCGCCGCGCACGTGGGAGGAGGTGGAGCGCGGGGCTGCGGAGCCCGACGCGCTGCGGCAGGTGATGTTCGACGACGTGCTCGACCGGCTGGAGGAGCACGGCGACCTCATCGCCGACCTCCCCTGACTGCGCGACGGCCGATGCACCCGCGCTCCCGAACGCCTGGGCCGTCGGAGCGGCCTAGGGTCGGACGGATGAGCGGGGAGACAGCGGCACGCCGACCGAACATCCTCATGGTCCTCACCGACGACCACGCCGCGCACGCCGTCGGGGCCTACGGCTCGGTGGTCAACCGGACGCCGCACATTGACGAGATCGCGGCCACCGGCGCCCGGCTCGAGAACTGCTTCGCCACCAACTCGCTGTGCGCGCCGAGCCGGGCGAGCATCCTCACCGGCACGTACAGCCACGTCAACGGCGTCCGGGTGCTGGCCGAGGGCATCGACGCGGGTCAGCCGACCTTCGTCTCGATGCTGCGCGAGGCCGGCTACCGCACCGCCGTCGTCGGCAAGTGGCACCTCGGCCACGGCGAGACCGACGGGGTGTCGCACGACCCGCAGGGCTTCGACCACTGGGAGGTCCTCGTCGACCAGGGCGAGTACCTCGACCCGCGGCTCCTCTCCGTGGACGGCCTGCGCACGGTGCCCGGCTACGCCACGGACGTCATCACCGACCTGGGGCTGACGTGGCTGGACTCCCTCGACGGCGACGAGCCGTGGTGCCTTCTCGTCCACCACAAGGCACCACACCGGCCGTGGACCCCGCACCCGGACCACCTCGACCTCTACACCGAACCCGTCCCGGTCCCGAGCACGTTCTGGGACGACTACGCCACCCGCAGCGCCTCGGCCCGCCGCGCCGCAATGCGCATCGCCGAGTGCATCAACCTCGAGGACCTCAAGACGGCGCCACCCCCGGGCCTCGACTACGAGGAGCTCGCGCTGTGGAAGTACCAGCGGTACATGGAGGACTACCTGCGCTGCGTGCACTCCGTCGACGAGAACGTCGGCCGGGTGCGCGACCACCTCGAGCAGCGCGGCGTCCTGGGCGACACCCTCCTCGTGTACACCTCCGACCAGGGCTTCTTCCTCGGCGACCACGGCTGGTACGACAAACGCCTCATGTACGAGCAGTCGATCCGAATGCCGTTCGTCGTGTCCTGGCCGGGGCGGATCGCGCCCGGAAGGGTCGTCGACACCATCGTCTCCAACGTCGACATGGCCCAGACGCTCCTCCACGCAGCCGGGGTCGAGCCGCATCCCCGGATGCAGGGGCGCAGCTTCCTCGGTGACCTCACCGGGGCTCCCGACTCGCCGCCCCACGAGGGGCTGTACTACCGGTACTGGGAGAACGACGACCCCAACCACAAGGCGCCCGCCCACTACGGGTGGCGCACCCAGCGCTACGTCCTCATCTACTACTACAACGACGGGCTGGGGCTGCCGGGCACGAGCTGGCAGACGTACCCGCCGGAGTGGGAGCTGTACGACCTCGAGAAGGACCCGGAGCAGGTGCGCAACGTCCACGGCGACCCGGACTACCGGGCCGTGCGCGACGAGCTCGAGGTGGCGCTGTGGCGGGCCCAGGCAGCGGTTGGGGACTCACCGCACCCCAGCCAGCCACGGCCGGCCGGAGCCTGACGGGCGGTCGGCGCCCCGGGGCCGGCTCGTCCGGTCAGACCTGAGCCGGCTCGTCCGTCTGCGCGGTCCGGGGCCGGCGGAGTCCTCCGGTGAGGAACCCGACGAGGGCACCGAGCCACGCGGCCACGACCGTGAGCGCGAGCCCGAAGGTGCCGGAGAAGGGCAGGTCGGTGAGGTAGGTCGAGAGCGAGAAGAACTCCGACGAGCCCACCTGCGGGAGCACCGCGAAGCCGAGGCCGACGACCACACCGACGACGACCCAGCGCAGCAGCACCCGCCCGAAGTGGTCGCAGCGGGCGTCGCGCCAACCCCAGACGAACCCGGCGACGACGACCGCGAGGAAGGCGAACAGGCCGGCCCCGATGCTGGCCGTCCCGTCGTCGGACAGCAGGTTGGTCCCGAAGCCGACGGCGGCGGCGAGCATGGCGAGGACGACGGCGCGGACGAGGACCTTCATGCCACCAGCCTCCCAGCGGCCCCCGCGCCGCGGCGGCTTCGATGTCGCCGGGTTGCCGGGCGCCGGTCCCGCCCGACGGCGCCACGCCCACCGGAGAGTCGGTGTGAGTCCGGAAGCCCGGTCATCACCGCCGGCGACCTTGCACGACACGCCGACGACCGCGAGCCATGGTCGGCATGTCCTGCAGGGTCGAGGGGCACGCGCTCCGCTGTCAGCGCAGGCGGGGGCACCCGGCGCACTCGGTGCAGCCGGGCAGGGCATAGATGAGGCAGCAGGACTCGCGGGGGGCGACCACCGGCGCGACCCCGTAGCCGGTGACGGCCAGGGCCTCGCGCGAGGCGGCCACCCACATGTCCGTGACGAGCGCGGCGCGGACGTGCGGGCCGAGGCGCACCGAGGAGGTGTACCCACGGGCGAGTGGCTCCGCGACGGCGCGGTAGTCGGCCTCGGCGCGCGCCATCCGGTCGTGTACCCCGTCGTCGTCTGCCAGCAGCCCGGTGAGGCGCACGAGCTCGGGTACGAGCGCGCCGCCCAGGGCGAAGGTCAGGTCGTCGAGGCGGGCCCGCCACGGGCCGGTGACGGCCGCGTGCGCGGCGGTGTGGGCCGGAACCTGGAGCAGCCACTGGAGCACGAAGACGGCGGCCACCTGCGGTGCTGCCGCGCCGTCGTACCAGCGCCGGTGCAGGTCGTCGAGGGCCGCCTGCCAGGCCGTGGCGTCCGCGTCGAGGCCCAGCGGGAGTGGTGGCCCGCCGGCGGTGAAGCGCAGCCACGAGTGGTGCCGTGACATGACCGGAGCGGCGGCACCCGGATCGGGCGCCGCCGCTCCGGCGGGGTGGGGCGAGGGGCTCAGGAGTTGGCCTTGTCGTAGGCCTCCTGGACCTCGGCCGAGATGCGGCCGCGGTCGCTCACGGAGAACCCGTTGTCGCGGGCCCAGGCGCGCACGGCGCCGAGGTCCTGCTTGCGGCCCGAGGACTTCGCCCCGGCCTTCGTGGTGCTGCGGCGGCCGCCCGTGCGCTCGGCGTGGCCGATCCACATCGCGAGGTCGTCCCGCAGCTTTGTCGCGTTCTCGGACGTCAGGTCGATCTCGTAGCTGACACCGTCGAGCGCGAAGGAGACCGTCTCGTCGGCGGGGGAGTTCTTGTCGACGTCGTCGACCAGAAGCACCTGGACCTTCTTGGCCATTGTGTGTGCCTTTCGGGGGTGGTGAATGCGGGGAAATACGCGGGCACCACAGGCGATGCCGCCGAAACCGTAGCAGTGGACAATGCAGCGGGTAAAGCATTGGTAAAGAAGAACCACCGAAATCCCGCGGGGCCGAAAACGACCTACGAATTCCGGGGGTGGCTTTCCGGGTCCTCCGAAACGTCCCCCGCGTCCCCGTCAGAGGGCGGGTCAGCCGCCCTGCGGCGGTCGAGTTCGGCCTCGAACTGTCGCTGCGCCAACCGTTCCCGGCGATCTCCTTGAATCATCCCCTTCATGAGGAAGTAGAAGATCGTCGCCACCACGATCGTGGGGATGATGGCGGTGAGGTAGGGCCAGAGCGCGTCCACGGCCTCACGCCTCCGGCTTGAGGTGCGGAAACAGGATGGTCTCGCGGATGCTCGCCCCGGTGAAGAGCATGACGAGCCGGTCGATACCCAGCCCCAGCCCGCCCATCGGGGGCGCCCCGTACTCGAGCGCGCGCAGGAAGTCCTCGTCGAGCTGCATGGCTTCGGGGTCGCCACCCGCGGCACGCAGCGACTGCTCGGTGAGGACCTGCCGCTGGATGACCGGATCGACCAGCTCGGAGAACCCGGTGCCCCGCTCCACACCGGCGATGACGAGGTCCCACGCCTCGATGAGGCCCGGGGTCGAGCGGTGCGGACGGGCCAGCGGCTGCGCGATCGCCGGGTAGTCGCAGAGGAACGTGGGCTGGAGCAGTGTCGGCTCGACGACCTCGCCGAGGATCTCGAGGAAGACCTTGTCCTTCTCCCACGCGGGGTCCACCTCGACGCCGTGCCGCTCGGCCAGCTCGAGCAGCCGTTCCCGCGGGGTGTCGATGGTGACCGTCTCGCCGACCGCCTCGCTCACCGCGTCGTAGACCGGCAGCCACCGCCACTCGCCGTCGAGGTCGACGGTGCCGGCCGGGGTCTCGACCTGCCGCGAGCCGACGGCGTCGGCCGCCCCGAGATAGAGGTCGCGCATCAGCGCCCCGATGGTGCGCTGGTCGCCCCACGCCTGGTAGGCCTCGAGCATCGTGAACTCCGCCGAGTGGGTGGCGTCGATGCCCTCGTTGCGGAAGATCCGCCCCATCTCGTACACGCGGTCGACCCCGCCGACCACGGCCTTCTTGAGCGACAGCTCGAGGGCGATGCGCAGCACCATGGCCTGGTCGAAGGCGTTGAGGTGGGTGTGGAACGGCCGCGCGGCGGCGCCGCCGTGCACGAGCTGCAGCACCGGGGTCTCGACCTCAAGGTACCCCTGGTCGTCGAGGACCACGCGCACCGCGCGCAGGATGGCGGCCTTGGTGCGCACCATGTCGCGGGCCTCCTGGCGCACCACGAGGTCGGCGTAGCGCTGGCGCACCCGCGACTCCTCCGAGAGCTCCTTGTGGAGCACCGGCAGCGGCCGCAGCGCCTTGCTCGCCATCTCCCAGCGGGAGGCCATCACCGAGAGCTCGCCGCGGCGCGAGGAGATGACCCGACCCTCGACGAACACGTGGTCGCCGAGATCGACGTCGGACTTCCACGCGGCCAGGGCGTCCGCACCCACCTCGGCGAGGCTGAGCATCACCTGGAGCCGGGTGCCGATGCCCTCCTGGAGGGTGGCGAAGGCGAGCTTGCCGGTGTTGCGGACGAAGACCACGCGCCCGGCGACCCCGACGACGTCCTGGGTCTCCTCGCCGGCCTCGAGCCGCCCGTGGTAGGCCGCACGGACCTCGGCGAGCGAGTGGGTGCGGGGGACCGAGACGGGGTGGGCCTGGCCACCGGCGGCGAGGATGCGGTCGCGCTTCTCCCGACGGATCCGCATCTGCTCGGGCAGGTCGGCCTCGGGGAGGGCGGTGGAGGTCGGCATCTCGGTCACAAGCGTCAAGGGTACGAGTGCGGCGTGGGCGACCCGAACCCCGACCACTGGCCGACCGCCCGGCGTGGCGGCCCCCGTCGTGCGGGCGTCACGAGGAGCGAGCCTGACCAGCGCGGAAACAGTGGTGCAGGCAGCCCTCGACCACGGTCTCCATGACGCTGGCCTGATCTGACACACTGATTCCACTCATTCGCACCAGAAGGACCGATACCCCGTGAGCACGACTCCGACCCGCATCACCCACCTCGTCGCCGGCCGATCCTGGGAGGGAACCGCCGAGCGCACCGGACCCGTGTTCAACCCGGCCACCGGCGAGCAGACCGGGGTCGTCGACTTCGCATCCGCGGCACAGCTCGGCGAGGTCGTCGCCGGCGCCAAGCGGGCCTGGGCGGAGGAGTGGCGCGACTCGTCGCTCTCGCGCCGCACCCAGGTGCTGTTCCGCTTCCGCGAGCTGCTCAACGAGCGCAAGGAGGAGATCGCGGCGCTGATCACCGCCGAGCACGGCAAAGTCCCCTCCGACGCGGTCGGCGAGGTCGCCCGTGGCCTCGAGGTGGCCGAGTTCGCGTGCGGCATCCCGCAGCTGCTCAAGGGCGGCTACACCGAGAACGCCTCGACGAAGGTGGACGTCTACTCGATCCGCCAGAGCCTCGGTGTCGTCGGTGTCATCAGCCCGTTCAACTTCCCGGCCATGGTGCCGCTCTGGTTCGTCCCTGTGGCGATCGCATGTGGCAACGCGGTCGTCCTGAAGCCCTCCGAGAAGGACCCGTCTGCTGCCATCGCCATCGCCAAGCTGTGGACCGAGGCCGGCCTGCCCGACGGCGTCATGAACGTCGTCAACGGCGACAAGGAGGCCGTCGACGCGCTGCTCACCCACCCCGACGTCAAGTCGGTGTCCTTCGTCGGGTCCACCCCGATCGCGAAGTACGTCTACGAGACCGGTACGTCCCACGGCAAGCGCGTCCAGGCCCTCGGCGGCGCGAAGAACCACATGATCGTGCTCCCGGACGCCGACCTCGACCTCGCCGCCGACGCCGCGGTCAACGCCGGCTTCGGGTCGGCGGGCGAGCGCTGCATGGCCATCTCGGCCCTCGTCGCCCTGGAGCCGATCGCCGACGAGCTCGTCGAGAAGATCAAGGACCGGATGGGCAAGCTCGTCACCGGCGACGGCGCCCGCGGCTGCGACATGGGCCCGCTCGTCACCGCCCAGCACCGCGACAAGGTGACCTCCTACCTCGACGCCGGGGTCGAGGAGGGCGCCAGCCTCGTCGTCGACGGCCGTGACGGTGATGTCGACGCGGACGGCGAGGGGTACTTCCTCAGGCCCACCCTCTTCGACAACGTGACCAGGGAGATGTCGCTCTACACCGACGAGATCTTCGGGCCGGTGCTCTCGGTGGTGCGCGTCAAGACCTACGACGATGCGCTCGAGCTCATCAACTCCAACCCGTACGGCAACGGCACGGCCATCTTCACCAACGACGGCGGCGCAGCCCGGCGCTTCCAGAACGAGGTGGAGGTCGGGATGATCGGCATCAACGTGCCGATCCCCGTCCCCATGGCGTACTACTCCTTCGGCGGCTGGAAGAACAGCCTCTTCGGCGACACCCACGCCCACGGCATGGAAGGGGTGCACTTCTTCACCCGCGGCAAGGTCGTCACCTCGCGCTGGCTCGACCCGAGCCACGGCGGCATCGAGCTGGGCTTCCCCCAGAACGCCTGACGGGGAGGCGGGTCAGACCAGGAGCGCGGCAGCAGCGACGGCGGAGGCCGCGAGCACGGCGACGTCGAAGCCGCGTTGGCTGATCCGGCGCACCGTCGCGTACCCGAGCAGCCCACCCGCGACCACCAGGGGCGCGAGGAGCCCCGCTCGAGCCACATCGCTCCAGTGCATGAGACCGAGCCCCACGGAGAAGGGGACCTTCACGAGGTTGACGATGAGGAAGAACCACGCGTTGGTGCCGACGAACCGCCGCTTGTCGATCCCCGACGCCGAGAGGTAGAGCGTCATCACCCCGCCGGCAGCGTTCGCCGTCATCGTGGCGAACCCGGCCGCAGCGCCCGCACCCCAGGCGGCGGCGCGACGCTCGTGCGTGGTCCCCGGTCCATCGGCGCGCCACTTGACCCAGAGCTGGAGAAGGACCAGGACGAGCAGCACTGCTCCGATGGTGCGTCGTAGCACGGTGTCGGAGACGAGGCCGAGAAAGACCGAGCCGAGCACCAGTCCCGGCAGCACGGCGGGCAGCAGGCGACGGATCAGCGTCCAGTCGGCGTCGTGGCGGTAGTGCCAGACGGCGACGAGGTCCCCGACGATCAGGACGGCCAGGATGGCGGCGGTCGACTCGCGGGCGGGGAGCACCGTGGCGAAGATCGCGACCGCGATGACTCCCAGCCCGCCGAGCGCCGTCTTGGAGAAGCCGACCACCACCGCGGCGAGCGCCATGAGGAGGGCCGCGGCCACCGAGCCGCCGAGCAGCTCGCTCACGGCGTCTCCTCTGTGCGGGTGTCCGGACCTGAAGGCTAGCGAGGAGTGATCGCGACGGCGGGGGTGTGCCTTGAGGCCCCCACGGTCAGCGGCGGCCGAAGTCCTGGGTCCAGTAGATGCCGTACGTCGACGTCCCGCGCGAGACCCCGACGCCGACCGCCTTGTTGGCGCAGTTGAGGATGTTCGCCCGGTGGCCGCTGCTGTTCATCCACGCCCGGACCACCCCGGCGGCGGTGCGCTGGCCGGCCGCGATGTTCTCGGCGCTGCCGTAGTAGTACCCCTCGTTGCGCATCCGGTCCCAGGGAGTGCGGCCGTCGGGGGAGGTGTGGCTGAAGAAGCCCTTCGTCCGCATGTTCCAGCTGTGCTTGCGGGCTGCGGTCCACAGCCGGGTGTCCCACCGCAGGTTGGAGCAGCCGACCTTGCGGCGCTCGGCGTTGACGAGGGAGAGGACCTTCTTCTCCATCTCCAGGCTCGTGACAGCAGAGGCGGTCTCGGCGGTGACGAGCCCCACCGGCAGGGCCAGTGCGGCCGCCAGCAGCGCACGGACGGCGAGGGAACGGGGCGTTGTGGTCATGGCCGGGACCTCCGGGGCCGCACCTGGGGCGCGAGGACGAGGTGGACAGGGGTCGGTGACGACTCGCCCTGCCCGCGTCGTGGGATCACGATGACACAGCAGGTCGGGTGTTCGCGCGCGGACCGCCAGAGAGGGGCCGGTGGTTGACTCGGACCGTGGCCGCAGCTCCCGCCCCGAGCGCCGTCCTCGTCGACCCCGCCCTCACCGTGCCGCTGCGCCGTCGAGTGCTGCGTCCGCACGAGAGCGAGGAGCAGGTGGCGGCCGCCATGACCGACCCCGACGTGGTCGCCGTGGGCGTCGTCGAGGACGACCGGCTGGTCGCCTGCGCCCTGGCACAGCCGGAACCCTGCCCCGACCCGGTCGCCGGCAGCAGACCGTGGCGGCTGCGCGGCATGGCGACCCACCCGGACCTTCGCGGGCAGGGGCTCGGGGCCGCTGTGCTCGTGCGGCTCCTCGACGAGGCCGCCGTTCGCGGCGCCGACGTCGTGTGGTGCAACGCGCGTGTCCCCGCCATGGGGCTCTACGAGCGCGCGGGTTTCGTCGTCCTCGGTGAGCCCTGGGAGGACCCGGTCATCGGGCCGCACGTGCGGATGGCCGCGACCCTTCCGCGTCCGGTGTGACCGATCCGGCCGGACCGGTGCGACCGGACGAGCCGGTCAGAACCGTCGGCCGAGCCGCTTCTTCCGCCAGGCCTTCTTCAGCTCGAGGGCGACGACGTCGCGGCGGCGGCGGCCTTCGACCTTGTTCGGCAGGGAGAGCTGCACGACCTTGACGTACACCGACCCCGCCTGCTTCCACAGGTTGCCGGTGACGTACGGGAGGTCGTGGCGCTCCATCAGGTCGCGGATGCGGGGGGCGATCTCGCGGTACCGGTTGCTCGGCATGTCCGGGTAGAGGTGGTGCTCGATCTGGTGGCTGAGGTTGCCGGTCATCACGTGCATCGCCTTCGTGCCGCTGATGTTGCCCGACCCGAGCATCTGGCGCACGTACCACTCGCCGCGGGTCTCGCCGTCGATCGAGGTCTTCTCGAAGGTGGAGATGCCGGGCGGGAAGTGGCCGCAGATGATGACGGTGTTGGTCCACACGTTGCGGACGAGGTTCGCGACGATGTTGGCGGTCAGGGTCGTGCGGGCCGAGCCGGTGGGAGCCGAGAGAGCCGGGTGCACGAGGTAGTCCTTGGTGGCCTGTCGCTTGATCTTCGCGACGACCTCCTGTGCGTCGTTCCGGAACTTGGCTTTGTCGTCCTCGCTCATCCGGTTCTTCGTCGCCACGTACTTGCCGAGCTCGAGGTCGTAGGCGGCGATCGAGTACTCGAACAGGAGGGCGTTGCCCACGTGCCAGATCGGCTGGAACAGGTAGAAGGGGCTCCACTTCTGGTCCTCGTCGACGCGCAGGATGCCGTAGCCGAGGTCGTTGTCGCGCCCGAGCACGTTGGTGAAGGTGTGGTGGATCTCGTTGTGGCTGTGCTTCCACTGGCTCGACGGGCTGGCGTTGTCCCACTCCCACGCCGTCGAGTGGATCTTCGGGTCACGCATCCAGTCCCACTGGCCGTGCATGACGTTGTGGCCGATCTCCATGTTCTCGAGGATCTTGGCCACGGAGAGGCCCGCGGTGCCGATCCACCAGGCGGGGCGGATGCCCTTGACCTTGACGTTGCTGAACAGCAGGGTGGCCCGGCTCGCCATCTCGAGGTAGCGCTGGACCTTGATGATCTTGCGGATGTAGGCGGCGTCGCGCTCTCCGCGGCTGTCCATCACCTCGGCACGCAGGGCGTCGAGCTCCCGGCCGATGGACTCGATGTCCTCGGCGCTCAGGTGTGCGGCGGGGTTGGGTCGGCCGGACTTCTTCAGCGCCGGGCGCTGCGGTCGGGGGGCGTCGCTCTCGACGTGCAGGCGGGTGCTGCCGCCGGTGCGGGTGGTGTGTCGTTCGGGGGCGAGGGTCATGGTGTTCCTTCCGTGTCGCTCGCGGGGGTCAGGAGGTCTGGTGGTCGGGCAGCTCAGAGGTCGAGCTCGCAGGTGCCCGCGACGGCGTTGACGCAGGTCTGGACGGGGAGTGGTTCGTCGGACTCGTGCACGGTGACCTCGCCGGTGCGCAGGTCGCGGATGGCGCCGGAGCGCATCGGGACCACGCAGCCGAAGCAGATGCCCATCCGGCACCCGCTCGGCATGAGCACGCCGGCGTCCTCGCCGGCGTCGAGGATGGGGGTGGAGCCGTCGGCGTCGACGACCCTCCCGCTGGCCGCGAAGGTGACGGTGCCACCCTCGCCGGGCTCGACCACACTGGGGCGGAACCGCTCCACGTGCAGCCGGCCGAAGGCCCCGGCATCGGCCCAGTGCTTCTCGGCGGCGTCCATGAGCCCGGTGGGCCCGCACAGCCAGGTCTCGCGCTCGCGCCAGTCGGGCACGAGGTCGTCGAGGCGGGCGAGGTCGAGCACCCCGTGCACGTCGTCGAGGTTGACGGTGAGGCCCAGGTGGCCGGAGTCGGCGTAGCCCTGAAGCTCACGGGCGAAGACGACGTCGCCGGCGGTCGGGGCGCAGTGCAGGTGGGCGACGTCGCGGAGCTCGGCGAGGTGGTTGCGCAGCATCCCCATGACGGGGGTGATGCCGCTGCCCGCCGTGAGGAAGAGGACCTTCTCGGGCGCGGGGTCGGGGAGCGTGAACTCGCCGGTCGCCTGGTCGAGCATGACCAGGGCTCCGGGCGTGGCGCGCCGGACGAGGTGGTTGCTCACGACGCCACCGGGGATGGCCTTGGTCGTGATGGCGATGCAGCCCGCGGGGATGCCGGCCGCGGCGGAGCCGTCGGCCCGGTGGGTCAGGCTGTACGCCCGCCAGTGACGCACGCCGTCGACATCCACCCCGATGCGCACGTACTGGCCCGGCACGTGCCCGAGCCAGCCGCGTCCGGGACGGATGACGACGGTGGCGGCGTCGTCGGTCTCGGGCCGGACCTCGACGATGCGGCCGCGCAGGTCGGCGCCGGCCCGCATCGGGTCGACGAGGTCGAGGTAGTCGGCGGGCACGAGGGGCGTCGCGAGGGCCTCTGCCACCCTGCGCGCCCCCTTGACGACTCCGCCGAGGGGTCCGGGGGCGTGGGCCCCGAGCCGCGGCCGGGTGCGGCCCGCGGGAGGGGTCGGTCGGTCGAGGGAAGGGAAGCTCACCTTCGGAAGCGTAACCTACGTTGGCGTAGGTTACGAAACCGTAGGTTGCGTTTCCTGAGAATCGGGTCAGGGTGGTGCGGCCCCCGCGAGGGCGCGCTCGTCCGGCATCACACCGGAAACCGCGCCGTCGCCTCGGAAGGGTTCCGAGGCGACGGCGGGGTTTGTGGCACCCGGCGGGAAACCTGGGGTGGGTGGGGTCAGTGGTCGCCGGCCATGAGGCGACCGATCTCGGTGCGGTCGGCGTCCTCCGCGTTCATCTCCGCGACGACCTTGCCGCCGTGGACGACGGCGATCCGGTCCGAGAGGGAGAGGATCTCGTCGAGCTCGGCCGAGACGAGCAGCACCGCGGCGCCCCTGTCGCGCGCGTCGACGATCCGGCGGTGGATGAACTCGATCGACCCGACGTCGACCCCGCGCGTGGGCTGGGCCGCCATGAGCAGCTTCGGCTCGAAGGACATCTCGCGCGCGACCACGACCTTCTGCTTGTTGCCACCCGAGAGCGAGCCCGCGGACTGCATGACACCGGAGGAGCGGATGTCGAACTCGTCGCGCAGCTTCTCGGCGTTCTCGCGCACGGCGGTGAACTGGCGCACCCCGCTCTTGGCGTACGGCGCCTGGTCGAACTCGTTGAGGACGAGGTTGTCCGCGATCGAGTAGGCCGCGACGAGCCCGTGCTTCTCCCTGTTCTCCGGGATGTGCCCGACCCCGGCGTGGTGGGTCTCGTGCGGGTTGGCCCGGGTCAGGTCGAGGTCGCCGAGAGTCATCCGCCCGGAGACGACCCGGCGCATCCCGGCGAGGGCCTCGACGAGCTCGCGCTGGCCGTTGCCCTCGACGCCGGCGACGCCGACGATCTCACCCGCCCGCACCGACAGGGAGAACCCGTCGACGGCGGTGAGGTCGCGGTCGTCCTTGACCCGCAGGTCCTCGATGGTCAGGACGGTCTCGGCCGGGTTCGCATCCTCCTTGTCGATCGAGAGGACGACCTCGCGGCCGACCATCATCGTCGCCAGGCCCCTCGCGTCGGTGTCCTTCGTCGCGACCTCGCCGACGACCGCGCCCTGGCGCAGCACGTAGACCCTGTCGGAGACGGCGAGCACCTCGCGCAGCTTGTGGGTGATGAAGACGATGGACGTGCCGGAGTCGGCGAGCTCTCGCATCACCCCGAGCAGCTCGTCGGTCTCCTGGGGCGTGAGCACCGCGGTCGGCTCGTCCAGGATGAGCAGGTCGACCTCGCGGCTGAGCGCCTTGAGGATCTCCACCCGCTGCTGGGTGCCGACGGGGAGGTCGTCGACCTCCGCGTCGGGGTCGACGGTCAGCCCGTGCCGCTCGGACAGCTCGCGGACCATGCGTCGGGCGCTCTCGATGTCGAGGACGATCCCGCCCCTGGTCGTCTCGTGGCCGAGCATGAGGTTCTCAGCGACGGTCATGACCGGCACCAGCTGGAAGTGCTGGTGAACCATGCCGATGCCCCGCTGGATGGCCTCCTTCGGGTCCTTGATCGGCGTGGTGTCGCCCTTGACGCTCACCGTCCCCGTGTCCGGGGTGATGAGACCGAAGATCTGGTTCACGAGGGTCGACTTGCCGGCGCCGTTCTCACCGAGCAGCGCGACGATCTCGCCCCGCCGCACGTCGAGGGTGATGTCGCGGTTGGCGTGCACGGAGCCGAAGCTCTTCGACAGGTTCGTGATGTCGAGGAGCACCTCACCGATGACGCCCTCGCCGAACCCGGACACCTCCGGAGGGAGGGTACGTGCCGCCTCGGTCGTGGCGATGGCCTCGAGGTGGTCGCGGCTGGCGTGGGCCCGGACCGCGGGCTGGGGCGTGCCCTCGACCTCGGGAGTGCCCCCGGCGCTGGTGGGGTCGGACATCACTGGTCCCCCTTCACGTAGGGCTGTCCGACCGCTCCGGGTGGTCGTACGCGACCGGCGGCGAGGGCGAGGACGACGAGGGTCGCGACGTAGGGCAGCGTCCCGAGGATCTGCGGCGGCACGGCGAAGCCACCCGTCTGCTGCAGCTGGGAGGCCACCGCGTTGATGAAGCCGAAGAACAGCGCCATGGCGAAGGCCCGCAGCGGCCGCCACGCGCCCATGATCATGATCGCCAGGGCGAGGAAGCCGCGGCCGGCGGTCATCCCGCGCTCGAACGAGCTCGAGGCGTCCATCGAGAGGTAGACCCCCGCGAGTCCGGCGAGCGTCCCGGCGACCGTCACGTTGATCAGCCGCAGCCGCTCGACGTTGATGCCCGCGGTGTCGGCGGCCGACGGGTACTCACCGACCGCTCGGGTCCGCAGGCCCCACCGTGTGTAGAAGAGGAGGAAGTGGACCCCCACCGCCGCGACGATCGCGAACGTCGCGATCCAGCTGCGGCCGCTGAAGAAGACGTCACCGATCAGGGGGATGTCCTGGAGCAGCGGGAAGTTCAGGTTGGGGATGACTCCGGGGAGGACCTGGCCGGGCGTGTAGTAGAACGAGCTGATTCCGGTGGCGACGATGTTGAGCACGACACCGGCGATGATCTGGTCCATCCGCCAGCGGACCGTGGTCCAGGCGAGGAACCCGCCGGCGATCAGGCCGCTGCCGATGCCCGCGAGGACGCCGACGAGCATCGACCCGCTGTAGGCCGCGGCGAAGAACCCGGCGAAGGCGGCGATGAGCATCTGCCCCTCGATGCCGATGTTGACGACGCCGGAGCGCTCGCCGATGACGCCGACGAGCGCGGCGAGGACGAGGGGGATCGCGTAGCCCCACGCCGCGACGAACATCGACGGGGCGATGTCGTTGGCGACGTAGTAGAAGACGTACGCGGCGACGAGGACGGCGCCGAGGATGGACAAGGTGGTGCGGTTCCTGGTGACCCACGTGCTCATCTCAGGACCCCCAGCTCGTCGAGGCGACGCTGACCTTGTCGGCCCGGCTGCGGAACAGCCACTTGCCGAGGACCGGGATCGAGACCATCAGCAGGATGATCGCGAGCAGCAGGTCGACGATCTCGGGCGCGATGCCGGTGGTGAACTGCAGGCCCGCGGCGCCGGTGCGCAGGACGCCGACGAGGAAGGCCGCCGGGATCGTCGCGATCGGGTTGGCGCGCGCGAGCAGTGCGATGGTGATGCCGTCGAAGCCGAGCGAGCCACCGATGGCGGGCTCGAAGCGGTGCAGCGTGCCCTCGGCCTCGAGCGCCCCGCCGAGCCCGGCCAGCCCAGCGCCGAGCGCCAGTGACAGCACCACGACCCAGTTGATCGGGATGCCCGCGTAGCCGGCGGCGCTCTTGTTCGACCCGACGGTGTTGAAGCGGAAGCCCATCGTCGTCCGCGTGAGCATCCACCAGCAGACGAGGGCGAGCGCGACGGCGATGATGAAGCCGACCGGGATGCCGAAGATCGTGCCGATCTGCGCGCCCTCGGGGATCGGCTCGGTCTGCGGGATGCCGCTGGACTTGGAGCGCTCCGCCTGGAGCGGGCCCACGACCAGCCAGAAGGTGACGCCGGCGACGATGTAGTTGAGCATGATCGTCGAGATGACCTCGTGCACCCCGCGGTAGGCCTTGAGGACGCCGACGAGCACGCCGACGAGTGCGCCGCAGACGATGCCGACGAGCATCCCGAGCACCGCGCCGACCAGACCGGCACCACCGGCGAGGTAGGCGACCCAGGCGCCGAAGATAGCGCCCGTGAGGAACTGGCCCTGGCCACCGATGTTGAACAGTCCCACCCGCAGCGGCAGCACGACGGCGAGGCCGGTGAGGACCAGTGGGGCGGTCTTCTGCAGCGTGCGGGTGAAGGCACCCGGATAGACCAGCGCCTCGCGGATCAGCGTCTCGTAGGCGTACCAGGGGTTGACGCCCTGGTAGCGGATGAGCACGGCGCCGATGAGGAGCGCGATGACGAGGGCGACGACGATGACGACGGCGCTCTGGTGGGAAATGAGGTAGGCCAGCGCCCCACCGCGGGACTCCTGCTGCTCCTCGGGTGGCGGCTCGTCCGCCGGTGGCGGCGACGCCGGCTCGGCCGTGCTGGTCGTGTCGGACATGGGTCTCCAAAGGACTCGGGTGCCCACAGTCTGGCGCGGGCACCCCGCGGGCGGAAGTAGGGGGCTACCGGGCCGTGTCGCGCGTCGTCGTCACATTCTGCCGGTGCCGGGTCAGGGACCGGTCGGGGGCGAGCCGGAGCGGCGCGTCCCGGAGGCGGACGCCCGAGGGGGCGGGCACCTGGTCGGTGCCCGCCCCCTCGGGTGCGGTTCAGGTCACCTGTGGTGACCGCTCACCTGCGTCAGAGGCTGACGCCGGTGTCGAGCGAGCCGTCCTGCAGCTTCGTGACGACCTCGTTGACCTTGGTCTTCACGTCGTCCGGGATCTTGGACTCGAAGTCGTGGAACGGAGCCAGGCCGGCCTCGCCGACGGTCTGCAGACCCTCGAAGTCGCCCGACTGGGCGGTCGTGATGGTGTCGGTGACGCCCTTGCTGATGAGCTTCGTCGCCGAGGTGATGAGGCACGGCTGGGCGGCCGGAACGGTGTCCCACTGGTCGGTGTCGACACCGATGCAGAAGACGTCGGTGCCCGCGCCGCTGGTCTTGGCGACCTCCTGGAGCGCACCGTTGCCGGTGTTGCCGCCGGCGCCGAAGACGAAGTCGGCGCCCTGCGAGAGCTGCTTCTTTGCCTCCTGGCCACCCCACACCGGGTCGTTGAAGGCGTTGTCACCCGCGGGGTGGTAGACGGTCGCAACCGTGACCTTCGGGTTGGCGGCCTTGGCGCCGTTCTCGTAGCCCTTCGCGTACTTCTGCACCGGGGGGATCTCGAGGCCGAGCACCTGGCCGAGCTTGTTGGTCTTGGTCATCAGGCCGGCGAGGTAGCCCGCGGCGTAGCCCGCCTGGTCCTCGGGGAAGACCAGGCCGGTGAGGTTCTTGGCCGTGACGGCGTCGGCGTCGTAGCCCTGGTCGACACCGATGAACTTGGTGTCGGGGGTCCCCTCGGCCGCGGCCACCGTGGCGTCGGCCATGAGGAAGCCAACGGTCACGACGACGTCGTAGCTCTTGTTCGTGAACTGCGCCATGTTGGCCGCGTAGTCCTTGGCGTCCTGGGTCTCGATGTACTTGTAGAAGCCCTGGAGGTTCTCGGCCGCGGCCTGGGCGCCCTCGTGGGCGGACTGGTTGAAGCTCTTGTCGTCGACCTTCCCGGTGTCCGTGACCAGGCCGATGCAGAAGACGTCGGCGCTCGCGCAGTTCGAGTCGTCCGTCGGGGCTCCGCTCGCGGCGCCGTCACTGGACGAGCTGTCGCCGGAGGAGCCGGTGCTGCCGCCACAGCCCGCAAGGGCCAGGGCGAGCGCCGCGGGAGCCGCGACGAGGAAACGCGTGGACTTCATGGAGGATCTCCTTGGACTACTGGGGGGTCCCGCAGATCCTAGGCCCTACGCGCGCGCCCACCTCACGCCTACCGCGTGTCGTTGTGTGGTCGTTACCGTCGGCGGGTCGAGATGTGACGTGCGGCACGGGAGGGGCCACCGGGACTCCACCTCACCACCCGGGTGCGGCCGACCACCCGGCGTCGACGGCCACCGTGGTGCCGGTGATGCCGGACGCCGCGGAGGAGGAGAGGAAGACCACGGTCGCCGCGACCTCGTCCGGGGTCACCGGACGGCCGAGGGCGCTGGCGGCGCGGTAGCGCGCCACGCCCTCGGGCCAGTCCCGCTCGAGGCCGTCACGGTCGACCAGCCCCGGTGCGACACCGACGACGCGGATCCCCCGCTGCCCGAGCTCGTGGGCCGCGGCCGCGACGAGGTGGTGCACGGCGGCCTTGGCGACCGCGTACGGGGCGTGGCCGGGCGCCGGCCGCCATCCCTCGATGCTCCCCACGACCACGACGACCCCACCGGACCCCATCCGGGCAGCGGCCCGCTGGAGCAGCACGGCGGTCGGCCGCAGCCCCGCGCGGTGGTAGGCGTCCCACGCCGCGGCGTCGAGGTCGTCCCAGGCGACGAGGTGCTGCGGGAAGGCGGAGAGGACGACGACCCGCGGGTCGCCGCCGAGGGCGGCGCCGCAGCGGTCGAGCAGGTCCTCGCAGACGTCGTCGAGGGCGTCCGGGGCGTCGACGTCGAGGTCGGCGTGCAGCGTCACCGCGCGCCGGCCGGCCTCCTCCACCGCGGCCGCGGTGCGGGCCGCGCCGTCGGCGTCGCCCCGGTAGTGCACGCCGACGTCGTGGCCGGCGCGGGCCAGGGCCAGCGTGAGGGCGCGCCCCAGCCCGCCGCTGGCGCCGGTGACGAGGGCAGGACGGCCGCTCACCGCATCCGCCCGACCGGGGTGTCGCGAGTGAGTGCCGTGATCTCCGCGGCGAAGTCGGGGTAGCGCTCGACCAGCTGGGCGCGGTCGCCGAGCTCGAAGTGCTCCGGCCGGAACGCCGGGGCACACCAGCAGGAGAGGAGGGTCCAGTCACCGAGGGTGGAGGCACCCATCCACGTCGACCGGCGGACGAGCACCTGTGGACGCTCGGCCCCCACGTAGCTGAGCGCGCCCGAGCCGCCCTTGCGCAGCCGCAGGAGGGCCGTGGGAGCGCCGGCCAGCCACTGCCACCCCTCGTCGACGGCCAGCCGGTGCATCGCCGAGAAGCCGTCAGAGCGGTCGGTGAGCAGCACGGTGATGGCGTTCAGCTCCTGGGTGCGCGGCCCGGCGACGAACCAGGCGCCCTCCTCCGGGATGGGCTCCATGCCGAGCCGCTCGATGACCTGCTCTGCCGACTCCGCACGCTCGGCGGCGGTCCGCACGCTCGGCGGGGTGCTCACGCGTCCTCCGTCCGGGTCCGGTCGGCAGCGGCACGGGCGGCTGCGCCCCGCTCGCGGGCCCGGGCCAGCAGGCGGGGTTCGTCGACCCGCGTGCTCCGGCCGTCGCGGACCACTGGGACGCCGTCGACGAGGACGTCGCGGACGTCGGCCCGCCCGGCGGCGAAGACGACGAGGGCGTGGACGTCGTGGACCGGGGTGAGGTGCGGGCGCTCGAGGTCGACGACCACGAGGTCGGCGCGCTTGCCGGGCTCGATGCTGCCGACGAGGTCGCCCAGGCCCAGGGCGCGGGCGCCGTCGAGGGTCGCGGCCCGCACCACCTCGTGGGCGCCGGCCACGTCCGGGCGACCGCTGGTGAGCCGCGCGAGCAGTGCCGCCTGGCGCATCGCCTGCCACATGTCGAGGTCGTTGCTGCTCGAGCAGCCGTCGGTGCCGAGGCCGAGGAGCACCCCGGAGCCGCGCGTCGCCGCCCACGGCAGGGCTCCGCTCGCGAGCTTGAGGTTCGAGCCGGGGCAGTGCGCGACCGCGCCACCGGCCGCGGCGAGACGACGCAGGTCGTCGGCGGACAGGTGGACGCCGTGGCCGGCGACGACGGGCACGTCGCCGTGGAGCCAGTCGGCGTCGGCGAGGACCTCGGTGGGGGTCCGGCCGCCGTGCTGCTGCGCGACCGCGGCGTTCTCGGCCGCGGTCTCCGAGACGTGGGTGTGGAGGAGGGGTCGCGGGCCCTCGGCGTCCGGGGCGGTGGCGCCGACCACCTCGCGGAGCAGCGCCGCCACCTCGGCCAGGTGCTCGGGCGAGCAGGTGTAGGTGGAGTGCGGCATCGCGGCGACGGGAACCCGGGGACCTCCCACGGTCTCGAGCTCGCGCCGCCAGGCCCGGAGCCGGTCGACCCGCTCGTCCCACTCGAGCCCGTCCGGTCCGGGGCCGTCGAAGAACACCGGTCCGCCGACGTGGCGGCTGCCCGCAGCGACCGCGCCCCGGTGGGCGGCTTCGTGGTGCACGTACATGTCGAGCTGCGTGGTGCAGCCGCCGAGCAGCGACTCGAGCGCGCCGAGCGTGGCGCCGAGCTCGACGGTGTCGGGGTCCATGACCGCTGCCTCCGCGGCCCAGACGCGTTGGAGGAAGCCGTCGAGGTCGACGTCCTCCGCCAGGCCGCGCAGCAGTGTCATCGGCAGGTGGGTGTGCAGGTTGACCAGGCCGGGCATCACGAGGCAGCCGGTGGCGTCGATGACCGTCGCCTCGTCGTCTTCGCCACCCCGGTCGTGCGGCTCGGTCCCCGTCACCGGGTCCTCGATCGAGGTGATGATGCCGTTCTCGATGGTGATGGTGGCGTGCTCGCGGACGGTGTCGTGGGCGTCCACGGTGAGGACGTAGCGGGCGTTCGTGACGACGGTGCGGCTCACCGAGCGGGCTCCTCGGCGTCGGCTCGGGCGCTGACGAAGGCGTCGAGCACGGCGATGACGTCGGCGCTGCTGGCGCGCAGGACCTCACCGATCTCCTCCATCGTGATCGGCTCGTCGGTGTCGGCGACCCCGGTGGCGGGGTTGACGACGAGTGAGACCGCCGCGTACCGCAGACCTGCCTCGACGGCGAGAGTCACCTCGGGAACCCCGGTCATCCCCGCGACGTCGGCCCCGGCGAGGCGGGCGAGACGGATCTCGGCGCGGGTCTCGAAGCGCGGGCCCTCGAAGGCCGCGTAGACCCCACCGTCCTGCAGCGCGATGCCGGCCGCGTCGGCGGCCGCCAGCAGCTCCCGTCGGATCGCGGGGTGGTACGGCTCGAGGACGTCGATGTGCACGACGCCCTCGGGGCCGCTGCCGTCGTGGAAGGTGAGGGGCCGCTGCCGGGTGAAGTCGACGAAGTCGTCGAGGCAGAGGAGGGCGCCCGGGTGCAGGTCGGGGTCGATGCCGCCGGTGACGTTGACGGCGACCACGTCGCGGCAGCCGAGGTCGGCGAGGGCACGGATGTTCGCGCGGTAGTTGATGAGGTGGGGTGGCACCGAGTGGCCCGGCCCGTGTCGGGTGAGGAAGACCACGGGCAGGCCGTGCCAGGTGCCCCGGGTGACCCGGGCGGTGCCGTGTGCGGTCGGGACGTCCTCGGTGGCGGTGTCCTGGAGCGCCTCGAGGTCGTAGAACCCGGTACCGGCGACGAGGCCGAGCGGCGCGCGCGTCATGGGGGCTCACGGTACCGGCCCGAGGCGTGCCCGCCGCCCCGATGTGGAGCGGGCGCGGTGGCAGGATGGCCGGATGGCACGCGTGGCGGTGGCGGCGACCGGCCCGGTCTCCCTGGCCGCGGCCCGCGAGGTCGCGGACGCGGGGGGCAATGCGGTCGACGCCGCCGTGGCCGGGGCCCTCGCGGCGATGGCCACCGAGCCCGGCATCGTCTCGCTCGGTGGCGGCGCCTTCGTGTCGGTCTGGCCCGAGGGGGAGGACCCCTTCGTCATCGACGGCAACGTCGAGATGCCGGGCCGCGGCCTGCCGCCCGAGGCGTTCGGGGGCGGCGTCCGTGAGGTGCACACGACGTACGGGGGTGGCGTCACGATGTTCGCCGGGCCCGGGTCGGTGGCCACCCCGGGCGCGGCCGCCGCGTGCCAGCTGGCGGTCGAGGAGCTCGGGTTCGCCCCCTGGCACGACGTTGTCGCCCCGGCGGCGCGGTTCTGCCGTGAGGGGTACCCCATCGGAGGCGCTGCGGCGCGGTACCTCGCCCTCGTCGCCGGACCGCTCTTCGGCGAGCAGGCCGAGGCGTTCGAGGTCGTCACCCGTGACGACGGCACCCCGCTGCGCGCCGGTGACGACTCGCGCAACCCGCTGCTCGCCGACGTCCTCGACCTCGTGGGCCACGAGGGGTCGTCGGTGCTCTCCGCCGGCGAGGTGGGCCGGGCGATGGTCGACGCCCTGGCGGCCGACGGCGGCATCGTCACCCGCCGCGACCTCGCCGAGTACGCGCCGCTCGTGCGGCCCTCGGTGCGTCGGACCGTGGGGGCGTGGGACCTGGCAGTGAACCCACCGCCGTCGGTCGGGGGCCCGATGCTGGCCGTGATGCTCGGTGAGCTCGGGCGGCGCGGTCGGGTCGGCTGGGACGACGTGCTCGCCATCCAGGAGGCGGTGCTGCGGTACCGGGTCGAGGTGCACGACCACGCCGGCGACCTCGACGCGGCCGGCCACGAGCTGCTCCTCTCGGTGGACCGGAACGGGCTCGCGGGGCTGCCGACGTCGGCGTCCACGGCGCACGTGTCGGCGGTCGACGCCGACGGCAACGCCTGCGCCGTCACGATGTCGGCGGGGTACGGCGCGGGGATCACCGTGCCGGGCACCGGCATGCTGCTGAACAACGCCCTCGGCGAGCCCGAGCTCAACAAGCTGGGCCTGCACCGGCTGACACCGGGCACGCGGCTGGCCTCGAACATGGCCCCCACGACGGGTCGGACGGCGGACGGGCGGGTGCTCGCCATCGGGTCGCCCGGCGCGGACCGCATCACGACGGCCCTGATGCAGGTGCTCGGCCAGGGCTGCCTCCACGACGCCGACCTCCAGGAGGCCATCGACGCGCCGCGGCTGCACGTGCGCTTCGACGAGTCCGGCGCGGCGGTCGTCGAGCACGAGTCGGACCCCGGCATCGAGGCCGCCGTTGCCGCGTCCGGGTTCGCCTCGCACGTCCACGGCGAGCTCTCGATGTTCTTCGGTGGGGTCGGCGCGGCGTTCCGGCACGAGGACGGCGTGCTCCAGGCCGCCGGAGACCCGCGCCGCGAGGCCGCGGTGGGCGTCGTCGGCTGATGCCGGACGATCGGTCCGAGGCGGCCACCGACGAGTGGAGCCTCAGCCGAGGCTCGCGCCGGTGACCATCCAGCGGTCGGTGCGCACCCGCAGCCACATCAGCGTCGCCCGCACCGACATGAAGACGGTGAACGCCACCCAGAGCCACGTGATCGCGTGCTCCTGCCCCTGCGTCGTGCCGCCCTCGAGCAGCCAGTCGCCCGCGGCCCGCACGAGCAGCGCCACGGGGAGGTAGGCGGCGAGGGTGGCGAGCATGGCCCGCGCCAGCCACCGCCCGTCGCCGGCACCGATGAGCACCCCGTCGACGACGAAGACGAACCCGGACAGCGGCTGCGAGAGCCCCACCACCACGAGCCCGGCGGCGATGGCCGACTGCACCGCGGGATCGTGGGTGAAGAGGGCACCGACCCACGGGTGCACGACGAGGACGACGAGCCCGAGGACGATGCCGACGAGCACGCCCCAGCGCAGCATCAGGCTGGTGGCGGCGCGGGTGGTGTCGACGTCGCCGGCGCCGAGGGTCTTGCCGGTGATGGCCTGCCCCGCGATGGCGATGGCGTCGAGGGCGAACGCGAGGAAGCTCCAGATGGTGGCGGTCACCTGGTACGCCGCGAGCGGGACGTCGCCGAGCCCGGCTGCCACCCACGTCGTGAGTACGAGGGCGGCACGCAGCGCGAGGGTGCGCACGAGCAGTGGCACACCGCCGCGGGCGGCGGCCAGGACGCGGCCCGGGTGGGCGCGCAGGCGGACCTGCTCGCGCGCCGCCTCTCGCACGAGCACGATGACGAGCGCGGCCGCCATCCCGGTCTGGGCGATGACCGTGCCCCAGGCCGACCCGGCGATGCCCCAGCCGAGGCCGTGCACGAACCACACACTGAGCGCGACGTTCGCGGAGAAGCCCAGGACCGAGGCGAAGAGCGGAGTCCGGGTGTCCTGCAACCCCCGGAGCACGCCGGTGGTCGCGAGGACGACGAGCATCGCCGGGATGCCGAAGGCCGAGATCCGCAGATAGGTGGTGGCCTGCTCCAGCACGGCCTCGGACGCCCCGAAGACGCCGGCGAGCGGTCGCGCGGCGAGGGCGACGACGGTGGTGGTGACCACACCCAGGGCGACCGCGAGCCAGGTGCCGTCGATCCCGGCGGTGACCGCACCGGCGCGCGAGCCCGCGCCGAGCTGGCGGGCGACGACGGCCGTGGTGCCGTAGGCGAGGAAGACGAAGATGTTGACACCGGTGAGGAGCACGGCGCCGGCGACGCCGAGGCCCGCGAGCGGGGCGACGCCGAGACGCCCGACGATCGCGGAGTCGGCCATGAGGAACAGCGGCTCGGCGACGAGTGCGAGGAAGGCGGGGACGGCGAGGCGGAGCACCTCGCGGTGCTGGCCCTGGTCCGCCGGTGTCGACACGGTCCGCACTCTCCCAGAGTGGCGCCCGCGGCCCCCGCTTCCCGGCAGGCCCGCCGCGGCCCACCCCCTTCCCGAGAACCCCCCACCCGTCCCGCCCCCACCCACCCCGCCCCCACCACCCGGAGTCAGGAGGATTTCGTCGAGTCAGGACGCAGCATCATCCTGAGTCGGCGGGAACCTCATGAGTGGGCGAAGTCCGTCGTGATTCCACGGATGAGCGTCGCGGCCGGAGGCTCGGGGCTGTGGACAACTGCCCGGGCGACGCCGGCGAGTCGGCGATCCTCGAGGCGTGCTCGGTCCCGCTGCCCCCGTGCCCTTCGACCCGACCCTGCTGCGTCGTGGCCGAGACCTGAGGCTGGGCGGCATCGAGCCCGCGCGCGACGAGCGGTGGCGGCACATCCGGCACGGCATGTGGATCCCCGAGTCCAGGTGGTCGACGCTCACGCCGGAGCAGCGGCACGCGGCCCTCGTCCACGCCACCTCGGCCTGCCTCGGACGCGAGGATGCCGTGTTCGCGCTCGCGTCCGCCGCTGCGGTGTGGGGTCTCCCTCGCATCGAGCCGTGGCCGGACGCCGTGCACGTCCTGGTGGACGACACGGGGCGCGGCCGGGGGTCCTCGCTGGTGCGTCCGCACGTGGGCCGGCCCCACGAGGGTGTGGCCCGACTCGGCATGCGGGTCACGCCGCCGGCACGCACCGTGGTCGACCTGGGGCGCACGGGCTCCCTGGCGTCGGCGGTCGCGGCGGCCGACCACGCCCTGCGGCACGGCCTGTGCTCGCTGGAGCAGCTGCGGGGGGAGTGCGACCAGGTTCCTGCTCGGGTCCGGGGCCGGCGGATGGCGAGGCTGGCGGTGGCGCTCGCGGACGCGCGCTCGATGTCGCCCGGTGAGAGCCTGTCGCGGGTCCAGATGTTCCTGCTCGACCTCCCCCGGCCGCGGCTCCAGGAGCAGGTCTGCGACGAGCAGGGCAGCATCGGCGTCGTCGACTTCGGGCGGGACGGCGTGGTCGGGGAGTTCGACGGGAAGGTCAAGTACGGCGTCCCGGACGGCGAGGACCCCCGTACGGCGTCCGAGGTCCTGTGGAGGGAGAAGCGGCGTGAGGACCGGCTGCGCCGACGCCGACGCGTCGCCCGCTGGGTCTGGGCGGAGGCCCTGGACCGCCGACGGCTGGCCACGGTGCTCGCGGAGGCGGGTATCCATCCGCAGCCGGCCAACACCTGGTTCCGCGACGCCGATCCGTGGGTCACCTGACCGCGGGCCGGGTCCATCCCCACCCAGGACTTCCTCGTCGAGTCAGCAGGACACAACGTCCTGACTCGACGAAGTCCTCCTGACTCCGCGGAAGGAGGGGGAGCGGGGCAAGTGGGCGGAGGGCGGGGGTCAGAGGTGCTTGAGGGCCTCGCGCCGGGAGAGGCCGGCCATCCTCGGCTCCCTCGAGGCGACGTACCGGCGCACCCAGTCGGGGTCGGTCCGTGCGTGCTGGCGCAGTGCCCACCCCACCGCCTTGCGCACGAAGAACTCGCGGCCGTAGGGGCTGTCCTCGAGGTTGGCGTCGAGCACATCCTCGAGGAGGGCGGTGTCGGTGGCCTCGCGGTGGCCCAGCTGCGAGAGCACCGCCGCGCGCCGCAGCCACAGGTCGTCGGCACGAGCCCAGGACCGGATGACCGGCGTGGCGTCCTCCCGGTGCGACAGGAGGACCAGGCCGACGCGCTCCCCGGCCACCGGGTCGACGACGTCCCACCAGGCACCGGTGACCACGAGGTGCTCGTAGAGGTCGAGGGCGTCGACGTCCTGCCAGTCGCGCGCCACCCGGTGCCGGGTCAGCGCGATCGCGGCGTACCGCTCCTCCCGGAACCGGGCGTCGTCCCACAGCGTCCGGACCGCCGCCTCCCACTCCTCCCGCGTCCCGGGGACGAGCCGGGCGTCGCCGAGCACCGGCCGCAGCACCCGTTTCAGCTCGGGCGCGGTGATGCCGCGATACGGCATCGCCGACTTCATGTAGGCCTGCTGCGCGATGGCACGCTCGGGGTCACCGGCGTCCGCGAGCGCGGCACGGACGGCGTCCACGAGGCGCGCAGCCGTCAGGTCTTCGTCTTCCGGCATGGTCGGGATCCCCTGTCGCTCAGGCGAGCCCGAGCGCCCGGGCCTCCTCCCACAGCTCCTCGCGGACGTCGGGGTGCGCGGCGTCGCGGATGATGTGCCGGCACTGCGCCTGCTGGTCGTACCCCCACAGCTCGGCGACACCGTTCTCGGTGACGATCGCGCTCTGCTGGAACGAGGTGACCGGCTCGTCGACGAGCGGGACCACCGTCGACACGTCGGCCTTGGGGTGCCACGAGCGCAGCGCGATGAACGACTGGCCGCCCCCTGAGTGGAGCGCCCCGACGATGAAGTCGGTCTGCCCGCCGAAGCCGGAGTAGATGCGCGCGTCGATCCGCGAGGCGTTGGCCTGCCCGAAGAGATCCACCTCGAGCGCGGTGTTGACCGACGTCATGAACCGCTGCTGGGCGATGAGCGCGGGGTCGTTCGTGTGCTCGGTGCGCATCATCCGCACCCGGTGGTTGCCGTCGAGCCAGTCGTAGAGATCCTGCGACCCGAAGAGGAAGGACGCCGTCAGCGGGTGGTCGGGCTCGAGCGCGCCGACCCGGTCGAGGGCGAGCACGCCGTCGGAGAACATCTCGGTCCAGATGCGCAGCCCCCGCCGGCCGGTCAGGGCGTTCAGCGTGGCGTCCGGCACGGCGCCGATGCCCATCTGCAGGGTCGCGCCGTCGGACACCCGGCTGGCGACCCGTTCACCGATGGCCCGGCTGTCGTCGTCGGGCGGCCGCGGTTCGTGGCTCGCCAGCGGGCTGGACACCTCGACCGCCATGTCGACCGCCTCCACCGGCACCTGGGCGTCGCCGTAGGTGTACGGCATCTGGTCGTTGACGACGGCGATGACCCGTCCGGAGCGCTGCCGGCAGCCCTCGATGGCCGCGGGCAGGACGTTGACCTCGACGCCGAGGGAGAACATCCCGTCGCGCGCCGGGGCGCAGTGCACGACGACGACGTCGGCGGGAAGTCGGCGCTGGAGGAGGACGGGGACGAGGGAGAGCCGGCTCGGCACGTACGAGAGGTTCGAGTGGTGGCGCATCCCGCCCCCGACGAAGCACGTCTCGGCGGTCACCCCCTCACGGTCGGGGATGCCGGGCGGCGCGTTGAGCGCGTGGAGGACGTAGGTGTCCTTGTTCTCGTCGAGGGCCTTCACCGCGTCCCACGGCACGGCCATGTTGCCCGAGACGACCACCCGGGGTCGGCCCGGCATGGAGGCGAAGTGTCGACCCAGCTGTTCGAGGCTCACGGTCCGCATGCCCCCATCATGGCGTGGGCTCGTGCCGGGTTCATCCGAGGCCGGTCTGACCTACCGTGGAGGCATGTGCCGCAACATCCGCCAGCTCCACAACTTCGAGCCCCCGGCCACCGGTGACGAGGTGCGTGCCGCCGCGTTGCAGTACGTGCGCAAGGTGAGCGGCTCGACGCGTCCGTCCCAGGCCAACGCGGAGGCCTTCGAGCGGGCGGTCGACGAGGTCGCCGAGGCCACGCGGCGGCTGCTCGACGAGCTCGTCACGTCGGCGCCCCGGAAGGACCGCGAGGTGGAGACGGCCAGGGCGCGCGCCCGCGCCGCGGAGCGCTACGGCCGGGGCGCCTGACCGGTCGCGTCCGCGCGGGTCGGTCGCGCCCGGCATCGCCGCAGGTCGGGCCGCGCGCCCGGTGCACCGGGGGTGTCGGTGAGACGTCCGGGAGGTGTCCGAGGGGTGCACTACGGCCCAGTAGGGGGCCGCGTCAACCCCCCGACCGCGTCCGGGCCGTCCCCGACCCTGTGGACTGCAACACGCCCGAAACTTTCTCCGGTGCACATCCAGTGGACGGTTTCCGTGCAGGTCAGAGGCTTGCTGGGAATCTGCACAGAGAATCGTCCACAGGGTTCTCCACGGACGGTGCACAACGTGGACCGGCGTTTTCCCCATGTTGTCCACACGACATCAACAGCCGAACGGCCGATGTGCACGGATCGGCTTGGCCCCCGGGTGGCTCGGTGCCTACCGTGACTCGGCGGACCGGGTTGTCAGTGGTCTCTGGTGGTCTGGTGACCACGGCGAGACGGCCCGGGCCAGGGCCGCACCAGCCGGCCCGGATCGGTCGACGTCAGGGGTAGAGCACGGTGAGCATCGCGGAGCTGGACACGGGGTACGCGTCCGGGCCGGGGGGTCCGCCCGACGAGCGCGTGCCACCGCAGGACCTCGGGGCCGAGCAGTCCGTCCTCGGCTCGATGCTGCTCGACAAGGACGCCATCGCCGACTGCCTCGAGGCGGTCAAGTCGCGCGACTTCTACCGCCCCGCCCACGAGCTCATCTTCGACGCCGTCCTCGACCTGTTCGGCCGCGGCGAGCCGGCCGACGCGATCACCGTCGCCGACGAGCTCGGGAAGCGCGGCGACCTGTCCCGGGTGGGTGGGCAGGCCTACCTCCACCAGCTCATCCAGTCGGTGCCCACCGCGGCCAACGCCGGGTACTACGCCGAGATCGTCCACGAGCGGGCGGTCCTGCGCCGCCTCGTCGAGGCCGGCACCCGCATCGTGCAGATGGGGTACGCGCAGGGCGAGGGCGACGTCGTCGACATCGTCAACCGTGCCCAGGCGGAGGTGTACGGCGTCGCCGAGGCCCGCGGCGGCGAGGACTACCACCGGCTCGGCGAGCTCCTCAACGACACGATGGAGGAGATCGAGGCCGCGGCCGGACGCACCGACGAGATGATCGGCGTGCCCACCGGCTTCATCGAGCTCGACGAGCTCACCCACGGCCTGCACCCGGGGCAGATGATCGTCGTGGCGGCGCGGCCGGCCGTCGGCAAGTCGACCTTGGGCATCGACATCGCCCGGGCGGCGGCCATCAAGAACCAGCTGGCCACCGCGGTGTTCTCGCTCGAGATGAGCCGCACCGAGATCACCATGCGCATCCTCTCGGCGGAGGCGACGATCCAGCTCCAGGACCTGCGCCGTGGCCTGAAGAACCAGGACCAGTGGAACAAGCTGGCGCGGATCATGGGCAAGATCTCGGACAGCCCGCTGTTCGTCGACGACTCCCCGAACATGTCGCTGATGGAGATCCGGGCCAAGTGTCGCCGGCTCAAGCAGCAGCACAACCTCAAGCTCGTCGTCATCGACTACCTCCAGCTGATGACCTCCGGCAAGAAGGTCGAGTCGCGACAGCAGGAGGTCGCCGAGTTCTCCCGGGCGCTGAAGCTGCTGGCCAAGGAGCTCGAGGTGCCGGTCATCGCCATCAGCCAGCTGAACCGTGGCCCCGAGCAGCGCACCGACAAGCGCCCGCAGATGTCCGACCTGCGCGAGTCCGGCTCGATCGAGCAGGACGCCGACGTCGTCATCCTCCTGCACCGCGACCGCTCAGACCCCGAGCGTGACGGCGAGGCCGATGTCATCGTCGCCAAGCACCGCAACGGCCCCACCGCCGACATCGTCCTGGCCTTCCAGGGGCACTACTCGCGCTTCAACAACATGGCCAAGGACGGCGGCTTCTAGGGCGGGCGTCACCCACCAGCCGGAGCGCGCGGCTCCGGCCCACGTCGGTGGAGGGCCTTGTGCCGCAGGGATGCGGCGACCGCGCGGAGGGCCGCTCCGAGCCGGGGTGCGGTGACCACGCCGAGCTGCAGCATCGAGGTGAGGTCGTCCCGCGTCGCCCGGTGCTCCACGATCCGCTCGTCCCGGAGGCGGAACCAGTGCGTCTGCTCGGCGCGGAACGTCCGGCCGGTGGGCGGCAGGACGCCGTTCAGCCGACCGAGGCTCGTGCCCGTCGAGAGGACGCGGGCCACGACGAGGTCGCCCTCGGACACGAGCGCCTCGATGCTCATCGACAGGTCGGGGAACTGCGCCAACAGCCAGTCCATGGACGCCCGCATCGTCTCGGGTCCGTCGACCCGCCCGGGTTCGTGGTCGGAGAACGGGGCGTGTGCGTGCTCGGTGAACACCGGGGCGATCAGCTCATCGCACAGCGAGCGGTCGCGCCCGTTCCACATCTCCTCGATCCAGAGTCGGACCGTGTCGGCCGCGCTCACGGCCGGGCCGTCCCCACAGTGTCGGTCGGCTGGTCCGGTTCCTCGAGGCGCTGCTTGAGGCGGGCCAGGTTGCGGGGAACGTCCCCGCCGGCGCCCTGCCCGGCGAGGAGGCTGATCGCCCTCCCGATGCCGTGGCCCTCGAACCGGATGCCGTAGTCGACCGCGGTGTGCGCGCCGCCTCCGGTCGGCGCGAACGTCATCGTCACGTGCGCCCGCACCGGGCCCTCTGTGCCGCGCAGGGCCCACCTGCGGCCGGGCTCGCACTCGGTCACCTCCCACCGGATGGTGCGCGTGCCGCCCGGAACCCGGCGAAGCTCCGTCCCGCGCATGCCGACCGCCGGGGCACCGGCCGGTTCGGCCCGTGCGGCCTCGACCTCGGGCTGCCACTCGGGGAGGCGCGCCGCGTCCGCGACGTAGTCGAAGACTCTCGGGCCGGGCGGGCGATCTCCACGTGCGCTTCGACGGTCCTGGACACGGCATCCACCTCGGTCGGTGTCGGGGCCACCCCGACTATTGATGCCAGTAGCATTCTCCTCAATGGCGACGATGGCAAGACGCGGCTACGACTCCCCGGTGCGGCGGGCGAAGGCGGCTGCCACGCGTGCGCGTGTCGTCGAGGCGGCCGAGCGGCTCTTCGTCGAGCGGGGGTATGCCGGAGCGACGGTTCCCGGCATCGCGGCGGAGGCCGGCGTCGCGGTCGAGACGGTGTACCGCTCCGCCACCGGCAAGGCGGGCCTGCTGGCCGACGCGGTGCGCTCGGCGGTGGCGGGTGGGTCGGAACGGTCCGACGTCCCGGTGGCCCAGCGGCCCGCCATCCGCAGGATCGCCGACGAGACCGACCCGGTCCGCCAGCTGGAGCTGTACGCCCGGACCCAGCCCGGCATCTGGTCGCGGGTCGGCCCGCTCCTGCGGGTCCTGGATGCCGCCGCCACCAGCGACCAGAGTCTGGCCGAGCTGCGCCGCCGGCTCGCGGAGGAGCGCCGCCACGGGTTGCGGGCGGGCCTGGCCCACCTCCTCGACCAGCGAGGGGTGCTGCGTGAGGGGCTCGATGCCGAGCGCGCGGGTGACATCGTCTACGCGGTGTGCGACCGCGCGAACTACGAGGCGCTGGTGGGCGAGTGCGGCTGGACCGACGAGGAGTACCGGACCTGGCTGGCCCAGACCCTGGTGGCCGCGCTGCTCCGCGGAGGGGAGCGCTCGTGATCCTGCCCGAGGTGCGCGACCCCCGGTTGGTCACCATCCGTCGGGGTGGCAGCCTCACCGATGTCGACCACCACCTCCTCGCGCTCTGGGCGGCCGACTGCGCGGAGCACGTCCTCCGGCTCTTCGAGGCCGCTCGACCCGACGACCCCAGAGCGCGCGAGGCCATCGAGGCCGCCCGGGCGTGGACCCGAGGTGAGCTGCGGATGATGCGGGCCCGAGCCGCCGGCGGCCACGCGATGGGGGCCGCCCGCGACCTGCGCGGCGCCGCCCGGTTCGCGGCCTACGCCGCCGGCCAGGCGGGTGCGGTGGCGCACGTCGCCGCCCACGAGCTCGGCGCGGCCGCCTACGCCGTCAGGGCCGCTCGGGCGCAGGCACCCGCTGCCCTGGCCGCGGAGGCCGGCCGCGCCGAGTGCCGCTGGCAGCGTGACCGGCTCCCGGCCGCCATCCGCGACCTGGTGCTGGACGACCAGCGGCTGCGCAACGACATCTGCTGGCACGCCTTCGACTGCTGAGCGGGCGGCCGGTCGAGGCGTGGTGGCTAGGGTGCGACCGTGAGCCGCGACCGCACCGGATGGGCCTTCGTCGCCATGCAGGTGGTGCTGCTCGTCGCCCTCGTCCTCGTGCCGTCCGGCACCGCTTGGCCGATGCCCGGGTGGCTGGCCGTCGTCCGGCTGGTGCTGGTGGTGGCCGGGCTGCTGGTCGTCGTCGCCGCCGCCCTGAACCTCGGGCGCTCCCTCACCCCGACCCCGGTGCCCAACGACGGTGGCCTACGCACCGATGGCCTCTACCGGTTCGTCCGGCACCCGATCTACAGCGGGGTGCTCCTCGCTGTCGTCGGCCTCACCGTGGGGACACGCCAGTGGTGGGGTCTGGCCCTCGGCCTGGTCACCATCGCGTTCTTCTCCGCCAAGGCCCGCTGGGAGGAGGCTCGGCTGGCCGAGGCCTACCCCGGCTACACCGAGTACGCCGCCGACACCCCGCGCTTCGTGCCGTTCACGCGGCCGCGCCGGTCCTGACCGCGCCTCGGCTGACGGGCGGCCGCGCGGCCGGGTCGTGGCCCACGCGGCCCGAGCGACCGGAAGCTTCACCGACGGACCGTTTCTGAAGCGGTCGCTCGGTGAAGGTTCCGGCATCCGGAGAGAAGGTGCCGGCGGGGGGCGGGGTCAGCCCTCCGGCAGCGCGGCGAACGCCTTCGTCGTCGAGCGGTACCAGCCGAGCCCCTTCACGGGGTTGCGCCAGCGGCCCTTCATGTCCCGGTGGGCCGGCTCGTGCGCCGTGTCGCCGCCCTCCACGGCCTCGCGCAGGTGGGCGTCCTGGGCCTTGATCACGTCGTCCGCGGTCTCGCCGCGCAGCTCGAGGTCACAGGGGCCGCCGAGCTGGCGGCACGTCATCGTCTTCATCGGGGTGTCCCTTCCTGGGGGTCGGCGTCGGTGCGTCGGACGACTCGGGCGAGCACGTCCGGGTCGGCGCGAAAGACGATGCCGGTGACGACGCCGTCCTCCACGGTGAAGTCGAAGAGCACCATCGCGGTGCCCCGGTGGTACCAGGCGGCGCCCGGCCGGCCGTCGACGACGACCGGCAGCGCGGCCGCCGCACCCCCGTTGAACATGGCGGCCACGGCGTCGCGACTGTCGAGGCGCTCGGGGGTGCCGGTGGCGACCGCCCGCGCGTCGGCCGTGGCGACCACGTCGGGCGCCAGCAGGGCCAGCAGGCGGTGCAGGTCCCCACCGCGAGCGGCGTCCATGAAGGCATCGACGACCTCCCAGTCGGCCGGTGCGCCGTCCGGACCGGAGGCCCGGACCTTGGCGCGGGCCCGGGAGGCGAGCTTGCGGGTGGCGACCGGGGAGCTGTCCAGGATGGTCGCGATGGTCGCGAAGTCGAACCCGAAGGAGTCGTGGAGGACGAAGGAGACACGTTCGGCGGGCGTGAGCCGTTCGAGCACCACCTGTAGCGCCACCCCCACGGTGTCGGCCAGGGCCACCTCGTCGGCGGGGTCGGGCGCGACACCGGCTCCGCTCTCCGGCACCTCGGCCGGCTGGGGCACACGGGCGCGCAGCCGGTCGAGGCAGAGCCGGGTCACCACCGTGGTCAGCCACCCCGGGAGGTTGTCGACCTCCTCGGTGGCGCGGTCGAGCCGCAGCCATGCCTGCTGCACGACGTCCTCCGCCTCCACCGGGTCACCCAGCACCCCGGCGGCGATCCGCCGCAGCCTCGGCCGCTCGGCCTCGAAGGCCTCGGTGCGCTCCATGGACCCCATCCTCTCGTCCGGTTCGGCGGCCTCACCCCGGATGACGGACGAGCGGCCGCGGGTGTGACCCGAGTGCCAGCGCCGACCCCCGTGACTCACCCGCGGAACGAGCGGCGCACCGCTCGGACGGTGGGGAGCGTGACCGCCAGCGACGCCACGGCGCAGCACGTCGTCGTCGTGCCGACGGGAAGCACCTCGGCAGCGCCACCGGCGAGCGCCGCGCCCACGCCCTGCATCGTCATCCGCCCGGCGCCCTCCACCCCCTGGACCTGCCCCCGGACCGCCTCGGGGGTGAGGTGCACCAACCGCTCCTGCAGGGCGAGCGTGCCCGAGTACCCCACCGAGGCGACGGCGACGAGCGCGACCGCCACGGCCAGCCCCGGGTCGAGGACGAAGACGAGGAACGGTACGGCGAGCAGCACGCGCATCGCCGAGCTCAGGGCGGCCCGCCGCTCCCGGGTGACGAACCTACCCATCGTGAGGTCGCCGAGCAGCATGCCGACGGCTGCGGCGACGAAGAGCAACCCGGCCCGGTCGCCGGCGTACGGCACGAAGAGGGCCTCGCAGCCGACGATGAGGCCGTTCGGCACCCAGAGGTTGACGAGGAGCGGCCGCAGCCGGGGCTGGCGAAGGAGCCAGCCGTTGGTCCGAACGGTCTGGCGCAAGCTGGGCCGCTGCACCGGACGCGTCGAGTGCTCGCGGACACCGGTGGCGATGACCACCGAGGAGACGGCGATGAGCCCGGCGTCGACGAGGAGGAGCCCCCGCGGGCTGACCCACTGCAGCAGGATCGCCGCCGAGCCGAACCCCAGGATCTGCATCGCCCCGGTCGCGACGTTCATCAGCGACCGGGCGGTGGCGTAGGCGTCGTCGTCGACGACCTCGGTGAGCAGCCCGAAGCGGATGCCGCCCGCCACCGACATCAGGAGGCCGAGGACGACGACGAGGACGAGCCGGGCTGCGACGGGGAGCCCCGGCACGACCTGGACGAGGACGAGCAGCGCCGCGGCCGCCTGCAGCCCGACGAGCAGCCGGCGCGGACGATCGGTGTCGGCGAGCGACATGACCGTGGAGGCACCGACGACGTTCGCCAGCGTGGGCCCGAGGAGACCGAGGGCGGTGAGCAGCGGCGAACCGGTCTCGGCCTGGACCAGGGTGGCCAGGGCCAGACCCCCGAGCGAGCTCCCGCCCACCAGCGCGGCGAAGCTGACCCACAGGGCGCGGACCTCACGGTCGGTCAGCAGGCGGCGGTAGCTCACGGTGGAGGTCGGCACACGTGCAGGCGACCAGAGGACGCGCCCGCGCCATAATCCTTCGCGAGGAGGCGAAACATGAGCGAGTGGCTGCTCGGGCCTGACTCCCTCGCAGGAGCCTGGTTCTCGGTGTCGCACCACGCCGTGGCGCTGACCGCCCTGGTGGCCCTGCACCGGCGGCGTGACCCCCGGCTCGTGCGGGCTCTCGCCGACCGGCCGCTGCACCGGAGCGTGCTGGAGGACGGGGTGTCCCCGTCGTGGATCGCCGACTGCCTGACCCTGGCCGTGGTCCCCGGTCCCTCACTCGAGGACGAGCTCGCCGGGCTGCGCGCCCAGCCCGACGAGCGGGTCCGCGCCGACATAGCCGCGACCCGTGGTCGCCCCCCGGCGCCGGCGCTGCGGGACGGCCGGCGGCTCGGCGATGCCCTCGCCGACGCCGAGCTCGCCTTCCACCCCGTCCAGGAGGGCCGTGGCCTCGTCATGTGGGACCTCGACGCGCGGCGGTACGCCCTCACCTACCCCGCCACCGGCACCGGCATCGTCGAGCCGCCGGGCGACGACGACGGCCTCGCCCGCCTCGTCGGAGGCAACCGTGCCGGCCTGCTGCGCCTGCTCGGGGCACCGGCGTCGACGACGCAGCTCGCGGCGCTCACAGGGTTGCCCCTCGGGTCGGTCGGCAACCACATCGCGGTGCTGCGGACGTCCGGGCTGGTCGTGCGCCGGTCGGGGCGCGAGGTGCTCTACTGGCGCACACCGCTCGGCAACGACCTCGTCGACGGTGCGCCCTCGTAGCCTGCCGAGGTGCCCGTGCTCCACCCGATGACCACCGACCACATCGACGCGCTCGTGGTGGTCCAGCGGGAGGGCGCCGTGACGGGGCTCGTTCACGTCTTCCCCCAGGACACGCACCCGTTCCCGACCGACCGGGTGCGCCGGCGGTGGGTCGAGGAGGTGGCGGACCCCACGGTCGACTGCTTCGTCGTGGTGGGCGTCGACGGTGCAGTCGCGGGGTTCGCGGCGTCCCGGGGTGCGGAGCTCCTCCACTTCGGGACCGCCCGGCACACGTGGGGGAGCGGGCTCGCTGCGCGTGCGCATGACGAGTTGCTCGTCCACATCCGCCGGGGCGGGCACGCCCTCGCCTGGCTGCGGGTCTTCGAGGACAACGAGCGGGCGGTGCGCTTCTACCGGCGGCGGGGTTGGGTGCCGACGGACCAGACCTCGCGCAGCTCGTTCCCGCCGCACCCGACGCTGCGCCGCTACGAGCGCGGGCTCGGCGACGTCACCTGAGCCGCGACTCCCGGACGAGGGGGTGGGGGTGGTCAGCGGGTCACGGCGCCATCACCCGGGCACCGTGGACGTCGGTGTTGCCGAAGGCGTCGGGACCACCCTGGGGGCAGTCGGCGTTGGGCGCCGGGCGGAGCTCGCCGGAGGGCGCGGTGGGCACCTCGGCCGCCTCCCCCGGGTTGTCCTTCTCGTCACCGATGACGGGCTCGGCGGCGCCACCGGTCACGTCCTCGACGAAGGCCTGCCGATAGGCGTTGACCGCGTCGCAGGACGCCGCGTCGCGGGTGTCGTTCCAGACGCCGTAGGCCCACTCCCGGGTGGCCACCGTGTACGTGTAGTCGCCGAGGAACTCTGCGGTCAGCCCGTTGGCGCTCGAGCCCCGGGCATCCCCGGTGACCCCGCGGTGCAGGGAGGTCACCGAGTCGTCGGGGGCCACGTGGTTGACGACTCCGAGCATCGGCCGCGGCGCGACGGTGGTCGACTGCCACGGCGCGATGAACGCGTCGTACGTGACGTACACGTGGCCGCCGTTGGGAGCGATGGCGACGGCGGGCTGGTTGGCCCGGTCCCCCGGCGTCGACACCGGGACCTTGTCCGTGTAGCTGTTGCCGCCGTCGGAGGAACGGATCAGCCAGGCCGTCGCCTGGTCGCTGCCGGCGCTGTCGTCGGACCAGACGACGACGATGGAGTCGGTGGCGTCACCGTCGGTGCTCTTGTTGCCGTAGGGGGCACCGTTGGCGATGTCGATGCTCGGGAACGTGTCGGTGCGGGCGCCGGCGACGCCG
>CAVSBW010000007.1:0-215690 GCA_963726295.1 uncultured Actinomycetota bacterium
TCCACGCCGTCGACGAGCTGCGCCACGAGGCCGCCCGGCGGATGGGCACCACTTTGTGGGGCGACTCGCCCGCCACTCTCCCCGGGGTTCGGCGCCGGCCCTGATCGGGTACTCGGGCGACTTCCGGGCCTGGTCAGGGGGGAGGGACGAAACCGGGGACGTTGCCATCGGGGCACAGGAGTGGTCACCGGTACCGGCGGTTGAACGCGGCGACCAGGGCCGTCATCGCCGGCATCATCGCCTCGACCTCACGGTCATAGATGCGGCCTCGGTCGAGATGGTCGGCGAGGTTCGCGAGCTGCTGGGCCCAGTCACGGTTCGTCCCAGCTGTCGTCGGCCGCGGAGCCTCCACGAGGACTCGCTTCACCTTGGTGACGGTGCGCACCACCTCGACCGGCCGGTCGACCGCCTCGACCGCGACCAGCCCCGACGCGGCCGCCCGGCGCTGCTCCCACGCCCGGTGCCGGCACGTCGCCGAGCACCACTTCGGCACCCTGCCTCGCGCGGCAACCGTGACACCAGCGCCGCACCAGCCGCAGGTGACGCTTCCCCGGTCCGTGGTGGAGCCGCTCAGCTCGTCGTGCCGCTGCCCGGCTGCCCGGGCCTCGGCGGCCCGACCCGGGGGTGGGGACTGCAACCGGGCCCGGCGGTTGGCCCTGGCCTGGTCCCGTTTGCTCCGCTTCCGCGTCATGCGTTGCCTCCTCTGCACTCGCCTACCTCCTGATGCCCAGGACGGCGTCCTTGGCGGCCAACAGGGCGGGAAGCATTTCGTCGCAACGACTTCGGGAGGCCCGGAGTGCATCGGGTGTGCAGTTGTCGACGACTTTGCCTTTTGGGGGGAGGGACGTTGTGGCGGTGAGTGACGAGGCGACGTAGGGCCGCGAGTTGAGGGAGCGGGGTCTGGCGGCGCATCTGGGTGGGTCGCGTGTGGGCTGGGCGCGTGCGCGCGTGGGGCAGCCAGGTCGACGCCGCTGAAGGGGCCGGCTGAAGACTCCGGACCTCAGCGTCGGGCCGGTTGCTCGCTGTGCCCTCGAGCTGCAGCAGCGCGCGCGCTACGCGGCATAGGAAGACGTTGAGCGTCTTCGGTCTGGCGTGGGGAACGTCCTCCTGATGCGCTTGTCGGGCTTGGTGTCCCAAAGCGAAGAGGAGGACGTTCATGTCTAACGGTAGTGGTGTCTCTCGTGGGGATCGGAACCGGAACGCACGCCTTGCCCGGCTGCGGGCCGCGGTCCCGGTGACGAACGTGATCGTCGGGATCGACCTGGCGGATCGCAAGCAGATGGTCGTGGTGACCGACCACGACTCCAAGGTGTTGGCGCGGCGTACGTTCCGATGCAAGGCTTGGGACCTCGGCGCCGCGCTGGACTGGGCTGCCGAACGGGCGGCCAAGGCTGGGTTCGTCGGGGTGACAGTGGCGTGCGAGCCGACCGGTCACCGGTGGCGGGTCCTGGGCCAGCTCGCCGCGGACCGGGGCATGAGCTTCGTGTGCGTGCAGCCGGCGGCCTCGGCGTGGGCCCGTAAGTCCGAGGACCTGACCAGCGACAAGACCGACGACAAGGACGCGGTCCTGATCGCCCGGCTCGTCGCGCAGCTGCGCTGCTACCTGCCCGAACCGGTGGATGAGACCTGGGGTCGGCTGCGGCACCTCGGGACCCGCCGTGAGCAGCTGATCGAGGAGCACGTGCGGTGCGTCCAGCAGGTCCGCGACCTGCTCGAGTGCGTGTGGCCCGCCGCGCTCGAGGCGGCCAAGCACCCGTTCAAGTCGACCACCTGGGTCGCCGCGATGGCGGTGGTCGTCGAGCGTGACGGCGGCGACCTGGAGCGCACCCGACGGCTCGGGGCGGCCCGGTTCGAACGCGCCGTGCGCAAGGAGGTGGTTCGCCGCGGCAAGATCCGGCCCTGCCTGCGGATCGTCCGCCGACTGTTCACCGCCCTGTCCGACCCGGCTGGGGTGCTGGCGCACCGGCCGGCCGCGTTCGAGCGGATCGCCTGGGTGATCGACGACTGGGACCACGCCAAGGCCAAGCTGGTCGACACCGAGACTCGCATGGTGTCGGTCCTGGACGAGCTGGAGCTGACCGAGCTGGCCTGCTCCATCGACGGGCTGTCCGCGGTCGGGGCTGCGGCGATCCTGGCCGAGACCGGCGACCTGACCCGGTTCACCTCCGCCCGGGCCGTGGTCAAACACGCCGGCCTGGCACCGCGGGAACGCAAGTCCGGCACCTTCACCGGCCGCGCCCGCGTCACCGGAGCCGGCCGCCCGTTGCTGCGCGCCGCGGTCTGGCGGGCCGTGTGGGGCTGCCTACAGACCAACCGGGTGTACGCCGCCCGCTACCGGCACCTCACCGGCCGCGAGACCAACAAGCTCACCCCGACCCAGGCCCAGACGGCCGTCGCCGCGGCCATCCTGCGCCAGCTCCACTACGTGATCACCCACCAGCAGGCGTGGGACCCCGTCATCGCCACCCACGGCATTCGAGCGGTGGAGGTGGTTGCCGCATAACCCGATTCGGCCCGTCAGTGCCTCAGGCTGACGCGTCCCCAGGGCTGGGGCGGGGCGAGCCTTCCGCGGCATTGAGAACCCAAGCAGGTATCTCGTCGCTCATCACAGGCCGCCCCGTCCTGTCGTCGACACAACCCGATCACACGCTGCCGAGCACACCTCGATTACCGCTATGCAGGGACCGACGACCAGGACACGGGCACCCGCCCACCCCTTGACGCAAAACGCCTCACGCTGATGAGCGGACGTTTGGGCGGATGCTGGTGAGGTTGCTGTCGCGCTTCGCCCGGCCCGTATAGCACTTGTTATGATGTGCCCATGGTCAGCACGCTTGCGGAGGTAGCTCGGGAGAGCGATGCTGCCGTGCGCCATGCCAGGGATGCGCTGGTGCGTGCCGTGCGTGAAGCGGCTGCGGCGGGGATGACACAGGCACAGATCGCCGAGCAGATCGGCCGGAGCCAGCCCGAGGTCTCCCGCCTGTTGCGGTTCCACGGCACCACGCCGCTGGCTCGTCGTCTGCGGGCCGCGCGTCCCGAGATCCTGCGGCTGGTCCACGACGCCGGGGGCGAGCAGGTGCGGGTCTTCGGCTCGGTGGCGCGGGGCGATGACGACGAGCGCTCGGACGTCGACCTCCTGTTCGTGATGCGCCGTCCCCTGAGCCTGATGGAGCTGGGCCGGCTCGAGGACGACGTGTCCGCTGCCGCGGGGGCGCGCGTCGACCTGGTTCCCGAGAGCTCGCTCCGTCCTGCCCTGCGTGACCGGGCCCTGGCCGAAGCGGTGCTCTTGTGAGGCGCCGCCGGCCGAAGCAGGTGCTTCAGGAGGCGATGGCGCACTTCGAGGTCGTGGCCGACTACGGCTCGGGTGACCTGTCCGACCAGAAGACGATCGACGCGATCTGCATGCGGCTCTCTGCCGGGATCGAGGCGTTGTCAGGCCTCAGCGACGCGGATCGCGAGGCTCTGTTCGGCGACGTCTGGAACGAGATGTGGGGGATGCGCAACCGCATCGCGCACGGCTACCTCCTGGTCGAGCCGGTGATCGTGCGCAGTACTGTCGACCGCGACCTGCCGGTGATGGTCGAGGCCGTCAAGTCGGCTATCGACCGGCTTCCCTGACGCCAAGCGCGCCGCCGACGAGACGCCCTCGCGTGGGCCCCAAAATGGGCCCCAAAATTCGATTTCAGTATCGATACCGTAACGATGCGCCACGGGCCGACGTGAGCCGCCACTTGGCACCTGACCTGCGAAGACGCGTTCCTGTGTGTCGCAACAAAGCATCGGTGTTCGGGCCATTTCGGGACCCTGGTGTGCCTACGGATCAGAAGGTTAGGGGTTCGAATCCCTTCGGGCGCGCTCTGTGTTGAGACAGACGACGGGCCCCCGACCAGCGGAGACGCTGCCGGGGGCCTACTCGTGCACGGCGGGCTTCTCGGGTGAAGCGAAACCCGCACGTCACCCGGGAAAGGTTCCCCTGCGAGGTGAGGGCTTCTCGGGTGAAGCGCCGAGGAGTCCCACGCGTCGGTGGCCCCTCTCCGGGGGCGCCGAGCCTCATCCGACGGGCAGCGGGGTTCCCCGGGTCAGGAAGTCCGTGAGCGCACGACGGGAGACCGCCTCCGTCGTCTGCAGCAACTGGTGGCTCGGTGATGCGTCCGCGCGCAGCTCAAGGCTCACCTCCCGCACCAACGCCTCGACGTCAGCAGCCGGCACGGCACCGGCGTATCCCAGGGCGAGGCGCGCTCCCAGCGCCCGCTCCGCGTCGCGCAGCCCGGTGGTCTCGGGCGCCACGACCACCAGGGGCTCCGAGGTCGCCGATGTCGCCGCGGTGGCCGAGGAGGCAGGGCTCTCGACGAGGGCCGAGGCGACGAGGACCAGCGCCGTAGCGACCCTCTTCCCACGAGGCGCGAGCGCACCCAGCCGGTTCCGCACGGTCCGGCGGGACGTCGACGGTGCCGGCGGCGCGGCAGAGGGGGAAGGGGCGGAACGACGGTGCACGTCCATGACCCTGAGGCTCGCGCGCGTCCCTGTCAGGAGCCTCGGTCCCTCCTGTCCACCGCCTCGGAGCAGCCGGACGCCAACGGCCGCCCGGGAAGGGCGCCGGGGGCCCGTTCGACGCGTCGACGCTCAGCCGACGGGTGCCGTGAGGTCGTACATCATGACCCCGTCCACCGGCTGGGCGGTGAAGTTCTCCGCCACCCAGCCGGCGATCGTCGAGGTGTCGGCACCGGCCATCCGACCCCCGCCGCCGAGGCTCGATCTGCCGGCGATGTAGTAGTGGATCCGACCCTGTGAGACGTACGTCTGGAACTGCTCGAGGGTCGGTGACGGGTCTCCTCCGTTGAAGCACGGAGGCCTCGAGGCCGGCCACCTCGTTGAACACGGGGATCACCAGGTCGAGGACCGGGCCCCCGTCGGCGACGGGTTCGTCGCACTCGGGCCGGGGGTCGATTGCGTTGAGGGCGCTCCGTGTCGTCGTCATGACCCCACAGTCGAGGGACGTCCTAGCCGGTGACCCAGCCACCCATGTGCGGGCCGGTGCATCCGGCCGCCGAGGTTGTCGACCACGCGCCGGGCTGACCCGTGCGGGTCGGGTCAGGCCACCACAGCGGATGCTGAAGACCTGTCCCCGGGACCGGGAGCCGGCGACGAGCCCCCGATGGGCGCAGGGCCGGTCGTCCGTCTCGGCGAGGGCTCGTCCTCAGTCGGTGAAGGTGCTGTCGCGGTCCTGACCGTACGGGTCGCCCTGCCACTCACCCGGCCCCACGTCGCGGCCCTGCTCGTAGACGAAGAACCGCCAGGGCCCCGAGTAGGCGTTGTGCGACCAGAGGTTGTCCTGGTGGAACGTGATGTTCTCCTCGACGACCTCCCCCCGGTAGGGGGACCAGTCCGGGTAGGTGCCGAAGTTGGAGAACAGTCCGGAGTACCCACAGAGGTTCTCGGTCGTGCAGTCGGCACCCAGGGCCTGCGGGTCGAAGCGGAAGACGTTGTCGTGCACGCGCAGCCGCTGCGTCTTCCACCGGCAGTCACTGAAGTAGGGCTCGGCCCGGACCAGCTCCGGGGTGGAGCACGCCGGGGTGGTCGCCTTCGGGTTGACGAGCGTCGTGGTGCCGCTGCTGGTGTTCGCCGGGGAGCCCGCGAAACGGTCGGCGTTCTCCCACGCGACGACGCCGCCCCAGTTGTCGACGAAGAGGTTGCCCGCGATCTCGAACGACTCGCCGTGGTCGGCGTCGACCCGCGGATCGCTCCCGGACTCCGAGATGTAGATCGCCCCGGTGGGGAAGCCGGGGTTGTTGCGCCAGGTCACCCGGCCGTTGCCGACGAAGGTGTTGTTGGTGATGGCCGCGTTGTAGCTCGTCTCGTACATGATTCCGGGGCCGTCGTTGTCGGCGACGTGGTTCCCGGAGAACGTGAACCCGGCGTTGTTTGTGTCGCCCCACAGGCCGGGGCCGTGGTTGTCGTGGATGTGGTTGTCCTCGATCGTCGCGCCGCGCGTGGCCCAGAACTTGCCTCCGCCGGTGCACCCACACCCCGGGATGCGGTCCTCCCAGTTGTCGGTGTTGTTACCGCTGATCTCGTTGCCGCGCAGGGTGAGCCCGGTGACGCCGTCGGGGGAGTAGGAGCTGAAGCCGTACTGCCCGTTGTCGGCCAGGCAGCTGTCCTCGAGGACGTTCTCGTCGCCGAGGAGGATGCCGGCGCCGGCGTTCTCGCGGACGGTCACGTGGGAGATGTGCCACCGGGCGGCGGCGTCGTGGTTGACGACGCCCTCGTTGTTGTTCTCGCCCGCCTTCCCGAAGCCCCGGACGGTGAGGTGCTCGATGGTGACGTCGGTGGCGGCGCCTCCGAAGGCGTACCGATGGCCGCCCCCACCGTCGAGGACGGCCCCCGGCGCGCCCACGTAGCGGTTGCCCTTCTTGGGCAGCACCTGGGCGAACTCGCCGCCCTCGAGGACGTGGGTGCCCGGCTCGATCCAGAACGTGGTGCCGGCGGGGCTGTGGAAGGTGGCGCCCGAGAGGTCCTCGCCGGTTCGCACGACGACCGCACCGTCCGGTGGAGATGCCGGGCCGTCGAGGGCCGCGGAGCCGCAGACCGCCGGTGGGGCGTCGAGGTCGGCAGTGACAGTTGGGGTGGCCTCACCCGGGACGACCGACGCGGCGGGCGAGGCCGCGTTCCCGTTCCCGCTGGGTGCCCCGGGGGAGCGGAGCACGACGGCCACCACCAGCGCGGCCGCGAGCGCCGCGACGACGGCGGCGAGCAGCCAGGCCCGTCGGCGTCGGCCGGCCCGCGGGCCGGCCCCGGTGGTGTCGACCACGGAAGCCCCCCGCCTCAGCCGACGACGACGTCGTGTGGTTCGGGGAGCGGCGCCCAGAGTGCGGGCACCCAGCCGGTGGCCTCACCGGCGCGGCCGAGCTGGCGGGCGACCTCGTCGGCGATGTCCCAGGTGAGGACGACGACGTGGTCCGGCCGGTCCTCGACGAGGTCCTCGACGGGGCGGATGGGCACGTCGGCACCGGGCACCCGACGGCCGTGCTTCGCCGGGGAGAGGTCGACCGTGTACGGCAGCAGCGAGGCGTCGACATCGGAGAGCGCGAGGAGGACCGGCGCCTTGGACGGCGCGCCGTACCCAGCAACCGCGTGGCCCGCGTCGCGCCACTGCTCGAGCTGTTCGCGGAACCGCTGTGCGGTCACCCGTCCCCGGTCCCCGAGCGCGGCGAGGGCCTCGGGACCGTCGAGTCCGGCCGCCCGCTCCCGGGCCACGGCGGCCTCGACGCCGGCGTCCACGGTCAGGTCGTCCTCGGCCCGGGCGGCGGTCAGCCGGACGCTGCCGCCGTAGACCTCGACGAGCGCGGCCCGGGTGACCACGAGCCCGTGGCGCGCGAGGAGGCTGCGGGCGGTGAGAACCGACAGGTAGACGAAGTGGCCGTGTCGGATGGTGTCGATGAGGGTCCTCTCGACGACCGGCAGGACATGGAAGAACTCGAGCACGAGGCGGCCGCCCGGCGCCAGACGCGCGGCGTGCTCGGCGAGCACCGCGCCGACGTCCTCGGCGTGCATGAGGTGGTGGACGTCGACGACGAGGTCGGCCGTCCCGTCGGGGCCGACCGGCTCCAGCCCGGCGGCGGTGAACTCCGGCAGCCAGGACGCGCCGTGCGAGCTGTCCAGCTCGATGATGCTCGACCCTGAGCCCAGGCCCTCGTCGGCGAGGACCTGCGCCACGGAGGCGTGCGCGTGCTCGAGGGCAGTCACGGAGTCGACCGCCATCTGCGGCTCCGGGTGGAGGCCGCGTCCCGGTCCGAGCTGCACCAGCAGGCACTGAGGACACCGGTGCAGCGTCAGCGGCCACGTCGGGTCGGGGCCGGGAGAGTCGGCGGCCGGGAACACGTCCGAGGCGGGGACGTCGCCGAGGTCGAGGACGAGCTCGGGACCCGGGGCGTGACAGCCCCGGCACGCGAAGGGGGTGGGTGCGGTCATCAGGGTGTCACGGACCTCTCGTCGCGCACGTCGGGGACCGTGGCCGTCGACCGCGGCTGGGGACCCGCTCGCGGCACAAGGACCAGGAGGGCACCTGCCAGGACCCCGATGGCCACGAGCGTGCCCCCGAGCACGTCGCTCACCCAGTGAAGCCCGATGACGAGGATGGACAGGCTCATCAGCGCCCACGCGGTCACCACGGCCAGCCACGCGAGCCGGGGCACGGGTCGGCGCAGGACGAGCGCGATGCCCGCGCCGCAGACGAGGACGAGGGCGACGTGTCCCGACGGGTACGAGCCGTCGTGGGGGACGAAGCCACCCGCCGGGTCCTCGCGGTCCACCGCCCACTTGGTCGCGACGACCACGGCGACGGTCGGCACGCCGAGCAGCGCGGCCAGGACCACCGGCCGCCACGACCGGCGGCGGACCGCCGTCGCGAGCGCGACGACGCCGAGCGCTGCCAGCGAGACGAGGGGCTGCGCTCCGTCGACGATGTTGCCGAGCAGCTCCTGCGCCGACCCCCATGACCCGCCCGGGCGGAAGAGCTGGTACACCGCGTCGTCGAGCGGCACGGTGAGCCCGGCGGCCACGGCCCACGTCAGCGCCAGGTAGGCGGCGCCGGCCCAGACCGCGACGGCGGCGAGGACGCGTGACTCGCGCACGGCACCTCCTCGGGGCATCCCGAGCCGGCACCCCCTGCGGCACCCACGGTCGGAAGGTCCACGGTAGACGGGCCGCGGGCTTCTCGAAACCCCTCGCGGGGCCCGCATCACACACCTAGGCTGGGAGGGACCGGCTCGGATCCGATGCCATGGCAGAGGAGGCAGGCTCATGGGCGCGGTGCCACCCCTGACGGTCGGGCTGCCCGTCTACAACGGCGAGGACTACCTCGAGCAGTCGGTCGACGCCGTCCTCGGGCAGACCTTCGGCGACTTCGAGCTGATCCTGTGCAGCAACGCGTCCACGGACGGCACGGACGACATCTGCCGTCAGTACGAGCAGGACGACGAGCGGGTCCGGTTCCTCCGGCACTCACAGAACATCGGCGCCGCGGGCAACCACATGTTCCTCATCGGCGAGGCGCGGGCGCCGCTGTTCAAGTGGGTCTCCGGCGACGACCTGTATGCCCGGGACCTGATCGAGAAGTGCGTCGCGGCGCTGGCGGAGTCCCCGGAAGCGGTGCTCGCGCACAGCTGGACGGCGGCCATCGACGGCGAGGACCGGCTCATCCAGGCGCTTGACTACCCGTTGGACACCGAGAACCCGAGTGCGGCTCGGCGCCTGGAGAGCATGCTCTACGCCGGGGACGAGATGCCCGGGGCGATCCGCGCCGACGACTTCTACGGCGTCTTCCGCACCGAGGTGCTGCGGCGGGTGCGTCCTCACGGGAGCTACTTCCACGCCGACCAGACGTACATGAACCAGTTCGTCCTCGAGGGCCCCTTCCGCATCGTCCCCGAGTGGCTCTACTTCCGCCGTCACCACCCCGGCCGGGCCCACCAGGCGAACCCGACGATCCGGGGCTGGTGCTCGAACCTGGACCCGAAGCGGGCCGAGGGCTTCAACCCGGCGGCGCGGCTCGTCGCCGAGTACCTCTGGGACTCGATGGCGATCATCGAGCGCAGCCCGCTTTCCGGCGCCGAGAAGCGCGAGTGCTACGCCGTCACGCTGCGGTGGTTCGGCAGCCGGGCCGCGCGACGGGTGCGCGGCGCCCACCGCGACGACTTCGCGAGCCCGGTCGCGGCCCTCGACGAGCCGCCGATCGACGTCCGTGCGGTCGTCGCGGGACGGCGAGACGGCCGGTGAGCGGACCAGCCGCCGGGGGTCGTCGGCGCCTGGGCTTCTTCGGCCGCCTCGGCTCCGGCAACTACGGGAACGACGGCAGCTTCGAGGTGCTGCTCGACGTCGTGCGGAGGGCTCACCCGGAGGTCGACGTCGACGCGATGTGCAGCGGTCCGGACGTCGTGCGCGAACGCTACGGCGTCCCCGCCCGGTCGATGCACTGGGACGACGGCGGCGCCGCCCGCCCGGCCTGGCGGGTGGCCGGGCTCGCCGTCACCGCGACCCGCGTGGCCACGGGTGTCGCCGTCGACGCGTGGCGTACGGCGCGCTGGGTTGCCCGCCACGACGCGGTCGTCGTCCCGGGCATGGGCACCTTCGAGTCCACGCTTCCGGTGCGACCGTGGCAGGTGCCGTGGGCGCTGTTCTCGCTCGCGGTCTCCGGGCGTCTCCTCGGCGTCCCGGTGGCGTTCGTCGACGTCGGCGTCTCCCCGGTCCCCGAGCGGGCGAACCGGATCCTGCTGGCGGGGGCGCTGCGCGCGGCCGCACACCGCTCCTACCGCGACGAGTACTCCCGCGACGCGGCCACGGCCCTCGGTGTCGACTCGGCCGGCTCCGAGGTCCTTCCCGACCTGGCGATGGCCATTGCGCCACCCGGGGACGTTCCCGTCCGGGAGGTGGGCATGGGGGTCATCGCGTGGAACGGCGCCACCCGGGCCGCCGGTGGTGCCGCGCTCCAGGCCCACTACGAGGAGACCGTCGTCGCAGCCGTCCGCCGTCTGGCGTCCGACGGGTGGGCGGTGCGACTCCTCGCCGGGGACGAGGAGGACGCGGACGTGGCTCGGCGCGTGCTGGAGGCCGCGACCGGAGGCATCCCGGGCGCGCCGTCGGACCGCGCCCCGGTGCGCTTCGAGCCGGTGGAGACGCTGCCCGAGGTCGTCGCTGCCGCGAGCCGTCTCGCCGTCGTCGTCGGGGCCCGGTACCACACCGTCGTGGCCGGCCTCGTCGCCCGGCGCCCGGTCGCTGCCGTCGCGTACAGCGACAAGCACCGCGTCCTGCTCGAGCACGTCGGCCTCGGTGAGCACGTACATCCGATCGCGACCCTCGACGCCGACCGGCTCGTGAGGAGCGTCCAGTCGCTGGCGGCCGACGCGGACGGCGTCACCGCGTCTCTATCGGCCGTGCTCGACGCCGACCGCGACCACCTGCTCTCCCGGCTCGAGGCCATCGTCGGCTCGCTCGTCGGCAGCACCGAGCGGGACCCGGCCGAGGCACGCGGGTGAGCGTCACCACCGGACTGCGCCGGCTCGCGGACATCGGCCGGCTCGGTGCGGTCCGCCGGCTCGGCTGGGGGGTGGCCGACCAAGCGGTGTCCTCGGTCGAGAACTTCGTCCTCGGGGTCGTCGTCGCGCGCACCCTGGGCGCGGCTGCCCTGGGCGCCCTCGGCCTGGCGCTGATGACCTACGCGATCATCGTCAATGCCTCTCGCGGCATCTCCACCGACCCCCTCATGGTCCGCTTCAGCGGGGTCGAGGAGGACACGTGGCGGGAGGCGACCCGATCCGCGACCGGGGTCGCGCTGCTCGCCGGCCTCGTCGGCGCGGCCCTGAGCGCGACGATCGCCCTGGTCGCGGCGTCGCTCGACGCGCCGCGCGAGGTGGTCCTCGCGTTCGCCGCGCTCGCGGTAGGGCTCCCCGGGATGGTGCTCCAGGACAGCTGGCGATATGCGTTCTTCTCCGCGGGCCGGGGCGCCCGTGCCTTCGGGAACGACGCGCTGTGGACGGTCCTGCTCTTCGCGGTGCTCGGCCTGACCGCGTCCGGATACACCTCCTCGGCCGCCCCCGTGCTCGCCTTCGGGCTGACCGCCAGTGTCGCCGCCGTCTTCGGTGCTTGGCAGGCGAGGACGGTCCCGGCGCCCGCGCGGGCGGCGCGCTGGCTGCGGAGCCACCGCGACATCGGGCCGCGCTTCCTGGTCGAGAACGTCACCCTCGGGGCGAGCTCATCGGTGCGTGCCTACGCCGTCGCCGGGAGCAGCGGCCTGGCCGCCGCTGGCGGCGTGCGCGGTGCCGAGATGCTGGTCGGCCCGGTCGCGGCGCTGCTCATGGGCATCTCACAGGTCGCGGTGCCCGAGGCCGTCCGCTGGCTCGCCCGTGGCCGGGACGCGTTCCTCGGCGTCTGTCGGCGGCTCAGCCTCGGCCTGGCCGCGGTGTCCTTCGCCTGGGGCCTGGTCCTGCTCGTCGTGTTCCCCTTCGGAATCGGCGAGCTCCTCCTCGGGTCGGTGTGGGAGGGCACCCGCGAGCTCCTGCCCGGTGTCGTGCTGTCGGTGACGTTCGGAACCCTGGCCATCGGTGCCTCGGCCGGCCTCCGCGCGCTCGGGCGCGCGGACCGGTCGATGCCGACGCAGTTCGTCGCCTCGGGCCTCTACATCGGCCTCGGCGTCCTCGGGGCCGTGCTCGGCGGTGCGCAGGGCACGGTGTGGGGCACTGCCGTGGCCGCGCTCCTCGGGAGCGCGGTCTGGTGGTGGCAGCTGCTCCGGGCCGAGCGGGCGCACTTCGCCGCACACCCCGGGCCCGACGCCGAGGCCGGCGTCGGGCCGGGGTAGGGCGGTCAGGCGGGGCTCACGGCGTCGACCGCATGCATCCGGCGTCCTCGTGCCAGCCGGTCGTCCTTCCACACCGCCCAGGGGCACTCCCCGTGCCGGTACATCTCCTCGAGCGCGGCCCGCTCCTTGAGGGTGTCCATCGGCGCCCAGAAGCCGTCGTACTGCACTGCGTGCATCCGGCCGTCGGCCGCGGCGCGCACGCAGGCGTCCATGACGAGGTCCTCGTTCGGCCCGAGGTAGTCGAAGATCTCCTGTCGGAGCACGAAGTACCCGCCGTTGATGCGGAACGACTTGTCGGCCACCGGCTCGAAGCCGGAGATCCTCGAGTCCTCGTCGATGGCGACGACGTGGAAGGAGTCCTGGGGCCGGACCGCGAGCAGCGAGCCGACGGCGTCCCTGCCGAGGAAGTCGGTGACGATCTGGTCCATGGGGGCGTCGGTGAGCACGTCCCCGTAGTTCGCGAGGAAGACCTCGTCGTCCTCGAGATACGGCCGCACTCGCCGCAGCCGCTCACCGATGGGGGTGTCGTGCCCGGTGTCGATGAACGTGATCTTCCAGTCGGAGATGTCGCTGCCGAGCAGCTCCACGTTCGCCCCGCCCTTGCTGAGCACGAAGTCGTTGGACGCGGTCTCCTGGTAGTTGAGGAAGTAGTCCTTCACCGACTGGGCACCGAAGCCCAGCGCCAGGACGAACTCCGTGTGCCCGAAGTGGGCGTAGTACCGCATGACGTGCCAGAGCACGGGGCGGCTCCCGATGGGTGTCATCGGCTTGGGAAGCGACTCGGGACCGGAGCGCATCCGCATCCCCAGACCACCACAGAACAGAACAACCTTCATCCTCGATCCCTCCCTGCAAGGGTTTCGACGGACCTACTTCTTACCTAGATGACCTCGAGCCGCGGGAGTGCGACGACGAGGCGACCACCCCAGTCGCTGACGACCGGGGCGAGCTGGGTGGAGATCTCCTCGCGGAGGTTCCACGGCATGATGAGGACGTAGTCGGGGCGCGCCGCGGCGAGCTCCTCGACGGGGCGGATCGGGATGTGCGTCCCCGGGAGGAACTTCCCGTGCTTGAACGGGTTGCGGTCCACCGAGAAGCTCACCAGGTCGGCTCGGATGCCGCAGTGGTTGAGCAGCGTGTTTCCCTTGCCGGGGGCCCCGTAGGCGACGACGGTCTCTCCACGGCGCGAGCAGCCGATGAGGAACTCGAGCAGGTCGTCGCGCACGGTGGCGACCTGCTCGGCGAAGCCGGCGTGGCCCGCGACGGTGTCGAGCCCGGCGGCGGCCTCGGCCTCCAGCACCCGCGTCACCGCCTCGGACGGTTCGGGCGCGTGCTCGGTGGGGGCCGACCACGTGCGCAGCGAGCCGCCGTGGGTGCTCAGCTCCTCGACGTCGACCACGGTGAGACCGGCGGCGGCGAGGACCCGCTGGGTCGTGAGCAGCGAGAGGTACGAGTAGTGCTCGTGGTAGATCGTGTCGTACTCGTTGCCCTCGATGAGGCGCAGCAGGTGCGGGATCTCGATGGTCACCCGTCCGGTGTCGGCCACGAGGGCCCGCAGGCCCTTAGCGAAGTCGACGATGTCGGGGACGTGCGCGAAGACGTTGTTCGCGGCCACGAGGTCCGCCGGGCCGTGGGTGGCACGCACCTTCGAGCCGCTCTCCTCGCCGAGGAACATCACCTCGGTTGGCACGCCCTTCGCGATGGCCGCCTCGGCCACGTTGGCCGCGGGCTCGATGCCCAGGCAGCGGACGCCGCGCTCGACGACGTGCTGGAGGAGGTAGCCGTCGTTGCTCGCCACCTCGACGACGAACGAGTCGGGACCCAGGCGGAGGCGCTCGGCGGCGTCGTGAACGTAGCGCTCGGCATGGGCGACCCAGGAGTCGCTGAACGAGGAGAAGTACGCGTAGTGGCTGAAGATCTCCTCACCCGAGATGTATGCGGGAAGCTGCACGAGCAGGCACTGCTCGCAGATCCGGACGTGCAGCGGGTAGAAGGTCTCCCCCTGGTCGAGCTGACCCGCCTCGAGGTAGCTCTCGCACGGCGGTGACATGCCGAGGTCCACGAAGGTCGCGGTCAGCTCGGCGCCGCAGAGGCGGCACTGGGGGGCGCTCACCGGGCCACCCCCAGTGCCTGCATCCGCAGGGCCTGGTCGAGCCGGCCCTCGGCCATGAGCTGACGGATGCGGACGAGCCGCACGTAGCGCGCGCCCTCGAAGTCCTCGGTCGAGAGCCCGTACTCCCGCATGTGGTCGGCCATCTCGACGATCCCCTGGGGGACGGTCCACCGCGGCCGCCAGGCGGGGAGCAGCTCGTTGATCTTGGTGAAGCTCACCTGGTAGTTCCGGGCGTCGGGTCCGGCGCCCTCGGCGAAGGTGACCGGACAGCCGGTGTACTCGGCGACCTGGGTCGCGATCGTCCGGATCTGCACGACGTCCTCGTCGCGGCCGACGTTGAAGGCCTGGTCGTGGACCACCTCGCGCGGCGCCTCCATGACCGCCAGCGCCGCCGCGGAGATGTCGGCGATGTGGACCAGCGGCCGCCACGGGCTGCCGTCGGACTGGAGCCGTACCTCGCCGCGGGTCAGCGCCGTGCCGGTGAGGTTGTTGACCACGATGTCCGCGCGCAGCCGGGGCGAGGACCCGTAGGCGGTCGCGTTGCGCAGGTACGCGGGGCTGAAGCCGTCGTCGGCGAGCGCCGACAGCGCGCGCTCGGCCATCACCTTGCTCTCGCCGTACGGGGTGACCGGGTTGAACGGGCTGTTCTCGTCGACCGGGGCATCACCGGCCGCGCCGTACAGCGAGCAGGACGACGCGAAGATGAAGCGGGAGACGCCCGCCGCCTTCGCCGCCCGGGCCGCGACCTCGGCGCCGTGGGCGTTGACCGAGTAGGTGGCGTCGGGGTTGAGGTGGCCGATCGGGTCGTTGGAGATGGCCGCGAGGTGGACGACGGCGTCGAAGCCCTCCAGATCGGCGGGCTCGAGGTCACGGACGTCACCGGTCCGGCTCTCGTAGTCGATGTCGACGCGACCGAAGTCGCAGCCGTCGTACCAACCGGCGTCGAGGCCGACGACCTCGTGACCGGCGGAGCGGAAGGTGGGTACGAGGACCTGGCCGATGTAGCCACGGTCACCCGTCACGAGAACACGCATTGCTTGACTCCTCTGCCGTCGTGTTGTCTCATCGTCGCGGAGCCGGAGCTGCCGCCGGGGTGGTTTCGGTCGATCCGTCCTGTGGGCACCACACCCACCGACTCGTGGAGGTCGACGTGACGCCGACGACCCCCGCCGGGCGGGCGGTCGTCGTCGCGAGCCTCATGCGGCGCGAGGGCGCCACCGGAGTACAGAGCCACGTGCGCGAGGTGCTCGGCGCCGGCCGGCGCCTCGACCGCCACGCCGAGCTCGTGACGCCGTTCGACGCCCGCTCGCCGTTCCTGCTGCCGGCCTTCGCGGCGCGCCGGGCCATCGGTCCGGTGAGCTCGGAAGCCGGGGTCTGGTGGTACCGGGAGGGCCACCGCCACTACCTCGAGAAGGCGCTGCGTCGACGCCTCGCGGGCGACGACGGCGACACCGTCCTCTACGCGCAGTGCCCGGTGTCGGCCGCGGCAGCCCTGCGGACCCGTCGGCGCGCGCCCGTCGCGCTGGCCGTGCACTTCAACGTCTCGCAGGCCGACGAGTGGGCCGACAAGGGCGAGATCAGCCGTGACGGCAGACTGTTCGCGTCCATCCGCGGCTTCGAGCAGGAGGTGCTTCCCGCCGTCGACGGGCTGGTGCACGTCTCCGAGTTCATGCGCGAGACGCTGGCGGAGCACGTGCCGGCGACCCGCACGGTGCCGTCGGTGGTGGCCCCGAACTTCCTGTCCGTCGGCCCGGACCGCGACCGCCAACCCGAGCGCGACCTCGTGACCCTCGGCTCGCTCGAGCCCCGCAAGAACCAGGGCTTCCTGCTGGAGGTGCTCGCGGCGGCCGCCCGGCGGGGGCACCGCTACACCCTCACCATCGTGGGTGAGGGGCCGGACCGCCCGGCCCTCGCCCGACGTGCCCGCGAGCTGGGTGTCGCCGATCTGGTCGACCTCGCAGGGTTCAGCGCAGACCCCCGGGCGGTGCTGCGCCGCCACCGTCTGTACGTGCACGCCTCGCGACTTGAGAGCTTCGGCATCGCGCTCACCGAGGCCATGGCGGAGGGCCTGCCGGTGGTCGCCGCCCCGGTCGGTGGTGTCGCCGAGGTGGTGCGCCCGGGCGTCGACGGGCAGTGGTGGTCCCTCGAGGACCCCGAGGCAGCGGCGGACCTCCTCGTCACGCTGCTCGAGGACGAGCCGGTGCTGGACCGCCTCGGCCACGCTGCTCGCCGTGGAGCCGAGGAGCGCTTCTCGGTCGATGCCGTGGCGCCGCGACTGTTCGGCTTCCTCGACGGGCTCGGGAAGGGGACGGGCCGCGGGTGAGGTGGTGGCCGTCATCGGATCTCCACCCCCGAGCGCTCCCGGACGACCGACTCGTACACGGCCAGCAGCTCGTCGACGCCGCGCTGCTCGCCGAAGCGCCCCGCGAACTCCTCGCGCCCGGCCCGCCCGAGGTCGAGCCACCGCTCGGGGTCGGCGTCGGCGTCGGCGAAGGCGTCCGCGAGGGCGGCGGGGTCGCCGGGCTCGACGAGCACCCCGTCGACACCGTCGACGACCAGCTCGGGAAAGGACCCGCGACGCGGTGCCACCGGGGCGACACCGGCCGCCATCGCCTCGACGGCGACGAGACCGAAGGTCTCCTCCCAGGCCGAGGGCACGACGACGGCCAGCGACCGGGCGATGAGGTCGGTGGCATCGGTGCGCGTGAGCAGTCCGTGGACCTCGACGTCCTGGCGGCCGCTGGCCCACCGCCGCAACCTGCCGTCCAGCGGGCCGCCGCCCGCAACCGCGAGACGCAGCGTGGAGCGCGGCGACCGGGCGCGGAATAGGTCCCACGCCTCCAGTAGCAGGGGCACGCCCTTGGCCTCGTCGAGCCGTCCGACGTACGCGACGACGTGCTCGCGCGCCACGGCGGTGCTGGTGGGCGCCGGGACGAAGTTGTGACGTACGTGTAGGCGCTCCTCCGGCAGGCCCAGCCCCGCCATGAGGTCCCGCTGGGCGGCGGAGATGAAGACGAAGGCGGACACCAGCTCGCGCCAACGGCGGCGCCCCACGGCGAGCCCCGCGACGACCGGCACGGTCGCGACCCTGGACCCGCGGTAGCAGCCGTGCCGAAGGGCAGGCACCAGGCTGCCGTCCGCGCACTCGTGGCACGGCCGGCCGTCGCGGAAGAAGTCGCCGCTGGAGCAGAGCAGCTTGTAGTTGTGGAGGGTGGCGACGACCGGGACACGGGCCTGCGCGCAGGCCTCCAGGACGGCAGGGCTGAGCAGCGGGAAGGTGTTGTGGACGTGCACCACGTCCGGGCGGCGGGCGCGCAGCACGGCGGCGAGGTCGTCGCGGGCCCCGGAGTCGTGCACGCTGCGCAGCGGGAGCCCGGCCTTGCGGACGAGGGACCAGGAGGCGATGTCATCACTGCGACGTTCGAAGCGCTCGACCTCCACCCCTGCGGCCCGCAGCGCCGCGACCTCCTGGTCGACGACGGCGTTCTCACCGCTCGGGGCGGCCGAGCGGTAGCGGCTGTGCGCGACGAGCACCCTCATCGCTCAGCCTTCCGTGGCTGGGTCGCGAGGAGGGAGGCCGCGACGAACAGGTCGAGCAGGTAGGGCGAGGCGTCACCGAGGCCGGTCTCGGTGATCGAGGCGACGAGGGCGTAGACCACGAGGAACAGGGCGAGGGCACGTCGCGGCCCGCGCACGTGGGTGACCACGAGGGCGAGCAGGACGATCAGGACGGTCGCCTGGATCACGACGCCGAACCAGCCCTGGTCCTGGTACGACGCCACCCAGTTGCTGTCGATGGCCAGGCCCTCGAAGGACTTGTTCGACAGCCCCGCGCCGAAGAACGTCTCGGTCCACGGCCGCGGTGCGGCGAAGACGTCCGACCACACCTGGGTCCGGCCGGTGAGCTTGGCGGCCTGGTCGATCGACTGTCCGCGCGCCAGGTAGTGGACGATCTGCGGCGCGAAGAGGGCGACGCCGACGATGAGCGAGGCGATGGCCGAGACCGACAGCCGCCGCACCCGCGCGTGCCCGAGGAAGAGGCTGGCCCCCGCGAGGGCCACGCCGATGACGACGCCGAGGATCGCGGTCCGGGTGTGGGTGGCCCCCAGCACGCCGACCGTGACGACCAACGAGGCCAGCGCATGGCGGCCGCCGATGACCCCGCACATCCAGAGCACCACCGAGGTGCCGAGGAGGACCGCGGCGTAGTGCGCCACCTGGGTGGGCGGGATCGGCCAGATCGCGCCCGAGAGCCGCCCCTCGAACGCGAACGCCAGCCCGGGCGCCAGAGCGGCGCCGAGGATCACCATGGCCAGCGTGAGCCACAGACCGATGCGGTGGACCCGGAGCAGCACCATCGTCCGGCTCCCCCACCACGGCGTGAGCAGCCACAGGACGGCGACGAAGACGACCAGCCGCACCCCGCGGTAGACGGAGCCGAGGAAGAACTCGTTGTGCAGCGAGACGGCGAGCGAGATGAGGGCGAGGACGGACAGGAGGGTCAGGAGCAGGTTCGGTCGGATGACCACGCGCCGGTTGGCGAGGAGGGCGAAGACCAGCGCGGCGGCCAGCGAGCCCTGGGCGACGACCTGGAACACCGGCTTGGGGAGCGCGATGATCGTCGGGTTGCCGCTGGGCGACAGGACGTTGACGAGGAGCGCGAGCCAGGCGAAGAGGACCAGGCGGGGCAGTGGCGGTGCCGGCGGCCGCGGTCTGCCCCGCAGCGTCGGCTGCTCCCGGGTCAGGATGGGGGTGGCGGTCATCACGACTGCACCGCCTGTGGCGCCGGGCCGTCGTCGGCGCCGGTGGCGGGCCGTCCCAGCGTGCGGTCGCTGCGCTCCGCGCCCTCGACCAACGCGAACGGCAGGTCGAGGCCGGCGTCCTTGACGAGGGTGGAGACCGTGCCGAGGAGCTCCGCGCTGGCCCGTCCGGCCGTGACGAGTGGGATGACCCGGTTGACCCAGGTGCGCAGGATGCTCAGGTCGGTGCCGGGGTCCACCTCGATGAGCACGAGGGCCACCTGGGCCTCCGACCACAGCTCCCCGAGCGGACCGAGCGCGTCCTTCCCAGGCGTGGACGCTCGCGCCCCCCGACGTGGTCCGGTGGCGAGTGCGGGGTCCCCGTCGGGCCGGAACCGTTGCGGAACAGGCCCGTCGGCCTGCTCGTCGTCGTCCACGGTGACGGCGGACAGCGCGCCGGACGCGCTGAGGTCGACGAGGAGGACCGACGCGCCTCGCTCGGCGAGCCGCCGTCCCAAGGTGTCGAGGACGAGGGCCGCCGCGACAGTGTGGTCGATCGCGACCAGGCCGATGGTGGTGGGTCCGGTCCGACGGCTCGTCGTTCGCGGGGCGGCGCTGACCGGGGCGACGAGGTGCGAGGGCAGGGCAGCCTCCGCCCCCTGGACCAGCAGCTCCAGGGGCCGGTCGCGGTACTGCGAGGTCCAGCGGTGCGGCCATCCGCGCAGCAGGGTCGCGATCTGGGCCCGCGCCGCCGCCAGGGTCCGCGGGAGGAACCGCTGCGAGGGCACCGGGCCGACACCCACGCGGACGGGGACGCCGAGGGCGGCGGAGACCTCCCGGCGGACGCGCACGACGTCCGAGGTGAGGGTGCGGAAGAGGATGAAGGCGATGACCAGTCCGACGCCGAGCACGGCGCCGGAGCCCGCGGCCAGGAGCATCTGCCGGCGCACTCCGTGCGGCGAGGTGGCCGGCTCGTCGATGACGTGCGTGGCGGTGATCGCGGACTCGGTCTTGAGCTGGGCATCCTCGATGGAACGCTGCATCGTGGTGATCTGCGAGCTGAGAGTGGCCCGTGCCGTGAGGATGTCGCTGGCGCGCGCGTCGTCGGCATTCGGGTCCGCCGACAGCGCGTCGTACTCGCGGGTGAGGTCGGCGACCTGGCCCTGCAGGTCCTCGATGCGCTTCTGGTAGCCAGTCACCAGACCGTCGGAGATGGACCTCAGCTGCTGCGCCCGGAACTCGAGGAACGCGTCGATCAGCGCTGTCGCCCGGGCCACGGCCTCGGCGTCATCGGGTGCCTCGACGGTGAGCTCGAGGATCTGTGTGTTCACCGGGGTCACGGTGACGGCCGAGAGGAACGACTCCGGGCTCTGGTCGACGCCGAGCTCGGCCACGGCACGGGTCGCGACCGAGCGGGTCTGGAGCAACGAGACGTCGGTGGTCATCGCCGACTCGTCCGTGGTGTCTGGGTGGACCATGAGCAGCGTCGTCGTCGCGTCGCTGGGGTTCGGCAGTGCAAGCACGGTCACGGCCCCGAGGAGCGCACCGACCAGACCCGCGGTGACCCACGCACCCCACGAGCGGAGGACCGCGTCGACGATGCTCCGACCGGTCACGAGGAACGGCCGGGGTGCGCCCGTGGTCTCCTCGACCTCGTCCTCGATCCGCCAGGCCGGTGCCCTCATCGCTTCTTCCCCTTGCCCGAGCGCCGGCGCTGGCCGCCCGCGGACGCCGCAGGCGGCTTCGGGGCCCGCGACACGATGGTCGTGGGCAGCTTGGCGGGGACGGTGGTGCTCTCCCGCGGCGAGAGCCGTCCCGAGGTCCGGTCGAGCGGGTCGGGGTTGGTGACGATGAGCCCCGAGACCGCCAGCCCGGTGCGGTCCGCGGCCACGACGGCGTCCGCCAGGTTGCGCCTCGTCGCCGTCGCGGAACCGACGGCGAGCAGGACGGCGCCCGCGTCGGCGAGCGCGGCATCCTCCTCGGGCCGCGGCGACTCGCGGTCCAGCACGACCATGCGTACCGAGAGGGAGGCCCACAGGTCCGGGTCCGGGACAGTGGTGACCGTGAGGAAGGGGCGGATGGCCTCGTCGCCCCCGGTCCGTGTGCAGGCCGCCCACAGGGGTGCTGCGGCCTCGTGCTGTTGGACCGCCCACAGCTGGGTCTCGATCTCGTGGGACGCGGCGAACGCGGCGATCTGCGGCCCGAAGGCCAGCCCGCCCGAGTCGCCCGACAGGCTGAGCACGACGAGGACGAACGGCTCGCCGCTCGGGGTACCGCTGGCCGAGTCAGGGACCACGGTGTGGATCAGCTGGCGCAGTCCCCAGCCGTCGGCGCTGTCCGGCGCGTAGCCGCGCAGCAGGTCGGTCCAGCCGGTGGCCGAGCGCGGGGCACGGGAGCGCAGGGAGGCCAGGACGGGGATGCCGACCGCGTCGGCGACCTCGTCGCGCGAGCGCAGCTTCGGGTCGCGCTGGTTGGTCGCGACGAGGTAGAGCAGCGCGAGGAGGGTGAGGAGGACGGCGCAACCGACGACGTAGCCGAGAAACGCGACGACCAGGGCGGGCTGCTCGCCCGGCGAGGCCGGCTGGATGACACTGGCTCCCGCGACGACCTGCCCGCCGGTGACGTCGTCGCCGTCCAGCTGCTTCTTGACGGCGTCGATGTCCAGGACCGTGGAGGCCCGCACGGCGGTGAGCTCGGACAGCGCCGCGGCGTCGGCCCGGCCGGCCGACGACGCACGGGATCCGCGGTCGAGGCGGGACTGTGCCTTGGCGATCTCGGCGTTGACCGACTCCAGGCTGGTGTCGAGCGTGTCGAGGCGCGCCTGGAGCGTCTTCTTCTGGGCGTCGCTGACCGTGCGCGCGGAGTCCCCGAGGTACGCCACGAGGGAGCCGGCCACCGCGAACGCGAGGTCCTCGGCCTGGGTGCTCGTGGGCCCGGTTGCGGTGATGCGCACGACCGCGGAGGCGGGCGCCTCGACGGTCACCCGGTCGATGATCTCGCTCTGGGAGAGCTCGGGGTCCATCTCCAGCGCGGCCCGGCCGAGGACCTCCGAGCTGGTCGCGATCAGCACCTGGGTGTCGGCGTCGTAGGCCCCCGTCTTGCCGGACCCCGCCTGGGTGACGGCCGGTAGCAGCACCACGCTCGTGCTCGAGTACGGGGGCGGGTTCAGGACGAGCAGGCCGGCGCCGATGAGGCCCCCGACCAGCGCGGCGGCGACGATCGGCCACGGGCGGCGTCGCACCGTGGTCCACGTCGAGCGGAGGTCGACCGCCTGCTCGCTCATCGCTGCCCCCTCGTGGTGGCGCCCGTGGCGGCGGCGGCGCCGGTGGCCCCGGACTGCGGCAGGTCGAGCTGCGTACGCAGGTCGAGGGTGCCGGACCACTCGCCGTGTCCGACGAGGGTGGTGGTCGGGACGCGGCTGCCGAAGGCGGGGGAGTACCAGCCGAGCGGCGGGTCGGTCTCGCCGCGGTGCGCGGTCCAGGTCAGCGCCGCGGGCAGGTGGAGACGGGCCACGCGTGGCTCGCCGTCACGGGCCCGCCACGACAGCTCGGCGCACCCGTCGGCCAGTTCGGTCGTGACGTCGGGCCCGAGGTGCCAGAACAGGCGCAGGCCGTGCTCTCGGGAGCCGGTGAGGGTGTCGGTCACCTCGACACGCGCCCGAGCCGGGTCGAGGACGACCTCGCGGGCGTGGCAGAGGGCGGCATCGAGGCGCGCGTACCCGGTGTGGTGCGCGGCCCAGGTGCGGACGCCGTCGGGTCGGGTCTCGTCGCGGTCGACGACGGCATCAGCGTGTGAGGCCCACATGAAGGGGCCGACCTCGGGCGCCTGGTTCTCGCCATCGACCTCGACCGTGTTGTGGGCCCGGGTGGACCGGAAGTAGCTCCGCCACTCGGGCTCGCCGTGGTAGCAGTACGTGCCCGGGTCGACGAGCAGCTCGGTGCCGTCGTGGCGCAGCTCCACCGACAGCGCGTCGGCGTGACCGTGCGCCGCGATGGAGAGGAACCCCTGCGGGCCACCGTCGCAGCGGACCCAGATCTGCGGGCCCTGCCCCGGCGAGGACCGCAGGATGGCCAGGCCGGCATCGTCGAACGCCTGCGGAGGGGCATCCGGCCGAGGCATGGTGTGGTGCGGGACGGACGTGCTGGGAGTAATGCCGGCAACGCTCCCTGACAAGGGAGGCCACCAGCGGCAGGGACCCAGCACGCCCGCCCCGCGGTCGAGAAGCTCGAGCCACGGGTCCGAACCCGGGCCGTCGAGCACGAGGGCGCGTCCCTCGTCGCCGTCTCCCTGGCGCGGGGGGTGACCCGCGACGTCGAGGAGGGCGGCAGCGACGTCGAGCGACCGCGCGAGGAGGCCGGCGACGTCGTGGTGCAGGGGGTGTCCTGTGGCCTCCGCCTCGGCGAGCGCCACGAGGCCGAGCTCGGTGACGAAGCGGTGGTAGTCGGTGGCGAGCTCGCGGTTGACGCCGCTCGCGAAGGTGTTGGCCCGGAGCTCGGTGGCGAGCCGGGCGGCGGCGTCCTCACGCCACCGGGTGCTCTCGTCGAACCACGGGAAGGCGCACGCGGCGACGAGCTGGCCGGCGGCCTCGGCCACGGCGTGGTTGTTCGCCGATGACCCGCGGCTGCGGAACGCAGCGAGGTACTCCTGGTGCCAGCGGACCTGGTTCAGCGCCACCGGGTTCTCCTCGAAGAGCTCTGCCGCCCCGGGCCACCCGTCGAGCAGCCGGCGCACCCACGCCCAGCTGATGAGCCGCACGCCGAGCTCGATGCCGCTCGTCCAGTGGATGCCCGAGAGGAAGGGGTTGGCCGCCCACCACGAGCGCAGCTGGGCGGCGGCGTCCTGGGCGTAGCGCTCGTCCGCGGTGAGCCAGTAGGCGGCCGCCAGCACGGTGAGGTGGTGGTGGCGGGAGAGCTCCCAGACCGACTTCACGTTGCCGGTGACCTGCTCGTCGCGGTGGTCGATGGCGAACGCGTAGGCGTCCTGCGGGGCGCGGCGCCCCGTGGCCGGGTCGAGGAACCAGTCGGGGTCCGCGATGTCGGGCCTGGGGATGCCCAGCACCTCCCACCGGCCGTAGAGGATGCCGTCGGCCGCCGCCACGAGCCGCCGCACGGCATCGGGTGAGACGGTGTCGCGCGCGGACGTGGGCATCCCTGCGGTGAACCCGCGCTCGGCGAGGAGTCCCATCGGGGCCGGGACCACGGCGCCGGGGCAGACTCGGCGGCGCGACCACGCCGCCTGACGTGCCCGGTCCTCGGCACGCCAGAGGACCTCCGCCGGTGACATCCGGCGAAGTCGGCGCAGGTACCAGCCGAGGCTGCGGCTCACGGGGTCACCGGCCTTCCCGAGGCCAGGCTCTCCTCGACCGCGATCGTCGCGCGCGTGGTGGCGACGAGCGAGGCGAGCGGGATGGGCATCGGCGCACCGAGCCGCACGGCCTCGACGAAGGCCTCCAGCTCGGCCCGCTGGCCCTTGTCCTGGCCGGTGTAGGAACGCTTCGTCGCGCGTCCGGTGCGGCCCCATGCACTGGCCCGGACGAAGTTGTCGAGCCGCGCGCTGCGGCCACCACCCGAGACGTCCAGCGTCTCCTTCGGGGCGCGGGGGTCGCCTCCGGTCGCGTACACGAGCGTGGCGAGCGAGCCGTCCGCGTAGCGGAGGGTGGCGTGCAGGTCGGCCCCGTCCGGGGTGGCGACCGCACTGACCTCCACCGGGTCGTGCCCGACCCACCACGAGATGGTGTCGACGAAGTGCCCGCCCTCGCCGACGAAGCGCGATCCCTCGAGCTGCTCGTCGAGGTACCAGCTGCCGGCGGCCATCCGGCCCGCGTTGACCTGGTAGCGCACCGAGAGCGGTGTGCCGGCGTCGCCGAAGCGCTCGCGCAGGTCGGTGAGGAGCGGGGCGAAGCGGCGGTTGAAGCCGACCATGATCCGGTCGTTGCCGGTGCGCTCGACGACCTCGAGGATGCTGTCGACCTCGGCCCGGGTCAGCGCGAGCGGCTTCTCGACGAAGACGGCCTTGCCGGCCTCGAGCACCCGGCACACGAACCCGGCGTGGGAGTGGTGTCGGGTGACGACGACGACGGCGTCGACGTCGGGGTCGTGGAGGACGTCGTCCGCGTTCGTCGTGACCGCCTCGAACCCGAACTTGCGCTGGGCGTTGGCCGCCGACAGCGAGGTCGTCGTCGCGACGCGCGCGAGGACCGCGTCCGGCATCTTCTCGATGTGCGGCAGCAGCATCGAGGAGGCGTAGGCACCCGCACCGACGAAGCCCAGCCGGACGCTTCCCGAGCGAGGGCGGCTCGGTCGCCGGGTGGTGGTGGGGACCGCGACCCCCGTCGGCTCGGGTGTCGGCCGGTGGTCGCCCTCGGGGTACTCGAAGAGGAAGCCGATGCCCCGCAGCGACCCCGAGCGAAGCCCGTCGTACACCTCGGCGGCCTCCTCGAGCGGCCGCACGCCGCTCACGAGGTCGTCGACGGAGAGGGACCCCGAGGCGAGGAGGTCGATGAAGCAGCCGAGGTTGCGGCGCTCGGTCCACCGGACGTACCCGGCCGGGTAGTCGACGCCGCCCAGCTCGTACCGGTCGTCGTACCGCCCGGGGCCGTAGGAGCGCGAGAACCGGACGTCGAGCTCCTTCTCGTAGTACGCGTTCCACGGAAGGTCGAGCCGGGTCTTCCCGATGTCGACGACGCGGGCGCGGTCGCGAGCGAGGCGGGCCGCGAGCTCCACCGGACCGTTGGTGTCGCCACCGGCGGCGAGGAAGACGTGGTCGGCGCCGAGGCCCCCCGTGGCCGTGCGGACGACCTGCTCGATGTACCCCGCCCCCTCGGCGTCCGGACCGGCAGCGCTCACGGCGCCCGCGGCCTCGGCGAGCCGGCACCGCTCCTCGACGGTGTCGATGCCCACGACGCGCACGCCCGCGGCGACGAGGAGCCGCACGACCAGCTGCCCGACCAGGCCGAGCCCGATGACGCACGCCATCTCGCCCAGCTGGGGCTCGCCCTGCCGGACCCCCTGCATCGCGATGGCGCCGACGGTGGCGAACGCGGCGTGCTCGGGGCTGACGCCCTCGGGAACGGGGACGCAGAGGTTGACCGGCACCCAGTTGACCTCGGCGTGGAGGGCGAACTCGTTGCCCGCGGCGGCGACGAGGTCGCCGACGGCGAACTCCTCCGCACCCTCGCCGACCTCGACCACGACGCCGCACAGCGAGTAGCCCAACGGGGTGTAGCTGTCGAGCTTGCCGACGGCCTTCTTGTACGTGGCGACCGGGCCCTGTTGGGCCATCGAGTCGAGCACCTTCTTCACCTGGTCGGGCCGGGCGCGTGCCTTCCCGAGCAGCGAGAGACGGGCCTCGGTTACCTTCATCAGCTCGGTGCCCGTGGAGATGAGCGAGTAGAGCGAGCGCACGAGCACGCCGCCCGGCCGGCACGCCGGCTCGGGCACGTCGAGCACGAGCAGCTCGCCGGACTTGTAGTTCTGCGCGACCTGTTTCACGCGGTCCCCCTGGAGTGCGAGAGAGGAGTTGGGCCCGTCGAGGGGCCGTGGAGGCTCATGCGGGGGCCACCCCTCCTGCAAGGGCGTTGCGGTACCAGAGCTCGAGGCTGAGCAGCTGCCAGACTTCCTTGGAGCGGTCGCGGCGGCCGCTTCGCTGGTCGGCGACGAGCCGCTCGAGGGGTGAGCTGCGCAGCACGCCACCGCCGACGAGCTCTCCGCGCAGGAGGACGTCGTCGACCATCTCGCGCAGGTCACCGCCGACCCAGGCCCGCAGCGGTGCGCCGAAACTCGCCTTGGGGCGGTCGATGATCTCGTCGGGCAGCCAGGCGCGGGCGGCGTCCTTGAGCGGCGCCTTCTGCACGCGGCCCCTGATCTTGGCGTCGCCGGGCTGGGAGAAGGCCGCCGCCATCACCAGCGGGTCGACGAACGGGACCCGCACCTCGGTGGACGCGGCCATGCTGGCGCGGTCGGTGTACGTGAGGTTGAGCCCCGGCATGAACATCCGGGTGTCCGCCAGGCACATCCGGCTCACCGTGTCGTCGAGGTCGTTGTCCTCGTAGACGTCGCGGTGGAGTCCCAGGACGGTGTCGACGTGCCCTCCCAGGGCCGGGTCGAGGAGGCCGGCGAGGTCGTCGGGGTCGTGGAGGGTGTAGCTGCGGCGGAAGGCCTCCTCCTCCGGCAGGTCGGCGAAGGTGACGAAGCGCTGCGCCCAGCGGACCGTGCGCAGGCCGCGTCCGCCCACGGCCACCGGCATCGCGTCGACCGCTGCACCGACGCCGCGGCGCACCGGCCCGGGGAGCCGCCGGTAGCGCTGGCCGAGCAACACCGCGAGGTGCTTCCGGTACCCGCCGAAGAGCTCGTCCGCGCCCATGCCCGAGAGCAGGACCTTGACCCCGGCGTCACGGGCCGCGTCGCACATGAGCACGGTGTTGATCGCGGCGGGGTCGCCGATGGGCTCGTCGAGGGTGTCGACCATCCGGGGCAGCATGGAGGCGATGTCGGGGCTCAGCTCGATCTCGTGGAGGCGGATGCCGAGGTGGTCGGCGAGCCGCCGCGCGTAGCGCGCGTCGTCCGGCATCGACTCGAGGCGCTGGTCCTCGGGACGGAAGGCAATGGTGTAGGCCTCGATGCCGGGGTCGTGACGGTGCGCCAGCGCGGTGACGATGCTCGAGTCCAGCCCACCGCTGAGGAACGACGCCACCGGGGCGTCGGCCACCAGGTGGGCCTGGACCGACTCGGCGACGACCTCGCGCACGTCGATCGGCGGCCCCGAGGCCGCGCGTGCGGCCTCGGTGCGGGGGTCCCAGTACCGGCCCGAGGCACTGGTTCCGTCCCGGTGGTAGCGGACCCAGGTGCCGGCCGGTAGCCGGTGGACCCCGCGGAGCGCCTCGACCTCGGGCGGCAGCCAGTAGTAGAGCGTCGACGCGACGAGCGCGGAGGGGTCGACGGCCAGCTCGTGCCCGGCGACGGCGACGATCGCCTTGAGCTCGGAGGCGAAGAGCACGCCCTCGCCGCGGGGCATCACGTAGAGCGGTTTGATGCCGAGCGGGTCGCGGGCCAGCGACAGGGTCCCGGCGTGCTCGTCGTGCACGGCGAAGGCGAACATCCCACGCAGCCGGCGCAGCGACTCGGTCCCCCACGCCCGCCACGCCTCGAGGACGACCTCGGTGTCGGAGGAGGTCGCGAAGCGGTGTCCGAGGCCCTCGAGCTCGCGGCGCAGCTCGCGGTAGTTGTAGATCTCGCCGTTGTAGGTGAGCGTGAGCCCACCCTTGGCGAACGGTTGGTCGGCGGCACTCGTCAGGTCGATGATCGACAACCGGTTGTGGCCCAGCGCCACGGCGGACTCGGGATCGACGTGCTCGACGACGCCGCTCGCGTCGGGCCCACGGTGGGCCGTCCGCTCGACCATCGTCGTCACGAGGACCTTGCCGTCGGGCTGCTGCCACGCCCCTGCGATGCCGCACACGGTCAGGCTCCGGCGTCGGCGAGGGACGCGGACGGCTGCCCGGCCCGCTCGACCGGGTGCTCGCGCCCGACGAGCTCGTCGAAGACGCGCACGTAGCCGTCGCGCTGGTGTTCCCACGCGAGCTCGTTCTCCACCCGCTCGCGCCCGGTCCGACCCATCTCCTCGCGGGCGCCGGGGTCGTCGAGCACCTCGAGGACGGCGCGCGCGTAGGCCTCGACGTCGTTTGGCTCGACGTAGCGCGCGGCCCGGCCGGCCGACACGCGGGTCTCGCGCAGGTCGAACGCGACGACAGGCAGCCCGAAGGCCATGTACTCCATCGTCTTGTTCATCGTCGACAGGTCGTTGAGCGGGTTGAGCGGGTCGGGGGAGAGGCCGACGTCGGCGGTGGAGAGCACCTGCGCGACGAACTCGTCCGACACCCGTCCGGGGAGGTCGACGACGTCCTGCAGCCCGGCGGCGTCTCGCTGTGCGACCAGGTCGTGGTAGCAGTCGCCCGAGCCCATGATCGTGAACGCGACGTCGTCGCGCTCGAACTTCTTCACGATGAGCTCCGCGGCCGACACCGCGATGTCGACGCCGTCCTGGGGGCCCATGACCCCGAGGTAGGCGACGAGGTACTTGCGCCCCCGGCGGAGCGCCTCGACCTTCTCCCGAGCCCGCAGCCGGTCGGCGTCCGGGCCCGTGCGCACCACCCTGACCGCGTCCCTCGGGGCGCCACCCCGTTCACGGGCGACCTCGGCGTACGACTCGTTCGTCGACGTCACCCGGTCGGCGGCCCGGAACGTCTGCCGCTCGAGGAAGCGCAGACCACGGTAGGGCAACCCCTCGGACTCGAAGCGGGAGAGGTAGAGCTCCGGGCACAGGTCGTGGTGGTCGAAGACGAACCGGGTGCCGTCCCGGCCGCGCAGCCACCGCGCGATCGGCCAGAAGATGTCCGGCGGGTTGCACGCCTGGAGGACGTCGATCGGACCGTCCCGCAGGGCACGGCGCACGAGGCGGGCCGTGTGCGAGAACGAGTACGCGTACTCGGAGACGTACCCGATGGTGCTGCCCGGGCCCTCGTACCCGGGATAGGCCAGCACGCGCACGCCCTCGATGACCTGGTCCCCCTCGTCGGTGCCGTGCCCGGTGGGACAGACGACGGTGACGTCGTAGCCGGCGTCGCGCAGCGACTGCGACTCCAGCCACACCCGCCGGTCGAAGGGCACGGGCAGGTTCTGGACGATGATGAGCACCCGGGGACGACTGCTGGGCTCCTCACTGTGATGGCTCACCAGCACGCTCCCTCGTAGCCCGGGATCCGTTCGATGTCCTCACCGAGCCGGCCGTCGAGGTCGATGACGAGCCGGGGCGAGCGGGCACCCAGCACATCCAGCGCATGCGCGTCCTTGGTCGAGACGATCACGACCTCGGCGTCCTCGAGCGCGTCCTCCGGCTCGTCGGTGAGCAGGCGGCTCACGTGCTCGATCTTGCTGAGGAGGTGTCCGAGGTTGGCGCCGACCAGGCGGGCCGGGTTGACGATGGGGTCGTAGATCCGCACCTCGAGGCCCTTGCCGAGGAACCGCTCGGCGAGCTCGAGGTTCGGGCTCTCCCGCAGGTCGTCGGTGTCGCTCTTGAAGCTCAGCCCGAGGATCGCGACGTGCCGCAGGCCGGTCGCGAGGACCCGGTCGACGACGGTGCGGACGAAGTTCTCGTTGCTGATGAGGGTCGAGCTGACCAACGGCACGTCCACTCCGGCGTCGCGGGCCATGCTCTGGAGGGCCCGGAGGTCCTTGGGCAGGCACGAGCCGCCGAAGGCGAAGCCCGGCCGCAGGTAGGCCGGCGAGATGTTCAGCTTGGTGTCCTCGGTGAAGATCGACATGACGTCGCGCGAGTCCACGCTGAACTGGGAGAAGATCCGGCCCATCTCGTTCGCGAAGGTCACCTTGACGGCGTGGAAGGCGTTGCACGCGTACTTCAGTGACTCCGCGGTGGGGATGTCGACGACGTGCGGCTCCATCCCGAGGAACGCGAACAGACGCCTGCACGTCTGTGCGGTCCGCTCGTCCGCCGCCCCGATGACGAGGACGGACGGGGCGAAGAAGTCCTCGACCGACGTCCCCTCACGCAGGAACTCCGGGCACATCGCGGCCCCCACGGTCCACCCCGCCGGGGTGCGTCCGTCGAAGGTCGACGTGACCACGCGCTGCACGGTGCCCGGAGGCACGGTGGAGCGCACGACGACGGCGTGGAAGCCGCCGTCGGGCGGGGTCGCCGACTCCATGGCGTCCCGCACCTCGGCGACGGCTCGCTCGATGTACGTGAGGTTGGTGTCCCCACGTGCCGTCGACGGCGTGCCGACGCAGATCAGTGAGACGTCGGCGCGGTCGACGGCCTCACGGACGTCGGTGGTGGCGCGCAGACGTCCGGCGGCGACGTTCTCCTCGACCATCAGGTCGATGGCTGGTTCCACGACAGGACTCAGGCCGGCGCTGATCGTCGCGACCTTCTTCCGGTCGACGTCCACACCGACCACCTCGTGGCCCTGTGAGGCCAGTCCTGCTGCTGTCACTGTCCCGACGTAGCCGAGACCGAGCACGGCAACTCTCATCGAGGGCACCTCCCTGGCAAAGCCCTGTAGGTGCCGCACCCCCCGGGGTTTGGCATGACTCTGCGGTCCCGTCCGTGCCTCCGGGGGGCACGGTGACCTCCACCCGCCGCAGCGGGTGGACGGTCGTGGGCTGGTGCAGGGTCATGCGAACACCACCGAGATGGCGTGCAGCTCGGAGCCGAGCTGTGCCATCGGGGCCGCACGACGGTCCGCGTCCGACATCTCCGTGACCGGAAGGGGCCACGGGATGGCGAGCTCGGGGTCGTCGTGCGCGATGGTGAGGTCCTCTGCCGGGTCGTGCTCGCGGTCGATGCGATAGCTCGTGTCCGCGAACTCGGTGAGCGCCTGGAAGCCATGCGCGCACCCGGCTGGGATGTACACGGAGCGCTGGCTGTCACCGTCGAGGTCGACGGCGACCCAGCGTCCGTGGGTGGGAGATTCGGGGCGGAGGTCCACGACGACGTCGTAGACCGCGCCCCAGGAGCACCGGACGAGCTTCGACTCGCCCCTACCGGTGCGAACGTGCAAGCCACGGACCACCCCACGCAGTGACCTCGACACGCTGTCCTGGACGAACGCGTTGGGGTCGACCCCCACTGCCCTCGCCACCTGCGCATCGAAGGTACGGGTGAAGAACCCGCGGGAGTCCCGGTACGGGGTGGGTTCGAAAACCACCACGCCCGGAAGTCCCGTGTCGATGACTCGCACGGTATTTCCTTCCTTTGCGGCCCTGCTCCGCTCGGGTGGGTCCATGTAACAGGAGACCGGGGGGTGCGCGTAAGTACCCTTTGTGACTATCTATCTGTGGGATCTTGGCCGCGTCGTGTTGTCGTGTCGCGCTGGTCGACAGCGAGTGAGGTACCGGTGAACCCCCTCCGCATCCCCGATGGTCCCCTCGAGGTGCTGGCCCTGGGGGCCCACCCTGACGATATCGAGATCGGCTGTGGCGGAACGCTCTTGGCTCTCAGCGAGCGTCCCGGGACCACCGTCAGCGGGGCGGTGCTGACCGGTTCGGAGGAGCGGGCGGCCGAGGCCCGTGCCGCGCTCTCGGCCTTCGCTCCAGGCTCGACCTGCGAGGTGTCCGGATTGCGAGACGGCCGGCTTCCGGCCGAGTGGGACGCGGTCAAGGACGCGCTCCACGAGCTGGCAGGCCGCACCGCTCCGGGGCTGGTGCTCTGCCCCCGCCCGGACGACGCGCACCAGGACCACCGCCTCGTGGGCCGGCTCGCAGCCACCGTGTGGCGCGACGCACTGATCCTCCACTACGAGATCCCCAAGTGGGACGCCGACCTCACCCCGCCCACCCACTACGTGCCCCTGTCGGCCGGGCACGCCCGCCGCAAGGTCGAGCTGCTCGACGCGCACTACCCGAGCCAGCGGGGGCGTGACTGGTGGGACGAGGAGCTCTTCCTGGGCCTGATGCGGCTGCGCGGTGTGGAGTGCCGGGCTCCGTACGCCGAGGCGTTCCACGCCTCGAAGGTGGTGTTGGATCTGCGCTGACGGCTTGACGGGGGTCACTGCCCAGGCGTGAGCGGGTCCTCCTGAATCGCCCGCGGGACCGGCCAGGGGCAGGACACAATGAGCAGGGAGGAATCCCGATCCAGGTGGTGCGCATGGACTTCACTCGCTCAGCAGCGGCACAGTCCCGCCTGCACGAGATCGTGCCCGGTGGGGCGCACACCTACGCGCGCGGATCCGACCAGTTTCCCGAGGCCATGGCGCCGATCTTGGTGCGGGGCAAGGGCGCCCGCGTCATCGACATCGACGGTAACGAGTACGTCGAGTACGGGATGGGTCTGCGCTCGATCACGCTGGGCCACGCCTATCCGCCCGTCGTGGAGGCCGTCTGCCGCGCGGCCTCCGACGGGGTGAGCTTCACCCGGCCGACGATGCTGGAGCTCGAGGCGGCGGAGCGGATGGTTGCTCGGATCCCCTCCGCGGAGATGGTCAAGTTCGCCAAGAACGGCTCGGACGCGACCACGGCGGCCCTCAAGCTCGCGCGCGCCGCGACCGGCCGCGACCTCGTGGCCGTGTGCCTGGACCAGCCGTTCTTCTCGGTCGACGACTGGTTCATCGGGACCACCGAGATGGACGCCGGCATCCCGGACGACGTCCGCACGGGAACGGTTGGGTTCCGCTACAACGATCTTGGCTCGGTCGAGGCTCTCCTCGAGCGCTACCCCGGGAGGGTCGCCGCGCTCTTCCTCGAAGCGGCCACCGGTTCCGCCGAGCCTGAGCCGGGGTTCCTCGAGGGCCTGCGGTCGCTCGCCGACCGGGACGGTTTCGTCCTCGTCTTCGACGAGATGATCACGGGCATGCGGTGGTCGGCCGCCGGGGCGCAGTCGGTCTACGGCGTGACCCCGGACCTCTCGACGTGGGGCAAGGCGATCGGCAACGGGTTCGCCATCGCCGGGCTGTGCGGGAAGCGCTCCCTCATGGAGCTCGGCGGGCTCAACACCGGCGCGCCCCGCGTCTTCCTCCTGTCGACGACCAACGGACCGGAGACCACGGGGCTGGCCGCCCTCCTCGCCGTCGCCGACGCCTACGAGGAGTGGGACGTCGTCGGGACGATGGATCGACAGGGCCGGGCCCTCCGGTCAGGCGTGGTGGATCTCGCCGCCCGGCACGGCGTCGAGCACGCCATCACGGTCAGCCAGCGCTCGTCCTGCCTCGTGTTCGGCACCAGGGGCCCGGACGGCGCTCCCTCGCAGGCGTTCCGGTCGCTCTTCCTGCAGGAGATGATGCGGCGAGGGGTGTTGGGCCAGTCGTTCGTCATCTCGGCGGCGCACACGGACGAGGACGTGACCCACACCCTCGACGCCTGCGACGGTGCGATGGGCGTCTACGCACGCGCGCTGGAGGCCGGTACGACCGACGGGCTCCTCGAGGGTCGTCCGGTGGCTCCGGCCCTGCGCCGATACGCCGTTCCGCGCCGGCTCACCGGCGGTGGGGGAAGCGCGTCGTGACCGTGCGGCCCGAGCCCGGCAGGGGTGGGTAGGGTCGCACGTGGAGGTGGGACATGGATTCGACGTCGCTGCAGTCGGTCGCCGACGAGGAGCTCCGCACCGCACGTGCCGCCGCAAGCGCCCGATCGGCACGGACCATCCACGGTGGACACGACCGCTCGTTGCGCGAGACGGTGATCGCGCTGGTGGCCGGACACGAGCTGGCGGAGCACGAGAGCCCGGGTGAGGCCACGCTGCAGGTGCTGCGGGGCAGGGTGCGGCTGACCGCCGGCGACGAGGCCTGGGAGTCGGGGGTGGGCGGTCACGTGGTCATCCCCGGTGAACGGCACGCCCTGACGGCCCTCGAGGACGCCGTGGTGCTGCTCACCGTGGTCAAGCCGGTGCCGTGACCGTGCCGGAGGTCGGCTCAGAGGACCTCGAGCGGCTGATGCGCTGGGAGAGCGCGGGCGGACTCTGGGAGGTCGTGGCCCGTGGCCCGTCCTCGGTGACGATCTCGCTGCGTCGATGTGATGGCGGGGAGGAGGCCGACCGGTACGCCTCGACGGACGAGCTCCTGCTCCGGCACCTGGAGGGTCGAGCGCGTTCCGACGAGTGACGTGGGCCGGGCGGGCCAGGGTCCGCCGGGCAGCATGGCCAGGCGCCGAGCACCGCCGGGAAGGGGACGGGGTCAGCTCGGCTTGGGCGCGCCGGGGCGGGCGTAGCGCCACCAGGTGATGCCGATGCACATGACTCCGTAGGCGACGCCGATCGCGTAGAAGGCAGTGGGGCTCATGATGGTGAGGCCGACCCCGAAGATGAAGGGTCCGAAGGCGGCGAGGGCAGCGGTCCACCCGAGTACCCCGCCCGCCTGGCGGCGTTCGAAGATCATCGGCATCTGCTTGAAGGTGGAGGCGTTGCCGATCCCGGAGAAGAGGAAGATCGCGAGCATCCCCCAGAGGAAGTGGGTGAAGCCGGACTGGAGGGCCTCGGCGGAGGAGGTGTCGGGGACGAGCGCGGTCATCGTGAACGCGATGGAGCCGACCAGGCCGATGCCGGAGATGAGCGTCCAGATCGCGCCTCCCATCCGGTCGGTCAAGGGCGAGAAGAGCACGCGCGCGCCGGCGCCGACGAGTGCGCCCAGGAAGACGTAGCTCACCGGGTCGGGGACCGCGTACCCGGCCACGAGGATCGCGGCGTCCGCCCCGCTTCCCCGGACGATGTCGGTGTTGCCCGTGCCGTAGAGGTTCTGGAGCAGGAGTCCGAACTGGGCGGCGAGCCCGGAGAACGTGCCGAAGGTCATGATGTAGAGCAGCGTCATCCACCACGTGTCCTGGTTGCGGAAGATGTCGAACTGCTGCTTGACGTTCGCCTTGACCGGCACCGACCGCAGGAACATCCACGCGACGATGGCGGCGAGGACCATGAGCGGGATCCACGTGAACGCCGCGTTCTGGTACCAGACCTCGCGGGCCGGCTTGCCGGGCAGCTGCATCTGCTGGCTGGCGCCGAGGAAGCCGAGCATCCCGAACCCGATCAGCCAGGGCGTCGCCAGCTGGACGAGGGAGACCCCGAAGTTGCCGATGCCTGCCTGGAGGCCGAGAGCCGTTCCCTGCCTGGCCCGGGGGAAGAAGTAGGAGGTGCTGGGCATGAAGCCGGAGAACGCGCCGCCGCCGATGCCCGCGAGGAAGGCGAGGACGATCAGCTCCCAGTAGGGAGCGGTCGGGCTCTGGACGCGAACCCCCCAACCAAGGGTCGGGAGGATGAGCAGCAGGGAGGTGATCGTGACCATCTTGCGGGTCCCGATGATTGGAGGCATCACCATCCACACGAGGCGGAGGAGACCTCCGGCCAGTCCAGGCATCGCGGCCAGCCAGTACAGCTGTTCCTTGGTCAAGTCGTAGCCGAGGGCGTTGAGCTTGGGCACGATCGCGCTCGGCAGGAACCACGCGACGAAGCACAGGGTCAGCGTGAAGGTCGTGATCCACAGTGTCCGCCAGGCCAGGGCCTTGTCCCAGGACTCCTCGTCCTCGGGGTCCCAGTGCTGCAGCCAGTCACCCTTCATCTCATGGGCGGAGATGGTCATGTCGGTGCTCCTCGTGGTGCGAGCGGTCAGCGCGTGGCCGCGGCGGGGGTCGGGGTGGGCTCGAGGTTCTGGGCGAGCTCGGGGGACTCGGCGTGCAGCATCCGCACGACGGTCCAGTGCATCCAGATCGCGCAGCCGGCGATGAGGAGGAAGAGGATGAAGAACGTGGAGGTGGGGAACCCCGTCCACGCCTTGGTGTAGGCGAACAACGGGGGGAGGAAGAAGCCGCCGAGCCCACCGAGCGTCCCGACCAGGCCACCGACGGAGCCGACGTTCTCGGGGAAGTACTCGGGGATGTGCTTGTACACGGCGGCCTTGCCGACTCCCATGGCGCTGCCGAGGACCACGAGGATGACCGTGAACGGGACCACCCCGAGCGAGTAGGGCAGGTGCGAGGACTCCGAGCCGTCGGCGTGGTCGATGACCAGGTGGCCGTTCGGCATCATCAGGAGCCCGGTCGCGACGAGCATCACCGCGAAGACCCAGTACATGACCCGCCGAGCGCCCCACCTGTCGGAGAACCACCCGCCGACCGGACGCAGCAGGGAGGCGGGGAAGATGTAGAGCGCGGTGAGGAGCCCCGCCTGGGTCAGGCTGACCCCGAAGTTGTCGACGAAGTACTTCGGCAGCCAGGCGGCGAGGGCGACGTAGGCGCCGAAGAAGGCGACGTAGTAGAGGCTGAACCGCCAGACCCGGACCTGCTTGAGCGGGGCCAGCTGCGAGGCGAGGCTCGCCGAGCGGCCGGGCATCCGGTCTCTGGAGGGCGTCCCGAACCAGAGCCCGACGGCCATGAGGAGCAGGAGCCCGGCGTAGATGACGGGGACGAGGCGCCAGCCGCCCTCGACGGTACCGCCCAGGTAGGTGGCACCGGCGGTCCCGGCGATGAGGGGTGGCCCGATGAACTTGGTGACCGAGGCGCCGACGTTGCCGGCGCCGAAGAGCCCGAGCGCGAAGCCCTGGTGCTCGCGTGGCTGCCAGGCGGCGTTCCAGGCGATGCCCGAGCTGAACGAGTTGCCTGCGAACCCCACGAGGAAGGCGAGGGCGAGGATCGCGCCGTAGCTCTGCGCCTGTGCGACGAACCAGGCGGGGACCGCGGTCATGACGAGCAACGCAGTCATGACCTTCCTGCCGCCGATCCGGTCGCTCAGCATCCCGGCGGGGAGGCGCCACATCGAGCCGTTGAGGACCGCGACCGCGCTGATCCAGGCGAGCTCGGCATCACTCAGGCCGAGCTCCTTCTGGATGGGAACACCCAGGATGCCGAACATCAGCCAGGCCGCGAACATCAGCGTGAAGGCCACGGTCGAGAGCCACAGCACGCGACCTGCTCCCGGGGGGGCCGTCCGAACCGGCTCGGGGCCGGGCCGGGTGGGGAGGGCGGTCGCCGTCATCGCGGTCTCCATTTGGCGGAGGCAAGTCCTTCAAATTTCGGTCACCGGGCACAGTAGTGGTCCGGCTCATGTTCGTCAAACTACGAGGCGTAGTTGTCTTGTCGTCGCTCAAATGAGGCGGAATGCCCCGTCAGGGGCTGGTTGGGTTGCTCTGGTGCGGGGGCGGCGCTCTGTGGTTATATGACGCATCTAAGTCCTGCAAATTCGAGGAGTGGCATGCCGGCGACGGGCGGGCACGACGGGGCGGCGCTGTTGGCGTCCCCCGTCCGGCGCTCGCTGCTCGAGGCCCTGCAGCGCCAACCGGTCGGTGACGGTGGCCCGGAGCCCGGGATGACCGCGGCCGAGCTGTCACCGCGGGTGGGCCGGCACGTGAGCACCGTGCGCTTCCACCTCGACCAGCTCGTCGCTGCCGGTGTCCTCGTAGCCGAGTTCAGGCGCCGCGAGACCGCCGGCCGGCCGCGGAAGGTGTATCGCCCCTCGGGCCGTCCGCTCGCCCAGGGAACCGAGCCGCTGCGGCTCCTGACCCAGCTGCTCACCGAGGCGATGACCGCCTCGATCCACGGCGAGACGGTCACGCCCTACGAGGCCGGACGACGCTGGGCTCGCGAGCACCTGGAGCCCCACCCCGGGAGGGCCCCGGCGGACAGCGCCGGCGTGTGGCTCGGCCGGGTCGGTGAGGTGATCGACGTGCTCGAGGAGTGGGGTTACCAGCCCGAGGTCTCCACCTCCGAGGGTGGTCGCACCGCGAGCGTCGAGCTCACCGACTGCCCCTTCCTGGAGCTCGCGCGCGGCAACGAGGCGGTCGTCTGCGGCGTGCACCGCGGCCTGATCGCCGAGTCGATGAACCGGGTGGGGGAGTCCGACACCGAGGTGACCCTCGAGCCCTTCGTCACCGACACCCGCTGCCTGGCCCGGATCCGCACCAGGACCCCCTTCCGCTCCACGTAGACCCACACCGCTCGAGGAGAGCCATGAGCACCCCAGGACTGGACGGCCCGCTGACCGAGGCCCTCGTCGGCACGCGACGGTTCTTCACCTCGGGTGAGGTCTCTCCGGACAGGCGGGCGCTGCACCACGAGGGCGGGCGCTCCGGTGACGCGTTCTACCGCGACCGCTGGGCCCACGACAAGGTCGTCCGCAGCACCCACGGCGTGAACTGCACCGGCTCCTGCTCGTGGAAGGTGTACGTCAAGGACGGCATCATCACCTGGGAGGCGCAGCAGACCGACTACCCGTCGACCGGCGCCGACCGGCCGGAGTACGAACCGCGCGGCTGCCCCCGCGGAGCCGCCTTCAGCTGGTACACCTACTCGCCCACCCGGGTGCGCTACCCCTACGTCAGGGGCGTCCTGCTCGAGATGTTCCGCGAGGCGAAGAAGTCCGTCGGCGGCGACCCGGTGATCGCCTGGGCCTCGATCGTCCAGGACCCGGAGAAGGCCGAGCGGTACAAGTCGGCCCGGGGCAAGGGTGGTCTCGTCCGCTCCACGTGGGACGAGGTCGTCGAGATCATCGCGGCCGCGCACGTCTACACCGTCAAGCGGTGGGGGCCGGACCGGATCGCCGGCTTCTCGCCGATCCCCGCGATGTCCCCGGTGTCGTACGCCTCGGGAGCCCGTTTCCTCGAGCTCATCGGTGCGCCGATGCTCTCCTTCTACGACTGGTACGCCGACCTGCCCAACGCCTCGCCGCAGATGTTCGGCGACCAGACCGACGTCCCGGAGTCCGGCGACTGGTGGGACGCCGGCTACCTCGTCATGTGGGGCTCGAACGTCCCGTTGACCCGCACGCCGGACGCGCACTGGATGACAGAGGCTCGCTACCGGGGGCAGAAGGTCGTCGCCGTCGCGCCGGACTACGCCGAGAACGTCAAGTTCGCCGACGAGTGGGTCCCGGCCCAGCCCGGCACGGACGGAGCCGTCGCGATGGCGATGGGTCACGTGATCCTCAAGGAGTTCTTCGCCGACCGACAGGTCCCGTTCTTCACGGACTACAACCAGAAGTACACCGACCTGCCGTTCCTCGTCGCCCTCGAGGAGGACACCGGCGCCGTCGCCCAGGGCGGTCCGGCCTACCGCCCCGGGAAGTACGTGGTGGCGGGCGACCTCGAGGTCCCCGAGGCATCCTCCGAGAACGCGATGTGGAAGCCGGTCCTCCTCGACGCGCGTACCGACGACGTCGCGGTACCCCAGGGCTCGGTCGGCTTCCGGTACGGCGACGAGGGCTGGGGGAGGTGGAACCTCGACCTCCAGGGGATCGAGCCGGTCCTGACCCTGTTCGACACTGCCACCGAGTCGGTCCCGGTGGTGCTGCCTCGATTCGACACCGCGGACGGGAAGGTCGAGCACCTCCTTCGCGGGGTGCCGGTGCGGCGGCTCGGCGGCCGACTCGTCACCACCGTCCTGGATCTCATGCTCGCCCAGTACGGCGTCCACCGCGACGGTCTCCCGGGGGTCTGGCCCGAGGGCTTCGAGGACCCCTCCACCCCGGCGACGCCGGCGTGGCAGGAGGAGATCACCAGCGTCCCCGCGGAGCAGGTCGTCCGCCTCGCTCGGGAGTGGGCTCAGAACGCCATCGACACGCAGGGTCGCGGCATGATCCTCCTCGGCGCCGGAACCAACCACTGGTTCCACTCCGACCAGATCTACCGGGCGATCCTGGTCCTCACCTCGATCACCGGCTGCCAGGGCCGCAACGGCGGCGGGTGGGCCCACTACGTCGGCCAGGAGAAGATCCGGCCGCTCATGGGCTTCCAGCACGTGGCCTTCGCCCTCGACTGGCACCGTCCGCCACGACACATGAACCAGACCGCCTACTGGTACGTCAACACCAGCCAGTACCGATACGACACGTTCACGGCCGACGAGATCGACGCCGGGACCGGAGTGTTCGCCGGACAGGGCGTCATGGACCTGCTCGCACAGTCGGTGCGGCTCGGCTGGACCCCGAGCTACCCCACGTTCAACCGCAGCAGCCTGGCCCTCGCCGACGAGGCCGAGGCCGCGGGAATGGAACCGGCCGCCTACGTCGTCGAGCAGCTGAAGTCCGGCGCGCTGAAGTTCGCCATCGAGGACCCGGAGGCCGTGGAGAACCACCCCAGGATCCTCAGCCTGTGGCGCGCCAACCTGCTCGGGTCGAGCGCCAAGGGCAACGAGTACTTCCTACGGCACCTCCTCGGCACCGACAGCGCCGTCACCGCCGCGGAGGCGCCGCCGGACAAGCGACCCACCGGCATCGAGTGGCCCGAGCTGATCCCCGACGGCAAGCTCGACCTGCTCATGACCATCGACTTCCGGATGACCAGCAGCACGCTCTTCTCCGACGTCGTGCTGCCCGCCGCCACCTGGTACGAGAAGCACGACCTCAACACCACGGACATGCACCCGTTCATCCACTCGTTCAACCCGGCGATCGCCCCGCCGTGGCAGTCGAAGACCGACTGGGAGGCGTGGAAGGCCATCGCCGAGCGGTTCTCCGAGCTGGCGGTCGACCACCTCGGAACACGACGGGACGTCGTGGCCAAGCCGTTGTGGCACGACACCCCCGAGGCCATGGCCTCGCCGCACGGCGTCGTCGCGGACTGGCGCACCGGCGAGGTCGAGCCGGTGCCCGGTAAGACCATGCCGGTGCTGGCCGTCGCCGAGCGCGACTACACCGCGGTGTACGACAAGATGACGTCGATCGGCCCGCTCCTGGAGAACGTCGGGATGGTCACCAAGGGCGTTCCGTACGACGTGAAGCGGGAGGTCGGGGTCCTGCGGGACCGCAACGGTGTCGCCAACGGCGGAGCGGGCGCGGGCCAGCCGCGCCTCGACACCGACATCCACGTCGCCGACGCGATGCTCCACCTCTCCGGTGTGTCCAACGGGCACCTCGCCACCCAGGGCTTCCGGACCCTCGAGAAGCGGACCGGCACCGCCCTGCACGACCTGGCCGCCGAGCACGAGGGCAAGCAGATCACCTTCGCCGACACCCAGGTCGCCCCCGTCCCGGTCATCACCTCCCCGGAGTGGTCCGGCTCCGAGTCCGGTGGCCGCCGGTACAGCCCGTTCACCATCAACATCGAGCGGCTCAAGCCCTTCCACACCCTCACCGGGCGGCAGCAGTTCTACCTCGACCACGACTGGGTCCTGGGGATGGGTGAGGCGCTCCCGATCTACCGGCCGCCGCTGAACATGACCCAGCTCTTCGGCGAGCGTCCCCTCGGGCAGCAGGACGAGCTCGGCGTCTCGGTGCGGTACCTCACCCCGCACAACAAGTGGTCGATCCACTCCGAGTACCAGGACAACCTCTTCATGCTCAGCCTCTCGCGCGGCGGCCAGACCATCTGGCTCTCCGATCGCGACGCGGAGAAGATCGGGGTCCGCGACAACGACTGGATCGAGGCCGTCAACCGCAACGGCGTCGTCGCGGCGCGGGCGATCGTGTCGCACCGGATGCCCGAGGGGACCGTCTACATGCACCATGCCCAGGACCGGCTCATCGACGTCCCACTCACGGAGCGCGACGGCAAGCGCGGAGGGATCCACAACTCGCTCACCCGGATCCTCATCAAGCCGAGCCACATCATCGGCGGCTACGCCCAGCTCGCCTACTTCTTCAACTACATCGGGCCCACCGGCAACAACCGCGACGAGGTCACCACGATCCGACGCCGCACCAACCAGGAGGTGCAGTACTGATGGCACCCCACGAAGTTCTCCGCTCGTCCCTCGCTCCGATACTTCGCGGGGGCCCCGAATCCCTCTCCAGGAGTGTTTCCTGATGCGCGTCATGGCGCAGATGGCGATGGTGATGAACCTCGACAAGTGCATCGGGTGCCACACCTGCTCGGTCACCTGCAAGCAGGCGTGGACCAACAGGGCTGGCACCGAGTACGTCTGGTTCAACAACGTCGAGACCCGCCCGGGCCTGGGCTACCCCCGCCGGTACGAGGACCAGGACCAGTGGCAGGGCGGCTGGGTCCTGAAGAACGGTCGGCTCCGGCTGCGCGCCGGCGGCCGGCTGAAGAAGCTCGCCACCATCTTCAGCAACCCGAAGATGCCCTCGATCCAGGACTACTACGAGCCCTGGACCTACGACTACGAGACCCTGCTCAACGCGCCGGTCCAGAGGAACTTCCCCGTCGCGCGTCCCTACTCCCTGATCTCCGGCAAGCCGGTGAACATCTCGTGGAGCGCCAACTGGGACGACGACCTCGGCGGGTCCCGCGAACACGCCGCCAAGGACCCGGTGCTCAAGGGGATCGAGGACAAGGTGAGGCTCGAGTTCGAGCAGACCTTCATGTTCTACCTGCCCCGCATCTGCGAGCACTGCCTCAACCCGTCGTGCGCGGCCTCCTGCCCGTCCGGGGCGATCTACAAGCGCAGCGAGGACGGCATCGTCCTCGTCGACCAGGACCGGTGCCGCGGCTGGCGGATGTGCATCACCGGCTGCCCCTACAAGAAGGTCTACTTCAACCACAAGACCGGCAAGGCCGAGAAGTGCACCTTCTGCTATCCGCGGGTCGAGGTCGGCATCCCGACCGTCTGCTCCGAGACGTGCGTGGGCCGGCTGCGCTACATCGGCCTGGTCCTCTACGACGCCGACAAGGTGCTCGAGGCCGCGACGGCGGGCGAAGACACCGACCTCTACGAGTCACAGCTCGGGGTCTTCCTCGACCCCGAGGACCCGCACGTCCAGCGTGAGGCCGAGCGGGCCGGCATCCCCGGGGACTGGGTGGAGGCAGCGCGGCGCAGCCCCGTCAAGCGGCTCGTCATGGACTACAAGGTCGCCCTGCCCCTCCACCCGGAGTACCGGACGATGCCCATGGTCTGGTACATCCCGCCGCTGTCGCCGGTGGTCGACGCCGTCAAGGACTTCGGCGGCGACGCCGAGGACCGCGACAACCTCTTCGGGGCGATCGACGCCCTGCGCATCCCCGTGGAGTACCTCGCCGGCCTCTTCACGGCGGGCGACGTCGCCCCGGTCGACCGGGTGCTGCGCACACTCGCGGCGATGCGCTCCTACATGCGCGACATCAACCTCGGACGGGACCCCCGCGACGAGATCCCCGCGTCGGTCGGCATGGAGGCGGAGGAGATGTACGAGATGTTCCGCCTGCTCGCCCTGGCGAAGTACGACGAGCGGTACGTCATCCCCACCGCGCACGCGGAGCAGGCGCACGCCCTCGAGGAGCTGGCCACCGACTGCCCCGAGGGCTCCTACGACGACGAGCGGGAGCAGGTGCTCGGGGAGGGTTCCGGCCGGCCGGTCCCCGTGGCGGTCGAGAACTTCCAGCTGCTGAGGAACCGGCAGGAGGCCGACAGCCTCGACAACCCGCTCATCGGCGGCGGCAGCCGGCAGGGGCGCGTCAACCTCCTCAACTGGGACGGTGTCGGCATGCCCGAGGGCCTGTTCCCTCGCCATGAGGCGCCGGAGTCCCGCCCCGGAGAGGGGGACCCGCGATGAGGTGGCGACGGCACCGTGGTGCGACCCCCGCGCTCGACGAGCAGGCGCTGGCCGCGACCTGGCAGGTCGTCTCCCTGCTGCTCGACTATCCCGACGACGTCCTCGTGGCGCGGGTCCCGATGCTGCGCGACGTCGCTCGGGCGCTCCCGCCCGGCCCCGGGGAGCCGTTGCTCACGGCCGTCGACGAGATCGGATCCGCCGACCTCGGTGCCCTGCAGCGCGAGTACGTCGACACCTTCGACGTCACCCGCCGGTGCTCCCTCCACCTCACCTACGTGACGCACGGTGACACCCGGAAGCGCGGCGTGGCCCTCGTCGAGTTCAAGCAGGCCTACCGCCGGGCGGGTGCCGAGTTCGACACCGACGCCGAGCTGCCCGACCACCTGTGCGTCGTGCTCGAGTTCGGCGCGGCCCGCGATCTCTCGACCGCGTGGACCCTGCTGACCCGACACCGGGTTGCCATCGAGCTCCTCCGTGCCGCCCTCGAGCGTCGAGGCTCGACCTGGCTGCCCGCCGTCGAGGGGCTCCGGGCCACCCTCCCGCCGCTCGGCGGTGGCGACCAGGAGGCGCTGCTCCGGCTGGTCGCAGAAGGTCCGCCCCAGGAGGACGTGGGGATCGAGCCGTACGCCCTCGACCCCCGCCTCAACCCGCGCCCGGAGCCGGCCGACACCACGGCCCTGCTCGGCCCCACCATCCCGGTAGGAGCCCCACGATGACCACGTTCCTCTGGGTGATCGTCCCGTACGTCTGCCTGGCCGTCTTCGTCGTCGGCCACGTCTGGCGCTACCGCTACGACAAGTTCGGCTGGACCACCCGCTCCAGCCAGCTCTACGAGGACCGCCTGTTGCGGATCGGCAGCCCCCTGTTCCACTTCGGGATGCTCGGGGTCGTCGCGGGTCACGTCATCGGGCTCGTCGTGCCCCAGGTCTGGACCAACGCGCTCGGGCTGAGCCCGCACGCCTACCACGTCATCGCCCTGGCCGGCGGCATCCCGGCCGGCGTCGCCGCCGTCGCCGGCCTCGTCATCCTCGTGTACCGGCGGCGGACGACCGGGCCGGTCTTCAGTGCGACGACGGTCAACGACAAGGTGATGTACGCCGTGCTCGGCGCCGTCATCCTGCTGGGGATGTGGAACACGGTCGCCGGGAGCCTGCTGCAGTTCGGGGGCGAGTACAACTACCGCGAGGGCGTCAGCCCCTGGTTCCGCAGCATCTTCTTCTTCCAGCCAGAACCCGAGCTCATGGCTCGGGCGCCACTGGGGTTCCAGCTCCACGCGCTGCTCGCGTTCCTGCTCTTCGCCATGTGGCCGTTCACTCGCCTCGTCCACGTCTTCTCGGCCCCCATCGGGTACCTCACGCGGCCCTATCTGGTCTACCGCTCCCGGGACGAGCGCCCGGGCGCCGCCACCGGAACCCGTGCCCCGCAGCGCGGTTGGGAACGGCCCGAGCTCCAGAAGAAGTGAGCCGCGCCGCGCGGAGTCGCGGCCCCGGACAGCCATCCAGCGCGACCGACCTCGCCGCCGCCGAACAGCTCCACCAGCCCCGTTCCGGGCTGGGCTGCGGGTGCGGTCGAGGCACTGCTCGTCCCGCGCCGCCCCGCAGCGACGTGCCACACTCGACCGAGTGGGGACCCACAGGGGTGAGGTCGAGCTGAGCACGGACGAGCTGCGGGCGGTGGCCGGGTACGCCTTGGCGTGCGCCGAACCAGCCCTCGTCATCGTCGAGAAGGACCGCCCCGACGACCCTCGCCCGGCGGCGGCGCTGCACGCCGCGCGGGTCTTCGTCGAGGGGGCGCCGCGATCCCGCCTGCAGCGAGCGGCGGCGGCCGATGCCCACCGCGCTGCCCGAGAGGCGAGGACCGCTGCGGCTCGGCACGCGGCGACGGCGGCAGGTGATGCCGCGGCGGCGGCCTACCTCCACCCACTGGCGACGCAGACCCAGCTTCGCCACATCCTGGGGGCGGCCGCCCATGCCGCCCGGGCGGCCGAGCTGGCCCGCGGCGAGGACCCGGTGGTCGCCGAGTACGTCGTGACGGCCGCCGCGAAGCGGGCGACGCCGACGCTCCTCGACGTGCTCAGCCGGTACCCGCGGGCGCCGGCGGGGCGCACCCGGGTCGCGGCCCTCATGGCGCGGCTGGACGGGATGCTGCGCGACCCCGCACCGGCTCCACGCCTGGTCGAGGACCCCGGCCCGTTCTTCCACGGGACCCGGGCTGACCTGGGGCCCGGTGACCTGCTCACGCCGGGCCGGCGGTCCAACTACGGGTCGGGGCGCCGGGCCCGGCACATCTACCTCACGGCCACGCCCGAAGGCGCGCCCCTGGCGGCCGAGCTGGCTCGGGGGGACGGCCCGGGCCGGGTCTACCGGGTCGAGCCGCTCGGCACCATCGAGGACGACCCCAACGTCACCGACAAACGCTTCCCGGGAAACCCGACCCGCTCCTACCGGACGACCGAGCCGCTGCGCGTCGTCGAGGAAGTCACCGGCTGGGAACCTCCGCCGCCGCAGATGGTCCGGCGGATGCGCGAGCGCGTGGCCGAGCTCGGGATCGAGGCCATGGACGACTGAGTACGGCGCCCGCCCTGCTCAGACGCCCAGGTGGTGGTCGGAACCAGAGTGGTCGACGAGGCCGCTGTCCGACGAGCCGGTGGCCGTGAGCCGTCCAGCACTCGGCGGGCCCGGCGGGCTGGGTGGGCTGGGCGGTCCCGTCGCGGGCTCGCCCGGTCCGGCGTCGAGGCGGAACGGTGGGTAGCTGTCGGTCATCAGCGCGACATAGGCGACCACGCGGTAGACCCAGCGGTTGAGCCCGACGACGAAGTCGAACAGCGAGGTCGGGTACCGGCCGGTGAAGAGCAGGAGCAGACCGGCGGCCAGGGTCAGTGCACCGAGCAGGCCGCTGACGGTGACCTGGAGGCCGCTGTCGTCACCGAAGCGCCAGGTGCCCGCGAGGATGCTGATGATGATGAGCTGCGGCAGCGCGAGCAACCACGACTTGACGAGAACAAGGCCGCGGGACAGCCGCTCGGGGTAGGCGACGTCCAGGTCGGCCGGGTAGTCGGCTCGGCCCGTCGTGAATGGTGGGTAGCGGTCGGTGCCGATGGCGCTGGTCGCGTAGAACTGCACCCGCCAGGTCCACCGGAGGATGCCGACGTTGAGGTCGAACACACTGCGCGGGTAGCGGCCGGTGACGAGGATCGCGACGAACGCGACGACGGTGAGGATCGTGAAGACCGCCCACAGCAGGGCCAGCACGATGAGGTGCGGGATGGCGAGCAGCCACTTGACGAGCCACAGCCAGCGGCTCAGCACCGGGTCCTGGACGCCGGTCAGCGTCACGGGGGTGTCCGGGCGCGCCGGGGCGGCGCCCGCCTGCGCGGGCGGGACGGGGCCGGCGGGACCCGGGGGGCCGGACGCGTGGGTGCCGAGCACGACGAGCAGAGCGCCCGCCACGAGGACCAGGGCTCCGACGATCCCAAGTGTCCAGGCGAGGGGCACGAGCACCCCGGACCGGCCGGCGGCGGAGGCATCGACGGTGACGCCGGGGGTGCCGTCCTGGTTCATGACGACGGCGGCGTAGGTGCCGGGTTCGAGCCTCCACACGACGGTCTGGGTGCCCGGGCCGCTGGCCGAAGCGGTCCAGAACGACTGGTCACCCGGTGGGGCGATGGGCGCCGCCCCGCTTCCGTGGCGGGTCACCGTGTAGCCGAAGGGGTCGGCCCGCAGGGTGTCGACCTGGTCGTACGCGGTGGGAGCCAGGTACCGCGCGAGGTCGGCGGTCGGGGCGATGCCGACGAAGACGCCGGCTCCGTCCGCGTCGGCAGCGCTGATGCGCAGCGTGGCCAGGTCGCGACCCGCCCAGACGGTGTCGGCGGCCGCGCCCACGATCTCGAGGTCGCCCATGGTGAGGGCCGGGGTGGAGGTGGTGAACCGTCCGGTGGCCGTCGAGAAGAAGCCGTCGGAGTCCCGCTGGGTGCCGAGCGCCCAGCCGAGACCCAGGCCCCCCACCAGGAGGGGGAGCCCGACGAGGGCGAGGACGACGCCGATGACGAGAGGCACCGGCCGGGTCGTCCGGGTCACGGGGGTTGACCCGCGAGGTGGGGGAAGGGTTGAGGTTGTCATGTCGCTCGCCTCCCTTCTGGCGCGTGGGAGCTCATGACGGGTTGGTCGTGGTGGTCAGGGGGAGGATCACATCGGTCAGGTAGGCGACGAACTCCTCGGGCTGCTCGAAGAGGGGCCGGTGCCCAGAGGTCCCCAGGACGACGCGGTCCTTGGCGGGCGCCTCGATGAGCGGGTACCACTGCGCGAAGAGCCCGGCCCGTCCCGGCGCCTCGTGCGCGCCCTGGACGAAGAACACGGGGACGGCGAACGTGGTCGCGGTGTCCCGGAAGTCGATGTCCTGCAGCTGTGGGTACAGCGCGGCGAAGGTGTCGAGCGTGCCGGACAGTGCCCGCACCTGCTCGGTGAGCGAGTACTCCTCGACGAACAGGTTCTCGGACATCTGGCCCGCGCCCTCGCTGTTGGCGCCGTGGTCGTAGGGGTACATGTCCATCTCGTACGAGAGCACCGGTTCGTAGTCACGCGCATCGGCGTACGGGGGCGGCCCCATCTCGCTCAGCTGCTCTGCCAGGGCGTCTCGGCCGGTGCGCTCCGCCCAGGCGATGGCGTCCCGGTAGTAGACGAGGTCGGTGGCGCGCTGGCTGACCATCTGTCCGACGCCGACGAACGCGGCGTACTTCTCGGGAGCCTCCTGAACGGCGAGTACGCCGAGCGTGCTGCCCCAGGACTGGCCGACGAGGTGGATCCGCTCCTGGTGGAACCTCTGGCGCAGGTAGTCGGTCACCGCGAGGGTGTCGTCGACCGAACCCTTGACCGTGAGCGTGTCGGTGGGGTCCAGCGCGCCGTAGCTGCGCCCCGTCCCACGCTGGTCCCAGGTCACGACGACGAAGTGCTCCTCGAGCGCCGGGAGGTGGCGGCGCATCGAGCCGAGCTCGGTGCCCCCGGGGCCTCCGGCCAGGAAGAGCAGCACGGGTGCGGTCCTGTCGCGCCCACGGATCATCAGCCCCAGGTCGTGCCCGCCCACCTCGATCGAGGTGAGCTCGGCGACACTCCCCGTGAGGGGACGGCCGTCCGCGCCCCGGAACGGCGCGGTGGTGGCGGGTCGGGCGACCACCGCGACCAGGGCGAGCAGGGCGACTCCGGTGAGGGCCAGGGTGGCACCCCCGAGGCGTCGGCGGACTCGCGAACCGGCCGGAGCCGCTCCGGCGCGGTGCCGGTCCGACCCTCGCCGGGCCGCCGCACCTGCGGCGGCGCCCCACATCATGGGAGTCAGCGCCACGAGCCCGTGGAACAGGCGTCCGGTCACGAGCGCGATGACCCCGTAGGTCGAGACGTGCACACCGTCGACCGATGGACCGTCGATGCCGACACGCGCCAGTTCCAGGGCACCCACGAAGACCAGGGGTGCCACGAGGGCGGACCACCGCGACCTTGAGACCCACCCGACGAGGAGCCCGAGTGTCAGCCCCACCCCGATGCACGCGAGGGAGGTTGCGGTCGTGGTGGGGCCGCGCGGTACCCACCAGGCACTGACCACGGCCCAGAGGGCGACGAGAGAGAGCGCGGCCACCGAGCTGGGCCACCGATCGGCGCTGGTGCCGAGGCGGACGCCGAGGGGGGCGGCCACGGAAGTGTCGTCACCGCGGCCGGCAACGGGATGGCCGGCCGACTGCGCGATGTCACGGGCTGCGGTGTGGGTCACGTGCGCTCCTCCGGAGGTGGGGTCAGTACCCGCACCGGTGGGGTGGGCGATGCGCGAGGTCCTGACGCACCACGAGGGCGAGCCAGCACTCCCCGTGACCGTCCGGCACCGGAACAGGTATTCCGACCGGACCCCTCCATGTTGTCCCTCGCCGTCTAGCCCCGCTGTCTCGCACACCACATCCGTGGGGTGATCCGCGGCATAGCGGCATCGCTGCGGGCGCGCAGAGCCCGGCCTCGAGGGGTGGTCGGCCGAGGACCGTGCGTTCGGGGAGCGGGCGCCCGTCAGCAGCCGGCGTCGTCCATGAACTCCCGCACCTCCTGCGAGCAGCCGCAGGCCACGGCGATCTTCCGCGCCCACTCCCGCGCCGCTGCGTGGTCGGGCAGGGCGAGGATCGTGAAGCCACCTCGGAGGTCGATGCCGGGGTAGGTCTCGGTGCTGACCGTCCCGGCGAGGCGGTGACTCGCGGGGCAGGATGTGGTACCCATCGACGATGAGCGGGACCGCAGCGGAGCGGATCACCGAGGCCAGGCCACCGGTGGTGCTCGTCGTCGACGACGACGAGGCGATCCGCACGGTGGTGCGCTGGAAGCTCGACGACGAGGGATACCAGGTCGTCGAGGCGGACGACGGGCACACGGCGCTGCGCCGGCTGCGCGACGACCACCCGGCCCTCGTCGTCCTCGACCTGTCCCTGCCCGGCCTCGGAGGCCTCGACGTCCTCCGCCGGCTCCGCGACGGGCAGACCGGCCGGTCCGACACCCCGGTCATCGTGCTGTCGGGCCGCAGCGGCGAGACCGACCGCATCGTCGGGCTCGACCTCGGCGCCGACGACTACCTCGTCAAGCCGTTCTCGCCCGGCGAGCTCGCCGCCCGCGTCCGGTCGGTGCTGCGCCGCACCAGCCCGGAGCTGTCGGGTGAGGCGGTCGTCGTGGGATCGGTGCGCGTCGAGCCGGCCGCCCGACGCGTGCTCGTCGACGGCGCGGACGTCGAGCTGACACCGAAGGAGTTCGACCTCATCGCCTTCCTCGCGACCCACCCCCGGCAGGTGTTCACGCGCGGCCAGCTCCTCGACCGGGTCTGGAACTCCTCCTCGGAGTGGCTCGGAGAGGCCACTGTCACCGAGCACGTGCACCGCCTCCGGCTCAAGCTCGAGCAGGACCCCTCGCAACCGCGGCTGCTGCTGACGGTGCGCGGGGTGGGCTACCAGCTGAGCGACCGCGGATGAGCACCGCCGAGCTCCCCAGGGCCCCGGACCGCCTCCGCCCCGAGGACGCCCAGGAGCTGTTGGACGGCCAGGTCGAGGTCCTCGAGCTGATCGCCTCGGCGGCCCCGCTGCCCGACGTGCTCACCCGTATCCTGACCTCGCTGGAGCAGCTGATGCCGGGCGCGCGGTGCTCGGTGCTGCTGCTCGACCGGGAGGCCGGGACGCTCCACCACAGCGCCGCCCCCAGGCTGCCGGGGCCCTACGTCGGCGCCATCGACGGGATGGCCATCGGGGACGGTGCCGGCTCCTGCGGAACGGCTGCGGCGCTCAACGCACCCGTCATCGCCACCGACGTGCGGACCGACCCCCGCTGGACCGACTACCGGCACCTCGCCGACGCGGCCGGCCTGCGGAGCTGCTGGTCGACCCCGATCGAGGGCCGGGACGGGCTGCCGGTCGGCACCTTCGCCGTCTACCACCTCCGCCCCCACTCCCCGAGCGGGCGGGAGCAGCTGCTCGTCGACCGGTTCACCCACCTGGCGTCGGTGGCCATCGACCACACGGGCGTCATCGGTGACCTCGTCGAGAGCGAGGAGCGGTTCCGCAGGTCCTTCGACGACAACTCGCTCGGGATGGCGATCGTCGGGCTCGACCGCACCGTCGCGACGAGCAACACCGCCCTGACCGCGCTGGCCGGCGGCAGGGCCGGTCCGGCCGGGCGGCCCCTCGCCGACCTCCTCACGCCGACCGACGGCACCCTCGAGGCCCGGCTCGACAGCCTCGACCGGGACGGCTCCGAGCCCATCGTCTTCGAGGCGGTGCTGCACCGCGATGGCGCGCCCGACGTCGAGGTGGAGGTGACCGTCTCGCTCCTGCACGCCCGCGACGGGGGCCGGGCCCAGTACGTCGTCAACGTCTTCGACCTCACCGAGAGGCGAGCGGCGGAGCAGCACCGGCGGGCGCGCCTCGAGGCCGAGACCGCCCGTCGCACCGCGGAGCAGCTGTCGCACGCCAAGTCCGAGCTGCTGGCCGCCGTGGGCCACGAGGCGCGCACGCCGATCCAGGCCATCGTCGGCTTCGCCGAGCTGCTCGGCACCATGGACCTCGACGAGGACCGTCGTCATGAGGCGCTGGGCCACATCGACGCGGCGGCCGGTCACGTGATGGACCTCCTCGCGGACGTCCTCGACCTCAGCCGCCTCGAGGCAGGGGCGCTGCCGCTCGTCCTCGAGCCGGTGCCGGTGCGCGAGGTCGTGGCCGAGGTGTTCGGGCTGCTGTCGGCGCCGGCGGAGCGCCGGCGGGTCGGGCTGTCGCAGGCCCTGGGCGACGACGTCGTGCGGGCGGACCGGCGCCGGCTGAGGCAGGTGCTGCTCAACCTCGTCGGCAACTCGATCCGGCACGGCGTCGAGGGTGGGCACGTGGAGGTGCGGTCCCGTGCTGCGGCCGATGACGGGTCGGTCGTGCTCTCGGTCGACGACGACGGCCCCGGCATCGCTCCCGAGTTCCTCCCGCGGGTCTTCACGGCCTTCGCCCGCGCCACGCCCCCGCCGGGCCGGGCCCCGGGGGCGGAGGTCGCCACGGACGACGAGAGCGTCGGGCTCGGACTCGGACTCGCGCACGGGCTCGTCCACGCGATGGGGGGAGACCTCAGGGTGGGCGCCTCGTCGCCCGACGGCACGTCGATGGTCGTTCGGCTGCCCTGCGCCGACCGGTCGCCCTGACACCCGCGCGAGTCCCCCCCGGAGGGGAAGGACCTCACCGGTCGTGGCGGGCGGCCCATCCGGTCACGTCGACGATGCGGCAGACCAGCACCCGGTGGAAGGGCTTGTCGGCGTACTGCGGCACCGTCTCGGCGAGGCGGTCCGCGAGCTCGTCGGTGAGCCTGCCGGGTGGGTCGGGCACGTGCTCGAGCCGGGCGCGCACCCACCACAGCCGCGACCAGTCCTCGGTCTCCCAGTGCTCGACGAGCAGCGACCCGCGGGGGTCTGCCTCCAGGTTGGCCTCCCGTTGCAGCCGCGACGACGACTTGGGCTTGACCCGGTCGATCGGCACACCGACGTGCCCGTCGGCGCTCACCGCGTAGACGACGGGCTGCGGGTCCGGGCCCCGGTCGGGGTGCATGGTGCACAGCACGCCGTGCACCTGGCCCTCCAGAGCGGCCTTGGCGTCCTCGGGGGTCAGCCGCATCCTGTGCTCCCAGCCGGGTCGTGGGCGGGGTGTCCCTCCGCCGCTCGCTCCGGTCAGGCTAGGCGGCCCACATCATCATGTGCTCAACGCGTCCCCGACCGTCTTGACTCGCCGCGGCGCGGCAGCGAAGTTGTCCGCATGAACCTCGCCACTTGGGTCGAGCGGAACGGGCGACGGCTGCGGGAGCGACCGGCGCTGGCCGTCGGCAACCGGGTGCACGCGACCTGGGGCGAGATGGCCGCGCGGGTCGCGGCGGTCGCGGGGGGCTGCCGGGAGCACCTGGGGCTCTCGCCCGGCGACCGCGTCGCGATCGTGATGAGCAACCGCCCCGAGTACCTCGTGGCCCAGTTCGGCGCGTGGCACGCGGGGCTGGTCGCCGTGCCGGTCAACGCCCGCCTGCACCGCGAGGAGATCGCCTACGTGCTCGAGCACAGCGGCACGTCGGTGGTGCTCGTCGACGACGAGCACGCCGAGGTCGTCGGGCCGCTCGTGGACCGGGTCGCATCGCTCGGGGCCGTCGTCACCGCCCCGGGCCCGGAGTGGGATCGGCTGGTCGCCTCGGCCCCCGTGCCGCTCCTCGAGGCGGGCCGTGACGATGCCGCCTGGCTCTTCTACACGAGCGGCACGACCGGGCGGCCCAAGGGCGCGACCCTCACGCACGGCAACCTGCTCATGGCCTCGCTCAGCTACTTTGCCGACATCGCCCCGGTCGGGGCCGGCGACAGCGTCCTGCACGCCGCCCCGCTCTCGCACGGCTCGGGGCTGTACGGGCTGCCGCACGTGGCCAAGGGAGCGGTCAGTGTCTTCCCGCCCGCGGGCGCCCTCGACGGCGCCGGGCTGCTCGACGTGCTCGGGCACTGGCCGGGCCTGTCGTTCTTCGCCGCGCCCATCATGGTCAAGCGGCTGGCCGCCGACCCGGCGCTGGCCGATGCCGACCTCGGTGCCCTCAAGACGGTCATCTACGGCGGGGCGCCGATGTACCTGACCGACCTCGAGCAGGCCCTGAAGACCTTCGGCCCCCGCCTCGCGCAGATCTACGGCCAGGGGGAGACCCCGATGACCATCACCGGCCTCTCGGTGGCCGACCACGCCGAGACGGAACACCCGCGGTGGCGGGAGCGCATGCAGAGCGTGGGGTTCCCGCGCACCGACGTCGAGGTGCGGGTGGTCGACGAGCACGACCGCGAGGTCCCTCAGGGGGAGCCGGGGGAGGTGGCGGTGCGCGGCGGGGTCGTCATGGCTGGCTACTGGGAGCAGCCGGAGGCCACGGCCGAGACACTGCGCGGCGGCTGGCTGCATACCGGCGACGTCGGCAGCGTCGACGAGGAGGGGTACCTGACGCTGCACGACCGCTCCAAGGACCTGATCATCAGCGGCGGGATGAACATCTACCCCCGGGAGGTCGAGGAGGCCCTGATGACCCATCCGGGGGTGCAGGCCGCGGCCGTCGTCGGACGAGCGGACCCGGAGTGGGGGGAGTCCGTCGTCGCCTTCGTCGTCGCCGCCGACGGGTCCGCACCGACGGTGGAGGAGCTCGACCGCACGTGCACCGACCGGATCGCGAGGTTCAAGCGACCAAAGGAGTACCACCTCGTCGATGCCCTGCCCACCAACAACTACGGCAAGGTGCTCAAGCGCGAGCTGCGCCAGCGGCTGGCGGAGGGCGGGCCCCCGGAGCGTTGAGCAAACCATGAGAAGAGGAACCCTTGTGGCCGCTCCGGTCCCTTGTGTTGGGTGAGCGACAAGGGTCGGACCGGGATCGGACCGCAACCTTCCGGCCGGCCCCCCCCGCCACCGTTCGCGAGGAGTTGACCGATGAAGCTCGCCCTCTACCTGCCCACGTTCCGCAACCACGTCACCGTCCAGGAGCTCGCCGACCTCACCGACCTGGCGGAGGAGCTCGACTTCGACTCGGTATGGACCCTCGACCGCGTCGTCGTGCCCGAGGCCTCCGACCGTGGCGAGCTGCAGTACTCCTTCGGGATGATGAAGGAGTTCCCGACGCAGCTGCCCGTGGAGTCCCGCGGCCAGTGGTTCCAGGGCTGGCCGATCCTGCCGTGGCTGGCCGCCCGCACCGAGAAGCTGCGGATCGGGATGAGCATCACCAACACGCCGTTCCGCGGCCCCGGTGTCTTCGCCGCCGAGTGCGCCACCATCGACCAGCTCTCCAACGGGCGCCTCAACGTCGGCATCGGCTCCGGCTGGATGCCCGAGGAGTTCGCCGCCGCCAGCGCCGCCGACAAGTTCCCTCGCCGGCACGCGCACGTGCGCGAGACGATCGAGATCTGCAAGGGCATCTGGACCAACGAGACCTTCGAGTACCACGGCGAGTTCGCCGACTTCGAGCCCTGCGGGTTCGGTCACAAGCCGGTCCAGGACCCGCACCCGCCGATCTACTTCAGCGGCCTGCGCGACCCCAAGCGCTCGGCCCGGCGCGTGTCCAAGTACGGCCTCGCCGGCTGGATCGGCATCCAGGACACCCCGCGCGAGTTCACCGAGTGGCGCACGGCGATCGCCCGCGAGCTCGAGGAGCTCGGCAAGTCGATCGACGACCTCGACATGTGCAGCATGATCTGGTTCACCATCACCGACGAGGACGTCGACCAGACCGACAACGGCAAGGTGTCGAACATCCTCGTCGGGAGCGAGCGGCAGATCACCGACATGCTCAAGACCTACAAGGAGGCGGGGATGACGATGCCGCTCCTGTGGCCGCCGTTCGCAGACGTCCCCGTGTCGAAGACCCTCGACGACCTCAAGCGGCTGAAGAACGACATCATGCCCAAGGTCGAGGCCTCCTGAAGGACGGCCGCGGGGCGAGGGCGTCCAGAACGCGCTCGCCCCGTGTGCGCCCTCCGTGCCCGCAGCCTCGGACACACGACCCGGTCCCCCCGTGACAGCGAGGAGCCACGTCGATGAGCACGCCGACCACCCGCGGAGGTGACCGTACCTGGCTGATCGCGGTCGCCGCGTCGCTGTGGGGCATCTCCTCGCTGTGGCGGGGTCCGCTCGCCCGGGAGTACCCGTCCCTGGCCATCGTGTTCTGGGAGCACCTCGTGCTCACCCTGCTCACGCTCTGGTGGCTCGTGCCGGCGGTGCGCCGGCTGGCCGTGGCGTCGACCCGGACCAAGGTCAGCGTGCTCGTCATCGGTGCCGGTTCGTCGGCGCTGGCGACGGTGATGTTCACCGCGGCCTTCCGGCTGGGGGACCCCATCACCCCGCAGGTGCTCCAGAAGCTGCAGCCGCTGATCGCCATCGGGCTCGCGGCGCTCCTCCTCGGGGAGCGGCTGCGGCGCAGCTACCTCTGGTTCGCGGTACCGGCGCTCGCCGGGGCGTGGCTCCTGGCCTTCCCCCAGCCACTCCAGGTGACGGTGTCGAGCGCGGAGGCCGCGCTGCTGGCGCTCGGCGCGGCGGTGCTCTGGGCCGCAGGCACGGTCCTCGGTCGCGCCGCGAGCGCCGAGCTGCGCTTCTGCGACCTCACCGCACTGCGCTTCGCCCTCGGCCTGGTCACGCTGTCGCTCACGGCGATGGTCACCTCGACCCCGCTGGCGGTGGGCAGTGACGCGGCGGTCGACATCATCCTGCTCGCGCTGCTCCCCGGACTCCTCGCCCTCGTCCTGTACTACCGGGCCCTGGGCCGGACGCCGGCGTCGCGGGCCACCCTCGCCGAGCTGGCCTTCCCACTCACGGCGGCGGTCGTCGGGGTGGCGGCGCTGGGCGCGCGGCCGACGGCCACCCAGTGGGTCGGGTTCGTCGTGGTGCTCGCCGCCGTGGTGGCGCTGGCCCTCCACGAGCAGCGCAGCGACCGGCCGTCCGTGGCGGTCCCCGACGACGCCCGCGAGGCGTTGGGCCGCGGGGTGGTGGTGCCCCGCACCTGAGACCGGTGGCGGTCGGTGTCACCAGCGGTTCCCTGCCCCGCGTGATCGCCGACCGCCATCACTCAGGAGGGGTCCACGTGGTCGCGCCAGGTGTGCCGCGGCTCGTACCCGAGCACCCGGCGGGCCTTGTCGACCGAGAGCAGGGTCTCGTGCTCGCCCAGCTCCTTGGTGAGCCGGACGTCGGGGTACACCTCGGCCATGAGCTCGCTGCTCGACCGGCTCATCACCGTGTCCGCGTTGGCGATCACGAACACGTCGGCGCCGGGTGTCGTGTGGGCGAGCCCGCGCTCGACCGCCTGGGCACCGTCCCGCGCGTCGATGTACCCCCACAGGTTCCACTGCCGCAGCGACGGGTCGTGGTCGAAGGAGGGGAACTCGGCGTAGTCCTCGACGTCCATGACGTTGGAGAAGCGCAGGCCGACCATGACGAGCTCGGGGTCCCACCGGCAGAACTGGCGGGCCATCTCCTCCTCGAGGGTCTTGTTCAGCGAGTACGTCGACTCCGGGCGCGGCGCGTACTCCTCGTCGACCGGGGCGTAGGGCGGCGGGTTGTCGAAGGGCAGGCCGAGCACCGTCTCGCTCGACGCCCAGACGATCCGGCGGATGCCGGCGGCGCGGCAGGCGGCGAAGACATTGTAGGTGGCCACGGAGTTGTTGGCGAAGGTCGCGGCGTTCGTCGTCAGGCCCGGTGCGGGGACGGCGGCGAGGTGCACGACGGCGTCGACCGCGGCGTGCTCGTCGGCACCGCCGGTGACGGCCTCCACCACCTGGCCGTAGTCGGTGAGGTCGACGGTGAGGAACTCGCCCTCGACGTCGCGTAGGTCGCCACCGCTGGCCCGGTCGAGGGCGAGGACGTCGACACCGAGGTCGCGCAGGTGGGCGACGACGGCTCGGCCCAGCTTGCCGCGCGCGCCGGTGACGAGGACGCGGTCGGGGAGGTCGGTTGAGGGGCTCGTGGATGAGGTGCTCACCGGTTCATCATCACCCCCCGACGCAGCGACCGGGGCGCCCGGCCCCCGGCGTCCCGCCAGACCGTCACGCGTCGAGCACGATGTCCTGGCACGGTGTCGAGCAGCAGAGCAGGATGTTGCCCGCGGCGACCTCAGGCGGCCGGATGCCTCCGGCGTGCCTCATGTCCACGCTGCCGGTCACCAGCTGCGTCTTGCACGTTCCGCAGACGCCCTCGGCGCACGAGGACGGCAGTCGAACGCCTGCCCGCTCGGCAGCCTCCAGCACGGACATCCCGTCGGGACACTCGAAGGCGCGGCCGGTGCGAGCGAGCTCGACCGCGTGGCCGCGCACGGGAGACGTGTCGTCCGCCGGTGTGTGGGGGGACCCCGCCGGCTCGCCGATGACGTAGGACTCCTCGTGGCTCCGGGACAGCTCGACGCCCGCCTCCGCGAGGATGTGGCGCACCGCTTCCCGGTAGCCCGGCGGCCCGCAGGTGAACACCTCCCGCTGGAGCACGTCCGGGACGGCGGCGCGGAGGGAGTCGAGATCGAGCCGGCCGGTCAGTCCCGTCCAGGGGAATCCCCCGTCGTCCTCACACACCACCGTCACGCGAAACGTCGGGCTCGTGGCGTCGAGGTGCTCGAGCTCGCTCTGGAAGATGATGTCGTCCGGCGTGCGCGCGCTGTGGACGAAGGCGACGTCGGCAGGGCTGTTGCAGCCGTGGAGGGTGCGGGCCATCGACATCAGCGGCGTGATCCCGCTTCCTGCCGACAGGAACAGGTACCGGTCGGACGGGTGCCGGTCGGTGGTGAAGGAGCCGAGCGGGCCGGAGGCGTGGACGGTCCGGCCGGGGCGCAGGTGGTCGTGCAGCCAGTTCGACACCGGGCCGCCGGGCACCCGCTTCACGGTGACTGTCACCGCGTCCGGCCACAACGGTGAGGACGAGATGGAGTAGCACCGGCTCAGCCGTTCCCCAGCGACGTTGACGGTGAGCGTGAGGTACTGCCCGGGGCTGAAGCGGAGCCAGGCCTCGGTGGCGGAGCGCAGCACGAAGCTGGCGACGTCCGTGGTCTCCTGTCGGACCTCGAAGCAGAGGAGCTCCTCGTCGAGCTCGTCCCGGTAGGTCGGCGCCTCCCCGGCCAGCGACGAGATCGGGCGCTCGGTCGTGCTCGTCATCCCGGGAGGTGCTCGCGCAAACGGGCGACGTACCAACCGACGAAGGCGTCGACCTGGCGCTCGCTGGGGGCGTACGGACCGGGGACGTACCCGGGGTCGGCCACGCCCTTCTGCGCGGTCGCGCACAGCTCGGCGTCCTGGGCGTTGGTCACTCGCCAGACCCGGGTCAGCTCCTCGAGGTCGTAGTCCTCGCCCTCGACGGCGTCATCGTGCACCAGCCAGGTGGTCCGGACGAGAGTGCGGGTGGGGCCCAGGGGCAGCACCGCGAAGGTGACAGCATGGTCCGAGAGGGCGTGGAACCAGCCGTTGGGCTGGGTGTGGACCGAGGCCCGTCCGAGCCGCGCCACGTCGAGCTCACCGAGCAGTCGCCGGGAGGCGAGTGCCCCGTCGAGCGTGTACGACTCGCCCGCTCCGTCGAGTGCTTCGCGCTGCACGCGGAAGGCGGACGGGCGGTGTTCCTCGAGCCGCTCCACCTCGACGTACGGCAGCCCGCGAGTGTCACAGGAGCGCTCGAGGTCGGCCTCGGCGGCTAGGTAGCGCTCGTGGGCCACGCGCAGCCGTGGCGGCACCCGGTCCGGGGCGATGCCCCAGGTCGGGAAGAACGTGGACGTCAGCTCCGGATGCGTGCCCTCGCAGTGGTAGCACTCCCGGTTGTTCTCCATGACGAGCTTCCAGTTGGCCTCCTCGACGAGGTCCTCCTGGGCGGCGACCTTCGTGCGGTGCAGCTGGTGGGGGAGCAGGTACGGCGAGATCGTCGCGACGACGTCGTCGAAGTCCTCGGGGGGCTCGGGCGCGAGGCTGACGAACACGAGCCCGGCGAGGAGGCGCACATGAACCTGCTTCAGGCTCCAGCAGGCCTTGTCGAACTCCGGGGGCTGGTCACCGGCGTGCAGCAGCGCACCGTCGGTCGCGTACGTCCAGCGGTGGTAGCCGCAGACGATGTTGCCCACCGAGCCCGCGCGCTCGCGCAGCACCCGCGACCCCCGGTGGCGGCAGACATTGCGCAGCGCGCGCACGACTCCGTCGTCGTCCCGCAGGATGATCACCGAGGACGGGCCGATGCCGACGGTCACGAAGTCTCCCGGTTCGCGGACCTCTGCCTCGTGGGCGACGAAGATCCAGCTGCGGGACCACACGGCTGCGATGTCGGCGTCGAACACGGCCCGGCTCGTGTAGAACGGCCCCTCGAGCGAGCGCCCGGGCAGTCGGCGGGCGACGAGCTCACGCACCTCGTCGACGGTGGCGGCCTGATCGGCGGTCGTGGTCATCGGTCTTCCTGTCGGGAGCTGTCGTGCGCGGGTCAGACGGCGAGGCAGAGCCGGAGCGCGTCGTAGACGGCGGCGTGGATGTTGCGACTGGCGACGGCGTCGCCGATCCGGAAGAGCTGGAAGCGGCCGTCGGGGGTCGGGGGTTGCGCCCTCACCGCGAGCAGGGACCGGTGGTCGACGGCCCCGGCATTCCCCGAGTACGGCACGAGCTCGCGGTAGAGGTCGTCGTTCGGGAGGGTGCCGTGTTCGACGACGACGTGGTCGACGGCCCGCTCGACCACGGCACCGGAGTACTCGTTCTGCAGCCGGGCGACGAGGCCGCCGTCCGGGCCGCGGTCCACCGCCACCAGGCGGCGGACCAGGGTGATGTCGACCCCGTGCTCGTCGAAGGCCCGCAGGTAGGCGGGTGAGTTCATGCTGCCGACGAGCGGCCCGACCGTGCGCTCGGGGGTCACGAGCTCCACGCGTGCCCCCCGGACGGCGAGGAGCTCGGCGGCATCGAGCCCCGGCTCGGCCCCGTTGTCGTCGTAGACCAGGACCCGGCCGCTCGGCCGGACGTCGCCGGCCATCACGTCCCACGTGTCGTGGACCAGGTGTGCCCCCCGGGTGAGGAACGACCGGTTCGGGAGCCCGCCGGTGGCGACGACCACGACCTCCGGCCCCTCGGCGAGCACGGTGTCGACCTCGGCGAACGCGCCGAAGCGGAACTCGACTCCCGAGTGCTTGGCCTCGGCCAGTCGCCAGTCGATGACACCGAGGAGGTCACGGCGGCGAGCCGGGGTGGCCGCCAGGCGCACCTGGCCCCCCGGGGCGTCGGCCGCCTCGAGCACCACGACGCGGTGTCCACGCTCACCCAGGACCCGGGCAGCTTCCAGTCCGGCCGGGCCCGCCCCGATCACGACGGCCCGCCTGGCGGCTGCCGCTCGGGGCACGACGTGGCTCAGGGTGAGCTCGCGTCCCGTCGCGGCGTTGTGGATGCACTTGGCGTCGCCCGACTGGTAGATGGCGTCGAGGCAGTAGTTCGCGCCCACGCAGGGCCGGATCCGGTCCTCCTCGCCGCGGGCCACCTTGGCGACGAGATGCGGGTCGGCCATCTGTGGCCGCGTCATCCCGACGAGGTCGAGCAGCCCCTCCCGGATGGCGTGGCGGGCCGTCGACACGTCGGAGATGCGCGACGCGTGCATCACGGGGACCCCGACCTCGCGCCGGATCTCCCCCGCGAAGTCGAGGAACGGGGCCGCCGGTGTTCCCATCGAGGGGATCACCTTCGCAAGGGTTGCATCGCTCTCGATCGTGCCCTTGATCACGCTGAGGACGTCGACACCGTCCGCGACGAACGCCCGGACCGCGGCCAAGGCCTCCGCGCGCTGCAGGCCGTCGGGTCGGTCCTCGTCCATCGACATCCGGATGCCGAGCACGAGGTCGGGCCCCAGGGCGGCGCGGACCGCGGTGATCACACGACGCGGGAACGCGAGCCGGTTCTCGAGGCTGCCGCCCAGCTCGTCGGTGCGGTGGTTGGTGGCCGGCGAGAGGAAACCGTCGAGGAGGTGGCCATAGCTCTCGAGCTCGATGCCGTCGAGTCCGGCCTCCACGCAGCGCTGGGCAGCCGCCGTGTAGTCGTCGACGATCCGGTCGAGGTCCCATGGCTCGGCCTCCTTCGGGAAGGACCGGTGCGCAGGCTCGCGAAGCGGGGAGGCGTACACCGTCGGCAGCCAGTCGCCGGTGTAGTTGCTCGTGCGACGGCCCAGGTGGGTGACCTGGCACATGACGGCCGCGCCCGCGTCGTGAACGTCGTCGGTGAGCCGGCGCAGCCACGGCACGGCCTCGTCGCGGTGCAGCAGGATGTTGCCGAAGGCCGGGGGGCTGTCCGGCGACACGACGGCAGAGCCGCCGATCATCGTCAGGCCGACACCGCCACGCGCCTTCTCCACGTGGTAGGCGCGGTAGCGCTCGCGGGGCATGCCCTCCTCGGTGTACGCGGGCTCGTGCGACGTGCTGACGACACGGTTGCGCAGCGTCAGCCCCTTGAGGGTGAAGGGCTCCAGGAGCGGGTCGAGCGCGCGCACCCCCCGAGTGTGCGGCCGGTGTCGCCCTCACGACCAGCGCGGAAAAGTGGAGGGATTCGTGCAGGATGACTGCATGATCGACCGGCGCCTCCACGTGCTGCGGATGGTCGCGCAGTGCGGCACCGTCACGGGGGCCGCGGAGGCGCTCCAGTACACCCCGTCGGCCGTCTCCCAGCAGCTGCGGGGGCTCGGTCGCGACCTCGGCGTCGAGCTGCTCGTGCAGGACGGCCGGCGGGTGCGGCTCACCGCAGCCGCCCGGGTGCTCCTCGAGCGATCGGAGGACCTGCTCAGCCACTGGGAGGAGATCCGGGCGGAGCTGGCGCTGAGCGCCGAGGCCGGTACGGGAGTTCTACGGCTCTGTGGGTTCTCCACTGCTGCCGCCGCGCTCCTTCCCCCCGCGGCCGTGGCGGTCCGACAGCTCCTGCCGACGTGTGCGGTGCGGATCATCGAGGCCGACCCGCAGGAGTGCTTCGACCTGCTCCTCGCCGACCAGGCGGACGTCGCGGTCGTCGTCGCGATGAGTGGTCTCCCCGCCTCCAGCGACCCCCGCTTCGAGCTGCACCCGCTCCTCGACGACCCGCTCGACGTGCTCGTCCACGAGGACCACCACTGTGCTCGCCGGGCCTCGGTGGCCCTCGGCGACCTTGCTGACGAGGCGTGGATCATGGACCGCCCGGGTCGGCCGTACCACCAACTGCTGCAGACTGCCTGCGCCGCAGTTGGGTTCGTGCCGTCCGTGGCCCACTACGCCTCGGAGTGGGACACCGGCGCGGCCCTGGTCGGCGCCGGCTTCGGAATCGCGCTCATCCCCCGGCTGGCCCACGTTCCCGACGGCTACGCGGTGGCCCGTGTCCCCCTCGCGGGCGACCCCGCCCCCTCCCGGCGCATCCTCACGGGCATTCGCCGGGGAAGCGACCACCACCCCACGATCGCGACCGCGCTCACGGTTCTGCGGGACCGGGCAGGGCGGCCGTGAGGTGCTCCGTCCCGTGAACGTGCCGGTCCGGGCCCACCCGGGCTCCACGTCCTGGGATGCGGGGCGGTTCAGCGCTCGCGGCGGAGGGCGTCGACGAGGCGGACGAGCTCGGCCCGGAAGCTCTCGGGGTCGTCCAGGGCATCGTCCACCAGGCGGTCGGCGACCTCGGAGGCCTGCACCACCGTCCACGCGTCGTCGCCCAGGGCGGTCCGCTCGATGATCAGCCGGCGCCGGTCGTCCGGATCACGGCGCCGGGAGACGTGGCCGGTGCGCTCGAGGCGGTCGACGACGCGGCCCATCGTCTGCTCCTCGACCTGCCCGGCAGCAGCCAGCTGCCGCTGCGTCATCGGTCCGCGGTCCAGGGCGTGGAGGGCGAGGAACCCGGCGTGGGTGAGCTCGTGGCGCGCCAGCCAGGCGTTCCACTCGTGCTCGACCAGCCGAGCAGCCGTGGACAGCAGGCGGCCGGTGGGCCAGTCCTGCGTCGACGCGGTCACGCTGTCGAGGGTAGTTCGTGGCGACAGCCGTCGAGCGCTACATTGCTCAGCATGCTTAGTGATTCTGCGACGACACCCGGGGAGCCCGGGGGCGGGGACGCTGCGGGACGGGGGGACGCGCCCCGGGCAAAGGCGAGCCGGCGACGGTGGTTCGGGCTCGTCATCATCAGCCTCGGTGTCTCGCTCATCATCGTCGACAGCACCATCGTCAACGTCGCGGTGCCCTCGATCATCGACGACCTCGGCATCACCTCCAGCCAGGCCCAGTGGGTGCAGGAGGTGTACACCCTCGTCTTCGCGGCCCTGCTGCTCGTCTTCGGCCGCCTCGCCGACCGTTTCGGGCGGCGCCGCCTGTTCGCCATCGGGGCGCTCGTGTTCGGCCTGGCCAGCGTGCTGGCCGCGACCGCCGACGGTGCCGCCTGGCTGATCTCCGCCCGGGCCCTGCAGGGCGTCGGCGGCGCCATGATGCTGCCGACCTCGCTGTCGCTGCTCAACGCCACCTTCCGGGGCCGCGACCGGGGTATCGCGTTCGGCATCTGGGGGGCGACGATCGGTGGCACCGCTGCCCTCGGGCCGCTCCTCGGGGGCTGGCTCACGACGAGCTTCTCGTGGCGCTGGGCCTTCGGCATCAACATCCCGCTCGCCGCCGTCGTCATCATCGGCCTCTACCTGCTCGTGGACGAGTCCCGCGAGGAGGGGGTGCGGGGCGCGGACTGGCTCGGGGCGGTCCTGGCCACCGTCGGCTTCGGCGCCGTCGTGTTCGGGCTCATCGAGGGCCGCAGCTACGGCTGGTGGGGGTCGACCACCGACCTCCAGATCGGGGGCTGGACGTGGCCGTGGTCGGTCTCGCCGGTGGCCGTCGCGTTCGTCGTCGGGTTCACCGCCCTCACGGTCTTCGTCCTCGTCGAGCGTCGCCGCAACCGGGCCGGGCAGGTCTCGATGCTCGACCTCGACCTGTTCTCGATCACCTCGTTCCGCAACGGCAACATCGCGGCGCTCATCGTCAGCCTCGGCGAGTTCGGCCTCCTCTTCGCGCTGCCGCTGTGGTTCCAGAACGTCCTCGGCTACACCGCGTTCGAGACCGGCCTGGTGCTGCTCGCCCTCGCGACCGGCAGCTTCGTGGCCAGCGGGCTGGGTGCGGCCATCGGGCGGTCGCGCAGCCCGGTCTTCATCGTCCGGCTGGGCATCGCGCTGGAGATCGCGGGCATCGCCGGCATCGCGCTCCTGCTCCGCCCGGACTCCAGTTGGGTGGTCACGGCGCCCCTGCTCTTCGTCTACGGCATCGGGGTGGGGTTCGCCACCGCCCAGCTGACCGGGGTGGTGCTCGCCGACGTGCCCGTGGAGCGCAGCGGTCAGGGGTCGGGCACGCAGAGCACCGCCCGGCAGGTCGGGTCGGCGTTCGGCATCGCCGTGCTCGGCACCATCCTCTTCTCCGTGCTCGGGGCGCAGCTCGACTCCCGGCTCGAGGACCAGGGGGTACCCGAGCCGGCGCGCACCCAGCTCGTCGAGGCGGTCAAGGGCAGCGCCGGCGCCGTCATCCCGTCGCTCGCCGCGAACCCGGAGACGGCCGCGGCGGCGGACGACGCGCGGACCGCGTTCACGGATGCGACCCGGGTGTCGGCCGCGGCGGCCGCCGGGTTCCTGGTCCTAGGCCTTCTCGCCAGCCTGTGGCTGGGCGACGGCCGACGACCCGACGACGAGGTGCCTGTCAGGGCGACGGCGGGGCGCGCGGCGTCGTGAGGGGGCGACCGGCCGTTCCGACGGGTGTCGTGACGGCCGGTCGCCCCCCTCGGTCCGGATCAGCCGACCGCGCGCGGAGGGACCGGCGTTCCCGGCTGACCGGACCGTTACCGTGGGGACGGTGAGCGAGCCGGTCCGACCTGCGGGAACACGATGACGGGTCTCGTGGTGTCCGCGGGAGTCGCCCTCCTGGGGGTGGCCCTGCTGTACGGGGCGCACTGGCTGCTCGTGCCCTGGCGTGGCGTGCTGCGAACCGTGCCGTACCAGTCGGGGTGGGTGCCCGAGGCGCACGCGCTGTCGAGGTTCCACGTGCGCTGGTACCTCGCGACGCTGCTGTTCCTCGCCTTCGACGTCGAGATGCTGTTCATGTACCCGTGGGCCGTCGTCGTCGCCGACCTCGGGGCCGGCGCGGTCACGGAGATGTTCGTCTTCCTCGGGGCCCTCATGGTCGCCGTCGCGTGGGCCTGGCGGGAGGGGGCGCTGCGATGGGCCTGAGGCAGTGGTTGGCCGGGCGCGCGGTGCGCGCCACCCGCGTCCTCGTCGTCGAGGCCCCGGACGGGTTCGCGGTGCGCGTCGCGGTTGAGCGAGCGACCCGCGACCGGGGCTGGTCGGCGGCCGACTCCCCGGCGAGCGCTGACGCCCTCGTCGTCGCGGGCCACGCCGGCGACGAGCTGTCCGCCGTCGTGGCCGGTGTGTGGGACGCGATGCCGGGCCCACGGGCCCGGATCGAGGTGCTCACCGTCGAGGCGGTCGGCGGCGCGCTCGACGACCTCGCCCGGACTCTGCTCGACCACGGCGAGCAGGTGCTGGACGCCGCAGGTCGAGGTGCCCCCGACCTCACATCGGGCGACGGGCCTGTCGGGCACGAGGGGTCGGACCACGGCGACATGGACCACGGTGACATGGACCACGGCGACATGGACCACGGCGACATGGCCCACGGTGACATGGCCCACGGTGACATGGACCACGGTGACATGGACCACGGCGACATGGACATGGCCCCGGACGGCATCCCACTCGCCGAGGGCTCCGACGAGGACCGCGACGGCCTCGAGATGGACGCGCTGCCCGTCCGCCTCGGCCCGGTGCTGCCGCACTGGCCGCCGGGGATGGTCCTCGATGTCACGCTCCACGGCGACCTCGTCGTCGCAGCCGAGGCCCACCTGCTCGACGGCCCTCACCCGTCGCGCGCCGAGGCGCCGGCGGCCCTGGCGGCACTCCGGTGCGACGAGGCGGCATCCGTCCTCGCCCTGGCCGGCTGGGACGACGGTGCCGCCCTCGCACGGCGGGCCCGCGACTCGCTGCTCGACCCTCGCGGCGACGACGCCCGGGGCACCCTCGTCGACCTGCGGCACCGGGTGGAGCACGCCCGGGTGCTGCGCTGGTCCCTGCGCGGAGTGGGATCGGTGGCGTCCGACGAGGCCGCCGCCCGCAACCTGCCCGAGCACGTCGTCGGTGACTGCTTCGACCGCCTGCTCCGCCTCGTCGACGAGGCCGTGGTCGCGGCCAGGGCCTACGCGGGCACAGGTACGAGCACGGGACCCGCGGACGGGCTCGGCGTTCCCCGGGTCCCGGTCGAGGCGCTCGGGGGCCTTGTCGAGGGCTGCGACCTGGGGGTCGCGCGGCTCGTCGTCGCCAGCCTCGGCGCACCGGCACCGGCACCGGACGCGGAGCTCGTCCGTGCCTGAGCCCACCACGGTCGCCGGCGGGTGGGTGCTGCTCGCCGCGGCGCTCCTCGCCGCCTTCGCCGCGCTCGCCGTGGTGCTCGAGAGCGTCGCCACCGCGCGCTCGGAGGGCCTGCCCCGCGGGCCGGCCCTCAGCCGGCCCCTCGACGAGGCCGCCCGACTGCTCCGTCAGCGCCGCCGCGCCCCGCTCTCCGCCGACCTCCTGCTGTGGCGGACCGGCGGTGCCGGGCTCGTCGTCGCCGCCCTGCTCATGGTTGCGGTCGTCCCGCTCGGTGGCTGGGTGCTCAGCGACCTCGACGTCGGCGTCGTCTGGTTCAACACCGTCGACGTCGCGGTGTGGGCGCTCGTCTGGCTCACCGGGTGGGGTGCGAACTCGGCCCACTCGCTGGTCGGGGGCTACCGCTTCCTCGCTCTCGCGCTCGCCTACGAGCTTCCCCTGATGTTCGCCCTCGTGGCGCCGGCCGTGGCCGCCGCCAGCCTGAACGTCGGCGACGTCGCCGCCGCCCAGTCCGGCCTGTGGTTCGTCGTCTGGATGCCGGTCGCCTTCGCCGTGTACGTCCTCGGTGTCGTGGCGTTCTCGGTGCAGGGTCCGTTCGGCGCGCCGGCTGGTCGTGACGTCGTGGGCGGCGTCCTCGCCGAGCTCTCCGGGGTCGACCGGCTGCTCGTCCAGGGCGGCCGGTACGCGCTGCTGGCGGCGGGGGCGGCCTTCGCCGTGCCGATGTTCCTCGGCGGTGGCGCCGGCCCGGTGCTGCCGGGCTGGGCCTGGGTGCTCGTGAAGACGGCGGTGCTCCTGGCGCTCCTCGTCGCGCTGCGCCGCCGCGTCCCCACCGTGCGGCCCGAGCGGTTCATGGAGGTCGGGTGGGTCGTCCTGCTCCCCGCCGTCCTCGTCCAGGACCTCGTCGTCGCCGTCGTCACGGCGTGGAGGGGCTGACCCGTGGTCGTCGACGTCGTCTTCGGGGCCCTCGCGGTGGTGGCTGTCGCCTCCGCCGTGCTCGTCTTCGTCGTCGACTCCATGGCGCGGGCGACGTACGCGCTGGCCCTGTCGTTCGTGGCGGTCGGGTTCGTCCTGGTCCTGCTGCAGCAGAACTACCTCGGCATCGTGACCGTCCTGATGATGCTGATGGAGATGGCCGTGATGGCCGTCTACATGGTCATGTACATGGGGATGAACCCCGCGCTGATGCCGATGTCCATGGTGCACTCCAAGCGCACCGCGCTCGCCGTCGCCGTCGCCGCCTTCGTCGTCCTCGGCTCGGGGGCGCTCCTCGTCGACTGGCCGGTGCGCCGTGGGGTTCCCGCCCCCGACGTCACCGCGGCCTTGGGCGAGGCGACCATGGGCCCGCAGATGCTCGTCATGGTGCTGGTCAGCCCGGTCATGGTGGCGACGATCGTCGGCGGCATCGTCCTCGCCGCCCACCGCACGCGGTACGACCGCTTCGGCGACGACCTCGACGTCCGGCCCCCACGCGACCCCGCTGGGGGAGGTGTCGGGCGGTGACTCTTCAGCTCGTCCTCCTCGTCGCGGCAGCGCTCTTCGCCGTTGGCCTCTACGGCGCGATCTCCCAGCAGGTCGTCGTCATGGTGATGATGGGCCTCGAGGTCATGGTCAACGCCGTGATCCTCGCGGCGGGCGCGATGTGGTGGTTCCTCGCGCCGGACCCCACCGGGCAGGTGCTGCTCCTGGTCGTCCTCGCGGCGATGACGGTCGAGATGGCGACCGGCTTCGCCGTCGCGACGCTGTGGCACCGGGCGCGCGGGAGCGACATGACCGACGCAGCCACGGACCTGTCGGGGTGAGCGGCCGATGACGACCCCGACCGCCCAGGCCCTGCTCTGGGCCCTCGTGATCCTCCCGGCGGCCGCCGGGGCCGTCCTCCTGCTCGCTCCGGGCCGGCTCGGACGGCTCGCCCCGGCGCTCGGTGTCGCCACTGCCGTGCTGACGAGCGGGTGCGCGCTGGCGGTGGCCGCCGCCCGACCGGAGGTCTCGGTGCCCTTCGTCGCGGGCTCTGACCTGGCGATGAGCGTGGACGGCCTCGCGGCGGTCGTCGCCCCCGCCGTGGCGCTCGTGACGGCGCTGGTGCTCCTCGCGGCCGCCGCCGACGTGCGCGAGTCCCGCGCCCGTTTCCACGGCCTCATGCTCGTCTTCGCGGCGGCGGCCCTGCTCACCGTCACCGCGTCGACCCTGCCGACCCTGCTGCTCGCCTGGGAGGTCATGGGTGCCACCTCCTACGCGCTGATCGGCTTCCGCTGGCACGAGGAGCGCCGGGTCGGTTCCGGACTCACCGCCTTCCTCACCACCCGCACCGCCGACCTGGGGCTGTACGCCGCCGCGGCGGCCGCTCTCGCCGGCGGTGCCGGCCTCGACCTCGACAGCCTGGCCGGTGGCAGTCCGGGATGGCGGGACGTCGTCGCCCTCGGGGTCCTCGTGGCCGCGCTCGGGAAGGCGGCCCAGCTGGTCCTCGCCTTCTGGCTCTCCCGGGCGATGGACGGCCCGAGCGCGGTGAGTGCGCTGCTGCACTCCGCGGCCATGGTCGCCATGGGCGGCTACCTGCTGCTGCGGCTTCAGCCACTCCTCGAGGCCACGGGATGGGCGGCCACGACGGCCGCGTGGGCGGGCGCGCTCACGACGGTCGCACTCGGGCTCGTGGCCGTCGGTCAGGCCGACCTCAAGCAGCTGCTCGCCGCGTCCACCTCGGCGCAGCTCGGGTACGTCGTCCTGGCGGCCGGTCTCGGCGCCACCGCGGCCGGCACCGCTCACCTCGTCGCGCACGCCGCCACCAAGGCCGGTCTCTTCCTCGCCGCGGGGGCGTGGCTCGCGGCTCTCGGCACCAAGCAGCTCGACGGGTTGCGCGGGACGGTGGCCCGGTGGCCGGTCGTCCGCATCGCCGCGTCCGTCCTGCTGCTCGCGCTCGCCGGTGTCCCGCCGCTCTCGCTCTGGGCCACGAAGGACCTCGTCCTGGCCGCGGCCCTCGACCAGTCCGTGGCGCTCTACGCCGTCGGGATGCTGGGGGCGCTGCTCTCGGCGGCGTACGCGGGCACCGCACTGCGCGTGATCTGGGCACCGGTCGGGGACGAGGAGCGGGAGCGGGCCGAGGGCCTCGGCGGCACGGAGGAGGAACCTCGCGGCACCGTGCCGCACCCGGTGACCACCGCCGTCGTGGTCCTGGCGGCCGCCGCCGCCGGCCTCGGCGTGCTGGCGCTGCCCTCCGTCGCCGACGCCCTGGCGGGCGTGGTCGGTGGCGCGGTGGTGGTGCCGACCACCACCGAGATCGCCGCCTCGGCGGGCCTGGCGGTGCTCGTCGTCGCCGGTGTGGCGTGGCGCCCGCTCCCGCGCCCCGCCTGGGCGCTCTCGTGGCTCGGACTCGAGCGGGCGGCCCACCTCCTCGTGGTCCGGCCGACGCTGGCGACGGCGCGCGCGGCAGCCGGGGCCGACGACCGGCTGGCCGTCGCCGTCGATGGTGCCGGTCGCGGCGCGACCTTGGTCGCGGCAGCTGTGACCCGGGCTGACGACCGCGTCGTCGACGGCGCCGTGCGCGGGGTCGCCCACCGGGCCCGGCAGGCCGGCGCCCTCGCCCGCCGGCCGCAGACCGGTGTGCTCCACCAGTACTACGTCCAGGCCGTCGCACTCGTGGCGGCCGGCATCGTCCTCGTCGTCGTCGTGAGGTGACCGTGCTCTCCCTGACCGTCTTCGTGCCGCTGGCCGCGGCTCTCGTCGCCCTCGTCCCGGGAGTGGGGGCGCGGGCCGTGGCGTGGTGGTGGGTCGCGGCCTCGGGGACGGAGGTCGCGCTGGTCGGGGTGCTCTGGTGGGGGTACGAGACACCTGCGGCGGGAGCCCTGGCCTACGACCAGCAGGTGCCGTGGATCCCCGGTGTCGGCAGCAGCTACCACGTCGGGCTCGACGGGCTGTCGCTCCCGCTCGTCGCGATGACCGCCGTCGTCTTCCTCGCCTGCGCGGTTCACGCGCTGCGCGACCCCGACCGGCCCCGGACCCGCGCCGCCCTGTTCCTCGCTCTGGAGTCGGTGTGCCTCGGGCTGTTCGCGGCTGCGGACCTGCTGCTGTTCTTCGTCTTCTTCGACCTGTCGATCGTCGCGATGTACCTCGTCATCGCCGGCTGGGGCCACGGCGACCGCGCCCGGTCCGCCCTGCGCTTCTTCCTCTACACCTTTCTCGGCTCGCTCGCCCTGCTCGGTGGGTTCATCGGCCTCTACCTCGCCGCCGACCCCCACACCTTCGACATCGTCGAGCTCGCGCGGCAGGACCCGCTGGCCGGCAGCGGCACCACCGGTGTGGTCGTCCTCGGGGCGGTCCTCCTCGGGCTCGCCGTCAAGACGCCCACCGTCCCCTTCCACACCTGGCTCCCGCCGGCCCACACCGACGCGCCCACTGTCGGGTCCGCGGTGCTCGCCGGTGTGCTCCTCAAGCTCGGCACCTACGGGTTCGTGCGCATCGGGATGCCGCTGCTCCCCGACGCGTGGCGGTCGTGGGCGTGGGTGGTCCTCGTCATCGGCATCGTGTCGGTGCTCTGGGGCGCGCTGCTGGCACTGGCCCAGGGCAACCTCAAGCGGATGATCGCGTACACGTCGGTCAACCACATGGGGTACGTCGTGCTGGCGGTGGGGGCGGCCGGCGTCGTGGCGTCCGACACGGCGCAGGCGCGCGGTATCGCCGTCACCGGCGCCGTGACCCAGATGGTGAGCCACGGCCTGGTCACCGCCGCCCTGTTCCTCCTCGCCGGCGTCGTGCTCGACCGCACCGGCACCTACGAGATCGCCGACCTCGGCGGCATGGCGGGGCCGGCGCCGCGCACCACGGTGCTCTTCGCCGTGGCGGCCTTCGCCTCGCTCGGGCTGCCCGGGCTCTCCGGGTTCGTCGCCGAGTTCCAGGTGTTCACGGGGAGCATCGCCGCGGTGCCCGTGTCGGCGGTCGCCCTCCTCGGTGTCCTGCTGGTCAGCGCGGCGCTCCTCTGGACGCTCCAGCGGGTGTTCACCGGGGAGGCGCCGGAGCGCGTGGTCGGGGTCACCGACATGCGCGTCCACGAGGCGTGGGCCATCGCCCCCCTGCTCGTGCTCTCCCTCGCCATCGGCCTGGCGCCGCGGCCCCTCCTCGACGTCATCGAGCCGGCCGCGCACCAGGTGGTCGCGGTGCTCGACCGGTAACCGCGTGCACTCCTCGTCGGGGATGGACCCCCTCGCGCTGCTACCGGAGATGCTGCTCTTCGCCGGTGGCCTGGTCTGCCTGCTGGGCGGGTCGTTCACCCCACGTCGACGCCAGTGGCGGCTGCGCGCCGTCGCCGCAGGGGCTCTCCTCGGGTCGGTCGTCGCCTCACTCGCGGGTGCAGGCAGCCCGGGTACGGCCTTCCAGGGAACCTTCGCGGTCGACGTCGCCACCACGACGGTGCGGGTCGTCGCCGCGCTCGCGACGCTCCTCGTGCTCGCGCTCGCAGCCGACGAGGTGGGCACCGACCCGCGCGAGAGCGAGACCTACGCCCTGCTCCTCTTCGCGACCACCGGCGTGCTGGTCCTCGGCGGGGCGCGGGACCTGCTCGTGCTCGCCGTCGGCTTCCTCCTCGCCAGCATCCCGCTGTACGCGCTCGTGGGCCTGGGCCGCACGGGCCGGGCCGCAGAAGCCGCGCTCAAGACCTACCTCGTGGGTGCCCTCTTCGGGATCGTCATGCTCCTGGGAGTGACGCTGCTCTACGGAGTCGGCGCGACGACGTCGTACCCGGCCCTCGCCGCCGCCCTCACGGACGCGCCGGCACCGGTGCTCGCCGCCGGGGTCGTGGGCGTCCTCGCCGGGCTGGCGTTCGAGGCCGGGAGCGTGCCGGCCCACTTCTGGGTACCGGACGCCGCCCAGGGCGCCACCGGCACGGCGGCCGCGTTCGCCACCACGGTGCCCAAGGTCGGTGCGGTGGTGGCCGTCTACAGGCTGGTCGACGCCCTGCCGGACACCCTGGGGTGGGGGGTGCTCGTCGGGGTCATGGCGGTCGCGAGCATGACGCTGGCCAACCTGGCCGCCTACCGCCAGGACGACCCCCGCCGGCTGCTCGGCTGGTCCACGGTGAGCCAGGTGGGCTACCTGCTCGTCCCCGTCGCGGTGGCCGGTCGCAGCGACCTCGCTCTCCCGGCGCTGCTCCTCTACGCCGCGGGGTACGCGGTGACCAACGTGGCGGCGTTCGCGGTGACGGTCGCGCTGCCGGGGGTCCGGTCGGTCGACGACTACTCCGGGCTGGTCCGGGTGCGGCCGGCACTGGCCGTCGCCCTCGTCGTCGCGCTCCTCGGCCTGGTGGGCACACCCCCCACCGTGGTCTTCGTCGGGAAGCTGACGACGGCCACGGCGGCGTGGGACGGGGGGATGGCATGGCTCACCGCGGCCGTCCTCGTGAACACCCTGCTCTCGCTCTACTACTACCTGCGCTGGGTGGCGCCCGCGGTGCGGCGGACGGACCCCGGCGAGCAGCTCTCGGCGGCGCCCGATCGACCCTGGTCGGCCCGCACAGCGGTCGTCGCGGCCGTCGCGTCCGTGGTGCTCGGCCTGGTCGCCGGGCCGGTGTGGTCCCTGCTCGACGCGCCACTGGCCGGCTGACCGCAGCCCGCCGCTGGGCCCTCCACGCAGGCTTCATCGACGCCCCAGTGGCTGGGTTGCCGGGCGCCCGGCGCTGGATACTTCACACAGGCTTCATCGACGCCCCACCGCGCTCACAGGCGCAGGGTGCACGGTGGGGTCGACAGCGACCGAAGGAGGTCCCACATGTTCTGGCACGACGGCATGGGAGTAGCAGGGTGGTGGGGGATCGGGATCGGGCTCGGCATGGTGGTCTTCTGGGGACTCGTCATCGCCGCGATCGTCGTCCTCGTCCGGTGGGCGGCCGGCGGCGGGCGGGGCCACGCGGCGGCGCCGATGGCATCGCACCACCCGGCCGCACCGGTACAGCACGGCGGCCCGGCGGCTCAGCCCCCACCGCCCGCGGTCTCCGACGCCCAGCGCATCCTCGACGAGCGGTTCGCGCGCGGGGAGATCGACGAGGACGAGTACCGGCGCCGCCGGGACGTCCTGCGCGGCGGCTGACCGCGGACGCGCCCAGGGTGACCGCGGACGCGCCCCGGCTGGGCTGACCGCGGACGCGCCCCGGCTGGGCTGACCGCGGACGCGCCCCGGCTCTGGCCGTCCTTCCCCGCTCTGGTCCTTCCTCCCGGGTCATGGTGTTGCAGCACCATGACCCCGCAGGAGCGACCAGAGCCGGGGTGAGCGACCAGAGCCCGCAGGAGCGACCAGAGCCGGGGTGAGCGACCACAGCAGGCGAACTCATGATGACTCCGCGGGACCACCCCGCGGAGCAACCCGGCAGGGCCGGGATCAGGCCAGGCTCTGCACCTCGAGCTCACCCTCGGCGTACCGCTTGCGGAGCACCTTCTTGTCGAACTTGCCGACACTCGTCTTCGGCACCTCGTCGATGACGGCCCACCGCTCGGGCAGCTGCCACCTGACGAGCTTGTCCTCGAGGAACCCGCGCAGGTCCTCGACCGTGGTCGTCGACCCCTCACGGAGGACGACCGTCGCCAGCGGGCGCTCGCCCCAGCGCTCGTCGGGCACACCGACGACCGAGGCCTCGAGCACGTCGTCGTGCGCCATGATCGCGTTCTCGAGGTCGACCGAGCTGATCCACTCGCCGCCGGACTTGATGACGTCCTTGGCCCGGTCGGTGAGCCGCAGGAACCCGTCGGCGCTCAGGGTGCCGACGTCGCCGGTGCGCAGCCAGCCGTCGTGGAACTTGTCGTTCATCTCGGCCAGCTCGTTCTCGGACTCGCCGCCGAACGCGTTGTACGAGCCGGTGATCCACGGCCCGCGCACCTCGAGCTCGCCGACCGACTCACCGTCCCACGGCACCTCGCCGCCATCGGGCCCGATGAGCCGGCCCTCGACACCGAGCACGAGCCGGCCCTGGGACGTCGCGTAGTCCCAGTACGCGTCCGACCCCTCCTCCACCGCGGCCGGGGGGACGGCGGCGGTGCCGATCGGGGACATCTCGGTCATCCCCCACGCGTGGAGGATGGTGATGCCGTGCTGCTCCTTGAAGGCCCTCATCAGGGCCGGCGGGGCGGCCGACCCGCCGACGATGAGCTCCCGGCAGGTCGAGACGTCGACATCGTTCTGCTCGAGGTGGTGGAGCAGGTCCAGCCAGATCGTCGGCACACCGGCTCCGTACGTGACCTTCTCGCTCTCGATCATCGTGGCCAGCGGGGCCGCTTGCAGGAACCGGTCGGGCATGACCAGGGATGCGCCCATCGCCATCGCCAGGTACGGGAAGCCCCACGCGTTGGCGTGGAAGAGCGGCACGACGACGAGGACGCGGTCGCCCTGCCCGGCGTGGGCCGTCATCCCGGTCGTCACCGCGTGCAGGTAGTTCGACCGGTGCGAGTACGAGACGCCCTTGGGGTTGCCCGTGGTGCCGGAGGTGTAGCACATCGAGGAGGCGCTGTTCTCGTCGAGGTCCTGCGGCCAGTCGTACTCGGTCGGCTGGCCGTCGAGCAGCTCGGCCCAGTCGTGCACCCCCTCGACGTGGTCGGGTGCGGAGAGGGCTGCGCGGGTGTCGTCGTCGACCGGGCCGTTCACGATGACGTGGCGCACCTTGGGCAGGTGCGCGAGGAGCTTGGCGAAGGGGGCGGCGAGGGTGTTGTCGACGACCACGACCTCCGAGCCGCCGTGGTTGGCCACGTAGAGGATCTGCTCGGGGAAGAGCCGGATGTTGAGGGCGTGCAGCACCGCCCCCATCGAGGGCACCGCGAGGTAGGCGACGAGGTGCTCCACGTTGTTCCACATGAACGTGCCGACCCGGTCGTCGCCCTCGACGCCGAGACCCTTCAGGGCGTGCGCGAACTGTGCGCACTGCCGGCCGACCTCGGCGAACGAGGCCCGACGGGCACCGTCGGCGGTCCAGGTGACGACCTCCTGGTCACCGTGCAGGGTGGTCCCGAACTTCAGGAGCTGGCTGATGAGGAGGGGGGCGCGTTGCATGGTGCTGTCCATGGAGGACAGCAAACAGCGTGTGGGCCGTCGTGGGAACCCCCGTGGTCAAGGACGAGGGTTCGCCGCGGCGTGGCGGGCCGCCGCGTCATCCCTCGTCGCCGTCGGTGCGGTCGGCCTCGGTGGCACCACCGCCCCGGGGCGGCGCCTCGAGGTCGCGCGCCGCGTCGTCCACCGAGTTGCGCAGCGCCCCGAGCAGCCGGTCCTGCCCGGCCGCCGCGATGACGTCGCGGAACTGCCCCACCCCGCCGGCCACGAGGAGGGTGACCCCCCGGGCGCCCAGCTCCGTCTGCAGCTCGGCGAGGACGTCGGCCGCAGTGACGTCGATGGAGGGGACGGTTCCGACGTCGAGGACCACGGCGCGCACGTCGGGTCCGGCAGCCTCGCGGACGGCGTCGCCGACGAACTCGGCGTTGGCGAAGTAGAGCTGTGACTCGACGCGGAGCACGACGACGGCGTCGGCCTCCGCCACGACGTCGTGCCGGCCCTCGTCGAGCCAGCGGTCCCCGTCGCGCACCATCCGCGCCAGGTGGGGCCGCGAGGAGCGGTAGAGGAGGAGCAGCATCGACAGCCCGATGCCGATGAACAGGCCCGGCAGGGTGTCGAAGACGAGGACGCCGAAGAGGGCGCCGAGGGCGGCGATGAAGTCGGGGCGCGCGGCCACCCGGTAGATGCGGCCCAGCGGTGCGGTCCACACCCGGTAGAGCCGGTAGATCGCAGCCGGGTTGACGAGCTCGATGACGGCGGTGATGACGACGGCGGCGAGCACCGGCTCGGGGAGCGCCTCGAACGGGCCGGTGAGGAGCAGGAGGGTCAGCAGGGTCAGGGAGCCCGCGACGAGGCTCGCGGCCTGCGACCGGGCGCCGCTCCCGACGTTGACGGCGGTCTTGCTCAGGCTGCCGTTGACGACCATCCCGCCGAAGAGCCCCGCGCCGAGGTTGGCGCCGCCGAGGGCGAAGAGCTCCCGGTTGGGGTCCACGCGGTGCTCGCGCGCGGTCGTGTACGCCTTGGCGGCGGCCAGGCCCTCGACGAACGCGATGAGCAGGACCCCCGCCGCGTGCCCGGAGAGCCGGAGGTACTCGCCGACCCCCGCATCCGGCAGGCCGGGGACCGGGATGCCTCCGGCGATCGGCCCGACCACGGCGACCCCGTGCTCGGCCAGCCCGAAGACGTGGTCGGCGAGGATGCCGAGCACCACCACGACGAGGGCACCGGGGGCGCGCGGTGCCGTGCGCCGCAGCACCATGATCGTGACGAGGGCCGCGAGGCCGACGGCCGCGCTGAGCCACTGCACCTCGCCGAGCTGGCTCACGACGTGCCACACCGACCGGAAGAACCCTGCGCCGTGCTCGAGCGGGTCGATGTCGAGCAGCCGCGGAACCTGCCCCAGGATGATCATCGTCGCGAGGCCGACGATGAAGCCCCGGAGGACCGGCTCGGAGATGAACGTGGAGAGGAAACCGAGGCGGAGCGTCCCGGCGACGATGCCGACGACACCGACCGCGAGCGCGAGCACCACCGTGGCGGTGAGCACCCCGCCGGCGGTCCCGCCGCCGAACGCCGCGGCGATCGACCCCGAGAGCGCTGCCGTCGCGGACATCGGGCCCACGACGAGGTGGCGCGAGCTGCCGAGGAGGGCGTAGACCACCAGGGCGGGCACGGCCGCGTACAGCCCGACGACGGGGGGTACCCCGGCGATCGTCGCGTACGCGAGGGACTCCGGGACGAGGAGGGCCCACACGGCGGTACCGGCGAAGGCGTCGTGGCGCCACCAGCTGCGCTGGTAGCCGGCCACCCACGGGGCCGGCCCGCGGAACCGGCCCGTGGTCGATGCGCGGTTCACCCGCCCGGTGGTGCGGGACTGCTCATCGAGGTGCTCCCTTCGTGCGTGTCGTCATCCTGTCACCGCACGCCCCGGAGCACGACCCCCGGCCGGCCGGACCCCGGACGCTACCGTCGGGGCGTGGACCTGCGCCTGGGACGCTTCCGGCGGTCGACGCCGGACCGGGCGCCGGCCGCCGCGCTCGACCCCGTGTTGCGCCCGATCCCGGGCCGGCGGATCGACCCGCCCGCGCGTCCGATGCCCCGGGCGGTGCAGCGGGTGGAGGCGCGCGAGGGCCGGGTCGGCTCGTCGGCCGGAGTCCTCTACCGGGCCGTCACGCGGTTCAACCACGCGCGCTCGACGCTGCTGGCCGCGGGCACGACGTACTACCTGTTCCTCGCGCTGCTCTCCAGCGTCACCCTCGCCTACGGCCTCACCGCGGCCCTCGGCGCCGAGTGGCTGGCGACGTGGGTCACGGAGGCCGTCTCGTCGGCCTTCCCCGGTGTGCCTGGCGTCAACACCCTCGACATCGACCAGCTGCGCAGCACCGGCCAGACCACCTCGATCGTCAGCGGTATCGGCCTGCTCTACGGCGCCACCGGCGCCGTGCTGGCGGCCAGCCGCTCGCTCCACATCGTCTTCGGGGCCCCGAAGGACCCCCGGTCCTTCCTCCTCGCGCGGTTGCGGGCCGCCGGGTGGCTGATCCTCCTCGCACCCCTCGTCGTGCTGTCGTACGTCGCCGCCGGTGTGGCGTCCAACCTGTCCACCCGGATCCTCGACCTCGCCGGCCTCGAGTGGGACGGCCCGCGGATCGGTGTGCACGCCGTGGCGGCCGCGCTCACCCTGGGTGTCGACTTCCTCCTCATCCACCTGATGCTGTCCCACCTCGGCGGGATCCGGCCCGGGCGGGTGGCGCTGGTCTGGGGGACGTCGGTGGGCGTCGTCGCCACCGAGGTCGTCAAGCTCGCCACCGCGCTCCTCGTGGGAGTCGTCGTCGCCAAGCCGCAGTACGGTGCGCTCGCCGCCCCCATCGGTGTCATGTTCGTGCTGTTCCTCCAGTCGGTCGTCCTCTACGGGGCGGCGTCGCTGACCGCCGCGGTCGCCGAGGCGGGCGGGGAGGACGCAGTGCCACCGGACGACGGCGGTGCCTCGGCGGAGCACTGACACCCGCGAGGTCGCCGGGACGGCAGGTGGTCAGGCGGTGCGGCGGTTCCCGGCGTGCAGGTGGACCACGGTGTCGGCGGTGCCGACGATCCGGGGGTCGTGCGTCGCCACGACCACCGTCGTCCCCGCCCGTGCCAGCCGCAGCAGCTCGGCCACCACGACCTCGGCGTGGCCCTCGTCCTGGTGGCTCGTGGGCTCGTCGAGGACGACCACTTCGGGCCCCAGGACCACGGCGCGGGCCAACGCCACCCGCTGCTGCTCACCCCGGGACGCCTGGCCGGCGAGGCGGTCGGCGAGGTGGTCGAGGTCGAGCCGCTCGAGCAGGCCGGCGGGCAGCTCGCGCCCCCGCACCCAGCAGGGCAGGGCGACGTTGTCCCGGACGGTGAGCTCCGGGGGCAGCCCCAGGCGCTGCGGCAGGAGGGCCAGCCGGCCCCAGTCGCGGACCGCCACCGCAGGGATGCCGGCGACGAGCACCTCGCCACGGTCGGGGGGCTCCAGCCCGGCGACTAGCTGGCAGAGCGTCGACTTCCCCGAGCCGGACCGCCCCTCGACGACGACGACCGAACCCGCCGGAGCGGTCATCGACACGTCGGCGAGGACCGGTACCCCGGCGGAGCGCTCGCCGTGGGTGACCCCGACGACGGTGACCGCCGCGCTCCGGTGCGGGACCGCGGTGGGGCCCCCGTGATCACTCACGGCTCCTCCTCGGTGGGCTCGAGGACCACCCGGCCGTCCTCGAGGCGCACGACCGCCCGCTGCCCGGGGAACAGGCCGAGGGCCTCGGTGGGCAGCTGGATGCGGCCGGCCGGGTCGATCGGGGCGGTCGTCAGCGCGCCGCCCCACCGCTCGCTCGAGACCACGCCGTGCCGGAGGCCGACGACGCGGTCGCTGGCCGCGACCGTGGCCGGGTCGTGGGTGGCGATGACGACCGCACTGCCCGCGGCGGCCACGGCGCGCAGCTCGGCGTGCGCGAGCAGCGCCGTCTCCTCGTCGAGCTCGGAGGTCGGCTCGTCGCAGAGGACGAGGGGCGGAGCTCCGACGCACGCGCAGGCCAGGGCGACCCGCTGTTGCTCCCCGCCGGACAGCCGCGAGGCCGGCACCCCGGCGACGGGACCGAGACCGAGACGGCGGAGGACCTCCTGCGCCTCGTCGGGCGGTGCCCCCCGCCAGCGCGCGGCCTGCTCGACGTTGTCCGCGGCCGAGAGGTGGGGATGCACGCCGTCGGTGGGTCGCTGGGGCACCCAGGCGATGGTCCGTCGTCCGTGGCGACGCCGGTCGCGGGTCCGGAGGGTCGCCGCGGCCTGACCGAGGACGCGCACCTCGCCGCCACTGGGCCGGTCCCGCAGCGCGAGCAGGGCGAGCAGTGTGGACTTGCCGCTGCCGGACGGACCCGTGAGCGCGGTGACGGTGCCCGCGTCGAACCGGGCGTCGACCCCGCGCAGGGCATGGGTCTCGCCGGTGAGGGTCGGGTAGATGCGCACCAGCCCCGAGCACGCGGCCGTGGGCTCGAGGCGCCGGGGTGCGGCCTCCGTCATCTCAGTCCTCGCCACGGAGCACCTCCACGGTCGGCTGCGACGACCGGGCCAGGGCGCCGGCCGCCCAGGCCCCGGCTCCGGAGAGGACCAGCCACACCGCGCCGACCACGAGTGCGGACGTCGGCAGCTCCAGCGCGGCCGGCGGCGGGAGGGCGTCGCCCGGTTCGAGCAGCACCGGGCCGAGGGGGCGCAGGGCGAGCAGCGCGAGCGCCGCCAGCCCGGCAGCGGCCACGAGGCCCACGGCCACCTCGATGCCCCGCGCCGCCGCCGACGCCCGACGCCCGGCGCCGGCCAGCTCGAGCATCCGGTCGGCCGCGGGGGAGCGGCGGGCCAGGCGCACCGCTCCCAGCACGACCGCGACCAGCCCGAGCAGCCCGAACACGGCGCCCAGGCCCAGCTCGTAGCGGCGGGCCTGGGTGGCCGCCACCCGCACCGGGCGGGCGCGGGCCTCGGCCGTCGTCCCGGTGACGTCCTGCTCGACGCCGTGCGCGGCCAGGGTGGCGGCCGCGTCGGCGGGGCTGGAGGACCACAGCTCCGGCAGGTACTCGACGACGACGTTGCGCGGCGCGTCCGGTCGGGGCCGCAGGCGGGGATCCTGGTTGCCGAGTGCGCTGAAGAAGCCGTCCGCCGGGACCACGAGGGTGGCCGGCCCGGCTCCGGCCCCGGGAAAGGCCTCGAGCACCCGGGTGACCCGCAGGCCCACCGAGAAGGGCACGGCGTCCGCCACCACCAGGTCGTCGGGCTGCAGGTCGAGCTGACCGGCGGACCCGACGAGCAGTGCCGGGACGTCGCGGGGCGACTGGCTCCCCCCGGCGAGGCGCGGGAGGGAGCTGCGACCGGCCGCGACCGGGCCGCCGGGTGTTCCCCAGGCGGCGGCCGCCTCCAGCGACGCCGGGTCCACGACGAGGAGACGGACCCGCTCGGAGCTGCCCGCGAGCGAGGTGTCGGCCCGCCAGACCACGCTCTGCCCGCTGGGGAGAGGAGGCGTGCGTCCGACCGGGATCTCGTCGGGCTTGAGGGGGGTGCCGTCCTCCGGCATCTCCGCGGCCATCGGTGCCCCCGGGTCGAGCACCCACGAGGAGGGCAGGCCGTACACGACCTCGGCGCCGACCTCGGTGGCGGCCCGGTCGACGACGGTGGCCTCGAGCGAGGCGAGCGCCGCGACCGAGAACACGAGCATCGCCAGGCCGGTGGCGGCCATGGCGGTGCCGGTCTGACGGGCCCGGTCCGGTGCACGGAGCCGCCGTCCGGCGAGCCAGCGGGCGACCGACGCGCTGCCGTGCGGCGGGCGCCCCGGCCGCACCCGGCGCATCGCCGCGTGGAGCACGGTGGACCCGACCGCGGCGACCGCCGCGACGACGAGCGGGGGGACGAGGAGGTCGAGGGGCCCGAGCGGCTCCCCGGTGGAGCGCGGCCGGGTGACCAGGCCGACGATCGCGGCCGCGGCGACCGCCACGAGCACCGCCAGCCACGGCACCCGCAGCCGGTCCAGCCCGCGCAGCCGCCTCGACTCGGCCACCGTGGCCACGGCGGCGACGACCCCCGCCACGGCCAGGGCGACCAGCACGGCGCCCGCGCACCACACGACCGAGGCCGCCAGGGTCGACGCGCTCGGTGGCCCCGCTCCCACCGTGCCCGTGACCACGACCCGGGCGAGCGCCCATCCGGCCGCCCCGCCGACGACGGCGGCGGGCAGCAGCTCGACCACGTGGAGGAGTCCCGACGACCAGGGGGTGCGACCGGTGCCGGCGGCGAGCAGCACCTCGCGCCGGCGACGTGTGGTGGCGTGGCCCGCGACCGCGACGACGAGCGCGAGGGAGAGCGCCAGGCCGGTGCGGGTGGCGGCCTCGGCTCCTCGACGGGCCGTGTCCGTGAGGGCCTCGGCCCGGGCCGTCAGGTCCTCGATGCCGCTGACCACGGCGGGGCGCAGGGCCAGCTGGAGGTCGAGGACGTCCGGGCTGGTGGCGAGGTCGTGACGGAGGGCCGCGACACCGTCGGCGGTGGCGCGAAGCCGTGCCAGCCGGGGCCGCCCCGGATCGAGCCGCGAGACCGCGGACCACAGCAGCTGGTCGCCGGTGGCCCGGGCCAGCTCCCCGGCGGTGTCGGTGTCGGTGACGAGCAGGTGGGCGCGCAGGGTCGAGCGCTCGGCGTCGGTGGGGAACCCCTCGCTCGCCAGGTCGGTCCACACCCGCTGCCCCGGTGGCTGCCGAGGGGTGCGCCCGTCGCCCTCCACGGCGTAGGTTCCCGCGAGCCGGGTGTTCGCCGTGCCCGTGCGGGGGAGACCCTTCAGCCCCACCGTGAGGTCGTCCCCCGGACGGACGCCCAGGTCGGCGGCCACGGGGTCGGGTAGCCAGACCCCGCCCGGTCCGGTCGCCCGGCCCGTCACCACGAGCACCGCGGCCGGGTCCTGGAGGCCGATGGTGCGCACCGGGGCCGCCGCGCCGTCGGTGGAGACGACCGGCCCCACGGGGTCGTAGAGGAGCTTCGGATGGAGCTCGGTCGACACCGACTGGGCCGTGACCCGGGGCGGCCCGAGCCCGGGCACGTCCTCGAGCGCCGTGAGCAGGTCGGACCAGCCGGCGCTCGTCGGGTCGACACCACCGTTCAGGCGCGCCACCGCCGCCTCCTTCGCGGGCGCGCCCTCCGGGACGGCGTCGAGGACGGTGGTGAGGGAGGCGTCCGAGACCGCCTCGGCGTAGAGGGGTCCGGCGGCCGCGTTGGCGCCGACCAGCGTCAGCACCCCGACGACGAGGGCGAGGGCCAGGAGGTCGTGGAGCAGCCGCCGGGGGGCCGCCCGCCAGAGGGGCGGGAGGAGCCGGGGCCGGCGGGGCGGCGGAGGCCCCGGCGACGAGCGCACGGCCTCGGCACCGACCGTCGTCCCTGGCGTACCCGGCATCAGTGCCCCGTCGCGGTGTCTCCGTGCCGGGGCCGACGGCGGCGCCGTCGTGACGCCCACCGGCGCAGCGCACGTCCCGGCTCCGGGCAGGCCCGGACGGGACGGAGGTCATGCTAGCCCCGGGCCTGACGCCGACCGACGGACAGGAACCTTCACCGAAGGACGGCTTCGCAACACGTCGGTCGGTGAAGGTTCCGGCATCCGGAGGGAAAGTTGCGGCGCCCGCCGACGGCCGCACACTGTGACGGTGCGAGGAGCAGTGATCCACGGGACCCGCGACGTCCGCGTCGAGGACCGCGACGACCCCACCGTCCGCGAACCGACGGACGCCGTGGTCCGCACGGTCGCCGCCTGCGTCTGCGGCTCCGACCTCTGGACCTACCGCGACGCGGCCCGGCTGAAGGGTCCGCGACCGTTCGGGCACGAGTACGTCGGCGTCGTCGAGGCGGTCGGCGACGACGTCACGTCGGTCCGGCCCGGACAGTTCGTCGTGGGCGGGTTCCTCTTCAGCGACGGCACCTGCCCCGCCTGCCGGAAGGGCGCGCACGCCAACTGCCTCAACGGCGGCGGGTACGACGGGTGCCAGGCCGAGTACATCCGGGTGCCGTACGCCGACGGCACGCTCGTCCCGACCCCCGAGCACCCGGACGACTCGATGGTGCCGGGCCTGCTCACCCTCTCCGACGTGATGGCCACCGGATGGCACGCCGCGGTCTCCGCCGACGTGCGCCCGGGCAGCACCGTGGTCGTCGTCGGTGACGGGGCCGTGGGCCTGTGCGGCGTGCTGGCCGCCGTCGAGATGGGTGCCGAGCGGGTGGTCGCCATGAGCCGCCACGAGCCGCGCCAGGCCCTGGCCCGCGAGTTCGGCGCCACCGACGTGGTCGCCGAACGCGGTGACGAGGGGGTCGAGGCCGTGTACGAGCTCACCGACGGCATCGGCGCCGACGCCGTCCTCGAGTGCGTCGGCACCCACGGCTCCGTCGAGCAGGCGCTGAGGTCCGCCCGGCCCGGTGCGACGGTGGGCTGGGTCGGCCTGCCCCACGTCACCGACATCGACCAGTCGAACATGTTCTGGCGCAACGTCGGCCTGCGCGGCGGTCCGGCGCCGGTGCGCCACTACCTGCCCGACCTCCTCCAGCGGGTGTGGTCCGGGACCATCGACCCGGGCCGGGTCTTCGACCTCACGCTGCCCCTCGAGCAGGCCGCGGAGGGCTACGCCGCCATGGACGAGCGCCGTTCGGTCAAGGCGCTGCTGCGCCCCTGAGGAGGGCGGCGAACGGCCGGAGTAGGTTGCGAGGAGCCAGAACTCCCCGACAGGAGGACCGATGGACCTCACCCCATCTCCCCGCGCCCTCGAGCTCGAGGCTACCCTCGAGGAGTTCATGCGCGAGCGGGTCGTCCCGGAGGAGACGGCGTTCCGTCGCTGGCGGGAGACGCACGGCGCCGAGGACAACTCGGTGCCCCCGGTGGTCGAGGAGCTGAAGGCCGAGGCGCGAGGGCGCGGGCTGTGGAACCTCTTCCTGCCCGACGAGTCGGGGCTCACCCAGCTCGAGTACGCCCGCCTCGCCGAGCTGTCCGGCTGGAGCCTCGAGCTCGCCCCGGAGGCGATGAACTGCAGCGCTCCCGACACCGGCAACATGGAGCTGCTCCACCTCCTCGGCACCCCCGAGCAGAAGGAGCAGTGGCTCGAGCCGCTCCTCGACGGCCGCATCCGCTCGGCCTTCTCGATGACCGAGCCGGGCGTGGCCAGCAGCGACGCCCGGAACATCGAGACACGCATCGAGCGCGACGGCGACGAGCTCGTCATCACCGGTCGCAAGTGGTGGAGCACCGGCGCGGCCGACCCGCGGTGCCGCGTCCTCGTCGTCATGGGCAAGACCGACCCGGACGCGCCGGAGCACCGCCAGCAGACGATGGTCATCGTGCCGGTCGACACCCCCGGGGTCGAGCTCGTGCGGTCCACGCCGGTGCTGGGGCAGCACCACTTCCAGGGACACGTCGAGATCGCGTACGACCACGTCCGGGTCCCCGTGTCGAACGTCCTCGGCGAGATGGGCGGTGGCTTCGCGGCCGCCCAGATGCGGCTCGGCCCGGGACGCATCCACCACGCGATGCGCGCGCTGGGCGCGGCCGAGCGTGCCCTGGCGCTGATGGTGGCGCGCGCCAGGGAGCGGGTGGCGTTCGGCCGTCCGCTGGCCGAGCAGTCCTCGGTCCAGGAGAAGATCGCGCGCTCCCGCATCGAGATCGACCAGGCCCGTGCCATCTGCCACCTGGCGGCCGCGACCATCGACACGCAGGGCAACAAGGCGGCCCGGTACCTCGTGTCCATGGCCAAGGTGGCCGTGCCCCGGGCTGCGTGCGACGTCATCGACCGCGCCATCCAGGTGCACGGGGGGGCGGGGGTCAGCGACGACACCCCGCTGGCCGAGATGTACGCCTGGCACCGGGCGATGCGGATCTTCGACGGCCCCGACGAGGTGCACCTGATGACGCTGGCACGCGCGGAGCTGCGCTCGCAGCCCCGGCTGCCGGGCGCGGTCGCGCCGAGGCGCCGGCGGTGAGCGCCCCGGTCCGCTTCGAGGTGGCGGCGGGCGTGGCGCGCGTCGTGCTGGACGCCCCGGAACGGCTCAACGCCGTCGACGCCGAGATGCTCGAGGCGGTGGTGGCCCACGTGGAGGCGGCGGGGGAGGACCCCGGTGTCCGGGTGGTGGTGCTCACCGGGTCCGGGCGCGGGTTCTGCTCGGGCGCTGACCTGTCCGCGGCGGCGGAGTCCGCCGGCGAGCTCGACGACGCCACGCTGCGAGGGGTCGGCGCCGTGGCACGGGCCCTGGTGGCGTGTCCGCGGCCGACGGTGGCCCTGGTGAACGGCGTGGCCGCGGGGGCGGGGGCGTCGATGGCGCTCGCCTGCGACTACGTGCTGGCCACCGCGTCGGCCTCCTTCGTCCTCGCCTTCGCCCGCATCGGGCTGATGCCGGACGGCGGGGCCACCGCGCTCGTCGCCGCCTCGGTGGGCCGCGCCCGGGCGATGCGGATGGCGCTGACCGGGGAGAAGGTGCCGGCCCCCCTCGCGGCCGAGTGGGGCCTGGTGTCCGAGTGCGTGGCCGACGACGCCTTCGCCGACCGCTCGGCAGAGCTGCTGGCCCAGCTCGTGGCCTTCTCGCCGACGGGTGCCGCCGCCACGAAGGCTGCGGTCAACGGCGCCGCGCTCGACCTCGACGCGGCGCTCGAGGTCGAGGAGCGCGACCAGGCGCGGCTGCTCCGCTCGGCGGACGCCCGGGAGGGCGTGACCGCCTTCCTCGAGAAGCGCCCGCCGGTCTTCGGTGGCGGATGACGGGCGCGGGCCGTGTGCGCATCGGGTCGGGAGCTGTCGTGGGCGCCCGAACCCTGAGGCGGTCCACCGGCGGTCGAGTGCAGGCAACACGCAGGGGATCACGGGGAGTTCCCTGCGTGTTGCCTCCCCTCGGGACCGTCCCACGTTCATCCGGTGCCGGAGCCGGGTACGGACGAGCCGGCTCGTGACCGTGACGACCACCGACCGACTGGAGATGCCATGACCGACGAACCCGCCGACCGGCGCGCCGCCCCGGCGCCGAGGGCGGTGCTGCTCGACGTCGACGGCACGCTCGTCGACACGTCGTACGTGCACGCGACCTGCTGGTGGCAGGCCCTGCGCGAGCACGGCCACCTCGTGCCGATGGCACGGATCCACCGGGCCATCGGGATGGGCTCGGACCGGATCGTCGGGCACCTGCTGGGTGAGCACGACGAGTCCGTCGACGACGCGGTGGTCGCCTCGCACGGCGCGCTCATCGCGGCGTGGCACGAGCGGATCGTGCCCCTGCCCGGCGCCCGCGAGCTGGTGCGCCGGTGCCACGACGAGGGGCTGCTCGTCGTCCTGTCCACCTCCGCCGGCCGCGGCGACCTCGACGCCCTCCGTCGCGCGCTGGACGCCGACGACTGGGTCGACGAGTCGACGACGAGCTCCGACGCGAGCACGAGCAAGCCCGCGCCGGACATCGTCGAGGTGGCGCTGGAGCGGATCGACGTCGCTGCGGAGGAGGCCGTCTTCGTGGGTGACTCCGTGTGGGACGCCGAGGCCGCCGGCTCGATCGCGATGCCGTGCATCGGCGTCGAGTGCGGCGGCACGAGCGCCGCGGAGCTGCGGGCCGCCGGCTGCGTCGCCACCTACGCCGACCCCGCCGACCTGCTCGAGCACTGGTCGGACTCACCGCTGGCCGGGGCGGCCCGGGCCCGGTGAGCGGGCGGAGCCGGGGTCGGTGCCGGTCGCAGCCGGTGGCGTGCCGTGGCCGGCGGTGGCGGCGCGTCCGACCGCGACGTCGACCGGTGGGCGACCCTGTCGAGGGATGGGCCGGCGCCGACGGGCGGTCCGGTCCCGACGTCTAGGGTGATGCCGTGTCAGCTCCGCACCCGGTCATCCGCACCTTCACCGCGGTGGACTGGACCCCGGACGAGCTGCTGGAGGCCAAGGCCGCGTCGGGGCTGACGGTCGCGGTCGTCATCCCGGCGCGCGACGAGGCGGACACGGTCGCCGACGTCGTCCGGGGCGTGCGGGCCGCGTGGGTCGAGGACGTCCCGCTCGTGGACGAGCTCGTGGTCATCGACTCCGACTCCACGGACGCCACCGCCCGCGTCGCCGCGGAGGCCGGCGCCGCGGTGCACGCGGCGGCCGCCGTGCGGCCCGACCTGGGCGCCGCCCGGGGCAAGGGGGAGGCCCTCTGGAAGTCGCTCTTCGTCACCACCGCGGACGTCCTCGCCTTCGTCGACTCCGACCTCGTGGAGTGGGGCCCGCACTTCGTGCCCGGGCTGGTCGGCCCCCTCCTCACCACGCCCGAGGTCGCCCTCGTCAAGGCCGTCTACGACCGCCCGCTCCTCGACGCCGGCGGCCACGAGGCGGAGACCGGCGGGCGGGTCACCGAGCTCGTCGCCCGGCCCCTCATCGCCCTGCACCGGCCCGGTCTCGCCGGGGTCGTCCAACCCCTGGCCGGGGAGTGGTCGGTGCGGCGCAGGGTGTTCGAGCGGCTCTCGGTCCCGGTCGGCTACGGCGTGGAGATCGCCGCCCTCGTCGACACCGCCGACGTGGAGGGCGCCGGCAGCATCGCGCAGGTCGACCTCGGCCGACGCGCCCACCGCCACCACCGTCACGACACCCTGGGTCCGATGGCGGTGCAGGTGGTGGCGGCCCTCGAGGCCCGCACCGGGGTACGGACGGCGTCGCGCACTCCCGAGGTCGTCACCCTGCGCCAGTTCGTCCGCGAGGACGGGGGCTTCGTCGCGCACCCCCGCGAGGTCGAGGTGATGGAGCGTCCACCGGCCGTCTCCGTCACCGACCACGCCGACCGCCGCGCGGAGCTCGGCGCATGAGCACCGGCGCACTGCTGCGGATCGGACGCCGCGAGTACCCGCCGACCTCCCGCCTCGTCATGGCCATCGTCAACCGGACGCCGGACTCGTTCTACGACAAGGGGATCACCTGGGCCGAGGACGCCGCGATGGAGCGGGTGCGGACCGTCGTCGACCAGGGCGCGGACCTCGTCGACATCGGTGGCATCAAGGCCGCGCCCGGTGAGGAGATCGACGCGGCGGAGGAGATGCGACGGGTCGTCGGCTTCGTGGAGCGCGTCCGGGGCGAGTTCCCCGACCTCGTCATCAGCGTCGACACCTGGCGGGCCGAGGTGGGCCGGGCCGTGTGCGAGGTGGGCGCCGACGTCCTCAACGACGCCTGGGGTGGAGCAGATCCCGAGCTGCCTTCCGTCGCAGCCGAGTTCGGCGTGTCCATCGTGCGCACCCACACCGGTTCGGTGACCCCGCGCACCCGGCCGCACCGCATCGAGTACGACGACGTCGTGGCCGACGCCCGCGACTCGCTGGTCGCGCAGGCCGAGCGCGCCGTGCAGCTGGGCGTCGACCCGGCTCGCGTGGTCATCGACCCCGCGCACGACTTCGGGAAGAACACCTACCACTCGCTGGAGCTCACCCGCCGCCTCGACGAGCTGACGACGCTGGGATGGCCGGTGCTGGTGTCGTTGTCCAACAAGGACTTCGTCGGTGAGGCGCTCGATCTGCCGGTGGGCGGGCGGCTCACCGGGACGCTCGCCGCCACGGCGATCTCCGCGTGGCACGGGGCGCAGGTCTACCGCGTCCACGAGGTCGTCGAGACGCGACAGGTGCTCGACCTGGTCTCGGCCGTCACCGGCGACCTCCGACCGGCCCGGACCACGCGGGGGCTGGCGTGATCGAGGCCCTCGCGGTCGTCCCGAGTGCGCCGCTGCTGCTCCCCGAGTACACCGGCCGCGACGACGCCGGGGCCGGCCTGCGCGAGCGGTCCCTCGACGTCGTCCGTGCCGTCCTGCCACCGCGCGGCTCGGGCGGCCGCCTCGTGCTCGTCACCGCGACCGACCGCGACCCCCGCTCCACCCGCCCGGCTCTCGGACGTCGTGTCGGCACCCACCTGCTCGACCTCGCCGGTGTGGAAGCAGATGACGTGGTCGAGGTGGCGTGGGACGCACCGGTGGACGGATGCCGTGCCGCGGGCTCGGCGCTCGGTGCCGGACCCGGAGAGGTGGCACTCGTCGTCGTCGCCGACGGCAGCGCCCGCCGCGGCGAGAAGGCGCCGGGGCACCTCGACGAGCGGTCCTTCGGCCTCGACCGGGAGGTGGTCGACGCGCTGCGGACCTCGGACCCCGAGCGGCTCCTCGCCCTCGACCCCGGGCTGTGCGCTGAGCTCCTCCTCCACGGTCGTGCGCCGCTGCAGGTGGCCGCGGCGGCCATGGCCTCCTCGGGCCGGATGCGGTGTCCCGACCTGGAGGCCGAGGACCCGTTCGGCGTTCTCTACGTGACGGCCCGCCTGGAGCGGGCGGCCGGCCGGGGCGAGGGGGCGCCGGCATCCACGTCGTCGAGCTGACCTACCCGTTCGCCGGGCGCTGGCTGGTGCAGAACAGCCCGGCCGACCACGTCCCGAGCCACGGCACGACGCTCTTCGCCGCCGCGCACGCCATCGACTTCGTCCCGGTCGACGACCGCGGTCGCACCGCACCGGTCTCGGTGTCGACCTGGCTGCGACCCGAGCCGGCAGGGCGCTTCCCGGGGCTGGGCCGGCCGGTCACGGCTCCGGCGCCCGGCACGGTGGTGTCGGTCCACGACGGGGAGGCGGACCACGATGCCCACAGGGGCCTGCCGTCCGTCTGGTACGCGCTGACCCAGCGCCGGCGCGCGGCGGCAGGGTGGCCGGCGCTCGCCGGCAACCACGTGGTGCTCCGGGTCGAGGACGGGGTGTACGTCGCGCTGTGCCACCTGCGCCGGGGCAGCGTCGCGGTCGTGGCCGGGCAGGTGGTCGGCGTCGGCGAGGTGCTGGGGGCGTGCGGCAACTCCGGCAACAGCACCGAGCCGCACCTGCACGTGCAGGCGATGGACGACCGCGACCCGGACGCGGCCGCCGCCCTCCCGCTGCGCTTCGACGCCTCCCTGCCCCGCAACGGCGACGTCGTCGCCGCCGGCTGAGCGCACCCGCCCGGCGTCCCGCCCCGGGGCGGCATACTCGCTGACCATGGACGCGCGCACGGTGCTGGTGCTCAACGGACCCAACCTCAACCTGCTGGGGGAGCGGCAGCTCGAGGTCTACGGCACCGCCACCCTCTCGCACGTCGAGGGCATCTGCTCGGCCGCCTGCGATGCCGCCGGGCTCGACCTGGACTTCCGGCAGACGAACCACGAGGGCACCCTCGTCGACTGGGTCCAGGAGGGCCGGGCGGACAGCGCCGGGATCGTCATCAACGCCGCCGGCTACACCCACACGTCGGTGGCCCTGCGCGATGCCCTCGCCGCCTGCCGGGTGCCCCGCGTCGAGGTGCACGTCAGCGACATCCGCGCCCGTGAGGACTTCCGGCGGTTCAGCTACCTCACCGACGTCTGCGACCACCACGTCATCGGCCACGGCGTCGAGGGGTACCGCGAGGCCGTGGAGTGGTTGGCCGCCCGGCGCGCGGAGGCGGCGTCGGAGTCCGGTCGCTGACGTCGACCGCCCGTGACCGCTCGGGGGGCAGGCGGTCCCGATGTCGCCGAGAGCAGCCCCGTGTGGCCTGTGGATGACCGGGCGTGACTGTCATCGCACACCTGTACGATTGTCCGCAGGTGAGGGGTGGCCGTGAGCGACGTGGACGTGGTCATCGATGCCGTGGCGGCAGCGGTCGAGGACGCGGCGACCTCGCTGCGCTCAGCGGGTTCCCGCTGGTCACCGGACGAGTGGCTCGCCCTGGTCGGTGCGGCGCAGGTGCTCGTCAACCGGCTGACCGCCGTTCAGGACGTCGCGATGGCTCGTGCGGTGCGCTTCGAGCCGGTCTGGCAGGAGGGCGGCACTCAGGGCTGGGCCGAGCACGGGCCGGGTCGCGTTGCTTTGGGGGGTGTCGACCTCGTGGCCGCCCGGACCGGCTCGTCGCACCACCAGGCCCGGCGTCGCGTCGAGCTCGCTGTGCGACTGGCGGGCCGCGACCCACGCGACACGGACGATGCCGAACGCCCCGAGCCCACCGGGCTGGACGGGCTGCTCGCTGCCATGCGGGAGGGCGTGCTCGACCAGTACCGCGCCTCCGTCGTCGCGGAGGAGCTCGAGGGGTGCCCGGTCGACGTCGCGCGCGCCGTCGTCTCCGCGCTCGGCGCCGCACCTCCCGGACGAGGCCGCCGCCGGGCTGCGCCGGAGGACGCGGAGGATGCTCGCGCGCATCTCGCCCGACCTGCTCCGTCAGAGGGCGGAACGGGCGCGCGCGGAGACGGGACTGGGCGGTGGGTCGAGGTGCCCGGCGTCGACGTCTGGCAGGGGCGCTTCCCCAGCGAGGCGTCCGCGACGGCGTGGGCTGCCGTCGACGCGCTCGCCCGCCGGTACGTCGCCGAGGGCCGCTGCGGCACGATCGAGCAGGCGCGCGGGAGGGCGCTGACCGACCTCGTCACGCAGCAGGCGGATGTCGAGGTCGACGTCGTGCTCACCGTCCCCGCCGAGGTCGCGCACCCCGGCAGCGAGGTCGGCGGCGACCGGCCAGAGGGTGCTGGCCGGTCCACCCGGTCCACTCGGTCCACCCGGTCCGCCCGGTCCGCCCGGTCCACCCGGTCCACCCGGTCCACCCGGTCCACCAGGTCCACCAGGTCCACCCGGTCAGCCGGGTCGACCCGGTCGACGCCGAGGCGGAGTCAGGGGGTGGACCGGTCCCGGCGCTCCACAGCGGCATCGGTCGGGCACGTGGCACCGGCGACCGGGTCGGGCGCGACGACGCGACGGGCCGATGACCTCGTGCAGGTCCAGGGGTCGCGGCCCGGCGAGCCCGTGCTCGTGCCGAGGGGCTGGCTCGCCGGGCACCACGGGTCCGGTGGGGGGACCGTCGCGTGCCACGGGGACAGCGGTGCCCGCGTGGATCCCGGGGGCGACCTCTCGAGCGATGCCTATCGCCCCGGTCGCCGGCTGGCCGCTCTTGTCCGAGGTCGCGATGGGCGGTGCCGCTTCCCCGGCTGCTCGGTGGCCGCGCGGTTCTGCGACGTCGACCACGTCCGGGCCTGGCCGAGCGGCCCCACCGCGGCGACCAACCTCGTGTGCCTGTGCCGTCGGCACCACCGCACCAAGCAGCTGCCGGGCTGGTTCCTGCGGCTGCACGCCGACGGCACCGCCGTGTGGACCGACCCCACCGGGATGGTTCGCACGACGCATGCGATCGACGCCCTCGACGTCGTGGTCCTCCCGGCCGCGGCGCCGGCTCCTCCACGGGCAGGGGAGCCGTCACGAGAGCAGGGTCTCCGTGAGGTGGACCCCACAAAGGGGCAGGGCCGCCGTGAGGTGGACCCAACAGGGGAGCAGGGCCCCCGCGGCCCGGCGCTTCCCAGCCTCCTCGAGGACCGTCTCGACCGGTGCCTGCACGAGCACGAGGTGCTTCGCCAGCACTGCCGGTGCCACAGGAGGGCCGGAGAGCGATCGGGAGCGGCGAGACCCCGAGCCCCCGACCACCGCAGCCGCCACGAGCCGCCGCCGTTCTGAGCCGCCGCGTCGACCGCTGAGCTTCCACCATCGCCGGCGCTCATCGTGAGGCTGACCGCGCGTGGGTGGCGGTGCCTGGATGGCGGTGCCTGGGTGTCGGGTCGGCCGCCCGTCGGCCCACCGGCGGGGACCCGGCACAGGGGTCAGCGGCGGTGCCTCTCCTCCTCGACCTTGGGGGCGGTTCGGACCAGCCGCAGCGCGGTGACCAGCCCGATGCCGCCGACCACGTTGCCGAGGCCCGCCCAGAGGATGGCGGTGAGGAACTCGCCGACGGTGACGTCCCCGCCGGCGAACGCGGCGCCCAGGATGAACACCGAGTCGAGGACGCAGTGGAACAGCTCGGCGCCGACGAGCAGGGCACCGAAGAGGATGGCCGGCACGATCCGCACGCCGAGGCTGTCCGTGGCGTGCTGCATCCGGGTCATGAGGGTGATCACGACCCCGGCCAGGACGGCGAGGAGGAAGCTGTCCACCCCGACCCCGAGGTTCGCGTAGTGCTCGCCGACGGTGCGGGCGGTGGGCCGCAGGTCGGGCCGGGCCGTGACGATGACCCAGATCATCAGCGCACCACCGAGGACGTTGGTCACGAGCGTGACGGCCCACAGCCGGGCCAGCCTCCCCCACGAGCAGTGCCCGGCGGCCACCGCCGTCACCGGGACGAGGAAGTTCTCGGTGAACAGCTCGCTGCGGGCGAGCAGCAGGGCCACGAAACCCACGGAGAAGGCGAGCGACGCGAGCAGCGGGTTCCGGGTCTCGTGGAGGACGACGAGGTAGGCGAGCACGCCCACGCCGACGTCGATCCCGCCGAGCAGTCCGGTGGGGACGAGTGAGCGCAGGGGCCGCTCCAGGCGCTCCTGACCTTCGTCGAGCAGCCGCTCGAAGGCCTCGTCGAGCTCCTCCTCGGTCTTCTCGTCCGCGAGCGCGGCCTCCTGCGCCGGCTCGGTGCGGTCGGCCGCCCCGGACCCGTCTCCCGGGTCGTCCCCGGGGGGCCCGGCATCGTCGGCGGCCCGGTCCTCGTCGGCGCCCCGAGCCCCGTCGGCACCGTCGCCGCTCGCGCCGTGCCGGCCACGACGGGAAACGGTCTCGTTGGTGCCTGCCACGGACGCAACCTAGCCGCGCGCCACCGGCGTGCGGGTCGTCGCCGCACGGGCTGTCGAGGACGGCCGGCCCGACAGGCGGCCGGCCCCCGGTCCCCGGGTCCCCCGGGGTCTCAGGGCCGGTAGCCGGTGGGCTCCTCGCCGAGGTCGACGATGGCCGCGACCGGACCGCCGCCGTCCGGGCCCTGGTGGGCGGCCGAGACGGAGACGAACACCGCCGGGTCGCCGGTGACCGCCGCCGTGACGCCCCCGACCGCGGCCTTGATCTGCCGGTGCCAGTGGACGTCGGAGTCGTCGAGCATCGCGTTGCGGCGGCCGTGCACCATCCCGTCCTGGCTCGCCTCGCACTTGAGGAACACGTTGACCAGCCGACCCGCGATGTCGGAGGGGTGCGGTCGCTCGGGCAGGTCGAGACCGGCGTCGCGGATGGCGTCCCAGATGCCGTCGGCGTCGAGGGCGTCGGCCATCACCGAGTGGCCGATGCGGTACCGGCCGCCCACCCCGCGGGCGTTGCCGACGACGACGACCTGGGCCCGGTCGAGCTCGACCCCGGACGAGCACGACGCCACTGACGAGTACAGCGAACGGTCGCGCAGGACGTCCTCGTCGCGCGGCATCCCGATCTCGCCGAGGGCGACCGCGATGCCGAGCGCCGTCCCGCCGTTGGACACGTCCATGGACGTCAGCGTGTCCTCGGTGAAGACGTCCTTGCCGCGGCTCTTGGCGTCGCGGATCGTGTCGATGGTGAGCAGCGGGGTCTTCGTCTGGACGTAGTGGACGTCGGAGGTCGACTCGATGCCGGCCCGCTCCATCGCCACCTTCACGGCGTCGGCGACCTTGGTCACCATCCCCTGCCGGCCGATGTCCTCCGGCAGGAGCTTCTCGCTCATCGCGAAGCCCACGGTCATGCGGGGCTCGTCGGTCTGCTCCGCCTTCCCGGCCGGCACGGTGGCGAAGATCGTCGCGTGCGGGCTGATGACGCCATCGGTGCCGCCGGACCAGACGATCGGGATGTCCTTGACGCGCTCGGGGTCGGCGCCCTTCTCGACGAGCAGCTCGCGGAAGGCGCGGTCGGCGATGATCCGGGTGTAGTCGTTGACCCCGCCGTTGCCCTCGGTCTTGCCGATGACGGCGATGACGCGGTCGGCCTCCATGACCCCCTCGTCGATGAGCGTGCCGAGCTCGGAGGCGTCGGAGACGGAGTGGAGGGGGACCTTGCGGACCTCGATGGCGTCGGGCATCTGGGCGTTCCTTCCGTGGGTTTGCCGGTGTCAGCCTGTGCGGTCTGGCTCGACGACGGTGCCGAAGCCTCCGTCGACGGCGTCGGTGATGTGGGCCAGCGAGGTGATGACGCCGCGGCGGCCGCCCGCGGCGACGAAGCGGGTGAGCGCCTCGACCTTGGGACCCATCGAGCCCGACCCGAACTCGCCGGCGTCGGCGAGTCGGCGGAGCTCGCCGAGGGTGACCCGGCCGAGGTCGCGCTGGTGGTCGGTGCCGAACCCGACGCTGGCGTGGTCGACGTCGGTGGCGATGACGAGGACGTCCGCGTCGAGGGCGCTGCCGAGCAGAGCCGCGGTGAGGTCCTTGTCGATGACGGCTTCCACGCCGCGGATCCGGCCGTCCCCCTCCCTCACCACCGGGATGCCGCCGCCGCCCGCCGCCACCACGACGTGGCCGGCGTCGAGCAGGGTCCGGGCGGCCTCGACATCGAGGACCTCGACCGGCTCGGGGGAGGCGACGACCCGGCGCCAGCCCTTCTCCCCGCGGTCCTCCCACAGCTGGCCGTGGTCGATCATCCGCTGGGCCGCCTCCCGGTCGACGTAGCGGCCGACCGGCTTGGTGGGGTGGGTGAACCCGGGGTCGCTCCGGTCGACGAGGGTCCGGGTGACGAGTGCGGCGACGGGCCGCTCGGCGTCGAGGGCGGCGAGCGCGGCGTCGAGGGCGTCGAGGATGGTCATGCCGAGAGTCCCCTGCGTCTGGGCGCCGCACCAGTCGAGCGGGACGGGCGGCACGACGTGCGCCGCGAGCTCGTTCTTGACGAGCAGGTTGCCCACCTGCGGACCGTTGCCGTGGGTGATGACGAGCTCGTGCCCGGCGGCAACGACGCGCGCGGCGTGCTCCATCGCACCTGTGATCGCGTCGATCTGCGCCCCGGGTGTGGCGCTGCCGTCCGGTCCGGTCATGGCGTTTCCGCCGAGGGCCAGCAGGACCCGCATGCTCACCTCGCTCCGCGTCGCCGGGCGGCCGCCCGGGTCTTCGACCCTAGGGAGCGCCGGTCGCGCGGGGCGTCGTCAGGTTCTGCCCAAGGAGGCCGCGCAGTTCGGCGTCGCCGTGCCACGCCGGGCCACGCTGTGCCACGTGGGGACGGGCGCACCTCGCGACCCGCCAGCCCTCGGCGCGACCTGTGTGGCTGTCCTAGGCTAGCGTCGCCCGGGAGCGATTCCTCGTGGAGTCACGACGCAGGAGATCTGGATGACGGACGGCGACGCACCGCAGGTGTCCGGGAGCGGTCACGACCTGATCACCGCCCCCCGCCCGGCCGGGTCGTCGTCGGACTCGAGCTCCTCCAGCGAGGTCAACCCCTGGGTCGTGCGGGGAGCCGTGCTCCTCGGGACCCTTGCCATCTGGTGGGTCATCACGGCCCTCGGGCTCGTCAAGCCCCTCTACCTGCCCTCGCCCGGTTCGGTGTGGGACGCGTTCGTCACGGCGAACACCGACCACCCGATCGCGCCCGGCGTCGACCGCATCGTGCGAGGCGAGCAGAACTACTACCTCTGGGAGCACCTGCTCGCGAGCCTCCAGCGGATCGCCGCGGGTGTCGGGATCGCCATCGTCGTAGGCATCCTGCTCGGGCTGCTCATGGCGACGCTGAAGTGGGTCGGCATCGTCATCGAGCCCTACCTCAACTTCCTTCGCGCGCTGCCTCCACTCGGCTACATCGGCCTACTCATCGTGTGGTTCGGCATCGGCGACACCTCGAAGGTCTGGCTGCTGTTCCTCGCCGCCATGCCGCCGATCGCGATGGCGACGATCGGCGGCGTCCGGGGTGTACAGGCGGACATGGTCAACGCCGCCCTCAGCCTCGGCGCGAGTCGGCGGCAGACCCTCACGGTCGTCATGCTCCCGGCGACGCTACCCCAGGTGATCACCGGCATCCGGGTGGCCACGGGCTTCGCGTGGACCACCGTGGTGGCGGCCGAGCTGAACAACGGCATTCCCGGCATCGGCGGACTCGCCTACGCGTCGGGCACCGAGCTGAACACGCCGCTCACCATCGCCTGCATCATCGTCATCGGCATTGCCGCGGTGGCCCTCGACTCCGGCATCAAGCTGCTAGAGAACGTGCTCGTGCCCTGGCACGGCAAGGTCTGAAACCCTACGACCGAGAGAGAACGACCATGACGCGACGCACCACCACCACGCTCGCGACCGGCGCCGCGGCGGCGGTCGCCCTGCTGGCCCTCAGCGGCTGTGTCGAGTCGGGCCGTCCGGCCGACGACACGGTCCAGACGACGGGCGCCTCCGCGGCGGCGGCCTGCCCGTGGGAGGCGGACGACTCGATCACCACCACGGCGCGGATCGCCTTCCAGAAGATCCCCAACGGCGACCTCGTCGTCAAGGACCTCGGCATCCTCGAGGCCTGCATGCCGAACGCCACCATCGAGTGGTCGAACTTCGCCTCCGGCGGTGACGTCGTGCAGGCCTACGGGGCCAGCAGTGTCGACATCGGCCTGATGGGCTCCTCGCCGGCCACCAAGGCGCTGTCGGCGCCGCTGAACATCCCGCTCGAGGTCGTGTGGATCCACGACGTCATCGGCACCGCCGAGTCGCTCGTGGTGCGCGACCCGTCGATCACCGACCTCGAGGGGCTCAAGGGCAAGACGATCGCGGTGCCGTTCGGCTCCACCGCGCACTACTCCCTCCTCCAGGCCCTCCAGGACGCCGGCCTGGACTCGGCGAGCGACGTCAAGCTGATCAACCTCGAGCCCGAGAAGATGCCCGCGGCGTGGCAGGGCGAGCAGATCGACGCCGCGTGGGTCTGGGACCCGGTGCTCACGGAGCTCAAGCAGAGCGGCACGGTGGTGCTGAGCAGCGCGGACACCGCGAAGGCCGGCAAGCCGACCTACGACCTCGGCACCGCGTCGACCGCATTCATCGCGGCAAACCCGGAGTTCATGGCCCAGTGGGCCAAGGCCCAGGACTACGCCGTCGCGATGATCACCGACGACCCCGCGAAGGCGTCCGAGAGCATCGCGGCCCAGCTCGGCGTGCCGCCGGCCGACGCCCAGAAGCTGTTCGAGGGCTACGAGTACCTGCCCGCGGCCACCCAGGCCGACGCCGACCACCTCGGCGGGAAGATGGGCGATGACCTCACGACCACCGCCAAGTTCCTCCTGACCCAGGGCGGCATCGACGCGGTCGCCGACGCCCAGGTCTACGCCGACGGCGTGGACGCGACCCCCGCCGAGGACGCCTCGAAGTGACGCACGACAGAGAGGTCCGCATCGCCGACCTCGCCCACACGTTCGACGTGGGGGGCGGGGACGGCGTGCGGGCCCTCGACCGGATCGACATCACCATCGAGCCGGGACAGTTCGTCTGCCTCGCCGGCCCCTCGGGCTGCGGCAAGACCACCCTCCTCCGGCTCATCGCCGGGTTCATGCGGCCGACGGAGGGCGAGGTCGTGGTGGGGGGCGAGGTGGTGAAGCGACCCTCCGCCCAACGCGGTGTGGTCTTCCAGCAGCCGACGCTCTACCCCTGGATGACGGTGCGGCAGAACGTCGAGCTCGGCCCGAAGCTGCGTGGGGTCAGGGCCGAGGAGCGCCGGCAGCAGGCCGACCGCTTCCTCGAGATGGTGGGCCTCACCGACTTCGCCGACCGCCGGCCGTACGAGCTCTCCGGTGGGATGCAGCAGCGGTGCCAGATCGCCCGGGTGCTCACCAACGACCCCGGCATCGTGCTCATGGACGAACCCTTCGGGGCCCTCGACGCCCTCACCCGGGAGCGACTGCAGGACGAGCTGCTCGAGATCTGGCGCGCCACGCGCAGCACCATCTTCTTCATCACCCACAGCGTCGACGAGGCGGTGTTCCTCGGCAGCCGGGTGATGGTGATGAGCCCGCGACCGGGCCGGATCGTCCTCGACGAGTCCGCGGTGTTCTCGACACCGGGCAAGGCACTCAGCGCCGAGGAGCTGCGAGCCCTCCCCGCCTACTCCGAGCTCGTCGACAGGGTGCGGCACGCCATCCATGCCGACACCGCACCTGCCGCCTGACTGCGCCCCATCCCTCGCCGCAGGCGGCTGCGGCTCACCCAGGGTCGGGGGCGACCTGCTCGCCGGGCTCGTCGAGCTCGTCGAGCCAGGCCAGCACACTCGCGGTGTGCTCGCCGAGGAGCGGCGGAGGTGCGTGGGTCTCGCGGCCACCGGCGAAGGCGTTGTCGTCCAGCCGGATCGGTGGCCCCGGGATCTCCACCGACCCGAGCAGCGGGTGCTCGACGTCGACGACGAGGCCCTGGCTGCGGGTCTGTTCCCACTCGTAGACCCGGTCGAGGGTCCGCACCTCCCCGGCCGGCACTCCGAGCTCGGCCAGCCGTGGGAGCAGCTCGGCCAGCGGGATGTCGGCGAACGCCGCGTCGACGGCGGCGACGACGGCCTCGCGGTTCCCGACCCGCTCCCGGTTCGTCGCGAACCCCGGGGCCTCGGCGTCGATGGCGAAGGCGCCCGCCAGCCGGCGCCACAGCCCCTCACTGCCGCAGGCGAGCTGGATCATGCCGTCGGCGCAGGTGAACAGTCCGTAGGGGCAGATCGACGGATGGTGGTTGCCCGCGGCGTGGCCGACCTCGCCGGCCACCGTGTACCGGGTGCCCTGGAAGGCGTGGACGCCGACGATGGAGGCGAGCAGCGAGGTGCGCACCACCCGCCCGCGCCCCGTCCGGGCCCGCTCGTGGAGTGCGGCCACCACCCCGTAGGCGCCGTACATCCCGGCCAGCAGGTCCCCGATCGGTACCCCGACCCGTTGGGGGTGGTCGGGGTCGGCGCCGGTGAGCGACATCAGGCCGGCCTCGCCCTGGGCGATCTGGTCGTAGCCCGCGCGCCCGCCCTCGGGACCGTCGTGGCCGAAGCCGCTGATCGAGAGCACCACGAGCCGGGGGTTGAGCTCGTGCAGCCGCTCGACGGGGAAGCCGAGCCGGTCGAGCACTCCCGGTCGGAAGTTCTCGAGCAGGACGTCGGCGCGGGTGACGAGCCGGGCGAGGGTCTCCCGGCCGTGGTCGCTCTTGAGGTCGAGCGCCACCGACTCCTTGTTGCGGTTGCAGGAGAGGAAGTACGTGGAGACCGGATCGTCGTCCGGCCCGACGAAGGGCGGTCCCCATCCACGCGACTCGTCGCCGCCGTCGGGGCTCTCGACCTTGATCACGCGCGCCCCGAGGTCCCCGAGCATCATCGCGCAGTGGGGTCCGGCGAGGGCACGCGTGAGGTCGATGACGACGACGTCGTCGAGCGGTCCGGTCACGGGGCGTCCTCGGGGTCGGGGATTCGGTCTCTGGTGCGGGTCAGTACTCGCGGCGGCCGGCGTGGGCGCTCCACGCGTCGAACGGCGCCCGGGCCGTGTCGATCGCCACCTGACCGAGTCGCAGCGGCCAGTCGGCCCCCGGGTCGGTGGGGCCGAGCAGCACGTGGAACCGGGCGTCGTCGAAGCCCGCCCGCTCGGCGTCGTGGCGGTCGGCCGCCCACACGACACCGTCGACGCGCGACCAGAGTGCGGCCGCGAGGCACAGCGGGCAGGGCTCGCAGGAGGCGTAGAGCATGCAGCCGGCCAGGCTGAAGTCGCCCACGGCCCGGCAGGCGCGGCGGATGGCGACGACCTCGGCGTGCGCGGTGGGGTCGAGCTCGTCGGTGACGCGGTTCGTCCCCCTGCCGACCACCTCCTCCCCCCTGACGACGATCGCTCCGAAGGGTCCACCGTCGTCCGCGACGTTCGCGGTGGCCAGGTCGACGGCCTCGCGCAGCCAGGTCGTGTCGTCGCTCATCGCACTCTCCTCAACGCCAGTCGACGTCTGCTGACGTCGGACCACCGGACAGCCTCGCGTATCCGGGGCCACGGTGGAAGAAGGGCTCGTCGCCGCGATCAGCGAGTCGCTGGGCGCGCAGTGCGTCGGAGGCGGCCTCGTCGACGCGAGGGTCGTCCTTCGTGCCAGTGGCGAGGACCCCGTAGTCGTCGCGGGCCCCCTCGAACGACACCTTGCCCCAGCGCAGGTCCTGCTCGACCTCGGGGTAGGGGCGCTCCAGCGGGTCGCCCCACCCGCCGCCCCCGGTGGTGCGGATGCGGATGACCTGGCCCGCCCGCACCGGCTCGGCGTCCGCGAGGGCGTCGACGACCCGCTCGTCCGGGCCGCCGAGGTCGACGGTCACCTCGAACGGCCGCCCGGCGCGGCCGCCCTTGACTCCCCAGCAGGCGAGGATCGACCGGTCGGCGATCGACATGAAGTGGGCGTCCTCGAGCATCCGGATGTGCTTCTCGTAGCCCAGCCCTCCGCGGTACCTCCCCGCGCCACCGGAGTCGACCGCGAGGCCCAGCCTCTCGACGCGGAACGGGAACCGCGACTCGGTGAACTCCGTGGGGAGGTTCCGGCTGTCCGGGACGACGTGGATCGTGTCCTCGCCGTCGGCGTAGTAGCGCCCGCCGGAGCCGCCGCCGAGCACCTCGCGCATGAGGTAGTCGTTGCCGTCCCGGTCCTTGCCGTACACACCGGTGTACCGGATGGTCTCCTGGTCGGCGGGCATCCGGCCGTCCACCGCCTTGGCCAGCGCGCCGGCGAGCACGCCGAGCAGCCGGAGGATGACGAAGGTCCGCGCGTTGGTCGGTGCCGGGTAGACCGGGGTGAGCAGGGTGCCCTTCTCGGGGAAGCGCATCTCGATGAGCGGCACGACGCCCTCGTTGACGTCGAGCTCGGCCATCCGCTCCGGGGAGTCGGCGAGGTTGCGCAGGATGGGGGCCAGCCACTTGGCGAGGAAGTTGCCGCCGGCGTAGTCGCCGCAGTGGTTGATCGGCCCCTTGGCCTGCGGGCCGGTGCCGGTGAAGTCGATGACGAGGCGAGGGCCGCCGTCGCCGGGGCCCGGTCCTCCCGTGCTCGTCTTGGTCAGGGTGATCCGCTGGGCGTGCAGCCGGGGCTCGTCGACGCCGTCGTGCTCGGCGTAGTCCTCCCAGACGTACTGCCCGTCCGGGATGCGGTCGAGCACCTCGCGCCGGTACGTCTCGGTGGTGGCGTCGAGGATGGCGTCGAAGGCGGCCTCCACCGTGTCGCGGCCGTACCGCGCGAAGAGCTCGGCGAGCCGGCGCGCTCCCATGAGGCAGGCTGAGCACTCGGCGTCCAGGTCGGCCGCAAGGCTGTCCGGCATCCGGCTGTTGCGCGTCATGATCCGCAGCGCCGCCTTGTTCGGGACTCCCCTGTCCCACAACTTGATCGGCGGCACCGAGAGGCCCTCCTCGAACACCGTGCGGGCTTTGCTGGGCATCGACCCGGGCACGGCGCCACCGATGTCGTCGTGGTGCCCGAACGCCTGGACGAAGGCGACCACATCGCCGTCGTGGAACACGGGCACGGTCACGCAGAGGTCCGGGAGGTGGCCGATACCGCCCTCCGACTCGTACACGTCGTTGTGGAAGAACACGTCGCCCTCGGCCATCTCGGCGAGCGGGAAGTCCCGCGCCACGGGGTGCACCAGCGCCGAGTACGAGCGGCCGGTGAGCTTGCGCAGCCGGCGGTCGTGGATGCCGGCGCGGAAGTCGTGCGCATCGCGGATCATCGGGCTGCGCGAGGTGCGCGCGATGGCGGTCTCGACCTCCATCTCGACGCTGGCGAGTGTCCCCTGGACGATCTCGACGAGCACGGGGTCGACCGACGTGCCCTCGGGCGTCAGCCGGCCGCCCTGTTCGTAGGGCGTGGGCAGACCGGCGGGGTTGACCGGTGGCGTCGCGAGGTAGGTCCCGAGGTCGGGTGGGCCGGCCGGCGAGGTGGTCATCCGACGTCCTCCTTGGTGACGACGAGGTTGCCCCACCGGTCCACCCGCACCCCGAAGCCGGGGTGGACGGGCACCGTGGAGCCGAACTCCTCGACGACGGCGGGCCCGGAGAAGGTGTCCCCGGCGCGCAGGTCGGGGCGCCAGAGGACGGGGGTGGGCACGTACCCGTCGTCGGGGTCGAAGCAGACCTCCCGCGTCGACCGCTGACCGGGCAGGCCGGACCCGACCGGTTCGTCCGTGCCCCGCTGGGGGAGGGGCTGTAGCTCCGGGCGGGTGATCGGCCCGATCCCGGTCACGCGCAGGTTGACCCACTCGACCTGCTGGCCGGGGTCGTCGCGGAAGTCGTAGCCGTAGAGGCGGCGGTGCTCGTCGTGGAAGCGGCCGGCCACATCGTCGGCCCAGGCCCGGTCCACGGTGCCGGATCCGGCGGGCACCCGCACCTCGTAGGCCTGGCCGAAGTAGCGCAGGTCGGCGGTTCGGACGAACGTGTGGTCGGCGGCCTCGAACCCCTCGGCGTCGAGCGCCGCGGTCGCCCGCCCGGTGAGGTCGTCGAGGACCCGGCTCACGTCGTGGAGGTCCAGCGCGGTGTGCCGCTCGACGTGGGTCTGGACGTAGTCGTTGCGGACGTCGACCGTGAGGAGCCCGAAGGCGCTGAGGTTGCCCGGGTTGGGCGGCACGACCACTCCCGCGAGGCCGAGGACGTCGACGAGCCGGCACGCGAGCAGCGACCCCGACCCACCGAAGGTCGTCAGCACGAAGTCTCGGACGTCGAGGCCCCGCTTCACCGACACCTGACGCAGCGCGTTGGCCTGGTTCCACGCCGAGATCTCGAGCACTCCTGCGGCGCAACGCTCCAGGTCGAGGTCCAGGCGCTTCGCGAGGTCCTCGAGCCCGGCGCGCGCTGCGGCGGTGTCGAGCGGGATCTCCCCGCCGAGGAGGTGTGGTGGGATGCGGCCCAGCACGAGGTGTGCGTCGGTGATCGTGGGCTCCGTGCCCCCGCGGCCGTAGCAGAGCGGCCCCGGGTCGGCGCCGGCCGACTGGGGCCCCACCTTGAGCGTGCCCTCGGGGGACACCCACGCGACCGACCCGCCGCCGGCGCCGACAGTGACCACGTCGATCATGGGGATCTTGCTCGGGTACGCCCCGACCGACCCCTCGGTGGTGAGCGTCGGCTCCCCGTCGAGCACCACGGTGACGTCGGTGGAGGTGCCGCCACCGTCACAGGTGAGCACCTTGTCGAACCCGGCGCGCTCGGCGACGAGCGCCGCCCCCAGGGCCCCCGCCGCGGGTCCGGAGAGCACCGTGGTGATGGGCTGCCGGGCCACCTCGTCGGCGGAGAGCACCCCGCCGTTGGACTTCATCACGTAGAACGGCACGGGCCGTCCTCCGGTGAAGCCGCGCAGCCGCTCGTGGATGTTCGCCACGTACCGGGCGACGCTCGGCTTGACCGCGGCGTCGACGAGGGTGGTCATGGACCGCTCGTACTCGCGGTACTCGCGCAGGACCTCGCTGCTCAGCGAGACCACTGCGTCGGGGTGCTCGCGCCGAAGCACGTCGAGCATGGCGCGCTCGTGTCGGTCGTCGGCGTAGGAGTGGAGGAAGCAGACGCCGATGGTGGTGATGCCGCGGTCGCGGAAGAACCTGGCCGCGGCCACGGCGTCCCCCTCGTCGAACGGTCGTACCTCGATCCCGTCGGCGCCCAACCGGCCACCCACCGTCCGCACCGCGTCGGCCGGCACGATCCGTGGCGGCTTGACCCAGAAGTACGAGTTGCCGTAGCCGTCGGGCACCGCCTGGCGCGCGATCTCGAGCATGAACTCGTAGCCCTCGGTCGTGATGAAACCGAGGCGGTCGACCTTGCCCTCGAGGAGCCGGTTGGTGGCGACCGTGGTGCCGTGGCAGACGGCGGTGAGGTCCTCGCCGGTCGAACCCATCACGTCGAGGATCTTCTCGACGCCCGCGATGAAGCCGTCGGCGGGGTTGGCGGGCGTGCTGGGGGTCTTCGTCGTGACGAGCTCGCCGGACTCCTCGTCGACGGCCACGACGTCGGTGAACGTGCCGCCGGTGTCGATGCCCACCCGGATGCGTCGTGCTGGCGCCATGGGTCGATCCAACCGGCCGTGCCGCGGGGATGCGTTGTCAGATCCTGCCGACGGCGGGCGGGTGCTCGGGCCACCCCTGACAACGGCCACGACCGGCACCCATCCGGTCGGTGCCCCCGCTCCGAACACCTGATACCGCGGTCGACGACGGCCGCGGACCCGAGGGCCGATGGCACGGGCCGTGGGGGACAGCACGCCGCAGGGGGCGTCGCCGGACCCGACGACGGCCCGGACCCGAGGGACACGGGTCGGAGCGGGTGGGTGGTGTCGTCAGAGGCCGTCGCCCACCCGCTCTCCGGCGCTGAGTCCTCCCGCCCCGGCGGGTCCTCCGTTCCGTGGTGGATCCGGCGCGACCGACGTGCCGGTCGACCCGGTCCGGCTTCGGGTCTGGCCGACCGCGCCGCGAGGTGCGATCCTGACCGCGTGTTCGGCGACGCCGTCGCGTACGAGCGGTTCATGGGCCGGTGGAGCGCAGCGCTGGCCCCGTCCTTCGTCGACGCCGCGATCGGGCCGGAGGTGCCGCCGGCCGTCTGCGACGTCGGCTGTGGCACCGGCAACCTGTCCGCCGAGCTGCTCCGACGCAGGTCGGGCTGCCGGGTCACGGGTGTCGACCCGTCGCCGGCGTTCGTCGAGGCGGCGCGCACCCGGCTGGGTGGCCCGGCCGGCCGCTTCGTCACCGGCAGCGCCGACGCCCTGCCCCTCGACGACGGCGAGGTCGACGCCGCGCTCGCGCTCCTCGTCCTCAACTTCGTCCCCGACCCCGACGCGGCCGTCCGCGAGATGCGCCGCGTCACGCGGCCCGGCGGTGTCGTGGCCGCCGCGGTGTGGGACTACGCGAGCGGGATGGAGATGCTGCGGGTCTTCTGGGACGCCGCGGCCGCGGTCCGCGACGGCGCCGTCGAGGAGGCGCCCGACCGGCCGGCGGCCTCCGGGGGTCTCGACGCGCTGCTCGGGCGCGCGGGCCTGGAGGACGTCGTCGACGGGGTGGTGGCCGTTCCGATGCACTTCACTTCCTTCGACGACTACTGGTCCCCGTTCCTCGCTGGCACCGGCCCGGCGGGTGCGTACGTCGCGGCGCTCACCGACGACGAGCGCGAGGTCGTGCGACGTGAGCTCGAGAGCCGGCTCGGCGAAGGCCCGTTCGACCTGACCTCCACGGCCCGCTGGGCGGGGGTCCGGGTCCGATGACCGACGAGCGCCCGGAGGGTGTCCCCGCGACGTTCGACGTGCGTACCGTCGTGTACCTCCGGACCGGTGAGCACCCGCCCGAGCTCGACGACGACGCGTCGAGGGCCCTCCACCACGCCCACCTCGCGTACCTCGGCGACCTGACCCGGCGCGGCATCATCGCCGCCAACGGTCCGCTCGTCGAGAAGACGGACGCGACGCTGCGGGGGATGTCGGTGTACACGGTGGGCCTGGACGAGGCCCGCCGCCTGGCCGAGGCCGACCCCGCCGTACGCGCCGGACGCTTCCGGGTGGACGTCGCGCGCTGGGCGGTCGCGCAGGGGCGCATCGCCTTCCCCCAGGCAGGCGGTCCGGTGGGTGACGTCGTCCCGTTCGAGGACCTGTAGCCCTCGGGTGGCGTCCGGATGGCAGGCCCCACGTCGTGGGATCGGATGGTCGCGCGACACCAGGTGCCGACGATGCCGGGAAATGCCTGCCCGGCAGCGGTGAGCGAGCGCATCATGGGGTGTTCGCGCGCACGCGCCGACGGTCCCCGGCAGGAGCAGGTCATGTCCCAGGCACGACGACTCACCGTCTCGCTCGTGGCCGTCCTCACGGCCCTCGCGTCCGGGGTGGTGGTCGCCGACGTGGCCCGGGCCGACCCCGCCACCCGGGTGGTCTACCCGAGGGGGTCCTCGGCGACCCGGATCGTGGGAAGGTTCTTCGACACCTGCACGGCGCCCTCGCTGAGCGCTCTGGCCGCCTGGAAGGGCACCTCGCCCTACCGCGGCGTCAACATCTACTTCGGTGGCCGCAACCGCGGCTGCGCCCAGCCCAACCTCACCGCGGCGTGGGTGAGCGCCGCCGCCGACGCCGGCTGGTCGCTCGTCCCCACCTACTTCGGCGACCAGCCGTCCTGCGCGTACGGCAGCAAGCCCTACCGGTACTCGAACAGCGCCGCCGCGACCCGGGGAGCGGCCGACGGGGCCGACGCCGTGAGCCTGGCCAGGGGCCTCGGGCTCCTGCGCGGCAGCGCCCTGTATGCGGACGTCGAGCACTACGACCGCACCGTCAGCGGCTGCATCTCGGCGGTGCGGAAGTACGTCTCGGAGTGGACCCGGGCCCTCCACCGCGCCGGCTACCTCGCCGGGGTGTACGTGCACCAGGACTCCGGGCTGCGCGACCTCGCGGCCAGCTACTTCTCCACCTCGCGGGCCCGGCCGGACGCGGTCTGGATGGCGCGGTGGGACGGCTCGACGTCGCTGACCGGCTGGCCGACCGCCGGGAACACACGGTGGGCCGAGTGGCAGCGGGCCAAGCAGTACCGCGGCGACCACGTCGAGACCTGGGGCGGGGTGTCGCTGAACATCGACAGCGACGCCATCAAGGGACCGGTGGCCACCGTGGCCCGCAGGTACTCGGTCACCAGGACCCGACCCCTGTACGTGCGGAGCGGGCCGACGACCACGGCCCCGATCACCGGGTCGCTCGACCCCGGTGCGCCCGTCTCGGTCGTCTGCCAGGGCCGCGGCCAGCGGATCGGAACGACCCGGGTGTGGGACCGGCTCACCAACGGCGGCTGGGTCACCGACCGCTACGTCTCGACGCCGTCGCCGACGGGGTACAGCGGAGGGCTCGCGAGGTGTTCCTGGCCGGGGCAGGTGCGGGTCTCCACCCCCGTGACCACGAGGTCCGGGCCGGGGACGTCGTACACCGACCTCGGCCGGCCGCTGCAGGCCGGGTCACTGGCATACGTGGCGTGCCAGCGGTCCGGGTCACTGGTCGGCACCACCCGCGTCTGGGACAGGCTGACCGACGGGCGTTGGGTCACCGACTACTACGTCTCCAACCGGTCGACCACGACGTACAGCGCGCCCGTCCCGCGGTGCCCCTGACCGGCCGCTACGGGCTCGCGGCCCGGCCCGGCATCGCCGCGGAAGCCCGTGGGTCGCAACGGAAAGGTTCTGGCGCGACCCACGGCTTTGCGGCATCGGGCGGGAAACCCGAGGTCAGGCGTGGGGGAAGCTCGACTTCGCGGGTGCCTCGAGGTCGTCGCGGTGGTTTCGGATGAGGTCGAGGTTGCGGTCGCGCAGGTGGTCGAAGCCCTGACCGATGTTCGACCCCGGTGTCAGCGAGGCGAGGGCCTCCGCCGGGTCGAGCCGGGCCGACACCCACCCCTCGTGCGACGCCGCCTTGGCGACGATGTGCCCCACCGGGGTGACGACGTGCGAGTTGCCGAAGTAGTGCACGCCGGCGGGGTCGGTGCCGGTGGCGTTGGCGCCGATGACGAACACGTGGTTGTCGTACGCGCGGGCCCGGGAGGTGAGCTCCCAGACGTCGGCCGAGCGGAGCAGCGCCGACGGCCGGCAGATGACCTCCGCGCCCTGCACCGCCTGGATGCGGGACAGCTCGGGGTAGTCGCCGTCGAAGCAGATGATCATGCCGATCCGGCCGAGCTCGGTGTCGACGACGGTGACGGTGTCACCGGGCGTCACCCATCCGCCGCCGGAGACCGCCTCGGAGCAGAACGGGTGCGTCTTGCGGTAGACGCCGATGACCTCGCCGCGCGGGTCCACGAGCACCGAGGAGTTGTACACGACCCCGGGGCTCGGGCCGCGCTCGTAGGTGCCGAACACGAGGTGGATGCCGAGCTCGGCGGCGGTGTCGACGAGCCGGCGCGTCACCGGACCGGGCACGTCGGAGACGAGCTCCCAGAGCTCCTCGGTGGGGCAGCCGGGGGTGAAGCCCGTGGTGCAGGACTCGGGGAGCACGACGAGCTCGGCGCCGGTGGCCTCGACGCACCGGCGGGTCCACTCGATGCAGGTGTCGATGTTGCGGGTCACCGAGTCCGCGGTCAGCGGGCCGGTGACCGGCGCGACCTGGACGGCCGCTGCGGTGAACGGACGCATCAGCGCCTCCTCCCGATCCGGGCGCCGAGGGCGACCCCGGCGAGGGCGAGCAACCCGCCCGCGACGGCGGCGAGCACGAGGTCGCGGGTCGAGGTGGCGGCCGGCGCGGCCGCCCTCCCGGTGAACGTCGTACCCACGGCGGGCGTGCCCGACACCCCGGTGGCGGGGGTGATGACCCCCGCGGGCAGCGCGAGCGGGGCGGCGGCGCCACCACCGGCGATGTGCTGGTCGAGCGCGGTGAAGAACTCGCCAGCCATCTTCTTGGTGACGCCCGAGAGCATCCGCTGTCCGACCCCGCCGATGGCCCCACCCACCGAGGCGTTCGCGTCGTAGGTGACCTCGGTGCCGCCGCCCGACGGCGCCAGGCGCACCTTGACGTCGGCGTCCACGGTGCCGGGCGCGCCGGCCCCGCGGGCCCGCAGGGTCAGCCCCGACGGCTCCTCCATGTCGCCGAGCGAGACCTCGCCGTCGTACGTGCCCTTGATGGCCGCGACACCGGCCGTGACGGTCATGGCGTAGCGGTCCTCGCCCACCGCCGTCAGGCTCGTGCACCCCGGGATGCACGCGGCCAGCACCGCGGGGTCGAGGATCGCCTCCCAGACCTGGTCGACGGGCGAGTCCAGCGTCGAGGTGCCGGTGATCTTCATCGCGAGTCCTCCTGTGCGGGGGCGGTGTCGGACGCATGTGCCTGCCGGAGCTCCCACAGCTCGGCCGGGCTGATCGGCATCGAGCGGATGGGGAAGCCCTCGGCGTCCTCGATGGCCGAGGCGATGACGGCCGTGACCGGGATGGTGCCGGCCTCGCCGGCGCCCTTGATGCCGAGCGGGTTGAGCGGGCTGGGGGTCTCGAGGTGGTCGGTCTCGATGTGCGGCACCTCGGTGGCGTACGGCATGAGGAAGTCCATGAACGAGGCGTTGAGCAGCTGCCCGGACTCGTCGTAGACCATCCGCTCGTAGAGGGCCCCGCCGACGCCCTGGGCCACCCCGCCGTGTACCTGCCCCTCGACGACCATGGGGTTGACCATCGTGCCGCAGTCGTGGACGACGCAGTAGCGCAGGATGCGGATCTCGGCCGTGACCGGGTCGGTCTCGACAACAGCGGCATGCATGCCGTTGGCGAACGTCGCCTGGGTGGGGGAGTAGAAGTCCTGCCCTTCGAGCCCGGGCTCGTCGTCGTCGGCGACGGGGGGCTTTTCGGGGTCGAAGGTGCCCGCGAACTGGGTGGCCGCCTGCGCGGTGGTGTCGAAGGCGTACCGCAGCGGGTTGGAGAGCACGGCGACGGTCTTGAGGTCGATGGAGCTGCCGGGCGCCCCGCGCACCGAGATGACGCCGTCCTCGATCTCGAGGTCGTCCGCGGAGACCTCCAGCGCGTCCGCCGCGATCCGCAGGGCCTTGGCCCGGACGATCCGGGCGGCCAGGGCGACGGCGTTGCCCGACATCACCGCGCCACGGGACGCGAACGTACCGACCGCGTACGCCATCCGCCGGGTGTCGCCGGTGGTCACGTGGACGTCGGCCATCGGCACCCCGAGCTCGTCGGCGACGATCTGCGCGAAGGCGGTCTGGTGCGACTGGCCCTGCGTGGTGAGTCCGGTGGCCACGTTGACCCGCCCACTGGTCTCGACCTGCACGAACCCGCCCTCGTACGGTCCCACCCCGGTGCCCTCGACGTAGCAGCCGATGCCGATGCCGACCCGGCGGCCCTCTCGCTCGGCCTGCGCGCGGTACTCGGCGAAGTCGTCCCACCCGACGAGCGCCTTGAGCTTGGCCAGGGAGGCCGGGAAGTCGCCGGAGTCGTACCGCAGCGGCCGGCCGTCCTGGAACATCAGGCCCTGGTCGTACGGCATCTCGTCGGGCTGGATGAAGTTGCGGCTTCGCACCTCGGCCCGGTCGAGCCCCAGGTGCGCGGCGATGGCGTCCATCGTCCGCTCCATCGCGTAGCAGCCCTGGGGGCGGCCGGCGCCGCGGTACGGCGTGACGAGCACGGTGTTCGTGTAGAGGCTCCACCACTCCACCCGGTACGCCCCGGGCTTGTACGGGCCGAGCAGCTGGGTGGCGGTGATGATCGGCACGATGACGCCGTAGGGGGTGTACGCCCCGTTGTCGTGCCAGAAGCGGACGTCCAGGCCGAGCAGCCTCCCGTCCTCGTCGAAGCCCACCGTCACCTGCTGGATCTGGCCGCGCTCGTGGGAGCTCGAGACGAAGTGCTCCCGGCGGTCCTCGGTCCACTTGACGTCGCGGCCGAGCCGGCGGGCCGCCCACGGCACGAGCACCTCCTCCGGCCACGGGTGGACGATCTTGACGCCGAACCCACCACCGACGTCGGGTGTCACCACCTCGACCCTGGCCAGCGGCAGCCCGAGCTTGGCCGCCACCGCGGCCCGCACGCCGGTGCTCGTCTGCGTGGAGGAGTACAGGCGCAGCGAGCCGTCGTCGGCGTCCCAGCGGGCGTAGACGCCCTTGCCCTCGAGCGGCATGCTCGCGCTGCGCTCGACGTCGAGCTCGAGGGTGAGGGTGTTCGGCGCGCCGGCGAGCGCGGCCTCGACGTCGCCGACCTCCTGGACCAGGTGTGCGGAGATGTTGTCGGGGACGTCCTCGTGCACGCGGTGCCCGCCGGAGCGCGCCTGCTCGACACCGACGACGACCGGCAACGGCTCGTAGGAGACCCGGATGCGCGAACAGGCGTCCTCGGCGAGGTAGCGGTCGCGGGCGACGACCATGACCACGGCCTCCCCGACGTGCTTGACCTCGTCCCTGGCCAGGCAGTGGCCGGTGCGCGGGTGGGTCATCGCCGGGTGGGGGATGAGGACGGGCAGGGTCTCGCCGGTGCGCCCGTCGAGGTCGTCGTAGGTGTAGATGGCCTCCACGCCGTCGACGTCGAGGGCGTCGGTGGCGTCGATGTCGACGATGCGGGCGTGGGCGTGAGGGCTGCGCACGAACGCGGCCTGGAGCGCGTGCCGGCCGAGGTCGTCGAGGTAGCGACCGCCTCCGGTGAGGAGCCGGGGGTCCTCGACACGCTGGACCCGCTCGCCGACCTGGCGGGTGCTCATTCGTCACCACCGCCGTCACGCTCGCGGCGGATCTCGGCGGCCCGCAGCACCGAGCGGATGATGTTCTGGTAGCCGGTGCAGCGGCAGAGGTTGCCGGACACCGCTTCTCGAGCCTCCTCGGGAGTGGGGTCGGGATGCTCCTCGAGGTAGGCGGAGATCGTGGTGACGAAGCCCGGTGTGCAGAAGCCACACTGGAGCCCGTGGCACTCGACGAACGCCTGCTGCACCGGGCTCAGGTCGGTCGGGTCGTCGCCGATGCCCTCGACCGTGGTGACCTCGTGGCCCCGGACCGACACCGCGAACACCAGGCACGAGCGCACGGGGGCGCCGTCGAGTAGCACGGTGCACGCACCGCAGACACCGTGCTCGCAGCCGACGTGGGTGCCGGTGAGGCCGAGGTCGTGGCGGAGGAAGTCGGAGAGCAGCCGTCGGGCCGGGGCCGTGGCGGTGCGGGGGACGCCGTTGACGCGCAGCGAGATGTCGACGTGCTCCTCCGTGGTGGGCTGGCTCATGCCGCTCCCTCCGTGGTGCCGGCCGGTCGGTCGGCACCACCGGTCACCGCCACCAGCGCGCGCCCGGTGAGCTCGGCGACGAGCATCCGCCGGTACTCCGCGCCGGCGTGGATGTCGGTCTCCGGGTCGACGTGGCCACGGACGAGCTCGGTGACCTCGGCCAGCGGCAGGTCCGTGACCCCGCGTCCCGCCAGGACCGGTGTGAGGTCGAGGACGGTCGGAACCGGCGTGACCGACACGAACGCCGCCTGGGCCCCGGCCACGGTGTCGCCGTCAATCCGCACGGCCACGGCGACCCCGGCCAGCGCGTAGTCGCCTCTGCGGCGGGCCGACTCGGAGAAGTGCGTGCGGGTGTCGTCGGGGAGCCGTCCGAAGCGCACCGCCTCGACCAGCTCGTCGGGCTCGAGGACGGTCTCGAGCGGGCCGAGGAAGAAGTCCGCGGCGTCCACCTCGCGGCGCCCCCTGCTGCTCAGCACCTCGACGACGGCTCCGGTGAGCACGGCGACCGCGGGCAGCTCGGCGGCGGGGTCGGCGTGGGCGATCGACCCGACGGTCGTGCCCCGGTTGCGGATGGCGGGATGGGCCACGTGCTCCAGCGCCTGCCGGAGCAGTGGGAGCGCCGCGTGGGCGCCGCCATGACACTGCAGGCCGGAGTGCCGGACCAGGGCCCCGACCCGGACGGCGTCACCGGTGACCGTGACGTCGTCGAGCCCGGCGACCGCGTTGATGTCGACGAGGTGCCCGGGGCCGGCCAGCCGCATGCTGAGGACGGGGATGAGGCTCTGCCCACCCGCCAGCACCTTCCCGTCGGCGCCGACCTGCGCGAGCACTGCGACCGCCTCCTCGACGGTGCGAGGGGCGTGGTGGACGAAGGGTCCGGGCTTCACGGGCTCGATCCTGCCTTCCGGAGCGGGTCCGCGGAAGGACCGGCGCGACCGGAGCCTGGGGGATGGCCGGCCCCGCCGGGTGGCGGGAACGCGGTGGGGACGCTGGAGTCGGGGGTCAGGGGCGCTGGTCCCGTCCGGGGTCGCGGGGTCCGGGCGGCCCGGGATACCCCTCCTGGCGCAGGTCGTCGATGCCGTCGCTGTCGCCGTACACGTGGTCGCCGACGGAGATGACAGTGCCCTCGGCCGCCTCCCGCAGCTCGGCCGGGGCGATGACCCGGGCCAGGTGCCAGCCGGCGACGGTGACGATGGTGCCGAGTGCGATACCGCTGAGCGAGAAGTCGTCGGTGATCGTCAGCTCGACGTCGCCGATGCCGATGATGATGCCCGCGGCGATCGGGACCAGGTTGATCGGGTTGCCGAAGTCGACCCCGTTCTCCTTCCAGATCTTGGCGCCCAGCAGGCCGATCATCCCGTAGAGCACGACGGTGATGCCGCCGAGCACACCACCGGGCACGGAGGCCACGAGCGCGCCGAACTTCGGGGAGAAGCCGAAGAGGATGGCGACCGCGGCCGCCACGTAGTAGGCGGCCGTCGAGTAGACGCGGGTGGCGGCCATGACGCCGATGTTCTCGGCGTACGTGGTCGTGGGGGAGCCGCCGACCGACGAGGCGATGACCGTGCCGATGCCGTCGGCGGCGATGGCCCGTCCCATGACCGGGTCGAGGTCGGTGCGGGTCATCTCGGCGACGGCCTTGACGTGACCGGTGTTCTCGGCGATGAGCGCGACGACCGCCGGGAGGACGAGGAGGATCGCGGCGATGGAGAACGAGGGGGCGTGGATGCCGGCCATCTCGGTGCCGTCGGCGGCGATCGTCGTGGTGGGCGGGGGGCCGAACCACGCGGCGCCACTGATCTGGGAGGTGTCCCACCGGTAGTGGTCGGTGGCCTCCGTGGCGCCGCCGACGACGGAGTTGATCTGGCCGGCGGTGTGGTCGAGCAGCCACGACAGGGCGGTGCCGAAGATGAGGGCGAGGAAGACGGCGATCCGGCTGACGAACCCGCGGAAGGCCACGGCGACGACGACCGTGAACAGCATCGTGAGGACCGCGACCCACTGGTCCTGCGGCCAGTAGATGCCGGCCACGACGGGGGCGAGGTTGAAGCCGATGAGCATGACGACCGCGCCGGTGACCACGGGCGGCAGCACCTCGTGCAGCACGCGGGAGCCGAGGAAGTGGATGAGCACGCCCACGAGGGCCAGCACGGCGCCCGCGACGAGGATCGCGCCGGTGACGGTGGCGGAGTCACCGCCCTGCGCCCGGATGGCCGCGACCCCGCCGACGAACGAGGCCGAGGTGCCGAGGTAGCTGGGGACCTTGCCCGAGACGATGAGGAGGAAGGCGATGGTCGCGATGCCACTCATGAGGATGGCCAGCTGGGCGTTGAGCCCCATGATGAGCGGGAAGACGAACGTCGCACCGAACATCGCGACGACGTGCTGGGCCCCGAGGCCGACGGTGCGGCCCCACGAGAGCCGCTCGTCCGGGGCGACGACCTCGCCCGGGCCGAGGGTGCGGCCGTCCCCCTTGAGCTTCCAACCGAGACCGAGGGACATGGTGGGCGACCTCTCTGCCGGGGGAGCCGGCCCGGTGGTGGCGCGGCTCACGCTGGGACCGTGATACTCGGAAGGTAGTGACCGCGTCCGGCGACACCCTCGGCAATCATCGACAACGGGGCGCCGTCCCCGTTGGCACCCGAGGGCCCACGCCCGCGCCAGGATGGACCCGTGCACCACGTGGACCTGGTCCTCGACGCGGACGCCGACGCGGCGATCCGCGCGGTGTGGCGGCTGCTCGACGACGCGGGGCTGCCCAGCCTCGCCCACCACCGCAGCCCCTCGAACCGCCCGCACACGACGCTCGTGATGTCGCGTGGGTGGGTGGACGCACAGGGCCGGGCCGACCTCGTCCGCGGGTTGGGTGTGCTGCCGCTCTCGTGCCGGCTCGGTGCGCCGGTCGTGTTCGGGAGCGGCTTGTTCGTGCTCGCCCTCGGCGTCGTGCCCTCACAGGGGCTCATCGCGCTGCACCGGTCCGTGGCGGCGCGCCTGGCTCCGGCCCACTCCCACCTGGAGTCGGGTGCGTGGACACCGCACGTGACCCTGGCCAACCGGGTCTCCGCCGGACAGGTGGGGCAGGCGCTCGAGGTGCTGGTCGGCAGCGCCCTGCCCCCGACGGTGACGTTCGGGGCGGCCCGCCACTGGGACTCGCAGGCCCGCCGAGACGAGCCCCTAGATCTTCCTCCCCGCTCCTGGGGCTAGGCCACCACCGCGGTCATCCGGATGGAGACCAGGACACCGGGACGCTCGGGCCCGAGGCGTGCCACGTAGCGCGCCCTGGTGCTGTCGTGGAAGTACCGCGCGTAGGCCTCGTCGAGGCCGGCGAAGTCCTCCGGGTGGGCGAGGAGCACCCCCACCTCCACGATGCTCGCGCGTGCCCCCACCGGCCTCGACGACGCGTTCGCAGTTCGTCAGGGCCTGCGTGGTCTGCTCCTCGATGGTGGGGGCCGGCCGGCTCGCCGGATGCCGGGTCGACCCCGGTCATCCCCGAGACCCAGAGCTGCGACCCGACCCTGACCCCCTGCGCGAACCGGGGCGACCGGGGGGAGCGCCCGCGGGTCCTCAGAGCCCCTTCATCCGGTGCACGCGCAGGGCCAGGGCGAGGGTGAGCCGCAGCTGCGGGTCGGAGGTGAACGGGCCGAGCATCCGCTCGAGCTTGGCGATCCGGTAGCGCAGCGTGTTGTAGTGGAAGAACAGCTGCCGGGCGGTCTCGGCCACGTTGAGGTTGGTGTCGATGAGTACCGAGAGGGTGTTCCGCAGGTCGGCGTTCTCGGGGGCGTCATCGGTGGCTAGCTCGCCGAGTGACTCGTGGACGAAGCGGCGCAGGTCGGCGCTGTCGGGCACTAGCGCCAGCAGGCGGTAGATGCCGAGACGGTGGAAGTGCGCGACGCCTGAGCTGCCGTTCACCTGTCGCCCCACCCGCACCGCGGTGAGCGCCTCGTCGTAGGCCTGGGGCAGCTCGGCCACCGACCGCACGGTCCGCGAGACGCCCGTGGAGAAGGTGCGCCGGCCCCCGCCGCCCTCGCCGCGGACCTCCCGCACCAGGTCGTTCACCGGCCGGAGCACCGTCTCGGTGTCGGCGTCCTCGTCCACCGGGAGCAGGACGACGACCTCCTGGCTGAACCCCGCGACGGGGACCCCGGGGTCCCGGGTGCGGACGGCCTGGGTCCACGCCCGAACGAACCGCTCCTGGAGGCTGCGCACCTCCTCCGGAAGGCGGGTGGTCTCGTCGTCGTTCTCGTCGGTCTCGGCCACCACGACGACCATCGGGCGGTCGATGTCCCACCCCAGGGACGCCGCGTGGGAGGCGGCCTCGGTCTGGTCGCCTCCTCGTCCGACGAGGGCGTCGCGGAGGAACTCCGCGCGGTACTTGCCCTCCACGGCCGAGACGGCCTGCTCCTTGGTGACGGCCAGGGCGGCGACGGTGGCCGCACGCTCGAGCACGTGGATGTCTGTGGCGGACAGCGGTTCCCCGTCGGAGAACGCACCGAGCAGACCGTGGTCGGAGGTGCCGGCGACGATGCGGACGAAGGCGCGCGTGGGGTCGGCGCCGTCACCGTCCTCGCGCGGGCCCACGGGCTCGTCCTCGACGACGAGACGCCCGCTGCGGTCGAAGCAGTCGAGGGCCAGCGCCTGCTCCACGTGGTCGTCATCGCCGCCGGTGGCGAGCACCCGCCCGTCGGAGCTCGTGACGACCACCGCACCGCCGACGACCCCGGCGACAGCGTCACAGACCCCGCCGATCGACCCACCGGTCAACACCACGCGCACGAGCACCCGGTGCACCTCGTCCTCGCGCTGGAGGAGGGCGGCCTGGCGTGCGACCAGCTCCTCCAGCGCGGCGGCCCGCTGCGCCGGGTCGTCGGGGAGCGGGGGCAGCCCCGAGCGGCCCGCGAGCGGTGCGAGGCGCTCCGCTGCTGTCAAGGTCTGCGGCCCAGCGGGGTCATCGTTGGCAACTCTGACCATCGGGTCACTGTAACCACCTCACTAGCGTCGCCGTATGCCCGAGACCCGTCTCGACACCTCGCGCGAGCGGGTGCTGCCGGCCGCGGTCTCCCCGCTCACGTGCCGCCTCGTGGCCGGGCGCCGTCGCCGCGGGGTCGTCCGCGGGGTGTACCGGTACGGCGTCTACCTCGAGGTCGCGGGCACCGTGCTGCCCGTCCTGACGCGTGACGCCGTCGCGCTGCCGACGGCGCTGCGGCTGGCCATGACCAGCGGCGACCTCGTCTGGGGCGTGCGTGCCGGGGACCGGGCCGACGTCGGGGGTGGGGCGGTGTCCCTTCCGGGGACGACGGTGCGGGGCGTCCGCACCTGGCGGCCGAGCCGCGTCAGGCCACCCTCGTCGCGACACCGCTCGGCCGAGGTGCACGACCTGCTGCTCGACGCCGCGGGGGCCGGGTCCGCCTGGCTGGTCGATCCCGTGCGCGACGCCCTGACGGCGGCCGACCCCACCGCCGGTGTGGCGGCGCTGGTGGGGCGCGGACGCGGCCTGACCCCGAGCGGCGACGACGCCCTCGCCGGCGCCCTCCTCGTCCACCACGCCCTGCGCGCCGAGCGCGGACCCGCCCTGGTGGGCGCCGTCCGTCGCCGGCTCCCGTCGACCACGGCCGTCTCGGCCGCCCTCCTCACGGCCGCTGCCGACGGGTGGGCCTGCCCGGCGGTGGTCGCGCTCGTCGACGCCGCAACCGCCGGGCACGCCCGGGCCGTCGAGGGTCACCTGCCGGCCGTGCTCGCGCTCGGCCACGACTCCGGCCGCGACCTCGTCGCCGGTGCCGCCGCCGCCCTCGGCACGCTCGTCGCGTCGGCCCCCACCGGGAGGACCGCCGCATGACCGTGCACGTCGAGCTGCGCCGCGGCGCCTACCACGACTCCGTGAGCCTGCTCCAGGTGAGCCGCGCCGTGGCCGCGACCGACGGGGTCGAGGCGGCGCAGGTCGCCATGGCCACCGAGCTCAACTGCGACGTGCTGAAGGGCATGGGCTTCGAGGTGCCCGGCGACGCCGGCCCCAACGACCTCGTCGTCGCGCTCCGGGCCGCCGACGACGCGGGCCTGGGGAGCGGTCTCGCGGCGGTCGAGGACGCGCTCGCGGCCCTCCGTGGCACCGGTGGGGGTGTGGGGACGGCCGACGACGTCCCGCCGATGACGCTCGGTTCCGCCGTGCGAAGAACCGGCGCACACCTCGCGCTCGTCTCGGTACCGGGGGAGCACGCCGTGAGCGAGGCCCTCGACGCCCTGCAGGCCGGCGCCTCCGTGATGCTGTTCTCCGACAACGTCTCCGTCGACGACGAGGTGCGCCTCAAGGACGGTGCCGCCGCCGCCGACCTCCTCGTGATGGGCCCCGACTGCGGCACGGCCCTCGTCGGCGGCGCAGCCCTCGGCTTCTGCAACGTCGTGGCTCCGGGGTCGGTGGGCATCGTCGCGGCGAGCGGTACCGGGGCCCAGCAGGTCATGTGCCTCCTCGACGCGGCAGGAGTGGGGGTCAGCCACTGCCTCGGTGTGGGAGGCCGCGACCTCTCGGCCACCGTCGGTGGTCGCGCCACGCGCCAGGCCCTGCGAGCCCTTGCCCACGACCCCGGCACCGAGACCGTCGTCGTCGTCTCGAAGCCGCCGGACGCCGCCGTCCTCGCGCAGGTGCGTGCCGACGCCGAGGCGCTGGGCCTCAGGGTCCAGTGGGCCACCCTCGGACCCGACCGCCCGGACCTCACCGCAGCCGTGGAGTCGGCGCTCGGCGCGCAGGGTCGCAGCATCCCCGACTGGCCCCAACACCTGGCCGGGCCCGACGACCCGCGGCTCGGGCGGGGCCCGTCGCTTCGCGGACTCTTCTGCGGCGGCACGCTCGCCGAGGAGGCCGCGACCATCGCCGCGCACGAGCTCGGTCCGGTCGCCACGAACCTGGGCCGCGACCCGGAGCACTCTCTTCCCGCCGACCTCGCGACCTCCGGCCACGCCGTCGTCGACTACGGCGCCGACGAGCTGACCCGCGGCCGGGCGCACCCGATGATCGACCCGACGCTGCGCACCGAGCGGATCGCCACGGAGGCGGCGGACCCCTCGTGCGGCGTCCTGCTCCTCGACCTCGTGCTCGGCCACGGCGCCCACCCGGACCCCGCCGGCGAGCTCGCCGCCGCGGTCGCGCGGGCCCGTGACACCGCCCGCGCCGACGGCCGGTCCCTGCCCGTGGTCGTCTCCCTCTGCGGCACCGACGCCGACCCGCAGGACCGTGCCGCCTGCCAGGAGACGCTCGCGGCCGCCGGTGCGTCGGTGTTCCTCTCCAACGCCTCGGCCGCGCGACACGCCGTCTCCCTCGTGAGGAGCCCCCGATGAGCGCGCCCCTGCACGGTCTGCTCGGCGCCGACCCGGTGGTCGCCACCTCAGGGGTGGCGCTCTTCGCCGAGACGCTGCGGGCCCAGGCGGTCCCGGTCACCGAGGTCGACTGGCACCCACCGCTCGACGGCACCGCGGCCGAGATCGCCCGCGTCCTCGCCGACCCCCGCCGCGAGTCCGCCAACGCGCGCGCCCTGGAACGGATGACGGGTGCCGGGGCCTCGCTGGTCGACGTGGTGCCGGCCGCGGAGGCGGTGGGACTCGAGCGCGGCACCTTCCTCCACGCCGGACCCCCCATCGACTGGGAGCGTGCCAGCGGGCCGCTGCGGGGGGCCCTGGTCGGGGCGGTGCTCCTCGAGGGCCTCGCCGACACCGCCGAGGAGGCCGAGGCGCAGCTGGCCGCCGGCACCTTCGACCTCGAGCCCTGCCACCACCGCGGGGCGGTCGGGCCGATGGCCGGCGTGGTCAGCCCGTCGATGTGGATGTACGCGCTCCACGACGACGCGCACGGCAACGACTCGTGGTGCACGCTCAACGAGGGCCTGGGCAAGGTGCTGCGCTACGGCGCCTACGGGCCCGAGGTCATCGACCGGCTGCGCTGGATGGGCGACGTGCTCGGCCCGGTGCTGCGCCAGGCCGTCCGCAGCATCGGGCCGGTCGACATCCGCGCGATCGTCACCCAGATGCTCCAGATGGGCGACGAGGGCCACAACCGCAACCGCGCCGGCTCCCTCATGCTGCTGCGTGAGCTGCTGCCGGGCATCATCACCGCCGACGCGTCGTCGGACGACATCGCCGAGGTGGCCCGCTTCTCCGGCGCCAACGAGCACTTCTTCCTCAACCTCGGCATGCCCGCCGCGAAGCTGGCCACGCTGGCGGCGGAGGACATCCCCGGCTGCACGGTGGTCACGACCATGGCGCGCAACGGCACCGACTTCGGCATCCGCGTCTCCGGCACCGGTGAGGAGTGGTTCACCGGTCCCGCCAACACCCCCGAGGGCCTGTTCCTCGGGGACTTCGGCCCCGAGGACGCCAACCCGGACATCGGCGACTCGGCCATCACCGAGACCGGGGGCATCGGTGGCTTCGCGATGGCCGCCGCCCCGGCCATCGTCCGGTTCGTCGGCGGTGACGTCCCGTTCGCGCTGGCGACGACGAAGCGGATGTACGAGGTCACCGTCGGGGAGCACCCGGTGTACCAGGTGCCGATCCTCGGCTTCCGCGGGACACCCGTCGGCATCGACGTCACCAAGGTGGTGCGGACCGGGATGATGCCGCAGATCAACACCGGGATGGCCGGCCGCATCGCCGGTACCGGGCAGGTCGGGGCCGGCCTGGTCACCCCGCCCGAGGAGTGCTTCACGGGGGCGGTCCGGGCCCTGGCGGCCGCCGTCCCCTGACACGGAGGGGCCGGGCCCGCGAGTGCGGACCCGGCCCCGTCGTTTGCCGTCAGGCCGGGGCGGTCAGCCCTTGCCCTTGCCCTTGGCCTTGCCGGTTGCCGCCAGACGGAAGTCGTAGTCGGCGTCGAGGGTGGTGACGTCCCCGCTCGGCATGTTGGAGATGACCGTGACGACGTCGGACTTGGTGCCGTTGTGGCACTTCGTGTCGAAGCCGCCGGCGGTGATGTCGTCCCCGTTGAAGCGGTAGACGTGGGTGCCCTGGTTGTCCACCATCTCGCCCTCGGTGTCGCCACCGGGGGTGAGGTCGCAGGTCGAGATGACCTGGACGGCCCAGTTGTTGTCCTGGACGCCGTCGGTGAGGATCCAGCCCTCGCCGTCGGGGGTCAGCGACCCGGTGACGTCGACACCGTCGAGCTGGACGTCGTCGACGAACCACCCGGTGTCCAGGTAGGCCGCGTCGGTGGAGTACCGGAACCGCACGTCGGTGGTGCGGGCGGGCAGGTCCGCGGTGAGGTGGACGTACTCGGGGTCGTCGACGAAGTACTCGCCACCCGAGGTGCCGGTGAGGCCGTTGCCCTCCTCGTTGTTGCCGTGCGGGTCGTCGTTCGTCGTGACCGTGTTGCCGCCGTCGTCGACGAGCGGGACGGTGACCCAGTCGCCGCCGACGTTGGCCTCGACGAAGCCGTAGTCCCAACCCTCCTCGATGAAGCTCCACGACCAGAAGTCGAGGGTCTGCGCGCCGTCGGTCGGCGTGCCGAGGATGTGGTCGGACTGGCTGGCGTAGCCCGCGTACCAGTGGTCCGGCTCGCTGTGCGGGGCCACCCGGGACTCCGGGTCACCGGAGAAGTCGATCGCGAACGCCGCACCGGGGTTCCGGAACTTCTCGTACGCGACACCGAACGGCAGCGCCGTCTGGCCGACCTTGTTCTTCAGCTTGTCCCACTTGGCCTGCGGGAGCGCGCCCTGGTACGAACCACGGCCCTCCCAGTAGAGCTCGTTGGCGAGGTCGATGGTCCAGGTCGTGGAGGCCGGGTCACCGAAGTCGGCCGCCTTGATGTCCCACAGGTCGGAGCCCTCGTTGTCGAGGTAGACCGCGACCGCCCAGTCCTGGAACAGCTCGTCGACCGAGCGCAGGTCGCCGCCGGTCTCCGCGTTGAAGTCGTCGATGGCCTGCTGGACGCCCTCGATGCCGTTCTTCGGCTCCGAGAAGATCTTCTTGATGAGCAGGTCGCCGGCCTCGCCGTCGTACGCCAGGTCGGGCTCGTAGCTGCCGTCACCGTTGCCGCCGGCCTGCTCCCAGAGGTACTGGAAGAACAGGTAGGAGGCGCCGTAGTCGTTGAGGCCGCCGTCCCACTTGGTCAGCGACGTCTCGTGGTGGAACACCTGCTGGTAGGTCAGGTGCGAACCGCCGTTGTCGTAGCCGTTGAGGAAGATGGCGAAGTCGGCCAGGCCCTCGTCGACCCACGACAGCTCGCCCGGGTCGCTGTAGTTCATGAGCAGATGCTCGAGCTCGTGGGCGAACACGCCCTCGTAGAGCTCGTACCGGTTGTTGGTGTCGTCGCCGTCGTCCCACGACTGCGAGCCGTCACCGACGCGGTTGACCCAGTCGAGGGAGTCGATGGCCATGACGTTCATACCCGCGCTGTCGATGAAGTCGGGCGCGAAGTAGCCGGCCGTGTACGACGTCACCGAGCAGTCGTACATCGAGTCGTCGTGCAGGTTGTAGACGATGGTGACGAGGGAGTCGGACGCCGGGTCGTTCGGGTCGGCGGCCTGCATCTCGCCGAAGTGGGCCTGGTCGACCGCGACGATCTGGTTCGCGAGCTCGTCGCCGAGGTAGTCGATCTGCTCCTGGGTGATGACGTAGTCGTCGGCCGACTTGTCGGCGCACGGCGTGAAGTCGTCGTCCGTGTTCCAGTCCACCTGCGGGTCCATGCTCTGCACGCCGGTCGGCGCCGACCCGTCCAGCGGCGTGCCCACGGGAACGTAGATGTAGACGGGGGTGCGAGTGGGCGTCTCCCCGGAGTACACCCGCGTGAACTTCTGCTCGTACGTCCCGCCGGCGGCGCTGTCGTTGAGGTCCAGGGTGATCGTGTCGTCACCCGGGCTCCCGCTCGACGCCGCCGATGCGGAGCTCGCCCCGAACGCGGCCAGGGCGAGCGCGGCTCCGGCCGCGACCCCTCCCCGCCAGCTCCGGGACTTCCGGTGTCCTCTGTGCATGGGTCATCTCCCTCGTCAGCCCGCGGGCAAGGCACGATCGCACCGCCGCGCGGAATCGGGTGCCGCCCGCCTCCTGTCCTGAGCAGGCAGCCCTCACACACCATCAAGAGGACCGGCTCCTGACAACATCCAGTGACGTCACGAATCGATAACGAAGATGTCCGCCCGGGCGGCTCACCTGCACGGAGACGGATGCGGGCGTTGTCTCAGACCGGGGTGCGTGCCGACGGCGGCTAGGGCGCCGGGTCGTCGACGAGTGCTTCGTACCCCTCGGGCCAGCGCTGGTCGTCCACCGGGAAGCCCCCCCGGAACGCGGTGTTGGTGATCGTGGCGCCGGTGAAGTCGTTGCCGCGGATGAGGTTCCTGCGGGGCTGCACTCCCTCGACCGCGGTCGCCGACTCCCCGAAGAAGACCGCGCCGCGGACCCGCCCCGTGAACGTGCAGCCGACGAGGTCGGCGTCGCCCTCACGGCTGCCCTCCCAGCGACAGTCGGTGAAGGTGCACTCCTCGTAGCGCGCGACCCCGGTGCTGAAGCCGCCGAGGACGGTGAAGCGCACCCGCTCGAAGGTGCAGCCGCGGTACACCGAGGGGCGGAGGGCGAAGGTGCCCTGCGCCGCCGTGCCCTGGTGCACGAGAACCGGCGCGACCCGCTGGCGGAAGCGCACCCCTCGAACTGCGACCACGCGACCCGCAGGAGGACGTCGCTCAGCCAGACCTCGCCGCCGGCCATCCGCGCCTCGAGCAGCGGCAGCACCCGGAAGCCGTGCGCGGGTGAGACCGGCACCTCGGCGACCTGCTCGGCCGTCACCCGACCGGTCAGGAGGTTGCCGTCCTCCCACGGCTCGACGGGATCGATCGCCGGGTCGCCCCCGCGCCACCAGTCGGGTGCCGTCACCGTCCACCCCTCCCCGCCGTCGTCCGCTCAGGCCTCCAGCGGCCCGGTCAGGGCCCCGGCGCAGTGGTAGACGTCGGGGCGCCCCGGCCAGACCGTACCGCCCTCCTCCATCCGCTCGTCGAGCTCGCCCCGCCACGTGCCGTTCGCGTCGACGAAGTACCGCGCAGCGTGGTCCCAGAGGCGGCGGTACCAGTGCTCCCAGTGCGGGTCGCCGGTGCGACGCGCCAGCAGCGCCGTGGCCTGGATGCCCTCGCAGACCGGCCAGTGCAACCGGAGGCCCGCGACCGGCCGGCCGTCCCAGTCGACGGTGTAGACCAGCCCGGGCCGACCGTCGAGGGCCCAGCCCTCGTCGAGCGCGCGGCGGGTCAGGGACTCGGCGGCCGGTGCCAGCCAGTCCGGCCGCCCCTCGAGGAGCGGGGAGGTGGCCAGCTCGAGGAGGAAGCGCGCCCACTCCAGCGAGTGGCCGAGGGTCGCGCCGTAGGGCCGGAACGGGTGGGTCGGCTGGTCGCGGTTGTACTCCGGCAGCACCTCCCAGTCGCCGGTGAAGTGCTCCGACAGCAGCCAGCCGTGCCGCCGGGCGGCGCCGTCTACGAGGCGGTTCGCGATGACCAGCCCGCGCCGGTGCCACCGGGCGTCGCCGGTGGCGCGCCCCATCGCGAGGAAGGCCTCCAGCCCGTGCATGTTGGCGTTCGCCCCGCGGTAGTCCTCGTCGTCGGACCAGTCGCGGGCGAACGACTCCCTCAGCGTCTGGGTGGTCGGGTCCCAGAGGTGGCGGTCCACGACGTCTGCGACCTGGTCGAGCAGGCGCAGGGCGTCCGGGTGGCCCACCGTCGCCGCGGAGGCCGCGGCCAGCCCCACGTGCACGTGGTCGTAGGCCGCCTTGCGGGTCTCGGTGCCCGGCTGGCTGAACCAGCCGCCGCACTCGGTGTCGGCGTGGAGCCCGAGCAGCGAGGCCATGCCGTGGTCGAGCAGCTCACCGGACCCGGGGACGCCGTACCGCACACCACTCGCGGCGACATGGGTCATCCGGGCGGTGAGGAAGAGCTGCGGCGGCCGGTCGGGCACCGGCAGGCCGTCGGCGTCGAGCCAGTGGAACCCGCCCTCGAGGCGGATCGAGGGGAGTGCGAAGGCCATCAGCCGGCCGAGGCCGGCGACGAGCCAGGCACGGTGCGAGGGCCGGTCGAGCCACGGGTCGCCGATCGGGTCGTCCACCGGGCCAGCGTAGGCCGCGGCCGCACCCCGGACCTCGGCGACGCCGGGTCCGGGGTACGGGTTCGCGGGGTCGGGCCGAGCCCGGGCGCGGCCCGTGCCTCAGTTGGCGATGCCGCCGCAGAGGACCGGGATGGTGGCCTCGAGCGGGAACGCGTCACCGAGTGAGGAGGGGCCGGCCTCGAAGTCGTAATCCCCGTTGCCGTTGATGTCGACGCCGTGCACGACGACCTGAACGGTGCCGGCGTCGGCCAGCGCGGCGTCGTCGGGGAAGGTCCGGCTGTAGTCGATGTGGCCGTCGGAGTCGGCCGTGACCATGCGGGTGAGGTCGAGGGCGCTGCTCGGCGAGGTGTCACCGGTGGTCGTCAGCGACGTGAGGATGCCGCCGTAGAAGGGAGCACCCTCGAGCACCGTGACGTAGCCGTCGCCGTTCGCGTCGGCGCCCGGGTCGGGGCAGCCCATGTCGGTGGCCTCTCCCGCGACCCCGTGGAGGTGCATGGCGTGGGGCAGGTTCGGCGCCAGGCCCCATGCCTCGACCTTCACCTGGACCTTGCCGTTCGGAAGGGCCTTGACGCGCGTCCAGCCCTGCGCCTGGCTGTGGGGCACGCTCTCGGCCTGCACGGGGCGCATCGAGTACGAGTAGCTCGCGACCTTGGCGGACGGGTTGTGGTCGTGGTTGGCCATGGCGGCCGACGCGGTGCCGACCGTGAGGGCGGCGGCCGCCACGGCGGCGAGCGGAAGGGTGGTCTTCATGAGGAGCCTCCTGGATTTCCCTGCGGCAGAGCACGGCTGCGGTGCCGCCCTCTCGCCGGGTGTTCGGAGCCGGCGCTCCCGCGGATTGGGGTTCGACGACTGCAACTGGGGCGCCGAACCGGCGGGGAACTCGTAATCAACTTGACAGTTGATCAACATAGAGATTGAATAAAGCCATGGACGACGACCGGGTGGACGCAGGCTTCGCGGCCCTCGCCGACCCGGTGCGCCGCGCGATCATCGCTCGCCTCAGCCGGGGTCCGGCGACGGTGAACGAGATCGCCGAACCCTTCGACATCTCCCTCCAGGCGGTGTCGAGGCACATCCAGGTCCTCGAAGGCGCGGGCCTGGTCACCAAGGGCCGGGAGGCGCAGCGCCGACCGGTCTCGCTCGACCCGGCGGCCCTGGAGCGGCTCACGGCCTGGATCGACGGCCACCGGCTCGCGCTCGAACGCCGCTACCGACGGCTCGACGGCATCCTCACGTGGGACGCGGAGCCACCCGACGAGGAGACACCATGACCAACGCCCTGCAGCTCGACATCCCGGCCGGCGTGCCGTGGATCGACTTCACCCGCGAGTTCGACGCTCCCGTCGCCGCGGTCTTCCAGGCCCACCGCGACCCGGCGATGGTCATCCAGTGGCTCGGCCCGCACGGCTACGAGATGGTCGCCGAGCGGTGGGACTTCGTCAGTGGGGGCGGCTACCGCTACGTGCACCGCGACCCCGACGGCAGCGAGTACTGGTTCCACGGGTGCTTCCACACCGTCCGCGAGAACGAGTTCGCCCTCCAGACGTTCGAGTTCGAGGGCATGCCGGACGAGGTTGCCCTGGAGTTCCTCTGGTTCGAGGACCTCGGGGACGGCCGCACCTGGCTCCGTGGGCGCAGCGTCGGGCGGACCGTCGAGGGCCGTGACGCGATGGTCGAGTCCGGCATGGAGAACGGGATGTCACAGGGCTACGACCGCCTCGACGACGTCCTGGCCGGCTGAGCCGACACCGGGTGGGCGGCGCGACAGGTCCCTGAGCGGGCCGTCGCACGGCCCCTCACTCGGTCGGCTGACCGCCCGGTGCGGCAGCCCGTCCGACCTGCGTGTGGTGGGTCCCACACGCGTGTGGGAGGAATGCGCGCGCTCCCTCGGCGGTTAGGCAGCGGTGTGGCCGCGACCCGATGCGGCTGTGGGGGAACGACCCAGATGACCTCGAGGAGGTTCACCGCGCCCATGAGCACCCATGACCAGGCCGACTTCTGGTTCGACCCCTTGTGTCCCTTCGCGTGGGCCACGTCCCGGTGGATGGAGGAGGTCGAGAAGGTGCGGCCGGTGACCGTCCGCTGGCACGTGATGAGCCTGGCCGTGCTCAACGAGGGCCGTGACCTGCCCGACGACTACCGGGTGCTGATGGACCGCGCCTGGGGCCCGGTGCGCGTCGTCACCGCCGCGCAGCAGCTGCACGGGGACGAGTACGCGAAGCTCCTCTACGACGCCATGGGCACCCGGATCCACCGCGAGCACGTCGAGGACCTCGACAGCGTCATCGCCGGGGCCCTCGACGAGGTCGGCCTCCCCGCCGGGCTCGCCGGGTACGCCACCTCCGATGAGTTCGACGCGAAGCTGCGGGCCAGCCACGCGGAGGGCATCGGGCTCGTCGGCGAGGACGTCGGCACCCCCGTCGTCGCGTTCGACGGCGTCGCGTTCTTCGGCCCCGTGATCACGCGCATCCCGACCGGCGAGGAGGCCGGGCGGCTCTGGGACGGTGCGCTGCTCATGGCGAGGACCGACGGGTTCTTCGAGCTCAAGCGGACCCGCACGGAGTCACCGGCAGCCTGACCGCGGACGCCGCGGGTGGCGCTCCCGAGCCCTGACGTCCCCGGTCGCTCGGGCCCCGCCGCGTCAGGTGTCTGCGTCCACGGGACCGGCGTCCGTACCCTCGGCGGACTGCATCCGTTCGCGGAGTCGGTCGCGCACCTCGTCCGGCGTGTACGCCCGGCGCTGTCGCTCGTCGCGGGCCATGAGGGCGCCGGTGGCGACCACGCCGACGACACTGGCGACGCCCAGCACCTTCCAGACCCTGTTGCTGTTGCCCACGGGCCCAGCCTAGGGCCACGGCGTCTCGGGCAGACTGGCCACCATGGCTCGCCCGCGCCCCCTGCCGGTCCCCCTCGACGACGCCGTGGAGGGCACCCGCACCGGTGACCTGTGGATCTTCCGCGGGAACAGCCTGGCCGACCGGGCCATCCAGGCGGCGAGCAACTCGCCCGTCAACCACGTCGGGATGGCGATCGCCCTCGACGACCTGCCGCCGCTGATGTGGCACGCCGAGCTCGGCCGCTCCCTGCGCGACGTCTGGACCGGCGACCACCATCGCGGCGTGCAGCTGCACGACCTGCGCGAGGCGGTCACGACATGGCAGGAGAGATACGGCCAGCGGGCCTGGCTGCGCCAGCTCGTGCCCTCCGCCGGACGCGCCGAGGAGGACGCCGCGATGCGGGTCGTCGCGCGCCTCGACGGGGTGTCGTTCCCCTCGACGATGAACCTCGCCTGGCGCTGGCTGCGGGGCCGTGATGCCCACCTGAGCCGGCGTGCCGCGGAGCGCAAGGGGCTGCGGCCGGAGGACGCCTACTGCGCGGAGGTCGTCGCACTCACGCTCGAGGAGATGGGCATCGTCGAACCCGACGCGCCCACGAGCTGGTACGACCCGGGTCGCTTCTGGAGCGGCGACAGCCTTCCGCTCCGGCAGGACTGGAGCTACGGGGTGGAGGTCGAGGTCGGTCGCGCGCCGCGCTGACGGCGGACCCACGGCAGCCCGACGGCCAGCAGGGCCACCGAGAGGACCAGCGCGGCGGCGAGGACGCCCCACACGCCGCACCACAGGAGGAACGCCAGTCCCTCCCACAGCGGGTTGACCCAGCCGACCTCGGGCACGACCTGGGCCGCGAGCCAGGAGCCGGCGACGAAGCCGAGCGCGGTGAGCACCATCAGCCCCACGGTGACCCCCGCGGAGCGTGCCACCTGGCCGACGCTGCCGGACCGGCCGGCGACGCGGTGGGGGGCGCTGTCGTGGTGGTCGATGCGGTGCTCGAAGGTCTCGAACACGTCCGGGACGGGTCCGGGGGAGCGGCGGGCCATGTCGGCGAGCATACGGTCGCGACCCCTGGCGTGTCCCGAATTGGGCTGTCACGACGGCCGCGAGTTCGGGCCGCCGTGAATACGGTGTTCCGACCGGGCGTGACAGGACGCCCGTCACACATTGGAGGAAACAGATGCGACGATCTCGCATGGTCGCCGTCGCCGGTGCCGTGGCCCTCGCCACGAGTGCACTGGGTGCGACGGCGGCGTCCGCCCAGGGCTCGACGGCCGCACAGTCGAGCGGAGAAGCCCGCAGCTACGTGGTCCTCGCCGCGGAGGGTGCCGACCTCTCGGCGTTGTCCGACCGGCTGACCGCCGCCGGCGCCACCGTGACCCGCACCAACACCGCGATCGGGATGTTGACGGTCACCTCGACCGACGCCGGCTTCGCCGCCGACGCCCGGAGGATGTCCGGGGTCCGCGCCGCTGCCGCCGACCACGCCATCGGGTACGCGCCGAAGCTCGTCTCGGCCAAGCCGGACCCGGTCGAGAAGGAGCACGTCTTCACGAAGAGCCGCACCAACGGCTCGGCCAAGCTCCCCCCGGCCCCCGAGGGCGGTGACCCGTTGGACGGGCTGCTGTGGGGCATGGACATGATCGACGCGTTCGAGGCGCACGGCGTCAACACCGGTGCGAAGGTCCGGGTCGGTGTCATGGACACCGGTATCGACGCGTCGCACATCGACCTGCGCGACAACTTCGACTCCGCGCTCTCGCGGAACTTCACCACGGACGCGGATGACCCGGCCGGTGCCGAGTGCCAGTACGGCGACTGCCAGGACCCCGCGACCGTCGACGACAACGGGCACGGCACGCACGTCGCCGGCACCATCGGCGCCGCGCTCAACGGCGTCGGCGTGTCCGGTGTCGCACCGGACGTCGACCTCGTCAACGTCCGCGCGGGCCAGGACAGCGGCTACTTCCTCCTCGGCCCGACGGTCGACGCGCTGACCTATTCGGCCGACGTCGGCATCGACGTCGTGAACATGTCCTTCTACGTCGACCCGTGGCTCTACAACTGCGAGGGCGGCGCGCCGGAGGACAGCCCGGAGGAGGCCGCCAGCCAGGACGCGATCCTGCTCGCCATGCGTGAGGCCCTCACGTACGCCAACGACCACGGCGTGACCCTGGTCGGTGCCCTCGGCAACGAGGCCTCCGACCTGGCCAACCCCGGCACCGACACCGGCAGCCCGGACTACGGCTTCGACGGCCCGCACCCCCGGACCATCGACAACGCCACCTGCTTCGACGTGCCGGTGGAGGGCCCGTACGTCGTGGGCGTCTCCGCGCTCGGCCCGTCGGAGCGCAAGGCCGCGTACTCCAACTACACGACCGACCTGACCTCCGGTGAGATCGAGGTCTCGGCGCCGGGCGGCTGGTACCGCGACGGCCTGGGCACGGACACGTTCCGCACCAACGGCAACCTCATCCTGTCGACGGCCTCGCTCGCCGCGCTGCAGACGACCGGCGAGGTGGACAAGAACGGCAACATCACCCACGCCGGCCGGAACAACGGAGTGCTCAAGGCCTGCGAGAACGGCAAGCACAACGAGAACACCTCCACGTGCAGCTACTACGAGTGGCTCCAGGGCACCTCGATGGCCTCGCCGCACGCAGCCGGTGTCGCGTCGCTCGTCGTCGGGGCCCACGGTTCGGGCGCCAGTGCCGCCGACTTCGGCCTCGCGCCCGCCGACACCCGCTCGATCCTCATGGGCACCGCGCGTGACCACGCGTGCCCCGACCCCGCGACCGTCTCGTACACCGACGTCGGCCGCCCGGAGTCGTGGACCGCGACGTGCGTCGGCACCGAGGACTTCAACGGGTTCTACGGTGACGGCATCGTGAACGCGCTGAACGCCGTGTCCTGACCCACGGTCAGGCGGGCCGCGACCCGACACGACCACATCGGATGCCGTCCGTTCCCTCGGGGGCGGGCGGCATCCGCGCGTGAGCCACAGGTCCTGCCCGGGCCGCGGGGGCCGCGTGGGCCGGCGCTCAGCGGGTGATGACGTAGCCGAGCCAGGCCGCGCCCAGCCCTAGCGCGAGCGACAGGGCGACGTTGAGCACGGCCTCGGTGCGGCGCCGGTCGGTGAGGGCGCCCCAGACCTCGAGGGCCAGCGTCGAGAACGTCGTCAGGGCGCCGCAGAACCCGACCCCGACCAGGGCCCCCCAGCGCCCGTCGACGCCGGAGCCCACCAGCACACCGAGCGCGAACGAGCCGACGACGTTGACGACGATCGTGCCCACGGTGGGCACGGCGTGGAGCCCCTCGCGGGACCAGTGGCTGACGAGGTAGCGCAGCGGGGCGCCCAGGGCGGCCCCGAGCGCGACGAGGAGGGCGTCGACGGCGGTCACGGTCCTGGCCACACCCGTCGTCCGGCGAGCTCCCCGGCGCCCACCGCGAGCGTCCCGAGGAGGAAGGTCGCGGCGAGGTAGCCGACCATCATCGAGACGTGGCCGCTCTCGTAGAGCGTGATGACGTCCGCGGCCAGCGCCGAGAAGGTGGTCCAGCCGCCGAGCAGCCCCACGCCGACGAACGGCCGCGCGAGGCGGTGCACGCCGGGCCGGTCCACGAGGTAGGAGACGAGCAGGCCCATCGCGAAGGCGCCGGTGACGTTGACGAGCAGCGTGGCCCACGGCATCACGCCGGTTGCATGGGGGAGGGCCAGGCCCACCGTCCACCGGCCGAGCGCGCCGAGGGCCCCACCAGCGGCGATCGTCGCGAGCAGGGTGGCATCCGGCCCCCCGCCGGGTCGTGGCGCCACCCGGTCAGCCCCGCAGGGTCGCCAGGTGGTCGGCGATCCGGCCGATGGCCTCCGTGAGGGTCTCCTCGTCGGGCAGCGTGACGAGCCGGAAGTGGTCGGGCTCGAACCAGTTGAAGCCGGTGCCGTGGGTGACGAGGATCTTCTTGGCACGCAGCAGGTCGATGACGAAGGCCTCGTCAGACTCGATCGGGTAGACCTCGGGGTCGAGGCGCGGGAAGCAGTACAGCGCACCCTGCGGCTCGATGCAGCTGACCCCCGGGATGTCGTTGAGGAGCCGCCAGGCGAGCTTGGACTGCTCGCGGAAGCGTCCGCCCGGCCCGATCAGCTCCTGGACCGACTGGTACCCGCCGAGAGCCGTCTGGATGGCGTGCTGGGCGGGGACGTTGGCGCACATCCGCATGTTGGCCAGCAGCGTCAGGCCCTCGAGGAAGTCCTCCGCGAGGTGCTTCGGGCCGCTCACCATCACCCAGCCGGCGCGGTAGCCGCACACGCGGTACGCCTTCGACAGGCCGCTGAAGGTGAGGCAGAGGACGTCGTCGCCGGCGAAGCTCGCGGCGTGGTGGTGCACGGCGTCGTCGAAGAGGATCTTCTCGTAGATCTCGTCGGCCATGAGGACGAGGTCGTGGCGGCGGGCGATGTCGACCAGCGCCCGCACCGTCTCCTCCGAGTACACCGCGCCCGTCGGGTTGTTCGGGTTGATGACGACGAGCGCGTGGGTGTTCTCGGTGATCCGCGACTCGATGTCCTCGAGGTCGGGATTCCACCTGTTCGACTCGTCGCACCGGTAGTGGACGGGGGTGCCGCCGGCGAGCGACACCGCGCCGGTCCACAGGGGGTAGTCGGGGGCGGGCACCAGCACCTCGTTGCCGTCGTCGACAAAGGCCTGGAGCACCATCGAGATCAGCTCGGAGACCCCGTTGCCGATGAAGACGTCGTCGACCACGACGTCCCGCAGGCCGTGCGACTGGTAGTACTGCGCGACCGCGGTTCGCGCCGAGTAGATGCCCCTCGAGTCGGCGTACCCCTGGCTGTCGGGCAGGTTGTGCACCATGTCGGCGACGATCGCCTCCGGGGCCTCGAAGCCGAACGGGGCGGTGTTGCCGATGTTGAGCTTGAGGATCTTGTGCCCCTCGTTCTCGAGGCGCTGGGCCTCGACGAGGATCGGGCCGCGCACGTCGTAGCGCACGTGCTGGAGCTTCTTGCTCTGGACGATCCGGCGCATGGTGCCAGTCTCGCAGCCCGCCCGCGCGCCGTGTCCGACCGTCCATCGCCCCCGCCGGGTCGCAGGCGGGTCGCGGGGTCGCGCCGCGGTCGCACCACCTTTCCGGCGCGTTACCTGCCGGCGGGTGGATGCCGTGCCGCACGGACACCCGCCCCTAGCCTTGGGGGCGTGGTGCGCATCCTGCTCGTCGAGGACGACACCACGGTCCGCGAGGCCGTGGCGGCGTACCTGACCCGCGCCGGCCACGAGGTCGACGCGGTGGCCGACGGTGAGGCCGCCGTCGAGCACTACACCGCACGGCCGGCCGACGTGGTGCTGCTCGACCTCATGCTTCCCGGGCTCGGCGGCCTCGAGGTGACCCGTCGGCTGCGGTCGATGCGCCGCGACCTGCCGCTCATCATGGTCACGGCCCGCGGGCAGGAGCACGAGCGGGTCCAGGGGCTGCAGCACGGCGCCGACGACTACGTGACGAAGCCGTTCAGCGTCCGCGAGCTCGAGCTGCGCGTGCGCTCCTTGGTGCGCCGCACGGCCGCTGCGCCGACCGAGGTCAGCGGCACCCTGTGCGACGGCGACCTCGAGCTCGACCTCGGGGCGCGGTCCGCCCTGCGCGGTGGCGAGCCGCTGCAGCTGACCGCTCGCGAGTTCGACCTGCTCGCCTGGTTCCTCCAGCACCCCGGCGTCGTGTGGTCGCGCGACCAGCTCATCAAGGAGGTGTGGGGCTGGGACATCGGCGACCCGTCGACCGTCACGGTCCACGTGCGGCGGGTTCGCGAGAAGGTCGAGGCCGACCCCAGCGCCCCCACCCGGTTGGCCACCGTCTTCGGCCGGGGCTACCGATGGGATGCTGCCGAACCGCCCGCCGGCACCACCGGCGACCCGTCCGCCGGCGTCACCGAGGGGCCGCCCGGTGACGCCTGAGACCTCGGCGGTCGTCGTCTCCGCGACGGTCACGGCCGCTGCCGGCACCGTGGGGGCCCTCGCCCTGGCGCGGGTGGCGTCGAGGCGCCCGGCCATCGCGGCCCTCGGGGCCCCGATCGTGCTCGTCGCCTCCCTGGGCGCCGGGGTGGCGGTGGCCAGCCGGTCGATGCTCATCGGCGGGGACGACTACCGCACCCTGTTGTTCGTGCTCCTGGCGGGCGCACCGATGGCGGTCATCGTCGGCCTCGTCCTCGCCCGGCGGGTCTGGCGGCTCGAGGGGGAGCACGCGCGCGAGCGCGCCGACCGCGACCGCGCCCAGCAGGTCGAGTCGTCGCGGCGCGAGACCATCCGCTGGCTGTCCCATGACCTGCGGACACCGCTGGCCGGCATCCGCGCCCTCGCCGAGTCGCTCGAGGACGATGCCGTCGCCGACCCCCACGCGGCCCACGGGCGGATCGTCACCGAGGTCGACCGGATGGACGCGATGGTCGACGACATCTCCGAGCTGTCGCGGCTGCACGGCGACGCCGCCAGACGGTCCGAGCCGGCTGCGCTGGACGACCTCGTGTCCGACGCCGTGTCCACCGTGATGCCGCTGGCCGATGCTGCCGGCGTCGGGGTCAGGGCCCGCGCCCTCTCGGGGTCGGTGCTCGAGGTCGACGCCCGGGGGGTGACACGGGCGGTCACGAACCTGCTGCGCAACGCGGTGCAGCACACACCGCCGGGAGGCGCCGTCGAGGTGTGCACGCACACGGCGAGCGAGCGCGTGGAGGTGGAGGTCTCGGACGGCTGCGGCGGGATCCCCCCGGCGGACCTCGAGCACGTCTTCGAGCCCGGGTGGCGGGGTGACGGCTCCCGCTCCGAGCGTGGGATGGGTCTGGGGCTGGCCATCGCCAGTGAAGTGGCGCGGGGCCACGGCGGTGAGACCCGGGTCCGCAACACCCCGGACGGCACCGGCTGCGTGTTCACCCTCTCCCTCCCCCTCCCCCCCTCTCGCGGAGTCAGGAGGACTCCGCCGGGTCAGGATGCAGTACGGCCCTGAGTCGGCGAGATGCACCTGACTGGGCGCGCGGCGGCGCCACGGCGGCATCTCGACCGGTCCGGGCGGTGGCCGCCTCCTTACCCGGTAGTGACGGGAGTCCCCACCCGCTGGTGCCGCAGCCGCGCGCATCGTTCACTGGAGGTGCGCCCACACCGGGCGCGCCCGTCGTCGAGGAGGACCCGCATGCGCCGCGCCGCGCTCCCCGCCCTGGCCGCTGCCGCCCTGGCCCTGACCCTCGCCGGCTGTGGCTCGGCGACGTCCGGGGAGGCCGCCGGCTCCGGCCAGCAGACGACCAGCGGTGCGGCATCGGCCGACGCAACCTCGGGGACCGCGGGGGCCACGGCCGGCGGCGACACCGCCGCCGGGGGTGCGTACGTCACGCTCGCCGACTACCGGGCCGCTCCGGAGGCCCACGCGGGCACCAAGGTCGTCTACTTCTTCCACGCCACGTGGTGTCCGTCGTGCCGTGCCACCGACGCCGCCATCGGCGAGACCGGCGTCCCCGACGGCCTCACGGTGGTCAAGGTCGACTACGACACCGAGACCGACCTGCGCCAGCGGTACGGCGTCACCCAGCAGCACACCTTCGTCCAGGTCGACGAGAACGGTGCCGAGCTGTCCAAGTGGACCGGCTCTCAAGACGGCGCGGCCATCCTCGCCGGGACGGTCTGACGAGACCGGCCGATGGCCGTCGCCCTCGTGGGTGCGCTCCTCGCCGGCGCCCTCACCACGCTCGCGCCCTGTGCGTTCTCGCTGCTGCCCGTCGTCGTCGGCGGCTCGCTCGCGGGAGCCCCGGACGCCGGGACGCGGCGGGCGCTGCTCGTCACCGTCTCGCTCGGGGCGTCGGTCTTCGTCTTCACCCTGGCGCTGCGGGCCACCACGGCGCTGATCGGGGTGCCGGTGTCGGTGTGGCAGTGGGTGAGCGGCGGTCTCCTCGTCGTCCTCGGTGTCGTCACCGCGGTCCCGGAGCTGTGGGACAGGCTGTCGGTGGCCACCGGCCTCTCCGGCGGCAGCGCCCGCCGCCTCCACGCCGCCAACCAGCGAAGCGGCACGCTCGGCGCCGTGCTCACCGGGGCGGCCCTCGGGCCGGTGTTCACCTCGTGCAGTCCCCTGTACGGCTACGTCGTCGTCACGGTGCTCCCCGCCGAGCCGGGCCGGGGCCTCGCGCTGCTCACCACCTACGTGGTCGGTCTCGTCGCGGTGCTGCTCGCGGTGGCCCTCGGTGGGCAGCGCGTGGTCCGGCGGCTGCGGTGGGCCGCGGACCCGCACTCGTGGTTCCGGCGGGGGCTCGGGCTGGTGCTCGTCGTCGTCGGGGTCCTCGTGCTCACGGGGCTGATGCAGGACCTCGAGGTGTGGGTGCTCGAGCACTCGCCGGTCGCGCCGTGGGAGGTCGGCGGCGAGCTCGGCCGCTGACCGCGGCGTGGGGCAGACTCACTGGCGTGGACGACGTCCTGGTGGAGCGTGTGCTGCGGGCCGTGGAGCAGGTCCCTCGTGGCCACGTCGTCTCGTACGGTGACATCGCCGCGCTCGTCGGCATCGGCCCGCGACAGGTGGGCTCGATCATGAAGGCCTACGGTGGCAACGTCGCGTGGTGGCGGGTCACGAACGCGGCCGGCGACCTTCCGCCCCCCCTCCGGGAGCGCGCGCGGCAGGCGTGGGCGCAGGAGGGAATCCTCGTCAAGCCGAGCGGGCTGGGCTGTCGGATAACGGACTACCGGGCAGATCTCGATTCGGTCGCGTCCGCGTACGACAGGGCCGTGGCCGACCTTCCCGGGTGAGGATGGGGTATGCCGACCCCGCAACCGAGCCCCCGGCCACGTCGCCGTCGCGCCGCGGCGGCCACCGCGGCGTGCGCCGCCCTCCTCATGCCCCTCGTCGGCTGCTCGACCGGTGGCGGTGACGACCTCGGCGAGGTGCCGGCCCCGGCGTCCGCGGTGTCGGGGCCTAGCGCGAGCAGCACGGCCGGCGCCAGCCCGGCGCCCAGCAGCACCGTGGTCCCCGACCTCCTGGTCGAGGAGGTCGCGAGTGGGTTCGAGCACGGCTGGGACATCGGCTTCCTGCCCGACGGCGGCGCGCTCGTCACCGAGCGACCCGCCCGGCTCTCGCTCGTCCCGACGCTGCGGCCGGGCACCCGGGCCACCCGTGTCGACGCCGACCTGTCCGACGTGTTCGTGGCGGGGGAGGGCGGGCTCATGGGGATGGTCGTCCATCCCGACTTCGCCACCTCTCGCGAGTTCACCACCTGCCAGACCCACCAGGAGGGCGGCGCACCGGCCGACATCCGCCTCGTCACATGGCGGCTGTCCGACGACCGACGGTCCGCCGAGAAGGTGCGCAACCTGCTCACCGGGCTGCCCATCTCCACCGGTCGCCACTCCGGGTGCCGCCCCGAGATCGCCGCGGACGGCGCCCTGCTCGTCGGCACCGGCGACACGGCGGTCGGCACCATCCCGCAGGACCTCACGAGCCTGGGTGGCAAGGTGCTGCGGCTCGACCTCGACACAGGGAAGCCGTTGCCCGACAACCCGTTCGCGTCAGCATCCAACGAGAACCGCCGCTACGTGCTGAGCTACGGCCACCGCAACATCCAGGGCGTCGCGGTGCAGCCGGGCACCGGCGAGGTGTACACCGCCGAGCACGGGCCGAGCTTCAACGACGAGGTCAACCGCAACGAGCCCGGGGCCAACTACGGCTGGGACCCCGCGCAGGGCGGCACCGTGGGTGGCTACGACGAGAGCGTGCCGATGACCGACCGCGACCGCTACCCGGACGCCGAACCCGCGGTGTGGCAGTCCGGCCGCACCACCCAGGCGGTGTGCGCGGCCGAGTTCCTCGAGGGTCCCGAGTGGGGCGCGTTCGACGGGGCGCTGGTCGTCACCGCGCTCAAGGGCGCCAAGCTGCTCGTCCTCCAGCTGGCCGACGACGGATCGGTGGCCGACGTCTCCATCCCGGAGGCCACCAACGGCCCCTACGGCCGGCTCCGCGCCGCCCGGCTCGGGCCCGACGGCGCGCTCTACGTCACCACCACCAACGGCGACGACGACAAGCTCCTCCGCATCACCCCGCGCACCTGACCCGGCGCCCGGCGCCGCTCGAGGTTGCAGGACATGCCGGTGGACTGACCAGTTCCTCGGCATGTCCTGCAACGTCGCCGGGGGCCTGTGGATGGCCGCGCGGGGCCGGTGCCCCGATGGGGCACGGTGCGCTCGTGCGACGACCCGACCTGCCGGCGGGCCTCGGTCCGGCGGCGTTCACGGTGGCGCAGGCCCGGGAGCTGGGCCTGCGGCCGAGTGACCTGCGCAGGAGGGGCCTGCACCGGCCCACCCGTGGGGTGCGCACCGCTGCGCCTCCCGACGGGCTGATGGAGCGGGCGAGGGCCTTCGCCGAGGTCCTTCCTGCCGACGCGGCGTACTCCCACGTGACGGCCGCCAGGCTCCACGGCCTGCCGCTGCCGGCACCGCACGAGGAGTCGCTCCTGCTGGAGGTCATGGGCCCGTCGGGCCGCGCACCGACGCGGAGGGCGGGATGCCGTGGGCGCCTGGGTGTCGAGGGCCGCGACGTGGTGGTCCGGTCAGGCGTCCGCTTCGTGTCAGCGATGGACACGTGGTGCGACCTCGGCGCCGTGCAGGGCCCGCGACTCGGCGTCGACGACCTCGTCGTGGCCGGTGACGCCGTGGTCTCCGCGTCGGTGGCGACCGACCCCGTCGGGCACCTCGCGGCCATCCTGTCCGGGCGAGTCCGGCCACGAGGCGCCCGTGCCCTCACCGAGGCACTGGCCCACGTTCGGGTCGGCGTGCGGTCCCCGATGGAGACTCGGACGCGCCTGATGTTCGTGCGGTCGGGCTTCCCGGAGCCGGAGGTGAACGCCGTCGTCACCGATGTCGGCGGGGCCTGGCTGCTCGAGGGTGACCTCGTGTGGCGGAGGGCGCGCGTCATCGGCGAGTACCAGGGCGCGGACCACGCCGACCGCCGCCGCCGCAGCGCCGACGCCCATCGACTCGGCCTCGCTCGGGACGAGGGGTGGCCGGTGCTCGAGATCTGGGCCGAGGACGTCTACACGGCACCACGTCGCCGGACGTGCCTGCGGCGCTTCGCCGCTGCCCTGGGACTCGACCCCGCGACGCTGACCATCGCCTGAGCCTCTCGACGTTGCACGACATGCCGGTGGACGGGCCGGTTCCTCGGCATGTCGTGCAACCTCGCCGGGAGTGAGTGTCGCCCACGGTCAGCCGAGGTCGACGATGGTGGTGACGACGTCGGTGACCGATGGACGGCGAGGCGTCGAGGAGAAGCCGAACCGGCACGGCGGGTCCACCGGTGCCAGGTCGCCCAACGGGACGCCGTCCACCGTGCCCGACACAGCCGTCACGGTGCGGACGTCGGTGGCGCCGTAGTACTCGCGCCTGCCGGTGCGGGCGGTGCCGCGGGTCCGCACGCCGCCGAGGACGAGCCGGGCCACCGGGTCGGCGACCGTGGCGAACGCCGGGCTGGCGGCCAGCTGACGCGGCACGAGGCGCAGTGCGCGTCCCAGCCCGGTCCGGGGACCGACCATCACGTCGAGCTCGAGCGAGGGCGAGCGCACCACCCAGGACGACGGAGCCGGGGGGCCCGACCCGTCAGACCCGGAGGCGCCGACCGCGTCCAACCCAGATCCACGCACAGGGCCCACCGGCGGCCCACTGCCCGCACCCGGCGGCGGTCCGTCCGACACCGCGAACGGCTCGACCCGGACCTCGTCGAACCGGTACGTCGTCGACACGAGCTGCGCCACCTCGTCGGACGGCGCGAGGAGGATGCGGTGCCCGTCGCCCCGTTCGACCATCGCGTCGGCGAACTCGCCCCACGGCGACTCGGTCCACCGGCCCACGACGATACGCACCCCCGAGGTCGACCCGACACCGGCGATCCGGCCGCGGAACCTGCGTCGTGACGCCACCGCCCCATCATCGCCACTAGGGTCCGGCCATGGCCCAGCCGCTCCCCCCGTCCGTCCGGCGTGGCTACGGCCTCGGCTCCGTGGCCACCGGCTCGTTCGGCACGGTGCCAGGCCTGCTGCTGCTCCCGTACCTCACCGACCGGCTCGGTGTCGCCGCCGGGCTCGCCGGCCTCGTCGTCTTCCTGCCCAAGGCCTGGGACGTGGTGCTCAACCCCGTGGCCGGCGGCATCAGCGACCGCTCCACCAACCCGCGCGGGCGCCGCCGCCCGTTCCTCCTGCGTGCCGGTTCTGCGCTCGCGGTCGCCTTCGTGCTGCTGTTCGCCGGACCCACCTCCCCGACCGGGCTGGCCGCCACCTGGGTGGTCGTGGCCTTCCTCGCCTGCGCCACCGCCTACGCGTTCTTCCAGGTCCCGTACGTGGCGATGCCCGCGGAGATGACCGACGACTACGACGAGCGCACCCGGCTGATGACGTGGCGAGTGGCCATCCTCGCCCTGGCCATCCTCGTCAGCGGTGGCGTCTCCCCGGTCATCCGTGACGCCCTGGGACCGACGTGGGGGTACCGCGGGGTGGGGCTCTTCGTCGGTGTGCTCATCCTCCTGGGGACCCTCGGCGCCTGGTGGGGCACGCGGCACGCCCCGGTGGCGCAGTCGGCGACCGTCGGCGGCAGCCTGCGCGACCAGCTGCGGGTGGTGGCGGCGTCACCACCGTTCCGCACGCTGCTGGCCGTCTTCGTGCTCCAGGCCCTCGCCACGGGCGCGATGCTCGCCGGGGTCGACTACGTGGCGCGGGTGCTCCTCGGTGGCGGGCTGGCGTCGACGGTGCTCTTCGTGTGCTTCGTGGGTCCGGCGCTGATCGTGACCCCGCTGTGGCAGCGGCTCGGCGAGTCGCGGGGGAAGCGGACCGGCTACGTGTGGGGGTCGGTGCTCCTCGCCGGCGGAGCCCTGGCCACGCTCCTCACGGTGCAGGTCGGCCTCGTCGCGGCCGCACTCAGCGTGGCCGTCGTCGGTGTGGGCTACGCCGCCTGCCAGATGTTCCCGCTCGCGATGCTGCCCGACGTCGCCGCCGCCGACGCCCGGCGCACGGGGGAGTCGCGCGCCGGCACCTTCACCGGCGTGTGGACGGCCGGGGAGACGCTCGGCCTGGCCCTCGGCCCCTTCGTCTACGCCGCCGTGCTCACGCTCGGCGGGTACGTCTCCTCCACCGGTGCCGATGCCGCACAGCCGGACTCGGCGCGGCTCGCCATCGCCCTCGGCTTCTCCGTGGTGCCCGCGGTGCTCGTCGCCGGATCGATGCTCGTGCTGCGGCGCTACCGCCTCGACGCGGAGGTGTCCCGGTGACCACCGGAGCCCCACGGCCCGGGGGTCCTGCCGCCGCCGCGGGGTCCGCCGCCCTCCGCTGAGCCACCTCGCACCCGTCCCCGGTACGGTCACGACCAGGAGGTGCACCCATGACCCACCCACCCACCACGCCGTCCGCCAGCGCCGAGGAGCTGCTGGCCCGCCTGCGCGAGCTGCAGTCCGCCGACCTCCCGACCCACGGGGGCCGCACCCTCTCGTACGTCTACGACTCCGGACTCGCCGACGCCGACGCGCTCGGGCTCGAGGCGCTGGCCATGTACGCGTCGTCGAACGGGCTGGACCCCACCGCCTTCCCGTCCCTGCTCCGGATGGAGAACGACCTCGTCGCGATGGCGGGGCGCCTGCTCGACGCACCGGAGGGGTTCACGGGCTCGGTCTCCTCCGGCGGGACCGAGTCCATCCTCCTGGCCGTGCTCGCGGCCCGGGAGGGCGCGTCGTCCGTGGTGCGGCCGAACCTCGTCCTCCCCGTCACCGCGCACGCGGCGTTCCTCAAGGCGGCGAAGTACTTCGGGCTCGAACCCCGCGTCGTCGACGTCGACCGCGACACCCTCCGCGCCGACCCCCGCGCGATGGCCGACGTGGTGGACGAGCACACCGTGCTCGTCGTGGCCTCCGCTCCCTCGTACGCGCACGGCGTGGTCGACCCCGTCACCGACATCGCCGCCCTGGCCGCCGAGCGTGGCATCCGCTGCCACGTCGACGCCTGCATCGGCGGCTGGGTCCTGCCCCACCTCGACGACGTCCTGCCGTGGACCTTCGCCGTGCCCGGGGTCACGAGCATCAGCGTCGACCTCCACAAGTACGCGTACACCCCCAAGGGCGTGTCCGTGGTCCTCCACCGCACCGCCGCCCTGCGGCGCGGACACTTCTTCGCGTCCGCGGACTGGCCCGGCTACACGATGCTCAACTCGACGATGCAGTCGACGAAGTCGGGCGGCCCCCTCGCCGCCGCGTGGGCCGTGACCCACCACATCGGCACCGACGGCTACGCCGGGCTGGCCCGGACCGCGCGCGAGGCGACGCTCGACATCGCCCAGGCCGTGCGCACCATCGACGGCCTCGAGGTGTTCGCCGAGCCCGACAGCACCCTGCTGGCGCTGGCCACCGACGGCTCGTGCGACGTCTTCACCGTCGCCGACGAGATGCTGGCCCGGGGATGGTTCGTGCAGCCGCAGATGTCGTACCGCGACCTCCCTCCGACGCTGCACCTCACCCTCTCGGCCGCCACCGCGCCCTCCGCCGGGGACTTCGTCGCCGCCCTGCGTGAGGCGGTGGCCGCGGCCCGCAGCGCCGGCCCGGTGGCGGTCGACCCCGCCCTGGCCGGGATGCTCGGCGCCCTCGACCCGGCTGCCCTCGACGATGCCACGTTCGCCCAGCTGCTGGTGGCGGCCGGGCTCGCCGGCGCGGGCGGCGACATCGAGCTGCCGCAGCGGATGGCCGCGGTCAACGCCCTGCTCGACGCCTGCCCGGCGCCCCTGCGCGAGGCACTCCTCCTCGGCGTCCTCGACCGCCTCTCGCGGCCCACCACCTGAGCAGCGGCTGACACCCCGCTGTTGCCGGACATCGGGACCACGGGGTTGGCTTGACCGCACACGGACCCACCGAGAGGACGTCGATGTCCACGTCACCCGACACCGAGTTGTCGCACACCGTGGGGGCCACCGAGCCTCCGTTGCTCGAGCAGACGATCGGCGACAACCTCGACTCGGCCGTCGCCACGTACCCCGACCGCGAGGCGCTGGTCGACCGGGCCCAGGGCATCCGGCTCACCTACCGCGAGCTGGGGGAGCAGGTCGACCGGCTGGCCCGGGCCCTCCTCGCCGCCGGGCTGGAGAAGGGCGACCGCATCGGCATCTGGTCGCCGAACACGGCCGAGTGGGTGCTCGTGCAGTTCGCCACCGCCAAGGTGGGCGCGATCCTCGTCAACATCAACCCGGCCTACCGGACGCACGAGCTCACCTACGTGCTGAACCAGGCCGGCATCCGGATGGTCGTCAGCGCCGCGTCGTTCAAGACCTCCGACTACGTCGCGATGCTCGAGGGGTCGCGCAGCAGGTGCCCGGCCCTGGAGCAGGTGTTCGTCGTCGGCCAGGACTCGTGGACCGACCTCCTCGCGCGTGCCGACGAGGTGAGCCCCGAGCGCGCCACCCTGGCCGCCCGCGCCCTGGACCCGCACGAGCCGATCAACATCCAGTACACGTCGGGGACGACCGGCTTCCCCAAGGGCGCCACCCTGTCGCACCACAACATCCTCAACAACGGCTACCTCGTGGGCGAGCTGTGCCGCTACACCGAGGCCGACCGCATCTGCATCCCGGTGCCCTTCTACCACTGCTTCGGGATGGTGATGGGCAACCTCGCGGCCGTCTCCCACGGGGCGTGCATGGTGATCCCCGCGCCCGGCTTCGACCCCGCCGCCACCCTCGCCGCCGTCAGCGAGGAGAGGTGCACCTCGCTGTACGGCGTGCCGACGATGTTCATCGCCGAGTGGGCGCTCCCGGACTTCGACTCCTACGACCTGTCCTCGGTGCGCACCGGCATCATGGCCGGCTCGCCGTGCCCCGCCTCGATGATGTCGAAGCTCATCGATGCCGGGATCGAGGAGATGACGATCTGCTACGGCATGACCGAGACCTCTCCGGTCTCGACCCAGAACCGCACCGACGACACCTTCGAGCAGAAGGTCGGGACGGTCGGTTCGGTGCACCCGCACCTCGAGATCAAGGTCGTCGACCCGGTGTCGGGCGAGACACTGCCGCACGGGGAGGCCGGCGAGTTCTGCACCAAGGGGTACTCGGTGATGCTCGGGTACTGGGAGGAGCCGGAGAAGACCGCCGAGGTGCTGGTGGACGGGTGGATGCACACCGGCGACATCGCGGTCATGGACGAGGACGGGTACGTGGAGATCACCGGCCGGATCAAGGACATGGTGATCCGCGGCGGCGAGAACATCTACCCGCGCGAGATCGAGGAGTTCCTCTACACGCACCCGGACGTCCTCGACGCGCAGGTCATCGGGGTCCCCGACGAGAAGTACGGCGAGGAGCTGTGCGCCTGGGTGCGGATGCGGGAGGGCGCCGACCCGCTGACCCCCGAGGCGCTCCGGGAGTTCGCTTCGGGCCGGCTCGCCCACTACAAGATCCCGCGCTACGTCAGGGTCGTCGAGGAGTTCCCGATGACGGTCACGGGCAAGGTGCGCAAGGTCGAGATGCGCGAGGCCACCGTCGCCGAGCTGGGACTGTGAGCCGCTGACCGGTCCCGCACGCCGTGACGGTCACCGGTCGCCTGACTCCGCACGGACCGGCTGCTCGGGTGGCGGAGGAGCCCGCGACCCCCTAGGTTTCCGCGCGGTCGGTACGGATCCGTACCTCCCGCACGCAACGACCCGCCGGTAGGTTGGGCGACCAGTCACATCGGATGCAGACGACAGGACACCACCCCCATGACGACCGCTCAGCTCGTGCTCATCATCGGACTCGTCCTCATCGCGGCGATCCTCATCATGGTCATCCTCCGCCGCGGGTCGCAGCGGCGCGAGGAGCACCGTGTCGAGGCCGAAGAGCTCCGCTCCGACGCGCAGGGGGTCATGGCGGCGATGACCGGCCAGGCGTCGTTCGCCCAGCAGGCGGAGGAGCGAGCCGACGTGGCCCGCGACGAGGCCGAGGAGAAGGCCCGTGAGGCCGAGCGACTGGAGGCCGAGGCGGCAGAGCAGCAGCGCACCGCCGAGGCCTCGCGTCAGGAGTACGAGGCGATGATGCGCCGGGCCGACGACATCGACCCCGACGTCAAGGAGTCCGAGTTCCCGCCGGTCCAAGAGGACGCCGCGCCCGAGCCCGCGCCGGAGCAGTCGTCGGAGCCGGAGCCCACGCCCGACGGCACCGAGGACGTGCCGATGACCCGCGCGGAGCGCCGCCGGGTGCGGGAGGAGGCCGAGGCCCAGGGGGCCCGGGGGACGGGGGCGCCCCAGTCCGAGGCGGAGGAGGAGTCGTCGGTGGCGAGCGGGTCCGCGGCCCCGGTGGCCGGTGCCGCCGCTGCCGCAGCCGTCGGGACGGCGGCGTGGGCCGCGCACGACGACCACGCCACCGACGACGAGCGGGAGCACAGCTCACGGATCGCCTCCGCCGCCGACTACCGCGACGACACGGGTGAGGGCGCGCCGGAGTCGGCCTCGCAGGCGGCCGAGCCGGACGGGACCCACGGCGGGGGCGACTCGGACCCCGCCGACCAGCACGACGTTTGGGGGACGGCCGCGGTGGGCACAGCGGCAGGCATGAGCCAGAGCCCTCACGACGACGTGACCGACTCCACGGACCCCCCGCACGACGCCGACGGGTACGCAGACCGCAGTGACGACGTCGCTGCCGATGCCGCCGCCGACGCCGAGTCCCCGCGTGGGGAGTGGGGTGGGCCCCGCAACGGTGAGGACACCGGCGATGCCCGCCCGACGGGTACCGATGACCCGATGACCGAGGAGGAACCGATGACCGAGAACGACAGCACCGACACACGACGCGAGGCCGAGCCCCCGCACGACGCCGAGGGGACAGGTGAGCACGGGGTGCGCGAGAACCAGAGCGGCGATGGTGACACCGCGGCCGCCGCCGACGGGTCGTCGGGGATGACGATGCTCGATGACCCGGAGTCCTACGCTGCCACCGAGCCCGTGCTCGCTGCCGATCAGGCGCCGCCGGTGGAGCCCCCCCAGACCGAGCACTCCGGTACCGGGCTGCTCCCTGACGACCCCGGCACGGCCGGTGACGAGGCAGGCGGCCACACCAGCCTCGACGAGGCCGCGGAGGAAGGGACGGACGCGGTGATCCTCGCCGACACCGACACCTTCGCCTCGGCCGAGCCCCGGCTCGCCGACGGCTCCAGCGCCGCCACGCGCGAGGAGTGGGAGGCCGGCCGCGACGGCGGCACCACCGACACGGACCACGACGCGGCGGCCGACGACGCGGCAGCCCACGACGACGCGGCGGCCGACGGCATCGTCGCGGCCGACGCCCACGACGACGAGTCCAGCGACTGGGGGCGGAGCGAGGGTGACCGCCTCGAGGAGAACCGGGAGCGTGGCGAGCAGCTGGCCGCCGACCGGGAGGCCCTCGACCGCGAGGCCGCCGGCGAGGAGTCGGCTCACGCGCACGAGCCGACGGCGGACGACGCGGCGGCCGACGCCGACCCGACGACGGGCGCCGCCACCGGGGGCACGGACGACACGGTGGGCGAGGCCGACGACGACTCCGCCGCCGAGGACGCACCGCGCGGCCGACGGGTCTCCGACTTCCACGAGATCCGCGACGGCGGGTTCGGCGTGGGGTCCGCGGCCCCGCTCGAGGACGGCGCCCAGCCGATGGACCACCCGGTGGCGGGTTACCGCGACACCATGTCCTTCCGGACCCCCGGGGATGCGGGCTACGAGGACGCCGACCCCGACGTCTGGTTCTACGACGAGTCCGCGGCGGAGCGGTCCGGCTTCCACCGCTTCGACGGCTGACCCCCGTCTCCACGCGCCCGGACGCCGGCTCCCCCACGGAGTCGGCGTCCGGTCGTTCCACCCGTCACACGGGTGCGCGGACCGGTGGAGCGACCCGATAGGTTCTGTGGCGTCCCCCTGCGATCCCGGAGGAGCGTTTCTGTGCGCATCGGTGTCCCGCGTGAGTCCCTGCCCGGCGAGACCCGGGTCGCTGCGACCCCCAGCACCGTCAGGCAGCTGGTGGGGCTCGGCTATGTCGTGTTCGTCGAGAACGACGCCGGAGTGCTGGCGAGCTTCGACGACGCGGCCTACCAGGTCGCCGGTGCCGATGTCGTCGACGGTGAGGTGTGGAACGCCGACGTCGTCCTGAAGGTCAACGCCCCGTCCGACGAGGAGATCGCCCGGCTGCGCGCCGGGCAGGTGCTCGTCTCGCTGATGTCGCCCGCGCTGAATCCCGAGCTCGTCGAGAAGCTCGCGGGCCGCGGCGTCACGGCGCTGGCGATGGACGCGGTGCCGCGCATCTCCCGTGCGCAGTCGCTGGACGTGCTGTCGTCGATGGCGAACATCGGCGGGTACCGCGCGGTCATCGAGGCCGCCCACGAGTTCGGGTCGTTCTTCACCGGGCAGGTCACCGCCGCGGGAAAGGTGCCACCGGCCAAGGTGCTCGTCGTCGGCGCGGGGGTGGCCGGGCTCGCCGCGATCGGCACCGCGAACTCCCTCGGGGCCGTCGTGCGAGCCTTCGACGCCCGCCCCGAGGTCGCCGAGCAGGTGGAGTCGATGGGGGCGGAGTTCCTCCGGATCGAGGTCGAGGAGTCCGGGCCGTCGTCCGACGGGTACGCCCGGGAGACCAGCGCCGACTTCGACCGCAAGGCCGCCGACCTGTACGCCGAGCAGGCCGCCGACGTCGACATCGTGATCACCACCGCGCTCATCCCGGGCCGTCCGGCACCGCGGCTGCTCGACGAGGGCATGGTGGCGACGATGAAGCCCGGTTCGGTGGTCGTCGACATGGCAGCGGCCAACGGCGGCAACGTGGCCGGCACGGTCGCGGGCCAGAAGGTGGTCACGGACAACGGCGTGACGATCCTCGGCTACACCGACCTGCCCGGGCGTCTGCCGACGCAGTCCTCGCAGCTGTTCGCCTCGAACCTGGTCAACCTGCTGAAGCTGCTCACGCCAGCGAAGGACGGCGAGGTCGTCCTCGACATGGACGACGTCGTGCAGCGGGGGATGACGGTGGTCAAGGAGGGCGAGGTGCTGTGGCCGCCGCCACCGGTGCAGGTGTCGGCCGCGCCGGCCCCGAGCTCGGGCACCGAGGTGGCGGAGCGTCCGCCGCCCAAGGAGCCGATGAGCCCGCAGCGACGGCTCGCCTGGATGGGCGCCGCCGCGGCGGTGTTCCTCCTCGTCTCGGCCGTGTCGCCCCAGCCGTTCCTCGGCCACTTCATGGTGTTCATGCTCTCGGTGGTCATCGGCTTCTACGTCATCGGCAACGTCCACCACGCCCTGCACACGCCGCTGATGTCGGTGACGAACGCGATCAGCGGCATCATCGTCGTCGGCGCGATCCTGCAGGTGGGGCACGACAGCGTGGCGATCTCGGTGGTGGCGTTCATCGGGATCCTCGTCGCGAGCATCAACGTGTTCGGTGGCTTCCGCGTCACCGCGCGCATGCTCGAGATGTTCAAGCGCGAGGAGGTCGCGCGATGACCCTGCCCATCACCCTGGTGCAGGGGGCGTACATCGTGGCCGGGCTGGCGTTCATCCTCGCCCTGGCGGGCCTGTCCCGGCACGAGTCCGCGCGGGCCGGCAACCGGTTCGGGATCATCGGGATGGCGATCGCGCTCGTGGCAACCGTGTGGGCGGCGACCGCCGGGGTGAGCGTCGGCGACATCGGCCCGGTGGAGGTGGGCATCAAGGGGTCCGGCTGGCTCGGGCTGCTGCTCATCGTCCTGGCGATGGGGATCGGCGCGGTCATCGGCCTGGACCGGGCGCGCAAGGTCGAGATGACCGGCATGCCCGAGCTCATCGCGATGCTGCACAGCTTCGTCGGCCTCGCCGCGGTGCTCGTCGGCTGGAACAGCTCGTACGAGTCCACCACCTACCCGGCCATCCACGACACCGAGGTCGCGGTCGGCATCTTCATCGGTGCGGTGACCTTCACGGGCTCGATTGTGGCCTTCCTCAAGCTGTCGGGGAGGATCAGGTCGGCCCCGCTGATCCTGCCGCGGCACAACCTGCTCAACCTGGGCATCATCGTCGCGTTCGTCGTGCTCACGGTCGTCTACGTGCTCCTGCCCCACGACGCCACCTTCGGTCGCCACCTGCTCCTCGGGCTGATCACGGTGCTGGCGCTGTTCCTCGGCTGGCACCTCGTCATGGCCATCGGCGGCGGCGACATGCCAGTGGTCGTCTCGATGCTCAACAGCTACTCCGGCTGGGCGGCCGCGGCAGCGGGCTTCCTCCTGGACAACGACCTGCTCATCATCACCGGCGCCCTCGTCGGCTCCTCCGGTGCGTACCTTTCGTACATCATGTGCAAGGCGATGAACCGGTCGTTCATCTCGGTGATCGCGGGTGGGTTCGGGGTCGAGGCCGGCACGGGCGCCGACGACACCGACTACGGCGAGTACCGCGAGACCACCGCCGAGGGGGCCGCCGAGCTCCTCGCGAACGCGTCCTCGGTCGTCATCACCCCCGGCTACGGCATGGCGGTCGCGCAGGCGCAGTACCCGGTGGCCTCCCTGACCAAGACGCTGCGTGAGCGGGGCGTCGACGTGCGGTTCGGCATCCACCCGGTCGCCGGGCGGCTGCCGGGGCACATGAACGTGCTGCTCGCAGAGGCCAAGGTGCCCTACGACATCGTGCTCGAGATGGACGAGGTCAACGACGACCTCCCCGCCACCGACGTCGTCCTCGTCATCGGCGCCAACGACACCGTCAACCCCGCCGCAGACGAGGACCCCACCTCGCCGATCGCGGGGATGCCGGTGCTGAAGGTGTGGGAGGCCCACGACGTCATCGTCTTCAAGCGCTCGATGGCCACCGGGTACGCGGGCGTGCAGAACCCCCTGTTCTTCCGCGACAACACCCAGATGCTGTTCGGCGACGCCAAGGACCGCGTCGAGGACATCCTCAAGGCCCTCTGACCCGCCGCCGCCACCACAGGCTCTTCGCCTGGTGCCGGGGACCCCGGGGTCGCACCGGAACCCATCCGAGGCGACCCCGGGGCTTCTGGTGCCATGCCGTGCACTCCTCCGACGATGCGGCCTCGATGCGGCGCCGGGCCCCACCGGGCACGGCGGAGGCTGCCGTCGCGGCGGTCGGTAGGCTGCCGGGCGTGAGCGAGCCCAGCACGCCCGACCGGCCCGGCGGCATCACCTACGCCTCGGCCGGGGTCGACGTCGAGGCCGGCGACAAGGCCGTCGAGCTGATGAAGGAGTCGGTGCGCCGGGCCACGCGGCCGGAGGTGCTCGGGGGCCTCGGCGGTTTCGCCGGGATGTTCGACGCCTCGGCTCTCACGCGCTACCGCCGCCCGGTCCTCGCCACCTCCACGGACGGCGTCGGCACCAAGGTCGCCATCGCCCAGGCCCTCGACCGGCACGACACCATCGGGTTCGACCTCGTCGGCATGGTGGTCGACGACATCGTCGTCACCGGCGCCGAGCCACTCTTCATGACTGACTACATCGCCTGCGGCCGGGTCGTCCCCGAGCGGATCGCCGCCATCGTGTCCGGCATCGCCCGGGCCTGTGAGCAGGCCCGCGTGGCACTCGTGGGCGGCGAGACCGCCGAGCATCCCGGCCTCCTCGGCCCGGACGAGTACGACCTCGCCGGCGCGGCCACCGGGGTCGTCGAGCACGACGACGTGCTCGGCCCACACCTGGTCGAGGTCGGTGACGTCGTCCTCGGGCTGGCCAGCAGCGGCCTGCACTCCAACGGCTACTCCCTCGTCCGCCGCGTCGTCGGGCACGCGGGATGGACCCTCGACCGGCACGTCGACGAGCTCGGCCGCACCCTCGGTGAGGAGCTGCTCGAGCCCACTCGCGTGTACTCGGCCGACCTGCTGGACCTCGTCCGCGCCGACGGCGTGACCGTGCACGCGCTCTCGCACGTGACCGGCGGGGGCCTGGCCGCGAACCTGGCCCGGGTGCTGCCCGCGTCCGTCCACGCGCGCCTCGACCGTGCCAGCTGGGCACCGGCGCCGGTGTTCGGGCTCGTCGAGTCGCTGGGCGCGGTGCCGCGCGCGGACCTCGAGCGCACCCTCAACATGGGGGTCGGCTTCGCCGCCGTCCTGCCCGCGGCGTCGGTCGACGCCGCCACCGCCGTGCTCGAAGGACGCGGCATCGGCACCTGGGTGCTCGGTGAGGTGCTCGCGGCGGAGGCCGCCGACCGCGCCGTGGGCGAGGTGGTCAGCGGCGCCAAGGGCGTCGACGGGGGCTCCGTGGAGCTCGTCGGCGACCACCCGGTCGCCTGACCCGCATCCGACCCGCGCCGATGATGGCCACCCTCCCCGACACGATGCGCGCGATGGTGACGACGCGCCACGGCGGACCGGACGCGATGGTGCTGCGCGAGATGCCGGTGCCGAGACCCGGTCCCGGGGACGTGCTCGTGCGGGTGGCTGCGGCGGGGTGCAACAACACCGACCTGTGGACCCGCGAGGGCGCCTACGGCACCGACGAGCCCGGCGGATGGCTGGGCCCGCTCGCCTTCCCGCGCATCCAGGGGGCCGACGTGGCCGGCACGGTCGTGGACACGGGCGCCGGCTGCGACCCGGGGCTCGTCGGCTCCCGCGTCCTCGTCGACCCCGCCCTCTACGACGGCCCGGGCGACGCCGCCCTCGTCGCCGACGTCCTCGGCAGCGAGCGCGACGGAGGGTTCGCCGACTACGTGGTCGTACCCGTCCCGTCCGTGCACGACGTCGCCGCCTCGCCGCTCACCGACGTCGAGCTCGGCGCGCTACCGATCGCGTACGGGACCGCACTCGGGATGCTCGAGCGGGGTGGCGTCGGCGAGGACGACACCGTGCTCGTCACCGGCGCCTCCGGAGGGGTGGGACTGGCCGCGGTGCAGCTCGCCGTCGCGCGCGGCGCCCGGGTGGTCGCGGTGTGCAGCGCCCCGAAGGCCGCGGCCGTGCTCGAGGCCGGGGCGCACGAGGTGGTCGACCGGGGGCGCGGGTCGGTCGTCGCCGACGTGCGGGACCTCGCGCCGGACGGCATCGACTGCGCCGTGGACCTCGTCGCCGGTCCTGTGCTCGGGGAGGGGCTGACCCTGCTGCGCCCGGGCGGTCGGTGGGTGGTGGCGGGCGCGCTCGGTGGCGCCCGCGTCGAGCTGGACGTGCGCCACCTCTACCTGGCCAACCAGGCGCTGGTCGGGTCGACGATGCACACGCCGGCGGTCTTCCGGAGGCTGGTGGACCTCGCCCGCGCCGGGCAGGTGCATCCGGTGGTCGCCGCCACCTACCCCCTCGAGGAGCTGCACCGCGCGCAGGCCGACCTCGCCGGTCGCTCCCTCGTCGGCAAGCTCGTCGTGACGCCCTGACCCGGGTCGGCGACCCGACAACGGTCACCGTTCTGGGTGCGGGCGCTCAGGACGACGCCCGGTGCGAGCCACCACGATGGCCCCATGACCACGACTGCTCCCACGCCGCACCGTGCGCCACCGGACGCGGTGGTGTGGGCGATGGCGTGGGCCGGCCTCGTCCTCGCCCTCGGGACCGCGGTGCTGGCGCTCTACATCGTGGGACTGCTCCTGGTGGTGTCGCTCATGGTGGGGCTCGGGACGTCGCTGGGGCTCGTCGACGGTGACGGCTCGATCGACGTGTGGGGCGTCGTGCTCCACACCGTCCCCGTTCTCCTCGTGGCGTGGGCGGTGGGCCTGGCCGGGGCGCGGGCGCTCGCTCCGGGCGGTGTTGCCCCACCGTGGGTGGTCGGCCTGTTCTGCGGCATCGTCGGCTGCTGCGCGGGGGCACTCCTCCTCGCTCTGGTCGGCCTCCTCTGACCTGCCGGGGCTTCCGGCCGCAGGATGGGGAGAGGGGCGGTGGTCGATGCCCGGTCCTCGCTGCTCCGGCCCGACCTGCCCGGTGAGTACCGCGGCTCATGCCGCCCCGGCGCACCCCGCCTACGGTCGGGACATGGATGCCGGCCCGCCACCGCGCCCGGGCCGCACGTCGACCACCCGGTGGACCGTTGCCGTGCTGGCCCTCGCCACGACCCTGCTCGTCCTCGCCGTCGCTGCCTCAGCGGCCTACGTCCTGCTGTTCGCCCGGGCCCTCGGAGCGGACGTGGGCCCGGCGGACCTCGCACCCGATGCCGCGGACATCGTCGTCGAGGTGCTGCCCGGCGTCGTCGCAGGGTGGGTGGTCGGGCTCCTCGCCGCCCACGGTCTGTCGGCCCGGTCACCCCGGCGGCCGTTGGTCGCGGGCCTGGGAGCAGGGCTGCTCGGCTGTCTCGTCGGTGCCCTGGTCCAGTACCTCGCAGGAACACCCTGAGGCGGGGTGTCAGGGGTGGTGCCCGCGTCCGCGGTCCGGCGTCGCTCCACCGCCTCTCGCGCGGTCAGGCGACCGTGATCTGCGGGGAGAAGAGCGACATCACCGACAGCGCGTTCGCGTGGTTATCCGGTGTCGAGCCGGCGCAGGCGTCGCCGACCACCCGAACCGTGACACCGGCGTCGGCCATCGGGAGCGCGGTCGAGACGACACAGCAGTCGGTGGCGACCCCGGCCAGGGTGACGTGTCCGGTCGAACCCACGACGTCGTGCAGCACGGGCCACTTGCCGAAGGTCCCCGCGGTCACCACCCGGCCGGCCAGCCCCTCCAGCTCAGGCACCACCCGGTAGAGCGGGTCGGAGCCGGGGACCAGGGCGAACGGCCACTCCTCGTAGTACGGCCCCCACGAACCACCGATCGAGGGGTCGGCGACGAACCGCGTGACCACCGTGCGGCCCGTCCCGTAGGCCCGCGCCAGCTCGACGACGTGCGGGGACGCCTCCGCCCACATCGGGGAACCCCACGGGGACGCGTCGGGGGACGCGAAGAGCACCTGGGGGTCCACGACGACGAGCCAGCCGCCGTCGACGACCTCGACCGGCTCACCGTCCCGGGCCCGGCCGGCGCCGGCGCCGCTCATCCGACCGGCTCGACGGTGCGGTCGCCGTCCGCGGCCGCCCCACCCGACCCGTCACCGAGCGCCTCCTGCCGCCGGACGGTGCCCCGCCGCAGGACGAGCGAGCCCAGCAGCCCGAGCACGAGGGCGACGAGCACGCCGAGGTTGGCGTAGGCCCACGTGCCGTCCTTGCCGCCGAGCCCCAGCGGCCCGAGGAGGTAGCCCTGCCAGTTGTTCCACGACGCCGCGTCTGCGAAGAAGTTGATGACGAGGCCCCACCCGATCACCGAGGCCAGCACCATGGTGCCCACCGCGGTCCAGTCCCACGCGCCGTAGCGGCCGCGGGTGTCGAAGAGGTCGTCGTCCGCGTAGTCCCGGTGGCGCAGCCAGATGTCCCCGATCATCAGCCCGGCCCACGCGGCGAGCGGTACACCGAGGGTGATGAGGAAGGACTGGAAGGGCCCGAGGAAGCTCTCGGCGAAGAAGACCACCCAGATGGTGCCGAGGGTGAGGATGACACCGTCCACAAGGGCAGCCGCCGGACGCGGGATGCGCACGCCGAGGGACAGCAGGGTCAGCCCGGAGGAGTAGATGCCGAGCACGGCGCCGGAGACCAGCGACAGGATTACGGCGACGAGGAAGATGACGAGCATCCACGTCGGCAGCAGGGTGGCCAGGGTGCCGATCGGGTCGTCGGCGATGCCGTCGACGAGCGCTGCGTCCGACCCCGCGAGCAGGAGGCCGTAGAGCACCAGCACGACCGGCGCGACGGCGCCGCCGAAGGTGTTCCACGCGACGATGGCGGCACCGGACGCGTCACGGCGCTGGTAGCGGGACCAGTCGGCGGCGATGTTGATCCACCCGAGCCCGAAGCCGGTCATCACCAGGACGAGCGCACCGATGACTGCCTGCGGCGACCCGCTGGGGAGCGCCTGCACGGCCGCCCAGTCGACGTCCTTCGCGGTGAGCGCGATGTAGAGGATCGTTACGATGCCGGTGACCCACGTCAGCACCGACTGCAGCCGCATGATGATGTGGTAGCCGGCCACTGACGCCGAGACGATCAGTGCCGCGACGACCGCCGCGGCCACGATCTTGGTGCCGGTGCCGCCGCCCCACCCGAGCTCGGTGAAGATCGTCGAGGTGGCGAGCACCGCGAGGATGGCGAGGAAGGTCTCCCAGCCGATCGACGTCAGCCACGAGACGACCCCGGGCACCTTCTGGCCGGTCACCCCGAAGGCAGCCCGGGAGAGCACCATGGTCGGTGCCGAGCCGCGCTTGCCGGCGATCGCGATGACGCCGCACAGGGCGAAGGACACGGTGATGCCGATGACGGCGACCAGTGCGCCCTGCCAGAACGAGACACCGAACTGGAGGACGAAGGCGGCGTAGGAGATGCCGAACACCGACACGTTGGCCGCGAACCACGGCCAGAACAGGTCGCGCGGCGCGGCGGTGCGCTCGGCCTCTTCGACGATCTCGATGCCGGTGGTCTCGACGCCCAACCGCCGGGTCCGCTCCACGGTGCTCTCGCTCATGGGGCGAGCATGGCAGAACGCTTCAGGCGGTGGCGCTTCGGGCGCGGGGCACCGTCGACCCACCAGCGACCGCACGGTGGCGGATCAGGTCAGTGCGTGAGGGGACGGACGTCAGCGACGTCCGGACGCCCACGAGTCGTAGTCGTCCTCGTCGTCGCGGCGGTCGCGAGATCGATCGCCGCTGTCGGACTGTCCGTGGAGTTCTCGCTCAAGCGCACTCAGGTCGGTCTCCGGGCTGTAGTACTTCAGCTCGCGAGCGACCTTCGTCTGCTTGGCTTTGGCTCGGCCGCGCCCCATGGCGTGACCCCCTCGTGCGTCTGCCGGAGCGGCATCGCTGGAGGGACGGACCCGTGAAGGGTGTCATCCCACGTCGCGGAGCCGGCCCGGGGAGTGAGTTCTGTCGTGGCGCCAACGGTACACGAGCCCGTGGGTCCCTTCGACGCCGTGTCCCGAAACGTCAGACGCGCGCCGCGTGTTCCGGGAGCCACGGGATGCGGCCGCCGGCGGCCATCCGCTCCTCGGCCATCCGGTCCGCCGCCGCGGCCGGGGTGGTGCCGGTGGCCTCGGCGTCACGGAGCACCGCGAGCGTGTGGTCGAAGATCGTCGCGGTGCGGGCCCTGGCGCGCTCCATGTCGAAGCCGTGCAGCTCGTCGCTGACCTGGATGACGCCGCCGGCGTTCACGAGGAAGTCGGGCGCATACGTGATGCCGCGGCGGGCGAGCTCCTCGGCGACCGCGCCGTCGGCGAGCTGGTTGTTGGCGCCGCCGCACACGACGCCGGCGCTGAGGACGGCGATCGTGTCGACGTCGAGCGCCCCTCCGAGGGCGTTTGGGCTGTAGACGTCGAGCTCCTCACGGAGCAGCTCCTCGGTGTCCGCGACCGCCGTGACCTGTGGGTAGGCGGTGACCAGCCGCAGGACGGCCGCGGTGTCGACATCGGTGACCACGAGGTCCGCGCCGTCCTGGAGCAGGTGTTCGGCCAGGCGCGACCCCACCTTGCCGATGCCCGCGATGCCGACCCGGCGCCCCGCGAGGGTGGGCTCACCCCAGACGTGCTGCGCCGCGGCCCGCATGCCCTGGAAGAGGCCGTAGGCCGTGAGGACGCTCGAGTCACCCGCGCCGCCGCGGCCCGGCGAGCGACCCGTGGCCCAGCGGGTCTGCTCCCCCACGACGTCCATGTCGGCGACGTAGGTGCCGACGTCGCAGGCGGTGACGTAGCGCCCGCCCAGGGACTCGACGAACCGCCCGTACACCCGCAGCAGCTCGGGGGTCTTGTCGCGGTGGGGGTCGCCGATGATGACCGCCTTGCCGCCGCCGTGGTCGAGGCCGGCCACCGCGTTCTTGTACGACATCGCCCGCGACAGCCGGAGCACGTCGGCCAGGGCGTCGTCCATCGTCGGGTACGGGTGGAAGCGAGTGCCGCCGAGGCCGGGGCCGAGCGAGGTGTCGTGGAGCGCGATCACGGCGCGCAGGCCGGTCTCCGGGTCGGAGCAGAACGCCACCTGTTCGTGGCCGGTGAGGTCGATGAGATCGAAGGCCATGACCCCACGCTAGACCCGTGGCCACCGTGATCCACCGGGTGCGGCGGGGGGCCTCGTCCGCGCCGACCATCGGCTCCGTGCGCGCTGTACAGGCACGAGGCGGCCGCGCCCGGCGCCCGAGCGGCTGGGGCAGGATGAGGGCATGACGGAGTCGCGCGGCATCAGGGTCGGGTACAAGGCGTCGGCGGAGCAGTTCGCCCCCCAGGACCTCGCACGGTTCGCCGTGCGCGCGGAGGAGGTGGGCCTGGACTCGGTCACCATCTCCGACCACTTCCAGCCGTGGCGCCTCGAGGGCGGGCACGCCCCCAACTCGCTGGCCTGGATGTCTTGGGTGCTGGCCCGCACCGAGCGGGTCCTGGTGGGCACCTCGGTGATGACCCCCACCTTCCGGTACAACCCGCCGGTGGTCGCCCAGACCTTCGCGACGATGGCCTGCCTGGCCCCCGGCCGGGTCATGCTCGGCGTCGGCACCGGGGAGGCCCTCAACGAGGTCGCCGTGGGGTCGGTCGGCGAGGGTGAGTGGCCCGAGTTCAAGGAGCGGTTCGCCCGGTTGCGCGAGGCCGTGACCCTGATGCGGCAGCTGTGGACCGAGTCGCGCGTCACCTTCGACGGCGAGTACTACCGCACCGAGGACGCCGCCATCTACGACCGCCCCGACGCCCCGGTGCCGGTGTACGTCGCGGCCGGCGGCCCGATGGTCGCCCGGTACGCGGGCCGGTACGCCGACGGCTTCATCTGCACCTCCGGCAAGGGCGAGGAGCTCTACCGCGACAAGCTGGTCCCGGCGGTCGACGAGGGCCTGGACAAGGTCGGACGCCCCCGCGACGACATCGACCGGATGATCGAGGTCAAGGTCTCCTGGGACCCCGACCCCGACCTGGCCCTCGAGAACACCCGGTTCTGGGCTCCGCTGTCGCTCACCGCCGAGCAGAAGCACTCCATCCACTCCCCGGCCGAGATGGAGAAGGCCGCCGACGAGCTGCCCATCGAGCAGGTCGCCAAGCGCTGGGTCGTGGCCTCCCGCCCCGAGGACGTCGTCGACGCCTTGCGGTTCTACACCGACCTCGGCTTCGACCACCTCGTGGTCCACGGCCCCGGCCACGACCAGGAGCGCTTCCTGGCCACCTTCTCCGAGCAGGTCCTGCCGGGGCTGCGCGAGCTCGTCCCGGCGCAGCGGTGAGCGGTCCCCTCGCCGGGGTCCGCGTCGTCGAGCTCGGTGCCATCGGGCCCGTCCCGTTCGCGGCGGCGCTGCTCGCCGAGCTCGGGGCCGAGGTGGTCCGCGTCGACCGTCCCGACGAGGCCAACCCCCTCGCCCTCGCGGGCGGGATGCGGCGCTCGCGTGCCAGCCTCGCCGTCGACCTCAAGCACCCCGAGGGGGTCGCGGTCGTGCGTCGCCTCCTCGACGACGCCGACGTGCTCCTCGAGGGCTTCCGGCCCGGCGTGCTCGAGCGGCTCGGGCTGGCCCCCCACGACCTGTTCGAACGCAACCGGCGCCTCGTGGTCGGCCGGATGACCGGGTGGGGCCAGGACGGCCCCCTGGCCCAGCGGGCCGGGCACGACGTCACCTATGCAGCGGTCTCGGGCACCCTGCACGCCCTCGGCTCCCGCGAGCGGCCGGTGACCCCGCTGCCCTTCGTCGCCGACTTCGCGGGGGGCTCGATGTACCTGGTCACAGGAGTGCTCGCGGCCCTCGTGGCCCGGGGTGCGACCGGGCGGGGGCAGGTGGTCGAGACGGCGATGGCCGACGGGTCGGCGCACCTCGCCGCGATGGCGCACGGGCTCCTCGCCACCGGCGGGTGGACCGACGAGCGGGAGTCGAACGTGCTCGACGGGGGCGCGCCCTTCTACTCCGTCTACGAGTGCTCCGACGGCGGGTTCGTGGCGGTGGGCGCCCTCGAGCCGCAGTTCTTCGCCGAGCTCGTCGAGGTGCTGGGTGTCGAGGTCGACGGGGAGCAGTACGACCCGGCCGCCTGGCCCGCGCACCGGGCGGTCCTCGCCGCCGCGTTCCGGTCGCGGACGCGCGACGAGTGGGCGGAGGTCTTCGACGGGACGGACGCGTGCGTCGCGCCCGTGCTCTCGCTGGCCGAGGCACCCCACCACCCGCACCTCGTGGCCCGCCGCTCGTTCGAGCCGTTCGGAGACGGGCACCTGCCCGTCGTGCCGCCGCGTTTCTCGGCCACCCCCGCCGGCCGGCCGGGCCCGGAGCCGCGCCCCGGCGCCGACACGCGGCGGCACCTCCTGGCCCACGGCTTCACGGCTGCCGAGGTCGACGCGCTGGTGGCGTCGGGCGCCGTCGCCGAGGCCTGACGGGCGCCCGGGACCGGGCGCGGTCAGGCGCCGGTGACGAGGACGTCGGCCCGGTGGCGGGTCGACCTGACGAGGACGGCGTTGGATTGGTCGGATCCGTCGCTGCGCTCCTCGGCGGCCTCCCGGTCGCGACCGAAGGCCATGTGGCGAGCGACGAGCCACTCGCGGCGCCGGTCGCCCGGGTCGACGTACCAGGCCTCGTCCAGGAGCCCGGCCACCTCGTGCCACGGCGGCTGTTCGGCCAGCAGGTAGTTGCCCTCGACGATGACGAGCGGTACCTCACGGGGGACGGCCACGGCGCCGGCGATGGGCTCCTCGAGGTCGCGGCGGAACGTGGGGGCGTGCACGACCTCCTCGTCGGCGGTGCGCACGCGGCGCAGGAGGTGCACGAAGCCGCCGCCGTCGAAGGTGTCGATCGCGCCCTTGGTGGCGGTCCGGCCGAGCGCCTCCAGCCGCACCTGGGCGAGGTGGAAGCCGTCCATCGGCAGCAGCACCGCGTCGTCGCCGAGCGCGCTCGCGACCAGCTCCGCGAGGGTGGACTTGCCGGCGCCCGGCGCGCCCGTGATTCCGAGCAGCCGGCGTCCTCCCCGTCCCGCGAGGGCCCGCGCGCGCCGGACGAGTGCCTCCGTGTCCGTGCGCGGCACCTCCACCTGCCCGGTCATGCGTCGCCCCCGAGCACCTGGGCGAGCTCCGTGAACGAGCCCACCGTGAGGTCGGGGGCGCGCATCGGGTCCGGGTAGCCCGCGCCCCGGCGGTCGACGTACGCGGTCCGCATCCCGGCTCTCCCCGCCCCGTGGATGTCCCACGGGTGCACGGCCACCATCATCGCCTCGCCCGCTGCCGTCCCGCACTCCTCGAGGGCCCACCGGTACGCCGACTCGGCCGGTTTCCAGGCGGGTCCGTGGGCGCAGGTCAGGACCCGCTCGACGACGCCCTCCAGGCCGTTGCGCTCGAGCAGCCCCTCGGCCACGGCCGCCGAGCCGACGCTCAGGGTCACGAGCCGGATGCCGAGCGTCGCGAGGGCCTGCAGCCCGGGCTCGACGTCCGGGTGCAGCGGCAGCGACATGAAGCCGGCGATCACGTGGTCGGCACTCGCGGCGAGGTCCTCCGGGGCGTCGTCCCGCGGGGCCACGAGCGAGTGGAACGAGGCACGCGCCAGCTCGGCGAAGCCCGGCTGGTCGCCCGTCACGGTGAGCGCCATCCCGTCGCGCAGGGTGCCGAGGAACCATGGCTGCGCGAGGTGGCCGGGCAGCCCGAGCTCCTCGAAGCGCTCGTCGAGCGGGCCGAGGTCGGAGAGCGTCTCGTTGACGTCCAGCACGAGCAGGGACGGCGGGTCGGTGACGGCGGCCATGGCCCCAGTCTGGTCCACGGGCCGGCGGGCGGAGGAGGTCCGTGCCCGGCGGTCGCGCCCGTGGACGACGCGCCTACGCTGGGCGGCGAGGAGGTGCACCGTGATCGTCATCCGCTGCGCGTCCCTGCGCGACCTCGACGCGGTGACCCTGCACGGCATCATGCGGCTGCGGCAGGAGGTGTTCGTCGTCGAGCAGGAGTGCGCCTACCCCGATCTCGACGGCCGCGACGTCGAACCGGGCGCCCTCCAGTTCTGGGCAGAGGAGTCGGACGGGTCGGTCGTCGCGACCCTGCGCGTGCTCCGCGAGGCGGGCGGTGATGTGCGCATCGGACGCGTTGCCACTGCCCGGTCGGTCAGGGGACGAGGGGTCGCCGACGCCTTGGTGGCGCAGGCGCTCGAGCAGACCGAGGACCCGGTCGTTCTCGACGCGCAGAGCCACCTCGAGCACTGGTACCTGCGGATCGGCTTCCAGCGGGCCGGCGAGGAGTTCGTCGAGGACGGCATCCCGCACGTCCCCATGCGGCTCGAGCGCTGAGCTCGGGTTCGGTGTGACGCTGCTGTCGGTGGTCGGGGGCAAAATGGGCGGATGCCGGTAGCGCTCGCCGACCTCGTCGCCACATCCCGCGAGGTCACCGCCACCCGGTCGCGCACGGCCAAGCGCGACGCGCTGGCCGCGCTGCTGTCCCGCTGCCCCGCCGACGAGGTCGGTGTCGTCGTGGCGTACCTGTCCGGCGTCCTGCCGCAGCGGCGGCTCGGTGTCGGCTTCCGGTCGCTCGGGTCGCTGCCCGCCCCCGCCGACGAGTCGTCGCTCACCGTGACCGACGTCGACGGCGCCTTCGACCGGCTGGCCGGGGCTGCCGGGTCCGGCTCCACGTCCGCACGCCGCGCCGAGCTCGCCGGACTGATGGCTCGGGCCACCTCCGAGGAGCAGCGGTTCCTCCGCGACCTCATCACGGGCAACCTGCGCCAGGGGGCGCTGGACGGTGTGGTGCTCGCCGCGGTGGCGGCCGCCTACGACGTGCCCGAGGCCGTGGTGAGGCGGGCGACGATGCTCGCCGGCTTGACCTCCGAGGTCGCCGCCATGGCCGCCGGGGGCGGGCAGGCCGCGCTCGAGCAGGTCCGCCTCGTCGTGGGTCGTCCGCTGCGCCCCATGTTGGCTGGCTCGGCCAAGACCGCTGCCGCGGCGGTCGACGGCTTCGTCGGCCGAACGCTCCTCGTCGACGGCAAGCTCGACGGCATCCGGGTGCAGGTGCACCGCCGCGACGGCGACGTCACCGTCTTCACCCGCAGTCTCGACGAGATCACCGAGCGCGTACCCGAGGTCGTCGAGGAGGTCGCTGCCCTGTCCGGTGGTGACCTCGTGCTCGACGGCGAGGCGATCGTGCTGCTCGAGGGTGGGCGACCCGCTCCGTTCCAGGTCACCGGATCCCGCACCGCCAGCACGGCCGACGTCGACCGCCTGCGCGCTGAGGTGCCGCTGACCACGTACCTGTTCGACGTGCTGCACCGCGACGGCCGCGACCTCGTCGATGCCCCGGCCCTCGAGCGGCATTCCGAGCTCGCCGAGCTCGCACCGCATCTCCTCGTGCCCCGGCTGGTCACCGACGACCCCATGGCGGCCGGCCCGTTCTTCGACGATCTCGTCGCGGCCGGCCACGAGGGCGTCGTCGTCAAGGACGGCGCCGCTCCCTACGCGGCCGGACGCCGGGGCAGCGGCTGGGTCAAGGTCAAGCCAACGCACACGGTCGACCTCGTCGTGCTCGCCGTCGAGTGGGGCTCGGGCCGCCGTGAGGGCTGGCTGTCGAACATCCACCTCGGCGCCCGCGACCCCGGCACCGGCGAGTTCGTCATGGTCGGCAAGACCTTCAAGGGGATGACCGACGACATGCTGCGCTGGCAGACCGAGCGGTTCACCGAACTGGCATCCGGCCCCACCGGCGGCTGGGTGGTGCCGGTGCGTCCCGAGCAGGTCGTCGAGATCGCGTTCGACGGGCTGCTCAGCTCCACGCGCTATCCGGGCGGGGTGGCACTGCGCTTCGCACGGGTTCTCCGGTACCGAGACGACAAGCCGCCCGAGGAGGCCGACACCATCGACAGCCTCCGACACCTCCTCTGACGCACCCTGACGACGCAGCCGGGTCTCGGCACGCTCGGGGCGGACGTGGGTGCACCAGCACCCCTCGCTCAGCTCGGCTGACCCGCCGGTGCCGAACCCGCGACGAGGCGCGAGAGGGCCGCGGCGACCCCGATGAGGCTGCCGAGGACCGCGATGCCGAGGAGGAGCCGTGCCACGACCTCCCAGCCGGTCGACACCTCGAGAGGGAAGACCTGCCAGAAGCGGACGAGCGCGGCCAGCCCGACCCCTGTGGTCAGCACATCGCCCGCGGCGCGCCAGAGCGTCGAGCGGACGAGGACGTAGCTGAGCTCGGCGGCCACGGTGACCCACAGCGAGAGGTTGACCAGACCGAGGACGAGCGTCGTCTCCGCGGTGAGGAACGGTAGCGCTTCCCACCCGGGCCGGACGTTGAGGAGGTAGAGGATGGCGAGGTTGATGACGGCCGCCACGGCGTGGCCGGCGCGACCGGCGGTGTCACGGGCGTGGTGGGTGCGGGCGTGCAGCGCGCGGACGTGGGGCCCGCTGGGGGACTGGGCGGTGGACATGACGTGCTCCAACCGGCGGAGACGTCCGGCGACCCGCCACGGGCCGGCGGGGCCGTGCCTCCGCCACGCCCATCGTCCCACCGCCCCGGAGCCCCCGAGAGAGGTCGAGACCCGGGTCACGCCTCGCCTGCCGCGACGTCGGGACGGTGGTGGATTCCGTCTCCGTCACGCGCGGGCGAGGACGGCGGTGAGGAAGCCGAGCTCCCCGCGGTAGCCCTCGAGCCACCCGCTCCGGTGCTCGTCGGCGACCTCGAGCACGTGGGCCCGGTCGGCGGGGTGCGTGCCGGGGCGCAGCGCCCACTCGGTGAGCGACCCGGTCCAGGACCACTCGTAGTCGTCCCACTCCTCGGCGCTGCTCACGTGTGCGTAGGTGACGGCCCATCCCGTGGCCTTCGCGAGGTCGACCAGCCCGGACAGCGACGGGAAGTCCGTGGGGCCGGCCCCCAGGGCCGCCTGCGCGGCGGGGGACGGGGTGCGTTCCCAGAACCCGTCACCGACGAGCGCCCGGCCTCCCGGCGCGAGGTGGGTGGCGATGGCGGTGAGCATGTCGCGGGGGCCGCCGAAGGCATGCGCGGCGCCGACGCAGAGCACGCTGCCGTAGCCGCCGTCCCACCAGTCGCCCGCGTCGCCCTCGTACCAGGTGAGCCGGTCGCCGACACCCCGGGCCGCGGCCAGCGCGAGCCGGTCGGGGTGCAGGTGCGTGTCGACGCCGACCGCCGAGAGGTCCCGGCGCCGTGCGAGCAGCTCGACCAGCCACGCGCCCGAGCCGCACCCGAGGTCCAGGACGCGACTACCCTCCGGCGGGTCCAGCCGTTCGAGCAGCCGGGCCACCGTGGCGCCCGAGGCCGGGGCGGCGAAGGGATGGTGGGTGTGCGCGATGCGGCTGGTCTCGGCGCGGTCCACGGCGACATCCTCACCGCACCGGGTCGCCGCCGCAACGGCGCGCACGACCGCCACCGACCGGTGCGATCGCGCTATGTCCCCTGGCGGGGTCGGCGCTAGGGTCCGGACGTGACCGTCCTACCGGAGTGGCTCCGCGGCTACGAGCGCGCCCGGCCCGCTGTTCCCGGGGCTCGGGGCCGTCTTCGCGGACTGCGAGAAGACGCAGGAAGCGCAGTCGTGACCACCGAGACCGGGACGCCGAGGGAGGGGCCGTGACGACCTCGGACGACCTCGCCCGCAACCGTGCCCTGTGGACGTCGGTGAACGAGCAGTTCACCGACGAGGAGGCGGTGAGCGCCTGGCAGTCCGAGGACATCACGTGGGGTCTCTTCCGGGTCCCCGAGGCGGAGCTCGGTGTGCTCGGAGACGTCCACGGACTCGACGTCGTCGAGCTGGGCTGTGGTACCGCGTACTTCTCGGCATGGCTGGCCCGACGCGGCGCGCGGGTGGTTGCCGTCGACCTGACGCCAGCCCAGCTGGACACCGCGCGGCGGTGCCAGGAGCGGTTCGGGGTCGCGTTCCGGCTCGTCGAGGCGGACGCGTCGGCCGTGCCGCTGGAGAGCGACGGGTTCGACCTGGCTGTCACGGAGTACGGGGCCAGCGTCTGGTGCGACCCCGCCGGGTGGCTGTCGGAGGCGGCTCGGCTGCTGCGACCGGGGGGCCGACTGGTGTTCCTCACCAACAGCGTGCTCGCGACGCTGACCGTCCCCGCGGACGGGGGCTTCGCCCATGACCGGCTGCAGCGGGCCCAGCGCGGTACCTACCGCGTGCAGTGGCCCGGGGGCGGCATCGAGTACCACCCGAGCCACGGTGACTGGATCCGGCTCCTGCGCGCGTCCGGGTTCCGGGTCGAGGCGCTGCACGAGCTCTACGCGCCGCCCGGCGCGGACACTCCCGCGTACTACGAGATCGCCACGGCCGAGTGGGCCCGCTCATGGCCGGCCGAGGATCTCTGGGTGGCCGTCCTTGAGGACCGTCCGGGAGGACGGCCGTAGGTCGAACCGCCGACGTTCCGACCTTCCGGCAGACGTGAACCCGTAGGTCCGAGGTCCTTCCTGAACGTTGTGCGATCCGGCGTGCGACATCGCGACGTCAGAGGCGGCGCGGGGGGCTTGGTCGCGTCGCCGTGCAGCGCCATGTCCGACCGAGCGGGGTGCGGCGATCTGGGCCTCGCGTCCCTCGACGGAATGCACGTAGCGCTGCGCCGCGGCGGTGGACGAGTGCCCGATCCGCTGCCTGAGGTCGACGAGACTCGCGCCGGTGGCGGTAGGGAGTGACCTGATCGAGGCCCGCGACGGATGGCAGGCCACCGACCGCCGCCATCCTTCCGAGAACTCCATGAAGCACGAACCGCAAGGAGGTAGCCCCCACCAACGAGCTGACGGCATGGTCAGCACCAGCAAGACCTACGCCGCGGTCACGTACACCACGCCACGGGACTCATCCCTCACTCACTGATCCGGGCCACGCTGCGCTACGCCTCACGCAGGTACTGGGACCAGCTCGCCAAGGACCTGCGCGCGATCTACACCGCACCCTCTGTGGAGGCCGCCTGGGCGGCGTTCGAAGAGCTCGAGGAGAAGTGGGGAACCCTACCCGGCAATCCTCAAGCTGTGGCGGGCGGCGTGGGAGGAGTTCATCCCCTTCCTGGCCTACGACGTCGAGATCCGCCGGGTGCTGTTCTCCACGGATGAAATCGTCAAGGGGTTGGGCTGCCAGTGGGGCTTCTGCGGGGCTGCCAGTGGGCGACGAGGAGCTCGTAGGCGCGTTCAGCGCGGGCGGCCTGGTCGGCTTCGGCGTCGCGGCGGGACTTGTCGTTGTACGCGGCGCCTGGCTGGCGGTGGTTGCCGCGCCGGGAGGGGGCGCCGGCGGCGAGCTCGAGTTTGCGTCGCTTGTGCGCGACCAGGCCGGGCCGGGCGAAGGCGTAGTCCTCGTCCTTGACGGCCAGGTGCCAGGCCAGGATGGTCATCTTGCGGGCGGTGGCCACGATCGCCTTCTGGTAGCCGCGGCGGGCAGCGATCCGTCGATAGAACGCCCGCAGCGGTCCGGGGGCCCGTACCGCGGACCAGGCCGTCTCGACGAGGACGCCGCGGACGTGGGCGCGGCCGGCCTTGGCGATCCGGCCGTGGACCGGGGCGGAGTTGCCGGACTGGCGCACCTTGGGGTTGAGACTGACGTAGGCGACGAGCTTGTCCGGGTCGGGGAAGCGGGTGAAGTCACCGACCGCGGCGACGATGCTGATCCCGGCGATAGCGTCGATCCCGGGGATGGTCATCAGCCGGGCCACCACCGGGTCGGCCAGGGCCTCCACGGCGAGCTCCCGGTCCACGATGGCCAGCTCTCCGGCGTGGAAGTCCAGCTGGCGCAGCAGCTCCTCCACCGTGGCGGACTCGTCCTCGGGCAGGTCCTGGGCTGCGAGCCCGTGTTAGTAGGTGGCCGCCCCTGCGCGACGACGGGCTGCCGGCCCTAGGGGTACCGTTGTGGGCGCTTGTTAGCAAAGTGTTAGCAAGCGCGGGTCCTGAGGAGTCGCGAGCACCGTGCAACAACGTTGTGACCTGCGGATTTTCTGGTGGCCAGGGGCGGGGTCGAACCGCCGACCTTCCGATTTTCAGTCGGACGCTCGTACCAACTGAGCTACCTGGCCGGACCTCCGGTGGGAAACCGGTGACCCGGCCCCTCCATGAAGGAGCGACCCCGACGGGACTCGAACCCGCGACCTCCGCCGTGACAGGGCGGCGCGCTAACCAACTGCGCTACGGGGCCTTGTGTGGTGCAAGACCGTATCCCCAACGGGATTCGAACCCGTGCTACCGCCGTGAAAGGGCGGGGTCCTGGGCCGCTAGACGATGGGGACCCGACCTCAGTCGGACCCTTGACGTCGCGCAGGCGCAGGCGCTCGGATCCGTCGAGGACTCCGAAAGCATAGGGGACGGGGTGGGCGCCGACCAAAACGGGCCGGCCGGGGTTCCGTGGACCGGTCCGGCCCCTTCCCGAGGTGACGGGGCCGGCACCGCTCCGGCCGGCCCGCGAGCCCGTCGAGGGCGTCGCGGACCCGCCGCACGGGAACGGTCCGCTCAGTCGGGGACGTAGTCGAAATGGTCGGGGTTCGGGCCCCGGCGTCCGTCCTCGCCCCTGTCGAGGGCGGAGATGCGCTCGACCTCGTCGGGGGAGAGCGAGAAGTCGAAGATCTCGAAGTTTTCGCGGATGCGCTCCGGCGTCACCGACTTCGGGAACACGATGTCCCCGCGCTCCACGTGCCAGCGCAGTGCCACCTGGGCGGGCGTACGGCCCTTGGCCAGCGCGACGTCGGTGAGGACGGGGTCGTCGAGCACTGCTCCCTGGGCGATCGGCGACCACGCCTCCGTGGCGACTCCCAGCTCCGACCCGGCCGCCCGGACGTGCTCGTTGCCGAAGTACGGGTGGACCTCGACCTGGTTGACGGCCGGCACGACGCCGGTCTCGTCGACGATGCGACGCAGGTGGCTCGGCTGGAAGTTCGAGACACCGATGGACGCCGCGCGGCCCTGCTCGACGAACGACGCGAGGGTGCGCCACGTCGAGACGAAGTCGCCGTCGTACCGCGTCGGCAGCGGCCAGTGGATGAGGAACAGGTCGATCCAGTCGACGTCGAGCCGCTCGAGGGTCCGGCCGAACTCTCGCTCGGCGTCCTCGGGGCGGTGGAAGCCGTTGTTCAGCTTGGAGGTGATGAAGACCTCCTCACGCGGCAGACCCGAGCGGGCGACGGCCTGGCCGACCTCGCGCTCGTTGCCGTACATCTGCGCGGTGTCGATGTGCCGGTAGCCGGTCTCCAGGGCCGAGGTCACCGCCGCGACGGTGTCGGTCGGGTCGATCTGGAAGACGCCGAACCCGAGCTGTGGGATCGTGCGGCCGTTGTTCAGGGTGATCGTGGGAACGGTCATGCGGGGTGCAGCGCCGCTCCCGCCGTGGCTATTCCGGCTGCGCGCAGGACCGGCGGTCAGCATGTGTTGACGGAACCGGCGTGTCAGCATATGCTGACACGCATGTCCCGCACCCCCACCGATCTGGTCGGCGACCTCGACAGCACCGACCCCGCCGTGGGGCTGCGCGCCGTCGCCGCCCTCGGGCGGCTCCTCGCCCGGCTCGAGGACCTGCACGTCCGCAACGCCCGCGCCCGCGGGTGGTCGTGGCAGGAGATCGCCGAGGCCCTCGGCGTCACCAAGCAGACCGTCCACCGCAAGCACGCCCGGAGGTAACACCGTGTTCGAACGCTTCACCGACGACGCCAGAGCCGTCGTCGTGTCCACCCAGGAGCTGTGCCCACGGCTCGGCGCCGACGAGGTCGAGCCCGTCCACCTCCTCGCGGCGCTCTGCGAACCGGACAGCCCGGTCCGCGACCTGCTCGCCGCCCACGGCCTGACCTCCACAGCGGTCCTGGCCTCGATCCGCAGGCCCGGAGCGCCCGGTGGGCCCGATGCCGACGAGAACGAGGTGGGCGAGGCTGCCGACCGTGGCCCCCTCGGCGACGACGACTCCGACGCGCTGCGCGCCCTCGGCATCGACCTCGAGGCGGTTCGCCGGGCGGTCGAGGAGCAGTTCGGCCCGGGTGCGCTCGACGACCCCACCGCGGGGCCCGCCCCGGCCGGTGCCGACCCCGGTGTGGAGCACGGACCGCGGCGTGGTCGCGTGCGGCTCGGGCGGCAGCGCACCCGCTTCGGACGCGGCGCGCGCAAGGTGCTCGAGCTCGCCGTCCGCGAGGCGGTGCGACGCCGCGGGCGCGAGATCACGGCCGCCGATGTCGCGCTCGGCGTGCTGCGCACCGACGACCTGGCGGTGCGGCGCGTGCTGTGGGAGTGCAGCGCGGACCACGTCGCACTGCGGGCCGACCTCGAGGGTCGGGGCCGATACACGGCCTGAACCGGTTCACGCGCAGCGTCGGCGAGGCGTCCGTGCGGCCGCACGCACCCGGGCGGCCCGCCCCCACGCCTCAGCCCGGGGCGGCCCACTCCCGCAGGCGGTCGACGTCCCACGTCGTGATGATCCGGTCCGCCGGGATGCCGAGGCGCTCGGCCCGCTCGCAGCCGTACGCCTTCATGTCGAGCTGCCCGGGGGCGTGGGCGTCGGAGTCGACGGCGAAGACGCAACCGAGGTCGCGCGCCATCTCGATGAGCTCGTCGGGTGGGTCGCAGCGCTCGGGACGGCTGTTGATCTCGACCGCGGTGCCGTGCTCGAGGCAGGCCTCGAAGACCGCTCGGGCGTCGAAGTCAGACGGGGGGCGGGTGCCGCGCGAGCCCTCGACGAGCCGGCCGGTGCAGTGGCCGAGCACGTTGACCCGTGGGTTGGTGACCGCGGTCACCATCCGGCGGGTCATCGGGCCGGCGTTCATCCGCAGCTTGCTGTGGACCGACGCCGTCACGAGATCGAGCCGCCCGAGCATCTCGTCGGTCTGGTCCAGCGAGCCGTCGTCGAGGATGTCGACCTCGATGCCCGCCAGCAGGGTGAACCGTCCGTCGAGCGAGCGATTGACGCCGTCGACGACCTTGAGCTGCTGGCGCAGCCGCTCCACCGACAGGCCGTTCGCCACGCGCAGGGACGGGCTGTGGTCGGTGAGCACCATCCACTCGTGGTCCAGCTCGGCGGCAGTGAGCACCATCTCCTCGATCGGCGAGCCGCCGTCGCTCCACGTGGAGTGGGTGTGGCAGTCACCGCGCAGGGCCGCGTACAGGTCGTCCCCGCCCGCCGCGAGTGGAGCACCCGCCTTCTCCTGCAACGAGGCGAGGTACGACGGCACCTCACCGCCGAGTGCCTCCGCGACGACGCCGCTCGTCGACTTGCCGATGCCGGGCAGCTCCTGGAGCGTGCCGGCCTCGGCGCGCGCGTGCAGCTCGTCGGGGTCGGCCTCGCGCACGGTCCCGACGGCCTTGCGGAACGCCTCCACCCGGTAGCTGCCGGCTCGGGTGCGCTCGAGGAGGAAGGCGATGCGGCGCAGCGCGTCGACCGGGTCGACGGGGGCCTCAAGCGGGGTCAGGGCTGCGACCACCCTCAGGCCGCCTTACGGACGAGGTCGTCGAGGGCGGTGACCACCCGGTCGACGTCGGTGCGCGCGGTGTACGGGGCGAGCCCGAGCCGGACACCGCCGGTGTCACCGAGCCCGAGGTGCCGCGAGGCCTCGATGGCGTAGAAGTGGCTGGCCGGGGCGTTGACGCCGCGTTCGGCGAGGTGGCGGGCGACGTCGGCGGGCGCCCGGCCCTCCACGGTGAGCAGCAGGGTCGGGGTGCGCCGGGAGGCGTTGGAGTGCACGGTGACGCCCGGGAGGGCCCGGAGGGCGGGCTCGAGCACCTCCTGGAGGGAGGACTCGTGGGCGTGGACCGCGGCCATGGACCGCTCGAGGCGGACACGGCGCTCCTCCGGCGACGGCGGGGTGTCGAGGTCGGCGAGGGAGGCGAGGAAGTCGACCGCCGCCGTGGTGCCGGCCATCAGCTCGTAGGGGAGGGTGCCGAGCTCGAAGCGCTCGGGGACGGCGTCCGACGACGGCAGCAGCTTGTCGGGGTGGAGGCTCGCGAGCAGCTCGGGGGAGGCAGCGAGCACCCCGCAGTGCGGCCCGAGGAACTTGTAGGGCGAACACGTCCACACGTCGGCGCCGAGCGCCGCCACGTCGACCGCCACGTGCGGGGTGGCGTGCACCCCGTCGACCCAGTGCAGGGCGCCGACCTCGTGGGCGACCGCCGAGATGGCGGCAGTGTCGGGCCGGGTGCCGAGGAGGTTCGACGCCGCGGTCGTGGCGACGAGCCGCGTCCGGGCGCCGACCTGCGCCCGCACCGCGTCGACCTCGAGCTCGGCGGTGGCCGGGTCGAAGTCGACCCAGCGCACGGTCGCCCCCGAGGTGGCGGCCACCTGCAGCCAGGGCCTGATGTTCGAGTCGTGGTCGAGGCGCGTGACCACCACCTCGTCGCCCGGGCCCCAGTCCTTGGCCAGTGCGCGCGCGACGTCGTAGGTGAGCGCCGTCGCGCTGCGGCCGAACACGATGCCGCGGGGGTCCGCGCCGAGCAGGTCGGCCATCGCGCGTCGGCAGTCGTGGACGATGCCGTCGGCCCGGCGCTCCGACGGGGTGAGGTGTCCCCGGTTGGAGATCGCCGAGGTCAGGGTGCGCGCGACGGCGGCACCGACGACGTCGGGCACCTGGCTGCCGCCGGGGCCGTCGAAGTGGGCGGCGCCCTCCCCCAGGGCGGGGAAGTGCGCGCGGATGCGGTCGACGTCGTACGGCATGCCGCCATCCTCGCGCAACCTGGTCACCAGGAGGTGTGCTGCGGTCGACCCTCGGCGAACCCGGCGGTCGACTGGATGCCCACCGTGGCCCGTGCGTGGAACTCCTCGAGCGTCCGCGCCCCGGCGTAGGTGCACGAGCTGCGCAGCCCGGCGACGATCTCGTCGATGACGTCCTCGACACTCGGGCGCTCCGGGTCCACGTACATCCGCGCGGTGCTGATGCCCTCCTCGAACAGCTCCTTGCGGGCCCGCTCGTACGCGGTGTCGGACGAGGTCCGGTTGCGCACGGCCCGCGCCGACGCCATCCCGAACGACTCCTTGTAGCGGCGCCCGTGCTCGTCGGTGTTGAGGTCACCCGGCGACTCCAGGGTCCCGGCGAACCACGACCCGACCATGACGTTGGACGCGCCGGCGGCCAGTGCCAGCGCGACGTCGCGCGGATGGCGCACTCCGCCGTCGGCCCAGACGTGCCTGCCGAGCTCCCGCGCGGCGGAGGCGCACTCGAGCACCGCCGAGAACTGCGGACGGCCCACGGCCGTCATCATCCGCGTCGTGCACATCGCCCCGGGGCCCACGCCGACCTTGACGATGTCGGCGCCCGCCTCGACGAGGTCGCGCGTGCCGGACGCGGAGACGACGTTGCCGGCGACCAGCGGCACCCCGAGGTCGAAGGCCCGCACCGACCGCAGCACCTCGAGCATCTTCTCCTGGTGGCCGTGAGCGGTGTCGATGACGAGCGCGTCGGCACCGGCATCGACGAGCGCCGACGCCTTGGCGGCGACGTCGCCGTTGATGCCGACCGCGGCCGCGATCCGCAGCCGCCCGCTGTCGTCGACCGCCGGCGCGTAGAGGTGGGCCCGCAGCGCCCCGGCCCTGGTGAGGATGCCGACCAGGCGTCCGTCCGCTGCCACGACGGGCGCGAGCCGACGGCGCGCGTGCGAGAGCGTGTCGAAGGCCTCCTCGACGTCGACCCCGTCGGGGAGCGTCACCATCTCGCGGACCATGACGTCGGCGATCTGGGTGAACCGGTCGACCCCGGTGAGGTCGGTCTCGGTGACGATCCCCACGGGGCGCTCGCCGTCGTCGGTGACGAGCGCTGCGCCATGGGCCCGCTTGTGGAGCAGGACCAGTGCTTCGCCGGCCGTCGTCGAGGGGTCGAGGGTGATCGGGGTGTCGTAGACCAGGTGCCGCGACTTCTGCCACGCGATGACCTCGCGGACGATCTCGACCGGGATGTCCTGCGGGATGACGGTGAGCGCCCCGCGGCGCGCCGTCGTCTCGGCCATCCGGCGTCCCGCGATGGCCGTCATGTTGGCCACGACGAGCGGGATGGTCGTGCCGGTCCCGTCGACGGAGGACAGGTCGACGTCGAGACGGCTCGTGACCCCCGAACGGTTCGGAACCATGAAGACGTCGTCGTACGTCAGGTCGAACTGGGGGGCCAGGTCGTTGAGGAAGTGCACCGCACCAGCGTAGGCGCGGGGGCATCCGGCAGGATCGGCGACGTGAGTCTCATGGCGACCTCCCCGGCCGACGCGAGCCGGCGCGCCGGGCTGCGCCGGATGCGGCTGCTCGCGGTCTCGCTCCTGCTCCTGGCCGCCGCCGTGTTCCTGGCGACGCTGCGCCTTGACCACGACGGCGTGTGGGGGTACGTGAACACCGCGGCCGAGGCGGCCATGGTCGGTGCGCTCGCCGACTGGTTCGCGGTCACCGCGCTCTTCCGGCACCCCCTCGGGCTCCCCGTGCCGCACACCGCGATCATCCCCAAGCGCAAGAACGAGATCGGCCGCAACCTGCAGGAGTTCGTCACCGAGAACTTCCTCACCGTCGAGATCGCCCGTGAGCGCCTCGCGGCCGCCCACGTGAGCGAACGCGTCGGCCGCTGGCTGCTCTTCCCCGACCACCGGCGCCGGATCCTCACCGAGGTCGTCCGGGTGGCCCGGGCCGGGCTGGGCCGCCTCTCGGACGACGAGGTGCGTGGGCTCGTCGCCGACTTCCTCGTGCCGCGGCTGGTCCAGGAGCCGGTGAGCCCGATCGCCGGGGCGCTGCTCGAGGGAGTGGTCGAGGAGCAGACCCACCACGGCCTCGTCGACCTCGGGCTCGAGCAGCTCGAGCTGTGGCTGCGCGACAACCCCGGCACCTACGCAGAGGTGCTCGGCACGCGGGCCCCGTGGTGGAGCCCGCCGTGGCTCGACGACCGGGTCATCGGGTGGACCTATGACCAGGTGCTGACCTGGCTGCGTGAGATCCGCACCGACCCGGGCCACCCGGCCCGCCGGGCCCTCGACGACCTCTTGCGGCGCCTGGCCGACGACCTCCAGCACGACGACGAGGTGATCGCGCGCGCGGAGTCGCTCAAGGAACGGCTGCTGACGCACCCCCAGGTGCCGGAGACCGCGGTGGGGCTCTGGCAGTCGTTCCGCACCTCGCTCGAGGCAGCCATGGACGACGAGTCCTCGTACTTCCACACCCGGGGCGACGAGCTCCTCGAACACCTGGGCACCCACCTCGTCGAGGACCCGGTGTGGCAGGAGCGGGTGGAAGCCCGTCTGGCGGAGGCGGTCTCGTTCGTGGTCGAGACGTACGGCAACGAGCTGGCCGAGGTCATCTCGGTCACCGTCGACCGTTGGGACGGCCAGGAGGCGGCCGAGCGGATCGAGCTGCACGTCGGCCGTGACCTCCAGTTCATCCGCATCAACGGCACGGTCGTCGGCGCGCTCGCCGGCCTCGTCATCCACGCCGTCGCGCAGCTGCTCGGCTGACCGTCCGCGCGGGCGCCGGGGGCGCCGGGGGCGGCGCGCGCGTACGGCCGGGGTGCTCAGCGTGGCTCGAGGACGTAGAGGGTTCGCGCGCTGGAGTCCGGGTCGCGGCCGATGGCGAAGACCCGGCCGTCCTCGGGATCGACGGCCAACGCGGCAGGCCCCGGCACCTCGACCGTCCCCAGCACGCCGTGCGTGCGTGCGTCCACGGCGGTGACCCGGTCGTGCTCCTCGTCGGCGGCGTACACGATCCCGGCGTCGGGGTCGACGGCGAGGGCCTCGGGTCCGAACCCGACCTCGACGGGCAGCGTCGTGGCGGAAGCGTCGACACCGTCGACGACACCGACGAATGGCTGGCGCCGGTCGCGGGAGAAGACGGATCCGCTCTCGGCGCCGTGGGGGAAGAAGACGGCGCCGGTCCCGGGGTCCACGGCCAGCCCCGGACCGTTCAGGCGGCTGCCGATCTGTGCGGTCTCCGATCCTGTCGTCGCATCGACGACCGAGACGTAGCCGTACGCCAGGTCGTGCTCGACGAGGACGTACAGCCGTCCCCTGTCCCGGTCGTAGGCGAGGTTCTGGGCATCGTGCTGGATGCGCGGCTCACGGAGGGTCACCCGGGACTGCGAGACGACGCGGACCTCCTCCGCATCGACGGTGAGCAGGTCACCCCGGTCGGTGACCACCACGGCCTCGCCACCAGCGCCGACGACCTCGACGGCCGAGGCGCGGAACTCTCCGGAGACGCGTCCGACGAGACGTTGGCGCCCGGTGTCGATGACGAGGACGGACATGGTCCCCGGGGTCGGTCCGCGGGCGGTGAGCCAGGCCCTCGCGCCATCCGGGTCCACCGCCAGATCGTCGGTGCCGGGCACGTCGATGGTCCCGGTCACATCGAGCGGCTCGGTGTCGACGAACGTCACGCCGTTCTTCAGGCGCACGACCAGGCCGTGGGTGGTGGGGTCCCACGCGAGACCGCGCCCGTCCTCCACTTCCAGCGAGCCGGTGAGCGCCAGTCCCTCCCATTGCGGACTGCTGTTCAGGGTGGCTCCGAGCCCGAGCGCGGTGACAGCCGTCGTCGGTACGACGACGGCGGTCACGGCCAGCGGGCCGGTCGCCGTGGGCGCCGCCGTGGACGCGACGGCCGGGGTGGTCACCTCCGTGGCGCTGGACAGGGAGAGGTGGCGGGCGGCCACGTACACGACTCCCGCGACGGCGACGACCACCCGGACCCACCAGCGCCACAGGAACGACAGCCAGCCGTAGTCCTCGCGGGAGCGGTCGAGGCCCGACTGCATCCGCGCCGAGAAGCCGCGCGCGCGGCCCTCCAGGGTGTCCGGCGCGGGCGGTGGCAGGTGCACCACCTGGGACCCGAACGCGACGTCGTGCAGCCAGCGGCGCCGGGGCGAGACGAGCGAGACCAGAGCACCCACGAGCACGACGTCCACGACGAGGTACCCGAACGAGTGGCGGCCGAGGGACCACGCCAACCCCACGAGATCCGTTCGGGGTGAGGGCGCGCCGACCGGGCGGGTCGAGAGGTGCGTGAGTGCCTTCCCGATGGTCTGGCCGCCGGTGAGCCAGGTCGAGAGGCCGCCCGTGGCGGCGAGCCCCAGCGTGGTCACCAGGACCAGGACGAGCCACCACGGGATCGGGGGGTCGGGCACCCGCAGGGTTCCCACGGAGACGAGCACCACCGGCACGACGCCCGCGACGAGCAGGTCCACCCCGGCCGCGGCGAGCCGCAGGCGGGTGGGCGCCACCCGGGCGTCGTCGCCGGGCGACGGCAGGACCGCATCGGCCTCCGTCGCTCGCACCTGTTCCGACACCAGGACCACCCCCCGGGACGCGTCGTCATGAGGAGGCCGGCCCGCCCCGCCCTGATACCGCGGGAGGTGCCTGCGGGCCGGGCGGCCCTCATCGGCCATCCTCCACCCGTCGGCCCAGTTCCGGTTACGGCTCAGGCCAGCAACTCCAGGTCATCGCCACCGGTGAGGCCCACCAGACCAAGACCAGTGCGATGAACGGTGGCTGCGGTCCAGGGGAAGGCCCTCGGCGCCACGGTCACGACCAGACCTGACCGGTCGGGCTCACCCGCGGACGCCGTGCTCCCCGGCGGGTCGCTTCTGCTTGGGCGGGAGCGGGAAGAACATGCTCGTGTTCGCCTGGTACTCGGTGTAGCCCGGCCGCTTCGCCATCTCCTTCTCGAGCAGCCGCGCGCCCGTGGCGAAGGCGAGGAAGTACGTCATCACCACCGGTGAGAGCACGGTGAGGACACCCGGCCAGGCCCCTGCGGCCACGAGCCACACCCCCCACCAGACGGCGGCGTCGCCGAAGTAGTTGGGGTGGCGGGTCCATGCCCAGAGCCCCCGGTCCATCACCTTGCCCTTGGTGGTGGGGTCGGCCTTGAAGCGGGCCAGCTGCGCGTCGCCGACGCCCTCGAACGTCAGGCCGACGAGCCACACCAGCACGCCGCAGGCCGCCACCCAGCCGAGTGGCTCGTCGGTGGCCGCGGCGACCTGCACCGGCAGGGCCACGAACCACGCGGCCAGTCCCTGGACCAGGAAGACACGCCTGACCGCGTACGAGAACCGCTGTCCCTCAGGGGCGTTCGAGAGCATCTCCTCGTAACGCGGGTCCTCTCCACGCCCGAGGGCCCGCGTGCGGATGTGCCAAGCCAGTCGGCATCCCCACACCGTCACGAGCACCGCGAGGAGCAGCGAGCGCCACGAGCCGGTGCCGACCGCATACGAGATCCAGGCGATCGCGACGAAGACCAGGCCCCACGTGATGTCGACGACGCTGACCTGTCCGCGTGACCGGGCCACGAGCGCGGTGACAGCCATTGCGGCGGCCGCGGTGAGCAGGCCCGCGAGGCACACGAGCAGGAGGGTCGTGAGCATCAGCGCGCGGGGTCGGACACCACTGGGGAGCCCCCGGGGCGCCGCAGGAGCAGCTGGTCGACACCCATCCGGCCGTCACGGAAGGCCTGGGACCCACCGACGAGGTAGAGCCGCCACACGCGGGCGCCCTCCTCACCGATCATCTCGACGACGCGGTCCCACTGCTCCTCGAGGGTCCGGTGCCACGCGTCGACGGTCCACACGTAGTGCTCACGCAGGGCGTGCACACCGCGGACCTCGAAGCCCGCGCCCTGGAGCAGCCCGAGGGTGTCTCCCACCGGACGCATCGTCATGTCGGGCGCGATGAAGGACTCGATGAACGGACCGCCCCCCGGGTGGTGCCCGCGGAACCGTGACATCTGCTGCACCAGGACGTACCCGCCCGGACGCACGCTGCGGTGCAGCACCTCGGCGTACGTCGCGTAGTTCTTCTCGCCGACGTGCTCGCCCATCTCGATCGAGGCGACGGCGTCGTAGGGTCCGGAGTCGACGTCGCGGTAGTCGCGCAGCTCGATCCGCACGCGGTCCTGGAGGCCCCGCTCGCGGATGCGCCCGTCGATGAGCTCCTTCTGCTCGGCCGCGATGGTCACGCCGGTCACGTGCGCCCCGAACCGCTCGGCGGCGTGGAGAGAGAGCGACCCCCAGCCGCAGCCGACGTCGAGGAGGGTCATGCCCTCGGTGAGCCCGAGCTTGCGGCAGACGAGGTCGAGCTTGGCGGCCTGGGCCTGCTCGAGGGGCGTCTGCGGGCCGTCCGCGAAGTAGGCGCTCGAGTAGGCCATGTGTGGGTCGAGGAGCAGCTCGTAGAACTCGTTGGACAGGTCGTAGTGATGGCTGATCGACGCCCGGTCGCGGGCGGGGGAGTGCAGCCGACCCCGGACCACCGCCTGCGTCGCGGGAGGAGCCGGCGGACGGCCCAGGGCTCCGGCGTCGCGCGCGAGCCGCACGAGCTCGGGCAGCAGCCGGGCGACCCGCACCGGGGTGAGGGGCGGCAGGTCGCGCTCGGCCGCGGTGGCTCGCACCAGGTCGAGGGCTGCGCCCAGCTCACCGTGCACCTCGAGCTCACCGGTGACGTAGGCCTGGGCCGCGCCGAGCTCGCCGGGGTGCCACAGCAGGCGGGCCAGCGCCGTAGGGCTGCGCAGCTCGACGTGCAGCCCGTCCTCGGGCCCGGCCACCGAACCGTCCCACGCCGTGAGCCGCACCGGCAACGGGCCGGCGAGCAGGGGCAGGAGGGCGTCCTCGATGCGTGGCGCCACACCGTCCGCGGAGGCGGAGCCGGTCGTGGCGCGGGCGTCGGTCAGGGTCACGGGTGGCTCCTCCGTGGTCGAGCGTGGGGCCGGGATGGCCGTGCGGTCACGCGTGGCGTTCGGACCGGACCCTCTGCTCGGATGCCGTGTCGACCGACTGCTCGTCGTCGGTGGACACGTCTGCCACGGCCTCCTCGACCTCGGTGGTGATGTCGTCCTGGGCCTGCGCAGCGGTGCGCGGCAGCTTGTCGTTGGCCCGCGTGCGGGCGTCCGCGGTGAGCTCGGCGACGCTGGCGGCAAGATCGGGGCCGAGCACGTGCGCACCTAGCTCGTCGATCACGCGCGGGGTGGCGCCCCGGCCGGCGATCCACAGTGAGTGGTCCCCTCCGAGCTGACGGAGGGCCTGGGCGTGCGCCCGGAAACCGTTGGGCCGGCGGGAGGCCAGTATGACGGCGTCGGGGTTGGCCAGGCGGCAGGCGGACGCGAGCGAGGGCACCGGGGTATCGGTGCCGAGGTAGCGAACGCGCCATCCCGACCGACCCAGCAGCACACCGAAGCTCAGCAGGATGATGTCGTGGAACTCGCCCGGGGGGCACGCGAGGACCGCGACCGGCCCGTTGCCCACACCCCAGGTGAGCGAGAGGGCACCGAGGCGGCGGCGGACCAGGCTCGACGCGAAGTGCTCCTGGGCGATGCCGATGCGGCCGAGCTCCCAGGCCTCACCGACCCGGACGAAGAAGGGGACGAGCACGTCGACGATGGCGGACTCGACGGAGCGGTCGAGGAAGGCGGTGTCGAGCACGGCGTGCGCGCGGTCCTCGTCCAGGGCTGAGATGGCGTCGAGCAGCTGGGCCACGAGCACCGGGGGGTCGGCCCGCATCCCGGCCTCGTCGGGGTCGGCGTTCTCGGCTGCCGACGCACCCCTGGGGGAGACGGCGGTGGGCGAGGAGCCGGCACGCTCGGCGGCCAGGACCCGGCGGGAGGCCTCGACGGCGCTGACGCCCTGGTCCCGCAGGGCGATGACCTCCCGCACCCGGCGCTCGTCGTCCGGGCTGTACAGGCGGTAGCCGCCGGCGGAGCGCGAGGGCTGGAGGAGCCCGTACCGCGTCTCCCAGGCACGCAGGACGTGGGTGCTCACCCCGACTCGTGTGGCGAGCTCCCCAATCCGCATGGTGGCTGGTACCGAACGACTCATGTCCAGCACCGTAACCCGATCCGCAAGTTTTGACAAACCTTTGACGCCCTTCGACGAAGGTTCTACATTCCATGGCCATGCCTCCTTTCGCCGCCGGCACCCCTGACGGCCCGCGCCCTTCCGTCGCCGTCATCGGCGCCGGTGTCTCCGGGCTCACCGCCGCCCACCTCCTCGGCCGCGACCACGACGTCACCCTCTACGAGTCCGAGCCCCGGCTCGGCGGCCACGCGCACACCCACACCATCGACTCGGCGACCGGACCGCTGCGGGTCGACACCGGCTTCATCGTGCACAACGACCGCACCTACCCGCTCCTGCGCCGGCTGTTCGGCGAGCTCGGGGTGGAGGCGCGCGACACCGAGATGTCGATGAGCATCCGCGACGACGCCACCGGCACCGAGTACGCCGGGGGGCGCGGCCTCACGGGCTTCGTCGCCCGGCCCCGGCAGCTGCTCGACCGCGAGTACGTGGGGATGCTGCGGGCGGTCAAGCGGTTCCACGGCCTGGCCCGCGAGTTCCTCGACCGCACCGACGACGAGGACACGAAGACGTACGGAGAGTTCATCAGGGACGCGGGCTTCCCCGAGTCCTTCGTGCGGCTCTATGCCGTGCCGGTGGTCGCCTGCGTGTGGTCCAGTGACGCCGACGACGCGCTCGAGTACCCCGCGCGCTACCTCTTCCGGTTCCTCGACCACCACGGGATGCTCAGCGTCGGCGACTCCCCGCAGTGGATGACCGTCGTCGGCGGCTCCCGCTCGTACGTCGACGCCATCGAGTCCGGGCTCTCCGCCGTCCGCAGCGGCGACCCCGTCACGGGGGTGGCCCGCACCCCGGACGGTGTCCAGGTCCGCACGCTGCGCGGTCACCTCGACCAGCACGACCGGGTCGTGGTGGCGACCCACGCCGACGACGCGCTCGACCTCCTGCTCGACGCGACGCCGGCCGAGAAGGAGGTGCTCGGCGCGTTCCGCTACTCGGAGAACGAGACCGTCCTGCACCGAGACGGCTCGCTGATGCCGCGGGCCCGGCTGGCCCGCTCGTCCTGGAACTACCTGGTGGGCACCGAGCCCGGCCGCGGCGCGGTGGTCACCTACTGGATGAACCGCCTCCAGGGACTGCCGTCGGCCGACCAGCTGTACGTCAGCCTCAACGCCGCCGACCGCATCGATCCGGCAAGCGTCGTGGCCACGATGCGCTACCGACATCCCCTCTACGACGTCGCGGCCGTGCGCGCCCAGCGGCGCCTGCGCGAGCTCACGACCGACCGCACGACCTTCGCCGGTGCCTACCACGGATGGGGGTTCCACGAGGACGGCTGCCGCGCCGGCGTCGAGGCCGCTGCGGCCTTCGGGGTGCGCTGGTGAGCACGCCCACCGGAACCGTCGGCATGCCCCCGCTGCCGGCGATCGTGGTCGGCCGCGTGCACCACACGCGGCACCGGCCCCTCGTGCATGCGTTCACGCACCGGCACACGCACTGGCTCGTCGACCTCGACGACGTGCCGCGACTGCCGCGCTGGCTGCGTCCGCTGGCCTCCTTCCGCGGCGAGGACCACCTGGCCGGCAACCCCGGCATCGGTGCCCTGCGGTCGAACGTCGTGCGGGTCCTGGACCGCGAGGGAGTCGACATCGAGCGCGTCCACCGCGTCGTCATGCTGGCCCACGCCCGCGTCCTGGGCCACGTCTTCGACCCGATGAGCGCCTTCTGGTGCCTCGACGAGGCCGGTGCGGTGGTGGCGGTTCTCGTCGAGGTGCACAACACCTACGGCGGCAGGCACGCCTACGTGCTGCGGCCCGGCGCCGGCGGGGACGACGAGGTGGACAAGGAGTTCTACGTCTCCCCGTTCAACGAGGTCGAGGGGCGCTACGCCATCCGCGTCCGGATGTCCCCCACCACCGTCGCCGTGGCCATCCGCCTGCTGGTCGGCGACGAACCACTCGTGACGGCCACCGTGACCGGTCGGCCCCGGCCCGCCACCCGGCGAGCGGTGCTCGCCACGGCCCTGCGCCATCCGTTGATGCCCCAGCGGGTCAGTGCCCTGATCCGCGTTCACGGCATCTGGCTCTGGTTGCGGCGGCTGCCCGTGCGCCCCCGACCCGCAAGCACCCTGGAGAGTGTGAGATGACCACCGTCGAGACCCCCCGGCTCGAGATCGGGGCCCCGAGCCTGCGCTTCCCGCGCGGCATCACCCGCGGCGCGGTCGCGAAGTCGATCGTGCACGCCACGACGGCGTCGATGCCGGTGCGGCTGCGCTACCCGGACGGCACCGAGGTCGGGGGTGGCGGCCCCGACTCCCCGGTGCTCGAGGTCATCCGCCCCGCGTCCCTCTACCGCCGGCTCGAGGCGCACCCCAAGATCGGGCTGGGCGAGGCGTACATGGCCGGTGACTGGCGGGCCGCCGAGGGCACCGACCTCGCGGAGGCCCTGGCCCCGTTCGCCGCCCGGATGGGCGAGCTCGTCCCCCGCCCACTGCTCTCGCTGCGGGGCCTGGTCGACCGCGCCATCCCGCGCACCCACCGCAACACCCTCGAGGGTTCGCGCAGCAACATCAGCGCGCACTACGACCTCAGCAACCACCTCTTCGCGGCCTTCCTCGACCCGTCGATGTCGTACAGCTCGGCGATGTTCGACCCCTCCCGCCCCCTCGCGGAGCAGGACCTGCACGAGGCCCAGGTGCGCAAGGTCGAGTCGGTGCTCGACGCAGCCGGGGTCACGGAGGGGTCGCGGGTGCTCGAGATCGGCACCGGGTGGGGCGAGCTTTCCCTGCGGGCCGCGCGGCGTGGCGCCACGGTGACCTCGGTGACGCTCTCGGCCGAGCAGCGCGACCTCGCCCTCGAGCGGATCGCCGCGGCCGGGCTCTCCGACCGGGTCGACGTGCGCCTCCTGGACTACCGCGAGGTCGAGGGCACCTACGACGCGATCGTCAGCGTCGAGATGATCGAGGCCGTGGGCGAGGAGTACTGGGAGACGTACTTCCGGCGGATCGACCACCTGCTGGCTCCGGGCGGTGCCGTGGCCGTCCAGGCGATCCTGATGGAGCACCACCGCCTGCTCGCCACCCGTGGCTCGTTCGGCTGGATCCAGAAGTACATCTTCCCCGGCGGCCTGATCCCGTCGCTGCAGGCCATCCGCGACGTCACCCGCGACTCGACGTCGCTCCGGGTCGAGCGGGTGCACGCCTTCGGGGGCGACTACGCCGAGACGCTGCGCCGCTGGCGGGTTGCGTTCACCACGGCCTGGCCCAACATTCGACCCCTGGGGTTCGACGAGACGTTCCGTCGCATGTGGGAGTTCTACCTCGCCTACTGTGAGGCAGGCTTTGCGATGTCGTACCTCGACGTCGCCCAGATCCGACTCGCCCGCAGAGAGAGCTGAATTGACGACCATCGAGCGCACCGTCACCACCCCCGCACACCCCGAGCTGGTCTTCCCGTACCTCGTCGACTTCCGCAACGCGGAGGAGTGGGACTCCGGCACCACCTCCTGCGAGCGGGTCTCCGGGGACGGCGGTGTCGGCACCGTCTACCACAACGTGTCGGCCTTCGCCGGCAACACCGTCGAGCTCGACTACACCGTCGAGGAGGTCGACTCGCCCCGGTTCGTCATCGTCGGCCGCAACGACACGACGACGAGCCACGACACGATCACCGTCACGCCGACCGGTGACGGCGGCAGCGAGGTGGTCTACCGCGCCGACTTCACCTTCAGCGGCATGGCCCGCTTCGCCGGTCCGATCATGAAGCCGCTCCTGGAGCGGCTCGGTGACAAGACCGCCGAGCAGCTCAAGGACGCGCTGGACCGGCTGTGAGCGAGCGGGGCGGCGAGGGCCGCCGCGCGCTGGTCACGGGCGCCACCGGCTACATCGGGTCGCGACTGGTGCCGCGGTTGCTCGACGAGGGGTGGACGGTGCGGGTGCTCACCCGCGACGCCGGCAAGATCGCCGACCGGTGGTGGGCGCCGAGGGCGGAGGTCGCCGAGGGTGACGCCACCTCGCGGTCCGACCTGGCGGCCGCGCTCGCGGACGTCGACGTCGCGTACTACCTGCTCCACTCGATGGACGCCGAGGGCGGCTTCGTCGAGCGCGACCGCGAGATGGCGCGCACGTTCGGTGTCGCCGCCTACGGAGCCGGCGTCTCCCGCATCGTGTACCTGTCGGGGCTGCACCCCTCGGACGGCACCCTGAGCGACCACCTCGCCTCACGCGTCGAGGTCGGCGACCTGCTCATGGCCAGCGGCGTGCCGACCGCCGTGCTCCAGGCGGCCGTGATCCTGGGGTCCGGGTCGGCGTCGTTCGAGATGCTGCGCCACCTCACCTACCGGCTGCCGGTGATGATCGCGCCGAAGTGGCTCGGCAACCGCATCCAGCCGATCGCCGTCCGCGACGTCCTGCACTACCTCGTGGGCGCGGCAGACCTGCCCGACGACGTCAACCGGACCCTCGACATCGGCGGGCCCGAGGTGCTCACCTACCGCGAGATGATCACGCGCTTCGCCCGCCTCGCGGGACTGATGCCGCGCACCGTGCTCTCCGTCCCGGTGCTCACCCCGTGGCTGGCCAGCCAGTGGGTCGGCTTCGTCACCCCCGTGCCCACCGGACTGGCCAAGCCGCTCGTCGAGAGCCTGCTCCACGAGGTGGTCTGCACCGAGTCCGACATCGACGACCTCGTCGGGCCACCGTCCGGCGGCTCGCTCGGCTTCGACCGCGGGGTCACCGACGCCATCGCCGGAGACGACGCCGACCCCCGGCCGGAGCCCGGCACCGTCGACCCGGCACGGGTCACCGCCGCCGACCCGGCGTGGGCCGGGGGCGGCCGGCGCGGCCGACCGGCCGCTGGCCAGTCCTAGGGGGAGTGCCGTGAACCCCGTCGCCGAGCTCCGCGCGTTCTTCCGGGCCGCGCTCGTCGATCCGGTGCCGCGCGACCACACCGAGCCCGACTGGGCCTTCCGGCGTCGTCGCGTCGTCGTGGTGGTCACCCTGCTCGTCGGGGCGGCGGTCCTCGCGTGGGCGCTGCGGATCGAGCCGGGCAACCCCCTCTTCTACGTCGCGACCTTGACCCTCGCGGCCGTCTGGGCCGTCGGGGCGCTCGTCTCGGGCCCGCTCCACCTCGGCCGCGCGCACACCCGCCACGGCGACGGGCAGAGCCGGGCCGTGGTGCAGTCGCTGGCGCTCGGCGGGATGCTTCTCGTCCTCTTCCTCCTCGGCGCGGTGCTCGTGGCGCAGGTGCCGTTCCTGCGCGACCCCGTGCAGGCGCTGCTCGACCACGCCGAGTACGGCTCGCTCGCGGTCGTCGCACTGATCACCGTGGTCAACGGCGTCGCGGAGGAGCTCTACTTCCGTGGCGCCCTCTATGCCGGCGTGGGCCGGCGCCACGCGGTGGCCGTCACGACGGTGGTCTACGCGCTCGCCACGGCGGCGTCCGGCATCCCGCTGCTCGTCCTCGCGGCGGCGGTGGTCGGGCTCGTGGTCGGGCTGCAGCGCCGGGTCACCGGCGGCATCCTCGGGCCGATCGTCACCCACCTCACGTGGTCGCTGGGGATGCTCTTCCTCCTGCCGCCCGTGCTCGACCGGCTCAGCTGAAGGCGGTACCGGATGACCTCGATCCTCTGGCTGCGCCGTGACCTGCGGCGCCGAGACCACCCCGCGCTGCTCGCCGCCCGCGAGGCCGCCGGCGACGGCGACCTCGTGGTGGCGTTCGTCGTGGACCCACGCCTCTGGGGAGGTGCCGGACCGGTTCGCCGCGCGTGGCTGGCCGCCAACCTCAGGGCCCTGGACGAGGACCTCGGCGGAGACCTCACGCTGCTCCACGGCGACCCGCTCTCGGTGGTGCCGGAGCTCGCGCACCGGGTGGAGGCGTCCTCGGTGCACGTCACGCGCGAGACCACCCCCGCGGGGATGCGACGGGACGACGTGGTGCGCGCCCGGCTGGAGCATTCCGACGTGCGGTGGGTGGAGACCGGCACGCCCTACGCCGTGGGTCCGGGGCTCGTCGTCAACGGCTCCGGCGACCCGTACAAGGTGTTCACCCCGTTCGCGAAGGCCTGGCGCAGCCACGGGTGGCCCGAGCCGGCAGCGACCCCGCGGACGCTGCCGATCCGCCACGCCCGCAACGACGCCGAGGCGACGAGGGCCCTCGATGCCGCGCTCACGGCAGCCGACCTCCCCGAGCTCCCGACCGCGGGGGAGGAGGCGGCGCTGCGGCGGTGGCGGTGGTTCCGTGACGGCCACGTGGCCGACTACGACGAGGACCGCGACCGACCCGACCTCGACGTCACCTCTCGCATGTCGCCCTACCTCAAGCTCGGTGTCGTGCACCCGCGGACGTTGCTCGCCGACGTCGCGGGGGACCGCGGCAAGGGGGCCGGCTCGTACGTCGACGAGCTCGCGTGGCGCGAGTTCTACGCCGACGTCCTCCACCACAACCCTGAGAGCGCGTGGCACGACCTCCGACCGGCACTGACGGGCATGCGGTACGACGACCCGCAGGACGCGGTGACGGCGTGGAAGGAGGGGCGCACCGGGTACCCGGTCGTGGACGCCGGGATGCGGCAGCTGCTCGCGGAGGGGTGGATGCACAACCGGGTGCGGATGATCACGGCGAGCTTCCTCACCAAGGACCTCCACGTGTGGTGGCCCGTCGGCGCCCGGCACTTCCTCGACCATCTCGTCGACGGTGACATCGCCTCGAACAACCACGGCTGGCAGTGGGTGGCCGGTACCGGGACGGACGCGTCGCCGTACTTCCGCGTCTTCAACCCGGTGACGCAGGGCGAGCGCTTCGACCCGTCGGGTGACTACGTGCGGCGGTGGGTGCCCGAGCTGCGGCACCTCCCCGGCAAGCAGGCCCACCAGCCGTGGGGCCACGACGACGGCTACGCCCACGGGTACCCGGAGCGCATCGTCGACCACGCCGAGGAACGGCATGAGGCCCTGGACCGCTACGCCCAGGCCTCCCGCTGACAACGCTCAGGAGCGCGGGCCGAGCGTGGCGGCCGTGGCTGCGGCGGGGCTCGGCTCCTTGAGCTCGACGAAGAACGTCACCGTGTCGGTGGTGCCGATGTTCTCGCCGGAGTGCTGCTGGGCGTCGAGCCAGCGCACCTCGCCGGCGGGGATGGCGACGTCGACGCTCCGGTCGCCCTGGCTCAGCCTCCGGTCGAACGCCGAGGCGGTGATCATGACGCTGTCCGGATGGGCGTGCGGGGTCGTCCGGTCGCCCGGGCTGTCGTGGTAGCGCAGCACCCGGACGCGGTCGTTCTCGAAGGCGACGGAGTACAGCTCGGGGTTGGTCTCGACGGGGTCGAACATCGGTGCTGCTCCGCTTCGGTCGACGGGCTGGTAGCCCGAGGACTACCACCCCCGGCGACGCCGTGACAAGGCGCGGCGCGCTCCGGCACCACCCGGCCCCGGGTTCCGGCCTGGTCTCGCTCCGGGGACGACGGCGCAGCCACCACCGGGTCGCCCGTAGGATGGGGCGACGAGGGGAGTACTTCCCAAGCCCGTCCCGGTCAGTACGGCCGCCCCATGGTGGCCCCGGTGCGGCACCGCCGTCCCGCGGTGAAGGAGACCTCAGGACCGTGCGCCGTGCCCTGAGGAGACCCCGTGGCCCCCACCTTCCTTCCCGCCGCCGCCGACCCGCTGGCCACCACCGACTCGGTCGGCACCCCCACCATCTGGGCGATCACACTCGCCGGCGTGGTGCTGCTCTTCGCCGTCGACTTCGTGATCACCCGGCGGCCGCACGAGGTGTCGATGAAGGAGGCGGCCGGGTGGTCGGCCTTCTACATCGCCCTGCCGCTGGCCTTCGGCGGATGGGTGTGGAGCGCGTTCGGCGGTGAACGGGGGCTCGAGTACTACACCGGCTACCTGGTCGAGAAGTCGCTGTCCGTCGACAACCTCTTCGTCTTCATGCTCCTTCTCGCCGCGTTCGCCGTGCCCAAGGAGCTGCAGCAGCGGGTGCTGCTCATCGGCGTGGCCGGGGCGCTCGTACTGCGCGGTGTCTTCATCGCGATCGGCGCCACGCTCATCGCCTCCTTCGCCTGGACCTTCCTCCTCTTCGGCGTGATCCTGCTCGTCACCGCCGTCAAGGTGCTCCGCGACGCGATGTCGCACGAGGACCAGGCCGTCGACATCGGCTCGATCCGCACCGTCCGCGTCCTCCGCCGCTTCTGGCCGGTGGTCGACGACTACCGCGGCACCGCGATGACGGTGATCGAGAACGGCCGTCGGGCGCTCACCCCGCTCGCCCTCGTCACCGTCGCCATACTCGCCACCGACATCGTGTTCGCCGTCGACTCGGTACCGGCCGTCTACGGCATCACCGGCGACCCGTACCTCGTCTTCGTCACGAATGCCTTCGCCCTGCTCGGGCTCCGCGCGCTCTACTTCGTCCTGGCCGGGCTCCTCAGCAAGCTGGTGCACCTCGGATACGGACTGGCGGCCATCCTCTTCTTCATCGGCGTCAAGCTCGTCCTCCACTGGGCTCACGGCATCTGGCCGGGCGTGCCCGAGATCCCCACCCTCGCGTCGCTCGGCGTCATCGTCGGCATTCTCGCGCTCGTCACCGTCACCAGCCTGGTGGCGAGCCGCCGGTCCGTGCAGGCCCGCGCGGAGGAGGTCGAACAGCGGACCACCCCGGACCGCTCCCGCGACGACTGACTCCGGTGGACCTGCGGGCCTAGGTTGTGCCCATGACCGACGCCCTGACCACCCACACCGTCGACCCGGCCGCCTGCACCGGTACGGTCCTCGACCAGGGTGCCCTCGTCCTCGCCTGGGCGCCCCGTGGCGCCGAGCCGGTCGTCTTCGCGCGCCCCGGAAGTGCGGTGGTGCCGGGGAGGTCGCCGCACGCCGGCATCCCGGTCTGCTGGCCCTGGTTCGGTCCGGGGCGCGGTCCCGAGCCGCTCCCCGCCCACGGCATCGTGCGCGCCGCGGAGTGGGTGCTGGTGGGCCGACAGGACACCCCGGACGCCGTCACCCTCCACCACCGCATCACCTCGGGCACGACCACGTCGCCCCACTTCCCCTACCGGTACGCACTCGACCTGCGCACCCACCTCGGTGAGGTCCTCGAGCTGGGGCTGACGACCACCAACACCGGCGACGAGCCGTTCGAGGTCGAGGAGGCGCTGCACGCCTACCTCCACGTCGGCGACGTCCGGCAGGTCCGGCTCGAGGGGCTGGACGGCGCCGCCTTCCACGACAAGACCACCGGTCGGGACGAGCAGCAGGAGGGCGACGTCACGTTCGGCAGCGAGACCGACCGGGTCTATCTCAGCTCCACCCCGGTCACGGTCGTCGACCCCGTGCTCGGCCGCCGCCTGCGCGTGAGCACCGAGGGCGCGGCGAACCGCGTCGTCTGGAACCCCTGGGCCGACGAGGCGGCGACGCTCGACGACGTGGGGGACGCGTGGCCGTCGTTCGTGTGCGTCGAGGGCGGCAACGTCCTCGACCACGCCGTCACGGTCGAGGCCGGCGAGAGCCGGACGACCACCTACCGCGTCGAGGTGCTCGAGCCGTGAGCACCGGCCGGGGAGCACCGGGGTTCGTGGGGTCGCTCCTCACGCGACGGGCCCCGGCCGCGCCCCTGACCCGCCGCGATGCCGGGTGGGTGCTGCGCCGCTGCGCGCGTACCGGACACGTCATCGCGTGGGTGGACGACCCCGAGGTGGTGCTGCACGTGGAGCGGCCCGGGGTCGACCTCGACGGCGACGGTGACGGCGACACCGCGACCCTGCTGCGTTGCCTCCGGTGCGGCACGTGGGTGCGCACCGACGACGTGGCGGTCGGACGCCGGGTCGGTGCCCCCGGGAGCCCCGTCGCCGTGGCCGACCTGCCTCATCCCGCACGTGGCGCGCACGGCCGCAAGTTCGCGCTGCTCCGCCTGCTCGCCGTCGAGAGGCTCGCCAAGGGCTCGGCGATGGTCGTCGCCGCGCTCGCGGCCTACCACGTGGCCTCCACCCGCGTGTCCCTCCTCGCCTGGGTCGACCGGGTGGTGGTGGCGGCTCGGCCGCTCGGTGAGGAGCTGGGCGTGCACCTCACCACCTCGGCGCCGGTGCGCTGGGTCGAGCAGACCCTGGGGGGTGACGGGGGTCCGCTGCGGCTGGCAGGCGTCTTCCTGGTCGTGTACGGGACGCTGCAGATCGTGGAGGGCGTGGGGCTCTGGGGCGGCTGGCGCTGGGCCGAGTACCTCGCCGCCACCGCGACCTCCCTCTTCGTCCCGTTCGAGGTCTACGAGATCGTGGAGAAACCCTCGGTCCTCAAGGTCGTCGGGCTGGTCCTCAACGTGCTCGCGGTGGTCTACCTCGTCTACAAGGGCCGCCTGTTCGGGGTCCGCGGCGGGCACTCGGCCTACGTCGAGGAGCTTCGTGACGCGACCGAGATGGCCGACGTGCTGCGCCGCCTCGGGCGGTCTCCGGCGGAGCTCACGAGTGGCGAGGTGGTCTGACCCGACCCGACCGCAGCCCGGCGCCGAGGGGACACCGCGGACTCAGTGCCCCGAACGGGCCATCGCGACGAGCTCGGTCGGCCCGGCGTCGGGGATGTAGGCCCGGCCGATCGCCACTGATGCCCGGGGGAGGGACCCCTCGTCGGGCACGAGCATGAAGAGCGGCACGTGCCGCGGCTGGAACTTCTCCTTGAACAGGTGCAGCGACCTGAACCCGTAGTACGGCTCCAGCACCGCGCTGATCCGCTCGAGGACCGCGTCGATCGGCGTGCGGTCGAGGCCTCCCTCGTCGTCACCCCCACCGCCCGCCAGGGGTGCCCCGGAGAGCGACACCCGGTCGAGCCCCTCCTCCTTGAAGTGCGTGCACGCCGACGCGATCAGGAACTCCATCGTGTAGCGGAAGCCGTCCGGGAGGCGCCGCATGACGTCGAGGGTGTACCCCTCGAGCGCCCCGCCCGGGCCGTGCACCGGCATCCACGAGGTGACGCCGTGCACCGTCGAGTCCCCGTCGACGGCGAGCCCGACGAGCACGTCCGGGTCCATCGCCTCGTCGACCCCACCGAGGGTGAACCCCATCTCGGGGAGTCCCTTGTCCCCGACCCACTCCTCGCTGATGGCGCGCACCTGGACCTGCAGCCCGCGGGGAGCCTCTGCGAGCCGCATGACCTTGAACTCGATGCCCTGCTTGCGGGCCTGGTTCATGGCCGTCCGCACGTCCTGCCACTTCTTGCCCCTGAACTCGAGGGTCGGCAGGTCGATGACGGCCTCCTCGGCCACCTGCAGCCGGGCCCAGCCCCGGGCGGCGAGCACGTCGGCGACCTCACGGGTCGCGGAGAACACACAGGGCTGCAGGCCGGCATCGGCCACGGCGTCGACGAAGCCGGTGAGGGTCTCGGCACGAATGCCGGGAGTGGCGCCCACCGGGTCGGCGAGGGCGATGGCCACCCCGGCGTGCAGCCGGTAGGCTTGGTACCCGGCACCGCTCGAGGAGAAGTACCACCGGTTCTCGGGCCACGTCGTCATCCACGACAGGTTGTTGGGGGAGCCGGCGGCGCGCAGGTCGTGGCGTGCTGCCTCGGCGTCGGAGTCGGACGGTGTCGCCCCGATGGCGGCCCGGTCGCCCTTCGCGCGGCCGCGACGACCGGGGTTGCGGAACGCGCTGCGCCAGAACCACAGGATGGCCAGCTGCGCCGCGTCGAAGAGCACGACCACGGCCGCGTTTCCGAGGTCTCCCTCCGTGGCGAGCTCGCCCCTGACCTCGGCGACGCCGCCCGTGGCGAGGACGACCCCCACGACGATCGCGATCGCCAGCCCGGCGATCACCACCGGGACGACGGTCAGGGCCATCGCGACGCGCCACCAGAGCCGCCGTCCACCGCGCAGCCCGAAACCGATCAGGATGTCGACCAGCGCGACGACCAGGACGAACCACCGGGACTCGCCGGGGTCTCCGAACCTTCCGAAGGGGCCGTCGGACGAGACGAAGGCACCCGCCACGGTGACGGCGGCGCTCACCCAGAACAGCGTCGCCGCGAGCAGCCGCGCCTCGCGACGTCCGGGGCGGGCCGGACGCCAGCGCAGCGAGCGCCCGGCGAGGCGGGTGCCCCAGGGAATCGCCACGAGAAAGGCGATGAGGTGCTCGAGGTCCCAGAGCACCCCGATGTAGACCACCGACACGAGCACGTAGATGCTGACCACGGCGCGCAGCCGGCCCCGCCACGGACGTCGCAGCGTCGCCGTGGCCGCGACGAGCGCGCCGATGGCGCCCGCGCTGAACCCCACGTCGATCGACCCGGCGGTGCGGGCCGCCCACTCCCAGCCGGTGTCCCGCAGGGTGAGGAGGAGCAGGGCCGCCCCGAGCACACCGGCGAGCTGGCAGACGACGGTCACGAGGGCCGCGCGCCGGGTGCCCAGGCGCAACTCGGCGAACCCGACCATGAGGAGGAACCCGCCGGCAACGGGGAGGTACTGCAGCGGGACGAGCGCGAACACCGAGCCGCTCGCAGGCGTCCACCACCGACCGGCCTCGAACGACGGCAGCCCGTAGGCCACCGACTCGTACCAGGACTTGTCGAGCAGCGGGCTCCACAGCGTCGTGGTCGCGACGCCGACGACCAGCATGACCGCGACGACGGTGAGGGTGAACGGGATGCGCCGCGCGATCGAGAGGACCGGCGCCGGCCGGGAGTCCATGCGGTGATCCTGCCACTGCACCGTGGTTCCGGAGCCGGTCACCCGGCCCGTCGTCGAGGACCTCACGCCGTCAGGAGGGTCTCCCGAGGTAAAGGCTTGGCAAGGATCGGGTGCCAGGTCTGGCGCTGACCTGCGAGGTCGACCTAGGTTCGTGACTCGGAGGACGCCACCCGTTGCCGGTCCGAGGGAGTACCGCGATGAGCTCTGCCCGACGTCTGTCTGCCCTGTTGGCTGCGTCCGCGGTCGCCCTCGCGGGGACGGTGGCCGCCGTGTTGCCGGCCCAGGCCGACGACGCCCGCGTCGTCACCCTGGTGGGCAACCTGCAGAACGAGCTCGGCTGTCCGGCGCACGACACCTCGGACGGTGACTGGGACCCGGCGTGCGAGGTCACCGAGCTCACCCGGATCGGCACCACGACCCGGTACGAGGGCGTCTTCGACCTCCCGGGAGGGACCTACCTCTACAAGGTGGCGATCAACCGCGGCTGGGACGAGAACTACGGCGCCGGCGGGTCGGCCGGCGGTGACAACATCCCGCTCGTCACCGCGGGCACGGCGACGCTGAAGTTCACCTACGACGACCAGACCCACCTCATCACCGTGGCTCCGGCCGACCTCGCCAACGGCGCGACCCGGGCCGACCGGGCGCTCGCCGAGGACTCGCTGCGGGAGCCGCTGACCCGCGAGCGCTTCTACTTCGTCATGGCCGACCGGTTCGCCAACGGCGACACCTCGAACGACGCCGGTGGCCTCACCGGCGGGCGCTTGGTCACCGGCCTCGACCCCAGCGACAAGGGCTTCTACCACGGAGGCGACCTGGCCGGTCTCACCGGCCACCTCGACTACATCAAGGGCCTCGGCACCACCGCCATCTGGCTGACGCCGAGCTTCAAGAACCGCCCCGTGCAGGGCACCGGCGACAAGGCGGACGCCGGCTACCACGGCTACTGGATCACCGACTTCACCCAGGTCGACCCGCACCTCGGCACCAACGCCGAGCTGAAGAAACTCATCGCCCAGGCGCACCGCAAGGGGATGAAGGTCTTCTTCGACATCATCACCAACCACACGGCAGACGTCATCGACTACAAGGAGAACCAGTACACCTATCGGTCGAAGAAGAACTTCCCGTACACGATGGCCGACGGGACGACGTTCGACGACCGCGACTACGTGAACACGCCGTTCCCCCCGATGGACGCGGAGACCTCCTTCCCGTACACGCCGTACTTCCACTCCGAGGCGGACGCCAACCTCAAGGTGCCGGCGTGGCTGAACGACCCGTTGCTCTACCACAACCGGGGTGACTCGACCTTCGCCGGTCAGTCCTCCACCTACGGCGACTTCGTCGGTCTGGACGACCTGTTCACCGAGCGTCCCGAGGTCGTCGAGGGCATGGGCGAGATCTACAAGGCATGGGTCGACTTCGGTGTCGACGGCTTCCGGATCGACACCGTCAAGCACGTCAATCTCGAGTTCTGGCAGAAGTTCATCCCGGACATCCTCGGTGAGGCGGACCGGATCGGGAACGACGACTTCTTCGCGTTCGGCGAGGTGTACGACGGCAACCCGGCGTACATGTCGCAGTACACGACGGCGGGAAAGTTGCAGGCCACCCTCGACTTCGGGTTCCAGCAGCAGGGGGTCGACTTCGCGAAGGGAAACTCGGCCGCAGTGCTGGCGGACTTCTTCGCCAAGGACGACTGGTACACCGACGCCGACAGCAATGCCTACCAGCTGCCGACGTTCCTGGGGAACCACGACATGGGCCGGGTGGCGTACTTCCTGAGGGACTCCGCGAACGAGGCCGAGCACCTGAAGCGGGTCATGCTGGCCGACTCGCTGATGTTCACGGTGCGGGGCAACCCGGTGAACTACTACGGCGACGAGCAGGGCTTCATCGGCACCGGTGGTGACCAGCTGGCGCGCGAGGACATGTTCGCGAGCCAGGTGGACATCTACAACGACGAGGACGTGCTCGGTGGCCCCGAGGGTTCGATGGACCGTTACGACCCGAGCCACCCGATCTACCGGCACCTGAAGTCGCTGGCCGCGATGCGGGCCAAGTACCCCGCCCTCGCCGACGGCGCGCAGGTGCAGCGCTACGCCGAGGACGGCGACGGCATCTTCGCCGTCTCGCGCATCGACGCGAAGAAGAGCTCGGAGTTCCTCGTCGTCGCCAACAACAGCACCGACAAGGCCACGGCCACCTTCGACACGTGGACCACGCGTGGCGAGTGGGTGCCGGTCATGGGCGCGAAGAAGCCCCTGCACACGACCAAGAGCGGTGAGGTGTCCGTTTCTGTGCCGCCGCTCTCGGTGGCGGTGTACCGGGCCAGCGCCCCGATGGAGACCACGAAGGCCGCCGCACCGACGGTCACCGTCTCGGCTCCCGAGCGCGGGGTCTCGGGGCGGGCCGAGATCTCCGCCGACGTGCAGGCCGGCACCTTCGCGCAGACGACGTTCCTCTACCGGGAGGTCGGCGCGAGCGACTGGACGACGCTCGGCACCGACGACAACGCGCCGTTCCGCGTGTTCCACGACGTGTCGGGGATGCCGCCCGGCACGCTCCTCGAGTACCGGGCGGTCGTCGAGGACGCCGCCGGGCGGATCGCCGCCGACAGCACGTCGGCGTCGGTGGTCGAGCCGGAGACGTCCACGGTGCCGCAGAACGGTGACCCCGTGACGCAGCCGGGCACCGCGGCGATCGCGGGAACGCTGGACAGCGAACTGGGGTGCGCGGCGGACTGGTTGCCGGACTGCCCGCAGGCCCAGATGGACCAGCCGGGAAGCGACGGGATCTGGAAGAAGCAGGTCGCCATCCCCGCGGGGACCTACTCGTACAAGGTCGCCCTCGACGGGTCGTGGACCGAGAACTATGGCGTCGGAGCGGTGCGGGACGGGCCGAACATCGACCTGGAGACCGCTGACGGTGAGGTGACGTTCTACTACGACCACGCCACCCACTGGGCGACCGACGACGAGAACGACCCGATCATCACCGCCCCGGGGTCCTACCAGGACGAGCTCGGCTGTGGTGCGGACTGGGACCCGGCCTGCATGCGGCCCTGGCTGCAGGACCCCGACGGTGACGGCGTGTACGCCCTCATCCTGACGATCCCGGGCGGTGACTGGGAGTTCAAGGTCGCCCACGGCCTGTCATGGGACGAGTCCTACGGCGACGGAGGCGGCTCCGGCAACATCCCGCTCAGCGTCCCCGCAGGCGGGGCCCCGGTCACGTTCCTGTACGACATCAGTACGCACCAGACGACCGTCGAGGTCGGCTGAGGCCGTCCCGGGCCCGGCCGGTGCCGTTCTCGGCCTGTTCGGCCGCGGGCGCCGGCGAGCTCAGGCGAGGGTGACGAGGGCGTCCGGGTCGTCGTTCGGCAGGTGCGGGTCGACGGTGGCGACGACGTCGAACGACGGCGCGCCCACCTCGGCGCCCAGTGACGAGGTGACCGCGACGTCCGCGGCGTCACGACCGGTGCCGATCCGGACCAGCGAGGTGCGCGGGGCCAGCCGGGTGGGGTCGAAGACCCGCCACTGCCCGTCGACGGCGACCTCCACCACGGCGTGGGCGTCCATGGGGTCCAGCCCGGGCGCGTAGACGGAGACGTATCGGGCGGGCATCCCGAGGGCACGGCACAGGGTGATCCCGAGGTGGGCGAAGTCACGGCACACCCCGGCGGCCCGGTGCAGCGGGACGAGCGCGTCGTCGGTGGGGCCGGTCGACCCGGGCGCGTACGCGGTGCGTCCGTGGATCCAGGTCATGATCCGGCGTGCCGTGTCGGCGTCGTTCTCTCCGGCCAGCTCGGCGGTCGCGAACCCGCCGAGAACGTCGCTCGGGCAGTAGCGGCTGGGCAGCAGGTACGTGTAGCGCTCGGCGTCAGTGACCTCGTGCACCGGACTGGAGGGAAGCCGCACGGCGACGTCGTAGCTGAGCGCCAGGTCGCCGGCGGGTGCATCCACCAGGTGCAGGCGGGTGCCGTGGTCGGTGTCGATGGTACGGAGGTCCACCGGCCCGCCGGGGCCTTGCGCGGTCAGGGACTCCTCGGCGGGGAGGTGCCCTGCCACGGCCAGCGAGACGACCACCTCGCCCGGCTCGTCAACGGGCAGGCAGAGGTTCGCGCGGACCGTGACGTCGAGGGAGGGCATCCGTCCACCCTAGGTGCCGCCGGGAGCGGCGGTGACCACGCGCCGGGTCGGGTCAGCGGTCCTCGACGGCGCCCGCGCCGGTGCGCACGCGGATGTAGCCGGCGATGAGCGCGGCGAGCTGCACACCGGCCCACGTGATGGCGGTGTACACCAGCGCGACCAGCGCCAGGGCGATGCCCTGGATGATCGGGGTGCTGCCGCCCGCGGTGAACCCGCCGATGAGGGCGAGCACAGCGGTGACGATGCCGATGACGATGACGAACATGGCGAGGCCGTTGAAGATGCTGGCGACGCGGTCGGCGTTCTTGTGGATGGTGGCGATGTCCATGTACGCACCCTCTCGCGACCGTGGGTGAAAGCCGCGGCACCGCACCGCTCGTCACTCACGTTTCTGTTGGCGCGGCACGAGGCGGACGCCGACCCCGCCGCGCCGTCCGGTTCAGCGGGCGCTGGCGCGGCGCACGAAGTCGGCGAGGTCGCGGCTCTGCTGCACGCGGCTGGCCTCGTGCACGTACATCATGTGGCCGGCCTCGTAGAACCGGTGCTCGATGTCGTCCTGCCGCTCGCCGGGGATGTCGAGGTGGGCGAAGGTGTCCTGCCCGGCGTAGTACGGCGTGGCGCCGTCGTGGTAGCCGTAGGCCACGTGCACCTTGAGGTGCGGATTGGCCCGCATCGCCCGGGCCAGCCGGTCGCTGACGTCGACCCCGCGCCCCTCGAACTCCTTGTACGACCACTCCTCGTGGGCCGACGTCGACAGCTGCACGTACGGGAGGTCGTTCTCGTAGCCGAGCTCGTCGCGGACGTAGTGGTTCCACGCCGACGCATACGCCCCACCGATCGCGTCCATGCTCGGGTCGTGGCTCATCGTGTCGGCCACGGCATCGCCCGCCGGGCCGGTGAAACGACCGTCGAGCCGTCCCACGACGAGGCGCTCCCGGCGCCGCAGCTCGGCGAAGAAGTGAAGGTGCTCGACCCGCAGGTTGGAGAGGTCGACGTACTCCTCCGAGAGCCCGGTGAGCCTGGCGAGGGTCCGCACGGCGTCGCGGCGCTCGCGGGCGGTGAGACGCGAACCCCGGCCCAGCACCCACGGGTACTGGCGCTCGGCGTACTCCTCGGCCTCGGCGAGGACCTTGCGCAGCGGGGTGCGCCCGTGCTTGCCGTGGTAGTGGGCGATCGCGGCGTAGGTGGGCAGGAAGCCGACGTAGCCGCGGTCCTCCGGCTGGTGCAGCCCGATCGAGCCGAGGTCGAGCACCGAGGAGATCAGGATGACCCCGTTGAGGTACATCCCGTGCTTGGTCTGGAGCAGGTCGGCGAGAGCCGCCGCGCGCACCGTGCCGTAGGACTCACCGGCGACGAACTTCGGTGCGAGCCAACGGTTGTTGCGTGTGGTCCAGAGGCGGATGATCTCACCGACGCTCTCGAGGTCACCGGTGAAGCCGTGGTAGTCCTTGCCGCTGCCGCCGGTGACGACCCGGGAGAAGCCGGTGGACACCGGGTCGATGAAGACCAGGTCCGCGACGGCGAGCAGCGACTCGACGTTGTCCGCGATCCCGAACGGTGGCGCGGCCAGGCTGCCGGCATCGCCCGCGGCGGCACGGCGGGGCCCGAGCAGGCCGAGGTGCAGCCACACCGAGCTCGAGCCGGGGCCGCCGTTGAAGGCGAAGACGACGGGACGTGCCGCGCCGTCCTGGCCCTCGGCGACGTACGACGTGACCGAGAGCTCGGCCTTGGCCTTCAGGCCCTTGGACGTGCCGTCCTCGACGACCTCCTCGCGCAGCACGACCCGCCCGGTGGTGGCGGTGTAGGCGAGGCTGCGGCGCCCGATCTTCAGGACGTGCTCGGTGGTGACGAGGTCGTCCGTGGGCTCTGCGGGGGTGGCGGCCTTGGTGCCGTCGGCCCCCTTGTCCTTCGGGTCGGCTGCGTCGTCGAGGGCGTCGTCACTCATGCCGACACCCTAGGACGGCGAGCCGGCCTCTCGCGGGCGGGTCAGCTCCGTCGCTCCTCGACCGTCTTCTTGACGAGGACGAGCGGCAGCAGGAGCGTGCCGATCAGGGACACGATCCAGACGATGAGTGCGGCGAGCACCCACGTCGTGACCCCGTCGATCTGGAGGCCGTCCGACACCAGGCCGGTGACGATGAGCCCCACCAGCGTGGCGATGAGCGCCACGCCACCGCGAAGCGCCGGGACCTTGCTCACGGCCATCTGGGTGAGGAAGGGCTGCATCAGTGCGTAGACGACGGTGAAGATGACCACCGCGATGACGAAGGCCGTGCCCGAGACGTCCATGTCCGGCAGGACCCACGCCGCGACGAGGAGCCCGAGCGCGTTCGCCAGCAGCTGGATGGCGAAGCCGATGAGGATGCGGATCATGGCGGGGACGCTACTCCGGTGGGGACCGTGTTGTCCTGAGCCCCGGGGTCGCCGCGCCGGGTCAGAAGAGACCGGCCCCTTCGGCGACGAGGAGGACACCGAACACCGCGAAGAGGACCGCCGCGCCGTAGCGGATCACCTTCTCGGGAAGGGTGCGGCCGAGCACGGCCCCGACGCCGATGGCGAGCGCGTCGGCCAGCACCATCCCGAGCGTGCTCCCGACCCAGGTGCCGAACCACTCCTCGCGGGTGGCGAGCGTGATGGTCGCGAGCATCGTCTTGTCGCCGAGCTCGGCGAGGAAGAACGCGGTGCCCACCGCGACGAGAGCCGCGCCGGTGCCGCGGCGGGCCTTGTCGGCCTCCTCGTCGGTGAGCTCGTCGCCGCGAAGGGTCCACACCGCGAACCCGAGGAAGGCCAGACCGGCGACGACCGCGATCGCCCCCTGGTACTCGGCGAAGGCCGTGCCCACGGCGAGGCCGATGCCGACCGACACGAGGTGCACCAGCGCGGTCGCGACGGTGATGCCGATGAGGACGTCGCGGACGCGGTAGCGCGCAGCGAACGTCATCGCCATGAGCTGGGACTTGTCGCCGAGCTCGGCCACGAAGATCACAGCGGTGCTGAGCAGGAAGGCCTCCATCGTCGACCGATCCTTCCTCACCGCCGCGGAATGGATCGCGACGGGCCCGTGGTTGGACGGAGTCGGCCGCCCCAGATACGAGAGGATCCCGTGATCGACACCATGCAGTCTTCCCGCTCCGCAGCATCCGCCCCCTCCGCAGCATCCGCGCCCCGTGAGTGGCGCCTGGTCTCCCGTCCCGTGGGGTGGCCCACGAAGGACGACGTCGAGCTCGTCGAGAGCGAGCTGCCCGACCTCGCCGACGGGCAGCTGAGGGTGCGCAACGTCGTGATGTCGGTGGACCCGTACATGCGGGGGCGGATGAGCGACGCCAAGTCGTACGCCGCCCCTTACGCCCTCGGTGAGGCGATGACGGGGGGCGCGGTCGGCGTCGTGGAGGAGTCGCGTGCCGACAGGTTCTCCGTCGGCGACCACGTGCTGCACTCGGCAGGATGGCGCGAGGTGGCGGTCATCGACGCGTCCGCAGCACGGGTCGTCGACGCCGATGCGGCGCCGGCGTCCGCCTACCTCGGAGTCCTCGGGATGCCCGGTCTCACGGCCTACGCCGGCCTCACCCGCATCGCCCGGCTCCAGGATGGTGATGTCGTGTTCGTGTCCGGTGCCGCAGGCGCGGTCGGCGGCGCGACCGTGCAGATCGCCCGGGCACTGGGGGCGTCACGCGTCGTGGGGAGTGCCGGATCGGCCGAGAAGGTGCGCATCGTCACCGAGGAGCTCGGCGCCGACGCCGCGTTCGACTACCACGACGGCACGGTGTCGCGGCAGCTGCGTGAGGCGGCGCCCGACGGCATCGACGTCTACTTCGACAACGTCGGAGGCGACCACCTCGAGGCGGCCATCTCCTCGCTGCGGCGCGGTGGCCGGGTCGCCGTGTGCGGGATGATCTCGGTCTACAACGACACCGAGCCGGCGCCCGGCCCGCGGAACCTGTCGCGCCTCATCCAGACCCGCGGGCGCATCGAGGGGTTCCTCGTGGGCGACCACAACGACCTCGCGGGTGAGTACTTCCGCCGGGCGGCGGGCTGGCTGGCCGACGGGTCGCTGTCGTTGCGCGAGACGGGTGTCGACGGCATCGAGAACGCGCTCGACGCCTTCCTCGGCGTCATGCGTGGCGAGAACACCGGGAAGATGGTCGTCCGGCTCTGAGGCCTGGGCGCTCCGCTCAGTCCCCGGTGGTCCCGTCGGCGAGCTCGCGCAGGATGTCGAGGTGGCCGTTGTGGCGGGCGTTCTCCTCGATGAGGTGGAGGACCACCCAGCGCAGCGTGGGGTGCTGGCCGGTGCGAAATGGGGTGACCGAGCGGGCGTCGAGGCCGAGGCCGTCGATGATGCGGTCGGTGCGGGCGGCCTGGTCCGCGTAGGCGGCGAGGGTGTCCTCGATCGGCGCCTCGGCGCCGTCGATGAACTCCTGGTCGGGCGACTCGTCGGTCCACGGCCCGAGGTCGGGGCCGCCGACGAAGCGGTTCTCGATCCACGAGTGCTCGACCCAGCGAAGGTGGTTGACGATGCCGCCGATGGTCGTGAGCGGGGAGGTCTCGAGCCGGGTGGCAGAGACGTGCTCGGCGGCGAGGTCGCGGCACTTCGCCGCGGCGACGTCGCGGGTGTACTGGAGCATCGTGAGCAGCGTCGTGCGCTCGTCCCACTCGGACGGCCTGTCGTTCGGAGTCATCCGGCCACTCTGGACCGCGCGCCCGCGCCTCGCCACCGGGTTTTCGCGCACGGCCTCGGTCCCGGTCGTCGGCGTGCCCGTGGGGCTGGCGCGGTCGCCGGACGACCCCGACGAGCCGGTGCAGCCCGTGAGCAGCACGGCCGCCGTGGCGGCGCCTGCGAGGGCCCGGGTGCTCACGGGGCCGAGCGTACGGGCGTGTTGGGTGTGCTCAGCCCGTGCAGGCCGTCATCGCCGGCAGGACGTCGGGGTCGTCGGCTGGCCCGGCAACCATCGGCCTACCTGCCCGGGGACTCGTCAGGGCCGGAGGACGGCGTCGCCGAACGCTCTCTTCGCAGGGGCTGCGACGTCCCGGATCGCCGCTTCGGCTTCCCACACGGTGGTTGCTTCGGGGAAGTTCCACCACGGTCGGAGGTCGCTTGCCATGACAAGCCACCGTCCGGGCGCGACTTGGCGGACGTCCCAGCCGCTGAGGTCGTGAACGCGGTCCAGGTGAGCCGATGTGAGGAGCTGGACCGAGTAGGGAGCCGGCACGTGGGTCGCCCAGAGCTCGCGGCTACCACGCCATACTCCCTGGGTGGCCGGGTCGCGATCCACCCTGAGAGTCGTGTTGCCTGGGCCGATGTGGGCGTAGTCCAGTGATGGCGCGTGCTTGACCATGAGGGGGATCAGCGCTGACGCCTGGTCGACCGGCGCCGTGTCGGGCGCCAGGTCGGTCCACGACGTCAGTCCGAACTCTCCCAGGGCGACGGCCCGAGCGCGGGTCCCCGTGTGGTCGGACGCGAACAGCACCGAGTGCTGGAAGTTCCCCGGGTACCAGGTGCGCATCACGGCCCGCGCGGCACTCTCCGGAGTCGCTGGGAGGAAGGGGCCGACGCGCCCGATGCGTCCTGCGCCGGCCGCCCACTCACAGGCGTCCTCGACGAGTCGCCGAGTGAGGCCCGGGTCGACGCCCCATCTCAGCTTGAGTGTCCCGTTGGGATTGAAGGGACCCTCCTGCGGAGGTGGGGACATGCTGAAGGCGAGGAAGGCCTGGGCGACGAGCCGGCCGGCCGTGAGGTTCGACGGCACCGGAGGGGGCGTCGTGACCGTCCCGTCGCTGTGCTGCAGCTCGTCCACGAGTGAATCGATGGCCGAACGCCACCTGCCGCTTGGAACGGTCCGAGCCACGTAGACCCCCCCGGCGGAACCGGTTACAGCCCGGGTGGACCCAGGCGTCGCCGGCCATGCCTCGTCCGCAGCGGCCAGGACTCGTTGCTCACCTTCGTCGTCGCTGAGGCCGGGAAGGGTGACCCAGAGCTCCACCGTTTCCTCGTCCTCGGCGGCACCATCCGTGCCCAGCGACGACCATTGGGAACGTCGGGTTTCCAACCGGCTCCAGTCCACGGCGAGAGTCATCGCGCGATTGTGCCCTGCCTCACAGGTCCCCGCTGTGAAGGGTGAACTTTCGACAAGCTCTGTCGGACCGGTCGAGACCTCGAGATCTCGCGCTCCGACCAGGTGCGGAACTGCGTCGTGTCTGGTCGTCCTCCAGTTGGCGAGGTCGCCCGCGTGCGCGACGTGGTCCTCGGTGAGGAGCTGCAGCCACAGGATTCGAGGACCCAGAGGTCCCAGATCTCGGGGTGCCAGGCGTACGCCCACGCGTATCGGTCCAGGCTCCTCGTGGCCGCCCAGATCGCGATCTCCCTCACGCTCCTGGCCGCGGCCGTCCGCGTGATCCTCGTGGCCGGGCGAAACGCGGCCGCCGGACTCCGCAACGCAGACGAGCGGCCGTGCGGGGGATGAGCGACCGCCGGCGCCTGGCGACGGACCGGCTCAGTGCCCGAGAGCAGCCTTGACGAGTACGACGACGACAGCGAGCGCCAAGACGATCGCGGCGGTGACGATACTGGAGAGCCAGGATCTCCCGCGGAGTCGCGCGATCGCCATCCCCGTCAGCGCGGGGAGCGCCGCCAGCAGGACGAGTGAGCCGATCAGCGCGGCCTCGCCGTCGAGGAGGAGGAACGGCAGGGACGCGATCGCGGCGACGGCGACACCGCCGCCGACCTGGGCGCCGGCCTCCCGGACGGCGGACTCCGTGGCGAACCCGCCCTCCACGGTGAGGTGTGCCGCCAGGCGGAAGGCGAGCCAGTGCGCCAAGGTCAGGCCGATCGCACTGCCGACCAGCAGACCGGCCACATCCGCGTCCGGGGGCAGCCGGTCGGTGGGCACGGCCACAAGCGCAGCCAGGAGGACCAGGGCCATGTAGAGCGCTGCGGCGAAGAACTCACGGGCAGCGAGACGCGCTTCCGCGTCGTCGGGGTCTGCCTCGGACACCGCGAAGCCTCCTGTGCTGCTGGCGAATCCTGAGTGTGATCATGCCAGTGGCTCATCGGTGGTCTTCAGGTGTGGTGCGGCCGTCGAGGCGCTGAGTGCATCCTGCGGTCGCAGACGGTGGAACGACCGGCGACCACCGTGACCGTGGTGGTCGGTCCCCTACTGCCCGGGTGACGGTGGGCCCCCCGGGGCCCGGAGCGGGTCGCCAACAACTCGAGCGGGCGCCACGACGCTCGACCTCTACCGGCACGCTGTCGAGAGGCACATCCGCCCCGGAGTGGGCGACCTGCGACTCGGTGAGCTGACCGTGCCCCGGGTCGATGGCTTTCTCCAACAGGTGCTTCGGGCCAAGGGTCTACTCCACCGCCAAGCTGTGTCGCACGGTCCTGTCGGGCATCTGTCGTTGGCTTGTACGGCAGGGTGGGATGCCGTTCAACCCGGTGCGTGACACGGCGCCCCTGGAGCTCGACCGCGATCGAACGGCGAAGGCCATGACACCGGCGCAGGTCCGCGAGTGGCTCGACCTGCTGGACGCCGACCACTTCGCTCGTCGCCACGACCTGCCTGAGCTGTCGCGGTTCATCCTCGGCACCGGCCTGCGTCTCGGCGAGGCGCTGGGAGTGCGATGGGGCGACATCGATCTGGTCCGTGGATCCGTTCGTGTGGAGCGGACTGTTGTGCGCGTCAACGGCAAGGGTCTCGTCGCCTCCCGTCCGAAAACACGCTCGTCGCAGCGAGTCCTCGTCCTGCCCGGCTGGTGCCTGACCATGCTCCTGGAGCGGCGCGTGGGGGTAGCCGATGGTCCGGTCTTCGCGGACTCCTTCGGTGGCTACCGCGATCGCAACAACGTCGGCGCCGCCTTCCGAGGGGTGAGGACAGGGACCGACTACGAGTGGGTCACCCCGCACACGTTTCGGAAGACCGTCGCGACCCTGCTGGACAGCAAGGGAGCCAGTGCCAGGATGATCGCCGACCAGCTCGGCCACGCGCGCATCTCGGTGACTCAGGACGTCTACATGGGCCGGCGTGCGGTCTCACCAGAGCTCGCTGTTGCGCTCGAGTCACTCGAGGAAGACCAGCGGCCGCGAGCCGCCGACGGCGGCGTGATGAGCGATGAGTGCCCACATGAGTGCCCTGCGGCGGTTTCGCACGACGTGCCAGGACGTGCGCGCAAGGCTGACCTGCGGTGATGGTGGGCCCCGTGGGGCTCGAACCCACAACCTACGGATTAAAAGTCCGTTGTTGACGATCCGCCCACCGCGGCGACAGCGTGCCTATCACGCTGTTGCGCAGCAGGTTCAGTTCACTGCGATCCCGTCTGTTCCAATCCGTTTGTGGGCAGTCTGCCCACTAGATGCCCACAGGAGGCACCTCATGAGCACGATCGAAGCCACGTTCGGGATGGTCGACGTCACCCTCTACACCGAGCCGGTGGGCCACTGGGGTCGCTGTGGCTTCCTCCAGCAGCCCGAGAGGCCGTACGGCGAGCTGGAGGCACTGGTCTACGGCGGAACCCCAGAGGGCCACGAGGCGTCGTTTTCCGCGGCCCTGGAGGCCGACTGGGACGACGCGACCGACTGGGCCCTCAGCGAGGGGTTCGAGCTGCCCGAACACCCAGAGCTGGCCGAGCCCCTCGAGATGCAGCCCGGCACCGAGTCCCCGTTGGCGACCTACGTGCTCCGCTGCACCTTGGACGACGCGCGCACAGGGATCTGACCGCACGCGGGCCCCGGCGGGAGTGCCGGGGCCCTTCCCTGCCCGCCGAGCGCTGCACGGGCCCTCCCAGAGCGCCCTACGGGCCGCGCTGGTGCCCGGACACCGCCCCGGGCCCTTTCGGGCCGTTAGAGCCGGGGCTGTCACACGCTCCCGGCGCTGTGGTGGCTCCCTCGGCGGCCGGGCAGCAGCTGAGGGACCTCGGTAGCTCTCCCCCTGCTACCCACCAGCGAGCACAGGGCATACCAGACCCCCTGCCGGGGGCGTGGCCGCAGGGTCCTGCCCCCACACGCCGAACCGGCCCATCCCAGGGGCATAGGGACACCCGCCCAGCGAGCTGGAGACTTGACCCGGGGGTGCTTAACGCCGGCACCCCCCCTTGTAGGTGACTATCCGCTCAGAAATTTCCTCCCGGCGGGTCAGCAGTCGGGGAGGTCGTCGAGGTTGTTGCGCTGCGTGCCGTCGCGATCGGTGCGCAGGTACTTCCCTCCGCTGACGCTCGCATCAGGGACTACTCGGATCTCGGTCCGCCCGCTCTGCCACGGCACGTAGTAATTGTGCTCCCTGTTCTCTATGTGCCTGATGGCGTCCCATTTGCCGACCGGGCTCCACGACGCCCCGTCGTCACACAGTGACGTGATATCCCCGTCCCGGTCCTTACCCGTCTTGCGTACGGCTCGGTCACTCATGGTGATTCCCCTCCCAATAGACGTCCCCCCACCTGACAGCACCGATGGTCAAACGTCAACCGCTAGCGGAAAGGAATGCCGCTAGTCCTCGTCCCGCTCGCGCCGGCGCCGGAGAGCGGCCGCTCGCCCGGTCCACAGGTCGTCCAGACTCACGGGCTCACCCACGGGGATATGAAACTCGCCGCTCAGGAACCCGCGGCGGCCTCGGACGGTCGCCTTCCAGCTGGCCACTACCACCTCTGACTCGGGGGCTCCCTCGAGGATTAGCGGTTCTTCGTCGATCGGCTCCTCGGCTCCTTGCCGAAGCTCGTCGAGCGACACGCTCACGGTAACGGAGCCGCCGTTTTCGAAAGTTGCCCGCGGCCCCCCGCCGCTCGGAAACCCACGCGGCATCAGGTTGGCCGCTATCTGCGGTCGGATGAGGTTGTCGTATGCACGAGGGCCCCAGGGCCTCGGTCGCTCAGGCAACACGGCAGCCCAGCTCGGATAGTGGGTGTCGGCCTCGTGGGCTTGAACGTCGCCCGGGATGTGGATTGATAGCTCTAATCCCTCTAGGCCATCTTCACCCCGGTTCTCGACCACGAAGTGGCCCTGGCACTGCGTGGCGTAGGGGATCATCGCTCGGCGTGCCGCTTCGTGGCGGCGGGAGGAAGAGTATCTCCACGCGTTCACTTCGGAGATAAATTGCTCGTTGGTGCGCGATTCCTGCTCTGTCATGAACGCTGCCACTCTCAGATACTCGCTGGCGCTCCCGACCTTCCGCAGTCCCGACAAGGCGGTCCGGTCTTGCTTGGTCTGCTCCTCGAACTCGGCGAGCATCCGGTCTGCCGTCCCCTCGATGGGTGTGAGGAATGCCTTCCGGGAGAGGGTGAACCGGTGAATGCTCCCGGTGTACCTCACGTCCACCTGCGGCGGTGCTTGGTGGGCTCCCTTCGCCCGTTCCACCAACTGCCCGATCTCACCCGGCAGGGCCTCCGCGGTCTCCGTCCCCCTGCGCACGTAGATGGCGCCAATGCGGATCGACTCACCGTCGGCCAACGCGCAGCGGATCGGGTCACCGGCGCTTGGGGGCCTAACGACCACCGCGAGGACGTCGAGCCCTTCACTCACGCGAACCCAAATCGGGTCCCAGTCCGGCTCCTCGCCAACCCACTTCCGGACTCGAGCCTTGAGCTGGTGGCTGTCCTCCAGAGCCGCACCGGTCACGCGGCCGTCCTTCTCGATTCCCACAAGCAGGACAGCGTGCCCTCCCAGCACGTCGGAGCCTTCGCCGACCCGTCGGTTGGCAGCGCCGAGGACGAACCTCGCGATCTTGGCCGCACCGGACTTGGACCGGGGGTCCACCTCGCCGCCCTTGCGTTCGAGGGCGGGACCTTCCACGCGGTCGTCGGACGCCGAAACGAGCCCTACGAGCCCGCGCCATTCCTCGTCGGACATCGGAAGGTGCTTCGGAAGCATCCCTAACCCCTCTCATCGGCTGGACCATCATCGGCCAAGTTGCGGACGCGTTCGCAAGCTCGGGGCAAGTGTTGGGCTTTCCCCCTAGATTCGAGCCATGTCCCGAATCATCGTTTGGGTCGCTGCAGTGGTGGTTCTTGTTGGGGGCGCATTCTTCGCCGGGCGGGCTTCCGTAGCTCCGGACCTCAGCCGTGCTGAGGCGGCGAGAGTGCAGACAGCCGATCGCCTGGACGCCGTGAACATCGAACTGGAGACGGCCCGTAGAAACCTAGATGCCAAGGAAGCCGAGGCGGAACAGGCCGCCGCCGACACGGACCAACTCACGGCGGAGAAGCAAGTGCTCGAGGGGGAGGTGGCCTCCCTGCGGCGGCAGCTGGAGCAGCGTCCGGAACCGGCGCCGGCGCCGGCGCCGACCGTGGTCCCCCAGACGGCGGCGTGCGGGAACGTGCTCGTCCCGTTCTTCCTCGCTGAGCACCTCAGGGCCTCGGCCAAGGCAGTCAACCCTCTATCGGTGCTGACCCCGCCCGAGATAGACCCGTTCGGGACGTACGGCCTCGAGTTGAGCAAGGCCCGGGACCGGATGGACGAGGCGGCCGACGCCCTTGACAGCTACGAACGCGCTTGCAGGAGGCCCTAGGCGAAGGTCCTCGAGTGGCCGCCTCCGCGGGCCCGCACCGTCCATTGGGATGCTTGGGCCAGGTCTGACTCTGGATGCGCCCTGGTGGTCATCGGGGCAGCTCGCGGTGAAGGGGGCCGAGCGGCCCACCCCTACGGTGCCCCCGGCCCTATCACGGCCACGTCGCGAGTGTCGCAACAGCCTGTGTAGCGAGGCCGAAGACCGCCAGCGCGAGACCGACCACGGCGAGCGGTATCCCCTCCACCGCGAACCTTCGCAGATCGGCAGCGGCCGCCTCCTCCACGGCGAGTACGCGGTCCTCCAAGGACTTGACCGCCCGAACCCGAGCGTCCTCCTCCTTGCCGATCGCGGCGTGGGCCTGAGAGGCGTGCTCGTACGCCTTGACCGCCGTCTCGTGGGCTGCGACCGCCTTGGCGTCCGCGCTCATGCTGTCGGTGATCCTGGGGTAGCTGATCCCGTAGGCACGCCCGGTCGCCGCTGCGGCCACGGCAGCGGCGGAGCCGCGGTTGGGCGGCGGCTTCCGCCACAGTCGCCTGGCAGCGTTGACGGCCTCATAGAGCCTCGGATGCCCCGACAGGAACGGCCGACCCTCCGAGTTGTCCCGCCATGTCCGCGCGAACCCGACGAGGGCGGCGGCGAGGCCACCCAGCTCCAGCACAAACCCTGCGCCCATGACCCATCCCCACGCCATGGCGACCATTGTCCGGCCGTGTGTGGCCTCGAATGGTCCCGACACCCCCGGTAGGCACCCCCTTTGAGGCCCCCACCCGCTGGGAGAGCGACCGCCCCCACCGGTGGGAATGCGCCTGTGGATAACCGCTGTGGATAGTTTACTCGTCAACTACTTCCCGACGTCCCGCGATCAGGGCCAACGGCGCCCCGATGGCCATCGCCACGACGTAGTAGGCCGCGAACCCGATGGTCTCCGGTGCGACGAAGAGCGCCACGGCGCCTGCGAGCAGGCCCCAGCTCTCGTACGCCCAGCGGATGGCCAGGAACGAGGCCAAAGCGGCAGCAGCGAACCCCGGAACGACAGCGACCAGACCAAGCGGTCCTAGTCGTGACTTCATGCAGATCCCCCCGCTCAGTCGTTGTGTCCGATGCGCTTGATCTTCACGACCTCGAGCAACGGGACAGTCGTGCTGCCACCGATCTGGGTGTCATAGGAGAACGCGCTGTCGACGCGAATGGTGGCTCGGAAGACGTCGCCGGTGACGAAGTCGGAGAGCCTCTTCTCGCTGCCGACGAGGATGCAGTTTTCGCCGTCGAAGTAGCCGTACGAGGTCGTGTTCGAGGTGGCGATGTTGGCCCGGAACGTGTCCGTTCCGGTGGCCGCGTCGAACTGGGTGATCTCGCCGTAGATCACGTAGTACTTGTCCGCGTAGGCGTCCGGGTTCTTGACGATCTTGGCCCACGTCCGGGTGCTCGGGGTCTTGGCGTCGTTGACGGCGTTGGCCAACTTCTCGGCGGCCGCGACCGAGTCCTTGTACTCCTTCTCGGCCTGCTTGGCGTCGTAGTAGATCGTGGCGTAGTCGCTGTAGTCGCTCTCCTCGCCGCCGAACTTCGACATCAGCACCGTGATCAGTTGGGTCTCGGTGGCGCTCTGGTCGTCCAGCATCGCGGGCTTCCAGACCTTGTCGAGCGCCGCCGACATCTTCTGCTTTGAGGGCATCTTGAAGGGCGTCTCGGTGACCTGCGGAGTCGCCTCCTCGGTGGCGGTCGGCTCCGCGCTCTCCGTGGCCGCCACGGCCGTCGCGGAAGACTCGTCGTCGCCGCTGGCGACGGCACCGATGAATCCGAATAGCAGCGCGAGCCCGAGGAGGGCCGCGAGGGGCTTGTTGCGGCTCACCCAGCCTACGACGGGATTGGGGCGCTTGGCGGCCGCGGGAGCGGCGTGGGCGCGGGCCTGCGGGGCGTGCTGGCCGATCGGGTGCCAGACGTTGTCATCGCCCAGCCGGTGGCCGTTGACGACGTCGCCCGGCTTGTAGGGGGGACGCTGCGGGTTGTCGGTCATAGGAGTGGCTTCCTTCCCTCATGGGTTGCCGGCTGACAAGCGTGTGACCACGCGAAGGCCCTGGGGCCGCCGCGCGAAGGCGCTTCTTTGAGAGGAAATTGAGCGGGTACGGGCGGGCATGGCCGCCTAAGTCCGAGTGGCCCCGCACCGCCCGGCCGGGAACTAGTTCGGAGGACCCCATGGATCCGACCCCCCCAGCACGCACTTCGTCATTAGCAATTCCCTCTGCTCGGAACGCTACTCGCGCCCCCCAACACAGGTACCTGCTTCGGGGAAAGAAGGCCGTCTGCCGAGGTGGCACCGGTCACGCCTAGATCCGGCAGCCGCCCCTGCGGCATCTTCGGGAAACTTGCGTTGGGTCGGACCGAGGAGTCAGCGACAGCCCTGGCCGGGTGAACTGAGCCCGGCATCGGGCAGTTGAGGGCGAGAGCGAAGACCCTACGCTTCGCAGAGATCGTGCCGAGGAGGAGAGAGGGATGAGTGCGCAGGCTTCATCCGCTCCCTGTCGGTTTTGTCACCCACGGTGCCGGTGACGACAGGCTCGACCGCCAGCAAGGGCAGGAACCGGCGCAGCTCGGCCACGGTCTGGGCGACCAGCCCGGCCGCGGTGATCCACAGCACCGGCAACGGGGGCAGCGTGCGTCCGGGCGCGCGCGTGTAGAGCTCGGCCGGGAGCGCCGGCCGCCTCAGGTCTCCGGAGTCCGCCAGCGCTCCGATGGGCGCGGCGGCTTCGACGGTCTTCCCGAGGCCGACCTCATCGGCGAGGATGCAGCGGGGCTGGGTGAGCAGGAACGCGAGCCCTGCCTCTTGGTGAGGCAGCAGCTCGCCGACGAAGGTGGACACGTTGGGTCTCCTCTCGGCCCCGTCGGGGCCCTCGGTGGTCGTGCGAGCGCTGGACGCTCGCGGGTGTCTGGACGGCCCGCCACGGCGGGCCTCGTGCGACGAGGGAGCAGGGCCGGAACCCCTGCGACCTGTGAATCCGGGCAGGTCCGCCGGAGCGGACCCGCCCTCCTGTCATCCCTCGCTGCGCTCGGTCGGGGCCACCCCCTGACGGGGTGGCCGACGGGCTGTGATCGGACCGCCTCAGCGGTCCTCGATCCGGCGAGGACGAACCGAGCCGGTCAGTCGGTCGGGCCTCTCAGGGCCCGCCTTCCTTCCCTCGCTGATAGGGCAGCCCGGCCTGTCAGGGGCCGGGACTGCACCCTGTTCATCACTCGCCGCCCCCGGAGGAGCGCCGAGCCTCAGCGAGGCGAACCCGACGGGATGTCGTGCGCCTTCGGGGCGCACTCCGTCGAGGCCCGGTACCCGGGCCGACGGCTATCCAAGTGGGGTAAGGGGGTGAGGAACGAACCCCCTATAGGGGTTCCGGTCTTCCGGTGTTCCGGTCACTCCCGCCGCACCCACTCGGAGCCCTCCCGACGCACCAACGTGCCCACGGGACCGCTCGGCCCCATGTGCTTCTCCAGGGTCCCGGGCGTCAGGTGGAACACGGGCGCGGCCTTCGCGGCCGCGTCCTTCTTGCTAAGCCCGCCGCACTCCGTGACCAGGAAGTCGGCAACGTTCGCGTTGCGGTCGTGGATCTCCTTGGACCGGTTGCGCGGGACGACCGCCTCGGTCGAAGTGACGTGCAAGTCAGCCGCCCCGCCACCCCGGCTCAGCGTCCACAGCTGCTCGCCGGACACTTGGTTTCCGCGCACACGTAGCGCGATCCCGCTGCCCTCCCGCGGGTCGACGTAGACGACGTGCCGGAACTTTGCGCTGATCGCTGTCGAGCCCATCGGGGTCCGGGCCTTGCCGCGCTCGCCGTACTTCTCGCTCTTGTGTGCGATCACGACTACCGCCACCCCGTGCGTGCACAGGTGGTGCTGTACGGCGTCGAAGAAGCCGCCAACGTCCTTGGTGCTGTTGACGTCGGGGGAAACGCCCATGAGGTTGTCCACGATCACCAGCGAACTCGGCGTCAGGGCGAAGTCTTGGCGCACGTCCGCCCATCCCTCGCTCATCGGTGCCGACTCGAACACGACCACTCGCCCGTCGTCGTCAGTGACCCCAAGCTCCTCGAGACGGTCGCTGTACTCCGCAGCGTTGCCGGGGTCGGTGCAGACCAGCACGATCCGGTCGGGGTGCTCGTCCCAAGGGACGTCCAGGAAGTCGGCACCTTGCACTGCGGAAGCGATCAGGTTGGCGCTCAGCGACGACTTGCCAGCGTACGGCTCACCCACGAACCCGGTCAGCGAGCTGTGCACGAGACCGGGCACGCGGAAGGGGTCGCGCCGCCCGGCCCGGAGCTGGGCGAGGGTATAGGGCTGGGGGTAGCGGGGCGAGTGCTCGGGACCCGCCGATGCGGCGACGCTCACCGTGTGCCCCCTGCGTCTCCGAGCCGGCCGCGCTCGACCCACGCGGCGACCTCGGACAAGCGGTAGCGGAACTGCAGACCCACTCGGTAGCGGGGGATGCCGAGTCGTTCGGCGCGGTTGTAGATCCACGAGGGCGGCTTGCCGAGGAAGGCGGCAACCTCTTCGGTACCCACGAAGGGCTCGATGGGCGTGATGGCAGTGCTCATCTGGGGTCCTCTCCGACCGCGCCTTCGGGCACGGCGAGACTGGCCCTGTCCCGTGCCTGAGGCATGACAGGGCGGCGTGTTCGGTGGAGAGCTCCGCGATCGACGACCGCGTTGACCCTTGCCGTAGATGCGTCGGGTGAACCTGGGGAGCGGTGCAGGTGAGATTCGTGGGATCGTGCCCGCCGGGGCGCTCTCACTGGGCTGGCCCGGCTATTTCCTCTCCATCATCATGCGCTCGCGTCCGCTCGCGCCGCAAGGATTCTGGACCCGTGTCGTTGAGATGGGTCGGGTGTACTTGCCCAGTGTTGTTCCCCTGCGGACGCAGGTTGGTGGGCAGAACGATCTGTGGGCAGGTAGTCTGTAGGTATGGCTTGGGTGGAGAAGCGCGGAAACAAGTGGATCGGTCGGTATCGGGCTGCGGGGCAGACCAAGACAACCAGCGCGTTTCCTCGCAAGGGGGATGCTCGGGAGGCCGCCGAAGAGCAGGAGAGGCGCGCGAAGCTCGGTCAGTGGACCGATCCCAAGGCGGGCCACATCACGATGGCCGAGTGGGCTCCTTTATGGCTTGGTTCCCTCGACGTCACCCCCAAGACGGCACACACCTACCGAGAGCTGTTGGACGCTCTGATACTGCCTCGATGGGGCGGCACGCCGCTGTCAGGCGTCCACCTGTCTGACGTCAAGCGGTGGGTCACGACGATGAAGGGCAAGAGCGGGAGGCCGCTCAGCCCGAGCCGTCGGCGGGCGGCAGGGGCCCAGCTCGTGCGGATGCTCGATGCCGCCGTGGACGAGGGGCGCCTACGGTCCAACTCCGCTCGCACAACCTCGGGGAAGGCCAACTACCTCCCGTCGGCGACTCGCCAGAAGGATCATCGCTTCCTGAGCCACGGCGAGCTGGAGCGCCTTGCTGCCGCCGCGGGGGCGCTGCCGCCGGGGGACGGGCGCTGGGGCACTCTTGTGCGACTGACGGGCCTCACGGGCCTTCGGTGGGGCGAAGTATCTGCGCTTAGGGTCGGTGACTTCGACGCGCTGAGAGCGCGGCTCAAGGTGGAACGCGCCTACTCCACCGTCGGCGGACAGAAGGTCCTGGGGGCCACCAAGACGCACGAACGCCGAACGGTGCGCGTGCCACGGTCCTTGGTGGAGCCGTTGGCCGCCCTCTGCGAGGGCAAGGGCCGCTCGGACCTGATCTTCACCACCAAGTCCGGCACACCGCTCGACAACCGCAACTTCGCGACGAACGTGCTCACCCCCGCGTACGAGGCCGCCGGCGTCGATCGGCTCACCTTCCACGACCTCCGCCACACCGCCGCGTCCCTGGCCGTGCAGGCTGGGGCGAGTGTCAAGGCGGTCCAGACGATGCTGGGGCACGCCTCGGCAACGATGACGATGGACACCTACGCGGGCCTGTTCGACACCGACGCGGACGCCCTCGCGGACGCTCTTGACGCGGCCCGGCAGGAGGCCGTTTCTGCCGACTCTGCACACTATGTGCCCACTCGGCGAGACGCCGCTGCCGCGATACCCATGGCTCGAGGTTGAACCAAATGGTCTCTGAACTGCACAGATGCCGTG
>CAVSBW010000008.1:0-228551 GCA_963726295.1 uncultured Actinomycetota bacterium
TGCGTAGGCGACGGTCTTCACCCACGTTCGCAGGGGAAAGCGGGGCTACCGGCGCGTTCTCCGGACACCAGACGGGGCGCTGGTTACCCTCCGTCCCAGGTACCGCCGGCAGGGAGGCGGCACCGACCCCACCCCCCCACCCCGCCCGAGGTACCCCGATGACGTGGCCCGCTCCCCGCCGTACCCGTCCGTGCACCCGCCGCCCGACCCGCGCCCTGGCCGCAGTCGCCGTGGTGGCCGCACTCACCGCGGGGACGGCCCAGGCCACCGCTGCCCCGGCTCCGGCCGCGGCGGCAGCCTCCGTCTCGGCGGCGACTCCCGCGCTCGCCACCGCGACCCCGGCCGACAGCCGGATCGCCTCCAGGCTGACCGCCCGGGCCACCACCACCCGCTTCGGCACCTCCTTCTCGGGCACGGTCATCGACGCCGCCAGCAACCAGGTCATCTGGAGCACCCGGCGCACGACCGAGCTGATGCCGGCCTCGAACGCCAAGCTCTTCACCGCCGCCGCCGCCCTCGACACCTACGGCCCGAACGCGCGGTTCACCACGTTCGTGCGGCGCGGGAGTCGAGCGAACCACGTGGTCCTCGTCGGCACCGGCGACCCGCTGCTCAACAGCGCCAAGATCGCCACCCTGGCCCGCACGACGAAGGCCTGGATCGACGCGCGCGGCTACAGGTACCCCAAGGTCTACGTCGACGACTACTTCTTCCCCTCGCCCAGCCTCGCCCGCGGCTGGCTCTCCAGCTACGTCCCGGCCGACGCCACCCCGGTCCGCGCGCTCGTCCGCGACAACCGCGACCTCATGGACACCAGCGCCGACGCGGGCCGCTACCTCGCCGCCAAGCTGCGGGCCCTCGGCATCCCCGGAGCCACGTACGCCGGCCGCCAGAACGTCACCTCCGCGCGGGCGACGATCGCCAAGGTCAGCAGCTTCTCGGTGGCCGGGATGGTGCGTCGGATGCTGCTCACCAGCGACAACGACGTCGCCGAGATCCTGCTCCGCCGCACCTCCTACCGACTCCACAACGGGACGCGGTGGAGTGGGGCGACCGCGTCCCAGACCGAGGCGGCGAAGAACCAGGGCCTCGACATCGGGGTGCTCTACGACGGCTCGGGGCTCTCACGGTCAGACCGCGTGTCGAGCCTGCAGGTCTCGCAGGTGCTGCGGTCGGCGGTCACCGGGTCGAACCCGAGGGTCGTGACGATGCGGTCGAAGAACGTGCTGCCGACCGCCGGACGGACGGGCACCCTCAGGTACCGGTTCACCAGCACGGCCTCCGACTGCGCCGTCGGGAAGGTGTGGGCCAAGACCGGCAGCCTGCGCGATGTCTCCGCCCTCTCCGGCTACACGGTCGGGGCCGACGGTCGCACCAAGATCTTCTCGTTCATCGTCAACGGCAAGGACCTGAACAGCACGCTGACGAACAACCTGGACATGCTCGCCGCCACGGTCAACGGCTGCTACTGACGACCGCGGCGGGGCCTGTCACCCGGGGACGATCCAGCCGAGCACCGTGACGGCGCCGATGACGGCGAGCACGACGAACACGGCGGCGAGGGCCCACGCGATCACCTGCGCGGCGTCGGTCCCCTCGTCGTCCTCGTCGGCCGGAGTGGTGGCCTCCTCGTCGACCGTCGCCGGCTCCGCCTGCGCGGCCTTCTCACGCAGCGCCTCGACCCGGCGCGGACGGGGCTCCGCCTGCACCGACGGCGGCAGGGCGGACCACATAGCGGCGAAGTCGTCGCGCGACTGCTCGCGCCACGCCGACACGGCCCGGTCCACCCGGGGATCCTTGACGCCGGCCGCGAACCACATCGCCCCGGCACGCGGCAGATCGCCCATGTCGTAGAGCACCTCACCGAGCAGCGACAACGCCTCGGCGTCGTCCTCCTGCTCGACGTGCGCGAGCAGGAGGTCGCGGGCCCGCCAGGGCGCACCGTCCGCCACCGCGTCACGGGCCTGCTCGATGACGGTGCCCTCCCGGCCGCTGCCGCTCATGCCGCACCCGGCCCGGCCAGACGCACCTTGTGCACGACGAGCCCGACGAGGACCACGCCCATGAGCAGCACCCCCCACGGCACCGAGGGCACCGTCAGCGCCACCAGCAGGCAGGCCGCCGCGACGAGGGCACCGGGCAGCAGCGCCGACCACCCGTGCTCCCCGGCGGCGTGCATCGCCGCGAGCGCCAGGGTGGCCGTCGAGATCGCGACGGCCAGCGCGACGAGCGCCCCGCGGCCGTGATCCGACACCCCGGTGACGACGTCGACCGAGGCCGCGACCGCTGCCCCCACGGCGGCGATCCCCGCGAAGACGAAGTAGTGGCCGTACCCGAACAGCCAGACGATGCCGGGCTTCTCGACGAGGTCGGCGTGCTCGCGGGCGAAGTAGCTCCACCACAGCGAGAAGACGATGGCGATGGCCCCGAGGACGAGCGGGGCCATCGACCACGTGAGGCCGGCCGTTCCCGGGGACTCGACGGGCGCGGTGTGGCCGCCCCCTCCCTCGGTGGCACCGCCCGCGGCGATGACGCTCTGGATCGCGACGACCGACGCGAGGATGACCTCGCCGAGGACGATGATGGTCATCAGGCCGTAGCGCTCGGCGATGTGGTGCGGGTGGTAGGGCGTGCGCCCACCTCGCCTCTCGGCCACGTACGGAACGGCGAGCTCGGCGACGACGAGGGCGAGGAAGGTCCACAGGTACCAGCCCTCCGGCGCCCAGAGCCGGGCGATCCAGAGCACCTGCACGAGCGCGATGCCGGCTGCGTACGACAGGGCGGTGGTGCGGCGCTCGGGGTGGCCGGCAGCAGCACGCAGCCAGAGCCCGACCATCGCGAACCGCATGACCGCGTACCCCAGGACGGCCATCCCGGAGCTGCCCGACTCGAAGAGCGCGGGGACCCCGGCCGCGAGGAACAGCGCCCCCGTCATGATGCCGAAGGTCAACAGGCGGAAGACGACGTCGTCGTTGTCGTAGGCCGAGGCGTACCACGTGTAGTTGACCCACGCCCACCAGATGGCGAACCAGGTGAGCGCGTAGCCCGTGACCGTGCTCCAGTGCCCCTCCGTCAGCCCGTGGTGCAGCTCGGTGGCGTTGCTGGCGACGGCGACGACGAACACGAGGTCGAAGAGCAGCTCGAGCGGCGTGGCGGCGCGGCGCTCCTCGTGGGGGTCGCGGGCCCTGACCGGCCGACGCACGGCCACGGGCACGATGCTCATGGCCCGAGTATGCCGCCCGCCGGTAGCCCGGTGGCCGCGCGCTCGGGCCGGGTCGCGAACCCGTACGGGCGGGGACGGGCCGGCCGGACGCGGGTCAGGGGCCGGAACATCCGAACCGCTTGCTTTTGTTACCCATGGGTAGCAGACTGGTAAGCAAGCGCTCACCTACCCACCGTCGGAAGGACGACCATGGGCCACTACAAGAGCAACCTGCGCGACATCGAGTTCAACCTCTTCGAGGTGCTCGGTCGCGGCGACGTCCTGGGCTCCGGCCCGTACGCCGAGGTCGACGCCGACACCGCCAAGGACATGCTCCAGGAGGTGGCGCGCCTCTCCGAGAACGAGCTCGCGGAGTCCTTCGCCGACTCCGACCGCCACCCACCGGTCTACGACCCGGCCACCCAGTCGGTGACGATGCCGCAGTCCTTCGTGAGGTCCTTCGCCGCCTACCGCGACAGCGGCTTCTGGGCCATCGACCTGTCCGCCGAGCTCGAGGGCACGGTCGCCCCGCCGAGCCTGCGCTGGGCCGTCAACGAGATGCTCCTCGGCTCCAACCCGGCGCTGGCCATGTTCGCGGCCTCCTACTCGTTCGCCAAGCTGCTGTACGCGCTCGGCACCGAGGACCAGAAGAAGCTCGCGCACTGGATCGTGGAGAAGGGCTGGCACTGCACCATGGTGCTCACCGAGCCCGACGCCGGCTCCGACGTCGGAGCCGGCCGCAGCAAGGCGGTCCAGAACGAGGACGGCACGTGGACCCTCACCGGGGTCAAGCGCTTCATCACCAGCGGTGAGTCCGACATGGTCGACAACGTCGTCCACTTCGTCCTCGCCCGACCCGAGGGCGCCGGCCCCGGCACCAAGGGCCTCTCGCTCTTCATCCTGTCCAAGTACGCCGTCGACCTGGAGACCGGCGAGCTCGGCGAGCGCAACGGCGTGTACGTCACGAACCTCGAGAAGAAGATGGGCCTGAAGGTCTCCCCGACCTGCGAGCTCACCTTCGGCGGCGAGGTCGACGCGGTCGGCACCCTGCTCGGCGACGAGCACGACGGCATCGCCCAGATGTTCCACGTCATCGAGAACGCCCGGATGATGGTGGGGACCAAGGCCATCGCGACGCTCTCCTCGGGCTACCTGAATGCGCTCGACTACGCCAAGGAGCGGGTGCAGGGTGCCAACCTGACCCAGATGGTCGACAAGGCGGCCCCGCGCGTCACCATCACCCACCACCCGGACGTGCGCCGCTCCCTCATGCTGCAGAAGTCGTACGCGGAGGGGCTGCGCGCCCTCGTCCTCTACACCGCGACGCAGCAGGACGTCGTCGACCAGGAGGTGCTCGCCACCGGCTCGATGGACTTCGAGAAGGGCTCGCCCGCCGACCTGGCCAACCGGGTCAACGACCTGCTGCTACCGCTCGTCAAGGGCCTGGGCTCGGAGCGTGCGTGGGTGCTGCTCGGCACCGAGTCGCTGCAGACCTTCGGTGGCTCCGGCTTCCTCCAGGACTACCCGGTGGAGCAGTACGTCCGCGACGCCAAGATCGACACCCTGTACGAGGGCACGACCGCCATCCAGGGCATGGACTTCTTCTTCCGCAAGATCGTCCGCGACAAGGGCCAGGCGCTCACCTACCTCTCGGGCCAGATGCTGGAGTTCGCCAAGGACCTCGGTCAGCACGACGGCCGGATCGACCGGGAGCGAGAGCTGCTCGGCCGGGGCGTCGAGGACGTCCAGGGCGTCCTCGGCTACATGGTCGGCGAGCTGATGAAGTCCGACGTCCGCCAGGGCGGCGACCTCGACAACCTCTACAAGGTCGGCCAGAACACCACCCGGCTGCTCCTCGCCGCCGGCGACCTCGTCGTCGGCTGGCTCCTGCTGCGCCAGGCCGCGGTGGCCCTCGACAAGCTCGCGGCCGGCGCCGAGGGCAAGGACAAGGACTTCTACGAGGGCAAGGTCGCCGCGGCCCAGTTCTACGCCCGGCAGGTGCTTCCGCGCCTGTCCGCCGAGCGGGCGATGGCCGAGGCCACCGACAACGCCCTCATGGAGGTGCCGGAGTCGGCGTTCTGAGACTCCGGGTCAGGCGCTGCCCGGGCGCGCCCGTCCCGTGACGAACGAGGGCCCGCCACCGCATCGCGGTGGCGGGCCCTCGGTGTCCGTCAGGAACGGGTCACGCGTGCGGGTCGACGTCGGTGCGGTCCACGCGGCTGCCGTTGGCGCGGTCGACGTGGCTCTCGCGGGTCGCGGTGTAGCCGGCGTCCCTGCGGCGGTTGTTCTGCGCGAGGAACGACAGGACGATCGCGAGCACACCGCCGATCATGAGGATCAGGCCGATCATGCTCAGGCTGACGCCGGCGACCGAGGCGCTCACGGCGAAGTACAGGATCGCGCCGGCGACGAGCAGGAAGATGCCGAGTCCGATGTACATGGGGGTGCTCCTCTGGGTGGCCGGGGTTGGCTGGCCGCGAGCCAGACTAGCGGCGCGACCCCCTGACCTGCGGAACTCGGACAGCCGGAGGTCAGATCCGGCCGAGGCCCCCGACCTCGGTCTGCTGCTCGGGCGTGGCGCCGAACACCTCGGCCGCCTCGTCCATCTCGAGGCGCTCGCCGCGGCTCGCGAGGAGGGCGACCACCCCGACGACCACCATGAGGACCACGGCCGCCACGGCGACTCCGAGAACGATGGCGAGCATTCCGGACATGACCACTCCCTGGGCCGTCCCCCGGTCCCTGCCCGGGGTGTCCGTCCATTGTCGACCCACCGGCGCGGCTGCGCCACTCGAGGAGCAGGCACTCTCGGCGGCCTGCTTCGCGCGCCCGGGGCGGCGGCGGCTCAGGCGATGACGCCGGGGTTGAGGATGCCCTGGGGGTCGAGGGCGGCCTTGACCCGGCGGGTCAGCTCCATGACGTCGGGGCCGAGCTGGTCCGGGAGGGCGCCCGCCTTGAGCCTTCCCACCCCGTGCTCGCCGGTGATCGTGCCGCCCAGCGCGATGGCCGCCGCCATCACGTCGTCGAAGGCCCGCATCGCCCGCGCCTCGGCCTCCGGGTCGGAGCGGTCGACGATGATGATGGGGTGGGTGTTGCCGTCGCCGGCGTGCGCGGCCACCGGGATCTCGACGCCGTGCCGGTCCGCGACCGCCGCGATGGCGGCGAGCAGGTCGGGGAGGAGCGGCACCGGCACCCCGACGTCCTCCGGCATGATCGAGCCGCGCGCCTCGGTGGCCGGGAAGAACTGGCGCCGGGCCTCGACGAACATCTCGCTCTCGTCGGGGTCGTCGGTGGCCGCGACCTCCTTGGCGCCGCAGAGCTCGCAGGCGGCGGTGATGGCCGCGAGCTCCTCCTGTCGGGCGCCGCCCGGGGCATCGGTCTGGACGAGGAGCAGGGCACCGGCGTCGCGGTCCAGGCCCATCGGCCGGTGGTCCTCGACGATGTTGACCGCCGCGTTGTCCATGAGCTCGACCATGGACGCCCGCACCGTCCGGCCCAGCTCGACCACGGCGTTCGCGGCGGAGGTGACCGTGGGGAACGTCGCGACGACCGTGGAGCACGGCTGCTGCGCCGGGAGCAGCCGCAGCAGCGCCTTGGTGACGATGCCGAGGGTGCCCTCGGAGCCGACGAAGAGCTTGAGCAGCGGCAGGCCGGCGACGTCCTTGATCCGCTTGCCGCCGAGCGTGACGAGGGTGCCGTCGGCGAGGACGACGTCCATCCCGAGGACGTAGTCGGTGGTGACGCCGTACTTGACGCAGCACAGACCGCCGGCGTTGGTGGCGACGTTGCCCCCGATCGAGCAGATCTCGTACGAGCTGGGGTCAGGCGGGTACCAGAGCCCGTGCTCCTCGGCGGCACGCTTGACGTCGACGTTGAAGGCTCCCGGCTCGACGACCGCCACGCGCGTCACCGTGTCGATCTCGACCGCCCGCATCCGCTCGAGGGAGAGCACGACGCACCCGTCGACGGCCATGGACCCCCCGGAGAGCGACGTCCCCGCTCCGCGCGGCACCACGCCGATGCCGTGGCGGGAGGCCCACCGCACCGTCGCCTGGACCTGCTGGGCGGTCTCGGCACGGACCGCCGCGACCGGCATCCCTACCGCCGGGTCCCTGGTCCAGTCGAAGCGGTACTTGTCGAGGCTCTCCGTGCTGGTGACCACGACCCCCTCGGGCAGGGAGTCGACGAGCTCGCGAACGACGTCGTCCATCCCCGCAGTCTCGCACCAGGGTCGCGGCGGCGGCGCCCGACGGGTCAGAGGCGGCGGTCCCCGAGCACCGGGAAGGAACCGCGGTAGTCGCGCGTCGCCGCGAGGTCGATGTCCACCGACAGCACCTCCTCCTCGGTGCCGGACGCCTCGGCCAGCACCTCACCGGTCGCGCTCACCACCTGGCTGTGCCCGCCCATCTCGTGCCGGGCGTGGGTTCCGGCCGTGTTGGCCTGCACGACGACGCACTGGTTCTCGACCGCACGGGCGCGGCCCAGCATCCGCCAGTGCTCGACCCGTGCCATCGGCCACGCCGCCGGGATGACGAACACCTCGGCCCCCACCTCGACCTGGCGGCGGTAGAGCTCGGGGAAGCGCAGGTCGTAGCAGGTGGACAAGCCTGCCGGGACGGTGGATCCGCCCCCCGCGGGAAGGTCGGTGACGACGACCTCGGTGCCCGCCTCCATGAGCCGCGGCTCGCCGGAGCCGAAACCGAAGCGGTGGATCTTGCGGTAGACGGCGCGCACCTCGCCCGCGGACGAGAGGACCAGCGAGGTGTTGGCGAGGTCGTTGCCGTCGGGCCCGGGCTCGGGGAGCCGTTCCACGAGTGACCCGGCGTGCAGTGTCACGCCGGCCCGGCGGGCCGCATCGGCCATGGCCACCGCCCAGGGCCCGTCCAGGGGCTGCGCCTCGGCATCCCACCGCGCGTAGTCGAAACCGGTGGCGCCCCAGAGCTCCGGCAGCACCACGAGGTCGTGCCCGGACAGCCCGACGACAACGGAGGCCACCCGCTCCACGCGCGCGTCGAAGGACTCCTCGTCGCCGTAGGCGAGCTGGACCACCGCGATGCGCATCCCGCCATCCTCCCCCAGGTGACTGCGGCGGTGCGCCCGCCGGGTCAACCCAGGCGCTCGGACTCGTCCCGCAGCCGCCCGAGGTGCTCGTTGTAGGCGCGCAGCTCGGCGTCGCCGTCGCGGTCGGCCTGGCGGTCCTTGCGCACGGTCTCGCGCTGCTCGCTGCGGTACCACTGCACCCCCACCACCACGGCCAGGATGAGGGTGGGCGCCTCGCCGATGCCCCAGGCGATCTCGCCGGCGGTGTGCTGGTCGGCCAGCGGGTCGGGCCCCCAGGGCAGGTTCAGCTGGGTGAAGAAGTCGGAGGCGAGGAGCGACTCGCTGCCGGTGAGGGCCACCCCGAAGAACGCGTGGAACGAGATCGTCGCGAAGAGGATCACGAGAAGCATGAGGGGCGACCACCGCGGGGGTCCGGGGTCGATGCCGATCAGCACCCAGACGAACAGGTACCCGGTGAGCAGGAAGTGGCCCATCATCAGCAGGTGGCCAGTGTGGGTCACGAGGGCGAGCTCGAAGAGCCCTGTCCAGTAGAACGCCGCCAGGCTGAAGAAGAACAGCGCCGCGGCGACGACGGGGTTGGCGAGCCAGCGCAGCGCCCGCGAGTGGACCACCTGGAGGACCAGCTCACGCGGGCCCCAGGTGCGGTCGCGGCGGGCGGGCAGGGCGCGCAGGGCGAGGGTCAGCGGGGCCGCCGGCACGAGGAGGATCGGCACGATCATCGCGACCGCCATGTGCATGACCATGTGCATGCTGAAGAGCACCCGCCCCCAGATGCCGGGGGCGCCGCACGTCGCCCAGACGAAGAGCAGCCAGCCGGCCACCCAGAGCCCGGTGCGCCACCACGGCCAGTGGTCACCTCGTCGACGGAGCCGCACCACACCGGCCACGTAGAGACCGATGGCCAGCGCACCGAGGGTGACGAACAGCCAGTCCACCCGCCACGCCGTCAGCCACTCCGCGCTCGTGAGCGCGCCCGGGTCGGGGTAGCCGGTGAGCTCGAGGACGATGCCGGGGTCCGGGAGCGCGTCCGGCACCGGGGGGATGCTGCGGGCCAGCACGGCGGCGAGCCCGATCGCCACCCCCATCACCGCCACCTCGACGACCGCCAGCCGGGCGAAGGCGCGACCGTCGCTCGGATCGGCGGTGAGCCGGCCGGCGAGGTTGCGGCGGTGCCGCCAACCCAGGCCTCCGAGGACGAGCAGGGCCAGTGCCTTGAGGGCCACGACGAGGCCGTAGGTGGTGAGGAGCCCGTCGAGCGAGCCGAGCCGGATCGCGGCCTGGAGGACACCCGACAGCGCGACCGCGGCGAAGGACCACGTGGCCAGCACCGAGTAGCGCGCCACGGTGGCGCCGAGGTCGCGGCCCAGGCGCGGGCGGAGCGCGAGCAGGGCGATGAGCCCACCCACCCATGTGGTCACCCCGACGAGGTGGAGAGCCAAGGCGTTGACGGCGTCCTCGTGGCTGGCCGAGCCGGCCGCGTGGCCGGTGAGCGACTGCACGACGACACCGGCCATCGCCAGCAGCGCGAGCCAGGCCATGGGCGCCCGCCGCGACGTGAGGAACGCCGAGACGGCCACGACCAGCGCGGCACCGGCGGTGAGGAGGATGACGCGGGTGGTCTCCAGCTCCCACGCGAAGCTGAGCAGCTGCTGGAGCAGGGAGGGGTCGGTGAGCGGGGTTCCGGCGACATCGGCGAAGGTGAGGACCACCTCGAGCAGGCTGGCGACCAGCCACACCACCGCGGTGCCGCCGGCCCAGCGCACTGCGGTCGCCCGACGGTGCGTGTGGGTGCGCTCTGGCGCGAGGAAGGCCGCGAGCAGGAGGAGCCCGAACGTGGCCGGTCCGGCGAGGTTGGCGACCGCGTCGACCACCGGCACCCCCCAGCGCACGAACGGACCCGGGTCGGCCAGCAGCAGCGGGTCGACCGCGCCGGTCAGCAGGGCGGCGGGCACGAGCGCGAGCAGCGCGGCACCGACCGCCACCGCGAGCGGCCGCACCGGGCCGGAGTGCTCAGGCCCCCCCGCGGCCCCCACGGGCCGCGCCTCGACAGGCTCCCCGCCCGTCGGTCTCGTGCGCAGGGCCATGCCACCAGCGTAGGTACTGTGGCCGCATGCCGCTGCACCCCCCGGCCCCCACGGAGTTCCCGGAAGTCGTCGACGCCTGGGCCCAGACCGTCCGCAACGTCGTCGACCTCGGTCGCACCCTCCGTCCGGACGACCCCGACCGACCCACGGACTGCCCCGGATGGACGGTCTTCGACCAGGTCGCACATGTCGCAGGGGCCGAGGCCCTGGCCGCGGGCGACCCGGAGCCCGACACCGACGTCGGCGCCCACGACCACGTGCGCCACGAGTTCGGCGCCCGGATGGAGCGGTTCGTCGAGGCGCGCCGGGGCCGGGCCCTCGAGGACGTCCTCGACGAGCTGGAGTGGCGCTTCGACGAGCGGCTCGCCGTGTACCGGGCCGACGACGTGGACCCCGACGGCGAGATGCCGGGACCGTTCGGACCCACGACCCTCGCTGAGCTGGTGGCGGTGCGCACCTTCGACGTCTGGATGCACGAGCAGGACATCCGCGAGGCCATCGGGCGCCCCGGCGGGCTCGACACCCCGGCCGCGGCGCTGAGCGTCTCACGGGCCTTCGACGCCCTGCCGGTCGTCGTGGCGCGGCGGGCCGACGTCCCCCCCGGCAATGCCGTCGTCCTCGAGCTGACCGGGCCGATCCTGGGCCGGGCCGGCGTGCGGGTCGAGGAGCAGGACGGCCGTCCGCGCGGCATCCCCCTCTTCACGGGCGAGGCGGACGAGCACCCCGATGTCGTCACCACGACCCTGACCACCTCGACCGCCGTCGCCATGCGCCTCTTCGGCGGGCGCCGCGACCCCGCCGACGTGCACGTCACGGTCACCGGCGACGAGGCCGTCGGCGCCCGGGTGCTCGCGGCGCTCGCGGTGACCCCCTGAGGTCCCGTGGCCACCTTCGAGAGCTCGACCCGCTCCGCCGCCACCGTCAGCGCACCCCCCGAGGAGGTGTGGGCGGCCCTGACCGACCCCGACCTCGTCGCCCGGCTCACCCCGTTCCTCCGCACCGTCCGCGAGCACGGTGAGCACTGGGTGTGGGAGCTCGCCCGGGTGCCGGTGCTCGGGAAGTCCTTCTCGTTCACCTTCACCGAGCGGATGACGTTCGACGAGCCGCACCGCATCGAGTTCACGCACGACCCCGAGGCGGGCACGGCGGACGAGAGTGCCGGTGTCGAGGGCTGGTACCACCTCGAGCCCCGGCCGCGCGGTACGCGGCTCGAGACGTCGATGGCGATCACGGTGGAGCTGCCGTTCCCCGGGGTCACCCGACCCGCGGTCACGACCGCGATGAAGGGGGTCATCGCGCTCATGGGCCAGCGGTTCTCGCACAACCTCCTCGCGCACCTCGGCGCGAGCAACGCGTAGCCCGGCGACTCCGGCCCCCCGTCGAAGGAATTTGCGGTCGGCGAGAAAGGTTGTATGGTGCAACCAATCAATTCGAGAGAGGTACCTGTGCCCTTCAGCACCGTGCCGTCGACCCCGGCGGCCGCACTCGGCGACGAGCTCGTGCGCGTCACGAAGCTGCTCCACGTCGCCCGCGCGCAGGCTCCCCGAGCCCACCCCCAGGTCGACCCGATGGCCTACCCGCTGCTCTTCAACCTCATGCGGCGACCGATGCGCGTCTCGGCTCTCGCCGAGGCCGTGCACGTCGACGTGTCGACGGTGAGCCGCCAGGTCAGCACGCTCGTCGACCTCGGACTCGTCGAACGGGGCCCCGACCCGGACGACGGGCGGGCCCAGGCGCTCAGCGTCACCGACGAGGGACGCGAGCTGCTCATGGCCATCCGTGAGGGCCGCGAACGCTGGATCGCCACTCTCCTCACCGACTGGTCGGACGACGACGTCCGCCACTTCACCGACCACCTGGCCCGCTTCGCCTCCGACCTGGAGTGCTCGCTCGCCGACCCGACCCCCAGGAACACCCGATGACCGACCAGACCGCAGCCAGCACGGCGGAGGACGCCGGGGCGACGCCCACCGCCGCCGCACCCACCTCCCGGGCGCTGCCCGACGGGCCGCTCACCCACCGCCAGATCGTCACGATCCTCGTCGGGCTGATGATGGGGATGTTCCTCGCCGCGCTCGACCAGACGATCGTCGCGACGTCGATCCGTACCATCGCCGACGACCTGCACGGCCTGGACCAGCAGGCGTGGGCGACGACCGCCTACCTCATCACCGCGACCATCGTCACGCCGCTCTACGGCAAGCTCGGTGACATCTACGGGCGCAAGAAGCTCTTCATCTTCGCCATCTCGATCTTCATCGTCGGCTCGGCGCTGTGCTCGCTCGCGACGTCGATGTACATGCTCGCCGGCTTCCGCGCCGTGCAGGGCCTCGGCGCCGGCGGCCTGATGTCGCTCGCGCTGGCCATCATCGGCGACATCGTGCCGCCGCGGGAGCGCGCCAAGTACCAGGGCTACTTCCTCGCCGTCTTCGGCACGTCGAGCGTGGCCGGCCCGGTGATCGGCGGGTTCTTCGCCGGCGCCGACAACATCCTCGGCATCACCGGCTGGCGCTGGGTCTTCCTCGTGAACGTGCCGATCGGCCTCGCCGCGCTCGTCGTCGTCTCGCGCACGCTCCACCTGCACCACCAGCGGCTCGACCACCGCATCGACTGGGCCGGCGCCGCCCTGCTCTCGGCGGCCCTCGTCCCGCTCCTCGTCGTCCTCGAGCAGGGCCGCGAGTGGGGTTGGACCTCCACCGCCGCGTGGGTGGCGTACACCATCACCGCGATCGCGGCCGTGCTGTTCTTCCTCCAGGAGCGTCGCATCGGCGACGAGGCCATCCTGCCGCTGCGGATGTTCCGCAACCGCACCGTGGGTGTCTCCTCGGCCGCGTCCGTCGTCATCGGTGTCGCGATGTTCGGTGGCCTGGCCGCCCTGCCGCTGTACCTGCAGATCGTCAAGGGCTCGACGCCCACAGAGGCCGGCCTGCAGCTCATCCCGATGGTGGCCGGCATCATGGCCGGCTCGATCAGCTCGGGCCAGATCATCGCCCGCACCGGCCGCTACCGGATCTTCCCGGTCGTCGGGTCGGGGCTGCTCGTCGCCGGACTGTTCGTCTTCCACTACATCGGCTACGACACCCCGCTGTGGCAGACCATGCTCGTCATGGTGGTGTTCGGCGTCGGCCTGGGCTTCAACTTCCAACCGCTGACCCTCGCCGTCCAGAACGCCGTGCCGCCCCAGCAGATCGGTGTCGCCACCTCCACGGCGACGTTCACCCGCCAGATGGGCGGCACCATCGGCACCGCCGTGTTCCTGTCGATCCTCTTCTCGGCCGTCCCCGACAAGATCGCCAGCGCGTTCAAGGCCGTCGCCCCCACGGCGGACTTCCAGGCCGGGGTGGCTGCCGGCCTGCAGGCTCCGGCGGGCACCACCGACAACACCGTGGCCACCGCCATCTCGCAGGCTGCATCGAGCGGCGGCATGTCGACCACGGCATCGAGCGGGGTGCTGTCGGACTCCTCGTTCCTGAACAGCCTCGACCCGCGCCTGGCCAAGCCGTTCCTCATCGGCTTCTCGGACGCGATGGACCTGGTGTTCCTCACCGGGGCGGCGGTCATGGTCATCGGCTTCCTCATCATGCTGCGGCTGCCACACGTGGAGCTGCGCTCGGGGTCGGCGTACAGCGAGCGCAACACGCCTGCCGCCGGCTGATCGGCGCCCGCGCGGGCACGAGAACGGAATGGCCGGCGCCGGGTCGCGGTTGGGTCCCACGATGGACACCACCCGTGGCCCGGGGCCGGCGTCGTTGCCCCTGCTCCCGGCGGCCTCGTTCGTCCTCGTCTGGTGCTCGGGCTACATCGCCGGCCCCGCGGCGGTGGAGGCGGTCAGCCCGTTCTGGGCGCTCGCCGTCCGCTTCGTGGTCGCCGCCGTCGTGACGGTGGGGATGGGCGCGACCCTCGCGGCTCTGCTCCACTCGCTGAGCCCGGTGCTCACCGCCGTCCTCGCCGGTGTGGTGCTCAGCGAGCGGCTCACCCGGTTGCAGGTGCTGGGCTTCGTCCTCGGCGTCGCCGGCGTGCTCGTCGTGCTCGGCCCGGACGTCTCCGAGGCCGGTGGTGCCGTCGGCATCGGCTTCGGTGTGGCCAGCCTGGTCGCGCTGAGCCTCGGCACCCTCGGCCAACGGTGGTACCACCTGGGCGACCCGGATGCCGCCGACCGGCCCGACCCGCTGTGGGCCGCCGCCGTGCAGTTCGCGGTCTGCGTGCCGCCGTTGCTCGTCCTGGCGGCGCTCCTCGAGGGCGCCCCCACCGTGGCCGACCCCACGGCCGCCGCCGTCTCGGTGCTGTGGCTGGCCCTCGTCAACTCCCTCGCCGGCCTGCTCCTCCTCGCGCTGCTCGTGCGGCGCGGGGGCGCCGGTGCCTCGGCGAGCGACTTCTTCGTCTGCCCCCCGGTGACGGCCCTGCTCGCCTGGATGTTCTTCGGCAGCACCCTCGACGTGCGCGAGATGCTCGGCATCCTCGTCGCCGTGGTCGGGGTGGCGATCGCGACGGGCGTGGGGGGTCGGCCGCAGCGCCCGGCGGCCGCGCAGCGCGAGGTGATCGGCGACCGGGCCGCGTGAGGTGTGTTGACTCGCCGGGGACTCGCGGATGTGGGTGAAGAGTGACGTCCTGACGCCGGTCTTCACCCACGTTCGCGGATGGGGCGGGCGGGCGGGCGGCGGGCAGCCACGCGGAGGTCAGGCGCGGGCCGACGCCGCGCCGAGCAGCGCGGCCAGGCCGAGGGCGCTGCGCGGGTCGTACGCACTGCGCCAGAGACCACCGTGGGCGGCGGCCCAGGCCTCGTCCTGCCACGGGTGGTCGTGCCGCGGCGAGCCGGCCACGAGGTCGTGGACGAGCAGCGCCGCCATGAGGGTGTTGGCGGTCCCGGGTTCGAACACCTCGACCCCGAAGCGGTGCGCCCCCGCGTAGGCGGCCGCGAGCGCCCGGTTCTTCACGACCGAGCGGGTGCGCGTGGGCGGGGCCACCTTGAAGGACACGGTGGCCCCGGACGCCCGGGCCACGGTTGCCCGCCACCGCTGGATGCGCTTGGCCAGCAGGTAGTTCGGCCCCTGCTGGAGGACGACGGAGTCGTTGATGCCGGGGTCCTCGCCGGGGAGGTAGTTGCGGCGCAGGAGACGACCACCGGAGAGGGTGCGCAGCGGCACCCGGAGCACCTTCGAGGTGCGCCGGTCCGCGTAGGAGTGCGTCGCGGCGTCGACGGCCGCACCGGGCACCGCGAAGACGTCGGTGGGGGTGGCGAGGAAGGACAGGGCGGTGTCGGGCCGCTGACCGCGGACCGCCTCGGACAGCGCGTCGACGGCGGTGGAGACCCGCACGTTGGTGGCTCCGTCGGCGTAGACGTAGTTGCCGAGCACGAGCGAGTCCGGCGCGCTCGCGACCCAGGCCGTGGCGGTCGGCAGGTCGTGGAGGAGGTCGACACCGGCCCGCTGCTCCAGAGGGCCCGAGCCGGCCCGAGCCGGCACGAGCATGCGCCCGGAGAGCTGCGAGGCGTCACCGAGCAGTCGGGTCCACACGTCGGGTCGGGGCAGGTCGACCGCCGCCACCGTCGCCCCCCACCGCAGCAGGGCCCTCAGCGGCCCCATCTCCGCCGCAGCACCGAGGACGACGACGGTGCGGCCCTCGAGCCGCAGCCAGTCGGGGTTCTCCAGCACCGTCGTCACGGCCTCGCGCAGGCTGGGCTCGACGACGCCGTCCTCGACCCAGGCGTCGAGCCGACGGCGCAGGTCGTCACCGGCGAGCCGCTGCCCGCGGTAGGGCAGGGTCAGCGCCGTGTCGGGCTCACGGCCCCCCTCGACCACGTCGGTGTCGAGCAGCTCGTGCGGGCCGCCCAGCGCCCCCGCGACGGCCGCGCCGAGCGGCAGTTCCTCGCCGTCCCCGGGCACCCAGCGCATCCGCTGGTGGACCGACGCGAGCCCGGCCTCCGCGATGTTGCGTGCGTCCGAGTAGGTCGGGAGCCCGGCCTCCACCAACCGGCGGAAGTGCGTGAGATAGCCACTGCGCCAGTTCGTCTCCCGCTGTGCCGCAGCACAACCCACAGGATCCACCGGTGCCAGCGCGTCGGCGACGACAGCCCGGCCGGTGACACTGGTGGACCGGCGGCCGTCGACCTCGGGGAAGACGACGCCCCGGTCACCCTGCGCCACGCGTCAGCCCCAGACGAGCGCGCGCGCCGGGTCGGACAGCAGCCCCGCGACCGTGGCCAGGAACCTGGACCCGAGCTCGCCGTCGACGAGGCGATGGTCGAAGGACAGCGCCAGCGTCGTGACCCACCGCGGCTCGATGCGCTCCTCAGCCCCTTCGCCGACCACCCACGGCCGCCGGGTCACCGACCCGATCGCCATGATCGCGGACTCGCCCCGGTTGAGGATGGGGGTCCCGCCGTCGACACCGAAGACGCCGACGTTGGTGATGGTGATGGTGCCGCCGGCCATGTCGGACGGAGGCGTGCGACCCTCACGCGCGGTGGCGGTGAGGTCACCGATCGCCCCGGCCAGATCGAGCAACGTCATCCGGTGGGCGTCCTTGACGTTCGGGACGACGAGCCCCCGCGGCGTCGCAGCCGCGAAGCCGAGGTTGACGTAGTGCTTGATGACGATCTCCTGGGCGTCCTCGTCCCACGTCGCGTTGACCTCGGGGTGCCGCCTGACCGCCAGGCACATCGCCCTGGCGAGGACGGTCATCGGGGTCACCTTGACGTCGCGGAACTCCCTGTCGCGCTTGAGCTTCTCGACGAGCTCCATCGTGGCGGTGACGTCGACCTCGACCCACTCCGTGACGTGCGGGGCGGTGAACGCCGAGGCGACCATCGCCTGGGCCGTCATCTTCCGCACGCCCTTGACGGGCACCCGGGTCTCTCCCTCGGAGGTCGTCTCGGCCACGGTGACGGCTCGCTCGCCGCTGCTCCCCGGGCCTTTACCCGAGGCCGCGGCCTCGACGTCGGCGCGGGTGACGACACCCCCATCACCCGAGGGCGTGACCGACGCGAGGTCGACACCGAGGTCCTTGGCCAGCTTGCGGACCGGCGGCTTGGCGAGCGCACGCACCGCCGCGCCGGCGGGCTCGATCCTCTGGTCGGGCTGGATGGGCGCCTGGTCGCGGGGAGCGACCGCGGACGGACGGGGGGCCGTCGGCTCGGGCGCCGGGGCGGGGTCGCCGTCCGGCGCCGGAGCCGGGACGGCGTCGGTGGCACCGAGCGAGGAGCCGGCCGGCTTCTTCCGCGGGCGCCGCGTGGCGTCGGTCTGCTTGACCCCGTAGCCGACGAGCACGGCGGTCCGCCCACCCATCGATCCGCCGGAGCCGCCCTCCGCGGACGGGGCGGGCGTCGCGTCAACGTCGGAGGCGGCCGGCTCCGCGGACGGGGGCGTCGCATCGCCACCCGTACCGTCGTCGACCCGGAGGATGGGCGTTCCCACCTCGACGGTGTCACCCTCCGACACGAGCACCTCGCCCACCGTGCCGGCGAACGGAACCGGCAGCTCGACGAGCGACTTGGCGGTCTCGACCTCGACGACGACGTCGTTGACCTTGACCGTGTCACCGGCCTTGACGTGCCACGTGACGATCTCGGCCTCGGTCAGGCCCTCCCCGGGGTCGGGAAGCTTGAACTCTCGAAGAGCCATGGGCGGCAATGCCTTTCAGTACGCGAGCGAACGGTCGACGGCGTCGAGCACCCGGTCGAGGTCGGGGAGGAACTCCTCCTCCAGCCGGCTCGGCGGGTAGGGGACGTTGTACCCGCCGACGCGCAGCACGGGGGCCTCGAGGTGGTAGAACGCCTCCTCGGTGACCATGGCCGAGATCTCCGCGCCCATGCCGAGGAACGTCGACGCCTCGTGGACGACGACGGCGCGACCGGTCCGGCGCACCGAACCGAGCACGGCCTCGCGGTCGAGGGGCGCGAGCGACCGCAGGTCGACGACCTCGAGCAAGTGACCCTCCTCCTCGGCCGCCTGCGCGGCCTGGAGGCAGGTCTTGACCATCGGGCCGTAGGCGAGGAGCGAGAGGTCCGTGCCCTCGCGCAGGACCCGGGCGGTACCGAGGGCGCCGTCGGGCTCGTCGCCGACCTCGCCCTTGTCCCAGTAGCGGCGCTTGGGCTCGTAGAAGATCACCGGGTCGTCGGTCTCGACGGCCTGCTGGATCATCCAGTGCGCGTCGTGCGGGTTCGACACCGCGACCACCCTCAGCCCCGCGGTGTGGGCGAAGTAGGCCTCGTTCGACTCGCTGTGGTGCTCGACCGCGCCGATGCCGCCCCCGAACGGGATGCGGATGACCATCGGCATCCTCACCTGGCCACGCGAGCGGGCGTGCAGCTTGGCGACCTGGCTGACGATGTGGTCGAAGGCCGGGTAGACGAAGCCGTCGAACTGGATCTCGACGACCGGTCGGTACCCGCGCAGGGCCATCCCGATGGCCGTGCCGACGATGCCGGCCTCGGCGAGCGGGGTGTCGATGACGCGCTCCTCGCCGAAGTCCTTCTGGAGGCCCTCGGTGACGCGGAAGACCCCGCCGAGCTTGCCGATGTCCTCGCCCATGAGGACGACCCGGCTGTCCTTCTCCATCGCGGCTCGCAGGCCGCTCGTGATGCCCTTCGCGAGGGTCGTGGTCTGGCTCATCAGCTGGCCCCCTCGAACGAGGCGTGGTACTCGTCGAACCACGCACGCTCCCGGTCCATCACCGGGTGCGCCTCGGCGTACACCTGGTCCCACATCTGCGAGCTGTCGGGGTCGGGCATCGACAGGCAGCGCTCGCGCACCGAGGTGCCGAGCTCGTCGGCCTCGGCGTCGACCGCCTCGAAGAACTCGGCGTCGGCGCGGCCGGTCGTGGTGAGCCACCGCCGCAGCCGCTGGATGGGGTCGCGGTGCTTCCAGACCTCGACCTCGGCGGAGACGCGGTACTTGGTGGGGTCGTCGGACGTCGTGTGCGCCCCCATCCGGTAGGTGAACGCCTCGACGAAGGTCGGGCCCTGTCCGGATCGGGCGGCGTCGAGCGCGCGCGTCGTGACCGCGTACACAGCGAGGACGTCGTTCCCGTCGACCCGGATGCCGGGGAAGCCGAAACCGCGGGCCCGGTGGTGCAGTGGCGCGCGGGTCTGCTTCTCGTTGGGCTCGGAGATGGCCCACTGGTTGTTCTGGCAGAAGAAGACGACCGGGCTGTTGTTGACGCCCGCGAAGACGAGCGACTCCGAGACGTCGCCCTGCGAGGTCGCGCCGTCCCCGAAGTAGGCGATCACCGCGGTGTCCCGCTGGTCGTCGCCGGTGCCGACGGCGCCGTCGCGCTGCACGCCCATCGCGTAGCCCGTCGCGTGCAGCGTCTGCGCGCCGATGATGATGGTGTAGAGGTGGAAGTTCTTCTCGTTGGGGTCCCAGCCTCCGTGGTTGACCCCTCGGAACATGCCGAGCAGGTTCACCGGGTCGACACCGCGGCACCAGGCCACGCCGTGCTCGCGGTAGGTGGGGAAGGCGTAGTCCTGCGGGCGCAGCGCGCGCCCGGAGCCGACCTGGGCCGCCTCCTGGCCGAGCAGGCTGGCCCAGAGACCGAGCTCGCCCTGGCGCTGGAGCGCGGTGGCCTCGGTGTCGAAGCGGCGGATCAGGACGAGGTCGCGGTAGAAGCCGCGGACCTGCTCGTCCTCCAGCGCGTCGACCACGGGGTCGAGCTCCGGGTTCGGGACACGCTCCCCCTCGGGGGTGAGCAGCTGGACCATCTCCGGCCCGCCCTCGGCGAGGGGACGGTCGGGGGCCTGCGCGCGGCTGACGTGGTGGTCCACGCCGAACGCGGTCTCGAGGGGGGCGACCTCGTTGTCGCTCACTGGGCACTCCTTCTCCGGGCGCCCGTGGTGACGGGCGCCGCGTCGGTGCCGGACGCCTGCGGGCCGGGAGGCCCGCAGCGGCCGGCACGGTCGTCGTGGCCGCGAGCCGGGTGAGGCGGCGGACACTGCCGGTGTCGCCCCCCACCGTACCGGCCCCGCGACCCCCTCCGGAACGCGCCGACGGCTCCCCTGGGGCGCCTCCCGGCCGTCTGAGGCACGGACCCGACCCCCCCGGCCGCCGGGTCACGATCGGGCCGCGGGGGCCGAAACCGGCGGTCCGGTGGGGCCGGGGGCGCCTACGCTCGTGGACGGACGGACGCACCTCGGGAGGAGGACACCGCGTGACGACGCTGCACACCCCACCGCGTGAGGACTCCGGCTCGAACCAGGGCCGTGCCGAGCACCAGACCCATGCCGTGCGCGTCGCCCGCGGCGCAAACCACCTGCTGCGCCGCTTCGAGCCGCCGCTCGGCGACCCGCAGCGCGTCGCCGAGCTGCGCTTCTCCGGGCCGGGACTCGTCCTGGGGCTCTTCTTCCTCGCCATCTCCCTCCTGCCCTCCCTGCTCCCTCGCGACGCCGTGGTCCAGGGCGTGATCTCCGGGGTCAGCCTGCTCGTGGGGTACGGCATCGGGGCCACCGTGTCCGCCCTGTACCGCTACCTGCGCTTCCCCGTGGTGCCGGACGTCGTCCGCAGCATCGCCCTCACCCTCACCATCGGCGTGGTCCTCGTCCTCACGGTGCTCGCAGTGTGGAAGCAGGTGGGGTGGCAGAACGAGATCCGGCGCCTGTTCGGGATGGAACCCATCGGCCCCAACGGGTGGCCGCTCATCCTGTCGGTCACGGTCCTCGTCGCCGCGCTCGGCCTCGTCCTGGCCCGGGCGGTGCGGGCCGTATTCCGCCGGCTGCGGCTGTTCTTCTCGAGGCGGCTCTCCCGCGAGCTCTCCGGGCTGATCGGCGGGGTGGTCGTGGTGGTCGTCGCCTGGGCCCTGTTCACGGGTGTCCTCGTCAACGGCTTCTTCGCGGCCGCGAACGCCCTCTCCGCGCCACGTGACAGCACCATCGCCGCCAGCGCCTCGGCGCCCGACAGCCCGCTGCGCTCCGGGGGGCCCGGCTCGCTGGTCGACTGGACCGAGCTCGGACGAGAGGGTCGCATCTTCGTCGGTGGCGGGCCCAGCCCGGCCGACATCGACGCGGTCACCGGGGGTGGGGCCAAGCTGCCCATTCGCGTGTACGTGGGGCTCCGGAACGCCGACACCGTGGCCGAGCGGGCCCGGCTGGTGGTCGAGGAGCTCAAGCGCACGGGGGCCTTCGAGCGCAAGGTGCTCGTCATCGCGACGACGACGGGCACGGGGTACCTCGACCGCAACGGCATCGACCCGATCGAGTACATGTGGAACGGCGACACGGCCGTGGCGGGGGTCCAGTACTCGTACCTGCCGAGCTGGGTCTCGCTGCTCGCCGACCAGGAAGCGGTGCAGGAGACGTCGGTCGCCGTCTTCGACGCGGTGCAGCAGTACTGGTCCGGGCTGCCCCAGGGCGACCGGCCCCGCCTGTACCTGTACGGCAACTCGCTCGGCTCGCTCGGCGTCGAGACGATCCTCGGCTCGATCAACATGATCAACGAGCCGATCGACGGCGCGCTGCTCGTGGGGCCGACCTTCCTCAACCCGGTCCACGACACGCTCGAGGCGAACCGAGACCCCGGCAGCCCGGCGTCCCTCCCGGTCTACGGTGAGGGTCGGACGGTGCGGTTCGCCTCCGAGCAGAGCGGCCCGGACCCCACGTCCCGCGCCTGGGGCCCGACCCGGATCGTCTATCTGCAGCACGCCTCCGACCCGGTCGTGTTCTTCGACCAGGACCTCGCGTTCAGCCCGCCGGAGTGGCTGCGCGACGGCCAGCGTGGGCCTGACGTCTCGCCGCGGATGGGCTGGTTCCCGCTGGTGACGATGGTGCAGGTGCTCCTCGACCTGCCGGGCGCGGGCAACGTGCCGATGGGGTACGGCCACCTGTACTCCGGCACGGCCAACATGAGGGCGTGGGCGGCCATCACCGAGCCGCCCGACTGGTCCGAGGAGCGGGCGGCGGTGCTGTCGGCGGTGCTCGAGAGCCAGCCCCACCCCTACAGCAGCACCCACCCGTTGCCGGCAGGCGACGAGTAGGCCCTCCGCCGTCGCGTCGTGCGGGCGCGACCCGCTAGGAGAACGGCTCCTCACCGGGGGCGAGCACCCGCAGCCAGCGGGCCTCGTACGGCTCAAGGACCGCCTCCACCAGTCCGCGTTCGCCCACCGCCTGCTCCTCGCCCCGTGCCAGGACGTCGTGGAGCACGAGGCCGTCGGCGTCCTCGAGGCGCACCGACACGGTGGCCGCCGCGCCCGAGAGGTTGTGCAGCGCGAGCATCCGCCAGCCCCCGGCCCGGGCGACGTGGGCGAGCACGGCCGGGGTGTCGTGGTCGAGCACCGTGGCGGCGGCCCACCCGAGCTCGGGCATCTGGCGGTACCGGTGCACGAGGGTGCGGATGAACGTCCACAGCGAGTCGGGGTCGCGTCGCTGGTCGGCCACGTTCACGTGCTCCGGGCCGAACTCCCCGGTCGTCATGGGCCGGGCCAGGCGCCGCCTCGGCGCCGTCGAGAAGCCGCCGTTCTCGCCCGCGGTCCACTGCATCGGGGTACGCACCGAGAGCCGGCCGGGGATGTCGAGGTTCTCCCCCATCCCGATCTCCTCGCCGTAGAACAGCACCGGTGTGCCGGGCAGGGAGAACATCAGTGAGTAGACGAGGCGCAGCCGCCGCTGGTCGCCCCCGAGCATCGGCGGCAGCCGGCGCCGCAGGCCCCGGTCGAAGAGCTGCATGTCCGGCTCGGGACCGAACGCCTCGAACACCTCGTGCCGCTCGGCCGTGGTCAGCTTGTCGAGGGTCAGCTCGTCGTGGTTGCGCACGAAGTTGGCCCACTGGCTGGTGACGTCGAGGTCCGGCCGGGCGCGCAGCGCCCCGGTCACCGGTCCGGCGTCCTCGCGCGCCAGTGAGAGGTAGAGGGCCTGCATCCCGTTGAAGTCGAACTGGAGGTTGAGCCCGTCGCCGTCGTCGCCCCCGAAGAACCGCTTCTGCCCGTCGTAGGGGAGGTTGACCTCACCGAGGAGCACCGCGTCGCCGAGGCGCCGCGAGACGAGGCCGCGGACGTCGACGAGGTAGTGCATCGGGTCGAAGCCGCCCTCCTGGGCTCCGGGGTAGTCGTCGTTCTGGAACAGGAACGGCACGGCGTCGACCCGGAAGCCGCTGACGCCGAGCTGCAGCCAGAAGCCGAGGGTGCGGGCGATCTCCTCCCGCACCTGCGGGTTGGCGACGTTGAGGTCGGGCTGGGAGCGGTAGAAGTGGTGGAGGTACCACTCGCCGGTCCGCTCGTCCTTCTCCCAGATGCTGTCCTCGGCGTCGGGGAAGACCACCTCGTCCTTGCCCGACGGCGGCTTCGTCGCGCTCCACACGTAGTAGTGGCGGTAGGGGTCGTCGACGCTGCGCCGGGCGCTCTTGAACCACGGGTGCTTGTCGGACGTGTGGTTCATGACGAAGTCGACGATGACGCGGATGCCGCAGGCACGGGCCGCGCGCAGCATCTCGACGAACTGACCGACGTCGCCGAGGCGGCTGTCGACACCGAGGAAGTCGGTGATGTCGTAGCCGTCGTCGCGGTCGGCAGTGGGGTAGAGCGGCATCAGCCAGAGCACGGTGACCCCGAGGTCGGCGAGGTACTCGAGCCGGTCGGTGAGCCCGCGAAGGTCGCCCTGGCCGTCGCCGTCGCTGTCCTGGAAGGTCTGGACGTCGGCGCAGTAGACGACCGCCGACTTCCACCAGACGTCTCCGACGTCGCTGCTCCGCACGGGGCCTCCTCGGGTAGGTGGCGCCCCACGCTACGGACGAGGTGGGCCCCACGGGGGCTGCGGTGCTCGGCCGCTCTGCCCCCTCCCCGCCTCCCTTGCCCGACAGGTGGGTGAAGAGCGACGCCCTAGGTCGCGTTCTCACCCACGGTCGTGGAGCGTGGCCTGGCGGCGCGGCGGCGGCGGGCGTCGACGGCGGTGAGCACGAGGGCGAGTGCGACCAGGACGAGATACCCCGCCCAGTAGGGACGGTCGAGCAGTGTGGGGTTGTCGGGGCGGGCACCGAACCGGCCGAGTACCGGGATTGCCACGAGTGTGAGCGGGCCCAGCACGACGAGGAGGCGGACGAGGGGAACCCGCAGCCAGCCCGGCGCCCGCGCGGCCGCGACGAGGCCGAGCAGCACGACGATCGGGGCGATCACGCCGTCGTGGGCGACCACCCCGCCGACGGCCCACACGAGGATGGCCACGAGGCGCTCCAGCGGCTGGGCGAGCAGCAGCCACAGGCCGTACGCGGCCGCCGCCGCCCCCACGACCCCGAGCGTCAGGCGCAGCCCGCGGTCGGTGGTTGTGGTGGCAGGGTCCGTGGAGGTGCTCATGCCGCCACCACCTCGACCTCGCGCAGCCACTTGGTCTGCGTGACACCGGGGCGAGCGGGGGCGATGAGGCGGCAGGGGTAGCCGTGGTCGGGGTCGAGCGGCTCGCCGGCGAGGGTGAGCGCCAGCAGGGAGTCGGGGTGACGCGCGAACTCGGCCGGCAGCCGGCTCTCCCGCCACGCGCCCGCCTGCTGCAGCGAGCGGAAGACGACCTCGTCGGAGTCGGAGCCACCGACCAGGGCCACCACGTCCCGGACGGGCACCCCGCCCCACGTGCCGCCGGCGCTCCAGCCCTCGACGCAGGCGATGGGCAGGTCGGCCCGGTGCGAGGCCATCGCGCCCAGCTCGTCGAGGGAGAGGTCGACGGTGCGGTCCGGGCCGATGACGCGCAGCCGCCAGGCCGGGTCTGCGAGCGCGTCGGCGACCCCGGCGCCGACGGCGCTGCGGTTGACCGGGACGCCCTGCGGGCCCTCGCCCGAGCGGACCGCCAGCACCGCCACCCGCCGCAGTCCGGGCAGCCCGACGGCGGTGGTCGCGAGCACGGTGACGCCGGTGGCCAGCCAGGTCGTGCGCAGGAGGGCCCGACGGGTGAGCCCGGTCGGGGTGGGGACGGCCCGGTCACCGGCACCGGCGAGGTCGCCGTCGGCGACGGGGTCCTCGACCGGCTCGGCCAACGCCCGGCGCACGACCGGGAGCTTCACCGCGACGTGCACACCGATCGACCCGATGGCCACCCAGGCGAGCGCGTAGTGGGCGGAGATGAAGTCGAAGGACCACGGGTACCACTGCGAGGAGTTCGCCAGGCCGGTGACGAGCTGGAAGATCGCCGACCCCATGAGCAGGGCGATGGAGCCGCGCTCGAGGACGTGCAGGACGAGGGCACGGGAAGGACGCGGGGGCCGATGGAACAACCGCGGGAAGACCGACCACAGCTTCACGAGCAGCAGCGGGACGGCCGCGGTGCCGGCCGCCACGTGCAGCCCCTGGGTGGCGACGTAGAGCCACGCCGGGGAGGTCGGCAGGGGGACGTCGGCCCCACGGCCCTGGGCGACGTGAGAGAAGAGGCCGGTCACGAAGGCGACTCCGAAGGCCACGCCGAGCCACACCCCGACGCGGGCGGCCGTTCGGGGTCCGCGCAGGTCGCTGCGGAACGACTCGGGCGTGGGGACCCGCTCGTCGATGGAGGCGGCCAGGCCGGTGAGCCGGCGCTCGCTCACGGCCGCGGCTCCTCCAGGCCGGTGGCCGCGGCATCGGCCCAGGTGGCGACCAGGTCGCGCCACCGCTGCGCGAAGCGGGTGCCGGGCGCCCCGGCGGCGACGGCGTGCGCGTCGGCCACCTCGTCGACGTCGCGCAGCCGGGCGGCGCGGGCCGGGGGGTGGCCGGTGTCGGTGAGGGCTGCCGCCGTGAGCCGGCCGGTGTCGGGCCGGCTCATCGGCACGCCGGCGAGCACGGCCGCCTGGTGCGCGTGCGTCGTGACCAGGACCCACCATCCGCCGTCGACCGCCGGCCCGAGGACCGGGCCGCGATGCGCGTGGGCCTGCTCGACGAGGTCGCGCAGCACGAGCGGCTCGACCTGGGGGGTGTCCATCCCCACCTGGACGACGGGGCCGCCGGCGAGGCGGTGGGCCTGGCGGTGCCCGTCGACGAGGCGCTCGGCGAAGGTCTGGCCGCCCTGGCGGACGACGATCCAGTCGCGGGCGGCCTCGCGCAGGTCGTCGGCCCGGGCCGCGGCGGCGACGTCCCCGGTGAGCGCGAGGACGCGGCGCTCGGGCGGGAAGGCGGCGGCCCCGGCCTCGAGGGTGTCCAGGAGGGCGGCGGCGGCGAGCTCGGCGGCAGGGCGGTTGCCGACGACCGCCGCCAGCCGGGTCTTGGCCTGACCCGCGACGGGCGCCTTGGCCATGACGAGCACGCTGCCCCTCATCGGAGGCTCCGGCGAGGACGGCCCGCGGGCGCGGCGGCACCGCGTGTGGCGCGGCTTCCGCGGCGGCTCGTGGGCATGCTCCGACAGTAGGTCGGATGTGGTGCGCGGGCGGCTCGGAGGACCCCACGCGTAAGACCGGCGTCAGAAGCGGGCGGGGCGCCCGTCAGCCGTGCGTGGCGACGACGCGGGCGAAGTCGCGACCGGCCCGGAGCGTCCCGCGGACCGAGCCGGACACCTTGGACCGCGTTCCCGCGGCCCGTGGCCGGTACGTGATGTCGTGCTCGGTGAGGACCCATCCGGCCTTCTGCGCCCGGACCAGCAGCTCGACGGGGTAGCCGAAGCGGCGGTCCTCGACCCCGAGCTCGAGCAGGTCGAGGCGGCGGCAGACCCGCGCGGGGGCGATGTCGTGCACGGGCAGGCCGGTCCGCCGACGGAGCCAGCCGAGGACCAGCGCATTGCCCAGCCGGGCGTGCCAGGGCCATACGCCACGGGTGGCGGGGCGTCGCCGGCCGCAGGCCATCCTCGCCCGCCCCGTGCGGACCTCCTCGAGCATCGGCAGCAGGTCGCCCGGGTCCATCGAGCCGTCGCCGTCGAGGACGGCGAGGTACTCGGCACCTGCGGCCTCGACGCCCGCGTGGACGGCGGCTCCGTAGCCGGGGGTGGGCTCGTGGACGACGGTGGCGCCGAGCGCGCGGGCCACGTCGGCGGTGCCGTCGGTGGAGCCGTTGTCGACGACGACGACGCGGAAGCCCTCGGGCACGGCGGCGAGCACCGCCGGCAACGCCGCGGCCTCGTCGCGGCACGGCAGCACCAGGTCGCAGGTCGGCTCCACGGTGGGGACACTATGCCGCCGGAGGTCCCCGCGGCGCCGGTCGCCTCGCCCCGCCGTCATGCCGCGCGCCTCGACACCACGTGCGTCCGGCGCGCCGCCGCACCTCACGCGGTGGTGACGCCGCGGTGGTCCACGGACGGCAGCGGCCGCGCGGCGGGCATCCTTGGGGCATGGCCGCCGACCCCACGACGACGACGCGCGCCCGGGGGGACGCCGCGGGGGCGGACCAGACCCGGTGGGCGGTCGGCGGGCTGGTCGTCGGGGCCGTCGTGCTCGCGGCGTCGATGGCGGTGCCATGGCTCACCGGCACCGACGTCAACGCCGGCGGGGTGCCGCCGCTGCTCGGCGACTGGATGCTGCGGTTCGGCCCGACCAGCCTCGTCGCGGTGGCCCTCGTCGTGGCGGCCGGGGTGCCGTCGGTCCGCGAGCGCGTGGCCCGGATGGGGTGGGGCCGGCTGCTCACCCTCAGCTGGGTCGTCGCCGTCGTGTGGATGGTGTCGCTCGCGCTCGTCGACGGCGTGCCCGGCCTCGGCAAGATCCTCGAGCACGGGACCGAGTACCTCGACAGCTCACGCCGGGTCGACGACACCGGCGAGCTGGTGCGCACGTATGTCGACCGCATCCCCCTCGACAGCCCCGACCACCTCGCCGTGCACCTCGCCGGGCACCCCCCGGGAGCCGTGCTCATGTTCGTCGGGCTGGTCCGGCTCGGGCTCGGCTCGTACCTGGCGGCCGGCCTCGTGGTCATCGCCGTCGGGGCCACGGTCCCCGCCGCGGTGGCGGTGACGCTCGACCGGCTGGGGGCCCGTGACGCCGCCCGTACCGCGCTGCCGTTCCTCGTCCTCGGACCCTCCGCGATCTTCATGGCCGTCTCCGCCGATGCGGTGTTCGCGGCGACCGCGGCCTGGGGGATGGCCGCCCTCGCCGGCGCCTGGGCCGCAGGCCGGGCCGCCACCCGCTGGGGCTTCGCCGTTGTCGCGGGGCTGCTGCTCGGGTGGTGCCTGATGGAGTCCTACGGGCTCGGGTTGCTCGTCCTTCTCGCCCTCGCGGTGCTGCTGGCCGCACCCGGGTCGGTGGGCCGGCGACTGGCCACCGGGGCGGCCACCGCGGCGGTGGCGGTGCTCGTCGTGCTCGCGTTCGTCCCCCTCGGCTTCACCTGGTGGGAGGCCTTCCCCGTCCTGCACGAGCGGTACTGGGACGGCATCGCCCGGCTCCGACCCGGGTGGTACTGGGTGTTCGGCAACCTCGGTGCGCTGGTGCTCGCCGCCGGGCCGGTGCTGGCCGCCGGCCTGGGCGTGGGCGCCTCCCGGCTGCGCAGGGTCCGGACCGGGCGACCCCGCACTCCGTGGCGTGCCGACGCCGTCGGCGCGCTGGTGCTCGCCGGGGTGGCCACCGTGGCCATCGCCGACCTCTCGCTCATGAGCAAGTCCGAGGTCGAGCGGATCTGGCTGCCGTTCATCCCGTGGATGCTGCTCGCCGTCGTCTGGCTCCCGCCGCGCTGGCAGCGCTGGGGCCTGGTCGTGCAGGGCGTCGCCGCCCTCCTCGTCGCTCACCTCGTCCGCACCGTCTGGTGAGCGGCGGCCGATCAGGGGCGCAGAGGGGCGCTCGCGAACGCGGCCAGGCCGTCCTCCGGCATCACCTCGGCCGCGAAACCCAGCTCGCCACGTGCCCGCTCCGGCGACGCGACGACGTGCCGCACGTCCCCGATGCGGTACCGACCCGTCACCGCGGGCTGGACGTCGGCCCCCGTACCGGAGGCGACGAAGCGCGCGACCTCGGCGATGGACACCGGCCGGCCGGAGCACACGTTGAAGGCCTCGTGGCGGCCGAGGTCGTAGCCGCCGACCGCGAGCGCGGCCGCCAGGTTGGCCCGGGCCACGTCGGAGACGTGCACGAAGTCGCGCATCTGCCGGCCGTCCTCGAACACCACGGGGGCCTCGCCGCGCTCGAGCGAGGACCGGAACATCGCGGCCACCCCCGAGTACGGCGTGTCGCGCGGCATCCCCGGGCCATAGACGTTGTGGTACCTCAGCGACAGCGCCGCGCCGGGGCCCTGCCGTGCCCACGCCGAGGCGTACCCCTCCTGCGCCACCTTGCTCACGGCGTAGCTGGAGCGCGGTTCGAGGGGCGCGGACTCGTCGACGAGGGCCCAGTCGAGGGGGCCCCCACAGACCGGGCAGGGGTTGTCGAACTCGCCCGCGTCCAGGGCGGCCGGGCGACGTGGCGCGGGCGCCTGGGACCCGTGCTCGCGGCAGGTGTAGCGGCCCTCGCCGTAGACGACCATGGAGGAGGCCTGGACGAACCGGGCGACCCCGTGGGCGTGCATGGCCGCGAGCACCGACGCCGTCCCGTGGTCGTTGTGACGGGCGTAGAGCGGCAGGTCGGAGGCCGTGGCGCCGGCACCGACCATCGCCGCGAGGTGCACGACGACGTCGACGCCGTCGAGCAGATCGGACCAGCGGTGGGCCTTCCGGACGTCGAGGACGTGCACCCCGAGCGGGGGATCGTGCCGCGTCACCTCGCCGTGGGCCTGGGGAAGGAGGAGGTCGACGGCGACGACGTCGTGGCCCTCGGCCACGAGCAGCTTCCACGTCGCCGTGCCGATGAAGCCGGCCGCGCCGGTGAGGAGGATGCGCACGCGCGCCATCCTGCCCGGTGAGGAGGCCCTGCGGTGGCTCGCGCTGTCGGAGGGCGCACGCCGGAGCACGCGACCCGGCGGACGGGTCGGACGGCACCGCACTAGCCTGCCGTCATGAGCACGGGGGAGACAGGACCACGGCCGCGTCGTCGGGCCCTCTGGGTCGTCGGCGTCGTGGCCCTCGTCGGGCTGCTGATGTCCGTGGTCGGCACCGCGGTCCTCGGTTCCGAGGGGCTGCGCTACCTCCTGTCGGTCACCGGGTCGGACGTGGTCGACGTGTCCACCGGCCTCGGCACGAGCACCGTCGAGCCCGGGCGCACCTACGGCCTCCTGGTGCCCCAGGGCAGCAACCTGAGCTGCCGCGTCTGGGAGCCCGACGGCACCCCCGTGCGGCTGAGCGGCGGCGGAGCCACCTTCACCCTCGAGACGCCGCAGGGCCGCTGGACGGGGCACCAGTCGTTGACCGGGCCCGAGGCGGGCACCGTCGTCCTCGCCTGCGAACCGGCCGGACCGGGAGCGTCGGTGCGCCTGGTGGCGACGCCGGACTGGTCACTGGGCCCAGCGCTCGCACTCGTCCTGCTCGTCGTGGTGGGCAGTGCCCTGTTCGGCATCGCGGCCATCGCCCTCGTGGTCATCCTGGTGCGGCGCCGTGGCGCGCGGGACTTGCGCGGCCTCAGCGCGTCGGCCGCTCCCCCGCGATGAAACGCCCCGCGACCTCGACGAGCCGGTCGTTCGCCTCCCGCTCGGCCACGGTCGCCCGCACCCCGTCGCTGCCGTACGGCCGCACCGTCAGGCCTGACTCCTCGCACGCCGCGGCGAAGGCCTGCGTGTCCTCGCCGAGGTCGAGCCACACGAAGTTCGCCTGCTGATCGGGCACGTCCCACCCCTGCTCGCGCAGCGCCGCCACCACCCGGTCGCGCTCGGCGACGAGCTCCTTGACACGCACCTCGAGCTCGTCGGCGGCCTCGAGCGAGGCGATGGCGGCCACCTGGGCGAGTGAGTTGACCCCGAACGGCAGCGCCGACTTGCGCAGGGCCTCGGCCACCGGCTCGTGCGCCACGGCGTACCCGACGCGCAGGCCGGCCAGCCCGTAGGCCTTGGAGAAGGTGCGCAGCACGACGACGTTGGAGTGCGCCGTGTGCACCGCCATCGAGTCGGGGGCGGCCTCGTCGGTGACGAACTCGAGGTACGCCTCGTCGATGACGACGAGCACGTCGCGAGGCACCCGGCCGAGGAACCGGTCCAGCTCCGCCGCACCGACCGTGGTGCCGGTGGGGTTGTTCGGCGTGCAGACCAGAACCAGCCGCGTGCGGTCGGTGACGGCGTCCGCCATCGCGTCGAGGTCGTGGCGCGCTCCGGGGGCCAGGGGCACCATGACCGGGGTGGCCCCGGCGAGCGTGGTGAGGATCGGGTAGGCCTCGAAGGAGCGCCACGCGAAGACGACCTCGTCACCGTCGTCGCACGTGGCCCGGACCAGCTGGTCGAGGACGCCGACCGACCCCGGACCGGTGGAGATGCGAGCGGCCGGCACGCCGAGCCGGGCGGCGAGCGCATCGGTGAGCGCGGTGACCGCCATGTCCGGGTAGCGGTTCATCGCGCCGGCGGCGTCGCGGACGACGTCGAGCACGCTCGGCAGCGGCGGGTAGGGGTTCTCGTTGCTGCTGATCTTGTACGCGGTGAGGCCCGGGCGGGTGGCCGCCGGGCGGCCCGGGGTGTAGGCCGGCAGCCCCGCGATGGCCGACCGCAGGCGGACTGCGGTTCTCGGCGCAGTGGCCTCGGCGTCGAGGTCGTCGCTCATGGCGCCCACTGTAGGGCGGGCTCCGCGGGCCTTGTCCACGGCGCCCTCCCGACGCCCGCAGCGGGTGCACCGGACGCGTTTGCCACAATCACGGGGTGATGAACTTCGTCGTCCGGGTCGTCGTCAACGGCATCGCCCTCTGGGTGGCCTCCTGGCTCGTGTCCGGGGTGCACCTCGGGGAGGAGGGTGCCGACACCACCACGAACATCCTGACGATCCTCCTCGTGGCGGCGATCTTCGGCGTCGTCAACGCCTTCGTGAAGCCGATCATCACCTTCCTGTCCATCCCCTTCGTCGTCATCACGCTCGGTCTCTTCCTCGTCGTCCTCAACGCCGCCTTCCTCGAGCTGGTCGCCTGGATCAGCGGGCTGCTCGGCCTCGCCTTCTCCATCGACGAGTTCTGGTGGGACGCCATCTGGGCGGCCGTGATCATCTCCCTGGTGTCCTGGGCCCTCTCGCTGCTCCTCGACGACGACCGCTGACCCGCAGGGCCCGTATACCCTCGGGGGCATGGAGCAGGAGGGCGCGTGACGGTCCGGACCACCCGTCCCTCGTGGACCGACCGGGCGCTGCCGATGCGTGCGTGGTGGCCGATGGTCGACCGCACGACGCTGCGTGCCGACGCCCTGGCCGCCCTGACCGGGGCGATGGTCGTGCTGCCCCAGGCGGTGGCGTTCGCCACCATCGCCGGGCTGCCGCCCGAGTACGGCCTCTACGCGGCGATGGTGCCCGCGGTGGTGGCCGCGCTGTTCGGCTCCAGCTGGCACCTGGTCTCGGGACCCACCACCGCCATCTCGATCGTCGTCTACACGTCGATCAGCCCGCTCGCCGACCCCGGCACCCCCGAGTTCATCGGACTCGTGCTCACGATGACGCTGCTCACCGGCATCATCCAGCTGGCCATGGGCATCGCCCGTCTCGGGACCCTCGTCAACTTCATCTCGCACACGGTGATCCTCGGCTTCACCGCCGGCGCCGCCCTGCTCATCGCCGGCAGCCAGGTGAAGAACTTCTTCGGGCTGGACATCCCGCGCGAGGCCAGGTTCCACGAGGTCCTCATCGAGCTCGGGGGCCACGTCCTCGACATCGAGCCGTGGGTGCTCACGGTCAGCGTCTCCACGCTCGTGGTCGGCATCGTCGCCAAGAAGGTCGCGCCGCGTGTGCCGTACATGATCGTCGCGATGGTGGCCGGCAGCATCGTGGCCTTCGTCATCTCCCAGCGGGTGCCGGAGGAGCAGCACGCCATCCGGACCGTCGGAGCCCTGCCGGCCTCGCTGCCGCCGTTCTCCCTGCCCGACCTGTCGCCGCAGGCCATCGGCAGCACGATCTTCCCGGCGATGGTCGTCTCGCTGCTCGCCCTCACCGAGGCGGTGGCCATCGCGCGCTCCGTGGCCCTGAAGTCGGGACAGCGGGTCGACAGCAACCAGGAGTTCGTCGGTCAGGGCCTGTCGAACATCGCGGGCAGCCTCTTCTCCGGCTACACCTCGAGCGGCTCGTTCAACCGCACCGGCGTCAACTACTCGGCCGGGGCGCGGACACCGCTCGCCGCTGCCTTCTCCGCGGGGTTCCTGCTGCTCATCCTGCTGCTCGTCGCGCCGCTGGCCGCGTACCTGCCGGTGGCCTCGATGGCGGCCATCCTCTTGATCGTCGCGTGGGGGCTGATCGACTTCGCCCACATCGGGCCGATCCTGCGCCGCCATCCCCGCGAACGGGTCATCTTCCTCGTCACCTTCCTCGGGACCCTCGTGGACCTCGAGAAGGGGATCTTCGCCGGGGTCCTCGTCTCGCTCGTGTTCTACCTCCACCGCACCTCCCGGCCCTCGATCCGCGAGATGCTGCCGAACCCCGCGGCGATCACGGACCCGCGCCGCAAGTGGGCGCCGGCCGAGGAGGGGCAGGCCCGCTGCCCCCAGCTGGCCCTGCTGCGTGTCGAGGGGTCGCTCTTCTTCGGCGCCGTCGAGAACATCACATCGGCCTTCCGAGCCGTCGACGCCGCGGACCCCGGCCGGAGGAACCTGCTCGTCAGCGCCAAGCCGATCGGCTTCAGCGACCGTGCCGGCTGCGAGATGCTCGGGCAGGAGGCGCTGCGGCGACGGGCGCTGGGCGGGGACCTCTGGCTCGTCGGCGTGCAGCCCGACCTCACGACGATGATGCGCCGCAGCCAGCAGGACGACGTGCTCGGCGACGACCACGTGTTCCGGGGCAAGGGCGAGGCGATCGCGACGATCTACCCGACCCTCGACACCGAGGTCTGTCGGACGTGTCCGGTGCAGGTCTTCCAGGAGTGCCGCCGGGCCCTCCCGGACGGCACCCCACGCGACGCCGTGACCGCGGTGTAGAGGCTGGGCCTCGCCGGAAACCGGAATGCCGTGGCCGGCGGTAGAGGTCAGCGGCCCGACTCCGCTGGTGTCGAGGGGCGGGTCAGGTCATCACTTGCGAGCGAACGTCTTCCACATGGGGACAACACCCTCGCTGGCCTCGCCGGCGTGGCCGAGGTAGTCCAGGCCCCAGTTCTGCTCGATCGTCGTGAGCAGCGAGTAGTGGTTGTACGGCGTGCTGTCGACGACGTGGTGCGGGCCGCTGCCGGTGACGACGATCGCGGGGATCTTGCCGCCCCCGTAGGTGCCGCCGGGCCAGGACGCCGAGACACGCGCGTCGTGGGCCGCCACGTAGGGGCTGCCACAGCACCCGTCGGCCGACTCCCAGCCCCCGGTCTCCGCGTTGCCGGTGTAGTCGTTCTCGTCGGTCACGATGACGATGGCGGACTTCTTGGTCCACGCCCGGCTGCCCATGATCGTGGTCACGGCACCCTTGACGAAGTCGTCGGCCTTCTGCTTGAGGGCGGCGTCGTTGGGGTCGTCCTTGGTCGACCCGTAGGGGCAGGGGGTCTCGGGGTGGCCCTCAACCGCCGTGTAGACCCCACCGTGCATGTCGTTGCACTGGTTCGGCGAGATCCAGACGAACCGCGGTGCGGCAGAGCCATTCAGGTCGCCACTGAGGGCGGAGTAGTCCCTGACCTTGGCCATCTCCGACGGGCTGTTCTTCACGCTGTCGAAGAGCACGAACGGGTTGTGCTTCTTGGCGTACAGCTTGGTGGAGTCGTCCGGCCAGTACCGGTCCAGCTTGTTGGCGGGGAGGTCCTCCATGTAGGCCCCCCACCGGATGCCCGCGGTGGTCAGCTGCTGCGCGAGGTTGGGCCGGTCGAGGTTGACGACGTTCTCGTCCTCGTCGTCCTGGATGCCGAAGTTGTCGCCGGCGATGGTGGCAAGGTAGTTCGGCATCGACGGGTGCGTCACGCCGTAGTAGTTCGTCGCGGTCGCGTACTGGTCGGCCAGGGAGTTCAGGTACGGGGCGTTGGCGTCCCCGATGACGCTGGACTGCGAGTGATTCTCGAGCATGATCACGTACAGGTGGTCGAAGGTGCCGTGGGCACGGTCGTCGTGGCGATGCCCATCGCTGTGACCGCCGGACGCGGTGGCAAGTGCGGGGACCGCGGCGAGACCGACTGCGGCGATGGTGGCCGCGATCACTGTGGGGGTGAGTCGACGCATGTTGTTCTTCCTCCTCCATGGCGCTGGGACGGCTGGAACGCTACGCCCGATAGGAGGGCCAGGGAACCTCAGCGACCCCCTGCAATCACCTGTCACGATGCGCCTTCACAGCGGTTTCACATCGCGCCCGTCGACTAGGCAGAACACGCGAGTCGCCGACCACGCCGGACGACCTGTTTCCGTCAGGGGCGTGGGTGCGGACCAGGGAGTGCAGCAGCGCCGCGGCCTTCTCCTCGAAGGTCCGGTACGGGCTGGATCGGGCGCCTCGTGCGCGCATCGCGACGACGGGGGCACCTCGACGGTGGTGGGGTGCGGGTCCCGCGCCACACCCACCGCCCCGGCGCGATCGGTCATCGCGACAGTGCCGTCAGAATGCGTGGATGACGTTGGCGCGGTCGGCGTTGACGTAGGTGTCGTTGCGGTGGACCGTGACGTTGTTGAAGTAGCCGTAGGGCAGCAGCAGTGGCGCCTGCAGTCCGAGGTCGGTCGCGATGGTCCTCCGCTCGCCCGACTCGAGGTGGACGCTGGTCAGCGTGTGCGTTCCGCCCTCGACGACATAGATCCTGTTCGCGCGGATGTCGATGCCCTCGGGGGCGGCGAGATCGCTGATGACCGTGACGGGTGCGGCGAGGTCACTCCCTTGTCGATGACCTGCACGATGCTGCCGTCGAGTGAGGCGACGTAGACGTCACCGCCCTCAGCGGCGATTCCTGTCGGACAGGGACGTTGTTGACGGGGTCCCAGAGCATGGTCGTGCCGGCAAAGGCTGACATCAGGACCAGGCTCTTGCCCCAGGCGACCGAGCTGAGCGCGAAGGGAAAGTCCGACACGTGCGGTCCCCTCCACCGGACCGAAGATCGTGTTGGTGATGCCACCGTTGATCGGGTCGATCTCGACGAAGGAGTTGTTCGGGCCGCCGTAGCAGCCAGCTGCGAAGAGCCGGGTGCCGTCAGCGGAGAGGCGACGAGCAACGCGCTCACCGTCAGAGCGCTCGCGATGGTCCTGGCTCCCAGGACGGTTCCCCGTTCGTTACGGCCGACCCGGATGGTCGGACTACTGCACGAACCTGGAACGCCAGCCCGTCTTGCCAGCGTGCTGACGACCGCCGCTCCCGTCCAGGCATCCTGCTTCCCGCTCCAGCCCTCGATGGCCCGCTCGCGGTGGCGGTGCACCCCTCGACCAGCGAGCGTGGTGACACGGCCAGGCCACGTGGTCCGGCTACGTCCGACGGCGGGACCGACCCGCGAGGCCGGGCCGCTAGGGTCGCGGCATGCGCGTCCTCGTGTCCGGCGGTGCCGGCTACATCGGCTCCCACACGGTCGTCCAGCTCGTCGCGGCGGGCCACGACGTGGTCGTCGTCGACTCGTTCGCCAACGCCAAGCCCACGGTCGTCGGCCGCATCGAGGCTCTCACCGGCCAGCCCCTCGACGTGCGTTCGTTCGACCTCACCGACCGCGACAAGACCGAGCACCTCTTCGCCCACGAGCCCTTCGACGCCGTCATCCACTTCGCCGGGTTCAAGGCGGTCGGTGAGAGCGTGGCCAAGCCGCTGGAGTACTACGAGAACAACCTCGGCTCGACCTTCTCGCTCGTGCGCGCCATGCGGCGTCACGGCGTGCGGCGGCTGGTGTTCTCGTCCTCGGCCACGGTCTACGGCGCGGACGCGCCGGTCCCCATGGGCGAGGACCTCCCGACCTCGGCGACCAACCCCTACGGCTGGAGCAAGGTGATGCAGGAGCAGGTGCTCCGCGACGTCGCCGCCGCCGACCCGACGTGGCGGGTCGCGCTGCTCCGCTACTTCAACCCGGTCGGGGCCCACGCCTCCGGCACCCTCGGCGAGGACCCGAGTGACGTGCCGAACAACCTGATGCCGTACATCGCCCAGGTGGCCGTCGGCCGCCTCGACTCGCTCCGGGTGTTCGGCGACGACTACGACACCGTCGACGGCACGGGTGTGCGCGACTACATCCACGTCGAGGACCTCGCCGCCGGCCACATCGCCGCCCTGAACCGCCTCGGCTCCACGGATGCCCCGGTGTCGACGTGGAACCTCGGCACCGGGTACGGGACGTCGGTGCTCGAGCTGCTGCACGCGTTCGAGCGGGCATGCGGGCACGCGCTGCCGTACGAGATCGTCGACCGGCGTCCGGGTGACATCGCCGCCTCCTACGCCGACCCCACCCGGGCGCACGCCGAGCTGGGCTGGTGGGCCGAGCGCGACGTCGACGACATGTGCGCCGACACCTGGCGCTGGCAGTCGCAGAACCCCCACGGCTACTCCGACGCCTGACCCCGCGGCCGGGTCCGTAGCGCGCCTCCCCCACCCGGGCCGGGGAGGCTCCCGGGGTGAGGCGACTCACACGGCTGCAAGGCTCGACAGGCGTGGAGCGCCATCTACGACGCCGTGTAGTTTGTACTACGTCACGTCGTTACAGAGCCGTCCGTCCAGGAGCCCCGCATGGATGCCCTCGATGTCGCCCGATGGCAGTTCGCCATCACGACCGTCTACCACTTCCTCTTCGTGCCCATCACGATCGGCATGTCGGCCATCGTCGCCTGGTACCACACGCAGTGGGTCCGCACCCACAATCCCGAGTACTACCGGCTGACGAAGTTCTTCGGGAAGCTCTTCCTCATCAACTTCGCCCTCGGGCTCGTCACGGGCATCGTCCAGGAGTTCCAGTTCGGGATGAACTGGTCCGACTACTCCCGCTTCGTCGGTGACATCTTCGGCGCCCCACTCGCGTTCGAGGCACTGCTCGCCTTCTTCCTCGAGTCGACCTTCCTCGGCATCTGGATCTTCGGCTGGGGCCGCATCCCCGAGAAGCTTCACGCGGGCACGATGTGGCTGGTCCACATCGGCACCGTGCTCTCGGCGTACTTCATCCTCGCCGCCAACTCGTTCATGCAGCACCCGGTCGGCTACCGGTTCAACCCGCAGACCGGCCGCGCCGAGATGGACGACTTCGTCGCGGTGCTCACCAACAAGGTCCAGCTCGTCACCTTCCCCCACGTCATCACCTCGGCCTACATGGTCGGCGGGGCGGTCGTCATGGGCGTCGGGATCTACCTGATGATCAAGCACCGCCTCGAGGTCGACGAGGAGCTCTACCGCAGGGCGGTCCGCGGGGGCGCAGCGGTGGCGCTCGTGGCCTCGCTCGGCGTCATCGTCTCCGGCGACGTGCAGGGCAAGATCATGACCGAGGTCCAGCCGATGAAGATGGCGGCGGCCGAGGCCCTGTACGACACCCCGCCGGACGGACAGTGCGCCGACTTCTCGGTGCTGTCCATCGGCTCCCTCGACGGCTCGCAGGCCACCGACGTGATCACCGTGCCGTGCCTGCTCTCCTTCCTGGCCACGGGCTCGTTCGGCGGTCAGGTCCAGGGCATCAACGACCTCGAGCCCGCCTTGCAGGAGCAGTTCGCCACCGGCACCGCCGAGGTGCCGGTGCTCGTGGACGGCGAGGTGCAGATGACCCCGATCAAGGACGTCCAGCTCGACAACGGCAAGACGCTCCTCGACTACACCACCGCCGACTCCTTCACCCCCAACATCCCGTTGGCGTACTGGACGTTCCGCCTGATGATGGGCTTCGGGTTCCTCACGATGCTCTTCGCGGTCGCGGCGCTCTGGGCCACCCGGGGCGGGCGCTCGCTCAACAGCCGCTGGTGGATGTGGGTCGCGGTCCTCACGCCGCTGCTGCCGGTCATCGCCAACAGCTGGGGCTGGATCTTCACCGAGACCGCGCGCCAGCCGTGGATCGTCTACGGACTCCAGGTCACCTCCGTCGGCGTCTCGCCGTCGGTCAGCGCCGGCGAGGTCTGGTTCTCGATGATCGCCTACACCCTCGTGTACGCCGTCCTCGCGGTCATCGAGGTCAAGCTCTTCCTCACCTACGTCCGGCGCGGCGCGGAGCCCTTCGAGGATCCGAACAGCCACGACTCGGACGAGGACGCCCCTCTCCAGTTCGCCTACTGAGGAACAGGACACGTCATGGATCTCCCCCTCATCTGGTTCATCCTCATCGCGGTCCTGTGGACCGGCTACCTCGTGCTCGAGGGCTTCGACTTCGGCGTGGGCATGCTGCTGCCGGTCCTCGGCAGGGGCACCAACGCCGCCGACACCGAGAAGCGTCGCCGGGTCATGCTGACGACGATCGGCCCCCACTGGGACGGCAACGAGGTGTGGCTGCTCACCGCCGGTGGCGCCACGTTCGCGGCCTTCCCCGAGTGGTACGCGACGATGTTCTCCGCGTTCTACCTGCCGCTGCTCCTCCTGCTCGTCGCGCTCATCGTGCGCAACATGGGCTTCGAGTACCGCGGCAAGCGCGACTCCGCCACGTGGCGGCAGCGCTGGGACTGGGCCATCATCGGCGGCTCGCTCGTGGCCCCGCTGCTCGTGGGCGTGGCGCTGACCAACGTCATCCACGGCCTGCCGATCAACCAGGACATGGAGTTCACCGGCAACTTCTTCACCCTGCTCAACCCGTTCAGCCTCCTCGGCGGGGTCGTCGTGGCGGCGCTCTCGCTGACCCACGGCGCCTTCTTCCTCGCCCTGAAGACCACCGGTCAGATCCGTGAGGACGCCCGTCGCCTCGGCACGAGCATCGGGCTCGGCACCGCTGCGCTCGCCGTCGTGCTGCTGCTCTGGATCGGGTTCACCATCGGCACCGCCGGCTCGTGGGTCACCACCGTCGTCGCCGCCGCGGCGCTGCTCGGCGCCATCGCGGCCAACGTCCGGGGGATGGAGGGCTGGGCCTTCACGGGCACCGCGGTCGCGATCGCCATGGCCGTCGTCACGTACTTCCTGACGCTCTACCCGAACGTCATGCCGACGACCCTCGCGGGCGGCACCTCGCTGACCATCGAGAACGCCGCGAGCAGCGAGCTCACCCTGAAGATCATGACCGGCGCGGCCCTGGTGTTCACCCCGATCGTGCTCCTCTACACCGCGTGGACCTACTACACCTTCCGCAAGCGGATCGGGACCCAACACATCCCGGCCGCGGTGTCGGTCCCCTGAGCCGGGCGACGACGTGACCCCACGATGAGGCCCTTCGACCCCCGGCTGCTCAGGACGGCGCCGGCCGCGCGCCGGCCGGTCGCCGTCCTGGCGGTCGTCGGGGTGCTCTCGGGCGTGGCGACCATCGCGATGGCCGTCGCGCTCGCGGGCCTCGTTGTTGCCGTCGTCGAACGCGCACCACTCAGTGGCCCCGCGCTGTGGCTGGCCGGCCTGCTCGTCGTCCGGGCGGGCCTGGCGTGGGTGGCCGAGCGGGTCGCCGCCTGGGCCGGGGTGGAGGTGACGGCGGCCCTTCGCGAGCGCCTCCTCGGCCGCTGGCTCACCGTGCCGGCCGAGCGGCGGCCCGACTCCGACCACGGGGCCACGCTCGCGGCACAGGGCGCGACCGCGGTCGAGCCCTACGCCTTCCGGTTCCTCCCGGCGCTCGTGGCCGGCACGGTCGTGCCGGTGCTCGCGATCGCCGCCCTCGCGTGGGTCGACTGGGTGAGCGCCCTCGTCGTCGTCCTCACGCTGCCGCTGCTGCCGCTGTTCGCGGCACTCATCGGCCGGGCCACCCGCGACGACACCGACCGGCGCTGGAAGGCGCTCACCTCCCTCGCCGGCCACTTCCTCGACGTCGTGCGCGGTCTGCCGACCCTCGTGGCGTACGGCCGGGCCGAGCGGCAGGTCGACGCCATCGCCGAGGTGAGCCAGCGGCACCGGCTGGCGACCATGCGCACCCTGCGGGTCGCGTTCCTCTCGTCGGCGGCCCTCGAGCTGCTGGCGTCGATCTCGGTGGCCATCGTCGCCGTCGGGGTCGGCCTCCGCCTCACCCACGGCTCGATGACGCTGCAGGCGGGGCTCCTGGCCATCCTCCTCGCCCCCGAGGCGTACTGGCCGATCCGGCGGGTGGGGGCGGAGTTCCACAACGCCGCCGACGGCGCGGAGGCGGTGGCCGCCATCCTCGGTGAGCTCGACGGCCAGGTCGGCGGGGAGTCCGGCGGCACGTCTCCCACTGGTGCCGACGCGGTCGGCGTGCGGATGGCGGGCCTCGCGTACACGCACCCCGGCGCGACCACCCCCGTCCTCACCGGGGTCGACCTCGACGTCGGCCCCGGCCTCACCGTCCTCACCGGCCCGTCGGGCGTCGGCAAGTCCACCCTCCTCGAGCTCGCGGCCGGAGTGCGCACCCCCACTGCCGGTACGGTCCACGCCGGCCGCGCCCACCTCGTGTCGCAGCGCCCGTTCCTTCCCGCCGGCACCCTCCGTGCGGCGCTGCGCCTCGGGAACGACGCGTCCGCCGAGGTGCTCTGGGACGCCCTGCGCGTCGTGGGCCTCGAGGGCGTCGTCGCGGGGCTGCCCCACGCCCTCGCCACCGAGATCGGTGACGACGGGTTCGGGCTCTCCGCGGGCCAGCGCTCCCGCCTCGCGCTGGCCCGCGCCCTGCTCTCGACCGCGCCGGTGCTCCTCGTCGACGAGCCCACCGCCCACCTGGACGCCGAGGGGACCCGGCTCGTCCACGAGGTCCTCCTCGGCGCGGCCGAGCGCCGCACGGTCGTCGCCGTCACCCACCGAGCCGAGCTCGCCGAGCTCGCCGACCACCACGTGGCCCTCGAGGCGGCAGGTGCGGTGGTGGTCCGATGAGCACCACCACCGTGGTCCACCCGACGCGCGCCACCGTCGTCGGTGGCCTCCTCGGCGGTGCCGCGACGACGTCGGGCATCGCCCTGACCGCGACCTCCGGGTGGCTCGTCGTGCGCGCCAGCGAGCAGCCGGTCATCCTCACCCTGCTGGCCGCCATCGTCGCAGTCCGGGCCTTCGGGATGGCCCGCCCGTTCTTCCGCTACCTCGAGCGGGTCGTCACGCACGACGCCGCCCTCGACGACCTCGCGCGGCGGCGCACCGCGGTCTACTCCGCCCTGGTGCCTCTCACCCCCGCCCGGCTCGGGCGACGGGGGCGCTCCCAGGTGCTCACCGGTGTCGTCGACGACCTCACCGACGTCGTCGAGGCCCGGGTTCGGGTGACGGTGCCGGTCCTCTCCAGCGTGGTCGCCGGGCTGGCCGCCACCGCCCTCACGGCGTGGTTCGCGCCGGCCATCGGCCTCGTGCTGGCAGCACTGCTGGTGGTCATCGCCGTCGGCTGCTGGGGCGCCTGGTGGTTCGAGTCCGGCTCGCGGGACGAGCTGCTGTCGGCGCGAGCCGAGACGGCCAGGATCAGCGACCTGGTCGCCCGGCAGGCGGCCGAGCTGCAGGCCATCGGCGCCGAGCCCGCCGCCGAACGGTGGCTCGCCGACGCGCACGGCACCCTGCGCGCGGCCGTGCGGCGGCAGAGCCGTGGGCGCGCGCTGGTGGCGGCGCTGCTGCTGCTCGCCACCGCTGCCGCCACCGTGGCCGCGGCGTACCTCGCCGATCCGGCCGCGGTCGGCGCTCCGGTCGCCGCACTCCTCGTCGTCGTGCCCGTCGCGGTCGGTGACGCCCTCGCGCCGCTCGTCGACTCGATGCGCGCCCTCGCCCGTGCCCAGGGCAGCGGCGAGCGGCTCGACACCCTCCTCGACCAGGAGCCCGCGGTGCACGACCCGGCGGATCCCGAGGTCCCCCCGGCCCGGGGGGGCACCGGTCCGGTCGTGGCCCTCGACGCCGTCACCGCGTCGTGGACCGGCGGTGCCCCCCAGCTCGGGCCGACCGACCTGCGGCTCGAGCCCGGCCGCCACGTCGCCGTCGTCGGACCGAACGGCTCCGGGAAGAGCACCCTCCTCGCCGTGCTCGCCCGGGCGCTCGACCCGGCGAGCGGCCGGCACACCGTCGACGGCACCGACGTGCGCCGGATGGCGGTCGCGGACGTGCGCCACGACGTCGCCGTCGTCGACGACGAGACGCACGTCTTCGCGACGTCCCTGGCCGAGAACCTCCGCCTCGCCCGCCCCGGCGCCCCCGAGGAGGCGCTCACGAGGGCCCTCGCGGCGGCCGGGCTCGTGGCCTGGGTGGCGGCACTGCCCGACGGTCTCGACACCCGGCTCGGCACCGGCGGTCGAGGCGTCAGCGGGGGCGAGCGAGCCCGCCTCGGCGTGGCCCGCGCCGTCCTCGCCGACCGGCCCGTCGTCCTCCTCGACGAGCCCGCCGCCCACCTCGACCACGCCACCGCCACGGCCGTCCTCGAGGACGTACTCGACGCCACCCGCGACCGCAGCGTCGTCATGGTGAGCCACCGACCCGAGGCGCTCGAGCGCTTCGACGCCGTCCTCGACCTCGTACCCCCCTCGCCCACCCCGCCCCCCAAGGAGTAGCCATGCCCGTCTCGACCAGCACCCCCCGCCTCGGCGAACTCGAGCGCCTCGTGATGGAGCGGCTCTGGCAGGCCGCGACCTCGGGCGGCCCGGAGTTCCCCGGCGCCACCGTCCGGGAGGTTCACGCCAGCCTCGACGGCGAGCGCGAGCTCGCGTACACGACCGTGATGACCGTCCTCGACCGGCTGTCGAAGAAGGACCTCGTCACCCGGGAGCGCGACGGCCGCGCGTGGCGCTACCGCCCGGCCGACACCCGTGAGGCGCTCACCGCGCAGACGATGCGGCGGACGATGGACGACATGGATCTCACCGACCGGCGGGCCGCCCTGATGCACTTCCTCGACGGTGCCTCGTCCGAGGAGATCGCCGATCTCAAGGACGCCCTCGCCGAGGTCGAGGCGCGCGCGGCCACGGATGCCGACGGCGCCTCCACGGCGGCTCGCCTGAAGGGTCGGCTGCGCCGCTGACGACACCGCGCCGACCAGCAGGCCGGGTGTCCGGTGCGTGCCCGCGCCACCACCTGCCACCATTGTCACCGTGATCCCGCTCGCCCTCGCCGCACTCGCGGTGGGCCTGGCGTGGGTGGCGCCGGGGTTGATGGCGCGACAGACCCGCCTGCGCCGGGCACCGCGCGCGGCGCTCGTGGCGTGGCAGGCGATCACCGTCGGCGGCATCCTCGCGGCGCTCGCGACCGCGCCGGCCGCCCTCCCCCTCGTGCTCCACGGTGACCACCCCCTCGACCACGCGGGGTGGCTGGTCGCCGCTGGCGTCGTCTCGGGTGCGGTGCTCGTGCGCCTGCTCGTGGCCGGCCACCGGGTGGGGACGGCGCTACGCGCCGCGCGGGCCGACCACCGCGACCTCGTCGACATCATCGCGGCGCACGACGAGGACCGCGTGCGGGTGCTCCAGCACCCCACGCCCACGGCGTACTGCATCCCCGGTCGCGGCGCCCGGGTCGTGCTGTCCCAGGGCGTGCTGGACGCGCTGCCCGACGACGAGCTGGCCGCGGTCGTCGCCCACGAGAACGCGCATCTGCGGGCCCGCCACGACCTGCTGCTCGAGCTGTTCGCCGTCGCCCACCGATCGGTCCCGTCGCCGCTGCGACGGCCCGAGGCCCTGGCCGAGGTCCGACTGCTCGTGGAGGCCCTGGCCGACCGAGCCGCGGTGCGACGCAGCGGCGAGGTGGCCACGGCGCGCGCGCTGCTGACGATCGCGGAGGGTCGGGCGCCGGAGGCCTCCCTTGGGGCCGGGTCGACGGCCCCGGTGCGGATGAAGCTGCTCGCCGCCGGCCCGCACCGGGCGCTGTCCGCCGTGGCCTACGCCTACGCCGCCGCGGCCACCCTCGTCCCCCTCGCCCTGGTGGTGGTGGCGTGGACGTGACACAGCCGGACGTCGAGCCGCTCCGGGACCGGCTCGGCGCCGCGCTCCGCGTCGCGATGCGCAGCCGTGACCGGGTGGCCGTCGCCGCCCTCCGGTCGGCCCTGTCCGCGATCGCCAACGAAGAGGCCGTGCCGGTGGAGACCATGCCCGCGGCGGGGGCCGCGGAGCTCTCGGCCCTGGGAGCGGGGGCGGCCGATGCTCCGCGGCGGGTGCTCGGGGAGGCTCTGGAGCGACAGGTGGTCGCGGCGGAGGCCGAGGAGCTGGAGACCGCCGCGGCGCGCGTCGAGGGGCACGGACGCCACGAGGACGCCACGAGACTGCGGGCCGAGGCGGAGGTCCTGCGCCGCCACCTCGGGCCTGCCCCGGGACCGGCCGACGAGGGCTCACCACCCGATGCGCAAGAATCGGGCGCATGACGGCCCAGGCCACCGGTACCGACATCCTCGACGTCGCGCGCGAGCAGGTGCTCGAGCGCGGGGTCCCGCTGACCCGTGAGCAGGTGCTCGAGGTCCTTCGCACCACCGACGACCGGCTCGAGGACCTCCTCGCCCTCGCCCACGAGGTGCGGATGCGCTACCAGGGCCCCGACGTCGAGGTCGAGGGCATCGTCTCGCTGAAGACCGGCGGGTGCCCGGAGGACTGCCACTTCTGCTCCCAGAGCGGCCAGTTCACCTCGCCGGTGCGGTCGGTGTGGCTCAACGTGCCCGAGCTGGTTCGGGCGGCGAAGCAGACGGCCGAGACCGGGGCGAGCGAGTTCTGCATCGTCGCCGCCGTCCGGGGGCCCGACGCCCGGCTCATGCACCAGATGCGCGAGGGGGTCGCGGCCATCCGGGAGGCGGTCGACATCAGTGTCGCGGCCTCACTGGGAATGCTGACCCAGGAACAGGTCGACGAGCTCGTCGACATGGGCGTGCACCGGTACAACCACAACCTCGAGGCTGGTCGCTCCTACTTCCCGCAGGTGGTGACGACCCACTCCTTCGACGAGCGGTGGGAGACCTGCACCATGGTCAAGGCGTCGGGGATGGAGCTGTGCTGCGGCGGCCTCGTGGGGATGGGCGAGACCCTCGAGCAGCGTGCCGAGCTGGCCGCCCAGCTCGGCGAGCTCGAGCCGCACGAGGTGCCGCTGAACTTCCTCAACCCCCGGCCGGGCACGCCCTTCGGCGACCTGCCGCCCATGGAGGCACCCGACGCGCTGCGGACCATCGCGGCGTTCCGGCTGGCGCTGCCACGCACCATCCTGCGCTACGCCGGCGGGCGCGAGCTGACGCTCGGGGACCTCGGCACCCGCGACGGCCTGCTCGGCGGCATCAACGCCGTCATCGTCGGCAACTACCTGACGACCCTCGGCCGCGACCCCAAGGAGGACCTCGCTCTCCTCGAGGAGCTCGAGATGCCGATCAAGGCGCTCAACGAGACGTTCTGAGCCTCCTCCCCACCGTGTCCGCCGCCCCTCCCCCGCACGCCGAGCCCGCCGAGCCGGTCGCAACCGCCGGTGTGCCGGGACGGTGGTGCGGGCAGTGCGGTGAGGAGCTCGGGGCGGGCGTGCACGACCGGTGCGCGCGGCGGGCCGAGCTGGAGCCGCCGCGCTGGTGCGTCCACTGCCGCCGCCGGATGACGGTGCAGGTGACGCCCGGCGCGTGGACAGCCACGTGCTCCGCCCACGGCACCGTCGAGCACGCCACCTGGTCCTGATCCGGGCCGCTCCCGCGGAGTCATGATGACTCCGCCGAGTCAGGAGGCAGCAGCATCCGGAGTCGGCGAAGTCCTCCTGACTCCGCGGACGGGAGGGTGGGTGGGAGGGGCGGAGCGTGAGTCGGGAATGCCTCAAGGTGGTTGACGGTTCAACTAGTTGGTGAGCGTGGACCCCCCGCCCGCCGCTCACCCCCTGGAGGTACCCGTGAACGTCCTCGTCCTGGTCGGAAGCCTGCGCACCGACTCGCTCAACCGCCGGCTCGCCGACGCCGCCCTGGCCCACCTGCCGTCCGGGGTCGAGGCCACCGTCTTCGAGGGGCTCGCCGACCTGCCGCACTACTCGCAGGACCTCGACGCCGAGCCGCTCCCGCGCGTCGCCGCCGACCTGCGCGCCGCGGTCGAGGCCGCCGACGCCCTCCTCGTCGTGACGCCCGAGTACAACGGCTCGCTGCCCAGCGCCCTCAAGAACGCCATCGACTGGGCCTCGCGGCCCCGCGGTGCTGCCGCCATCGCCGGCGCCCCGGCCGCCGTGGTGGCGGCCTCCGGGTCACCGCGCGGCGCCCAGTGGGCGCGTGAGGACGCGGTCCGGGTGCTCACGGTCGCCGGCGCGGACGTCATCGAGGACACCGTCGGCATCGGCTCCGCCGTCGAGACGCTCGCCGAGGGCGGGGTCGCGGACGCCGACCTCGACGCCGCCCTGCGCGGCCTGGTCCACCGCCTCGCCGACCGGGTCGCGCTCGCCCGCGCCGCCTGACCCGGGGAGGCGCCGCGCCACAATGGGCGCGATGACCACCAGCCCGCCGCCCGAGGACCACCCCGAGGCGCTCCTCGCGTTCGACCGCGCCCACGTCTGGCACCCGTACTCCTCCGTCCTCGCCCCGCAGGAGCCGTACGTGGTGGAGGCGGCCGACGGGGTGCGGCTGCGGCTGCGCGACCACGACGGCACCGTCCTCGAGGTCGTCGACGCGATGAGCTCGTGGTGGTGCGCCGTCCACGGGTACCGGGTGCCGCAGCTCGACGCCGCGGTCCGCGCCCAGCTCGACTCGATGGCCCACGTGATGTTCGGCGGGCTCACCCATGCCCCGGCCGTGGGCCTGGCCCGGCGCCTCCTGGACATCGCCCCCGACGGGCTCGAGCACGTGTTCCTCGCCGACTCGGGATCGGTGTCGGTCGAGGTCGCGATGAAGATGGCGCTCCAGTGGCACCTGGCCGCCGGGCGCCGTCGCACCCGGTTCTTCACCATCCGCGGGGGCTACCACGGCGACACGTTCTCGCCGATGTCGGTGACCGACCCCGTGGGCGGGATGCACTCGCTGTTCCAGGGCATCCTGCCGGAGCACGTCTTCGCGCCCCGGCCGCCGGCCGGGGTCGACCGCGACCCGGACGACGGCGAGCTGGCGGCCTGGGAGCGGGCCACCCGCGACCTGTTCTCGCAGCACGCCCCGGACATCGCCGCGGTCGTCGTCGAGCCCGTGCTGCAGGGCGCCGGGGGGATGCACGTGTGGCCGGCGCACGCCCTCACCGTCCTGCACGAGCTGGCCCGCGAGCACGGGGCGCTGGTGGTCCACGACGAGATCGCCACCGGCTTCCACAGGACCGGCCCCCTCTGGGCCGGCTCACGCACCCCAGGACCACCCGACATCCTCTGCGTCGGGAAGGCGCTGACCGGCGGCTACCTCAGCCAGGCCGCCGTGCTCTGCACCCGCGAGGTGGCCCGGGGTGTCAGCGGGGGCGAGGCCGGCGCCCTCATGCACGGGCCCACGTTCATGGGCAACCCCCTCGCAAGCGCCGTGGCGTCCGCCAACCTCGACCTGCTCGCCTCCCGCGACACCGGGGCCCAGGTCGCCCACATCGAGGCCGGGCTGCGGTCGGGGCTCGAGCCCGCCGCGGACCTCGACGCCGTCGCCGACGTACGGGTGCTCGGGGCGGTGGGCGTGATCCAGCTCCACGAGCCGGTCCGCGTCGCCGAGGTCACGGCGGTCGCCGTCAAACGCGGGGTCTGGGTGCGACCGTTCCGCGACCTCGTGTACACGATGCCGCCCTTCGTCACCTCGGACGACGACATCGCGACCCTCACGGCCGCGATGGTCGGCGCCGTCGCCGCCGTCCACGGCTGAGGCCCGCGCGGGCGAGCGGGCCGCCCTCGGGGGTCAGTCGCGGCGGGCGCCGCCCCAGCCGTGCCAGCGGTCCACCCGTACCCAGCAGCTGACCCGGGGCCGTTCGCGGTTGGCGTACTCCGCGCCGGTGTAGTGGCGGGCGAGGCGGTCGATGTCGGCGAGCGCGGTCTCGGGGTGGTCGTCCCACCGGACGATCTCGCCGCGGACGCTCACGTGGGTGTACCAGTCCGACTCGTCGATGGCGGTGAGGGCCACGTGCGGGTGCTCCCGCATCCACGACACCCGGGCGCGCTGGGCGTCCATGTTGAGCAGCACCGTCCCGTCGTCCTCGACGAGGTACCACGTGGCGACCGACATCGGCTCGCCGGACGACGTGATGACGGCGACGACGGCCGGGTTGGGACGGGCGAACAGCCCGGCGACATCGGCGGGCATGGGAGTCTTCGGCACGGAGACCTCCTGGAGGGTGGATGCACGGGGTCGCCACCGATCCTGCCCGTTGACGTGGGTGGGATCGGCCGCCCGAGCGCGACTCTTCGCGCACGTCCGCGCGGTGACGGGGTCGACCCGACTCCCCCGGACGGCCCATCCCGACCCGAAGCCGCGAGCACGCCGTGGCGGTCCGTGGCAGGATCGAACTCGTGACGTGCCCCCTCGACTGGATCAGGGACGCCGCCGCCAGGCGTGAGGAGGCGGGGCTCACCCGCCGGCTCACCGCGACCAAGGCGGGCGACGCCATCGACCTCGCGGGCAACGACTACCTCGGGCTGCGCCGCCACCCCGCCGTCGTCGCCGGTGCGGTCGCGGCTGCCGAGACCTACGGCGCGGGCGCCGGCGCCTCACGCCTCGTCACCGGCACGCTCGACGTCCACGACGAGCTCGAGGCTGCGCTGGCCGCGTTCACCGGCGCAGCGTCCGCGCTCGTGCTCTCGAGCGGCTACGCCGCCAACCTCGCGACCCTCTCCTCGCTCGCCGACGCCGGCACCCTCATCGTCAGCGACGAGCACGCCCACGCCTCCCTCATCGACGGGTGCCGGCTCTCGCGGGCCGCGGTCAACGTGTCGCGGCACAACGACCTGGACCACATCGCCGAGCTGCTGGCCCGCCGCGAGAGCCCACGCGCCCTCGTCGTCGCCGAGTCGGTGTACTCGGTGCTCGGTGACCAGGCGCCGGTGGCCGACCTGGTGGCCCTCACGGCGGAGGCCGGCGCGATCCTCGTGGTCGACGAGGCGCACGCCCTCGGCGTGGTGGGGCCCGGGGGTTCGGGGATGCTCGCCGGTTCGGGGCTGCCCGGCCCGGGCCGTCCGGGCACGGAGCACGTGGTGGTGACCACGACGCTGTCCAAGTCGCTCGCCGCCCAAGGTGGTGCGGTGCTGTCCTCGTCACTGATCCGTGAGCACCTCGTCAACACCGCCCGCCCGTTCATCTACGACACCGGGCTGGCACCGGCCTCCGCGGGTGCGGCACTCGCCGCCCTCGAGCTGCTGCGGGAGCACCCCGACCTCCCGGAGACGGTGCGCGCCAACGCCGCCCGCCTCGCCGCGGCCTGCGGAGTCGAGCCGCCGGTGGGGGCGGTGATGTCGGTGCCGATGCCGGGTCCGCACGAGACGCTCGAGGCGGTCGAGCACGCCCGGACCCTCGGCGTGCGCATGGGGGCCTTCCGGCCACCGTCGACCCCCGACGGCATCTCGCGGCTGCGGCTCACGGCGCACGCCGACCACAGCGAGCACGACCTCGACCTCGCCTGCCGGGTGCTCGCCGAGGTCGTCCCCGGGCGCGGCTGACCGCTCCGTGTCCGCCCCGCGCGCGCTGCCCTCCGTCGTCCTCGTCACCGGTACCGGCACGGGTGTCGGGAAGACGGTGGCCACCGCCGCGCTGGCCGCCCTCGTCCGGGCACGCGGGAGCTCGGTGACCGTCGTCAAGCCGACCCAGACCGGGCTCGCCCCAGGGGAGCCCGGTGACGCCGACGACGTGCGACGGCTGGCCGGCGACGACGTGGTCGTGCACGAGACGGTGCGGCTGCGCGACCCCCTCTCCCCCGAGGCCGCGGCCCGCCGTGAGGGCGTCGACCTCCCGCCGGTGGCGGTCCACGCGCGCACCGTCCGCGACCTCGCCGCCACCACCGACGTCGTCCTCGTCGAGGGCTCGGGCGGCCTGCTGGTGCGCCTCGACTCCCGCGGTGGCACGCTCGCCGACATCGGCACAGCGGTGCGCTACCTGGGCACCTCCTGCGGGACGGTGCTCGTCGCCGCGGCCGGGCTCGGCACGCTCAGCACCGCGGCGCTCACGGCCGAGGCGCTGGCGGCCCGCGACATCCCTTTGCTCGGCGTCGTCGTCGGGGCCTGGCCCGCCGTGCCGGGCCTGGCGGAGACCGAGAACCTCGCGGACCTGCCGCGGGTGACGGGTGCGCCGCTCTGGGGGCGCATCCCCGAGGGTGCCGGCGCGATGGCGGCCGCCGAGTTCACGGCGGCCGCCCCCACCTGGTTCGACATCGACTGACGTCGCTCAGCCCGAGCCCAGCACCCCCGCCGCGAGGGGCCCGACGATGTTGACGACGATCGTGAGCACGGCCAGCACGAGGCCGACCACACCGAATCCCCGGGCAACCCCGCCCTGGGGCTGCGCATCGCGACCGAAGCCCGCGAGCCAGGCAGCGCCGGCACCCAGCGCGGCGGGCGCCCCGGACCAGAACACGACGAGGGAGAGCAGCGACAGCACGCCGAGGACCACGGCGCCCGTGTGGGCTCGCCTCGGGTCGGCCGCGCAGGGAACCGCGACCGCGAGCGCGATGACGAGCGCGATCCCGCCGAACAGCGCGACACCCTTGATGCTGTCGACCGGGCCGTCGGGCGCGTAGGCGTCGTGGTCCGTGAAGAGGATCTCCCCCGCGTGGAACGCGATGTTGACGACGGTGGAGAGGAGGAAGGCCCCGAGGACCAGCACGAGACCGGGCACCCCGCGGCGCCTGGTCGTGCTGGACGTGGTGGTCGTGGTGGACATGTGCTGACCTCCGTGCCGTGGCCCCGGCCGTTCCGGGACCCTTCGGCCACGGTGGTGGTCGCGGCGTCCCGCGGTCGAGGGCCCCAGTGTCCCGCAATCTCCCGTGCCGTCCCGGTGTGGTCCCGGCGACCCGAGGGGGTGGTGACGGACGGGTGTCTGGAGGACGATCATGGCCGGCATGGACGGCACGACGGCCGCACACCCGGCCGGCATCCCCCGCGAGGTCGCTGCGGCTGCCGTGGCCACCGCGGTCGGCGCCCTGCCCCTCGTGCCCGCCTTCGCCGGCGAGTCGGTGCCCACGGGCGCCCTCTACCTGATCGGCTGGCCGGCCCTCGGAGTCGTGGCCGCGATCCTCCTCGACCGTGACCCGGGGTCCCGCCTCGGCCGCGTGCTCACCGTGCTCGCCCTCGTGCCCGCCATCCTGGTCGCCCTGGCCGCGATGGGTGGCGCCCTCCCCGCGCTCTGGGCCCGGCTCGAGGTGCTCTCACGCGGCGGGGACGTCGTCATCCTGCTCCTCGCCCTGGCGCCCATCGCCTGGGCCGTGGGTCTCGCCCCGGACCGGATGTCGCGCCGCCGGCTCGCCTGGGTGACCGGTTGGGCCGCGCTGCTCACGGGGGCGGTCGCCGCCGCGTCCCTCGCCGCGTCCTCGCGCACCCTCGGGCTGGTGACGACCCTCGGCCTGTGCGGCCTCGCCGGTGTGCTCCTGCGCCTGGAGACGGCGACCGAGTTCCGACCGCTCGACGAGCCCCTCGTCGACGTCGCCACCGTGCTCTGCGCGGCCGCACCGGGGGTCGCCGCAGGCACGGCGGTCCGCGCCGTCGTCGCCGGTGCGGGCCTGCCGCTGCCCGACGTCTCCGCCGTCTTCGCCGCCGTCCTCGTGGCCGCCCTCGCCTGGCCGCTCGCGCTCAGGCTGCGCGGACTGGTCCTCCAGCGCCGCTACGGCACCGGGGTCCTCGCCCCGGACGCCGTCGCCGAGATCACCGCCGACCTGCGTCACGACGCGGACCCGCGCGCGCTGCTCGACCGGGCCGCGCGGATGATCGCCGTGGCCAGCGGCCACCCTCAGGTCACCCTGCACCTGGGCGCAGGAGCGCCCGACCCGCCTCCGGGTTGGACCGTCGAGGCCCTCGTGGTCGGAGGGGATCGTGTCGGCAGCCTGCTCGTCCGTCCGCGCCACCCCGAGGGGCCCGAGGCGCGGCAGAAGCGGGCCGTCGCCCAGCTGCTGCCCACCGTGGCCCTGATGACGCGCGCCGTGGGTCTCGCGGTCGAGGCCGAGGAGGCCCGACATGCGGTGGCACAGGAGCGAGAGGCGGAGCGTCGTCGCATCCTCGACGACCTCCACGACGGCCTGGGGCCCGTCCTGGCGGGCATGGGGATGCGGGTCCAGGCCGAGCTGAGGCGGCGGCCCACCCCCCTGCTCCGGTCGCTCGCCGCCGAGCTGGCCGACGCCCGCGACGACCTGCGGGGCATGGTGTCCGACCTCGCCCCCTCCGCGCTCGACGGGGCGGGCCTCGCCGACGCCCTGGGACGGCTCGTCGCCGGCCTCGACGGGAGCGGCGCCCGGGTGCTCCTCGACGTGGACCTGGCCGACGAGCCGTCCCCGCAGGCCGCCACCGCGGTCTACCGGTCCGTCGCGGAGGGGGTCACGAACGCGATCCGACACGGTCGGGCCGAGCACGTCCACGTGTGTGTGCGAGGGGCGGCGGGCGCCGGGGTGGAGGTCGAGGTGCTCGACGACGGACGGGGCGGGCCCGTGGTGGCGGGGACGGGGCTCACCTCCCTGCGTCGTCGCGCCGAGCACCTCGGGGGCCGGCTCTTGGTCGGCCCGGGACCATCCGGAGGGATCCACCTTCGTGTCCAGCTCCCGCCCGAGGGGGCGCCGTGACCCGCGTCCTCCTCGTCGACGACCACCCCATCGTGCTGTCCGGCCTCTCCGCCCTGGTGGAGTCGGAGGACGGGCTCGACCTCGTCGCCACCGCAACCGGCGTCGTCGCCTGCCTCGACCTGGAGGACGAGGCCGACGTCGCCGTCGTCGACCTCCGGCTGCCGGACGGCGACGGCATCGAGCTCGGCGTCCGGCTCAAGCAGCGCTGGCCGCAGCTGCGGGTCGTGGTGCTCACGATGCAGGCCGACGACGACGCCGTGATGCGCGCGCTCGGCTCCGGCCTCGACGGCTACCTCCTGAAGGACTCCCACCCCGAGGAGGTGCTCGCCGCCATCCACTCCGCCGCGCGCGGCACCCTCGTCCTCGGACGCGGCGCGGCCGCTCCGGTGGTGGCGGCCGCCTCCACCGCTCCGCGGACCGACGCGCTCTCGGCCCTGGACGCGCGCGAGCTCGAGATCCTCGAGCTCCTGTGCCGCGGACTGCCGACCTCACAGGTGGCCGCCCGGCTCTTCCTGGCGCCGAAGACCGTCCGCAACCGGGTGTCGGTGATGCTCGGCAAGCTCGGCGTGTCCTCCCGGGACGAGGCGGTCGGCATCGCCCGCTCGCTGGGCCTGGGCGCGCCCGGACGCTGACCATCGACGGGGCGGTTCGCGCGCGACACCGGCGAACAGGGAGGATCGGGGGATGAGCGATCGCCCCTACCGCGTCACCGTCGTCTGCCACGGCAACATCTGCCGCTCCCCCATGGCCGAGTACGTCCTGCGCGAGGCCTTCGAGGACGCCGGGCTCGCCGACCGCGTCGTGGTCGACTCGGCCGGCACCTCCACCGAGGAGCTCGGCAACCCCATGCACCGCCGCACCCGCGCCGCGCTCGAGCGCCACGGGCACCGCGACCTCGGCTGGTCCCAGCACCGCGCACGGCAGTTCCAGCGCGACTGGTTCGACGACGTCGACCTCGTCCTCGCGGCGGACCACCCCCACGCCGACCGCCTGGCGCGGCTCGCCCGCGACGAGGAGGAGGCCGGCCGCATCCGGATGCTGCGCTCCTTCGACCCCGGGGCCGCGGCGCTCGGCGAGCTCGGCATGGACGACCCCTGGTACGGCAGCGACCCCGACTACGACCAGACCCACGACGAGATCCTCGCGGCCACCCCCGGCATCGTCGACTTCGTCCGGAGCGAGCTCACCCGCGGCTGAGCCCCAGGGGTCACGTGGGGGGCCTTCAGCGCACGACGTCGTACACGGCCATCCGGATGCCGTTGCCGTAGGTGGCGTGCTCGACGAGCTGGAGGTTCTGCTTGTCCCCGCCGTCGGTGACGAACAGCCGACGGCCAGAGCCCAGCAGCACCGGGAAGACGAGCAGGTGGTAGCGGTCGACCAGTCCGGCGGCGGCCAGGCCCTGGGCCAGCTCGGCACTGCCGTGGAGCAGCACCGGCCCGCCGTCCCCGTCCTTGAGGGCGGTGACGTCGTCGAGCGAGCGCAGCACCGTAGTGGGGGCCCACTCGGGGTCGAGGTCGCTGTCGGCCAGGGTCGTGGACACGACGTACTTCGGCATCGCGTTGTACCGCTCGAACTCGGCCATGGTCTTCCAGACCGGGGCGAACTCCTCGTAGCTGACCCGCCCCATGAGCATGGCGCCCGCCTCCTCCTGCTCACGGCTCTTGAGGTCGTAGGCGGCCTCGTCGAACTCGATGTCCCGGAAGGTCCAGCCGGCGTGCGGGTAGGAGCCGCCTCCCGGCGAGTCGACGACGCCGTCGAGGCTGATGAACTCGGTGACGATGAGGGTGCGCACGGGTCTCTCCTGCGGTTGGGTCGGTGGGACACCCAGTCTGACCGAGACCGGGGTGCCTACTCATCGCTGGCCCGGCCGCCGGGTGCCGTCGCCCGGGCGGGCCGACGGGCCCGCCCGGCCTCTGGGATGATGGCGGCCATGACCGAGACGACCGACGCGGCCCCGGGCGCCGCCTCCGGCCTCGAGGGCACGGTGTCCCTCGCCGACGTCACCCCGCCGATCGCGCTCGGCGCCCTCGACGGCCGCTACCGCTCCGTGGTCGCCCCACTGGTCGACCACCTCTCGGAGCCCGCGCTGAACCGGGCCCGGGTGCACGTGGAGGTCGAGTGGCTCATCCACCTCACCGACCAGCAGGTGGTCCCGGGGGTCCGTCGGCTCACCGGCGGCGAGCAGGCCGCCCTGCGCGAGGTGGTCACGACGTTCGGGGCCGCCGAGATCGACGAGCTGGCCGCCACCGAGCGGGTCACCCAGCACGACGTCAAGGCCGTCGAGTACTTCCTCAAGGAGCGGTTGCGCACCATCGCCCCCGCGGACGAGGACGCCGGGCTGGGCGAGCTCGTCCACTTCGCCTGCACGAGCGAGGACATCAACAACCTCTCCTATGCCGTCATGGTCAAGGGCGCCGTGCAGCAGGTGTGGCTGCCGAGGGCGCGCGGGCTGGTGGCCGCCCTCACCGTGATGGCCGAGGACCTGCGGGAGGTGCCGCTGCTCGCCCACACCCACGGCCAGCCGGCCACGCCCACCACCATGGGCAAGGAGCTCGCCGTGCTCGGCTGGCGGATGCGCCGGCAGCTGCAGCGGGTCGATGACGCCGACTACCTCGGCAAGCTCAACGGCGCCACCGGCACCTACGGAGCGCACCTCGCGGCCGTGCCGGGGGCCGACTGGCAGCAGGTGAGCCGCTCGTTCGTCGAGCACCTCGGCCTGACGTGGAACCCGCTGACCACCCAGATCGAGAGCCACGACTGGCAGGCCGAGCTGTACGCCGACATCGCCCGGTTCAACCGGGTGCTGCACAACCTCTGCACCGACGTGTGGTCCTACATCTCGATGGGGTACTTCGCCCAGGTCCGCGGTCAGGGCACGGTCGGGTCGTCGACGATGCCGCACAAGGTCAACCCGATCCGGTTCGAGAACGCCGAGGCCAACCTCGAGGTCTCCAGCGCCCTGCTCGACGTGCTCTCCTCGACGCTCGTCCAGAGCCGGCTCCAACGCGACCTCACCGACTCCTCGATGCAGCGCAACATCGGCTCCGCCCTCGGGCACGGCATCCTCGCCATCGACAACGCCGAGCGAGGCCTCGCCGGCCTCGATGCCGTGCCGGAGGCCATGGCCGCCGATCTCGACGCCAACTGGGAGGTCCTCGGCGAGGCGGTGCAGTCGGCGATGCGTGCCCTCGCCGCCCAGGGGGTTCCCGGGATGGACGAGCCGTACGAGCGGCTCAAGGAGCTGACCCGTGGGCGGCGGGTGGGCCACGGCGAGATCGTCGAATTCGTCCGTGGGCTGGGGCTGCCGGCCGACGTCGAGGAGCGGCTGACGGCGCTGACGCCGCAGACGTACGTCGGCCTCGCCCCGGTGCTCGTCGACCACCTTCGGTGACGCCGAGCCCCGTCTGCGCGGCACCGGGCGCGGGCGACGGGGGTTCGCCACCTCCCCGCCCCCGACTGACCCGACGGGAAACCGGCCGGGCTCGTTGCTGACGTGCCACGCTGGGCACGTGGCAGCACCAGGATCCCGACCCGTCGACCGGGAGGACCTCGACGGCATCGCGATGGCGCTCCCCGAGGTGACCCGCGAGGGCACCGACGAGCGGCCGTCCTACACGGTGCGCGGCAAGGCCTTCGTGGTCTGGCGAGGCCCGCGCAAGGACGCCGTCGACCCCGACACCGGCGAGCTGATGGACGACGTCATCATGCTCCGCGTGCCCGGGCCGGACGACAAGGAGGCGATCCTCCAGAGCGGGTCGCCGTGGTTCACCACGCCGCACTTCACCGGGTACCAGGCGGTGCTCGTGCGCGAGCGCGACCTCGGGCGGCTGGACTACCTCGAGCTCGCCGAGGTCGTCACCGACGCCTGGGCCACGCAGGCGCCGGCGAAGCTGGTCAAGCAGCACCTCGGCTGAGCCGGCCGCCGGTGTCGGGGTCGTGTCGACCGGAGGACCGAAGTCGCCGAGCGCCCCCGTCGCTCCGCCCGTCAGCGGACGGCCGGCTGTTCGGCGGCGGCCACCGCGCACGTGCGCAGCCATCCGTCCGCACCGGGCCCTGGTGAGCCACCCGCGGCGAGCCGCGCTACGACGCCGTCGACGGTGGCCTGGGCGGCGTGCCGCCGCAGGATGCCGCGCAGCGCCGCCAGCTGCTCGGCGTCGGTCGTCCGCGGGTCGAGCAGGGCCGCGACGGCCCGGCCGTTCGGGGCGCCCACCGACACCTCGAGGGACTCCACGGCGAGCGACAGGTCCGAGTCGGCGGTACCGAGCGCCGCCAGCGCCGGCCCCACCGAGGTCGAGCCGTGGCGGGCGGTGAGCGAGGCCCGCACCCGCCGGCGGACCAGCTCGAGCTCGTCACGCAGCGCGTGCCGCAGGGCTCGACGTCCCGTGGGGGCGGGTAGCCCCTCGGGGGCGGTGGCATCGACGAGGACGACGGCCTCGAGCAGCTCGACGGCCCGCGCGAGGTCGGCGCTCGTCATGGCGTCCAGCGCGTTCCACAGGTCGGTCGAGGATGGGCCTCCCGCCCCGAGCGCCTCGACGACGGCGAGCCCCAGGGCCGGGTCCCCACGACCCAGGTACTCCCCTAGCGCGGCGTCGCGGGCGGGGGACGGTGCGACCGCCCGGACGAGCCGAACGGTCGCGGGCGATGCCGTCGCGTCCCCAGCGAGAGCGAGCTCCAGCGCGCCGACCGCGCCGTCGCCGAAGCGCCGCACCGCCCCACCGGCGGCCGCCACCGTGTGCGGGTCCTCGAGAGCCGTGAGCGCTGCCGACAGGCCCGGCTCCCCGTCCTCGACGCCGACCGAACGGAGGGCAGCGGCACGCACCGTCGGCGCCGGGTCGGCGAGGAGGGTCGTGAGAGCAGCGGTCCGAACCGAGCCGTCGACCTCGCCGACCGCCGCCGCGGCCGCCGCTCGCACCGCCGGGTCGGCCGAGCCCGACGCGGGCGCCACCTCGTCCGCCAGCCGTGCGCGGGCCCCGGAGTCCTCCCGGGCGGCCAGTGCGGCCAGTGCCGTGAGCCGGACCTCGGGGTCGGGGTCGGATGCCAGCATGCGGAGCTCGGGCAGCGCGCCCAGCACACCGGGCTCGGGCACGACGTCGAGGGCCAGCCGCACCGACCCGGCGTCCCCCCGGGCCAGCAGCCGCCGGGTCGCCACCGTCTCGCGCGCCGCCCGCACCAGTGCCTCGGTCTCGTCGAGCAGGGGGCCGCGACGCAGCGCACCGGCCAGGGCTGGTCGGTAGGCCCGGCGCAGGACCAACGCCGCCGCGGTCCACGCCGCGCACACCACAACCGTCGTGCCGATGGTGACCGGAAGCGGGTCGGGGGCGAGGTTGATGAGGAGCAGCATGACGCCCGACACCCCGATGGCGACCGGGACGCCCATTCCCTCGACCGTGGCCTGCGCCTCGACCCTGACCGCCGGCGGGAGCACCTGGTACATCGCGTTGACCGAGGTGCGCGTGGCGCCGTCGGAGAGCGCGAGATCGAGGATCCGCGCCGCCGAGACGACGAGCAGCAACGCCAGCGACGTCGGGCCGGGGCCGACGAGGACCACGACCATCAGCACGGCGGCAACCAGCACGACGACCGGGTTGAGGACGATGCCGAGGCCGAGACCGTACCTGCGCAGCAGCGGTCCGGCGAGGACGACGAGGAAGGCGATGATGACGGCGTTCATCACCGCCGTGTACTCCCCGACGAAGCGAGCGAGGTCCTCCGAGCTGGGGTACCGGGCGGCGGCGCGGTCCATGACGAGGAAGTCGGCGAGCTGCGACCCCAGTGCCGAGAGCACCTGGTACCCGAGGATGAGGACGACGAAGCGCTGGGTGAGCAGGGCGAGGACGCCACGCCGCGGAGCCGTCGGCGTCGTTGCCGCCGCCGGGCGCTCGGGGGGCGGGAGAGCAGGGCGGCGTAGCGACGGCCGGTGAGCCACACGAGGAACGCGAATGCCGCCTGCGAAACTGTGGTCGGCAGGAGCAGTGCCTCGGTGCGCCCGAGCCAGGTGACGAGCGGCCCGGCGAGGAGGCCGCCGGCGACGGCCCCGATGGGGAAACCGCCCATGATCCGCGGCATCGAGGCCTTGATGCCCGCGATGTCGAGGACGCGCCCCGCCTGCATGCCGATGACGACGAAGCCGAGCTCGATGAGTACCGCGAACACGACGAGCAGCGGTCCGGAGACCCACGAACCGCCGCCGTCGCGCGCGACCAGATAGGCACCGCCGAAGAGCGCGGTCGTCGCCGCGAGGAACACGACGACGACGGGCACGAGGTCGTAGCGCCGCGAGGCCCGGGCGATCCCGGCGGAGACCGCGACCCCGGCGGCACCGATGACGATGTAGGTGAGCGGCAGCCGCTCCGAGCCGTAGGCGTCGAGGAACATCGCGTTGGCAACGACCCCGACGAGTGCTGCGGTGAGGCCGAAGCAGAACGTCTGCGCGCCGAGCCACCAGACCGCCCCCGCAGCCGTGCGGGGCCCGGCCGGCGTGCTCACCGGGCCGGCCGCTCGGCGGCCGCCACGGTGGCGGGGTCGTGGGATGGGCCGTGGCGCAGCATCCCGACGAGCGTCGAGACCACCCCGGCGACGAGCTCGGGGTGGTCGGCGAGCAGCTCGTCGAGCACCGGCTTGTCGATGCGCAGCAGCAGGCTCGGGCTGGTGGCGGTAACGGTCGCCGACCGGGGCTCGGGCACGAGGGCGGCGAGCTCCCCGACCGTGGCGCCCGACGTGAGGTCGCGGAGCACCAGGCCACCATGGGTCACCCGCAGACCGCCGTGGACGACGACGAAGAGGTGGTCCTCGACCGCGCCCTCCTCGATGACGACCTCGCCGTCGGCGACCTCGACCTCCTCGGCCCGCGCCGCGACGGCGGCGAGCGTTCTCCCGGGGACGGACGCGAAGAGAGGCACGTCGTGGAGGGCGACGACCCGGTCGACGATCCCGATCACCGCGACACCGCCTCCGTGGCCCCGACGGCCACCCGGTGCCGGAGCCGTTCCTCGAGGTCGGCTCTCGGGCCGGACGGCGGGTGGTCGTCGACCACCGGACCCCAGCGGGCGTTCACGCGAGGAACTCTAGCGGCGGCGGCCCGGTGTGGACATCACTCGAAAGGGCTGTTCAGCGGGTCCCGGGGTGGAGGGTGAACGGCGGAGCGAGACGCGGGCGGGGTCCCGCCGGGGGACTCGGCACACATCGGGACCCCGCCTCGCCACTAATACCCCATGGGGGTATCATGGACTCATGACTGCGACCGTGGGGACCTCTGTCACGCCGGGCTACTCCGAGAGCAAGGACGCGCACCTCAAGCGGCTGCGGCGCATCGAGGGGCAGGTGCGCGGCATCGCCCGGATGGTCGAGAACGACACGTACTGCATCGACGTGCTCACCCAGGTGAGCGCGGCGACGCGGGCCCTGCAGGCGGTCAGCCTCGGCCTGCTCGACGAGCACATCGCCCACTGTGTCGTCGACGCCGCCCGTGAGTCCGACGAGGCGGCCGCCGAGAAGGTGGCCGAGGTGCAGGCCGCCGTCGCCCGCCTCGTGCGCAGCTGAGAGGGGAACCGCACATGACCCAGACCACGGACCGCCCCGCCGAGGACGTCCGCGAGGTCGACCTCGCGATCACGGGGATGACATGCGCCTCCTGCTCGGCGCGGATCGAGAAGAAGCTCGGGAGGCTGGACGGGGTCGACGCCGTCGTCAACCTGGCGACGGAGAAGGCGACCGTGCGGTACTCGGGCGCGGTGACCGTCGAGGACCTGCTGCGTACCGTGCGCAAGACCGGGTACGGCGCCGAGGTCGTGGGCGGCGGTTCCGGCGGAGGTACGGGTGGCGCACCCGGCGGCCGTCCGGGCAGCGCGTCGCGGGGCACCTCGCCGTCGGCCGACGTCTCTGACGGTGCCGCCGGTGGTCCGCGGGCCGGGGAGGGCAACTCAGGCGGAGGGGCGGCGCCGGCCACCGGCGACGTCGGCCCCGATGCCGCCGAACGCGCCGCCGCCTCGACCCGCCACCACCAGGTCGCCCGCCAGGACGAGCTGCGCCGCCGCGCGGTCGTGGCCTCGGTCCTCACTCTCCCGCTCGTCGTCATCGCCATGTGGCCCGGTCTCGACCTCCCCCACGAACCGTGGGTGCAGCTCGCCCTGGCGACGCCCGTGGTGCTGTGGGCGGGCTGGCCCTTCCACCGGGCCGCCGCCACCAACGCCCGCCACGGCGCCTCGACGATGGACACCCTGGTCTCGATCGGTGTCCTGGCCGCGTACCTCTCCTCGCTCGTCGTCGTCCTGACCGGCGCCGCGTCCTCGGGCATGGGTGGCGAGGGCGCACACCTCTGGTTCGAGTCCGCGACCGTCGTCACGACCTTCCTCCTCGTCGGACGGTGGATGGAGGCCCGCGCCACGGACCGAACCCGCGACTCGCTCCGCGGGCTGCTCACCCTCGGGGCGAAGGACGCGATGGTCCTGCGCGAGGACCCGGCGACGGGTGCCACGACCAAGGAGCGCGTCCCGGTCACCCAGCTCGTCGCCGGCGACCGCTTCGTCGTCCTCCCCGGCGAGAAGATCGCCACCGACGGCACCGTCGTCGAGGGCCGCAGCGCCGTCGACGCCTCACTCGTCACAGGTGAGTCGCTGCCCGTCGAGGTCGAGCCGGGCGCCGAGCTCACCGGGGGCACGGTCAACACCACAGGGCGCCTCGTCGTCGAGGCCACCCGGGTCGGCTCGGAGACCACGCTCGCCGGCATCGCCCGGCTCGTCGAGCGGGCGCAGACCTCGAAGGCGCCGGTGCAACGCCTCGCCGACCGCGTCTCCGCGGTGTTCGTGCCGATCGTGCTCGCGCTCGCGGCCACGACCTTCGGCGTGTGGTGGGTCGTCAGCGGCGACCCCGCGCGCGCCCTCGAGGTGGGCATCTCAGTGCTCGTCATCGCGTGCCCGTGCGCGCTCGGGCTGGCCACCCCGACCGCGCTCCTCGTCGGTACCGGCCGCGGCGCCAGGCTGGGCATCCTCATCAAGGGCGCGGGCGTGCTCGAGGACACCCGCCGCGTCGACACCGTGCTCCTCGACAAGACCGGCACGGTCACGACCGGCCGGATGACCCTCGTCGACGTCGCCACCGTCGGCCGGCTCCCCAAGGACCAGGCCCTGCGGGCGGCGGCGGCCGTCGAGGACGGCAGCGAGCACCCGGTGGCCGCCGCGGTGATGGCGGCCGCCCGCGCCCGCGCGCTCGAGGTGCCCGCGACCACGGACTTCGAGTCGCTGCCGGGCTCCGGCGCCCGCGCCACCGTCAAGGACACAGTCGTCACCGTGGGCCGGGCCGACCTCTTCGACGAGGTCCCCCGCGGGATCGCGCGGCCCACCGTCGAGGGCACCACCGTGTGGGTCGGCTGGGGCGGCCGGGCTCACGCCTCGCTCACCGTCGCCGACACGGTCCGTGACACCTCGCGGCGCTCGGTGCGCGACCTCAACGGGCTCGGCCTCACCTGTTACCTGCTCACCGGGGACCACGAGGAGGCCGCCCTGGCCGTGGCCCGCGAGGTGGGCATCTCCGGTGGTCGCGTCTTCGCCGACGTCCGGCCCGAGGACAAGCACGCCGTGGTCGCCGACCTGCAGGAGCGCGGCCGGGTGGTGGCGATGGTCGGCGACGGCGTGAACGACGCCGCGGCGCTGGCCCAGGCGGACCTCGGCATCGCGATGGGGTCCGGCACCGACGTCGCCGCCGAGGCGGCGGACATCGTCCTGCTCCGCTCCGAGCTGCCCGCCGTGGTCGACGCCATCGAGCTCTCGCAGGCCACGCTGCGCACGATCCGCCAGAACCTCGGGTGGGCCTTCGGCTACAACGTGGCCGCCATCCCGCTCGCGATGGCCGGCCTGCTCAACCCGATGATCGCCGGGGCGGCGATGGCGATGAGCAGCGTCCTCGTGGTCACCAACAGCCTGCGCCTGCGCGGCTGGGCGCCGCGGCCCTGAGGCCGTGGGGCGGGCCGACCGTCAGACGGTGACCAGGCCCTGCGGGGTGTCGAACGTGACCGACAGCAGACCCGGCGTGCCGTGCGGGGCGACGAAGCTGAAGTCGATGGTCGCGGGCGTGTACTCGTCGGGCAGCCCGAGCCACTCGCGGACGCGCTCGGGGTCACCGGCGATCTGGATCGACTGCAGCGTCACCCCGGTCGGGGCGTCGGCGGAGGGGTGCGGGACGCCCTCCTCCCACTGGATGAAGAACGGCAGCTGAGGATCGGCCTGGAGGCCGCGGATGCCGATCTGGCGCCAGCGGAGCTCGACACCGTCGGGACGGTGGCGGTTCCCCTCCACGGACTCGCGGCCGAGGCGCTCCTCCTGCTCGCGGATGTCCTCGACACTCACCACCCAGCCGAGCCAGCCCCCACCGGCCTCGGACCGGGCCCGGACGACCTGTCCGAAGGGGGCCTTGTCGGCGGCCGGGTGCTCGAGCACCTCGACGACCTCGACGTAGCGTTCCCCGGCCAGCGGCAGGATGACGTTGCGCGTCCCGAAGCGCGGGTGGACTCCCCCGTCGACCGGCTCGACGCCGATCAGCTTCGCGAGGCGCTCGGCCGTGGCCTGGAGCCCGTCATGCTCGGCGGCGTAGACGACGTGGTCAACTCGCATGTGGTTCATGGTCGCACACGCGTCCGGGCACTCATGACCACCCCCCGGTGTCCTCATCCGTTCGACGGACCGGCGGGCTCGCACCATCGTCTGCGCCGAACCCAAAGGTCACACGGGTCTCACGACGTCCGTTGCCGGAGCGCCTCGTAGACCACGACGGCGGCGGCGGTGGAGGCGTTGAGCGAGTTGACCCTGCCCTGCATCGGGATCCGGACCCGCTGGGCGGCGGCCGCGAGCACAGCCCCGGTGAGGCCGGTCTTCTCGGTGCCGACGGCCACGGCGACCGCGCCGCGGTAGTCGGCGGCCGTGTGCAGGACCTCGGTGTCCGGGGTGGTCGCGACGAGCCGGATGCCTCGGTCGGCCAGCCAGGCGAGCACGGCGTCGGTCGGAGCCGACGCGACCGGCATGGAGAACACGGTGCCCTTGCTCGCGCGGACGACGTTCGGGTTGCCCCAGTCGGTCGCCGGGTCGGCGGCCACGACCGCCGCCGCGCCCACGGCGTCGGCGGTGCGCAGGACGGCGCCGAGGTTGCCGGGCTTCTCCAGCCCCTCGCAGACGACCACGAGCGGGTCGGGTGGGAGCTCGAGATCGCCGAGCGCCACCCCCGCCACCGGCACCACCGCGAGGACACCGTCGGGACCCTCGCGGTAGGCCACCTTCTCGAACGCCGCCCGGCCGCAACGGATGATGGCGCCGCCGGCCGCGCGCACCCTCTCCAGGAGGTCCTCGTCGGCTCCGGGCCCGTGCATGAGCTCGGGGCAGTAGAGCAGGGTGCGGGGCACCACCCCGGCGTCCAGGGCGAGGGTCAGCTCCTCGTGACCGTCGACCACGGTCAGGCCCTGCTCCTCGCGCACCCGCCGACGTCGCAGCGCCGCAACGGACTTCAGCCGCGGGTTCGATGCGGAGGTGAGGTGGAGCTCGGCCATGGTGGGCCCAGCATCCCAGACGTGCGCAGGGCCCCGCGGGCGGGCGCCGGCACCCTCTCTCGTGGCCCGTCCGGGAGACCCCGCAGCGTCCGGCGGTGCTGTATGAATGAGCCGTGACCAGCGCCGACACCGCCACCGTGGAACGGTCGCGGGGCCGGCGGCTGCTCCGCGCCGGGGTGTACGCCGCCGTCGTCGCCGTCGTGTTCTTCGGGGTCGGCTTCCTCATCCGCAGCAAGTGGGACCCGCTCATCTCCTTCGACGACGCCGCCATCAGCGCGCTGGTGCCCATCACCCGCGACCACCCCGCCCTGCTCGACTTCTGGCTGTTCTGGCAGGCGGCCTTCCTGCCCCGCAACCTCTACGCCGTCGGGACCCTCCTGTGCCTGTGGGTGTGGTTCGGCAAGGGCCTGCGGACCCGGGCGTGGTGGGCCTTCGGCACGATGATGTTCGCCTGGTTCATCGAGTTCGCCGGCAAGTTCGTCGTCCAGCGCGCCCGACCGATCGTCGAGGACCCCGTGTCGGAGGCGCCCGGCTACTCGTTCCCCTCCGGGCACGCCCTCGGCTCCGCCGCCTTCTTCACCACAGTGGTCATCCTGCTGTGGCCGATCGTGGAGCAGCGGCTCTGGCGGGGGGTGATGGTCGCGGTGTCGGTCATCTGTATCGTCCTCACCGCCCTGGACCGCAACTTCCTCGGCGTCCACTACCCGAGCGACGTCACGGTCGGCGTCCTCACCGGGGTCGGCCTGGTGCTCGCCTCCTACGCCGGATACTCCGGGTGGAACCCACCGCAGCCCGCCCGTACCGCCCGCGACCCCGACGCCCGAGCGACCGAGTCCAACCCCCACCCCGATTCCGAGGAGAGCCGATGGCGTTCCTGACCCGCTACGACGAGGACCGGTCCCGACCGGCGTTCCTCTCCGCCCTCAAGGACGCCTTCGTCCGCGCGGTCCTACCCGGCCTGGTCCTCTTCGGAGTGATCGTCGGCATCGGGATGCTGCTCATGGGTCCGTTCCACGCGTTCGCACGGAGCGAGAACTCGGTGAACGCCTGGTTCGAGGAGCACCGCACCAGCACGTGGAACGGGATCACCCACGTCATGTCGATGATCGGCAACACCGAGTACATCATCGCCATGGGTGTCCTGGTCGCCGCCATCGTCTGGTGGCGCACCAAGGAGTGGTGGTTCGCGGTCGTTCCGCTCATCGCCATCTCGCTCCAGGCCACGTGGTTCGTCATCGCCGCCTACATCGTCGGGCGCGAGCGCCCTGACGTGAAGATGCTGGACCCGGCGCCGCCCACCTCGAGCTACCCGAGCGGGCACGTGGGGGCGTCGTCGGCGCTCTACTTCTCCTTTGCGCTCATGGCGACGCGGATCCAGAACGTCGTGGTCAGGCGGATCGTCGTCATCGTCTGCGTCCTGGTCCCCTTCGTCGTCACGTACGCGCGCCTGTACCGCGGCGCCCACCACGTCACCGACGTGGTCGTCGGGATGATCAACGGTCTGGTGTGCGCGCTCCTCGCCTGGGGCTACCTGCGCCGCGACGGGTCGCACGCCGGTGACACCGACTCCGGGCAAACCACGTCCGGCGACCGGGCCGCCTCCTCGGCGACCTGACCCGGCCGAGCGGTCAGAGGCGCGCGTACCGGGCCCGCGCGAAGGAGTACACGCCGTACGCGGCGATGCCGAGGGCGACCAGGGTGAGGAGGACCGGGCCGCCCGGTGCGTCCTTGAAGGCCTTCAGGGCCCCGCTCAGGCCCTCGGCCTTCTTCGGGTCGGCGGTGACGGCGGCGAAGACGAAGAAGAAGCCGACGACGACGAGGGCCACCCCCTTGGCGATGTAACCGATCTGTCCGGCGCGCACCGCCCAGGTGCCGGGGTGCTCCTCGAGGTCCTCGAGGAACTTCTTCGTCCAGCCCTTGTACACGTGGTAGCCGGCGACACCGAGGACGACCAGACCGATGACGCCGATGAGGACCCGGCCGAATCCGTTGCCCATGAGCGAGGACGCGAAGTCGTTGGTCTGCTTCTCGCTGTTGCTGTTCTTCCCGAGCCCCACGATCTTGAAGGTCGTCCACGCGAAGAACGCGTACATGATGCCCTTGGCCACGAGCTTGACCAGGTCGGTCGTGTCGTTGCGGCGGACGATGCCCTCGGTGATGTTCCAGATGGCGAGGAGGGCGAAGCCTGCCACGCCCACCCAGAGGATGGCGGCGCCGGTGCCCGAGCTCGCGAGGGTCTTCAGGGCGCCCGACTGGTCGGCCTGCTTGGACCCCCCGCCGAAGCCCCACGCCACCTTGAGCGCGATGTAGCCGATGAGCAGGTGCAGCACGCCCACGATGACGAAGCCGACCCGGGCACCCCACTCGACGACCGGGTTCTCGTTGGCCTCATGGGTGGCGTGGGTGACGTCCGCAGTGTCCATGGCCGCACCCTGCCATCCGGCGGCCCGCCGCAACGGGATCCGAGCACACCGGTTGCGCCATCAGGGAGCATCCTTCGCGTCGGGTGAGACCACTGGGGCCCGTGGGGTGCCGTGAGCCGGTCCCTTTCCGGCCTGCTCGGGTCGTCCCGAGCAGCGACGCGAGGCGGTTGCCGGCGGTCAGGCCAGGGGGGCGGCCAGCGGTCGGAGCACGTCGACGAGCCCGTGGTCGTCGACGTGCTCGGCGACCTCGTCGGCCGCCGCCTTCACCTCGTACGGCGCGTTGCCCATCGCCACGCCCCGGGCGGCCCAGCGCAGCATCTCGAGGTCGTTGCGCTGGTCGCCGACCGCGACGGTGTGGTCGGGCTCCACCCGCAGCCGGCGGCGCACTCCCTCGAGGGCTGCCCCCTTGGACACCCCCTCCGGGGTGATGTCGAGCCAGGCGCTCCACCCGACCGCGTACTCGACCCCGTGCAGGCCGATCCGGTCGGTGCCGGCGAGGAACTCCTCGCTCGTGCTCTCGGGGTCGCGGATGGTGAGGCGGGTCACCGGATGGGCCATCAGCTCCTCGAACGAGACGACACGGGGGGTGCCGTCGAGCTCGCCGTCGGGGAAGGGGGCGGACACCTTGAAGCCGACGCCGAGCTCCTCGACGGCGACCAGCGCCGACGGGAACTCACGGTGCAGGACCCGCAGGGCCGGGGCCGGGTCGAACGTCACCGCCTCGAGGACCTCGTAGCCGTCGTCGAGCGCGGGGTCGAGCCGCAGGGTGATGGCACCGTTTGCGCACACGGCGTAGCCCTCGAGGAGGCCGAGCGCGTCGAGGATCGGAAGGGTGCCGATGATGGCCCGGCCGGTGGCGAGGACGACGTGGTGCCCGGCATCCACGACCGCGCGGACGGCCTGGCGCACGGGCTCGTGGAGCCGACCGTCGTGGTCGACGGTGGTGCCGTCGATGTCGAGACCGACGAGGTACGGAGGTGTCATGAGGACCTCACCGTACCCACGCCGGGCGTCCAACCGTTGACCGCCCGACCGCCAGCAACTTTCTCTCCGGATGCCGGAACCTTCACCGGGGGACGGGAAGCGAAGGTGTCCCTCGGTGAAGGTTCCCGACACACCCCCGCTGCTGCACGTACCGTGACGGGATGCCGACACCGGCCGAGATCATGTCGTTCGAGGAGGGCACCCCGCCGCCCGGCGTCACGCCGTGGGTCGGTGGGGCCGGACCGAGCCGGATGGTCGTGGTGGTCGACCCCGACCCGAGCTGGCCGGCCCGGTACGACGGGCTCGCCGCGCTCATCCGGTCGGCACTCGGGCCGCGGGTGCTCGCCCTCGACCACATCGGCTCCACGTCTGTGCCGGGCCTGGCCGCCAAGCCGGTCGTCGACATCGACCTCGTGGTCGCCGACACCACGGACGAGGAGGCGTACGTGCCGGCGCTGGAGGCCGTCGGCTTCGCGCTGCACGCGCGCGAGCCGTGGTGGGGCGGGCACCGGCTGCTCCGGCACCCCGACCCCGCCTGCCACCTGCACGTGTTCCCGCCCGAACACGCGGCGCCGTGGCGCGACCGGCTCTTCCGCGACCACCTGCGCCGCACGCCCGAGGACCTCGAGCTCTACGCGCGCACCAAGCGGGAGGCGTCGGCGGCGACGACGGCGGCCCGCGAGGACGGGATCCAGTACAACCGCCGCAAGCAGGACGTCATCAGGGAGATCCACCACCGCGCGTTCGTCGCCGCAGGGCTCCTCCCCCGCTGAACCGCGGCGCTCAGGCCGTTCCGCCTCGCACCCCACCGAGGAGGTCGGCACGACGACCGGGTCGTCGCGGTCAGCCCACCGGGGTGAGCAGCTCGAGGCCGAGCAGCGGCTGGAGCGCCTCGGGCACCACGACGGCACCGTCGGGCTGCTGGTGGTTCTCGAGGATGGCGACCATCCACCGGGTCGTCGCCAGGGTGCCGTTGAGCGTGGCGGCCACCTCGTTCCCGTTCTCCCCCTTGAAGCGGGTGTTCAGCCGTCGAGCCTGGAAGGTGGTGCAGTTCGACGTCGAGGTGAGCTCGCGGTAACGGCCCTGGCTCGGGACCCAGGCCTCGCAGTCGTACTTGCGGGCGGCCGGACCCCCGAGGTCACCGGCAGCGGTGTCGATGATGCGGTACGGCACCTCGATCGCGGCGAGCATCTCCTTCTCGAGCTCGAGGAGCCGCTCGTGTTCCGCCGCGGCCTCCTCGGGGCGGCAGTAGACGAACATCTCGATCTTGTTGAACTGGTGCACCCGGATGATGCCGCGGGTGTCCTTGCCGTACGAGCCGGCCTCGCGGCGGTAGCACGTCGACTGTCCGGCGTAGCGCAGCGGACCGGCGGAGAGGTCGACGACCTCGTCGGCGTGGTAGCCGGCCAGGGCGACCTCCGAGGTGCCGGTGAGGTAGAGGTCGTCGAGCTCGAGGTGGTAGACCTCCTCGGCGTGGTGGTCGAGGAAGCCGGCCCCTTCCATCACCTCCGGCTTGACGAGGGTCGGGACGACGAGCGGCACGAACCCGTTCACCACCGCCTTCTGGAGGGCGAGGTTCAGCAGTGCGGTCTCGAGGCGGGCGCCGACGCCCTTGAGGAAGTAGAACCTGGCCCCGGCGACCTTCGCGCCGCGCTCCATGTCGACGGCGTCCAGGGCCTCGGCGATCTCGAGGTGGTCACGCGGCTCGAAGCCCTCGGCCGCGAAGTCCCGTGGGGCGCCGACCTCCTCGACGACGACGTAGTCGTCCTCGCCGCCGGCCGGCACCTCGGGCTCGACGACGTTGCCGATGGTGCGCAGGAGGGTGTCGAGCTCGGCCTGGGCGGCGTCGGCCTCGGCCTGGAGGCGCTTGACCTCGGCCGCGACCTCCTTCGTGCGGGCGAGCAGGGCCTGCCTCTCCTCGCCCTGGGCCCGCGCGACGTCCTTGCCCATCGACTTCTGCTCGGCCCGCAGCCGCTCATAGGCGGTGAGGGAACCGCGGCGGCGCTCGTCGGCCTGGCGGACCCGGTCGACGACCGCGTCGTCCTCCCCCCGGGCCCGCTGGCTGGCGCGGACGGTCTCGGGGTCCTCGCGGAGCAGCCTGATGTCGATCACTCCGCGAGTTTATCGACGGCGGCGCACGCGGGTCAGTCCGGGCGGCCGGTGACGAGCAGGCCCGCCCCGAGCCCGACCATCATCAGCCCGCCGGCGCCGCCCACGCGCTCCATCCGCCGCGGCGACCTCGCGAACCAGTCGCGGAACCGCGACGCGAGGAGCGCGACCGTCCCGTCGCTGACGAGGGCGATCGCGGCGAAGACCGGGCCGAGGACGAGCAGCTGCAGACCCACCTGCCCCGAGGGGTCGACGAACTGCGGGAGCACGGCGGCGAGGAGCACGAACGACTTCGGGTTGGTGAGCCCCACGACGAACCCGTTGCGCACCGCGTGCGCCACCGGGGTCGCGACCGCCGAGCCGCCGACCAGGGCTTCGGCCACCTCGCGCCGGTGCCGAACGGCCTGCACCCCGAGCAACACGAGGTAGAGGGCGCCGACCACCTTGAGCACGGTGTAAGCGGTGGCACTGGCCGCGATGACCGGACCGAGCCCGAGGGCGAGCGCGACGATCTGGGTGAGGATGCCGAGGGCGTTGCCGGCCACGCTGAGCAGGGCCTCGCGGCGCCCGGCGGAGAGCGCCCGGCCGATGGTGAAGAGGATGCTGGGCCCGGGGATCGCGATGATGACGGCGGAGGCCAGCGCGAACGCGAGGACCGTGGAGGGGGAGGGCACCGAGCCAGTGTCGGACACCACCCGCCCCGACGTCACGCGGGTTACACGCGCGCCCTGCCTCGTCTCCGCCGAGCAACCCGTCGGCCCTCCAGCCAGGCCATCGCCGGGGTGGCGAGGACCCCGTGCACCACGACGGAGAGCGCGATGGTGAAACCCACCGTCGACCACATCCAGCGTTCCTCCGAGAAGGCCGCCGCGCCCGCGGCGAAGGAGAGGTAGTAGACCGACCCGACGCCGCGGACGCCGAAGAAGGCGACCACCAGTCGCTCCCGGTGGTCCAGGCCCGCCGTCCCCACCTGCCGCCGGTGCCCGAGGAAGGCAACGTAACCCGCCACCGGCCGGATGACGAGGATGAGGGCGGCCCCCACGGCGACCCCCCGCCAGTCAAGGTTGGCGAGCAGGCCGTTGGTGAAGGCGAAGCCGAGGCCGAGCAGGACCACGAGCGTGAGCAGGCTCTCGAGCCGCTCGACGATGCCGTGCATGTCCTGCTGGAACTCGTGGCCCCGCTCGGCCGACCGCAGCGTCAGCGCACACGCGAAGACGGCGAGGAAGCCGTAGCCGTGGGCGACCTCGGTCAGGCCGTACACGAGGAGCATCGCGGCGACGGCGAGGAGCGGGTTGCCGAGCTCGGCAAGTCGGAGCGAGCGGCGCGGCGTGCGGAACGCGAGCCGGCCGAGCAGCCACCCCAGGGCCACGCCGACCGCCAGGCCGATCGCCACCTTGCCGACCAGCTCCCACGCGACCCAGCGCAGCGCCCCTCCCGCGCCGAGGCGCTGGGCCTCGGGCACTCCGGCCGCGAGGAACACCGCAGCCCAGATGAACGGGAAGGCCAGCCCGTCGTTGAACCCGGCCTCGCTCGTCAGCGCGAAGCGCACCTCGTCGTGCTCGTCCAGGTCCTCCTCCGCCTCCTCGAGGTTGGGACCCCCGACCTGCACGTCCGACGCCAGCACGGGGTCGGTCGGCGCGAGCATCGCCCCGAGGAGCAGCGCGGCGGGCAGCGCGATGCCGAGCGGCCCCCACGCCAGCCCGGCGACGCCGAGGATCGTGAGGGGCATGGTGATGCCGAGCAGCCGCCAGGTGGGCGACCACGAGGCCCACGACGCCCGCAGCCGCGGGCGAAGGGGACGGTCGAGGGCCAGCCCGACGCCCATGAGGGCCACGAGCACCGTGACCTCGGTGAGGTGCTCGATCCACGGGCGCGCGGCCACCGGGTCGAGTCGTACCTCGTCGGCGGCCGGCAGCAGGCCGATGAGCATCCCGGTGGCAACGAGCGCGATGGGGGCGGACAGCGCGTAGCGGTGCAGCAGCTGCGGGAGAACCGCCGCGAGCAGCAACGCCCCACCGAGCAGGACGTAGACGATCTCGGAACTCACGTGCGCACCTCGGGAGCGGAGGTCACGGGATGGCGACGCCCACGTCGTGGAGGTGGTGTGCCAGGTCGTGGAGCCCGTACCGGCCGAGCGAGAGGACCGTGAACCGGGAGCCGTTCGAGCGGGTCCCCGTGCGGTCCCACTGGCCCGGCCCGACCCGGTCGTAGGCGTCGGCCCAGCTCGCCGCCGCCGCGGCGAGGCCACCGGCGACATCGGCCGGCGGCTGCTCCCCGTACCGCTCGGCCACGGCGGTCGCGTCCTGGTCCCAGTTGTTCAGGAGCGGGTCGTCCTGCTCGAGCATGGCGTGCAGCCGCTGCCCGAAGAGGCGGCAGACGTCGCGGACGTGGCACGCGTACTCGAGCGCCGACCAGGTGGCGGGGTCCGGCCGCTCCCGCACGTCCGGTCGCCCGAGGACCACCGGCCAGGGATCCGTGCACGCCCGGATGAGTCGGCCGACGTCCTCGGCGGCGACGGTGGACGCCGCGAAGCCGCACTCGGGGCACACCCGCTCGAGGGTCCAGGTCCAGTCCTTGTCGTCGCGCGGGACCGCGCCCGGCGCGCCGGCCCCCGCACCGCCGTCCGTGGCCGCCCCCGAGGTGTCCGTCATGTGTCGCAGCCTACGGCGGTGGCGCCCGGCGCCCACCGCTGCTGTACCTTCCACGTTGTGTCGTGGGAGGAGATCCTCACCTGGGTCGGAGTCGCCGTCGCCGTGCTGTTCGCGGTCGTCGGTGCCTATCTGGTCATCTCCTCACGGCCATCCCGCCATCGTGGCGGCTCACACCGCGCGCGGCCCGCGCGCGACTCGTTCCGCCAAGGAGAGGGTGAGCCGTTGCCGCCGCCGAAGCAGCTCGCCGTCATCGTCAACCCGACCAAGTTCGAGGACATGGGCGAGGTGAAGCGTCGGCTGGCCACCGTGTGCAAGGACCACGGTTGGGCTGAGCCGATCCTCCTCGAGACCACCCAGCACGACGTGGGCTTCGGGCAGACGCGGGAGGCCATCGAGCGCGAGGTGGACCTCGTCTGCGCCCTCGGCGGCGACGGCACGGTAAGGGCGGTGGCGCAGGAGCTGGTCGGCACCGGCGTCCCCCTCGGCCTGCTTCCCGGCGGCACCGGCAACCTCCTCGCGCGCAACCTCGAGATCCCGGTCGACTCGATCGAACAGGCCCTCGACGTGGCCCTCACCGGCCGCAACCGCCACGTCGACGCCGCGTGGATGACCCTCGACCCCGACCACCTCGAGCTCGAGGAACACGTCGGTGAGGGGTCGTCGGCCGGTCAGCGCACCCACGCCTTCTTCGTCATGGCCGGCCTCGGGCTCGACGCGGCCATCATGGACTCCACCTCGGAGGAGCTGAAGAACAGGATCGGTTGGGGCGCCTACGTGCCGGCCGGCCTCAAGAACTTCCTCCGCGACCGCTTCCGGGCGACGCTGAGCATCGAGGGCGGCCCCGAGGAGACCAAGCGGGCGCGGATGGTCGTCATCGGCAACTGCGGCAAGATCACCGGCGGCATCGACCTCATGCCCGACGCGGAGCCGGACGACGGGTTGCTCGACGTCATCGTCCTCGAGCCTCGCGGCATCGGTGCGTGGCTGTCGGTGGTCGGGCGGGTGCTCACCAAGAGCGACCGCTCCACGGCACACCTGTCCCGCTACAAGGGCACGAGCACCGTCGTGGTGGTCGACGAGCCGCAGCGGGTGCAGGTCGACGGCGACATCATCGGCGAGGCCGTCAAGCTCGCCTGCGAGGTGCAGCCCCGGGCGCTCATCGTCCGCTCCCCGGAACGCAGGAAGGGTTCGTCGGGCTCCTCCACCTGACCCGCGCGGGCGCGCCACCTCACCCGACGCGGCGCGCCACCGCGGGCACGCGGGAGATGCGGTTCGCCACGGTCAGAGCGACCACCGACGAACCCGGTCGCGGTCAGCGCTTCTTCTCGCGCCACGGACGCTCGAACGGCAGCCGCCACGTGTAGGGCGCAATGAGCTGGTGGATCTGGTTCGGACCCCACGTGCCCTGTTTGTAGGGCCGGACCGGCGGGGGGTTGTCGAGCAGGGGCTGGCTGATCTCCCACAGCCGCTCGATGCCGGTGGCCGAGGTGAACAGGGTGCGGTCGCCGCGTGCCGCGTCGTAGAAGAGCCGCTCGTAGGCCTCGAGCACGGCGCCGGCCCACGACGTCTCCTGCATCGCGAACTGCATCGAGAGCTTGTCGAGGCGGAAGCCGGGGCCGGGGCGCTTGCCGTAGAACGACAGCGACATCCGCGACTTGTCGGCCAGGTCGAAGGTCAGGTGGTCCGGGCCCTGGTCGCCGACGCCGGAGCCGGACGGAAACATCGACTGCGGTGGCTCGCGGAAGGCGATGGAGATGATCCGCGCCCCCTCGGCCATCCGCTTGCCGGTGCGCAGGAAGAACGGGACCCCTGCCCAGCGCCAGTTGTCGACGTACGCCTTGAGCGCGACGAACGTCTCGGTCTCGGAGTCGCCGGCCACACCGGGCTCGTCGTGGTAGCCCTCGTACTGGCCGCGGACGACGTCGGTGGGCTGGACCGGCTGCATCGACCGGAAGACCTTGTTCTTCTCCCTGCTGATGGCGGCCGGCTCCAGCGCCGTGGGGGGCTCCATGGCGGTGAACGCGAGGATCTGGAACAGGTGGGTGACGACCATGTCGCGGTAGGCGCCGGTCGTCTCGTAGAAGTCGGCTCGTTGGGTCAGACCCAGCGTCTCGGGGACGTCGATCTGGACGTGGGAGATGCTGTTCCTGTGCCAGATGGGCTCGAAGAGCCCGTTGGCGAACCGGAACGCGAGGATGTTCTGCGCCGGCTCCTTACCGAGGAAGTGGTCGATGCGGAAGATCTGCTCCTCGTCGAACACCTCGTGCAGCTGGCGGTTCAGCGCGACCGCCGAGGCGTAGTCGCTGCCGAACGGCTTCTCCATGACGACCCGGCTGTTGCGCGACAGGTCGGCCTCGGAGATGGTGCGGACGGCCGACAGGGCGGCCTTGGGCGGCACCGCGAGGTAGTGCAGCCGCAGCGGGTTGTCCCCGGGCAGCTGCGCCTCCCCTCGCCTGACGGCCTCTCCAAGCGCCTGCGGCCCGGCGGAGAGAGGCACGTAGTCCAGGCGCTGCGCGAACTCGTGCCAGTCCTCGTCCTTCATCTCCCGGGTGCTGTGCTCGCGGATCGCGACGAGCGCGAAGTCGCGGAACGCGTCAGGGGTCATGTCGTCCAGTGAGGTGCCGACGACGCGGAGGTCGTCCAGGAGCCCTGTCTGGAAGAGGTGGAGCAGCCCCGGGATCAGCTTGCGCTGGGCGAGGTCACCGGTGGAACCGAAGAGCACGACGGTCGTGGGCGCGGTCATGGTGCCAGCCTGTCGTGCCCGCGGACGCGGCGCCAGCCCTGCGTCACGAATCGCAGGCGCCTCCCCCGACCCGGTGCCCAGGCTCAGGCGAAGAGCCGGGATCCCCAGTCGTCGTCGGCGGCCAGCCCCGCGGGACAGGCGAACAGCGCCGAACCGGTGTGCGCGACGTACTCGTTGAGCCGGTCGGCGGCGGCGAGGGCCCGCTGCATCGGCACGAAGTGGGTGTGCGCGTCGCGGACGAAGGCGATGAAGAACAGGCCGGCGTCCAGGTGCCCCTGGCGGTCCGTGCCGTCCGTGAAGGTGTACCCGCGCCGCAGGATGCGGATGCCGCCGAGGTTGGTCGGGTGGGCGAGCGCGACGTGGCTGTCGACGGGGATGCGCGGGCCCCCGTCGGCTGCTGGAGCGGTGAAGTCCGGCTCCTCGTGCTCGTCGGCACGGCCGAGCGGCGCGCCCACGAGCTTGTCGCGCCCGATGGCGTCCTCCTGGTCCCTGAGCGGGCTGCGGTCCCACACCTCGATGTGCATCCGGATGCGCCGGGCCACGAGGTAGGAACCGCCCGCCATCCACCCCGCGCCCCCGACCACGTCCTGCGGCTGCACCCAGACGTGCTGCTCGAGCAGACGCGGCTCCTCCGCCTTGAGGTTGGCGGTGCCGTCCTTGAAGCCGAACAGGTTGCGGGGGGTCGTCTGCGAGGTCGAGGTGGAGGACGTCCGCCCGAAGCCGAGCTGGCTCCACCGCACCGACACGACGCCGAACCCCATCCGGACGAGGTTGCGCACGGCGTGCACCGCGACCTGCGGGTCGTCGGCGCAGGCCTGGAGGCACAGGTCGCCGCCGCTGCGCGCGGGGTCCAGGTCGTCGCCGGTGAAGGCCGGGAGCTCGCGCAGGGCCTCGGGACGGCGACCGGCCAGGCCGAAACGGCCGTCGAACAGCGACGGCCCGTACCCGATGGTGACGGTGAGTCGCGACGCCGGGAGGTCGAGCGCCTCACCGGTGTCCTGCGGCACCCCCCACGGGCCACCGCCCACGGTGCCACCCGGTGCGGCCTCGGCGCCGTACGTCATCCGCTCGGCGGCCCGTGTCCACGCGGTCAGCAGGTCGCGCAGCTCCTCGGGGTCATCCGTGACGACGTCGAGGGCCACGAAGTGCAGCCGGTCCTGCGCGGGGGTCGTGATGCCCGACTGGTGGGAGCCCCGGAACGGCATGGCCCCGTCCGGGGTCGCCGCCGACGGCGCTGCCCCGGCGGAGCCGGGCCGCGCCACCCAGCTCGCACCCGCGGCCGCACCGGCGACGGCGGCTCCGGCACCACCGGCGAGCAGGGCCCGTCGCGTCGAGGCCTCCATCACCCGGCTGCCACCACACCCGCGACCGTGGCCACGGGCTCGGCGAACGCGTCGAGGGCCTCGCTCAGGCGCTTGACGTCGGCCTCGGTGAGGTCGGTGTAGAGCGCGAACCCGTCGCCGACCCGGTGGGTCGCGAGGAGGTCGACGAGGGCGTCGCCGCGGGTGTCGATCACGTCGGCGAGGCCGTGGTCCCTCGCCAGGAGGAAGGGGCGCAGGGCGTCGATCGCTGCCAGGGAGCCCTCGACGTTGGCCTCGACGTCCCACACGTCGGTGTGGCTGTAGCGCTCCTCCTCGCCGGTGATCTTGCCGGTGGCGACCTCGTCGAGCAGCGCCTTCGCGCCGTTGGCGAGCCGGAGGGGGTTCAGCTCGGCCGTCCTGGCCAGGCCCACCAGCTCGGTGGTGTCGGCGAGCAGGCGGTCTGCGATCTGGGCGGAGTCCTCCTGGAGCCCGTCCTCCCAGAGGTCCTTCTCCAGGCGGTGGTACCCGGTGAACTCCATGCCCTCGGCGGTCACGTCCTCGCGGCCGTCGATCCTGGGGTCGAGGTCACCGAAGGACTCGGCGACCGGCTCGATCCGCTCCCAGGGGGAGCGGGCCATCGGGTACAGCGCCCTGGCCCCTGCGACGTCGCCCTTCTTGACGAGGGCGACGAACTCGGCGGTGCGCTCGAGGAAGGCGTCCGCCTGGCCGGCGACGTACCGCTGGTACTCGGCGACGGCCCCCTCGAGGTCCTCGTCCTCGGTTCTCGGGGCGGCCGTCGTGCCCGTGACGGTGAACTCGCCGCGGATGCTCTCGCCCACCATCCCGGGTTTGCAGGCCGTCTCGTAGGTGCCCGGCTCGCTGAGGTCGACGTGGAGGCTTCGGGTCAGGCCGGGGCCGATGTTCTCCACCTCACCCACCACCCGGTGGCCCTCGGCGTAGACGTAGAACTCGTTGACGGCGGAGCCCGTGTTGGTCACGGTGAACTCGACGGTGCCCGCCGGTGCCTCGGCGCGGCCCACCTCGCAGGCCGTGTCGGAGGCGGTGACGGCGATGGGCGGCCCGCCGGCGGCCGGGACGGCATCCGCCCGACCGGAGCAGGCGGCGAGCGCCAGCGCCACGGGGAGCAGGGTGAGTGCCGCGCGGGCACGGGTCATCGACACGGAGATCCTTCGGACAGCACGAGCCGCTCGGCGGGGCCTAGGACGTGGCGGAGCGGGTGGGGTGAGCGGCGGTGGCGGGTCAGGTGCTGGTGGGCGTGACGCCCGTGCCGGTCACCTCGAAGTCGGCGCGGATGCCGTCACCGGTCATCCCCGGCTTGCACGCCGTGACGTAGTCGCCCTCGACGACGTCGGCGACGACCAGGGTGCGGGTGAGTCCGGGGCCGATGTTCTCCACCTCGCCGGCGATGTCCTCGCCATTGATGTAGAGGTAGAACTCGGTGGGGTTGCTGCCCTCGTTCGTCACCTCGAAGGCCAGCTTCCCCTCGGGAGCGGTCGTCTCCGAGAGCTCGCAGGCGTCGTCGGTGGAGGTCACGGTGATGACGGTGTCGGCGGCCCCGGCGGCAGCAGTGCCGTCGGACGCGGTGCCCTCGCCGGTCGTCCCGCACCCCGCGAGGGCGAGGGCCGCGGCGACGGTGGTGAGGGCGAGGGCGGTTCGGCGCATGGTGGTCTCCGGGGTCGTGGCGTACGGGGGCGGTGGGTCGGTCCGGTGGGTCAGACCGCCGAGCCCTGTGCGGGCGCGGACGGCGCCGTGGCCTGGGCCTGCGGGGCGGGGGCGGTGGGCGACTTGGCCGGACGGAGGAAGAAGAACATGACGGTGCCGACGTACAGCACCCACGCGACGGCCTGCAGCACGGTGGTGGCCGGCGTGAAGTTGAAGATGCCCTTGAGGAGCGCGGCGTACCAGGCACTCGGGTCGATGACATGCGAGACGTCGAAGGCGAGGGTGTTCAGCCCCGGAAGCACACCCGCCTCCTGCAGGTCGTGGATGCCGTAGGCGAGGATCCCGCCCGCGACGACGATGAGCGCGACACCGGTCCAGCGGAAGAACAGGGTGAGGTTGATGCGCAGCGCGCCCCGGTAGATGAGGTAGCCCAGCACGATGGCGCCGCCGAGGCCGACGGCCCATCCGAGGAGCGGCAGGTTGTTGCCGGTGCCGGCGGCCTGCGCCGTGGCGTAGAAGAAGATCGCGGTCTCCAGGCCCTCGCGACCGACACCGAGGAAGCCCACGAGGGCGACGGCGAGGGGGCCGAGGTCGAGCGCGCGGTCGAGTCGGCCCTTGAGCTCGCCCGAGATGGTGCGCGCCGCGGACTTCATCCAGAACACCATCGCGGTGACGAAGCCGACGGCGATGATGCTCGCGGTGCCCCCGATGATCTCCTGTGCCTCGAAGGAGAGCTGCCGGGTGCCGAAGGTCAGCACCGCGCCGAGGACCACGGAGAGCGCGATCGCGACACCGACACCGACCCAGACGTAGCGGATGCCCCACGTGCGGTTCGTCTTGACGAGGAAGGCGAGCAGGATGACGACGACGAGCGCCGCCTCGAGCCCCTCGCGCAGCCCGATGAGGGCGTTGCTCACGAACATGTCGCTCCGTCCGGCGTGTTAGGTCTTCCTTACCTGACTTAGGTAACCCTAAGGCCCCGGTCCGGGTCAAGTCGGCAGCGGTCCCGCTGGACGGGATCGGGGTGCCCACCGACGACGGGTGAGGCCCACGCGGCCGGGCACCGAGGCACCGCACGTGACTCAGAGCAGCTGCGGGCCGCCGCCGGGGGTCGCGCGCCGGATCTCCTCCTCGGTGGGCTCGCGGGCCTCGCGCGCCTCGGGCGGCAGGAGGTCGGAGATGGCCGCCATGATGCGGCGGGTGTCGGTGGTCGGTTGGCGGTGCCGCAGCTCGACGGGCGGGCCGATGCGGACCCGGACCGTCGGGGGGTCGGCGAGGTTGAGCATCCGCGGCACGGGCGAGCTGCGCGGCCACACCTCCTCCGTGCCCCAGATGCCGAACGGGATGACGGGGGCTCCGGTGGCCGCGGCCAGCCGCGCCGCGCCGGTGCGCCCCTTGAGCACGGGGTCGTAGAACGCGGCGCCCCGGGGGATGGTGCCCTGGGGCAGCAGGCAGACCAGCTCACCTCCCTCGAGGGCCACGGCGGCGGTCTCGAAGGACTCGTTGCCGCCGGTGGCGCGGTCGACCGGGATCCCGCCGAGTGCGGTCGCGAGGGCACCCACCACAGGCACGTCGAAGAGCTCCTTCTTGGCGAGGATCCGCCCGGTGCGGCCGGTGGGGCGCATCATCTGGATCATCGCGGGGATGTCGAAGTAGCTGCGGTGGTTGCCGACGAGGATGGCCGGGCCGGTGCGGGGGATGTGCTCGGTGCCCTGGACGTCGAAGCGCGCGTACGGCGTCGTGAGCAGGGGGTGGCTGGCGATGAAGAGCAACCGCTGGAGCTCGACGCCGACCACGGGCAGCTTGACGACACCGGGGGACACGTCGAAGTGGACGATGGGCCAGCCGCGGGCCACGGCGTAGAGCGCCAGCCGTGGGTCGGGGTTGACGGCGGCGGGCTGCCCGACGGCGGAGAGCAGCGGCAGGTCGTAGATGGAGTCGGAGTAGGCGAAGCTCTCGGACAGGTCGATGCCCTCGGCCTCGGCCCACTCGCGGACCGCCCGCAGCTTGCCGCGCGACCAGACGAACGGGCCGTCGAGCGCGCCGTCGTAGGTGCCGTCCTCGCCGGTGCGGTAGCGGGTCGCGATGACGTGGTCGACGCCCAGGCGGTCGGCGAGCGGGCGGATCAGGTGGTACGGCGTGGTGGTGGCCAGGACCACCGGGCGGCCGGCGGCCCGGTGCTGCTCGATGAGGCTGAGCGCGAAGGGATGGATGACCGCGGCGATGGCCTCCGCGGCCGCGGTGGCCGCCTCGTCGAAGGTGCCCTCGGGGCGGCCCCTGGCGAGGAGGGTCGCCTGCCTGGCCAGGGCGATGGACGGGAGCGTCTCGCCGAGGACGTCGAAGACCTTGTAGAGCAGGCCCTCACCGGGCAGCCGCCGCCCCATGACGCCGAGGTCGTACATCGCGCGGGAGAGCAGCGGCCCGGTACCACCCTGGAGCAGGGTGCGGTCGAGGTCGAAGATCGCCGCGCCGCCCATGGTCCGAGGCTACCGGGAGGGGTACCGGTCAGCGCTGTCGGTCTGCGGGGCCGCCCTACGCTGGGGACATGACCGCCACCCCGCTCACGGCCTTCGTGCTGGGGGGAGGCGGGGTCCTGGGGGCGACCCAGGTGGGGATGTTCCGGGCGCTCGCCGAGCGAGGGGTCCGGCCCGACCTCGTGCTGGGGACGAGCATCGGGGCGGTCAACGGGGCGTTCGTCGCGGCCGACCCCACGGTCGAGGGCGCCGCGCGCCTGACCGAGGTCTGGGAGGCCGTCTCCCGCGAGGGCGTCTTCGTCGAGAACCCGGTGCGCCAGGCGGCGCGGGTGGCCAAGTACCGCACGCACCTGCTCTCGAACGCGCCCCTGCGCCACGTCATCGACGAGTACCTGCCGGTGGACCGGTTCGAGGAGCTCGAGGTGGCTTTCCAGTGCGTGGCGGCGCGGATCGAGGACGCGAGCGGACGGTGGTTCGAGCGTGGCGAGCTGGTCTGGCCCATCGTCGCGTCCTGCGCCGTGCCGGGGCTGTTCCCGCCGGTGGAGATCGACGGCGCGCACTACCTCGACGGTGGCCTGGTGCACTCCATCCCCGTCGGGCGCGCGCTGGCGCTGGGTGCCACCCGCGTCGTCGTCCTCCAGGTGGGGCGCGTCGAGCAGGCACTGACACCGCCGACGAAGCCCTGGGAGGTGGGGACGGTGGCCTTCGAGATCGCGCGGCGCCACCGGTACGTCCACGAGATCGAGTCGGTGCCGGACGACGTCGACCTGCTGGTGCTGCCGTCGGGCGCGAGCTCGAGCCCGAACATCGCGATCGGCCAGGCCCGGGCGGGGCGCATGAAGGCCCGGATGGAGCAGGCGCACGAGGCATCGGCCGCCTACCTCGAGGCCCGGCTGGGCACGAGCTGAGCAGCCGCCGGCCGCGCCCCTGCGGAACGGCCGGCCGTGTCACCACGCGGCGCCGAACGGGCCCCCCGCCGACCGACCCCGGGGACGCGATCGACCCCGCCCCCTACGCTGCCCCCATGGGGATGCGCGGAGTACCGCCACCGCCGCTGTTCGCGCGGCGGGTTCTGCACGTCGCCTGGCCGCTCGTCGGTGTGGTCGTCACCGGCCTCGCCGTGCCGGTCATCGTCGCCGGGGCCCTCATGGTCGTCATCGACCGTCGCGCGCGGCTCTTCCGCAGCGCCTGCCTGGCGGTCATCCTCATGTGGGTCGACATCCGCATGCTCGTCTCGTGCTGGGTGCTGTGGTCACGATCCCCCGACGCGTCGTCCCCCACGTGGCACGAGGACCACGAGCGCCTCTTCAGCCAGGCGCTCGACTCGCTCATGTACTACGTCCGCCGCTGGGTCGGCCTCGAGGTGCGCCTCACCGACCGCATGCACTTCGGCGCCGACGACCACCCGCTCGTCGCCCTCGCCCGGCACGCGGGGCCGGCCGACTCGCTGGCCATCGCCTGGCTGCTCTCGCGCACCGCGGAGCGGCTGCCCCGCATCGTCCTCGCCGAGGCCCTGCGCTGGGACCCGGGCATCGACACCATCCTCACCCGCATCGACAGCTTCTTCGTGCCGTCGACGTCGGGCCGCGGTGACGAGCGCGTCGCGGGGGTCCGCGCCATGGCCGAGTCGATGAACACCGGCGACGTCTTCCTCATCTTCCCCGAGGGCCAGAACTGGACCCCACGACGGAGGGACGGCGTCATCCGCCGCCTCCGTGACAAGGGCGAGGCCGAGCGGGCAGCCCGCGCCGAGCGGCTCCGCCACGTGCTGCCGCCGAGGTCACGCGGCGCCTGGGCCGCCCGTGAGGTCCGGCCCGGGGCCGACGTCATGGTCGTGGCGCACGCCGGGTTCGGCCAGCTGAGCACCCCCCGCCTCATCTGGGACGCGATGCCGTTCCACGACCGGCCGTTCCTCGTCCGCACGTGGACCTACGCCGCCGAGGAGGTCCCCGACGACCACGAGGGCTTCGCGGCCTGGCTCGACGAGCGCTGGGTCGAGGTCGACGCCTGGGTCGACGAGCACACCAGCCCACCCGGATGGGTCCGGCCCGGGACGGGCGCGACCCCCCCGACGGCGCGGCTCGGGACCGGTCCGGATGCCCGCGACCGTGGGGGTGCCCGGTGAAGCGCGTCACCGTCGTGGCCGTCGTCATCGCCGTCGTCCTCGGCGGGGCCCTCGTCCTCGTGCTCGGGTCCTCGCCGAGCGGGGCCGGCACCCCGGCCCCCGTGGCCTCCCTCGCCGCGGTCACCGGCACCTGGGAGGCGTCGGATGCCTCGGAGGCCCCCGCTCCCCTCGTCGCGCCGGTGCGGCTCACCTTCGCCACGAGCGGCCTGTTCGTCGACACCGGGTGCAACACCGGCCGCGGGCTCGCCCACCTGGAGAGCTCCGACCTGTACCTCGAGGCCATCTCGACGACGCGCCGCGCCTGCGAGCCGGGGCTGACGGCACAGGAGCAGTGGGTGCTCGACATGCTCGAGTCCCACCCGCGGATGGGGCTGGCCGGTGGCACCGAGCTGCACCTGACGTGGAGCCCGGACCACACCCTCGTGCTCACCCTCGTCCCGGACACCCCCGAGGGCGGCACACCGCGCGTCTGACCCGAGCGGTTCAGTCCCGCGAGCCGGGCCCGCGGATGCCCTCCAGCCAGGTGCGGGCCGAGGTGAAGTCCTCGTCGCTCGCACGCGGCCCGATGGTGGCCCGCTGCCGGTCGGCGCGCGGGTACGAGCCGAGGAAGCGCACCTCGGCGCAGATCCGCTTCAGGCCGGTGAGCGCCTCGCCCAGCCGCTCGTCGAGCACGTGCCCCTCGACGTCGACCGAGAAGCAGTACGACCCCATCGACGCCTTCGTCGGGCGCGACTCCAGCCGCGTCAGGCTGATGCCGCGCGCGGCGAACTGCTCGAGCAGCTCGAGCAGGCCACCGGCGTGGTCGTCGCGCTGGTAGAGCACGACCGTGGTCTTGTCGGCGCCGGTCGGCTCGGGCAGCCGCCCCGGCCGGGTGACGAGGACGAAGCGGGTGACCGCCGCGCCGAGGTCGCCGATGCCGTCGGCCAGCACCTCGAGACCGTGGAGGCGGGCAGCGGCCGGCGCACAGACCGCCGCCTGGAACGGCGCCTCACCCGATCCGCCCGCGCCACCAGCGGACCTCCCGAGCGACTCGGCCGCCGCCGCCGTCGACAGGGTGGGCACGTACGCCGCCTCCGGCACGTTGGCGGCCATCCACCCGCGCACCTGGGCCCAGGCGTGGGAGTGCGTACCCACCGCACGCACCTCCGCGAGCCGGACGCCGGGGCGGGCGGCCAGAACGAACGTCACCGGCACGAGCACCTCGGCAGTGACGACGAGCGGGTCCCCGCTGGCCAGTGCGTCGAGGGTGGCGGAGACGCCACCCTCCACCGAGTTCTCGATCGGCACCATGGCGCCCTCGACCTGCCCGGCACGCAGGGCGGCCAGCGCCGCGTCCACCGCCCCGAAGGCCACGCGCCCGGCGTCTGCCGCGGGCTCCCACGCGTCGAGCGCCATCGAGGTGAAGGTCCCCTCGGGTCCGAGGTAGCCGTAGCGGGTCACGGGTGCTCCTTGCCGGTGCGGGCCGCCGCGAGCGCCTGCTGCTCCTCGGGCGTCAGGGTGGCGTCGGACTCTCCGCCGACGACCCCCTTGGCGTAGGTGCGCGACTCTCCCCGCGCGTGGATCGAGCTGATGACGAGCCCGTCGCCGCGGTCGTCGACGACGGCCGCGCTGAAGCTCAGCCGCCCGCCCATATCGGCGAAGGCGTCGTAGCGGACGACGGCGACGTGCTTGAGGGCCTGGGCGAGGTCGGCTCGCAGGGCCGCGACGTCGGCGTCGCCGGCAGGGCGGTGGGCCTCGAGTGCGTCGACCCGGCGGCGCAGCACGGTGCCGCGCCGCACCAGCACGACGAGGACGACGAGGCCCGTGACGAGCAGGACGAGCGGCACACCGAGGACCGCCAGCTCGGCGGGGTGCAGGCCGGACACGGGGTTCAGGCTAGGCCGGACGGGGGCCCGCCCGCGCTCGTGTTCACATCCGCAGCCGCCCGTTCGGGTGACGCGGCCGGCTGCCGGGCCTCCGACGGCGGCGGCGAGCCGGGGGTCGGGCGCACCGCCCACCAGAGCAGGAAGAGCGACACGAGCCCCCCGGCGACGTCGGCGTTCTGGAGCACGCGGCCGGGCAGCTCGGGCCAGTCGCGCTGCGCCAGCCAGTCGATCCCCCACCACGGCAACCGCATCGTGAAGTACGCCGTGACCCCCAGGGCCGCCCACAGTCGACGCGGGCTCGCCTCCGGGTGGGTCCCGAGCAGCGCCAGCACCACCACGACGACCCAGTGGTAGTGGTGTACCCAGGCGACCGGCGACAGCAGGCAGGCCAGGAGCCCGACGACGGCGACCTCGCCCACGGGGTCGCCGGCGCGGTGGAACCGCCGGGCGAGGGCGAACCCCAGCAGCCCGACCACGGCCACGAGCACCACCCACAGCAGGGTCCCCCACGTGCCGTCGGCACCCGTCCGCAGCAGGAAGCCACGCATCGACTGGTTCGCCGTCCCCGCGTTCGGGCCCAGCCGCGCCGGGTCCTGCAGGGCGCCACCCCAGTACGTGAACGACGCCTCGGGCAGCAGCACCCACGCCGCGAAGGAGACGCCCACGGCCGTGCCCACGGCGGTCGCGGCCTCGCGCCACCGACGCGTCACCAGGTAGTGGACGACGAAGACACCGGGTGTGAGCTTGACGGCCGTGGCGATGCCCACGAGGACCCCGCGCGGCAGGCGGTCCAGCACGCGCGGGCGCCACGGGACGAGGTCGAGGACGCAGAGCAGCACGATGAACGCGTTGACCTGGCCGAAACGGATGCCGTCACCCACCGGGTGCAGCCACAGCATCGGCGCGGTGAGTCCGGCCAGGGCGACAGGAGCCCAGGGACCCGCTCGCAGGATGAGGCCCTGGCCGGCGTACCAGACGATCGCGGCCGTCGCGGCGACCTGGAGCACCGTCCAGAGCCAGGCGGCGGCCCCGAAGGGCACCAGGGCGAGGGGTATGGCGAGGAAGGCCGCGAAGGGTGGGTAGGTGAAGGGGAGCAGCTGCGGCGCCTCGGTCATCGCCGAGTAGATCGGGCGGCCGTACAGGATCGAGACCCCGGCCTGGCGGTAGACGTCGACGTCGACCTGCCACTGGTCGAGCGGCCAGAAGACGAGGTAGCGCAGCACCGCCGGGAGGGCCGCGAGGACGACGAGGACGACGGCGACGAGCCACCGCTGCCACGCTCGCGGCAGCGCCCGGTCGGCCCGCTCCAGCAACCCCGGCCAGGCCGTGCGGACGCGGACGACCCACGCGTCGCGGCGGTGGGGGGCCGTGGCGCCGGGCGGGGTCGGGGCGGGCACGCCCCTCATTGTCGGGGATGACCCGGCGGCCGCGGTGCCGCGCCCCGCGGTGACGGAGCATCCCGTTTCCCCACCTATCCTGTGCGGCGTGACTCGCAGAGCCCTGGCCGTCGCGTTCGCCCTCGTGGCGGTGCTCGGCGGGCTCTTCGCGGCCACCTCGACCGCCGAGTCCCCTGGCGACGAGAGCGGCGCCGTGGTCGTCGTAGCCACCGGAGGCATCAGCTGGTCGGATGTCAGCAAGGAGGCCACGCCCAACCTGTGGCTGTTGCTGCGTGACGGCTCGTCAGCAGCGCTGTCGATCCGCTCGGTGTATGCCAACACCTGCCCGATCGACGGCTGGCTCGGCCTCTCGGCCGGGGCCCGCGCGGCCGCACCGCGTCGCGGTGAGGCCCCGAACCCCGTGGACCGGCCGTGCCCGCGTCCCCCCTCCGTCGTCGACGACCGGATCGCCGAGTGGCCGGAGTACCAGGCCGCGGCGGCGGCGACCCGCTACGGGTCGCGGCTCGGGTTGCTCGCCGGCGAGCTCGAGGGGCACGAGCTGTGCGTGCGCGCCGTCGGGCCGTACGCGGCCGCCGGGGGCGCGCTGCCCGATGGCACCGTCGAGCGCTGGTCGGACATGACCTCCGAGGAGATGGTCACCGACCTCAACACCTGCCCGGTCACCCTCGTCGACGTCGGCAGCGTCCGCGATCCCGAGGACGTGGCCGACGGCGAGATGACCTCCGGCACCCGGGCGGAACAGGTCACCGAGATCGACACCCGCATCGGACAGGCACTCGAGGCCGGCCCCAACGGCGCCGACTTCGTCGTCGCGAGCATCTCGGACGCCGGTCGCAGCGAGCGGCTGCGCCTCGTCGTCGCCCGCGGCCCGCACTTCGGCCCCGGCACGCTCGTATCGGCGTCGACCCGACAGGACGGCCTGGTCCAGGCGCCCGACCTCACCGCCACCGTCCTGTCCCGGGTGGGGGTCGAGGTGCCCGTCGCGGTGGACGGGGCGCCACTGGCCACCGACCCGGCCCCCGACAACTCCGAGCGCCGGGCCGAGGCCCGGCTCACCGCGCTGCGCGACTACGACGAGGCCAGCCATGACGTGCACGACCTCGTCGAGCCGTTCTTCCAGGTGCTCGCCTACGGGCAGATCGCCATCTACCTGCTCGTTCTGCTGGTCTGGAAGGGCCGGCTCGGGTCGGAGGCCACCCGGGTCACCACCCTCTCCCGCGTGCGGACCGTCGCCGTCGTGGCCGCGGCGGTTCCGGTCTCGACGTTCCTCGCCAACCTCCTGCCGTGGTGGCGGTTCCCCGTGTCCATGCTGTCGGTCATCGCGGCGGTCGGCCTCTTCGTGGCCCTCATCGCCGTGGTGGCGCTGCGGCCGCCGATCGGCAGGCTCACCCTGGGGCCCCTGGTGCTGGTCTCGGCGGTCACCGTCGTGGTGCTGGCCGCGGACGTCATCACCGGATCCCGGCTCCAGCTCTCCTCGCTCATGGGACTGCAGCCAGTGGTCGGCGGCCGCTTCTACGGCATGGGCAACCCGACGTTCGCGCTGTTCGCCACGGCCACCCTGCTTCTCGTCACCGGCATCTCCTCCTGGCTCGTGGCCGCCGACCGGCGTCGCGAGGCCGCCCTGGCCGTGGTGGTCATCGGCGGTGCCGCGGTGTTCGTCGACGCCGCGCCGTTCTGGGGCGCGGACGGCGGCGGCCCGCCCGCCCTGGTGCCCGGGCTGGCCTACCTCGCCTTCGCCGTGCTCGGCCTGCCGATGACGTGGCGCCGGTGGCTGGCAGTGGCCGGCGGCGTGGTCGGGCTCGCCGTGGTCGTCGCCGTCCTCGACTGGCTGCGGGCACCGTCCTCGCGGACGCACCTCGGACGCTTCGTCCAGTCGGTCATCGACGGGCGGGCCGGCGAGATCATCACCCGCAAGGCCGAGCAGAACTGGGAGCTGTTCCTGCTCAACTTCCCCCTGACCCTGCTCATCCCGATCGGGCTGGTCTTCGTCACCATCATCCTGGCGCGCCCGACGTCGTGGGGCTCGCGGGTGCTGGCGCGGTCCTACGAGCGCGCGCCGACCCTCAAGCCGGGCCTGCTGGCGCTGCTCATCACCATGACCATCGGGTTCCTCGTCAACGACTCGGGGGTCGCCATCCCCGCCGTCGGAGCCACCCTCGCGGTGCCGCTCATCGTGTCGGTGTCGGCGAGCGACCTGCTCGAGGAGGCCCGGGCGAACGCCGGGACCCGCGCCGCACGCCGACGGCGATGACGGCCGCCCACACCCCGAGCACCAGCCACGGGGCGACGTGGCGGCGGAAGCCCAGGGTCACCGCCTCCACGGCCGGTGTCATCCCCAGGACCCGCCCCGGAACGTAGGCGCACGCGAGGACGGTGAGCCGGGCGAGGGCGACGAGGTCGACGACGCCGGGCCGGACCGCAGGAAGCGCCGCCCACACGAGCACGTCGTACCACGGCAGCGAGTAGGCGGCCGCGAGGGAGTACGCGAGGGCCACGACGGCCGTGAACCAGAGGGCGGTCGGGCCGAGGGTCGGGCCCACTCCCCCGCGATCGACCCTGTCGGGGGCGTCGGGGTCGCGTCCGGGCTCGGGCCCGGCTCCCGGGGCGGACACGCGCAGCAGGACGACGGCGAGGACCACGGCGAGGACGGCCGAGGCGACCCCGACGAGGGTGCGGGTCGTCGGGCTCCCGAGCACGGGGGTCAGCGCCTCGAGCACGAGGCGCCACGGGGTCGCGAGCGACACGGCCTGCCGCGAGCGCTCCAGCTGGTCGAACACGTGCGACCCCGCCCACCAGTGCAGGGGCACGGCGGTGAGTGCCGCCCCGCCGACGAGCGCCGTCCACCGGGCCCAGGGCAGCGGGAGCCGGATGGCATCGGCAGGTGCGCGACGGCGGCCGACCCACCAGACCGCCCCGAGGAGGGCGAGGAGGACGATGCCGTAGGTGGCCTTCGTCGAGAGGGCCAGCCCGGCGACCGCTCCGCCGAGCGCGGTTCCGCCGGTGCCGGTCCACCGGGCCGCGGCGGCCACGGCCGCGACGGCCAGCGCGGCGGCCACGACGTCGATGTGGGCGCCGAGCACGCCGACCCCCAGGACGAGCGGGTTGAGGGTCCAGACCACGTCGACCCGGCCCCGGGTGTCCTCGGCCAGCGTCCCGCGCAGGAGGGCTCGGACCGCGAGCCAGGCGAGGACCACCAGCACCTGCCAGGCCCACACCCCCTGGCGCAGCACGTCGCCCCCGGCCCAGGCCGAGAGCGCGTGCAGCAGGGTGCCGGCCGGCCCGTAGACGCTCGGTTCCTCGGTCCACGGTGCCTCGACCCGGCTCACGACCGGGTCGGTGCCGCCGGCCCACGTCGACGGCGACGCGAGCCAGGGGTCACCGCCCTGCAGGAGGATCCGGCCGTAGGCGAGGTAGTTGACGTGGTCCGCCGACCCGAACGGTGCCGTGAGCAGCACGAGTGCACCGAGCCCGCACGGTGCCCACCACGACCGCAGCGGCCCGGGCCGGAGCCGCAGCCCCAGCCACACCGCGGCCGCTCCGACGAGGTAGGCCGCCACCAGGGCGGCAGACACGGCCGCTGGACCGAGGGTCAGCGGCAGCAGCGACCCCGGCGCCCAGCCACGCGGTGCGAGGTCGGGCTGGGCGGCGTTCGGCCGGGCTGCCCCCACCAGCAGGAGGAGGCCGAGGGACACCACGAGGAGGGCGACCCTCAGTCGCGGCGACGCCAGGAGTGCTCCGGCGGCCGTCGGGGACGGGCGTCGCCCCTGGGGCTCCTCCGTCAGCCCCGCTGCCACGGCCGCCAGCCGCGTCGGACGAGGGCGCGGAACACGTCGCGGTACTGCTCGGCCCGGTGCAGCTGACCGCGCCAGTCGCTCCCGCTCACGCGGTGCTGCAGCTCGCACGGCACCTCGAGCACCCGCATCCCGGCCCGCAGCACGTCGACGGTGAGGGCGGTCTCCACGCCCCAGCCCCTGGCAAGCGGGGTGGCGGCGTCGTAGGCGGCCGGGCTGAGGCACCGCATCCCCGACAGCGGCTGGACCGGGCTGAATCCGGTGAGCGCCCGGATGCCGCCGCGAGCCAGCCGCACCACCAGGCCCCGGCCTCCGCCCGCCGTGAGCTGGGCCGGCAGGGTCGCGATGGTCATCTCCGCCTCGCCCGCGAGGACCGGGCCGGTGAGGACACCGAGGTTGGCGGCGGTGCCGGCGAGGTCACCGTCGACGAAGAGCAGGGCCGCGCGGCGCGCGGCGCCGGGGTCGTCGTCGCGATGGGAGGGCTCCTCGCGCTCGAGCTCGCGGACCCGTGCCACCCCCGTCTCCAATGCCGCGGCCTTGCCCCGGTTGGTGGGGTGGGACACGACCTCGGCGCCGGCCTCCCGGGCGCGCTGCGCGGTGTCGTCGGTGCTGCCGTCGTCGACGACCACGACCCGCCCGACCTGGTGGAGTCCCCGGACGGCGGTGACGGTGGCGCCGATGCGGTCGGCCTCGTCCTTGCACGGCACGACCGCGGCGACGTGGGCCGCCATCGCACCGTGGTCGGGACCGGCCATCAGCGGAGGGTGACCTGCCGGCTCAGCAGGCCGGAGCGTGCCCGGCGCTCGTCAGCGGTGAGCGGTGCGTCCGCGGCCAGCGCCGCGGCGTAGCGCCCGCCCCAGGCGGTGAGGGCGTCCTCGTAGGCATCGGCCTCGAGCTCGGGGTCGAGGTCCCAGACCGGCACGAGCAGGCCTCCGGCACGGAAGGCCCCGAGGAGGCGGGTGCCGTCGCCGAGGCTGTCGTCCCCGGCGGCGTGCAGCCGAGCCAGTGCGTCGGTGGCGACGTCCTCGTCGTCGGGGAGGACCAGCCGGACGTGCGTGCGGTCGCCGATGCGCACGAAGTACGCCGAGGGCAGCGCGGCCATCGCGCTCGTGGGGACGACGGTCTCGTTGGCCCGCTCGAGGGAGCGCTCGGCCTCACCGTCGAGCTCCTGCCCCTCGACCCAGAAGTCGAAGCCCTCGTGCACCGTGACCACGAAGGCGGTGTCCTCGGTGAGCACGTCCTGCAGGCGCGGGCTGTCGGCGTCCACCTGCGGCACGCTGGTGACCGGATGGCCCTGCTCGGCCGCGAGGGCCGAGAGGAGCTGCGCGGCCAGGTCGCGGGAGGCGTCACCGCTGGAGTTGCCGGCCTGCGACCCGATGAGCACCGCGCCGTCGGTGCGGTGCAGCCCCGGCCAGGCGAGCGGCAGCACAGTGGCGACCGTGACCTCGTTGGGGGCACCCTCGGGCACGTACTCGTCGCGGACGGTCACCGTGGCCGTGGCGGCGGGGAGGATCTCGCGGATGGCGACCCAGTCGGTCTCGTTCGGCAGGCCCTGGAAGGGGCGGGGCTCGAACGGCGCCGGTGTCGGCCGGCGGGTGCCGCGGTCGGCGCCGCGCTGACGTCGTTTGGCCTTGCCCATGCGCGTCACCCTAGTGCCGGCGAGGGAGCGGTCAGGTCGCGCGGCGGCGGCTCGGCCCGCCCAGGGTGGCCCAGACGACGTTGCCGGTGCGGTCCTCGGTGACGCCCCACTCGTGGGCCATGGCGCGGACGATGCGCAGCCCTCGACCGGAGGAGAGCCAGACGGTGCGGGGCGCGGGACGCGGCACGGTGGCGCCCCCGCCGTCAGTCACCTCGACCTCGACGACGTCGCCGCGGATCTTCCATCGCACGCGGATGGTGCCGTCGGAGAGCGGCCGCGCGTGCCGGACGGCGTTGGTGAGGAGCTCCGAGGCGACGATCTCGGCCTCGCCGACGAGGTCCTCGGAGAGGTCGCGGTTGCCGAGGTCGGCCACGATCTCCTTGCGCACCCTGCCGACCGACGACGCGTCGGCCGGGACCCGCACCGTGCAGATGATGCTGTCGGCGCCGGGCCCGGGGGACTCGGACACGGTGAGGCCCGCGCCGGTGTCGGTGTCGGTGTCGGTGTCGGTGTCGGGCATGCCGATGGAGTCCTCCGAGGTCACGGGACAAACTTACCGAATGCGGCTGAGGCGGGCGATCACGTGTCGGGGTCGGTTGGTGATGACGACGTCCACGCCACGCTCCGCACACAGGTCGACGTCCGCGTCGGCGTCGACGGTCCACGCGTAGACGAGGTGCCCGTTGCGGTGGAAGCGCCGCACGAGCTTGGGCTTGCGGCGCAGGAGGCGGATGTCGAGTCCGACGGCACCGACACCGAGCGGAAGGGAGCCGTCGCCCACGAGCGAGGGCACTCCGGCCTCGGCGAGCAGCACCAGCGGGATCCTCGGCGCGATCTCGTGCACGGTGCGCAGCGCCCGGCGCGAGAACGACATCACCCGCACCCGCGGCCGGTCGGGGACGTCGCCCTCCCCGAGCCCGAACGAGCGCAGCACCTGGACGAGCGCCTTCTCGACGTCCTTCCCGTGCCGCGTCGGGTGCTTGGTCTCGATGAGCGTGACGGGCGAGGTCCCGGTCTCGAGGAGGCTGTCGAGGAGACGGCGCAGGGTCAGCAGGTGGCCGCGCTCGGGGTCGGACTCCGGCGCCTCGTCGTCCTCGCCCGACACCTTCCACGAGCCCCAGTCCAGACCCTCCAGCCGGGCCAGCTCGAGGGCCGACACCGCCCCGCTGCCGTTGGAGGTGCGGTCGACCCGGCGGTCGTGGACGCAGACGAGGTGCTGGTCGGCGGTGAGCCGGACGTCGCACTCGATGCCGTCGGCACCGTACCGGGCGGCCGCCCGGTACGCCGCCAGGGTGTGCTCGGGGAACTCCTCGCTCGCGCCGCGGTGCGCGACGACGAGGGGGCGGGCGGCCGGGGGGTCCTCGCTCACGGACGCGATTCTTCCCGAGGTGGGGCGGTCACCGCAGGAGGTGCGCCGGACGCGCCGCAGGGGTCCACTCACACCCCCGGCGGTCGTAGCGTTCCACCATCGTGAGCCTGCCCCCGTTCCAGCACCTCGTCGACGCGCACTGGCGCGACGTCGCGCGGCTCTCCCACGCCCTCGTGGGCCCGGTGGCCGCCGACGACGTGGCCCAGCAGGCGTGGACCCAGGCCCTGGCGGCCTACCCGCGCCTCACCCACGCACGGAACCTGCGGTCGTGGCTGCTGACCGTGACGCACCGGTGCGCGATGGACCACCACCGTGCGGCCCGGAGGACTACCCCGCACGACGACCCGGCCTCGCTGGTGCCACCACCCCTCGAGCCCGGACCCGAGGCGCCGGACGGCGACCTCTGGGCTCGCGTCGCGGCGCTCCCCGAGCGCCAGCGCGACGCCGTGGTGCTCCGCTTCGTCGGCGACCTCGACCACCGTGCCGTGGCCGCCGCCCTCGGCACGACCCCCGGGATGAGCCGGCGCCTCGTCAGCGACGCGCTCGCCACCCTCCGCCTCGACCTGCTCGACACCGACCGGGAGGAGACCCGATGACCCCCGCACCCGCCGCCGACCCCTTCACCACCTTCGACCCCCCGCTGTCCGGCCCGCCGCGGCTGACGCCCACGGACGTCTCGTACGTGCTCGAGGACACCGCCGTCGGCCGGATGCTGTTCGCGGTCCGTGACGACGGCCGGGTGCTCACCACGGCGTACGCCCCCGACGACGCGGCCGAGGAGCGCTGGCTCCGGCGGCTGACCGAGTCCGTCAGTCCCCGGGTCCTGCGCCACGCGGCGCCGACGGATGCCGTCCGCCGCGCCCTCGAGGCCTACCTCGCCGGAACGGCTCGGAGCGTGGACGTGCCGGTCGACCTCGTCCTCTTGCGCCCCTTCCAGCGCGAGGTGCTCACGACGCTGCGCGAGCGGGTCGGCTATGGCGAGCAGACGACCTACGGCGAGCTCGCCGCCGCGTCGGGCCACTCCGGGGCATCACGTGCGGTCGGCACGGCGCTGGGCGGCAACCCGCTGTGCGTCGTGCTCCCCTGCCACCGGGTGCTCCCAGCGTCAGGCGGGGTGGGCGGCTACGCCGGCGGCCCCGAGGCGAAGGAGCGGCTGCTCGCGCTCGAAGCCGGCGGCCGGTAGCCCGCGGGGCACGCGTGCTCACACACGCCGCGCGTCACCTCTGGAGCGGGACGGTCGGCCATCCGGGCTCGAGGACCGACGTCAGGCGCTCCCGGTGCAGGTGTACTGGCCGGAGCGACTGAAGGTGATGGTCGCCGTCAGATCGCCTGTCACGCTGACGCCCCCAGACCCGGTGACGGTCGCCGTGACCGTGGAGCTCCCCTGACCATTGAAGGAAGGCCCACTGACGAAGATGCGCCCGAGGGTCGACGTCGAGCCGTCGCCGGTCAGTGCGTAGTTCAGACCGGAGCCCGTGACATTGCTCGTCCCCGGGGACGTGCCGGAGTTGTTTCCGACCAGCGAGATGTTGACCTGCTCACCCGCGGCGAGCCCGGACACCGTGATGGCGAACGTCCCATCACGAGTCGCGCAGGTTGCGGACGTCTGCACAGAGACCGTGTGGCTTGCGGCGAACGCGGGGGAAGCGGCGCCGACGGCAATGACCGGGACCGACCAGGCAGCCCCACGCGCGATGGTGCGGCGGCTGGGTCGACTCGGTCCGGTCGAGGCAGTGGTGTCGTCCATGGGGTCCCCTGAGGCGGCGGTCATCGGCAGGGCGCCGACTGGCGGGCATTCCGTTAACACATGTTAACGGGCGACCGCCCTCCGACGGCCGGGAGTGACCACATGGTGATCGGCGTCATCCGACCACGTCAGGAGTGGAATCCGTGCCGAGCGAGCGGGTGGAACAGCTCGCGCTCCTCGTAGGACAGATGCGACAGCAGGGTGTCGGTCAGCAGGTCGACGACGTGCCGGAGCCGCTCCAGGCCGCCCTCGTCCTCCGACACCAGCGCCACGAGCGCGCGGTCGACCTCGTCGAGCACGTCGTGGATGACCTCGTGCTCCTCCTCGAGCCGAGCGATGACCGGCGCCGCGTCGAGGTCGCGCCACCGCAGGTGAGGGAAGATCGCCTGGTCCTCCAGGGCGTGGTGGCCGGTCACGACACGGCAGTACGACTCGCAGTAGGCGCCGAGGGTCCACTGGTTCTGCCGCATCGTCATCGCGTTGACCGCGGAGCGGGCTGCCCCCACCGCCAGCATCCCGCGGGCCACCTGGTCGACGACGTCGCGCACCTGGGCCAGCTCGGACCTCAGGTGGTCGTGCACGTCCGCCAGGTGCTGTGGCACCGCCAGCTGGGCGTCGGTGTACACGTCGCCGTCCGCGCCGTCCGGTACGGGGTACCGGGGACGTGACGCCTCGTCCCACGCGAGCTCACCGGTGAGTCGGCTCCCGTCGTCCGGGGTGGGTTGGGCTCCGCGTCGTGGACTCGCCGCCTCGACGGGCGGGTCACCGTCGGCGGCCGACCTGACGGCCGCCCGGTCCGGCACCGCCCCTACCCCGGTGGCCTCGGGACCGCCTGCCCGCCGGGCCCGCTCGACGTCGACGAGCTCACGGGTCGCCGGCGCGACCTCGGTCGCGAACCGCCGCACCGTGTCGACGTCGTCGGTTCCCAGCACGAACGTCGACATCCCGTGCTCGAGGGTCAGGCCGGCGAGCTGTTCGGCCCAGTCGTGGGGGCCTCCGGTCAGCCCAGCGCCGCGACCACCCGCGACGTTGTACAGCCGCCGCACGTCCTCCGGCGCCCGGCCCGCGGCCACCGCGGCCTCGTCGATCGTGGCGTTCATCGCGCCCAGGGCGTCGGGGTCGGCGTAGGCCATGCTCGGCAGCCAGCCATCGGCGAGGCGTCCGGTGACGCGCAGCATCCGGGGCTTGTACGCCCCGAGCCAGATCTCCACCTGGTGGGACGGGGCGGGCCCCGCGTGCAGACCCACCACCCGGTGGTGACGACCCTCGACCCGGACCGTGCCCTCACCGGCCCATACGCCCCGGATGACCGCGATCGCCTCCTCGAGCGCGTCGACGGCCTCCCCCGGCGTGCGCCGGACCCCGCCCGCTGCGACGACGGCGTCCCAGAAGGCGCCGGTCCCCAGCCCCAGCTCGGCCCGGCCACCGGTCAGCAGGTCGAGGCTCGCCACCGAGCGGGCCAGCACCACCGGGGGGCGCAGCGGCAGGTTGGCGACGTTCAGGGCCATCCTGACCTGGCTGGTCCGGGCCCCGATCACCGAGAGCAGGGTCCACGCGTCGAGGTGGCGGGCCTGGTAGGGGTGGTCCTGCACCGTGACGACGTCGAGCCCGCAGACGTCGGCGACCGCGGCCAGCTCGAGCACCCGGTCGGCGGCGCCGGCGTCAGGGGTCGGGAAGAGCCCGAACTCCAGCCGGTGGCCGTAGTCGGTCACGAGTCGGAGTCGTCCCGGACGATGGGGAGGCGGCCGGTCGGCGCGTAACCGCCGAGGAGCTCGGCCATCGCCAGGTGCGGTTTGGCCTCGTCGTGCCGGCCGAGCCGTTGCAGGGTCCGGCCGAGGACGAGGTTGGCGTACGCCTCGTCGGGGTCGTCGGCGAGGACGGCGCGCACCACACGCTCAGCACGCTTCAGCTGAGCGGAGTGGAAGTACGCACGAGCGAGCAGGAGGCGCAGCTCGGTGGTGCCGTGCAGCGGCGGCTCCAGCGTGCTGTCGTCGACGAGCGCCGAGAGCTCCTCGGCGGCGCTCTGGTACTCGCCGTGCTCGAACAGCCGGCGCGCGCTCTCGTAGCGCTCGGCCATGGTCGGCTCGGGAGTGGTCACGACCCTGATCAACGCGGTGACGGCGGTGGGTGTTCCTCCGCGGTCGCCGCGAGACCCGCGGCGCCGACTGCCCGGTCGGCCAGCTCGGCGCCCGCTCCGTCGTAGAGCTGCAGCCCGGTCCGCGCACCGAGTGAGCGGGCCTCCTCGAGGTCGTCGTCGTGCTGCGCCACCACGGCCACGCTGCCCTCGTACCCACCGGCACGCAGCTGCTCGAGGGCGTCGATGTTGTTGCCGTGGAAGGGCATGGCGAGGACCACGAGCGCGACGTCGCAGAACGGCCGATCGCGGTAGAGGTCGGAGTCGGTGGCGTCGGCCTCGACCACGTCGATGCCCGCCTCGGTGAGCCGCCGGCACCGCTCGACCGACGACTCGACACCGATGACCCGCAGCCCGTAGCCGTCGCGGAGCCGGGCATGCGCCGCCGCACCCACCCGGCCCATCCCGAGGACGACGGCCTCGGCGCCGGTGAGGTCCAGTGGTCGGTCCTGCGGGTGCAGCCGGTCGACGGGGCGGTCACCCAGCACCCGCTGGAGCAGCCGAGAGAGGTACTCCGGGTGGCGGCCGGGCAGTGAGGAGGCCACGAAGCTCGCGGCCACGGCGGTGGCGGCGACACGGACCCACGACGGGTCGAGCAGTCCCTCGGGGGCCAGGGCGATGACGATCAGCCCGAACTCGCTGAAGTTGGCCAGCGCGACACCGGTGACCACGGCGGTCCGGCGCCGGAACCGGAACAGCCAGAGCAGCGCGGCGAAGCCCATCGCCTTGAGGGGCAGCAGGAGGAGCAGGGCGAGCCCGACCCCGAGCTCCGGGCCGGTCGGCAGTCCGGCGAGGCCGATGGAGACGAAGAACCCGACGAGGAGCAGGTCCTTGACGGCGAACAGGCTCTTGGCCAGCTCCCCGGACCGCTGGTGGCTGGCGAGCAGCATCCCCATGGCCAGTGCGCCGAGGTCGCCCTTGACCCCGAGGGCGTCGAACAGCGCGTACCCGGGGACGAGCGCGACGACCACACCGAGGAGTGGCAGGAGCTCGCCGTGACCCACCCGGTCGAGCACGCGCCGCAGCACCACGGCCCCCGGGACGGCGAGCACGAGCAGCACCGCCCACGGGCTGGGCGGGTGACCCTCGGCGACGGCGAGGAAGACGACGGCCGCGATGTCCTGGATGACGAGGATGCCGATGGCGGTGCGCCCGCCGAGTGAGCTCTGGGTGCCGTGGTCCTCGAGCACCTTGACGACGACGACCGTGCTCGAGAACGACAGCGCGAAACCGACGAGCAGCAGCTTCACCGGGTCGGCCCCGACGAGTGAGGCCCCGAGCAGCCCGAGGAGCCAGAGGAACCCGGCCGCCACGACGGTGCTGGCCGCGAGGTTCACGGAGGCGGTGGCCCACACCTCACGGCGCAGCAGGCTGCGGACGTCGACCTTGAGCCCGATGCCGAAGAGCAGGATGGTCACACCCAGGCTCGAGACGACCTCGAGACCGGCGACCGGCTCGACCCCGAGCAGCCGGAGCACGAACCCGGCGAGGAGGAAGCCGACGAGCGGCGGCAGCCGGAGCACGCTGGCGCCGAGGCCGCCGACGAGAGCCCCGAGGAGGATCGCCGAGGTGTTGTCCATGCCGTCCTTCCCGTCGCGGGCCGGGGGTGCACCGTGACTCATTCTCGCAGTCGGGTGGGTCCGGGCGCAGGCGTCGCGGGTGCCCGGGCACCGGGTCGCTCGCTCTCGGAGCGCCTGCGCGAGAGCCTGCTCCGCCGGTGCGACGATGCGTCCGCGGGGACCCGCCCGCGCACCTGTCCGCGGAGGAGACCGTGGCCGCCCGCTCCACCCACCCGGCCCACTCGGCCCGCCGCCGGGTCGCCCTGACGATGTCAACCGTCGGCCTCGTCGTGGTCGCGTGCCTGGTGCCGCCCGCCGCCGGTTCCACACCGGCGGACGCGACCGCCACCACCCCCGAGGGGTCCTACCGCGGCACCGTGCACCCGGCGGAGGCGGCTCCGAGCCCCACGGACGGCCTGTTGCCGGCGCCCACCGGCGCCACGTCGACCCGGTCGGACGCCCCGGGGGACGACGGGCTCGCCGAGAAGCTGCGCACACCCCAGGCCCTGGCCCGCCCTGCTGCGCCCGCCGCGCCGCCGCGCGCCGCGAGGTCGCGGTCGGGCGCGTCGAGGTCGACCGCGACGGGGCCCGCGAGGGCCCGCGCGGCGAACCCGCCCCGCGTCGACTGCACGAGGCGGAAGTGCCTGGCACTGACCTTCGACGACGGCCCGGTCGCCGGAACCGCCGACCTCCTCGACGTGCTGAGGAGCCGAGGTGTCCACGCCACCTTCTTCGTGGTCGGACGCAACGCCCGGGCCCACCCCGGCCTGCTCCGGCGGATGGTCCGGGACGGACACGACATCGGCAACCACAGCCTCGACCACGCCGACCTCAGCCGGCTCGGGGCGTCCGCGGTCCGACGCGAGCTCGCCGAGACCAACCGCATCGTGCGCCGCGCCACGGGCCACACGCCGACGCTGGTACGGCCGCCCTACGGGGCCACCGACGCCACCGTGGCGTCGGTGTCGCGACGCCTCGGGATGGCCCTGGTCACCTGGGACGTGGACCCGCGGGACTGGCGGGACCGCACCACGGCCACGGTGCGCTCACGGGTGCTGGCCGCCGCCCACCCCGGGGCCATCGTCCTCGCGCACGACATCTACCCCACGACCCGCGCGGCGTTCGCGCGCATCGTCGACACGCTCCTGGCGCGCGGCTACACGCTCGTCACCGTGCGCGACCTGCTCGGCCGCGCGCGGCCCGGCACCCTGTACACCCACGGCTGACCGGCCCTCGGAGCGCCGGGCCGCGCACTGATGCCGCATGGTCCACCCGAACGCCGTCCGCGTTGGGCAGGATCGTGTCGTGACCACGCACGACCCCACCGACGCCCCGGCCCCGGAGCCGGGCGGCGGCCGGTTCTCGCGCTCGGTGCGCGCGGCCCGCCGCCGTGGGGGGCAGGGCGCCCGTGCCGTGGGCCGCCGCGGTGGCAGCGGCGCCCGCCACGTGGGCCGCGGCGGACGGTGGGCCGCGCAGCGGTTCCGCGCCTTCGCCGCCGCGGACGGCGCGAGCGACACGGGCCTGTCGCGGCTCACCGAGATGCATGCGGTGAACGTGGCCGGCGACGCCGCCGTCACGGTGTCGCTGGCCGGAACGGTGTTCGCGATGCCCACGGACGAGGCCCGAGGCCGGGTGGCGCTCTTCCTCGTGCTCACGATGGCGCCGTTCGTGCTGCTCGCCCCCCTCATCGGTCCACTCCTCGACCGCTTCCGTCACGGCCGCCGCTGGGCGCTCGGGTCGACGCTGGCGCTGCGGGCCTTCCTCGCCTGGGTGCTGGCGAGCGCGGTCGTCGAGGACAGCAACTGGCTCTTCCCCGCGGCCCTCGGCTGCCTCGTCGCGTCCCGGTCGTACTCCGTCGCCCGAGCGGCGGCCGTCCCTCGCCTGCTGCCGTCGGACATCGGCCTGGTCACTGCCAACTCGCGGCTCAACATCGCCGGGATTCTCGGGATGGCACTGGGCGGCCTGCTGGCCGGCGGGCTGTCGCGCATCGGCCCCGACTGGTCGCTGCGCCTGGCCTTCGTGATCTTCGTCGTGGCCACGGTGCTCTCGATCCGGCTTCCGCCCCGGGTCGACGCGACCACCGGCGAGGTGGACGTCGACGGCGTGCCGGTGGCCGACGAGCCACTCGGCGAGCCCGAACGGGGCCGCCGCCGGATGCGCGCCCTGCCGCGGCTGGTGCGCTACGTCCTCTGGCTCACGACCGGCGCCCGGATGCTCGCCGGCTTCCTCACCCTGTTCCTCACCTTCCTCATGCGCGAGCACCCCCTGCCCGGCCTCTCCGGGCCGCTCGTGCTCGGACTGGTCATCGGCGCCGCCGGCGTCGGCAACGCGGTCGGCTCGGTCATCGGCAACCGGCGCTCCGAGGTACCACCGGAGGTGCTGGCCACCGCCATCACGGCCGTCGGCGTGGCCGCAACGGTGCTCACCGCGATCTTCTACTCGGTGTGGACCCTCGTGCTGCTCGGGCTCGTGGCCGGGGTGCAGTCGCAGCTGAGCAAGCTCTGCCTCGACGCCCTCATCCAGCGGGACGTCGAGGAGCACGTCCGGGCGCGGGTCTTCTCGTGGTCCGAGACCCTGCTCCAGGCGTTCTGGGTCGTCGGCGGGGCGCTCGGCATCCTCGTGCCGCTCGAGCCCGCCCTGGGGTTCGGGCTCGTCACCGTGGTCGTCTGCGGATCCTGGCTGGTCGCGGTGCGGGCCCGCCGCATCGGGCGCACGGACCCCACCCGCGCCCCGGCCTGAGGGAGGTCACCGGGCGGGACGGACCAACCCGGTCTCGTGGGCGACGACCACGGCCTGTGCGCGGTGCGATCCGGCCGGCCCTCACCGGCCCGATCGCCGTCGGCATCCTCACCGCGGAGCCGGACGCCTCGCCCGCCCCTGACCATGGGCCCGCAGTGGTCGAGGCGAGGACGTGCCGGCGCGAAAGGGACGCGCGGCACGCCCTCGCCGGTCGTGGGCGACCGCGTCACGAGGACTCGTCGTGGATGGCTCGCCGCAGCAGGTGGGCGATGTGAACGGGATCGCGGCCGGTGAGGTGCTGGATCTGCTCGCGGCAGCTGAACCCGTCGGTCACGACGTCGGTGGCGGCACTCGCCCCCCGGATGCGGGGCGCCATCTCCCGTTCACCGACCCGCACCGACACGTCGTACTTGCTGGCGGAGAAGCCGAACGAGCCGGCCAGCCCGCAGCACCCCGCCGAGAGCACCTCGGCCTCCACCCCCATCCGCTTCAGCAGAGCCTGCTCGGCGTCGGTGCCGAGGGCCGCGACGTGGTGGCAGTGCATCTGCACCAGGGCGTCGCCGCGCATCCGCGGCGGCTGGTACCGCTGCCGCTCCAGGAACTCGGAGAGGAGGAACGTCTGGTCCGCGAGCCGCTGGGCGTCGGCGTCGTTCGGGAACAGCCCGACCAGCTCGTCGCGGAAGGCGGCGACGCAGCTCGGCTCCACCCCTACCACCGGCACCCCGGCACGGATGTCGTCCCGGAGCGTGTCGAGCACCTGCCGCCAGAGCCGCTCGGCGGTCGACAGCATCCCGGCGTCGTAGAGCGGCCGCCCGCAGCACAGGGGCCGGCTCGGCAGGGTCACTTCGTACCCGGCGTGCTCCAGCACCTCGGCGGCCGCCTCGAGCACGTCGGACTCCAGGTAGTTGTTGAAGGTGTCGGGCCAGAGGATGACGCGGTCCGTCTCGAGGGGTGCGTCGGTGCCGTGCGGGTGCAGCGTGGTGCGCAGCCCGCCGCGCTGCATCGAGGGCGTCGACCAGCCCTGGCCGCCGTAGCGCATCGACTCGCGGTGCTCCAACACCGGCGAACCGTCGTGGGTGGGGCGCGCCCGGCCGCTGCCGTGCCGGGCGGCGAAGGACCGCGTGAACGGGCGGCGCCGGAACCGCGGGATCGCGCGCTCCTGGGCGACGCCGCCGGCCTTCTTCAGCACCGGGGCGAGCAGGCGGTTCTGGGTCACGGCGTTGACGAGGACCGGCAGCCGGCTGGCCAGCCGGGCCCACCAGTAGATGAGGGTGATGGCGTAGTCGCTGCGTGGGCGCAGCCGTCCCTTGTAGTAGTGGGAGAGGAACTCGGCCTTGTAGGTGGCCATGTCGACGTTGACCGGGCACTCGTTCCTGCACGCTTTGCAGGCCAGGCAGAGCTCGAGCGCCTCGGCCACGTGGTCGTCGCGCCAGCCGCCGAGCTCGTCACCCCGGAGCATCTCGAACAGCATGCGCGCGCGGCCGCGGGTGGAGTCCTCCTCCTCGCGGGTTGCCATGTAGCTCGGGCACATGCCGCCGCTCTCGACGTCGCGGCAGGCGCCGACGCCGACGCACCGGGTCACGGCCTTGCCGAAGTCGTGGTCGTCATCGGGGAACGCGAAGTGGGTGCGCACCGGCCGGAGCCGGGCGTCGGGGCCTTTGCGCAGGTCCTGCGTCGGCTCGCGGGGGTCCACCACCTTGCCGGGGTTCATCATCCCGTCGGGGTCCCAGACGGCCTTGAACTCGCCGAAGGCACGGACCAGCTCGTCCCCGTACATCGTCGTGAGCAGGGCCCCACGCGCCTGACCGTCGCCGTGCTCGCCCGAGAGGGAGCCGCCATAGCCGGTGACGAGCCGGGCGGCCCGGTCGAGGAACTCGCGCCACTGAGCCACGCCGTGCGCGGTTTCGAGCCGGAAGTCGATGCGACAGTGGATGCAGCCCTGCCCGAAATGGCCGTACAGCGCGGCGTGGTAGCCGAACTCACCGAGGAGGTCGCGGAAGTCCCGCAGGTAGTCGCCGACCTTCTCGGGCGGCACGGCGGCGTCCTCCCACCCCGGGTGGCTGCGGGCCATGCCGGGGACGTTCGCCGTGGCGCCGAGGCCCGACTCGCGCACCTGCCAGAGCTTCTGGGCCTCCCACTGGTCGGTGAACACCTTCGTCGTCGGCGGGTCGTCCAGCCCCTCGCAGGCCTTGACGAACCGCTGGGCCTGCGCGTCGGCGTCGTCCTTGTCGTCCGACCCGAACTCGACGAGGAGGAATCCCTGGCCCTCGGGGAGCAGCTCGACGTCCTCGGGGTGCAACCCCTTCTTCTGCATGAACTCGATGAGCCGCCGATCGATCCCCTCGCACGCGACCGGTCGGTGCTCGCGCACCATCGGCACGTGGTCGCCGGCGGTGCAGGCGTCGGGGAAGCCCGCGACGACCAGGGTGCGCTCCGGCATCGCGTCGATGAGGCGCACCTTGGCGCGCAGCACGGTGACGCACGTTCCCTCGGTGCCGACGAGCGCCTTCGCCAGGTCGAAGCCGTTCTCGTCGAGGAGCCGGGGGAGGTTGAAGCCGGACACCCGCCGCGGGATCTCGGGGAACCCCGTGCGGATGGCGGCCACGTGGCGGTCGCGCAGGTCGCGGAGCCCCGCCAGGATGCGGCCGCGCTCGCCGCCGGCGTCGATCGCCTCGCCCAGCTCCTGGCGCGTCATCGGGCCGACCGTGAAGCGCTCGCCCCGGTAGGTGAGGACCTCGAGCTCGAGCACCTGGTCGACGGTCAGGGGCCCGGGGCCGTAGAACTCGGCCATCACCGAGTGGGTACCGCACGAGTTGTTGCCGATCATCCCGCCGAGGGTGTTGCGGTCGTGGGTGGCGGGGTCGGGGCCGTAGGTGAGCCCGTGCTCCGTCGCCGCGTCCCGCAGCCAGTCGAGGGTCGTCCCGGGGAGCACCCAGGCCGAGCGGTCCTCGACGTCGATCGACTCCACGGTGTTGAGGTACTTCGAGAAGTCGATGACGACCCCGACGTTGCACGTCTGGCCGGCGAGGCTGGTGCCGCCCCCGCGGCTCGTGACGGGGACGCCGTGCTCGCGGCAGGCGGCGACGGTGGCGACGACGTCGTCGATGGTCCTCGGCAGCACCACGCCGAGCGGCACCATCCGGTAGTTCGACGCGTCCGTCGACCACGCCGCCCGGCTGCCGGGGTCGAAGCGCACCTCGCCGTCGACGCACTCGGTGAGGTCAGCGGCGAGGGCTCGTGCGTCCTCGGAGAGGTCGTCGTCCGGCGCGGTGCGGTCGACGGTGCGCAGGCCGTCCCAGTGCGCGGGCAGGTCGGTCGTCGTCATGCGGCTCCTCGGGTGTGTACGCGGTAGCGGTCGAGGTCTCTCCAGCGGACGTCGAGGCCGTGGCCGGGCCGGCTGCGGTCCGGTCGGAGGGCGCCGTCCTCCGGGACGAGGACCCCGTCGAAGGCGAGGGACTCCACGCGCACGTGGTCGGCGAAGTACTCCAGGTGGCGCAGGTGCCAGACCGCCGTCAGCGCGTGGGCGCTCACCTGGGGAGCGCAGTGCGCCGAGAGGTCGACGCCCTCCGCGTCCGCGAGCGCCGCGGCCCGGAGCACTCCCGTGATGCCGCCGACCCGGGTGACGTCCGCCTGGAGGCAGTCGACGGCACCGGCCGCGAGCAGGTCCCGGGCGTGGGTGAGGTCCCAGGCGTACTCGCCGGCCGTCACCTCCATCCCCGCCGGCGCGCGGTCACGGACCAGGCGCAGGCCGCGGCGGTCGTCGCTGCTCACCGGCTCCTCGAACCAGCGGACCTCCTGCTCGGCGAAGCGCTCGGCGAGGAGGAGGGCCTGCTTGCGCCGGTAGGCGCCGTTGGCGTCCACGAACAGCCCGGCGGCACCGCCGACCGCCCGGCGGGCCTCCGCGACCCGCCGGGGGTCGTCGTCGGCATCGGTGCCCACCTTCATCTTCACCGCAGGCAGGCCCTGGTCCACCCACCCGCAGAGCTGGTCGGCGAGCTCGGCGTCGGTGAGGCTGGTGAACCCGCCGCTGCCGTAGGCCGGCACGTGGTCGTGGTGGCCGCCCAGCAGGTCGACGAGCGAGATGCCGAGGAGACGCGCCTTTAGGTCCCAGAGGGCGACGTCGACCGCGGAGACGGCGCTGCTGACGATTCCGCGGCGACCTTGGTTGCGTACCGCGTGGGCCATCGCGCCCCAGGCCGCGCCGACCGCCATCGGGTCCCGGCCCTCGACCACGGCCGCGAGGGTGTCGTGCACGACGTCGGCGGTGGCGGGCGCGTTGTACGTGTACCCGGTGCCGACGACACCCCCGGCGTGGGTGGTGACGAGGACGAGGGTGGTGGAGTCCCAGCGCAGGGTGCCGTCCGACTCCGGTGCGTCGAGCGGGACGGTGAAGGCCGCCGCCTCCACCCGCTCGACCACCGGAGCGCCCGGGGCAACCGTGCGGGGGTCGCCCATCGAGGTGCCCGGGTCAGTCATCCGATCCGACCCCGATCCGGGCTCCGACCTCCTTCGCGACGGAGCGCGCGCCCTCGGTGACGACCCGGCCGGCCTCGGGGTCGCCGCGCAGCAGCGACTTCGCGACGCCGAGCGCCTGCGGCACCGAGACGTGGGCCGGGAGCGGGGGCACGTTCCGGTCGACCCGGGCGTCGATGAGCACCGGCCGGTCGGCCGCGAAGGCCCGCTCCCACGCCGCGTCGACCTGGTCCGGGTGGTCGACGGTGATGCCCTCGAAGCCGAGCAGCTCGGCGTAGGCGGCGTAGTCCATCGTCTCGACGAGCTGGGCGGTGTCCCAGCGCGGATCGCCCACCTCGCGCATCTCCCACGACACCTGGCTGAGGTCGTCGTTGTGCAGGACGAGCACGATGAACGTCGGGTTCGCCCACTCCTGCCAGTGCCGCTTGACGGTGAGGAGGCCGTTCATCCCGAGCATCTGGAAGGCGCCGTCACCGATGGTGCAGACCACGGGGCGGTCGGGGTGCGCGAACTTCGCCGCCATGGCGTAGGGCATCGCGGCGAGCATCGTGGCCAGCCGGCCCGACAGGTTCCCGAGCTGCCCCCGGCGCAGCCGGATGTGGTGGCCGTACCAGTCCGCCGTGGTCCCGGCGTCGGCGGTGACGACGGCGCGGTCGGGCAGCCGCTGGTTCAGCGAGTGGAAGACGCGACGCGGGTTCACCGGGTCGGCGTCGGCCATGGCGACCTTCTCGACCTCCTCGTCCCACGACCGCATCGCCTCGGCGATGCCGTCCTGCCAGTCCCGGTCGGGCTGCTCGCGCAGCATCGGCAGCAGCGCCGCCAGGGTCGCCCCGGCGTCACCGAGGAGGTTCACCTCCGTCGGGTAGCGGATGCCGAGGTGGCCGGGATCGGTGTCGAGCTGCACGGCGCGGGCCTGGCCGGTGGCGGGGAGGAACTCGCCGTAGGGGAAGTTGGTGCCGACGAGGAAGAGGGTGTCGCAGTCCTGCATCATGTCGTAGCTCGGTCGCGACCCCAGCAGGCCGAGCTGCTGGGTGTGGAACGGCACATCGGCCGGGACCACCTCCTTGCCGAGCAGTGCGGTGATCACCCCGGCACCGAGCCGGTCGGCGACGGCGAGCACCTCGTCGGTGGCGCCCCGAGCGCCCTGGCCGACGAGCATGGCCACCTTGGTGCCGGCGTTGAGCACCTCAGCGGCCCGCCGCAGGTCGTCCTCGGTGGGTACGTACCGGGGGGAGGCGAAACCCACCCCGCTGCGCGAGACGCCGTGCTCGGCGGCCGGCTCCTCCATCTCGAGGTCCTGCACGTCGACGGGGAGCACGACGACGGTCGGCTGACGCTCGGCGGCGGCGACGCGGATCGCCTTGTCGAGCACCATCTGGGCCTGCGTCGGGGTGTTGACGGTCTGGACGAAGGCTGCGACGTCGGCGAAGGTCCGCTCGAGATTGAGCTCCTGCTGGAAGTCGCTGCCGCTCGCGGCCCGGGCCTGCTGGCCGACGATGGCCAGCACGGGCTGGTTGTCGCTCTTCGCGTCGTACAGGCCGTTGACCAGGTGCGCCGCGCCCGGGCCGGACGTCGCCATGCAGACACCGACCTCGCCGGTGAACTTGGCGTGCGCAGTGGCCATGAGGGCGGCCATCTCCTCGTGGGTGGGCCGGATGTAGGTGAAGTCCTTGCCGGCGCGTTCGGCCCGGCCGAGGGCGCCGTCGAAGCCCCCGATCCCGTCACCGGGGAACCCGTACCACTGGTGCAGGTCCCATTCGATCAGGCGGTCGATGATGAAGTCGCTCACGGTGGTCATGCGCTCTACCTCCCGGCGGGTCGACGGTTCGGCGGCGCCGGGTCACTCGGACGTCGGTGTCCGGGACAGCGCCTCGTTGCGCGGTCCTGCGGTTCAGCGGTCCGGTTGAGGACGCGGCACCATCTCATCGGTACCCGGCACCACTCGAAGCAAACAAGGTCCCGCTGGGAGTTCGCTGTGAGTGCGCGGCGTCGGTCAGCAGTGGGCGCGCACGTCGTCGACGAGCCCCTGACGGGTGCGGTGGAGCCGCTCCTCGCGGTGCAGCCGGTCGAGGTCGAGAGTGAGGACGCCGCTGCCGCGACCCGACAGCGCGTCGTCGTACGCATGGGAGAAGTCGACCGAACCGTCGGCCGCCACGTCGAACTCGACGACCCGGCGCGGCAGGTGGAGCAGTCGCATGGCGTACCCGGACCCCGGCGGGATGCGCAGCCGCCGCGTGCGGGCCCCGAGGGGCTCACGGCACCCACCCCACAGGGGGAGGATCGGCCGTGCCCGGCCGGTGGGGTTGAGCTCCACCTCCACGCCACGGACCCGCAGCGTGGTGGTCCCACGGCCGCCCAGGAGGCGGTCGAACACCGACGGGTAGTCGACGATGCCCTCGTCGGTCACCGAGAAGCGCAGGTCGGAGGCCTGCGCGCGCGTCTGCTGGAACGGGTACGTGCCGGCAGGCAGCCGCACCGGGGCACCGTCGCGCACCGACCCGTCGACGAAGTGCGGCAGGCGGCCCGGGATCCGGAGCCACGGGTAGGTCAGGCGGCTGGTGTCGATCCGGATCGTGTGCATGGTGGGTCCCGGGGTCTCGTGGCAGCAGGGCGCGGGGGTGGGGCGTCCACCGCAGAGGAGGCGGGAAGGTCGCCCCTGATACACGTCGGGCAGATCTGGTGTGGCGTGGCTCCCCACCGATGGTGTTCGGAGCGGGGCCCACCCCCGGATGGGGGCGGCCCGGCGCGGCTCAGTCGTCCTGCCCGATGCGTACGAGCCCGCCCTCGTACGCGAGGACGGCCACCTGTACCCGGTCTCGGGCGCCGAGCTTGGTGAACAGACGCGAGACGTAGGTCTTCACCGTCGCCTCGCTGAGGAAGAGCTCGGCCGCGATCTCGGCGTTCGACCGGCCGCGGGCGATCAGCCGGGCGACCGACGTCTCGCGCTCGCTGAGCGCGGCCAGCGCCGGGGGGAGCTCCGGCCGAACCGGGGCGGCAGGCCCGAAGCGCTCGACCATCCGTCCGATGACGGTCGGTGCGAGCATCGACTCGCCGGCCGCGGCGACGCGTACCGCGTGCACCAGCCCGGTCGGCGACACGTCCTTGAGGAGGTACCCGGACGCCCCCGCCCGGATCGCGCCGTAGACGTACTCGTCGACATCGAAGGTCGTGAGCACGATGACCCGGGGCGGAGACGGACCGGCCAGCACCTGCTCGGTGGCGCGGATGCCGTCGAGCCTGGGCATCCGCACGTCCATGAGGACGACGTCCGGGTGCGTCCGGCGCACGACCTCGACCGCCTCGGCACCGTCGGCCGCCTCCCCCACCACGTCGAAGCCCCCGCGCTCGAGGATGAGGCGGAACCCGGCGCGCACGAGGTCCTGGTCGTCCACGACGACGACGCGCAGGACGTCCCGCCCTCCCTCGGGGGCAACGTCGCTCACCGCTCCTCCCTGGCAGCGAGCGGGACGACGTCGACGGGGTCGAGGGGGTCGGCCGGGTCGCGGAGCAGGGCGACGACGCGACGGACCTCGTCCAGGGCACCCGTCCCGGTGCAGCGGATGTCGTGCAGGGCCCGGCGCACGGCGACGGGGTCCTCCCCGACCACCTGCTCAGCCGCCCCTGCCTGCACCACCATCGCGCTCACCGAGTGGCCGAGGACGTCGTGCAGGTCGCGGGCGATGCGCTCGCGCTCCTCGACCACCGCCAGCCGCGCCGCCTGGAGGGACGCCGCTTCCAGCCGGGCCGCGCGCAGCGCGTCTGCGACGGCCTGCTCCTCCGAGCGTCGCAGACCCCATCCGGCTGCGAAGGCGCCACCGCAGATGGCCGCGTCGAAGAGCGCGCTCCAGCCCATGTCGATCAGCGCGAGGGCGGCCCACGTCAGGGTCGCAGCGCAGAGGAGCAGCGCCGACCAGGCGGTGCGCCCGGTGCCGTGGCGCGCCGCCGAGTACGTCGCCAGGACGAGCGGGACGAACGTGCCGTAGAAGAGGGACGGGAGGTCGCCGACGGTCAGGCCCAGGCCGAGCCAGACCAGGTAGACCCCCAGGACGAGCGGAGGGTGCAGTCGGCGCTGCGAGAGCAGGGCCGCGGCGGCCAGGACGCCGAGCGCCCCGACCGCTCGGGAGCCGGGCTCCGGGGTCGACAGCTGGTCGCCGAACGCGTCCACCAGTCCCACGACGGCCAGGCCGAGTGCGAGCAGGGCGTCGAGGGCGGCGATGCGCCGGCGGCCGGTCATGCCGTGGCCACCCGTGGGAGCACGGCCCGGACGGCGAACCCCTCCGGGCCGGGCGCGGCATCGAGCGACCCACCGTAGAGCAGGGCACGCTCCCGCATCCCGATGATGCCGTGCCCGGCCGGGTACCCGCTCGGCACGGTGACGCGCAGTTCAGGCCGGGCGCCCGAGCGGCCGTCGTCGCGGACCTCCACCTCGACCCGGTCCGCAGCGCAGCGCACGTGCACGCGGACCCGGCAGGCCCCCGCGTGCTTGCGGACGTTGGTCAGCGACTCCTGCACGATGCGGTACACGGCGAGCTCGAGCCCGGGCGGCAGCGTCGCGGGCTCGCCCTCGACCTCGACGTCGACACCCAGGCCGCCGGCGCGAGCGGTGTCGGCGAGGTCGTCCAGGGCGGACAGACCCGGTGTGGGCACCATCGCCGGGTCGTGACCGGGCTCGCGCAGCAGGCTGACCGCGCGGCGGACGTCGGCGAGGGCGCTCGTGCCGACGCTGCGGATCGACTCCAGCGCCCGCCGCACCAGCTCGGGGTCGTTGTCGACCACCTGCTCGGCGGCGCCGGCCTGGACGACCATGACGCTGACCGAGTGGCCCAGCACGTCGTGCAGCTCGCGGGCGATCCGGGCCCGCTCGTCGGCGAGCGCGGCGCGGGTCCGCTCCCGGGCCTGCGCCTCCGCGCGCTCGGCACGCAGCGCCTCGGCGACGGCACGCTCCTCGGAGCGGCGCAGAACCCGGCCAAGCAGGACGGCGCTGGTGCAGGTGACCAGGTCGAAGAGCAGCTCGTTCACCGAGTGGATCACCGGCAGCGTGAGCAGCCCGAGGCCCACGGCCACCACGGCAGCCGCCACCGTCGTCCACAGGGTCCGCGGGGAGCCGTGCCGGGCGGCCGAGTAGAGGGCGAGGAGCACCGGCACGAGGAGTCCCCAGAACATCACGGGGACGTGCCCGAGCGTCACCAGCCCGAGTGCGAGCCAGAGGAGGGGGACGCCCGGCAGCTGTCCGGGGTGGGTTCGGCGCCGGGCCAGCAGCACGGCGCTGCCGAGGATGCCGACCAGCCCCACGAGCGGGGCGTCGACGCCGAGTGCGGCCCCGTCCGCGGTCGTCAGCTCGACGACCCCTGCGACGGCGAGGGCGGCGGAGAGCCCGGCGTCCGCGACGCCGCGCCGTCGGGCCCGGTCCATGCCGGTCACGGTAGTGCGGTGACGCCGGGCCCGGTGTCATCCCCGGGTTGACACCTGCGACCGACCACGGTCGTCTCCGGCTCGACCCGGGTGGGTCCGGAACGGACAGGACGCGACCCCGGAGGGACGCGGCGACCGCACCGCGGTTCCTAGCGTCGGCACGACGTCGCGGACCGCCCGCGACGACCAGCCGAACAGGAGCACCGCCATGACCCGCATCGCCCGCCTGCAACGCGGCACCGCCGTCGCCGCACTCGTCGCGGCCATCGTCCTGCTCGCCGCGTTCGTCGTCCTCACACCCGATCTCGACGGCGCGGACGGACCCCTTGCCGCGATCGCCGCCTCCGGGACGGCCGGCCGGCTCTCCGCCTACGCCTTCCTGCTGGGTCAGCTGCCGTGGGTCGTCGCCATGATCGGCCTCGCGCACGTCCTGCGCCAGCGGTTCCGCGTGCTCGCACCGACGATCGCCGCACTCGCCGTCGTCGGAGCGTTCGGACACGTCGTCTCCGGGGGCTTCGCCCTGACCCAGATCGCCATGGCCGACGACCTGGCCCACGCCCAGACCCTGGAGGCGGCCATCGAGCGGACCTACGGTGCGGCCGGCCCGATCTTCGCGGTCACGATGCTGGGGGTCGTGCTCAGCCAGCTGCTGCTCGGCGTCGCGGTGCTCCGCGGGGGCCTCGGCCCGCGCTGGGTCGGAGGCCTGCTCATCGCCTGGCTGCTCGTGGAGTTCGTCGGCTCAGCCGTGACCCCCGCGGCCGCCTACGTCTCGGCACCGCTCATGGCCCTGGTCTTCGGCGTCCTCGCGATCCACTTGGCACGCACCGACATCCGCCTGTGGATGACGGCGGCCGAGGCGGACGCCCTCGCCGACGACGAGGTTCCGGCGCCCACGCCGGCCTTCGCCGGGTGACCGGTTGCGGCGGGAGCGATTGATACCCCTAGGGGTATGTGTTAGCCTCGCTCGACACCCGGAACGAGACCTTCCCCTTCCCTTTGGAGGTACCAGTATGTGCAGGCCCGCCCCGTGCTCCTCGTGCGGCAAGACGACGTGGGCCGGGTGCGGCCTGCACGTCGACCAGGTCATGGTCCACGTCCCCACTGACGCCCGGTGCACCTGCTTCGACGAACCGGCCGGGCAGGACCGGGCCTCCGCGCCCCTCCGGTGACCCCCACCGACCAGCACACCGGCCCGTGGCAGGTGCCGGTGGTCGAGGCGCTCGCCTCCCTCCGGCCCTCCGGGTCCGCGCGGTTCGCCGGACGATGGTCGGCGCGCCACCTCGGGGCGCTCGTCGTGCTCGCGCCGCTCGTCCTCTGGTGGTTCCACGGCTCGCTGCCCGCGGGCCTCGCACTCGGCCCCGCCTGGTGGGCCGCCCTCGGCCTGGCCGCCCTCCTCGGTGGCGCGGCGCTCGCCACGTACGTGCCGGCACCACGGGCTGACGGAAGGACGGCGCGGGGAGGGTCGTGCGGCGCGATGGCCGGGGTGCTGGTGGTGCTCGCCGCGCTCACCCTCGGCGGTGCCGTCCCCTCCGTGCTCAGCGCCCTGCCGGCGCTGGTCCTCGCCGCGGCCGCGCTCGGCGCCCGCGTGCTCACCGCCCAGGCCTGCCGCTGAGCGCGCAAGGTCGAAGCGCCTCCCCGGCAGCCGACGGCCAGGACCGGGAAGCTTCACCGAACGACGCCTTCGCTCCCCGTCGCTGGGTGAAGGTTCCGGCATCCGGAGGGAAAGTTGCGGGGTGCGGGCGGGTGGCGTGCGCGAGGTAGCACTCGTCCCGTCGCCCGCGACGCTGCGAGCGTGCTGACGGTACCCCGGAGCGGGCCACCGGAAACTGCCTGACGCGAGAGCCCGCAGGAGTCAGGACACGCGGTACCGTCGAAAACGACCCACAAGGGTCAACCGACCCACAAGGGTCATCGGTGGTCGAGCCCGCGCCAACGGTCCGTTCGGACGAAAGGCGCTGCACGTTGACGACCATTCCCTTCCCGGCCCGTCTCCGGGACACCGCCGCTGACGAGCAGAGCCCCCACTCCCTCGAGGAGCACCTCCTCCGCCTTTCGGAGAGCACCGAACCCGCCGAGCGCGACCGGCTCGTCGACGCCGCCGTCCGTGCCGGCCTCCCCCTCGCCGACGGCCTGGCCCGAAAGTACGGGGGGCGCGGCATCGACGCCGAGGACCTGCAGCAGGTGGCCCGCACGGCCCTGGTGGCGGCCGTGCGGCGCTACCGTCCCGGCTGCGGCCACGGGTTCGAGGCCTTCGCGGTCCCCACGATCCGCGGTGAGCTGAAGCGTCACTTCCGCGACTGCGGGTGGACGGTGCGGCCGCCCCGTCGGCTCCAGGAGTTGCGGGCCGAGCTCACCGCCACCGAGGAGGCCCTTCAGCACCGGCTCGCCCGCGAGGTCACCGACACCGAGCTCGCCCGGGCGCTGGCCTGCTCCGCCGCGGACGTCGCGGACGCCCGGCTCTGCGGCAGCGGGTACCGCCCCGGATCGCTCGACGCGCCGAGCCCCGCGGGAGACACGGTGGGTGCCGCCCTGGCCGACGACGACGACCCGTATGCCCGGTGCGACCTGCGCCAGACGGTGCGCGCCGAGATCAACCGGCTCAGCGACCGCGAGCGGCTCATCATCGACCTCCGGTTCCGCGAGGAACGCACCCAGAGCGAGATCGGGCAGGTGCTCGGGGTGAGCCAGATGCAGGTCTCACGGCTGCTCGCGGCGATCCTCGACCGGCTCGGCGTGGCGCTGGGGGTGCGGCCCGCGGCCTGACCGACGCGGTACCGTCGCGCCCATGCGGTGGCTCGGCCGGTTCCTCATGGTGTTGCTCCTCGTCGCCGTCGGCGGCGCCGTCTGGGGCTACCAGCACGAGAAGCCGATGCTGCGCACCGGCACCGGCTACGCCGCGCACAACGCCTGCGCGCTCACCTACATCGCCGGTCGCGACGACCCCGAGACCGACCTCCCACCCAACTCCCTCCTCCCGTACCTCACGGGGTACGACAACAAGGCCGGCCGCTCGTCGGCTGCTGCGGTGCTCTGGGTGCTGGCCAAGCAGCACGCGTTCTACACGCGCGGGTACGGCTGCACGGTGGCCGAGGAGCGCCCGAGCGGGCTCGGCCGGGCCTCGGAGGTCGGGAGCGACCCCAACCCGTTCTCCGACGCCCGGGCGCCGGAGATGACCCCCGAGGTCACCGAGGCGATCTCGCGCGCCTTCGGCGACGACCTCACCACCAGCGGCAAGGAGACGCTCGGCACCCGCGCCGTCGTGGTCATCCGCGGCGGTGAGCTCGTCGGCGAGCGGTACGCCGACGGGTTCGACGCCTCGACTCCGCAGCTCGGCTGGTCCATGGCCAAGAGCGCGGCCAGCCTGCTCGTCGGCAGGTACGCCTCGGAACGCAACTTCGACGTCCAGGAGGACCACCTGCGCCCCGAGTGGACCGACGAGCGCGCGTCGATCAGCCTCGACCAGCTGATGCGGATGACGAGCGGGCTGTCGTGGGACGAGACCTACGAGCTCGGCAGCCCCATCACGGAGATGCTGTTCGACTCCCCGGACATGGCCGCCTTCGCGGCGAGCCAGCCACTTGCCCATGCGCCCGGCACCTACCAGCAGTACTCCAGCGGCTCGACGAACATCCTCTGCGACTGGCTCACCGGCCTGGCCGACGTGCCCGACACGGACTTCCCCCGCACCGAGCTGTTCGCGCCGCTCGGGCTGTCGTCTGCCGTGTGGGAGCCGGACCCGTCCGGCACCCCCGTGTGCAGCTCGTACCTCTGGGCCACGCCCCGTGACTGGGCCACCATCGGCCAGTTCGCGCTCCAGGACGGGAAGTGGGGCGACAAGCAGCTGCTGCCCAAGAAGTGGATGGCCCGGACCACCACCGCGACCGAGGCGACCCAGAGCGAGGAGCAGGGCTATGCCGCCGGGTGGTGGGTGAACGGGAAGCCCGACGGCACCCTCGTCAACGCGAGCCTGCCCGACGACGCGTACTGGGCCCAGGGCCACGACGGGCAGCAGCTCTACGTCGTGCCGTCCTCCCGGCTCGTCGTGCTCCGGATGGGCTTCACGCCCGAGCTCGACTCCAGCCAGTGGCGCACCGACCGGCTGGTCGCGGACCTCGTCGCCATCGGCGACCAGAAGGGCTGACCCGCCCGCCCGGAGCTTTCTCTCCGGATGCCGGAACCTTTACCTGGCGACGGGAAGCGACCCCGTCCTTCGGTGAAGGTTCAGGTCGCTCACCCGACCGCCTCAGAAGGCCGGCGTCACGGTCACCGACGTGGCGCCGCTGACGTCCTGGAAGATCGGGATGCACGCGACGTCCGCGGTGGCCGAGCCGTCGGTGGCCGCCGCGGTGCAGAACGTGTCGACCGGCTCGTCGAGGCCCTGGAACGACATCGTGAACGCCAGTGGCAGCGCAGTGCCGTCGGTGAACGTCGCGGTCATCCCGGTGACCTCGGAGCTGAACTGGCCCGCCTCGACGGTCCAGCCCCGGGCGACCGTGGCCCGCGGCAGGTCGAAGCCGTCGCCGACGGAGACCTCGACCGGCTCCCCGCCCAGACCGTCGCTGGGGAAGTCGCTCGGGAAGTCACTGGGGAGGTCGCTCGGTTCCTCGGTGGGGAACGTCGTGGGGAACGAGCTCTCCACCTGCCGGCTCACCTCGTTCGCGGCCTGCCTGAACAGGAAGAAGCCACCGACGACGGCGATGACGAGGATGACGAGCCCCGCCGCAGCCGCGATGAGGCAGCCCTTGGCTGCCCCGCTCATCCCCTGATTCTGCGGTGGCGGGTACGCGCCCGCACCGCCGTAACCTGGCCCCGGGACGCCCCCGCCCCCGGAGGGATAGGAGTAGTCCTGCTGCGTGGGGTAGGTGGGCCCCGGCGGCGGGACGTACCCGGACTGGTCACCCGCGGCGCCCGGTGCGCCGTACCCGCCCTGGCCGCCCGCCGGGGGCTGCGTGGGGAGCTGCTGGGTGCGGTCGACCCCGAGGGCCTGGGTGGCCTCGCTGTCGTAGGACTGCGACGGCGGGGCGGTGGGGTCCGACGGGGTGGCGTCGCGGAACTGCTCGGTCCACTGCTGGCCGTCCCACCACCGCTCACGGCCGTCCGGCTGGAGGTGCCAGCCCGGTGGTGCGCTCATCGCCTCAGTCCTCCTCCAGCCGGCGTGCGGTCGCCGGTCCCGTGCACAGGCTAGGGCCACGACCCGGTCCGGCCGAGGGGGTCGTGGACATCCGCGCCGACCCGTGTCGTCGGACGGGTGGCCAAGGATGCGACAGTAAGGGCGTGGCAGACGTCGACGTGGTGTTCAACGAGGCCCGGCACCGGTGGGAGGGCTGGGTCGACGGCGAGCTCGCCGGCAAGTCCTACGTGCGGCGCCGTGAGGGGTACGTCGTCTTCTGGCACACCGAGGTCGACGACCGCTTCGAGGGCCTCGGGGTCGGCAGCGCCATCGCCCGGACCGCGCTCGACGCCGTTGCCGCGGAGGGTGGCACCCTGGTGAAACCGGACTGCCCGTTCATCCGCGGCTGGATCGAGCGCCATCCCGACTACCAGCACCTGGTCCGCCGCCCCGACCGGGGGTCCTGAGGCGGCGTCGGGGCCACGTGCGTCAGCCCTGGTCCGGCGCGGAGGCACGGAGCACCTCGAGCCGGGCCCCGTACTCGCTCTCGTCGATGTCGCCCGCCGCGAATCGGGAGGCGAGGGCCTGCTCGGCACTGCGGGTCGGTGAGTCCCAGCCGGGGTGGCTGTGCGGTCCGCGGCTCCCGGGGCCCCAGCCGCGCCTCCAGAACAGCGACCGGACGAGGACCGCGACGATCACCCAGAACAGGATGAACCCGAACGGGAAGAACAGGAACCACCAGTGGAAGCCGCCCTCGTAGGGGTAGGGGTGGGCGGCCAGGGCCGTGAGTGCTTGAGTCATGGCAACGTCCTTTCCGACGTCGTGACCGGCTCTCGGCCACGGCTCCCACGCTCCACCGGGGAGGACTGCACGCGCGTCGGCCCCGCGGTGACACCTGCGCTGCTCCCCCCGCGGTACGCCGGTGCGCCCAGCGGGTCGGCTCAGGCCATCCAGCCGGGCCGCACCAGCCCGCTCTCGTAGGCCAGCACGACGAGCTGGGCGCGGTCGCGGGCACCGACCTTGGTCATCGCCCGGCTCACATGGGTCTTCGCCGTCGCGGGCGAGAGGTGCAGGCGAGTGGCGATCTCGTCGTTGGTCAGACCCTCGCCCACGAGGGCGACGACCTCCCGCTCGCGCTCCGTGAGCCCGCGCAGCGACTCCACCTGCTCGACCGGCGGCCGGCGGGCGTCCGAGCCGGAGACGTGCTCGACCAGGCGTCGGGTGACGCTCGGGGAGAGGGCGGCGTCACCGGCAGCGACCTGCCGGACGGCGGTGAGCAGGTCGGTCGGCTCGAGGTCCTTGAGGACGAAGCCGCTCGCACCGACCCGGAGGGCCTCGAAGACGTACTCGTCGAGCTCGAACGTCGTGAGCACGAGGACCCGGACGCCGCCGAGGGCCTCGTCGGCGCAGATCTCCTCGGTGGCCGAGAGCCCGTCGCGCGAGGGCATCCGGATGTCCATGAGCACGACGTCGGGCCGGGTCTCCCGGACCACCGCGACGGCGGTGTCACCGTCACCGGCCTCGCCGACCACCTCGAGGTCGGGCTCGCTGTCGACGATCATCCGGAAGCCGGCGCGCAGCAGGGGCTGGTCGTCGACGAGGACGACGCGGATCGGGGTCTGGCTCACGGCATCGCACTCTCCTCCAACGGGAAGGTCGCGGTGACGGCATGGCCACCGCTCGGGACCGGCCCCACGTCGAGCGTCCCGCCAACGGCCACCACCCGTTCACGCATCCCGACCAGCCCGACACCGGAGCCGGGGGTCTCGGTGGGGGCTCCCTGGTCGCCGGGGTCGCGCACCGACACCTGCACCGCGGTGGAGCCGTACCCGACGCGGATGGACGCCGTGCGCGCGCCACTGTGCCGCCGCACGTTGGTCATCGCCTCCTGGACCACCCGGTAGGCGGCCGCGTCGACCGCGGCCGGCAGCGGGCGCGGCTCGCCCTCGGTGTCGGTCCGCCACGCGAAGGTGGGGTCCGCGGCGACCAGCCGGGGCACGTCGGCCAGCCCGGGCGCGGGGGCCCTCCCCGCAGCCGACGTGGGGTCGCGGACGGCATCGAGCACCCGCCGCACCTCCTCGAGAGCGCGGTGCGACTCCTCGCGGACGGTGGCGAGGGCACGGCGGGCGTTCTCCGGGTCACGGTCGAAGGTGTGCAGGGCCGCGCCGGACTGCACGTTGATGAGGGTGAGGCTGTGCCCGAGGGCGTCGTGCAGGTCGCGCGCCATCGTCATCCGCTCCTCGGTGCGGGCCTGGTCCTGGCGCTGCACACGCGCCTCCCGGACGGCCGCCCAGCGTTCGCGTCGACGGCGGAATCCCTCGAGGAGCAGGGCCGCCACCGGCGCCGCGACGACGGGCCCCAGCGGGGCTCCGGTGAACGCGTACGCCACGGACGCCGCGATCGACACCGCGAGCGGCGCCAGGGGCACGCGTGCCAGCAGCACGATGGCGGCCGGCCCGACGAACAGGAGGGCCAGCGCCCACGGGCCGAGGTCGACGCCGGTGGCGCGCGCCCGGCCCAGCGAGCCACCCACCTGGACCACGGCCGACAGCACAGCGAGAGGGACCGCCGGCACCCACACCGGCGGCCCGCCCCACCGCCCCCACGGCGGGCCACGGTGCCCGTCCCACCCGGGCCGGGCGCCGGCCCCGGGCCACTGACCGTGCATGCCCCGACCGTAGCCCCGGGCGGCAGACGAGCGCGCCGCCCCACGGGAGTACGGGCGGCTACTCCCCCGGTCGTACCCGTGCCACGCTGGCAGGCTGGGCGGGTGAGCAGCGACGGCACACGGGTCCTCGTCATCTCCGACACACACCTGCCGAAACGGGCCAAGGACCTTCCCGAGGCGGTCTGGGCGGCCGTGGACGACGCCGACCTCGTCGTCCACGCCGGGGACTGGGTCGACCTCGCCACCCTCGACCGGCTGGAGGCCCGGAGCGCTCGCCTCCTCGCCTGCTGGGGGAACAACGACGGTCCCGACCTGCGGGTGCGCCTGCCCGAGGTGGCCCGCGCGACGGTGGACGGGGTGCGGGTCGCCGTGGTGCACGAGACCGGCCCCAGGCAGCGGCGGGAGGAGCGGATGCGGGCCGAGTACCCCGACACCGACCTCCTAGTGTTCGGCCACAGCCACATCCCGTGGGACACCCGGCACGAGGGCCTGCGGCTGCTCAACCCGGGCTCTCCCACCGACCGCCGCCGCGAGCCGCACTGCACCTTCCTGACGTTGCGCCTGGCGGACGGGGCCGTGCACGACGTGGTGCTGCACCGGCTCCCCCGACACCCCTGACCAGCGGCGACGACCGCGCCCGACCAGGAGGCGAGCGCTCCGGCCCGTTGCCACCGGCGCCCGGGATGGGCAGGATGGGGGCCACGTTCTCGAGGAGGAGGGGGTGGCGATGGCACGCACCGCCCTGCGCACCGTGCTCGCGACCACCGCGGCCGCGCTGACGGCCCTGGCCCTGACCGCGGCGCCTGCATCCGCGGCACCACCGGATCGTGCTCCCGGCAAGCCGGTGACGGTGATGACCCGCAACATCTACCTCGGGGCGGACATCAACCGTCCGGTGAACGCCGCTCTGGCCGCCCAGGAGGCGGGCGGCTCGGCGACCCACATCGTCCAGGCCCTCGCCGTCGCGACCGACGCGACCCGACGCATCGTCGACGCCACCGACTTCCCCGCCCGCTCGCGGTTGCTGGCCCGCGAGATCGCCACCGCGAGGCCGGACCTCGTCGGCCTCCAGGAGGTCGCCCTCTGGCGCTCCGGGCCGCTGCAGCTGGACCAGGTGGGCGTCCCGAACGCCACCACCGTCGACTACGACTTCCTCGGGTTGCTGCTGGATGCACTGGCGGCGGAGGGCACGCCCTACCGCGCCGCTGTCGTCGGCACACGGGCCGACGTCGAGGCGCCCTCCTTCACCGCGACCGGGGCCGACCCGCGCGACATCCGGCTGACCATGCACGACGTCGTCCTGCAGCGCGCCGACACGGGCCTGCGGGTCCTCGACACCGGAGACGAGATCTACGACGTCAACCTGCCGGTCACCATCGCCGGCGTGCCGATGAACTTCTCGCGCGGCTACCAGTGGGCCGACGTGCGCTCCGGCTCGACGACGTTCCGGTTCGTCAACACCCACCTGGAAGCGTTCAGCTCCGACATCGCCCTGGCCCAGGCCCAGCAGGTCGTGGCGGAGGCCACCGCCCCCACGGGGACCACCGTCTTCGTGTGCGACTGCAACTCCGACCCCCTCGACTCCTCGACCAAACCCATCGACCACGTGCCGCACAAGGCGCCGTACGACTACATCACGGGCGTGGGCGGCTACACCGACGAGTGGCTGCAGTTCGCCCCCGCCGAGGAGGGCTGGACGTCGGGGCTCTCCGAGACCGTCGACGACCCGACCGCCGCCGGCTTCGACCACCGCATCGACATGGTCTTCGCGCACACGGCGGACGGGTCCCCCCTGCCCGTCGACCGCGGACGGGTCACCGGCAACACCGTGGCCGACCGCGACCCGGCCACCGGGCTGTGGCCCTCCGACCACGCCGGGGTGGTGCTGCGGCTGCGCGGCGTCTGACGATCCCGAACCGCGCCCCGTCCGCCGGGGTCACGTGTGGACGACCGTCGGGCCGCACGGTCGTGAGCCAGTAGAGCTCGGCGTCCTCCAGCAGCACGCGCACCTCAGCCCAGGGGCGCGCCGTGGCGTCCGGGTCGGAGAAGCGGGCATCGAGGGCTGCGGTCGGTGCGGTGTCCATGCCGGGACAGACCGTCACGAGGCGGTCGCCTCATCGGTCCGCCGGATCCGACGCGGCGGAGCGTTGGGCGCCTCCTGCCGGGCGCGGTAGAAAGGGCCATGTCCTACCCACCACCGCTCTACGACGGCGAGACCGGCGAGGTCAGCGCCCGCATCCGGGTCGCGGGAGCCGAGGCCGACGTCGTCTACCCGAACGGCAACCGCGTCACCTACCTGGCCAGCGGAGCGTCCACGGACGGCCTGTTCGGTCTCTACCGCTGGGATTTCGCCGGTCCGCGCAGCGGCCCGGACGCGCACTTCCACCGCACGATGGCCGAGTCGTTCTACGTTCTCGAGGGTGAGGTCACGATCCTCGACGGCCGCGCCTGGGTCACCTGCCGAACCGGCGACTTCGCACACGTGCCGCCCGGCGGAGTGCACGGATTCAAGAACGAGGCCGGCGCCGCGGCGATGCTCCTGCACTTCGCGCCCGGTGCCCCCCGCGAGGCGTACTTCGAGACCCTCGCGCGCCTCGGCTCCGGCGAGCGGATGACGGAGGCGGAGTACGAGGAGTTCATGCGCGACCACGACAACCACTGGACGGACGGCTGACAGCACCGTCGGCGCAGGTGCCGATCTCCGCCCGGAACGTGTGGTTCGTCCACGGAGCCGGCGGTTCCCGATCGTCCTCCACAGGCGAATCGCGCTGAGCGACAGTGTCGGTGGCCGCTCGTAGGATGTGGCTACGGGGAAGGGGGACTGATGTCGACCGTGATGGCGCAGCGCGGTTCGCGGGTTCCGAGCGCGGCCACCTCCGAGAGCCCCGCTGCGCCCCGCCGCAGGATCGCGGCCTTCCGGGAGTGGCTGGCGAGCGTCGACGTCGGCGACCTGACTGAGCGTGAACAGGTCGAGCTGGTCGGCGAGCTCGAGCGGCTCAAGGGCGCCTCGAGCGCCACCCAGGCTCGCTCCACCGACTCCCTGCGGGTGTCCCGCGAGCGGCACCGGCCACAGGACGCTGCCCGGTCCACCGGTTCCGAGGTCGCTGTGGCACGCCACTGCTCCCCGAGCCTCGGCGACCGTTTCGTCGGCCTCGCGCGCGCCCTGGTCCACGAGCTGCCGGCCACGATGGCGGCGCTGGCGCGCGGCGACATCGGCGAGCTCCATGCCGTCGAGGTCACGCGCGAGACGGCGACGCTCTCGCGGGAGGACCGGGGCCGGGTCGACGCGGGCATCGCGGACGCGCTGCCACGGCTCTCCCCCCGGGCCGCGGGCCGAGCAGCACGGCGGGTGGCCGCCGAGCTCGACGCGGCGTCGATCGTCCGCCGCCTCGAGGCGGCCGTGTCCTCCCGGCGGGTGTCGGTCCGGCCCGCACCCGACGGGATGGCGTATCTCACCGTGCTCGCCCCCCTGCGCGAGGTGGTCGGCGCCCACGCCGCCCTGCACCGACGAGCCCGAGCCGTCATTGGTGGCCAGGCCCCCGGCGAGGCTGCCGACGGGCGGGGCACCGGAGCCGTGATGGCCGACACGGCGACCCGTCTGCTGTCGGGCCTGGGCGCCGGTGAGGTGCAGCCCGTGGAGGTGCACCTCGTGATGACCGACCGGGCGCTCCTCGGCACCGGCTCGCCGCAGGCGTCCGTGATGGAGCCGGCCAGGATCCCGGGCCACGGGCCGGTCCCGGCGCCGGTGGCTCGCGCCTGGGTCCGCGACGCCGGCGCCGCGTCGGTCTGGCTCCGCCGCCTCTACACCACCCCCGACGGCCGCGACCTCGTGGCGATGGACTCGCGCCGCCGCGCCTTCAGCGGCCTCCTCCGCCGGATGCTGGTGCTGCGCGACGACACCTGCGCCACCCCGTGGTGCGACTCGGCGATCGTGCATGCCGACCACACGCGCCCCGCGCGGGAGGACGGGGCCACGAGCTTCGTCAACGGCTCGGGCACCTGCGCGCGGTGCAACCTCGTCAAGGAGGCCCCGGGTTGGCATCACACAGTCGTCCACGAGGCGCCTCGGCGGCTCGTCGTGCGCACCCCGACCGGTACCACTCACGACTCGCTCGCCCCACCGCTGCTGGGGTGGGGGCGGGTTGCGCCGTCGGTCCCGACCCGTCGGGCGTCCGCACGCGACCCCGTGCCCGCTGCGGGTTCGCCGTGACGCTAAGTCGGCGGGCCGGCGTCGGTCGGCACCAGGACGCGGGGCGTCCGACATCCGACCTAGGGTCGAGACCATGAGTGAACGACCGACGACGTCGCCCTCGTGGGAGCCCCCGCTCGCGGGGACCGACCGCGACCACCTGCTGGCCTCTCTCGACCGGATGCGCGCGACGTTCCGGTGGAAGGCCGACGGGCTGGGACGTGAGGGCCTCAGCCACCGGGTCGGCGCGTCCACCCTGACCCTCGCAGGGCTCCTCAAGCACCTCACGGCGGTCGAGGACCACAAGTCCACGGTCGTCCTCGACGACAGCCCGATGCCGGGCGGCTGGGAGGACAACGGGTGGGACGACGACCCCGACTGGGAGTTCACCTCGGCGACGACCGACGCGCCCGAGGACCTCTGCGCCCGGTACGACCACGCCGTGGCCCGCTCGCGCGCACGGTTCGCCGCAGCGGTTGCCGCCGGCGGCCTGGACCAGGCGGTCACCCTGCACGACGACGAGGGCCACCACGCCAGCCTGCGCCGCCTGCTCCACGACCTCGTCGAGGAGTACGCCCGCCACACCGGTCACGCCGACCTCCTGCGCGAGGCGGTCGACGGCCGCACCGGCGAGGACCCCCCGTGGGACTAGGAGCCGCCCCTGGGCCGATCGCTGACCGCGTCCGCCAGCCGAGCAGCCCGCGGGCCTTGGCCGCCGACGCCGCGCGGTGCCGGCCGAGGTCGGGAAGGGCCGGTCCGACCGAGGGGTCGACGCGCGACGTCACGCACGTCGGTGTCGGCATGGCTCGGGTCCGCGACCCCGGGGCCCGCGCGGTCGACCAGCATCCGGACCACGTCGACGGAGGTCGAGTCCCCGGGCCCGACGGCGACGAGGGACGAGGTGAGCACCACCACCGATCGGGCCAGCCCGGTGGCGCCCCGAGCAGCTACGCGGCGTGCCGGTCGGGCCGGCGTCCGGTCCTCAGCACGGCCCCCGCGGGGACGACGTCGTCGGTGGCGACCCGCGCACCGTCCCAGACGCGCGCTCCCGCACCCACGGCGGCACGGGCGCCGATGCGGACACCGCGGCCGAGCACGGCGCCGCGGCCCACACGGGCGGCGGTGCCGAGCACCGAGCCCTCCCCGACGACGGCGTCGCGCTCGACCCACGACCCGGTCTGCAGCACCGCGTGGGCGCGAACGGTCGCGCCACGGTCGACATACGCACCGTCGGCGACCTCCGCTGTCGGGTGGACCGCGGCGCCGGACTCCACGCGGCCACCGCCGTTGTCGTGGCGGGAGTAGCGCAGCTGTGCGCCGTCGTCGGCCTCGAACTCCTCGTACTTCCTCTGCCTCACCTGGTGCACCTCCACTCGCGTGACTGGCGGCCCGTCGTCCGCCCGAGGTCTCGACAACGAGTGAGGAGCGCAGGGGATTCCCTGCGAAGGGCGGCGACCGCATACCGCCGACGCCGTTCGTCACCTCAGGGGCTGGGCCGGGATCACCATAGGCAGGCGACCATCATTCTGTACAGCCTTTGTCTAAGGTTACCCCGGCGCGGGCCGGCGCCGCGGGGCCGGGGTCACGCGTGGTCGCGCAGGTACCGGCCGAAGTGGGGCACGGTGAAGGCGATGCGCCCCCGCTCCCCCGAGTAGATCAGACCCTTCTTCAGCAGCGCGTCCCGCGGCGGGGAGAGCGACTGGGGCCTGCGGCCGAGGTGGGCGGCGACGTCCGCGGTGGGGACCGCGTCCGCGCCGTCGCCGGCGTCGGCCGCGACGTCCGCCATCGCCCGCAGGTACTCCCGCTCCCCCGGCGTCGCCCGCTCGAACCGGGAGCCGAAGAAGCCGACCGCGAGCTCGGACTCCGCCTCGGGTGCTGCCGCGTCGACGTCGCGGGCGGTGATGGGCGACCCGGGTGCGAGGTCCCACACGGTCTTGCCGTAGGCCTGGATGAAGTAGGGGTACCCCCCGGTGGCGGCGTACATCGCGTCCAGCGCGCCCGGCTCGTAGGCGGCACCCTCCTCCGCCGCGGGCCGCACGAGAGCCGCATCGGCCGCCGCCCGGTCGAGGCGGTCGATGCGGCTGTAGCGGAAGAGCCTCTCCGAGTACGACTTCGACGCCGAGAGCACCGCCGGCAGGTGCGGCAGGCCCGCCCCCACAACGATCAGCGGCAACCCGGACTGGCTGATCTCGTGGGCCGAGGCACACAGCGCCGAGACGTCGTCCGGGGCCAGGTCCTGCATCTCGTCGATGAAGACCGCGATCCCCCGCCCGGTGTCGGCGGCGGTCCCACCGAGGTCGGAGAGCAGCTCGACGAGGTCGATCTCCATGTCGCCCGAGTCCGCGCGCCCGACCACCGCGGGGACGGTGATGCCGGGGTTCCACCGGTCGCGCACCCTGGCGCTGCCCCTCCCGGACGACCCGGAGGCCGGCTCCTTCTGCGCGAACGACCGGACGACGCCCAGGGCGTGGTCGCCGGCGCCGCCGGCGGGCCCGAGCTCGCGGACCGCCTGGTGCACGGCCGAGGCGAGCGGCCGCCGCAGCGACTGCTCGGGGCGAGCCTCGAGCTTGCCGGTGCCCCATCCCGCGCGCACCGCCGCCGAGCGCAGCGCGTTGAGCAGCACCGTCTTGCCGACGCCGCGCAGCCCGGTGAGCACCACCGACCGCTCGGGTCGCCCGCGGGCCACCCGTTCGAGGACGACGTCGAAGGCGTCGAGCTGCTCGTCGCGACCGGCCAGCTCGGGCGGCCGCTGTCCCGCGCCGGGGGCGTACGGGTTCCGGATCGGGTCCACGATCGGAGGGTATACGCCTGTCTAGCGTCAGCCACATACATCCGGATACGCGGGAATCGTGTCGCGGGCGCGGGCGGTCGGCGGCGCGCGAGGGCGCTACTTGAGGAACTTGCTCGTGCGCCGGTCGGCGAGCGGCTTGCCGCTGGTCTGGCAGGTCGCGCAGTACTGGAGCGAGGAGTCCGCGAAGGAGACCTCGCGGACCACGTCGCCGCACTCGGGGCAGGTCTCGCCGGTGCGCCCGTGCACCCGCATCCCCGCGCGCTTGGCGTCCTTGAGCTCCTTGGCCGGCTTGCCCGAGGCCGTCTGGACGGCGGCGGCGAGCGTCCCGCGCAGCGCGGCGTACAGCCGCTGCACCTCCGACGCGTCGAGGCGAGCCGCGATCGCGAACGGGGACAGCTTCGCCACGTGCAGGATCTCGTCGGAGTAGGCGTTGCCGACCCCGGCGAGGATCGACTGGTCACGCAGCAGGCCCTTCACCTGCATCCGGTGGGCCGCCAGGATCGCCGCGAAGTCCGCCTCCGAGAACGACTCCGCCAGCGGGTCCGGGCCGAGTGAGGCGATGCCCGGGACGTCGGCCACACGGTTCACCACGTACGCCGCCAGCCGCTTCTGGGTCCCCGCCTCGGTGAGGTCGAAGCCCGAGCCGTCGTCGAACCGCACCCGGAGGGCGATGGGGGACTTGCCCGGACGCAGCGTGGCGGCCGGCGCCGTGTCGGACCATCGCAGCCACCCCGCCCGTGCGAGGTGGAACACCAGATGCGTTCCGCCGCAGTCGAGGTCTATGAACTTGCCGTACCGCCCCACCCCATCGACCGGCGCGCCGACGAGCGCATCAGGGGGCGGGGTGAAGGTCTTGAGGACGTGGAACGACCCGAGCTCGACACCCGTGAGGGCGAGCCCGGACGTCCGCTCACCCAGGAAGTCGACGAGGGCCTGCACCTCGGGCAGCTCGGGCATCGCTCGACGCTACCGCTCGTCGAGCCCTGGGGGGCCGTCGTCGACCGCCACGACCGGTCCCACCGTCGCGGAGGCCCGCTCCGCCAGCGTGCGCGCGGGTACCTCCTGGGACCAGATGCCCCTCACCTGCTCGAGCAGGCCGTAGCCGTCGGGCGCCCGCACCACCGGCACGTCGAGGTCCTCGACCGGGGCCGGGGCGAGGTCGTCGTAGGCCACCGGGATGGTGTGCGACAGCACCTGCTCACCCGGGGACAGCTGCCGGATGGCCAGCCCGCGCACGCGGTCGGGGCGGCTCGCGGCGAACTCGGTGTAGAGCTTGGGGTCGTGCTGGCCGTCGTCGCCCACGAGCAGCCACCGCACGGTGGGCAGCTCCCGGGCCAACCGGTGCAGCTGGGCACGCTTGTGGTCCTGCCCCGACCGGAACCAACCCGTGTTGGTCGGCCCCCAGTCGGTCAGGAGCATCGGCCCGGCGGGGTAGCCGTTGCGCTCCAGGAAGCGGGTGAGCGTCGGCGCGGTGTTCCACGCGCCGGTCGACAGGTAGACCACCGGCGCCTCCGGGTGGTCCTCCAGCAGCTCGCGGTACAGCGTGGCCATCCCGGGCACGGGGCGCCGGGCGCCCTCGGAGCGCATGAAGGTGTTCCAGGCCGCGATCATCGGCCGTGGGAGAGAGGTCGACAGCACGGTGTCGTCGATGTCGCTGATGATGCCGTGCGTCACCTGCGAGCCGACCACGAGCAGCGGCACGTCGATCGGCTCGGCGCGCGGGCTGCTGAGGTACACGCGGTGCCACCCCGGCGTCAGGCCGTGGCCGCGCACCGTCAGGTCGACGTAGCCGCCCCGGTCGGTCCGCGTGGTGACCAGGCGGTCGTTGACGCGCACCGTGACCGGCTCGTCGACGGCGGGCGTCGCGAAGAAGGCGCGCCAGCCCCGCGTCTCGAGCTCGACGGCGCGCAGCCGGGCCTCGTACGTAGGTGCCTCGGGCTCGTCCTCCGGGAGGCCCCGCGTCATGATGACCCGGCCGAAGACCCGCAGCAGGCTGGTGCTGCCGTACCCCGTAAACGGCACGATCCGCGTGGCCCAGCCCCGGCGCGCGAGCAGGCGGGCCTTGCGGCGGGTGTAGGCGTCCTCGACGAGGGCCGCGGCGTGCGGTCGCGACATGGTGCGAGCCTAGAGGAGGGTCAGCCGTCCCCGCCGTTCCCGCTCTTGTTGCCGTGGCCCTGAGCGCGTTGCTCGACGATGTCGCGGACGACCTGCTGGGCGAGCACCCGCACCTTGACGTTGTGGTCCTGCGAGCTGCGGCGCAGCACCTCGAAGGCCTCGTCCTCCGGGATGCCCCGCATCGCCATGATCACGCCCTTGGCCTGCTCGATCACCGCACGGCTGGCCATCGCCTGCTCGAGCTGGCCGGCGAGCCGGCGCATGCCGTCGAGGGCGGACACCGCGATGACGGCGTCCGCGCACCGCTGGGCGGTGACCCGCACGAGCGTGGCGTCGAAGTCCGTGAAGGCACCGACGGCCCAGCCGTAGAGGTTGAGGGCACCGACGCACTCGCCGTTGCTCACCAGCGGCAGGGCGTACAGCGAGCGCATGCCCTCCGCCTCCGCGTGCGTGGTGAAGGCGGGCCAGCGCGCGTCCTCGGCGCAGAGGTCGTCCACCCGGTTCTCCCGCTGGTGGCGGGCCGCATCGAGGCAGGGGCCCTCGTCGAGGGCGTACTGGATGGCGTCGATCTCGAGGGTCTGCACCGTCGTGTAAGCCGCCGTGTGCGGACGGTCGCTGGTGAGGATCGTGACCCCCACCTCGTCGCACCCGTCCACGTGCCGGCGCACGGCGTGGACCAGTCTCTCGAGGTAGTCGGACAGCTCGTCCATCGACTCCAGCACGCCACCGACCGCTTCGGACAGGTCGGTGAACCGCGTGCTGTCGTCGGGGTTGAAGTCCTCCGGCGAGGGAGGGACGAGAATGTTGGTCATCGGGGTCTCCGGGGTGTGGCAGTCGCCCACGACAGTACCCAACCGGTGCGGGCGCCGCACCCACCTCGCCCTGCTCCGGCCACCCGCCTGCGACGATGGCCGGATGACGGCGAGCACCTATCGCAAGGAGTCGGTGTCGGCGCCACGGGGGTACTTCGCGTGGGAGGCCGCCGGCCTCCGGTGGCTCGCCGCGGCGGGGGGCGCGGCGGTGGCCGAGGTGCTCACTGTCGGCGACCACCACCTGGACCTCCCGCTGCTCGTGGCGGCCGCGCCGTCGGCCGCCCACGCCGAGGAGCTCGGCCGCGGCCTGGCCCGCACGCACGGCGCCGGGGCCGAGTCGTACGGGGGCGGTCCCGACGGGTGGTCCGGCCAGGGCTTCCTCGGCCCCCTGGCAGAGCCGCTGCCGATGGTGCTCGGCGACTGGGCGACGTGGGGCGAGTTCTACGCCGAGGCGCGCGTGCGGCCGGTCGTGCGGATGGGCCGCGACCGCGGGCGGTTCGACGCCGCGGACACCGCCGCCCTCGACGCCGTGGCCGACACCGTCGCGGCGGGCCGGTACGACACCGACGAGCCGGCCGCACGGCTGCACGGCGACCTGTGGTCGGGCAACCTCCTGTGGACCGCCGACGGCGCGGTCCTCATCGACCCGGCCGCGCACGGCGGCCACCGCGAGTCGGACCTCGCGATGCTCCAGCTCTTCGGGTGCCCCCAGCTCGACCGCGTGCTCGCGGCGTACGACGAGACGTCACCCCTCGCCGAGGGCTGGCGCGAGCGCGTGGGTCTCCACCAGCTGCACCCGCTGCTCATGCACGCCGTGCTCTTCGGAGGCTCGTACGGGGCGCAGTCGGTGCGCGTCGCCCGCGCCTACGCCTGACGCACCCGAGACGTGGGTGCGGGGTGCGGGACCCGGCTGGTGGGCCTCAACGGCCGTCGCGCGCGGCCTGCTGTCGGGCACCGGAGGCGGTGCTCTGAGCGCGTGCCCGCTCGGTGCGGGGGGTCCGTGCCGCCTTCCCGGGGCGGGTCTGGGCGGAGCCCGTGCCGCCGGCGTCCGGCGGCCCCTGGTCGGACCCACCACTGGAGACACCCCACCGGACCGAGCGGGCCGCCTCCAGACGCTCGGTCCTCAGCTCACGGGACGCCTGCTGCGCCAGGGCGGCGAGGCGGCGGCTCACCCGGGCCAGCGCCTCCTCGAAGGCCTCCGCCCGCAGCCTGGCCCGGTCGTTGGCCGGGTGCGCCCGACCGCGTGATCCCTTGGCCGGCACCCGGGCGGCGGCGGCCCGGCGGTACTGGCCCACGTACTTGCTCCGGGCCCGCCGGATGCGCTGGTGCAGCTCGATGACCGCGTCCTCGTCCAGCTCGGCCAGGGCGTCCCGTTCGGTCTGCGACACCAGGAACCTCTCCTCCGGTGTCAGGGCGGCGAGCAGAGTGGCGTTCACGGGGAACCTCCCGGGCCGGACGTGGCTGGCTCCACAGCGTGGCAGGTCGCCGGCGTCCCGACAACGGTCCGTCGAGGGTTCCCTCAGCCGCCGATCCGCCCGGCGATGATGCTCGTGACGACCACGGAGGTGATCGTCACCGTCGAGAACCCCGCGACGATCATCTTCGGCAGGATCGAGCCCTCGATGGCGGCCACCTCCTCCGGGCTCTCGCCGGCGCCCCTGGCCGCCTCCTGCGACAGGATCATCGTCCCCGGGAACCCGTAGAGCGAGGTCAGCCCGATCGCCACGGACATCGGGATGCTGTACCCGAGGAGCCTGCCCACGAGGGCTGAGAAGCCGGCGATGCCCGCGACCCCGAAGACGAAGGCCAGGACGAGGGGCAGCGCGAGCGCCTTGACGTCGGCCGGCTCCACGGTGGCCAACGGCCCGAACACGAGGATCATGATGGCGAGCATCATCAGGCCGAAGGAGTCGATGCCGGCGAGCACCGAGGGCTTGAAGATCCGGGTCGTGCGCAGCGCGATGCCGAGGACCAGCGCCACGACGAAGGTGTTGAGGATGCCGTCGGTGAGGTTGTTGATGCCGAGCGAGACGAGGACGACGACCCCGACGACGAGCAGGGTGCCCGGTGTGTTGCGGAAGGCCGCCGGGAGCCGCGAGGTCGAGGCCGCCTCGTCGTCGGGCGTCTCGGGCGCCTCGAGCCTCCCGGCCCGGTACTCCCCGCTGAGGCGGGCCGCCTCCTTGCGCAGGATGAGCGAGGTCAGGGGAAAGCCGACGAGGCCCTGGAGCGCGGCGATGAGGACGGGGAAGATCGCGATCGAGGTCAGCCCGATGCCCAGAGCGGCCTCCTGGACGATGATCACCGAGATCGTCCCGCCGCTCAGGGCTCCCGTGCCCGCGACGACGAAGTCGAGAGCCTGCGCGTAGCCGTCGGCGGCGCTCCCACTGACCGACGACCCGAAGAGGAGGCTGGCCACCCAGAGTGCGACCCCGATCCCCAGTACGGTCGAGACGCCGATGAGAAAGGTGCGCCACTGCCGCTTGAAGTCGTCGAGGCTGATCATCGTCCCGAGGTGGACGATGACGAAGCCCACGACCACCCCGGCGAGCGCCAGGAGGGACGAGCTGGCGAGGAGGTCCTCGGGGAAGATCCCGGAGAGGAACCCCACGAGGAAGATCAGCGAGGCGACGAACAGCGAGGAGAGCAGGCTCCTGGTGACCCGTGCCACGTACTCGCTGACGGTCCACACGAGCATGACGACGACGAACGCGAGGATGGGGTTCACCAGGAGCCTCCGATGGGGTGAGCGCGACGGGCTGGGCGGGGTTCGGCCACCGGGACCGCTCGGCGGGTGCTGTGGGTGCCCATCAGAAGGACCAGACCACGGGGACCCACAGGACGGCGACGGCGAGGAAGAGCAGGAGCAGCGGCAGGCCCAGCTTCCAGTAGTCGCCGAAGCGGTACCCGCCGGGCTCGAGGACCATCGTGTTGGCCGGCGTCGCGACCGGCGTCAGGAAGGAGGCCGCGCCCGAGACGGCGACGGCCATCATGAACGGCAGCGGGGACACCCCGAGGTCGGTGGCGACGACCCCGGAGATCGGGGCCACGATGAGCACCGTCGCCGTGTTCGAGATGAGCTGGCCGAGCACCATCGTCAGCACGCAGATCGCCAGCAGCGCCAGGCGCGGGGACGCCGATCCGACGACGTCGAGGAGGTGCTGGGCGATGACGTCGGCCGTGCCCGTGGAGACGAAGGCGGTCGAGAGCGGGATCATCCCGCCCACGAGCACGACGGTCGTCCACGAGATGCTCCGGTAGGCCTGGACGGAGGTGAGGACCCTGCTGAGGACCACCGCGATGGCCGCGAGCAGGCCGGCCACGGCGGCGGGGACCGCGCCGGTCGCGAGGAGGGCCACCATCCCGAGGAGGATGCCGATGGCCCGCCGGGCGCCGGGGCCCAGCGGAACCGCCCGGCGCAGGGCGTCCGGCCGGTCGACGACGAGCACCTCGGAGGCGTGGCTCGTGTGGCGGCTGAGGTGGTCCCACTCGCCGGCCAGCAGGAGGGTGTCGCCGGTGCGCAGCGTCTCGTCGGGACCCACCACCGGGGCGCCCGCCCGGCTGACGGCGACGACGACGAGGTCGCCGCTGGGCGTCGCCATACCGGGAAACAGGTGGGTACCGATGAGCGGGGACCTCGGGCGGACGACGACCTCGGCGACCCCCCGTCGCGACCCGACGAGCTCGGTGTCCTCCGGGAGGCGGTACTCGGCACGCAGCGCGTCGGCGAGGTCACCCAGGTCCTGCGGCAGGCTCTCCGGCTCACGGTGCGGCAGCAGACGCTGCCCGGCGAGGACGATGACGAGGATCGTCCCGGTGAGCAGGGGCAGCCCGACGAGGGAGAACTCGAAGAACGTGAACGGGCGGGCCCCGGCGTCGACCGCCGCCTCGCTGACGATGATGTTCACCGGTGTGCCGGTGAGCGCGAGCATCGAGCCGGCGTGGGCCGAGAAGGCGAGGGGCATGAGCATCTGCGAGGGTGGCAGCCCCGCCCGCGCCGCAACGACGACGACCACCGGCAGCAACGCGGCAACCGCCCCGTTGACGCTGATGAGCGCAGTCAGCACCGCGACGAGCAGGCACAGGAGGACGAGCAGCGGCGTGCGGCGACGTCCACCTCGCGCGATGAGCTGTTGACCCGCCCACGCGGTGACGCCCGTCGAGTCGAGCGCCTCGGCGACGACGAACAGCGAGGCGATGAACAGCACCGTGGGGTCGCCGAACCCGGCGAGCGCCTGGGTGAGGTCGAGGATCCCGGTGGCCCACAGGGCGAGCGAGACACCGATCGCGACGATGCCGAGCGGGATCCGGTTGGAGACGAACGCGAGGACGGCGACAACGAGGACGACCAGCGTCGTGGTCACGGGGTCCACGACGACCCCCGAGGCCGCGACGCCACCCGCTCAGCCCGCGGCCGGAAGCTGGAAGGCGAGCGCGAGCTCCACGAGCAGCCGGGCGCCGAAGCCGGTGGGCCCCTTGGGGGTCCAGCCCACGGCCGTCTCCGACTGGGCGGTCCCGGCGATGTCGACGTGGGCCCACGGCGTGCCGTCGACGAACTCCTCGAGGAACAGGCCCGCGGTGATGGCACCGGCGTTCGGTCCGCCGAGGTTGGTGATGTCCGCGACGGTGGAGTCGAGCTGGCTGCGGTAGGTGCGCATGAGCGGCAGCTCCCAGACCGGCTCGTCGGCCCGGGTCGCAGCGGCGCGCACCGCGTCGACGACCGTGCGGTCGTTGCCCATCACGCCCGCGACCTCGGTGCCGAGCGCTCGCAGGCAGGCCCCGGTGAGCGTCGCGACGTCGACGATCGCGTCCGCGCCGTCCTCGACCGACAGGGCGAGGGCGTCCGCCATGACGAGCCGGCCCTCGGCGTCGGTGTTCATCACCTCCACCGTCTTCCCGTTGCGCATCGTCAGGACGTCCCCGAGCTGCATCGCGGATCCTGAGGGCATGTTGTCGGTGCACATCAGGTAGGCGGTCACCCGAGCGGGACAGCCGACCTCGCGCAGGGCGGTCATCGCGGCGAGGATCGCCCCGGCCCCGCTCATGTCGTTCTTCATCTGGGAGTGCGACACGTCGCTCGGCTTGAGGTTGATCCCCCCCGAGTCGTACATGATCCCCTTGCCGACCAGGGCGAGGTGACCGGCGCCGCCGCCCTCGGGCACATGGCGCATCCGGATCATCCGCGGGGGCTCGACACTGCCGCGGTTGACCCCGAGCAGGCCGCCACAGCCCATCTCGACCAGCTCGTCCTTCCCGAAGACCTCGACCTCGAGGCCGGCGGCCGGTCCGAGCTCGACCGCGAGGTCGGCCATGGCCGCGGCCGTGAGCATCCCCGCCGGGCAGGTGGCCAGGTCACGGCTCAGCATCGCGACGCGCGCCGTCACCCGCCCCCGGGCCGCACCCGCCTCCACCGCCGCGCGCTCGCCCTCGGGGGCGACGAGGGTCAACGAGGCGACCGGCGTCATCCCCTTCTCGCTGCTGCGGAGGCTGAACCGGTGACGGGCCAGGAGCACCCCCTCGACGATCGCCGCCGCGGCCTCGGCGGCGGTCAGGCGCTCCGAGCTGGGGACGCGGGTCGCCAGGTGGCCGTCGAAGGGGACCGCGCCTGCGAAGGCGGCCGCAGCGTCACGGACGGCTGCCGCGTCCATCGCCGCCGGCTCCCCGATGCCGACGGCCACGAGGACGGGGGACCCGGACGCCGGGAAGGCCAGGGCGGAGCCCACGTCCGGACGGAACCCGGCACGGGCCAGCGCATCGCGGTCGACACCGAGGACGTCCGGGACGCCGCCGGTGGCCGCCACCGGAACGCTCACGGCCTCGACGCCCTCGAGGGCCGCGTCGCGGTCGACGACGCGGACCTCCACCCGAGCGCGCAGGGAGGGGGCGACGTCGAGCACGTCCGTCACGGCAGCCATGGGTCGTTCCTTCGGTCGGAGGGGTGGTCGGGGACGAGGACACGGGTGGGCGAGCGCTCCGCGACCTCGGCGGTGAACAGGTCGAGGCCGAGGGTCCGGGACAGGCGGGCCGCGGCGAGGCCTCCCCGGACGCTGTTGCCGGCGGGGTCGAGGGGTGGCGAGTAGGTCCCCAGACCACCCTTGCCCGGTGCGGCGGTGACGATCCCGCCGCTGATCCCGCTCTTGGCCGGCAGGCCCACCCGGACCAGCCACTCCCCGGAGCGCTCGTACATCCCGGCCGTGACCATGACCGCGAGGGTCCGCGAGGCGGTCCGGGCCGACACCACACGACGGCCGGTCAGTGGGTAGACCCCCGCGTCGGCGAGCGTCGCCCCCATCACCGCGAGGTCGCGGGCCGTGACGGCGAGGCAGCTCTGCCGGGTGTAGAGGTCGGCGGCGGACTCGGGGTCGCGGACCAGGCCCGACGCGTGGAGCAGGTGCGCGATGGCCCGGTTGCGCAGGTTCGTCGCCAGGGCCGAGGAGAGCACCTCATCGTCGAGCGCGAGGTCTCGTCCGGCGAAGGCCGAGAGGCCCCCGGCGAGCTCCCCCCACGCGTCCTCCCCCTCACCGAGCAGCTCCGTGCACGCGATGGCCCCCGCGTTGACCATCGGGTTGGTGCGTCCGGCCGGTCCCTCCTCGACGGCGGTCAGCGAATTGAACGGCCGGTTCGTCGCGTTGGCACCGAGGTGGTCCACCACACGGTCGACCCCGTGGCGCTCGCCGGCCAGCGCGAAGACGAACGGCTTGGCGACGCTCATCACCGGGAACCGGACCTCGACGTCACCGACGGCCACCTCGTGGCCGTCGACGCCCGTGACCGCGATGCCGAAGTGCTGCGGATCGGCCCGCGCCAGAGCCGGGTACACCTCGGAGACGGACCCCTCGGCGACGGCATCGAACTCGTGGTGGCAGGCGTCGACGAGCTCCGCGACGCGGTCGTCACGGGGCAGGTTCCCCGTGGACACGTAGCGGCCGCCGTCCAGGGCTTCACCGACCACGGGTGGAGCGTAACGGCGCAGACCGGTCAGGTCACGAGGCGTCGAACGATGCACCGGGGTCGCCCTCGCCGCCACGGGGGGAAGGGGAGGCCAGGCGGCGGTGGACGAGCAGGAGCGCCGCGGTGGCCGGGGTGGCCAGGGTCGCTCCGAGCACCCCAGCGACCGCGGCGCCGACGATGGTCGCGCTCATCGTGACGATGGGGTGCAGGCTCAGCGCGGTGCTGCTGAGCCGCGCGAGGACGACCGTCTGGACGACGTTCTGGACGACGAGCACGATGACGAGGAGCACCACCGCCGTCTGCACCCCGGAGGAGCCCAGTGCGATGAGCGTGGCGAAGGCACCGGAGAAGATGGCGCCCAGGTAGGGGACGTACGAGGTCGTCAACGTGATGAGCGCGATGGTGAAGGCGAGCGGGACGCCGAGCAGCCAGGCGGATCCTCCGATGATCACCGCGGTGACCACCGCCGAGAGGGTCAGGCTCCAGAAGTACCGGCGGACCGAGTCCACCGCATCACCGATGACGTCCGCCCCCGCCTGCGGCGCCAGCCCGAGGTGGGCTCCGACCCAGGCGCGCAGCCCGTCCCAGTCGACGAGGACGTAGTAGAGGAGGAAGACGGCGATGACGAGGCCGATGAGGAACGAGGCGAACCCGCTGAGGACGCCGCCCAGCACCCCCGGCAGTCCCTCGACGGCGACGCCGGCGATGCCGCCGGCCTGACCGGCGAGCCCCCCGGAGGTCTCGACGCCGTGGGCGGCGAGCCAGGAGTCGAGCTCCGCGAGGCCGGCGTCGAGCTGGGTGGAGATCTCCGATGCCTGGTCCAGGACGCCGGCGACGACGAGCCACACCGACAGGGCGGTGACCGCGGCCAGACCGAGCAGCACGAGACCGGCCCCGGCGGCCGTGGGCACGCCCACCCGGCGCAGCCGGTCGACGACCGGTGCGAAGAGGGCGCCGAGCACCGCGGCGATCACGAGCGGGACGACGATGCCCGACACCTGCGACAGGAGCCACATCAGGGCGGCCGCCGCGACCAGCACCCCGAGGAGGAGCCAGGAGCGCAGGCCCCAGCGGGTGAGGGCCGATCCCCGGACCAGCTGGTCGTCGAGTGACGACGTCACGCTCCGGCCCATGCGCGTCCCTCCGACGGCGGCCGCCCGGCACGGCCGATCCGCCGGTCATCCTAGGGCGGGGGCGGCACACTGACCGTGTGCTGCTCGTCGACGCCTTCGGATGCCGCTGGACCTTCGACGTCCGCGGTCTGGGTGACGGGCTCGCCGACCGGGTCGAGCACCTGTGGCAGCGGGCCCGGGTCGATGACGACGGGCACGACGGCATGGCGGCCCCGGTCTTCACCGCGAGCCGGGACCGGGACGACCTGGTCGAGGTCCAGGGGTTGCTGCAGCGGGTCTCCGACGACGACGTGCCCTACGTCGTCTCCCGGGCCCTCACGACGGCCTCGATCGGGCGACGCACCGGGGACTGCCTCATGCTCCACGCCGCCGGCCTGGCCGGTGCCGACGGCGGCACCGTCGCCCTGGTCGCCGCCTCGGGCACCGGGAAGACGACCGCGGCCACGAGGCTCGGCCGCGCGCTCGGCTACGTGTCCGACGAGACCGTGGCCGTGGAGCACGACCTGCGCGTGCGCTCGTACCCGAAGCCCCTGTCGGTGCTGGTCGACCCGTCGCGCCCCTACGTCAAGCACGAGCGCTCCCCCGACGACCTCGGGCTGGCACGCGCCCCCGCGGAGCTGCGGCTCGCCGCCACCGTCGTCATCGAGCGCGACCCCGACCTCCCCGAGCCCGTCCTCGAGCCGATCGGCCTGGTCGAGGCCGCCGCCCTGACGCTCCCCCAGACGTCCGCGGTCGCCACCCTCGACCGCCCCCTCGACCGCCTCGCCCGAGCGCTGACCGCCGGGCACGGACCGTGGAGGCTGCGGTACGCCGAGGTGGCCGACTGCGTCGACCTCGTGACCGCGCTCGCCGCGGGCGAGGCCCCCGACGGTGTCCCCGAGCCGGTCACGTGGCAGTGGCTCGACGGCCGTGACCTGCGGTGTCCGGACCCCACTCCCGACGCCGAGCCGACCGGGACCTCGCTGGTCCAGCGGTCCGCCTTCGACGATGCGCTCGTCAGTGGCGGCTCCGTGCTCGTGCTCCGGCACCGCGTGCCCACGAGCCTGCCCGGCCTGGCGGCCGTGGTGTGGCAGCGCTGCGCCGAGCCGGTGACGGTGCCCGAGCTCGTCGCGGGTGTCACAGAGGTCCTCGGCGAGCACCCGGACGCCGAGGGCCTCGTGCTCGACACCGTCCGTCTCCTGCTCGAGGCGGAGGTCGTGGTGGTGCGCTGATCAGGTGCCGCGCCGGTCCCGGCTCGTCCGGGCCACCTTGCGGTCGGTGAGCACGATCCACACCCCGAGAGCAACCGCCGCGAGGAACGCCAGCAGGAAGAACACCATCGCGATGGCGGGGTAGCCGAACCACGTCGTGTCCGCCTCCACGCCCATCATCAGGGACGCCCCGAGCACCACCGAGGCGATGATGATGCCGAGCGTCACCCGGTTGGCCAAGCGCTGGAGCACCGTGTGGAGCCGCTCCTCGTCGAGGGCCCGGACCCGCACGGTGAACTCGCCGTCGGCGAGCGAGTCCATGATCCGGTTGACCCGCTTCGGCATCCGCGCCGAGAGCTCCTTGGCCTCGATGGCAGCGGCGAGGACCCCAGCGGGACTCACCTTCAGCTGAGCTGCGAGGACGTGGGAGAGGTTGCCGCGGATCTCCTCGCCCGGGTCGAAGGTCGGGTCGAGGTGCTTGGTCACCTGGTCGAGGTTGAGCAGCGCCTTGCCGACGAGCGTCATCTCCGCGGGCGGGCGCAACCCGTGCTCCCCGGAGAGGCGGCTCAGCTCGACGAGCACGCTTCCGGCGTCGGCGTCGGAGCCGCTCCCCATGGCCTCGGAGACGAGGTGGCTGACGTCCGAGCGAAACGCGCCCGCGTCGTAGGTGTCCAGCGGGTGCCCCATCCCGGCGAGGACCAGGGCGGCCTCCTCGCCGTCCCCGTCACCGATGGCGAGCAGGAGCTTGACGACCTCGTCCTGCAGCCGCGGCGGCAGGCTCGCGACCATCCCGAGGTCGATGAGCGCGAGCCGGCCGTCCTCGGTGAGCATGACGTTCCCCGGGTGCGGATCGGCGTGGACCACGCCCTCCTCCAGCATCATCCGCAGGTAGCAGCGGAAGAGCTGCTCGACGATCGGGCGGGTGTCGTAGTCGAGCAGCCCGACCGGCCCCACGTCGGTGACCTTGCGCCCCTCGATGCGGTCCATGGTCAGGACCCGCCGGCTGCACAGGTCGTGCACCGGCGACGGCACGACGATCAGGTCGTAGTCGGCGGTGAGCTCCACGAACCGGTCGAGGTTGCGGGCCTCGCGCAGGTAGTCCAGCTCGCCGACCAAGGCCCTGCGGAACTGGGCGAGGAGAGAGCCGAAGCCGTACCGCCGGCCCACCTCGGTACGGCGGTCGGCGAGGTCCGCGAGGTGGGCCATCGTCTCCATGTCGGCGCGCACGATGTCGCGCGCGTCGGGCCGCTGGACCTTGACGACGACGTCGCGGCCGTTCCGGGTCCGCGCCCGGTGCACCTGCCCGAGGGAGGCCGCCGCCAGCGGCTCCTCCTCGAACTGCGCGAACAGGTGGCGGATGCCGGTGCCGAGGTCCTCCTCGATGATCCGCTCGACCTCCTCGAAGGGGAAGGGAGCCACGTCGTCCTGGAGGCCGGCCAGCGCCGTCGTGTACGCGGGCGGCAGCAGGTCGACGCGGGTCGAGAGCAGCTGTCCCAGCTTGATGTAGGTCGGCCCCATCGCCTCCAGGTCCCGCGCGAGGCGGGTGGCGAGGTCACCGTCGCCGGCCTCCGTCTCGTCCAGCGGCGCCAGGTCGTCGAGGCCGGAACCCGAGACGAGGTCGGAGCGGCCATGGCGCAGGAGCAGCCCCACGAGGCGGGCGTTGCGAGTGGCGGACGAGGTCGAGCTCATGCGGCAATCCTGTCGGAACTGCCGGGTGTCGCGTGCCGGGACCGTGAGGTCCGGCCACTGGCATGCTGACCCCATGAGTGAGCGCATCGAGGTCCCCACGTCCGACGGCGCGGTGCCGGCGCTCCTGTGGCGGCCCACCTCGGGGAGCGGGCCCGGCCTGCTCCTCCTCCAGGAGATCTTCGGGGTCAGCCCCTACATCCGGCAGCGCGCGGCCGACCTCGCCGCCCTCGGCTACGTGGTCCTCGCGCCCGAGCTCTTCCACCGCGTCGGCGTCACGGAGATCGCGAGTGGCCCGGACATGCTCACCGAGGCCATGGACGTCACGGGGCGCGTCGACTGGGACACGGCGGTCGCGGACGCGGTGGCGGCGCTTCGCCACCTGCGATCCCTCGACGGCGTGACGGGCGGGGTGGGGGTGGTCGGCTTCTGCTACGGCGGCGGACTCGGCTACGCGGTGGTGGCGCAGGAGCCCGCGGACGCGCTGGTGGCCTACTACGGCTCGGCGCTGCCGCAGCTGGTCGAGGCGGTCCCGTCGGTCTCCACGCCCTCGCTCCACCACTTCGGCGAGGACGACTCGTACATTCCGATGGAGCAGGTCGCGTCCGTGCGTGACAGCGTCGGGACCGGCGGGCGCCCGGTGGAGTTCCACACGCACCCGGGGGCCGACCACGCCTTCGACAACCCGGACTTCGTCAACCACGACCCGGAGGCCTCCGAGCGGGCGTGGGTCGTGACCACCGACTTCCTGGGGCGGGCCCTCCCGACCTCCTGACGCGAACGCCGTCGGCTCAGGTGCCGGTGGCGTTCTGGTGGGCCCGGGCGAGGATGACGTCGCTCAGGGCCTCGACCGGAAACGGTTGGGCGAGCGGGGTCCGCATCGTCGACCCCGAGACCGAGAGCCCGCGCAGGCTCGCGCGCATCGACTCGAGCAGCCGCGGTCGCATCGTGATGAGGGTCAGCTGGGCGCGGTCGACGGTGAGGGCCACCAGCGGCCCGTCGAGGAAGAACGTCGGCACCCGGTACTGGATGCCCTCGTGGGCCTCGGGCACGATGGCGCGCACCTGCGCGCGGAGGTGCTCGAGCGCCGTCCGCTGGTCGTCCGGCAGCCGGGCGCACCAGGCATCCACCTCGGCGAGGCGGGCGCCCTCGGCCAGGGCTTCGGCGTCCGCGGCGGCGTCATCCGCGTCGTGGTCGGCGCCATCGGGCAGGCGGCCAGGATCGGTCATCGCCGACCCTCCGCCGCCCGAGGCCACGTCGTGCCCCTGCACATGGCTGCTCCTCGATCCGGTGAGCACATGATGGGACCGCGACCGGCACCGGGGCAACGGCCCGATCGGGCCATCTCCACACACTGCCGCGAGTGTCACCCGTCGTGGACTGCCCGGTCAGGGACACGAGCAGGGCACCGACCCGCAGCGCGAGCACCCGTGGGCGTACCGCTGCACCGCCACCGAGAGGTCGACGTCCATCTGGTTGGCGAGGCTGGCCACCCAGGCGAGGACGTCACCGAACTCGTGCTCCTGCTCGGCCCGGTTGCCCTTGCGCACCGCCTGCGCCAGCTCGCCGAGCTCCTCGGCCAGCCAGGCCACCGTGCTCGGCACCCCGCGGTCGCGGTCGCGCTCGCCGTACGTGCGCTCGATGACGTCCTGCAGGGCTGCCAGCTCCATGGCGGCCAACCTAGTCGGGTCGACCCCGGTGGTCGCGTGCCCACTCAGTTCAGGCCGGCGGCGCCGAGGTCGGGCGTGCCCGGCAACGCCCCCAGCGTGCCCACGATCGCCGTCTCGCGGCGGAGCAGGCCGAGCACGAGCCGCAGCCGGGACGCCGCGTCCGGCGCCTCGAGCACGCGCTGCCGGTCGCCGACGTCGAGCACCATCTGCTCGACCACCCGGTAGGCCACTCGTCCGAGGGACTCCTCGACCGGCTCGATGTCGGCGCCCACCGCCGCGAGGTAGCGCTGGTGCGCCGCGCGGACCGTCTCGACGAGCCGCGGCACCTCGGGGTCCTCCGCCGCCGACGGCTCCTCCGGCCAGGACACCTCGCCCTCGAGGTACGGGGCTCCGGTGTCCGCCAGGCGATCGAGCCGGAAGCGTCGTACCCCGGTGGCGACGAGGTGCACGACGGTGCCCGCCGAGCCGCCGGCGAGCACCATCGCGTCGACGCGGGCCTCGCAGCCGATGGGGTGGAGGTCCCGGGCGGCGTCCGGCCCCACCTCGTGCCCGCTGCGGATGAGCAGCACACCGAAGGTGCGCTCGTCCTCGGGGAGGGCCGCCAGGCGCTGGGCCAGGTCGAGGTAGCGCGGCTCGAACAGCTGCAGGGGCAGCCGCGCGCCGGGCAGGAGCACGGCCCCCAGGGGGAAGAGCGGCAGCGGCGGCATACCCCACTCTAGGCTCGCTCGGCGGGGAAGCGGGGGAGTGCGTGGTCGTGGGCGGAGCAGTGGCCCCGCGCCCCCGGGACGTCAGGTCGACGCGTGCTGCGCGCCCTCGGCGTCCTCGGGGTGGGGCCACGGGCGAGGCGGCAGGCTGTCGGCGGCACGACGGATCAGCGGGCCCACGGTGAGCCCCTGCACCGTGATGCTGAAGAGGACCACGACGTAGGTGGCGGTGACGAGCGCCGCTCGGTACTGGACGCCCGGAAGCCCCAGCGCGAGGCTGATGGCGATGCCGCCGCGCAGCCCGCCCCAGGTCAGCAGCCGGGTGGTGTACGGCCCGTAGCCGTCGCGCTCGCGCAACAGGCGCACCGGGACGGCCACCGACACGAAGCGGGCGACGAGCGCCACGACGACGATCGCGAGGCTGGCCAGCAGCAGCGTCCCGGTGGTCTCGGCCAGGAGGACGTCGAACCCGATGAACGCGAAGAGCATGATGTTGAGCACCTGGTCGAGGGTCTCCCAGAACCCTTCGACGTGGTGCCGCGTCTCCCCGTGGAGGGCGCGCTCGCGACCGGCCGAGAGGATGAGCCCCGCCACCACCATCGCCAGCGGCCCCGACAGGCCCCACCCGACCGCCAGGGTGTACCCGCCGACCACCATGGCCAGCGTGATGATGACCTCGACGACGTGCCCGTCGATGGCCGCGAGCAGCCGGTAGCCGACGTACCCGAGGACGGCGCCGAACAGCATGCCGCCGACGGCCTCGCGCACGAAGACGACGGCCACTCCGCTCACGGTGGGCTCGAAGTCCCCGTGGTCGGTCCCGAGCCCGACGACCCCTCCGAGCACGACGAACATCACGACGCCGATGCCGTCGTTGAACAGCGACTCCCCCGCGATGAGCGTGCGCAGCCGTTCCGGCACCCGGGCCCGCTTGAGGAGGTCGAGGATGGCCACAGGGTCGGTGGGGCTGATGATCGAGCCGAGCAGCAGCGCCCACGCGAACGGCATCGCGATGCCCACCGCGGCGAACACCGCCCACGAGCCGATCCCGACGAGGGTGATGCTGATCAGCGTGCCCACCGTCGCCAGGGTGAGGACGCTCCACCGCTGACGCAGCAGCTGACGGGCATCGAGGGAGAGGGCGCCGGCGAACAGCAGGATCGACAGGATGCCGTTGAGCACGAAGTCGGTGAAGTCCAGGGTCTCGAGCAGCCCCTCGGCCGTCTCCCGCAGCCCCAGGCCGACGCCGAGGGCGTCGAGCAGCATGAGCAGCCCGGAGGCGAGGGCGGCCGACAGCGTGACACCGACGGTGGTCGGGATCCTGAGGAAGCGCTCGTTGAGCCAGGCGAGCAGGGCCGTCGAGCAGAGCAGGGCCGCGAAGGCGGTGAGCACCAGGCCTCCCGGTCGGGTTCGTCAGTGGGGCAGGTGTACAGCATGCAGCAGCGGACGGTGGGGGCGACAGCGTGGTCCTGGGGTGACGCGACCCGTGGCGGTCATGGCAGAGTGTGGCAACCACCACCTCGCCGAACCTAGCCGTACGACCTCGCCGATGCCGGACCGACGACGGGAGACGACGATGCCTGCCGTGGTCGCTGCTGCCGCCACCCGGCCGGGCACATCGTGCGCGCACCACCGCCCCGACACCGGAGGTGCCCGGTGAGCGAGCAGGAGCGCGAGGACCTCGTCTCCCCCGCGGACGCCGACTCCGCCCGCCGCCGCGACGCGCTGGGCCGGGTGCTCAAGCTGTCGCCGGTCCTGGTCGCCTTCTGGCTGGTCCTCTCCGGCCACTACACACCGCTGCTTCTCACGCTCATGGTCGTGTCCGTCGTCGTGGTCTGCTGGATGATCTGGCGGGCCGACTTCGACCGCCGCTTCGACGTGACACCGTTCTTCGACATCCGGCTCGAGTACGTGCTCCGCACCGTCGCCTACGTGCCGTGGCTGGCCTGGCAGGTGCTCGTGGCCGCCCTGGCGGCGACCCGGCGCGTCTGGGCACCGCGTCCCGACCTGCGCCCCACCGTCGCCGAGACGCGCGCCGACGGCCTGGCCGCCGTGCCGCAGGTCGTCTACGCCAACTCCATCACCCTCACGCCGGGGACGCTGTCCCTCGACGTCCACGACGACACCATCGAGGTGCACAGCCTCGACCCGGAGGGCGTCGAGGAGCTCGAGGAGGGCGAGATGCTGCGCCGGGTGCGCGCCACGGAGCCGGGCGCATGATCCTCGCGGTCATGGTGGCGCTGCTCGTGGCGATGGCGCTCGTGCTGGTACGCGTCTACCTCGGGCCGGGCCGGTACAACCGGATCCTCGCGGTGAACCTGTTCGGCACGAAGACCGTGCTGTTCGTCGCCGTGGTGGGCTTCCTCTTCGGGCGACCCGAGTTCCTCGACATCGCCATCCTCTACGCCCTGGTCAACTTCGTCGCGACCATCGCGGTGCTGCGGCTCACCCACTACGACGAGCTCGTGGAGAAGCACCACGAGGACGAGCTCGTCGAGCAGCACCAGGAGGAGGCGTGATCAGCCAGGTGCTCGAGGTGGCGAGCGGGGTGTTCCTGGTGGCCGGGGCCCTCTTCACCCTGACCGGCGCGGTGGGGCTGCTGCGGTTCCCGGACTTCTACACCCGGATCCACGCCGGTGGCATCACCGAGACCGTCGGCGCCGGCTTCATCCTCGCGGGCCTGCTGCTGCGCGTCGACGCGTGGAGCGTCGGCGTCCGGCTCGTCGTCATCCTGGCCTTCCTCGTGCTGACCAGCCCCACGGCGACCCACGTCCTGGCCCAGGCCGCTCGCCGCGACGGTGTGCCGGTCTGGAAGGAGGGCGACGAGCGCCGGTGAGCACCTCATGAGCGTCGAGTTCACCGTCGTCGCCATCGCCCTGATGGCGATGCTGACGGTGACCGCGTTGATCATCTCCAGGCTGCGCGGCCTGTACGCCGCAGCCATGGTGGCGGCCCTGTTCAGCCTGCTCACCGCCAGCCTGTTCGTGCTCATGGACGCGGTCGACGTCGCCTTCACCGAGGCCGCCGTGGGCGTCGGCATCTCCACCGTTCTCGTGCTCACCGTGCTGGCGCTCACCCACTCGCGCGAGACCGAGACGCCCCGCAACCGGCGGCTTCCGGCGCTCATCGCGGTCACGGCCGCGGGAGGCACGCTGGTCTACGCCAGCCAGGACCTCCCGGCCTTCGGCTCCCCGGACAGCCCGGTCCAGACGCACCCGCTCACCGAGGTCTACCTCCAGGGGTCGCAGCAGGACATCGGCATCCCGAACGTCGTCACCGACGTGCTCGCGAGCTACCGCGGACTGGACACCCTGGGTGAGCTCATCGTCGTCCTGACGGCCGGCCTCTCGGTGCTCTCGCTGCTCGGCTCGCTCCCGCCGCCGCAGGACTGCAAGCCGCCGGGGCGCTTCCACCTGGCCGACTACCGCGTCGTGCGGATCGTGGCCGGGATGCTGATGCCGTTCATCCTGCTGTTCGCGCTCTACGTGCTCTTCCACGGTGACTACGGCCCGGGTGGCGGCTTCCAGGCGGGTGTCATCTTCGCGTCCGGCTTCGTGCTCTACGGCCTGGTCTTCGGGCTCGACCGGGCCCAGCAGGTGGTTCCGCCCCGGGTGCTGTGGGTGATGGTGTCCATCGGTCCGCTCGTCTACGCCGGGGTCGGCTTCACGACGATGCTCCTCGGCGGGGCCTTCCTCGACTACGACATGCTGAACAAAGCGCACCCCGAGAGCGGCCAGCACCTCGGGATCCTCATCGTGGAGACCGCGATCGGGCTCACCGTGTCCGCGGTGATGATGACGATCTTCTTCGGCTTCGCCAGCCGGGGGGTGACCCGGAAATGATCGCCTCGCACTACATCTACTGGACGCTGTTCGCGATCATGATGATCGGGCTCTACATCGTGATCAGCCACGGCAACCTGATGAAGAAGCTCATCGGGCTGTCCGTGTTCCAGGTGGGCGTCTTCCTCTTCTACATCAGCCTCGGCAAGGTCGAGGGCGGCAGTGCGCCGATCATCTCCCCCGACGTCCAGACCTACTCCCACCCGCTGCCGCAGGTGCTGATCCTCACCGCGATCGTCGTCGGGGTGGCCACGCTCGCCGTCGGCCTGGGCCTGGCTGTGCGCATCTTCGAGACGTACGGCACGGTCGAGGAGGACGAGGTCATCGAGCGCAGCGCCCTCGACCCCGTCGACGAGCTGCCCCACGACCCGGAGGACGACCTGCCGGACGACGACGCCGACGAGGCCCCCGAGCCGGGCGACGCCGACGACACCGCCGACGCCGAGCGGCCCCGCGGGAGCGGCGCATGACCGACCAGCTGCCGGCGCTGCAGGTCGCCGTCCCGCTCATCTGCGCGCCCCTGTGCGTCGTCGCGCGGTCGCGCCGGGTCGCGTGGCTGCTCTTCCTGTTCGCCACGCTGAGCGCGCTCACCATCGCGGTGCTGCTCGCCGTCCGGGTCTCCCGCGAGGGGACCCTGCACTACGAGATGGGGGGCTGGCCGGCGCCCGAGGGCATCGAGTGGGTCGTGGGCGGCTACAACGTGCCGCTCCTCCTCGTGGTGTCCGGGATCGGCGTGGCCGTCGCCGTCTACGGCCACCGCGCGGCCGGGGTCGAGCTCGACGACTGGCACACGACGCTGCTCTACACATTCCTGTGCCTGACCCTGTCCGGACTGCTCGGGCTCACCATCACCGGCGACATCTTCAACGCCTTCGTCTTCCTCGAGATCAGCTCGCTCTCGACGTACGCCCTGGTCGCGATGGGCCGGCGACGACGGGCGCTGCTGTCCAGCTTCCGCTACCTCGTCATCGGCACCGTCGGCGCCACCTTCTTCGTCGTCGGCATCGGCCTGGCCTACGCGGTCACCGGCACCCTCAACATGGCCGACCTCGCCGAGCGGGTCGCGGCCACCGACGGCAACCGGGCCCTCTACGCCGCCGTCGTCTTCATGGCCGTGGGGCTCGGCGTCAAGGTCGCCCTGGTCCCTCTGCACGCCTGGCTACCGGCCGCCTACGCGGAGGCCCCCAACGTCGTCAGCATGTTCCTCGCCGCCACGAGCACCAAGGTGGCGATCTACGTCCTCGTGCGGGTGATGTTCACGGTCTTCGGCACCGCCCTCGTCATCTCCACCCTCCACATCGGGCAGGTCGGGCTCGTGCTGGCGTCAGTGGCGATGGTCCTGGGGTCGGCGGTGGCCTGCTTCCAGGGCGACCTGAAGTACCTGCTGGCCTGGTCGAGCGTGGCCCAGATCGGCTACATCATGGCCGGCATGAGCCTGGCCACGACCGCCGGAGTCTCGGCCGGCTACCTCCATCTCATCAACCACGCCATCACCAAGGCGGCGCTCTTCGCCGCGGCCGGGCTGCTGCTGGCCCGGCTCGGCTCGGTGCAGTTCGGCGCCATCGCCGGCCTCGGCCGACGGATGCCGTGGACCTTCGCGGCGATCGCGGTGGCCGGGATCGGCCTCATCGGGCTTCCGCCCACCGCCGGCTTCGTCAGCAAGTGGGCGCTGGTCACCGCGCTCATCGAGCAGAAGCAGTGGTTCGTCATCGTGGCGATGCTGGTCAGCTCGCTGCTGGCCCTCGTGTACATCGGGCGGGTGATCGAGGTGGCGTGGTTCCGCGAGCCCGCGCCGGTCACCACGACGGCGCGTGCGCCGGTGTCGATGGTCGCCGTGACGTGGGTGCTCGTGATGATCACGGTGTGGTTCGGCATCGACGCCTCCCTGCCCGCCTCGCTCGCGGACGCCGCGGCGCAGGCCCTGCTGGGGGGTGGCGGATGAGCCCCGTCGTCCTGCCGCTCGCCGTCGCCCTGCCGGTGGTGGCGGCCGCCGTCGTCCTCCTGCTCCGGAAGTGGCCCTTCGCCCGCGAGGTCGGACACGTCGTCGTCGGGGTGGCGCTGGCCGCCCTCGTCCTCGCATTCTGGCCGCAGGTCGACAACGGGCTGCATCTGACCCTCTGGGAGTGGCTGCCCGGCCTCTCGCTCGAGTTCTCGCTGGAGCCCCTCGGGCTGATGTTCGCCACGGTCGCGGCCGTGCTCTGGCCGATCACCACGGTCTACGCCGGCGGCTACCTGCGCGCGGAGGGCACCCAGGCCCAGACCCGCTTCTTCGTGTTCTTCGCCCTCACGATCAGTGCGGCGATGTGGATCGCCCTGTCGGGCAACCTCGTCACCCTCCTCATCGGCTACGAGCTGATGACCCTGTCGACGTGGCCGCTCGTCGCCCACGACGGCACCGCCGAGGCCCGCCGCGGTGCCCGCACCTACGTCGTGGTCCTGCTCGTCACCTCGGTGGGCCTGCTGCTGCCGGCGATCGTCTGGACCTACGTCCTGGCCGGCACCACCGAGTTCCGCGACGGCGGGCTGCTGGCCGGCACCGCGGGCCCGGCCGTACTGACCCTGCTCTTCGCGATGTACCTGTTCGGCATCGGCAAGGCCGCGCTGATGCCGGTGCACCGCTGGCTGCCCTCGGCCATGGTCGCCCCCACTCCGGTGTCGGCGCTGCTGCACGCCGTGGCCGTCGTCAAGGCCGGTGTCTTCACCGTGCTCAAGGTCGTCGTCTACGTCTTCGGCATCGACACCCTCCGGGAGACGGGGGCCTCGGCCCCGATCACCTGGGTGGCCGCCTTCACCCTCATCGCCGCTGCGGTCGTGGCGATCTTCGCGGACAACCTCAAGCGGCGGCTCGCGTACTCCACGATCAGCCAGCTGGCGTACATCGTCCTGGGGGCGAGCCTGGCCAACGACGTCGCGGTGGCCGGAGGCACCTACCAGATGGTCAGCCACGCGGTCGCCAAGATCACCCTGTTCCTCTGCGCCGGAGCCATCGCCGCCACGGCGCACAAGAAGAGGGTCAGCGAGCTGGACGGCCTCGGCCGCACCATGCCCTGGACCTTCGCCGCCTTCTTCGTCGCCTCGGTCTCCATCATCGGCCTGCCACCGGGCGGGGGGATGTGGAGCAAGTGGCTCCTCCTGCTCGGGGCCTCCGACGCGGGCAACAAGGTCGTCGTGGGCGTGCTGCTGCTGGGGTCGCTGCTGGCCGTGGCCTACCTCATGCCCATCCCGGTGCGGGCCTTCCTGCGGCCGGCCCCGGTCTCCGCGGGCCACGGGGACACCGGCGACCACGGCGAGCCCACGGCCGAGGACGCCCCCGCACCCGCCCACGGCGAGGCGGCCCCTGCCATGACCATCCCCCTCGTCATCACCGCGCTCGGCTGCATCGTGCTGTTCTTCGCCGTCGACGTCGTCCTCAACCCGCTGGCAACGATCCTGGAGCTGCCGTGAACCCCTCCGACCAGCACCCGGCCGACGGTCACCCCACCGAGGACCACGGCGGCGCCGTCGACGACGACCCGCGCTGGCTCGACGACCCCCGCCACGTCACCCGCATCGTCCGCGTGCTCATGGGGCTGTGCGCCCTGGCCCTCGTGGCCGACTTCTTCTACGCCAAGAGCCCGTTCTTCGACGTGGAGGAGTTCCCCGGCTTCTACGCCGTCTACGGCTTCGTCGTGAGCACCGCACTCGTGCTCACGGCCAAGCAGCTGCGCAAGCTCGTGGGTCGCCCCGAGGACTACTACGAGCGGCGACACGATGCTGACTAGCCCCGCGCTCCTCCTCGTCGTCGGCGCGGCCGTCGTCGCCCTCCTCGACGGCCGCGCGCGACGCGTCCTCATGGTGACGCTGCCGGTGGTCGCGCTCGTGGTGCTCTGGCTGCTGCCCGAGGGCACGGGTGTCTCCTACGACGTCCTGGGCCTCCAGCTCACCCCGGTGAGGATCGACGCGTTGTCGCGCCTGTTCGCCACCGGCTTCCTCGTCGCGGGCCTGCTGACCTCCATCTACGCGCTGCACCTGAACGACCGGCTGCAGCAGTCGGTGATTCTCGCGTACGCGGGCACGGCGGTCGGAGGTGCCCTCGCCGGCGACCTGCTGAGCCTCTTCGTCTGGTGGGAGCTCGCCGGCCTCTCCTCCACGTTCCTCATCTGGGCCGGCCGCAGCGAGCGCAGCTACCGGGCCGGGATGCGCTACCTCGTGGCCCAGCTCGTCTCGGGTCTGCTCATGCTCGCCGGGATCGCGTGGCGGGTGCACGACGGTGGCGGGCTGGAGTTCAGCTACCTCGGCCTGAACGGCCCGGGTGAGTGGCTCATCCTCATCGCCATCGGGCTCAAGGTCGCCTTCCCGGTGCTTCACGCCTGGCTGGTCGACACCTATCCCGAGGCCACCGTGGTGGGCACCGTGGCCCTCTCGCCGTTCACGACGAAGCTCGCCGTCTATGCGCTGGCCCGGGCCTTCGCCGGCACCGAGGGGCTGGTGATCGTCGGGGTGCTCATGGCGATCTTTCCGATCTTCTACGCGGTCATCGAGAACGACCTGCGCCGCGTGCTCGCCTACAGCATGATCAACCAGCTCGGGTTCATGGTGGCGGGCGTCGGCATCGGGGGTGAGCTCGGCATCAACGGGGCCGCCGGGCACGCCGTCGCCGACATGATCTTCAAGGGCCTGCTGTTCATGGCCATGGGAGCGGTGCTGCTGCGCACGGGCACGGCCAAGGGGTCGGACCTCGGGGGCCTCTACAAGTCGATGCCACAGACCACGGTGCTGTGCATCATCGGGGCGGCGTCGATCTCGGCCGTGCCGTTGTTCTCGGGGTTCGTCACCAAGTCCATCATCATGGAGGCCGTGGCCGAGGAGCACCGCACGGTGGCCTGGCTGCTGCTCCTCTTCGCGTCGGCCGGTGTCTTCCACCACGCTGGGATCAAGATCCCCTACTTCGCCTTCTTCGCCCACGACCGCGGGTACCGCGTCAAGGAGGCACCGCTCAACATGCGGGTGGCGATGGGCCTCGGCGCGACCCTCTGCATCGGCATCGGGGTCCTCCCCCAGCAGTTCTACCGGCTGCTGCCGTACCAGATGGACTACGTGCCGTACACGAGCTACCACGTCATCAACCAGGTGCAGCTGCTCCTGCTGGCCTCGATGGCCTTCACCTTCCTCATCCGCACCGGCCTCTACCCACCCGAGCTGCGCTCGGTCAACATCGACGCGGACTGGCTGTACCGCCGCGGGTTCCCCGCCACGGTGCGCGCCGGGTCTCGAGGCCTCGTGGCGGCCCGCACGGCGCTTGCCGGGCCGCGTCGCCGGGTGACGAACCGGTTCCTGGACGCCACGTCGAGGTGGTTCGCGCCGAACGGGCCGGTCGCCTTCCCGTGGCCGACGCACGTGATGGTGCTGTGGGTGGCGGCGGTGTTCGCGGTGGTGCTCTTCGTGGCGCTGCTCTAGCGACTCCGGGGGCACCGATGCGGGGTTCGGCGCCCGGCTGCCGTACCGTGGTGGCATCCGGCCCGCCCAGTTCTGCCTCGGGCCGCACTTTCTTTGATGTCGACGCCACGGGCCGACCCTTCCGGGTCGGACCCCGAGCCGCGGCCCCAGAGCCCGCCCGGCAGAACATCGCCCGAGTCGCCCGACACCGTCGCCGCTGCGGCTCCTCGCCCTTTGGAGACCACCCACCGTGTCCCATGACACCTTCAGCACACTCGGCGTGCCCGCCTCCCTCGTCGAGGTCCTCGCGTCCGCTGGGATCACGACGCCCACTCCCATCCAGGCCGCGACGCTGCCCGACTCCCTCGCCGGCCGCGACGTGCTCGGCCGGGGCCGCACCGGGTCGGGGAAGACGATCGCCTTCGCCCTCCCCCTCGTGACCCGTCTCGCGCAGAGCCGGTCGACGACCCGGCCGCGACGGCCCCGAGCCCTCGTCCTGGCGCCGACCCGCGAGCTGGCCACCCAGATCGACGAGGCGATGGCGCCGATGCTGCGCGCTCTCGGCCTCACCTCGCGCACCGTCTTCGGTGGCGTCGGGCAGGGCCCTCAGGTCAGTGCGCTGCGCCGCGGTGTGGACCTCGTCGTCGCCTGTCCCGGGCGTCTCGAGGACCTCATCGGCCAGGGGCACGTCAGCCTCGACGCCGTCGAGGTGACCGTCCTCGACGAGGCCGACCACATGGCCGACCTCGGCTTCCTGCCGCAGGTGCGCCGGCTGCTCGACGCCACCCCGGAGCGGGGGCAGCGGATGCTCTTCTCCGCCACCCTGGACGCCGGCATCGGCGTCATCGCCCGCCGCTACCTGCACTCACCGGTGACCCACGAGGCCGACTCGGCGCAGTCGCCGATCGCGTCGATGGAGCACCACGTGCTGCACGTGCGCCACGACACCCACCTGCCAGTGCTGCTCGACCTCACCGCCGCGCCCGGCCGCACCGTCGTCTTCACGCGCACCAAGCACCGCGCCAAGAAGCTCGCCCGCCAGCTCAACCAGTCCGGGGTCGCCGCCGTCGAGCTCCACGGCAACCTCAGCCAGGGCGCACGGACCCGCACGATGGAGGCCTTCCACAGCGGTGCCGCCCGCACCCTCGTGGCCACGGACATCGCGGCGCGCGGCATCCACGTCGACGACGTCGCCCTCGTGATCCACGCCGACCCCCCGGTCGAGCACAAGGCCTACCTCCACCGGTCCGGCCGTACCGCGCGGGCCGGCGCCTCGGGCACGGTCGTCACGCTGATGACCGACGACCAGGTCCGCGACGTCCGGGACCTCACCCGCCGGGCGGGTGTGCGCGCCACGACGACGCGGGTCGACTCCTCGCACCCCCTGCTCCGCGACCTCGCCCCCGGTGAGCGGTCGTTCGCCGGTGGCTACGTCGCGGCCGGCCCGACCTCCGGCTCACGTGGCGGCGGCGGTGGACGGTCCGGTGGACGCCCCGGCGCCCGCACTGGTGCTGACCGCTCAGGTGGCCCTCGCTCCGGCGGCCCTCGCTCCGGTGCCGGCCGGCCGGCCGGCGCTCGCTCCGGCTCGGCTCGCTCCGCGGGTCGCGCCGGTCGCCCGGGCCGCTCCGGCGGCGGGACCGGGCGTCCCGCGCGCGGTGCCGCGGCCTTCTCCGAGCAGTCCGGGCGCCGCTCGCGCTGACCCCACCCGACGGCGGCGGTACACCTCGGTGTGCCGCCGTCGTCGTGCTACCCGGCCCCGGCGAGGTCCAGGCCGAGCGCACGAGCGGGGGTGAGGGTGGCCGAGCGCACCGCGTCCGCCTCGGGGATCCCGGCGACGTCGACGGCCCACCGGACGCAGCCGGCGAGGGTCGACGTGCTGCCCGCGATGGCGCCCGTGCCACGGGTGAGGGCGGTGCCGCCCTCGACGACGACCTCGAGCGAGCCGAGCCGGTACGTGCCGTCGCCGAGACCGGTGGCCGCCATCGCGTCGGAGACCAGCGCCACCTGGTCGGCACCGACGGTGTCGAACACCATCCGCACGACCTCCGGGGTCACGTGCACCCCGTCGGCGATCAGCTCGACCACCGCCTCACCGCGCCCGGCAGCGGCGAGTGCGGCGGCCACGGGACCGCCCGCCCGGTGGTGCAGCGGGGGCATCGCGTTGAAGAGGTGGGTGACGAGCGCAGGTGCGCCCTGCAGCCCGGCGACCGCGGCGAGGGCGTCGGCGGTCGTGCTGGCGTCGGCCTCGGTGTGCCCGACGGCCGGCCGTATGCCGTGGGCCACGAGCGCGCGCACGAGGGTCTCCGCACCCGGACGCTCGGGGGCGAAGGTCAGCTGGCGGATCGCCCCCGGGGCGCCGTGGTCCGCGGCGACGGTCACGAGCCGCTCCACCAGGGCGGGGTCGGGGTCCTCGAGGGCGGCCGGGTCGTGGGCGCCGCGCCGCCCCTCGGCGAGGAAGGGTCCCTCGAGGTGGATGCCGGCGAGCGTGCCGTCTGCGACGAGCGGGCTCAGCGTGGCCACCTGCCGCTCCAGAGCCGCCGCAGGGGCGGACACGAGGCTGGCCACGAGATGGTCCACGCCGGCGGCGCGGTGGTGGGCCGCGGCGCGCCGGCTGTCCTCGTCGTCGAGCCCGTACTCGGCACCGGCGGCGCCGTGGTGGTGGATGTCGACGAGGCCGTTCACGCGTCGCGACGCTACCGGAGGCACCCCGGCGGGCTCCGGGAGGTGTCGTCCGGAGCCCGGTCCGCCCCGGTTCGGCCGGACACAGGCGCGGCCGCTAGGTTCACGTGACCATGGACCGGCTCGGCGAGGTGTGGCAGCACGTGCTGCCCGTGGACCCCGTGGCCCTCGAGGGGACGCCGGTGCTCGTCGTCCTCGTCGCCGCGCTCGTCGCCGTGGCGGTTCGCCCGGTGTGGGGTGTGCTGCGGCTCGCGGTCACGCTCGTGCACGAGCTCGGTCACGCAGGCACGGGAATGCTCTGCGGGCGCCGCTTCACCGGCTTCGCGCTCCGCGGGGACATGTCCGGGCACGCGGTGACCGTGGGACCGGCCCGCGGAGCCGGTCGGGTGCTCACGACGTGGGCCGGATACCCGATGCCCGCCGTCGCCGGCGCTGCCGCCGTGTGGCTGGCGGTCCGCGGCTGGGGACCGACGGTGCTCACCGTCGTGCTGGTGGTGCTGGTGGCGGCGGCGCTGCGGGTGCGGTCGCTGCTCACCGCCGTCGTCGTGGCCGCCGCCGTCCTCGGCACCGGCGCGCTGTGGTGGGTGGCCTCCGACCTGGTGCAGGCCCAGGTGCTGGTGGGCGCGGGCATCGTCCTCGTCGTCGGCGCCTGGCGTCACCTCGGCGCGGTGGCGTTCGCCCCCGACCGAGGCACGAGCGACCCTGCCGTGCTGGCCCGGCTCACCCACGTACCGCGCGGCATCTGGGTGCTGTCGTTCACGGTCGTCTGCGCGGCGGCCACCTGGGTCGTCGCCGAGGTGGTCTGGTCCGCCTGGCGCTGACCGTGGTCTCGTCGACGGTCAGGAGCCGGCGGCCTCGACGTGCGGGCGGCCCTGCCAGAGCGTCCAGTCCGCGCTGACCTCGCCCGCCGCCCGCTGTAGCAGCGGGAGGTGGACCTCGAGCAGGTGGTCGGTCGAGGTCTCGGCGGCGTGCACCGTCACGTTCATCGCCGCGCGAACCGCACCGGTCCCGTCGCGCACCGGGACCGCCACCGAGCGCACCCCGAGCGCGAGCTCCTCGTCGGCCAGGGCCCATCCCCGCGCCCTCACGGTCGTCAGCTCGTCGCGCAGCGCCTCCGTGTCCCACGTCCGCCGCGGGTCGACCGGTGAGCGGCTCGGCACCGCGAGCACGTGGTCGAGCTGGGCGGGTGGCAGCCCGGCGAGCAGGACCTTCCCCTGCGACGTCGGCGGTGCGGGGAACCGGGTACCGATCTCGACCCGCAGCGCGATGATCTTCGGCACCGCCACCCGGGCGACGTAGACGATGTCGGAGCCGTCGAGCTGGGTCATCGACGAGGACTCCCCCGTGCGCGAGACCAGCCACTCCATCCGGGGCCGGGCGACGTCCCACAGGCCCAGCGACGACACGTAGGCCGTGCCCAGGGCCAGCACCCGCGCCGTCAGCTCGTAGGCACCGCCGACCTGGCGGACGTAACCGAGCTCCTCGAGGGTCAGCAACAGCCTCCGGGCGGTCGGGCGCGCGAGGTCGGTGGCGCCGGCGACCTCGCTGAGGCTCCGGCGCGAGTGCGCGGCGTCGAAGCAGCGCACGACGTCGAGCCCCCTCGCCAGCGACTCGACGAAGTCGGGCCCGCGACCTCGACCGGCCACCGGCACCCTCCCTTCGTCACGTGCTCGTCGGCGGAGCGCACCCTACGCGGTCACCCTCGTGGACCTCAGCCCTCACCGGACCCCGGCTCGCCGAAGATGCTGCCCCGCGCCAGGGTCGTGTCGGTGCGGAAGTCCGTGTACTGGTACGGGTTGTCCAGCACCTTGTCGTCCTCGCCCGGGAGCTCGGGGTTCATCCCCGCCAGCCAGGCAGCCTCGCCCATCGTCGACCGGAGGTGCTCGACGGTCGCGTCGGCACGGCTCCGGAGGTCGTCGAGGTCGACCCCCACGAGCCGTCCGTCGTGCTTGACGACCTTCCCGTCGACGAGGACGGTGTGGACGTCGCCGCGCTGGGACTGGAACGCCACCTGGCCATAGGGGTTGAGCAGCGGGAACGAGACCGGGGAGTGGTCGTTCCGGATGAGGACGACGTCGGCCCGGGCGCCCGGGGTGAGGCGCCCGATCTCGTCCGTGCCGAGCGCGCGGGCGCCGCCGCGGGTCGCCCAGTCCACGACGTGCTCCGCCCGCAGGTGCAGGTTCGTCACGGTGTCGCCGGTCACGTGCGCCTCGAGGTGCTCGCGGGAGCGGTCGGCCCCGAGGGTGCTGCGCATCGCAGAGAAGAGGTCCGCGCTCCACCAGACGCTCGTGTCCATCGACAGCGCGACCGGGATGTCGTGGCGGCGCAGCTGCCAGGTGGGCGGGTAGCCCTGGCCGGCGCTCTGCTCTGACTCGGTGGAGACCGACACCGACCCGCCCGTCGCGGCGATCCGGTGGTAGGAGTCGGTCGACAGCGTCGCCGCGTGCACGTAGACGGTCGACTCGTCCGCGAACCCGTTGTCGGTCATCAGCCGGATGCCGTCGTCGTTCGTCGCGCCCCACACCCCCGCGTGTGTCGTGACCGGCAGCCCGAGCTCGCGGGCCGCCTCGAACGCGGCACGCTCGGGGAACTCCGGGTCCCCGGTGACGTCGAAGGCGAGCTGCCAGCCGTAGAGGTCACCGCGTCGCCGGTCGAGGAAGGAGCGCAGCGCGGGGTCCGGGGCCCACTGCCAGGGGCCGGCCTGGATGTTGCCGTAGGCGAGGATGAAGCGTCCCGGGACCGCCGCGAGTGCGTCGACGGCCGCCTCGCCGTGGTCGAGGGTCTGCAGGTTGTGGGACCAGTCCACGGTGGTGGTCACCCCGGCCTCGAGCGACTCCCAGGCGGAGATGAGGTTGCCGGTGTGGATGTCCTCGGGCCGGAAGTGCTTGCCGTTCTCGAGGTAGTTCCAGACGAAGTACTGGGTGAGCGTCCAGTCGGCGCCGTACCCACGCATCGCGGTCTGCCACATGTGGCGGTGGGTGTCGACCATGCCCGGCATGATGATCCCGCCCCGGGCCTCCACCTCGAGGGCCCCGTCGGGAGCGGTGAGGCCGGCCCCCACCTCGGCGATCCGGTCACCCACGACGAGCACGTCCGCGTCGGTGAGCACCGTGTGCGCGTCGTCCATCGTCAGGACGGTTCCCCCACGGAACACCACCGGCCGACCGTCGGCCACGTCGTCGAGTGCCATCGTCTGCTCCCATCGCCATTGACAGCGGACATCCGTCCGTTGGGCGGCCACATGCTCCGCCGTTCCCAGCGTGACCCGACGTCCTGATGACTGTCAAGGTCCTCACCAGTTGCCTTGACAGGCACGAAGTGTCGGGGAGAGAGTGAGATCTCGCAGATCGGACGACTGTCCGTTTGTACGCGTAAGGAGCGGTCATGACCGGCACCGGACCCCTGTCCGGGCTGCTCGTCGCCGACTTCTCCCGCATCCTCGCCGGCCCGTACGCCACCATGCTGCTCGCCGACCTCGGGGCCGAGGTGGTCAAGGTGGAGTCCCCGAACGGCGACGACACCCGCACGTGGAGCCCTCCGGTGCGCGACGGCGTCTCCACGTACTACCTCGGCGTCAACCGCAACAAGCGCTCGGTGGCGCTCGACCTCAAGGACGACGGCGACGTCGCCCTCGCCCGCGAGCTCGCCCGCCGGGCCGACGTCCTGCTCGAGAACTTCAAGCCGGGAGGCCTGGCCAGGTTCGGGCTGGACTACGAGACCGTGGCCGCCGGCAACCCGGGTGTCGTGTACGCCTCCATCAGCGGCTTCGGCAGCGGGCCGGGCGGCAAGGACCTCCCGGGCTACGACCTCATCGTCCAGGCGATCTCCGGGTTGATGAGCCTCACCGGCGACCCGGAGGGTCCGCCCTACCGCGCGGGCATCTCGGTGTTCGACGTCATGGCCGGGCTGCACGCGACCATCGGCGTGCTCGCCGCCCTCAACGACCGCCACGAGACCAGGCGCGGGCAGCACGTCGAGGTCAACCTGCTGTCGTCGGCGCTCTCGGGGCTGGTCAACCAGTCCAGCGCCTTCGTCGCGGGCGGGGTCGTGCCGACCCGGATGGGCAACAGCCACCCGAGCCTGTTCCCCTATGAGCCGCTGCCCTGCTCGGACCGCGACCTCATCGTCACCGCGGGCAACAACACCCAGTTCCGTCGGCTGGTCGAGGTCCTTGGAGTGCCGGAGCTCGCCGACGACCCGAGGTTCGCCCGCAACGAGGACCGCACCGCGAACCGCGGTGAGCTGCGACCCCTGCTCGTGGAGCGGCTCCGAACCCGTACCGCGATGGAGTGGTTCGGCGACATCATCGCCGCGGGCGTGCCCTGCGGGCCGATCAACACCGTCGACGGCGGGGTGCGGTTCGCGCAGGACGTCGGCCTCGACCCGGTGGTCGTCCTGGGCGAGGGCGACGCCGCCGTACCGTCGGTGCGCAACCCGATCCGCTTCTCCGAGTGCGAGGCCCGCTACGACCTCCCACCGCCGTCGCTCGACGAGCACGGCGACGAGATCCGCGCCTGGCTGGCCGGCCGGGGCGACCGCAGCAGCGACGAGGAGGCTCGATGACGACCTTCCCCACCTCCCTCGGCACCTCCACGACCGACGAGATCCGGCTGCTCGGGCAGGATCTCACCGCCGACCTCATGGGTCAGGTGGGCTTCGGCGAGCTCGCCTTCTGGCTGGTCGCGATGCGCCGTCCGACGCCCGGCGAGGTCCGCGTGTTCGAGTCGGTGCTCGTCGCCCTCGCCGACCACGGGTTCACGCCCACCGCCATCGCTGCCCGGCTCACCTACCTCTCCGCCCCCGACTCGCTCCAGGGTGCCCTGGCCGCGGGCCTGCTCGGCGGCGGCTCGCGGTTCCTCGGCGTCACCGAGGACTGTGGCCAGTTCCTCCACGCCGTGATCGACGACCTCGACGACCGTCCGACCGACGACGCCGGGTGGGACGCCGTCGCGCTCGAGGCCGTCCGCCGCACCAAGGAGGCCGGTCGGTTCGTCCCGGGCCTCGGCCACCCGGTGCACAAGCAGGGCGACCCGCGGACGCCGGTGCTCATCGGCATCGCGGAGGTGGAAGGTCTGCGCGGACCGCACCTGAGGCTCTTCGAGGCGGTGGGGCGGGTCCACGAGCAGGTGCTCGGGCGCCGGCTCCCGCTCAACGGGGCCGGGGTCTGCGGGGCCGCCCTGGCCGACCTCGGGCTGCCGGTCGAGATGCTCCGCGGGTTCGCGCTGCTCGCCCGCTGCGCCGGGCTCCTCGGACAGCTCGCCGAGGAGCGGCGCCGCCCGATCGGCATGGACGCCTACCTCACGGTGGACCGCAACGCCGAGTACGTGGACCCCGAGTCCTGAGCCGTCCGGAAGGAGACCTCAATGGCGAAGGTCGTCGCCGTCATCGCCTCGACGCACCACCCCTTCTACTACCGCGCGAGCACGTCGACCGGTGAGGACCGGCCACCGTTCGCCGACGAGTGGGTGGCCAAGATCGAGCGCTTCCGCGAGACGCTGACCCGGGCTCGTCCGGACGTGCTCGTCATGGTCGGCAGCGACCACTTCCACCAGCTCTGGCTCGACAACATGCCCCAGTTCCTCGTGGGCAAGGCGCCTATCTACGACGCCAACTGGTACAACGAGGAGCGCGAGTTCGGGCTGCCGAGGTTCCGGCTCGAGGGCCACGAGGAGCTCTCGTCGCACATCCTCCGCGGCGGCCTCGACGCCGGGTTCGACCTCGCGTTCAGCAACGAGCTGCGGATCGACCACTCGGTGACCTGCCCGATCATCACGCTCCGCCCCGAGGCCGACTTGCCGATCGTCCCGGTCTACACCAACATCTTCGCGCCGCCGCTCCCGCAGCCGAGGCGCTTCGTCGAGCTCGGCCGCGAGCTGCGCCGCCTCGTCGAGTCGTGGCCGAGCGACCAGCGGGTCGCGATCATCGGCACTGGCCACCTCTCCCTCGAGCTCGGGGGGCCGCGCCAGTTCGGGCCGCACGGACCCGACCCCGAGTTCGACCGGAAGGCCGTCGACTGGATCGCGAGCGGTGACGTCGAGGGCTGCCTCGCCGAGGTCACTCTCGACAGCCTGCACGCGCCCGGAAACGCCACCCACGGGTTCATGGACTTCATGCTGATGATGGGCGCCGCCGGTGACGGCGTGCGCGCCGACCACGTCGACAGCCTCGACCTGTTCCACACGATGGAGGCGTACTTCACCTGGTACCCGGAAGGAGCCCCGGCGTGAGCAAGTACCTGCTGAACAAGTTCCTCTTCACCGTCGACCGCGACCCCGACCTGGTCGAGCGGTACCGCGAGGACCCGCGGGGCACGGTCGGCTGGTGGGAGGAGCACGAGGCGAACCGCATCCTGAACTGCCACGACGGAGAGCGCAGCACGTGGCTCTCCTTCACCGACGAGGAGCGCGACGCGCTCGTGGGCCACGACCACGTCGCCCTCTTCGAGATGGGGGCGCACCCGTTCCTCACGCTCACCCTCTTCATCGCGATGTTCGAGCGCGACCACCCGGAGCCGCTCTCGTACCAGAAGGGCTACGGCGCCGCGCTGGAGCACTTCTCGCTGCCCTACCCCGACATCGCCACCTGACCGTGCGCGCCGTCCACGTCACCGCCCACGGCCTCCCTCCGGAGGTCGTCGAGGCGGACGCCCCGGTTCCGGGCGAGGGCGAGGTGCTCGTGGGGGTGACGGCGGTCTCGGTCACCCCCCTCGACCTGCTCTGCGCCAGCGGCACCTCGTACTTCGGCGCTCCGGCCCTGCCGTACGTCCCCGGTGTCCAGGGGGTGGGCGTCGTCCGTGACGGCGACGGCGCACTGGTCGGTCGGCGGGTCTGGTTCCCCTCCTCCGCCGGGATGGCTCCGGGCGACGGGGGGATGGCCGAGCTGGCAGTCGCCCGGGCGGAGGACGTCGTCGTGCTCGACGCCGCGGTGCCCGACACGGTCGTCGCCGCTCTCGGGCTCTCCGCGGTGGCCGCGTGGGAGGTGCTCGAGGGGCGCGCCGGGCTGCGGGCCGGGGAGACGGTCCTCGTCCTCGGCGCGGGTGGGGTCGTGGGGCAGGTGGCGGTCCAGGCCGCCCGTCTGCTCGGGGCCTCCCTGGTCGTGGCCGCGGCGCGCAGCGACCGCGCCCGGCGGGTGGCCGCGGACGCCGGGGCCGACACCGTGGTGGCCCTGCGTGACGGCGAGGACGCCGGCGCACTGGCCGAGCGGTTGCTGGAAGCCCTCGGAGACCGGGTGGACGTCGTCGTCGACCCGCTGGCGGGCGTCCCCGGAACCGCCGCCGTGTCGGCGCTGGCCGAGGGCGGCCGGCTCGTCAACCTCGGCAGCAGTGCCGGGCCGGCGCTCTGCGCGGACTCGGCCACGCTGCGCAGCCGGTCGGCCGCCGTGCTCGGCTACACGAACAACGCCGTCACGCCCCAACGCCGGGCCGAGGTGTTCGGGACGGTCCTCGCCCACGCCGCGGCCGGACGGCTCACGGTGGCACACGACGTGCGCAGCCTCGACGAGGTCGGCGACGCCTGGCGCTCCGTGGGCGACGGCACGGCATCCGGACGCCTCGTGCTCGTGCCCTGACCCTCGCGACACCGCGGAGCCCCCGCCGCGCCGAGGTGGCTCGGCGCGGCGGGGGCTCCCGCTGTCATCTCACCCGCTACCGCAGCGTGAACCCGCTCGTGAACACCTGGCCGCTCTCGGCGACGACGATCGTCACCGTGTAGCTGCCCTTCGGGTCGGGAAGGTCACCCGTGCGGATGAGCAGCTGCCAGTGCCCGTCGACGAAGCGCATGGTGCCGGTGAGCACGCTCTCGTCCTCGAGCGTCACGGTGACCTCGGGGTGGAGGTCGGTGGGCACGGAGCCGTCCATCGCCGTGAGGCTCAGCTTCACCGGCAGGGTCGAGCCGGCCTTCACGGTGCGACCGTCCTTTTCGAGCGGCCCTTCGATGCCGTTCGTGTCGAAGGCCACCGAGTCGATGCCGATGAGCACCGGGTCGTGGTCGGAGACCCGGAACTCGTCCGGCGCGTAGAGCGACTGGATCTGGTCGTCCGACTTGTAGTCGGTGTTGTAGTCGAGCACCGAGGGCTCGTCGGCGTTGATGTGGTAGTCCGCCGCCCCGGTGACCTGGCGCTCCATCGTCGGGGAGGCCATCGCCTGGTCGAGGTAGCCCCACTGGCCGTCGAAGACGTACGAGTAGGCGTCCTCTCCCTGGTACTTCTCGATGAGGTTGGTGAAGCCACCCTCCTCCAGGACCCGGATCGGGTCCTCCTTGGCGTACGAGTTGTAGTCGCCGACCAGGAGCACGTCGGTGTCGTCGACGTTCGTCGGGTCGGTGGCCAGCCAGTCGAGCAGCTCGCGGACCGCGTTGGTCCGCACGACCGAGCAGTTGCCCTGTCCGTCACCCTTGTCGCCGGTCTCGCACGCGGAGCCCTTCGACTTCAGGTGGTTGACGTCGACCGTGAACACGCCGCCGGTCTCGGTGCTCCGCCACGACTGGGCCAGTGAGGGCCGGTTCTTGTCCGAGGCGTCACCACCGGTGACGAAGGCCTCGGTGTTGAGGGCCGCCGTCTCACCGACCGGAGTCACCGCCGCCGGCCTGTAGAGGAAGCCGACCTTGATGGCGTCGGTGCCGAGCGCGTCGGTCTGGCCGGTCCGGGCATCCGCGTCGATGTAGGCATAGGTGCCCGCGCCGAGCTTCGCGTTGACCGCCCGGACGAGGTAGGCGATCGCCGAGTCCGTGCCGTAGCCGTCGTTCTCGATCTCGTTGACCCCGATGACGTCGGCGTCGAGCTTGGCGATGGCCGCGACCGTCTTGGCCGTCTGCCGGTCCAGCTCGAGCTGGGTCTGGGCGCCGCGGCAGTCCATCGGACGCACCTCGCCGACCCCGCCGTTGCAGTCGTCGGCGTTGCCGCGGTCCAGGGTGTCGAAGTAGTTGAGCAGGTTCATGCCCGCCACCTGGACCGAGCCGCCCACGTCGGGCGCTGAGGTCGGCCGCGGGTTGGCGGCCTCGAACCGGATGCTCGCGCCGTCCGTGGTGAGCGGACGCAGCCGCCACTCGCTGAAGTCGTAGGTCATGATGCCGACCGCACCGGTGGTGGTGTCCCCGCCACGGAGCGTGTTCTCCGCTGACAGCGGCTGGCCACCGCGGCCCCAGATGATCGGGTCGGGGTTCTGGTTGGTCCACGCGTCCTCGATGATGACCTGGTTGAGGTCGTTCTCGGCCTGGAGCGCGTTCGCCTCCGCGCCGGGCTCCACGACGTTCGTCGGCTGCTGCAGACGGCCACCCGACGAGACCGTGACCTGGCCGTAGCGGCCCAGGAGGTAGTGCTCGGTGACGTAGAGGGTCTGCTCGTACGTCACGAGCATCCCCTCGTAGCGCTCGTAGTAGTCCTCGCTCGGCTTCGGCAGCTCGACCAGCGTCGGCGCGACCGTGCCGGAACCGCAGACGATGACCCTGCTCGCCGAGATCTGGCTCTGGCCGTAGCGGTCGGAGGCGCTGCCCATGACCCGCACGAGGTCGCCCGCGGACACCTGGTCGCGGCTGCCGTTGTAGACGAAGATGCCGTCCGAGGTGCCGGCGTCCCCGTCGCCGGTCGGGTCCTGGATGGTGAAGCCGCCGAGGTTGGGGTAGCCGCCCTCCCAGTCGGCGGTGACGACCCCCATCGTCGTCTGCTCCCCCGGCATCGCGATGTCGGAGCCGGAGCCCTGGATGTCGTAGACCGGGGTGTAGGTGTCCTCGCACGGCGGGACCACGGTGAAGGTCGCCGAGAAGTCGGCGGCCATGGGGTTCGCGTCGGTGCCGTCGACGTCCGTGACGCCGGCCGCGGCGATCGACAGCGTGCAGGACTCGCCGTCGGCGAGCTCGCTCGTCGGGGTGACGGTGTAGGTGGTCGGCCCGCCCGTCACGTCGACCGCGACAGGGCCGGAGTCGGTGCACTCGAGGGCGACCGCTCCGTCGGCGAGGTCGACGTCCTCGCTGAACATGACGCTCACCTCGGCATCGGTCGGCGCGAGGTGGCCACCGTCCGCCGGGGTGGTGGAGGAGACCTCGGGGGCGGCGTCGACGACGTCACCGCACTCGACACTGTGCGAGCCCAGGCCGTCGAACGTGTCCTGCGGGAAGCCGTTCCACTGGGCCGCCGGGTCGAAGGGGTCGCCGGGTGTGGAGTCGCCGACGCAGACGTCGGCCATCCGCCGCAGGGTCCGGTTCTGCGTGTACTCGTCGGTCGAGGAGTCACCCCAGGCGCTGCCGGGGTCAGAGCCGACCTGGCCGAAGGAGTCGACGACCTCGGTCCCCTTGGAGAGGGTGATCGCGTCGTCGCCGTTCCACAGGCTCGACGTCGTCGTCTGGTCCGCGACGGCGAGGAGGGCTGCTGTGGAGTCGTCGTCCGCGACGACCCACGCGTCGCCGTCGGCCACGCTCCCGCTGAGGGCGACGCTGGTGCCGGCCGAGCCGCTGCCGTTGAAGAACACCCTTACGGTGTAGGCGCTGAGGTCGATCGTGGCGCCGGTGCCGTTGAAGATCTCGAGCGCCTTGTTGTTGCTCGATCCCTCGATGTACTCCGAGATGATCAGGTCGGTGGGGGCGGTGGCGGCCGACGCGGTGGTGGGCGTCAGCGCGACGGGCGCGGCGACGGCCAGGGACGCGATGGCGACCCTTCCGACGAGCCGGCGCAACGGCATCCGGAACATGCATCCTCCATGGCTCACGCAGGGGACGGTGCCGCCCTGTCCGCGACCCCTCGGCACCCAGCGTCGGCGCGAACGTAACACCGCCGGACGGCCGCCGCGACCGGAGGAGCAGCGGGGGCTCGATGAACGGTCCGCGAACGTTCGGCAGCATCTGCCGAAGACGTCGACGGGGCCCGAGGAGCATGGCCACCGGACCCGTCGAGGGGATGACCCCGCTGGTCAGCGACCTGGGAGCGTAGGGTCGGCGGCGCGAGGGCGGCGCCCGGGGAGTACGCGCCCACGAGACGGTCCCGAGGGTCGGGAACATCTGGTCGGTGGGGCTCCTTGGCCTTGGGTTAGGCACGAACGGCGCGGGCCCGACCCGGCCCCGCCGGCCCTCACCACCCACAGGAGTTGATGACATGAAGCAGCGTGCACTGGGCAACATCACGGTCGGCGCGGTCGGCCTCGGCGGCATGCCGATGTCGATCGAGGGACGGCCGGACGAGGCGCGCTCGGTGTCGACCGTGCACGCGGCCCTCGACGCCGGCGTGACCCTCATCGACACTGCCGACGCCTACCACCGCGACGCCGGCGAGGTCGGCCACAACGAGGAGCTCATCGCCAGGGCGCTGCGCTCCTACGGCGGCGACACCTCGAAGGTCATCGTCGCCACCAAGGGCGGCCACCTGCGTCCCGGCGACGGCTCGTGGACCCGGAACGGCGACCCGACGTACCTCAAGCAGGCCGCGAAGGCCTCGGCCCAGCGGCTGGGCGTCGACGCCATCGGGCTCTACCAGTTCCACCGTCCGGACCCGAAGGTGCCGTACTCCGAGTCCGTGGGCGCGCTGGCCGAGCTGCTCGACGAGGGAGTGATCGAGCGCGCCGGCATCTCCAACGCCTCGGTCGCGCAGATCGACGAGGCCAACGAGGTGCTGGGAGGCCGGCTGGTCTCGGTCCAGAACCAGTTCTCGCCGGCCTTCCGTTCCAGCCGCGAGGAGCTCGACCACTGCGCGCGGCTCGGCATCGCCTTCCTGCCGTGGAGCCCGCTGGGCGGGATCTCCGACGCCGGCGAGCTGGGGTCGCGGCACGCGGCGTTCGCCGAGGTTGCCGGGGCGCACAACGTGAGCCCGCAGCAGGTGGCGCTGGCCTGGGAGCTCTCCCTCGCCGAGGTCGTGCTTCCCATCCCGGGTGCCTCACGGCCGGCGTCCATCGAGGACTCGGTCCGGGCGGCCGACCTCGAGCTCGACGACGCCGAGCTGGAGGCGCTGGCCGCGGACTCCGCCTGACCCACGAACCCCTCGCGGAGTCAGGAGGGCGCCGCCCACTCAGGATGCAACAGCGTCCTGACCCGGCGAGATCCTCCTGACTTCGCGGGTGGGGGCCTCAGCCGAGGTGGCCGCGGACGCTCACGTGGCCCTTGAGCAGGTTCCGGGCGATGGTGCGCCGCTGGATCTCGTCGGTGCCCTCGTAGATCCGCAGCAGCCGGAGCTCGCGGTACCACCGCTCCAACGGCAGCTCGCGGGTGTAGCCCATCCCGCCGTGCACCTGGAGCATCCGGTCGACGATCTCGTTGGCGTGCACCCCGCCGTGCAGCTTGGCCATCGACTGCGCCTGGCGCGAGTCGCGGCCCCGGTCGACCTGCCACGCGGCGGCGAGGACGAGCCAGCGCAGCGCCTCGATGTCGACCGCCGAGTCGGCGATCATCCACTGGATGGCCTGGCGCTCGGCGATGGGCTGCCCGAACGTCACGCGGGTCCGGGCGTGCTCCATCGCCATCTCCACCATCCGCTCGCACGCCCCGAGGGCCGCGGCGGGCAGCAGGTAGCGACCGCGGCCGATCCAGCGCATCGCCAGGGCGAACCCCCTGCCCTCCTCGCCGAGGATGCTCGAGTGCGGCACCCGCACGTCGTCGAAGGTGAGCGCGGCCGGGCCCCACTCGCCCATCGTGTCGATCGGATGGGAGGTCCAGCCCCGGTCGCGGTCGACGATGAAGCAGGTCACCGACTCGCCGGTACGTCCCTCTCGGTGCGCCTCGGCGTCCGTGACCGCGAAGACGAGGACGAAGTCGGCCTCGTTGCCGCCGGTGATGAACGTCTTCTCCCCGTTGACGACCCACTCCTCCCCCTCGCGCCGGGCGGAGGTGCGGATGCTGCGGGCGTCGGATCCGGCGCCCGGCTCGGTGATCGCGAAGCAGCTCTTCCGCTCGCCCTCGATGGTGGGACGCAGGTACCGCTCCTGCTGCGCCTCGGTGGCGTCGAACAGGATGTTGTCGGCCTCGCCACCGAACCGGAACGGCACGAAGGTGCGACCGACCTCGGTGGCGATGAGCGCCGCCATCACGGCCGACAGGCCCATGCCGCCGTACTCCTCCGGAGTCGTGATGCCGAAGAAGCCGGACCGGCGGGCGAGGTGCTGGAGGCGCTCGAGCTCCTCCGGCGGCAGGCCCGGTTCCCCCCGGCGCTCGCGGGCGAGCACGTCAGGCTCGAGCGGCACGAGCTCCTTCTCCACGAAGGTGCGCACCCACTGCCGGATGTCCCGCTCGTCGTCGGTCAGGTCGAGGTCCATGCCGCCACCCTCTCGCACCCGCGGTGCGGAGGGAGCCGCCGGTGTCAGGGCAGGACGGCCGCCACCTCACGGTCGAGGACGTCGAGCGGCAGCGCGCCCTGCCCGAGGACGGCGGTGTGGAACCTCCGGACGTCGAAGGCGTCGCCCTGTCGCTCCTCCGCCTCGCGCCGCATCCGGTCGATCTCCGCACGGCCGACCATGTAGCTCGTCGCCTGACCCGGGCTGAGGATGTAGCGGTCGACCTCCGGGCGGACCACACCCTCGGACAGCGGCGAGTTGTCGAGCATGTACCGGACCGCCTTCTCGCGGGGCCAGCCGAAGGCGTGCAGGCCGGTGTCGACCACGAGGCGGCAGGCGCGCATCGAGTCGGTGGCGAGCATGCCCATCCGGGCCAGGGGGCTGGAGTACAGACCCATCTCGTCGGCGAGGCGCTCGGTGTACAGGCCCCAGCCCTCGGAGTAGGCGGACGACCGCAGGTGCCGGCGCACGTCGGGCACGTCGGCCGGCAGCTCCGACGCCACCGCGATCTGCAGGTGGTGGCCCGGGATGCCCTCGTGGAACGCGACGGACTCCAGCTCGAAGGTTCCCCAGGAGGAGGGGTCGCTCACGTTGAGGAAGAACGTGCCGCCGCGGCTGCCGTCGGTGGCGGGCGGGAAGTAGAAGCCCTTCGGGCCGCTCGGGGTCCCGGCGACGGCGCACGGCGCCTCGGGCAGCGTCTCGAACCAGGCCGGCATGGCCTCCCACGCCCGCGCCATCGCCTCCTCGCTCTCGCGGACCACCGCGTCGGCGTCGGTGTGGTGCAGGGCCGGGTCATCGCGCAGCAGGCGGAAGATCTCGTCGATGTCGTCGGTGCCGACCACGTCGGGGCCGAGGGCGCGGTACTCGTCGGCGAGCGCGGCCACGGTGTCGAGCCCGAGCTGGTGGATCTCCTCGGCGCTCTTCGTGGTGGTGGTGAAGTAGCGCAGTGCGGCGGCGTAGGCGTCGTCGCCGCTCGGGACGAAGCGCAGGCCCACCCGGTCGTCCGGCCGTGCCTCGGGCTGCACCTCGCGGAGCACCGTGAGGTACTCGGTGAGGCGCGGCACCAGGTGGTCGGTCACCGCCCGGGCGAGGTCCGCGCGCCAGGCGGCCTCGTCGACACCCTCGGGCGCCTTCAGCGTGGCGATGGCGGGGTTGTCGGCGGCAGGGGTGGCGACGAGGGCCTCGACCTGCTCGATGACGCCGGCGACCGCGAACGCCGGAGCCACGCGTCCCGCACGGAGGCCCTCGCGCTGCCGCTCGGCGAGCTCGGCGAAGAAGGTGCCCATGCCGGCGACCTTGTCGACCATCGCGGCGGCGACGCCGGCGTCCGGGATGCCCCACATGCCGGCGTAGACGGCGAGCATCAGCTGGAGTCCCGACACGGAGTCGACGTCGAGCTCGGCGAGCCGGGCCTCGACCAGGTCGATGGTGCGCACGGCGTCGCTGCGCAGGACGTCGCGGGTCAACCGGTCCTGGTGGTCGAGACCGGCCCCGTCGACGGCATCCAGCCGGGCGAGGAGGTCACGGAGCACGGCGACGCGGTGGTCGTCGGCCTCGCGGGAGCAGTGCTCGAAGCGCCCGGCGAACTCGGTGCGGCCGATGAGGTGGGCGTCGCTGGGGTTCTGGTCGAGGTAGGCGGCGAAGTAGTCGTCGGCGAGTGAGGCGATGGCGGGGTCGGGCATGCTCCCGAGGCTAGCCCCGTCGACGGGCCCGGAGGATCGCGTCGCCGCGACCGATGAGTTCCGGTCGCGGTGGCAGTCTGACCCGGCATGAGCACCGTGACCGGCCGTGAGCCCACCCACCACACCGTCGCCGTCCCGGGGGCCACGCTGGCCTACACCGTGCGGGGCGACCTCGCCGACAGCACGGCCGACCAGCCGCCGCTGCTCCTCTTCGGCTCGCCGATGGACGGCACCGGCTTCACCACCCTCAGCGGCCACTTCCCCGACCGCGTCGTCGTCACCTACGACCCCCGCAACACCGGCCGCAGCGAGGTCGCCGACACCGGCGCGCCGGTGACCGTGGAGCAGCACGCGGCCGACCTGCACGCCCTCGTCGAGCACCTCGGCGTCGGACCGGTCGACATGTTCGGAACCTCCGGTGGCGCCACCAACGCCCTCGTCGACGTCGCCGCCCATCCCGAGGACGTCCGGGTGCTCGTCGCCCACGAGCCACCGCTCGGGGCCCTCCTCCCGGACCGTGAGGGCATCGTCGCGGCGACCGCCGACATCGTCGCCACGTACGACGCGTCCGGCGAGGGGCCGGCCATGGCCAAGTTCATCTCCCTCGTCATGCACCTGGGGCCGGTGGACGACGCGTACCTCTCCCGTCCCGCCCCCGACCCGGCCGTGTTCGGCCTCCCCGCGAAGGACGACGGTGGGCGTGGCAACCCCCTCATCGGCAACCTGCGCGGTGGCGGTGTCGAGCACCCGCTGGACCTCGAGGCGCTCCGGGCAGCGGCCTCGCGCCTGGTCATCGCCGTCGGCGCGGAGTCCGGCGGGCCCACCGACGGCGGCCTGGCGGCCCGCGGCGGGTACGCGGTGGCCGCCGGACTCGGCATCGAGCCGGTCGTGATGCCCGGTGGCCACGACGGCTTCCTCGGCGGCGAGTACGGGCAGACCGGGAGGCCGGACGAGTTCGGGGTGGCGCTGCGGCGCGTCCTCGCCGAGGCCACCGAGCGGGTCGCGTCCGCCCTGGGCCGATGAGCGCAGGTCTTGCCGGTGTCGGTGGACGTCACGACACTGGTGACGACACCGCCCGCCGACCACCGCGGGCGGCGCGCGGCCGAGGAAGGGGTCCGTCATGACCGCTGCGATCCACCTGCTCGTGGGGACGACGAAGGGGGCGTTCGTCATCGACGGAGACACCGAGCGCCGGCGCTGGACGGTTCGAGGGCCGTACTGCGACGGGTGGCCCATCAACCACGTGGTCGGCGACCCCTTGACCGGCACGATGTGGGCGGGCGGGGGCGGCGACTGGTCAGGCGCCGGTGTCTGGCGCTCCACCGACGGCGGCCACACCTGGTCGCTCACGAAGCTCACCTCCGGCGAGATGGACGCGTGGGCAGCCAACGACCCCGGGTTCGCCGAGATGATCGGCTGGACCGAGGAGCCCGCCCCGTTCGGCGACCGCTTCAGCCAGGTGTGGTCGCTGGGCCGGGCCGGCGACCGCCTCTACGCCGGGACCAAGCCGGCGACGCTGCTCGTCAGCGACGACGGCGGCGAGACGTGGGAGGAGGTCAAGGGCCTCTCCGACCACCCCTCACGGGAGGAGTGGGTCCCCGGCGGCGCCGGGCTCGTGCTGCACACGATCGTCGCCGACCCGGAGGACCCCCAGCGGGTGTGGATCGGCATCTCGACCGCCGGGGTGTTCGTCACGACCGACGGCGGGGAGTCGTGGGAGCGACGCAACGACCTGGCCGACCCGTCCCTCGGCGACCGGCCGGGGCACCCGGCAGGGCCGTCGGACGGACACGTCGGCTTCTGCGTCCACCACCTCGAGCACGCCGGGGGAGACGTGCTGTACCAGCAGAACCATGCCGGGGTGTGGCGCTCCGAGGACGGCGGGCAGACGTGGGACGACGTCACCGAGGGTCTGCCCTCGGCGTTCGGCTTCCCCATCTGGGCGCACCCGCACGACGACCAGACCATCTGGACGCTTCCGCTCAACGGCGACATGGCCGGCCGGTTCCCGCCGGATGCCGCCGCCGCCGTGTGGCGCTCGCGCGATGGTGGCCGGACGTGGGAGGCGCAGCGCGCCGGGCTGCCGCAGGAGTCGTGCTTCTTCACGGTGCTGCGGCAGGCGATGAGCGGCGACCAGCAGGAGCCCGCCGGCGTGTACTTCGGGACCAACTCGGGGTCGGTGTTCGCCAGCCGCGATGAGGGCGAGACGTGGGCCGAGGTGGCGCGGCACCTGCCGACCGTGCTGTCCGTCGACGTGCTGGAGCCCGAGCAGGTCGGCTGAGTCCGGCCGGCGGCTCGACGGGCGAGCCCGGGCGGCGGCTTGACGGTGGAGCTCCGCCGGCACTTTGCCGGCTGGCCCCGGAAGGCACCTCGACGGGCGCCCACCGCGCGGGCAGACTGGCGGCCGTGACCGACCACGGCATCCCCGCAGACGCCGTCGCGTTCTTCGACGAGCTCGGCCGCGACAACACCAAGGACTGGTGGCAGGCCAACAAGTCCCGCTGGCAGGCCTCGGTTCGTGAGCCCATGGAGGCGCTGCTCGATGCGCTCGAGGACGAGTTCGGGCCTGCTCACCTCTTCCGTCCGTACCGTGACGTCCGGTTCAGCGCCGACAAGACGCCGTACAAGAACCACCAGGGCGCCCTCGTCGGACCCGTGGCCGGGGTGGGGTGGTACGTACAGGTGAACGCCGACGGGATCATCACCGGCGGTGGCTACTACCCCACCGGCCGTGACCAGCTCGCGCGGCTGCGCGCGGCCGTCGACGCACCGGCATCCGGCACCGATCTCCAGCGCATCGTCGACTCGCTCGTGGCGGCCGGGTTCGAGCCGCACGGGGCCCAGGTGGCCACCCGTCCCCGTGGCGTGCCCAAGGACCATCCTCGGCTCGAGCTCATGCGGTACACGAGCCTGGTCGTCACCCGCGAGCACGGCGAGCCGGCGTGGATGAGCACCCCCGAGGTCGTCGACCGCGTGGCAGCGGACTGGCGAACCATCCGACCGTTCGTCGAGTGGCTCACCGAGCACGTCGGGGCCGGCGAGGAGCCGGGCAGGCGCTGAGCGTCGAAGTGCTCCCTGGCACCCGGGAGGGGCTGCCCGGAGACGTCACTCACGACCCTCATGGTTGCTCTCCCAGAGGAAGCAACCATGAGCCCGCAAACCCCACCGGCGCCACGGGCCAGACCCCCATGGACCTCACCCCAGGCCCCTCCGGTTTGCTCCCCCACAGGAAGCAACGATGAGCCCGGGGCCCCCACCTGGTGCCGGCGGACACGGACCGTCTCCTTGCCGGGCCCTCCACCAAGGTCGTCCGGCGCCACCCGGGGCCGGCGGCAGAGCCGTCCCGACCGGGCCGAGCGGGGGCGACCCGCCGCGATCCTCCCGTCCGGTGGGCTACCCGGAGGAGCCCGGCGCGCTCCCCCTCGCCGCAGTGCAGCACCCGTTGCGGGAACGGGATCTCGATACCCGCGCGGTCGGAGCCGGCCTTGATCGCCACGGCGGCCTCGCTGCGCACCCGGCAGAGGGTGGCGACGTCCGACCGGTGCCAGGACATCGCGTCGAGGTTGACCACGCTGTCCCCGAACTCGCGCACCCAGGCCACCGGGCCCGGCTCCGCCTCGACCCCGTCGACGCCGCCGAGCGCCTCGAGGAGGACGCGGCGGGCCAGGGGCAGGTCGTTGTCGCAACGCACGCCCACCTCCAGGGTGGTGCGCCGCAACGGGGTCCGCGTGTGGTTGACGATGGCGCTGCCGAGCACGTCCCGCGCCAGCAGCACGACGTCGAGCCCGTCGAAGGTGGTGAGACGCACGGCGCGCAGGTCGACGTCGCGCACCGTCCCGTGGAACTCCATCGTCGTCACCTGGTCCCCGACGCGGAACGGCCGCCGGACCTGGATGATGATCCCGGCGATGAAGTTCTGGATCATGTCCTGGGCCGCGAACGCGATCGCGATGCCGGAGATCCCGAGGGCCCGATGAGCGGGTCGACGTCGACTTCCGCCACGCCGAGGGCCCAGACGATGCCGGCGACGACCACGACGATGCTGGCCATCCGCCCCAGCTGCCGGTCGAGGACCCGTTCGGGGCGGCCACGGTCGATGAGCCGGGTCAGCCCCCGACGGGTGAGGAAGGCGACGACCCCGGTGGCCATCGCGATACCGGCCGCCACCCACCACGTGCGCGAGACAACGGGCAGCTCGGTGTCGCTGACGAGGGGAAGGGGAATCCCCCGAGGCCGACGGGGTCGCCCCGCGGGCCGGGCCGCCCCGGCGGCATGCGCGACAATCGACGACGATGACGCTCACCGACCGCCTGACCGGCGACCCCACCGCCGGCGCGGACGAGGCCCTCGACGTGTTCGTCGACTGGGCCGGCGAGCGGGGCTTCACGCTCTACCCCGCGCAGGAGGAGGCCGCCCTCGCGCTGGCTGCCGGCGCCAACGTCGTCCTCGCCACCCCCACCGGCTCCGGCAAGAGCCTCGTCGCCGTGGCCGCCCACGCCCAGGCCCTCGCCGCCGGACGCCGCAGCTGGTACACCGCCCCCATCAAGGCACTGGTCAGCGAGAAGTTCTTCGCCCTCGTCGAGACCTTCGGTGCCGAGCAGGTCGGGATGCTCACGGGCGACGCGGCGGTCAACCCCGGCGCCCCCGTCATCTGCGCCACCGCCGAGGTCCTGGCGAACCACGCACTGCGAGAGCGGGATGCCGCCGACGTGGGCCTGGTCGTCATGGACGAGTTCCACTTCTACGCCGAGCACGACCGCGGCTGGGCGTGGCAGGTGCCGCTGCTGCTCCTGCCCGACACCCAGTTCCTCCTCATGTCGGCCACCCTCGGCGACACCCGCGCCCTCGAGGCGGACCTCGCCCGGCGCACCGGACGCGACACCGTGGCGGTCACCGGGGTGGAGCGGCCGGTTCCGCTCGAGTTCGACTGGGTGCTCACCCCCGTGCACGACACCCTCGAGCTGCTGCTGCGCGACGACCGCGCCCCGGTCTACGTCGTCTCGTTCACCCAGTCCGGGGCGGTGGAGCAGGCCCAGGCGCTCGCGAGCGTCGACGTCGTCTCGAGCGCCCGGAAGGCCGAGCTCAAGGAGGCCGTAGGCCACTTCCGGTTCGGCAAGGGCTTCGGCCAGACGTTGCGCCGGCTCGTGCTCCACGGCATCGGGGTCCACCACGCCGGGATGCTGCCCAAGTACCGCCGGCTCGTGGAGACACTCGCCCAGGCGGGCCTGCTCGCTGTCATCTGCGGCACGGACACGCTCGGTGTCGGCATCAACGTGCCGATCCGCACGGTCCTCTTCACCAGCCTGACCAAGTACGACGGCAGGCGGCAGCGGGTGCTCCGGGCCCGAGAGTTCCACCAGGTCGCCGGCCGGGCGGGGCGTGCGGGCTTCGACACGATGGGCTACGTCGTGGTCCAGGCGCCCGAGCACGTCGTCGAGAACGCCAAGGCGGTCGCGAAGGCCGGCGACGACCCCAAGAAGCGCCGGAAGATCGTCCGGAAGAGGCCGCCGGACGGCACCCTGTCGTACTCGGAGGCGACGTACGAGCGGCTCGTGAGCGCAGACCCGGAGCCGCTGCAGTCGCGGATGCGGGTGACCCACGCGATGGTGCTGAACGTCCTCGACCAGTGGGAGGGCCAGCAGGAGGCGCTGCACACCCTGCTCCTCGACAACCACGAGGAGCCCGAGCACCGGGAGCGGCTCGTCGAGCGCGCCGTGCAGGTCCTGGGCTCGCTGCTGCGGGCCGGGGTGGTCGAGCCTGACGACGGGTCCACCGCCCCGGACTGGGTGCCGCCCGACGACCCCGGCCCGGGGTCGGGCGCCGGCGTGGACGAGCAGCCGCCCGCGCCGGAGGACGACGAGGCCGGGGAGCCGGCGCCCGCCGGGCCGATGGGGGCGCTCGGCGCCGCCCTGGCCGAGGCCGGCCTCGCCCGCCCCGAGCCCTCCGCCGCCACCGGCTCGACGACACCTGCGTCCGAGGAGCCCGCCCCCGAGCCCCCGCGGGAGCCCAGCGCACTCGAGCGCTTCGTCCGCGGCGACGGACACCGCTACCCCGAGGGGCCGTTCCAGGTGGCCATGGACCTGCACGAGGGGTTCGCCCTCAACCAGGCGCTGTCCGCCTTCGCCCTCGCCGCCCTCGAGCTGCTCGACCCCGAGGACCCCGGCTACGCCCTCGACGTCGTCAGCATCATCGAGGCCACCCTCGAGGACCCCCGACCGGTGCTCATGGCGCAGCAGTTCGAGGCCCGCGGCGAGGCGGTGGCCGCGATGAAGGCCGACGGCCTCGAGTACGAGGAACGGATGGAGGCTCTCGACGACGTCACCTGGCCCCGGCCGCTCGCCGACCTCCTCGAGCAGTCGCTGCGCACCTACCGGCAGACCCATCCCTGGGTCGACCCGAGCGACCTCCGCCCGAAGTCCGTGGTGCGCGAGCTGTTCGAGCGCGCGATGACGTTCGGAGAGTTCGTCGCCCACCACAAGCTGGCGCGGGCCGAGGGCGTCGTCCTGCGCTACCTCACCGACGCATACCGGGCGCTGCGCTCCACCGTGCCGCACTCGGCCCGCACCGAGGAGCTCGACGACATCGTCGAGTGGCTGGGCGAGCTGGTCCGCCACACCGACTCGAGCCTGCTCGACGAGTGGGAGACCCTGGCGAACCCGGACGACGAGGGCCTCACCGAGGTGCGCCCTTCGAGCGAGGGCCGGACCCTCACCGCGAACCCTCGCGCCCTGCGGGTCATGGTGCGGCAGAGCATGTTCCGCCGGGTCGAGCTGCTCTCCCTCGCGCGCTACGAGGCGCTCGCCGCCCTGGACGGCGGCCTCACCGCCGACGCCTGGCAGGACGCCCACGCCGAGTACCTCACCGAGTACGCCGACCTCGGGACCGGCCCGGCCGCCCGAGGCCCGGCGCTGTTCCGTGTCACCGAGGGTCCCGATCGGTGGGTGGCGGAGCAGCTCCTCGACGACCCGGAGGGGGACCACGACTGGCGCATCACCGCCGAGCTGGACCTCGCCGCCACGGACGAGGAGGGCGAGCCGGTGCTCGTCGTCACCGGCTTCGGGCCGACCTGACGCGGTCCCGGGCCGGCCGCCCAGGGGGGTCAGCGCGGAGCGAGCTGGCCGGCGTCGAGCCGGTGAGCGGTGGTGCGGAGGGTCTGGCGCGCCATGAGGCCCGAGGCCCCTGCCACGCGAAGGCCGACCTCCATCATCCGCCGGCCGAGCGGCCCGGGCACCTTCGCGCTGCTCGTCCGGGCACCGGCTCGCACGATGCCCTCCACCCGCCGCCGCCGGGCCGCCTCGTACCGGGCGAGGCCGCCGAGGCCGTGCTCCACCAGCGCGCTGACGAGCACGACGGCGTCCTCGAGGGCCATCCCGGCCCCTTGGCCCGAGCTCGGCGACGGCGCGTGCACGGCGTCCCCGACGAGCACCGTGGCGGGTCCACGCCAGGTGGGGACCCGGGCCAGGTCGTAGGTGTTGTCGCCGGCCAGCTCGAGCGCGCCGGTCCGGACCAGCTCGGTCATCGGTCCCGCATCGGGCGCGGTGAGATCGGCCAGCAGGTCCAGCCACTTCCGTTCCGACGTCGACCGACGCTCCTCGCGCCCGATCTCCGGCCGCGGCACGTTGGCGAACCAGACGACCTCCCCGGTCGCGAGCGGGAAGGCCCCGGTGAAGCAGCGGTGCCCGAACACGAAGTGCCACGCCTCCCGCGCCAGGGTCGCGGCCACCGGGGTGTCGCGGGTCAGCCCGCCGAAGTTGGTCAGGCCGAGGTAGCGCGCCGAGGGCGCGGCGGGGTCCAGAAGCGACCGGACCTGCGAGCGGATGCCGTCCGCGCCGACGACGACGTCGCCCGCCAGCACCTCACCGTCGGCCAGGGTGACCTCGACCCCCTTCGGCCCGTGGTCGGCGACCCCGGTGACGACGGATCCCAGGCGGAGCCCGGCACCGGCAGCCATCGCGGCGTCGGCCAGCAGGGTCGACAGGGCCGAGCGCTTCATCGTCAGGGCCACCGTCCCGTCCGCGAGCGGTGTGCCGAGCGGCACCTCGCCGAGCAGCCGCCCGGTCGCCCCGAACATCCGGTTGGTCCGGCCGTGGTGGCCGACGCCCCGAGCCGCCTCGAGCATCCTGAGCGCGTCCAGAGCGTCGAGGCCGTTGGGCGCCACCGTGATCCACGACCCCTCGTCGGGGTCGAGCCGATCACGCCGCTCGAGGACGACGGCGTCGAACCCGGCACGACGGGCGGACAGCGCCACCGCAGCCCCGGCCACACCACCGCCGACGACGAGTAGCCTCATGATGAACCTCCGAGAATCAGACATTTCGATATTCGAAAGATAGGTGTATGGAGCCACGACGTCAACTCGTCGCCGAGCTCGGTGACGCGCTGCAGCGCTACCAGAGGAGCGTCCAGGCGTACGACGACGCCGTGGGGCGGGTGCTGGAGCTCGGGCCGGCCGACCTCCGGTGCCTGGACTGGCTGGTCGACGGGCCGAAGACGGCGGGCGCGCTGGCGGTGGCCACCGGGTTGCGACCGGCTGCGACGACGGCGCTCATCGACCGGCTCGAGGACAAGGGGCTGGTCGAGCGGGTCCGCGACGACGGCGACCGGCGCCGTGTGCTCGTGCGGATGACGGAGGAGGCGGCGCGGCGCACGTACACGCTGTACGCGCCGCTCGTGGAGGAGGGCCAGGCGCTCTTCGACGACGTCGGCGACACCGAGCTCGTCGGCATGCGTGTGCTGCTCGAGCGGATGCGCGAGATGACCGACCGTCACACCGGCCGGCTGCGCGAAGCCCCGCGCGACTGAGCCACGCCGGCCGCGAGCGCACGGGCGAGTAGCGCTGTCAGTCGCGGGCGCCCACCGGACGCGGCAACCTTCGACAAAGCACGGTCCACGATGCCGGGAGCCGGGCGCCCCTCGCCGACACTGGGCGGATGCTGCTCCGCGACCGTCACCTCCTGCTCACCGGGGCCACCGGCACCATCGGCCGGCACCTGGCCGAGCAGGCCGTCAGACGCGGGGCTCGAGTCACCCTCGTCGCGCGCACCGTCTTCCCGCTCGCGGCGCTCGGTGACCGGCTCGGCGCCCATGCGGTGCCCGCCGACCTCACCGACCCCGCCTCGGCGGAGGAGGTCCGGGCGGCCGCCGAGCGCCTCGGGGGACCCGTCGACATCGTCGTCCACAACGCGGCGGTCGAGACGATCGGGCGGCTGGACGAGCTGGGGGCGGGAGACGTCGAGCGCACGGTGGCCCTCAACCTGACCGCACCGTTGGCGTTGACCCGGCTGCTGCTCCCGGGGATGCTCGCGCGGGGCGCGGGTCATGTCGTCATGGTCTCCTCACTCGCGGGCGTGGCCACCTTCCCCGGGCTCGGCGTCTACGGGGCGACGAAAGCGGGATTGACCCACGCCACGGCCGCCCTGCGCATCGAGCTCGCCGGGACGGGTGTCGCGACGACGGTCGTCGAGCTCGGTCCGGTGGCCTCGGAGATGATGGAGCGCGCCCGCCGTCACCCGGAGTCCGGCGGCTCGTTCGCTCGGGTCGAGCGACTCCGGGCACTGCGCGAGCTCGAGCCCCGCGACGTCGCCCGCGGCGTCCTCGACGCGGTGGAGGCCGGCCGGCCGGTCCTCCGGCTGCCCCGGCGCGCCGCGCCGCTCGCGGCCCTGGCCTCCCTCCCCCGCGACCTCGTCCGGCTGGTCCTGACGGGGCTCCCGCGCCGTGAGGACCCGTCCGTCACCGACCTCGGCGCAGCGGCCGGCGGGCGCACCCGGTGATACAGCGCCCGGTCCGACGCAAGATCGCGGCCGCGACCTGGCGGGCGCCCTCGGAGGGGCGCATCCACGCCCGGACGGTCGTCGACGTCAGCGCCGCCCTCGACCACGTCGAGGGGTTGCGCACTGCCACCGGGGTGCGGGTGACCCTCACCCACCTCGTCGGCGCCGCCCTCGGACGAGCGCTGCGCGCGGTTCCCGAAGCCCGCTCCCGGGTCGTGCTGGGGCGGGTCGTGCCCAGCGACGACTGCACGGTGGCGTTCGCGGTCGACATCGCCGGGGGCCACGACCTCGGGCCGGTGCGGGTCCCGGACGCCGACCGGCTGACCAGCACCGAGGTCGCGCGCCGGGTGGAGTCGGCGGCCCGGACGCTGCGCGGCGACGAGGACCGCCACCACCGCCGCACGTCGGGGCTGGTGCGGCTGGCGCCGTGGTGGGCGATGCGTCCGGTGGTCGCCACGGCCGGGCTGCTCGCCGGGGGTCTCGGCACGCCTGCGTTCGGGCAGCCCGGGCGACCCCTCGGCACCGCCTTCGTCTCCAACGTCGGCACCGTCGGGCTCGACGAGGCGTTCCTCGCGCCGGTGCCCTTCGCCCGCACGTCCGTCTATCTGGCGGTGGGCGCGGTCCGCGATCGGCCGGTCGCGCTCGACGGGGAGGTGGTGGTCCGGCCCACGACCGTCCTCGTCGCGACGGCTGACCACCGCGTCCTCGACGGCGCCCACGCCGGCCGGCTGCAGCAGGTGGTGGTCGAGCACCTGGCCGACCCGGCCCGGCTCGACGAGGGCCGGACCCCGGACAGGGCCTGAGCCCAGGGCCCGGTCCCGGCCGAGGCCGTCAGGGTGCGCTGCCGGGCTCCAGCTGGCGGGCGAGGTACTGCTGGATGCCGACCCGCTCGATGGCGTCGAGCTGGGACTCGAACCAGTCGGCGTGCTTCTCCTCGTCGCGGACCATCTCCTCGAAGACGGCCGCGGAGCCGTGGTCGCCGACGTCGTGGCACTCCTGGGCCGCGGCGTTGAACTGGGCCACCGCGGCGAGCTCGCTGGTGTGTGCCAGCCGCAGCATCTCCTCGGCGTCCTCACCGACCGTGATGGCGTTCAGCTTCTGCACGTTGGGGTGGCCCTCGAAGAAGAGGATCCGGTTGATGATCGCGTCGGCATCCTTCATCTCGTCGATGGAGAGGTCGTAGAAGACCTTGCCGAGCCTCGTGAAGCCCCAGCTGTCGAGCATCCGGGCGTGCAGGAAGTACGTGTTCGTGACGGTGAGCTCGAAGGTCAGCGCCTCGTTGAAGAGCTCGACGACACGGCGGTCAGCTGGCTGCACGGATGGTCTCCTCGTCGATGGTGGCCGCCCGCAGGTCCTCCATCGTGCGAGCCCGGTGCACGTCATGCTCGCAGACGATGGCCTTGACCGTGAAGACGCACCCGCCGCAGTCAGTGCCGGCACCGGTGACCCGGCAGACCTCGCCGAGGGTGACGGCGCCGCCGTCGACAGCGGCCGTGACCGAGGCGTCGTTGACGACCCGGCACTGGCAGACGATCACTGCGGCACTCCTCCCGATGTCCCGCGGCCCGTCCGCGAGGTCAGGCAAACCCAACCACACAAAGGTAAGGCTCACCTAATGCGTTCCCACGATGCGGATGGGTGACGCATGGCCGGCCGCCCGTACCTGCCGGTGAGGCGCCGCTAGCGTGGGGCGATGACGAGCCTGCTCAGTGCCGGACCGCCCGAGGTCCCCGGGGTCTACCGCGTGTGCCGGCTGACCGCCGACGCCGGGGAGGACGCCACCCCCCGGCACGCCGACCCGGACCTCCTCGGCCACGTCTGGGCCGGGCCGTACCTCGCCTACCCGGACGCCGTCGCGTTCGTCGTGCGCGACGACGCCGGCGTGGCGGGCTACTGCGTCGGGGTGTCCGACACCGCGGCGTTCGAGGAGTGGCTCGAGACCGAGTGGCTGCCGCCGCTTCGGGCGCGCTACCCCGTCGGCAGCGGTGCCACAGCCGCGGACCGGGGCCTCGTCGGCCGGCTCCACGCGTGGCCACGCACCGACCCGGGCCTGGTGCGCCGCTTCCCCGCCCACCTGCACGTCGACCTGCTCCCCCGCCTCCAGGGACAGGGATGGGGCCGCCGCGTCCTCGACGCGCTGCTCGGCGAGCTCACAGCTCGGGGAGCACCCGGGGTGCACCTCGGTGTGGACCCGGCCAACCTGCGCGCCGTCGCCGTCTACGAGCGGCTCGGGTTCGTCACGGTCGGGGGCGACGCCACCAACCGGCTGTTCGCCCGGTCGCTGAAGGGCGACCCCGTGCCGTAGCGAGCGGTACTCGACCGGTACCACGATGCCGCCGAGGGCGGGGTCCGCGCCACGGCACGGAACAGGCCGGCGCGGCACCCTGTTGTACCCACATGGATCTGCACCCCGAGCTTCGGGAGCTCATCGAGTCCGGGCCACTCGCCCACCTCAGCACCATCAACGCCGACGGCAGCCCGCAGGTCAGCGTCATCTGGATCGGCCTCGACGGCGACCAGGTCGTCAGCGGGCACCTCGGCCACTACGCCAAGCTGCGCAACATCGAACGCGACCCCCGCGTCGTCCTGTCGTTCCTCGGCGAGCGGGACCGTGGCGCGCTCCTCAACCCGTACGCCGTGCTCCACGCCCGCGCCACGGTCGAGGCCACGGAGACCGCGTGGGACCTCCTCGACCGCCTCGGCAGGGTCTACCAGGGCCCGGACGCGACGTTCCCCGCGCCCCGCGCGCCGGGGTGGGTGGTGCGTTACGACATCAGGCGGGTCACCGGCGTCGGCGCCTGGACGGGGTGAGCGGCGAGTCGCTCACCGCACCACAGGCAGGTCGGCGTCCAGCCCGTGCGCCCGCCGACGAGCCTGCTCCTCGCGCAACCAGTCCTCGAAACGCTGGTGGCACAGCACCCGGTCGTTGCGGCGCCGAACCCACTGGCATCCGGCCCACGCCCCCGCGAGGGCGGCGGCCACCCCCATCGCAACCCACCCCGACATCGCGTCCCCCTTGTCGTCCGTTCCCATGGTGGGCCCGCCCCGGTGGGATCGCAACCGGAGGGCCGGCAGCCGGGGGCACCCGGCGCCCGCACGCCGGCCGGAACCGCTCGGCTCAGGCGACGAGGTCGCGCAGGCCCGACTCCACCGCGCCGAGCCAGCGGCCGACGCTCTCCCGGGCCTGGGGCGTGTCGGGGTACCGGGCGCGCAGGTGCATCCCGGTGTCGTTGACGACGAACCACACCATGACCCCGTCGGTACGGATGGCGGCCGACACGTACTGCAGCTCGAGCGCGGGGTCGACGGAGACCGGGAGCCGGCGCGTGTCGAGCCACGACAGCGCGAACATGCCCGGCCTCACCGGCATCCCGCCGTACGGCGCGAGGATCGGCCCGAGCGGCCACGACCCCAGCCCGATGGCCTCCGTGACGGCGGTCGCGCAGGCTCGCGGGTCGGGGTCGTCGGACTCGATGACGGCGTTGGTGATGAACCAGCCGCAGGCCTCGTGCCAGCGCTTCTCGTGACGGCTGTGCACGGGGAAGACGGCGCGCAGCGGCCGCCCGGCCAGCTCGGCGGTGACCCGCGTGAGGATGGAGGTGGCGAGGGCGGCCATCCGGACGTCCCCGGCCCTGGCCCGCTCCGAGAACCGTTGCACCCCAGCCAGGTCGAGCACGTCGCGGACCTCGACGACCTCGGGCGGCGCCGGCCGCGCCTCCCCGAGCGGCAGCGGGAAGGCCGGCATCAGACCGCCCTCGGCGTCGAGGATGCCGAACCATCGCCGACGCACGTTCGGGGGCTCGCGGGGCAGGTCGAGCAGGGCCTGGGTGTGGTCGGCGAACGACGGCACCTCGGGCAGCCCGGTGCCCGGCGAGCGGCCGGCGCGGACGTCGTCGAGGCAGCCGAGCAGGTCGCGCACGAGCACGAGCAACGACCACATGTCGACGTGGGCGTGGTCTGCGGCGACGACGACGGCGGGTCTCTGGTCGGGGTCGGTGGAGTCGGGCACGACCACGCAGAGGCGGTGCGCGGGCCGCTCGAACGGGCGGCAGCTGTCGTCGAGGACCTCCCGCAGCACCTCGCGGGTGGCGCGGCCGGGGGCACGGCGTGCTCCGCCCAGGTACCGGGCGCGACGTCGACCTCGTGGAGGGTCAGCTCGTCGTCGTACTCGAGCGAGAAGACGGTGCGCAGCGTGCCGTGCCGGGCGACCACGGCGTCCCAGGCGGCGGCGAGCTCGTCCAGGCCGGCGGGGCCGGGCAGGCGCACGGCCACCGCCATCCAGGAGCCCGCGCGCTGGCCCTCGGCGACGTGCCGGCCCTGGTCGAACGACACCGGGACGCGCCGCCCGGGGTCGGAGGCGGCACGGACGCCGTAGCTGTGCAGCCGGCCGGCGGGCAGCGCCATCAGCGCCACGTTGGTCAGCCGCATGCCGCCGTACTCTAGGGCGGCCCGCCACGGGAGACCCCGGTTCTCCGAACCGCGGACACTGCCCCGGCGTGGCGGGCGACGGTCGTAGCCTGAGCCAATCCCCGACGACGGTTTCCCGGGAGGTCAGCGTGCCCACGATCGACGTCATCGGCGCCGCCCTCGCCTTCGAGGTCAGCGGCGACCACGGGCCACTCGTCGTGCAGCTGCACGGGCTCACCTCGAGCCGCGCCCGCGACGCCCAGCTCGGACTCGACCTGCCGCGCGCGCTGCGCGACCACCGCATCCTGCGCTACGACGCCCGTGGCCACGGCAGCTCCACGGGGTCACCGCACCCGGCCGACTACGCGTGGAAGAACCTGGCCACCGACCTCCTCGAGCTGCTCGAGCACGTGGCCCCGGGCGAGCAGGTGCACGGGGTGGGGACGTCGATGGGCAGCGGCACCCTACTGCACGCTGCGCTCCTCGACCCCGGTCGCTTCGCCAGCCTCACCCTCGTCGTGCCCCCCACGGCCTGGGAGAGCCGACGCGCGCAGGCCCGCACGTACCTCGTCAACGCCGACCTCGTCGAGCGCGAGGGCGTGGACGCGTTCGTCGAGCTGGGGCTCGTGGCCCCCGTGGTGCCGGCCCTCGCCGAGGCACCGCACACCCGCCCAGAGGTCTGCGAGCGGCTGCTCCCCTCGGTGTTGCGCGGCGCTGCCGCCACCGACCTCCCGGATGCCGACAGGGTCGGGCGCATCGAGGTCCCCACGCTCGTCCTCGCGTGGAGCGACGACCCCACGCACCCCCTGAGCACCGCGGCCCTCCTCCACGAGGTGATGCCGGAGAGCCGGCTCGTCGTCGCCCGCACGCCCTACGGGGTGATGGCGTGGCCGGGGCTGTTCGCCGACCACGTGACCGGCCACGCGCCCGTCGAGCGGGCCGACGTCGGCCAGCCGTCAGGCGCCTGAGCTGCGTGCGGAGTCAGCCCTCGTCGTCGGCGGACTCGAGCCGGCGACGCCCGGGGCGGTCACCCGCGTAGACCGCGGCGGCGATGAGGACCGGCTGGAAGGCCAGGCGCGCCAGCCGCGCCTGGTCGGTGTCGAGGCCGAAGCCGTCCTTCTGCTCGAGCCACTGCCCGATGTTGCCCGGGAACACGGCGAGGAAGAAGGCCGCGCCGACCAGGCCGAGCCGGGCCCGGTTGGGCTGTGGCCAGACGAGGACCGTGGCGGTACCGAGCGCGATCTCGACCCACCCGGACCACACGACGACGTCGTCGGGGTCGAACGGCACCCACTCGGGCACCTGGGCCTGGAACTCCTCGCGGAGCGAGGTGAGGTGCGCGACCCCGGCCCCGACGAGCGCGGCACCCAGGGCCACCTTGGTCAGCGCCCTGGTGGCCCGTCCGAAGCGGCTGCGGCTGTCCTTGGCGTTCCCGGTAGCGTCACGTCGTCCCATACCGCGATCCTGCCGCACAACGGCTCGCCACCGCGGCGGCGCGCCACCCGGATGTCGGTCGGCGACGCCGTGCCCGGCTCGTCAGCACCCGGGCAGGCAGCACGGGCCGACCCCGGGCACCGGGACCCCCCTGAGTGCGCAAGGGGGGATTTGAACCAGATGGATCCGCCCCGCCTGCAAGCGTATTTGCCTGTCCAACAGCGGAATTGGCGATACCGTTGCTTCCCGTTGGACACCGTTTCCGGGGGGTGGTGCTACACCGAGTAGCGCCAGCGCGATTTTCAGGTCTTGTTCGACGGGTTTCCGTCGGACCCCCACAGACTACCGGCCCGATCCCCGCACGAGACAAAGGGGAAAGTGGTCCGCCCTCACCTCTGACGTGCACATCGACCCGATCCAGGCAGCGGCCACCGGGGGTCGAAGGGCGGTGGGTCGATGGATGGCTGATGGCGGCGAATAGGACCAGTCACGTCCCGTCGTCTGATCGGCCGAGGAATGATTGCCGCGTGGTGATCGTGCGGGCGACACGGAAGCTGCTGCCGCGTCTGTCGGCACCAGCGGCCTCGGACGAGGACGTGTCGACGACGATGCTGGGCGATTGGTATGCCACCTTCTTGAACTGGCGTCCGAGCCAGGTCGCGCTCTTCGTGAGTGAGACGACACTGCTGCCGGTGCTGTTTCCGTTGGCGCCGGCGTCGTCGGCCTTGGAGCGCTTTCCAAGCCACCTCGCTCAGGTCCTTCGAGCGCACGGCGTCGAGGAGTCCGTCATCGCCCTCGAGTGCAGCGACAGCACCGAGTGCCGGCTCGCTGGGACGAGCAGCCGGAGCGTCGTGGGATCGATGAACGAGTTCGGCTTCCTCGCCGATGCCCACCGCGCTCAACACGCGGAGCTGGACTTGCTAGAGGTTTCCATGAAGCTGTCGACGGTGCCGTGCGGGCCGCTGTACAAGCGCTACGTCAGCCCCGACCGCGAGCTGCACGCCCTCGTCAACTCGTACACCGGACACCCGTAGTCACAGCGATGCTCGGTCGGCCGGAATCCTGATGCCCTCTCGGGTACCCGCATTCAGACCCGGAAGCCGGGTGGTGGCCGGTCGGGGCGTGGCGGTGGATCGCACCGTGTTCCCGGATGGCGCCCGCGGCCGATCACGCTCATTTCGTTATACGATTTCATTCGTGGTGAGCGACGAGCAGAACCAGAAGTGGGCGGACGAGGCCGAGGGCGGCTACGACGTCGATGCGCTCAAGCGTCGCGGACGCGGCCGTCCCGGACGTGGAGCGGAGCCGATGCAGGTCGTCGCTGTCCGGCTCACGGCTGAGGAGTTGGACGCGCTCGACGCGGCCGCGTCGAAGAACCAGATGAGCCGCTCCGAGGCGATCCGAGCCGCACTGGCGCACTTCGCCGCGTGAAGGTCCACCCCAGCGCGCTCAAGCACGGGATCGCCCCCGACGACGCCGTCCAGGCTGCCGAGTGAGCCATCTGGATCGAGCCCCTCACCGAGGAGGAGACTCCCGCCCGAGAACTCCGCCTCGGCTTCGACACCGGCGCTCGACTGCTCGAGACCGTCGTGCTCATCCTCGACAGCGGTGAAGAGATCGTCATCCACGCGATGCCGGCCCGGAGGGAGTACCTCGACCTGCTGCCATGACCACCACCAGTAGCCCGTCTGGCGGCGAGGTGGGCCACTTGCCTACCGCTCGCTTATCCCCAACCTCTTGCACACCGTCGGGACCGTCGATCCCTGCGCCTGCAGCTTCTCCGCCTCCCGCAGCTTCGCCACGATCTGCTCCGCCGTGAACCTCTTGCCCGCAGCCACCTCGCACCTCCATCAGCACTCTCATGATCGACGAGCACTCACACACGAGATGGACCAGATTTCGGGGGGCCGGACACGAACTATGTACGGCTTGGACAACAGCCATGATCAACTGAAGGTCCCCCGCTTGCGGGAGAGGTCACGGGCCCTACCGCGTCACCGCGAATGGCCGGCGAGCCCTCCAAGTCGCCGACAAATACCCTCAGCGACGCCCTCATGTTCGTATCAACTGCGGAACTCGGGAGACCGCCACCCCCGAACCTATCGCCTTCGTCATCGCCGGCCACGGCGACGGCGACGGCGGGTCCAAACCTACGAGCCATACGACGGATAGCTCCGATGCGCGTCCGTCGCTTTCGCCACGGTTTCATCTCCCGGCCCTCGAGCTGACTCTGAACCGGGCACTATAACATCTTGCCGCCCACCTTCGCTTCGATCTCCTCGAGCCAAGATAGATTGCCCCGGTCGAGGGGCCCCCCATAAATGATCCAGCGGCTCCCCAGCAAGTAGACGAAGTCCTTTGGGAACTTCGGGTCCTGCATCGCCGCGTCGATCACAACCCTTTACCCAACCAAGGGCCGTTCATGACCAACTGGAATCACAACTCAGGCTCTGCCCTGGGACGCGACCGCTGCTCGATACCCGCCCGGTGACGCGGACCCCACGTCCTCTCGTCCCATGACTTGTGACGTCCTGTGACGAGTCCACAGACCCGTCCCCTGACCACGCGGGCGAAGCCTCTACATCGAGCGGCACGCATGCTACGAAGTTCGTAGGTCGGTCCGCCCACGAGGGCGGGCCGAACGTCGTTTCCGGGCTGGTTGACGGGCAGTGACGGGTGGTGGGGCCGGGTGCATGGCGGGGTGAAGTTCTACCGAGGCTCGGCGGCCGCGGCGCGCTGCTATGTGGAGGCGGACCGGTCCCGCGCCGATGACTACTACCTGGCCGAGGGCACCGGCCTCGCCTCCCGATTCATCGCAACCGCCGGTGGCGACGGGGTCCTCCCACCGACCGTCGTCGAAGGGGGGACGTTGGACGGGCCGGCGTACGAACGCTGGGTCGCCGGGTACCACGTCGAGACAGGGGCCCCGAAGGGTCGGCTGCGGACCGACGAGCGGGGGCTGCGGTTCGTCGAGGTCGTCGTCAACGGACCAAAGACCTGGTCGCTGGCCGCGTCCCTGCACCCCGACATCGCCGACGCCTACGACCAGGCGCAAGAACAGGCCGCGACGGAGATCATCGGGTGGCTCGCCGGCCACGCCACCACCCGGGTCGGGCCGCGGGGCCGGCAGGTGCAGGTCCCCGTCGACCAGCTCGAGGCGGCCGTCGTGCGGCACTATACCTCGAGGGCGGGGGACCCGCACCGGCACCTGCACCTCCAGGTCAACGCCCGCGTCCTCGCCGGCGGGCAGTGGCGGGGCCTGCACTCGGTCGGGGTGGTGGACTCCATCCACGCGGTCAACGGGATCGGGCACGCCGCCGTCGCCTGCGACCCCGGCTTCCGCCGCGCCCTCGCGGCCCGCGGCTACCACCTCGACCCGGGCCCGGGTGAGATCACCGAGCTCGCCCCGTACGCCGGCCGGTTCAGTGCCCGCGCCGCACAGATCGCCCGAAACACCGACCGGTACGAGGCCGCGTGGCGGGCCGAGCACCCCGGCGAAGAACCCGGGCCCCAGCTCCGGCGGGTGTGGGACCGGCGGGCGTGGGCGCAGGCCCGCCCCGACAAGGTCACCCCCACCACCGGCGCCGACCTGGCCGCCCGGTGGCGGCAGGAGCTGCACGACCTCGGCTTCACCCCACCCCCACCCGACCCGGACCTCGGCGCGGCCTTGGAGGGGACGGCGATCGGGCGGGTCGACCGGGACGCCGTGGCCGACCTGGTCCTGACCCGGCTCGGCTCCCGCCGCTCGGCCTGGAACGCCGCCGACATCCGCGGCGAGACCGAGCACATCGTCGCCGGGCTCGACGTCATCACCCCGGCCGCCGTCCGCGGCGAGCTGGTCGAGGACCTCACCACGCGCGCTGCCCATCGGTGCGTGCCGCTGCTGGCGCGTGGGGATGTCCCCGAGCACGTCCGGGCCTTGACCTCCCGGCGGGTCCTCGACGTCGAAGCCGACCTCACCACCCGCCTCGCCGCCCGCGCCGACCACCCCAGCACCCCGGAGCCAGTCGGTGGGCGTATCGGCGGGAGGGTCCTGGACCCCGCCCAGCAGGCCGCGGTAGCCGCGCTGGCCGGCACCGCCCGGCTGGTCGTCATCGAGGGCGCCGCCGGGGCGGGAAAGACCACCACCCTCGCCGCCACCCGCGACCTCCTCGCCGGGCAGGGGCACCGGGTCGTCGTCGTGACACCCACGTTGAAGGCCGCCCAGGTCGTGCAGGCCGAAACCGGCGCCGACGCGTTCTCCGCCGCGTGGCTGACCCACCGCCACGGCCACCGCTGGGACACCGACGGGCACCGCTGGCACGAACAGGTACCCCCGGACCCGATGGCGCGGCTGCTACCCGGTGACCTGCTCGTCGTCGACGAGGCCGGCATGCTCGACCAGGACACCGCCCAGGCCCTGCTGCACATCGCCGACACCGCCGGCGCCCGCCTCGCCCTCGTGGGCGACCCGCACCAGCTGCCCGCGGTCGGCCGCGGCGGCGTCCTCGACCACGCCACCCGCTGGGCAGCACCCGACGCGCACGTGCTCCTCGACGGCATCCACCGGTTCACCGACCCCGGCTACGCCGCCCTCACCCTCCACATGCGCACCGGACAGGACCCCGCCGGCGTGTTCGACGCGCTCTACGAGCGCGGGCAGGTCGTCATCCACCCCAGCCACGTCGAACGCACCCAGGCGCTCGCCGACGCCGACGGGCTCGTCATCGCCGACACCCGCGACCAGGTCGCCGCCCTCAACGCCGCCATCCGCGACCACCGCCGCACCCACGGGGCCAGCCCCCCGCCCGGGCCGGCGGTCACCACCCGCGCCGGGGAGACCGTGGCAGCCGGGGACCTCGTCGCCACAAGGCGCAACCACCCCGACCTGGGCGTCGCCAACCGCGACCGGTGGACCATCACCACCGTCAAGAACGACGGCTCGCTGATGGTTCACGGCCGGCGGGGCACCCGGCACCTGCCCGCCGACTACGTCCAGCACCACGTCGAGCTCGCCTACGCCACCACCGTCCACGGCGCCCAAGGCGACACCGTCAAGAGCGCGCACTTCCTCCTCGACGAGACCACCGGCGCCGCGGCCGCCTACGTCGCCCTCACCCGCGGCCGGCACACCAACACCGCCCACCTCGTCGCCGACACCGTCGACGACGCCCGCGCCCAGTGGGTCGCCACGTTCAGCCGCGACCGCGCCGACCTCGGACCCGCCCACGTCGCCCAGCAGGCGGCCGGCGACATCGACCGCTACGGACCCCAACCCCGGCCCACCCACCCCGACCTCTACGACGTCCCCGCACTGCGCCGCCGCCCTGAACACGTCCCCTTCAGGTCGACGTCGTCGGACCGGTCCCCACGTCTCGGACGGTAACGATCCGGTCACAGGCGCAGCCCCGCAGGTCCCGGAAGCGGCGTCCCGGAGGCTTTTACCCGTAGAGGCACCAACTCTCGCCGACGGCAGGAGGCCGGCCCGTGCACCCCATCGAGGTCCCCACCCACTGGGACGACACCGCCCTGCTCACCTTCGAACAGTTCTGCACCCTCATCCACACCCCCCAACGCACCGTCCGCGACTGGCGCCGCCGCGGCGTCGGACCCCGCTGGTCCCGCTTCAACGGCACCGGACGCCTCTACACCACCGTCGCCGAAACCCGCCGCTGGCTCGGCATCCCCCGCTCATGACCAGCGCAGCACCCGGCCGAGCGACCGGCGGCGAGGCTCGGGCCGCCCGCGGCCTGCTGACCATCGACGAGGCCGCCGCCTACCTCAACGTGCCCTCCCGGTGGGTGGCCGACGCAGTCCGCCAGCACAAGGTCCGCTGCACCCGTATCGGCAAGCATGTCCGGTTCCGCCTCGAACACCTCGACGAGCTCGTGGCCGCCTGCGAACAACCCGTGACCACAGCACCCCGGAACCCGACGCTCACCCTTCAGGCTGGCCGGCGGGGTGGCCGCTCCCGGCTCTGATGGCGCCGTGCGCAGCAGGCGACGACGCGTGTCAGTTGCCGACTCTCGCGGGCCGGATCGTGCCTCCCGTCAGGGCGGTGTCGATGATGCCGGAGATCAGCTCGTCCCCGGCGGGCAGCAGGTGCCCGTACGTGTCGATGGTCGTCGTGATCGACTCGTGGCCGAGCCGGGCCTGGATGTGCGGCAACGGCGCCCCGCCGGCGACCAGCCAGGCCACATGGGTGTGCCGCAGGTCGTGGAACCGGAACGGAGCCACGCCCTCTGCCTTGAGCGCTGCCATCAGCTTGCGCCACACGTTGTTGTAGAAGTCGCCGTTGTGCAGCGGCCGCCCGGTGCGGGTCGTTGAACACGAAGTCGTCCGAAGCCTTGCCGGCCATCTGGCGCGAGAGCGCCTCCGCCACGGCCGGCGAGACTGTGACGGTGCGCCGCGACCTGGGGGTCTTCGGGTTGCCCAGGTGGTGGTCGCGCATCGCGTGCTTCGGCTGCAGCTGCTTGGCCAGCCAACCCGGGGTTTCCGCGGCGCCGTCCTCGCCGTCGTGCTTCCACGCCTTGTTCACCCGAACCGTGCCACGGTCCAGGTCGACGTCCCCGACCCACAGGGCACCGATCTCACCGAACCGCAGGCCCGTTCCCACGGCCACCACCAGCAGGTCGCCGAAGGAGCCGGCGAGCCGCACCGCGGTCGCGAGCTCGGCCTCCGTGAGGAACCGCAGCTCGGGCCTGGACTGCCGCACCCGGGACTGCTTCGGAGCCGTGCCCACCGCCGGATTCGCCGCCAGGTACCCCCGCTTGACCGCGTACGCGAACACGCCGTGGACCAGGCCGTGGTAGTTCGCCTTCGTCTTCAGCGACCGGTCCCACTCGATCAGCCAGTCCTTGATGTCCGACTCGTGAATGCCCACCACCGGGCGGATGAAGATCAGCGAGCCGCGAACCCGGGTCCGCGCCAGCACCCCGATCTGGCCGAGGTAGCGCTTCCGCTGGCCGGGGGAGAGGTCCACGATCTGCCGCACGTACTCCGCCCCGAGCACGTCGAACGGCGGCGGCGCCGTCAGCGGGTCGGTCCCCGGCGGCCGGACGAACCCCTCGCCCTTCACCCAGCCGTCCGGCCACCGCTGACCCGCCGCGTCGACCATCTTCTTGAACCCGTCCGCCCTCGCGAGGTTCTGCGCATCACTGCCCGCGCTGAACGTTTCCGCCTGATAGGCCCCGTCCCGGGTGCCCCCGAGGCGCCACACCACCCGTGCGGACACACCCCCGTCGCCACGGGTCCGCTTGTCGATCCACGCCATCACACTGCCCCCTTCCGTGTGCGCAGGTGCTACCACCGTGCTACCCCAGAGGGCCAGACTACGCCCGACAAGCACAAAACCCCAGGTCAGACCCGGGGTTTGTGAGTGCGCAAGGGGGGATTTGAACCCCCACGCCCGTAAGGACACTGCCACCTGAAGACAGCGCGTCTGCCGTTCCGCCACTTGCGCGTGACGCTCGCGTGAGCGACCCCATCTTGCCCGATCCACCCCGGATGCTCCAAAGCCGCCGGCTCAGGACATCGCCGGAGCCTCGGCGGCGGGAGGCTGCTGCACCCCGCGGTTGCCCCGCGGCCGGAGCCGCACGCCGGGCAGTGCGGGTGCCGGGATGCGGGAGGTCGCGCCCTCGTACCCCTCGACGACACCGAACCGACCACCCGCCGCGCCGGCCTCCCACGCCTCCCGGGCCACGGCCACGTCGCCGTGCGAGGCGGCCACGAAGTTCCACCACATGACGACCTCCTCCCCGAACGGCTCTCCGGCGAGCACGAGCACGCGGGCCCCCTCCGGTCCGGCGGTCACGACCGGCTCGTCACCAGCGACGACGACCCCGAGGTCGGCCGACTCGAGCAGGGTGCCACCGAGGGTCACCGATCCGCTGTCGACGAGAACCCCCACCTCGAACCCGTCCGGGACCGGGACCGCCACCGACGTCGACGGCTCGAGCACCACCTCCGCGCCGACCAGCGCGGTCTCGACCCGTACCGGCGACGACGACCCCCACAGCGACCCCACGAACACCTGCGCCCGCACCCCCTGGGCGACCTGCAGCACCGGCGGCACGTGGTTCTCGAAGCGCGGATCGATGTCCGCGAGCGCGGTGGGCAGCACCACCCAGAGCTGGGCACCGTGCAGCACCGTCGTCGCCGGTGTCGACACCTCGGAGTGCGAGATGCCTCGCCCCGCGGTCATGAGGTTGACCTCGCCGGGGCGGACGGTCGCCACGGTGCCGAGCGAGTCGCGGTGCTCGACCTCCCCGCTGAACAGCCACGAGACCGTGGCCAGGCCGCAGTGCGGGTGCGGCGCGACGTCCATCCCCCCGGTGGCCGCGACGTCGTCGGGCCCGTAGTGGTCGACGAAGCACCAGGCGCCCACGAAGGAGCGCTCGCGGGCGGGAAGCGTGCGGCGCACCGTCATGGCGCGGGGACCGCCGAGCGGCACCTCCCGCGGGCGCAGGACCTGGACCTCGACCACGTCTCCACGGTACGCACCCGTCCCCTCGCACGGCGTACAGGAAGCAGCGTGGTGCGGCAGATACCCTGTCACGGACGTCCACCGCCCCGGCGCCGCCGGGGCGGACCACGCCCGAGACCGGAGCAGGAGGTGCGCCGTGGGGCTGTTCGACCGCCTGGAGGCGGGCATCGAGCGCGCCGTGCAGGGGACGTTCGCCCGGCACATGCGCTCGGCCGTGCACCCCGTCGAGATCGCCAGCAACATCCGGCGGGCGATGGACGACCGCGCGGTGACGTCGTCGGGCCGCGCAATCGTGCCCAACCAGTTCGTCATCGAGCTCTCGCCGGGCGACTTCGACCGCCTGGCCCCCGACCTCCAGAACGTCGAGATGGACCTCGTCGCCGCGGCCGAGGAGCACTGCGACGGCCAGCGCTACCAGCCCGCCGGGCCCATCGACATCATCTTCGAGGAGCACGACGACCTCGAGACGGGGGTCTTCCGGCTGCGCCCCTCCAAGGCGTCCCGCCCCCGCGCCACCGGGATGACCGGCCAACACCGCGCCATCCGCCCGAGCGACCACACCGACAGCCCGCGCGACCTCGGCCCCGACGCGGCGGTGGCCGGTGCCGCAGGAGCAGCTGCTGCCGCCGGGGCGGCCGGCGCCGGTGGCGCCGCCGGCGCCGCGCGTGGCCCGGACGACGCCGACGACGACCGCACCCGGGCGGCCGCGTCCCCGCCGCGTCCCCGCCGCGTCAACCCGGCGGACCGGCCGTGGCTGGACGTCGACGGCGAGCGCTACCCGCTGATGGGCGCGATGACGGTGCTCGGCCGCGACGACGGCGCCGACATCATCCTCGACGACCCCGGCATCTCCCGTCGGCACACCGAGCTGCGGGTCACCACCGACGGCCCCCACTTCGTCACGACCATCCGCGACCTCGGCTCCACCAACGGCACCTACGTCAACGGCGAGCGGGTCACGACCACCCACCTCGAGGACGGCGACCACGTCACCGTCGGGCGCACCTCCATCACGTTCCGCGCGGGCCGGCGGTGAGCGCGCGATGATGAGCGAGCTCACCCTCACCGTGCTCCGGCTCGGGCTGCTCGTGCTGCTCTGGGTCTTCGTCTTCTCCGTCGTGGGCGTGCTGCGGGGCGACCTGTACGGCACCCGCGTCAAGCGCCGGCCCGCCGGCTCGGAGGAGCGCTCGTCCACCGCCCCCGAGCCCCGGCGCGCCGCACCGGCGTCCGGACGCGGCGGCCGGGCAGCGCGCAAGCACCCGACCCGCCTCGTCGTCACCGCCGGTCCCCTCGCCGGCACGACCCTCCCGCTGCGCCCCGCCGGCACCCTCATCGGCCGCAGCCCCGAGTGCGCACTCGTCCTCGACGACGACTACGCCTCGGGCCGCCACGCCCGCATCTACCAGTCCGAGAGCGGGACGTGGATGGTCGAGGACCTCCGCTCCACCAACGGCACGTACCTCGGGGCCACCCGTCTCACCGAGCCGCGCGAGGTCGCCACCGGCAGCGTCCTGCGCATCGGGCAGACGGTGCTGGAGCTGCAGAGGTAGCCGATGCCCCTCGCCTTCCACTACGCGGCTCGCTCCGACGTCGGCATGGTCCGGTCCAACAACGAGGACTCGGGCTATGCCGGCCCGCACCTGCTCGCCATGGCCGACGGCATGGGCGGCCACGCCGGCGGCGACATCGCCAGCTCCCTCGTCATCGGCTCCCTCGTGGACCTCGACGACGAGGCGCTGTCCACCCGTGACGCCGGCCAGGCCCTCCTCGACCGGATCACCACCGCCAACCGCCAGCTCGGCAGCCAGGTCCGCGGCAACCCCCGCCTCGAGGGCATGGGCACGACGCTCATCGCGATGCTGCGCGCCCGCGACACCATGGTGCTCGCCCACATCGGGGACTCCCGCGCGTTCCTGCTGCGTGACGGCAAGGTCACCCAGATCACCAAGGACCACTCGTTCGTGCAGAGCCTCGTCGACGAGGGCCGGATCACCACGGACGAGGCCAAGACGCACCCCCAGCGCTCGCTGGTGACCCGCGTGCTCACCGGGGCCGACGACGACGAACCCGACCTCGTCGTACGCCAGGGCCGGGCCGGTGACCGCTACCTCATCGCCTCGGACGGCCTGACCGACTACGTCGCCCGCGACACCGTCGACGAGGTGCTCGCCGAGAAGACCGACCCCGGCGAGTGCGCCGACACCCTCATCTCGCTGGCCCTGCGGGCCGGGGCACCCGACAACGTCACCGTGGTCGTCGGCGACCTCGTCGACATCACCCGGAACCACGCCCCGCCGACCCAGCCGCAGGTCGTCGGTGCCGCGTCGGCCCGCCGAGGTACCCGGCCGATCCCCACGTCACCGGCCGCCAAGGCCGCCGCCCTGACCAAGTCGGCCACCGGGGGCGACGACACCGACGAGGTGACCCTCGCCGAGGAGGGGCCCCGGTCACGCCGCGGCATCGTGCTGCGGGTGGCCGCCGCGGTCGTGGTGGCCCTGGTCGTCGTGGCCGGCGGCTCCTACGCGGCCTACGCCTGGACCCAGAAGCAGTACTACCTCGGGGCGAGCGACGGACAGGTGACGCTCTACCGCGGCGTCGACCAGACCCTCGGGCCGTTCACGCTCTCCAGCGTGGAGGTCGAGACCGGCATCCCCGTCTCCGACCTCCCCGACTCCTACCAGCGCAGCCTCGAGGACGGCATCTCGGTCTCCAGCCGGACCGACGCCGACGACCGGGTCGATGAGCTGCGCCTGCAGTCCGAGGCCTGCCGGTACGCGCGCGGGGCCGGACGGCAGTGCCGGACCGTGCCCGACACGTGGACCGCGCCCTCGCCGTCACCGAGCCCCTCGCCGTCGCGCACCCCGTCGCCCAGCCGGACCCCCGCGTCGTCCTCGTCCCCGTCGAGCAGCGGGTTCCCGTCCACGCTCCCCGCCCCCGGCACGACCCTCGGGACGGCGACATGAGCGTCGTGTCGTCCCTGACCCCCCGCAAGGGCCGCAACATCGAGCTGGTGCTGCTGCTGGGTGCGGTGGCCATCGTCGGGCTGGCCTACCTCAACGTCGGCCTCGCGACGAGCGGCACCGTCCCGCCGGGGATCTTCGCGCTCACCGGTGGCTTCCTCGCCGCCGCCGTCGGCATGCACCTCGTCCTGCGGTGGCGGGCCGCCTACGCCGACCCGCTGATGCTCCCCATCGTCACCCTGCTCAACGGCCTCGGGCTCGTGATGATCCACCGCATCGACGTCGCCAAGGGCGACTCCATCGCCGATGGCGTCGCGCTGCGCCAGCTGATGTGGAGTGCGCTGGCCATAGCGATCGCCGCCGGCGTGCTCATCGTGCTCCGCGACCACCGGCTGCTGCGCCGCTACACCTACCTCGCCGGAGTGCTCGGCTTCGGGTTGCTGCTCCTTCCGCTGCTGCCGGTGATCGGCACCAGCGAGCTGGGGTCGCGAATCTGGATCCGCATCGGGCCGATGTCGTTCCAGCCCGGTGAGGTCGCCAAGCTGCTCCTCGCCGTCTTCTTCGCCGGCTACCTCGTGCAGACCCGCGACGCGCTCTCGGTGGCCGGCCGCAAGGTGCTCGGGATGACCCTCCCGCGGGCCCGCGACCTCGGCCCGATCCTCGTGGCCTGGCTGGCCTCGCTGGCCGTCCTGGTGTTCGAGCGCGACCTGGGCTCCTCGCTGCTGTTCTTCGGTCTGTTCGTCGCGATGCTCTACGTCGCCACCGAGAGGATCTCGTGGATCGCGATCGGCATGTCGCTCTTCGTTGCCGGGGCGTACCTCGCGTACCTGATGTTCGGGCACGTCCAGACCCGCGTGCTGCTCTGGCTGCACACGTTCAGCCCCGAGGCCTTGGCCGCGTCGGACCAGCTCGCCAAGGGACTCATGGGCATGGCCGCCGGCGGGATGATCGGCACCGGGCTCGGCCGCGGACGCCCCGACCTGACGTACTTCGCCGAGTCCGACTTCATCATCCCGAGCTTCGGCGAGGAGATCGGGATGATCGGCCTGTTCGCCCTGCTCGTCCTCTACGCCCTCCTCGTCGAGCGCGGCCTGCGCACCTCGCTCGGCACCCGTGACGGCTTCGGCAAGCTCCTCGCGGCCGGCCTGGCCTTCTCGGTGGCCCTGCAGTGCTTCGTGGTGGTCGGTGGGGTCACCCGGGTCATCCCCCTCACCGGCCTGACGATGCCGTTCCTGTCGTCCGGGGGCTCCTCACTGCTGGCCAACTGGACGCTCGTGGCCGTCCTGCTGCGCATCTCCGACAACGCCCGCCGCCCCCTCCCGGAGGTCGGTGGCAGCCCGGTCGCCGAGGCGCAGACTCAGGTGGTGAAGCTGCCGTGAACGCCCCCGTCCGCCGCCTCTCCCTCCTCGTGGGATTCCTCTTCGCCTGCCTGCTCGTCTCGACGACCCTCATCCAGTACGTCTTCGCCGCCGACCTCAACGCCCGCCCCGACAACCGCCGCACCCTGTTGTCGACCTACGCGCGCGACCGAGGCGACATCCTCGTGGGGGAGACCCCGATCGCGAGCTCGAAGCCCAGCGACGACGAGTACAAGTTCCAGCGGGTCTACTCCGAGCCCGAGCTGTACGCCCACGTGACCGGCTCGTACTCGTTCTACGGCGCCACCGGAGGCCTCGAGCAGGCCGAGGACGCACTGCTCTCCGGCTCCAGCGACAAGCTGTTCTACCGCCGGGTCTCCGACCTGTTCACGGGCCGCCGACCCCAGGGCGCGAACATCGAGACCACCCTCGACCCGGCCGTGCAGAAGGCCGCCGCCGAGGGGCTGGCGGGGGTCAACGGCGCAGCGGTGGCGCTGGACCCGAAGACCGGTGCCGTCCTCGCGCTCGTCAGCCACCCGAGCTACGACCCCAACACCCTCTCCGGTCACGACCTCGGTGTCGTCGAGACGAACTACGACAAGCTGAACGCCGACCCCGGCCGTCCCCTCGTCGACCGGGCCATCGGTGGGGACCTGTACCCGCCCGGGTCGGTCTTCAAGGTGGTCACCGCGGCGGCGGCCCTGTCGAGTGGAGAGTTCACCCCCGAGTCGATGCTGCCCGGTGGCTCCGAGCTCGACCTGCCGCAGACCGACACCCCGCTGCCCAACCACGACAACCAGCCGTGCTCGCCCACCGGCGAGATCTCGCTCAGCGACGCGCTCGTCGTCTCGTGCAACCCGGCGTTCGGCCAGCTGGGGCTGGACCTCGGCGGCGACGCCCTGCAGCAGCAGGCGGCCCGCTTCGGCTTCGGCGACACGGTGCGCATCCCGATGACGGTGACGCCGAGCTCGGTGCCGAGCGGGATGGACCAGCCACAGTCGGCGCAGGCCGCGATCGGGCAGTACGACGTGCGGGTCACGCCGATGCAGATGGCGATGGTGGCGGCCGGCATCGGCAACCAGGGCAAGGTCATGCAGCCCTACCTCGTGCAGTCGGTCATCGGCTCCGACCTCTCGGTCATCGAGTCGGCGCGGCCCACCGAGCTGTCGGAGGCGGTCACCTCCGACGTCGCCGCGCAACTTCGCGACATGATGGTCGGTGTCGTCGAACGCGGCACCGGCACGCTGGCGCAGATCCCGGGAGTCGAGGTGGCGGGGAAGACCGGCACCGCCGAGCACGGCGAGGGCCGGAAGGCACACGCGTGGTTCATCTCGTTCGCACCGGCGGAGGACCCGCAGATCGCCGTGGCGGTCGTCGTCGAGGACGGCGGCGTCGCGGGCAGTGAGGCGGGCGGTGGCCAGGTGGCCGCACCGATCGCGAAGGCAATGATGGAAGCACGGCTGGACGGATGAGGAGACCACGACATGGCTGACGTCCCCACGCTCCTCGGGGGCCGCTACGAGGTGGGCGAGCTGCTCGGCCGCGGCGGCATGGCCGAGGTGCACCGTGGTTACGACTCGCGCCTCGGCCGCGACGTGGCCATCAAGATGCTGCGCAGCGAGCTCGCGCGCGACGCCACCTTCCTCAGCCGCTTCCGCCGTGAGGCGCAGTCCGCCGCGTCGCTGAACCACTCCTCGATCGTGGCCATCTACGACCACGGCGAGGACCACGTCCACACCGAGTCCGGCGGCGCACAGGTCAACGTGCCCTATATCGTCATGGAGTACGTCAGCGGGCGCACCCTGCGCGAGATGCTCACCGAGAAGGGGCAGTTCGAGCCGATCGACGCCATCCGCGTGACCGAGAGCGTCCTCGACGCGCTCGCCTACAGCCACCGGCAGGGCATCGTGCACCGCGACATCAAGCCGGCCAACGTCATGATCGCCGAGGACGGCTCGGTCAAGGTCATGGACTTCGGCATCGCGCGCGCGATGGCCGACGCCAGCGCCACGGTCACGGCGACCCAGGCGGTCATCGGCACCGCGCAGTACCTCTCGCCGGAGCAGGCGCAGGGCCAGCAGGTCGACGAGCGGTCCGACCTCTACTCGGCCGGGTGCATGCTCTTCGAGCTGCTCACCGGGCGCCCGCCGTTCATGGGCGAGAGCCCGGTGGCCATCGCCTACCAGCACGTGGGCGAGCCGCCGCCGCCGCCGTCCCGCTTCGCCGAAGAGGTGTCCCCGGACCTCGATGCCGTCGTCATCCACTCGCTGGCCAAGGCGCGCGAGGAGCGCTACCAGGATGCCGGCGAGTTCCGGTCCGACCTGATGTCGGTGCGGCTCGGCCGTCCGATCAGCCCGGCTGCCCGGGCGGCGGCCGCGGCGCTGGCCGGCGCCGCCGCCGGTGCCGCGGTCGCGGGTGCGACCGAGGCGCTGCCCGCCGTCTCCGAGGGCCCGACCACCCAGGCGTACCTGCCCCCGCCGGCCGGTGACGCGACGCTCCCGCCGGTCGGTGACGAGGAGGACGAGGAGCGCCGGCGCCCGGTCATGTTCGTGCTGCTGGCCATCGCCGTCCTCGCCGCCCTGGGGCTGCTCGGCTACGGACTGTTCACGGCCTTCAGTGGCGAGGACACCCCGAAGGTCACGGTGCCCAGCGTCGTCGGCGACCCGGTGCAGACGGCACGGGTCACGCTGAGCAAGGTGAACCTGCAGGTGGAGGTCGTCTCGGAGCCGAGCGACACCGTTCCCGAGGACGAGGTCATCTCGCAGGACCCGGGAGCCGGACGTGAGGTGGACCCGAACTCGACCGTGACGCTCAACGTCTCGGCCGGACCCGAGGCGGTCACCGTGCCCGACCTGCGCGGGAAGACCCTCGACGAGGCCCGCGGGCTGCTCGCCGACCTCGACCTCGAGGTCGGGAAGGTCACGAAGACCGACGCCCCCGATGTCGCCGAGAACGAGGTGATCTCGTCCGACCCCGCGGGTGGCAGCCAGGCCGCACCCGGGTCGAAGGTCAACATCGAGGTCGGCACCGGCAAGGTCGAGGTGCCCAACGTCGTCGGTATGACCCAGAGCGAGGCGCAGAACGCCCTGTCGAAGGTGGGCCTTCAGTCGCAGTCGTCGTTCACCCAGACCGACTCCGCCGCCGAGGGCACCGTCATCAAGCAGGACCCGGGCAACGGCAAGTCCGTGGACTCCGGCAGCACGGTGGAGATCACCGTCGCCCAGGCGCCGGCGCCCACCGTCACCGCCACCACGGTGACGCCGACGCCGACGCCGACGCCGACCCCGAGCCCGACGACGTCCTCGCCGTCGCCCAGCCCGTCCGTGTCCCCGACCCCCTAGCCTGCCCGTCCGGGCGCTCCCAGCGGGCGCACCCCGCCTCCTGTCAGGAGGCGGCGACCATCCGGGCGACGCCGGCGGCATCGTGCACGAGCGGTGAGAGGCCGGCGGCCAGCTCGACGGCGTCGTCGGTGCCACAGGTGAGCAGCCAGTTCGCGAGCATCCGGTGCCCGCCCTCGGTGAGGACCGACTCGGGGTGGAACTGCACGCCGTGCAGCGGCAGGGTCGCGTGCCGCACGGCCATGATCACCCCGCTGGCGGTGTGCCCGTTGGCGATCAACGAGTCCGGCAGCGTGGCCGGCTCGATCGTCAGCGAGTGGTAGCGGGTGGCGGTGAACGGGTCGGGCAGGCCGTCGAGCACCCCCGTGCCGTCGTGGACGACCCGCGAGGTCTTGCCGTGCAGCAGCTCCGGAGCCCGCCCCACCGTGGCGCCCATGACCGCCCCGAGAGCCTGGTGCCCGAGGCAGACCCCGAGCATCGGCTGCCCACGCTCGGCGCACGCCTCGATCATCGCCATCGAGACCCCCGCCTCCTCGGGCGTCCCGGGTCCGGGGGAGACCAGCACGCCGTCGAAGTCCGCGGCGTCCCCCGGGGCCACCGCGTCGTTGCGGACCACCTCGCACTCGGCTCCGAGCTGCTCGAGGTACCCGACGATCGTGAAGACGAAGCTGTCGTAGTTGTCGACGACGAGGACCCGGGTCATGGGGCCATGATGCCGTGCGCCGGCTAGGGCCCGACGGTGACGTCCGTGAAGGGCACCAGCGGCTCGGCCCACGGGAAGACCCACAGGAAGCACACCACGACGACCGCGGCGGCGAGGACGAGGCACTGCACGGCCCGCGCCCACGTGGGCCCGGGCAGCACGCGCCACAGTGCGGCGTACATCAGGTGCTCCTCGTGGGGCTCGGTGTCGGTGTGGGGTTCGGCGCTGGCTCGCGGTCGCCCACGCCGTCCCCCGGCCGGGTGAGGGGCCGGCTGGAGAGATACGCCGCGTGCACGACGTACCGCTCGGTGGCGCTGTACTTCGGGTGGCACGAGGTGAGGGTCATGAGTCGGTCCACCGGGGTGGCGCCCGGGTCGTCCGGCACCGACGCCACCACGGCGACGTCGCCGGGGAGCACGACCTCGTGAGCGGTGACCCGGTAGGTGTACTCGGTGTCGAGGGTCTCGACGCGGATGAGGTCGCCGTCGCGGAGCGTGTCGATGTCGTGGAAGGGGGCCCCCCACGTCGTGCGGTGCGCGGCCACCGAGAAGTTGCCGACGCTGCCCGGCATCGCCGTGCCGACGTAGTGACCGACCCCCCGGCTGAGGACGTCGAGGTCGGTGCCCTGGAGCACGGGCTGGACCCAGTCCTCCCCGAAGCGGGGCACGGTCATCAGGGCGAACGCGTCACCGGGGAGCTCGCGCGCGGGGTCGTGGTCCGGCGTCGACGGGTCCTCCTGCGCGCCCCGCTTCGCGAAGTCGTCACGGAGCTGCTCGACCAGCTGCGCGGAGGCCCGGTTCGCGACGACGTCGGTCCACCACAGCTGCCAGGCGGTGAACAGCAGGAGCAGGACGCCGAGGGTGATGAGGAGCTCGCCGGCCCAGCCGACGAGGCGACGGCCCATCAGGTGCTCACGACTCGGCGACCTCGGCGTGCTGGGGGGAGATCGAGCCGGCGTACGCCGGGAACGTGGTCGGACCCAGCACCTGCACGTCGTAACCGAGGCCGACGGCCACGGACCACTGCTGGAGGATGTTGACCTGGGGGTCGGCGTCGAGGGTGGCCATCATCGCGTTGGTGTCGCCGATGGCGGAGATGACGTACGGCGGCGAGTACACCCGTCCCTGGAGGATCAGGGTGTTGCCGACGCAGCGGACCGCGCTCGTGGAGACGACCCGCTGGTCCTGGATCATCATCGCCTCGGCGCCCCCGGCCCACAGGGCGTTGACGACGGCCTGGACGTCCTGCTGGTGGATGACGTAGTTGTCCGGGTCCTGCCCGGCCGGGACCTCGCCCCCGACGAGCTTGGCGTCCTGGAGGCTGACCCGCACGGCCGGGCCCTCCACCGGCACGCGGCCGGCCGCCATCGCCACCTGGCCGGCGCGCTCGTCGAGCGCCTCCGTCCTGCTGTCGCCCGGGGCCAGGGCGGCGGTGGCGTCGTCGACCTGGTTCTGGAGCTCGTCGACCATCCCCTGCCGCTCGGCGTTGACCTCGGTCTGGCGGCGGATGAGATCGGGCAGTCGGGTGTAGTCCGCGCGCAGGTCGTGGCCGTCCGCGGCCCGGACGCTGGAGGCGAAGAGGGCACCCGCGAGCAGCGCCGCGACCGGCACGAGCCACGGCCACGGCGAGGGCCGACGGGTCTGCCCCGCGTGGGTACCGGCCACCTCTCACGCTCCTCTCGGTGTGAACAACTACGCTAGGTCACTGACCAGACCTAACAAGGAGTGTTCCGTGCCCGAGTCCAAGGGTCGTTCCAAGCCCGCCTACACGCCGCCGCGCTCGGCGCAGAAGAAGGCACAGGGCCCGAACCCGCGCTGGTTCGCGCCCGTCATGGTCACTCTCATGGTGGTCGGCCTCGCCTGGGTCGTCACGTACTACATCAGCGGGGTGCACCAGTATCCAGTGCCAGCTCTCGAACGCTGGAACCTGGCCGTTGGTTTCGCGCTCATGCTCTCCGGGTTCCTCATGACCACCCGGTGGCGCTGACCCCGCGGGTCAGGCCACCCGGCCGGTTGTCCACAGGAGTTGTCCACACTGGGGACGAATGACACGCGTGTAATCCGAGCCACCCGATCCGCCCGCCGGAGCTGTCGCAACGCTCAGGCGGTGGCGTACTTCACCACCGTGAGGGCGACGAGCACGACCAGGATCGCGCCGAGCCCGGCCCACTGGAGCGGGGCCGCCGCCCGCCGGGCCGCGCTGACCGCTGCCGCGCCCATCGGGGCCGTCGCCCCGCGCCCGCCCCGACCGGCGTAGGCGATCACGGCGGCCCCGGCCGCACCGGTGAGGAGCCCGCCGAGGTGCGCCTGCCAGGCGATGTGGAAGCCCGGGATGAACCCGATGACCGCGTTGATCCCGATGAGCACCCACATGCCGGCCGCGGACCGGCCGAGCCGGCGCTGGAGCACGAGGAACGCCCCGAACAGGCCGAAGACGGCGCCTGACGCCCCGACGGCCGGAGTCCACCACGCCCCGGGCCCGTCGCGCAGCGCGTCCGGGACCGACTGGGGTGCGGCCAGCAGCAGGTACATCACCGACCCACCGAAGGCACTGAGCAGGTAGAGCACGACGAACCGGACCCGCCCGAGCATGGGCTCCAGGTAGGTGCCCATGATCCACAGCGCGTACATGTTGAACCCGATGTGGGCCAGGCCGGCGTGCGCGAAGGCCGAGGTGAGGAAGCGCCACGGTTCGCTGGTGCCGAGCGCCGGCACGAAGGCGATCTGCGAGGTCAGCGAAGGCCGCACGTACTGGACGAGGTAGACCGCCGCGCAGATGCCGATGATCCACATCGTCGCGCGCGGGCGACCGTCGGTGACGGCCCCACCGAACACGGTGCGGGCCTGTCGCACCGTCTTGGCGCCCTCGCGCACGCAGTCGACGCACTGGATGCCGACGGCTGCCGGGCGCTGGCACTCCGGGCACGTGGGCCGTCCGCAGCGCTGGCAGCGCACGTACGCCTCACGGTCGGGGTGCCGCGGGCAGACCGGTACCTCGGGTCCGGCCTGCGGTGCGGCGGGGTTCTCACCCACGGGTGCTGCTCATCGTCGGGAGGGTCAGTCCTCGACCTCGACGCGCTCGATGACGACGTCGTCGAGGGGCTTGTCCATCGGGCCGGTGCGGACGTTCGAGATGGTGTCGACGACCTCGCGGCTGGCACCGTCGGCGACCTCGCCGAAGATGGTGTGCTTGCCGTTGAGGTGAGGGGTCGGCGTGACGGTGATGAAGAACTGCGACCCGTTGGTGCCCTTGCCGCCGCGCGTGCCGGCGTTGGCCATCGCGAGCAGGTAGGGGCGGTCGAAGCGCTTGTCGGGGTGGATCTCGTCGTCGAAGGTGAAGCCGGGGCCGCCCATGCCGCGGCCGAGCGGGCAACCGCCCTGGACCATGAAGCCCGGGATGATCCGGTGGAAGACGAGCCCGTCGTAGAACTTCGTGGGGTTGGAGCGGCCGGCGTCGTCGGCGTACTCCTTCTCGCCGGTGGCGAGACCGACGAAGTTCTTCACCGTCGTGGGGGCCTCGTTCGGAAAGAGGTCGACGACGATCGGGCCGTGGTTCGTGTGCAGCGTTGCCTTCATGCGCTCGATCCTCTCACGCGACCTCGCACGTCCCGGCCCGTGCCCGGGGGTCGGGCGTGCTCGCCGTCACGTCATCCGGCAGACCCCGGAGTGTCACGTGCAGGTGAAACAGGGCAGGATGGGTACGGAAGTCCACATCGAGGAGGACACGTGTTCCGTTCGAGCAAGACCGACCAGGCCATGGACGCGGTGAACGACACCGCGAAGGCCGCGCGCGACCGCGCCGAGAAGGCGTCCGACACCGCGCACGACGTGAGCAAGAAGGCGAAGAAGTCGGCGAAGAAGGCCGAGAAGAAGGCCCAGAAGAGCACGGCCGAGGCCGCCGAGGCGCTCGCCCCGATGGTCGAGGAGGCCCGCGAGAAGGCGGTCGATGCCGCCGAGCACGCCCGCGCGCTCGCCGAAGAGGCCCTCGAGGAGCTCGGCCCGCGCGTCGAGCACGCCAAGGACACCTTCATGGAGGACGTCATGCCCAAGGTCCTGGCCGCTCTCACGGCCATCGCCGCGAGCGCCGCCGCCGCGAAGGAGCAGGCCTCCGAGGCCGCCGAGCGCGCACCCGACGCCTACGCGGTGCTCAAGGGCGATGCCGAGGTCAAGTCCAGCGGCGGCAAGGGCAAGTGGGTCCTCGTCCTCGGTGCGGTCGCGGCCGGTGCCGCCGTCATGGCCTACCGCAAGAGCAACGAGCGCCCCGACCCGTGGGCCACCGCCGGTTCCTACTCGCCGCCGAAGACCACCGGCCAGAAGGTCGACGACGCCATCGACACGGCCAAGGAGAAGGCGGCCGAGGTCACGGACGCCGCCAAGGAGAAGGCCGCCGAGGTCAAGGAGTCCGCGACTGCGAAGACGGCGGCCGCCAAGGAGTCCGCGTCCTCCGGCTCCGGCTCGTCGACGGGCTCGTCCGCGTCCGGCTCCTCGTCGTCCGCGACGAAGAGCACGCCGGCCAAGAAGGCCACCCCCGCGAAGAAGGCCGACGTGCCCGCCACCTCGTCCACGTCGGAAGGGGCCGACCTGTCGACCCCGAACCTCGACGCCGGCGGCACCGACGCCGGCGGCACCGACGCCGGCGGCACCGAGGGCGATGCGAAGAGCTGAGCTGACCCCGGGGCGCGCGGCGCCTGAACAGACCGATGCCGGCCGGCCCTCAGGGCCGGCCGGCATCTCTCTGATCGCTGCAGCAGCGCCCCTGCGGGCTGCTCCGGCGGTCGGTGTCGACGGCAGAGGGGACTCCGCCGACAGCGGGTTCGAGGTCTCCGGCGTGCTCCGCGAACCCTGGTGCCGCATCGGACGGAGACTCCCCGGCCGACATCGGCGTACCCCGAGCCTAGGTCGGGTCGCGCCGTCGCGGAATGGCCCGGTGGAGCCATCCGCAGGGTCGACGTCGCGTACCGGTCCGTCTCACGAGGGGCCGGCTCCCGAGAGCCCGACAGCGCGTTGGGAGTGGGGTTTCATACGCAGGACCGCCATGACCACTCCTGACTCATCGTCGAGTTCCATTCTCGGAGTGGGGGAAGCGTAGAGGTCCAGATCTTGTCGTGGCCATGGCCCGGTCGAACCATTTACCCGCTCCGAAGCGGTTCGTCCTGTCGAAGGTCTGTTTGGGGGCCGCCGGGCCCGGGGTACTGCGGGGGTGTCACACACCCTGGACACCCACGAAGGAGGAACCATGTCGACCGACGAGAAGGTTGCCAAGGAACTGGTCGGGACCCTCAAGGACGGCCGCGCCGGCCTGACCGAGGCGGCGACGCGGCTGCGCGACACCGACCGCCCGGAGGTCGCGGCCACGATGCAGCGTCTCGCCGAGCAGCGCGCCGGCTTCGTCGGCGAGATCGTCGAGCTCGGGCACGACTACGGCGACGACGTCGACGAGAGCGGCTCCGCAGGCGCCTCGCTGCACCGCGGCTGGCTCAAGGTCAAGGACGCCCTGACCGGTGACGACGCCGGCAGCGTGCTCGGCGCCGCAGCCACCGGGGAGGACCACGCCGTCTCCGAGTACGAGAAGGCCCTGGGGGCCGACCTCAGCGACGGGTTCCGCTCCGTCGTCCAGCGTCAGCACGCCTCCGTCGTGGCCGCCCGCGACGAGGTCAAGGCGCTCCAGGCGAGCGACTGACCGCTGGCCGCGCCATCCGGACGATCCGGACCCGGTGCGAGCCGGAGCCGGAAGGAGGCCCTCCCTGCGTCCCGGGGAGGGCCTCCTCGTCTGCGGGGACGTCAGGCCACGGCCCGGTCGACGAGCGAGACGAGCTCCGCCACGTCCGGGTCCTCGCGCAGTATGCCCGGCAGCCGGTACGCCTCGGAGCGGACCTCCTCGGGGCGGACCCGCTGCGACCACGGCCCGCGGGTCAGCTGGTCGGCGAGCATCGCGAGCACGAGGTCCTGGTGCAGGCGCGGTGGGGCCGCGCCGAGGTCGGGGGCGCACTCACCGTCGGCCAGCCACGCCGATCGCTCCACCGTGCGGTCGGAGTCGTCCCGGTACCGGACCGTCGCGGTGACGAAGGCGGCGCCACGACCGGCGCCCTCGCGGAGCTGCACGTCGTAGAGGGCCGTGGTCGCGTGACCGGCGGTCACCTCCCCACCGTCGACGGCGTCGTTGCGGAAGTCCTGGTCGGCGAGGGCGCGGTTCTCGTACCCGAGCAGCCGGTAGCCGGCGACCTGTGCGGGGTCGAAGTGCACCTGGGCCCTGGCGTCGCGGGCGGTGACGACGAGGTTGCCCGTGAGCCCGCTCGCGAAGACCCGATCGGCCTCGGCCGCCGAGTCGACGTAGACGTGCCAGCCGTCGCCGCGGTCGGCCACCTGCTCGAGGAGCTGGTCGTCGCACCCGCTGATCCCGACGCCCACCGAGACGAGGTTGATGCCGGTCCGCGCCTCGGTGCCGATCCGCTCGAGGATGCCGCCCGCGGTGGTGTCACCGACGTTGGCGACGCCGTCGCTGATGAGGACCACCCGCGTCATCCGGCCATCGCTCCCGCCGTGCGCCCGCATCGACGCGGCCAGGTCGTAGCCGGCGGTGAGCCCGGCCTCGGCGTTCGTCGTGGCCAGCGGGCGGAGGGCGTCGATGGCGTCGAGGACCCGCCCGCGCTCGGAGGCCCAGGTGGGCGCGAGGGTCACCTCCGCGTCGGTGGAGTAGCACACCATCGCCACCCGATCGCTCGCGCGCAGGTTCGCGGCGAGGGTCCGCAGGGCCGACTTCGTGGTCTCCATCTTCCCCGCCTCGCTCATCGAGCCGGAACAGTCGACGACGAGGACCAGGTCGGCGTCCTGGCGCTGGTCGGCCGCGACGTCGGCGCTTCGGATGCCGACACGCACGAGCCGGTGGTCGGGGCGGAAGGGCAGCACGGCGGCATCGATGGTGACGCCCAGGCCGTCGCGGGGAGGCAGGTAGTCCTGCTCGAAGTAGTTGACGAACTCCTCGGTGCGGACCTCGCTGGGGGACGGGCGGTAGCCGCCCCTCACGGCGTCGCGGAACCGGGTGTAGGAGCCGGTGTCGATGTCGAGCGCGAAGGTCGAGAGGGGATCCTGGCGAGCGTCGGTGAGGGAGGGGTCGCGGTACGGCGGCGCCGGGCGGTCCTCGGAGTAGGGGTCGACGCTGCCTTGGTCCTGCGACCACGCCGGGGGCGTCGCATCGGTCGGTGGAGCTGGGGTGTGGACCCCGCCGTTGGGGCCGGGGGCGACGGGGGCCGAGGAGTCGCCGGAGCGGTCGCCCCCTCCACACCCGCTGGCGGTGAGGGCGACCGCGAGAGCGCTGCCGACGAGGATGGTGGCCCTGCGCGGTGCTCGGGTCATGCCGTGCCTCCCGGTCGTCGGTGTCGCTCGTGGGAGCGACGGTAGGAGGCGCGGTTCCCGCTGTCTCCTACGGTTACCGGGACGTGACCGCACCGATGTCTGTCCGTGTCCGCCGGGTCGTGTTCGTGTCCGTCCCGTGGCCTCGCCGTGACCGGACCGGCGCGCAGCGGCCGGCCCGGCGAGGCCGGCCCGATCGAGGCCTCGCGCCGGCTCAGCCCACCCGGCGGTGCGGCAGGGTCGGTGCCGGTCAGTGGTCGGCGCGCCGGACCACGGCCGCGGTCAGGGCGTCGTGCAGCTCGCGCAGCCGCTCGTGGGTGTCGGGCACGCGGGCGCCGAGCCGGTCCGTGACCGCCTCGAGGACGGGCAGGAAGCGCAGCCCGGCCGCCTGGTGCACGGACCGGCCCTCGTCGGTGAGCCGGAGCACGTACGAGCGCCCGTCGGCGGGGTTCTGCACCCGCTCGACGTGGCCGCGGCGGGCGAAGCGCTTGGCGTAGCTCGAGACCGTCGTGGCCGGCGCGGCCATCCAGTGCGCCAGCTCGGTGGGCGTCGTCCCGTCGGTGGACGCGAGCACCGAGTAGACCGCGAACTCATCGGCGTCCAGCCCGGCCTCGCGCCCGCCCTCGGCGATCTGGGCGGTGGCGGCCCGCGACACCAGCCAGACGTCGAAGAGGACGTTGCCCAGCCGGTCGTCCAGCCGCGGTGCCGCGTGGGTCACGACCGCCCTCCTGCCGCGTGCCCGCTGTCGTGTCTGGCCAGGAGCGCTCCGACCCGACGGAGGAGGAGCAGGACCCGGGCGAGCGAGGAGGCGAGGAAGACCGCGAAGACCGCCGGGTAGAAGAGGTCGGCGACCTGGAGCGCGGTGTAGGCCTCGCGGCCCGTGGCCCCGCACGTGGCGAGGAAGCCGTGGACCTCGTCCGCGGTGGACGTGAGGCGCAGGTCGGGCGGTGCCTGCCCGCACACCCGCTGCACGATGGGGATGGCGAACGCCGCCCCCGACGCGAAGAAGGCCACGGCGAACACCCCGTACACGACGGCCGCAAGGACCCAGACGCGCCCCGCGGAGAGCCGACGCATCCACCGGGCCAGCGGTGAGGAGGAGGGGGCCGGAGAAGCGTGGGGGGTGGGGGCCGGTCCCGCTGCGCCGTGGGTGGTGCGCCTGCCTGGTGCCCGAGCCGACGGGCGTGCAATGGGGCCGGCACCCGGGTGGACCGTGCACGAACGCGCCTGTCCGGCAGGCCACTGCCTGCCCGAGGGCGCGGCAGATGGCCCGGTCGAGGGAGTGACAGGCGGTCGCTGAGCAGCGATGATGCCGGGATGCGCGGACCGCAGGGGGTTCGGGCGACCTGCTGCGTGGTGGTGGCCGTCGCCGTGCTGTGCTGCGCACCGTCGGTCGCCGCCGAAGGAACGCCGTCGCCGTCCGCGACGTCGTCGCCCTCCGCCGCGGCATCACCGTCCGCGACGTCGTCGACGTCCCCCTCGCCCTCACCGTCCGCGTCTGCAGCGCCGGATGCCACGCCAGCGCCGGGATGGACCGGGCCGAGCGCCACCGACGTCGCGAAGGCGCAGGCGGCCGCCGCCGAGGTGGCGGCGGAGGTGGAGGAGCTGAACGCGCGACTCGACAAGGCCGAGGCGCGGCTCACGGCGCTCCAGGTGGAGGTGGCCGAGGCCGTCACCGCGCACGAGGAGGCCCGGCAGCAGCTGACCTATGCGGAGGACGCGGCCCGGCTGGCCGCGGTGCAGCTCGGAGCGGCCCGGGCGGCCCACGAGTCGGCGGACGACGCGGTGGCCGGTGAGGCGGCGCTGCTGTACATGCAGGGTGGGTCGCTGCAGAACCTCGCGTTCCTCCTGCTGTCGCCGCCGAACACGATGTCGGATCTCTCGTGGGTGCTCGACGACGGCGCGCGACGGGCCCAGGAGGGCCTCGACGCGGCCACGGCTGCGCAGTGGGAGGCCACGGCCCGCGAGGAGGAGCTGAGCGCGGCCCGCCGTGACCGCGAGGCGGCGGCGGCGGCAGCGCGGAGCTCACGGGAGGCGGCGCAGGCGAAGGCAGAGAAGGCGAGCGCGGAGGCGGCCCGCCTGGGCGCCGAGCAGGAGAAGCTGACCGCGCGGCTGGACGTGCTGCAGCAGGGCGCCGACGACCTCGCCACCCAGCGGGCGGCAGCAGCCGGGGCCGACCTGTCGATGCTGCTCGGGGTACAGGACGGCACCGTGGGGCCGGGTCCGCGAGCAGCGCAGGAGATCGCCAGGACCGCGATGCCTGACTTCGGATGGGGCCAGGATGCCGAGTTCGCGTGCCTGGTCACGTTGTGGCACAGCGAGTCCGGCTGGAGCTGGAGCGCCACCAACAGGTCGTCCGGGGCGTACGGCATCCCCCAGTCCCTGCCCGGCTGGAAGATGGCCAGCGCCGGCAGCGACTGGCTGACCAACCCGGCCACGCAGATCGCCTGGGGGATGGACTACATCCGGACGACGTACGGGTCGCCGTGCGACGCGCTGGCTGCGTTCACCGCGCGCTCGCCCCACTGGTACTGAGGGCGCAGGGCCGGCCGGGCAGACGGCGAGCCGGTCGTGTCAGAGGCCGCCATGGGCCTCGACGAGCCGGGAGGCGAGCTCGCGGAGCAGGGCGAGCGCGAACGACGGCTCGGTCTCGAGCAGCCGCTCGAAGGTGGCCCGGTCCAGGGCGAGGATGCGCGAGTCCGTGGTGGCGCGCACCCGGGCCACGCGGGGCGCGTGGTCGACGAGCAGCGCGAGCTCGCCGAAGAACGTTCCCGGACCCATCTCGTGGTGCACCGACCCGCGCTCCACCGCGACCTCGCCGTCGAGGACGACGAACATCCCCTCGGCCATGTCGCCGCCGCGGACGAGCACGTGGCCGGCCGGGACGTCGGCCACCTGCTCGGACGCGACGAGCGCCGTCCCCTCCGGCGACAGGGACGCGAACAACGGGATGGCCGACAGCTCAGTGGGGTCCATGAGGCGTGTCTACACAGGCTCGGATCGGCGAGCAAGGGCCCGATCCGACCCGTGGACGGACACCGGCCACCGCTGGCCGACGGGTGGCGACCCGGATGCGCCCCACGAGTGCGGTTCGCGACCCCGTGGTGGAGCCCCACGACATCCGATCGGGCGAGCGGCGTCTCCCTCTCGCGGGAGCTCCTCGGCTCACTCGTGGAGCTCGAGCAACCCCGCGCCGCCGTCGACGGTGATGCGGAGCCGCCGGGGCGTGCCGTCAGGGTGCGGCGGGGATCTCTCCGGCGGCTGCGTCCTTCGCCGTCAACGCCTCGGTCAGCAGCGACGTCAGCGCCTCGAGCTGCACGTCGGCCGAGGAGTCGACCTCCTCGTCCGAGCCGTCGAGGGCCCTGGCCGCGAGCCCCGCCTTGTCGTCGATGAGCTGGGCGATCTTCGGGTCGATGGTCTGGGTGGCGATGACCCGCCACGCGGTGACCGGTTCGGTCTGGCCGATCCGGTGCACACGGTCGATGGCCTGGGTCTGCTCCGCCGACGTCCACGACAGCTCGGCCAGCACGACGTTCGAGGCGACCTGGAGGTTGAGCCCCACCCCCGCCGCGGTGAGGGAGCACACGACGACGGCGACCTTGGGATCGGTGAGGAACGCCTCGATGTTCGCCGTCCTCACCTTGGGGGTCTGGTCCCCGCGGATCGACGCGTAGCCGACGGCCCGCCGGGCGAAGGTGCGCTCCGCCTCGTCCATGACGTCGATGTGCTTGGCGAAGAACACCACCTTGCCGACGCTGCGCGAGAGCTGGGCGGCGTAGTCGGCGGCCAGGCCGGCCTTGGCCTGCCCGATCTTGCGCATCACGGTGAAGACGTTGTCGCCGTTCTTGTCGGACCCGGAGCCCTTGCGCTCCGACGCGGCCACCCGGCGGACCAGCTCGTGGTCGATGCCGTCGACCGGCGTCTGGTCCTTGCGGGCGGCGAGCGCCACCTCGTAGCGCGCCACCAGGCGACGGGCCAGCTCCTGCTCCGCGGCCCGGATGGAGCGCCCGGCCTCGTCGTCGAGCTCGACCGGCAGGTCGGCGACGCGGCGCGCCGGGATGTCGGAGGCGACGTCGACCTTGCGACGCCGGACGATGCCGAGGTCGATGACGCTCGTTCGGGCGGCCGCGTAGAAGCCACGGTCGGGGGGTTGCAGGCCGGTCGCCTCGAGCGCGGCCATGAGGGCGTGCCGTGGCTTGGTCTCGTCGATCCACCCGAGGAACTGCCAGATGGCCGTGAAGTCCTCGATGTCGTTGATCAGCGGCGTCCCCGTCAGCGCCATGAACAGGGCGTTAGCGCGGCGGGCCCGGATCCGCTGGGAGAGGGCCAGGACGTTCTGAGAACGCTGCGAGGACTTGTTCTTGATGAAGTGCGCCTCGTCGACGACCATGCCGCGGAACCCACGGTTGCCGAGCCAGCCCACGTGACGGTCGAGGATCTCGTAGTTGACGATGACGATGTCGGCGAAGCCGTCGACGCTCTCGCCGTCGCCGTGGACCACGGTGGCCGCCCGCTTCGGGGTCCAGAGCTCGGCCTCGTGCGCCCAGTTCGCCTTGACGACGTTCGGCACGACCGCGAGGAGGGGGAAGGCGTCGGCGGCGTCGGCGGCGAGCAGCGCCTGCGCGGTCTTGCCGAGGCCGGGCTCGTCCGCGAGCAGGAACGTCCGGTGGCCCGCCGCGGCTGCCGCCACGACCTGGGCCTGGTGGTGCATGAGCTCGAGGTCCCGGATGCCGTGGACCACCTCGTCCGGCTCGGGCAGGGGCATGCAGGTGGCGTCGCCGCCGTACTCGAAGGCGCGGAACAGCGGGGTGAGCAGCTCCCAGCCGGCGAGCCGGTTGGTGGTCGGGCGAGGTGGCGGCACCGCCGAGAGGTCCGGGGCCAGGAACGGGTCGGTCAGCTGCTGCTTGATGACCGTCTGCGGGACGACGCGGCGCGTCGACGGAGCCGGGTCGGCGGGCGGTTCGGGCTCCGGCTCGGGCTCGGGTTCGGGCTCACGCCCGGCGGCCCGGAGCATGTCGTTCTTCAGGCTCACCGCCGACGGCGGGACGTCCGCGTCGTCGGCCAGCAGGGTCAGCAACGAGCTGTCGCGCGCCGCCGTCCGGGCCAGGATCGTGGCGACCCCGTCGAGCCGGGTGAGCACGGAGGTCCGCTCCTTCTCCGACGTCGAGGCGTCACCCTTGGCCCGGGCCCGCTCCTCCCGCACCAGGAGGGCGACGACCTGGTACGACGTGCGGTCGCGCGGCCGCGCCCGACCCTGCTGCACGGCGTTCTCGACCCGGCGAGCAGCGTCGGCGAGGAGCGGGATGAGGCCCTGGTTGTCGCGGGGGCGCGAACGGCCCCGGTCGCGCGGCGCCTTGCGCGGCGCGCCGGAGCGGCGTGAAGTTCGCTGTGCCAAGCGGATCCTTCGTGAGTCGGACACGGCAGCAGCCGATGTCGGCGCCCGGCCGCCCTGCCTTCGGCAAGCGGCCGGCGGTTCGCCGCCGGTTCGGCCGCCGTCGGAAGACGGCCGGCGCCGGGGACTGGCTGGACCAGTGTCGCTGTCGCGTCCTCGCCGGACGACGAGGAGCAACACCAGCGTACGTCCTCAACCACCATGACGGGTACCGCGGGCCGTCGTTTCGCGTCGGACTTCACCGAGCGCGGGCTGGAGCTTCCCCGGCCGGCCGCCGAGGGACCCGATCGCCACGAGGACCGGGCCGCGGGGAGTGCACTTCCTGCGGACGCGTAGGTCGGCCCTCAGCCGAGGACGGCCCAGAGGTAGCTCGCCGCGGCGACGGCGAGCGTCGCGCCGCCGATGCGGATCCACCTCGCGCGCATCGGGCCGGTGGCACCCTTGAGGACACCGGCTGTCACGGCCAGCCCGCACAGCGCGACGGCGTAGACGAGGTGACCCACGGCGCTCCCCGGTGCCACGGTCGTGTACACCCCGTCACCGGCTTCCTGGAAGGCCCAGTAGCGGTAGGGCATGAGGTTGACGAGCAGCCGGGCCCAGAGCGCACCGCCGAAGCCGCCCTCGCCCGCCCCGAGGGCGATGATCTCGACGAGGAAGAGCCCGACAACCGTGAGGACTCCTGCGCCGGTGAACCGGGCCCAGCGGCCCACGACGACACCGAGGGCGGCCCCCCCGAAGGCCGAGACCGGCGCCTCGAGCACGCCGGCGAGGTAGTCCGGCCAGCCGATCTCACCGGTGCCCGGACGCAGGTGGAAGGGCGCGGCGGCGGACTCGGGAACGACGAGGTTCGCGACCGCGAACAGCGCCATGAGGACGAGTGTCGCCAGCACCGGGACCAGGCAGGCGAGGAACAGGGCCTGGGTCCGCACCGGCTTGCTCGTCGGCGCGCTCGGGAGCAGGTCGAGCGCCCTGTCCTCGGTGACCGTGAGCCGGTAGCCGACGATCACGCCGGACAGCCCGATCCAGATGACGAAGGTCAGCGTCGAGTCCCACTCGCCGCCGTTGTCGCCGTCGGGTGAGGTCACGGCGGCGACGAGGCCGGACAGCACGAGCAGGGCGGCGACGACGAAGACCGGGTGCCTCGCGTAGCGACGCGCGTGGATCCGCGCCAGGGCGCCGAGCACCTGCCGCTGCTGGACCGGCTGGGCGACCGTGGTGCTCATGTCGCCACCTCCTGGGCGGATCCCACCATGAGGAGGTAGGCGTCCTCGACGTCTGGTTCGGTGACCTCGGAGCCGGGGGGCGGGGACCCGACGTGCCGGTACCGACCCGAGGCGGTGCGACGGTGCGCGAGCGCGGTCCCGTCCGGGCTGTCGTCCACCCAGACCCGCCCCCGGGCGTGCACGACGAACTCCGGGACCGGGCCGTCGAAGACGGACCTCCCGCCGTCGAGCACCATGACCCGGTCGCAGACCGCCGCCACGTCCTCGGTCTGGTGCGTGGACACCACCAGGGTCGCGTTCCTGCCGACCTCGAGCATGAGCGCGCGGAAGGCGGCGCGCTGCTCGGGGTCCAGGCCGGTGGTGGGCTCGTCGAGCAGCAGCAGCTCCGGGGCGCCCAACAGCGCCTGGGCCAGGCCGAGGCGACGGCGCATGCCCCCGGAGAGCTTGCTGACCTTGGTCGTCGCGACCGACTCCAGCCCGACGAGCGCGAGCACCCGCCGCACCTCGGCGCGGCGGCGCACTGGGTCGACCCACTCCTTGAGGACCGCCATGTACTCAACGAACGCGAAGGCCGTGAAGCCGCGCGGGAACCCCAGGTCCTGCGGGACGTAGCCCAGCATCCGGCGGATGGAGGTGCGGTCCCGCTCGTCGGCGGCGTCCAGCCCGAGCAGCGACACCTGTCCCGAGACCGGCTCCTGGACGGTGGCGAGCACCCGCAGCAGCGATGTCTTGCCCGCGCCGTTCGGCCCGAGGAGGCCCGTGACCCCCGGGGCCAGGGACAGGCTCACCGAGTCGAGGGCCACCGTGGGCCCGTACCGCTGGACCACGTCGGTCAGGTGGACGGTGTGGATCATGAGAACCTCCAGTCGGTCGACAGCACCCGGCGGCGGGTGCCCAGGACGGCAGCGGCCAGGACCGTGGCAGCCCCAGCGGCTGCCATCCCCGCGTTGTCGGTGGGGTCGTGCAGGTCGCCCACCGCGAGCACGAACGTCGTGACGGCGAGCCATCCGGCCGCGCCGAGCGCGGCAGCCAGCGGCGGGGCGAGGAACGTGCTCGCGGCGAGCGCCACCGCGAGGACCGCCGCCGCGCACACGAGGACCCGCGCGCCCAGCCCGGGCCGGCCCAGCCCCTCACCGCACAGCAGCAGGGTGGCCGCAGTCGCGGTCAGCCACACCAGCGCACGCAGCAGCAGCAGGCGTGGTGTCGGGTAGGGCGAGGCGACGACGAGCTCGTAGTCCACGTCCAGCGAGGCCGAGTACGAGAACCCCAGCCCCGCCGCGGGGAGCACCGGGCCCAGGGTGACCAGCACGAGCTCGGAGTAGAACGTCGACACCCGGTCGACCAGCAGCGTCCCGGCGCCAACGACGGCCGCGAGGGCGAGCCACGGGGCCACCGCACGGGCCCGCAGCACCACCCGCGCGTCGCGGGTCACGGGCCGGTTCACCGCATGCTCCCGAGCCTGGCCGAGACCTGCTGGCGGGACGCCACCAGGACGACGACCGCGGCCGCCAGGGTGGCCGCCGAGAGGCCGAGCCCGGTCGACCCGACGAGGACCAGCACCTCGTCGAGCCGGTACGCCGACACCGCGGCCACTGCCCAGAGGACCCCCACGGTCGCGGCGGACACCCCGGGGGGCCACCAGGTCGTGGCGACGAGCAGCACCGCCACGAGCGCCAGACCCGGCAGCAGCCAGGCCACCGCGACCCACCACGGCTGCAGGGCCAGCCCGGCCACGACCGTCACGGGAACGCACACGACGAGCACGGCCACGGTGCGCAACAGCAGCAGCCTCAGCTGCGAGTACGGGGAGGAGACAGCGAGCTCGTAGGTGGGATCGACCTCCTCGCCGTAGGCCGCGGCCACCCCCGCCATCGGCACCAGGGGCGCCAGGACCAGGTAGAGGGCCAGGGCGCTCGACGGCGTGACGATGGCCATGACGAACGTCAACGCCACGACCGTGGCGCTCGCCGCCACCCAGGAGGCGGTGAACGCCGACGTGGCCCCGAGCAGGAGGGCGTCGGAGGGGCGCATCCCCAGCCGGCGCATCAGCCGACCGGCCGGCGGGGTGGGCGCCGGCTCGACCCGGTCGGCGATCTGCGACCACACGCGGTCGAGGTCGAGCTCGCCCTCGGCCGCGACCGGGTCGACCACCGCCGCGCGGCAGGCCGAGCACGTCATCAGGTGCTGCTCCACCGAGGCTGCCACCGTCGGTCCGGTCTCACCGGCCACCCAGGAGTCCAGCAGGTCGGCCGGGATGTGCCACGGGGTGCTCATGAGGTTCCTCCTGCCAGGCTCGCGCGCAGCTGTGCCCGGGCGCGCATGGCGCGGGTCTTGACCGTCCCTTGTGGGATGCCGAGCAACCGCGCCGCCTCCTTCGTCGTCAGGCCGTCCAGGACCGTCGCCTGGATCACGGCCCGGAGCTCGGGCGACAGGGAGGCCAGCGCACCCCCGAGGTCGCCGTACTCGGCTGACGTCAGCACGACGTCCTCCGCGGCGACCTCGACCTCGTCGTGGTCCTGAAGTGGCACCTGAGTGACCGACGGCCGGCGGCTCATCCGCGAGATGAGTCGGCGGATGCCGATGCCCCAGAGCCAGGCCCCGACGTCACCGTCCCCGCGGAACCGGGAGGCTCCGCGCCACACCGCCACGAACGTGTCCTGGAGGGCGTCCTGGACCACCTCGACGTCCGCACACCGTCGCCGCATCCGCACACCGAGCCACGGGGCGTGCCTCGTGTAGAGCTCGCGCAGGGCGGTGGGGTCGCCGTCGGCCACCAGGCCGAGAACGGCCCGGTCGTCGAGGCTGGACAAGGTGCCCACGTCAGGATTGTCCCGAAAGGTCGGCCGACCGGTTCTCGCTCGGGTCGACACCGCGAGAGTGCGCCACGCCGTCGTGCCGCCCCGACCCGTGGGCGTCGGCACTCCGGAGCCTCCACGCCAGCCCCAGCAGCCACACCATGAGGACGGCGACGAGCAGGCGCTGCCCGATCCCTGCCGTTGCCGGCAGGAAGAACGAGTTGACGAAGGCGGCGGTGTAGGCGACGGCCCACCATCGTTGCGCCGGGGCGAAGCCCCGCCACCCGGGGTCACGGGCGAACACCCCATGCAGGACCCAGGTGGCGGCCAGGAGGCCGAGGAAGAGGAGCGCCGCCGCGGCACAGACGAAGGCGAGCCTCATGAGCCAGCCGAGGTCACCGAGCGCGTAGTCGCTCGTGTAGTCGTCGACCACGCTGAACCCGGGTTCCACGACGTGCAGCGTGATCAGGAGCAGCAGGAAACCACCCAGCCCCGCCAGAGCGATCCGTCCGTACGCGCGACCACCCATGACCTGTCTGTCCGCCGGGACCGGGCGTTCGGTCCGGTCTTCCAGTGCGTCACCCACGCCTCCAGATCAGCGGCCAGATCGACCTCGTCGTCCGCTCCAGCACGGACGCGAAGGGGCGGGAACACCTCCGCCCTCACCGCGACCACCGGGCCGTTCACGTCGACCCTTACAGCTTCAACCGGACGACGGTCTCCCCGTCCACCGTCTCGCCGGTCTCGAGGAACCCGTACTTCCGGTAGAACGGGGCTGGCGTTCCGGGCCCTGGCACCCAGCTGGTCACCAGCGTCGCGCGTCCCTCGGCACGGAGCCGGTCGCACAACAGGTCGAGGGCCCGTCGGCCCACGCCACGGCGCTGGTGACGCCGGTCGACGAGAAACCGCCACAGGTACGGCTCCGGATGCGCCGGGGTCACGTCGGCGATCATGAGGAACGCGACCGCCTCGCCGTCGGCCTCCACGCCGTACAACCGCGGGACCACGGGGGCGCCGTCGATCACCTCGGGGAAGAGAGCGTCGGCGAACGACCAGGACATCGGCGCGACGAAGCGCTCCTGGGAGTGATGCGTACGGAGTGCGTAGTAGCGCCGGTTGTTCTCGAGGGTCAACGGCACGAGGCGGAGCTGGTCGGGCGCGTTGCGAGGCCGACCGGCCCAGGCTCTGCACTCCTGCGCCGTGGCGCCATAGGACATCCTGTCCACCCACTGTCCGCGCGACAGGAAGGACTTCTTGGTCGTCGCCTCGTACGTCAGGCCGACGTTCTCGACCACCCGTTGCGCCGCGATGTCGTCGGGGTCGAGCTCGCTGCGCACGCGCCCCACTCCCACCCGCTGCACCAGATCGTGGACCAGCGCCTGGGCCGCTTCGGAGGCGTAGCCCCGACCCTGCTCGGACCGCACCAGGGTCACGCCGATCTCTGCCACACCGCCGGTGTGGTCGACGCGAGCGCAGAGGTCACCGATCAGCTCGCCGTCCCGCTCGACCGCGAGCTGGGTCCACCCTCCGGGGGTGACGTCGTCGCGGTCGGCCTGCCCGGAGAGGAGTGAGATGGCGTCCTGCTCGGTGAACGGGAGGTTCCACGACTGGTACCGGGCCACCTCAGGGTCGTTGCGGTAACCCGCGAACGGCGCCGCGTCGGTGGTGCGCATGACTCGCACGACCAGCCGTTCGGTGCCAAGGGGGTAGGGCGCGGGCACAGGCCGAGGGTAGTGGGCAGCCCGAACGCCGGTCTCTTGGATTTTCCGCTCGGTCGGCGGCACCCGGGCAGACTGGGTGCCGTCAGCACCATCGTCCACACCGCAGCCCCAGGGGGCCAGCCATGACCACGACCTCCGGCGACACCGCGCACGGGCCGGCCGGCGCCACCGTCGAGGAGGCCGACGTCATCGTCATCGGCTCCGGCATTGGCGGGTTGGTCACCGCCTCGCTCCTCGCCCGGCTCGAGGGGCTGCGCGTCCTCGTCCTCGAACGGCACTTCAAGCTCGGCGGGTTCAACCACGCCTTCACGCGCGAGGGCTACCACTGGGACATCGGCATCCACTACATCGGCGGCATGGCGCCGGGCCGGCGCAACCGGCGGCTCATGGACCTCGCCACCGGCGGCGCGGTCGAGTGGCACCGGCTGCCAGACGAGTTCGACGTCTTCCACTACCCCGACCTCACGATGCGGGTCCCCTCCGACCCCCACGACTACCTTGCCCGGCTCGTCGAGGCCTTTCCCGCCGAGCGCGAGGCCCTCGAGGGCTACCGGACCGACCTCAAGGCGGCATCCGCCTGGTACACGAGGGAGTTCGCCACCCAGGTGCTCCCGGGCCCACTACGGAGCGCGGCCTGGCACCTCAACCGGCGCGGCCGCGAGCTCGCCCTGATGACGACGCGCGAGTACCTCGAGAGCCGGTTCCGCGACCCGCTGCTGCGCGCGGTGCTCACCTCCCAGTGGGGCGACTACGCCCTCCCCCCGGGCCGGAGCAGCTTCGCGATGCACGCCCTCCTCGTCCTCCACTACGACTGGGGTGCCTACTACCCGGTGGGCGGCAGCGACCCGATGACCGACGCCTTCGTCGCCCAGGTCGAGAAGGCGGGCGGCTGGGCCCGACCGGGCCACGAGGTGAGCGAGATCATCGTCGAGGGCGGGCACGCCGTCGGGGTGCGGGCACACGTGAAGAAGGGCCGCGGCGGGTACGACGCCGAGTTCCGCGCCCCGGTCGTCATCTCGGACGCCGGTGCTCGGCTCACGGCGGAGGGGCTGCTGCCCGCCGGAACAGCCCCCCGCCTTGCCGCGGCGGTCCGGGACGCCGAGTCCGGGGTCGCGTTCGCGACGCTGTACGCGGGGCTGCGCACATCACCCGAGGCACTCGGCTTCCTCGGGGAGAACCACTGGTTCTTCGAGGACCCCGACCACGACGCGTCGCTCGGCGACCACACCGAGCGGCTCCTCGGCGGCTACGCCAAGGCCGGCTTCCTCTCCTTCCCCTCGCTCCGGGACCCGGAGGCGACCCAGCACACCGCCGAGGTCGTGACCTTCGTCGAGGAGGAGGCGTTCGCGCCGTGGCGGGATACCGAGTGGATGCGCCGGGGTGAGGACTACCTCAAGGTCAAGGACACCATCGGGCACGCGCTCATCGACCTCGTCGAGCGCCACTACCCGGGGTTCGGCGACCTCGTCGACTACTGGGAGGTCTCGACGCCCGTCACCGTGACCGACTTCGCCGCCTACCCCTCTGGCGGGTACGCGGAGGTCGCGGCGACCCCGGAGCGACTCCGCCGGCGCCTGGCCCCGACCCGCACCGAGGTGCGGGGGCTCTACCTCACGGGCTCGGACACGTGCACCCTCGGCATCATGGGGGCCTTCATGGGTGGGATGTTCGCGGCCGGCGCCGTCATGGGCCCGACCGGCATGGCCCGCATCATGCGCGCCGCCGGAGGCTGAGCCGACGCAGGGAGACGATCGTCGTGACGGACACCGACGCGTACGGGTGGCGGGCGCGGGTCTACGACCGGGTGCTCGAGCCGGTGAACGCGCCGCTCCGGCGGGTGGCCCGCCGTCTGGTCGACCCCCCACCGGGCGGCGTGGTCCTCGACGTCGGGTGCGGGACGGGGGCCGCGCTCGCGGAGTACCGGGGACAGGGGTTCACGGTGCTCGGCAGCGACCAGTCACCGGCGATGCTGGAGCAGGCCCGCCGGCGGCTCGGCGACCCCGCCGACCTGAGGTTGGCCACCGGCCCGACGGTCCCGTTCGAGACTGGGAGCGCGGACCTCGTCCTCGTCTCCCTCGTCATGCACTCGCTCGCGACCGCCGAGGCGCGGGCGCTGCTCGAGGACGTTGCACGGGTGCTGGCGCCGGACGGGCGGGTGCTCGTCACCGACTTCGGCGTCGCCGGACTGCGCGTCCCCACGGGGGTGGTCAACCGGGCGGTGACGGGGCTCGCCGAGCTGGCCGCCGGACCACGCCACGCCCGCAACGGCCTGGCGTTCGTCCGCGGCGGCGGCCTGGCGCGTCTGCTGGGCACGCGGTGGCGGGTCGAGAGGGAGAAACACGTCGGCGACGGGAACATCACCATCACCGTCCTCGCGCTGTCGTGACGGCTCCGGAGCCCTGATGCCACGCACCACCAAGTCCGAGGCGCCGATCAGCATGGGCCTCGACGTCATCCAGGCCCGCTACGTCGAGCTCGGCCCGTACACGGTCGGCTTCGAGTCGTACCGACAGGACCTCGACCCGGCGCCGATGTTCGCCGGCCTCCCCGACGGCCGCTGCCAGTGCCCGCACTGGGGCACCGTCGTCAGCGGGCAGGTCGTCTTCCGCTACGCCGACCACGAGGAGACCTACCGCGCCGGAGACGCCTACTACGGCGCGCCCGGCCACGTCCCGCTGATCTTCGCGGGTACCGAGGTCATCGAGTTCAGCCCGACCGAGCATTTCACCGAGACCGCCACCGCCCTCGAGGCGGCCATGGCGACGATGGGAGCGTGAGGACGATGTACCTCGGCCACTACGCCTTCGACGGCGACCCCACCCTGCTCGAGGCGGCCTACCGCCGGCTCGCCGCCAACCTCCCGCCGGAGAACCTCGAGCTGCACGTGGTCGTCGTCCGTCCTGACGGACTCGACATCATCGACTCCTGCCCCGACGCGGCCACCTTCACCTCGTTCCACACTGGTGAGGACTTCCGGTCACTGCGCGAGTCCTCCGGCCTCCCAGAGCCGAGGGTCACCGGGCTCGGTGACGTCGTCACCGCCGCCGTCAAGGCGCCCGTCGGCTGAGCCGGGCCGGCCCCGAGCGGTCCGTACGGTGTGCGCCTGCGCACCGTGCGGACCGTGGGTGTGCCGTCCCCGGCCCTGGAGACGGCTCGCTCCCGGGAGGCACCCGGTCAGGCGGCGCCCCCGCTGATTGGGAGGGTGCCCCGGCGACGCCAGCCGCGTCGGCCGCCGCGACCTCGCAAGCCCCGAGCGGCTCCGCAAAGGACGCATTGGGCCGGCTCGTCGACGGGACCGAGGGGTGGACCTCCCGCCCGCACCTGTGTGAGGCTCGGCGGCGCCCACGGTTCTCTCCCACCCTGCCCGGACCGCGGAATGGGGCGTGGACGAGGTGGAGCTCGCGACGAGCGGGACCTGACCGGGGCGACCGGGTCGCCACGTCGAACGGGATGAGGAGGCGCACGTTGCCCACCGACGACCAGGGCTGGACCGAGTCGACCGACGTGGTGGTCACGTTGGCGTTCGCCGCCGACGCGGGGCAGCAGATGCTCGAGTCGAGTCCCTCGGTCAGCGAGGTGATCGGCCGGCTGCGGGCCTTCATGGCCGCGGTCGGGCTGCCGGAGTGCGAGGTGGACGCCACCCTCAGCTCGGTGACGCTGAGCTACTGGACACCCGGGATGTCGGCGCCGGTGACGGTCATGCGGACCGTCCGGGTGGCCAGTCCGAGGCTGGGCCGCTTGTCGGGGACCGTCGACCTGTTGGACCGGGTCGAGCAGCGACGCGTCCCGGTGGCAGCGGCGGCGCACGAGCTGAAGCGGCTCAAGAAGGCGCCCGGCCCGCGGCAGCGCTACTACCTGTTGGCGGTGCTGGCCTCGGTCATGGGGTGGGTCGTCTACCTCAACGGTTTCTCGGCGACGACGGTGCTGGTCGCCCTGCTCGCGACCCTGCTGACCGCCCCGATCATCCCGATGGTCGAGCGACTGGGACTCCCCGAGGTCTTCGGGACCGCTTTGGTCGCCGTGGTGATCGCCGCGGTCCCCAACCTCGCCGCGGCCAACGGGATCTCCCTCGTCGTCGGGCCCGCGGTCGTGGGTGCCCTCTACGTGTACCTGCCGGGGGTGGCGGTGGTGTCCTCGGTCATCGACGGGCTCAACAACGCCCCGCTCTCGGCGGTGGCGCGGGGCATCTCCGCCGTCGTCACCGCGGGCGCGCTGGCTCTGGGCATGCTCGCCGGCAACACGATCGGCGCCGGCCTCGGCCTGCAGTACAGCCCCATCGACGCCATCTCGGTTCCCCTCCCGGTCTCGGTCATCGGTGCCGCAGTGGGGATGGCGGGGCTGGCGATCGCGTACGGAACCCCCCACCGGGCGCTCGCACCGACGTTGCTCATGGGCTCGGCGGGGTGGGTCGCGATCGCGCTGCTGACCCAGCGCGGGTCGGCGAGCGGGTGGGTGGTGTACGCGCTGTCCGCCATGGTGGTCGGCCTCATCGGCGTGGTCGCCGCGGCCCGGCAGCGCTCGACCACCAGCGTCTACCTCGGCGTGGCCATCCTGCCGCTCGTCCCCGGGTTCACCCTCTACCGGGCCATGCTCGCCCTGGCCCAGGGAGAGCCGGACGCGCTGTCGATCTTGGGTGACGTCGCCATCATCTCCATGTCCCTCGCCGCCGGCGTGGCCGTCGGGGTCGCGGTGGGCGGCAACCTCATCCGCGGCCGGCGCTTCCTCGCCCGGTACCTCCCCCCGCCCCCGACCCCGGCGCGACGTCCGAGGCGGCCGTGGCCGACGCCCCCGACGACCCCGGCGACTCCCCGTGGGGGGAGGCCGAAGCCCCCGATGTGACGTGACGGCGCCAGTGACTCACGGGCCTCGACACGACCCGAGCCACCGAAGGGCCTCGAGGCGCATCCAGCTGGCCGCCATGGAGCGGAGGGGTTCACTGGGTGCCCGCCTGGACGGCACGGCCTGCCCGTTCCTGCAAGGTCACGGATCCTCGCGTGAGGTGATCGCGCGTCGGTGATGCGTCGCCGCCCAGGTCGATCGACTCCGAGAGTGTGACCGATGGCAGTGGAGCGAATCGTCGACGACCCGGCGGCGGCCGCGGCGTCGATAGCATCCGGCGGTCGCCTGGACCGTCATTCGGTGGCGATGGTTCTCGATCTGGCGCTCGCTTCGCGTGACCCAGTCGGGGTCGACGGCTTCTCCATCGCGCCGATGAACCCAGAGCGGGCGGCGAGACGATGGGGCCGTGGATCGCGGGCGCATCGCTCCACGTCGCCGACCACTCTGACCGCGTAGTCGGCCAGATCCTGGTCAACGAGACCACCGCCGGCGGCACGTTCGTCGCACGACCATTCGTCACGGACCTGTGCGTCGATCCAGGTATAGCCGGCCACGGCTCGGAACCGCCCTGCTCGCCGCGTCCGCCGGTCGCCTTGCCGACCTCGGCTGGTCGACCAGGCCAGGGCGTCAACGGTGCGGACGCCGCTCGTCGACGAACAGCTCGAGCAGCGCGACGACGGCCGCGGGGGCGGGTACCCGCTGCACGGCGGCGGTGTCGCCGTCACCGACCTTGACGGTCAGGTCGCCCGACGAGGGGTCGAGCGCGGCGAATGCTCGCTCATCTGTCTCGTCGTCCCCGACGTAGAGGGTCGCGTCCGCGCTCGACGTGCGGGCCAGGTCGGCCAGGGCACTGCCCTTGTCCGCCGCGGACACAGCCAGCTCGATGACCTGCTTCCCGGGTATGACCTGCACACCCGCGTGCCGGCGGCCCGCCTCGTGAGCGGCCCTGGAGGCTGCCTCGGCGGCCGACGGCTCGACGTCGCGGGTATGCAGTGCGACAGCGGCAGGCTTGTGCTCCAGTCGCGCTGCGGGGTAACGGGAACGGATGGCCTCGAGCTCGTCGCTCACCGTCTCCAGCAGGGCCGCCGCTGTGCCGTCGAGATCGGCGCCACCGGCGCCCGACAGCTGCCCGGCCCGGTCCCCGCGGTTGGTCTGCGCGCCGTGGCTGCCGATCAGGGTGATGCCGTCGTCCGGACCGATGCCGGTCAACGTCCCCAGAGTCGCGAGGTCGCGCCCGGACACGACGGCCGCGGTGACTCCATCCAGGGTTGCGGCATCGCGAAGGGCCTCGAGGCCACCGGGCACGGCCCTGGCCTGCAGGGGGTCGGTGACGAACGGAGCGAGCGTGCCGTCGAAGTCCACGGCCACGACGACTTTGGGCCGGGCGGCGAAGGCGGCCAGCGCGACACGCAGGCCCTCACCCACCTCTCCCACCTCGCTCACCGGTCGGTCCGCTCCGAGGCGCTGTCGGACGCGCGGAGGTTGGCCCGGTTGGCACGTTCTGCGGAGAGCATCTCCTCTTCGCTGGCCCGGGTCGACCGTTGCGGTTTCGACGGCGCCGACCCGAGTGCCTCGAGGTAGCGGGATGCCCACCGCTGGACATCGTGGTCGGCGACACGCTTGCGCATCGCCTTCATCCGGCGGCGCCGCTCGTCCTCGGGGGTGGTGATCGCCTGCATGATCGTCTGCTTGACGCCCTCGATGTCGTGCGGGTTGCAGATGAAGGCCTGGTGCAGCTCGTGCCAGGCACCGGTGAACTCGGACAGCACGAGGGCGCCTCCGAGGTCGTTGCGGCAGCTGACGTACTCCTTGGCGACCAGGTTCATGCCATCACGCAGCGGGGTCACGAGCATGATGTCCGCGGCCACGAACATCGCGGCCATCTCCTCGCGGGGGTAGGAGTGGTGCAGGTAGTGGATCGCGGTCGAGCCCACGACCGAGTACTCGCCGTTGATCTGCCCGACCGTGCGCTCGACTTCGTCGCGCAGCACGCGGTAGGCGTCCACGCGCTCCCGACTTGGTGTCGCAACCTGCATCAGCGTCGCGCGGGGTGGGGCCAGTGTCTCGTCCCGCAGGAGCTCTCCGTAGGCCTTCAGCCGGTGCCGGATTCCCTTGGTGTAGTCGAGCCGGTCGACGCCCAGCATGAGGATCTCCGGGTCGCCCAGCGAGGCGCGGATCTCGGCCGCGCGGGCGAGGACCTCCTGGGTGCCGGCCAGCGCCGACAGGCCCCGGAAGTCCACCGAGATCGGGATGGCGCTCACCCGCACGGTTCGTCGGACCGGTTCCTTCCCAGGGGAGGTGAACCTCACGGTGTCGCCCTTGGTCGACATGCTCAGCAGGCGGCGACAGGAGCGCAGGAAGTTGTCGGCATCGGCGGTGCGCTGGAAGCCCAGGAAGTCCGCGCCCAGCAGCCCCTCGACCAGCGCCCGACGCCATGGCAGCTGGGCGAAGAGCTCGACCGGCGGGAAGGGTATGTGGTTGAACCATCCGATGCGCAGGTCGGGCCGGACCGCCCGCACAATCGCCGGCACCAGCTGCAGCTGGTAGTCGTGCACCCACACGGTGGCGCCCGGCGCGGCCACCTCGGCAATGGCCTCGGCGAAGCGGTGGTTGACCGTCCGGTAGGTGTTCCACCACTGGCGATGGAACGTCGCCTGAACGATCACGTCGTGGTAGATCGGCCAGAGCGTGTCGTTGCTGAAGCCCTCGTAGTACTCCTCGATCTCAGCGGAGGTCAGTTCCACCGGCTGCAGGAAGAGGTTGCCCTGGTGGAACGGCTCAGGGGCAGGACCGGGGTCGCCGGCCCAGCCGACCCACGCCGCCTCCCGGTCCTCCATAACCCCCTCCATCGCCGACACCAAGCCGCCCGGACTGCGCTGCCAGGTGCCCTCGCCTCGAGCGTCGACGACGAAGTCGACGGGGAGGCGGTTTGCGGCAACCACCAGGTCGAAAGTCGGTCCAGAAACGGTCACGGGTGATCAACTACCGTCTCGGCCATCGGGCGGTCCAGCCCGGCGATCGTCAGCATCGCCGTAGCGTGCCAGACCCTCTTCGGGTCGGG
>CAVSBW010000009.1:0-76895 GCA_963726295.1 uncultured Actinomycetota bacterium
ACGAGCAGGGTCATGGTCAGCGCGGTGGTGATCATCCACACCGAGATTGAGCCCTTCTCGTCTCGGCCGTGGGTGCGTGAGCGTGGAAGCATCCCGATCACCGCTCCCGGTAGGTATCGAGCGGGGAGCGGATCGAGGCGGTCACCGGCACGGTCGCGGGCAGCCCGGGCAGCAGACCGGACAGGTCGACGCGGCAGGTCACGGTCGCACCGACCGAGGCGGGAATGCCGACTGGTGTGGCGAACTCGGCGGTGTCGACGGTGACGGTCACCGATGCGCAGTTGACGCGTTGGGAGGCCAGCCGCGCCCGGGCGGCCGACGAGGCCGCGGCTTGGGCGGCGCTGTGGGTGCGGGCAATGGAGGCGGACCGGGCCGCTTCGGCCGCGGAGGACTGCACCGCCTGGGAGGCGATGGCGAGGCGGCCGCCGGCGATCGCGAGCAGGACCAGAAGGCCCAGGGCCGGGGCGAGGATGACTACCTCGACCGTCGAAGTGCCCCGCTCGTCATGGGTGCGTCGGCGGCTCATCGGGTGATCCGTTCGAGCGGGGAGGACGATGACTGGGTGACCGTGGGGTGCCAGCCGGGGATGACGCTGGGGGTGGAGCCGGTGACGACCACCGTGGCGGTCGTCGCAGTTCGGGTGACGCTGACCCGGACCCCGGTGAGCACCCCGTCACCGCCGGCGGAAGCGACGAACGCCGACGCCGCGACCCGGCCCGCGGCGCTGGAGGCACCGAGGGCGCCCGCGGCGCGGGAACCCTCCTCGGCCGCGGCGATCGCCACGGTCCGGCCGTGGTAGGTCAACGCGGCCTGCATTCCGAGGAACATCAACGCGAACATCGCCGGCATCAGCACGACCAGTTGGACCGCCGCCGAGCCACGCTCGGGTCTGCGGGCGCGCACCACCAGGCGCGTCCACCGGTGGCGGGCGAGGTCGGCTGGGGTCATCGGGCTAGCGGATCTGGCCGACCTTGTTGGTGACGTACGCGGAGATGGCCGCGTAGACCAACCCGGCGAGGACGAGCAGGGCGACGACCCAGAACACGACCTCGATGGTGCTGGCACCGTCCTCGTCGCGCAGCCGTTCGCGGCGGGAGGTCACGACGTCGCCGGCCTTGATGCCGACGGTGTGCAGGGTGGCGATCAGGTAGTGCATCGGCGTGCCTTTCTCGTGGTGGTGCGTTGGAGTCGGGTGGAGTTCATGAGGCGTCCAGCAGGCGCAGCAGCGGTGGCGCCATGAGCAGGGCGAGGAAGACCAGGCCGAGGATGGAGGCGGGGAAGTACATCCGCTCCTCGACCAGGCTGGCCCGGGCGAGTTCCTCGCTGAGCAGAGCGGATCGGGCGGAGGCGCTGCGGGCCCGCAGCTGGCGGTAGACCTCGCTGCTCTCGTCGCTGGCCAGGCGCATGATGTCGGCGACGTCGGCCAGCTCGGGCAGCGCCAGGTCGTCGGCGAGGGCGTTCAGGGCGTCCCACGGCGGCTGACCGTTGTAGCGGGATCGGGCGATCTCCTCGCCGATCTTGGCGAACATCCACGAGTCGCCGACCTCGGCCGCGGTCGCCAACGCCACCGATGCCCCGGCGCCGGAGTTGCGTTCCAGGGCGCACAGCTCGATGTAGGCGCTCAGGGCGCGGGCGAAGTTGCTGCGGGCTTCCTTGGCCTGGGCGGCGAGGTCGCGTGAGGGCATCACGAACAGCACCGCGGCCAGGACCAGCGATGCCCCGAACGGGATGACGAACGGGACGTGGATGCCGATGAGGGTGAAGAACGTGCCCAGAAGGGGCGGCACAGCCAGCCCGAGCAGGGCGTAGAGGACCTTGCGCCCGTAGAACTGGGCGGGGGTCTGCCGCATGACCGCGAGGTCGCGGGCCGGTGGTATCCCGAGCAGGCGGGCCGGCAGGGTCCGCTCGGCCCACATGCCCATCCGCTCCTCCATGCCGGGGGCGACGGTCGGGGCGACGGCGCCGGGTCGGCGTCGGGCGGGCGGGGCGAGCCGGTCGACCACGTCGCCCAGGTCCGGCTGGGCGGGGACCAGGTAGTAGACGAGCCCCGCCAGGCCGATGCCGACGACGGCGCCGAGGATGATCGCCAGCTGCACCCCGGTCATCGCGCCGCCGCCCTCGCTTCGGGGCCGAGGAACCGTGGGAGGTCCTTGCCTTCGGCCATCTTCCGCATCCACAGCAGCCCGCCGGCGTAGGCGACCAGCAGCACCACGAGGATGACCTGACCGAGCGCGGTGCCATAAGGGGCGACGTAGTCGCCGGTGAACGCGAGCACCACGAGCACGCCGAGTGAGAACGCCGAGACCATCCGGGCTGTGCCGCGGGGCTTGGCCCGGCCGGCCTCGACCCGGCGGCGGGCGGCGACATCCTCGGAGACCGACTCGGCGACCCCGTGCAGCGCGCTGGCCAGGGACCGGTTGCGGCGGCGGGCGGCGAGGATGAGGTTGGCGGCGACCAGGTCGCCGGTCACGTCGTCGAGGTCGTCGGCGAACGCCCGCAGCGCGGTCTCGGTGTCCCAGCGCGCCCGCAGCCGTGCGACGAGCTGGGTGACCTCGGGGCGGATCGGGTCGGGCACGGAGCGCAGTGTCGCGGTCAGCGCCTGCTCCATCCCGATCCCTGCGCCGAGGACCCCGGCCAGGGCGCGGGTCCACTCCTCCATCGCCTCGACCCGCCGGATCCGCTGCGCGGTCGGTGGCGCGGAGAGCAGGTAGGGCAGGCCGAGCCATGCCGAGGGGATGACCAGCACGAGGACGAGCCATCCGGTTACTGCCGCGGCCAGCCCCCCGATGAGGATCGAGGCGACCAGGTCGATCCGTTGCCGCCGGGACAGGCCGGTGAGGCGGCGCGCCAGCGCCGACGGCCGCGGCTCGACCGGCGTCTCCGGTCGGGCCTGCAGCGCCCACAGCGCGCCGGTCAGGCCGGTGACGATCAGGGCACCGAACAGCCCGGCGAGCAGCGGGGTCACGGCCGCCACCCCCGCCCGTCGGCCTCCGCCTGGTACAGGTCGGGGTCGAACCCGAACGCCTCGAGGGCCTTGGCGTGCTCGGGCAGGATGCCGGTGGCCTGGGCCGGCCCGTCGTGGGAGGGGCCGAAGATGTAGGTCAGGGCGTACCCCTTCTCCCGCTCCCCCGGCTCGACCACGGCGATCTCGCTGACCCATCGGCGCAGGATCTGGGTGCCGTCGGGCTGGTAGTCGATGCGCCGGTGAAGCTGCACGACGAGGTTCAGGCAGCCGGCCAGCTTCTCCACAGCCAGGTCACGGCTGACGTGGGAGCCGGCCTCCATCGCGCAGGTGACGAGCTTGCGGATGCAGGCCTCGGCGTTCGCGGCGTGGGTCGTGGACAGCGAGCCGGTGCCGGACTCCATCGCCTTGATCATCGTCCACACCTCCGGTCCGCGGATCTCGCCGACGATCTGGCGGGAGAGGGCGAACCGGAAGCTGTCGCTGAGAGCGTCAGAGAGCTCGAACGCTCCGGCGGCGCGGCCACTGGCGTCGACCTCGCCGACACCGGGGCGAGACTCCCAGTCGATGACGATCTCGTGTCTGCCCGACTCCTCGAGGAACAGCTCGTACTCGGTCTCGAAGGTGCCGATCGCCTCGTCACGGGGGATCTCCGAGCACAGCGCCCGCATCAAGGTGGTCTTGCCGGCCGACATGGGCCCCGAGACCGCGACGCTCCATGCGGCCCGCACCGCCGCGCCGAGGAGGTTCGCCGCCGCCGGGGAGAGGCACCCGCGGTCCACCCACCCCTCGAGGCTGTCCACCCGCAGCCGGTGCCGGCGGATGACGACGGTGGGCTTGGAGGTCACCCACGCGGTCGCCGCCAGCCGGGCACCACCGTCGAGCTTGAGGTGCAGCCGTGGGGTGCTCTCGGAGAACGGCCTTGGGTTCGACTCCGAGCGGTTGGCCAGGAAGCGCAGGAAGTCCAGCAGCTCGTCGTCGCTGTCCGCCACCGGCGGCCCGGTGATCCGCGAGCCGTCGGTGAGCTCGAGGAGGACCTGATGGTGGCCCAGGATGAAGATGTTCTCCACACGGTCGTCGTCGACTAGGGGCTGGAGGCGGCCCAACCGGAAGACCGCGTTGAAGGTGGCTTGCTCCATCAGCGCCTGCTCGCGCGGGGTCCACGCCTCCGCCCCGGTGGCGACCGCGTCGGCGGTGTGGTCGCGCACCAGCTCGTGGATCGCGGTTCGTCCGAAGGCCTCCTGCTCCTGGCGGGTCATCGCGGCGCGGGCCACGGCCGCTGGCTCTCCGTCGGTCGGGACGGAGCGGCTGTGCCAGTCCCCGCCGAGGGCTTGCGCGAGGCGGTTGGCAACCAACGTGCGGAACGCCGCGACCAGGCCCCAGTCGACTCCGGCCTGCTCCCCCAGGTGGTCGACGACCTCCACGGGCGGCAGCGGCGCGTGCCGGCGGCGCACCGCGTCGAGGTCCACCGGTGGTTGGTCGCTCGAGCCGGGAGTCATCGAGAACGTGCCCCGCACCCGGCCTCGACGCTCAGTGGCCGGCCGGAAGAACGGGATGTCGGTGGGGTCGATCGGGGATGGTTCGGGCTTCTCGATGCTCATGCCGGACCCCCCGCGGTCGCTGCCAGCCGTTCCTCGTTCGCCCGGATGACCCCGGTGATCGCGCTGCGGGTGGACCGCAGCGACCGGTTCAGTGGCCTGTCCGCCCAGTGGCCGCGGCCGGTGGCCCGCTCCCGCAGTGTCGCCTTCGGCACGTCCTTGCCCTCGGAGATCACCGCCGCGGAGACCGGGTCCCACATCACCCTCGCCACGGTCGGAAGTTGGAGCACCCTGGTGATCTCGCGGGCGGTGTACGGCTCCTTCTCCCCCACCAGCAGCAGCCCCAGCGACGCCGCCGCCCCGGCCTGCTCGAACTTCTCCCGCAGGGTGTTTGCCCAGGACACCGCAGCCGCCAGCGTCGGCAGCTCGGTGCGGGTGACCAGCAGCATCAGGTCCGCCCCGTACACCAGCGGCTCCGGCCACCCGTACAACCCGAGCCGACCGGCATCCACGATCACGTCCTGCCCGGTCTCCTCCAGCGAGCGCAGCACCGCGAGCAGCGGGTCCCACAGCGCCAGCAGGCTGCGGGCCTGGTCGTGAGACTTGGCCCCCGGCACCACCCGCGCCCGACTCTGCGGGAGGTCGATCGAGACCTGAGACAGCGTCTCGCGCAGCCGGTCGTCGAAGTGGGCGTTCACCAGGTCGGTCATCGCGTTCGGCGGCTCGACCTGCCCCCGCAGATACCCCGAAGCGACCGCGGACGCGCCCGTCGGGTCGGCCTCGACCAGCAGCACGGGCCGGGGCCAGCCCAGCGCCAGCCCGAGTGCGGTAGTGCTCACCCCCGGCGACCCGGACGCCGAACCCAGCACGATCAACGACATCTCAGCGGTCCCTGGAGTCCAGGACTACGGCGACCTGCCCCGTGCCGGCCATCTCCGCGAGCTTCTCGGCGTCACCGGAGGGGACCTGAACGGTCACCACGGTGGGCGCGCCCTGCCCGGTGACGTCCTCCCCGGTCTGGGCGGACACCACCACACCCTCGACCGACACCGCGGTGGTTGCGGCGAGGTCGTCCACCTGGGCTGGGGTCGCCACGACCCGCACCTTGTCCCCGGCCAGCAGCGGCGTGCCCGGGGTCATCCCGGGCGGGACCGGCACCCCCACCAACGAGTAGCCGCTGCCGGGCAGGTTCTCCGCAGTGGTCGATGCCGGAGTCAGCAGGGAGCCGGCCGCAACGTCCACTGCAGCCCGCTGGCCGACCATCGACACCAGCTGCGTGGCCGGGACGGTTCGCAGACCCGGGTCGCCGCCGATCTGCACGGTCATCAAGTCCTCCTGGGTGATGACCTGACCGCGCTCGATCGCGTAGCGCGCTGCGACCACCGCCGTCGAGCTCGTCGACATCGAGACCAGCCACACGTTGCCCAGCACGCCGACGCAAACCAGCATCGCCATCGCCCCGAGCAGCCCCCACCGGCGGCGCGCCTTCGGCGGCGCCGGGACCGCTGTCCCCTCCGGCTGGTCTGGCGGGACGACGGTGCCCCGCCGTGGCGTCTCGTGTCGCAGGGTCGTCGTCATCGCCAGCTCCTCGTCCTCACTTGACCAGCACCTGCACTTCGCCGACGGCGATCTGGGCGGTGCGCGAGAGGGTGACCGGGATGCTCCCGCTCTGCCCGATTCCGGACCAGTCCACGCTCCAGTAGGACCTCGCCGTGACCGTGTAGCGGCCTTGGCGGGTGTAGGTGTACCCGCACGTCGGGGATGACTGCTTGCCGTAGCTGTCCTGATACTGCGTGCCGGCCCCGGTGCAGGTCACGCTCTGGCCGTCCCCCATGTCCCACACGATCTTCCGCAGCCAACCCGTTGCCGTCACCGTGTAGCCGCCGGCCCTGACCGAGCGGGTGATCGGGCCGGTCGTCGACGCGCCGGGGTCTGCGACCCACATCCAGGTCGGCATCCCCACGAGCCCGACCCGCCCGGGCGCCGACTCCGGGACGATCCCGATGGCCCCGGCCCTGAGGTTCATCCGCGCCAGCGCGGTGCGCGCCAAGGCCCGCGGATCCGGCGGCGCCCCCGCCGGAGGCTGCGCCAGCCACACGTAGAACACCGCGGCCGCGATCGCACCGACGTTGATCGGGCGTGTGCACTCGTAGATCTGGCCGTCGGTGTGCCCCTCCCAGGCAGGGTCGTCCGCAGGCGGCTGGGGGGAAGCTGCCTTGCAGTACGCCTGCTGCGACTGCGACCACCAGCCGGTGTCGTTCGAACAGGGGACTTCCTTCTTCTTGCCACCCAAGGTGTAGGTGCACTTGGCGGGCTCCGAGCTCCCGCCACCCCCTGCGGCGCCCCCTCCCCCGGTGCCCCCACCACCACCAGGCGGTGGGGGCGCGGTGATGGCGAGGACGCAAGCCTGTGCGCGCGGGTCGTAGTGCTGATCGGGCGGACAAGTGACTTGCCCCGGGGGTGTATCAGCGACAGTCGCTCCCATGCCCCCAAGGCTGAGTAATGCCGCGAACAGCGAGGTCGCCACCGCCCGAGTCAGCATGGCTCGATGGCCTTCTGCCCAGTTACGTAAAGGACCTGCCCGTCCATGGTCACGGTGTAGCGGAACTTCACGCGGTTGGGTCCGTCCGCGTTGCGCACGGACTCACCGTTCTTGTCGACCAAGTCCACCGTGGTGCCGTCCTGGCAGACCATCACGACCCAGTCGCCGGACTTGTTCGTGCCGGAGGAGAGGACCTCGAGGGTGAACTTGCCGGTCTGGGTCCAGTCGTTCTCCCGGTATCTCGTCAGGTCGCTGTAGGTCTGGTTGAGGGCGTCATCGCGGGCGTACTGGTACAGCTTGCTGAGGTCCAGGTCCGGGTTGGCGCCGAACCGGTCGACGACGGCCACCCAGTTCTCCACCGCGTCGGCAGCCGCCTGAGCGTCCTTGTTCAGCGTCGACGCGCTGTCCGACGGCGTCGGAGTCGCCGAGGATGGCGTGGGGCTCGAGCTCGGGGTCGAGGGCGGCGGCGTCTGATCGGTGCCGGGGGAGTCGGTGCACGCCGACAGCAGCAGCCCCGCCGCGATGACGGCGAGAGCCGCCTGCCTGACCCCCAACGAGACACCCGCCACGTTGATCCCCTCCGGTGTGTTCCCCGCTACCGTAGCGATCTTTTCACACTAGTGGCAAGCGATCACCCGTCGTATGTGCAGACGCATCCCCGCTGCCAGTCGTGCGATACCCCGCGCCCGCCTCCCCTCGCTGGCGCAACCGACACCTGCGCGCCCCGGTTGTGCTCTACGGACGCAGTGTGACGCACCTACTGCTCGGCCGCGACTTGTGCGGTACGCAGCGCTTCCGGCCCGACGCCGAGGACCTCGGCCAGGCTCTGCGCCACTTGCGGCGACAGACTCGCCGGCAGCCCGTTTCTCTCCCAGCGCCGCACCGTCGGCGGCGGTGTGTCCGCGGCCTCTGCCACCTCATCCAAGGTCACCCCGGCCGAGAACCGCAGCCAGCGCAGGTCAACCTGCGGTGACGGATCGTCCCGTAGGAGCGCGCTCGGGCGGACGTGACATGCGCGTGCGACGCGGTGCAGCAACTCCGGTGTGCGCGGCGAGGATACGCCACGTTCCCATTCCGAAATCCGCTCTCCCCCAGCCAAACCGACCGAAACCGCGAGCTGTGCCTGAGTCAACCCGGCGGCCTCCCTGGCCGCCCGCAGCTTCTCGCCGCTGAGAACTTGTTCACTCGGCATGATGCCCACACTGTAGAGCTCCCGCCAGGCCCGGACGCGAGATCCGATCGCAGTCGGCTGGCGCCGTGGCAGCGTCCCACCACGCGGCGCTCGAGCGCATGGGCCGGACTCCTTCAGCGGGGTTGCAGCGGGTCGCACCCAGCCCCAGCGATGGCTTGAGCGGCTCAGCGTTGAGGCACCTCTGCACCAGGTGCGGCCCGCGAGTGCCTCGTCATGACCGCGTGTCCGGCAGCTCCAGAGACCTTCTTCCGAGCTTCTTGGTCGAAGTGACTCCTCAGCAGCCCCGAAGTCGGTCTAGGTGCGGTGAAGGGGTACCCCTCTGGACGGAAAGGGCAGCGCCATGGGTCGCGAGCCGACGGGCGTACAGGGGATGCGCGAGGCGGGCTCTGCGATGCCGAACCGCTTCGGGACACATCTCGACGGCGAGGAGGCTCCGGCGACGGATCGGGCCTGGCGGCCCACTGCCCCGCCGCCCGGCGGAGGATCTGCCGACCGGGGCGGCCAGCGGCGACCCGCCAGGCCCCACTCACGCCGGATGTGGGAAGTCGGGTACGCCCGTGATCGCGACGCGGGGCGCCCCCGCTACGTCGACGCCTCGCGCACCCGCCGCCGGCTGGTGCGTCTGGTCGAGGCCGGGATGCCGGTACGCACCCTGGCCCGGGTATGCCGGGTCAGTGACACCGGCCTCGGGCTGATCCTCGCCGGTGAGCGGACCTGGGTGCAGACGCGGACCGCCAAGGCAGTGGCCGAGGTGACGTTGGCGCGGGTGTACGCCTCGCAGACCACCGGGCACCTTCCCCGCATCGGCGCGGTCCGCCGAGTCGAGGCGCTCCTCGCACTCGGATGGCCGCATCCGGCCCTGGCCGCCGCCGGCGTCCCGCACACGGCGCAGCTGCTGGCCGCGACCGACCGAAACCTCATCACCGCCCAGCGGTGGCGGGCGATCGCCGCCGTGTACGACCGGTTGAGCATGACCCAGGGGCCGTCGGCCAGGACCCTCAACGCCGCGCGCGACCGGGGGTACGCCCCGCCGCTGGCGTGGGACGAGGACGCCATCGACGACCCGCACGCCCAGCCGTGCGGAGTGGGGCACGACCAGAGCGACGCGCAGGTGATGGACCTGGTGGCGGTCCGCCGCGCGCTCAGCGGGGAGGCACCCAGCCCCGCCCTGGCTCGGCCCGAACGCAAGCGGGTGGTCGAGGCTCTCGCCGGCGCCGGCTTCAATGACACCGAGATCGCCACCCGGGTCGGCGCATCCACTCGCACGATCCAGCGGGTGCGACACGAGCGCTCCGCCGGGGCGACGACGCGGCGGGCGCTGGGGGTGGCCAGATGACCACGGCGGCCGAAGCCACTCCCCCGCCGAACCCCCAAGGGGGAAGCGACGTTGTTCGCGTTCTGGTATCCCACGCCCTTGCGCTGCCTCTGACAGGACCGGTCGGCCCAGGCGGCCCGGGACCGGGCCGCCGCGGTCGCGGCCGGGTACGTCGCCGAGGGGCCTCCGTGCGGGCCGGCGTGGTTGTGCCCGGGTCAGCTACGGACCAGGCGCAGCGCGGCGCGCCCGGGAACCGCCGCGCGTGCTGTGGGGGCGGGGCGCGAAGGGGCCGCAGCGCTCTGGCAGTCGGCGAGGAACTGGTTGTGCGCCCGCGTGAGTCGCCGCAGATGAGCCAGCCGTTCGGGGGTCGCAGCCCAGCGCCGCCGGTAGGCGATCAGGGCCGGCCCGAACCCGGCCCTGATCGCACCCTGCTCCCCCGCCCAGGTCATCGACTGCGTCCAGCCCCGATGCCACCGGGGGACCAGGCAGGTCAGTGCCTGCATCGTGCCGGCGCCCGCGGCCAGCCAGAGGTCTCCTTGCTGGACGGAGTGGAGGACGGTCGCCGTCATGACCAGATGCCGCATGTGCCACAACGCTTGGCCCCTGCCGCGCAGCGGGGTGAGCGCGATGTGGACGAGCAGGCCAGCCAGGTCCCACGGCAGAGTGAACAGCTCGAGCGCGAACTGGCGGCGGGTCCACCCGTCGCGCACCTGCGCGGCCGAGACCGCGAGCAAGGCAGTCACCTCCTCGGCGCCGACCCGGCCGGCGCGGTAGGCGAAGAGCAACCCGGTGGTCAGGGTCATGGTGCGCCGGCCCATCGCCGCGGTCTGCCACGTGGGTCCAGGGACCACACGCAGCGTGATTCGCGGTGGGCCGAGCCCGACGCCGGACAGGGCGGCCAGCACCGGGGCGAGGTCCTCGGCTTCGTCGAGGCGCAGAGGCCGGCTCCACCCGAGCAGGCGCGCCCCGAGTGGCTCGAGGCCCCCGAACACGAGGACCAGGCCGAGGAGGGTCCACAGCGCGGTCAGTGCAAGCCAGTAGGTCGCCGGGGTGAGCCCGCCGGCGACGATCCAGAGCAGGACGCTGACCGTCAGCGGCACCCACGTCGCCGCGACCCGGCGGACCCATCGCGGGGTGCGGGCAGAGATCCACTCGCGCATAGCGGACACCTCCACTGCTTGCGTCGGCGCGTGCTTCGCTCCGGCCTGGGCCCGAGTGTTGTCCGCACCGCCGACACGCGCAGGAGGCGACAGGGCCACGCACCCGCGGATGCGCCGTGGGTGGTCCTGTCGCGGATCCCGGCGATTCATCGCCCTGAACTGCCGGACCGCTGTGTCCGCGAGGTGCATCGATGAGCGCCCCGGCGCCGGATCACCGGAGCGTGGGTGAGCTGCTGGCCAGCGCGGACCTCGCCGCCCGAGAGTGCCTGTGGGACCCGAACGCCGACAACGCTCAGGCTCGGGTGCGATCTTGGGTGGGGCTGGTCGAGGAAGCCGCTCGGGTGTGGGAGCTGCTGCCGACGGCGCCGTGGGCGGACCAGCAGCTGATGACCGAGGTGTTCCATCGGCGCACCTCGCTGGCCGAACGGTGCGTCCGCTTCGGTTGGCCCGGCCGCGGTGAGCTGGACCCGACGGTCGACGAGGCCACCGAAGCACTGGCCCGTGCCGGCGCCCTGCTCCGCGGCCGGGTGGACCACACGAGGCAGCCGACGCCGCCGGTGGACGCCGACGCCGCGGCGTCACGGGTGCGCCTGATGCACACCCTTCTGGCTGCCACTCACGGCACCGCGCTCAGCGTTTCAGCCTATGTCCGCAACCGCGACCCGGCCGCCGGGCCTAAGGGGCTCAGCGGACAGGGTGCAAGGCAAGCGTGCCGAGCCACCTCGGTGACCCTGGCCGGCATCGAGAGCCGAGTCCAGGCCTACCTGACGCCACGTTGGCCGCGCCTGCTGCACGGTGAGCATCGCGAGCCGGTCGACCCCGGACGCCTCGAGCACGCACTGGCGGTGTGGGCCGTGACGGCTCTGCGCAGCATGGCCGTCTCCCCCGAGCCCGACGCGGTGCTGTTCGTGTCTCGGGTGCAGGGCACGCTGGGCCGCTCGCTGCAGGTGCTCGGGGCGGCCTCGGCATCGCTCGGTGCGGTGGACCCGCAGCAGTACGCCTCCCGCGCCGCGCCTGCGTTCGCTGCGTTGACGGACGGCTGGGCCACGCTCCAGGGCTCCTTCCCCGCCAGTCCACGAGCCCTGCGACTGGTGGACCGGCACCTCCTCGCCGCCGGTCAGGAGGTCCTGGCCGCTGCCCGCGAGATCACCTTGGACGGCGGCGCCACCGCAGCCCGGGCCACCATCGCCGCACGAGTCGACCTGCGCGAGGCGGGCGAAGCGCTCCACCGCAACGTCACCACGGCAGCCGACCTCGCCGCCAGCATCCGTCAGGCCGTGGCGGACCCTGCCATGCCTGTCCCCGGCTACGACGCGGCCGAGAAGGCCCGCCGGCGCGTCGCCGCAGGCAGCGCCGCGCACGCCCTCGTTCAAGCGGCCACCATCGCGGACTCGGCCGGCAGCTTCCTGACCGCCCGGCCCACCACCCACCGCTCCCCCGACCCGACCATCCGCACACTTTCCCCGGTCCCACGGGCGGGGCGCGAGCACGACCGCAGAGCCATCACCGCGATGCGTGCCGAACCGCGCAGAGCACCGAGCCGATGATCCACAGCTCGGAGAGCCTCGCCCGGTCATCCACAGCCCCAGAAGCAGCGCTGTCGGTGCCGGGCCGGGTCTGCGGGAATCCGAACCGGAGACACGCAAAGCCCACACACTCAAGGAGCATCGATGAGCACCGCGGACTCGCCTGAGCCTCCAGAGTCGGTCTGGCCTCAGCCGACGCCGGAGTCCCTGCCCGCAGCCGCCAGCCGAGCACAGAAGCCAGCCCTTTCCCGAGACACGCTCGCCAGCCCCACCCCGGGCGCGCTGGACACGCTGATGGATGTTGGGACCATTCTCTCCCAAGCTTTCTCACGCGCCCGGCAGGCCAACGCCATCGGTATGTACGACACCGCGGACCGCATCGAGGAGGTCGGACTGGCCTTCGGCGTCCTCATCCCCGCCGACCTGTGGCAGACCTACTGCGACCGCAAGCTGGACGCCGAGCTCGCCGACCACTCCCCCGCCGAACTCGTTCGTGAGGCTCTGGCGCGCGTCAGCCACGTCAGTCTTGGGAACTACCCAACGGGAACGTCCACCGCAATCTACGCACTGGTGAGACTGACCAGCGACGTAGCGCAGTGACAGATCAAGAGCCGCGAGTGCGCCTCGCTGTCCCCCTCCAGGACCTTCGCCGACTCGCCCCACCCGTGCGCCCAGAAGTGCCTATGGGTGTGCCCCCTTGGCGGCGGAATGCCCTGCTCGCTCGGAAGCCGTCGCATGGGACGATCAAGGCGTGAGGATCGTCGACCGGATCCGAAGGTGGTGAAGGACGCGCGCGGATGGCTGGTCCCGGATGACGCCGCGAACGGTTCCGCCGGCAGGACCGCCAGTCTTCGATCGGGATGGGAAAGCCTCTACCGAGGATCCGCCTCCCGGCTCGTAAGTCTGCGTCCGAATGCGCCCAGCTCGCGGCGGAATTTCGCTGTGCGTGCTCTGGCTGCCGCCCACGCGGTGCCGTGGGCTACCCGCCGACCGCGACCACCCGGTCCGCCGGCGCCCCGCTGGCCCGGGCGGCCGCCCGGCACGCGGTGACGAACCCCTGCGGTCCCGCGACGACGACGTCGTGGCCGCTGAGGTCCGGCGCGACCCGCGGCAGGATCGCCGGGACGCGTCCGTGCAGGCGGCCCGCGGCCCACGCACGGGTCAGGGTCGTCAGCGTCCGGAAGTTCGGGTACCGGAGGGACCAGTCCGCGAGGGTTCCTCCGGCGAGCACGTGGCGTTCCGTGCGCACCGAGAGGAGCACCGTGAGCGGCTCGGCGTGGCCCGCCGCCAGCGCGGCGTCCGCAAGGGCGAGGATCGGGGCGAGGCCGGACCCGCCGGCCAGGCACAGCGTAGGGCACCGACGCGACAGCTCGGGGGCCCGCGCGCCGCGGGGTCCGGTGACCCGGATGCGGTCGCCCTGTCGCACGCCCTCGTGGACCCAGCCGCTCAGCGCGCCGCCCGTCGCCCGGGAGACGAGAAGGGACAGCTCGCCGTCCCCCCGCGGGGCGTTGCAGATGGTGTAGGGCCGCGTTGTGGCGTCGGGGCCGTGAACGAGCAGGTACTGGCCCGGCCGGTGGTCGATGCCGCCGCCAAGGGGACGCAGGCGCAGCTCGACGACGCCGGGCCCGTGTGCCACCTTGCCCACGACCTCCGCGGACTGGCTCACCCCGTTGGCCCCCCGGTCAGCCGGCGCGACGAGCGGCATCGTGCGCTCCGACCAGCCCGGCCACGTGCTCCAGCGACTCCATGATGTCCGGCGCCGGGACCCCGTAGTCGACGAGGCAGGCGATCTCGTCGACGCCCGTCGCGGCCATCCTGGCCACCGTGCGGTCCGCGTCGGCGAGCGTGCCGAAAAGGCCGCTCGATGTGAAGTACCGGTCGAAGGCGAGGCGCACCAACGACTCGCGCTCCTTCTCGGACACCGAGTCGACGTCGAGGCCGGGCGGAAGGAGACCACTGGATGCCGCGACGAGCTCGAGCGAGCTGCGCAGGTAGCCGCTCAGGGGCTCGCGGACGCGGTCGCGGACGGCTTCACGGTCCTCCCCGAGGAGGGTGTGCAGCATGAGCACCACGTGTCCGCGGGCCTGCGGCCCACGGGCCTCGGCGAACGCCTCGCGATAGGCCGCGATCTTGTCGCGGAGCTCCTCCGGGGACTGTCCGAGCAAGTGCGTCAGCACACCGGCGCCGAGGCGGCCCGCAGCGCGGAATGTGTCGACCGACCCGGCGCTCGTGACCCAAACCGGCAGCTCCGGTTGAACGGGCGGAGGGAAGACGCGTACCTCCCGCGGGGCACCGGTGCCGTCGGGGAACTCGAGGCTGTCACCGCGCCACAGCCGGCGGACCTGCTCCACGGTGTCGGTGAGCACCGTCCTGCGGTCCTCGTACGCCTCGGGGCGCAGGACGAAGTCGGTTGCGTGCCACCCGGAGGCGAACGAGACCCCAACCCGGCCGTCGGAGAGGTTGTCCACGACGGCCCACTCCTCGGCGATCCGGACCGGGTGGTGCAAAGGAGCGACGACGCTGCCGGCCCGGATCCTGATCCGCTCGGTCATGGCGGCGACCGCCGCCCCGGTGACCGCCGGGTTCGGGTAGAGGCCACCGAAGGGGTGGAAGTGGCGCTCCGGGGTCCAGACGGCCGTGAACCCGTGCGCGTCGGCGAATCGGGCGCAGTCGAGGAGCAGACGGTACCCGTGGTCACCGGCGGTGGCGCTATCGGCGAAGAAGAAAAGGCTGTAGTCCATGCCCGGCCGCCTCAGAGCCGGCTCAACAGCTCGTCGAGCTGTGTCTGGTCGACCCGCGCGAGGGGGAAGTCCGACGCCACCGGCGCTGGCCCGTCCTCGTCGTCACCGGGGGCCGCCATGACGCGCAGCTCGTCGACGAGGCGTTCCGCCGCCGCGGCCACGGTCTCGACGCGGTGCCGCGCCGGGTCGTGGGTCCAGCGGGCGGTGATCACCCCGTCGCCCAGCTCGAGGTCGACCTCGAGCGGGTACGCGCGAGGGGTGCGGGCGCTCCGCTCGCCGTCGGCGGGACCGAGGAGGCGTAGCCCGGGACGCTCGGCGGGCGGCTCCGGGGTCACGAACCGCACCACGAGGTCGGCGCCCGGGTCGCTCACGGGATCGGAGTCCTGGCGCAGGAGCTGCCAGCCGACGCCGTCACCGGGCACGGCACCGAGATGGTCCGCGACCGCGCGGACCGCGTCGGACGCCGGCTCGTCGGGGTTCGCCGGCAGCACGACCGGGTGGACGTGCCCGAAACGGCCCACCGTCCGGGCGAGGTCGACCTCGGGGAAGACCGCCACACGGTCCTGCCGCTCGAGGTCGACCCGGACGGCGTCGCCGCGCGCGCAGGGCGCGAGGCTGCGTCCGAGGGCGGCAAGGACGACCTCCTCGACCCGGCAGCCGAGTCGCTCGGCCACGGCCCTCACGCCGTCGGTGTCCCTGCGGTTCAGGGCCGTCGACATCGTCCGAGCGCTGGCGACCGTGGTCGGGGCGTCGGGCTCGGGTCCGTCGGAGGCGAGCGAGCCGGATGCCCTCGCCACGACGGACTCCCAGTGGTAACGCTCACCCTGGACGTCCTCGCTGCCGACGTGCCGGGCCAGCCGCCGGGCCCACGACTGCCACGACGTCGTCTTCGCGGGGAGGGTGGGCTCGGTCCCGTCGCGTCGGGCCCGGAGCCCGGCCGCGAGGTCGTCGAGGAGGATCCCGAGCGAGGTCCGGTCCGCGACCAGCCCGTGGGCGACGATGACCAGGCGGTCGGGCCGCGGGCCCCGACGGGCGAGCAGGACCCTCGTGAGTGGGCCGACGGCCGGGTCGAGCCCACGCTGGGCCACGTCCACGAGCTCGGCGAGGCGGGCGTCCTGCCCCTCCTCGTCGAGGTCGGAGAGGTCGTGGAGCGCCACGGGGGTTGCGTCGCCGGGCGCCGCGACGCGCACCCGGGTCGACTCCCCCGCCACGAGCAGGCGCTGGCGCAGACCGTCGTGGTGGAGCATCACCTGCTCGACGGTGGCGCGCAGGTCGTCGTCGTCGACCGGTCCGGTGGGCTCGAGCTCCGCGGAGACGTTCCAGTGCGCCACGTCCGGGGCTCCCGCGGTGCACAGCCACCGCTGGGAGGGGGCCAGCGGCGCCGGACCCGAGACGGGCCCCTGCTCGGCGTCGACGACCGGTCCGACGGCCGCGACGGCCGCGAGCGAGGCGACCGTGGGTCTCGAGAAGACGTCGAACGGGGTGAGCCGAACGCCACGCTCGGCGGCCCGCGCGACGACCTGAATGGCGAGGATGGAGTCCCCGCCGATCTCGAAGAAGTTGTCGTGGATGCCCACCCGCGGCCGGCCGAGGACGTCGGCCACCGCGGTCGCCAGCAGCTCCTGGACCGGCGTCTCGGGCTCCACCTCCTGCTCGCCGCTCGGCCCGGGCTCGCCGGTCGGTTCCGGCAGGGCGGCGCGGTCGACCTTGCCGTTCGAGGTCACGGGGAGGGCCTCCAGCGCCACCAGCTCAGCCGGCACCATGTACCCCGGAAGCTCGCCCTGGAGGTGGCGTCGCACCTCGCCGAGGTCGAGTCCCCCATCGGTCGCGGCCACGACGTAGCCGACAAGGCGGCGGTCGCCGAGGGCCGGCTCCACGGCGACGACGACTGACTCCGCGACGCCCGGCTGCCGGTTCAGTGCCGACTCGACCTCGGTCGGCTCGATGCGGTAGCCACGGACCTTGATCTGGGTGTCGACCCGGGAGTGGAACTCCAGGTTGCCGTCCGGGCGCCGACGCACCAGATCGCCGGTGCGGTACAGGCGGCCTCGCGGGCTCGCCGGGTCGGCGACGAACCGCTCCGCGGTCAGTGCCGCCCGGCCGAGGTAGCCGCGGGCCAGTGTTCCGCCACCGATGTGGAGCTCTCCCACCGCGCCGACGGGCACGGGTCGCAGCCGGTCGTCGAGCACGGAGAGGTCCGCCGACGGGATCGGCGTCCCGATCGGGAGGTTCGGCCACGAGGGGGTCGGGTCGCCCGGGTCGAGCCGGAAGAACGTGGAGGTGACCGTCGTCTCGGTCAGCCCGTAGCAGTGGACCAGCGGCGTCCCGTGCCGGCGCCACCGCTCGACGCGCTCGGGCAGGACCCGCTCGCCGCCGATGACGACCATCCGCAGGCAGTCCGGCAGGTCGCGCTCGCGCCGGTCCAGCTCCCTCACCCACTCGTGCCAGAACGCCGTGGGCAGCTCCATCACCGTGATGCGCTCGCGCCGGGCAAGGTCCGCGAGGTCGTCCTCCCCGTTCGTCACCGACCTGGCGGGCACGACGACGCACCCGCCGGCCAACCAGACGGGGAACAGCTCCTCCGCGAGGACGTCGAAGCCGGGCGAGGCGAACTGGAGGAAGCGGTCACCCGACCCGAGGCCGAGCCGTTCCTGCACCTCGCGCGCGAAGGTCATGAGCGAGCCGTGCTCGACCATCGCGCCCTTCGGCGTCCCGGTGGAACCGGAGGTGTACACGACGTAGGCCAGGGAGTCAGGCGCCGGGAGGGACAGTGGGGCGTCGTCGCCGGGCTCGGGCTCGGCGGGCACGTCCACGAGGACCGTTCGCGGTGCCGAACCCTCGGGCGCCGCCCCCGCGACCACGGACTCGTGGGTGCCGTCCGTGAGGAGCACCTCGACACCGGCGTCGGCGAGCACGCGGCAACTCCGGAGCGGTGGGTAGTCGACGTCCAGCGGCACGTACGCGCCACCGGACTTCAGCACCCCGAGCACCGCGGTGAGCAGCCGTGGGGAGCGGTCGAGGAGGATGCCGACCAGGGACCCCTCCGCGACCCCCTCCCGCCGCAGCCGACGGGCCAGCCGGTCGGCGTCGCGGTCGAGCTCCGCGTAGCTCGTTGAGACCCCGTCGCACACCACCGCAGGAGCGTGCGGAGCCTGCGCGACCCGGGCCGCGAAGAGCTCGACGTAGGTGGGCGGCGGGGTGGCGGTCCCCACGCACGCCGCCGGGAGGACGGTCCGCGGGTCGGTCTCCAGGTCCACCCCGTCGACGGTTGTCTCCGGAGACGTGGCGATCTCGTGGAGGATCCGCTCGAACTGACCGGCGAGGAGGACCACGGTCTCGTCGTCGAACATCTCGGTCATGTAGAGCCATTGGAGGCACAGCTCGTCCGCTTCGGGGTTCACGCCGAGGGTGAGGGGGCTGGGCGCGAGGTTCGACGGCATGGGCTCCGGGAGGATCCGCAGCCCCGGCACCTCGAGCCGGGTGGGCGTCGTGCGGACGTCGAGCCACATGTCCATGAGCGAGCTGACCGCCGTCTCAGGCCCGAGGTCGAGCTGGTCGAGCATCGCGTCGACGGGTAGGTCCTGGTGGCCGTAGGCCGTGACGACGGTGGCCCGCGCCGTCCGGACCACCTCGCGGAGCGTCTGCTCGCCGCTGACGCGGACCCGCAGCGGGAGCGCACCGACGAAGCACCCGAGGGTCCGCTCGATCTCGGCACGGTTGCGCCCGACGAGGATCTCGCCGATGACGAGGTCCTGACGTCCCGTGTAGCGGTGCAGCAGCACGGCGCTCGCCGCGCAGAGGACCACCGCGAGCGAGGCCCGCTCGTCGTCGGCGAACCGGCGAAGGGCCACGGCCACGGCGCTCGGCAGCTCCCTCATCAGATCCCCGCCCACGAAGGTCGGCGTGGCCGGGTACGGGCGGTCGCTGGGCAGCGCCAGCCCCGCCGGGACCCCCTCGAGCGTGTTCCGCCAGTGCTCGCTCTCCGCGTCGATCCGTTCGACCTCGACCCCGCGCTGCCACACGGCGAAGTCCGCGTACTGGACCTCCACCGGAGGTAGGCCGCCGCACCCCGTGCTGTGCTGTTTGTAGAGGGCCGCGAACTCCTCGACGAGGAACCCCATCGAGACGAGATCGCCGGCGCTGTGGTCGGTCGTGATGAGCACGGCGTGCTCGGCAGGGCCGAAGCGCAGGAGCGAGATCCTCAGCCGATGGTGCTGGTCGGCGTCGAAGGGTGTCACGACCTCCGCCTCCCAGCGACGCCGCAGCTCGGAACGCTGCTCGTCCTCCCCGAGGTGAGTGAGGTCATCGACTGGGACCGGGACCGCGGACACGGGGTGGACCACCTGGACCAGGCCGCCGTCGGGCTGCTCCTCCACCGTCGACCGCAGCACCTCGTGGCGCTCGGTGACCTCGGTCAGCGCCCGGCCGAGGATGTCCCGGTCGAAGTCACCCTCGACCCGGAACGCGCCGATGATGTTGTTCGCGCCGCGGAAGCGGCCGAAGGCCCACTCACGCTGCTGCTGGATCGACAGCGGCGCCGGCCGGCTCCGGTCCCGGGCGGTGATCCGCTCGCCACCGGGCGGGTCGTGGACGACCCGGTCGGCGAGCCGTCGCTCGAGCAGCTCACGCTGCTCCGGGGAGAGCGCGGCGATGCGCGTGTGGAGTTCGGTCATGTCGTGATCACTTCCCTGACGTCGGCGCGCAGAACATGTTCGAGCCGGTCGAGGCCGGCGGTCAGCTCGTCCCGGCTCCCCCCGAAGCCGAGGCGTACGTAGTTCCGGTACCGGTCGCCGAAGCAGGCGCCCGGAACGAGGAGGACGCGGTGCTCTTCGGCCAGCCGGCGACAGGAGGCGACGACGTCCGGCTGCCCGGGAAGTTCCACGAAGGCCGTGACCCCACCCTCCGGTTCGACCCACCGGACCAGACCCGGCAGCCGCCCGGCCCACTCGCGCACCACCTCGAGGTTGGCGGCGGCGTGTCGCTGCTGCATCGCGACAATCCGGTCGGCGTTGCGGACCGCGTGTTCGGTGAGCAGTTCGAGCACCGGCGAGACATACAGCGCGATGTAGTCGCGCAGCAGAGCCATCTCGGCGAGCAGCGCCGGCGGCGCGACGCACCACCCGACACGAAGCCCGGCCAGTCCGTAGCTCTTCGAGAAGGTCCCGAAAACGATGGCCCGCCCGTAGCGGTCGCTGGGAAGCGGGAGCGGTGGACGGCGGTAGGTGAGCTCACCGAAGGCGTGGTCCCAGACGAGCCAGGCGCCGCACCCGGCGGCGATCGAGACGAGCTCCTCCTGCTCGGCCGGGGTGATCGAGACCCCGGTCGGGTTGTGCGGGAAGTTGACGATGATCATGGCCGGTCCCCGGGCTGCGAGTCGGCGCAGCTCGGCGAGATCGGCGGCGAAGCCCCGGCCCGCGTCCAGGGCCCACCGGGTCACCCGGCACCCCCGGGCGGCGGCGATGTCGTGGAGCTGCTGGTAGGCGGGGTCGACGCAGATCACCTCGTCGCCCGGTGCGAGTGCGGTGTTCATCACGAGGTAGATCGCCTCGCTCGAGCCGTGGGTCACCATGACGCGGTCCGGGTCCCCGTGCGTCCAGCGCTCGGCGAGGGCCTGGCGCAGGTGGGTTCCCCCGTGGCTCTCGCTGTCGTGGAAGACCATGCAGTCGAGTTCGGCCAGGGTGAACCCGCACTGCTCGCGGAGCTCGGCCACGGTGAGGTCGCGCACTCCGCTGCTCCCGATGTCGTGGTCGACGGCGTGGTAGTAGTCACGCATCCAGGCCTCGAGCGCGGCTACGGCGATGTCCATGTCGCGAGGTTCCGTCCCGGAGTCGGAGGTGGCCGCCGGACGGGTCCACATCCGGCTCGGCAGCGGCGCACGGGTGCGCCCGCCGGATGTCACCGTAGGAGCGGATGGCCTCTCCCGGCTGTCACGTGAAGGCGTGACGAGGGCCGAGGGGTCCTCGTTTCACGGGACAGCGAGTCGTACGTGACCGTGCCTAGCCTCGGCGGCATGAACCCCTTCGACGACCCCGACGGCCGCTTCATCGTCCTCGTGAACGACGAGGAGCAGCACTCCCTCTGGCCCGCCCGGATGGACGTCCCCGCAGGGTGGCGAACCGTGCACGGAGAGGACGACCGGCAGTCGTGCCTCGACTACATCGAGGCCAACTGGACCGACATCCGCCCCCTCAGCGCCCGCCGCGACGCGTCGCCGGTCGCCTGAGCGGGCGCCCACCGGCTCGCGGCATGCTACCGCCGTCGTCGACGGGCGTCGTCGCCGACGACCTCGACTCGCGCTGGCTCAAGCGCCTCCGTCCGGCGGGAACGCCGGCCGGGGACGTCACCCTCTTCTGCTTCCACCACGCCGGCGGCAGCGCCACCGTGTACCGCGCGTGGGGCACGCGGCTCGAGCCGGCCGTCGACCCGGTCGCCGTGCAGTTGCCCGGCCGGGCGGACCGGTTCAACGAGGACCCGTACGACCGGTTCCCCCCGCTCGTCGACGCAGTCGTGGAGACGCTCACCCCGATGCTCGATCGGCCCTTCGCGTTCTACGGCGCGAGCATGGGCGCACGCCTCGCGTGGGCGGTGACCCTTCGGCTGCGTGAGCTCACGCTGCCGCTCCCGGTCCGGCTGTTCCTGGCGTGCGAGCCGGGGCCGTGGCACGACGACGGGTCCCGGCCGTGGGAGGCCTGGCCCGGGGGGCTGCCGGGCTACATGCGCGACCTCGGCGGCACCCCGCCGGAGGTCCTCGCCCAGCCGGAGGTCGTCTCGATCCTCCTGCCGACCCTGCGAGCGGACCTCGTCGCTCTGACGACCGCCCCGGGCCGGCCGGACACCCCCCTGGACATCCCCATCCACGCCTTCGCCGGGACGACCGACGAGGTCGCCCCACCGGCGCGGATGGCCGCCTGGGCCGACGAGACGTCAGCGGGGTTCGTCCTCGAACTCGTCCCCGGCAGCCACTTCTTCGACGAGGACGGCGAGTGGCAGGTCCTGCGAGCCATCTCGAGGGACCTGCGCCGCCCTCTCGCAGGGGGAGCTGGTCGCCCCACGACCACCGACCTCGACGCCGCCACGGGACGAACGGAGCCGTCATGACCCAGACCCATCGCGAAACCGCCCGGACGGGGCGCCTCGACACGATCCTCCCCATCCCCCGGGGCGAGGGGATGCCGTGCACGCTGCAGCAGGAGGGCTTGTGGTTCGAGCACCAGCTGAACCCGGATTCGTCGGCATACCACATGGGCTTCGCGCTGCGGTTGCGTGGGGCGTTGGACGTGGGGGCGTTGCGGTCGGCCCTGTCGGCGCTGATCGTGCGTCACGAGGTGTTGCGGACCCGGTTCGTCGGGCAGGGCGGTCTCCCGCGGCAGGTGGTCGATGACCCGGCGGAGGACTTCGAGCTTCGGGTCGAGCCGGTCGAGCCGGCCGCGGTCGAAGCCTGGGCCGCCGCCCAGGTGGACGAGCCGATGGATCTGGCCACGGGCCCGCTGCTGCGGGTGCGGCTGGCCGGCACCGGGCCGCAGGAGTACGTCCTGGTCCTGGTCCTGCACCACATCGTCGGCGACGGCTGGTCGATCCGCCTGCTCGGGGAGGAGCTCTCCCGGCTGTACACGGCCGAGGTGACCGGGGGCGAGGCCGACCTGACCCCGCTGCCGATCCAGTCCGCCGACCACGCCGCGTGGCAGCGCAGCCGGGTCGACGACGCCGAGGTCGAGCGCCAGCTCGCCTTCTGGGTCGAGAACCTCGCCGACCTGCCCACGATCGACCTACCCACCGACCGGCCCCGCCCCGCCCAGCCGACCGGCGAGGGCGGCTTCATCCGGCGAGAGCTACCGGTCGAGGTCGGGTCCTCGGCCCGGGAGTTCGCGCGGACCCGTCGGGTGTCGTTCCTGGCGGTGTTGCACGCAGCGTTGCTGTGCGTGCTGAACCGGTGGACCGGGCAGGAGGACCTCCCGGTGGGGTCGGTGTTCTCGGGGCGGAACCGGCCCGAGGTCGAACCACTAGTCGGGTTGTTCGTCAACCAGGTGGTGCTGCGCACGTCCGTGGCGGGCGAGCCCTCCTTCGAGGAGCTGGTCCAGCGCTGCCACGAGTGCATCATGGACGCTGCCGCGCATGAGGACACCCCGTTCAACGTCGTCGTCGAGGCCGTCCAGCCCGAGCGGGTCGCCGGGCGGAACCCGCTCTTCCAGGTGGGGTTCACCCTCCAGTCGACCGGCCCGAGCTTCCCCGACCTCTGCCCCGAGCGACTGGAGACCACGGCTGAGGTCCTCGGCACGGGTCACTCGATGTTCGACGTCGAGATCGAGATCGACGAGGCCGTGTCCGGCCGGCTCACGATGCGCACCGAGTACTCGAGCGAGCTGTTCGATGCCGAGCGGGTGGAGCGGTTGGTGGCCCACTTCGGGGCCGCGCTGGCCGGGGGGTTGGCCGACCCGCAGGCCCCCGCGTCCTCGATCGAGGTGATGGACCGGGCGGAACGCGAGCACGTCCTGACCACGGGCAACGACACCACCATGGCGTACCCCACCACCCTGCTGCACCACCTCGTCGAGAACCAGGCCCGCACCCACCCCGAGGCCGTGGCCGTCCTCGACCACGACGGCACCACCCACACCTACCGCGAGCTGGACCGAGCCGCCAACCGCCTCGCCCACCACCTGCGCACCCACCTGGACCCGGACACCTGCACCCCGGTCGGCGTCAGCCTCCACCGCGGCATCGGCCTGGTCACCGCCCTCCTGGCCTGCTGGAAGGCCGGCGCCACCTACCTGCCCCTGGACCCCGACCTTCCCCGCGAGCGACTCCACCGGCTCCACACCGACGCCACCCCCGCCGCCGTCATCACCACCAGCACCATCCCTGCACCCCCCGACAGCCCACCGCGCATCCACCTCGACACCGAAACCGACATCCTCGACACCCACCCCGACACCGCCCCACCGAACCGGCTCACCCCCCACGACCCCGCCTACATCCTCTACACCTCGGGCTCCACCGGAACCCCCAAGGGCGTCCAGGTCCCCCACCACGGCCTCACCAACCGGATCCAGTGGATGCAGGACGCCTACCCCATCGACGCCACCGACACCGTCCTGCACAAGACCCCCTACACCTTCGACGTCTCCCTCTGGGAGCTCATCTGGCCCCTGACCACCGGCGCCCGCCTCGTCATCGCCGCCCCCGACGGACACCGCGACCCCCACTACCTCCACGACCTCATCGAGCACCGGAACATCACCACCGCGCACTTCGTCCCCACCATGCTCGAGACCTACCTCGACCACCTCACCACCCACGAACCCACCCCCCACGACACCCTCCGCCAGGTCTTCTGCAGCGGCGAGGCCCTCACCACCGACACCGCCAACCGCCTTCTCGACACCCTCCCCCACACCACCCTGCACAACCTCTACGGCCCCACCGAGGCCTCCATCGACGTCACCGCCTGGACCTGCCACCCCAGCACCGACCCCACCCCCATCGGCCTGCCCATCGCCAACCACCGCGCCTACGTCCTGGACCGCCACCTGCGCCCCGTCCCCCTCGGCGTCCCTGGCCACCTCCACATCGCCGGCACCGGCCTGGCCCACGGCTACCTCAACCAACCCACCACCACCGCCACCACCTTCATCGCCGACCCCTACACCCCCCACCCCGGCACCCGCATGTACGCCACCGGCGACCTCGTCCGCCGCCGCACCGACGGCACCCTCGACTACCTCGGCCGCACCGACCGCCAAACCAAGCTCAACGGCCAACGCCTCGAACCCGCCGAGGTCGAGACCACCCTCACCACCCACCCCGACATCACCCACGCCACCGTCCAGGTCCACCACGACACCCTCACCGCCTACCTCCTCCCCACCCCCGGCACCACCCCCGACCCCACCAGGATCCGCGAACACCTCGCCGACCGGCTCCCGGTCTACATGATCCCCACCCACTACATCACCCTCGACGAACTTCCCCTCACCACCAGCGGAAAGCTCGACCACAACCGCCTCCCCCACCCCACCGACCACACCCCCACCCACCAACCCCCCACCACCCCCACCGAACACTGGCTCACCACCACCTGCACCGACCTCCTCGACACCACCACCCCCATCGGGATGCACCACACCTTCTTCGACATCGGCGGCAACTCACTCCACGCCACCCGACTCCTCGCCCGCATCCGCGACCACTACGACATCCACCTCCACCTCCGCGACCTCTTCACCCACCCCACCCTCGCCCACCTCGCCACCCTCATCGACAACGCCACCCCCACCCACGACCCCACCACCCCCACCCCACCAACCGAGCTGGACTCGGAGATCGCCGAGCTCGAGCGCCGGCTGGCCGAGCGCACCGAGCTCGAGCGCCTGCTGGCCGAGAAGCGGGCGGCCAAGGAGAAGCGCAAGGCCGCCCGCCGCATCGAACCCGTCCCGCGAGGCGAGGGGATGCCGTGCACGCTGCAGCAGGAGGGCTTGTGGTTCGAGCACCAGCTGAACCCGGATTCGTCGGCCTACCACATCGCCTTCGCGCTGCGGTTGCGTGGGGCGTTGGACGTGGGGGCGTTGCGGTCGGCCCTGTCGGCGCTGATCGTGCGTCACGAGGTGTTGCGGACCCGGTTCGTCGGGCAGGGCGGTCTCCCGCGGCAGGTGGTCGATGACCCGGCGGAGGACTTCGAGCTTCGGGTCGAGCCGGTCGAGCCGGCCGCGGTCGAAGCCTGGGCCGCCGCCCAGGTGGACGAGCCGATGGATCTGGCCACGGGCCCGCTGCTGCGGGTGCGGCTGGCCGGCACCGGGCCGCAGGAGTACGTCCTGGTCCTGGTCCTGCACCACATCGTCGGCGACGGCTGGTCGATCCGCCTGCTCGGGGAGGAGCTCTCCCGGCTGTACACGGCCGAGGTGACCGGGGGCGAGGCCGACCTGACCCCGCTGCCGATCCAGTCCGCCGACCACGCCGCGTGGCAGCGCAGCCGGGTCGACGACGCCGAGGTCGAGCGCCAGCTCGCCTTCTGGGTCGAGAACCTCGCCGACCTGCCCACGATCGACCTACCCACCGACCGGCCCCGCCCCGCCCAGCCGACCGGTGCCGGGACGGGGTCCGACCATGCCCTCCCCGAGGCTGTCGGGCACGCCGCCCGGGAGTTCGCGCGGACCCGTCGGGTGTCGTTCCTGGCGGTGTTGCACGCAGCGTTGCTGTGCGTGCTGAACCGGTGGACCGGGCAGGAGGACCTCCCGGTGGGGTCGGTGTTCTCGGGGCGGAACCGGCCCGAGGTCGAACCACTGGTCGGGTTGTTCGTCAACCAGGTGGTGCTGCGCACGTCCGTGGCGGGCGAGCCCTCCTTCGAGGAGCTGGTCCAGCGCTGCCACGAGTGCATCATGGACGCGACGACCTACCAGGACCTCCCGTTCACCAGCGTCGTCGAGGCCCTCCAGCCGAAGCGGGTCGCCGGGCGGAACCCCCTCTTCCAGGTCAACCTCACCCTCCAGCCGCCCAGCGCGTCACTGGGCGGGCTGAGGCTGCACGACGTCGCCGCCGAGCCCCTGAGCGTGGACTTCATGAGCTCCCACCTCGACCTGTCGCTCGGCGTGACGCAGGACGCCGACGGCAGCCTGGTCGTCGGGACCGAGTACTCGAGCGAGCTGTTCGATGCCGAGCGGGTGGAGCGGTTGGTGGCCCACTTCGGGGCCGCGCTGGCCGGGGGGTTGGCCGACCCGCAGGCCCCCGCGTCCTCGATCGAGGTGATGGACCGGGCGGAACGCGAGCACGTCCTGACCACGGGCAACGACACCACCATGGCGTACCCCACCACCCTGCTGCACCACCTCGTCGAGAACCAGGCCCGCACCCACCCCGAGGCCGTGGCCGTCCTCGACCACGACGGCACCACCCACACCTACCGCGAGCTGGACCGAGCCGCCAACCGCCTCGCCCACCACCTGCGCACCCACCTGGACCCGGACACCTGCACCCCGGTCGGCGTCAGCCTCCACCGCGGCATCGGCCTGGTCACCGCCCTCCTGGCCTGCTGGAAGGCCGGCGCCACCTACCTGCCCCTGGACCCCGACCTTCCCCGCGAGCGACTCCACCGGCTCCACACCGACGCCACCCCCGCCGCCGTCATCACCACCAGCACCATCCCTGCACCCCCCGACAGCCCACCGCGCATCCACCTCGACACCGAAACCGACATCCTCGACACCCACCCCGACACCGCCCCACCGAACCGGCTCACCCCCCACGACCCCGCCTACATCCTCTACACCTCGGGCTCCACCGGAACCCCCAAGGGCGTCCAGGTCCCCCACCACGGCCTCACCAACCGGATCCAGTGGATGCAGGACGCCTACCCCATCGACGCCACCGACACCGTCCTGCACAAGACCCCCTACACCTTCGACGTCTCCCTCTGGGAGCTCATCTGGCCCCTGACCACCGGCGCCCGCCTCGTCATCGCCGCCCCCGACGGACACCGCGACCCCCACTACCTCCACGACCTCATCGAGCACCGGAACATCACCACCGCGCACTTCGTCCCCACCATGCTCGAGACCTACCTCGACCACCTCACCACCCACGAACCCACCCCCCACGACACCCTCCGCCAGGTCTTCTGCAGCGGCGAGGCCCTCACCACCGACACCGCCAACCGCCTTCTCGACACCCTCCCCCACACCACCCTGCACAACCTCTACGGCCCCACCGAGGCCTCCATCGACGTCACCGCCTGGACCTGCCACCCCAGCACCGACCCCACCCCCATCGGCCTGCCCATCGCCAACCACCGCGCCTACGTCCTGGACCGCCACCTGCGCCCCGTCCCCCTCGGCGTCCCTGGCCACCTCCACATCGCCGGCACCGGCCTGGCCCACGGCTACCTCAACCAACCCACCACCACCGCCACCACCTTCATCGCCGACCCCTACACCCCCCACCCCGGCACCCGCATGTACGCCACCGGCGACCTCGTCCGCCGCCGCACCGACGGCACCCTCGACTACCTCGGCCGCACCGACCGCCAAACCAAGCTCAACGGCCAACGCCTCGAACCCGCCGAGGTCGAGACCACCCTCACCACCCACCCCGACATCACCCACGCCACCGTCCAGGTCCACCACGACACCCTCACCGCCTACCTCCTCCCCACCCCCGGCACCACCCCCGACCCCACCAGGATCCGCGAACACCTCGCCGACCGGCTCCCGGTCTACATGATCCCCACCCACTACATCACCCTCGACGAACTTCCCCTCACCACCAGCGGAAAGCTCGACCACAACCGCCTCCCCCACCCCACCGACCACACCCCCACCCACCAACCCCCCACCACCCCCACCGAACACTGGCTCACCACCACCTGCACCGACCTCCTCGACACCACCACCCCCATCGGGATGCACCACACCTTCTTCGACATCGGCGGCAACTCACTCCACGCCACCCGACTCCTCGCCCGCATCCGCGACCACTACGACATCCACCTCCACCTCCGCGACCTCTTCACCCACCCCACCCTCGCCCACCTCGCCACCCTCATCGACAACGCCACCCCCACCCACGACCCCACCACCCCCACCCCACCAACCGAGCCGCCGACCGGCAGCCTCGTAACGTTCCGCTCCGAGGGGAGTCGTCCGCCACTGTTCCTCATCCACCCCGTCGGCGGGTCCGTCGCGGGCTACGCGGAGCTGGCCGTCGCCCTCGGCGAGGACCAGCCCGTGCACGCCATCGAGGACCCCGCCCTGCACGGGCAGGTGCCGCCGGCCGACCTGGCCGAGCGCGCCGAGGCCTACGCCCGCCTCATCCGCGAGGTCCTACCACACGGTCCGTACCTCGTGGGTGGCTGGTCCCTCGGCGGTGTCATCGCCCACGAGACCGCCCGCCTGCTCGGGGGCGACGGCGACGCGGTGACGGTCCTCGCCCTCGACGCCGCGACCGTCCCCGAGCGCACGGCGGAGCCCGACGACCTCGAGGTCGGCGCCGCCTTCCTCACCGACCTCGCGGGGAGCGCCGCCGTCACCCTGCCCGACATCGACCGCGACACGCTGCACGACCTGGGCCGGCCGGCCCTGGAGAAGCTCGCCCTCGACACCCTCATCGAGGCCGGGGTGGCGCCCGAAGCGCTGCGCGACGAGCTGCACACCCGGCTCCTCGCCTTCGAGGGCAACTACCGCGGTGCCTTCCGGCAGCCGACCCGTCGGGGTGAGCACACCGTGGTCCTCATCAGTGCCGCGGACAACCCAGAGGGCGCCGGTGACCGCGGGTGGCTCGGGCTCACCCCCGACCTGCGCCGTCGCACCACACCCGGCGACCACTACACGATGTGGCGGGAACCAAACCTCGGCCAGCTCACCACCAACCTCGCCGCCGCGCTCAAGGACGCCACCGTGACACCGCGGCAGCCCGTGACCGCCCCCGAAACCCCCAGGTAGGAGATCACGGTGGGACACACCGACGTCGACGACATCTACGAGCTCTCGCCGCTGCAGCGGGGGATGCTCCTCCACACGGTGCACGACGGCTCGGCCGACATGTACCTCGGTCAGCACGTCTACGTCATCGATGGCCCCCTGGACGCGGACCTGCTGGTCCGCGCCTGGCGGCAGGTCTTCGAGTCCCACCCCGCGCTGCGCACGTCCTTCCACTGGGAGGGGCTCGACAAGCCCCTGCAGGTGGTCCACCGCGAGGTCACCCCTCCGTCGCGGACAGAGGATTGGTCCGGCGTGCCCGAGGACGAACAGCAGGAACGGCTCGACCGCCTCCTCGCCGAGGACCGGGCGACCGGGTTCGACCTCACCGCGCCGCCCCTCCAGCGCCTCTACCTCGTGCGGCTGAGGCCCGAGCGGCACGCCCTCGCCTGGACGCACCACCACCTGCTGCTCGACGGCTGGTCGGTCCCAGTGTTCATGAACGAGGTGATGGCCCACTACCAGGGGATCGTCACCGGTGGCCCGCGGCCGGCGCCGGCGCCGGCCTTCCGCGAGTACATCGCCTGGCTCGACCAGCAGGACATGGACGCCGCCCGCCGGTTCTGGTCCGAGACGTTGGGCGGGGTGTCGCCGCATCCGCTGCCGGGGTTGCGCGCGCTCGACCCCCGACACGCCACCGGGGAGCCCGGACGACGGTCGGTGGACATCGCGGGCCGGCTCGAGGACGGCCTGCGCGCGGCCGCGGCCCGCCACCGGGTCACGGTGGGTACCGTCCTCCACGGCGCCTGGGCCGCCGTCCTCAGCCGCCTCACCCACTCGTCAGACGTCCTCTTCGGCTGCGTCAGCTCGGGCCGCCCCGCCGACCTCCCGGATGTCGACCGAATGATCGGCATGTTCGTCAACACCCTTCCCGTCGCGGTGGACGTCCCCGGCGACGGCGACCTGGGCGAGTGGCTGCGTGACGTCCAGGCACGAGCCGCCGCGGCCCGCGAGTACGAGTTCAGCCCGCTCTCGGACGTCAAGCGATGGGCGGGCGTCCCGGGCCGGCAGCTGTTCGACAGCCTGGTCGTGTTCGCCAACTACTCCTTCGGGGTCGGCGAGGAGAGCGCCGTCGCCGGACAGCTCTCGGTCCGCTCCCAACGCACCTTCGACAAGGTGAGCGTCCCGCTGGCGCTCATCGTCAACCCGGCGCCGGTCTCGGAGCTGGAGTTGCTGTGGCACGAGGACCGCTTCGACGCCCACGTCGTCGACGACGTCCTTGCGCTCCTCCTCGCAGTACTCGGAACCCTCCCGGACGCGGACCGCACGTCGGCGCTGCTCGCTGCCGGCGACGCGCACACCGAGGCATCGTGCGCCTCCGCCCCCGCGCCCACCGGGGCCCCGCTCCCGGCGGCCCCCGTGCCGGCCGACGGCCGGGGCCGGACCTCGGCCCCGGTCCCGCCCGCGACCCCCGAGGAGGAGCACATCGCGTCAGCCTGGCGCGAGACGCTCGGCCTCGAGGAGCTCGATGTCACGGCGAACTTCTTCGACCTCGGCGGAGACTCCTTCACCGCCGTCCGCGCGGTCGGGCGCATCGAGGGGGCGACGGTCGCCATGCTCGCCCTCCACCCGACGGTCCGCGACCTCGCCGCGGCCCTCGCGGCCGTCGGGCCCGACGAGGAGGACCGGGAGCTCGACGCCGAGATCGCCGAGCTGGAGCGCCGGCTCGCTGAGACCGGTGGCCCCGTCGGCACGCCCGCTGCGGACACCTCCGTGGAGACGCGCCTCGGCGCGACGGCGGCGCCGTCGGAGGACCGTTCCCTCCAGGAGCAGCTGACCGCGTACTACGAAGGGCCCGGACGAGAGCAGACCCTCGAGCAGGAGAGCTCGGGTCACGGGGCGCTGGAGTTCGAGCGCACCAAGGAGATCGTGCTGCGGCACCTGCCACCGGCTCCGGCCGTCGTCGCCGACATCGGCGGGGGGCCCGGGCGGTTCGCGCTGTGGCTGGCGGAGCTCGGGTACGAGGTCCTTCACCGCGAGATCGTGCCGTCCTTCGTCGACGAGGTGAACCGCGCTGCGCAGGACAAGGGGCTCGCGGTCGAGTCGGCCGTCGGTGACGCCCGGTGGCTCGACCTCGACGACGAGAGCGTCGATGCAGTCCTGCTGTTGGGGCCGCTCTACTACCTGCCCTCCGAGGAGGACCGGCTCGCCGTGCTGCGCGAGGCGCGGCGCGTCGTCCGCCCCGGGGGCCCGGTGTACGGGGCCGGCATCTCCCGCTGGGCCAGCCGCATGGACGGCATGCTGCGCGAGCGCATGTACGAGCGGGGACCCCAGATGCTCGAGCTCATCGCCGCGGTCGAGCAGACCGGCGTCCTGCCCTCCGCAGCCGCAGGCGGCTACACCGCCTTCACCCACCTCCCGCGCCAGCTGGCCACCGAGCTCGAGGCGGCAGAGCTCGAGGTCACCGACCTCGTGAGCGTCGAGGGGGCGGCGTTCCTCGTCGACGACCTCAGCGAGCGGATGGCCGACCCCCGCGCCCGCGAGGCCGTGCTCGCCGGCGCCCGCGCCCAAGAGCGGGTCCCGGAGCTGCTCGGTCTCGGTCCGCACCTGGTGGCGACCGGCGTCCGGCGATGACGGCCCACGGGACGTGGTCGCGGCGAACCCGGACCGGACGGGACGGGACGGACTGATGACGACCAGCCCCGGCGTCAGGGATGCCCAGCGGGTCCGGCTCCCGGACGGCACGTCCTGGCACTGCCCGTCGAGGAACGACGCGCTGATGATCTGGCGAGAGATCTTCGACGACAGGTGCTACGGCGACGCCGTCCGCGGCGTCGCCCGCGGCGAGACCGTCCTGGACGTCGGCGCGCACTGCGGCCTCGCGTCCCTCTACGTATCCCGCGCCGTTCCGGACGCGCGCATCCTCGCCTTCGAGCCGGCGCAGGTGCTCCACCGGTGCCTGACGCGCAACCTGCGCGACCACGTGCCCGGGGCGACGGCGTACCGGCGCGCGGTCGGCCGTACGGAGGGGCCGGTCCGCTTCACCTACTACCCGAAGGCACCCTGCCAGTCCGGGATGTACGCCCACGCGGAGCGGGACCGCGACGCCACCCGCCACTACCTCGAGAACAACGAAGTCGTCGGCGAGGCCGCCGAGTACCTCCTCGACGGTCTCCACGAACCACGGGTCGAGCACGTCTACGTGACGACGCTGTCGGCGGCGCTCGCGGCGTACGGAGTGGGTGAGGTCGCCCTCCTCAAGGTCGACGTGGAACGGGCAGAGCTCGACGTCCTCGAGGGTATCGAGGACACGGACTGGCCACGGATCCGCACCGTGGTCGCCGAGGTGCACGAGGACGAAGGACACCTCGACCGCAGCCTCGCGCTGTTCGGTGCTCACGGGTACTCGACGGAGGTCGACCAGGCCTCGTGGCTCGCCGGCTCCGGCCTCCACACCGTGACGGCGCGCCGATGAGGGACCTACGGGCGTCCGCCCCCACCGGGTTCCGCGCGTTCGGAGTCCTGTGGGTGGGCCAGCTCGCCTCCCTGACGGGCTCGGGGCTGACCGGCTTCGCCCTCGGCGTGCACGCCTACCGGCTCACCGGGTCGGTGACGACCCTCAGCCTCGTATACGCCCTCGCCTTCGTCCCGTTCGTGCTCGCGGCCCCCTTCGCCGGTGCTGTCATCGACCGGTGGGGGCCGCGACGGGCCATGACGGTCGGCACGGGAGGGGCGGCCGTGGTGATGCTCCTCTTCGCGGTGGTTCTCACCACCGGGGCCTTCGCCCTCTGGCAGGTCTACGTGCTCGTCTCCTGCCTCGCCCTGGCCCAGTCGCTGGAGACCCCGGCGCTCGAGACGGCCGTGCCGGCCCTCGTGCCGAAGCGGCAGATCGGTCGGGCCAACGGCCTGCTCATGCTGGCCGTCGCGGCCAGCCGGCTGCTCGCGCCGGTGGTCGCGGGGCTCCTGCTCGTGGCGATCGAGCTGCCGGGCATCGTCCTCGTCGACTGTGCCTCCTACGTGCTCGCCCTGCTGGGTCTGGCCGTCGTCCGGATCCCGCGCCCCGCCGGCCCGCCCGGGGCCGAGCGGCCGAGGGGTCCGGCAGGCCTGGCCCGTAACCTGCGCACGGCATGGCGGTTCGTCGCCGGACGGCACGGGCTCGTCGTCCTCCTCGCCTTCTCGGCCGTCGTCAACTTCTGCGGCGGCGTGGTCCAGCTGATGATCACACCCCTCGTCCTGGCCTTCGGGTCGGCGGTGACCCTCGGCACGGTGTTGTCGTCCGCTGGCATCGGTATGGTCGCGGCCGGCCTCGGCATGAGCGCATGGGGCGGGCCGCGGCGCCGGGTGGCCGCCGTCCTCGGCTTCGCAGTCCTCATGGGCGCCGCCATGGTGGCCGGCAGCCTGCGCCCCGACCCCGTCCTCATCGGCGCGGCGGCGTTCGTGGTCCTCGGCAGCTCGGCGGTCGTCATGGCCTGCAACCAGGCGATCTGGCAGGTCAAGGTCGCCCCCGAGCTGCGCGGCAGGGTCATCGCGCTGCTCACGATGACCTTCTCGGCCCCGCCGCTGGTCGCCTACGCGGTGGCCGGCCCGGCTGCCGATCACGTCTTCGTCCCGCTCGTGGGTCGCAATGACGTCACGAACCCGGTGCTGCGGGTCCTCGTGGGCACCGGACCGGGCAGGGGCTACGCGTTGGTCGTGATGGTCATGGGCGCGGCCATCGTCCTGTGCGTCCTCGCCGCCGCGCTCTCCCCCAGGCTCCGGCACCTCGACACCGAGATGCCCGACATGATCACCGACCCCGGCGCCGACGACGGCGTCGACGACGAGCCGGAGGTGCACGCCTGGCGGGTCCCGGCGACCGCCCCGGCGGAACGGGTGCCCTCATGACCACCGTCGACCCAGTCCTCAACGCCGTCCCCGGCGCGAACCACGAGAACGCGGTGCCCGTGCGTCTCGGGTCGCGGGTCGCCGGGGCGCTGCGCGAGCTCGCGACGGACACGGGCGCCCCGCTCGACGCCGCCGTCGTGGCCGGGGTGCAGGTGCTCCTGGCGCGGCTCCGCGGGACGCCGGAGGTCGTGGTCGGCCTCCCCCTGCCCTGCTCCCCGGCGGCCTTCCCCGTCCGCGGCGACCTCTCCGACGGTCCGGTATACCGAGAGCTGGTGGGCCGCGTGGCGGCCACCCTCGCGGAGGCCGGGAGCCACGCCGGAGACCTCGACGCGCTGGGGGCGGACCTGAAGGAGGCGTCCGGCGGCCGGCCGGAGCCCGACGCGGTTGTCGAGCTGCTGCGTCCAGGGGCCTCCGGCGCCGGTTCCACGCTGGCCAAGGCCGATGCGGCCTGGCGACTGACCCTCAGCGACGGCACACCCGACCTCTCCGGCGAGCTGCGCACGGGCAGCGCGCACCCCGACGAGACCGCCCGGGTCGCCGCGATGCTCGAGCACCTGATCGGCGAGCTCGTCGCCGCCCCCGGGCGCAAGGTCCTGTCCGTGTCGCCGGTCCCTCCCACGGAGCGCACGCGGCTCCTCCATGGCCTGAACCCGGCACGGGACCCGGAACCGACCCACGTGACGATGGCCCAGCTGTTCGAGGAGCAGGTGCGCCGTACGCCCGACGCAACGGCGGTCGTCGACGAAAACGACGACCGGCTCACCTACGCCGAGCTCAACGTCCGCGCGAACCGGCTCGCACACGAGCTCCGCGCTCTCGGTGCCCGCCCGGGTGGTTTCGTCGCGGTCACCATGCCCCGCAGCATCGACGTGATGGTGGCGCTCTACGCGGTCACGAAGTCCGGCGCGGCCTACGTACCGGTCGACCCGGACCTCCCCGACTCCCGGATGCAGTTCATGCTCGAGGACTCGGCCCCGCTCGCGGTGCTCACCGACGCCGGTACCCGGCCCCGGGTCCCAGCGGGCCGGTGGCAGACCCTCGCGGTCGACGCGGACGCCACCCGGTGGGCCAGCCGCCCCGCGGAGGACCCACCACCCCTGGAGGGGAACCACCTCATCCACCTGCTGTACACGTCCGGGACGACCGGACGGCCCAAGGCCGTCGCGTACCCCGTCGACGGGGCGCTGGCCGACATCGCGTGGCTGCACCGGTCCTACCCGTACGGCCCGGGCGATACCGCCCTGTTCAAGACGTCGTACGGTTTCGACGTCTCCATCTGGGAGATCTTCTGGCCGCTCTTCCACGGCGCTCGCGTCGCCATCTGCCCACCGGAGGCCCATCGCGACCCCGCCGCGCTCCGCGACGCCGTGGACCGCTTCCGGGTCACGACCATGTTCATGGTCCCGTCCATGGCGGCCCCGTTCTACTCGTGCACGTCGGCGGGCAGCTGTCCGTCGCTCCGCTGGGTCTTCTGCGGCGGCGAGGCGGTGACGCCGCGGGTCCGCGACGGCTTCCACGAGCGCTTCTCGGCGCGGATCATCAACTGCTACGGCCCGACCGAGCTCGGCTGCGTCACCGAGACGGTGCTCCCCGTGGAGCCCGGAGCCCCGGTCCCGGTCGGTCCACCGGTCGAACACCGCCGCGTGTACGTTCTCGACGAATGGCTGGAGCCGGTTCCCGTCGGGGTGCCGGCCGAGCTGTACGTCGGGGGCCGGGTCGGAATCGCGCAGAGCTACCACCGTCGCCCCGGACTGACCGCCGAGCGGTTCCCGGCGGACCCGTTCGGAGCCCCCGGCTCCCGTATGTACCGGACGGGCGACCTCGTCCGCTACCGGGCTGACGGAGTACTCGAGCACCTCGGCCGCATCGGCCGGCAGGTCAAGATCCGCGGCGTGCGCATCGAACCAGCCGAGATCGAGGCCGTCCTCGCCGAGCACCCGGACGTCGCGCAGTCCGTCGTGACGGTGATACCCGACACCGACGGCGAGATTGCGGCCTTCGTCGTTCCGGCCGACGGAGCACGGCCGTCGGCCGAGGAGCTGCTCTCGCAGGGCCGTCGGCTGCTCCCGGCACACATGGTGCCGACGACCGTGACCGTCCTGGACGCCGTCCCGACGCTGGTCAACGGCAAGACCGACGTCGAGACGCTGCTCACCCTGATCGACCGCGGTGCGCCGTCCGGTCGAACCGGGGTCGAGCCCCCCGCCACCGCCACCGAGGCGCGCACCGTGGCCCTGTTCGCCTCCGTCCTCCAGCTCGACGAGGTGGGCGCCACCGACGGGTTCTTCGAGCTCGGCGGCCACTCGCTGCTCGTCTTCCGGCTCGTCGAGCTGTGCGGTGCCGAGTTCGGGGTCGACCTCGCGGTCCGGGACGTCCTGCGCACGCTGACCCCGCGCGGTCTCGCCACGCTCGTCGACGCCCACCCCGACACGGAGGGGGCCCGATGAGCGCCTCCACGACGACCCCGGCGACCCGCCCCGACGTGGACCTCGCCGACCTCGACCAGGTCCTCGCCCTCGACCTCGCCGACCCCGCCCTCTACGCCACCGACCGTCCCGAGCGAATCTGGCGCACGATGCGGCGGTCGGGGACCCCCGTGCTCGTCACCGCCCGCCGACGACATTGGGCGGTCACGCGCTACCAGCAGGTCAGGGAGGTCCTGCGGCGCAGCGAGGTCCTGTCGTCCGAGCAGGGGATGCGGCTGGGTGAGAAGGCGTCGGACGTGGCCGCAGGGGCGGCCGCGGGTGGGCGGTCGGTCCTCGTCAGCGACGACCCCGCCCACGCCCGGGTGCGGCGGGTCCTCGAGCCGGCCTTCACCCCCAAGGCGGTCCGCCGCCTCGCCGAGGGCACTCGCGGCCTAGCCGACCGGCTCGTCTCCGAGGCCATCGCCCGACCGTCTGTCGACTTCGTCGAGGCTCTCGTCGCCCCGCTGCTCACGACGGTCAGCTGCGACCTCGTCGGGGTTCCCGAGGCCGACCGCGAGGCGCTCGCGCGACTGAGCCAACGAGCCTTCTGCGGCTCCGGCGATGCGACCGCGTCGACCCAGATCTCCGCGCACGTCGAGTTGCTCGCCTACTGCGACGAGCTCGTGCTCGCCAAGCGCCGCCGGCCGGGCGACGACGTCGCGAGCATCCTCGCGACCGCGCAGGTCGACGGCGCCCCGATTCCCCGGAGCGCGGCCGTGATGAACTGCCACGACCTCATCCTCGGCGGCAACGCCTCCGCCCGGTACGCGCTCACCAGCGTCCCGCTGACCATGCTCCACCAGCGGCCGTTCTGGGACACCCTCCGCGCCGGCGGGGCCGATGTCGATGCGGCGGTGCGGGAGCTGCTGCGCTGCGAGGCCCCCGTGAACCACATCATGCGCACCCTCCTGGACGACCTGGAGGTGGGTGGTGTGCGGATCCCACGCGGCGAGCTCGTCACCCTGTGGCTGCGTTCGGCCAACCGCGACGAGGAGGTGTTCGCGCACCCGGACGAGATGCGCCTCGACCTCCCGCGCCGGGCGCACCTGGCCTTCGGGGCCGGGCCCCACCACTGCCTCGCGGCGAACCTCGCGCGTCTGGAGATCTCCGCGCTGCTCTGTGCGCTGGCCGACCGGGTCGGCGACGTCGAGCCGACCGGTCCGGCGGTCCGGATGGAGTCGGACTTCCTCCGCGGCTACCGGGAGGTGCCGGTCTCGCTCTCCCCGCGTTGAGGGGGGCCGGCCAGCAGGCCGATCAGCTCCGCGGGCGCGTCGATGAAACGGCTGTGCCGACCCGGGAACACCGTGAAGGTCGTGTCGGGGCAGGCCGACCAACCCTGCATCTGCGCCGGCGTGATCTCGGTGTCCTCGCTCCAGCCCAGCGCCGTCACCGGGCACGGGAGCGCGGCGGGCTCCGAGGGGACGTAGCGGCGGATCATGTCGAGGTCAGCCTGGAGGATGTCGACGTAGATGGCGACGAGCTCCGGGTGCGGCTGCTGGCCCATGTCGCGGACCACCTTCTCGAGCTCCACCTCGAGCGCGGCGTCGTCCATGTCGAGCATCCGCGCGATCATCTCGTCCTGCGGCGCGAGCTGGGACGACGCGACGATGCGCACCGGCGGGGGCAGGCCCCGTCTGTGCATCTCGAAGGCCATCTCGTAGGCGGCCAGCGCCGCCCAGCAGTGCCCGAAGACCGTGACGGGGACGTCGAGGTGGGGGGCGAGCCCGTCGACGAGACCGACCGCCAGCTCCTGGAAGGTCTCAGGCATCCGGTCGCCGAAGCGGGACAGCCGGCCAGGGAGGTCGACCGCGAGGAACTCGACCGGGCCCCGCTCGACGGGCCAGTTGCGGAACACGCTGACGCCGCACCCCGCATGCGGGATGCACAGCACCCGCGCGGTCGCGGACGCGGACGGCGGACGCTGCAGCCAGGCCGTCGCCGCCCCGGTCACGTCCGGACCCCCGCGGAGGCGGGGCGCGCCGCGTCGGCTCGTACCCCTGGCCGGTCGAGGTGGCGGGGTCCGCCGCGCGGCACGGCACTGCCGATGACCCGCACGAGATCGCCCCGGGCCTCCACCTCGAGCCGTCCCCCGCGCTCCGAGAGCTGACGCGCGGTGAGCGCCGCCCGGCCCAGCCGGTCGGCCCAGAAGGGCGCCAGCTTGCCGTGGGCGCTGACGCAGACCTGGTCCTCGGTCACGCCGAGCGCCGGGAAGAACGTGCGAGAGACGAAGTCGGTGCCGGTGCCGCCCGCGGCCGTGACGATGTGACCACGGAACGGCAGGCGAGCGAGGGCGTCGAAGTCCGGACGCACCGCCGCGACCGCGTCCGGGGTCGCGACCTCGACGAGGACGTCGTCGTGCGAGGTCGCACAGCAGCGGTGATCAGTGAGGCCCAGAGCCTCCAGCAGCCCGGGAGGAGGCGGCCCGGGGGTGAGGGCCGCCGCGTCCAGCTCGATGGCGACGAGGGGGCCCACCCGTTCCGCCGCGAGGACCCCCTCGCCGCCGTCGAACACCAGCCGGACCCGCCCGGTGTTCTCCGGGCGGGTGAACAGCACGCGCGCACTCGCGATGGTCGCGTGCCCGCAGACGTTGATCCGGGCGTGCGGGGTGTACCAGCGCACCCGGTAGCGGCCCGCGCCCGCCTCCGACACGAAGGCGGTCGTCGGAACGCCGATGCGGCGGGCAAGGTCCTGCATCTCGTCCGGTTCGGGCAGCTCCGGGACCTCGACGACCGCCGCCGGGTTCCCGAGGTGCTCGTCGTCGGCGAAGGCGTCAACGAGGGAATACTGCATCGGCGCGCCTCTCCTGCTTTGGGTCCCAGGAACGGAAGAGCGCGTCGATGGCCGACGCCATGCCCCACACCTCCCGGTAGGTGGGGCCCTCGGGGCCCTCGTCGATGTCCCTCTGGCGAGCGTAGGCGGCCGTCGTCCACTCCGGGGTCGAGGGATAGCGGTGGTGGTGGTCGTGGTTGGGGAGGTCGCCCACCACGACAAGCAGCCGCGCCGGCACGTGGTAGGAGAGCGTCGCCGCCCACCAGCGCACCCAGGCCGTCGTGCGCCGAGCGAACGGGAGCCCGCGGTCCGGCACCGGGGACCCGCAGAACCGGGCCGAGGTGTTCGCCACGGTGTAGTACCGGCCGAGCTCCGGGTCGCGGGGGGCCAGCCACTCGTGCTCGCCGAGCCGGTCGAGCAAGGCGCTCAGCTGCGCGAACATGACGACCGGCACGAAGAAGGCGAGCACGAGCACGAGCACGCCGTTCGGGAGCCAGAAGGGCAGGGATAGCCACCAGCCGACCCAGACGAGGAACGCGAGCCGGCGGACCGGGCTCGCTCGCACGTTGCTCCGCACCCGGTCGACGAGACCGCGCCAGTAGAACACCGGCGACAGGAAGACCACCCAGGCGCGCCGCCACAGACCGCCCCGGGACATGCCGGGATGAAGCCCGAGGTCGAAGAGGAACTGCACGGGAGGGTCGTCCTCGGTCGCGAAGATGTCCCGCCGGTGGTGGTTGTCGAAGTGCTCGGTTCGGAAGTCCCGGAAGGTGTGGAAAACGCTGAGCACCGTCACCGCCTCGCCCCAGAAGGCGTCGCGCGGAGCCCGCCCCGAGAAGCGGCGGTGCAACGCCTGGTGGGCGATGACGAGGACCATCATGCGCTCGCCGGCGACCGTGAGCACCCACCCCACGAGCAGCGCGAGGTACCAGAAGGGGAACATCGTCGCGACGGCGACCGTCGACAGGGCGAGGCCGCCGACGAACAGGGCCACCACCACCGCGAGGTACGACGCCCAGGTGTGGCGCAGCAGCGGCTCCTGGCCCGGCAGTGCCTTCCCGGTCTGCCAGGTCCAGAAGTGCTGCGTCCACCCCGGGAAGCGCCGGTAGGTGGCACGGACGTCCCTGACGGGAACCATCGCCTCCTCGCCCGGGGTCATCGTGCCGTCGCCGGCGCCCTGACGTCGGACTCGATCGCGAGCCGGTCGAAGAACGCCGTCCAGAGCCGCCACATCTCGTCCGCGGCCTTGAGCACCGTCTCCTCCTGCTGCTCGGAGAACTCGGAGGTCAGGGCGTTCTTGGCCTGCTCGACGTGGTCCGGCTCCTGTCGGAGGTGGATCGCGACCCACTCGTTGTCCTCGACCTCCGTGGCGCGGGCCACGGCCTTCCCGATGCTCGACACCATGAGCAGGTCCGTGGTCTCGGTCGCGAAGATCGAGCCGAGGGCGGTCTCCCGGGTGTCCGTGGACACCCGGTACCCCTCGACGAGTGCGGCGGTCTCCGGGTAGGGCTCCGCGGTGCGGATCTGCTCCGGGTCGAACCCGCACCGGGCCATGGAGTCGAGGTAGATCACCTCGTGGGCCCGGCCGACGTTCCCACCGCCCGCCTCCTGGTTCAGGATCCGTGAGATCGCGCTCTGGGAGGCGATGTCGGGGAGTACCGCGATGGAGCGGGCGAGGAAGGTCGGGAAGTAGTGCAGCGGGTGCCACCACTGGTCGATGAGCACCGACGCCTGTTCCTTCGAGAGGTCGATGCTGTCGACGGAGTCGAAGAACCGGTGGTTGCAGAACTCGGTGAAGACCGGGCTCGTGGCGAGCCGCTCGTCGAACGACACGTTTGTGGTTGACATCTTTCGCTCCTTCGGATGGGCGGGTGGTTCCGGTCAGGTTGACGGGGAGGACACGGGGCTGAAGGGCACACCCCAGGCGTTCTCGGTGCGCATCCGGTTGTGCCCGTGGGCGTCCTCACCGGCGACGAGCACGCAGCCGTGCCGGTCGAGGTCAAAGTGGTGCCCGAACTCGTCGAACTCCGTCATGCCCCCGTACACGCGCACGTGGGTGGGCACGGTGCGGATCGCGTAGCCCATGCGCTGGCGGTTGCTCGTGTTCGGGTTCGAGCCGTGGATCGTGCGCGCCGTGAAGATGATGAACTGGCCCGGGCGCATCTCGACGTGGTCGACATGCTCGTCGTCGGGGTCCCAGTCCGGGTCGATCTTGATGTCCTCGTAGTTGTAGCCGAAGAAGGCGTTGTCCCGTGCCCGACCATTCCAGCTCATCCGCGCATGCTCGTCGTAGCGCCACTGGCGGTGGCTGCCCGGGATGAGCCTCATGCAGCCGTTCTCCCGAGTGGCCTCCGTGAACGCCACCCAGCAGGTGAGCTCCATCGGGGTCTCCGGAGACTGCTCGGTCGCCTCGAGCATCCCCTCGCTCGTCTCGCCGATGGCGTAGGTCTCGACCTGGTGCCACCCGGTTCCGGAGTCACCCGGGTTCTTCGGGAAGAACTCGGTGCGCCAGCAGACGATGTCGTCCCCGATCAGGGCCTGCATGCGGCGGACGATCTCCGGCTGGGTGATCAGCTCACCGAGTCCCGTGACGTCGAGGTGACGGTCGTAGTTCATCGGGTTGTCGAAGACCTTCGCCTCGTCGTTGGTCGGGTCGAGAAGGGCCTTGCGCTGCACCTTCCACCACGCAGTCATCTCCTCCGGCTCCCAGAGCGTGAAGGGTCCGATGTAGCCGCGCTCCGCGAAGGTGCGGCGGTCTGCGTCAAGATCCATCGAGGGCACCCGCTGTCTCCGTTCCTGAGTTTTCGAGGGCCGCATCGAGACGGGCCGCGAGGTCCGCCACGTCGGGCTCGTGCATGACGCTGTGGTGGTCCCCGGCGACGGGGACGGTCGTGAACGGCCCGGTGCAGAGGCCGCGCAGTGCCTCGGCCAACCGGGCCTGCCGGCCGGGGTCGGACCCGGCCGGCTGGAAGAGGGTGACCGGCCCGCCGTAGGGCCGGGGCGTGTAGCGCATCGCCGCGTCCATGCAGGCCCGGGCCCGGAGGAGCACGGTGCGCAGGTAGTCCGTCGGCGTCCCTCCGGTGAGCGGGGCGCCCATGAGCTGGGTCCACACCCGGCCGCTCGTGAGCTCGACGACGTCGTCGGGAGAGCAGGTCGGGTCGTCCAGCCGCGACAGGACGCCGTCGAGCATCTCCCGGAAGGGCGTCTCCGCCATGGGCAGCCCGGTCAGCGGGTCGACCAGGGGATTCGCGTCGACCATCCCCAGCAGGTCCACGGTCACCCCGGCGTCCCGGAGCTGTCGGGCGACCTCGTAGGCGAGGACCCCCCCGAACGACCAGCCCGCAAGGAGGTACGGCCCGTCGGGCCGCGCGGCCCGCAGCTGCTCGACGTGGGTACGGGCCAGCTCCTCGAGCGAGGTGCCTCGCGGGACGGGCCCGGTCCGGGCGACCCCGAGCAACCGGTACGGGGCGCGTGACGCGCGGGCGAGCGCACGGTAGGCGATCGGCTCCCCGCCGAGCGGGTGCAGCAGGTGGAGGCTGCGGACGGACGGTCCAGGCCGCAGTGTCATGACTGCTGAGCACCTGGCCCGCCCCTCGGCGCGGGCGCCCTGCTCCGCGAGGGCGCCGACGAGCCCGGAGACGGTGCTGTCGTCGAGGAAGACCGAGAGCCCGAGCGTGCTGCCGAGTTCCTGGGCCATCTCCGCGACCACCCACGTGGCGAGCAGCGAGTCCCCGCCGATGTCGAAGAAGTCGTCGTGGGCGTCGAACTCGTCGTGCCCGAGGACCCGGCGCCAGATGGCGGTGACGGTGTCGGCCAGAGACGTGCCGGCCCCGGACGGTCCGGCCTCCGGCAGCTCCAGGGCAGCCAGGGCCTGCGCGTCCACCTTGCCGGAGGAGGTGCGTGGCAACGAGTCGACAAGGACGAACCGCGCGGGCACCAGGTGCTCCGGTACGAGCCCGCGCAGGTGGTCGACCAGCTCGCGGTGGGGGGCCGGGCCCCGCGTCTGGAGGTAGCCGACGAGGCCCGGCACTCCCGGGGCGAGGTCGCGCAGCCCGACCGCGGCCGCCTCGACCTGAGGATGGTGTAGTAGGGCACCCTCGACCTCCGCGGGCTCCACCCGGAACCCGCGGACCTTGAGCTGTCGGTCGTCACGGCCGAGGAACTCCAGGCCCTGCGATCCCGCGCGGACGAGGTCACCGGTCCGGTAGAGCCGTGTCCCGCTCCCCGTGGGATCGGCGACGAAGCGTGTGGCGGTCTGCGCCGCGTCGCCCACGTAGCCGCGGGCCAGACCGGAGCCTCCGAGGTAGAGCTCGCCGACCTCGCCGTCACCGACCGCCGCCATCCGCTCGTCGAGCACGGCGCACGTGACCCCGGCCACGGGTGCCCCGATCGGCGGCGCCGCAGGCCACTCCCCCGTCCCGCCGGCGAGGGTGAAGCGCGTCGCGAGGTGGGCCTCGGTCGGTCCGTAGTGGTTGTCGAGGCGACATTGCGGGAGGGCGCCGAACAGTGCCCGGATCGCGGGTGTCGCGACGAGGCGCTCACCGGCGGTCACGACGTGGCGCAGCGACGACGGCCACAGGGCGCGGCGCCGAGCGGCGGCGGCGAGGAGCTGCAGCGCGACGTACGGCAGGAAGAGGCGTTCGGCGTGCTGATCGACGACGAGGTCGAGGAGGGCGTCCGGGTCGCGACGGACCCGCTCCGGGGCGAGCACGAGGGTTCCGCCGGTGGACACGGTGGAGAGCACCTCCTGGAACGTCACGTCGAACGAGGTCGCTGTGAACTGCACGGTGCGCAGCCCGCGCGGCCCGTCCGCGACCTGCCAGCCGATGAGCCGGTCGAGGCCCCGATGGGTCATGCCGACCGCCTTCGGCCGGCCGGTCGACCCCGAGGTGTGCAGCACGTAGGCCAGCGAGTCGGGGGCGGGAGGCGCCGGGTGGTCCGGGCCCGCGACATCGGGTCCCCGCGGGTCGACCACCTGCGCGGCGGCCACCGGGGCCTCGCCGCCGCCGACCACCACGCGGACGCCGAGCCGCTCCAGGGCGGCGGCCGTCCGCTCGGGGGGAGCGCCCTCGTCGATCGGGCAGTAGGCGCCCCCGGCGAGGAGAATGCCGAGCATCGCGACGACGCCGTCGACGGAACGGTCCGACACGGCGGCCACGACCTCGTCCTGCGACACCCCGGCCGTCCGCAGGCGTGCGGCCAGGCCTTCGACCCGCCGGAGGAGCTCGCCGTAGGTGGCCGGCCGCCCGGGGGCCGTCGGGTCGACGACGGCGGGCTCGTCGGGATGGGTCCGGGCATGCTCGGTGAGGGCGGCGTGCCAGGACCAACCCGGGGCGGGGGCCCCCGTGGGGGGGGTCATGGTCTGGGTCACTGTCATCCCTCGGCCGTCGGAGGCTCGTGTCTGCTGTCGGCGGGACCGCGCCACACGGTGTGCGACAACCAGGTCCGCGACCCACAGTAGGAGCGGCCGCCCCCGGGCCGTCGTCACGTGAATCGGCCACGGCACGACGGAGCACGCCGACCCTGTCCGGCGTATCGGGGACAGGACCCCGCGGACACGAACCCCTTGACTTGGGGCCCTAGCTCTCGGACACCCAGCAGGGAAGACGCCATGGACACGCTCACCGCTCGCCCGACCGCGCCGGCCGAACCGGACTGCATCGGTCCGATCGCCATCGCACCACGGCTCGCCCACGAGCTCGAGGTGCTCGCCGCCGGCGCGGCCGCCGACGACCTCGCCCCGTTCGTGGTCTGCGCATCCGAGTTGTTGCTGCGCTGGTCGCGGGGCGGCACGCCGAGGTGTGCCCGCGTGATCCGGGGCCGTCACGAGGCGTTCGCACATCCCGTCGCCCCGACGGGGACGACCCCGGACCGGGCCCACCTGAGCTTCCGGGACGCTCTGGTCCACCTGGCCGCCCGGCCGGCCGAGGAGGTGGACCCGGCAGACCTGGCCGATGTCACGATCCTCATCTCCTCCGACGGTGAGCGGATGTACCTCGAGCGCACGACCACCGGGGCCGGTGGCCCCTGCCTCGGGTCTTGGGCCGACACCTACCTCGGCCTGCTCGGCACCCTCGCGGAACGTCCGGACGCCCCCCAGATCACCCGCCCCGGCACCCCAGGGGACGGCGTGACGGTGTTGGCGGCCTCGTGACGGCGACGCGTACCGACCCCGACGTCACGGTGACGGTGGGCTCCGCCGACGGTGGTCCGGAGGAGGACCGGACCGTCCCCGGGCTCATCCTGGCCCGGGCCCGCCGACGGCCCCGTGCCGTCGCCGTCGAGGCGGTGGACGGACGCCTCACCTACGGCTCGCTCGTCGACCGCGCGGGGGCGGTCGCTCGCCACCTCCGAGCCCTGGGGATCTCGGGCGGTGACGTCGTCGCCGTGGATGTCGAGCGCACCATCGACCTCGTGCCCGCACTGCTCGGCGTGCAGCTGAGCGGGGCCGCCTACCTTCCCCTGGACCCCGGCCACCCGAGGGAGCGGGTCGAGAGCATCCTGGCCGACACGAGGACGGCCGTGCTGCTCACGGACGACGCCCACCGCTCGCCCCCGGGGGCCGGACGCACGGTCCCGATGTCGCAGATCCACCCCGCGGAAGGGACCGACGGCCTCGGCGCGTCCCCGGACGCAGCGGCCTACGTCATCCACACCTCGGGGTCGACCGGCCGTCCGAAGGGCGTCATGGTCGGCCACCGGGCCCTGACCAACCTCATCCTGTCCCTGCGTGACCTGTTCGGGCTCCCGGAGGACTGCGTGCTGCCCGCCGTGACGACGGTCTCCTTCGACATCGCCGGGCTCGAGCTGTTCCTCCCCCTGACCGGAGGCGGAACCGTCGTCCTCGGCGAACCCGCCGATGCCCGTGACCCGCACCGCCTCACGGCCCTTGTCGAGCGGGCTGGGGCCTCGGTGCTCCAGGCCACCCCCACCTCCTGGCGCCTGCTCCTCGCGGCCGGCTGGCAGCCGCCGCCGGGCTTCACTGTCCTCTGCGGTGGGGAGCGGCTCCCCTCCGACGTCGCCGACGACCTCCTCACCGACGCCACGGTCCTGTGGGACCTGTACGGACCGACCGAGACGACGATCTGGTCCGCCGTCACCCGGTACGAGAGGGGCACCACCCCACGGTTCCATCCCGTACGCGGAACCTCCCTCGTCGTGCTCGACGGCGCGCTGGACCCGGTCCCCGACGGCTCCCCCGGGGAGCTCTACATCGGGGGCCCCGGACTGGCCGAGGGCTACCTCGGCCGGCCCGGCGCCACCGCCGGCCGCTTCATCGCGCACCCGTGGTCCCACGGCGCGCGGTTGTACCGCACGGGTGACCTCGCACGGCGGCTCCCCGACGGCCGCACCGAGATCCTCGGACGGACCGACGACCAGGTGAAGATCCGCGGCTTCCGCGTGGAGCCGGGAGAGATCGAGGCCGCTCTGGTGCGGCACCCGGGGGTGGCCTCCGCCGCGGTGGCGGCCGAGCAGACGGACCACGGGGCCCGGCTCGTCGCGCACGTTTGCGCGTCCGACCCCGCCGATCACCCGGACGAGGGCACGCTGCGCCGCCACCTGGGGCAGCGCCTCCCGGAGTACATGGTGCCCGCAGAGTTCCGCGCCGTCGAACGGCTGCCGACCACCCCCAATGGGAAGCTCGACCGGGCGGCCCTCGCCGCCCCGGATGGCCGGCGCTCCGGCGCGCCGGTGGCGGCCCCGCGCTCCCCCGCGTCCGCCCCGCCCGCCGCGGACGACAAGGGGTCACCGGGACCGGGCAGCGAGGTCGTCGTCGCCCGGGTCCTGGCGGAGGCCCTGGACCGCGACCACGTCGGCGTGCACGACGACTTCTTCTCGCTCGGTGGCGACTCGCTGCGCGCGGTGCAGGCGATCCTCCGGCTCAACGCCGAGCTGGGAACCGAGCTGCCGGTCAACACGCTCTTCGAGATGCGCACCGGGTACGGGCTCGCGCGCCTCGTCGACGGCGACATCGTCCCCGAGCCGACGCTGGAGGCCCTCCCGAAGGCCCAGCCGCACCAGCTCTCGGCGGCCCAGTGGCGGCTGTTGCTGCACCAGACGCACGCCCCGGAGAGCGTCCTGCACAACCGGGCCCTCGCGCTCCGGGTACCGGACGACGTCGACGTCGACGCCGTGCGGGACGCCGTCGACGGCCTCGTGGCCCGGCACGGGACGTTGCGGACCCGCTATGTGGTGGACGCGGCCGGCCTGCCGCGCCCGGTCCTCGAGGAACCCGGCCGGACGCCGGTGACGCTCGTGGACGCCGACCCGGCCGCCACACTCGCTGACGAGCTGTCGCGCCCCTTCGACCTCGCTGGGTCGGTGCCGGTCCGCGCGCGGGTGGTCCGAGGGCCCGACGGCGGGAGCTACGTCGTGCTCACCGTCCACGAGATTGCTGCAGACCACCGCTCGCGGGCCCTCCTCGTGCGACAGCTGCGGGCCGCTTTCCGTGGCCATCCGGTCCCCGACCCGCCCTTCGACTACGTGGACTATGCCGCGTGGCAGCGCGAGCTGGCGGGCGGGCCGAACACGCAACGTCACCTGGACTACTGGCGCGCCACGCTCGCCGGGCTCGACCCTGCCGACCTGCGGACCGACCGGCCGCGCCCGTCGCGACGCGTCCGCAGCGCCGGCGCCGTGCGCTTCTCCCTCCCGCGCGAGGTCGTGGCCGGGACCCACGACCTCGCCGCCGACCATGACGCGCCCCTGGCGGTCGGTCTCCTCGCCGGGCTCGTCGCGGTGCTCGACCGGTACACGACCGGCTCGGACGTCACCGTCGGGGTCCACACCGACGGGGCCGAGCACCCGGACCTCGAGCAGATGGTCGGGGCGTTCGAGAGCACGGTGCCGCTGAGGGTCCGGACGGCCGACGCCGACGCCCCCGGGCAGCTGCTCGGCCGGGTGCGGGAGGCGGCGATCAGTGCGCTCGGTCACGCCAGCCCGCCGCTGGAGGACGTCGTCTCGGCAACGGTCGGCTGCGTCGCACCGTCCGCGCCCGGCCGGAATCCCCTCTTCGACGTCTCCTTCGCACTCCGTGCCCCCACGGGGCTCAGCGACCTCGACGTCCCGCCGTGCGCCGAGGCCGCGGTCGACCTGCACTGCGAGCTGACCGAGCTGCCTGACGGCGGCGTCGACGGCCATTTCCACTACGCCAAGGCCCTCTTCGACGAGACGACGGTGCGCGGCATGGCCGACGAGATGGTCCGCCACCTGACCCGCGTCGCGGCCGAGCACCGTCCTCCCCCCGCCCCGTTCGACCCGACAAGGAGATCATCGTGACCCCCTCGACCCAGGAGTCCCCCGGCACCGTCCGTGCCGTCCCGGTTCCCGCCGACGGCACGAGGACGTACGCCCGGCTCTGGCCGCTGCAGTACCTCTCGGGCTTCGCCATCGCCGTGGCTACCCTGGCCATCACGATCCGGGCTGACGCCTTTGCCGGCTTCTTCACCGGCTCCGCAGTGCTGCTCGCGCTCGCCCACTCACTGACGTTCTTGGCGTTCACCCCGGTGGGCGTCGTGTCCGGCCGGCTCGTCGACCGCTGGGGGCCGCGGCGGGTTCTCGTCGGCAGCAACGTCGGCTACCTCGTGATCATGGTCGTGGCGCTGCTCGCCCTCGCCGCCGCCTTCTTCCCACCATGGCTCGCGATCGCCCTCCTGCTCGCGCGGACAGGCTCGCAGTCCGCCCAGCTGACGGCGCTCGAGTCATCGGTCCCGCGGCTGTTCTCGCGACGTGACCTCATCCGCGCCAACGGGCCGCGGATGATCTTCACCGCGTCGGTGGCGGGCTTCGAGGGACCCATCGCCGCCGTGCTCTTCCCCGTCGCCGGGCTGCTGGCCCTCATCGGGGCGACCGTGGTGGTGCTCGTCGTCTCGCTCGTCGGTGCCGTCCGCGCCGGCATCCCCGACAACCCGGTCCCGCCCCCCGGCGCCGAGCCCGCGGACCGGACCTACCGCCCCCTGGCCGCCCACGTGCGCCGGCGGCCCGGGCTCGTCATCGTGATCGGAGCCTTCGCGCTATTCAACTTCGTCCTGGGCTTCTGCGAGCTGTCCGACCGCCAGGTCACCGCGAGCCTCGGCTCGGAGGCGACCACCAGCGCGGTCCTCGGTGTCGGCTTCCTCTTCATGATCGCCACCACGGTCGGCATCACGCTGCGCGGCACCCCCCGGGGTCACGCCCGCTGGCTGCGGATCTGTTTCCTCGCCACCGGGGGCGCGATGGTCCTCGGGTCCCTCCGACCCAACATCTTCCTCGTGACGGTGGCCGTCGTCGTCTTCCTCGTGAGCGCGACCCTCATCATGGCAATCGTCAGCACCCTCCTCCACGCCAACACCGAGCCCAGCATCATGGGCCGGATGATGGGGGTCAAGACGACGACGATCGGGCTCTTCTACGGCAGCGGCTGCGTCGCGGCCGCCCTCTTCTCGAACACTCCCGAGGCGCTGGCAGGGGGCGAGCGGGTCAGCGGCGGGCTGCTCGGCGCCGTCGTCGGGTCGGGTGAGGCCTACGGCCGGGTCTACGCCTTCCTCACCCTCGTCCTCGGGGTCGTGGTCCTCGCACTGACCCTTGGCGTCGGCCGGCACCGCACCCTTCGCGCCCTCGACGACCCGAGCGTGGCCGAGAGCACGCTTCCCCGCCGTCCGGCGGCGGATGAGTGGCTCGAGGCCCGCGGGACGACGACGGCGGGCACGGCCCCGCGCGACGCCGGACCCGTGGAGCGCAACGCCGACCGCGCCGAGGAGCTCGCCGCTAACCGGCCTGGCGCCGGATGAAGTCGGCGGCGACCCGCGGGAGGTAGTCGGCCGCCTGGAACAACGTCGTGTGGTCGCCGTGCGGCTGCACCCGCAGTGACGCATGGCGCAGCCCCCCGGCCACTCGCCGGGAGCCCTCGGGATGGGCGGTCTCGTCGTCGGTGCTCGTCACGACGAGAGTCGGCTGGCTGACGGCAGCGAGGAACGGCGTCACGTCGGTGCGAGCCAGCGTGCCGTTGAGGCGGCAGTACCGGTGGAAGAGGTCGGCGGTCGTGTAGGGGTACAGCACGAGATGGGCCAACTCGGCGGGCGTGTTCGTGAGCGTCACCTGGCAGAACGCCGCCTGCACCGAGCGGGCGGCCGCCCGGCTGGTCGCGGCGACCGTCATGAGCTCGATGAGGTCGTTCTGGAAGGTCGTCCGCGGTGACCCGCCGGCGAGCTCGTACGCCCCGTGCCAGAGGCTGAGCGAGCGGACCCGGTCCGGTCTCGCGGCCGCCGCGGCCAGGCCGATGACCGCCCCTCCGCACAGGCCGACGACGTGCGCCGACTCGGCGCCGAAGTGGTCCATCAGGCGGAACATGTCCTCGGCCTGCACCGCCGCGTCCACGCGGAGGGCATCCCCGTCGGAGCCGTAGTCCTCGACGAGGGGGGCGCCGAACATCCCCCGGGTCTCCCACGTGAGCACCCGGTGGTCCCGGGCGAGGTAGCGCAGCCACGGCTCGGCCAGCCGAGCCGGCATCCCGCAGGCGGTCGCGAGGACCACCACCTCCGCGCCGTTCCCGGCGCCGTAGACGGTCAGCGGGAGGCCGTCACTCGCGGCGGTGCTCTGCCGCTGGAACACGGCGTCGAGCCCGGTCGACACCGCCTCGTCGGCGGCCCTGTCGACCGCGGGGTCGTCGGGGTCGACGGGCAGCGTGTCGATCACGTCCGCGAGCGCGAGCCGGGTACTGACGACCCGCTCGAACACCCCGAGCGCGGCGGCGTCCGGATGGGGCTCGAACACTAGCCCGTCCACACCGACGCGGGACGCCACCCGGCGGAGCAGGCGGACCCACGCGCTCCCCAGGCCCGCCACCTCGGGGGGCGGGGGGCCGGTGCCGTCGGAGCGCAGGGGGACGATCCGGACCGGAGCCGTCAGCTGGGCCACCAGGGGCCCGACCGCGAGGAGGGAGTCGGCGAGCCGTCCGACGGCCGGCCGGGTGCCGGGCGGGGCCACCACGCCGGCGGCTCAGCCGACCGGGAACGCGTGTCCGCGCGTGGTCGTGGTGACCTTGCGGTTGTGCGTGTAGGTGTCGACGCCGGAGACGAGGACGGCCCCGTAGTCCCGGAGGCTCACCCGCCCGCCGTACTCGTCGACGTCGTCGGTGTCGGGGTAGATCTCGACGCACGTCGGCACGTAGCGGCCCGCGTAGCCGAGCCGCATCTCCTTGTCCGGCGCGCTGTGGGGCTTGGACGCGTGCATGAGCGTCGACCAGAACATGATCGCCTGACCGGGCTTCATGACCATCGAGACCGCCTCCTCCTCCGGCGGGCGCCAGTGCGGGTCCTTCTGCAGGTCGCGGTAGTCGTACCCGTAGAAGCCGCGACTGACGCCGTCCTTGTCCTGGCCGTTGATCAGCTCCGGCTGGTAGTGCATCCCGCCGGTCTCGTCGTAGTGCATCGCGCGGTGAGAGCCGGGGATGAACTGCAGGCAGCCGGTGTCCTCGGCCGCCTCGGTGAAGGCGGTCCAGACCGTGATCGTGCCGCCGAACTCCCTCTGACCCTCCGGCCAGACGATCTGGGGCTTGCCGGACGCGAAAGCGAAGGTGTCGGCCTGGTGCCAGTCGGTGCCCTCGTCGCCGGGGTACTTGGGGAAGAACTCGCTGCGCCAGCAGAGCACGTTGGGTCCGAGCACCGCGGCCACGCGGTCGACGATCTCGCGCCGGCAGACGTGGTCGGCTAGGAACGTCGAGTCGAGGTGCCGGTCGTAGTTGGCGATGTTCGTGTTGCCGGCGTAGGCGTCCTCGTCGTACACGGCGTGGCTGCGGTTCATGAGCCGGAGCCGCTCGCGGCGCCAGAGCCGCCGCATCTCCTCCTCCTCGTAGACCGTGAACGGCCCGAGGTAGCCGCGTTCCTGGAACGAGGCGATCTCCTCCTCCGTCGGGGTGAAGGTCGGCCGGGCGTTGTGGGCTGTGCTCGTCATGGGGTGGCTCCTGCCGTCGCCGGTGTCGTGGGGTCGAGGTGCTGGGCCACGAGCTCGGAGAGGGCGTCGACGCTGGCCTCCTCGAGCTCGCCGACGTCGACGGCGACGTCGTAGCGCTCGCTGATCCGGGCCACGGCCCGGATGAACGCGAGCGACGTGGCGCCCTGGTCGAAGACGTCGACGGCCGGGTCGACGTCGCGACCGAGCATCGTGGTGACGATCTCGTGGACCGTCCGCCGCACGTCGGGCGGTGCCGTCATGATGTCGCCTCCTGTCGTGCTGGTTCACTGTCCGAGGGCATCGCGATCCACCTTTCCTTGCGGGGTCATCGGCATCTCCGAGACGACTTCGTAGAGAGAGGGACGAACGTGCCGTGGCAGCTGCGCCATCGCCCGCCGCTCGGCGGCGGCGGCGAGGCCCGCCGCAGACCCCTCGGCGCCGGTGGGCGGGGAGCCCCCCTCTGGGAGGAGGTACGCGACGAGCCGCACGTCGTCGGTGGCGACCTCACGTGCGGCGACGACGGCGCGCCCGACCCCGGGCACCCGACAGAGACAGAGCTCGACCTCACCCGGCTCGATGCGGAAGCCGCGGACCTTCAACTGGTCGTCCACCCGGCCGGCATAGGTGAGCTCACCGTCGGGCAGACGCACCGCGCGGTCCCCGGTGCGGTAGACGCGCTCCTCCCCCAGCCCGGGGGGATCGGTGAGGAAGCGGGTGGCGGTCAGCTCGGGCCGGTCCAGGTAGCCGCGCGCCACTCCGCCACCGGCGACGTACACCTCGCCGGGCTCGCCGTCGGGGACCGGCGCACCGGTCGTGTCCAGTAGGTGCAGGCGCAGGTCGGGGATGGGGACGCCGATGGGGCTGCCCTCGTCGTCGAGGTCCGCGGCCGTGATCCGCCGGTAGGTGCAGTGCACCGTGGTCTCGGTGATCCCGTACATGTTCGCGAGCGCCGGCCGCCGGTCTCCGTGCCGCTCGACCCACGGCCGGAGCAGCCGGGGCTGCAGTCGTTCCCCGCCGAAGACCACGTGGCGCAGCGCCAGTCCGTCGGTCACGTGGGCAGGCTGCCGGGGAGCGAACAGAACGGTGAGGAGCTGAGCGAAGGCCGAGGGCGTCTGGTTGAGCACCGTGACGCCCTCCGCGCGCAGCAGGGCGACGAGGGCGAGCGGCGCCCGCGCCGTGGTCTCCGGCAGCACGACCAGCCTGCCGCCGTGGAGCAGCGCCCCCCACACCTCCCACACGGAGAAGTCGAAGCTCAGGGAGTGGAACTGTGCCCACACGTCGTGCTCGTCGAAGCCGAACCAGGTCGCGGTCTGCTCGAAGAGGCGCACGACGTTGCGGTGCTCGACGGTGACACCCTTCGGTCGTCCGGTCGAGCCCGAGGTGTAGATGACGTAGGCGAGGTCGGTGGCGCCGACGGCCGGATCCGGCACGGGCAGGTCGAGGGCGTCCGCGTCGTCGTCGAGGAGGACCGGGTCCGGCCCCGTGCCCGCGAGGGCCTCGGCGCTGGCGGACGTCGCGACGACGACCGGTGCGGCGCAGTCCGTGAGGAGGTACTCGACCCGCTCGGCGGGGTAGCCGGGGTCCACCGGGACGTACGCCCCACCAGCCTTGAGGATGCCGAGCATGCCGACGACGGCGTCGAGGCCACGCGGCGCGCAGAGCGCGACGAGCACGTCCCGGCCGACGCCGCGGGCCGCCAGCCGGGCGGCCACGCGGTCGCTGCGCGCGTCGAGATCCCCGTACGTGAGGAACCCGGGGCGGGCGGTGACCGCGACCCGCTCGGGCGCGGCCCGGGCACGCGCCCGGAAGAGCGTGTGCAGACAGCTGTCGGGGAGGGCCACCGGCATCTCTCCTCCCTCTCGCCCAGTGGCTGCGACGCTACGGACGGGCAGCGGACGCCTGAAGTCACCGGTATGGGCTACTCGCCGGGCCCCCGCCACGCGCAGGACACTGCGTCCATGACTGCGCCTCCCCTCGTCGACGAGCTGACCGACCGGATCCTCGCGCTGGCCCGCGAGGTGCTGCGGGCGCCTGACCTGGAGCCCGACGACGAGCTGACCCAGCAGGGGGGCACGTCTCTCTCCCTCGTAAGGATCATCGCGAGGACCCACGACTCGCTCGGCGTGGACATCGACCCCCGCGACCTCGCCGGGGGGTTCACCGCGCGGGGTCTCGCCGAGGCCGCGCAGCCCCTTCCCCCGCGGCGCTGACGGTCGTGCTGTCCGTCGCCCGCGGTGCCGGCCGTGCGGCACCGCCGGACGCGGTGGGTGCCGTGGTGGAGGCGGTGCGCCAGCTCGAGGGCCTCACCGCGCAGGTCGGCCCGTTCGCCCTGCCACCGGACACCTGCACTCATGCCCCGGAGGTGGTCGGCGCGGTCTGCCGCGAGCTCGGCGTCCCGCTCACCTTCGACGGCCACGACGGCGACCACGTCGCCATCGCCCTCGCGGCCGAGATCCGCCGGGCCGAGCACGGCCTGGCGGGCGCAGACCCGTCGGCGACGGCGGCGGCCGCCCGTCGCTGCGCGGACGAGGAGGACGCCGGCCACGAGCGGCACGTGGTCCGAACGACGGACGGGGCGGAGGTCGCCGCGGTCGCCGCCGGACCGCGGGACGCGCCGTGCGTCCTCGTGTCCCCACCCCCAGGGCTGAGCCTGCGGCTCTCGCTGCCGTGGCTGCGCGCGCTCGGCTCCCGGTACCGCTGCGTGGTGCCCCAGAGCCGCGGCACGAGCGGTCCTCTCGGGGACCCGGGGGGGTTCGACCGGCAGGACCCCGACCTCGCCGACCAGGTGTCGGACCTGCTCGCCGTCATGGACGCGCTGTCGACCGGTCCCGTCCATGTCATGGGGGTGTGCGGTGGCTCGGGGCCGGCTCTGGCGGCGACCTCACGCCGCCCGGACCGGATCACGTCCGTGAGCGTCTGGCACCCCGATCTCGACCTCGGCGGTGAGGCGGAGCAGACCGACCATCAGATGAACCTCCGGGCCCTCGTCGACCTCGCCGGCGAGTCTCGGGACACGGCTGACTGGCTGCGCACCAAGATCGTCAGCGGGCCGATGACCGGGGTCCCCGAGGGGATCGGACCCCTCGTCGTGCGCCCCTACGCCACGGCGGAGCTCTTCTACCGGTACGCGAGGCTCACCGCGGCGACCGTCCACTGGGACTGCCGCCCGACCGCGCGGAGGCTCGGCGTCCCGTGCCTCGTCGTCACGACCGAGGACGACGCCACCACGCATCCCTCCGGATCCCGTCGCTTGGCCGAGATCGCTCCCCGGACCGAGCTCGTCGTCGGCCGGCACGGGGACCACCTCGACGCCTTCCGCGCCGGGGCCGAACAGGTGGGCTGCCTCGTCTCCTTCCTCGAGGACGCCGTGGCGACCCCGACGTCCTGACGGCCGGTTAGGCCTGCTCGACCTCCCGCAGGAGCTCCTCGAGGTCCTCCGCGCCGACCTGCTCGGCCTGGGCGCCGACGATGCGTGGGGCGAGCTCGTCCACGGTCGGCGACTCGAAGACGTCCCGCACCGCCAGCTGCACCCCGAAGCCGTCCCGGACCCGCGTGATGAGCTGGGTCGCGAGCATCGAGAAGCCACCGAGCTCGAAGAAGCTGTCGTAGACCCCGACCCGCTCGATCTCGAGCAACTCCTCGATCGTCCCGGCCAGGCGGCGCTCCACCGGGGTGCGGGGCGCGGCGTAGCCGCCGTCCTGCGCGTCCTCGCTCCCGGGGCGCGGCAGGGCGCGCAGGTCGTACTCTCCCCAGGGCGTGCGCGGGAGCGCGTCGACAACGAGCACCTGGCGCGGCACGAGGTGGTCCGGGAGGTGGGCCTTGACGTGCCCCTGCACGATCGCCGGACCGCTCTCCGGGTCGGGGCCGGCCACGTAGCCCACCAGCATGGTGCCGCCCGAGCGGTCGGCGAGGGGAAGGACGACCGCGTCGCTCACGCCCGGGGCGTCGCGCAAGGCGGACAGCGTCTGGGTGGGGTCGTCGACCACCGCCCCTGCAGTGGCCATCGTCAGCTCCAGCGTCCCGTCGGCGAGGAGGCGCCCGGCGTCGCCGGTCCGCTCGCCGCCGCACCAGATCTCGCCGAGCTCGCCGACGGCAGCCCTCACCCCGGACTCCCGGCGCAGCTCCACCGCCGCGCCCGGGCGCGGGACACCCAGCGGGACTCGCAGCGGGGCGTCGGCCACGGCGAGCTCCGCGGGGGCCTCGTGGACGGCGGCCGGGCGCCCGTCGGCAGCCAGGCGGTACACGGCGACGAACCGGCAGCCCGGCGCCAGCTCGCGCACCGCCTCCACGTCGTGGGGCAGGAGGTCGCCGGCGTGGTCGACGACCACGCACCGCAGCGCAGGCAGGTGGGGGGGCGGGCGGTGGGTCGAGAGCGCCCGCAGGATCGGCGCATCGGCGTGGGCGACGCTGACCTCGTGCTCGCGGAGCCAGTCGGCGAGGGCCCCGACGTCCGTCCCGAACGCACGGTCGGGGATGAGGAGGGTCGCGCCCGCCTCGAAGGCACTGCAGGCCGCGGACACGACATGCCCGGGCCGGGCGGTCAGGACGACGACCCGGTCCTGCGGAGCGAACCCGAGCCCTATGCCGGCACCGTCCCCGCCACCGCCGACGGGGGGCTCGGGACGTGGCACGGGCTCGCCACGTGCTGGCAGGACCGCGCCGATGTCGACGGTCCCGTCGGCCACACCCCCGACCGGCCCGGGGTCGAGCACGGTCGTGAGGCCGAGGGGGCCGGTGAGCGCAGGGTCGTCGGTCTCGATCACGGTGCAGTCGAACCCGGCCTGGACGACGGCGCTGAGGACCGCGACGAACCCGGCGGTCGGACGCCGGACCACGCCGATGGTGCCGGGCCCCGGCTCGGCGCGCCCGGCCAGCTCCTTGAGGACACGCCCGGCGGCCTCGGTCATCCACTGGTAGCTCCACGCCCCGCCCCCGTCGACGACGGCGACGCGGTCCTCGTCGCCGGTGTGCCCGTGGAGTGCCGCCAACGGCGCCTGGGGTGCGTCGGGGCCAGCCGGCGCGGGTGGCAGCGCGTCGCCGACGGGGGCGTCCAGCAGACGCGACCGGGGCTCCGAGGTCGCGGCCCCCACCAGGGTGCGCAGCTGGCGCAACAGCTCCCGACCGGTCTCCTCGTCGCACCGGTCCGCGGGGAAGTCGAGGGTGAGGCGGAGCACCCCGCCGGACTCCTGCGCGGTGAGGTTGAGGTCGTAGCGGCTGAACAGCGACGGCGTGTCCATCAGCTCGATCGCGAGGCCGCTGACCTCCTCGGCCTCGGGACTCCCCACGACGTTGAGCACCGCCTCGAAGAGCGGCGTGCGCCGCGGGTCGCGCTCGACGCCCAGGTCTCGAACCAGCTCGTCCATCGGCGCCTCGGTGTGGGCGTAGGCGTCGACGGCAGCGGCTCGGACCCGTTCGAGCAGCCGCGCGAACGGCGGATCGTCGGAGAGGTCCACTCGCAGGGGCAGGAGGTTGACGAAGAAGCCGATGAGCCTGTCCGTCGAGGTGGTGCTCCGCCCCGCGACGGGCACGCCCACGACGATGTCGCGCTGGCCCGACCACCGGGCGAGGAGCGTGGCGAAGGCCGCGTAGAGCACCATGAAGGAGGTCACGCCGTGGTCCCGGCAGAGGGCGTGCAGGGCGGCCGACTCCTCCAGGGGGAGCTCGGTGGACACCTGTCCGGCCTCGGCGCGCAGGGCGTCGGTCCGGCGCTGCGCGGTCGGCAGCGCCAGGGCGCGCGGGGCGCCCTCCAGGTGCTCGCGCCAGTGGCGAAGGCGCAGCTCGAGGGCCTCACCCGTGAGCCATTCCCGCTGCCACACCGCGTAGTCGCGGTACTGCACCACGAGCGGGTCCAGGCCGGCCCGCCCGGGGTCCCCACCGGCGCGATACAGCGCCGTCAGCTCCCGGACAAAGAGGCCGATCGACCACGCGTCGGAGACGATGTGGTGCATCGTGATCCCGAGGACGTGCTCGTCGTCCGCCAGGCGGATGAGGACGCAGCGAAGGAGCGGCCCCGACTCGAGGTCGAAGGGCCGCTCGAGCTCCTCGTCGAGGATGTCGCGGGCCGCACGCTCGGCCGACGGGCCGTTCTCCTGGTCGCCGAGGTCGACCACGCGCAGGGCCCCGCTCTCCGCGGTCTCGTCGACGACCTGCAGCGGCGCCGTGTCGGAGGCGGGGAACCGGGTGCGCAGGGTCTCGTGGCGGCCGACGATGGCTCTGATGCTCTCCTGCAGCACGTCGACGTCGAGGGCTCCCCGGATCCGGCGGCGCCCGTGGACGTTGTAGATCGACCCCGGCAGGAGCTGGTTCTCCATCCACAGCCGCTGCTGGTCGTAGGACAGCACCTGACGGGCTCCCAGGGGTCGCGGCCCCAGCGACGGCGGGCGCACGGCGCGGCGCCCCGCGAGCGAGCGGGCCGACACCGCCGACGCGAGGCCGGCGACGGTCTGGGCCTCGACGTAGTCGGCGACCGGGATGTCGACACCCATCGTGCGGCGGATCTGGGCGACGACGTGGGGCACTTCGGCGACGTCGCCGAGGTCGAGCAGCCGATCGTGGACGGCGACCTCGTGGCACCCGAGCACCTCCCCCAGGATGCCCACCACCGCGTCCTCGTACGGGGACCGTGGTGGCAGCGCTCGGCTCGGCTCCGCCTCACGGGTGTCGGACGCGGCAGCCGGGTGGCTCGTGGGAGGGGTCGTCTGGGGGCGCGCCATGGGTAGCACGATCCCGGTTCACCGGCGGGAGCTCCTGTCCCCGGTTCGGCGGACGCGTCACCCGGCCGATGGTCCGGAGCCCGGCCGGAAGACATGGCCGGTCGGACCGTCGTCGGGCAGCGACACCAGCCAGAGCACGGTGTCGACGACGCCGGCGCCGCTGACCCTCTTGCCGCGGCGACGCCGAGCAGCCGGGCGCGAGTCGACCGCGTTGACCAGGACCCCGTGGCCGGCAAGGTCCGTGGCGAGGGCGCGGGTTAGGGCCCGCACCGCGGCTCGCCACGCGCGATCCCCGGCGTGGTTCGTCACGGTGACGACCCGTCCGTGGCCGTGGCGGCGCATCAGGGGGGCGAACGCCTGGGCCAGCTGCCAGGTCTGCACCAGCGACGACTCGATCCGGCGGCGGACGACGTCGACCGATCCCTGGACGTCCTCGGTGACCACGGCGGTGTGGTGGACCAGGGCGTCGCAGCGACCTAGCTGGCGTTCGAGGGTCGCCACGAGGCGGGAGAGACCCGTCTGGTCGGTGAGGTCGAGGTGGCGGACGGCGACGCGGTCTGCCAGCTCGCCGAGGTCGTCGAGAGCAGCGCGGCCGACGTCCGGGGCGCCCGTCGCCATGACCACCCGCATGCCCTGCTCCGCCAGTGCGGCAACGAGCGCCAGGCCGCTCCCGTGCTCACCTCCGGTAACGACACCGACGCGGCCACCCATCGCGGCGGACCCGGCCGGGTCGTCGCGGGTACGTTCCGGATGTGTCATCGTCCCCGGTCCAGGTCGCGCGGCGTGGCCTGCCACGATGCTCCCCGGGGGTCAGCGGCGGCGAGTCCCCGAATGGGGTCACCGGCCCCTTCCTCCGGATGGTGCCGCAGCCGGCGCGGCGCCCCCTAGCGACGCCCACGGATGCCCCCGTCACGGGAACCGGTGACAGCACGACTCGCGAAAGGGCGGTCTATGGTCAAAAATCATCGCAGGGAAGCAATCATCGCAGTGATGCGGGGGGACGAGAGATCGCCCGGCCCTGGTGACGCCTGTCACTGCGCGTATCTGTCCGTCAGTCACTCGAGAGACGACCTCAGGGGTGGGGCTGTGAATCAGGTGGAAGAACCGTGATCCGAACCGACCTACTCATCTCCGCACCATGCTTCCTCATGGGGCTGCGCCGCGTGCTCACCGACTCCGGGATCCGCATCGTCGGCGTCCGCACGTCGCTCGCCGAGGAGCCGTCCTGGCTCGCCGACGCCGCCCTCATCGACGCAGACGTCATGCCGGGGCCCGACCTCGCACCGATCGCCGAGACCGCCCGGACCATGTCGGTCCTCGTGCTCACCAACAAGATCGCCCACAACGAGGACACGTACCTGCGCGCCGGGGCGACCGGCGTGGTGAACAAGAGCGCGGCCGCCACGGACATCGTCGAGGCGATCCAGCGGTGCACGTCCGCCACGTGCGGCTGCCCGACCCCCGTCTCCGCGAATCCCACCCCGGCGGCGGTGGACGACCCGGCGCCCGATGCGCTCCCACAGCACCAGCTGTCCGAGCGCGAGTCGCAGGTGCTGCGCCAGATCGCGCACGGCCTCACCCACGGACAGGTCGCGAACCGACTGGGGATCAGCCCGCACACCGTCGACACCTACGTGAAGCGGATCCGCGCCAAGCTGGGCGTCGGCAACAAGGCCGAGCTCACCCGGGCCGCCCTCCTCGGGCGGATCGTGCTGGCCCCCGACGCCAACGCCGCGGCAGGCAGCGGCCCGTGAGGTCGGCGCCGGCCCTCGGGCCGCCGTCCGGCTCCCCCGTTCCCGCCGGGTCGCTGGCCACACGATGATCCTCAACCAGCGCGTCCGTGCCACCGCCGACTCGCCCATCGGGGCGACCTTCGAGCTGCTCGAGCACTGTCCCGCGGACGTCCTCGACCTCGCCCAGGCAGCGCCCACGTACCCGCCTGCGCCCGAGGTCGTCGAGCGCGTCGTCGCCGTTGCCCGCGGGCCGCACGGCGCCGAGTACTGCGATATCGCAGGCCTACCGACCCTCCGCGAGGCCTTCGCCGCCGAGCTCGCGACCGCGTACATCGGTGACGTGCGGCCCGAGCAGGTCGCCGTCACCGCGGGGTGCAACCAGGCCTTCTGCCTCGCCCTGACCGCCATCGCCGACCCCGGCGACGAGGTCGTCCTCACCCTCCCGTTCTACTTCAACCACGACATGTGGCTGCGGATGTCCGGCCTCGTCCCGCGCTACCTCGAACCCGGCCCCGACCTCACCCCCTCCGCGGCCGGCCTCGAGCGGGTCATTACCGAGCGCACCCGCGCCGTCGTCGTCGTGACGCCAGGGAACCCCACGGGGTTGACGCTGGGCCGCGCCCGCCTGCGCGAGCTGCTGGAGGTGGCCCGTCGCCACGGTGTCGCCCTGGTCCTCGACGAGACGTACCGGTCGTTCCGTGACACCGAGGAACCCCCCCACGACCTGTTCGCCGACCCGGAGTGGGCGGACACGCTCGTCAGCCTGCACAGCTTCTCCAAGGACCTCGCCCTTCCTGGGTACCGCGTCGGCGCCCTCGTCGCGTCCGCCGCCATGCAGTGGCAGGTCGCGAAGGTGCTCGACTGCGTCGCGATCTGCGCCCCCCGGGTCGGGCAGGAAGCGGCGCTCGCCGGACTGGAGTCGGCCGGGCCCTGGCGCGCGGCCCGCGCCGCCGAGCTGGCCGAGCGACGCGGCGCCCTGGCTGCTGCCCTGGAGCCACGGCCCGGCGGGTTCGAGCTCCTCGGCCTCGGCGGCTTCTTCGCCTGGGTGCGACACCCGTTCGGGACCCGGGAGACGGAGGAGGTCTGCCGGGGGCTGGCGGTCGAGCACGGCGTCCTGGTCGTGCCGGGAACGGCCTTCCTTCCCGACGACCGCGCCACCGTGCGGGTCAGCGTGAGCAACTTGGCGCCGGCCGATGTCCCCGAGCTCGCCGGACGGCTGGCCGCGGCCGGGGTGGGCTCCGACCTCGCCGGCGCGGGCCGTCAGTAGACGACGCGGTCCTCCGGCGCCCGTCGCCAGGCCCGTGACCCCCGCAGGTTCCCCGTAATGTTGAGGCGCTTGAGCCAGCGGTCCGAGCCGTCGTAACGGGCGCGGAACGAGGCCCGGCCGTGAACCGCCCGGAAGTTGTCGAGGAACGCGATGTCACCCGGCCGCAGGACCAGGCCCCTCAGGTTGGCCTCGATCTGACCGCACAGACCGTCGAACGCCTCTCGGGACCGACGCGACCACCCATCGGTCGGCATGTGGTAAGGGTCGAGCGCCGTGTACGGGTCGTGCCGGTCCCCGAAGAGCACGGGGCGCTTCACCGGGTCGTCGTTCCACGACTGGATGAGCTCGGCGCTGCGGGCGCGGAGCCGGTCGACCGTGGGGTCGCCGGTGGAGCGGCTCAGGTCGGCCCGGTGGGAGTTGTCCGGCATCTGCGTGAACTCCGGCTCGAAAAGGGCCTCGACGTCGACCCGGGACCAGTCGACGTCGCGGGTGTCGCAGACGAGCGTCGCGACGTCGTCGGGGTTGCGCAGGCACATCAGTGCGACGTAGTCGCCCCGGCACGGATGGAAGGCATCCTCGGTGTGCCAGGACAGGTGCTGGAGGCTGTTCGAGCCGATCTCCTCGTACTCGTGGCCATGGATGGGCAGCACGTCGTGCATGATCCGGCCGTCCTGCTGCGTGGCCCAGCCGAAGACGTCGCCGAGCACGGATCCGCAGAGGAGGAAGAAGACCTCGCGGGTGAGGACCGGCGAGGAGTACTGGCTGTCCCGCCAGTGCGCGGGTGTCGCACCGAGCGCGGCGTCGTCGACATCAAGGCCGGACACGAGGCACACCGCAGCCGGCTCCCGGAGCCGGAAGTCCTCGAGGAACTGCACCAGCCGCGGCGGCAGTCCGAGCGCGAGCTGCCGCGCGCGGCGGTGCAGCTCTGTGTCCTCGATCGTCTCGAACTCGCGGGCCAGGCGCGCCAGCAACGGGACGAGGGCGCGGTTGTCCTCGGCCGAGAGGACGAAGCGATACGAGGCAATCGCGGGCGGGGCGACCGCGACCGGGAGCTCCGAGGCATCGAGGAGTCTAGCCACACTCCGAGCATGCCGCTCGCGCGTCCGGAGCGTCGGTCCCCCAATGGTGGGACGCCTCCTCCCGGACACCGCGACCTACGGTCGGCGTACCTGCCACCGCCGTCCGGACCGACGGCCGAGAGCGACCGCACGCGACGCACCCTCCGGTGCCCCGGGCCACGCCACGGACCCGGACGAGGCCCCGGTGACGCCGGACCGGTCCCCCTTAGCGGGGACGGTCGCCCCGGGACGTCCCGCCATAGTGTCGCGGCACGCCCTCCCCGACCCCGTGGCCCTCGATCGCCCGGAAGGATGCCAGTGATGAGCCTGATGCAGGTCTCCAACCTCACGACTATGGAGGTCGACGCGCTGACCGACCTCGACGGCAGCCTCAACCTCACCGACGGGCACGCCCGGCTCCACCTCACGGAGGAGCAGGCCGCAATCGTCGCGAACATCCCGGAGATGTTCGGCGTCGCCTCGACGCGGCCCTTCCCCGCCATCGAGTCCGAGGCCCACGCAGCGTTCCTCTACGCCGTCGGCCAGCACAGCGCGCCGGTCGGCACCGGGCGGATCCTCAGCTGCTACTCCTCGACCCTCGCGACGGACATCGTCGCCCGTGCCCTGCCGGCGGGCGCCCGGGTCGCCGTCCTCCACCCGACCTTCGACAACATCGCCGACCTGCTGGTCACCCGCGGCCTGTCCCTCGAGCCGTTCTCCGAGGAGGCCCTCCTCGCCATGGACTGGCCCGGTCCGCCGGTGAGCGTCATCGTCGTCACGCACCCGAACAACCCGACCGGGCTGGTCACCCCGGAGCACCACCTGCGCTCCCTCGCCGAGCACGCGGCACGCAACGGGCAGACCATCATCATCGACGCGAGCTTCCGCGGCCAGGTCCGCGCCGCCCAGTACGACACGTACGCCGTGCTCGAGCGTGCGGGTGCAGACTGGATCGTCATCGAGGACACCGGCAAGCTCTGGCCGACGCACGAGCTGAAGATCGGGCTGCTCGCGCACAGCCCGCGGACGCAGCTGCCGATCGGCCGGGCCTTCTCCGAGTCGCTGCTCGCCGCCTCCCCCGTCGTCCTCCAGCTCGTCAACCGCCTCGCCGAGGACTGGGCCGACGGTGGCTACGAGCGCTCTCGCGACCTCATCGACGGCAACCGGACCGTGGTGCGGGAGGCGGTCGAGTCGGTGGGCCTGCGGCTCGCGGACCCCGACTCGCAGATCAGCGTGGCCCGGATCGACCTCGGGGACTCCGGGCCGGAGTCCGGGCTCCTCTACAAGGAGCTGCTCAAACGGGGTGTCCACGTGCTCCCCTGCGCACCCTTCCACTGGGCTGACCCGGCCGGCGGGGAGCGCTTCATCCGGCTCTCGCTCGCCCGGCCGCACGAGGTCGTCTCCGCCGCCGCCCGGACCCTGGCCGCCGCGTACGCCGACGTGTGCGTCGTCGCGGGCTGAGCCGGGCCCGGTCGCCATGACGATCACCACAGGCCGGGTCGCCGCCCCGGCCGCGGCCGGCGAGGTCCCGGGCTACGACCCGTTCGACTTCCGGGTGCACGAGGACCCGTACCCGACGTTCGCCTGGATGCGGGACCACGCCCCCCTCTACCGCAACGAGGCGCGGGACTTCTGGGCCCTCTCGAGGTACGAGGACGTCGAGTTCGCGCTGCGCCACCCCAAGCTCTTCTCCAGCGTCAACGGCATCTCCCTCGAGCGCGAGCTCTGGGGTCCGGAGGCCGTGAGGACGAGTCTCTACCTCTCGATGGACCCGCCCGAACACGGCGCCTACCGCCGGCTGACGTCGAGCGCCTTCACGCCCCGCAACATCGCCAAGCTGGAGTCCCGTATCCGCGAGCTCGCTCGGATCCGGCTCCTGCCGCTGCAGGACCTCAGGAGCTTCGACTTCGCCGCCGACTTCGCCGCAGCCCTGCCCAACGACATCGTCTGCGAGCTCTTGGGCGTGCCGATGGAGGACTGGGACCAGGTGAGGGCCGACGCCGACCAGCTGAACCAGCGCGAGGACCGCTGCGAGGAGCGAGGGCCGAGTGCGGTGGCCGCCGCCCTCCGCCTGGCCGACTACTTCACCGGGCTCGTCGGCGACCTGCGCCGGCGCCCCGGGGAGGACCTCACTTCGGAAATGATCCGTGCCGAGGTGGGAGGGGAACGCCTCAGCGACTCCCAGGTCGTCGCCTTCCTCTTCCTCCTCACCACCGCAGGCAACGAGTCCACGGGCAAGACCCTCGGAAACGCCTGGTACCACGCCTGGCTCCACCCCGAGGTCCAGCGGGCCGGCCTCGGCGGCCGGGCCGAGGACTGGGCCATGGAGACGTTGCGCTACGACTCCGCGAGCCAGATGGTGGCGCGGACGGTCACCGAGGACCTCGAGCTCCACGGCACGGTGCTGCGGAGCGGGGCGAGGGTCGCCGTCCTCCCGGCGTCCGCGAACAGGGACGAGCGGGTCTTCCCCGACCCCGACGTGTACGACCTCGACCGGGACACGTCAAGAGTCATGAGCTTCGGCCGGGGACCTCATCACTGCCTGGGGGCGGCGCTGGCCTGCCTCGGGATGAGGGTGGCACTCGACGAGGTCGGCAAGAGGTTCTCCTCCTACGACATCGACATGGCGAACGCCCGGCGGGTCCACTCGCCGCACCAACGGGGGTTCGCCTCGCTTCCCTGCACTGTGACCCACCGACGGCAGGACGCCGGGACAGGCACCGCGTGACCGCGGGCGCCACCGCCGCGCAGCGGACCGACCGGGACGACCCGGCTCCGGACGTCGACCTCGCCGACCCCACCCCGGCGACCTCCGCGCTGCGGGACCGGACGCTGGCCGACCTCCGCCCCACGCACCCGGTGTTCTGGCACGCACCCAAGAGCCGACCCGGCTTCTGGGCCGTGATCCGCCATGCCGAGACCCTCCAGGTGTACCGGGCCAGCTCGACCTTCTCGGCGGCGCACGGGATGACCATCGACAGCCTGCACCCGGACCGCGACGCCGCCAGCGGCATGATGGTCGAGGTCACCGACCCCCCGGAGCACCGTCGCCTGCGGCGCAGCATCGGCGCCTTCTTCGCCGACGGCGTCGTCGGGGAGCACGCGCCGGTCATCGAGGAGTACGTGCGCGATCGGCTGGCCGCGGCCCGGGACGACGGGCCGGTCGATGTCGTGGAGGCGCTCGCGAGCCGCGTACCGACCTTCGCGGCGGGGCTCCTGCTGGGACTGCCTACGGAAGACCTGGACTGGATCACCTCGAGGACTGCGGCCGTGTTCCTCTCAGGCCGCGACGGCACCGGGGCCGACCTTCGCCGGCAGGCCGAGCAGGCGAACAACGAGCTGCTCAGCTACTTCGCCCGGCTGCTACGCAGGACGGGCCACGACGGGCCGGAGGGGATGGTGCAGCGCCTCGCGCGGGGCACCGAGACCCGCGACGGCCTCACGACGCCCGAGGTCATCCTCAACGCCCTGAACCTCGCCATCGGGGGCACGACGACGACGCGGGCGGTCCTCACCAACCTCGTCCAGGCGCTCATCGAGTACCCCGACACGCTGATCCATCTGCGGGAGGACCCGGAGGCGGTGCCGGCGGCGGTGGAGGAGACGGTCCGCTGGGCCAACCCGGTCCGGCACCTCGCCCGGGTGGCGACCCGCGACGTCGAGCTGGGCGGATGCCGGGTCCGCGCCGGCGACCCCGTGCTCGTTTGGCCCCGGTCGGCGAACCGCGACGAGTCGGTCTTCGCCGACGCCGCGGTCTTCGACGTCAACCGTCACCCCAACCCACACATCGGCTTCGCCGCCGGCCCCCACAGCTGCCCCGGCACCGGCCTCGCCCGGACGCAGCTGCGGGCCACCCTGCGATGCCTCGTCGAGACGGTGGAGCGGGTCGAGGCGGCCGGTGAGCCCCGGCTCATCCAGTCGAACTTCCTCCACGGCCACGACCGCCTCCATGTCCGGCTCCACGCCCGAGCGCGGTGACGACCATGCCCTGCTTCATGGGACACCACAGGGGCGCCGTGCGCTCCTACGTTCGGTGACATGGCAGCCCTGACACTCGCCGACGCCCTGCTCGCGCAGGCCGGCGCCCACCCGCACTCCGTCGCGTACGAGCAGCCGGACACCTCCGGCGCCCTGCGAACCCTGACCTACGCCCAGCTCAGCTCCCGGGCCACAGCGCTCGCCAACGAGCTGCGCGCGGGCGGGCCCGGACCCGTCCTGCTCGCCCAGCCCGCGGGCCTCGACTACGCGGTCGCGGTCTTCGCCGGCTTCCTCGCCGGCCGGCCGGTCATTCCGGCCTTCCCCCCGGGGACGTCGTCACCGGACCGCGGCCGGCTCGCCGGCATCGTCGCCGACGCGCACCCGGAGGTCGTGGTCTCCCCCGAGCCCATCCCCCGGCTCGGGGTCGGCACCGTGGCGGTCCCCGGGGCGGAAGCGGACACGACGCCACTCTCGGAGATCCGCGGGGCCCGGCCCGACGACGTCGCGGTCATCCAGTACACCTCAGGGAGCACGGGCCGCCCGCGCGGCGTCCTCGTCCGGCACGGGAGCCTGGCCGCCAACACCACCGCCATCGCGCAGACCTTCGGCCTGTCCGACGAGTCGAAGGGACTCAACTGGCTGCCTCCCTTCCACGACATGGGGCTCGTCGGCGGGCTGCTGACGCCGGTCATGGCGGGCATCCCCGTTCGGGTGCTGGCTCCGCAGGACTTCCTCAAGTCACCGCTCTGGTGGCTGCACCAGATCAGCCGCAGCGGGGCGACGGTCTCCGGCGGACCCAACTTTGCTTTCGACCTGTGCGTGCGTCGGGTCCGCTCCCCCGAGCAGCTCGACGGTCTCGACCTCTCCGGCTGGCAGGTGGCCTTCAACGGCGGCGAGCGGGTCCGCGCGACGACGCTGGACCGGTTCTCCCGGACCTTCGCACCCGCCGGGTTCCGAGCCGAGTCCTTCCTCCCCTGCTACGGACTCGCCGAGGCGACGCTCATGGTGAGCGCCGGCCACTGGTCGGGACCCGCCGGGGACACCCACGTCGAGGTCGGCTGCGGTCGGCCGGTGGCGGGCCAGCAGGTCCGGGTGGTCGACCCGTCCGGTCCCACGTGCTGCCCAGACGGCTCCGAGGGCGAGATCTGGGTCAGTGGGACACAGGTGACGGACGGATACCTCACCGGCGACGCGGGCGACCTGTTCGGCGAGCTCGACGGCGTCCGCCACCTGCGCACCGGGGACCTGGGCCGGATGGACGCCGGCGAGCTGACGATCACCGGGCGGGTCAAGGACGTCCTCGTCCTCCGCGGGGTCAACCACCACGCCGCCGACATCGAGGACGCCGCGCTGGCGGAGGCCGGGGAGTCCGGACGGTGCGCGGCCGCCTTCCTCGTCGAGACGGGCCCCGACCCGCTGGCCGTCCTCGTGTTGGAGGCCGGGGGTGGAGCGGATCAGGCGCTCAGTCGTCGGCTGCGGGCTGCCGTCCTCGGCGCCACCGGGCTCCGGCTCGACCGAGTCGTCATCACGGGTCCGCGCACCATCCCCCGCACCTCGAGCGGCAAGGTCCGCCGCTCGACCTGCCGCGAGGCGTTCGAGGCGGGGACCTACGCCGACGCCGTCTCGGTCGGCGACGAGGCCTCGTGCGGCTCCCTCGCACCTGGCGGGTCCAGCCCTTCCGAGGACCCGGACGCGACGCGGGCGAGCGACGGTGTGGCCCTCCTGCTCGGCGGCATCGCCGCCGAGGTGTGCGAACTCGAGCACTGCCCCCCGGACGCCGCCCTCGCGGACCTCGGCATGGACTCGGTGCGCGCCGCCGAGTGCGCCGCCGTCCTCGAGCAGGCGCTCGCGACCGACGTGCCCCTCGAGGCGGTGGTGGGAGCCGGGACCTGTCGTGAGGTCGCCACGGCGCTCGTGGCGCACTGGGCGGCGACCGGCACCCCGCCCGGCGAGGTGGACCGACGCACGCGGGCTCTCGACACCGGCGCGGTCGTCGGCCGATGAGCATCGCCGCCGGCCGCGACCTGGTCCGACATTGGCGTAACGGGCCCGCGGCGGCCCACCCGACCGGGCCCGCAGCGGGCCGGGTCCCCGTCTCGTCGGTGCAGCGCGGCATCCTCGTCTTCGAGCGGCTGCGGCCCGGCACCCCGGTCTTCAACCTCTCGTGGGCGGCGCGGCATGAGGGCGCCCTCGACGAGGACCGGCTCGACGTCGCCCTCACGACCTTGGCACGGCGCCACCCCGCGCTCCGCAGCACCTTCGCGGACGGTCCTGACGGGCCCGTCTGCACCCTGCGCGAGCCAAGCTCGGCCACGGTGCGGTGGAGCGACCTGCGGAACCTCGCCCCCGAGGAGCGCCTGGCGGCGGCCCGAGCCGGAGCCGAGCAGGCCGCCACCGAACCGTTTGACCTCGAGCAGGGGCCGCTGTTCGCCGTCCACGGCTTCCGGCTCGGTGACGAGGAGCGCCTCGTCGCGTTCGTCGCCCACCACCTCGTGTGCGACGGCGCGTCGATCGAGTTGCTCCTCGCCGAGTTCGACGCCGCCTACCGCGACGATCTCGCGGGCCACCGCCCGTTCGTCGGACCAGAGCCCGCGGACCCAGCTGCGCTCGCCTACTGGGAGGAGCAGCTCGCGGACCTCCCCGACCTCGACCTCCCACACGACCACCCCGGCCGCAGCGACCCCGACTTCCGTGCCGGCTCGGTGGTGGTCGACATCCCGCCGTCGGTCCTCGGCGCGGCCGAGGACCTCGCCCGGACTGAGAACGCCACGACCTTCATGGTCGCGCTCGCCGCCTTCCAGCTCCTGCTCGCGGAGCAGTCCGGACAGGACGACTTCGCCGTCGGATCACCCCACGTCGGGCGTGCGCGGCCCGGCGATCGGCACGCCGTCGGGCTGCTCTCGGACCTGCTGGTGCTACGGGCGGACCTCCGTGGGCGGCCGACCTTCCGCGACCTTGTGCGCCGAGCGCGGCGTACCAGCCTCGATGCCTTCACCCACCGTCGCGCACCGTTCGACGAGGTCGTCGCGGCCGTCGCACCGGGCCGGAACGTCGCCGGCGCCCTGGTGCACGCCACCCTCGCCTACCACGGCGACCGACACCCGGTGAGCCTGGCGGGGTCGAGCCTCACCCCGGTGCCGCTGTCGCGCCCGGCGGTCCGCCACGACGTCGAGCTCCACCTCTGGCGGGAGGCCGGCCGCCTCCGTGGCCGGTGGGACCACGCCCTCGGCAGCGTCGAGCCCGAGACGGCGCGCCGGATGGCCGGGCGGCTGCCGGTGCTGCTCGACCGGGTCCTGGCTGAGCCCGACCGCCCCGTCCGCGAGCTCGACCTCCTCCCCGCTCCGGAGCGCCGGACGCTGGAGGACTGGAGCACCGGACCCACCCCCGACCACCCCGACCTCGACCTCGTCGAGGTGTTCGCGGAGCAGCTCCGGCGCACACCAGATGCCATCGCCGTGTCGGACGGCCGGCAGGAGCTCACGTACCGCCGGCTCGATGACCGGGCCCGACAGGTCGCCCACCGCCTTCATGCCGGGGGGACCCGGCCGGGTGACGTCGTCGGCATTCGGCTCGCCCGCAGCGCCGAGCTCGTCGTGGCGATGCTGGGCGTCCTCAGGACGGGGGCTGCGTACCTGCCCCTGGACCCCACCTACCCCGCCGAGCGCATCGAGCACATGCTCCGCGACAGCGGGGCCCGGAGCGTCCTCTCCGACGCCGAGCTCGCCGCGTCCGCCGAGGACCCGACATCGGCGCCGGACGTCCCGGCCGACCCGGCGCGAACCGCGTGGATGCTCTACACCTCGGGGTCCACCGGCCGCCCCAAGGGAGTGCTCGTCACCCACCGCAACGCGGTGGCGATGGCGCGTTGGGGTGCTGAGGAGTTCACCCCGGCGCAGCTCTCGCGGGTGCTCTTCTCGACCTCGGCGTGCTTCGACGTGTCCGCGTTCGAGATCTGGGTCCCTCTCTGCTCCGGAGGTGCCGTCGTCGTCGTCGAGAACGCCCTCGCGCTGCTCGCCGACTCACCGGACGTGTCGATGATCTGTTCGATCCCCTCCGCCGTCCGGGCTCTGGTCGCCGCGGGGGCCCTGCCGCGCAGCGTCCGGGCACTGGGGCTCGGAGGGGAGGCGGTGACCGGCGACATAGCCGACGAGCTCTACGCGACCGGCCACGTCGAGGTCGTCGCCGACCTGTACGGGCCGACCGAGGACACGACCTACTCGACCCGGGCCCGGCTGCGGCCCGGCGAGCGGCCCGCGCCGATCGGCGGGATGCTGCCCCACGGGCGCGGGTACGTGCTCGACGAGGGGCTCCGTCGGGCGCCGGCAGGCGCCGTCGGCGAGTTGTACCTCGCCGGCCGTGGCCTGACGACGGGGTACCTCGGCCAGCCCGGGCTCACTGCCGGCCGGTTTGTCGCCGACCCGTTCACCGCCGAACCAGGACAGCGGATGTACCGCACCGGCGACCTCGTGCGCCATCGGGCCGACGGGGCGCTGCTCTACCTCGGACGCCGCGACTTCCAGGTGAAGGTCCGGGGCGCCCGCATCGAGCTCGGGGAGGTCGAGAGCGCGCTGACGCGGCACCCCGACGTCGGCGAGGCCGTGGTCTCCCTGGCCGGCGGCCGGCTCGTCGCGCACGTGACGACGCCGCCGGGGCACGACCCCGACCCCGAGGACCTCCGCGCGGCCGCCCGGCACGCGCTGCCGCCGGTGATGGTCCCCGCCGCGGTCGTGGTCCTCGACGAGATGCCGCTCACGCCCAACGGCAAGGTCGACCGGGCCCGCCTGCCCGTCCCCGACCAGGCCTCCGGGGCCGACCGCGTCGGTCTTCGCGGCCGCGACGAGGAACTCGTCGCCACCGTGTGGCGGGAGGTGCTCGACTGCGCGGAGATCGGCCGGGACGACGACTTCTTCGACCTCGGCGGGGACTCGCTGCTCGCCGGCCGGGTCCTCACCGCCCTCCGCCGCGCCACCGGTGGCGACCTCCCCCTGTCACTCGTCTTCGAGCACACCCGGCTGCGGGACCTGGCCGCTGCAGTGTCGCGGACCGACGCGCCTGCGTCGTCCGCGGTCGTCGTGCCCCGCTCCCCCGATGCCCCGCCGGTGCTGTCGTTCGAGCAGCAGCGGGTGTGGCTGGAAAGCATGCTGAAGCCGGCGAGCGCGTACAACGTCCACGGCCGCTGGTCCCTGCGCGGACCACTGGACGTCGATGTGCTCCGGCGCAGCATCGAGACGATGGTCGCCCGGCACGAGAGCCTTCGCACCAGGTTCGTCCTCACCGACGGGCTGCCGGCGCAGGAGGTCGGTGGCACGGGCATCGGCCCCGTCCTCCGCGTGACGGACACCCGTGGCGCTCAGAACCCCGCGGGGGAGGCCGCGCGGCTGGCCGATGCCCAGGCGGCCACCACCTTCGACCTCTCCACCGGCCCCCTGTCCGACTGCCTGCTCGCCCGGGTGCACGAGCAGGAGCACCTCCTGAGCGTCACGATCCACCACATCGTCTCCGACGGCTGGTCCATCGGGGTGTTCGTGCGTGAGCTGTCCGCGCTCTACGCGGCAGGCGGCGACGTCGACCGGGCCGGCCTGCCAGAGCCGGGCGTCCAGTACCGCGACTACGCCGCCTGGCAGCGCGAGCGCCTCGACGAGGGGCACCTCGCCAGCCGCGTCGAGGAGTGGCGTCGACTGCTCGCCGGCGCTCCGTCCGCGGTGAACCTCCCGACGACGTGGCGGCGCGCCCCCGGCCAGGGCTCGCGGGGCGGCCGGGTCGGCGTGAGCGTCGACGGCGCCACCGCGCGCGCCGTGCAGCAGGTGGCCCACGCCCACGACGCGACCCCGTTCATGGCCGTCATGGCCGCCCTCGTCGCGGTCCTCGCGCGGTGGTCCGGACAGGACGACGTCGTCGTCGGTGTGCCGGTCGACACCCGAGGAGAGGCCGGCGTCGACCGGGTCATCGGCTTCTTCGTCAACACCGTCCCGGTTCGGGTTCCGGTCCCCTGTGATAGCTCGTTCGCCGACCTGCTGCGTGGCACCCGCCAGGCCTGCCGCGCGAGCTACGTCGACCGCGGTGACACGCCTCTCGACGTCCTCGTCCGCGAGCTGCACATCCTTCGCGACCCCTCCCGGACCCCGTTGTTCCAGGTGCAGCTGAGCATGGTCGACCCAGCGGACGGCGACTGGCACCTGACCGGCGTCGACGTGGTCCGCGGGGACGCCCCACCGCAGCCGAGCAAGTCCGACATCTCGCTCGACGTCGTGCGGGAGGGCGACGGCTACCGTCTCGACCTCTCCTACCACGCGGACCGGTACGGCGAGGAGCTCGCGCAGTCGTTCGTCGACCAGGTGTCAGCGCTCCTCGCGAAGGTCGTCGCCGACCCGACCACGGCGCTGCTGGGACACGAGCTTGGGCCCGGACCCGACGAGATGCCGCCGCTCCCCCGCCTCGGCCTCACTGCGCAGGACGTGCTTGCCGTCCCCGGCGGGGTGTCCGACGCCCGGCAGTGCCTGCTCGCGGCCACGCTCGCCGGCCCGGCGCGCGTCGTCGTGCCCGACCCCGAGACCGCCACCCACCCCGACGACCTCGTCTGGTGGCTACGCGCGCGGGGGACGACCGCCGCGTACCTCACCGCGCCTCTCTTGCGGGCCATGGCCCCGGTGGCGCGGGGCGGGCTGCAACTGCGCCTCGCCCTCGTCGTCAACGACGGGGACCTGACGACGCACGATCTCGCCCGTTTGCGCTGGCTCGCCCCGGGGTGCCGGGTCGTCGCCGTGTGGCCGGACGGCGACGAGTACACCCCCGACGCGCTCTACGAGGTGCCTCCGGGGGGAATGGACGCGGAAGCCCCAGTCCGCGTCCCGCTCGGCGTGTCGACCCGGGCGGCGCCGCTGCGCGGCCGCGGCGGCGCCCTTGCGGCCGTCGGGGAGGTCGCCCACTGGCCCGGGCGTGCCGGCGTCGACGTCCGCCGTCGGACGGACGGGCTCCTCGAGCTCGTCGCCCCGACGGTCGACCCGCTCGAGATCGTCGCGACCGCCCTGGAGCTCCCCGGGGTCGAGGACGCGGTGGTCGTGGAGGTGGACGGACGACTCGCCTGCCATGTGGCCGGCCGGGAGGTGGCGGTCGACGTCGACCGGCTGCGCCAGCACCTCGTCACTCGCCTCTCCGAGGACCACCTGCCCGACCGCATCGACCGCCACGAGCGGTTGCCGCTGCGCCCCGACGGGCGCCACGACCTGGCCGTCCTCCGCGACGCCTCAGCACGGGTCGGGTCGGTAGGAGACCGACCGTGACCCGCGTCGACCTGGGGGCGACGGTGGCGGGGGCGGCGCTGCCCCGCCACGTGACGTGCGCCGAGCGGTTCGACGACCTCGCGGGAGTCAGGCTGTTCCCGGAGGAGGAGGCCGCAATGGCCCACGCCGTCGAGAGCCGTCGCCGGGAGTTCGCCACGGGGCGGGCCTGCGCCCGAGCCGCGATGTCCCAGCTCGGCCTCGACCCCGTCGCCGTACCACGGGGTGAACGCGGGTCAGCGACCTGGCCGGTGGGTGTCACCGGCAGCATCACCCACTGCGCCGGGTACCGCGCCGCAGCAGTCGCGTGGGCGCGTCGGGTGGCCGCGCTCGGGATCGACGCGGAACCGAACGAGCCGCTCCCGGAAGACGTCACACCCTTGGTCACCACCGCGGCCGAACGAGACCGGCTCAGGCTCCTGCCGCGGGGCGAGGTCCGGTGGGACCGGCTGCTCTTCAGCGCGAAGGAGTCGGTGTACAAGGCCTGGTTCCCGCTGACCCGGCGGTACCTCGACTTCGCCGAGGCCGACGTCGAGCTGCACGTGGCCGGGGACGCTGTTCACCACGGCGCGTTCACCGCGCACCTGGCCGCTCCGGGTCCACGAGTCGGACCGGCCGTCGTCCAGGACCTGACCGGTACCTGGGTCCTCGCCCACGGCCTCCTCGCGACGGCGGTCGTCCTGCGGCGCCATCCCTCGCGACAGGCACCGTCCGATGCCGCAGCCGGCCTGCGCACGCTGTGCCGCCGACCACCGAACTGCTCGTGACAACCGGCCGGGAGGGCCCCGTGCATGCTAGCTTCTCGACGATGCCGAACTCGACGGTCTTCGACTTCGACGCCTTCATCGCGGCAGTGGACGCCGAACGCCGCGAGCGCGACCTCGGCTGGTACGACGTCGCCGACGAGTTGTGGGAGCAGTCGGCCGAGCTCAACGCGCAACGCTCCGACAGCCCGCTCTGCGGCGGCGCCGTCGGCCGGCTGGGGTCGCGCGGCGCCACGTCGTGCCAGTACGCGCTGTTCATGCTGCGGTGGCTCGGGCGGGCTCCGGAGGACTTCCTCACGGGTACCGGGACGCACGAGGGGGCGGTCCACCTCCCGGAGGCGGGTCGGGACACCCGGCTGCGGTTCGACCTACCAGAGCTGCACGCCGCCCTGAACGAGCGGCGGCAGGAGCTGGGGCTCACTTGGGCCGCGCTCGCGGACGTCATCGGGTGCAGCCCGAGCAGACTCACCAACCTCCGCTCCGCCCGCATGGCCGACCTCGAGCTGACGATGCGGGTCACCCAATGGCTCGGCCGCCCGGCCGCGGACTTCGTCCACCCCGCGAAGTGGTGACCGGCCGGTGCCGACCAGCGCTCGCATCAGGTCGCGACGAGCGCCGCCACCGAGAGTCCGGCCCCCGCGAAGTAGGCGGCGGAGCCGACGACGAACCCACTTGGTTCTTCGCCCCGCAGCCGTGTCGGGCTCGAGCGACGGCGAAGCCCTGTGTCAATGCGCCCACTGAGGGCTGCGCACGCCCGGCCGCTCGGTCCGCGGCGACCGGGGCCATGGCGATGGACTCCCGGCCGCTGTGGCGCCCGGGGAGGGTCGGAGGTGTCCAGGCCCCTCAGCCCTCCCCGGAAGGCGCGAGGGGGATGTCGGGCTCAGGTCCGGGTGCGGGAGTGGCGGTCAGGTGCGGGGAATGCGGTGCCGCCGCCACTCCCGCGGGTCACCGGCCCGCTCTCATCCGCGTTCCTCGTCCCCGCCGCCCACCTGGACGCCACCACCTTCACCGACCGTTCGAGGCGCGATCGCTGGATCATGCTGGCCGCTGACTCGGATCGGGGTACCGACGTCGGCTGGAGCCCCGACGCGTCGTTCGTCGTGGTGGCCGAGAGCGCGGCGAAGACTCCTCGGCATCGATCGACATCGTGACCATTCCGGAAGGCCGCCGCCACACCGTCATCGACAACGGGGTCGGACCGCTGGTCTCCCCCGACGGCCGCCAATCGCCTACATCACCGGCTACGAGGTCAACCCCCCGCCCGACGAGGGAATCCTGACCGACATCTGGGTCACCAACACCGATGGCATACGCAAGAACCCAGTCGCTCGCCACGTCGAGCTCGCAGGGTCCCCCGACAGCGAACTACTCAGCGCCCGCGACGAGCGCGGCTGATTCACCGTCGACGTGGACGGCGCCAACCGAACCCACCTCGACGTGCCGACCGTCGACGGGCCTGTCCCGTTGGGCCTCGGATGGGGCGCCTCGTGGCAGCGACTCGGCACCACTGACTGAGCGGCGTCTCGGCCGCGCCGCCCTGACGCAGGGTCTAGGACCGCAATTGTGACCGTGACCCCTCGCCGCTTCCGCGTGACCGCGGCCGCGGCCGCGACCCAGCCTCACCGCACGTAGCCTCATGTGGGCGGAGTGGGACATACACAGTGGACGCAGCGTCGCGG
>CAVSBW010000010.1:0-41230 GCA_963726295.1 uncultured Actinomycetota bacterium
CGTCGCCGTCCTGCATGACGTAGTCCTTGCCCTCCATCCGGACCTTGCCGGCTGAGCGCGCAGCGGCCATCGAGCCGAGCTCGTCGAGCTCGGAGTACGAGACGACCTCGGCCTTGATGAAGCCGCGCTGGAAGTCGGTGTGGATGACGCCGGCGGCCTGCGGCGCGGTCCAGCCGCGACGGATCGTCCACGCCCGCGACTCCTTCGGGCCTGCCGTCAGGTAGGTCTGCAGCCCGAGGGTGTGGAACCCGGTGCGGGCCAGCTGGTCGAGCCCGGACTCCTCCGCGCCGAAGCCGTGGAGCATCTCCAGTGCCTCGTCCGGCTCCATGTCGATGAGGTCCATCTCGAGCTTGGCGTCGAGGAACACCGCGTCGGCCGGCGCGACGAGGGCGCGGAGCCGCTCGTGCAGAGCGGTGTCGGTCAGCTGGTCCTCGTCGAGGTTGAAGACGTAGATGAACGGCTTCGTCGTCAGCAGCCCGAGCTGGTCGGCGCGCGCCTTCTCGACCCCGGCGGCGGGACCGGCCGCGTACAGCGTCCGGCCCTCCTCGAGCACCTTCTGGGCGGCGAGGGCGCTGTCGAGCACCGCCTTGTCGGTCCTCTTGCCCTTGACCTCCTTGTCGAGCCGGGGCAGCGCCTTCTCCAGGGTCTGGAGGTCGGCGAGGATCAGCTCGGTGTGGATGGTCTCCATGTCGGACTCGGGCGAGACCTGGCCGTCGACGTGCACGACGTCGCCGTCCTCGAACGCACGGACGACCTGGCAGATCGCGTCCGCCTCACGGATGTTCGCGAGGAACTGGTTGCCGAGCCCCTCCCCCTCGGAGGCACCCTTCACGATGCCGGCGATGTCGACGAAGGACACCGTGGCCGGGATGACCTTCTCGGATCCGTGGATCTCGGCGAGGCGCTGGAGGCGGTCGTCGGGCAGCGGGACGACCCCGATGTTCGGCTCGATCGTCGCGAACGGGTAGTTCGCCGCGAGCACGGAGTTCTTCGTCAGGGCGTTGAACAACGTCGACTTGCCGACGTTCGGCAGGCCGACGATTCCGATGGTGAGCGCCACGAGGGCAGGTCCTTCCTGGGCCGAGGTCACACGTCCGACCGGCATCGCCGGGCGCGGCCGTCCATGGTCTCGCACCCGGGCCGCCCGGACGAAATCCGCGCTGCTCGAGATGGTCGAGGCTGGGCGGTCCGCCACCGGCGCCGGCCCTGCGTACCGCGGAGTCAGGAGGACCCCGTCGACTCAGGATGCGGTGGCCTCCTGAGCCGGCGATCTCGCCATGAGCGGGCGAAGCCTCTCCACTCCTGCCCGCCGGCAGGCTCAGGCCCCCGACGGCTCGCTGTTCTCGAGGTAGAGGGTGCTGCCGGGCTCCCACGCGACGACCGCCTCGAGCATCCGCGCCGTGTACGGGGCCACGTGGTCGCCGGCCGCGCCGGGTGCCACCCAGTGCGCCCCGGCGATCTCGCGGCGCAGGAACCGCGACGGGTCGAGATCACCGGTCTCGTGCACCCCGAGGTCGAAGAGGAAGAGGTGCGCGTCGTCCCATCCGCGCCACGGCGGCAGCCAGTTGACGGCGACCAGTCCGAGGGCCTCGACGTCGATGCCGAGCTCCTCGCGGATCTCGCGCACCACGGTGACGGCCGGCGGCTCCCCCGGGTCGACGACGCCGCCGGGCAGGTCCCACTCGAGCTTGTACGACAGCTCGCACAGCAGCACCTCACCGGCCGCGTTCCGCAGCATCCCCTGGGCGATGTTCCGCTTCTTGGGCAGGCGGGCGTTCAGGATGGCGATGCGGCGCAGCCGGTCCCGCTCGGTCTCCTCGCGTCGCGCCATGGGTTCGAGGCTACCTGCGGCGAGCGACGCGACCGGCCCTCTGTCGGCGCTCGGGGCGTCGGCCGGGCACCGCACTCCCCGGCCGGCTGGCGGGACGGCCGTCGCCTCCGGGCCGGTGTCGGTGGCCGCTGGCACTATCGCATCCATGGACGGATGGATGTGGCTGCTGCTCGGCCTCGCGCTCGGCGCCGGTGCCGCCGTGGCGGTGTCGCGGCTCGTCTTCGCGGCGCGCACGGCTGCCGTCTCCACCGAGCGCGACCTGCTGCGCGAGAGGGTCGTCGACCTCGAGGGCTCGCTCGCCGAGGACCTCGAGACCGCCGCCCTCCTCGCCCCGCTCAAGGACGCGCTGGGTCGGGTAGAGGGGCACGTCACCGTGCTCGAGCGCGACCGGGTGCAGCAGTTCGGATCCCTTCGGGCGCTCCTCGCGCGGGTCGAGGGCGAGACCCACGAGCTCGGTCGGGCCACCGCGTCACTGGCGGGGTCCCTGCGCAGCTCCTCGGTCCGTGGCGCCTGGGGCGAGGTGCAGCTGCGGCGCGTGCTCGAGGTCTCGGGCATGCTGGCCCGCTGCGACTTCGACGAACAGGTGCGGGCCGTCGCCACCCACGACCGTGGGGCCCGCCCCGACGTCGTCGTGCACCTCCCGGGCGACCGGCACCTCGTCGTGGATGCGAAGGCGCCGATGGAGGCCTTCCTCGACGCACAGGCCGACGACCTCGACGACGACGAACGGGCCGCCCTCCTCGTCGAGCACGCCGCGGCGCTGGCCCGGCACGTCGAGTCCCTCGCCGCCAGGGAGTACTGGACGGCGTTCAGCACGACACCGCAGCTGGTGGTCTGCTTCGTCCCCAGCGACGCGATGCTCGCGGCGGGCCTCGCGGCGCGGCCGTCGCTCCACGAAGCCGCCCTGGCACGCCGCGTCGTGCTCGTGGGCCCGGGGTCGCTGATGGCCCTGCTGCGCACGGTCGCCTTCACGTGGCAGCAGGACGCGCTGTCGCAGAGCGCCCGCGAGCTGCTCGACCTCGGCCAGGAGCTCTACCGCCGCCTCGGCACCCTCGGCGGGCACACGGCGAGGATGGGGCGCTCCCTCCAGTCGAGCGTCGAGGCGTACAACGCGCTCGTCGGTGCCATGGAGTCGCGCGTGCTGGTGACCGCCCGACGGATGAACGAGCTCGACCTCGCACCCGACGAGCTAGATGAGCTGCGGCCCATCGAGACCGGCCCGCGGCCGCTCACCGCGCAGGAGCTCATCGACGCGGTCACCGACGGCGAGCACCGCCCCGAGCTGCTGCTCGAGGTCGAGGAGCGACACAGCGCTCGGCGCGACGCCGGCTGACCGGCGCGACCCCGATCGGGCGTCCGGAGGCATTCACCGCGACCCGCATCCGCCGAGGCGCCGACCAGACGGGGATCCGCGGGTCAGGGCCACCATGGCGGCCGAGGTCAGCGCAGCGAGCCGGCCTGCGAGAAGCTCGCGTCGTGACGCATCTCGTCGGAGAGGCCGCGCGACTTCAGGTCGCGGCGGATCTCGGCGGGCAGCGAGAACACGAGCGACTCCTCCGCGGCCACGACCGGCTCGACGTCCTCGTAGCCGCGCTCGGCCAGCCAGTCCAGGACTCCTCGCACCAGGACCTCCGGGACCGACGCGCCGGACGTGACGCCGACCGTACGGACGCCGTCGAGCCAGGCATCGTCGACCTCGTCGGCGAAGTCCACGAGGTGGCCCGCCCGCGATCCGTGCTCGAGCGCGACCTCGACGAGCCGCACCGAGTTGGAGGAGTTGCGCGAGCCGACGACGAGCATGAGGTCGCACTCGGATGCGATCTGCTTCACCGCCAGCTGACGGTTCTGGGTGGCGTAGCAGATGTCGTCGCTCGGGGGGTCCTGGAGGCTGGGGAACCGCTCGCGCAGCCGCCGGACGGTCTCCATCGTCTCGTCGACCGACAGCGTGGTCTGGGAGAGCCAGACGACCTTGTCGGGGTCGCGGACGGTGACGTTGTCGACGTCGTCGGGCCCGTCGACGAGCTGGATGTTCTCCGGTGCCTCGCCGGCGGTGCCGACGACCTCCTCGTGGCCCTCGTGGCCGATGAGGAGGATGTCGAAGTCGCTGCCGGCGAAGCGCTTGGCCTCGCGGTGGACCTTGGTGACCAGCGGACAGGTGGCGTCGATGGTGCGCAGGTTCAGGGCGGCGGCCTCCTCGTGCACCACGGGGGCGACCCCGTGCGCGGAGAGCACGACGGTGGCGCCCTCGGGCACCTCGTCGGTCTCGTCGACGAACACCGCGCCACGCCGCTCGAGGGTCGTGACGACGTGCTTGTTGTGGACGATCTGCTTGCGCACATACACCGGGGGGCCGTAGAGCTCGAGGGCCTTCTCGACCGTGACGACGGCCCGGTCGACGCCGGCGCAGTAGCCGCGGGGCGCCGCGAGGAGCACGCGCTTTCGAGAGTCAGCCATGCGTTCCATCGTAGGTTGCCGGGCTCCGCAGCCCGAATCGCGGCCTTGGCGGGGAGGACCGTCCCCGATGGTCCCTACAGTGCGGTCATGGACTCCGCGGCTCGGCCACCGCTCCCCGAGCGGGCCGTCGACACCACCGCCGAGCAGCCGTGGCCCGTGCGACTGCTGTCGATGAAGATCGGCGAGTACGTCGAGAAGATGTCGGTGTTGTGGGTCGAGGGGCAGGTGGTGCAGCTGACCCGCCGGCCCGGAGCACGGACCGCGTACCTGACGCTGCGCGACCCGGACGTCGACATGAGCCTCTCCGTGGCCATCCATGTCAACGCCCTCGATGCGATGCCGGGCCCGCTGGCCGAAGGGGCCCGGGTGGTGCTCCAGGCCAAGCCGGCGTTCTGGAGCCAGCGGGGGTCGCTGGTGCTCGACGCCCGCCAGATCCGGCCGGTCGGCGTCGGCGAGCTGCTCGCGCGGCTCGAGTACCTCAAGCGCCACCTCGCGCAGGAGGGGCTCTTCGACCGCGACCGCAAGCGGCCGCTCCCCTTCCTGCCCAGGCGGGTCGGCCTGGTCTGCGGCCGAGCCAGTGCGGCCGAGCGAGACGTCGTCGAGAACGCCCTGCGGCGATGGCCGTCGGCCGTCTTCGAGGTGCGACAGGTGGCGGTCCAGGGGTCCACGGCCGTGGCGGAGGTGACGGCCGCGCTCGCCGAGCTCGACGCCCATCCCGAGGTCGACGTCGTCGTCATCGCCCGGGGCGGCGGCGGGGTCGAGGACCTCCTGCCGTTCTCGAACGAGACGCTGCTGCGGGCGGTCGCGGCGGCCACGACACCGGTGGTCAGCGCCATCGGCCACGACGTCGACAGCCCCCTGCTGGACCTCGTCGCCGACCACCGGGCCTCCACCCCCACGGATGCCGCCAAGGCCGTCGTGCCCGACGCCGAGGCCGAGCGCCGCACCGTCACCACGGCCCGGGAGCGAGCGCGCCGGGCGCTCGACGGCCGACTGCACCACGAGCGGCGCCGCCTGGTCGAGCTCTCGAGCCGCCCGGTCCTCGCCGACAAGGGCGCCTTCGTGCGCAGCCAGCGCGAGGTCGTCGGGTCGTTGCGCGAGCGTGCCCGCCGGCGGATCGAGGCCCAGGTGCAGCGCTCCCGCGACACCGTGGGGCACCTGCGGGCCCAGGCGCGGGCGCTGTCGCCGCAGTCAACCCTGGACCGCGGCTACGCCGTCGTCAGCCGCGAGGGCGGCGACGTCGTCATGGACGCGTCGGTGCTCTCCCCCGAGGAGCTGCTCCGGGTGCGGGTGGCGAGCGGGGACTTCGGGGCCCGCGTGGTCGGCCCCCACGACTGACCGACCCCCGAAGGCCCGGGGCGAAGTGCGACCGGCGACCGGCGCGTACGCTCTGGCGCATGCCCAAGGACCCGGCACCGGACGAGGGAGCGAACGCCGACGTCGCCGAGCTCGGCTACGAGCAGGCGCGGGACGAGCTCGTCGACATCGTCACGCGGCTCGAGAACGGCCAGGCCGGGCTCGAGGAGAGCATGCGTCTCTGGGAGCGCGGAGAGGCCCTCGCGGCCCACTGCACCACCTGGCTCGACCGCGCCGAGCAGCGCATCACCGCCGCCGAGGACTCACCTCGAGACGTGGGTGAAAAGGGACGCTGAGACGTCACTTGTCACCCACGTTCGGGCTGAAGGGGTGGCACTCACCTCGAGACGTGGGTGAAAAGGGACGCTGAGACGTCACTTGCCACCCACGTTCGGGCTGAAGGGGTGGCACTCAGCCGGAGACCGGCTGCAGGTGCTCGACGTAGACCGCCATCTCCTCGAAGCTCGCGGTGCCGGTGATCAGCGTCGTCAGCTCACCCGACCCCGCCTCCGGCTGGTACAGGAGGCTGTTCTGCACCTTCGAGTCGCGGACGTACTTCGCCCAGGTGCGCCCCGCGATGTCCGTCGTCCCCTCGCTGGGTGCTCGGTTCGTCTGTGCCGCCACCCACGCGCGGCTCGGGTCCATCGCCTGCTCGACGGCCACGAAGGTGCCCGACGGCGTCTGGTAGCCGGCGTGCCACGTCATGACGTCGTCGGTGGTGCGCACGTAGCGCGCCGAGGTCGGCATCCACCCGTCCGGCAGGTCGACGGGCTCGACGATCGGCCAGCCGGTCTGCTCCTGCACGGAGACGGCCGTGGCATGGATGTCGACCGGCGGCCCGCTCACCGAGCTGACCCGCGGGACCATGAGCACGAGCACCAGCGTCATCCCGACCACGGCGAGCAGCGAGTAGACGAGGTTCTTCGTCGAGCCCATCGAGTAGCGGCTCTGCTGCGCGGGTGCGGGCGTGCTCACGCCACCATGGTCCCTGACGGCCCCGCCCGAGCGCGAACCGGCCCGGCGCTAGGGTTGGACAGCCGTACCCGCACGTCATCGACGACGCCCCAGGACCGCATCCGATGCCAGACGCACCCGACGACTCTCCCGTCCACTCCGGCGCACCCGTCGTCGTGGTGGGCGAGCTCCTCGTCGACATCGTCAGCCACCCCGACGGACGCACCGCCGAGCACGTCGGGGGCTCCCCCGCCAACGTCGCGGTGGGCCTGGCCCGACTCGGCCACGACACCCACCTCGCCACCCTCGTCGGCACCGACGAGCGGGGCGCGCGCTGCGAGGCGCACGTGGCGTCGGGCGGTGTTCGCCTGCTGCCGGGCAGCGTCAGCGCGAAGCACCCGACCTCCACCGCCCTCGCCACCCTCGACGCCCACGGGGCCGCGACCTACGTCTTCGACCTGCACTGGGACCTCCCGCCGGTGGCGCTGCCCGAGGGCACCGGACACCTGCACATCGGCTCGATCGGGACCACCCTCGAGCCGGGCCGGGACGAGGTGACCGCTGCCGTGCAGCACGTGCGTGAGCACGGCACCGTCTCCTACGACCCGAACGTCCGCCCGACGATCATGGGTGCCGTCGAGCCGGTGCGCGCCCGGGTCGAGGAGCTCGTCGCCCGCTCGGACGTCGTCAAGTGCTCCGAGGACGACGTCGACTGGCTCTACCCCGGCGAGTCGGCCGCCGAGGTGATGGAGCGCTGGGGCCGCCTCGGGGCCACGCTCGTCGTCGTCACCCTGGGTGGCGCAGGGGTCACGTGGCGGCTGCCCACCGGCGAGGTGCGGCGGGCGGAGGCCCGGGTCGAGCGAGTCGTCGACACCGTCGGCGCCGGTGACTCGTTCATGGCCGGCCTGGTCTCGGGGCTGATCGACGCCGGCCTGCTCGGCGGCGCGGGAGCCAGTGGGCGCCTCGCGGCCGCCACCGCCTACGACGTGGAGCCGGCCGTCGATCGGGCCCTCGCCACGAGCGGGGTCACGGTCGGGAGGGCCGGCGCGTACGCCCCCACGCGCGAGGAGATCTGATGGCCGAGTTCGTCTACGAGGACCTGCTCCCGGTCGGCGCCGACGAGACGCCGTACCGCCTGCTGACGCGAAAGGGTGTGGAGGTGCTCGACGGCCCCGGGGGCCGGCGGTTCCTCCAGGTCGCCCCCGAGGCGCTGCGGCTGCTCACCGAGACGGCGATGCACGACATCGCCCACTACCTGCGCCCCGCCCACCTCCAGCAGCTGGCCACCATCCTCGACGACCCCGAGGCGAGCGACAACGACAAGTTCGTGGCCCTCGACCTGCTGAAGAACGCCAACATCGCCGCGGGCGGTGTCCTGCCGATGTGCCAGGACACCGGCACCGCCATCGTCATGGGCAAGCGCGGCCAGCACGTCCTCACGGAGGGAACCGACGAGGCCGCGGTGAGCCGAGGGGTCTACGACGCCTACACCCGGCTCAACCTGCGCTACAGCCAGATGGCCCCGGTGACGACGTGGGACGAGCGCAACACCGGGTCCAACCTCCCGGCCCAGGTCGAGCTGTACGCCGACACCACGCCTGGCCACGAGACCACCTACAAGTTCCTCTTCATGGCCAAGGGCGGTGGCAGCGCCAACAAGTCGTTCCTGTACCAGGAGACCAAGGCGATCCTGAACCCCGAGGCGATGCTCCGCTTCCTCGACGAGAAGCTCCGCAGCCTCGGCACCGCCGCCTGCCCGCCGTACCACCTGGCCGTCGTCATCGGCGGCACGAGCGCCGAGTTCGCCCTCAAGACGGCCAAGTACGCCAGCGCGAAGTACCTCGACCACCTCCCCAAGGCCGGCGATGCCGCCACCGGGCACGGCTTCCGTGACACCGAGCTCGAGGATCGGGTGCTCGAGCTCACCCGTCAGTTCGGCATCGGGGCCCAGTTCGGCGGCAAGTACTTCTGCCACGACGTCCGCGTCGTGCGCCTCCCCCGTCACGGTGCATCGCTGCCCGTGGCCGTCGCCGTCTCCTGCTCGGCCGACCGCCAGGTCCTCGGCAGGATCACCGCCGACGGCGTCTTCATCGAGCAGCTGGAGACGGACCCCGCGCGCTTCCTCCCGGACACCACGCACGAAGGCCTCGGCGACCACCCGGAGGACGCCGTCGGCGCCTCGTCCACGGGTCAGGGGGCGGTCGTGCCCATCGACCTGAACCGGCCGATGCCCGAGATCCTCGCGGAGCTCTCCCGGCACCCGGTCAAGACCCGGCTCTCGCTCTCCGGCCCGCTCGTCGTCGCGCGCGACATCGCCCACGCGAAGATCAAGGAGCGCCTCGACGCCGGCGAGGAGATGCCGCAGTACCTGCGCGACCACCCGGTCTACTACGCGGGCCCGGCCAAGACCCCGGAGGGGATGGCGTCCGGCTCGTTCGGGCCGACCACCGCGGGCCGGATGGACTCCTACGTCGAGCAGTTCCAGGCGGCCGGCGGCTCGATGGTCATGCTGGCCAAGGGAAACCGCAGCCAGCAGGTCACCGACGCCTGCCGGGCCCACGGCGGCTTCTACCTCGGGTCGATCGGGGGCCCCGCGGCCCGCCTGGCCCAGGACTGCATCCGCAGCGTCGAGGTCCTCGAGTACCCCGAGCTCGGGATGGAGGCAGTCTGGAAGATCGAGGTCGAGGACTTCCCCGCCTTCGTCGTCGTCGACGACAAGGGCAACGACTTCTTCGCCACGGTCACCAGGCCCGTGGCCTTCACCATCGAGAAGAGAGCAGGACTCACGTGACCGAACGGGCCACCCACGAGGACTTCAGCGACCTCCTGGCGGCGAACGAGCAGTTCGCCATCAACTTCGACCTCGCCGGCTTCGACGGTGTCGCGCAGGCCGGGGTCGCCATGGTCACCTGCATGGACAGCCGGATCGACCCCCTGCGGATGATCGGGCTGCGTCCCGGCGACGCCAAGATCTTCCGCAACCCCGGCGGCCGGGTGACCCCGCAGGCGCTCGAGGCACTCGTCCTCGGCGTCCACGTGCTCGGTGTCGACCGGATCCTCGTGGTCCCCCACACCCGCTGCGCCATGGCCTCCAGCACCGAGCGCGAGCTGCGGGCCCGGGTCGGCCAGTCCGCCGGGGTGGATGCCTCCTGGCAGCGCTTCGGCGTCGTCCACGACCAGGTCGACGCGCTGCGCCAGGACGTCGCGGCGGTTCGGACCCACCCCCTGATCGCCGACCGCGCGCTGGTCGGCGGCTTCATCTACGACGTCGACACCGGCCTGGTGAAGCAGGTCCTGTGACCGCGCGCCTCACCGGGCTCGCCGTCCATCCCGTCAAGAGCACCGCGGCCCGGCCGGTGCGGCACGCCGAGGTCGACCCGTGGGGCCTGCGCGACGACCGGCGCTGGATGGTCGTCGACGGGTCCGGCGAGTGCGTCACGGCCCGCGAGGAGCCACGGATGCTGACCGCCGTGGCCGACACCGCCCGAACGGACCCGACCGTCACCGGCTCCCTTCGGCTGCGGGCACCCGGCCGCGAGGAGCTGGACGTCCCGGACGCCACCGGGCCCGCACGCGCGGTCACCGTGCACGACCGGGGGCTCGAGGCGGTCGCGGCCACGGACGAGGCCACCGGATGGTGGCGCACCCACCTCGGCCGCGACGACGTGACGCTCGTGCGCGTCGAGACGCCGCGACCGCTCAACCCCGAGCTGGCCCGACCGGGCGAGGCCACGGCGTTCGCCGACGGCTATCCCGTCACGCTGGCGTCCGAGCGGTCCCTCGCCCGGCTCCGCGACTGGGCCGCCGAGAGCGCGCTCGAACGGGGCGAGGACCCGGTGTGGCTGGCGATGACGAGGTTCCGCCCCAACCTCGTCGTCGACGGCGACCTCGAGCCCTTCGAGGAGGACCACTGGACGTCGGTGCAGGTCGGCGCCCTCACCTTCCGGGTGGTCAAGCCCGTGGACCGCTGCGTCTTCACAACGATCGACCCGGAGACCACCGCGCGCGGCCCAGAGCCGCTGCGGACGCTGGGCCGGCACCGCAGATGGGGCGGGGCCACCTGGTTCGCGGTGCAGCTCGTTCCCGAGGTCCGCGGCGAGGTGCGAGTTGGCGACGAGGTGGCCCCGGCCCGGTAGGTTGACCGCTCATGGAGACGTTCTCGCGCGCCTTCCCCGACGGCTTTCTCTGGGGTGCGGCCACGGCCAGCTATCAGATCGAGGGCGCCGCCGAGGAGGGCGGCCGGAGCCCTAGCATCTGGGACACGTTCTCGCACAGTCCCGGCCGCACCGACGGTGGCGACACAGGGGATGTCGCGTGCGACCACTACCACCGACTCACCGAGGACCTCGGCCTCATGAAGGAGCTGGGCCTGGACGCCTACCGCTTCTCGGTGGCATGGCCCCGCATCCTGCCGGGCGGCACCGGGGCGGCGAACCCGCAGGGCGTGGCGTTCTACGACCGGCTCGTCGACGGTCTCCTGGCGGCCGGCATCCGGCCGGTCGTCACGCTGTACCACTGGGACCTCCCCCAGGTGCTCGAGGACCGCGGCGGCTGGCGCAACCGTGACGTCGCCCAGTGGTTCGCCGAGTACAGCGGCGCGGTCGTCACTGCGCTCGGCGACCGGGTCCGCAACTGGACCACCCTCAACGAGCCGTGGTGCTCGGCGATGCTCGGGCACACCATCGGGGTCCATGCCCCGGGGCGCCAGGAAGCCGGTGAGGGTGTGGTCACCGCGCACCACCTGATGCTCGCGCACGGCACCGCCGTCCCCCTCATCCGGGAGGGCTGCGCCGACGCCGAGGTGTCGATCACCCTGAACCCCACCTGGATCCACGGCCCCGACGATGCCGACGACGCCGACCTCGACGCGGTACGCCGCGCCGACAACGCCCTCAACGGCATCTTCTACGGGCCACTCTTCCACGGCGAGTACCCCGAGGGATTCCTCGACGACGTCGCCCACCTGACCGACGGCTCCTGGCTGCACGATGGCGACCTCGAGACCATCTCGGCGCCGCTGGACAACCTCGGCGTCAACAACTACTTCCCGACGCGCGTGCGGGCTACCCGTCCGGGCGAGGAGCCCGCGGGCACCCTCCACCTGCTGCCCGGGTGCGAGCGCGTGTCCGAGATCGAGCCGCGGCCGCCGGTCACGGCGATGGGCTGGGAGATCTCCCCGGAGAGCCACCGGATGATCGTCGAGCGCTCGGCCCGCGAGTGCGGCCTGCCGATCTACGTCACCGAGAACGGCTCGGCGTGGGACGATGTCGTCGACGAGGACGGCGCCGTGCACGACCCCGAGCGGGTCGCGTACCTCCACGGGCACCTCGGTGCGCTCGCTGACGCCGTGGCCGACGGGCTAGACCTGCGCGGCTACTTCGCGTGGTCCCTCATGGACAACTTCGAGTGGGCCTATGGCTACGGCAAGCGGTTCGGCATCGTGCACGTCGACTACGACACCCAGCGGCGCACCGTGAAGGACTCCGGGCGGGAGTACGCCCGCATCCTCGCCGCCCACCACACGTGAGCCGCAGGGTCGCCGTCGTCGGCGGCGGCATCATCGGGCTGGCCGTCGCCGAACGGGTCGTGCGCGAGGACCCCGACGCGCGGGTCACCGTGCTCGAGAAGGAGGCCACCTGGGCCCGCCACCAGACCGGGCGCAACAGCGGCGTCATCCACTCCGGCCTGTACTACGCCCCGGGCAGCGCCAAGGCCCGGTGGTGTCGCTCCGGCGTCGCCGAGCTGCTGCGGCTCGCCCGGGAGGAGGACGTGCCGCACGCCGTCACCGGAAAGCTCGTCGTGGCCACCGACCCGAGCGAGCTGAACCGGATGGAGGCGCTGCGCGAACGGGGGGTCGCGAACGGGCTGCAGGTGCGCCGCATCGAGGGCGAGGAGGCGCAGGAGCACGAGCCGCACGTGGCCGCCATCGCGGCGCTGCACGTGCCCGAGACCGGCATCATCGACTACACCGCGGTCTGCACCGCTCTCGCCCGGCGGCTGGAGGCCAAGGGTGCCGAGCTGCGCACGGGCGTCGAGGTGCTCGGGGCCGAGGAGCACTCCGACGCCGTCACCCTGCGGACCTCCGCGGGCGAGGTCCCTGCGGATGTCGTCGTCAACTGCGCCGGCCTGTACGCCGACGTGCTCGCCCGCCGGATGGGGCACGAGCCGTCGGTGCGGATCGTCCCCTTCCGGGGCGAGTACCGCGAGCTGCGTCCTGAGGCCACCCACCTCGTCCGAGGCCTGGTCTACCCGGTTCCCGACCCGGAGCTGCCCTTCCTCGGCGTCCACCTGACCCGGGGCATCGAGGGACACGTCCATGCCGGCCCGAACGCCGTGCTGGCACTCGCCCGCGAGGGCTACGACTGGGGCACGGTGCGGCCCCGAGAGGTCGCCGACACCCTCGCCTGGCCGGGGTTCTGGCGGTTGGCCCGGCGGCAGGTCCGCACCGGGGCCGCCGAGGTGGCGCGCTCGCTCTCGGACCGGCGCTTCGGAGACAGCCTCCGCCGGCTGGTACCCGAGCTGCGCGACGAGGACCTCGTGCCGTCCCCGGCCGGGGTGCGCGCCCAGGCCGTGGGCCGCGACGGCCGGCTCGCCGACGACTTCGTCGTGGAGCGGCACGGCCGGGCGGTGCACCTGCTCAACGCACCGTCACCGGCGGCGACGGCATCCCTCGAGATCGCCCGCCACGTCGTCGGGCTGCTCCCCCGCTGACCCCTCGGGCAACTTTCTCTCCGGATGCCGGAACCTTCACCCGGCGACGCGAACGAACGCCGTCCTTCGGTGAAGGTTCCGGGGGACGGGCGTGCCGCCACCCACGCCGGGGCACTCAGGCGATGAGCGCCAGGCGCTCCCGGACGACCCGGCAGAGCCGGTCGCACACCTCCTGCGCCCGCTCCTCCGTCTCCGCCTCGACCATGACCCGGACGACGGGCTCGGTGCCCGACTTGCGCAACAGCACGCGCCCGGACCCGGCGAGCCCGGCCTGCTCCGCGCGCACGGCGGCCAGCACGCCCTCGTCGGAGTCGACGCGAGCCTTGTCGACCCCCTTGACGTTGACGAGCACCTGCGGCAGGCGCGTCATGACCTCGGTGAGCTCGGCAAGCGGGCGGCCGGTCTCGGCGACGCGCGCAGCGAGCATGAGCCCGGTGAGGACCCCGTCGCCCGTGGTGGCGTGGTCGAGGAGGATGACGTGTCCCGACTGCTCCCCGCCGATGCTGTGCGACTCCCGGCGCATCTCCTCGAGGACGTACCGGTCGCCGACCGCGGTCTGCTTCACGCTGATGCCCTCGCGCTCCATCGCCTGGAGCAGACCGAGGTTGCTCATCACCGTGGCGACGAGCACGTTCTCGCGCAGCAGGCCGCGGTCCTTCAGGGCCAGGGCCAGGACCGCCATGATCTGGTCGCCGTCGACCTCGCCACCGGACGCGTCGACGGCGAGGCAGCGGTCGGCGTCGCCGTCATGGGCGATGCCGAGGTCGGCGCCCCGCTCGAGCACGGCCGACCGTAGCCGGTCGAGGTGCGTGGAGCCGTAGCCGTCGTTGATGTTGAGCCCGTCGGGGTCGGACCCGATCTCGATGACCTCGGCGCCGGCGAGCCGGAAGACCTCGGGCGAGACCGCACTGGCGGCACCGTGCGCCCCGTCGATGACGACGGTCAGCCCGTCGAGGCGGTTGGGCAGAGCCTGGAGCAGGTGCGCGACGTACCTCGCCTGACCGGCGCGGTTCTCGTGGATGCGGCCCACCTGGGCGCCCTGCGGCCGTTCCCAGTCCTGCCCCATCCGCTCGGCGATCTCGTCCTCGACCGCGTCGGGCAGCTTGTGCCCCCCGGCGGCGAAGAACTTGATGCCGTTGTCGGGCATCGCGTTGTGCGACGCGGAGAGCATGACACCGAAGGTGGCGCCCATGTCGCCGGTGAGGAACGCGACGGCGGGCGTCGGCAGCACCCCGACGTCGTGTACGTCGACGCCGGCCGAGGCGAGGCCGGCACAGACCGCGGCGGAGAGGAACTCACCGCTCGCCCGGGGGTCGCGCCCAACGACGGCGCGGGGGCGCCGGCCCTCGCGCCGGTCGTCCTCGCCGAGGACGTGCGCGGCGGCGATGCTGAGGTCGAGCGCGAGCTCGGCGGTGATGTCGCGGTTGGCGAGACCGCGCACACCGTCGGTGCCGAAGAGTCGGGACATGGACATGCCTTTCCGTTGGAACCCCCGACGAACCTATCGCGAGCCCCCTCCGAGCACCGCGACGGCGGCACCCGCTGAGGGTGCCGCCGTCGTGGCGCGGGGCGCGCGATCAGCGCTTGCTGTACTGCGGCGCCTTGCGGGCCTTCTTCAGGCCGGCCTTCTTGCGCTCCGGGACGCGGGCGTCACGGGTGAGCAGGCCGGCCTTCTTCAGGGCCGGGCGGTTGAGCTCTTCGTCGACCCCGTTGAGGGACCGGGCCACACCGAGGCGGACGGCGCCGGCCTGGCCGGAGGGGCCACCGCCGTGCACGCGGACGAGCACGTCGTAGGCGCCGTCGAGCTCGAGGACCTTGAGCGGCTCGTTGACGATCTGCTGGTGCACCCGGTTCGGGAAGTACTCCGCGAGGGTGCGTCCGTTGATCTTCCACTCACCGGTGCCCGGCACGATGCGGACGCGGGCCACGGCCTGCTTGCGCCGACCGGTGGCACCACCCGGGGCCGAGGCGCTGGGCCGACGGCCCTCGGCCGCGACCGCAGCGGTGTCCGTCTCGGAGGTGTACTCGGTGACGGTGTTGTCGTCGGTGTCGGTACCGGCGGTCTCGTCGATCTGGGCGTTCTCGGACATCACTGGGCCACCTGGGTGATCTCGAAGGGCGTGGGCTGCTGGGCAGCGTGCGGGTGCTCGGGGCCGGCGTAGACCTTGAGCTTGGTCAGCTGCTGGCGGCCGATGGAGTTCTTGGGGAGCATCCCGCGGACGGCCTTCTCGACCGCCTTCTCGGGGTGCGTTGCGAGCAGCTCGGTGTAGTTCTGCGACTTCAGGCCGCCCGGGAAGCCCGAGTGGCGGTACGCCAACTTCTTCTCGGCCTTGGCGCCTGTGAGGGCGACCTTGTCGGCGTTGATGACGATGACGAAGTCACCGGTGTCGACGTGGGGGGCGAAGGTCGGCTTGTGCTTGCCGCGCAGGAGCGTCGCGGCCTGGCTCGCGAGACGGCCGAGCACGACGTCAGTGGCGTCGATGACGTGCCACGCGCGGGTGATCTCGCCCGGCTTCGGGGTGTAGGTACGCACGGGAGTCTCTCTCATGGGCTGACGGTGGGGCTGCATGCCGAGTGCTCCCGGGAGGGAGTGGGCGCCCTCACGAGGGCACACGACACGACGTCGTCAAGTCTACGGAGCCCGCCGGGCAACCCCAAATCCCGGCCTCTGGGGCTCTGATCTGCGACGACATCCTCAAGAATCTTCATGCACAATACTTGTGCAAACAATATGTGCACAGGTATTGTGCAGAACATGACCCCGGACAGCGGTTCGAACCCCCCTCCGACGACTCCCGGCGACGGCGTGTCCGGTGCGGCGGAGGCCTACACCGGCATGCGTCTGGATGCCGCGGCGCTCAAGGTCCTCGCCCACCCCCTGCGCTCCCGGCTCCTCGGCAGCCTGCGCATCGGCGGCGCCGCGACCGCCACCGACCTGGCTGTGGCACTCGGCACGAACACGGGCGCCACGAGCTACCACCTGCGCCGCCTCGAGTCCGTCGGGCTCGTGACCGACACGGGCCGGGGAGAGGGCAGGCGCCGGCTGTGGCGCGCCTCCACCGACAGCCACCAGTACCAGCCGAGCGACTTCGCCGGCGACGACGACGCCGAGACCGCGCTCGGCTGGCTGCAGCGCGACTACGCGCGCCACCTCGGTGAGCAGTTCGAGCGCTGGCTCGACGTCGAGCACACCTGGCCCACCGAGTGGCAGGACGCGGTGGGCATGGGCGACTCGTTCGTCATCGCGACGGCCGAGCAGGCGCAGGCCATGACCGAGGAGGTCTGGGCCGTCTTCGAGAAGTACCGCCGCGTCGGCCAGGGCAACCCGAACGCCCGCCGAGTCGCCGTGTACCTCGTCGACTTCCCCCTCGACCTCGACCGCGCCCCCCGGGGAGGCGACCGGTGAGCGTGCCCTACTCCGCACGACAGGCCCGTCGTGTCCTCCTCGTCCTCACCTTCACCCGGTGGTTCCCCATCGGGCTCGTCATCGGGGTCACCACCCTGCTGCCCCTCGAGCGCGGGATGTCGCTGGCGCAGATCGGGGTCATCTTCTCGATGCAGGGGTTCGTCGTGCTCGCCCTCGAGCTACCCACCGGCGGGTTCGCCGACTCGCTCGGCCGCCGGCCGGTACTCCTCGTCGCCACGGTCATCGCCCTGGTCTCGGGCCTGGTCTTCGTGCTCGCCCACACGCTCACGGCGTTCGTCGTGGCGCTCCTGCTCCAGGGCGTCTTCCGCGCCCTCGACTCGGGCCCGCTCGAGGCCTGGTACGTCGACACCGCCCAGGCCGCCGAGCCCGATGTCGCGGTCGAGGACGGCCTGAGCCGGGCAGGCACCGTCCTGGGCGCCGCCATCGCCTCCGGCGCGGTGATCTCCGGGGGCCTCGTCGCCTGGGACCCCGTGCCGTTCCTCACCGCCCTCGAGACGCCCTACTGCGTCTCCATCGCCCTCGTGGCGGTCAGCTTCGTCACCACCGCCGTCCTCCTGAAGGAGCCGGTCTCCCACGTCGACTCCTCCGGCCTGCGGCGCGCCCTCGACTCGGCCCGCGAGGCGCCCCGCGTCGTGGGCCGCGGGCTGCACCTGCTCGGCACCAACCGGGTCCTGCTGGCGCTCGTCGCGGTCGAGGTCTTCTGGGCCGTCGGGATGATCGCCTTCGAGACCTTCATGCCGGTGCGGCTCTCCGAGCTCGTCGGTGGAGAGTCCGAGGCCGGCGCCCTCATGGGGCCGGTCTCCGCGGCGGCATGGGGGCTCTTCGCCGTCGGTTCCTCCCTCGCGGGCGTGCTCATGCGACGGATCGGCATCGCGTGGACCGCCATCGCCGCGGCCGTCGCGCGGGCCGCGTTCACCGTGGTCATGGGGCTGATGGCTGGTCCAGTGGGCCTCGTCACCTCCTTCCTCGTGGTGTACACGCTCCACGGCACCGGCGGCCCCTCGCACGCGACGCTGCTGCACCGCCAGGCCGAGGCGGGCAACCGCACGACCGTGCTGTCGATGAACTCGATGGCGGCCGGCGGGGCCTTCAGCCTCGGGCTGCTCGCCCTCGGGCCGCTGGCCGAGGCCACGTCGACCGCGACCGGCATCGTCGTCGCGGGCGCCGTGAGCATCCTGGCGAGCCTGCTCTACCTGCCGGCCCTGCGGCAGGAGCGTGCCGGGAGCACGACGGCACCGGCCGAGCCGGCACTCGCCGACCGAACCGCTCCCGGAGCCACCTGATCTCGATGCGGCCCGCCGCCCCGTCCCGCGGAGTCAGGAGGATCCCGTCGAGTCAGGAGGCAAGGTCCTCATGAGCGGGCGAAGTCCTCCTGACTCCGCGGGCGCGCGCTGCACACCAGGGCTTCGCGGGGCCTCCAGGCGGACGCAGGGCTCACTCGCGCGCCCCGTGCTCGCGCGCCCCGTGCTCGCGCGCCCCGTGCTCGCGTGCCCCGTGCCCAGTGGCCCGTGCTCGCGTGGTCCCGTGGCCTCGCGCTCCCGTGTTCGGCGTGGAGAGCGTGACACGCTGAGCCCGTGAAGCAGTTCCTCCTCGGCGTCCTCACCACCCTCGTCGTCCTCGCCGTCTCGGCCGGCGCGCTCGTGGTCTCCCTGGGCTCGGGCGCCGCTCCCGCTCCGACGCCCTCGGGCCCGCCGTCGGCCGCCGCTGCCCCCGCCGACCCGCCCACCGACCTCGCGGACGACGAGACCTGGCTCGGCAGCGTCGACCTGCGCAGCGAGGACGTCGTCGCCGCGGAGGGCGACCTCGTCGACGTCCGCGCCACCGGTTCGGGAGTCCGGTTCGGGCCGGACGGGCTGCGGCCGGACCGGCTCGACATCGACGCCACCATCCCGTTCGCCACCGTCGCCGAGCAGGTCGGCCCCGACACGCGGGTCTACGCCGTGAGCGGCGGACGAGCCGGGGTGGAGCGGACGGTGACGATCCTCGGCCGGGACGTCACCGTCCGTGCCACCGGTACGGTGACGGCCGACGGCGGGCAGCTGCTGATCGAACCCGAGACGGTCGACCTCGGCGGGCCGTCGTTCGTGAACTCGGCCGCCAGCGCCCTCGCCCGGGACCTCGTGACCATCCGCCAGCCCGTCCCGGGCGTGCCCGAGGGGATGACGCTGACCGGGCTCTCGGTCTCCGGAGCCGGGATCGCCGCCTCGCTCACCGGGTCCGGCGTCAGGATCGGCCGCTGAGTCACCGCGGCCGGACCACCCGCCCCTCGTCCCACACCGGCTCGTCGCTCTCGACGACCCGTCCGTCGGAGCGGAAGACGAGGAACCGGTCGAGACTGCGCGCGAACCAGCGGTCGTGCGTCACCGCGACGACCGTGCCCTCGAAGGCCTCCAAGGCATCCTCCAGCGCCTCCGCGCTGTGCAGGTCGAGGTTGTCGGTGGGCTCGTCGAGGAGCAGCAGGGTCGCACCGGACAGCTCGAGCAGGAGGATCTGCAACCGCGCCTGCTGACCCCCGGAGAGCGAGTCGAAGGTCTGCTCCGCGGCCCTGGCCAGGCCATAGCGGTCGAGCGCCCGTGACGCGAGGTCGCGCGGCATCCCGGCGCGGTGCTCGTCGCCCCGGTGGAGGATGTCGAGGAGCGTCCGGCCGTGGAGCTCGGCGTGGTCGTGGGTCTGCGCGAACCAGCCGGGCCGCACCCTCGACCCGAGCACCGCGCGCCCGTCGTGCTCCACGGGCCGCGGGCGGATGCTGCCCACCGGCTCGTGCTCGCGGTCGGGGTCGCTGCCACCGGCCGCGAGCAGCCGCAGGAAGTGCGACTTGCCCGAGCCGTTGCTGCCGAGCACGCCCACGCGGTCGCCGAACCACACCTCGGTGTCGAACGGCTCGACGAGCCGCTCACCACCGGCGCGCAGCTCCAGCCCCGTGACGACCACCGCACGCTTCGCGGTGCGACCGCCGTGCAGTCGCATCGACACCTTCTGGCGCAACGGGACCGCCTCGGGCGGCCCGGCCTCCTCGAACCGGCGGAGCCGGGTCTCGGCCGCCTGGAGCCGTGCGGCCATGTCGGCGTTGTAGGACGCCTTCTGCCGGTACATGACGACGAGCGCCTTGATCTTGGCGTGCTCCTCGTCCCATCGACGGCGAAGCTCCTCGAGGCGGGCGTTGCGGTGGGCCCGCGCCTGCTCGTACGTGGCGAAGCGGCCCGGGTGCACCCAGACGGTGTTGCCCCCACGGCCGGGCTCGAGGGTCGCGATGCGGGTCGCGACCCGGTCGAGGAGCTCGCGGTCGTGACTGACGAACAGCACCGTCTTCGATGACTGGAGGAGCCGCTCCTCGAGCCAGCGCTTGGCCGGCACGTCGAGGTAGTTGTCGGGCTCGTCGAGGAGCAACACCTCGTCAGGCCCCCGGAGCAGGGCCTCCAGGACCACTCGCTTCTGCTCCCCGCCGGAGAGGGTGGTCACCGGGCGCCACTGGGCCCGTTCGTACGGGACGCCGAGCGCGGCCACGGTGCACACGTCCCAGAGGGTCTCCCACTCGTAGCCACCGACGTCGCCCCAGTCGGCGAGCGCCTGGGCGTAGTCCAGCTGGTCCTGCTCCGACTCGCGCTCCATCATCGCCAGCTCGGTCCGGTCGACCTCCTCGGCCGCCCGGCGCACCGGCTCCAGGGCGACCGAGACGAGCAGATCGCGCACGGTGGAGCCGTCGCGGACCTTGCCGATGAACTGGCGCATGACGCCGAGGCCGCCGCTGCGGGTGACGACGCCGTCGCGGGCGTCGAGGTCCCCGGCGAGGATGCGCAGCAGCGTGGTCTTGCCCGTGCCGTTCGGGCCGATGAGGGCGACCCTGGCCCCCTCGCCGACGCGCAGGCTCACCTCGCGCAGCAGCGGCCGCCCGTCGGGCAGTGCGAAGCCGACGTCCACGATGTCCAGGTGTCCCACGAGCGACCATGATCCCCGACACGGTGCCGGCGCTCGACCGGATTTTCCGGTGGCTCCCCCTCGTCCGTTCTCCCCGGCGAGCGCGCCCGGGCCACGCGGCGTGCCCACGACTCTGGATCGAGGGGCGTCGAGGGTGTAGGCAGGGGGTGGGCGCGACCCTCGCGTTCGTGACCGAGGAGGACCCATGCCCGCACTCGACAGCGCCCAGCTGCTCGAAGCCCTCGAGCCGACGGTCGAGGCCAATCTCGACCGCCACCTCGCAGCGGCCCAGGAGTGGATGCCTCACGAGTACGTGCCGTGGTCGCTGGGCAAGGACTTCGCCGACCTCGGCGGCGAGGCGTGGTCGGCCGACCAGTCCCCGCTGTCACCGATCGCCCGGACGGCCTTGGAGGTCAACCTCCTCACCGAGGACAACCTGCCGAGCTACCACCGTGAGATCGAGCGCGCGTTCGGCCGGGACAGCGCGTGGGGCGCCTGGGTCAACCGGTGGACCGCCGAGGAGGGCCGCCACGCCTTCTGCATCCGGGACTACCTGCTGGTGACCCGTGGGGTCGACCCGGACGAGCTCGAGCGGGCCCGCATGGACACGATGGAGACCGGCTACGACTCCGGCGACAAGCCGCTCCTCAACGTCTGCGCGTACGTCTCGTTCCAGGAGCTCGCCACCAGGGTCTCGCACCGCAACACGGGCCGGTTCACGGAGGAGCCGATCGCCGAGAAGCTGCTCACCCGGGTCGCCAAGGACGAGAACCTCCACATGATCTTCTACCGGAACATCGTCCAGGCGGCCCTCGAGCTGACCCCCAGCCAGACGATGCGGGCCATCACCGACGAGGTCGTCTCGTTCCAGATGCCCGGCGCGATCATCCCCGGCTTCGGTCGCAAGGCGGTGCAGATGGCGATGGCCGGCATCTACGACCTGCGCATCCACCACGACGACATCGTCACACCGCTCCTGCGCCAGTGGGGGATCTGGGACCTCGAGGGCCTCGACGCCGAGGGCGAACAGGCCCGCGAGCAGCTCGCGGCAGCCGTGGCCGGACTCGACGAGGAGGCCTCCCGGTTCGTCGCCCGCCGCGAGGAGCGTGCCGCGAAGCGCGCCGCCCGCCAGAACGCCTGACGCGGGCCGGTTCGCCACGGCACCGGTGGGTCGCCGGGCTCACAGCCGGTCGCGTACCTGGGGGGCGGGCAAGCAGGTCGCGCAGGGTCGGACCGGCGACCTCGCCGCCGACCGCGCCCGGGCTCCGGAGCCGGCGCTACCGGGCGTCGAGCTCGGCGACGAGGCGGGCCGGTGCCGTGCGCCGGTACGACGTCTCGACGAGCTCGGCGACCTCGGTCCAGTCCGGGTCGGCGCGCAGGTCCAGCGCGAGCCAGCCGTAGGCGCCCTCGTACCCGGGGACGCAGACGCGCTCGTCCTCGAGCAGCGCGGGCCTTTCGGCCTCGTCCGGCAGGAACACCAGCGCCTGCCCGAGGGCGTCCGAGCGATGGTCGCCCTTGACGACACCACCGAAGATCGCGAACACCTTGCGGGTGAAGAACGTCGGACGGCCGTGGCTGACCTTCTCGCCCGCGCCGGGCAGCGCGAGGGCGAGGTCACGCACCCGGCCCAGCAGCGGGTCGTCGTCGTGGTAGCGGGGCGGGTGGGACATCGGACCATGATCCCCCGGAACGACGCCGCCGGTCGAGGTCACCCGTCGAGCACCCGCACCGCCCGGGTCTCGTCGGCACGCGCCGCGAGCTCCTCGTCGGCCGGGTAGACGACCTCCTCGAGCGAGAGACCGTGCGCCGGCATGACCTTGACCCGCGGGTCGCGCCGCGCTGCCCTGAGGACCTCGGCCGGCCACTCCGGCGCCTCCCGCCCCTCCCCCACGCGCACCACCGCGCCCACGAGGGCCCGCACCATCGAGTGGCAGAAGGCGTCGGCGACCAGGGTCGCCTCGAGGACCCCGCCGTCGCCGCGCCGCCATCGGTGGTCGAGGAGGGAGCGCACGGTGCTCGCACCCTCGCGCCGCCGGCAGAACGCCGCGAAGTCGTGGAGCCCGACCATCGCCCGGGCGGCGGCGTCCATGGCGTCGCCGTCGAGCCGGTCCCGGACGAGGACCGTGTCGTGGCGGCGCAGCGGGTCGGCGGCCCCCGGCTCGTCGAGGATGCGGTAGCGGTAGCGCCGGCGCAACGCCGAGAACCGGGCGTCGAACCCCGCCGGGGCTGGTGCGGCCCGGTGCACGACGACATCGGGCGGCATCACCCCGGCGAGCCGTCGGACGGCCGCCGCGGCCGGCTCCCGCGCCGACCGACCCGGCAGTCGCTCCCACGCGGCCTCGTCGACGTCGGCGTGGGCCACCTGACCGCGGGCGTGCACCCCGGCATCGGTGCGACCCGCCACGGTGAGCCGCACCGGCTCGGGCGCCCGCAGCACGGTCGTGAGTGCCTCCGAGAGCACGCCCTCCACGGTGCGCAGGCCCGGCTGCGCGGCCCATCCCGAGAAGCCGGTGCCGTCGTAGGCGAGGTCCAGCCGGATCCGCAGCGTCACGCCGCCAGCCTACGGGCGGCCCGCCCGACGAGGCCCGCCCTCAGGGACGCGGCACGTCGACGGTCACCGTCTCGCCCCCGAAACCGTTGACCAGGTCCCGGCCCTCGACCGTGACCCGGGCGATGTCGGCCGGGATGGTCAGCCCGCTCTGGGTTCGGGTGAAGGGCTGCTCGCCCGCGTGGTCGTGGGCCAGGGTGTGGGCCCCCAGCTCGGTGCCCGCGGGGTCGAGGACACGCCATCCGTCCGCGTACCGCTCGGGGCTGTCGTAGGGCGAGGAGATGGTGACCGCGAGGGTGTAGGTGTCCTCGCCGTCCCGGGTGATGTCGACCTCCTGCACGTCCGGGAAGCGCTGCGCGCCCGTCCTGGCACCGGTGCCGGCCGACGTGGTGCCGGCGCCCTCACCGGACGACGTCCCGGCACCGCATCCCGCGAGGACCAGCAGCGCCACGGCGAGCGCCAGGGCCACGCGGACGTGCCGGGGACGAGACATCGACCCACGGTAGCCGCGGTGCCGGTGCGGCGCCCCTCCGCACGCAGTGGTCGTCACGAGCTCGTCAGGTCGGGGATGCGACGAGGGCCGCCCCCTGGTGGGGGCGGCCCTCGTGCTCAGGAACCGGCCGGTCAGGCGCCGGCCTTCTCGAAGCCGGCGGCCTCGGCGTCCTCGGCCGTCTTGAACCAGACCTCCGCCTGGGTCTGCTCGAACCACTGACCGTCGGGCTCGTGGTACTTCATCGAGTCCATGTTGCCCTTGACGGTGTACGCGTCGTCGGGGGTCGAGCCGTCCTCGTTGGCCTTGACCGCGCCCTCGGGCACGCCGGTGGCGTCGTCGGCAGCGGAGTCCGCGGTCGCCTCGTCGGCGTCCTCGGCGGCCTCGTCCGCGGCCTCCTCGGCGGCCTTGGTCTCGGCGGCGGCCTCCTTGGCCTCCTCCTGGGCGGCCTTGCGCTTGGCCGCGTCGTCCTTGGCCGCGCGCTTGGTGGCGCCCTCGGCCTCCTTGACGGTGGCCTTCTTGGCGACCGGCTCGCGGACGAGCTCGATGACCGCCATCGGCGCGTTGTCGCCCTTGCGGGGACCGACCTTGGTGATGCGGGTGTAGCCGCCGTTGCGCTCGGCCATGTCGGGAGCGATCTCGACGAAGAGCCGGTGGACCACGCCCTTGTCGCGGACGACCGTCATGACCCGGCGGCGCGAGGCGAGGTCACCCCGCTTGGCGAAGGTGACCAGGCGCTCGGCCAGCGGACGGAGCCGCTTGGCCTTTGCCTCGGTGGTCGTGATGCGGTCGTGCTCGAAGAGCGAGGTCGCGAGGTTCGCGAGGATGAGCCGCTCGTGCGCGGGACCGCCTCCGAGCCGGGGACCCTTGGTGGGGGTGGGCATTGCTGATCTCCTTGGTGAGAGTGCCGGGAGGCGACGGTCAGAGCTGCTCGTCCTCGGCGAAGGCCGAGTCGTCCTCGCCCTCGCCGAAGGTGAAGTCGTCGTAGCGCTCCGCGATCATGCTCGGGTCGAACCCGGGCGGGCTGTCCTTGAGCGCCAGGTTCATCCCGGCGAGCTTGGCCTTGACCTCGTCGATCGACTTCGCACCGAAGTTGCGGATGTCGAGCAGGTCGGCCTCGCTGCGGCCGACGAGCTCGCCGACCGTGTGGATGCCTTCGCGCTTGAGGCAGTTGTAGGACCGGACGGTGAGGTCGAGGTCCTCGATCGGCAGCGCCAGGTCGGCGGCCAGCGCGGCGTCGGTCGGGCTCGGGCCCATGTCGATGCCCTCGGCCTCGACGTTGAGCTCGCGGGCCAGGCCGAACAGCTCGACGAGCGTCTTGCCCGCCGAGGCGAGCGCGTCACGCGGGGCCATCGAGTTCTTGGTCTCGACGTCGACGACGAGGCGGTCGAAGTCGGTGCGCTGCTCGACGCGGGTGGCCTCGACCTTGTAGGTGACCGACAGCACCGGGCTGTAGATCGAGTCGACCGGAATCCGGCCGATCTCCTGGTCGCCGGACTTGTTCTGGTTCGCGGAGACGTAGCCACGGCCGCGCTCGACGGTGAGCTCCATCTCGACGGTGCCCTTGTCGTTGAGCGTCGCGATGTGCAGGTCGGGGTTGTGCACCTCGACACCGGCAGGCGGCGCGATGTCGGCGCCTGTGACCGCGCCCGCACCCTGCTTGCGCAGGTACATGACGACGGGCTCGTCGTGCTCCGAGGAGACGACCAGGCTCTTGATGTTGAGGATGATCTCGGTGACGTCCTCCTTGACGCCCGGGATCGTCGAGAACTCGTGGAGCACGCCGTCGACCCGGATGCTGGTGACCGCGGCGCCCGGGATGCTGGACAGCAGGGTGCGGCGGAGGGAGTTGCCGAGCGTGTAGCCGAAGCCGGGCTCGAGGGGCTCGATGACGAAACGGCTCCGGTTCTCGGAGACGACGTCCTCACTGAGGACGGGACGCTGTGCGATGAGCACGGTGGATCTCTTTCTCGTGCGGCCCGCTATATGACGCGCACGGGTGCCGGTCCGACCGGCCGTCCCACCACCTCGGTCCGTGGTGGGCCTGCCCGGGCCAGGGACCTCGCGAGGTCCCTGGCCGTGGGGTGGGCCACGGGGGGCTGGGCCCCCCGGTGATCAGTTCTTCGAGTAGTACTCGACGATCAGCTGCTCGGTGAGCGGGGTGTCGATCTGCGCCCGCGTCGGCAGCTGGTGGACGAGGATCTGCAGCGTGCCCGGGACGACCTGGAGCCAGGCCGGGGTCGGACGGTCGCCGAAGGTCTCGCGCGCCAGCTGGATCGGGAAGGCCTCGACGGACTGCTTGCGCACGGTGATGAGGTCGTACTGCTCGACCCGGTAGCTCGGGACGTCGACGCGCACGCCGTTGACCTCGAAGTGACCGTGGCTGACGAGCTGGCGGGCCTGGCGACGGGTGCGGGCCAGGCCGGCGCGGTAGACGACGTTGTCGAGACGGGACTCGAGGATCGTCAGGATGTTCTCGCCGGTCTTGCCGGGGCGGTTGGCCGCCTCCTTGTAGTAGCGGCGGAACTGCTTCTCCATGACCCCGTAGGTGAAGCGGGCCTTCTGCTTCTCCTGCAGCTGGGTCAGGTACTCCTTCTCCTGGATCCGGCGGCGGCCGTGCTGGCCGGGCGGGAACGGACGGAGGTCGAAGTTCTTGTCACCACCGACGAGGTCGGTCTTGAGGCGACGCGACTTCTTGGTGATCGGTCCGGTGTAACGGGCCATTTCTCTAAAACCTACTTTCGCGAAGTCTCTGGGTCGCTCAGACGCGGCGGCGCTTGGGCGGACGGACGCCGTTGTGCGGCTGCGGGGTGACGTCCTGGATCGAGCCGACCTCGAGGCCGGCCGCGGTCAGGGAGCGGATCGCGGTCTCACGACCGGAACCCGGGCCCTTGACGAAGACGTCCACCTTGCGCATCCCGTGCTCCATGGCACGGCGCGCAGCAGCCTCGGCGGCGGTCTGCGCGGCGAACGGCGTGGACTTGCGAGACCCCTTGAAGCCGACCTGGCCCGCGGAGGCCCAGGAGATGACGGCACCGGTGGGGTCGGTGATCGAGATGATCGTGTTGTTGAACGTGCTCTTGATGTGGGCCTGGCCCACGGCGACGTTCTTCTTCTCCTTGCGGCGCACCTTCTTGGCGCCCGCCTGACGGCCCTTGGGAGGCATAAGCGTTCTCTCCTACGAAGTCTTCGGAAGCTGGTGGCCCCGGTGTCGGGGGGTGCACGGGGGGCGGAGCCCCCCGTGGATCACTTACCGGCCTTCTTCTTGCCGGCCACGGTGCGCTTGGGACCCTTGCGGGTGCGCGCGTTGGTCTTGGTCCGCTGGCCCCGCACGGGGAGGCCCCGACGGTGACGCAGGCCCTCGTAGGACCCGATCTCGACCTTGCGGCGGATGTCCGAGGCGACCTCGCGCCGCAGGTCACCCTCGACCTTGAGGTTGTCCTCGATCCAGTCGCGCAGCTTGACGAGGTCCTCGTCGCCGAGGTCCTTGACGCGGGTGTCGGGGTTGACGCCCGTGGCCTCGAGGGCCTTCTGCGCGCTGGTGCGACCGACTCCGAAGATGTAGGTCAGTGCGACCTCGACGCGCTTCTCACGCGGGAGGTCCACTCCAACTAGACGTGCCATCTGTGGATGGTTTCCTTTGCTGTCGTGTCCGGAGGTCTGGAACAACACCGGTCCGGCCCATCCTGGTCCGGTCCCCGGCCTCCGGGCCGGGGGTGACATCCCGCGCCCACCTGCATCCAGGTGGCCCGTCGGGGGTCGGGTGCTGCGTTTCTCTTCTCTTGTGCGTCTGCCCAGGTCTGCGACCCGTGCGGCCCCGGTGGGGCGGTGCTGCGTCTGACTCGCGTCAGCCCTGGCGCTGCTTGTGGCGCAGGTTCTCGCAGATCACCATGACCCGCCCGTTGCGGCGGATCACCTTGCACTTGTCACAGATCTTCTTGACGCTCGGCTGAACCTTCATGGTGCCTTTGCTGTCTCGTCGATTCGTGTCTCAGCGGTAGCGGAAGACGATGCGGCCGCGGGTCAGGTCGTACGGGCTCAGCTCCACCACCACACGGTCCTCGGGGAGGATCCGGATGTAGTGCTGTCGCATCTTGCCGGAGATGTGCGCGAGCACCTTGTGACCGTTCGTGAGCTCTACCCGGAACATAGCGTTCGGGAGTGCCTCGACGATCGTGCCCTCGATCTCGATGACGCCGTCCTTCTTGGCCATACCCTCTCAATCCGCCGTTGGGCAGCCCGTCGTCAAGGTGGACCACCCATGGAAATCGGCCCCGTGCTGCTCACGCAGGGTTTCACCCATGCGAACGCGCATACGTGACCGACGTTCAATGCTACGGGAGATCGCCCTGAGCACGAAATCGGGACCGCCCGGCCCCGGACGCACGAGACCCCGGTCCGACCGTGCAGGGGTTGCGGTCGGCCCGGGGTTCGAGCCCCCGGTCCGGGCCGGCCGTGCAGGGGTTCGGTCGGCCCGTCGGTGGTGGGGTCGTCCGGACCCGGCGGTGCAGGGGTTCCGCCGGGGCCGGACGAGTCGATGGGGGCGTCGTCGCGGACGCCCGAGTCAGTTGGACAGGGCCTGGGTCATGACCTCGCCGTAGCCCGTGCAGAAGCGCTGCTGCGCGCTGCCGGCGGAGATGCCCCACATGTAGAGGTAGTCACCGCGGTAGCCGTGCGCCACCGGGCCACGGCAGTCGAGCCAGCCCTCCTTGGCCTGGCTGGTCGAGAACGTCTTGCTCGTCCCCATCGTCGCGGCCCACCGCTTGGTGATCCACGGCTGGGCGAAGGTGTCGAGCTCGTAGTAGTCGGTCCACGCCTGCGCGGTGCCCACCCTGGCGACGATCTCGTTCCACGCGTCGATGTGCCCACCGACCTCGTGGGCCACGACGTTGCTGAATCCGGCCTGGGTGTACGAGTAGTGGGTGTTGATGTCGAGGGAAGAGGCCGCGGGGTGCGAGCTCCCCACCCAGCCGGTCGCCCCGAAGTCGTCGATGGTGGCGTCGAGGGCCCCGCAGGCCGTGTAGGCCGCGACCTTGGGACAGACGTCGTCGTAGGCGGCCCGGGCCGCAGCCGCGCCGGTTAGCGTCGACGAGGTCGTGGTGCTGCCCTTCGAGGGCTTGCCACCACCTCCCTTTCCGCCGCCACCACCGTTGCCGCCCTTGGCGGCGTCGGCGGCGCCGGCGATGCCGGCGGTGAGCAGCGCGGCGATGGCCAGGGCGGCCGCCGTGCGCGCAGGGACAGAGGATCGCACGCTGATCTCCTCGAGGTTGCAGGGGTGACTCGATTCAGCGCTCGACGAACCGGGGGCGAGACCGGTGACCCCAGGGGCGAGAGGGGCGGGCCGTGTCGGGCGTGGAACAGATGCTTCTCCTGTGACGACACGCCGCCCGCGCAAATGCTTGATTACCACCCCTTCGGTGGTGTATCGCCCGGCTGTCCGGTCCGGAGGCATCGTCCGATCGGACGATTCCGTCCGGGTTCTGCGGCGCGGCTCAGCCCGCGTGCTCCCCCGCCCGCGCGCGCAGGTCCGCGGCGTAGAGCTCGAGAACCCGGGCCGCGGCCTCCACGGCGCTCGTCCCACCGGAGCGGACTGCGGCCTCGAGTCGCTCGCGCTCGGAACGGACCCGCGGCGAGCGGCGCACGTCGTCCTGCAGCCGGTCGTCGACGAGAGCCCACATCCAGTCCTGCTGCTGCTGGGCCCGGCGCACCTCCAGCGATCCCTGCTCCTCGAGGTGGCGCCGGTGCTCCAGCACGGCCTCCCAGACCTCGTCGAGACCGGCGCCGGTGAGCGCCGAGCAGGTCAGCACCGGTGGCCGGCGCACGTCCCGGCCCGGCATCATCAGGCGCATCGCACCGGCCAGCTCGCGGGCCGCCACCCGGGCCGGCCCCTCGCCGTCGCCGTCGGCCTTGTTCACCGCGATGACGTCGGCGAGCTCGAGGATGCCGCGCTTGATGCCCTGGAGCTGGTCGCCGGCCCGCGCGAGGGTGAGGAGGAGGAAGGTGTCGACCATCTCCGACACGGCGATCTCGTTCTGCCCGACCCCCACCGTCTCGACGACGACGACGTCGTACCCCGCCGCCTCGAGGACGAGCATCGACTCCCGCGTCGCGCGGGCCACGCCACCGAGGTGTCGTCCGGCTGGGCTCGGCCGCACGAATGCGTGCTCGCTCGCGGTCAGGCGCGCCATGCGGGTGCGGTCGCCGAGGATGGACCCGCCGGTTCGCCGCGAGCTGGGGTCGACCGCCACGACGGCCACCGAGTGCCCCCGTTCGATGAGCCGGACTCCCAGGGCGTCGATGAACGTGGACTTGCCGGCGCCGGGCACCCCGCTGACGCCGACCCGCACGGCGCTGCCGGTGCGGTCCGCGACGGCGGCGAGCAGCTCGGTGGCGAGCTCACGGTGGTCGGGGCGCGAGGACTCAAGGAGCGTGATCGCCCGGGCCACGTGCTGCCGGGAGCCGGACGTCACCCCCTCGACGAGGTCGGGGACCGAGACCTGCCTCACCCGAACCGCTCGCGCAGGTCGGCGACGAGGTCGACCGCGGCGCGGCTGATGACCGTCCCCGGCGGGTACACGGCGTCCGCACCGGCCGCCTTCAGGGCGGGCACGTCCTCGGGCGGGATCACGCCGCCGACGACGATCACGAGGTCCTCGCGCCCGAGGGCGTCGAGCTCGGCGCGCAGCGCCGGGACGAGAGTGAGGTGCCCCGCGGCCAGCGAGCTGACCCCGACCACGTGGACGTCGGCCTCCACGGCCTGGCGCGCCACCTCCGCAGGGGTCTGGAACAGCGGGCCGACGTCGACGTCGAAGCCGAGGTCGGCGAAGGCGGTCGCGATGACCTTCTGCCCACGGTCGTGGCCGTCCTGGCCCATCTTGGCCACGAGGATGCGCGGTCGCCTCCCCTGCACCTCGGCGAACTCCTCGACCGCCCGCTGGGCGCGGTGGACCGTCTCGTCCTCCCCCGCCTCCGCGCCGTACACGCCCCCGATCGTACGGATCTGGGCGGTGTACCGGCCGTACACCTCTTCGAGCGCCGACGAGATCTCACCGACCGTCGCCATCGCCCGCGCGGCATCGATGGACCGGGCGAGGAGGTTGTGCTCCAGCTCGCCCCCGGCCTCGTGACGGGCCGCCTCGGTGAGCGCCGCCAGGGCGCGCTGCACGGCCTCCGCGTCGCGCTCGGCCCGCAGCCGCTCGAGCTTGGCCATCTGGCTGGACCGGACCGAGGCGTTGTCGACCCGGAGGACCTCGATCGGCTCGTCCTCGTCCACGGGGTAGGTGTTGACCCCGATCACCGGCTGCTGACCCGAGTCGATCCGGGCCTGGGTGCGGGCCGCGGCCTCCTCGATGCGCATCTTCGGGATGCCGGCCTCGATCGCCTTGGCCATCCCCCCGGCGCCCTCGACCTCCTCGATGTGCTGCCAGGCCCGCAGCGCCAGGTCGTGGGTGAGCCGCTCGACGTAGGCCGAGCCCGCCCACGGGTCGATGACCCGGGTTGTCCCGGACTCCTGCTGCAGCACCAGCTGGGTGTTGCGCGCGATCCGGGCCGAGAAGTCGGTGGGGAGGGCGATCGCCTCGTCGAGGGCGTTCGTGTGGAGGCTCTGCGTGTGGCCCTGGGTCGACGCCATCGCCTCCACACACGTGCGGACGACGTTGTTGTAGACATCCTGGGCCGTCAGCGACCAGCCGGAGGTCTGGCTGTGCGTGCGCAGCGAGAGCGACTTGGGCGCGGTACCGCCCTGCTCGCGCACCAGGCGGGCCCAGAGCAGGCGCGCCGCCCGCATCTTGGCCACCTCCATGTAGAAGTTCATGCCGATGGCCCAGAAGAACGACAGCCGCGGCGCGAACCCGTCGACGTCGAGGCCCACGGCCTTGCCGGCCCGGATGTACTCGACACCGTCGGCGAGGGTGTAGGCGAGCTCGAGGTCCTGCGTCGCCCCGGCCTCCTGCATGTGGTACCCGGAGATGGAGATGGAGTTGAAGCGCGGCATCCGCCGGCTGGTGAAGGCGAAGATGTCGCTGACGATCCGCATCGACGGCTCGGGCGGGTAGATGTAGGTGTTGCGGACCATGAACTCCTTGAGGATGTCGTTCTGGATCGTCCCCGTGAGCTGCTCCGGCGCCACGCCCTGCTCCTCCGCCGCCACGACGTAGAGCGCGAGCACAGGCAGCACGGCCCCGTTCATCGTCATCGACACCGACATCCGGTCCAGCGGGATGCCGTGGAAGAGGGTCCTCATGTCGTAGATGGAGTCGATGGCGACGCCGGCCATCCCGACGTCGCCTGAGACCCGCGGGTGGTCGGAGTCGTACCCCCGGTGGGTGGCGAGGTCGAAGGCCACCGAAAGGCCCTTCTGGCCCGCGGCGAGGTTGCGGCGGTAGAAGGCGTTGGACTTCTCGGCCGTGGAGAACCCGGCGTACTGGCGGATGGTCCACGGCTGGCTCGTGTACATCGTCGGGTAGGGCCCGCGGAGGAACGGCGGCGCCCCGGGGACGGTGTCGAGGAAGTCCAGGCCCTCGAGGTCGGCCTCGGTGTAGAGGGCCTTCACCGGGAGCTGCTCGGGCGTGAGCCACGGCTCGCCGCCGTCCGGGGCCGCGGGGGCGGGCGTGGTGGACCCGAGGTCGAGGTCGGTGAAGTCCGGGACCGTGCTCATGCCGACGCTCCTTCCGCCGGGGCGCCCAACCTGGTGAGCAGGTCGTGGAGGAACGCGACGACGTCCATCCCGTCGCGGACCTCGCCGTCGACGAGGTCGGCGGCGTCACCGAGCTCGCTGCGCCGGCCGGCCACGAGCACCCTCTCGACACCGGACGCCCGCAGTTCCTCGACCGCCGACGCGGCGTGCTCGGCGTAGCCCGCCGGGCTCGAGGCGATGATGGCGACGGGACCACCCTCGTCGGCGGGGGCGATGCCGCCGACCGCGAGGAGGTTCGTGACGAAGGTCTGGCGGGAGCCGTGCTCGCGCTGCGGCCCGAGCGCGCGGACCACCACCTGTGGCTCGCCCAGGGCCCGGGCACGGTCGCGCAGCGCCTCGAAGACCGCCGCGTCGCGGCGCGGCACGAGGGCGTCGCCGGAGGCCGGGGCCGGGGTCCGGGCGGTCCGGTCGGGGGTGAGGTCCGCGAGGGTCGGGAACATCGACACCCCGGTGATGGGTCGCTTCCGGGTGGCGAGCGCCGCGCGGCGCTCCTCCGTGGCGGTGTCGGCCCACCCGCGGAACAGTCCGTCGGCCAGCGCCGACGCCGCCCCTCCGGCCGCCTCGACCTCCCGGAAGCGGGTCCACACGCGTTCGGCCGCCTGGTCGGTGAGGGACTCGAGGTACCAGGAGCCCCCACCGGGGTCGGTGACCCGCCCGATGTTCGACTCGTCGGCCAGGACGATCTGGGTGTTGCGTGCCAGCCGCCGCGAGAACCGCCCCGGGAGGCCGGCCACCGTGTCGTGCGGTAGCACGGTGACGGCGTCGGCGCCGCCCATCGAGGCCCCGAACACCGCCAGCGTGCTGCGCAGGATGTTCACCCACGGGTCCTCGCGGGTCATCATCCGCAGGCTCGTCACCGCGTGGGTGCGTGCCCCCCGGCGGTCCTCGGGAACGCCGCACGCCTCGCCGACCCTGGCCCACACGCGCCGCAGGGCCCGGAGGGAGGCGGCGGTGAGGAACTGGTCCTGGGTGGCCGGCACCCGGAACTCGAGGTGCGCGAACGCCTCGGTGGGTGCGACGCCGTCGGCCTCGAGGTGGCGCAGGTAGTGCACGCCCGTGGCGACCGCGGCGGCCAGGGCGTCGACGACGCCGGCGCCGGCGTCGTGCAGCACCGTGGCGTCGACGGTGAGGGCCCGCCACCCCTCGTGGTGCCCGGTGGCAGCCACGAGGTCGGCCAGCGGGTGGAGGTCGGGGGTGCTTCCCGTGCGGGCGGCCGCCCCCACCGGGTCCAGTCCGAGGTTGCCTCCGGCGGTGGGGCCGTCGGGGAGGAGGTCGAGCAGGGTCCGGGCGGCGGCGGGCTGGTCGGTCCACGACGAGAGGACCACGGGCGCGAGGTCGAGGCGGAGGTCGGCCAGGACCTCACCGAGGTCCTCACGGGCGACGCCGTCCGGGCCGACGTGCACCCACACCGAGGTGACCCCGTGCTCGAGGTCGTCGAGCACGGCGGCGCGCGTGCTGGCGGCGTCGGGGTCGTCATGGCGCTGGCGGACGTCCCAGGCGGTCGAGGCGTCGCGCAGGACCCGACCCCGCGTGTAGGGCATGGCTCCGGGGGCACCGAGTACGCGGTCCTCGCGCAGGTACAGCGGCTCGGTGGTGAGGCCGCCCTCGAGGGCGGTGCGCAGCGTCGCCTCGGCCGCGGGCCCGTCGAGGCGGTCGTCCTCCGCACGGCGCTTGTTGAGGACGCCCGCGACCAGCTCCTGCCACTCCGCGTGCGTGCGGGGCTCGAAGCCCTCCGCGAGCGGCATCCCGTCGTGGGCGACCGACGACTGAGTCATCCGAGCTCCTCCTCCACCTCCGGCCCGTCCACCCTAGTGGCGTGGGCGGACTCCTCCGGCGTGGGATTCGGCACACGGCCCCTGCCCCGCCGACAGCGGCTCACGGTCGCGAGGGGCACTCGCGTGACGCGGGGGCGAGCGGTGGGGGGTCCGGGCGGGTCCGCCTCAGGCGGGCTCGATGGCGCAGTGCCGCACGCCGAGCGCGGCAAGCCGCTCCGCCCCGCCGTCGAGGGCGGTCAGCACGCAGACGCCCGCGGGCGTGACCGCCACCGAGTGCTCCCAGTGCGCCGCCCGCGACCCGTCGCGGGTGACCACGGTCCACTCGTCGTCGAGCACCGTGTTGTCCTGGTCGCCGAGTGTGACCATGGGTTCGATGCAGATGGTCGTGCCCTCGACCACCTTGGGCCCCCTGCCGGTCACGCGGTAGTTCGGCACCTGCGGGTCCATGTGCATCGACGTGCCGATGCCGTGACCCACGTAGTCCTCGACGATCCCGTACTCACGGCCCCGACGGGTGCCGGAGTCGGTGAGCGAGTCCTCGACGGCGGCCCCCACCGCGTAGAGGTCGCCACCGACCCGCAGGCTGCCGATGCCCGCCCACAGGGCGGTCTCGGTGTCGTCGACGAGTTCGAGGTCCTCGGCGCGACCGGCCTCGCGGCCACCGACGATCAGGCTGACCGCGGCGTCGCCGTTCCACTCCCCCACCTGCGCGCCGCAGTCGACCGAGATGAGGTCGCCCTCCTCGAGGGCCCGGCCGCCCGGGATGCCGTGGACGATCTCGTCGTTGACCGACGTGCACAGGGTGTGCCGGTAGCCGGGCACCAGCTGGAAGTTGGGGACGCCGCCGTGGTCGCGGATGTGCGTCTCGGCGAGCGTGTCGAGCTCGAGGGTGGTGACCCCGGGGCGCGCGGCCACGACGACGAGCTCGAGGGTGCGGCCGACGAGCAGCCCCGCCGTGCGCATCATCGCCAGCTGCTCGGGGGTCTTCCCCTCACAGCGCTCGCGGCCGAACAGTCCCATGGCGCGGCACCCTACCCACTGGGGCCCTGGACATCCCAACCGCGGACCGGCCACCCCTGCCCCGCGGAGTCAGGATGAGCGCGCCGAATCCCGGCGCAGCACCGTCATGAGCGGGCGAGCAGGCCCTGGCTCGGCGGGGTTCGACCGGGTCAGCCGAGGGCGGCGATGACTCGCTCGGTCACCTCGTCGACCTCGCCCTCGCCGTCGACCTCGACGAGCAGGCCGTGCTCGCGGTAGGTGTCGGACAGCGGGCGGGTCTCGCGGTGGTAGATGGCCATCCGTTCGCGGATGACCTCCTCCGTGTCGTCCTCGCGGCCCTCGACCTCGGCCCGCTTGAGCAGCCGGGCCACCACGACGTCGTCATCGACCACGAGCTCGAGCACGCGGTCGAGCGAGCCGCCGTGCGCGGCAAGCATGCCGTCGAGTGCGTCCACCTGGGCCAGCGTGCGCGGGTAGCCGTCGAGGAGGAAGCCCGGGGAGCAGTCGTCCTGCTGGAGCCGGTCCTCGACGATGGCGTTGGTGATCTCGTCGGAGACGTACCCGCCGGAGGCGAGGATCTCCTTGACCTGCTTGCCGAGGTCGGTCTCGTTCTTGATGTTCGCCCTGAAGATGTCGCCGGTCGAGATCGCAGGGATCCCGTAGTGGTCGGCGATGCGGGAGGCCTGCGTGCCCTTACCGGCGCCGGGCGGCCCGAGGATGATCAGACGCATCATGACGGGGCCTCCGTGGAGGAGCGAGGCGTGCGGGCAACTGCGTGGGCGGTCATCAGCGGAGGAACCCTTCGTAGTGGCGCTGCTGCAGCTGGGCCTCGATCTGCTTCACCGTCTCGAGGCCGACACCCACGATGATGAGGATCGAGGTGCCGCCGAACGGGAAGTTCTGGTTCGCGTCGACCAGGACCAGCGCGATGAGCGGGAGGAGCGAGATCAGCGCGAGGTAGATCGCGCCGGGCACCGTGATCCGGGTGAGGACGTACTGCAGGTACTCGGCCGTGGGTCGCCCGGCGCGGATACCCGGGATGAAGCCGCCGTACTTCTTCATGTTGTCGGCGACCTCGGTCGGGTTGAACGTGATCGACACGTAGAAGAACGTGAAGAAGAGGATGAGCGCGGTGTACAGCGCCATGTAGTACGGGTGGTCGCCGCGAACGAGGTGGGCGTTGATCCAGTCGACCCACCCGGAGTTGACGCCGTCGGGGCTCTGGTTGAACTGCGCGATCAGCATCGGCAGCGACAGCAGCGAGCTGGCGAAGATGACCGGGATGACACCGGCCATGTTGACCTTGAGCGGGATGTACGTGGAGGTGCCCCCGTAGACGCGCCGGCCCACCATCCGCTTGGCGTACTGCACCGGGATGCGCCGCTGGCTCTGCTCGACGAAGACCACGAGCGCGATGACGACGAAGCCCATGGCGATGATGCCGAGGAAGATCGTCCAGCCCGAGCGCTGCTGGATCGCCCACAGCGAGCTGGGGAAGCGCGAGGCGATCGAGGTGAAGATGAGCAGCGACATCCCGTTGCCGATGCCCTTGTCGGTGATGAGCTCACCGAGCCACATGATCAGGCCGGTGCCGGCGGTCATGGTGAGGACCATGATGAGGAGCGTCACGACCGAGTCGTTCGAGAGGATCGTGGTGCACGAGGGGTTGTTGAACAGCGTCGCCGGGTTCTGCGCGAACGTCACGAGTGTGGAGCTCTGGAGGATGGCCAGGCCGATGGTGAGGTAGCGCGTGTACTGCGTCATCTTCGCCTGACCGGCCTGGCCCTCCTTCTTGAGGGCCTCGAACCGGGGGATGACGACCGTGAGCAGCTGCACGATGATGCTCGCCGTGATGTACGGCATGATCCCCAGCGCGAAGATCGACAGCTGGAGCAGCGCCCCACCGCTGAAGAGGTTGATCAGGCCGAGCAGCTGGTTGCTGTTGTCGGCGCCGCTGATGCACTGCTGCACGAGCGGGTAGCTGACGCCCGGGGTCGGCACATGGGAGCCGAGCCGGAACAGCGCGATGATGGCCAGCGTGAACAGCAGCTTCCTGCGCAGGTCGGGCGTCTTGAACGCACGGCCGAAAGCGGATAGCACAGGTCCTCCAGAGTGCGGCCGGGGTGGGCCGCGTCGTCAACGATCCGTCACAAGATACCCGTAGGGTCCGGGGTGCCCGGGCCCGAGGGTGGTCCACCACACGCCGAGGGCCGGGTCCCGGGCAGTGCTCGGGACCCGGCCCAGCGGTATGTGGTCACGGGTGGGCTCAGGCGATCGTCGCCGAGCCGCCCGCCGCTTCGATCTTCTCCTTGGCGCTCGTGGAGAACGCGTCGACGGTCACCTGGACCTTGACGTCGATCTCCCCGGTGCCGAGCACCTTGACCGGGTGGCCACCGCGGACCGCGCCCTTGGCCACGAGGTCCTCGACGCTGACCTCGCCACCGTCGGGGTACAGCGCGGCGAGGCGGTCGAGGTTCACGACCTGGTACTCGGTGCGGAACGGGTTCTTGAACCCGCGCAGCTTCGGGAACCGCATGTGCAGCGGGGTGGTACCACCCTGGAAGCCCTCGGGCACCTGGTAGCGCGCCTTCGTGCCCTTCGTGCCACGACCTGCGGTCTTGCCCCGCCGGCCGCCCTCACCGCGGCCGACCCGCACCTTGGCGGACTTCGAGCCGGGCGCCGGGCGCAGGTGGTGCACCTTCAGGGCCGCGGCCTCGCCGGTCTTGCCGGCCTTCGTGGTGTCAGCCATCTCACTCAACCTCCTCGACGGCGACGAGGTGCGTCACCGTGGTGACCATCCCGCGGATCTCGGGACGGTCCTCCTTCACGACGACGTCACCGATGCGCTTGAGCCCGAGGCTGCGCAGCGTGTCGCGCTGGTTCTGCTTGCCCCCGATACCGGACCGGGTCTGGGTCACCTTGAGTCGTCCCATCACGCACCCGCCTTCGCCTCGGCGATGCCGGCGGCCTGGGCGCGCAGCATGGCGGCCGGGGCGACCTGGTCCACGGGCAGCCCGCGGCGAGCCGCGACGGCCTCGGGACGCTCCAGGCCCTTGAGGGCCTCGACGGTCGCGTGGACGATGTTGATCGCGTTGTCCGAGCCGAGGCTCTTGGACAGCACGTCGTGGATGCCGGCGCACTCGAGCACCGCACGGACCGGGCCACCGGCGATGACACCGGTACCGGGGCTGGCGGGGCGGAGCATGACGACACCGGCGGCGGCCTCACCCTGGACGGGGTGCGGGATGGTGCCCTGGATGCGGGGGACGCGGAAGAAGTTCTTCTTCGCCTCCTCGACACCCTTGGCGATCGCCGAGGGCACCTCCTTGGCCTTGCCGTAGCCGACACCTACGGTGCCGTCACCGTCGCCGACGACGACGAGGGCGGTGAAGCTGAAGCGACGACCACCCTTGACGACCTTGGCCACGCGGTTGATGGTCACGACGCGCTCGAGGTACTGGCTCTTCTCGGCGTCCCGGGAGTCACGGCCGCGACGGTCACCGTCGCGCCGGTCGCGGCGCTCGCCGCGCTCGGGGCCGGTCCCGGTGCCTCGACGCTGGGGTCCTGGCATCAGATGTTCCTCTTCTCGACAGTCGTGGTGGTGCGGGGGAAGGTCACAGCGACAGCCCACCCTCCCGGGCGCCGTCCGCGATGGCGGCGACGCGGCCGTGGTACTTGTTGCCGCCGCGGTCGAAGACGACCGACTCGACGCCGGCCGCCTTGGCCCGCTCGGCGACCAGCTCGCCGACCTTCTTGGCCTTGCTGGTCTTGTCGCCGTCCAGGGTGCGCACGTCGGACTCCATGGTCGACGCCGACGCGAGCGTGCGGCCCGCGGTGTCGTCGACGACCTGGACGAAGACGTGGCGCGAGGACCGCGACACGACGAGACGGGGACGCACGGCGGTGCCGGTGACCTGCTTGCGGACCCGGAGGTGACGACGGCCGCGGGCGGCGGTCTTCCCCTTGGCGCGCTTGGTGATCAGTGCCATCGGTTACTTACCAGCCTTTCCGACCTTGCGGCGGATGTGCTCGCCCGCGTAGCGGACACCCTTGCCCTTGTAGGGGTCGGGCTTGCGGAGCTTGCGGATGTTCGCGGCGACCTCGCCGACGAGCTGCTTGTCGATGCCCTGGACCGAGAACCGGGTGGGGTTCTCGACGGCGAAGGTGATGCCGTCCGGCGGCTCGATGACGATCGAGTGCGAGTAGCCGAGCGCGAACTCGAGGTTCGTGCCCTTGGCCTGCACGCGGTAGCCGGTGCCGTGGATCTCGAGCTTCTTCTCGTAGCCCTCGGTGACACCGAGGACCATGTTGTTGATGAGTGAGCGGGTCAGGCCGTGCAGCGAGCGCGACGCGCGCTCGTCGTCCGGGCGCTTGACCTCGATGGTCGCGTCGCCCTGCTCGACGGTGATCGGCTCGGCCACGACGTGCGAGAGCTCGCCCTTCGGGCCCTTGACGGTGACCTCGCGGCCGTCGATCGTGACGTCGACACCGCTCGGGATCGTGACGGGGAGTCGTCCGATTCGCGACATGGTGCTACCCCCTTACCAGACGTAGGCGAGGACTTCCCCACCTACACCCTTGTTGGCGGCCTGCTTGTCGGTGAGCAGGCCGGAGGACGTCGAGATGATGGCGACGCCGAGGCCACCGAGCACCTTGGGCAGGTTGGTGGACTTGGCGTACACCCGCAGGCCGGGCTTGCTGACGCGGCGCAGGCCGGCGATCGAGCGCTCCCGGTTGGGGCCGTACTTGAGCTGGATCGTCAGTGTCCTGCCGACCTCGGCCTCGTCGACGGTCCAGCCGGCGATGTAGCCCTCGGCCTGGAGGATCTCGGCGATGCGGCTCTTGAGCTTCGAGAACGGCATGCTCACTGCGTCCTTGTGCGCCGAGTTGGCGTTGCGGACGCGGGTCAGCATGTCCGCGATCGGGTCTGTCATGGTCATTGGGCTTCTCCGCCCTCTCTCACCGCGGTTTCCGCTCCCGGCGGGGCCGGGTGGACCTTCGATGTAGATGGATCTGGGTCACCGCCGCGGGTGCGACGGGGAATGGTCGGGTCCTACCAGGAGGACTTGGTCACGCCGGGGAGCTCGCCGCGGTGGGCCATCTCCCTGAGGCAGATCCGGCACAGGCCGAACTTGCGGTAGACCGAGTGCGGGCGGCCGCAGCGCTGGCAGCGCGTGTAGGCGCGCACCTTGAACTTCTGCTGCTTGTTCGCCTTGTTGACAAGGGCAGTCTTGGCCATGCTCAGTTCTCCTTGAACGGGAAGCCGAGCGCCTTGAGCAGCGCACGACCCTCGTCGTCGTTCGTGGCGGTGGTGACGACCGTGATGTCCATGCCCCGGACGCGGTCGATCCGGTCCTGGTCGATCTCGTGGAACATCGACTGCTCCGTGAGGCCGAAGGTGTAGTTGCCCCGGCCGTCGAACTGCTTCGGCGACAGGCCGCGGAAGTCACGGATGCGCGGGAGGGCGACCGTCACGAGGCGGTCGAGGAACTCCCACATCCGGTCGCCGCGCAGGGTGGCGTGCGCACCGATCGGCATCCCCTCGCGCAGCTTGAACTGCGCGATGGACTTGCGGGCCCGGGTGACGACCGGCTTCTGGCCGGTGATCGACGTCAGGTCGCGGACAGCGCCATCGATGAGCTTGCTGTCCTTGGCCGCGTCGCCGACACCCATGTTGACGACGACCTTCGTGACGCCGGGCACCTGCATGACGTTGGCGTAGCCGAACTGGTCGGTGAGGGCGCCCTTGATCTCGTCCTGGTACCGCGTCTTCAGGCGGGGGGTGGTGGTGGTAGCGGTGTCTGCCATCTCTCTCACAGGTCCTTGCCCGAGCGCGCGCCGACGCGGACACGGCTCGCCTTCTGGCGGCCGTCGCGCTCGACGGTCTCGACGCGGGTCTTGATCCGGGTGGGCTTCTTGTCCGAGGGGTCGACGACGGCCACGTTGCTCACGTGGATCGGCGCCTCCTGGACGATGAGGCCACCGGTGCGGCTGCCACGGGCGGACTCGCCGGCCTTGGTGTGGCGGGTGACGCGGTTGACGCCCTCCACCGTGACCCGACCGCGCTCACGGTCG
>CAVSBW010000011.1:0-371037 GCA_963726295.1 uncultured Actinomycetota bacterium
CCGTTTCCTTACCATGGTAGAGACAAACACCTACCCTAAAACCTGTGCAAGTTGCACACAAAAGACTACGCCATCTCTCACAGCCTGAATATGTAACCCCCTGATTTTGCTACGAATCGCAACAAAGGCTCTCTGGCGCACAAATTGCCTTTCAGCATGGCATACCCACAACCAATGGAGGATTCTATGCGTTACCATCTCAATACTCTTGGCCAATTTCAGAGCGACCAGTACCCTGAAATGCGGTCAGACGAAATTGTGCTGTCATTTCGAGATCCTGCTGCAATGGAAGCCCTACATGCGTTTGCCGACCTGACGGACGACGATGCTCTAGCCGTGGTGACCGTGAAGCGGCTGGATGCGATTGCTGAGGAACTGATGAGGCAGCCGGAATTGGCTGCGTTCCTGGGCGGCTGCAAAGCAACTTGTGTGCGGCAAGCGATGGGGCTAGAATGCAGTCTGGGTGTCCTATAGCATGGCTCGGACCTGGAGGTGAACGGCATGCAGTGGGCGCATGATAATTCCAATACCACTGAACCCCTTTTACGACCAAACAGGAGATGAGCGACATGGCACGACTTCGCAGGCAAAGTGGGCCTGATTAGCGGCGGTGCCCGTGGGCAGGGTGCAGTAGAAGCCCGGTTGTTCGCACAGGAAGGCGCCCAAGTCGTCTTTGGCGATATTCTGGATGACGAAGGCAAGCAGGTTGAAGCTGCTATTCGCGCCCAAGGTGGTGCCGCTACCTATGTGCATCTCGATGTGACACGTGAGGCGGACTGGCAGCACGCCGTGCAAACCGCGGAGTCACAGTACGGCAAGCTGAATATTCTGGTCAACAACGCCGGTATCGTCATTCGTGGATCGATTGAGGAAACCAGTGAGGACGACTGGGAGCGCATCATGGCCATTAACATGAAAGGGGTGTTTCTAGGGACCAAATGTGCCATCCCGGCCATGCGGCGTGCAGGGGGTGGCTGGATCATCAACATTTCGTCCGGTGCCGGGATTGCTCCCAATCCTGACACCTCAGCGGCATACGCCGCCACCAAAGGTGGTGTGCGCCTGTTTACCAAATCGACGGCTGTGCAGCATGCCAAAGACCATATCCGGTGCAACTCCGTGCATCCCGGTCCGATCGACACGGCCATGGTGCGGGGTCCGGGGACCGACCCCGCATTGCTAGAGGCCATGGCCCAACGGGTACCGTTGGGCCGCCTGGGGACGGCCGAGGAAATTGCCTATGGGGTGCTGTATCTGGCTTCCGATGAGGCGTCCTTTGTCACGGGGTCAGAATTGGTGATTGATGGTGGTAGAACCGCCCAATGACAAAGGGTAGCGTGATGGTCACGCGCATAACAGGATGGAGGCATATCGGTGACGTTTGAGGAGATTCTCGACCAAGCCGTCGCCATGCTCCAGCGTCGTGGGCGGGTAACGTATCGTGTCCTCAAGCGCCAGTTTGATCTTGATGACGATGCTCTGGAAGACCTCAAAGAGGATATTCTTTACTCCCAATCACAGGTGGTTGATGATGAGGGCAAGGGGCTCATTTGGACTGGCGAATCTGGAACAAAACCGAAACCAGCATCCACTTTACCTGTTCAGCCCGAAGTAACCGAGCAAGACATACTCATCCAAGCCGAGCCCCCACCGAAACCCCTAACCCCCGACGCCGAACGCCGCCAACTCACCTTGATGTTTTCGGACCTGGTGGACTCAACAAAATTATCGGGACAGCTCGACCCGGAAGACTATAGAGAAGTGCTCCGCGCCTACCAGGCTACCTGTAGCGACGTGATTCAACAATTCGATGGCTATATTGCTCAACATCTGGGTGACGCCCTGCTGGTGCATTTTGGATTTCCCCAAGCCCACGAGGATGATGCCCAAAGGGCCATTCATGCCGGATTGGGTATGCTCTCGGCCATGAACACGCTTAATACCCGTCTGGAACAGGATAATGGAATCCGTCTCAGAATCCGGGTAGGCATCCACACCGGGCTGCGTATGGGTATTTCAACGGTATTTTATCGCCAGCCCCTCCGGCGCACAACCCTGAAAACACCTCTGGGCATCCCCGTGTCGCCCGTCGATGATGTCGACTGCCCCGGCACGCAACCGCAGCCTACCGCAGCAGCGCGCAGCAAGGCGTGGCGCGGAAAGGCGTAGTCTGGACAGGATGCAAACATATCATTTGCAATGGGAGCGTTTGCGTGGTTTGCTAGAGTTGTATCATTGGCCGCCGCTTTTTTGAAACATGGAGCCAGGGATGTCTGCCATTGTGGTGCACTTGTAGCTTGCATGTGGGTTCCCGGTGTCGCATCAAAAGAAGGCGGTTATGGGATGGCTGATTCTGGAGATGACCCGCTTGCCGTTTCTCGTCGGGCTGGTGATTGCCCTGCGCCACGTTGGCACCTTACTGGGGCCATGGGCCGGCGTGCTGGCCGATCGCATGGATCGGCGCCGTCTCGGTCTGGTCTTATCCACGCTGATGTTGTTCGTGGCATTAACGCTTGCCGGCCTCGTTTACCTGCGACGGTTAGAGGTCTGGCATCTGTTTTGCGGCGTCGCTCGCTAGCAGCGTGTTGTGGGCTTTTTACCAGCCGGTGACGCTGAGCGTGGCGCCGTGGGTACCTGGGCCGGGGCAGCAATCGGCAGCAGACAGGCGTTCAGTACAGCGCCACATAAAAGGCGATGCGCAGCCCTAAGCCTCATAAGGCATAACGTGCTGCGCCCGCTCGTGATGGGCGATCGGGTCTTAGGACTGTACCGTATTGTCCGGCAAGCCGTCATTGAGCAGGAGGGCGGGTTTGCCGGCAAGCGTCTGCAAATCGTTATCAAGCACCTGGGCAATGACGGTATTGCCGGTGACCGCTTCCTGTCCTTCCGCTGCCCCACCCTGAAGAAAGATTGGCACCTCGCCGGCCTTTTCGATGCAATTACGGCTGATGACTGCCCGTGCCCGATTGCGGTGGGCGCCGTAGCCACCCATTCCGACCCCACCGATGATACGTATGCCGTAGCGTGCAGCGCCGGTAATGTGGTTCTGTAGAATGGCGGCATCGAGCATGTTGTCTACCGCTGGGCCAAAGCCGCTATACAGCATGATGCCGTCGCCGTTGTTGTGGCAGGCGTTGTCGATGATATTACAACGCAGATAATTATCGCGCAGACACTGCGCGACCAGGGGACGTGCGGTCTGCGCCCCGATAGCCAGGGCGTCGTTATCGCGGATGATATTGTGGCACACGTCAATCGTGACATGGTTATGGCATGGGCCAAAAAACCGGCAATAGTGAGGCCGCGTCGTTCGCTTTGTTCGATCGTGTTATTGAGGACCCGCACGTGCATGTGTACGCCATCGCCTTCATCGAAAAACACCACCATCGCAATGCCGTCGGCAAACGCGCAGGTCATGCTGTTGTCGCAGATCAAGATAGGATTGCCCACGCCGCTTTTACCCTGTACGAAGATGTGATGTCCCTGCCGACCGGCCGCCGGGCGCGGCGTGATGGGGCGGAATTGCCGGGTGCCATTATCGAGAAAGTTGTTGTCTTTGATCAACGCCTCTTGCGGGCCCCAAAGAATAATCCCATGTTGCCCGTGCTGACGGATGGTATTACGCATAACCTGGATGCACGCGCCAGGTTGATTGCCGATGCCGTTGCCGCCACTGTTACACAGAGTAAAGCCGCTAATCGTGCTCCCATCACCTAGAGAGCACCAGGCTTTCGCCGGCACGCACCGGCCGAAACGAAAGTCCCCATGGCCCCCTTCGCCATCCAGGACGGTATCGTCCTGTCCTGATCCCCGCGGGTAACACCTGGCGGGACGTGAGCGGAAAGGTCTCGCTGGTGTGGGATGGACTAATACTGGCCGGGGCCGACAAGAACCGTGTCGCCGACATTGGCATGACGCAGCGCGGTACTGATGCTGCCATAGGCTGCCGTGCGGGGTCAGTGGCGGAAACATAGGTCAGATGTGGCATCACATGCGGCATCAATAGAAACTCCCTTTGCCAAAATCCCCTCAAGAAGACCCTCACCCCAGCCTAATACGCAAAAATGTGGCTTTGATAGGCACCCAATGCGATGTGCCGCGCCGCGATCCTCAACTCGACAAGACACGCAAGACAATGCATCATAAAGGCTTCCTTCCTCACAAGTCGTGGGGGGGACATCGGATAGCTATGACGATACCAACCACCGCTATGCGCATGCAACTTGACACAGGCCCTCACCTGAGGCATCGTGAGCAGAGGGGTCAAGCCAGCGGCTAAAGCAGACCACAAGAGGGTGAAACGTCATCCTCTTTAGAAAGCGCTTGACGATGAGGCCTGAATCGGTGTAGATATTCGAGGGGTGTCGTTACGGAGCGTTTTGAGCGGCATCATCTGTCTGGCAGAGCCGGAAAATGGTATTCATCAACACGGGTCAAGGCGACAATCCGACTATGACACTACAAGACCTGACGACCGCGCTGTCTGCACAGATGCCGCCGGTGTTCCGCTGGGCGGGGGCGATTGCCCGGCAACTACGTCATTTTGACATTGGTATACCCGGGAAGAAGACCTAGGTTTTGCTAACGCAGATGCACTCACGTTGGCGGATTTATCGCTTCAAGAGCTGCTCGTGGGGGCGCTGCGGGACAGCAATCCCCTGTTGCGGCAATGCCGTCTGGAAGCGGAGGAATAAGTCCGGAGATCTGGATCGTTTCGCTACGGATGCCGACTACACCATCGCCCTCGATCCCATTGATGGCACGGAAAAATACCGTGATCACAGTGGGGATGGCTGGTCGATTATGCTCAATCTGCGCTCGCTTGAGACGGTGCATTATTCACTGGTCTATGTACCGGAAGTCGGGGCTAACGGAACGTGGGTGGAAGCAGTTGGGAACCGGATCATCTGCGGTGAGGATGATCCCAACCGGCCTGCAACCGACGTCCTGCGAGAGTTGGCGCCGATTGATGCCAACGCCCGGCCAGACTCGAACACGATTCGTCTCAGTGCGCCACTGGATACCCCGGAACACCTGCAAGTGATGGCGGATGCCGGCTTTCAACCGATCAAGTCAGCGCCGGCCTCCGCTAATCTGTACGACTTGTTTGCTCGAGGCGCGGTTGGCGGACAAGTCATCCCATACCCCGAATGTGTATGACTTTCCGGTCTTCCTTCACATGGCGCGGATGTTGGGAGGAGATGCGCTCTGGGTACACAATCAACAACCCGTCACCTTCACGATATTTGGTTAGACGAGCGAGCGGATATGCTGAGACTGCCGGGAATCGTGGCGTGCAGCGCCAATCGGAAACGCTGACGGCGCTGTGCAAGTTGGCTCGAGATTGGGATCCGGTACGGTATCACGATGCATAGATCGTTGGCGCTTCCCAGCCTGATTTTTGAGTGTTCGATGAGGCAGTAACAGCGCAGCATCAACGCATCACGGAGGCAACACCGATAGCCCTGGCTCTCAATCCATGTCGGAGGTTTGGCGCTACACACAAGCATGTTGTCGACCAAAGTCGTGGGACGACCCATGGGACTGCCTCAGCTGGAGGATTTGCTGCGCTGAGAGGCGATCTGCTGCGCGGTTTCTGCGGGTCGCTCCGCCGTTAAGCGGATGTGGTCGACCCACTGAGCGCTGGCATAGCAGGCGGCCCCAGCGAGCACCAATCGACAGGGTCCCCCGTGCTCCTCAGGCAAGGCGGCACCGTTCAGCCGGTTCGCAAGTAGAGCGTGCGCGGGAGTCAGCCCCTTGGCACCGGCCTCATCGGAGCCAGATAGGGGCACTGTCACGGATTCGAATACGCGGCAGCCGAGACTTCGGCATACCGAGCGAGGGGTAGCGGTCGAACCACTTGCAACAGCTCGGCTAGAGACACGCCATCCCACCTCTGGTTGGCGACGGTCCAGCCCTCTTCACAGCGAAAGTCGTCCGTCAAACTGGCCGCTGCGAGGGCTTCGAGATCGCTTGCGGAGAAGGTGCTGGGCGCCGGCGACGGCCCGTCGATGGTGAACCGCCCCTGGGCGGGGTCGAGCTGTCCGATGCCGGCGGTGTCGGCGATCGCCCGGGGTCGCTCGAGGTTCTGCCCGCCGTCGACGGACCGGGCCTGGTAGATCACGCCGGTGTCGCGCCGCTTGTCATACCCCGACCACACGAGGTAGACCGTGCCCTCGCTGTCGGTGCGAACCGCGCACCCCTGGCGGCCACCGGTCCGGTCGTTGTTCGTCGCGGCCGTCACCTGCCGACTCGACCACGTGTCGCCGCCGTCCGTGCTGCGGGCCAGGAGGACGGGCTCGGAGCCCGCGGTTCCGCGGAAGCCGACGTTGCAGACGTACACGGTGCCGAAGTAAGGGCTCGACTCGGCGTTGTCGGCCCAGATCTGCTCCTTGTCGCTGAACAGGGCACTGTTCTGCTTCGTGACGACCACGGGGTCCATCCAGGCAGTGGCGTCACCGGCCGCGGCCGCGTCGACGTCGTCGGTGCGCGAGACCGCGATGGCGGCGTCGCCCTTGAGCGCCTTCGGGTCGAACGGGGTGGCGATGTTCGCGTAGTAGAGCCGCCGGCCGTTGTCCCACGCGAAGCGACCGTCCGGGCCCGGCACCGGTCCGAAGACGAGCTCGGGGTCGCCGTTGGAGACCAGGCCGTTCTCGTAGTACCCCGGCAGCGTGCCGATGGGACCGACCGCGGGCTGGCAGGGCGGGTTGGAGTCGCCGGACGGAGGTCGGCAGCCGGGGTTACGCGCCGACCAGCCGGTGTACGTCGGCTGGATCCACGTGGTGCCGGAGTCGAACGAGAACTGCACACCGCTCACCCCCACGTCCGGGGTGAAGGGGCAGGTGAGCGGGTCGCCGGCGGAGCACCACTCGAGGTCGATGTTGTCGTTGGCCCCCGCGACGAGCACGCGCGGGTCGGTGGGGTCGACCGCGAGCCCGGGCTCGTTCTGCTTGTTGCCGGAGAACCAGCCGTCGGCGCTCCCGACCGTGACCTCGGTGTCGCCCACCATCGGCGCCGCCCCCGCGACCGCCGGTGTCAGGACCAGGCCCAACGCCAGTACCCCTCCGAGAACCATGGTGCGCGTCATCGGAGCCTCCTCACCCTGTCGGGCCCGTCTCGTCACGTTACGCACGCCGTGCTGCGGGTGTCAACGGTGCCCGCACCTTCCCCACCACCCCTGACCTGCGAGGAGATCGCGTGGTGGGGTGTGCTTCTCCGCCGGCGCGCCGGGTCCCCCCCGCGACGCGGACGCCGGCGCGGGAGCCGGGACACGCCGGTGCCGCAGGGGCGTGCTTGCGGGTCGGGCCGTGGACCGCGACGATGCCGTGCGTGGAACTGCGGCAGGGGCGGTTCGTCGAGACGGTGGCGTGGCTGGAGAGCTTCGTGCGGGCCGCGGAGGTCCTGCGGGTGCCGCCGGACGTCGTGGAACGGCAGGTGCGGGCGCTCGAGCGCGAGCTCGGGCTGCCCCTGTTCGACCGTTCGCGCCGGTCGGTGCGGCTCACCGCCCACGGCCGCCGCTTCCTCGACGAGGTGCTGCCGGCGATGGACGATCTCGAGGCCGCCCGCAACGCGGTGCGGCGTGCCGCCCGCTCCGAGGGCGCCGTCGTCGCGGTCGGCGCGGGAAGCCTGGTCGACCCGACGGTGGTCGCCCGCGCCCTCGCGGCGTTCCGGGCCGAGCAGGCCGACGTCACGGTGACGCTGACGACCGGCACGGTCGACGAGCTCGTGGCCGCGCTGGTCTCCGGTGACCTGGACCTCGTCCTCGGCGGCATCCGCCCCTCGGCCGCACCCGACGGAGTCACCGTCCTCGAGGTGGGCGCGGACGAGCTGGTCCTCGTCACCGGACCGTCCACCGCCGGGCGCGTCACGTCGCTGGAGGACACCGCCGAGCAGCCGTTCGTGTCGGTGCTCGGCAGTGCCGAGCTGGGCCGCTACCTCGAGCTCGCGTGCGCGACGCACGGCGTCGAGGCGGTCGTCGCACTCGAGGTGGCGTCGGTGGCGGCGGCCCGGCGGCTCGTCGCGGCCGACCTCGGGGTCGCCGTCCTGCCCCGGTCGCTCGTGACCGGTCCCGGACCCGAGGTGTGCTGCCTCCCGCTGGACCCGGCGCCCGCGCTGCCGCCGCTCTGTGTGCTCACGATCTCCGACCCCGAGCCGCCGGCACCGGCCCGTCGGCTGGTCGAGCTGTTCGTCGACGCCGGCTGAGCGCCCGCTGACCGGCCCGCCGGTGGCGCCCGTGCGGTCCGACTGTCGGTGCTCGCCGGTCAGAAGTCCATGGACGTCTCGTGTGAGCCCGCGCCGTCGCCGCCCCGAAGGCGGGTGAGGTGGAGTCGGCGCATGAGCCGGATGGTCGGTCGGATGAGCATCAGCACCGACCCGAGTACGAAGAGCCAGACGGCCGCGGTCGAGGTCGACTCCCAGAGGAAGAGGATGCTGCCGACGAGGAACAGCACCCCGGTGAGGACGTCATTGGCGATCGAGGCGGTCTCGTAGCGGCGCCGGACGACGAGCTCGTCGTGGCCGATGCGGATCGTCATGTCGGTGTCGGACAACGGGGCCTCCTCTGGGTCGTGGGCGGCTCCCGGCACGCTAGCAAGCATGGCGACCGGGGCTCAGGCCGCGGCGGGGGTCAGGCCGCGACGGCGGCCAGCAGCCCGTCGAGCACCGAGAGCCCGTGCTCGACGTCGTCGGTGGTCGTGTAGGGGGCCACGGAGAGCCGGAGCACCGGGCCCTCGTCGGTGGAGCCGGCCCAGAGGTCCACACCGTCCTGGTGCAGCTGCCGGAGCAGGGCCTCGGGGTCCGTGCCCGGGGGGAGGCCCACCGCCACCATGGACGGTGCCCGGGGTGCGGGCGCGAGTGGGGTCACCCCGCGGATGGTGAGCAGGCGGTCCTCCGCCAGGGCGGTGAGGGCGTACCGGTGCTCGCACAGCCCGGCGGCCAGGAGCCCTTGCTGGTAGGTGACCGCCTCGCCGCCGACCAGGTGGGCCACGACGTCGTCGGTGCCGGCCCAGGCGAACCGCCGTGCCAGGACAGGGTCGTCGGCGTACCAGCTGGTGACCACCGGCCGCACCGTGTCGACCGCCTCGGGTGGCACGACGAGGAAGCCCGCGCCCTTCGGCAGGTGCAGCCACTTGTGGAGCGTGAGGCAGACGAAGACTCCCGGCCGCGCGACCGGCAGGGGCACGAGCCCGGCGGTGTGCGCACCGTCGACCACGGTGACCACTCCACGGGCCGACAGCTCCTCGGCGAGGTCGTCCACGGGGTTGACCTGCGACCACGGTGAGGTGACCTGGCTGACGACGACGGCTCGCGTCCGCGGCCGCACCGAGGCCAGGATGCGGTCGGTCAGGCCGGCATGCCGGCCGTCGACGACCTCGACGTCCACCCCGCGGTCGGCGAGCAGACTCATCAGCACGACGGTTGCCTCGTACTCGCGGCTCGTCGTCACGACGTGCTCGCCCGCCCCGAGTGCGAGGTGGTCGACCACGGTCTGCATCGCCGTCGTCGAGTTGCGGACGAACACACCGCGGTCGGGCGGGACACCCAGGTGGGCGCACACCGCCCGGCGCGAGGAATCGAGCAGCCCGAAGTGCCGGTCGTGGTAGAACGCCGGGTAGTCCTCCTCGGCCTCAGCCCGCAGGGCCTGCGCCGCCCGCAGCACGGGGAGTGGTGTCGCCCCGAACGACCCGTGGTTGAGGAACACCTTCCCGGCACGCAGTGCGTAGTCCGCCCCTCGGTCCATGACGGCCATCCTGCCCGCCCGTCGTCGCCTCGGGGCCTGCCCCGATCTGACGAACCTGTGACGTCCGGAGCCGCCACCAGCAGCGACAGGCGGTCCCCACGTCGTCCGAACGGTGGGGTTCGGGCGGGTCGCGGCGCCGTCGCGGCGTCGGTCTGCTTGCATGGGCATCGCAGGGCTGGGAACAGGGAGGGACCGACGATGCAGTCCTGCTACTTCACCGCGGCCGACGACGAGACCGCGGTCGGCGCCCGGGCGTGGGGCGCGCCGCTCGGGAGGGACGACCTACCGGTCGTCGAGGCGGACGGCGTGATCGCCGTGCTCGCCATCCCCCGCCTGCTCGCCCTCGTGGCCGACCGCGAGCCCGTGGTCGACCTCGCCGTGGTCGACCACCTCTGGCCGCAGATGCCCGCCGACCCGCAGACGGACGTGTCGTGGATGGCGGAGCCGATCGTGGAGCGCCTCGCGCCGGCCCTGTGCGACGAGCTCGCCGCCATCGACCTCGCGCGCGCGCCCGACCTCGCCGCGCACTGGGCCCCGGCCATCCACTGGCCGGTGGCCGACTGCGAACGGCTGGTCAGGGACCTCGTCGTGCTGGCCCGCAGCGCCCGCGAGCAGGGTCGTCCCCTCTACAGCCGGTACGCCCTCTGACTCAGTACCAGTGCGGGCTGCGCGACAGCCACGTGTCCCAGGCGCCGCACGGGTCGCCGTAGCGCCACGAGATGTAGCTCATGCCCCAGGCGATCTGCGTCGCGGGGTTGGTGAGCCAGTCACTGCCGGCGCTGGACATCTTGTACGCGGGCAGGGCCTGGGGGATGCCGTACGCGCCCGAGTAGGGGTTCGTCGCGCTCCAGCTCCACCCCGACTCGCCGTTCCACAGGTTGACCAGGCAGGTGAAGTGCGAGCCGGTGTTCCAGCCGTAGCCGCCCATCATCGAGCGGGCCGTGGCCTGGGCCAGGGCGGGGGTGCCGCCACTGGAGGAGCCACCCGGCGACGAGCCGCCGGAGCCACTGGAGCCGCTGGAGCCGCCCGACGTGCCGGAGGAGCCGGAGCTGTCGGACCCGCCTGAACCGCCGGAGCCGCCGGAGGAGCCGGAGCTGGTGGACCCGCCGGAGGAGCCGGTCCCGGAGGACGACCCCCCACCGACGACCGGGGTGTTCGCGGCCTCGCGCGCGGCCCGGTCGCGGGCCGCCTGGGCGCGTTCCTCGGCACGGCGGCGCGCCTCCTCGCGCGCGGCCTCCTGGGCCGCCAGCCCGTCGGTGCGCGCGGCGGCCAGGGCGGCGGCGTCGCCGCGGAGCTCGTCGAGGCGGGCCGACAGGCTGTCGAGCTGCTGGGAGAGCGCGACCGCCCGGGCACTCGCCGCCTCGGCAGCGGCCCGGGCCCTGGCGCCAGCCCGTTCGGACGCCGCGGCCGCGGCGGCCTGGTCGCGGCGGGCGGCCGCGAGGTGGTCCTCCTGGGCCTTCGCGGAGGAGGCCGCGGTCGCGGCGAGGTCGAGGGCCTCGGCGGCGCGCATGCTGTTGCCGTCCATGACCACCTGGAGGTCGGAGACCGACTCCGGCGACGCCGACAGCATGAGGTCGAGGTTCTCCAGGGTGCCGCCGCCCTGGGTCCAGATCAGTGCGGCCTCGCTCTTGACCGCCCTGCGCGCGTCGTCGTGGGCCGCGCGGGCCGCGCGGAGCTCGACGGCGGCCTTCTGCGCCACGGCGGTCGCGAGGGCCAGCCGGTCCCGGGCCTTCTGCTCGGCCGCCACCGCCCGGGCGAGCTCGAGCTGGAGGGCGGTGAGAGCCGCCTGGGCGGCCTCCTGCTGGGCAGTCAGGTCGGCCACCCCGGCCGAGGCGTCGGCTGCCTGTTGCTGGGCCGATGCGACCTCACCGGCACTGGGCACGACCGGGTCGCCGGCGGGCAGGGGTGCTGCCATCGCCGACGACCCGGCCGTCAGCACCGCCGCGACCGCCACGGCCACTCCGGCGCGTCCACGGTCTCGTCGGCTCAGCACGGGCACATTGTCACATCAGCACCATCCGACACGCCCGTCAAATGCGCAACTTCGTCCGGATCCTCCCCTACCATCCGGCGCGCGGCCTCACGGGTGGGCGACGAGCTCCCCGTGGAGGACGACGAACCAGCCGTCCGGACTCGTGGCCCACTCCCGCCAGGCCGCCGAGATGCCGGTGAGCTGAGCGTGGTCGCACCGCCCCTCGTCGACCAGCTGGCGGGCCAGCGCGGAGTCGACGATCCGCTCGGCCCACATGCCACCCCACCACTGGCGGTCCTCGGGCGTCGCGAAGCACCAGACGGAGGCACCCACCGCGGGCGTCTCGAAGCCCGCGGCCCGCGCCCACGCGAGCAGCCGTCGACCGGCGTCCGGCTCACCGCCGTTCGACCGTGCGGCGACCTCGTAGAGCTCCCGCCAGCGGTCCAGCTCGGGCAGTGGGGGCCACCACGTGAACCCGGCGTAGTCGCTCTCGCGGACGGCCACGGTGCCTCCCGGCCGGCACACCCGCCGCAGCTCGGTGAGCGCCCGAACCGGGTCGGCCACGTGCTGGAGCACCTGATGGGCGTGGACGACGTCGAAGGCGTCGTCGGGGAAGGGCAGGTCGTGCGCGTCGCCGACGACGAGGTCGGCGGACAGGGCCTGCCGGTTCAGCTCCGTGGCGGTGAGGGCCAGCGCCTCCTCGGTCGCCTCCAGCGCGGTCACCAGTCCGGGGGCCACGAGCGTGGCGAGGTCGGCGGTGATGGTGCCCGGCCCGGACCCGACGTCGAGGAGGGTCTGGCCGGCGTGCAGGTGCGGCAGCAGGTGCCCGGCCGAGTTCTCGGCGGTCCGCCACCGGTGCGAGCGGAGGACGGACTCGCCGTGGCCGTGGGTGTATCGCGCCATGCGGTCAGCGTGGACCCGGTGGTGCTCAGCGGCCCCCGGGGGCCGCGATGCGGACGCGCCCGGCCAGCATCCGGACCGTGCGCAGGGGCCCGCGCCCCCCGTCGGCGTCCCGGGCGCCGGTGACGTCGGCCCCGTCGACGAGCGCGTCGCCGAGCTCACGCCACCGGTCGCGGAGCACCCCGCGCGCCTCCGAGAGGGGGACGGCGTGCCACGTGTCCGCGGTGCGCGATGCCAGGCCGATCCGTTCCACCCGCCGCAGCGCATCGGGCACGTCGAAGTCGACGCCGTCGCCGCAGCGCTCGTGCAGCCAGGACTCGACCCGGGCGTCGAGCCCCTCGCTCGTGTCGGGTCCCTCCAGCAGGCCGCGGTAGGCGAGCACGGCCTCCTTGAAGTCCTCTGCCTCCCCGGAGTCGAGCACCGTCCACAGCACCCCTGGCCCGTCGGCCAGGGTCCGCGTGTACAGCCCCTCCGAGAGCTTCCGCAGGTACTCGGTCTTGCGGTTCTTGTACTTCGACCACTGCCGCCACAGGAAGCTGCCGAAGGCGGCGAAGGCGCCGAAGAGCGTGATCAGCGCCCCGGTGCTGACCTGCGGGGTCTCGGAGCGCAGGCCGACGTAGGCCGCGATGAGGAGGCCGAGGAAGACCAGGGCGCTCCACAGCTTGGTCACCGAGACGACGACCCCGCCCACGACCGCGGGCACACCGATGAACACCTTGTCGACGAGCCGCATGGACACCCGCGTGCCCGGGAGCAGCATCTCGAGGTCCGGCTGGGGCACGTCCTGGAAGAGCTTGACGTGCTCGGTACCGGGGGTGAAGGGCAGCTTGTCGAGGTCGCGGCCGGCCGCCTCGTAGTGGTCGGCCTCGTGGTAGCGCGCGTACATCGCCACCCGGTCGTACTGGTCGAACTCGATGGTGCGGCGTCGCAGCCCGTGCCACCGGGCCACCTCCTGCCGCTCGCGGGTGACCCCGCGCCGCCAGAACCGCAGGACGGCGAAGTCGTCGAGGTCGGCCCCGACGTCGACTGCGAAGACCGCCGACTCCCCGAGGGCGTCCTGCAGGGTCTCGACCGGGACCTCGTCGTAGTTGGCGCGGTCGAGGAGGTCGGCGAGCTCCTCGACCAGCTCGTCCCCGCCGGATTCGGCGGCGCTGCGAGCCCGTACCCAGCGCTCCCGGTACCAGCCGTGCAGCACCGCGCCGAGGACGTGCGCCGTGCCGCGCAGCTCCTCGGTGTCGTCCTCGTCGAGCCGCCGGGTCGCGAGGTCGACCGACTCGTCGGTGGTGAGGGGCAGGTACCGCGTCCTCGGCACGGACCCGCCCGCCTGCTGGCCGTCCTGCTCGTCGGGCATCGCTCCAGTCTGTCCCACCAGCCGGCCCGGCTGGGCGGTCGGTGGTGCGGGGGTCCGTCAGCGGGAACGGACCACGACGTCCGGCTCGCCGGTGGCCTCCTCGATGTCGTGCTCGGCCCGGCTGAGCAGCCCGTCGGCCAGGCGGCGGAGCGCCCGGGCGACGGCGATCTCGTCGCCGATGTGCGAGCTCGGGATGTCCGCGCCCGCGCGGTGGCTCTCCGCGCGGGCGGTCAGCGCCTCCGGCGAGTCCGCGAGGAGGGCCACCGTGGCCGTGGTGTCGTCACCCCGCTCGAACAGGGTCACGCGGACGGTCCACTCGCGCATCGTGCCGAGGTCGGGCCGCGCCACGACCTCGGACAGCTCGCGCTGGCCGGTCTCCGTCACGCGCAGCACCGCGCCCGGACCGGGGTACATGGTGCTCGTATGGCCGTCCTCCCAGCGGACCGTGTACGGCGGGGCGCCGTCGGGCCCGCAGTCGAGGACCTCACCGGCCCTCGTCGGCTCGTCGACGTGCTCTCCCGCAAGGATGATGTGGTCCCCGGACCTCGCCCTCATGGCCGTCTCCTCTCCTCCTCGTCACCCGCTCACGAGGTGTGCCGGGGCGGTGGCGACGGCCCACGGCACCCACCTCCATCGTGCCCGTCCGGCGGCCGGCGCGACAGCCCCCCCGGACGTGGCGTTCGTCGCGGGACGCGGGTTCCGCCGTCGCCCGGATCCGGTCACACTGTCCCGATGGGCAAGAGCTACACCGTCGAGCGCACGGCCACCACCACCGCGTCGGTGGGGCGGGTCCACGGACTCGTCGCGGACTTCCACGAGTGGCGGGCCTGGTCGCCGTGGGAGGACATCGACCCGGGGATGTCGCGCACCTACGAGGGCCCCGACTCCGGGGTCGGGGCCAGGTACGCCTGGGACGGTGACAGGAAGGCGGGGGCAGGGACGATGGAGGTCACCGGTGACCTCCCCGAACGGATCGACGTCGACCTCAGCTTCACCCGCCCGTTCCCGTCGCGCAGCCGGATGCAGATGCTCATCACCCCCACCGGCGACACCACCGTCATCACGTGGCGGCTGCTCGGCGAGGTGTCGGGGGCGGCCCGGCTGTTCTTCCTGGTCAAGCCCATGGACTCGCTCATCGGGCCCGACTTCGAGCGTGGCCTCGAGCGGCTGACCCGTGTCGCCGAGGCCGGGTGAGGAGCGAGCGCCTGCTCGTCGTCGACGGCGCAAACGTCGTCGGCTCGCGGGCGGACGGATGGTGGCGGGACCGCGCCGGCGCGGCCTCCCGCCTGCACGCCGCCCTCCGCTCCGCCGCGCTCCCCGCGGACCGGGTGGTCCTCGTCCTCGAGGGCCGCGCCCGGCCCGGGGTCCCCGAGGGCGCGGACGGTGACGTGCTGACCGTGCACGCGCCCGGCTCCGGTGACGACGAGATCGTGCGCCGGGCCGGCGACGGCGTCCGATCGGGCGCGGCCGTCACCGTCGTGACGGCCGACCGCGCGCTGACGGCGCGGGTCGAGGCCACCGGGGCGACGGTGCTTCGGCCCGGACGGCTGCTCGCGCTGCTGGCCCCGAGCGCCCCGGACGACACGGGGGAGCGCGCGCACTAGCCTTGCCGGAGGCCGCGCCGACGACGGCCGCCCGATGAAGGGGAAGTCGATGAACCGTCGATCACGGGGTGCGGCGCTCGCCCTCCTGCTCGGTGTCGTCGCGCTCGCGCGACCGCTCGTCGCTCGCCGCGCCGCCGTGTCCGAGGTCCCGGCCGGGCTGCGGAGCCCCATGTGCTGGGTGCCGTTGCCGACGACGCCGCTCGCCGTGCGGCTGCTGCGAGCCCTCCCGGCGCCGCCGACACCGGTCCGCGACGGCGTCACCGTCCGGGTGCGCACGGTCACAGCCGGTTCGGGCCGCGAACCGGTGGCCGTCACGGTGTACGAGCCGGCCGGTCGCGACCGGCCGAGCGGAGCGGTGGTCTGGACCCACGGCGGTGGCTACGTCCTCGGCGACCCGGTGGGCTACCACCACGTCTGCAGCCGCATCGCCGACGAGCTCGGGGTCCTCGTCGTCAGCGTCGACTACCGGCTCGCCCCCAAGCACCCGTTCCCCGCCGGCCTGGAGGACGCGTACACCGCCCTGCTCTGGGTGCACGAGGCTGCCGACGAGCTGGGCGTGGACCGGGCGGCGGTGGCGGTGGCGGGGGACAGCGCCGGGGGAGGGCTGGCAGCGGCCCTGGCCCAGGTGGCCCACGACCGTGGCGAGGCACCCGTGTGCTTCCAGGCCCTCCTCTACCCCATGCTCGACGACCGCACCGTGCTGCGCGAGGAGCACGACGGCCGGGGCCGGATGCTCTGGACCCCGTCGAACAACGCCTTCGGGTGGACCGCGTACCTCGGCACCACCCCGACGCGGGAGACCGCGCCCCAGTACGCCGCGCCGGCGCGCCGCACGGACCTGTCCGGCCAGCCGCCGGCCTGGATCGGTGTCGGCGACCTCGACCTGTTCTTCGAGGAGGACGTCGACTACGCCGAGCGGCTCGTGGCCGCCGGCGTCGACTGCGAGCTCCTCGTCGTCCCGGGGATGTACCACGCGGCCGAGCGCTTCCGTCCCGACGACGCGCGCATGGTCGACTTCAGCCAGAGCATGGTCGAGGCGCTGGGACGCGGACTCGGCCGGCCGTCGACGCGGCCCGCAGTAGCATCGACCCCGTGACAACGCTCGTCCTCACCGTCATCGGCGACGACCGCGCGGGCCTGGTCAAGGCCCTCGCCGACGTCGTCGCGGACCACGACGGCAACTGGGAGCGGAGCCACCTCGCCGAGCTCGCCGGCAAGTTCGCGGGCATGGTCGAGGTGTCGGTGTCGCGCGAGCGCTCCGAGGCCCTGCAGGCCGCGCTGCGCCCGTTGCAGGGAATGCTCGAGGTCGAGGTGCACGAGGCCGACATCGTGGCCGGCGAGAACCGCCGCGAGGTGCTCGTGGAGCTCGTGGGCAACGACCATCCCGGCATCGTGCGGGCCGTCTCCGGGGCTCTCGCCGACCACGGCCTGTCCGTCACCGAGCTCGAGACGGCGACGCGCGACGCGCCCATGGCCGGCGGCCGCCTCTTCGAGGCCCGCGCCGTCGTCGTCATCCCCGACGGCGCCGATCTCGCCGACCTGCGGACCGCCCTCGAGCGGATCGCCGACGAGGTGCTCGTCGACCTCACGTTCGGCGACGTCGGCGCCTGACCCCACCGGGGGCGACGCGAGGGCCCGGCTCAGGCCGGGCGGTACCGGAAGCGCACGGCCACCACGCCGTGGTCGCTGGTGCCGAGTGCCTTGTGGTCCTCGTCGTCGAGGTGGTCGTTGACGATGCGCAGGCCGTCGAAGAGCCACTCCCGGCGGCGCGAGTGGTCGTAGAGCTGCTCGGAGACCAGCACGTGGTCGAGCGACTCGCGCAGGTCCTCGTGCACGTGGGTGTAGTAGACGTCGCGGGTGTCGCGGTACTCCTGCAGGGTCTGTGCCGTGTAGAGCGCGACATCGGACCCGCCGGTGGAGTCGCCGACGAGGTAGCGCGGCTGCTCGGTGACGATGTTCAACGTGTTCGAGTGCTGGCCGTCGTTGAGGTCGCCGAGGACCACCACGGGGGTGACGGTTCCCTTCATCACCTCGGTGAGCATCATCCGCAGCGCGGCGGCCTCGGCGGTCCGGCGGACCGTGGAGACGGCCGCCCCGAGGGCGGTCGTGTGCCGCCGGTAGAAGTCTCGGTCGGCCTCGTACCAGTCCTCGCGGTAGACCGGCGCCGGGGCCTTGGACTTGAGGTGGCAGACGTACACCTGCAGGTCCGGGCGCTCCTCGCGGGGCGCGATGTCGAAGCGGAGCACGGGGCGCGCGAAGCCGGAGATGCGCACGTCGACCTCGGGCGTCTGGGCGTCCTCGGAGGAGGAGCGGAGGACGAACCCGGGCGGGAAGGCGTCGACCCACCTCGTGGTGCCGTCGACGAGGAGGCCCTTGCGGACCAGGGCGGCGCAGACGATGCGCTGGCCGGTGGCCGGCGCGGCGAGGACGTCGTAGGAGTCGGTGAGCCCCGCCGCGCCGAGCACCGCCAGCAGCGCGTCGCGGTGCCACAGCTCCTGGAGCCCGACCACGTCGGCGTCCAGCCCGGCGAGCACGCGGGCGGCCCAGACCACCTTGGCGTCGAACTGCTCCTGGCTCCAGCCGTCGGCATCGGTGTACACCGGCAGGCCGGGCAGGTTGAGGTTGTAGAGGTTGAACGTCGCGAAGCTCAGTCGGGCCAGTCTCATCGCGCTCCTCCCTCCGGGGCCGTCGTGGTCAGGAGTACGCGGGTCGGCTCCGTGATACCCGACGGAGCACTGCGTCGAGCCCCCAGTAGACCGCGGCGACGACCACCCCGAAAGCCAGGATCGCGAGCAGGGTGACCCCGACCGGCCCGTAGCCGCGGTCCTCGACGTTCGCGAACCCGTAGGGGTAGGCGTGCACCAGGGCGCCGCGCGCGAGCATCCAGGCGATCCAGGCGAGCGGGATCCCGAGCGAGGCGAGGACGACCCGCCACGAGACCCAACCGCGCGGACCGAAGACGAGCCACACGAGCACGGTCAGGACCGGCGTGACCTGGTGGAGGACGGGGTCGGTCAGCCGGGACCAGCCGACGACGAGCGCGGTTGGGGCCAGGAGCACCTGGTAGACGATCGCGGTGATGGTGACCATGAGCAGCGCGTCGAGGCGCAGCACGCGCACCGGGCCGGTGACCCGGGTGCTGCCGCGGGCGAGCAGGGTCACCGCGACGGCGACCACGACGTTCGACCAGATGGTGAAGTAGCTCGCGGTGTCGGAGAGGCGCGAGACGACACCGGCCGCGCCCTCGGGGTGGACGCCGTAGAGGCCGTCCACGGGCTCGGCCGGTGAGTACCAGCCGAGGCCGGAGAAGGCGACGGTGAGGGCGATGCCGACCCACGCGACCACCGCGTTGACCGTGAAGGCGACGCGCGCGGCGCTGCTGGGCTGGTACGTCGGCACGTCGTCGGCGTTCACGCCAGCAGTATGCCGCCGACCCGGTCGACCTCGCCGCCCGCGCGCCGGCCGACCGGAGGGAGTGCCAGGCTGCCCGACCGCGACGTCACCCGGCACCCTGCCGCGCGGTCCCGGCCGCGCTGTTCCGTCGGCCACTGCGGCCGACCGACCGCCATCGGTCACGGCTAGCGTGATGGGCGGGCCGGCACCGGCCGACCCGCGGACGGAGGTGGAGCCGATGCAGGCACTGCTCGGCACGCCCGCATGAGCCTGCCGGTCCTCGCGCGAGACCAGGTGGCCCGCCACGGGGTCACCGCACCGGTGGTGCTCGTGCACGCGGGCGTGGCCGACCGCAGGATGTGGGACCCGCAGTGGACACCCCTCACGGCGCAGACCGATGCGGTGCGCGTCGACCTGCGCGGGTTCGGCGACACCGATGCCGTTCCGACGGAACCGTTCGCGCACCCGGACGACCTGTGGACGGTGCTCGACGAGCTCGGCGTCACGCGGTGTCACCTCGTGGGTGCCTCGTTGGGGTCGGGGGTGGTCCTGGAGGCGGCCCTGGCCCGCCCGGACGCCGTGGAGTCGCTGATGCTGGCCCCGCCCGGCGGCAGCCTCCTCGTCACGCGCACCGACGACCTCGCCGCGTTCGTGGCCGCCGAGGACGCCGCCCTCGAGGCCGGCGAACTCGACGCGGCGGTGCAGGCCAACCTCGACGCCTGGGTGGCCGGGCGCGGCCGCGCGCTCTCCGAAGTCGCACCCGGCGTGGTGGCGGCGGTGGCCCGGATGCAGCGCCGCGCGTTCGACATCCAGCTCACCTGGGGCGAGGACGACCTGGAGGTCGAGCCCGACCGCGACCCGATGCACCGCCTCGCCGAGGTCACCGCACCGGTGCTGCTCGTCGTCGGGGGTCTCGACCTGGACACCACCCTCGACGCCGCCGACCGCATCACCCACGGACTCACCGACTGCACGCGCGTGGACTGGCCGGACACCGCCCACCTGCCCAACCTCGAGCAGCCCGAGCGGTTCACGGCACTGCTGCTGGAGTGGCTCCTGCCCTGACCTCCGGGTCCCCGGGCCCCCTGACCCACAGGGTCCCGGGTGCCATCTTGACCCCGGCCGCCCCTCCTCAGCCGGGGTCACGCACCGGGATCTCGAGGCCGTCCCCGAAGCGGAACAGCGCGTCGTCCCCGAATCCCGGCACGTCCTCCGGGTGGCGGCGCACCGCCTCCATGGACACCGGGACGTCGAACGGCAGGCGCCCGGCCGGCGGGCACGCGCCGGTCAGGGAATCCAGCAGCGCGCGGCCGCTCGTGCCGTACGTGGCGGTGAGCGCGGCACAGACCGGGGCCAGCGGGGTGAGCACCGCGGGACGGTCGAGCGTGACGTCGAGCACGAGCGGGCAGTGCGAGGCCACCCGCTGCAACCGGCTCACCAGCCCGGGCGGGAACTCCAGCGACCCCTGGTGGAACCACGCCTCGAGGAAGAGGTCGTCGCGCGGGTCGAAGGGCGCTCCGATCCGGACCAGGGCCAGGTCGGCCTCCTCCGGGGTCGCGACCGGCACCAGGCCGGCGGCGACCAGTGCGTCGTCGTCGACGCCTTCCGCGTAGACGGCGGCACCCGCCGGCAGCGGCAGCACCGGTTCGCTGTCGGCGTCCTCGTTGCGCAGCACCGTCACCGACCGTGACTGCGCCTCGAGCCCGGCCCGCCGGTGCTCGTCGCAGCCGACGACGTCCATCGCGGCCTCCTCGTCGACGTAGGGGTCGTCGAAGAGCCCGAGCTGGAACTTGACCCGGAGCAGCCGCCGGACCGAGTCGTCGACGCGAGCCTCCTCGATGCGCCCGGACCGCACCAGCTCGAGGAGCAGGTCGACGCACTCCTCACCGCCGAACTGGTCGCAGCCGGCCGCGAGCAGCAGCTCCATCCGACCCAGGCGGTCGAGGTGCTCCACCCCCCAGGCGCGCGCCGGCAGCACCTGGTCGCCGATGTGGTTGTCGTTGACGAGCTCCCAGTCGGTGAGCACCACCCCGTCGAAGCCGAGCCGCTCCCGCAACATCCCGGTGACGACCTGCCAGTTGTACGCGAACCCGACGGCGTCGATCGCCTCGCCGTCGACGACGAGGTCGACCGGCATGCCGTAGTACGGCATCACCGCTGCCGTGCCGGCGGCGACGGCGCGCGGGAACGGTGCGAGGTGGTCAGCGAAGCGCCCGCCGGGGTACACCTGCTCGCGGCCGTACGGGAAGTGGGCGTCCTCGCCGTCCTGCTGCGGCCCGCCCCCGGGGAAGTGCTTGCTCACGCAGGCGACGCCCTCCGGCCCGAGCGGGGTGCCCTGCAGGCCCTCGAGGTAGGCGACAGTGAGGTCGCCGACGAGGTCGGGATCCTGGCCGAAGGTCCCCGCCTGCCGGGCCCAGCGGGGCTCGGTGGCCAGGTCGAGGGTCGGGTGCAGCGCCTCGCGGATGCCCACGGCCAGGTACTCGCGGCGGACGACGTCGGCGAAGCGCCGCACCGCCTCGACGTCGCGCAGGGCGGCCAGGCCGAGGGGCTCGGGCCACTGGGAGAACGAGCCCGCGGCGAAGGAGACCCCGGCGTTCTCGATGAAGGCGTGGCGGGGGTCGGTGCTGACCGTCACCGGGATGCCGTGCGGAGTCTGCTCGGCGAGCCGCTGGAGGTTGTTGCTCCACCGGGCGGCCTGCCGGGCGTCATCGAGGGCGTGGACATTGAAGTGGGACAGGTGTTTTCCGAGAACGACGTCCGCGGTGGCGGTCTTGCTGATCTTTCCGGCGCCGTCGAGGAGGTCGCCGTCGGGACCGGCCTCGATCACGGTGTGGAACATCAGCCCGGCCTTCTCCTCGAGGGAGAGGCGGCCGAGCAGGTCCTCGACCCGCACGTCGACCGGCTGGTCGGGGTCCTCGTACGGGTCCATCACCCCGTTGCCGTTGAGGTCGCGCCACGCCGGGGCTGACGCGCGCCCCGGCGTGGCCCCGGGTGGGGTGCCCCTCATGCGACCCCGGCCCCGAACTCCTCCATCCCGATAACGGGACGGAGAGCCTTCTCGACGGCCTTCGTGGCGAAGGCCTCGCGGATGACATCGCCGCAGAGGACGTTGCCGACCGCCCCCATGACCATCGCCTGGTCGAGGGAGAGGTAGCGCCGGGCGATGGCGCCCGACTGGGTCGCTGCGGCGTCGAAGAAGCCGCCGTCGCCGTAGGCGCCGAGCTCGGTCTCGATCCTCGCCAGGTTGGCGTACGCCTCCCGCGGCTCGTGCTGCATCGCGAGGAACGATGCGTGGGGCGTGATCACCCCGTCGCCGAAGTTGGGGTCCGGGTTGGTGGCCTCGCGGCAGTCGCCGAAGCCGATGTCGTAGTCGGTGCTCTCCTGGTCGGAGAAGTAGCCCGTCGGGTTCATCCCGAGGGCGTCGACGCCGTACTCGCGGTACCCGCCGGCGGGGTTGCTCGACGGCGAGAAGCCCCAGTAGCCGTAGCCGGCCTCGTCGAGCCCGTGCTCGCGCTGGGCCCGGACGTGGCGGGGGTGGTTGCGGCCCCACGAGCGCGGCGCCCAGGTGGCCTCGGGCACGAAGACGTCGGGCATGAGCTCCTCGAACATGCTGCCGCCCCATCCCGGGACGATGTGCAGGCCACGGTAGGTGTAGACGCCCTCGTAGACGTCGACCCCCAGGTAGGTGCGGTGCTCGCCGACCGGCTGCATCTCGTGCCACGACCAGTCGCAGGTCGCGGGGAAGGTCCGCCACATCGCGTAGTACTGGGCGCCGGGGATCTGCCCGGTGAGGATGCCGAGGTAGCTGGTGATGCGCGTCTCCGACACGGTCGTGTCGTAGTGGTGGTTGGTGTACCAGACGTCGTCACCGACGCCGATGTGGTTGCCGAGGAAGAGGCCGTCGGTGGACGCCGGCTGCTCCGGGTAGAAGCCGCCGTGGATGAGCCCGGGCTTCAGCGCGACGTCGGTGTCGTAGAACATGTCCCACCGCATCCGCGAGAACAGCCGGTCGGCGAGGTTGCGGGCCCCCGGCACCGCCTCGCGCACGACGAGGAGCGCGGCTCCGAGCCACCCGCTGTCGACGCTGGAGACGAACGGGTACACGGGGTCACCCGACTCGGGCCAGGTCGTCAGCTTCTCGCCCGTGGCCTCGTCGTACCAGTTGTAGTAGAGGCCGCTCGGCTCGTGGTGCTCCATCCGAAGCAGCGTGGTGAGCGTCCGGCGGACGCGGCGGGTGGCCTCGCCGGGCGTGATCAGGGCCAGCTCACGGGCCACGACCGTGCTCCACAGGTACCCGCCGATGTTGGTGGGCGAGGTGTACCCGCTGCGGTCCGCCGCGGCCAGCCCCTCGGGGATGTTGTCGGCAGGCAGGCCGGTCCCGGGGTCGGTCATGGCCACGAGCGAGGCCCACGTGTCGGCGGCCCAGCGCCGCACCGTCACCGCGTCCCAGGCCGTGGCGGCCCCACGCAGCAGCGTGGGCGCACCCGCCGCCGCGGCGGGAGCCGTGGCCGCGGTGCCGGTGGCGAAGGCGCCGAGGGCGGCGGCGCCCCCGACGAGGAGCTGGCGGCGGCTCTGCCGCGGTGACGTGGTGGTGCGCGGGGTGCGGGTCATGTCGGTCTCCTTCGGGTGCAGGGACGTGGTGCGGTGAGGGCGCGCCGGTCGCGCCTCACTTGATGCCGGTGGTCGCGATCCCCTCGATGAACCGCCTCTGGAAGACCATGAAGACGACCAGCACCGGGAGGACCACGGTGGTGGCGCCGGCGAGCAGCAGCCCGTACTGGGTGCTGTTCTGACCGGTGGCGTAGAGGGCGAGGGCCACGGGCAGGGTGTAGGTGTTCTCGGTCTGGGCAACGACCAGCGGCCACAGGAAGTTGTTCCAGCTGCCGAGGAAGGTGAGGATGCCGAGGGTGGCGAGGGCGGGACCGCAGAGCGGCAGGATGATCCGTGCGAAGATGCGCAGCTCACCGCACCCGTCGACCCTCCCCGCGTCGACGAGGTCCTTGGGTAGCCCGCTGATGAACTGCCGCATGAGGAAGACCCCGAACGGCGCCGCGAGGAACGGCAGGAACAGCCCGGGCAGGGTGTCGACGAGGCCGGCGTTGGCGACCAGGACGAACAGCGGCACGAAGGTCACCACCCCGGGGATCATCAAGGTGGTCAGCACGAGCACGAAGAGGGCCCGCTTGCCGGGGAAGTCGAGCATGGCCAGGGCGTAGCCGAGCATCGAGCAGAAGAGCAGGTTGCCGGCCGTCACGACGACGGCGACGATGATCGAGTTCGTGAAGTAGGTGCCGAAGTCGAGGCGGCTGAACAGCTGGGTGTAGTTGTCGAGAGACGCGCTCTGCGGCCACCACGTCGGCGGGGCCTGGCGCAGCTCGCCCTCGCTCTTGAACGAGCCGAGCACCATCCAGACGAACGGCGCGACGACGGCCGCGAAGGCGACGACGAGGACTGCGTACAGCCACCAGTTGGCGTGCTTGCGTCCGGTCCGCATCCCCGTCACCCCTTCTCACGGAGCAGCCGGAACTGGATGGCGGTGACCACGGCGACGATGACGAAGATGATGTAGCTCACCGACGCCGCGTAGCCGTAGTTGCCGTACCCGAACTGCCGGTAGGTGAACATCGACATCGAGATGGTGCTGTTGAGCGGTCCGCCGCTCGTCATGACGAAGGGCTCCTCGAAGAACTGCAGGTAGCCGATGCCGGTGGTGACCGAGACGAAGAGGATCGTCGGGCGCATCATCGGCAGGGTGATGTGGCGGAAGCGCTGCCACGACCCGGCGCCGTCGATGGCCGCCGCCTCGTGCAGGCTCCACGGCACCGCCTGGAGGCCGGCGAGGAAGATGATCATCGCCGTCCCGAAGTTGCGCCAGGACGCCATCATGATCAGCGCCGGCATCGACCAGTTCGGGTCGCCGAGCCAGTTGGGGCCGGGGATGTGGAACCAGCCGAGCACGGTGTTGATGAGCCCGTATTCGGGCTGCAGCAGGAACCGCCAGACCACCGCGACCGCGACGATTGAGGTGATGACCGGCGTGTAGAAGCCGAGCCGGAACGTCGAGCGCAGCTTGGTGATGCCGCGGTCGAGTGCCACCGCCGCCGCCATCGCGAGGACGAGGGTCAGCGGCACGCCGACGAGCACGAAGTACGCGGTGTTGCGCATCGACTGGAGGAACAGCGGGTCCGAGAGTGCCTTGGCATAGTTCTCGAACCCGACGATGTCGACGGAGAACGGTGTGCGCAGGTCGCGGGCCTTGGTGTCCGTGAAGCTCATGAAGAGCGACTGGATGACCGGCCACACGGTGAAGGTGAGGAAGAGCAGGCAGAACGGGATGGCCAGCACCCATGCGGCCCGCCCCTCCGCCCGGGCGGCCGCGCGGCGCTTGGGCCGCGTGGCCTCCCGGTCAGGCGGGGAGCCGGTGGTGACCGGCGGTGCGGTGGTGGTGCTCATGTCATTCGCCGGTGCCGATCGAGTCCGCCTGCTGCTGCACCTGCTGCAGCGCCTTGGCCGGGTCCGCGCCGGTCTTCGTCACCTTCTCCATCTGGTCGTCGAAGGTGGCCACGACCTGCTCCCACGTCGCGTACGACGGCGGGGCCTTGGCCGTCTTCAGCTGCTCGCCGAACACCGTGAGCTTGTCGTCGGAGGCCAGCGCCGGGTCCTCCCACGCGGACTGGACCGACGGCAGGTCGGTGGACATTCCGTACCACTCCGCCTGGGTCTTCGGGTCGGCGAGGAACTGGACGAACTTCCACGCGGTGTCGCGCTGCTCGGAGCTCTTGAAGACCACGAAGTCGGAGCCGCCGACGAACGACGAGGACTCCACGGAGCCGGCGGGGATCTTGGCGACCGAGTACTTGTCCTTGAAGCCCTTGCCGCCGACCTTCTCGACCGCGGACATCATCCACGGGCCGGAGATGAACATCGGGACCTTGCCGCTGGCGAAGTCCGGCTCGGTGGTCGGGGTGGCCGGCGCCGACTTGTTGGCGATGCCGTCGGTGAAGAAGGACTGGTAGTACTTCACCGCGTTGAGCATGGGGTCGGTGTCGAAGGTGTACTTGCCGTCCTGGGTCAGCTCGGCGCCGTCGCCCCAGGCGAACGGCATGACCGTCTGCCAGGAACCGGTGCCGCCGGCCTGGAGACCGATTCCCCACTTGGCGCCGGCCTTGTCCTGCATGGCCTTGGCCATGTCGTGCAGGCCCTGCCAGTCGGTGGGGGCGCTGTCGTACCCGGCCTTCTTCGCCAGGTCCGTGCGGTAGAACAGCAGCCTCGTCTCGACGTACCACGGGATGCCGTAGGAGGTGCCGCCCACCTCGGTGGTCCCCTGTGCGCCCGGGAAGAACCCGCCGGTGTCGATGTTGGCGGGCAGCGGGTCGAGGGCGTCGAGGCCCGCGAACTCACCCATCCAGGTCGTCCCGACCATGGCGGCGTCCGGGGTGCTGCCGGCGGTGATCGCGGTCGTGAACTTGTCGTGGGCGGCGTCCCACGGGATGGCGGTGACCTTGACCTTCGCGCCCGGGTTCTGAGCCTCGAAGTCCTTGGCGAGGTCGGGCAGCTTCTCGCCCTCGGCGCCCATGGCCCAGACGGTGATGGTGCCGGTGGCCTTGCCCGACTCGACGGCGGCGCCGGTCGTGGCCGCTCCTCCTGCACCTCCTCCGGAGTCGCGGCCGCAACCGGCCAGGCCGAGCGCGGCGACCGTCAACGCGGTGACGGCGATCGTCGGAGTGCGCTTCATGGTGGTGTCTCCTTCGGGGTGGGGGAGGGTCAGACGGACAGGTCCTCGAGGCACCCGCAGGAGCCCCGGAGGACGAGCTCGGTGTCGAGGACGACGGTGTCGGTGGTGGGCGCGGCGCCGCCGACGAGCGCGTGCAGCCGACGTGCGACCGCCTCGCCGAGGCGGCGCACCGGCTGGCGCACGGTGGTCAGGCCGGGCCGGACGTAGCGGGAGGTGCGGATGTCGTCCCAGCCGACGACGGCCAGGTCCGTGGGCACGGAGCGACCGGCGCGCTGGAAGCGGTCCATGACGGCGAGCGCGACCTCGTCGTTGCCGCAGACGAGGGCGTCGCCGTCGAAGCCGTCGGCGAGCAGTCGTGCGGCGAGCTCGAGGCCGGCGCTCTCACGCAGGTCGACGGGCAGCGGGTCGGGGACGGTGCGGCCGCGCTCGAGGAGGGCGCTGGCGAAGCCGTCCCACCGCTGCCGGATGTCGCCGCCCTGGGTGGGGTCGCCGGCGAACACGGGAGTGCGGTCGTGGACGTCGACCAGGTGGGCCGTGAGCGCGGCGGCGTTCGCGACGTTGTCGGTGGAGTAGGTCTCGAGGCCGTCGACCGGGTCGGCGGCGAGGAGGACGACGGGGGAGCGGCCGGCGGCCCGCCGGATGTCGTCGAGGCCCACCGGGCCGCCGAAGACGGCGAGGGCGTCGACGCCGGCGAGGGTGGAGGTGAACCGCGAGGGGCTGAGCGTGCGGTCGGGGCGGTCGGCGACACAGAGGACGACTCGGAGGTCGAGCTCGGCGGCCACGCCCTCGAAGCCGAGCAGCAGCTCGGAGTAGTAGGGACCACTGAGCTCGGGGAGGACGAGGCCGAGCGCCTCGTGCGCTCGGGCGGCGAGGCTCCGGGCGGCGGCACTGGGCACGTAGCCGAGCTCCGCGAGCGCCTCCAGGACCTTGGTGCGGGTGGGCTCCGAGACGGTGCCGGTGCCACGGACCACGCGCGAGACGGTGGCGATGGAGACACCCGCCCGCTCGGCGACGGAGTAGATCGTCGCCGTGGGTGCCTGGGACTGCTTCGGCAACCGGTCGGCCATCACAGACGCCACCCCATTGTAAGCGCTTACAAGTGTTCGATCTGGAGACGATGACACACGGCGCGGGGGGCTGTGGGCTTTGCGTGCGCACCTTTTGTGCGCAGGCTCGGTGGCGCTGGGCGCCGGCCGTCCCTACAGGTCAGCCGGTCGGGGCGACCGAGCGGTGGCCGCTGGAGCGGTCGAGGAGCTCGGCGAGGTGGACCGTCGGACGGCCGTCGAGGTCGGCGACCTGGGTGCGGCAGGAGAACCCGTCGGCGAGCACCACCCCGGCGGGTGAGAGGGCGCGCAGGCCGGGCAGCAGGGCCAGCTCGGCGACCGCCACCGAGGTGTCGTGGTGGCCCGGCGTCATCCCCCAGTCACCGGCCAGCCCGCAGCACCCGCGCACGACCCTGAGGTCGGCCCCGGCCCGGTGGAGCAGCTCCTCCTCGGCCGCCCAGCCGGTGGTGGCGTGCTCGTGGCAGTGGGGCTGGGCGAGGACCTCGACCCCCGACAGGTCCGGTGGTGCCCATCCCGGGGTGTCGAGCAGGACCCGCGCGAGGGGGCGGGCCGCGGCAGCGACCCGACTGGCGTCCTGGGAGCCGGGCAGCAGGTGGAGGGCGTCGTCGCGCAGGACGGTCAGGCACGACGGCTCCAGCCCGACGAGCGCAGTGCCGTCGCCGACGGCCGCTGCCAGGGCCCGGACGGTCGGACGTAGGGTCTCGCGGGCGCGGTCGAGCTGGCCGGTGGAGATCTCGGTGATGCCGCAGCAGAGTGCCTCCTCGACGACCCGGACCCCGTACCCGGCGGCCTCGAGGACCCGGAGCGCGGCCTCGGCGACCCGGGGCGCGAAGTGGTCGGTGAAGGTGTCGACCCAGAGCACGACCGCGCCCTGGGGCCCGCCCGGCCCGGCCGGCGCCCCGGGATCCTGGCGCGCGCGTGCACCGAGGAAGGTGCGGCGCGCGAAGGCGGGCAGCGTGCGTCGCGGGTCGACCCCGGCGGACCGCGCCACGAGGGGGGCGATCGGACCCCGGGTGAGGGCGTTGACGACCCGGGGGGCGTGGGCGGCAGTGTCGGCCCACCGCGGGAGCCGGCCGAGGGTGTGTGCGGTGCGTGGGGCCCGTGCGGTGCCGAGCCGGCGCCTCTGGTGCAGCGCCTCCGACCGCAGCCGCGCCAGGTCGACGCCGGTCGGACAGTCGCTCGCGCACGCCTTGCAGCCCAGGCACAGGTCGAGTGCCTCGGCGACCGCCGGGTCGTCCCACCCCAGCCCCGACGTTCCCTGCGAGAGCTCCTGGAGCACCCGGGCCCGTCCACGCGTGGAGTCCTTCTCCTCGCCGGTCGCGCGGTACGAGGGACACATCACGTCGGTCGTGCCGGTGGCGACGCACCGGCTCACGCCCGTGCACCGGTGGGTCAGGTCGGCCAGCTCCGTGGCGTCCGCGACGAGGCCGGGGCCGCGGCGCAGGGGCACCGGCTGTCGGGTGACCCAGCGCAGTGCGTCGTCGGGCGCGTCCGGGTCGACGAGGACGCCCGGGTTCAGCAGCCCGTCGGGGTCGAGGAGGCGCTTGAGGCGGGCCTGGAGGGCGAGGGCCTGTGGTGAGTACATCGCGCCGAGCAGCCCGCTGCGCGCCCGGCCGTCGCCGTGCTCCCCCGAGAGGGACCCACCGTGCTCGGCCACCAGGTCGGCAGCGTCCTCGACGAAGCGCCGGTAGGCCCCACGGCCACCGGGCCCCTCCAGCGGGACGTCGACCCGCACGTGGACGCAGCCGTCGCCGAAGTGGCCGTAGGGCAGCGCGTGGAGGTGGTGTTCGAGGAGGAGCGCGTCGAACGCGCGCAGGTAGGCCCCGAGCCGCTCCGGCGGCACCGCGGCATCCTCCCATCCCGCGTGGGCCGGTGCCCCGTCCGGTGTGCGGGCGGCGATGCCGGCGGCGTCCTCGCGCACCGACCAGAGTGCGGCCGCCTCCGCCGGGTCCTCGACCACGCGGCCCTGCGACGCCCTGACCCCCCGGACCAGCCGGGCGGCCCGGTCGCGCACCTCGGCGGGGTCCTCGCCGGCGAGCTCGACGAGCAGCATCGCACCGCCGTCCGGGAACGCCGACGCCCGCCGCCGGCCGGAACGGAAGAGCGGCTCGAGCAGGCGGCGGTCGATGCCCTCGCACGCCGTCGGGTGGGCCGCGAGCGTGGCGGGGGCCGCGTCGGCGGCGGCGCCCACGTCAGGGAACCCCAGGACGACGAGCGCCCGGTGCGGCTCGTCGCGGACCAGCCGCAGGGTCACCTGCTGGACGAGCGCGAGCGTCCCCTCGCTGCCCACGAGCGTCCTGGTGAGGTCGCCGCCGCGTTCGGGAAGGAGGTGCTCGAGGGCGTACCCGGAGACCTGCCGGCCGAATCGGCCGAACTCCGTGCGCACCACGTCCAGGTGACCGGCCACCAGTGCGCGGGCGGCCGAGACCACCTCGGGCAGCGGCGGGGTGGGCGCGGCACCCTGCTGCGGGGCTACGAGGCGCAGCGTGTCCCCGGCGGCGGTCAGCACCTCCAGCCCCAGCACGTTGTCGCTCGTGCGCCCGTAGCCGAGAGCCCGTGCGCCACACGCGTTGTTGCCGACCATGCCCCCCACGGTGCACCGGCTGTGGGTGCTCGGGTCGGGGCCGAGGCGCAGGCCATGACCCCGCGCCGCAGCCTGGACGGTGGCGTGAACGGTCCCCGGCTCCACGACCGCGGTGCGGGCATGAGGGTCGAGGGTGAGCACGTGGTGCAGATGGCGGCGCAGGTCGAGGACGAGCCCCGGCCCGACCGCGTTGCCGGCGATGGAGGTGCCCGCCCCGCGCGCGGTGACCGGCACCCCCAGCTCGCGGCACACCGCCAGGGCCGCCTCGATCTCGTCGCGGTGGCGGGGCCGGGCGACCGCCAGCGGAGGGACGCGGTAGAGCGAGGCGTCCGAGGAGTACGTCGCCCGGGCCAACGGCGACGCGTCGACCTCGGCGACCCCGGCCCGGTCGAGGGCGTGGGTCAGCGCCTGCCGGCGCTCGTCACGCCGGTCACCGCCGTCCGGCTCGTCGCCCATGACCGCCATCGTGCCGGATGCATCCCGCTGTGGAGGAGCGTGACCGCCAGCACGGCCTCGCCGACGAGCACGGGGGCGAGCACCGTCAGGAGACCGGCGGCGCCCGGCGCCAGGGGCACGAGCAGCGCCACCGCACCGGCTGCGGCCACCCCGAGTGCCGGGCCCCGCGCCGTGACCCTCGAGCGCCACAGCGCCACCCCGGCGATGACCAGGTGGGCGGCCAGGACGAGGGATGCGGTGGCCCAGTCGTGGCGGAACGCCGGGACCCCCTCCGCACCCCGCAGGACGAGCAGCGAGGCCGCCACCGCGAGCAGCAGGGCGTGGCCGACGCGGCTGAGCAGGGCGGCGTAGGCGGCCGGGCGGGCCCGTCCGCCGGCAGCGAGGTAGAGCCCCCGGCCGGCGAGGACGTCGAGACCGGCGACCACGACCAGCGACGCGGCGACGTCGAGGGTCGACCCGCCCGAGGGCAGCGCGTCGAGCAGGCCGACCGCGGGAAGGACGAGGGCGAGGGAGGCCAGCAGGGAGAGACCGGCGGTCCGGGCGGCGCCGGTGGGCACCGTTCCGCGGACGACCCGGGGCGCGTGCCGGGACCGGCTCCCGCGCGGTTCGGGGGCGGCCGGTTTCCGGAGTGCAGCGCGCGGTGCGGCGGGACGGTTCGTCGGTGACGGCACCGGGGTGAGTGGTGGGACCGGCTCAGGTGCCCGACCGACCGGCGCGGTCGCTGGGGGCCGCGCGCGTCGGGTCGTGGTCGTCGTCATGCGTCGAGCCTCCCGCCGACCGGGGCCGGCCGTCTGTGGGGGGCGACCCTGAGCCGTCCCCGAACCCACCCCGACCGGCTCGGGGTCCGGGGTCGGTCGGGGTGGGCGTTCGGTGGGCCCTGCCGGCTCCGCTCAGCCGCGGGTCGCTGCGCCCACTCCAGCGTGCTCCGACCGCTTACGGGCGGCAATGGCCCGGTCGGGCTGGCCCGGTCGGGCCACGGTGTGGTGGGATCGGTCGCGGCACCGGCATCCGCCGGCCGCGACGACGACGAAGGGATGCCCATGAGCGGGTCCTCGCCGGTGGCCGGCCTCGGCCACGGGGTGCACTCGGAGGTGGGCCGCCTGCGCAAGGTGCTGGTCTGCCGACCCGGCCTCGCGCACCGTCGCCTGACGCCCAGCAACTCCGACAGCCTGCTCTTCGACGACGTCATGTGGGTCGGGCAGGCCGAGCGGGACCACGCCGACTTCGTCGAGAAGCTCACCGCCCGCGGGGTCGAGGTGGTCGAGCTCCACGACCTGCTCGCCGAGACGATGGCCATCCCCGCCGCCCGCGACTGGCTGCTCGACCGCAAGATCGTCCCCGACCAGGTGGGCCTCGGGCTCATCGACGCCACCCGAGCCTTCCTCGAGTCACTGGAGCCGAAGCGCCTGGCCGAGTTCCTCATCGGCGGGCTGGCCTTCGCCGACCTCCCCAACGACTACCGCACGCCGTTCGTCGTCCTCGCCCGTGAACAGACCGGCTCGCGCGAGTACCTGATGCCGCCGCTTCCGAACACGCTGTACACCCGCGACACCACCTGCTGGGTCTACGGCGGGCTGACCCTCAACCCGCTCTACTGGCCGGCCCGCCAGAACGAGACCCTGATCTACAAGGCGATCTACACCTTCCACCCCGGGTACGCCGGGTCGACGGTCTGGTGGGGTGACCCCGAGCGCGCCTGGGGCGAGGCGACGCTCGAGGGCGGCGACGTCATGCCCGTGGGCAACGGCGTGGTCATCATGGGGATGAGCGAGCGCACCTCGCGGCAGGCGATCACCCAGGTGGCGCGCTCGCTGTTCGAGCAGGGCGCCGCCCATCGGGTGGTCGTGGCCGGCCTGCCACAGCTGCGTGCCGCGATGCACCTCGACACCGTGTTCACCTTCGCCGACCGCGACGTGGTCACGCTGTACCCGAGGATCATGGACGGAGTCCACACCTTCACCCTCCACCCGTCCGACTCGCCGCCGGGGGTCGATCTCGTCGACGAGGGGGAGGGCCGCTTCACCAAGGTGGTCGCGGACGCCCTCGGCCTCGACGGACTCCGGGTCATCGAGACCGGCGGCGACGTCTACGCGTCGGAGCGTCAGCAGTGGGACAGCGGCAACAACGCGGTCGCGCTCGAGCCGGGGGTCGTCTTCACGTACGACCGGAACACGACGACGAACGCCCTGCTGCGCAAGGCCGGCGTCGAGGTGGTCGAGATCCGTGGGGCGGAGCTCGGCCGGGGCCGCGGTGGCGGGCACTGCATGACCTGCCCGCTGGTGCGCGATCCCGTCGACTACTGACCCCGGGGTCCGACGGCCTCAGAGGTCGCGGCGGTACCTCTCCTCGGGGGCGCGGCTGCGGTACACGAGGTTCCAGATGGCCAGGGCCAGCCCGCCCCACAGGACGAGCATCGCGACCACCATCATCAGGATCGCTCCGGTGCTCACGGTGTGGCCTCCTCGTCCTCGGGGATTTCCTCCGGTGGTGACAGTGAGGTCTCGGGCCGCCACCGGACGAGCACGGTGAGGCCGCCCAGGACGGCGACCGCGACCGCCATCCCCCACCCGAACACGGCGAGCATCCACGTCGGATAGCCCTCGTAAGGGGTCCCGAGGTCGGTGGTCAGCTCGCGGACCAGCACCACGCCGAGCGCCGCGGGCGTGACCACGGCGATGAGTACCGTCCACCAGCGGCCGAGCGGTACCGACCCGGTGCGGTTGAGGTGCGCGGCGATCGGGCCCAGCGCGCGGGCGACCCATGCGAGGGCGAGCATGCTCGCCACGGCCACGAGGAGGATGCCGTAGCGGTTGATGAAGTGGTCGACGATGTCGAGGACGTAGATCCCGCTCGTCGTCGAGAAGAACACCAGGCTGATCAGCGCCGACGGGACGACGACCCACAGGGTCGCGGTAAGCCGGGTCGTCTCGAACTTGTCGCGCACCGCGGAGATGACGACCTCGACGACGCTCACGAGTGAGGTGACACCGGCGAAGACGAGCGAGCCGAAGAACAGGACGCCGATCAGGGCGCCGGCGGGGGCCTCGTTGATGATCGCCGGGAAGGCGACGAACGCCAGGCCGATCCCGCTGGAGGCCACCTCGTCCACGGGGACCCCGTCGGCCTGCGCCATGAACCCCAGCGCGGCGAAGACGCCGATGCCGGCGAGCAGCTCGAAGCCGGAGTTGGAGAGGCCGACGACGAGGCCCGATCCGGTCATGTCGGTGCGCCGGGACACGTACGACGAGTACGTGATCATGATCCCGAAGCCGACCGAGAGCGAGAAGAAGATCTGGCCGAAGGCGGCCGCCCACACCGAGGTCTCACCGAGGGCCGCCCAGTCCGGGCTGAACAGCGCGTCCAGCCCCTGGCCCGCGCCCGGCAGGAGCAGCGCCTGCACCACGAGGGCCGCGAAGGCGAGGAGGAGCACGGGGATGAACACCACCGCGGTGGCACCGATGCCCTTCTGCACCCCGGCGGCCATGATGACGAGCACGGCCACCCACACGACGGCGAGCGGCACGAGCACGCCCGTCACGACGTCGAGGCTGAGCCCGGGGTCACCTGCCCGGAGGAAGGACTCGAAGAGGAACGCGTCGGGCGCGTCGCCCCAGGCCCTGTCGATGGAGAAGAAGGTGTACCGCACGGCCCAGGCGATGATCGCGGCGTAGTACACGGCGATGACGAAGCAGATGCCGACCTGCCACCACCCCAGCCACTCGGTGCGGCGGTCGGTGCGGGCGAAGGACAGCGGCGCCGAACCACGCGCCCGGTGGCCCAGGCCGTAGTCGAGGAGGAGGAACGGCAGCCCGGCGGTGAGCAGGGCCACCAGGTAGGGGATGACGAAGGCGCCGCCGCCGTTCTCGTAGGCGACGTAGGGGAACCGCCAGATGTTGCCGAGGCCGACGGCCGACCCGATCGCGGCGAGGATGAACACCCTGCGCGAGGAGAAGGCGCCGCGCCGGGCCTCGGCGTGGGCGGCGCCCTCGGACACGGTCACGCCGCGTCCGGGTCGGGCTGGTGGATGCCGAAGATGTTGCCCTCGGTGTCGAGGAAGTAGCCCTGCCAGGCCGTTCCGGGGAACGCCGTCTTCGGGAGGGCCACGCTCCCCCCGGCGCCGACGATCAGCTCGGCCGCTTCGTCGAAGTCCGCAACCCCCATCGTGAGCACGGCGGCGTTCGCGCCGGACCCCGTGGGGTGTGCCGCCCCCTGGCGCAGCTGCATCCCGCCGTCGATCCCCGGCTCACCCTCCTGCCCGGTGGTGACCCCGAGGTACGGCGAGCCCGTGACGTGTCCCCAGTCCTGGAACTGCCAGCCGAAGACCGCCCCGTAGAAGCCCCGGGCGCGGTCCAGGTCGTCGCACTGGATCTCGAAGTGGATCGGACGGGACATGGCTCCTCCTCCGGGTCCCGTCCAGCCTGCCACCGATACGGCCGGCTGTCTTCCCTGCGCTCAGCACTCGTGGCTGGTGAGGGCGTCGCCGATGGCCACGGCGCCGTTGTTGAACTCGATGACCTCGCCGGCGAGATTGGGGCGCTCGAGGACCTCGGCGGCCACCTGGGCCACGTCGGCCCGCGAGACCTCCCCCGCGGTGGCGCCACCGCGTGAGGTCTCGATGTGGCCGGTCGGCTCACCGTCGGTGAGGCGGCTCGGGCGAAGGATGGTCCAGGCGAGGCCGGTGTCCTGGAGGCGGCCGTCGGCCGCCGTCTTCGCCTCTGCGTAGGCGTGGAAGGGGTTGTCCTCCGGCACAGCGTGATCGGGGCCGGCGCCGAAGTACGACACCATGACGTAGCGCTTGGCCCCGGCCTCCTCTGCGGCCTCCATCGAGCGGATGGCGGCGTCGCGGTCGACCGCGTAGGTGCGCTGCGGGTCGCCGCCGCCGGCACCGGCTGCCCACACGACGCCGTCGTGGCCGCGGAGCAGGTCGGCGATGTCCGCGGTGTCCATCGACTCGACGTCGGCGACCGCGGCCGTGGCCCCGTCCGCCTCGACGTCGGGCACGTGGTCGGGGTTGCGGACGACGGCGGTGACCTCGTGGTCACGGCTGGTGAGGACGGGGGTCAGATGACGGGCGACCTTGCCGTGGCCGCCGATGACGATGACGCGCATGGGGCGTGCAACGGCAGACCGGCCGCTGGTGTTCCGCGGTTCGGGGGCTACCTCAGCCGGAGAGGGGCGATCTGGGAGGTGAGGGCGGCCGTGTACGCCTCGTACCCTTCGAGGTTCGGGTGGAAGGAGCCCGGGCCCGGGCCGAGGATGTACGGCTCCGGGGAGTTCGCGCCATGGCCGAGGAAGCGCGTGGTGACGTCGACGTACTGGAAGCCGTGGCGGGCGGCCGCGTCGGAGATGACGTCGTTGAGAAGGTCGGCGCCGGCGTTCATCTCCTCCTGCTCGGCGGGGGAGGCGAGGTAGTACGAGCCGTACTCCGGGGAGAACAGCCGGGGGTAGCCGGTGACGACGACCTGGGCACCGGGTGCGGCGGCCGCGACCTGGTCGTAGACGCTGTCGAGGAGGCCCGGGAGGACGTAGGTGATGGCCGCGCGCGCCTGTCCCACGGCGAGGGCGCACGTGGCGTCGTCGCGCGTGAGGCAGGCGCCGACCACCGTGCCCCAGCCGATGTCGTTGCCGCCGATGGTGAGGGTCACGAGCTCGGTGTCGGCGTCCAGGGCGGCGAGCTGTCCGCCGGTCACGAGGCTGGTCGTCGTGGCACCGGCGCAGGCCGCGAAGTCGTCGAGGTCGATGCGCACCCGCCCGTCGAGCTGCACCGCGTACGCCGCCTGCGACCGCCCGCACTCGGCCGAGTACGGGGGTACGCCGTAGCCCGAGGCATAGGAGTCGCCGAGGGCGTCGTAGACGACGCGGTCCTTCGGGGCCGCCGAGGCGGCGCCGGCCCCGAGGATGCCGAGCGTGCCCGAGGCGAGCAGGGCGGCGACGGCGAGGACGGACGGGACGGCACGACGGTGAGCCTTCATGGGGGCCGAGGCTACCTGCCGGTAGGGCCGACGTCACCTGCCTGTCCCACTTTCGACAGAGCGGCACACTCGGTGCATGGACAGCGACGGCTCCGCCCCCACCGTTCCCGCGCCGCGCGGGCCCGAACTCACCGACGCCGAGCGGGTCGCGCGCGTCCGAGCGCTCGCCGACGAGCTGGCCACGCGGCGGACCGTGCGCGACTTCGCCCCGCACCCGGTGCCGCTCGACGCCGTACGCGAGGCGGTGCGGGCGGCGGCCACCGCCCCGAGCGGGGCGCACATCCAGCCGTGGCGGTTCGTGCTCGTCACCGACCCGGTGGCGAGGCGTCGCATCCGGGAGGGGGCGGAGGCGGAGGAACGCGAGTTCTACGCCCGACGGGCGGGTGAGGAGTGGCTGGATGCCCTCGCGCCGCTCGGCACCGACGCCGACAAGCCGTTCCTCGAGACGGCGCCGGCGCTCGTCGCCGTCTTCGAGGTCCACCGGGGCGCGGGGGAGCCTCGGCCCTACTACCCCAAGGAGTCGGTGGGCATCGCCGTGGGCATGCTGCTCGTCGCGCTGCACCGGGCCGGGTTCGCCACGCTCACCCACACGCCGTCACCCATGCGCTTCCTCGGTGAGATCCTGGGTCGCCCGCGGAACGAGCGACCCTTCGTCCTCGTCCCCGTGGGCTACCCGGCGGCAGGCGCGCGCGTGCCCGCGATCGCGCGCAAGCCGCTGCCCGAGGTGCTGGTGGAGGTGTGAACCGCCACCGGGCGGTCCGTCAGCTCCCGCCGACCCTGCGGCGACGCAGCTCGCGGACGATGCCCACCTGCCGGCGAGCCGCGGCGATGCTGAGCTCGGTGGGCCCGCAGGCGCGGGCCTCGCGCAGGTCGTCCTCGGTGGCCGCGAGCTCCGCGATGAGCTCGCGGACGGAGCGGCGGCCGCGCGATCGGGCCGTGGTGCGAGCTGACTGCCGTGGGGGGAGGGGTGTCGCCGCCATGGTCCGACCCTGCTGACCCGGCCTGCGGACCGGCTCGGCAGCGGCTGTGGACCTGCTGTCAGCCGGCGGCAGCCCCGTCGTCCTCGACCGCGCGCTCGCGCGGGGCGCGCCGGCGGGAGGAGAGGTAGTCGTCGAGTCGGCGCTCGGCGTCGTCGCCGAAGAGGATCTGGGCGACCTCGCGCAGCCCCTCGCTGCCGACGATGTCGCCGTCGCTGACGACGAGGTCGATCTTGCTGCGGCGACGCATGAAGTCGTCGAGGGTCACGACCATCTCGTGCACGGCCGCGTTGTGGAGCTCCACGCGCAGGTAGTCGGCCGAGCCCATGACGTCCTCGCCCATCCGCGGGTCGGCTCGGATCGACTCGAGCATCTCGAAGGCGCGTCGTCCGTAGCGGCGCCAGAGGCGGTCGGTGAGCGGCTCGGTGTCGGGCTTGGTGCGGAGGCTGTCGAGCTTCATCAGCCGGGCCTGGCGGTAGAACTCCTTGCGGGTGGCCGGTGCGGGCTCGCCGTACCAGCCGCCGTGGTCCTCCTCGAGGGGGATGCCGAGGTGCTCGAGCTCTGTGGCGACCTCCTCGCCCACGTTGAGGCAGTCGGTGAGCTTGCCGCCGAAGACGGTGACCACGCCGAGGCGGTCGTCGCACTCGATCTCGTGCTTGCGCGACAGCGACGTCCAGTCCTCGTCGGCCTGGTCCCCCGACCCCCGCCGCACGACGAGGGGCCGCACCCCGCACCGCTCGGCGATGACGTCGTCGCGGGTCAGGGGTTCGGCCAGGTCGAGGCGGGCGTTGATCTGCTCGAGCAGGAAGTCGCGGTCCTCGTCCGTCACCGTGGTGTACGGGTCGTCGACGCGCGTGTCGGTGGTGCCGATGACGGAGCGCCGCCCCATGGGGATGACGTAGAAGAGCCGCTGGGTGTCGTCGAAGAAGGCGAGCACCCGGTCGTGGCGGTTCGTGGTGAGGCGCGGAACGACGAGGTGGATGCCCTTGGAGTAGACGATCCGGTGCTCGGTGGTGAGGTCCCACATCCCGTTGAGGTCGTCGACGAACGGACCAGCGGCGTTGACGATGGTGCGGGCCGACGTCGTGAGCTCCTCGCCGGTGTCGGTGTCGCGCAGCTGGACCACCCAGCGGTCGCCGATGCGCTCGGCGGAGACGACCTCCACGTAGTTGGCGACGGCGGCCCCGGCCTCGAGGGCGGAGCGGACGAAGGCGAAGACGAAGCGGGCGTCGTTGTCGACCAGATAGGCGTCCTGGTACTGGATCGCGCCCCGCAGCCCGCGGGTCTCGATGACCGGCTCCTCGGCCTTGACCGCCTCGGGGTCGTAGACGTGCGGGCGGCGGGTGCCGAAGAGACCGATGCCCCAGTAGGCGGTGGCCCCGAGGGCGGCGAACCACGGCGCGTACGGCGACTTCTCGCCGAGCGCGGCGAGGAAGCCGATCTCCTTGATGTTGTCGGGGTATGCCCTCATCAGCCGGTTGCGGCTGCGACACAGGCCGAACACGAGGGGCAGCTCGTAGTTCTCGAGGTATTTGAACCCACCCCACACGAGGTTGCTCGACTCCTGGCTGGTGAATCCGCCGAAGTCGGCGCGGTCGACGAGGGCGACGCTGGCCCCTCGGCCGGCGAGTGAGGCGGCGGACACGGCGCCGTTGATGCCGGCGCCGACGACGAGAACGTCGAACAGGCCACCGTCGATCCGCTCGAGGTTGGCGGAACGAAGAGACATGGCCTCAGCCTAGGCCGCAGGCGTGAGCTGGTCCGGCCGAGGGCACGGGGCCGGGTGGGTTCGTCGAACGGTCGCCCCGACGTTGAGGTTCACCGCAGCCGCGAATGTCCGCGGTGACCGTTGCACCCGCCCCGTAGGGTTCGGCGATGCGCGCGCGAGGCCCGCGGCCGCGGTTGGCCCGTCGCAAGGGAACCCCCGGGGTCGCACCGGAACCGTTCTGGTGCGACCCAGGGTCAGCCGCATCAGGCGGGAAAGCTGGGGCAGTGTAGCCGGAACTGGACGGGGTGACGCGGCTGACGACGCAGGGCTCAGGCCGAACGGGTCGACGAGCCACCCTGTGCCACAGCGAAGTCGAACGAGACGCCGGTGAGCTCCTCGCTGCGCTGCCACAACTCCGCCGCGAGCCCCGCGTTCTGTGCCCACGGGCTGCGCGCGGCATCACCCACCGGACCGAACGCCTCGCCCGGACCCCCGGGGCCGGTGTACGACCCAGGCTCGGCGACGGTCGCCGCCTTGACGATCGCCTCGGCGCCGCGCTCCGGGGGCGGGAACAGGACCCGGACGACCCACTGGCCCACGGTGCCGACCACCGGGATGGCGCCCATGCCGTCCGGGCTGGCCACGAGGTTCGTCCCCGTGACTCCCGGGTGCGCTCCCGTCGACACGAGCGGCGACCCGGCATCCTCCGACCGCCGCTGGAGCTCGCCGGCGAACAGCAGGTTGGCGAGCTTCGACTGCCCGTACGTCTTCTGCGGGTCGTAGCCCTCACGGGGGTTCCCCTCGAGGACGGCGCCGTCCCCGCGCCGGTGTGCGATCGACGAGACCGTCGTGACCCGCGGGGCGTCGGCGGTCAGCAGCATCGGCAGCAGCCGCCCGGTCAGCGCGAAGTGGCCGAGATGGTTCGTGCCGAACTGCAGCTCGAAGCCGTCGCGGGTCTCGCGGTAGCTCGGCGGGGTCATGACGCCGGCGTTGTTGACGAGCAGGTCCAGGCGTCCGTCGACTCGCTCCCCGACGCGGTCGGCCAGTGCGGCCACCGAGTCGAGGGAGGCCAGGTCGAGCTCCTCCACGGTCACCCGGCCGGGCGCACCCGTGCGGCGGATGCGTTCGGCCGCCTCGTCACCTGCGTCGGTGCGCCGCACGGCCATCACGACGTCGGCGCCGTGCTGGGCGAGGACCCGCGACTCGACGAGCCCGATGCCCGAGTTGGCCCCCGTCACGAGTGCGGTGCGACCGGTGAGGTCGGGGACGTCGTCGTAGCTCCAGCGGGTCATCAGGCATCTCTCCTTCGTCGGTGGCGTGGCCGTACACCTCTAACGTCTACGCCCTGCAGGGGCGGGATGTTCCGCGCAACCCTTCGAATCGGCCGGGACGCGACGTCACGGAGCCACTAGCGTGTGCCGTGCAGGGCCCCACCCACCGAGGGAGAGCACCCGATGCGCGTCGCGGTCATGGCCACCTGTCTCGGGGACGCGATGTTCCCCGAGGCCCCCCGGGCCACCGTTCGTCTGCTGCGGCGGCTGGGCGTGGAGGTCGAGGTGCCCGAGGCCCAGACCTGCTGCGGCCAGCCGATGGTCAACACCGGCTACATGGACGAGGCGGTGCCGGCGGTGCGCCGGTTCGTCGAGGCGTTCGACGGCTACGACGCGGTCGTGGTCCCGAGCGGGTCGTGCGCCGGCTCGGTCAGGCACCAGCACGCCGTGGTGGCCCGGCGGGCCGGGGGCAACGGCCTCCTGGACGCGGTGGCGCGCACCGGTTCTCGCACCTTCGAGCTGTCGGAGTTCCTCGTCGACGTGCTCCGGGTGACCGACGTGGGCGCCTCCTTCCCGCACCGGGTCACCTACCACCCGACCTGCCACTCGCTGCGGATGCTGCGGGTGGGTGACCGCCCGCACCGCCTGCTGGAGGCAGTGCGCGGCATCGACCTGGTGGACCTGCCGGAAGCGCACGAGTGCTGCGGGTTCGGGGGCACGTTCGCGGTGAAGAACCCGGATGTCTCCGTGGCGATGGGCGCCGACAAGGTCCGGCACGTGCGTGAGACCGGAGCCGAGGTGCTGGTCGCGGGTGACGCGTCCTGCCTCATGCACATCGGAGGCCTCCTCTCCCGGCAGCGGGCGGGGGTGCGCACGATGCACCTGGCCGAGGTGTTGGTCTCCACGGCCGACGACCCGGTCGGCGCGAACGGATGACGAGAACCGGGAGGGGATGCTGATGGGACGCACGTTCGTGGGGATGCCGCCGTTCCCGGAGGCGGCGCGTGACGCGCTGGCGGACACCCAGCTCCGACGCAACCTGGCCCACGCGACGGGGACCATCCGTGCCAAGCGGGCCGCGGTGGTCGGCGAGGTCCCCGACTGGGACGCCCTGCGGGCCCGGGCGGCGGCGGTCAAGGACGAGGCGCTGCTCCACCTCGACGAGCACCTGGAGGCGCTGGAGGCGTCGCTGACCGCCCGGGGGGCGGTGGTGCACTGGGCCGGCGACGCCGCGGAGGCCTGCCGCGTCGTCACCGAGGTCGCGAGGTCACACGGCGTCGACGAGGTGGTCAAGGTCAAGTCGATGGCCACCCAGGAGATCGGCCTCAACGAGGCCCTCGCCGAGCAGGGTGTGGCGGCGTGGGAGACCGACCTCGCCGAGCTCATCGTCCAGCTCGGCGACGACCTGCCGAGCCACATCCTCGTCCCGGCCATCCACCGCGGCCGGGCCGAGATCCGCGACATCTTCCGGCAGCGGATGGCCGGCGCCGGCCGCCCCGCCCCCGAGGACCTCACCGACGACCCGGCCGAGCTCGCCGGGGCGGCTCGGCAGCACCTGCGCGAGAAGTTCCTCTCGGCGCGGATGGCGGTCTCGGGCGCGAACTTCGCAGTGGCCGAGACCGGCACGCTCGTCGTCGTGGAGTCCGAGGGCAACGGCCGGATGTGCCTCACCCTGCCCGAGGTCCTCGTCTCGGTCGTGGGCATCGAGAAGGTCGTGCCCACCTGGGCCGACCTCGACGTGTTCCTCCGTCTGCTCCCGCGCTCCTCGACCGGCGAGCGGATGAACCCGTACACCTCGACGTGGTCCGGCGTCACGCCCGGTGACGGCCCGCAGGAGGTGCACGTCGTGCTCCTCGACAACGGGCGGACCCGCGCCCTGGCCGACGAGGTCGGCCGGCAGGCACTGCGCTGCATCCGCTGCTCGGCCTGCCTCAACGTCTGCCCGGTGTACGAGCGGGTCGGTGGCCACGCGTACGGCTCGGTCTACCCGGGGCCGATCGGCGCCATCATCAACCCGCTCCTCAAGGGCACCGGCCACGACGCGGCCACCGACGCCCTCCCGTACGCCTCGACGCTGTGTGGGGCCTGCGCCGACGTCTGCCCCGTGAACATCGACATCCCCGAGGTGCTCGTCCACCTGCGCTCGCGCGTGGTCGACGCCCACCGCGGTGACCGGGTCCCGAAGCCGGAGGCGGTCGCCATGCGGGCCACTGGGTGGGCCTTCGGTGACTCCCGACGGGTCTCGTTGGGGGAGAGGGCATCCGGACTGCTCGGACGAGTCGCGCGTGGGCGGCGGACGATGCCCGGCGGACGGCCCGCGCTCACGTGGCTGCCCGGCCCGGGGGCCCGCTGGACCGGCTCGCGCGACCTGCCCGCGCCACCGGCCGAGTCCTTCCGATCCTGGTGGGCGCGCGCCGGCCGCGACGAGGGCACCGCTGCGCCGGAGGAGGAGGCGCGATGAGCTCGCGTGACGACGTTCTCGGCGCCGTGCGCGCCGCGCTCGGACCCGCGCGCGGTGCCCTCACCCATCCCGCGGCGCAGGAGCCCGACACCGACCCGCCGCCCCCCACGCCACGCCGGGACCCGGCGTCGCTCGTCGACCTCTTCGCCGAGCGCGTCGCCGACTACCGAGCCACCGTCATCCGCACGAGCCGGTCCGGGCTCGAGGACGCCGTGCTGGCCACCCTGGGCGGCGCGGCGAGTGTCGTCGTGCCCGACGGGCTGTGGCTCGACCTGCCGCGCACCCTGCCCGACCACGGCCTGACCCACTCCCAGCTCGACGGTGCCGAGGCGGTCGTCACCACCGCCACGCTCGGGATCGCCGAGACGGGCACCATCGTGCTCACCCACGGCCCGGGACAGGGCCGCCGCGCCCTCACCCTCGTCCCCGACCACCACGTGTGCGTCGTCGCCGCCGACCAGATCGTCCCCGACGTCCCCGAGGCGGTCGCGGCCCTCGACCCCCACCTCCCCCAGACCTGGATCAGCGGGCCCTCGGCCACCAGCGACATCGAGCTGAACCGGGTGGAGGGCGTGCACGGCCCCCGCCGCCTCGACGTCGTCCTCGTCGACCGCTGACATTCGAGAACGGACCGGGGCGCGGGGCCCTGGGCTCCAGGGGCGCAGGCTCGCGGTCCGAGCGGCCCGAGCGGCCCGAGGTGGTGCCGGAGGACGAGCCGGCGACCGCTTACTCCGCGGGTGCGGGCGGGGGGTTGGCCTGGCGCTCCGCGAGGTTGCGCAGGATGCAGAACTCGTTGCCCTCGGGGTCGGCGAGCACCACCCAGCCGGTGCCCGGACCGTACTGGCCCCGGAGGTCGGCGACCTGGCGGGCGCCGTGCTCGAGCAGGCGGGCCAGCTCGTCGTCCCGCGAGCCCGCCACCGGCTCGAGGTCGAGGTGCATCCGGTTCTTCACGACCTTCTCGTCGGGCACCTCGATGAAGAGGAGCCGGTGGCTGCCGTCGCGGCTGACGATCAGGCACTCGTCGTGTTCCGGGAGGTTGGGGTCGTCCTCGAGGTCGACGTAGTCGAGGACGCCCTTCCACCACTGGGAGAGCTCGAACGCGTGGTGGCAGTCGATGGTGGTGTGGGAGACACGGGACGTCATGGCCGCAGCCTGCCACCGCCCGGGCCGGTCCCGCACCTGCCGCTGCCGGCCGGTCAGACGTGGATGGCGGCGGCGATACCGTCGGAGAAGACCTCGGGCTGCTCCGGCAGCGAGCGGGACAGGCCCGCCGCGCAGCGGGCCGCGGTCCAGGCCACGGCGCAGGCGTCGAGGACGTCGTCCACCGCGTAGCCCGACCCCGAGAGCACCGACGGTCGCGGGACGCCCGCCTCCGCCAGTGCCTCCAGCCGCGCCGTGCGCCCCGCCTCCGTCGCCTTGCCCTCGGGCACGGGGGCCCCGCTCATCTCGGCGAACGAGACCTCGGGGTGGACCTCGAGCACCTCGAGCGTCGGGCGTGACCGCACCCAGGCGTCGACCTCGACGATCTTGTCGCGCAGCGCGAACGCCTGGGCGCCGACGCCCTGTCCGGTGAGCCGCCGGTTCACCGCGTCCGCCTCGAGCCGGCTGCCCTCGGCGTAGGCGGCTCGCGTCAGGGTGGTGAAGACGGTGGAGGCCCGGCCGGGGAGCGCTTTCCGGGCGAGGGCGTCCGCGCGGCGGAGGGTGTCGTCGGGGAGCCCGATGGGGATGTCGATCCCGACCACCCGGACGTCGACCTCCGCGCGGACGGTCTCGACGAGCTGGGCGATGGTGGGCGCCACGACCACCCGGGGGCGGGGTGCTCCCGGCACGAGCAGCGCACCCACCCAGCCGGCCGCGCATCCGTCGACCCCCAGCACGGGGTCGAGCACCGGCACCGGCTCGGGCGCCGCCGGGGAGGCGGCCGCGGGGGCGTCGAGGAGGCCGGCGACCGCATCGAGGACGAGGTCGAGGGTGACGTCGAACTCGGCGCCGAAGGACCATCCCGGCTGCATCGCGTGGTCGCGCGCGAACTCGGTGAAGTGCGGGAAGGTGGCGGCGGTCTCGTCGTCGAGGATCTCGGCGCCGATGTCGGCGAGCTCGGCCTCGCCGCTGAACGGCAGGGCCAGCTCCTGGAGCATGAAGCCGTACAGCTGGGCGTCGAGGAGTGCGACGGCGTGACCGGTGGCCGCGAGCGAGAAGCCGTTGCCGCGCAGGCACGCCAGCACCGCCTCGTGGTGACGCAGCGTCTCCGGGCCCGGGGAGCGGCGCGAGTCCATGAGGCCGACCGCCCACCGGTGCCGCAGCAGCGCCTGTCGCGCACCCACCGACCGCTGACGCAGCTCCTCGCGCCACGGACGACCCGTCCCGGGGGCGTGGAACTCCCCGAAGACGAGGTCGACCATCGCGTCGAGGAGGGCGTCCTTGTTCGGCACGTGGTGGTAGAGCGACATCGCCTCCACCCCGAGGCGGCCGGCGAGCGCGCGCATCGAGACGGCGGCCAGGCCCTTCTCGTCGGCGAGGGCCACCGCCGCGGTGACGACTCCGTCACGCGTCAGGCGGGGGCGGCGGGTGGACGGCGGCACGGGGCTCCTCCGGGTGGGTCGGGAACGGTCGCGATGAAGCGGCTTGCTCATCTTACGCCGTAAGGCTACGATCGGCGGCACCGCCCGGGACTTACAATGTAAGGAGAGCGTCATGAGAGCAGTCGTGCAGGACCGGTACGGACTCGAGCACCTTCGGGTGGCCGAGGTGTCGGACCCGACGCCGGGCCCCGGGGAGGTGCTCGTGCGAGTGGAGGCGGCCGGCATCGACCGAGGCACCTGGCACCTCGCCACGGGGCTGCCCCTTGTCATCCGCCTGGGCTTCGGCCTCCGGCGCCCGCGGTACCGCGTGCCGGGGCGTGACCTGGCCGGGACGGTCGTGGCCGTCGGCCCCGGCGTCGACGACGTCGCCGTCGGGGAGGCCGTCTTCGGCACGGCCGACGGCTCGGTCAGCGAGCTCGCCGTCGCGCCCCGGGGCCGCCTCGCGCGACGTCCGGCGACCCTCGACGCGCGGGCGGCGGCGGCGGTCCCCGTCTCCGGGCTCACCGCCTTCCAGGCCGTGCGCCTCGCGGCCGTGACCGGGGGACAGCGCGTCCTCGTGGTCGGCGCGTCGGGGGGCGTCGGAACCTTCGCCGTCCAGCTGGCCGTGGCGGCCGGTGCGCGGGTGACGGGCGTCAGCGGACCCGCGAAGGCGGAACTCGTGCGCTCGCTCGGCGCTGTGCGGGTCATCGACCACACCCGCGAGGACATCGACGTCGAGGGCGTCCCCTACGACGTGGTGCTCGACATCGGCGGCAACCGCAGCCTGCGCACCCTGCGACGGGTGCTCACGCGCGAAGGGACGCTCGTCGTCATCGGCGGTGAGCAGGGCGGGCGCCTGACGGGCGGCTTCCAGCGCAGCGTCGCGGCCGCCCTGCTGTCGCCATTCGTCCGCCAGCGCCTGGTGATGCACGTCTCGCGCGAGACGGCCGAGGACCTCGAGGAGCTCGGCCGTCTCATCGAGTCCGGTTCGGTCCGGACGGTTCTCGAGCGCTCGTGGCCGCTCGAACAGGCCTTCGCAGCCGTCGAGCACGTCGGTGCCGGGCGGGCCCGGGGCAAGGTCGTCGTCGACGTCGCGGCGCCGCCGGAGGAGGCCTCCACAGGGCGGTCCACCGTCGCTGAGCCGGCCCGATCCGCCGCTCGCTGAAGGCCGTCCATGGCCCGATCGGGCCACCGGCGAACCATCACGACGGGCTATTCACAGCGCGCACACAGGAGAGGAGCCTGTCAACCGGCACGAAAGGCTCCGGCCTGCCGACGAACGAGAAACCGAGGGGCAGGCCGCCGGCACCAGCCCCGTCAGGGAGGGGTGGGTGCGCGCCGCGGCAGGGCGCGGTGGCGTTGTTGGGGCTGGAGGGATCCACCATGTCAGTGACCACTCGCACCTCCCACGTGCCCCCGCTCGGCGGCGTCTCGCGCAGGACCGTCATCCGGACGGGAGGGGCGGGAGCCGGACTCTGGCTCCTGAGCACCGTCGGCGGCGTCACCTACGCCGTGCAGGCGTCCGCCGACGAGATCCCGGGCGGCACGCTGGCCCCGGGGGACGTCGACCGCTTCGTCACCCCGCTGCTCGTGCCGCCGGTCATGCCCCGCGCCGGCACGATGACCATCACGGGAGGCAAGAACGCCGACTACTACGAGATCGGCATGCGCCAGTTCGAGCAGCAGATCCTGCCGCCCTCCATGCCGGCCACCACCGTCTGGGGGTACGGCACGGCGAGGTCCCGCTCGAAGAAGGGCGTCAAGGACTTCTACAACGCCCCGTCGCTCACCATCGAGGCGAAGGCGGGCCGGCCGGTCGTCGTGCGGTGGGTCAACGAGCTCGTCGACGAGAGTGGCGCGTGGCTGCCGCACCTGCTGCCGGTCGACCCGACACTGCACTGGGCGAACCCGCCCGGCGGGACGACCATGCGCGACCGCCATCCGCACTTCGACCGGACCCCGGGCCGCTACGAGGGGCCGGTGCCCATCGTCACCCACGTGCACGGGGCCCACACGACCGAGGAGAGCGACGGGTACCCGGAGGCGTGGTACCTCCCGGACGCCGAGGTGCCGGACGGCTATGCGACGACGGGCACGTTCTACGACTACTACGTGGAGCGTCACGGGCTCGACTGGGCGCCCGGCACCGCCACCTTCACCTACCCGAACGACCAGGCGGCGACGACGCTCTGGTACCACGACCACGCCCTGGGCCTGACCCGGCTGAACGTCTACGCCGGGCCGGCGGGGTTCTACCTCGTCCGTGGTGGGCCGGGCGACTCGGTCCTCGACGCCGCCACGGGTGGCGTCGCGACCCTCCCGGGCCCGGCCCCCAAGGAGGGCGACCAGCACCCGGACACCAAGAAGTACCGGGAGATCCCGATCGTCATCCAGGACCGGTCCTTCGACGAGGACGGCTCACTCTTCTACCCGGACACCCGCGCCTTCTTCGACGGGTTCGAGGGACCGTTCGTCCCGGACACGATGGTGCCGCCGATCTGGAACCCGGAGTTCTTCGGGAACATGATGATGGTCAACGGGCGGACGTGGCCCTACCTCGACGTCGACGCCTGCCGCTACCGGCTGCGGCTGCTCAACGGCTGTGACTCCCGCTTCCTCATCCTCCAGTTCGACCACCCAGACGTCGAGGTGTGGCAGGTGGGAGGCGACGGCGGCTTCCTCCGAAAGCCGGTGCGGCTCAACGACCACCCCTACGACGGCAGCACGGGAGGCGGCGCCACCCTCCTGCTGGCGCCGGCCGAGCGCGCCGACGTCATCGTCGACTTCAGCCGCGCGCGGGGGGCCACGTTCCGTCTGCTCAACCTCGGTCCGGACGAGCCGTTCGGCGGCGGGCCCATCGACCCCGACGGTGAGGAGGGCTTCGCGCCGGCCGACCCGGAGAGCACCGGACTCGTGATGGAGTTCCGGGTCGGGTCCAGGAAGATCAGCGATGCCAGCACCCCACCGCGGCGTCTGCTGCTGCCCGCGCCCGCGGAGCTCGCGGCGCCGCAGGTCCACCGCGACCTCAGCCTCAACGAGCACGCCCACGTGGCCGGCGACTTCGACGGGCCGGCGGCGGCCCTGCTCGGCACGTGGGACCCGGCGACGCGCACGTCGACGCCGATGATGTGGATGGACCCCATCACCGAGAACCCCGACGTCGGGGTCACCGAGGAGTGGGCGGTGTACAACACCACCGAGGACGCCCATCCGGTGCACGTGCACCAGGTGCAGTTCGAGGTCGTCGGGCGGCAGGCCCTCGAGGAGGGCCGGCCCGTGGGCGAGGCGCAGCCGCCCCTTCCGTGGGAGACGGGGCCGAAGGACACGGTCATCGCCTACCCGGAGGCCGTCACTCGCTTCCGGCTGCGCTTCGACACCCCCGGCTACTACGTCTGGCACTGCCACATCCTCGAGCACGAGGACCAGGAGATGATGCGGCCCGTCCACGTCGGACCGATCCCGCCCGGGGCCCCGGCCCGGTAGCCACCGTCGCGGCACGGGGGCCGCGGTCCGCGCCCGGCGAGCTCAACGGCCCGCGAGGACCGCGTCGTCGGCTACCCCAACCCCGCGGGACTGTGCGGCGGCGTACTGCCGGCAGTGCAACGTCCTCGTGCCCCCTGCACTCCGCGGCCGCCGGCAGCGACCACGAGCACCGCAGCCCCGTGGAGCCGGTGCACCTCAGCTGACGGGCGAGTCCTGCACGGACTCGGGCCGGTTCGGCAGGAACAGGGTGACGACGACGACCCCCACGGCCAGCACGGCGGAGGCCCCGAAGGCCCACTGCACCCCGCCCGCGAACGCGGCCGACTCGCTCGCCCCGGCCTCGGCCAGGCTCGTCGAGCGCCACGACAGGATCGTCACGGTCATCGCCGTCCCCACCGCGGCCGACACCTGCTGGGCCGTGCCCAGCAGCGAGCTGCCGTGCGAGTACAGGTGGGCCGGCAGTGCGCCGAGCCCCAGCGTGAAGGCGGGGGTGAAGAGCGCCGCGAGGCTGACCATGAACAGCACCTGGATGCCGAGGATGGCGGCGTACGGGGTGGTCTCGCCGATCCTGCTGAGGGCCGCGAGCGCAACGAGCACGCCGACCGACCCCGGGATCATCAGCGGCCGGCCGCCCACCCGGTCGAAGACCCGGCCCACCACCGGGCCGAGCAGGCCCATCGCCAGACCACCCGGAGCGACGAGCAGGCCGGTCTGGAGGGGCGTGAGGCCGCGCAGATCCTGCAGGTAGAGCGGCAGCAGGATCATCGCGCCGAGCATGGTGAGGAACGCGATCGACTGCAGCGTCAGCGAGAGCGCGTACGTGCGGTGGGTGAGGGTGCGCAGGTCGAGCAGCGGCTCCGACCTGCGGGCGAGCCACCGCTGCCGCAGGACGAAGGCGACGACGACGGCCGCGCCGCCGGCGATCCACACCCAGGCGGGCACGGACCCCGGCCGGGGCTCGCCGATGCGGCTCAGCCCGTAGACGAGCCCGCCGAAACCGAGCGCGGCGAGCACCACGCTCCGCCAGTCGACCGGGCTGACGTGCGTCTCGCCGACGTCCACGAGGCGTCGCAGCCCGAACACGGCCACCAGTGCCACGACCGGGAGGACGACCCCGAAGAGCCACCGCCAGCCGGCGACGGCGAGGACAGCCCCCGAGACGGTCGGCCCGAGGGCGGGTGCCACCGAGATGGCGAGGGTGACGTTTCCCATCACCCGCCCCCGGTCGCGCTCGTCCACCACCGTCATCAGGGTCGTCATGAGCAGCGGCAGCATGATGGCGGTGCCGGCCGCCTGCACGACCCGACCCGCCACCAGCACCGGGAAGACCGGCGCGAGCATGGCCACGACCGTGCCCGCGCCGAACACCGACATGGCGACGGCGAACGCCTGCCGCGTGGTGACCCGGTGGAGGAACCAGCCGGTGACGGGGATGACCACGGCCATGGTCAGCATGAAGGCCGTCGACAGCCACTGGGCCGCCCGGGCGGTCACCTCGAACTGGGCCATGAGCCGCGGGATGGCGTTGACCATGATCGTCTCGTTGAGGATGACGACGAAGGTGGCAGCCACGAGCCAGCGCAGCACGGGGTAGGTCCGCCGCGGCGCCGGGACAGCGCGCTCCACGGTGGGGGCCGTGGTGGGATCGTGGACGGTGATGGGGTGTCCTTCGGTGGTGGTCATGCGAGGATCGACCCGACGGTACGGGGAAACTCATCGCGGGCGCGCGATGATTTCCGGCCGGCCGCACGGTCCGTACGGGGTGGAAGGCACCACTCGGGTGCCGGAGGAGGCCAGGATGACGTCGACCACCGGAGACACCGTGCGCGGGTCCGCCGCTGACCCGGGCTTCGAGGAGGCGACCCTCCGCTACCGGCGCGAGCTGCTCGCCCACTGCTACCGGATGACCGGGTCACCCTCCGAGGCCGAGGACCTCGTGCAGGAGGTCTACCTGCGGGCGTGGCGGTCGTACGGCGGGTTCGAGGGGCGGTCCTCGATGCGCACCTGGCTGCACCGCATCGCCACCAACGTGTGTCTCACCGCGCTCGAGGGCGCGTCCCGCCGTCCGCTGCCCACCGGGCTCGGCGCGCCGTCACTGGAGGGGGCCGACCCGCTCGACGAGCGCGTCGAGGTGCCGTGGCTCGGGCCGATGCCGGACGCCGTGCTCGCCGCCACGGCCGACCCGGCCGACGTCGTCGTCGAACGCGACACCCTCCGCCTGGCCTTCGTGGCAGCCCTCCAGCACCTGCCGGCGCGGCAGCGTGCCGTGCTCGTCCTGCGCGAGGTGCTGCGGTGGAGCGCCGCCGAGGTCGCCGAGGCCACCGGGGTCTCGGTGGCCGCCGTCAACAGTGCACTCCAGCGTGCTCGCGCGACGATGGCGGCGGTGGCACCGACACCGGAGGGGGCGGCAGGCGCGGAGCTCACCGACGAGCAGCGGGCCCTCCTCGACCGGTACGTCGACGCGTTCTGGCGCAAGGACGTCGACGCGATCGCCACGCTGTTCACCGAGGACGCGGTGTGGGAGATGCCGCCGTTCACCGGCTGGTACCAGGGCCCGCGCACCATCGCGACCCTCGTGGACACGCACTGCCCGGGCGGCACCCACGACATGCCGCTGGTCGCGACCCGGTGCAACGGGCAGCCGGCCTTCGGGCTCTACCTGCGTGACGAGGAGTCGGAGAGCGAGCGGTACCTGCCCTTCCAGCTGCACGTCCTCGAGCTCGACGGCGCCCACGTCACCCACGCGGTGGTCTTCTTCGACACCGGGTACTTCACGCTGGCCGGGCTGCCGTCCGAGCTGGGACCCGAGGACGTCCCCGTCCGGGGCTGACCATGACTGCCGCCGCCCCCACACGGGACGGCGTCGCCCTCGTCGAGAGGGCACTGGCGTTCACGCGCGTGGTGCTCGGCGACGTGCGCGACGCCGACGCCCCGCGCCCGACGCCCTGTGCCGCGTGGGACGTCACCGACCTGCTCGTCCACATGGTCGACTCCCTCGAGGTCGTCACCGAGCTCGCCGTCGGCCGGGTCGCGGCGGTGGGCCCGCCCCCCACCTCACAGCGGCCGGAGGAGCTGGCCGACCAGCTGCGGGTGCTCGGGTGCGTGCTGCTCGAGCGGTGGACCGCGCGGGGCGACGGTGGGTCGGCGGTGCTCGAACGGCCCGGCGCAGGGGCAGGGTCGGCGGTCGAGGTGGACGCGCGGCTCGCCTCGCAGGTCGGGGCGCTCGAGGTCGCGGTGCACGGTTGGGACCTGGCGGCCGCCCTCGGGCCCGGCGCGGTCCTGCCCGGGAGGCTCGCCGCCGCCCTGCTGCCCGTCGCCGTGACCCACGTCCCGCGCGGCCGGAGGCGGTCCGGCGGACGGTTCGCTCCGCCGCGGGTGCCGCCCGAGAGCGACCCGTCGTCGCTGCTCCTCGCCCACCTCGGCCGCGACCCGCGCTGGCCGGCCACGCCCCCCTCCTGACCCCACAACTTTCTCTCCGGATGCCGGAACCTTCACCGAGCGACGGGAAGCGAAGGCGTCCTCCGGTGAAGGTTCCCGTCCGTCGGTGGAGATCGGCGTGCGGCGGGCACGGGGTCAGGCCGCGGTCTCCATGCCGGTGAGGCTTGCGTCGCTCTCGCGCCGTTCCAGGTGGATGCCGGCCACCATGCAGCGCACGGACCCGCCGGCCAGCTCCACCGCGGACACGTCGACGGGCAGCAGGGTGCAGGACTCGTCGATGACCGCGCGCTGGTCCAGCGTGAGGCTGGCGGCGGCCCGGGCGGACAGGGCGAGCAGGGGGCCGTCGGCCCCGGTGAGCTCGATGGTGTTGCCGGCGAACTCGGCGACCTGCGCCCGGGTGATCGGCACGATCCGGCGCCCCGTGGCGGCCAGGCGCCGCTCCACCTCGGCGCGGACCGTGGGGTCGGGGATGGTCTCGAGGGCGACCATGGCGAACCCGGTGCCCACCGACATCATGACGTTGGTGTGGTAGATCGGGACCCCCGCGGCGTCGACGGCGTCGAAGAGCACCGGCTCGTACCCGAATGCATCGCAGAAGCGCTGCAGCAGGACGGCATCGGTGCGCAGCGAGCGCGCGGCGTACGCGGTGCGCGTGACGTGGTCGAGCACCATCGCGCCGGTGCCCTCGAGGTAGCGGCCCTCGGCCTCGGCGCCGGAGTAGTCGACGATCTCGCTGACCCGGTAGAGGTCGCGGAGCAGGTCCACGACGTCGGTGCGGCGCTCGCGGCGGCGGTTGGCGGCGTACATCGGATACAGCGCCACCCGGCCGTCGTGGTGCGTCGAGATCCAGTTGTTGGGGAAGACGCTGTCGGGGCGGTCGGCCTCGAGGTCGTCGACGAGGTGCACGCCGACACCGGCGGCGCGCAGGTGCTCGGCGAGCCGGGTCGACGCGTCGAAGGCGGCGCGGGCGATGTCGTGACCCTCGGGAACCGGCGACTGGAAGGCGTTGTCCCTCGCCGTCTGGGGGTTGGGCCGGAAGTGGTGCGGGCGGACGAGGAGGACGTCGCGGGGGGCCTGGACGGGCACGGGGATCACCTCGATGGTCGCTGGGGAGGAACGCGGAGCCGACCGAGAGTACGACCTGACGACGATCACCTTCAACCAGCGAAGTGATGCTTTAGAGTCAACTGACGCGCACAATGTGCACCATCATCATACGATATGCGCCATGCAGCTCGATGACACCGACCGCCGGCTCCTCTCCCTGCTCCGTGCCAACGGCCGCGAGCCCGTGGTGTCGCTGGCCGAACGGCTCGGGGTCACCCGAGCCACGGTCACCCACCGGATGAACCGGCTGGTCGACGCCGGGGTCATCGTCGGCTTCTCGGTGCGCGTCCGCGACCCCGCCGAGGCCACCGTCGTGCGTGCCATCTCGCTCCTCGCGGTCGAGGGTCGCAACGTCAACCACGTGATCCGGGCGCTGCGGGGCATCCCGGAGGTCGCGGCGCTGCACACGACGAACGGCCGCTGGGACCTCGTCGCCGAGCTCAGCTGCGACGGCCTGTCCGCCTTCGACGAGGCCCTCGGCGTCATTCGCGGGATCGAGGGCCTGCAGACGAGCGAGACGAGCCTGCTGCTCAGTACCGCGTCGCCGTGACGCCGGAGAGCAGCACCCGGTCGCCCGGGCGCAGCTGGGCGGCGAGGTCCGCGGACCCGGAGGTCAGCACGGCGACCACCGGGTAGCCACCGGTCACCGGGTGGTCGGCGAGGAAGAGCACCGGTTCGCCGCCGGGGGGCAGCTGGACGGCCCCGCGCACCATGCCCTCGGTGGGCAGCTCGCGGTCCCGGTGGGCGACGACCCGCTCGACGTGGGTTCCATTGAGGCGCAGCCCGATCCGGTCGCTCTCGGCGCCCACCTCCCATTCGGTGCCGGTGAGGGCCGACAACCCCCCGATCCAGGCCGCCCGGGGGCCCGGGAGGAGGCGGAGGATGGTCGGGCCCTCGTCGGACAGGGGGTGGGGCGCGTGGTCGACGGTGGGGAAGCCCACGGTCCGGTCGCCGACGAGCAGGATGTCGCCGGCCGACACCGGTGCCGGCCCGATGCCGGAGAGAGTGTCGGTGGAGCGCGAACCGAGAACGGGCTCGACGTCCACCCCACCGCGAACCCCGAGGTAGCTGCGCACCCCGCGTGCCGGCGGGTCGACCCGCAGCTCGGCCCCGTCCGCCAGCTCGACGACCGCGGCGTGCGGGACCGGCCGGCCCCTCTCGCTCGCCGGTGCGTGGGCCCCGGTGAGTGACACGGTGACCCGGCCGTGGGCGCGCACGACGAGACCGCCGAGGAGGACCTCGAGCGTGGCCGCCGCTTCGTCGTTGCCGACGAGCCGGTTGGCCAGGCGGTGGGCGCCACGGTCGGCGGCACCGGCGCGGCCGACCCCGACGGCGGCCAGCCCGGTCCGTCCGAGGTCCTGGACGAGCACGAGCGGGCCGGTGGCGAGCACCTCGAGCGCGGACCTGGTCACGGGCCACCCCGCGCCTCGACGAACCGCACCTCGGTGCCGGGGCGGAGCAGCGCCGGGGGATCGCGCCGCTCGTCCCAGAGGACGAGGTCGGTGGTCCCGAGCAGGCGCCACCCGCCGGGGGACGAGCGGGGGTAGACCCCCGAGAACTCCCCGGCCAGGCCTACCGCGCCGGCCGGTACGGAGGGGCGCGGCGACTCCAACCGGGGGACGTGGAGCCGCTCGTCGCCCCCCACGAGGTAGGCGAACCCCGGCGCGAAGCCGCCGAAGGCCACCCGCCACGGTCTCGCGGTGTGGGCGGCCACGACCTCGGCGACCCCGAGGCCGGTGAGCCGCGCGATCTCCTCGAGGTCGGGGCCGTCGTAGGTGACCGGGACCTCCACCGTGGCGACCACCCCTCGATCCGTGGCTGCGGGTGTGGCGGGCCTCGCCAGGACGGCGCGCATCTCGAGGGCGAGCGCGTCGAGTTCGGCGGCACCGTCGGAGACGACGAGGACGGTGCGCGCGGCGGGGACCACGTCGGTGACCGCGGCCCAGACCCCCTCGCCGGCCGTGGCGAGCGGACGCAGCACGGCGTCGAGCGCGAGTACCTCGTCGAGCCCCGCGACCTCCAGGAGCAGCGCCGTCTCCCCAGCGGGGAGGATCTCCACCTCGACCCCGCCGCGCATTGTCACGACGCCACGAAGGAGGCGACCCGGACCCCCGCGGCCTCGAGGGCCGCGCGGGTGGCCCTCGCCATCCCGACCGCGCCCGGGGAGTCGCCGTGGGTGCAGACCGACCGGGCTGCCAGCGTGACCACGCCCCCGTCGGTGCTGATCACGGTGCCCTCGAGCGCCATCCGCACGACCCGTTCGGCGACGACGTCCGGGTCGTCCAGCACCGCTCCCGGTTCCGATCGGGGCACCAGGGCACCGTCGGCGCGGTAGCCGCGGTCGGCGAAGCCCTCGCCCACTGTAGGGAGCCCCTCCTCCCCGGCGACGCGCAGCAGCACCGAGCCGGGCTGTCCGAGCACGGGCAGGGACCGGTCGTAGGCCACGACCGCGGCCACCACGGCCCGCGCCTGGGACTCGTCGACGGCGGTGCGGTGGTAGAGGGCGCCGTGGGGCTTGAGGTAGGCCACGCGGGTGCCGGCCGACCGGCACATCGCCTCGAGCGCCCCCAGCTGGTAGAGCACGTCGGCCTCGAGGTCGTCGGGCGCGACGTCCATGTGGCGACGCCCGAACCCGGCGAGGTCGTCGTAGCCGACCTGGGCCCCCACCACGACCCCGCGCTCGGCGGCCGCGGCCACCGTGCGCCGCAGCGTCGACGGATCGCCGGCGTGGAATCCGCACGCGACGTTGGCGCTTGTGACGATGTCGAGCATCGCCTCGTCGTCGCCCAGCACCCACGCGCCGTACGACTCCCCGAGGTCGGCGTTGAGGTCGATGACGTTCGCCACCCCTCCGACGCTACTCGCGGCGGCCTGCCGGCGTCCTCCCTCACACAGGACGGAGCCGCCGCCCTCGCGGGACGGCGGCTCCGTGGAGACCTGTGGTCAGCTGATGACGGTGATGTTCGCCGCCTGGAGACCCTTCTGGCCCTGCTGGGTCTCGTACTCGACCTTGGCGTTCTCCTCGAGGCTGCGGTAGCCGCCGCCCTGGATCTCGGAGTAGTGGGCGAAGACGTCGGCCGAGCCGTCGTCAGGGGCGATGAAGCCGTAGCCCTTTTCGGAGTTGAACCACTTGACGGTGCCTGTAGCCATGGTTGGCCTGCTTTCTGAGAGAGGGACGCTCCGCGTGTTCGGTGTCCCGCGCGTTGGTGATGCTTGGGTACCTCTGCTCAGAGACTGCGCGACCCCGACGGGGCCGATGCAACAACTTCACGACGAGAAGCACAACAACGCTCAAATCGTACACGGCAGTCCGTCACGCGCCACCCGTACGCTGACCGCGTGACCTCACGTGCCACCCGCCCCCAGCAGGCGCCATGACCCGCGACCGCATCGCCGTCGCCCGCGTCCCCAGGCGTCTGCACACGCGCCGGGGGCAGGGGGAGCAGGCGTGACCACGGGTTCGACCCACCCGCTCGCCGAGGTCGCCTACGTCCAGCTGACGACGTTCCGGCGCACCGGGGAGCCCGTCCGGACGCCGGTCTGGGTGGCACCCGCGATCGACGGCAGCGACCGCCTCGTCGTCATCACCGTGGACGGCAACGGCAAGACCAAGCGCCTGGCCCACACCCCGCGCATCGAGCTGCGCCGGTGCGACGTCCGCGGGCGGGTCGAGCCCGGGGCGCCGACCTACGCGGGCGAGGGCGTGATGGTGCGGGGCGACGCCGAGGTGCGGGCGGTGCGGCGCGCCGTGGTCGCCAAGTACGGGTGGCCGGCCCGCTTCTCCGACCTCGCGGAGCCCCTGGCCAGGCTCGTGCACCTGCAGCGGAAGCCGCGCGCCGGCATCGTGCTCTCGGTCGACCCGGAGCCGGTCTCAGCCGGCTGACCCGCCCGGCTCGGTCCGGCGCGAGGCCACGAGCAGCCACGCGCCGACGACGGTGATCCCCAGCAGCACCGCGACGTACCCGACGGCCGGCGCCGTGCCCCAGGCGAGCTCGTCGCCGTGGCGCAGCAGGGCCACCGCCTGGAGCACCCCGAAGAGCACACCGGTGACCCCGACCGGGCCCAGCGACCCCGGGTCGTCGACCCGCCACGCGTGGCCGGCGGCGACACCGAGCCCGACGTTCCACGCCCCGACGGCACGGCCGGTGAGTGGGGTCAGCGGCCACGGCCACGCCGAGGCGGCCCACTCGGGGGCCACGAGCAGCGCCACCCCGAGCCCCACGAGGGCGAGCGCCAGGATGCCCAGGACGACGCGGACCCAGGCGGGCAACCCCGCGGGGGTCGGCACGCCGGCCCCCGACCGGTACTGCCACCACCACGCCAGGAGCATCAGCACCGGCACCAACGCGTACACCGCGATCCATCCCCACGTGACGGCCCGCGCCGCGGCCGCGTGCTCGGCGCCCAGGTGGAACTTGTCCAGGTGCACGAGGGTGACCACGAGGGTCAGCGAGGTGAAGACGAAGACGGCCGGGACCGCGACGCGGGCCACCGCCCACCACCGGGTGGTGGCACCGCTGAGCTCGAGCCCCACTGCCGACCAGTACGACGCCCCGAGGAACACCGCCGTCATCGGGGAGCCGATGGTCCACGCGAACCGGGTCTCGGTGTCGAGCGGGAAGACGAAGAGCTGGACGCCGGCGAGGAAGACGAGGAGGGCCGCAGCGCCGAGCAGCCAGCGCATCGCCGGAACCACGGGGGACCCACGGTCGGCACCGGGCGCCTCAGCGTCGCGGGTCACCGGGCCGGCTCCGCGACGAGGTGCTGGTGCACCGCGGCGATGACGGCGGCGCCGTCACCAACGGCCGTGGCGACCCGCTTGACGGAACCACTGCGCGTGTCGCCGACGGCGAACACGCCGCGGCGGCTGGTCTCCAACGGGTGACGGGCGTGGTCATCCACCTCGCCCTCGCCCCCGGTCGCAGCGACCGCCTCGGCCGCCTCCCGGCCGACGAGGACGTAGCCACTCTCGTCGCGGGCCGCCGCGTCCCCGATCCAGCCGGTGTGCGGCGCCGACCCGATGAGGACGAAGAGACCGTGCGACTCCTCCCACCTCGACTCCCCGGTGTCACGGTCGGTCACCTCCACCTCGGTGAGCCGGCCGTCGACCGAGCGGCCCTGGGTGACCTCGACCCGGTGGACGAGGTCGACGTTGCGGGTGGCCCTGATCTGTCCCACGAGGTAGTCGGACATGCTCGCCGCGACGTCGGGGCCGCGGACGAGCAGGCTGACGTGGCCTGCGAACTTGGCGAGGTGGAGCGCGGCCTGGCCTGCCGAGTTCCCGCCACCGACGACGTGCACCGGGTGACCGGCCATCGCCCGGGCCTCGGTGACGGCGGCGCCGTAGTAGACCCCGCGGCCGACGAGCTCCTCGAGCTCGGTGATGCCGAGCCGGCGGTAGTCGACCCCGGTGGCCACCACCGTGGTCCGGGTGCGAGCCTCGGTGCCGTCGGAGAGCTGGACCCGCTGCTCGTGCTCGTCCACCTCGAGCCCGGTGGCGGAGCGGAAGAAGTGGAAGACGGCGCCGAACATCCACGCCTGGTGGAACGAACGGAAGGCGAGGTGGTTGCCGCTGATGCCGCGCGCGAACCCGGGGTAGTTGCGGATCAGCGAGCTGGTGCCCGCCTGGCCGCCGATGGCCTCGCGCTCGACCACGAGCGTGCGCAGGCCCTCCGACGCGGCGTAGACGGCCGCCGCGAGCCCGGCCGGCCCCGCGCCGATGATGACGACGTCCCACACCATGTCGGGGTCGAGCTGGGTGGTGAGCCCGAAGGCCTCGACCAAGTCGGTGTCGCTGGGGTTCTCCAGCGCTCGTGGTGGCCGGGTGAAGCGCAGGTCGAGCACCGGCAGGTCAGGCTCGTCGAGGCCCAGGCTCCGCAGCACGCGTCGTCCGGCCTCGAGATCGGCGTCGTAGAACCCAGTAGGGATGTGGTTGCGCTGGAAGGCTTCTCGCAGCAGGTGCGTCCGTTCGTCGTGGTGTCCGATGACGCGCACCGCCTCGAAGCCGCTCGTGCCCTGGGCCCAGTGCCAGTCATGGAGGAGGTCGGTGACGGCGCCGTGGAACTCCTCGTCCCGGGGTCGCTCGGGGCGGATGACGAAATTCTCGAGGTCCCCCTCGGCGATGGCGTGGAAGACCGGACCGCGGGCGTCGAAGTTGCCCCACTCGAGGACGACGACCCGTTTGGCCGAAGGGTGGATCGCCCGGGCCCGACGAAGCAGGTCGAGCCCATCGGGGTCACTCCGCCCGTAGCAGGAGAGGACGAGGGCTACGTCGCGGTCCCACCGGCGCAGCCCGTCGAGGATGGCCTTGGCGTGATCGTGGCGGCTGCACGTGACGACCTCGTAGTCGGACGCGTAGCGGTGGCGCATCTCCCCATCGAGCACGGACAAGGAGTCGGGGTCGGTGGTCGAGATGAGGATGACCGGTGGAGGGTCGTGGTCGGGTCGGGACGCCTTCGGCGCGAATCCGTCACCGGTCGCGTCTTCACCCTCCGCGGTCCCCTGCAGCCTGTCGGACATGCGTTTCAGCCTCCCAGAGGGCCGGACCCCTGTCATGGTCATTTTGGGGGGTGGGGTCGCGCACTGCTGCCGGGCTCAGGGGGTGACGAGGTGCTCCAGAGACCAGCGGGCCACCGGGGCGTAGCCGACGGCCACCGGCCACAGGGCGTGGGTGACCAGCCAGGCGCGGCTGCCCGCGCCCCACGGCTCGACACCGTGGTCGAACGACACCCGCAGCGGCCCGGTGCGCGTCGACCACGACCAGGTGCGCGCCTCGTGGTCCACGGCCTCGATGCGGAAGACCGCCACGATCCCTCCGACCCCGGTGACCCGCCCCGAGGTGCCCGGCTCCACGACGCGCCGGCCGTAGTCGACGTCGGTGATGTGCGGCGCCCACGTGCTCCAGCGGGCCGGCTCCGTGTAGCGCGCCCAGACGGCGTCGGGGTCGAGCGGCCCGTCGGCCGACAGGCGAAGGGAGCCGGAGAGCGAGGGCACGTCCCCATCCTCACACCCGCGACCGGACTTTCGACGAGGCTGGTCCACCCCGGACGGCCGGGATAGCGTGGCCGGGTGAGCCTGTTGCGCGTGGACCGTTCCTTCCGCGAGGAGGTGCGCGGCCGCGTGCCGGTGCGCTACCTCCCGCAGACGACACCCGACCACCTCCGTGGTACCTGGCGCGAGGCGAAGCCGGCACGCATCGACCGCGCGCTCGCCGCCGCGCTCGAGAAGCCGACCCATGGCTGGCTGGTCGCGGCCGCCTCCGGTGAGGTCCGCGGCGGCACCACGCTGGTGCGCACCGTGGCCGGCCGAGAGGTCGTCCTCTGGCGCGACACCGCCGGGTCGGTTCTCGCGGGGCCGGGGGCGTGCCCGCACCTCGGGGCCCGGCTGCACGACTGCGACGTGGTCGACGGCACGGTGCTCTGCCGCTGGCACGGGATGCCACTCGGGCGCGACAGCGACCCGCCGTGGGCCACCTTCGCCGCGCACGACGACGGCGTGCTCGTGTGGGTGCGCGTCGGCCCGCTGGAGGAGGGCGTGCGGCCCACCGACCGCCCGGTGCTCGGAGCCCGCCCCGACGCGCAGGAGTCGATCGCGTCGGTGATCTCGCTCGCCGCCACCTGCGAGCCGCGCGACATCGTCGCCAACCGCCTCGACCCGTGGCACGGGGCCTGGCTGCACCCCTATGCCTTCAGCGACCTCTCGGTCGACGACGTCGAGTCCACCGACGAGCGGCTGGTCCTCGACGTCGCCTACCGGCTCGGCCGCACCTTCGCGGTGCCGGTGCGTGCGGAGTTCACCTGCCCGGACTCGTACACCATCATCATGACCATCACCGACGGCGAGGGCGCCGGAAGCGTCGTCGAGACGCACGCCACCCCGCTCACGGCCCCGGGGGTGCACCCGGCACGGACGGTGATGACCGAGGCGGTCATCGCCACCTCGCCCCGGATGGGCTTCCGGGTGGCCCGCTCCATCGCCGCCCTCGTCCGGGTGGGGATGCGCGCGTCCGCAACCCAGCTGTGGGTCGACGACCTCGAGTACGCGGCCCGGCGCTACGAGCTGCGGCTCCGCGGCGACGCCTGACCGCTGCCGCCCGGGTGGACCCACCCCCGGGATGGCTGGTCGCTCACACGGGCTCGACCGCGGCGCGCGCCCGGTCATAGCGTCGGGGGGACAGCACCGACGAGGAGAGGGACGACGATGTCCAAGGGTCTGACCGGGGGCGAGCTCATCGCCCGCATGCTCGCGGCGGAGGGTGTCGACACGATGTTCGGCATCATCGACGGCACCTACTTCGGCCTCTACTCCGCGCTCGCCGACGCCGGCATCTCGCTGTACTCGCCGCGCCACGAAGCCGCCGCGATGCACATGGCTGGGGCGTACGCCCGCCTCACCGGCCGGCTCGGGGTCGCGATGGCGTCGAACGGGCCCGGCGTCGCCAACGTGCTGCCCGGGGTCGCCGTGGAACAGGGCGAGGGCAACCGGGTGCTGCTCATCACCTCCGCCCGCCGGGTCGGGATCGGGCACCCGGACCGCGGTGGCACCTACCAGTACTTCGACCACACCGGAGTCACGGCGCCGATGACGAAGTGGTCCGGATACGTGCCGTCGGCCGACCGGGTCCCCGAGCTGCTGCGTCGCGCCCTCAGGATGTGCTTCACCGGTCGTCCCGGTGTGGTCCACCTGGACGTGCCCGAGAGCATCATCAACAACCCCACCGGGATCGGGGAGGAGGCGGTGCGGGCGCCGGACACGTACCGCCGCACCGCACCGCTCCAGCCCGACCCGGTGCTCGTCGAACGGGCCGCCCGGATGCTGGTGGAGGCGGAGCGACCGGTCATCCACGCCGGGTCCGGGGTGTACCACGCGGGCGCCGAGCCCGAGCTGGCCCGCCTCGCCGAGGTGCTCGGCACGCCCGTGACGACGTCGTGGGCCGCCCGCGGCGTGCTCGACGAGCGCCGCCGAGAGGCGCTGCCCATGGTGGCGCTCGAGCTCAACGACGAAGTGCGCTCGAGCGCCGACACCGTGCTCGTCGTCGGGTCACGCCTCGGCGAGACCGACTGGTGGGGCAAGGCGCCCAACTGGGGCCGGCCCGGTGAGCAGCGGACCATCCAGGTCGACACGGACGACGAGCGGCTCGGGGTCAACAAGCCGGTCGCGGTCGCGCTCCTCGCCGACGCCCGCGAGGCGCTACGGGCCCTGGCCGACGAGGTCGAGCGGATCGGCGTACCCGCCGCGACCCGACGGTCCCGCTCGAGCCGGCTCGACGAGGTCCGGGCGGGCTGGCACGCCCAGCGGGCCAAGCTCGACAAGCCGCTGGCCGAGGCGCCGTCCTCGCCGGTGCATCCCGCGTGGGTGCCGGCCACGGCTCAGCGGGTGATGCCCGAGGACACCGTCTGGGTGCTCGACGGCGGCAACACCGTCGTGTGGTCGAACTTCCACCACGAGGCCCGGGTGCCGCGCTCGGTGCTCTCGACCTTCAAGTTCGGGATGCTCGGCGCCGGCATGGGCCAGGCGCTCGGCGCGGCGGTGGCCGCTCCCGACCGACGCGTCGTCTGCCTCATCGGCGACGGGGCCTTCGGCATGCACGCCACGGAGGTGGAGTCGGCCGTGCGCCTCGGCCTGCCGGTCGTCGTCGTCGTCATGGTCGACGGCCAGTGGGGGATGGTGAAGATGAGCCAGCAGATCGCCGCCCGGCCGGTCGCCACGATCGCCCGCAAGGTCATCGCGGGCAAGGCCCTGCCCGACGACCAGGTCGTCTACGCCGACTTCGCCCCGTGTCGCTATGACGAGCTGGGCGCCTCGATGGGCGCGCTCGGGCTCCATGTGGACGACGCCGCGCAGCTCGAGGCGACGCTGGAGAGGGCACGCGACCACGGCGGCCCGGTGGTGGTGCACGTCGACGTCGACAACGTCGAGCACATGTGGGCCCCCGGACTGCGGGCGTTCAAGACGATGCACACCGAGCCCAAGGGCTGATCGTGGCCACCCCCTCCGCCGGCGTCGGCGCCGGCACCGTGCTCGTCACGGGCGGCAGCGGCTACCTCGGCTCGCTCGTCGTCGCCCGCCTCGCGGCTCGTGGGGTGCCGGTCGTGGGGCTCGACCTGCGAGCACCCCGGCAGCCCGTGGCCGGCGCCGACCACGTGACCGGTGACCTGCGCACGACCGACCTGACCGCGGTGCTCCGCGAGCACCGCGTGTCGGCCGTGGTGCACCTGGCGGCGGTCGTCGAGCCCCCGCGAGGGATGACCGACGCCGAGCTCGAGGACATCGAGGTGGGTGGGACCCGACGGGTCGTGGACGCCTGCGTGGCCTCCGGGGTCGAGCACCTGACCGTGACGAGCTCGGGGGCGGCCTACGGCTACCACCCGCGCAACGACGGGCACCTCCTCACCGAGGACGAGCCGACCCCCGGCAGCCCGGAGTTCGCCTACTCGAGGCACAAGGCGGCGGTCGAGCGGGTCGTGGAACGGGCCCGACGCCTGTACCCCGCCCTCGGCATCCTCCTCCTGCGTCCGGGCACGATCATCGGGGCCGGCACCGACAACCAGATCACCGCGCTGTTCACCGGGAGGGTGCTCCTGACCCTGCGCGAGACCGACGGGCCGTTCGTCTTCGTCTGGGACGAGGACGTCGCCGCGATCGTGGTCGAGGGCGTCCTCCGCCGCCGCACCGGCACCTACAACGTCGCGGGCGAGGGCGTGATGACGATGCGCGACATCGCCGCCGTCGAGGGCCGGCGCCTCGTGCGGGTGCCCGCCGCGGCGCTGCGCCGGGCCCTCGCCGTGACGCACCGGTTCGGCATCGGCCGGTACGGGCCCGAGCAGGTGCGGTTCCTCCTGCACCGCCCCGTGCTCGACAACGCCCGACTGCGTCGCGACTTCGCGGGCCTGCCGACGCGCACGACGCGGGAGGCCTACGAGGTGTTCCGTCAGGGACGGGCCGGTCGCTAGGGTGCCCGCCATGCCAGGTCGGAGTGGACGGGGCGGGTTCGCCGGTTCGATCGCCGTGGTCACCGGGGCCGGCGGCCAGATCGGTCGCGCCGTCCTCGACCGGCTGACCGACGCCGGTGCCGTCACGGTCGGCCTCGACCTGCCCGCCTCCTGCCCGGAGGGCGACGACCGGTTCCTCCCCTGCGACCTCACCGACGAGGACCAGGTGCGGGCCGTGCTCGCCGAGGTGGGAGGGCGGCACGGGCGTGTGGACCTGCTCGTGCACTCCGCGGGCCTGTCCGCGATCGGCCGCTTCGAGGACCTCGACCTCGCCACCCACCGCCGGGTCATGGAGGTCACGCACCTGGGAGTGGTCGCCCTGACGCTCGCCGCCCTCCCGCTGCTGCGCGCTGCGGGTGGCCGGGTCGTGCTCATCGGGTCGGTCGCCGGCTTCGCGCCGGTGCTCGGGCGGCCGCCCTACGTCGCCGCCAAGCACGCGGTCACCGGCCTGTTCGAGGCGATCCGCCCCGAGCTCGCCGAACAGGGGATCGCGGTCACGGTGTGCCATCCGACGTTCGTCACCGGCGGGATGGCCGAGGACGTCGGCCGCGCGCAGGGGCACGCGCGGCAGACCACCGGCGAGGAGCTGACCCCCGACGACGTCGCCGCGGCCCTGCTGGACGGCGTCGCCCGCGGCCACGACCGGGTACTGGTCGGCCGCACCGCCCGGATGGCCTGGGTCGTCAGCCGCCACCTGCCGCGGACCTACCTGCGGGTGATGACCCGCCGGCTGCGCCGAGACCGGCCCGACGGCTGACCCCGCTTCCGAGGAGAGCCACCGATGACCTTCGCCGACGACGTCGACACCATCCGCATCGCGTTCGACGAGTCCTCGCAGACGCTCCTGCGCGTCGTCATCGCGGCGATCCTCTTCGGCATCGCCCTCGACACCCGCGTCGAGGACTTCCGCCTCGCCGCGCGCCGGCCCGGCACCATCGCGATCGGCGTCGGCGCCCAGTTCCTCGTGCTCCCGGCCCTGACCTTCCTGCTGACGCTGGCCCTCGGGGTCCAGGGGTCGGTGGCCCTCGGGATGATCCTCGTGGCGTGCTGCCCGCCGGGGAACGTGTCGAACATCGTCACCCACCAGGCACGCGGCGACGTCGCGCTGTCGGTGTCGATGACGGCCGTGGGCAACCTGCTCGCGATCGTGCTCATGCCACTCAACTTCGCGTTCTGGGGCAACCTGCACCCGACCGGGGGCGAGCTCATGCGCAGCCTGGAGCTCGACGCGTCCCAGCTCCTCGCCGAGGTGGGGCTGGTCATAGGCATCCCGTTCGTCGTGGGCCTGACCGTCCGGTACTTCTTCCCCGGCGTGGCCCGGCCGGCGGGGAAGATCATCGGCCCGCTGGCGTTCCTTGCGCTCGGGGCCCTCATCGTGGTGGCGCTGGCCAAGAACTGGGGCCTGTTCGTCGGCTACATCGGGATCGTCGTCGTCGCAGTGTTCCTCCACGACGCGCTCTCGCTCGGGCTCGGCTGGTCCATCGGCCGGGCGACGCGGCTGCCCGACCGCAGCGTGCGGGCCATGACCTTCGAGGTGGGCATCCGCAACGCCGGCCTGGGGCTGCTGCTCGTCTTCACCTCGTTCGGTGGCCTCGGCGGCATGGCGCTCGTCGCGGCGTGGTGGGGCATCTGGGACATCATCGCCGCACTCACCGTCGCCCGGCTCTGGCGCCGGCGCCAGCCCCGCGACGCCGTTGCCGACCCGGTGGCGGTGCCCGGCTGACCCTCGCGCTGCCGCCCCGCCCTGACGGGGGCCCGAGGGACCGGGCGGATGTGCTGTGATGCGGTGATGGAGGACCTCACCCCGGGCAGCGTCGCGGTCGTCACCGGTGCGGCACGAGGCATCGGACTGGCCGTCGTAGAGGCGCTCGTGGCACGCGGCGTGGGCGTGTTGGGCGTGGACGACCCCACCGCCGACCTCGGCGCCTTCGAGGCCGCCTGCCGTGAGGCCGGGGTGCCGGCCGCCCATGTGGGGGCCGACGTCCGCGACCGCGAGGCGGTGCACGAGGCCGTGGGCACGGCGGCGCAGCTGGGCCCGGTGGCCTACGCCGTGAACTGTGCCGGGGTCGACGGTCTGGAGCCCGCGGCCGGGGTCGGTGCCGAGGAGTGGGCGCGCGTCGTCCGCACCGACCTCGACGGGGTGATGTGGGCCTGCCAGGCGGAGTACCGGCTGCTGTCCTCGGCGGGTGGGTCGGTCGTCAACATCGCCTCGATGTCGGGCCACGTCGTCAACCGGGGCGTCAGGCACGCCGGCTACAGCGCTGCCAAGGCCGCGGTCGTTCACCTCAGCCGGGCACTGGCCGTCGAGTGGGCGCCGCAGGGCATCCGGGTCAACTCGGTGAGCCCGGGCTACACCCTGACCGAGATGACACGCGGCAACGCGCCGGGGGTGAACGAGGGGTTCGCCGAGCAGACACCGATGGGCCGGCTGGCCGAGGTCGAGGAGGTCGCCGAGCCGGTGGTGTTCCTCCTCGGCGCGCGGGCCTCGTTCGTCACCGGCACCGACCTCCTCGTCGACGGCGGCTTCACGGCCTGGTGAGGCCTCGGCCCTCGGGCCCCCTCGAGCCCTCGGTCAGCCCGGGTCCCGGAGCTTGCCGCTTCGGGCCAGCTCCGGGTCGGTGCACGAGGCGAGGTCGAAGCAGCACGGCCGGCGCTTGCCGTCGTCCATCTTCGACAGGCTCACGTCGACCCGGCGGGCGCGCGTGTCGGGGTTGCGGGTCGCCTGCACCCAGCGCACCCACTCCCACCGCGCCATCGGCGTGATGTCGTCCCACACGCCGCGAATCCTGTCGGGAGCGCCGGCGAGCGCACCGGCGAGGTCCTCGGGCACCTCCGGTTCGGGCCACTCGTCGGCCACCTCGAGCGTCAGGACTGCGGTGTCGCCGGGACCTACCCCGGCCGCGTCCCGGAGGCCCGAGTCGACACGGACCCAGTGGCCCCGGCGGCCGTCCGGCTCGACGACGGTGTCGAAGGCGTTGCCGTCGAGCGTGGCGTGCACCGCGACCTGGCCCCGCGAGGGCAGCCCGGCGCTGGCGTCCTCCGGCAGCCGGGCGAGCACGGTGTCGTCGATGGCCTGCAACTCGGCCTCGAAGCGGACGCTGGTCTCGGTGTCGGTGCCCACGGGGTCGTGACCTCCATCTCTCCGGTGCGGTTCGGGTCCGTCGAGCCTAGCCCGCGCGGGGTCGGCACCGGCCCGTGGGCGACGGAACCGGAGCGTCCACCGACACGTCACACCTGGCATCCCCCGGTGGACGAGAGGTGCCTCCTGTGACCCGACGACAGCCACCACGTCACCGTTCGCTTGTCGCCGTCCTCGTCACGGCCGCCGCACTCACCGGGTGCGGGCGGACGATGGAGCCGACCGCCGACGCCGCCTCCGCCGCGAGTGCCACGCCGGTCGGCGACGGGGCGGCACCCCGGATGGCCGAGCCCCGGCTGGACCCCGGGTGCCGCACGCAGGTCCTGGGGATCAGCGACTTCGTCGAGGGCGCCGAGGGCGATCCCGCGTCGCCGCTCGAGCAGGCCCGGCGCTACCGGGACCGCTGGCACGAGGGTGGCGAGGCCACGGTGGCCTCCGAGGGCGGGGCCAGCACGTACGTCACCGTCACCGACGCGGAGGGGCGGGTGGTGGCCGTGCTCCAGTACGTCCGTCTCGGTCACGGGTGGAGCCTCGCGCAGCAGCGGGCCTGCACCGACCCGGCACCTCCCGACTGACCCGTGGTGCCGGCCGGCATCGACTGTCGCCTGCTCCTGATCCTGGTGTGCGCGATCGAGAACCGTGTCGGCCGAGGCGACGTCCGGCTGTAGGTGGGCGGGACCCTCGGCACGGTCTGCTGGTTGGCCTGTTCATCGACGGCTCGGTCGAGGACAGGATCGACCGCACCACGTGAACGGCACGCCGCCGAGCGGGTGGAGGGGTGGCGATCCTGACCGGTTCGTCGTTGCGCGGGGTGGAGTCGTTGGTCGTGGTCCTCTCGGGCCGTTGACGCCGGTGAGACTCCGGAGCAGATCTGTCCGGTTGGCCCCGTCAGGTGGGCCATGAGAGACAGGGGCAGTACCCGTGGAGAAGTCGACACGTCTCAGGGGACTCGGAGCCGTCGCCGTCGCGGGGGCGCTCGCGCTCTCGGCCGGACCGGCCATCACGACCGCGTCCGCTGCACGGGGCCCGAGCGCCTACACGTGTGCAGGTGGCGACATCCCGTCCGGGACCTACGCCAGCATCACGGTCAGGGGGTACTGCGAGCTCCCGGCCGACGCGGTGATCACCGTCGTCGGGAACGTCAACGTCGCCGCCGGTGCCGTCCTCGACGCGCAGAACGCTCCCTCGACGATCTCCGTCGGGCGCATCGTCACCGCCGCGGCCGACTCGCTCCTCGGCCTGGCTGCCAGCCGCCGTCCTACACGGGCAACTCCGGACACGAGTGCATGGTGGAGCCCGAAGGCCACTCCACCATCACCGTCAACGGAAACGTCACCGCCACGGACGCGAACACCGTTCTGCTGAACGGCATCACGGTGAAAGGCAACGTCACCCTGGACGGGGGCGGCGGCGTCATCCCGTGGCCGATCAAGAACGACACGATCGACGGCAACCTCACGGTGAGCGGGCAGACCGCCGAATGGCTCGGAGTCCTGTTCAACACCATCGGTCGGAACGCGACACTCACCGACATCACCGTGGTCGACGAGCACCCGGGCGCACCTGGCGTGTACGTCGTCCGCAACACCGTCGCCCGGAACCTCAACTGCTCGAACCTGGTCCCCGGGGTCTCCGGAGGTTTCGTCCCCGGAAGCGTCAACGTCTCGGCCGCCACGCGAACGGCCAGTGCGCAGACCTGGTCTGAACCGGACGCCGTCCGCGCTGTCCCCCTCGCCTCGGAACCCCCGGGGTCGCCTCGGAACGTTTCCGAGGCGACCCCGGGGTTCGGGGCGTGGCGGGAAAGCTCAGTCGAAGGGGTGGGCCGAGCGGGCCGAGCGCACCGCCAGGATCCCTCGTCGCGCGATCCGGGGCAGCGGCCCGAGGCGGCCGCTCATCGGCACCGACCACACCCCGTGCCCCCTGATCCCCCACCCGGCGAGCAGCCGGTCGGCCGCCATCCAGCCGGTGGTGGCCGCGCGCTCCATCAGCGCGACCGGCAGGTCCACCCGCACCGCATCGCCGGCGAGGACGAGCCGGTCGTCGGGCGTGCGCACACCAGGCCGGGACCGCCACGGCTCGAGCCCCACGAGCGCGCAGTCGTCGGCGACCAGCCACTCGTCGTGGACGATGCCGAGCCCGGTGGTCTCGGGGTAGACCCGGTGGAGGGCGGTGAGGAGCTCGGCGCGCAGTCCGTCCTCCGACGTGCCGTCGGGCAGCGCGTAGGCGTGGAGTTCGACGACCGACCCGCCGTGAGTGGCGGTCCAACGGGCGGCGTGGTCCTCGAACCGGTCCACGACCGAGACGTTGTCGAGCGGTCCGTAGCCGCTGGTGCCGAGGAACGGGGCCCGCCCGGCCGACACCTCGCCGTCGAGCCACAGCCGCCACACCGCGAAGGCCGGCGCCGATCGCACCCCCGCCACCCGTGAACGCCAGTGCCCACCCGCCGCGTCGTGGCCGCCGAGCCGAGGTGACCCGGCCACGAGCTCGCGCAGCCCGCGGGGGTCGAGCGCCAGGACGACCGCGTCGGCGTCGAGCACCTCGCCCGGGTCGTCGGCCCACGGCCCGCGGTGGTGCACCGCGAGCCCACCCTCGACCCCGGGGAACACGGTGGTCACCTGCCGCCCGACGTGCACGGTCGCGCCCAGCCGGTGCAGGTGGTCGCCGAGGGGGCTCCACAGCGTGGTGTCGTAGTCGTCGCGGGGCACGTCGAAGAGCAGCCCCTCCGCGGAGCCGACGAAGTACATGTGGAACATCGCGACGAGCTCGGCCCCGGAGAACTCACGCGGATCGGCGAAGAAGCTGCGGGCGAAGACCTCGAGCGCGAGGTGGCGGGCACCCTCGGGGAAGTCGAGGCGGTCGAGCACCTCGGCCGCGCTCACCCCGTCCAGGGCGGAGAAGGTGGCCGGGAAGTGCACGTCCAGGAGCCCGAGCGCCTGCTCGACGTCGACCCCCGCGAGCCCGCGCCAGTCGAAGCTCGGGCTGCGGGCCACGAAGGCCGCGAGGTTCCACGGCGGTGTCGCCGGGATGCCCGCGAACGAGTCCTCCCCACCGCCCTCCCGCACGAGCGGGTAGTCGTCGAGCGGCCGCAGGCGCTCCAGGAGCGGGTCCGTGCGCCGCAGCACCGACCGCAGGTTGTAGTACTGGCGGAAGAAGGCGTGGAAGCCCCGGCTCATCGTCGACGCGCTGCCGTCGGACAGCGCCACCGGCCACGAGCGGACCCGTCCGCCGAGCCGGGCGTCGCGCTCGAGCACCGTCACCCGCACCCCGCGCTCGGCCAGCCCGAGGGCGGCGGTGAGCCCGGCGATGCCGCCGCCCACGACGACGACGTGCCGATCGGCGGGCGTGCGGTCCGCGGCGTCCTGCCGGGGGGCGGGCGGAGGATGGAAGACCGCTCGCGGGTCACGCCCCGGCCGCCAGCGGGGGGTGCGGTGCAGCAGCGGACTCATGTGGGTCGCACCCCGACGACGGTGTGGACCACGCCGTCCTGCCACCCCGGGTAGGAGCGGTGCCGCACCCCGCCCAGACCGGCCTCCTGCAGCCGGCGGCACACCCGCTCGACGGAGTCGAAGTCGCGCACGCTCGTGTACAGGTAGCGGTGCAGCGGCACGTCGGACCGCTTGACCACCGCGAGGGGGATGATGACACCGTGGCAGGCCGCGGCCCAGACGGCGCGGGCGCGACGGCTTCCGGCCACCGAGTAGTCATGCAGCACCAGGACGCCACCGGGCCGCAGCACGCGGGCCACCTCGTCGACGAGGTCCTGACGGTCGGTCACGTTGCGGAGCAGGTAGGCGCCGAGGACGCCGTCGACCGACGCGTCGGGCAGCGAGCGCAGGTACGCGGCCGCGTCCGAGCGCACGAGGTCCACGCCGTCGGGCCACGGCTTGGCCCGGGCCTGCTCCACCATCCCCTCGGACGCGTCGACGCCGACGACGCGCACGCTCCCCGGGAGCCCGCGCCGTCCCGCCCACGCGGCGAACACGGCGCGGGTCGACGCTCCGGAGCCGCACCCGAGGTCGAGGACGACGGTCTCCTCGCCGCTCCGCGCCGGCAGCCGCTCGACGAGCGCCTCCGCCGCGGTGCGCAGCTGGTCGTGGTACCCCGGTGACAGCGCCACCATGGCGTCGTACGTCGGCGCCGCGCGGTCGAAGGCGTCGGCAAGAACCCAGTCACGGCCGGTCACCAGCCACCTCCTCGTCGTGTCGTCGGCCCAGGCGGACCCACAGCAGGATGGTCAGGGTCACCATGCTGTACCCGAAGAGGTAGTCCTCGACCGGGATGTCCCACGGGAACCGCAGACCGGTCATCTGGTCGGGGTCGTAGATGACGATCGGGGCCGAAAGCTTGGTCAACCACCCGTCCACCAGCACCTGGAAGGCGGCGACGATCGCCATCGCCACCCAGTACTGCGCCGTTCGCAGGATTCCGGTGTGCAGCCAGAAGCGCTCCACGGCGAGGGTGCCGAGCACCGAGAGCACGGCCAGCACGGTGTACTCAGGCATCGCGCTCCCGCCACGTGCGGACCCAGCCCAGCACGGTGCCGACAGCCTCGTAGGTGAGCAGCCCGCACACCGGGATCACGATGAAGAAGACGAGCTCCTCGAGCGGCATGTCGGCGGGCAGGAGGATGCCGGTCGTGTACTCCGGCGCGTACGTCCAGTGGCCGCGGACGATGCCGACGACGTCCCAGATGCTGAACACGACGACGACCGGGAGCAGCGCGAGGGGCAGGCGCACCGGCCGCTGGTACACACGGGCGCGGAGGACCAGCTCGAGGGGCAGCGTCACGACGAGACAGGCCGCCATGAGCAGCAGGTACTGGTAGCGGTCGTCCACCGGTGCTCCGGGTCGGCCTCAGCCGGCCGCGACCGTGGCACCCACGCGCGCCGCGGGCGGGAGGTCGGCGCGGGAGCCGGCCGGCCAGGACAGCGGGTCGGGCCCGAGGGCCGCGAGCAGGGGAACCTGTTCGGCGCACCACGGGGACACCCCGCGCCGGCCGGCCAGGACGTCCGCGGAGAACTCCGGCCACGGCACCCAGGCGATGTCGTCGACCTCGTCGGGGTCGGGCGCCGTGCCGGTACCGGCGGCCCGGGCCACGAACACCGGACACACCTCGTTCTCGGCGATGCCGCCCTGGATGGCGCGGTACCGGAACCCCGGGAGCACCAGCCGGACGTCGCCCACCTCGACCCCCAGCTCGTCCCGCGCCCGGCGCCGGACGGCAGCGTCGAGGTCCTCGCCGGGCAGGGGGTGCCCGCACACCGTGTTGGTCAGGACCCCGGGAAAGCTCGGCTTGCTCGCCGCGCGCGTGGTGACGAGCAGGCGCCCCTCGTCGTCGACGACGTAGCAGGAGAACGCGAGGTGCAGCGGGGTGTCGTCGTGATGCACGGCGGACTTGGCGGCTGTGCCCACCGGGGCGCCGGCCGTGTCGACGAGCACGACGGGGTCGTCCGAGACCCAGCCGAGGTCGGACGTCGCCGCCGCCCGGTCGCGGGCGACCAGCGCGGCGGGGTCGCGCGAGACCACCATCCGGGCGGCGAGCGCGGCCTTGGCCGGGGTGGGGACGCGGGCCCGGTCGGAGAACACGTCGTACCCGGAGTCCTCGATGCGGTCGAGGATTCGCGCGTAGAGCACCCGTGCGGTGGCCACGCACCGTCGCGACGCGGGCGGGAGCCGGGCGAGGCCGGCATCGGCCTCCCGGTAGAGGCGGCGGTTGCGCTCGACCTGGAAGGCCATCAGCTCGCGCCACTGCGGGGTGACCCGCCGTTCGTGCGGGTCGGCACCGAAGCGGCGCAGGTCCTCCTGAGGCACGTAGACGCGTCCGCGGTCGAGGTCCTCACCGACGTCGCGGAGGAAGTTGGTCAGCTGGAAGGCGAGCCCCAGTGCCCGGGCCGGCGCGACGGCGTCAGCGGTGGGGTGTAGCACCGGCAGCATCATCTCGCCGATGACCGCCGCGCTGCCGTCCATGTAGCCCAGCAGGTCCTGCCAGGTCTCGTACTCACGGCGCGTGAGATCGGTGCGCATGGCGCCGAAGAAGCGGGTGAAGCACTCTCGCGGGATGCGGCGCTCGTGCACGGTGGCGGCGACCGCGGCGAGCACGGGGTCGGGTGAGGTGCCGGTGTCGAGCGCGGCGGCGAACCGGGTCTCGAAGTCGTCGAGGGCGGCGGCCGTCTCGGGTCCGGGGTCGGGCCCGGCGAGGTCGACGATGTCGTCGGCGAGGCGGGCCAGGGTGTACACCGCGAACACGTGCCGCCGGTCGCGCTCGGGCAGCAGCCGGGCGCCCCAGTAGTACGTCGTGCCGTGCTCGCGCGTGACCTCGGCACAGCGGGCGTACCCGGCGGCGAGCAGGTCGTCGCCGGGCCCCGTCGGCCTCACCGGACCACCCGCACCGGGTCGCGGCGGACGGGGCGGGCGTCGCCGGCGTACTCCTGGACCCGCTCTGCCGCCAGCCGGCCGCTGACGAGCACCATGGGGATGCCGACGCCGGGCGTGGTGCCCGAACCGGCGAACACCAGGCCCGGCACGCGGCGGTCGACGTTGTGCGGCCGGAAGGGGCCGGACTGGCCGAAGGTGTGGGCCAGGGCGAAGGGGGTGCCCAGGTGCATCCCCTGGGCCTCCCAGTCGTCGGGGGTCACCAGCCGCTCCTCGACGACGTCGGTGGGGTACCCGTTGGCGTCGAGGAAGGTGTGCAGCCGCTCGCGCATCGGCCCGGCCTCGCGTGACCAGTCGAGCCCGGACCCGTTGTGCGGCACCGGCTCCAGGACGTAAAGGGTCGACGCGCCCGGTGGGGCGGCACTCGAGTCGGTGACCGTGGGCACCGTGACGAGCCGTGACGGGTCCGGCATGAGCTCCTGCCGGTCGATGAGCGCCTCGAAGGCGGCGTCCCACTCGTGTCCGAAGTGGATGTTGTGGTGGCGCACGTGCTCGCCCGTCGGTCCGCCCGCCCCGACGTGCCAGACCACCGCCGACGGCGAGTACGCGCCGCGCCGCGCCACCCGCGGCGCCGTGACCCCCGGCAGCAGCCGGTCGTAGGCGACCGGGAGGTCCAGGGTCACCACGACGGCGTCGGCCGACTCCGTGCCGTCCCGTGTGGCGACCCCTGCCACCGCACCGTCACCGCGGCGCAGCACCTCGGTGACCTCGACCCCGGTGTGCACCGGCACCCCGGCGTCGGTGAGGGCGCGGGCCAGCGCGAGCGGCACCGCGTGCATCCCGCCCTCGGGGTAGAACACCCCGCGCACGGTGTCCATGTAGGTGATGACGGCGAAGACCGCACGGGCCGTCGCCGGGGCCACCCCGGCGTACAACGACTGGAACCCGAAGACCTTCTGGAGACGGTCGTCCTGGAAGAACGACGCGACCTTCGGTCCGAGCGCGCCCAGGCCGCCGAGCCGCAGCAGGCGGGCCGCCGTCAGCGGGGAGCGCACGAGGTCGAGGGGGCCATCCAGGTTGCTGTCGATGAAGGTGTCGAACTCGACGTCGTACAGCTGCTCGAGCCAGGCGAGGAACCGGTCGAACCCGGCCGCGTCCCGCTCGCCCGCGAGGAGCCGGACCTCCTCGCGGAGCTGGGCCATGTCGGCGCGCACGGACAGCTCCGAGCCGTCGGCGTAGACGGCGCGGTAGGCGGGGTCCAGCCGGCGCATCGGCACGAGCGACTCGGGGTCGCCGCCGACGGCGTGGATCGGCGAATGCAGCAGCGAGGGCATGGTCATGACGACCGGTCCGGTGTCGAAGCGGAACCCGCCCTGCCGGAGCACCCCCGCGCGGCCACCGACGATCCCCTCCCGCTCGAGGACGGTGACGTCGTGACCGGCGCCGGCGAGGTGGCAGGCGGCGGAGAGGCCGGAGAGCCCGGCACCGACGACGACGACCCTCATGACGCTCGCCAGGCGATGGATGCCACGAGGCCGCGGAGGGCCTCCTCGGCCTCGGGGTCGGGGTCGAGCCGGTCGAGGTCCCGGTGCGCCTGGTCGGCCAGCCGCGCGATCTCGGCCTCGGCCCGCTCACGGACGCCCGCGGCGGCCATCGCCCGCTGCAGCTCTGCGGCGCCGTCGGCGTCCAGCCGTCCGGCGTCACAGGCGTGGAGCAGGTGCCGGGCGTCGGCGGGGAGCATCTCGTGGGCCCACGTGAGCAGCACGGTGGGCTTTCCGCCCAGCAGGTCGTCGCCAGCAGGCTTGCCGGTGACCGCCGGGTCACCCCAGATGCCCAGGACGTCGTCGCGCACGGCGAAGGCGTCGCCGACGAGGTCGCCCCAGGCGAGCAGGCGCTCGCTGCGCACCGGGTCGGCCTCGGCCACCAGCGCCCCGAGCTGCAGGGGCCGGGTGATCGTGTAGCGCCCGCTCTTGAACCGGGCGATGCGGCGCGAGGCGTCCAGGTCGCGGTGGCGGCCCGCCGTGTGGGTGACGTCGAGGAGCTGTCCGTCGACGAGCTCGACCGTCATCAGCCGCCAGACAGCGCGTACCCGCGAGCCGGTGGGGGCCACGAGCAGTCCGGCCTCGCTCAGTGCCAGGTCGGCGACGAGCACAGCGACGCTGTCCCCGAAGAGCGTGGGGTCCCCGAGCCCGTCCTGCTCGCGGTGCCGCTCGGCGGCCACGACGTGGAGGCTGGGGCGGCCGCGGCGGGTGTCGGAGCGGTCCATGACGTCGTCCTGGACGAGGGCGAAGAGGTGCAGCAGCTCGAGGGCGGCAGCGACCCGGACGAGGTCGGGTCGGGTGGCCCGCGGGGCGCCGGCGAGCACCCAGCCCCAGTGCGCCAGCCGGGGGCGCAGCCGTTTCCCGTGGTTGGCCAGCCGGTCGGACAGCTCGCCGACGAGATCGACCTCGAGGGATCCCGTGATGCCGTCGCGAGCGGTGCCGGCCTCGACGAGGGCGGCGCGCAGCTCGTCCACGGTCGTGTCGAGCAGGGCGTCGACGGCCGCGAGGGTGCCCTCGACCGGCGCGTCGAGACCGCGGCGGTCGAGGCGGTGGGGGCTCGCCTCGGCACTCATCGCAGCAACTCGGATTCCGTCCGTCCTCTCCTGCCGGGCCTTGATTCAACCAGAGGTGCGCCCGGGGGGCACCCTGACCCTAGACAGCGACCGGCGCGGCACCCCCTGCCCCGCACGCCCGAGGCCGGCGCCTAGGGTCGGGGTCGTGGACGCGGACGTCGTGGTCGTCGGGGCCGGGTTGGCCGGCCTGCGCTGTGCGGACCGGCTCGTGGAGGCCGGTCTGTCGGTCGTCGTGGTCGAGCGCGAGCCCGTGGTCGGGGGCCGGCAGCAGACCGACGAGGTCGACGGCTTCCTCCTCGACCGCGGGTTCCAGGTGCTCAACCCCGCCTACCCGGCCGTGCAGCGGTGGGTCGACGTCGACGACCTCGCCCTGCGGTCCTTCGGCGCCGGCCTGCTGGTGCGGCGCGCCACCGGTCTGGTGCGGCTCCACCATCCCCTGCGCGAGCCCCGAGGCGTGGCCGCGACCCTGCGCAGCGGGCTTCTCGCCCCGGGGTCGGTCGCGTCCGTGGCCCGGTGGGCGGCTCCGGCCCTCGCCGCCCCGCGGCGGGTCAAGCACGGCCCCGACCGGCCGCTGCGCGAGGGTCTCGACGCCGCCGGCGTGCACGGCCCTCTCCGTGACGAGGTGCTCGAGCCGTTCGTCGCGGGGGTCGTCGCCGAGGACCGGGGCGAGACGTCGGAGGCCTTCGTCCGGCTGCTCGTGCGGATGTTCGCCCTCGGTGTGCCGGGCCTGCCCGCACGCGGCATCCGCGCCCTGCCGGAGTGGCTCGCGGACCGGCTGCGGCGGCGCCCCGGCGCCAAGGACCTGCGCTTCTCCACCCTCGTCATCGGTGTCGACACCGCCACCGACGAGCCGGCCGCGGTGACCGCCGACGGCGAGCGGTTCACCGGGCGGGCCGTCGTGGTGGCGGTGGGCCCGGAGGCGGTGGCGGGGCTGGTCGACGTGCCCGCCCCGGTGACGCGTGGGCTCCGCACGTGGTGGTTCGCCGCGGACGAGCCCCCGACGACGTCCGACCTCGTCGTCGTCGACGGTCGCCGGCTCGGGCCGATGGTCAACGCCGCGGTGGTGAGCAACGCCGTCCCGTCGTACGCACCACCGGGCTCGCACCTGGTCGAGGTCACCACCCTCCTCGGGCAGGACCACGAGCCGTCGGAGGAGGACGTGCGACGGCAGGCCGGCGACGTCTTCGGCACCGGAACGGCCGGCTGGCAGGTGCTGCGCCGCGACGACGTCTGGGACGCGCTCCCGGCCCAGCCCGCGCCGCTGCGCCTCACCTCGCCCGCCCGCCTCGGCGACGGCGTCTACCTCGCCGGTGACCACCGCGACACGGCCTCCATCCAGGGCGCGCTCGTCTCCGGGCACCGGGTCGCGGGGGCGGTGCTCGAGGACCTGCGCGGGTCCTGACCCCCGGAACTTTCCCTCCGGAGGCCGGAACCTTCACCGAGCGCCGGGAACCGAAGGCGTCCTTCGGTGAGGTTCCGGGAGGAGGTCGGGCCGCCGCGCGCCGAGGTGCGGCACGACCCCGGAAAGGCCCGCGAGCTGTGGTCGACCTTCGCCGCGGCTCGACCGAGCTCTGAGGCGGCGCGCTCACCCCGGCGTCGAGGGCTGCAACCCGTCCCATGACCACCGCGGAACCTCCAGGCCCTCGCGGACGGTGTCGGGGGAGTCGGGGTGCTCGCCGTAGCGCCGGGTCGCCCAGGCGAAGTAGCCGTGGAGGATGCCGCGCAGCGGCTCCCCGGTGAGGCCCACGTCGTCGAGGGCGCCGTCGAAGCAGGCGACGGCGCGCTCGTCGAGCTCGGCGTGCTCGCCGTTGCCCGCGTGCATCCGCACGACCTCGGTCTCGGATCCCATCGTCGTCGTGAAGTCCGCGGGCCCGCCGAGCGCCTCCCCCCAGTACGCCGCCAGGCGCTCGACGTGCTGCGGGTGCAGGCCGCCGTGCTCGAAGGGGTGCGAGGCCACCGGGTCGGCGAGGCACCGCTCGTGCCACGCCCGGGCCAGGGCGAGCATCCCCTCGGCTCCCCCCGCGGCCTCGTAGACCGTGGTCACCGCGGGCCGGACGTCAGCGCCCGCCCGCAGCGCCGGGGACCCGGACGTCGACGTGCACCATCCGGTGGTCGCTCGGGAAGGTGCCCGTCGTGAGCCGCGAGAGCGGGTCGGAGGACGGGTACCAGACCACCGCCGAGTCGAGGATGCGCAGGTCCGTGCTCGGGAGCACGTAGTCGACGCGCAGGTTGCCGGGGTCGGGCTCGCCGAAGTCGGCGGTGTCCTGTGCGGCCGGCGTGACGTGCTCGTCGTTGATGCTGTCCTGCTCGGCGGCGGCCTCGACCGCCCCCTCGCTCGTCGGCACCGGCTGCGACTGCACGCGGCCGATCTCGAGGATCTGCTGCGCCGAGCCCGGGATGGAGTCGCCGTCGAACGGGTCGGAGTTCATGTCACCGGCGATGACGAACGAGCTGCCGGGCCGCAGGCCACCGCGCTCGCCCGTGTCGTCGGTGATCCAGGACGAGCCGCGCGGACCGGACAGGTAGTCGGCCCAGAACCGGATCTCGTCGTGGTTGCGCGTACCGTTGCGGTCCTCCGGCCCGTCGAACACGGGGGGCGTCGGGTGCGAGACGAGGAAGTGGACGGTGTTCGCGCCGACCTCAACGGGCACGTCCCAGTGCGACTTGCTCGAGAGCCGCACGTGGTCGAGCTCCTCGGGGGAGTACCAGTCGGCGGGCTCGGGGGTGCTCGGGTCGTCGGGCAGCAGCGCCCCCGGCATGTCCTTCCACAGCAGGGTCTGGAAGGTGCGGACCGCGCCGGCGTCGATGGGGTACTTCGAGTAGACCGCCATGCCGTACTGGCCCGGGAAGAAGCCGAAGCCCCAGGCGTCGCCGGGGCCCCCGACGGAGCCGCTGTTGTCGAGGTCGTACCCGCTCGGGACGCCGGTGTTGACCGGGGCGGTGAAGGCGTAGGGGTACTCGACCGGATCGGCGCCGTTCTGTGACACCTCGAGGTAGTTCGTGCGGAACTCGTCGAGCGCGAGGTGCCCCTCGTCGTAGTCGAACTCGTTGATGAGCAGGAGGTCGGGCGCTGCCCGCTGGATGACCTCCGCGACGGCCTGAGCCTGCCCGTCGCCGGGCGTGGAGAGGTCGCTCACGAGGTCGCCCTCGTTGAAGCGGTTGAGCGAGGCGTTGAAGGTGGCCACGCGGACGGACTGCTTCGCCGAGGACGGTCCCGGCGCGGCGGTGGCGGCGGGGGCCGAGGCGGTGGCAGCGGCGAGGGCTCCGGCCGTGAGGGTAACGGCCGCGGTCAGGGAACGTCGTCGTCCGGTCATGCCCTCGACCGTAGGACGAGACCGGCGGGGTGTGAAGGTCTCGTGCGTGACGGTGCGGTGAACGGGGGCAGGCACCCTTCCCGGTGTCGGTGCACGGGCGTAGCGTCCCAGCCACCCCGAACCACGAAGGAGACCGACGATGGCTGCACGGCTCAACCCCTACCTCGCCTTCCCCGGCACGGCCCGCGAGGCGATGACCTTCTACCAGCAGGTCTTCGGCGGCGACCTGACCATCTCGACGTTCGGTGAGTACGGCGACCCGGGTACCGAGGGCGCCGACGGCGTCATGCACGCCCAGCTCGAGACGCCGCTCGGCTTCACCCTCATGGCGTCCGACACGCCTCCCGGCCAGGACCACGACACCTCCTACTCCGGGGGCATGACCGCCAGCGTGAGCGGTGACGAGGACGCCATCCGTGGTTACTGGGAGGCCCTGGCCGACGGGGGTCAGGTGGTGATGCCCTTCGAGAAGCAGATGTGGGGTGACGAGTTCGGCATGGTCACCGACCGCTTCGGTGTGCCGTGGATGATCAACCTCACCGGAGCCGAGAACCGCGGGTCCTGAGCACCCCTCCCGGAGGTCAGCCGCGCTCGTCCTCGGCGACCACGGCATCCTCCAGCTCGGCGAGGGCCTCGCCGGTGTGCACGGCGAGTCGCTGGAGGTGCGGTAGCGCCTCCCGGTCGCCGATGAAGCCGAGGTTCACCGTGCCGGCGTACGACTGCGCCGTGATGTTGAGCGTCATCGAGTGCCCGGGGATCGACACCGGGTACGTCGCCTCGAGCCGCGCCCCCCGCAGGTAGAGGTGCTGGGCGGGTCCCGGCACGTTGGAGACGCAGAGGTTGAGGGTCGTCGGTACCGGCACCGGTAGCCCGCTCATCGCCCGGAGCACCTGCATGGCTGACGGCGCGAGCAGCATCGCGCTGTAGGCCACGATGCCGTCTGCCGACATCCCGCGCATCCGGGCCTTGCCGGCGCGGGTCGACGCCGCGATCGCGGCCAGCCGCGAGAGCGGGTCGGCGATGTCGGTGGCCAGCGAGACGAGGGTGGCGCCGACGTAGTTGCCGCCCCCCTCGCTCTTCGGCTGCCGGACGTTGACGGGCACGAAGGCGACGAGGGGACGGTCGGGCAGGTCGTCGAGGTCGCCGAGGAACCGGCGCAGGCCTCCCGCGCAGATCGCGAGCAGCACGTCGTTGACGGTGGCGCTGCGGCCGCGGGCGAGGACACGCAGCCGCTCGAGGTCGTACTGCTGGGTGGCGAACCGTCGGGACCGGCCCGTGGGCCCGTTGAGCGAGCGGGTGTGCGGGGCCTGGTACGAGGTGACGGCGCGCGTGGAGGTCTCGCCGCGCCGCAGCTGGGTGTCGATGATCGTGCGCCCCACCGACGGCAACGAGGTCACCGAGGCGCTCACGCTCCGCAGGATCGACGTGATGTCGCCGACCGGCTCGGGCGCCGCGCTCTCCGACCGCGGCCGAGGGCGCAGGCTGAAGAACAGCGGATGGTCGCGGTCGTCCGCGGACTCCGCCAGGCCGCGCCGCAGCAGCCGCATCCCCGTGTAGCCGTCGACCAGGCTGTGGTGGATCTTGACGTAGACGGCGAACCGGTCGGCAGCGACCCCCTCGATGACGTGAAGGGACCACGGCGGTCGGCGGAAGTCGATCTGGTTGGAGTGCAGCCGGGAGACCAGGATGCCGAGCTCGCGCTCACCGCCCGGCGAGGGCAGCGCAGAGTGCCGCACGTGGTAGGCGATGTCGAACTTCTCGTCCTCCACCCAGCGGTGCACCGGCTGGCGCAGCAAGCGGCGCGTCTGGAGCCGCATGATCCACGGCGGCTCCATCGGTGCGGTGCGCAGCGCGGTGACGAGGTCGCGCAGGTAGCCCTCGTCCGCGTCGTCGGGGTAGGTGAAGTGCAGGAGCGACCCCACGTGCATCAACGTCTCAGCGGTCTCACCGATGAGGAAGATCGCGTCGAGGGGGGAGGCCCACTGTGACCGCCCCACCGGGTCAGCCCGCCCTGTCGTGGGCGGTGTCGTCGCGCGGCTCGGCTTCGCCCGTGGCGCCGGCGGCGGACCGGCCGGCGTACGGCGTCCACCGCCCCTCGGGCTGGGCCAGCCGGTCGGCGATGACGCGGAGCGTCTCGTGGTGGTGGCCGTAGCCCAGGTGGGTGGCCTCGACCTCGATGTTCTCGGTGTGGGGGGCCTCGGCGGCGACGCAGCACTCCCACGCCACGATGCCGTCGCGGCGGCTGTAGATGCTGGTCGTCGGCACCTCGAGCGGCGCCGCGCGCTGCGCGCACGCCTCGGCGGTGAAGAGGGCGTCGTGGTGGGGGCCGCGGTTGAGCAGCCGGTACGTGTGCCATGCCCGGGTGGAGGCCGGGTGGCCGTTGAAGGGGCTGCCGAGCGTGATGACCTGGCGGGTGTAGTGCGGCAGCGCCCGGGCCATCTCGCGGGCGTAGATGCCACCCGCGCTCCACCCGACGAGGCTCACCGGGCGGCCGTAGCGGTCGTAGAGCTCGAGGAGGAGGTCCTCGAGGTGGGCCGACAGCTCCGGGGTGATGCCGAGGTTGCGGCCACGCCGCCAGTCGTGGGCGCGGTACCCGAGCCGTCGGAGGTGTCCCCGGAGGAACAGTGTGGACTCGGGCCCGGCGAGGAAGCCCGGGATGACGAGCACCGGGTGGCCGTCGCCCTCGGGCCAGTCGGCGAGGTCGCGGGTGCGCAGGGCGGAGTCGACGAGCTCGAGCGCCATCCGCCACTCCCGGCGAGTGGCCCAGAACGGCGGCGCCAAAGGGCGCTTCGCCGGCTGCGGACCGTCGATCTCGGTGGCGGACACCGTCGCTCCTCGTCGTCAGGCAGCGGGCGATCCGGTCCGGGTGGTGCCGGGTCCGCGTCGCTGCGAAGGGCGTCGCCAGTGTGGCAGATACCGGCAGGGGTGTGCGAGAGCCCATCCGAAGGGTTGTGGAGACGTGATCTGCCCACGGCCGGGCCTAGCGTGGGGGGATGACCACCCCGCACGACGACGACGGCACCGGCGACACGGGCGCGACCCGCACGGAGCGCGACACCATGGGCGAGGTCCAGGTGCCCGCCGACCGCTACTGGGGCGCACAGACCCAGCGCAGCCTCGAGCACTTCGACATCGGCCGCGACACGTTCGTCTGGGGCCGACCGGTGATCCGGGGGCTCGGGCTGCTCAAGAAGTCGGCGGCGCTGGCGAACGCCGAGCTCGGCCTGCTGCCCGAGGAGGTGGCCCGGGCCGTCATCGAGGCCGCGGACGAGGTGGCCCGCGGCGACCTCGACGACCACTTCCCGCTCGTGGTGTTCCAGACCGGCTCGGGCACGCAGAGCAACATGAACACCAACGAGGTGGTGGCCAACCGGGCGATCGAGCTGCTCGGCGGGCAGCTGGGCTCGAAGGACCCCGTCCACCCGAACGACCACGTCAACCGCAGCCAGTCGAGCAACGACACCTTCCCGACCGCCGTGCACGTGGCCGTGGCCCTCGAGCTGGCCGAGCGGCTGCACCCGGCCGTCGACCTGCTCTGCGAGGCCCTCGAGCTCAAGGCCGAGGAGCTCGGCGACATCGTCAAGGTGGGCCGCACGCACCTCCAGGACGCCACGCCGGTGACGCTCCGGCAGGAGATCGGCGCCTGGGCCGCCCAGCTGCGGCAGGCCCAGGCCGACGTGGAGCACGCCGGACAGCGGGTGCTGGCGCTCGCCATCGGTGGCACCGCGGTGGGTACCGGCCTCAACGCCCCGGCCGACTTCGGCCCGAAGGTGGCCGAGCACCTGTCGGCGGAGACCGGCCTGGCCTTCCACCAGGCCGACAACCTCTTCGTCGAGCTCGCCGCCCACGACGGCCTGGTCGCCGTCTCGTCGGCCCTGCGGACCCTCGCCGGCGGCCTGATGAAGCTCGCCAACGACGTCCGGTGGCTGGCCTCGGGACCGCGCACCGGCATCGGCGAGCTCCGGATCCCGGAGAACGAGCCCGGCAGCTCGATCATGCCGGGCAAGGTCAACCCGACCCAGTCCGAGGCGATGACGATGGTCGCCACCCGGGTGTTCGGCAACGACGCCACGGCGGGCTTCGCCGGGACCCAGGGAAACTTCCAGCTCAACGTCTTCACGCCGGTGATGGCGCACGCCGTGCTCGAGTCGATCCGGCTCGTGTCGGACTCGTGCCGGTCGTTCACCGAGCACCTCGTCGTGGGGCTCGAGGCCGACCGTGGGCGCATCGCCGAGCACCTGGAGGCCGACCTCATGCTCGTCACGGCGCTCGCCCCGCACATCGGCTACGACCGGGCGGCCGCCATCGCCAAGCAGGCCCACCGGGACGGGTCGACCCTGCGGGAGGCCGCGGTGGCCTCCGGGGCGGTGGGCGAGGACGACTACGAGCGGTGGGTCGACCCGGAGGCGATGACCCGCCCCGACTGACGTCGAGGTCAGGCGACCCGGATGACGTCGCCGGGGGCGTCGGCCGCGTGGTCCGGGGACACCGCGGCTTCAGCCACGACGAGCACCCGCGCGCCAGCCGGCTCGCCGACCACCGCCATCCACCCCAGGTCCTCGAGCACCTCGAGCCCGAGGACGTCGCGGAAGGCCGTGACGGCGCGGGCGACGTCGCTCACCGCGAGCACCGGCACCTCGTCGCGCACCTCCATGGAGGGAGGAGACCACGGACCGGCGCCGGTGGCAACTCGAAGCGTCCGTCGGCGTGCCGCGACCGGGCTCACCCCGACAACAGGTCGCGCAGGTCGTCCGCGGTGAGCGCCTTCGACATCGCCGCCCCCTCGTCGACGACCCGGGCGAACAGGTCGCGCTTGCGCTCCTGGAGCGCCACGACCTTCTCCTCGATGGTGTCGCGCGACACCATCCGGTAGACGTTCACCGGCCGGGTCTGGCCGATGCGGTGGGTACGGTCGATGGCCTGGGCCTCGGCCGCCGGGTTCCACCACGGGTCGAGGACGAAGACGTAGTCGGCCTCGGTGAGGGTCAGCCCGAAGCCGCCGGCCTTGAGCGAGATGAGGAACACCGGGGCGTCGCCCTCGCGGAAGGCGGCGATCCGCTCCGGGCGGTTGCGGGTGCTGCCGTCGAGGTACTCGTAGGCCAGCCCCTCCTCCTCGAGGCGTCGGCGGACCACCGCGAGGAACCCGGTGAACTGGCTGAACACGAGCGCCCGGTGACCCTCCTCGGCGAGCTCGCCGAGCTGCTCCACGAGGGCGTCGACCTTGGCCGACGGCGCGAGCCCGGCGTACTCCTCGTCGACGAGCGCCGGATCGAGTGCCAGCTGCCGGAGGGCGGTGAGGGCGCGCAGCACGGCCATCCGGTTGCCGTCGAGGTCGTCGATGAGGCCCAGCAGGCGCTGGCGTTCGCGCTGGAGGTGCCGGTCGTAGACCGCGCGGTGCCGCGGGTGGAGGTCGACGGTGAGCACCTGTTCCTGCTTCGGGGGCAGCTCGGCGGCCACCGACTCCTTGGTGCGGCGCAGCATGAGCGGCCGGATCCGCCGCCGCAGGGCCGCGAGCCGCTCGCGGTCGCCATCGCGCTCCACCGGGTTGGCCCACTGCTCCTTGAACAGCCGCGGCCGCGGGTACAGTCCGGGCGCGACGATCGAGAGCAGCGACCAGAGGTCCATGAGCGAGTTCTCGAGCGGCGTGCCGGTGATGGCGAACTTGGCGCGCGCCGAGAGCCGGCGCACCGCTTGGTAGGTCTTGGCCTGGTGGTTCTTGACGAACTGCGCCTCGTCGAGCACCACCGCCGACCACGTGCGCGAGCGCCAGTGTGCCTCGTCGATGCGGGCCACCGTGTACGAGGTGATGACCAGGTCGGCGTCGGCCACCGCGGCGTCGAGGCCGCGGCGGGCCTTGCCCCGGGTGCGGTCGACGACGACCACCCTGAGCTCGGGAGCGAACCGCTCCGCCTCGCCCGCCCACGTCGAGAGCACCGAGGTGGGGGCGATGACCAGAGCCGGGCGGTCGAGCTCGCCGCGCTCGCGAGCACGGAGCACCATCGCGAGCATCTGCACGGTCTTGCCCAGTCCCATGTCGTCGGCGAGAACGCCGCCGAGCCCGGTGTCCCAGAGCAGCGACAGCCAGCGGAAGCCCTCCACCTGGTAGGGCCGCAGGGTGGCCGCCAGCCCGGCCGGCACCTCGGCCGGCTCGACCGCCTCCAGGTCGAGCAGGCGCCCGACGGTCTCGGACCATCGCGCGCTCTGCTCCTCGACGACGCCGAGCGCGGCGAGCTCCTCCCAGAGCCCCACGTGCACCGCCGAGATGCGCATCGGGTCGGACGGCTGGTCCTGCAGGGCGCGGGCCTCGTCGACGAGCCGCCGGAGCGTCTCGAGCTCGGGCCGGTCGAGCGCGAACCACGTGCCGGACTCGAGGATGAGGTGCTCGTGACCCTTGGCGAGGGCCTCGATGAGGAGTGCGAGCGGCACGTCCTCGCCGGCCACGGTGACGGAGATGCCGAGGTCGAACCAGTCGGTGGGGCCGGCGCCGCCGGCATCGGTTGCCGAGACCGAGATGAGCGGCGCCTCGTCGGCCCTGCTGTACTCGGCGACCTCTCCGTGGACGGTGAGGTCGACGTCGGGGAGGTCCTCGAGCACCGGGAGCAGCTCGGAGAACCCCACGGTGGCCAGCCCGTGCAGCCACAGCTCGGGTACGAGGCGGGTGCGGGCCGCCACGAGCTGCCACAACGGCGCGAACGAGGCCACCTCGTCGACCTCGCGCAGCTCCTCGACCAGCCGTTGCTCCGCCGCGCGGTCGCGCATGGGGTCGGTGGACTCGGAGCCCATCGGCACCAGCACCCCACCACCGGCCTCGCCGTAGCGGTACTCCCAGCGCAGGTGGGTGCGGTGGCCCGGCTCGGGGGTGACGTCGAGCGCCAGGCGGGGCGGCACGGCGTCGGGCAGCGGCAGGTCGGGGGAGAGGCTGCGCACGTGGGCCTTGCGACGGAGCCCGGGCAGGTGGGTGACGGTGAAGCGTGCCCAGTCGTCCTCGGGCACCTCGACGACCCCGAGGTCGAGGAGACGCTGGCGGGTGGAGTCCAGCGGCTCGGCGAGCGCCCCGACGACGAGCGTGTCGTGGTCGCGCAGCCAGAACCCGGTGGCCGGCGAGCCGACGAGGTGGGTGTCGGTGCCCGGAGCGACCGGCAGGTCGAGGTGGGCGTGGAGCTCGGCGCCGTCGTCGGTGCGGCTGACGTCGACGACGAGCTCGGCCACCTCCGGGGCGAAGGCGACGTGCCCCTCGCCGGACAGGTCGGTGAGGAGGCGCACCCCCGCGGCGTCGGCCGCCCGCAGCAGCTGCACCCAGCCCGGCCCGAGGTGGTCGAGGAGGATGGCGTCGGGCATCCGGCCGTACCCGAAGGCCCGCATGGACCGACGGTGGCTGTCGGCGATTGCGGTGAGCGCGTCGCGGTGCTCGTCGGAGAAGGTGACGGTGCCGTAGCCGTAGTACCCCCCCGCGAAGGACTCCCAGGACACCCCGGTGCGGATCCACCGTCCGCGGACACCCGGGACGACCGGACGGATGCGCAGCTGGGCACGCCCCGTGCCGTCGGCGGCGGGTGCCCGGCCGGACGAGGGCGCGGCCGGTTCAACCAGGAGGCCGACGGGGGAGGTCTCGGGTGGGGCGTCCTCGTCGAGGAGGCCGCCGAGGGCTCGCTCCCACGTGGGCGGCGGGGCCGGTGCCGCGGCGGCGGACCCGCCCCGGACGGCGTCGATGGCAGGCTGGTGCTGGCGGACCTCGGCGGCCACCGCGACCGCGTGCTTGCAGTCGACGGACAGGGGGCACGAGCACTGGCTGTACCAGCGGCGCAGCGGCAGGCGGCCGGGGGCCGAGGCGTCGGTGTGGGGCCGCAGGCCCACCCGCGTCGTGTAGGTCTGCCCCGAGCTGCCGCCGACCCAGCCGGTGGCGTCGAGGCCGTCGTCGGACACCTCGTAGTCGTGGACCCGGTGCTGGCGCCAGTAGGCGAGTCCGCGGGCGACCGTGACGGTGCCGCAGGCGTCGCTGAGGTCGGCGTTGGTGAGGTCGGCCAGCCGGTTGGCGGCGAACACCCGCGCCATCCGTCACCTCCTCGCTGCCACGGTTAGGGGACCCACGGCGGCGTCCCCGAACCTCCCAGCCTAGGCCGGGGTGGCGACATCCGCCGCATCCATCCACAGGGGTCGCGGTGGCGGCGGTTCTCAGGTGGGGGGCCGCTCCCGCCGGCGCGCCTCGAGCCCGTCGAGGACGACGTCGAGCCCGAACGCGAACTCGGCCTCGTCGTCACAGCCGCCGAGCGAACCGTCCGGCGGGTGCGCCACGGTCGCCGCGACGCGGGCGACGTTGGGCATCGTCGTCGCGAGGGTGCGGACTCCGTCGAGGGCCGCGCCGGCGTCCGGCGGGGTGTCGGCGGAGAACAGCTCCTGGGTGAACCCGAGCGCGCGGCTGCCGAGCACGTGCAGGGCGTGGTGCACCAGGTCGTCTGAGAACCCGGCGTCGAAGAGCACGGCGCACAGGTCCTCGAACCACGGGAGCGTGGACCCGTCGGGTGTGCCCCGGCTGGTGATGAGCCCGGGCGCCCACTGGTGGCGGTGCAGCACCCCCCTCGCGCGCAGGATGCGGGTGCGCAGCACGTCCCGCCAGTCCCCGCCTGCCGGCACGGCGGTGTCGAGGTCAGCCGCCGCACCGTGCACCTCCTCGAGCACGACGCGGACGATGCCGCTCAGCAGCTCGTCCTTGTTCGTCACGTGGCGGTACAGCGCCATCGCCTCGACGCCGAGGGCGTCACCGACGGCCTTCATCGTCAGCCCCTCGACCCCGCTGGTGTCGGCGACGCCGACCGCCGCCCGCAGGACGCGATCGCGGCTCAGCGGCTGTCGGCGCACCGAGCGCTCGCCCGCCCGTGTGCTCGCGGCCCTGACCATCCCTCACCTCCGCGTCGACCGTACCCCTCGTGGGTCCGGGGCTGGACAGGTGCGAGTTTATACGATAAACATGTTTATGTTATAAACATCGATGGAGAGGACACGCCATGAGCGCGACCACGACCGACCGCCTCGTCCCCCCTTCCCCGGGCGCGGCGCGAACCGAGGCACGGGCAGACACCGGCCGCCGCACCGCGGCGGTCGCCGCCGGTGCCGGGCTCCTGGCCATGGCGGCCCTGGCGATGCCCGCCAACGCGGTGCTCCAGCCGCTCATCGGGGCGGTCGGGCCCGCCGAGCTCGCGGGCCGGGTCGCGGACGGTCCGGTGGCCGCCCGGCTCGCCGTGCTCGCCTTCGTCGGGGTCGTCGTGCTCGACGTCCTCGTCGCCTGGGGCCTGGCCCGCTTCCTCGCCCGCGACACCCCATCCCTCGCCGCGGTCGCCGGATGGCTGCGTGTGGCCTACGCGGCGATGCTCGGTGCCGCCGTCATGCGGTTGGGCGAGGGGGTCCGGGCCGGCGACGCGGCGGTGGCCTGGGCTGAGGTCCAGGGCTTCGCCGAGGGGTGGCGGCTGGCGCTCGTCGTCTTCGGGGTCCACCTCGTGCTCGTCGGGGTGGCCCTGCTGCGCGGCGCCGCCGCCCCCCGTTGGCTGGCGTGGGCCGTGGTCCTCGCCGGACTCGCGTACGCCGTCGACAACGTCGTGCGCACGCTCCTCGCCGACCCGTCGTCGTCCGGGCTCGCGGCGACCGTCGTCGTGGCCGTCCCGGCGATGGTCGGTGAGCTCGGGCTCGCGGTCTGGCTGGTCGTGCGTGGGCGCCGGTCGTGAGCGCGGTGCTCGCCCTCCCGGCCGCCCTGGTCGTGACCGTCGGTGGTGCGGCCGCCGTGATCGTCCTGGGCCTGCGTCGCCGTGACCCCCGGGTCGTCGGTGCAGTGACGCGGTGGCAGCGCACCACGGTGAACCCGCGTCAGCTCGCGACCGCGGGCAGCGAGGGAGCGCGGATGTCGGTCGTGGAGCACCACGGACGCCGCTCCGGGCGCCCGTACTCGACACCGGTCGGCATCCGGCGGTCCGGCGGCGACCTCCTCGTCCTGCTTCCCTACGGTGCGGAGACGGACTGGGTGCGCAACGTCCGCGCTGCCGGGGCGGCCACCGTCCGCCACGACGGCCGAGCGGTGCCCGTGGCCCGTCCCGAGGTCCTCCCGTTCGCGGAGACCGCCCACCGGCTCACGGCCGGCGACCGGCGGGTCGCGACGCTGTTCGGCATCCGGGAGGTGCTCGTGCTCCGCGAGGCTCCCTGAGCCCGCTCCGCGGGAGGGTGAGGACGAAAGTGGTGCCGCGGCCTGCCCGGGAGGTCACGGCGACCGACCCACCGTGGGCCCGGGCGATGGCGTCGACGACCGCCAGCCCCAACCCGGCGCCCCCGCTGGCGCTGGTGCGGCCGGGGTCGACGCGGTAGAAGCGGTCGAACAGGTGCGGCAGGTGCTCCACCGGAATGCCGGGGCCGGCGTCGGACACCTCGACCCGGACCCGGGCCGGCGGCTCCGCGACGGCCCGCACGGTCACCGGAGTGCCCACCGGGGTGTGTCGCACCGCGTTCGACGCCAGCCCCACGACCGCCTGGGTGATGCGGTCGCGGTCTCCGGTGACGAGCAGCGACTGAGGAACGTCGACCACCACCTCGCGGTCCGGGGCGACGACCCGCAGGTCGGAGCCGACGTCCCGCAGCAGAGGCCCCAGGTCCACGGGCTCTCGAGCCACCCCGCGCCCCTCCTCGAGCCCGGCGAGGTCGAGCAGGCCGTCGACCAGGCGCCGCATCCGCGCCGCCTCGTCGCCGATCCGGCGCATGGCGTCGTCGACGTCGGCCCGCCCCGCCGCGTCGAGGGCCCCGGGGGGCTGCGAGGCGTGGAGGGCGGCGTACCCCTGGAGGGTCGTCAGCGGTGTGCGGAGCTCGTGCGACGCGTCGGCGACGAACCGCCGCATCCTGTCGTGGGTGGCACTCGTCGTGTCGATCATCGCGTTGAGGGCCTCACCGAGCCGGGCCGCCTCGGTGCCCTCCGGTCCGCGGGGCACGCGCCTGGAGGTGTCGCCCGCGGTGATGGCGTCGGCGGCCTCGGTCATCTGCGCGATCGGCCGCAGACCCAGCCGGTCGACCCACCAGAGCAGGAGCCCCACGATGAGCGCGACGACGAGCCCGACGACGCCGAGCGTGGCCGCGAGCCTGCGGGTCGCGACGTCGGCGCTGGTGGTCGGCACGGCGAGCACCACCTGTGCGCGGCCGTTCGGCTGGGCGACGGTCACGAGTCGGACGGTGCGTGCCTCCCCCGAGACGGTTCGCCGGGCTCGCGGGGTGGGCACCGACTCGCCGGGGGCCAGGCGCGGGACGAGCTCGGGGTCCGACGTCGGGGCGAGAAGGGTGACGAGGCGGCCGTTGACGCCCATCCGCCCGACGTAGACGTCGCTGAGCGCACCGGCCTCGGCGCCGGCGGCCACCCGTTGCCCGGCGAGGACGAGGAGTCGGGGGTTGCGGGAGAGGGCGGTGAGCTCGGCATCGAGCCGGTCGATCTGGAAGGCGCGCTGGACCGCGACGACAGCGACGCCGGCGACCACGAGCACGACGACGAGCGCGCTCGCGGCCACGAGCAGCCGGCGGCGCAGCGTCATCACGGCTCCCGGATGCTGTACCCGACCCCACGGACGGTGTGGATGAGCTTGGGCTCGCCGGTGTCGACCTTCTTGCGAAGCGTGGAGACGAACGACTCGATGATGGCGCTCTCACCGGCGAAGTCGTACTGCCACACGTGGTCGAGGATCTGCGCGCGGGTGACGACCCGCCCGGTGTTGACGAGGAGGATGCGGAGCAGGCTGAACTCGGTGGCCGTGAGGTGCACCTCGGTCTCGCCGCACCAGACCCGGTGCTGGTCCTCGTCGAGGACGAGATCGTGCACCTGGTGGCGGCCGCTCGGGGCGGTCGTGCCCCGGCGGCGCAGGGCCACGTGCACGCGGGCGACGAGCTCCTCCAGGGCGAACGGCTTGATGATGTAGTCGTCGCCGCCGCTGGTCAGCCCCCGCACCCGGTCGGCGGTGTCGGTGCGTGCGGTGAGGAACAGCACCGGGGCCGTGACGCCCTTGGCCCGCAGCCGGCGCAGCACCTCGAAGCCGTCGAGGTCGGGGAGCATGACGTCGAGGACCACGACGTCGGGGCCGGTCGGGTTGCAGGCGGCGAGCGCCTCCTCGCCGGAGGCCGCGGTGGTCACCTCGAGGTCGGCCAGCCGGAGGGCGGAGGAGACGAGGTAGGAGATGTTCTCCTCGTCGTCGACGACGAGCACGGATGCGGGCACGTGACCACGGTGGCAGAGGGCGGACGCGGCTCGCTGGAGGTTTCCTCGAGGGTTCCTGTGGATGCCGGGTCCGCCGTGCGTGGGCGCAGGACGCCGTTCGCGCCCGGGGCACCTGCCGCGAGGCTGTCATCGGCTGTCGCACCTGACCGAACCTGTCGCACCCACCCGCACCTATCCGAACCTGTCGCACCCACCCGCACCTATCCGAACCTGTCGCACCCACCCGCATCTCCCTGCACCGGCCGCTGGCGGCCCGGCACGTGTCCCGCCCCTGTGGATGAACGCGAGTCGGTGTCGGTGCGGCTCAATAGAATTGGTGGCATGCACGGGGATGGTGTTGATCTGTCGTTGGCCGAGCGGCGTGAGCTGCTCGCCGGGGCGCGGCGTGCCCTCAGCGGGCTGGACGGGCAGTTCTGGGAGGCCGGGGGCGACGAGCTCGCCGACCTGCTCGCTGAGGTCGATGCCGTGGTGTCCGCGGCTGAGGCGTCACGCGTCCTGGTGGTCGCCGAGGCGCTCACGCGCGCTGAACCGCAGTCGGGTGAGCGATCCCTCTCGCCGGTCGCATGGGTCCGCGAGAACGCGCCGTCCCTGCGCGGCGGGGGCGCCCCGCAGGTGGTCCGGCTGGCCGAGACGTTCCGCACTCCGGGTCAGGCGCCGGTGAAGGCCGCGGTGGTCTCCGGTCGGCTGCCGGTACGGGCGGCCGGTGTGGTGGTCTCGGAGGCCGAGCGGCTGCGGCCCCTTCTCTCGCCCGGTGCCGAGGACGCCGTGATGGAGGGCCTGATGACCATGGCCGCGGAGCACGGACCGTCGGGCTGCCGGCTGCTGCGTCCTGCGCTGCTGGCGAGGTACGGGCTCGATGACGTGCTGGACCGCGACGCCGAGGCGGCGAGGCGGTACGTCGCCCTGTCGCAGCCCCGGGTCGGAGAGCTCGGGGTCGCGGAGTACCGGCTGTCGCTCGACCCCGAGGGTCGCGCCGTGCTGGAGGCGGCGCTGGGTCCGTTGTCGGCGCCGGTCCCGGTCGACGGAGGGCGCGACCTGCGGCCGGCCGACCAGCGCCGCGGCGAGGCACTGGTGACCCTGGTGCGCCGCGGGGTCGCGGCTCCCGGGTCGGTGCCCACGTCCCCGAAGGCACAGCTGTTCGTCACCGTCGACCTCGACACCCTGCGCGACCGGGTGGCGCGTGCGGGCTCGCCGGCGACGTGCGCGGCCGGCGGAACCGGTCGGGTCGCGGCCGGCGAGGTCGTGGGGGCCCCGCAGGCCGGGCTTCTCCTGGCTCCGTCCGACGTACGGCGCCTGGCCTGCGACGCGGCCGTCATCCCCACGGTGCTGGGGTCGGACGGCCAGGTGGTCGAGCTGGGCTGCTCGGTGCGGCTGTTCACGTCGGCGCAGGTCAGAAGGCTGTGGCTGCGCGACCGCGGTTGTTCGTTCCCGGGGTGCTCGATGCCCGCGCACTGGACGGACGCCCACCATCTGGTGCACTGGGCCGACGGCGGCGCCACCGACCTGGGGAACGCGGCCCTGCTGTGCCCGCGGCACCACACCGTGGTCCACCAGCGTCGTCTGGTCGGGAGGCTCGAGCCGGGTGGGGTCGAGTGGGACCTCGACCACGGCTCCTACGACCTGGCCCTCGCGGGGCTCGCCGCCCGAGAACCGGCGTGAACCTGCCCCCGACCCCGCCGACCCCCAGCGGGGTCTGAGGTGTGCCCGGCGGCAAGGTCCGGATCCGACGCTCGTTCCGTGGGGTGGTGCCGGGTTCGGAGTCGGCGTGCGCCAACTCGACTTCGGGCTCATCCGGCGTGCTCGTCACTACCGGCCCCACACCGCCGCGGGCCGGTAGGTGATGTGTCTCCCGCGGCGTCACATGGCCGACAGGCGGCGCAATCCCGCGCCTTCGCCCTGGGCCCGCGACGGAACCCGCCCGTCGGCACCCATCCACCGGATCGCGTCAGGCTAGCCTCGGGTCATGGGAGCTCCTGAGCCCGGCACGGATGGCTCGTCGATCATCGATGCCTTCTGGCAGGTGGCCAGGATGCGAGCCAAGCTCAACCCGACCGGCTACTACATGGGGGAGCGGTCGCTGGGGTCCCTTCCGCCTCCGGCGTGGGCCTTCGGAGCCACACCGGACCAGGCCGATGCACTGCTCGGGCTGGTCCTGTCGGGCACCAAGACCGCGACCGCCGGCGCGCTGTGGGACTACGAGGCAGCGGGAGAGGAGCTGCCGACGCCCGGGATGCTGGGCATCGTCACCGACGGTCGGGGTGTCCCGCACGCCCTGGTCATGACGACGGAGGTAGAGGTCGTCCCGTTCGACGAGGTCAGCGCCGAGCACGCCCATCTCGAGGGTGAGGGCGACCGGTCGCTGGCCACCTGGCGCGAGGAGCACGAGCGGCTGTTCACCGAGCACGCGGTGCACGGTCGCGGTTTCAGCCCGGACATGCCGGTTGTCCTGCAGCGCTTCGCGGTCCTCTACAGCCACTCCTCCCCCGGCCCGGTCACCGGCTGACGGCCCGCCCAGCGGGCGAACGAGGCTGGGGAGCGGCTTGGGCTCGCGCTTCAAGAGCGCCACGCCGGTCGTCGCAGGACGCCCAGGCGGGGCCATGACCGGCGCGACCCGGGCCGGGGTCGGACGCGCCCCGGCCGGTCGCCGCACGATTCAGTTCACCCTGTCATGTCGCTGATCACATGCTGTGCGCTTTGAGGTCCATGCCGGATTATCATTCAAACGTGGCTGAAGTAAGAGCCCTCGAGCTGATCACCGCTCGCCAGGCCGCGCAGACGGAAAAGTCACTGGCCCTCCTGTCCGCCGTCGCCGACCCGGTGCGGTGGACCGTGCTGCGCCACCTGCAGCAGAACGGCACGAGCTGTGTCTGCGACCTGCAGGACCGGGTGCCGGTCGCCGCCAACCTGCTGAGCTACCACCTGAAGGTGCTGCGCGAGGCCGGCCTGGTCACCAGCTCCCGACGAGGACGGTGGATCGACTACACCGTGGCCAACGACGCGGCCGAACGCCTGGCCGACGCCCTCCCGCTGAAGGCGACGAACCTGCGGCCATGACCATCACCACGCACCTGCCCAGCACGCGAGCGGGTCGCGGGGGGACCCTGGCTGGCATCGCCGGGTTGTGGGCGCTGGCGTACTGGCTGAACGAGTGGGTCTGGGACACGCTGTTCTACGAGCTGCTCGGGATGGACCCCGACGCGCGGCTCACGGAGACCCTGCACTTCTTCGCCTACGACACGGTCAAGATCGCGCTGCTGCTGTCGGGCATCATCTTCGCGATCACCATCGTGCGCTCCTACATGAGCGTCGAACGAACCCGTGCGCTGCTCGGCGGGCGCCGTGAGGGCGTCGGCAATGTCATGGCCGCCGGGCTGGGCGTGGTCACACCGTTCTGCTCGTGCAGCGCGGTGCCCGCGTTCATCGGGTTCGTCGCCGCCGGGGTGCCGTTGGGAGTCACGCTGAGCTTCCTGATCGCCAGCCCCCTCGTCAACGAGATCGCCATCGGCCTGCTGCTCACGCTCTTCGGGTGGCAGGTCACCCTGGCCTACATCGTGGCCGGGCTCTCGATCGCCATCGTCGCGGGCTGGGTTCTCGGCCGGCTGCGGCTCGAGCGCTACGTCGAGCCGTTCGTCTTCGAGATCAGGCTCGGCGGTCAGGTCGTCGACTCCACGAGCGGGCTGACCTTCACGCAGCGGGTCCGGATGGCCGCCGAAGAGGTCGGGACCATCCTGCGGAGGATCTGGCCGTACCTGTTGCTGGGCATCGGGGTGGGTGCGGTGATCCACGGGTGGGCGCCCGAGGACTTCTTCACCGCGTATGCCGGGCCGGACAACGCCTTCGGAGTGCTGGTCGCCGTCGGACTCGGGATCCCCCTGTACTCCAACGCCGCCGGAATCCTGCCGCTGGTCGAGGCCTTGCACGACAAGGGTCTGCCGATGGGCACGCTGCTCGCGTTCATGATGGCCGTCGTCGCCCTCTCGCTCCCCGAGATGATCCTGCTGCGCCGCGTCCTCAAGCCCCAGCTGCTCGCGATCTACATCGCCGTCGTCGGCGCCTCGATCGTCGCAGTGGGGTACCTGTTCAACGTCCTGCTCGCCTGAGCGCCATCGAAAGGAGCCCCTCATGATCGTCAAGATCCTCGGACCGGGCTGTGCCAACTGCAAGAACCTGGAGCGCGCGACGAGGGAGGCCCTCGAGCAGCTCGGACTGGACGCCCGCGTGGAGAAGGTCGAGGACTACCCGTCCATCCTGGGCTACGGGGTCATGTCCACCCCGGGGCTCGTCGTGGACGAGAAGGTCCTCGTCTCCGGCCGCGTCCCCAAGCCCGCGGAGATCACCCAGCTGCTGAGGGCGGCCGTCGCGCGCTGAGCGGGACGACGCGTGCCGGGTTCACGGTTCCTGCGTGGGGACACCCTCCAGCGCGGGGGCGAACGAGGCCCGCCCCGTATCCAGCAAGTCGCGAGGTTCGGCCGTGCTCGTCGCAAGGGTGTCACTCCATCGTGAAGGTCGTCAGCAGTGCCGCCCGATGCAAGGAGCACCCGATGCCCGCCCTCCGCACCTCCCTCGTCGCCCTGGTCGTCGGCGGCGGCGCGCTCACGGCCGGCGTCCTGGCCTCGACTGCGACCGCCGCACCGGCGCCCGTTTCCGCCCTCACCGCCGCCACCGACGGCTCCGACGACACCACCGACCGTCCCGGCCGCGGCGGCATCCGGGCCTGGTGGGAGGACCTCACCGACGCGCAGCGTGCGTGCATGGAGGACGCCGACCTGCGTCGCCCGGTGGGTCCGCTCGACGACGCCGAGCGCGCCACCCTGCGCGAACAGGTCACCGCGGCCGCCGACGCCTGCGGTGTCGAGCTGCCGTTCGCGAGGGCGCGGGCCCTGCGGGACAGCCTCACCGACGAGCAGCGGCAGTGCCTGGACGACGCCGGCCTCACCCGGCCCGTCGGGCCGATGACGAAGGAGCAGCGGCGACGGCTCCGCTCGGAGGTCCGCTCCGCGGCGGAGTCGTGCGGCGTCACGCTCCAGGCGAGGACGCCGGCGACGGCGTCGTGAACCCCTCCGGCCGCAGGATGCGGTCGAGCCGGGCCATCGCGACCGCCCCCGCCAGTGGCCCGAGCGCGAGGAGGGCCACCGCGACCCGCCAGCCGGCGAGGCCGACGACGTACGGCACGGCGTTGATGGTCAGCACCGACAGCAGGAAGCCGACCGCCGTCTGGAAGGTCAGCGCCGTGCCGACGTACCGCGGGTCCACGATGTCAGCGACGCAGCTCGAGAACAGCCCCGAGTCCGCGATCACCGACACCCCCCAGACCAGCAGCACCGGCAGCACCACCCACGCGGGCAGCCCGAAGACGAGCGCGGCGAGCACGCAGCTGAGGGCGCTCACCCGCATCGCCCACCCGGCCACCCGCGCCCGCCCCAACAGGTCGCCGAGCCGCCCGGCCGTGAGGCAGCCGAACGCGCCGGCCACGCCGATCACGGTGAACGCGGTGAGCCCCACCGTGGTCCGCCCCGGGGCCACCCCGTCGCTGCGCAGCAGGCTGGCGGTCACATAGGCGGGCACCCACGTCCACATCGCGTAGAGCTCCCACATGTGGCCGAAGTAGCCGAGGTTGGCCAGGCGCGGCCCGGGCTCGCGCCACAGGGTCGTGACGAACCGCGGCTCGAGGGGCGGCGCGGGACGCGCGAGCGGGCCGGGGCGGACCAGGGCCCACGCGACCACCGCGGCGAGCGTGGCCGAGACCGCCGACACGGCCAGCACCCCACGCCACGGCAGGGTCGCGATGCTGCTCACGAGCTGTGGCATCGCGCTGCCCAGGGTCAGTGCACCGACGAGCACCCCCAGCGCGAACCCCCGCCCGCGGTCGAACCACGACGTCATCAGCTTCATCCCCACGGGATAGACACCCGCGAGCGCCATCCCGGTGACGAACCGCAGCGCCACGGCCGGGGCGAGGGAGTCGACGAACGTGGCGATGGCGGCGGTCGACGCGGCCGCGACCAGTGCGGACACCGCCACCATCCGGTGGGCGGGCACCCGGTCGGCGAGGTTCAGCGCGGCGGAGGTGACCGCACCGGTGACGAACCCCAGCTGCACCCCGACCGTGAGCAGGGCCGACGCCACCGCCGAGACCCCCCACGCCTCGCGCAGGGCCGGGGCCACCGCCGACGCCGCGAACCAGCACGCCAGGGCGAGCACCTGGACGGCCGCGATGAGGCCGAGCTGGCGGCGGGCCCGGCTCATGGGCCTAGGCGCGCCCGGCCAGCGCCCGGTCGCGCTCGCGGACCACGGCGTCGCACGCGTCGAGGAAGCGCTGCATGCTCGCGCCGGGCGTGGTGTCGCCGAAGTAGCGCTCGACGAGCGCGGCGTGCGTCTCGGAGCCCACCGCCACGGCCGCGTCGACGAGCTCGGCCGCGCGGGGCGCGTCGCCGGCGTCGAGCAGGTCGACCTCGGTCACGAGCCCGACCGTGGGGGGCTGGGCGAGCGGCTCCGCGGGCCGGGTCACGATGAGCGGCTTCGCGGTGGCGAGCCAGTCGTAGGCGACGGCCGAGATGTCCATGACGGCGACGTCGGCGGCCTGCAGCTGCCAACCGAACCCGCCCTCGGTGTCGACGACGTGGCCGGCCGCGCCGTCGGCGTCGTTCGCGGCCTCGAGCAGTCCGACGATCTCGCGGTGGGCCCGGGCGTGCTCCTCGAGCACCGTGCCGATCCGGGGGTGCGGCCGGTAGACGACCCGGTGCCGCCCGGTGGCGAGCAGCGATCGCACGAGTGGCACTCCGTGGCTCACCACGGAGGAGTACCGCATCGTGGCGCGGTCGCCCTCGAACGTGGGGGCGAACAGGACGACGGTGCGGTCGTCCTCGGGAAGGTCGGGCCCGCTGTAGGTGACGTCGACCTGCGGGCGGCCCACCTCGACGAGCCGGAACTCGTCGAAGCCGACGAGCTTGGTGAGGATGCGCTCGCGCGCCGCCTGCCCGGCGACGAAGACGGTGTCGTACGCCTTGAGCTGGTTGCTCGACATGTAGTCCTTGTCGGACTCGCCGTGGCAGATGAAGACGTGCGCCGGGGTCGCGAACCGCATCGCCGAGAAGTTCTTCATGTTCTGGTTGACGTAGAGCACAGCCCGCACCTGCTGGTGGTCGAGGAAGCGCTCCGCGGCGTCGATGTCGGGGGCGTGGAACACCGGCACCGGGCAGTCCTCGAGCATCCGCAGCGTCGTCTGCCAGGTCCGGGTGAGCACCACCACCGGGTGCTGCTCGGAGAGCCGCCGCAGCGGCTCGTACCACTGGTCGACCTGGTAGAGGTTCTCCGGCTCGTCGGGGAAGTACACCGCCACCCGCGCCCAGCCGTCCGGGATCGGCGGGCGGGAGGTGAGCAGCGCCCGCGCCCGCCTCCGGGAGCGACGGGTCTCGATACCGTGCTGGAAGTACCGTCCGACCTTGACGACGTCGGCCCGCAGGTCCATCAGCCGATGACGTGGCGGTCCGCGACCTCGAGGGCGCGGTCCAGCACGTCGAGGCCCTCGGTGAGCTCCTCGGCGGTCGTGGTGAGCGGCGGCACGACGTGCAGCCGGTTGAAGTGGGTCATCGGCCACACACCCTCGGCCTTGCACGCGGCGACCAGCTCGGTCATCGGCGCTGCGGCGTCGCCACTCGCGTTGAAGGGGACCAGCGCCTCGTTCGTCGTCGTGTCGCGGACGAGGTCGAGGGCCCAGAAGAAGCCCAGCCCGCGTGCCTCGCCGACGCTGGGGTGCTTCTCGGCCAGCTCGGCCATGCGCGGCTGGATCACCGTGTCGGCGGTCTTGCGGACGTGCTCGAGGATGCCCTCCTCCTCGAAGATGCGCATCGACGCGATCGCCGACGCACAGGCCAGGGGGTGGCCGGAGTAGGTGAGGCCGCCCGGGTAGGGCCGCTCGTCGAAGGTCGCCGCGACGGCCGGCGCCATCACGACGCCACCGAGCGGCACGTACCCCGAGTTGACGCCCTTGGCGAAGCAGATGAGGTCGGGGACGACGTCCCAGTTGTCCACGGCGAACCACTCGCCGCACCGGCCGAAGCCGGCCATGACCTCGTCGGCGATGTAGAGGATGCCGTGCTCGTCGCAGATCTCGCGGACGCCGGCGAGGTAGCCGGCGGGCGGGACGAGGATGCCGTTGGTGCCCACCACCGTCTCGAGCATGATCGCCGCGATCGTCTGGGGGCCCTCGACCATGACGGTGTCGCGCAGGTGCTGCAGCGCGCGCTCGCACTCCTCCTCGACCGAGGTCGAGTGGAAGGGGCTGCGGAACGGGTACGGGCCCCAGAAGTGGACGAAGCCCGGCGCTCCCGGCTCCGAGCCCCAGCGCCGCGGCTCGCCAGTGGCGAGGATGGAGCCCGATGTCGCGCCGTGGTAGCTGCGGTAGGTCGTGAGGATCTTGTGCCGCCCGGTGTGCAGGCGCGCCATCCGCATCGCGTTCTCGGTGGCCTCGGCTCCGCCGTTGGTGAAGAAGACCTTGTCGAGGTCGCCCGGGGCGCGCTCGGCGATCATCCGCGCGGCCTCGCTGCGGGACTCGTCGGCGAAGGTCGGGGCGATGGTGGTCTGGCGGCCGGCCGCCTCCTGCACGGCAGCCACGAGCTTGGGGTGCTGGTAGCCGATGTTGACGTTGACCAGGCCGCTGGAGAAGTCGAGGTAGCGCCTGCCCTCGAAGTCCCAGAAGTGGCTGCCGGAGGCCCCGGCGATCGGCAGGGGAGAGATCTTCGCCTGCGCCGACCACGAGTGGAACACGTGGGCCCGGTCGTCGGCGGCGACCCTGGCGCCGCTCTCGGGGTCGGGCTGGATGTCGGGAGCCTCGAAGGTGGTCATCGTCGAACCTTTCTACGGTGTTGCCGCCAGAGTATCGACGTGGTCGTCACCGGATGCCGCCGCGGTCGTCGCGAGGTGTTACACAAACTCCATGGCGACGACCACACTCGGCGAGACCATCGTCCACACCACCGGCGAGCCACCCCGGGTCGGCTCTCCGGCACCGCCCTTCACCCTCGTCGGCGGCGACCTCGGCGAGGTGTCGAGCGAGTCCCTCGCGGGCCGGCGCGTGGTGCTCAACGTCTTCCCCAGCGTCGACACGCGCACCTGCGCGCGGAGCGTCCGGCGGTTCAACGAGCTGGCCGCCGGACTCGAGAACACCACGGTGGTCTGCGTGTCCGAGGACCTGCCGTTCGCGCAGGCCCGCTTCTGCGGCGCCGAGGGCATCGAGGACGTCGTCATGGGGTCGGCCTTCCGCAGCGGCTTCGGTGACGACTACGGCCTGACGATGACCGACGGGGCGATGAAGGGCCTGCTGGCCCGGGCGGTCGTGGTCGTCGACGAGGGCGGCACGGTGGCCCACACCGAGCTCGTGCCGACCATCGGCCAGGAGCCCGACTACGACGCCGTGGTGGCCGCTCTCGGCTGAGCCCGGCCCGAGGTGGGCGTCACCTCGACGGTGTCCCTGCGGTCCCTAGACTTGGGCCTCGGGAGCGAGGAGGTGGCGGTGGCCCACCGTGTGCTGGTCGTGGACGACGAGCGCGAGATCCGCACGGTCCTGCGCGCCTACCTCGAGGCCGAGGGCCACGTGGTGGTCGAGGCCGCCACCGGCGCGGAGGCGCTGCGCCGCGCGCTGGCCACCGACGGGTCCGCTCCGGACGTCGTCCTCCTCGACATCGGGCTGCCCGACCTCGACGGCCTCGAGGTGCTGCGCACGCTGCGCCGCGGCTCGGACGTCTACGTCATCCTCGTCACCGCCCGGGCCGAGGAGGTCGACACGCTCATCGGCCTCTCCACGGGCGCAGACGACTACGTCACCAAGCCGTTCAGCCCCCGCGAGGTCGTCGCCCGCGTGCGCACCGTGCTCCGGCGGATGCGCACCGACCAGCCGGGTGCCCAGCCTGACGAGGACGACCACGTGCTGCGCTTCCCCGGCCTCACCCTCGACAGCCGGCGCCGGGAGCTCGGCGTCGACGGCCGGCAGGTCCGCCTCTCGGCCCTCGAGTTCGACCTGCTCCATGCCCTCGCTGCCTCACCGGGGCGGGTCTTCTCACGGGCCCAGCTGCTCGAGGAGGTCTGGGGCTACGACTTCTACGGCGACGAGCGGGTCGTCGACGTCCACGTGCGCGGCATGCGGCGGGCCCTCGGCGACAGCGCCACCGACCCTCGGGTCATCGGCACCGTCCGGGGCGTGGGGTACAAGTTCCTGCTGCGGCCCGGTGGGGAGGGTCCGTGAACCGGCTCACCGTGCGCCTCGTCGTCTCCCACCTCCTTGTCGCGCTCCTCGGCGGCGCCGCCACCTTCGTCGTGGTCCGGCTCCTCACACCGGCCATCCTCGAGCAGATGGGGATGAACGGGGGCGGCCCGATGACGGGAGCCGGCGGCCAGGGATCGCTGCGGACCCAGGTGAGTGACGCCGTGACCCAGGCGCTCTGGGTCGGCCTGGCCGTCGGGGTGCTGGCGGCCGCGGGGGTCGGGGTGTTCGCCGCGGGCCGCCTCGTGCGTCCGCTCCGCCGGCTGTCCCAGACCACGCGCCAGATCGCCGCGGGCCGCTACGACGTCCGGGTCGAGCGACCGGACGAGGCCGAGCTGGCCGAGCTGGCCGACGACGTCAACACCCTCGGGGCCACGCTGGCCGACACCGAGGCACGGCGCACCCGGCTGCTCGGCGAGCTCGCCCACGAGATGCGCACGCCGCTCACGGTCATCGACGGGCACGTCGAGGGGATGATCGACGGCGTCCTTCCGGCCGACCCCGTGGAGCTCGGCAAGGTCAGCGACGAGGTGCGTCGGTTGCGGCGGCTGTCCGACGACCTGTCGGCGCTGTCCCGCGCCGAGGAGGGGCGCCTGGCCCTCGCGCTCCGCCCGGTCGACCTCTCGGCGGTCGTCACCGCCGCCGCGGAGCGGCTGCGCCCGCAGGCGGAGGACGCCGGACTGCGCCTCACCGTGACGACCCCCGGTGGCCCCGTGGAGGTCGTGGCCGACGCCGACCGCATCGCCCAGGTCGTCACGAACCTCGTCGGCAACGCCGTGCGGGCCACGCCCGGGAGCGGGTCGGTCGACGTCGTCGTCGCCGGCGACCACCGCGGCGCCACCGTCACGGTCACCGACACCGGTGAGGGGTTGGCGCCCGAGGACGCCGAGAGGGTCTTCGAACGCTTCTACCGGGTCGTGGGGCGCCGGGGGGAGCACGAGCGCGCCGGGTCCGGCATCGGGCTCACCATCGCCCGGGGGATCGTCAGGGCCCATGGCGGCGAGGTCGCCGCCACGTCGCCGGGTCGCGGCGGTGGCGCCACGTTCACGGTGCGGCTGCCCGCCCCGCCGGTGGCCGGCGGGGTCGGCCGATGACCGAGATCGGTGTGGTCGACGTCCTGCTCGTCGGGGGCGCCCTGCTGGCCTACGCACTCTTCTCGCGGCGGCTCGCCGGCTCGCCGCTCACCCCGGCGATCGCCTTCGTCGTCGTCGGCGTGGTCGTCGGGTCCGGCGCCCTCGACCTGCTGCAGGTGCCGATCGGCTCGGGCGAGCTCCGGTCCCTGGCCGAGGTCACCCTCGCCCTCGTCCTCTTCACCGATGCCTCGCGCCTCGACAGTCGCAAGGTCCTCCACGACTGGCGGCTCCCGTGGCGGCTGCTCGCCCTCGCCCTGCCGCTGACCATCGTCGTCGGCGGTGCGCTGGCCGCCCTCGCGTTCCCCGACCTCGGCCTCTTCGAGGCCGTCGCCCTCGCTGTGCTCCTCGCGCCGACCGACGCCGCGCTGGGCCAGACGGTGGTGTCCGACAAGCGGCTGCCCGGGGTCCTTCGCGAGGGGCTGAGCGTCGAGAGCGGGCTCAACGACGGCATCTGCGTCCCCCTGCTGCTCGGGGCGCTGAGCCTCGCCGAGGCGGAACAGTCGCCGGGGTTCGGCGGCGAGATCGCCAGCGACTTCGTCGTGCAGATCACCGTGGCGGTGCTCGTCGGTGCGCTCGTCGGCCTGGCCGTCGGCGCGTTGGTGCGGCTGGCGGATCGCCGGGGGTGGATCGACGTCGGGTGGTGGCGCGTCGTGCCGCTCGTGGCGACCGCGCTGGCGTACCTCGCGACGGACGCGCTCGGCGGCAGCGGCTTCATCGCGGCCTTCGTCGCGGGCCTCGCCTACGGACGGCTCCTCCCTCGGGACGACGCCTACCGGTCCACCGAGCTGGCCGAGGAGGTGGGCAGCTACCTCAGCGCCGTGACCTTCCTCTTCTTCGGGGCCGTGCTGGTGCCGCCGGCCCTGCGCGCCCTCGACGTGATGACGGTGGTCTACGCCGTGCTCAGCCTGACCCTGGTCCGGATGCTGCCCGTGGCGCTGTCGCTCGCCGGCACCGGTGCACGGTGGCCGAGCCGTGCCCTCGTCGGGTGGTTCGGACCACGTGGCCTGGCGACCGTCGTCTTCGCCCTCACCGTCGTCGAGGAGTTCGACGTGCCGGGCACCGCGCGCATCGTCGACGTCGCCACCGTCACGGTGCTCCTCAGCGTCCTCGCCCACGGGCTCAGCGCTTCCCCGCTGACCAGCCGCTACGCCCGGTGGCTCGGGGGCCACCGGGCGCCGCTGGCGGAGTCGAGGTGAGGAGCCAGGACCGTCGGGGTCAGGACTCGTCGCCCGGCATCGGGCAGTCGCCGGCGTTGCCCGTGCGGTGCATGCCGCGTCCGGGGCCGCCCGTCCCGCGGGCGGTGCCCATCCCGGCACCCATCCTGCCCGTCGTCAGGTCACCGGAGGCGGCCCGATCGAAGGCGGCCAGGTGGCGCTCCGAGCCCCGCAGCAGGCTGGCCAGGACCGCGTCGACGTCGCTCGGGTGGGCGGCGGCCAGCAGGTCCTGCAGGTCGGCGATGTCACGCTGCTCGAGCTCGACACCGACCCGGTACGCCTCGTCGATCGAGGTCTGCGCCCGGGCCCACCACGCGTCGTAGAGGTCCTGGATCGCGGCGTCCTGGAAGACCCCGTTCTCGGTGCCCGCCGGGTCGGCGATGCCGTAGCGGTCGAGGAGGGCGCCGACGGCGTCATAGTGCTGCTGCTCGCTGGTCGTGATCATGCTGAAGGGACGCGCACCGTCGTAGAGGTCGGCGACGGCGGCGTAGAGGTCGCGGGCCATCTTCTCCTCCTCGCGGGTGAAGGCCAGGGCGTCGGCGAGCTCTGTGCTCGCGGTGGCCGACGTGGTCGTCGCCGGGGCGGTGGTGCGTGCCGGCGTCCCCGTGCCCATGCGCTGGCCGAGCCCGACTGCGGCGCGGGGGGTCCCGTCGGCGGACGACGCGACGGCGGTGCCGACGGCCAGCCCTCCGGCGAGCAGGACGCCCATCCCGAGGGCGGTTGCGGTGGTGCGGATCGTGCGGTTCATCGGTGGCTCCTCGGTCGGACGGTGGTTCTACGACCGAGGACACGCCCCGCGCATGAAGGTCCGGGCGGGGAGTTCGTGAAGGCTTCGTGAAGCCGTCAGCCGACGAGGCCGACCCTTCCGGCGTTGTCGAAAGAGTCGTCGACGACGACGACACGGTGGCCCTGCGCGGCGATGATGCTGCCGGCCACGGTGGCCCGGTAGCCGCCGGCGCAGTGCACCCACACCTCGCCGTCGGGCACCTCCCCGGCACGGGCGACGACCTCGTGGATGGGGATGTTCACCGCACCGTCGATGTGCCCCTCCTCCCATTCCTGCTCGCGGCGGACGTCGACGACGCACACGGGGCGGTGGTGGCGCACCTCGGCCAGGTCGGCGAAGGTGGCCACGGGGTACGAGGCGAGCTCGCCGTCGGTCCAGTCGGCAGGCCCGCCCGTGGCGCTGCCGGCGAGCTCGTCGATGCCGATGCGCACGAGCTCGCGCTGGGCCTCGGCCACCTGCTCGGGGGTCTCACCGAGGAGGGTCACCTTCTCGCCCCACGGCACCAGCCAGCCGATGTAGGTGGAGAACTGGCCCGTGATGCCCATGTTGACGGTGCCCGGCACGTGGCCCGCGGCGAACGCGGTGCCGGTGCGGAGGTCGACCACCCACTCGCCGCCACGGATCCGCCGGGCCAGCTCCTGCGTGTCGACCGGCACGGGCGGCTCGAGGTCGGGGGCATCCGGACCGGCGAGGTTGGCCGGGCCCATGTGGGCGTAGTACGCGGGGTAGAGGTCGAGGCCGTGGAGCAGGTCACGGACCCAGTCCTCCTCGCCCTGGGTGAGCACCGGGTTGCTCGCCCGCTCCTGCCCGATGGTCGACGACGTCGCATCGGACTGGGTGGCGGAGCAGAAGCTGCCGAAGCCGTGCGTGGGGAGCACCTGCACGTCGTCCAGAAGCCGGTCGGCCAGCCGGTGGGCGGAGGCGTACTGCTCGCGGACGAGGGCGTCGGTGTGGTCGGGGCCGAGAAGGTCGGGGCGACCGGTGGACCCGAAGAGCAGGGAGCCGCCGGTGAAGACGCCGAGGTCTCCGCCGTCGTCGGCCAGCGCGTACGACAGGTGGGTGAAGGTGTGGCCGGGGGTGGCGATCGCGGTGACCGTCAGCGAGTCGGAGACCTCGACGACGTCGCCGTCGCCGATCGGCTCGCGCTCGTAGGCCACCGGGTCGTCGGCGCACACGTGGTACGCGGCACCCGTGGCCCGGGCGAGGGCCAGACCACCGGTGACGTAGTCGTTGTGGATGTGGGTCTCGAACACGTGCGTGATCCGGACGCCGTGCTCCTCGGCGAGGGCGAGCATCCGGTCCACGTCACGCTGGGGGTCGACGACGAGGGCCACCTCGCCGTCGTGGGCGAGGTACGAGCGGTCGCCGAGAGAGGGGGTGTCGACGGGGATGATCTCGACCATGGGTGGTGTTCTCCTCCTCAGTGAATGAGCAGCGGAATATACCCAGAGGGGTATCCTGTTGCCATCATAGAAGCATACGAACGACCCCTACCGAGGAGTAGAGCATGGCCACCGTTGACCTGACGGCTGACACCTTCGAGAAGACCATCACCGACAGCGGCATCGTCCTCGTGGACTGGTGGGCCTCCTGGTGTGGCCCGTGCCGCCAGTTCGCGCCGACCTTCCAGAAGTCGAGCGAGTCGCACGACGACGTCGTGCACGGCAAGGTCGACACCGAGGCCGAGCAGGGGCTGGCGGGCGCTGCGCAGATCACCTCGATCCCCACGCTCATGGGCTTCCGCGACGGCATCCTCGTGTTCCGCCAGGCCGGCGCCCTGCCGCCCGCCGCGCTGGAGCAGGTCGTCGAAGGCATCAAGGCTCTCGACATGGACGAGGTCCGCAAGCAGCTCGCCGAGCAGCAGGCCGTCTGACCCGACGCACGAGGGGTTACCGACCGGATACCCCCTGGGGTATGCTGTCGCGCATGACCCCCACCGTCGACATCCACACGCTCGCCGCTCGCCACGCCGACGGCGCCGTCGTCCTCGACGTGCGCGAGCCGGCCGAGTACCTCTCCGGGCACGTCCCGGGCTCGGTCCTCGCCCCGATGAGCCGCATCACGTCCGCCCTCGACGGACTGCCCAGGGACCGCACGGTCCACGTCATCTGCCAGAGCGGCAACCGCAGCCGCGCCATGGCCGACCTGTTGATCCGACTCGGTGTCGACGCCGTGTCGGTCGACGGCGGCTACTCGGCGTGGGTGGCGTCCGGCCACCCCGCCGTGGCCGGCACGCGGGCCGCGTGAGAGGAGTCGGGATGTCTCGCACCACGTCCACCTCGTCGCCGCCCCGGGGCGCGGCTACCATGAAGCGTCAGTCACCCATCGTTCCCGGAGGCGCGGGCATGGAGCTCAACCCCGACGAGATGCAGTCCGTCGTCAAGCGGCTGCGCCGCGCCCAGGGCCAGATCGGCGGCATCCTCAAGATGATCGAGGAGGGTCGTGACTGCCAGGACATCGTGACCCAGCTGGCCGCGGTCTCCAAGGCCCTCGACCGCGCCGGCTTCGCCGTCATCGCGCTGGGTCTACGGCAGTGCATCGTGTCGCCCGAGACCCAGACGATGGACGTCGAGTCGATGGAGAAGCTCTTCCTCTCGCTCGCGTGATGGACTCCGTTGCCTGGGACGAGCGCTATCGCGGCGCCGACCTCGTCTGGTCGGTGTCGCCGAACACCTTCGTGGCAGAGGTCGTCCGGGACCTCGCCCCCGGGAGCGCCCTCGACGTCGCCGCCGGTGAGGGCCGCAACGCGGTCTGGCTCGCCGAGCAGGGCTGGCGGGTGACCGCTGCGGACTTCTCGCCCGTCGCGGTCGAGCGCACGCAGCGCATCGCCCGGGAGCGCCTGGGCGCAGGTGCCGACCGGTTCCGCGCCGTCGTGTCCGACGCCACCGAGCCGGCGCCCGCGGAGCAGTCCGGTGCCGGCTACGACCTCGTCCTGTTCTCCTACCTCCAGCTGCCCCGCGGGCCGTGGGGCCGGGCGTTGGCCCACGGGGTCGCAGCAACCGCTCCCGGAGGAGCCGTCCTCGTCATCTGCCACGCGCTGCGCAACCTCGGGGCGGGCACGGGAGGTCCGCAGGACCCCGCCGTTCTCCACGACCCCGAGGACGTCCTCGCCACGGCGGCGGACCTACCGGTTGGGGTCGTCTCGGCCCGGGTGCGCCACCGCGACGTCGAGGGTGCCGACCGGCCGGCGCTCGACACCGTCGTCCTGTTCCGTCGCCGGGAGGACGGGGCCACCTGACATATACCCCCCAGGGTATATGTCATACTGTCTGCGACCCAACGAACGAAGACCCGAGGAGATCTCCCCATGTGCCGAGCCGTAACCTGCCGCACCTGTGGCAAGACGACCTGGTCCGGCTGTGGCCAGCACGTGGACCAGGTGATGCGAGGCGTCCCATCCGGGGACCGCTGCCCCGGCCACCAGGACGAGCCCAGCGCCGGCTTCCTCGCCAAGCTCTTCGGCCGCTGAGCCGAGCCACCGGCTGACGAGCCACCGGCTGACTAGCCGGTGGCTCGACGCGCCGGACGCGCCGCCCGGGTCGTCCGGGCGGCGCGTCGATGACCCCCGGGGCGCGTATCACCCTGAATCGTCATGGACGACGGCCGACCTCCGCGACAGACTCGACGCGATGGTTGGTCGCGCCGGGGACCGGGCGGCATCCCTCATCGGGCGGGATGCCGAGCAGGCGTGCGTTCGTGAGGTCGTCGACCGGGCGCGGGGAGGGGAGTCGTCGACACTGCTCGTCACCGGTCCCGCGGGGGTCGGCAAGACCAGCCTCGTCCGGCGCGTCCTGGACGAGGCGGCGGCCGACGGGCCGCTGGTCCTGTGGGGCCGTGGCCTGCCGATGGCCACCCTCGCCGCGCCGTTCCGCACCGTCCGCGGGATGCTGCGCGACGTGCCGGGCGGCGTCCCGGCGGTCCCGGAGGCACCGGGTGGGGGTGCCGGGGCGGTCGGGGTCGACCCCGTCGAGCTCGACGCGTGGCTGGACGGGGTGGCCCGCGAACGGCCGGTCGTCCTCGTCGTCGACGACCTGCAGTGGGTGGACCACGAGAGCCTCGACGTGCTCCGCTACGTCGTCGCCGGCACCCGGGTCCGGGCGGTGGCCGTGGTGCTGACCCTGCGGGGCGAGGAGGTGGGGGTCGGACACCCGCTGCACCCCTGGCTGGGCCACGTCCGTCGTCTCCCCGGGTTCGAGCAGCTCGACGTGACCCCGCTCGACCGCTACTCCACGGGTGAGCTGGTCACGGAGGTGCTGGGGCGGCGTCCGCACGAGTCGCTCGTCGACGAGGTGTTCCGGCGGTCGGACGGCGTGCCCTACCTGACGAGGCTGCTCGTCACCGGACTCGACCCCGACGCCGGGGCGCTCCCTGCCAGGGCTCCGGCGGGGCTCGAGGACGCGGTGCTCGCCTCGTGGCACGAGCTGTCGGCCGGTGCCCGGCGGCTCACGACCGTGCTGGCGGTCGCGGGCCGGGCGCTTGCCCGCTCCGAGGTCGTCGAGCTCGTCGGCGACCGCCCAGACGCCGATGCCGATGCCGATGCCGTGACCGGGTACCTGGAGGAGGGGGTGGGTCACGCGTGCTGGACGTGGACGAGCGTGGTCGCTACTGGTTCCACCACCCGCTCCAGGCCGAGCTCCTGGAGGCGCAGGCCCGGCCCGAGGAACGGCGAGCCTGGCACGAGCGCATCGCCCTCCTCCTGCGGAGCGGGCTGGAGCGCGACGGCGCGACCGTGGACGCCGCTCGCGTCGTCGCGGTCGCCGACCACTACGCCGCCGCCGGTGCGAGCGAGGAGGCCTACGCGTGGTCGTTGCTGGTCGCCGCCGGGCTCGACGGCAGCACCAGCGCCGGGGACGTCGTCCGCTCGCTGCGCCGGGCGCTCGCGCTGCGGGAGGCCGCGGGCGCCGACGAGCCACCCGTCGAGGTGCTGCTCGTCCGGCTCCGGGCCGCGACCGCCCGCAGCGGCGACCTCTGGGGGGAGCTCGACGCCGTGGAGCGCCTGCTCGAGGTCGTGGACCGCGAGGAGCGACCCGAGGTGGTGGCCGAGCTGATGGTCCGCCGCATCCACCTGCGCTTCCTCTGCCGGGTGGCCGACAGCGGTGTGTCGGAGGCCGAGGAGGCGGTCAGGCTCTCGTCGCGCCGGCCGGACTCGTGGCAGCACGCGCTGGCCCTCGCCCACCTGGCCTCCGTGCTCGAGGACCCGGCAACGGGAACCCAGCCCGAACGAGCGGTTCACTACCGCGACGAGGCGATCCGGCTGGCGGAGGCTGCCGGCAACGACCGGGTGCTGGCCCTCGCGCTTGCCACCGGGGTCATGTTCGCCATCGACGAACGTGACATCGACGGTGCCCGCGTCCTCGCTCAGCGCGCGCGGGACGTCGGGTTGCGGTCGAGGGACTACTGGGCCTTCACGTTCTGCGTGGCCATGGAGTCGAACGCGACCGGGATCATCCACTCCGAGGAGTCCCGCGACGTCATGCTGCGCGGCCGGGACGACCTCGTCGCCATGGGTGCGCCGCACACCTGGGTCGCCACCCTGTCGCAGGACGCCGCCCGGCTCTCGGTGGCGGTGGGCGACGTGAGCACCGCGACCGCGATGGTGCGGTTCGCACTCGGCGCCGATCCCGGCCCGTACGCGGACGTCGGGGTGCGCCTGGCCGCCACCCGCCTGGCGGTCCTCACCGGCCGGCTCGAGGAGGCGGCGCAGCACTGGGCCAGGGCCGAGGAGCTGGCCCAGGACCGCTTCCTGCATTTCGGCGACGACACGGTCCGCGTCGAGCTGCTCCTGGCCACGGGTCGCACCCGCGCCGCGCTCGACGCCGCCCTCGGTGCGCTCCGTGCCGGTGCCGACTTCGTGACGATGGGCGAGTGGCTGCTGCCGCTGGCCGCCCGGTCCCTGGCCGACCTCGGCGCCGAGGAACACGAGGTGCTCGACCTGGTCCGGGAGTACCCGCCGTCCTCGCCGGACGGCGGCGTGGCGTCCCCGATCCCCGTGGACGGGGTCCCCGACGAGCCGCGGTACCGCGTGCAGCTCGACGCCTTCGACGCCTGGTACCACGCCGAGCTCAGCCGGGCGAGAGCCTCACCCGAGGCACCGGCGCTGTGGGAGCGCGCCGCAATCGGGCTGGACGCGGCGGCGTTGCCGTGGGAGGCGGCGTACGCGTGGATGCGCTGGGGCGAGGCCCTGCTGCGGTCCGACCACGTGGAGCGGCGGGCGGCCGCGCGGGCGCTGCGGGGTGCGGCGGAGCGGGCCACGCCCCTCGGGGCACGTCCGGTGCTGGAGCGGGTCGAGGCGCTGGCCCGATCGGCGCGAATCGACGTGAGCCCACAGCCGGTCGCGGTGGGTCCCGCCGGCCGGGGTCTGACCCGCAGGGAGGCCGAGGTGCTCGGCCTGCTCGAGGTGGGACGGACCTACGCCGAGATCGCGGAGGAGCTGTTCCTCAGCGAGAAGACGGTGAGCTCGCACGTGTCGAATATGCTGCGCAAGACCGGCTCGGCCAACCGTCACGACCTCGTGGCCAGGGTCCGCGGTGCCGAGGCTCGGCGGCCCGGCTGAGCCGGCCGGGCGGCACGTCCGGCGTCGGGTGCGTGTGGTGGGCATCACGCCCACGTGATACCCATGGGGGTATAGCATAGAAGTGTCCCAATCGGACGGACGGCGTCGGGCCGGGTGGTCTGCCCGGCGCCGCGCCCGAAGGGCGCACTCCCGGCCGCCGACGACCCGCGCGACAGTTCAGGGGGCCCGGTGTGAGTGACCCGGCCGAGGTCCCGACCGGTCCGACCGAACGGCTACCCGGGTGGCACCGGCTGCTCGCTGTGGTGGCTCACCCGGACGACGAGTCGTTCGCGCTGGGTGCGCTGCTCGACCGCTTCGTGCAGCGAGGGTCCGAGGTGGCCGTGGTGTGCCTGACCCGTGGCGAGGCGTCCAGCCTCGGGGCGGAGGCCGCCGACCTCGCGGCGGTTCGCGACGCCGAGCTGCGCGCGGCGGCGGCCGCACTGGGATTCTCGGTGACGACGATGCTCGGGCATCCCGACGGGGGGTTGTCCGAGCCGGGGGTCGGGGCCCGTCTGGAGGCGGACGTGGACCGCGCGATGGACGCCTTCGCGTGCGACGGTGTCCTCGTCTTCGACCCCCAGGGGGGCGTGACCGGTCACCCGGACCACGAGGCGGCCTCGCTCGCGGCCCTGTCCGTGGCCCGCGGGCGGGGGATCCCGGTGCTGGGTTGGGCGCTGCCGGAGGGTGTGGCGGCCCGCCTGAACGAGGAGTACGCGGGTCGCTTCTCCGGGTACCCGCTGGAGCAGCTCACGGCCGTGGCGGTGGACCGGACACGGCAGCTCCTGGCGGTCGGGGAGCACGCCAGCCAGGCGGTGCCGGGCAGCGTGCTCTGGCGGCGGCTCGAGCTGCAGGGTGACGTGGAGCACGTGCGGCGACTGGGGTAGGAGCACCGGCGCTCAGACGCTGCCCGGTTCGGCTCTGCTGACGGCCAACAGGGCGGGCCACCAGCTCGTGGTCGATGGCGGGCGCGACCTCGCGCCTCGACGAGATGCCCGGGATCCGCGCGGGTCAGGCGCTCAGGGCGTGGTTCTGCTCCCAGGCGGCGTATCCGCCATGGATGTCGGAGACGTCCAGGTAGCCGCGCGAGCGGAGCAGGCTCGCCCCGACGCTGCTGCGCCAGCCGCCGGCGCAGTAGGCCACGACCGGCCGCGTCGCGTCGAGCTCGTCGGCCCGGCGCGAGAGCTCGGCCAGCGGGATGTGCACGGCGCCGGGGATCGTCCCCGCCTCGAGCTCACCGGCGTTGCGGATGTCGACGAGCTGCACGTCCTCGCCGGTCAGTGCCTCGTCGAGCTCGGCCACGGTGAGCCGGCTGGCGTGCCGGACGTCGTCCTGGTGGCCGAGGAAGTAGGTCTCGGGCTCGGCCACGTAGCCGACGACGTTGTCGTAGCCGATCCGCGCGAAGCGGGTGGCGACCTCCTGTTCCTCGCCCTGCGGGGCGATGACGACGATCGCGTCGTCCGGCGAGAACACCATCCCCACCGTCTCGGCCATCCGGCCGTCGACGGGGACGTTGACCGAGCCGACGACGTGCGCCGCAGCGAAGTCCTGCGGGTCCCGGGCGTCGTGGACCTTCGCGCCGTCGGCGAGGGCGGCCTCGACCTCCGCGGCCGAGAGGGCCGGCGCCGCGGCCTCGAGCTCGCGCACCCCCCGCTCCCTGCGGTTGAGGATGGCGTTGTAGACGAAGTACTCGGGCGCACTCGGCTGACCGGCGGTGACGACGGCGAGGAACTCCTCCTCGCTCATCGGCTGGCAGGCGTAGTTGAAGGCCCGCTGCTCGCCGATCGTGGACTGCTTCTCGGTCGAGAGGTTCTTGCCGCAGGCCGAGCCGGCGCCGTGGGCCGGGAAGACGCGCACAGCGTCGTCGAGGCCCATGAGGCGGTTCTGGACGGAGTCGTAGAGCATCCGGCCGAGCTGCTCGGCTGTGACGCCGATCGAGGCGAGGAGGTCGGGGCGGCCGACGTCGCCGATGAAGAGTGCGTCGCCGGTGAGGACGCCGTAGGCCACCTCGTCGGCCGCGCGCTCGTAGACGAGCACCGAGACCGACTCCGGGGTGTGGCCCGGGGTCGCCATGATCTCGAGCGTGACGTCGCCGAGGCTGATCCGCTCGCCGTCCACGAGGTGGCGCACGTCGAAGTCGGCGACGGCGGCCTCGCCGTAGCCGATCCAGGCGCCGGTCTCCTCGGCGAGCTCGAGGTGCCCGGAGACGAAGTCCGCGTGGAAGTGGGTGTTGATGACCCCGACGATGGTCAGGCCGCGCTCGCGGGCGTCGTCGACGTACTCGCGGATGTCGCGGCGGGGGTCCACGACGACTGCCTGCCCGGTCTCCTCGTCGGCGACGAGGTAGGACGCCTGGGAGAGGCAGTCGAGGTAGTACTGGGTGAAGATCATCGGTCTCCTCCGAAGGGACGGTGCTCGGTCGAGAGCGTCAACGCATACCCTAGGGGGTATATTTCGGAGACGCAACTGACGGTCGGTGAGGGTAGCCGGTGGCGCGACGACAGCCGTACCCCACGGCACCCGCGGCGGCCGGCCACGGAGGGTCGGACCCCGCATGGTCTCCCCCCGGCAGCACGCGCTGGTCCGACACACTGCAGTGGGTCGCCGTCATCCTCAGGGGCGGCCACCCTCGTCGTCGCCCTCACACCGGAAGGCGGGCCGCCCGTGAGCACCGACCCCACGTTCCTCATCGATCTGCCGGAGGGTCGGCTCGGCGTGCACGACCTCTCGGAGGGCCCCGTGGCCGACGACGCCCGGACGGTGCTCCTCGTCCACGGCATCACCGCCAACGGGCTCATCCTCCAGCGGGTCGCCGGCGGGTGGTCCGACGGCACGGTGCCGGCGCGGTCCGGGTGCTCGCTCCCGACCTGCGCGGGCGGGCCTCGAGCGTTGGGGCGCCGGGGTCGTTCGGCCTCGGGGCGCACGTCGAGGACCTCCTGCTCGTGGCCGCGGCCGTCTCGACCCGGCCGGTGCTGGTGGGGCACTCGATGGGGGCGTTCATCGCCGCGTTGGCCGGGGCCCGCCACCCCGGCCGGTTCCGGGGACTCGTGCTCGTCGACGGCGGCCTGGCCTTCCGGGTGCCGGACGACCTCGACGGGGACGCCGCCCTCCGGGCCGTGCTCGGCCTGACGGTGGAGTGGCTGGCGCTGCGCTTCGACTCCGCGGACGCCTACCTCGGGTTCTTCGACGCGCACCCGACCCTCGGACCCCTGCTGCGGGGCCGGGAGGGCGGGGCCGCCCGCTGCTACCTGCTGCACGACTGCGTGCGCGACGGTGACGCCTACCGCAGCTCGTGCGTGCTCGAGGCGGTGCGCGCCGACGGTGCCGACGTGCTGACCGACGCCGAGGCCCACGCCGCGGCCCGCCGGGCCGTGGAGAACGGGATGCCGGTGGAGCTCGTGTGGGCGCACCGAGGGCTGATGGACGAACCGCAGGGGCTGTACGACGAGCAGCGGCTCGCGGCAGGCTGACACGCCGTCGCCCGACGCAAGGGCCATCCGATCGCTCGGCCGCTACCCCTCGCGCTCGGACGGTCGCAACCGGTTGGATGAGGCCATGGCCCAGAAGATGAACCTGCGCGAGTACATCGACACCCTCCAGACCGAGGGGTACACGGTGCGCGGCAGCAAGGGCGAGGACCCCGTGCTCATCACCCCGGACGGGCAGGCGGTCGAGACCTGGCGCGACGACTACCCGTACGACGCCCTCATGGACCGGGACGCGTACGAGACCGAGAAGTACCGCCTCCAGGTCGAGCTGCTCAAGTTCCAGTACTGGACCCAGGACGTCGGGGCCAAGCACGTCATCGTCTTCGAGGGTCGAGATGCCGCAGGCAAGGGCGGGACGATCAAGCGGTTCATGGAGCACCTCAACCCACGGGCTGCCCGGGTGGTGGCCCTCACGACGCCCACGGAGTCCGAGCGCGGCCAGTGGTACTTCCAGCGGTACGTCCAGCGGCTCCCCACCACCGGGGAGATCGTGCTGTTCGACCGGTCCTGGTACAACCGCGCCGGTGTCGAGCGGGTCATGGGCTTCTGCACCGACGAGCAGTACGAGACCTTCATGCGGCAGGCGCCGCTCTTCGAGCGGATGCTCATCGAGCAGGGCCTGACGGTCACGAAGCTCTGGTTCTCGGTGACCAGGGACGAGCAGCGCACCCGGTTCGCCATCCGGCAGATCGACCCGGTGCGTCGGTGGAAGCTCTCGCCGATGGACCTCGAGAGCCTCGACCGCTGGGAGGACTACACCGCTGCCAAGGAGGCGATGTTCGAGCTCACCGACAAGCGGTACGCCCCCTGGCTCACCGTGAAGAGCAACGACAAGAAGCGCGGCCGGCTCGAGGCGATGCGGGCCTTCCTCGACCAGTTCGACTACGAGGGCAAGGACACCACCGTCATCCACGCGCCGGACCACACCATCGTGGCGCGGGCCAAGCACACCGAGGCCGACTGAGCAGCAGGTCCGGCACTATACCCCCTGGGGTATAGTGGCGGATGACCGTCCGCCCTTGCCCAGGAGCCCCGATGCCGTTCCGTCGCCTCACCGTGTCCCTCGCTGCGCTGCTCGTGGCCGGCTCGCTCGCCGCCTGTGGCACCGGCGAGCCCGACGTCAGCGTCTCGGCCGGCACCACCGCTGCCACGGCCCCCGTCGAGGGCGCCGAGCTCGACGCAGCGGCCTTCGCCTCGGCGCTCAAGCGGCCCGGCACCACCATCGTCGACGTCCGCACCCCCCAGGAGTTCGCCGAGGGGCACCTTCCCGGCGCCGTGAACCTCGACGTCTCGGGGCCCGACTTCCTCCAGCAGGTGCAGACCCTCGATCCGCAGGCGCCCTACGCCGTCTACTGTCGCTCCGGCAACCGGTCGGCCGCGGCGCTCGATGCCATGGGCGGGCTGGGCTTCACCGCCGCGTACCACCTCGGCGGCGGCATCTCCGCGTGGAGCGCGGCCGGCGGCGAGGTCGTGACGGGCTGAGCACGGTGCGGTCACGGTTCGGACACATCGCTCGATCCTCGTTGACGCACCGGGCAGCATCGTGAGCATCATGGGGCGTGGCGGATGGGAGCGCTCCCACGAGCGGTGACCGGGGCTTAGCCCCCGGCCTGTCCCACCCCTCTGGCACCCGTGCCGGGGCCGATCAACGGGAACCCGGTCCCGGCACGGTGGTCAGACGCCCGCCCACCCTCGACGAGGTCGCCCGCGCCGCCGGCGTCGGCCGCGGCACCGCCTCACGGGTGCTCAACGACTCGCCCCACGTGTCCCCCGCGGCCGTCCGGGCCGTCCGGGACGCCGTCGAGGAGCTCGGCTACGTCCCCAACCGCGCCGCCCGTGCGCTGGTGACCCGGCGCACCGACACGGTGGCCCTGGCCGTCTCCGAGGACGGCGACCGGCTGTTCGCCGACCCCTTCTTCGCCCGGATCGTCCGTGGGGTGAGTGCCCGCCTGCGTCGTTCCGACACCCAGATGGTGCTGACAATGACCGGCGGCGAGGACCGTGACCGCGTCACCGCGTACCTCACCGACCAGCACGTCGACGGGGTGCTGCTCATCTCGTTGCACGCCGACGACCCGTTGCCGGACCTGCTCGAGGCGCGCGGCGTCCCCGCGGTGTGCGGTGGGCGGCCCACGGCCCAGCGGCCGCGCTGCGTCGTCGACGTCGCCAACCGGGCCGGCGCCGCCTCGGCTGTCGCCTACCTGCTCGCGACCGGGCGCCGCCGGCCGGCCGTGGTGGCCGGCCCGTCCGACATGTCCTCCGGGCACGACCGGCTCGCGGGGGCGCTCGACGCCGCCGCGGCGGCCGGGCTCGAGCCGTCCGCGGTGCCGGTCCGCTCGGGCGGCTACAGCGAGATGGGCGGCTGGCGGGCCACCCGCGACCTCCTGGAGGCCGGGGTCGATTTCGACGCGCTGTTCGCCGCGTCCGATCCGATGGCGGTGGGGGCGGTGCGGGCGTTGAAGGAGGCCGGGCTCTCGGTGCCGGGCGACGTCGCGGTGGTCGGCTTCGACGACGCCCCCGTCGCCGTGGTCGCCGAGCCCCGGCTGACGACGGTGCACCAGCCGGTCGAGGAGATGGGCGAGACCATGGCCGACCTGCTCCTTGCGCGCATCGCCGGCCGCGAGGTCGCCGCCGAGACGGTCCTGCCGACCCGCCTCGTCGTCCGCGACTCGGCCTAGTCGTCCGGCACGAGCACGCCGGCGAGCGCGAGGGCGCGGCGGGTGGCGGCGCCGAGTGACCCGACGGACAAGCGCCCGGCCAGCACGTCGTCGACGGTGCGGCGCTGGCCCGGGTCCTCGACCGTCACCCGGCCGGTCCGGGTCACGAGCACGTCGCCCTCCCACCGCGGCGCGAGGTGCGCACGGGGGCGCCACGCGGAGGAGCCGTCGTCGGTCAGCGCCGTGTGCTGGGCGAGCACGCCCATCGGCTCCGCCCGCTGGGCCGAACGCACCCGTTGGGCCAGCGCCGCGGCCAGCTCGTCGTCCGTGACGTCGTCGAGGGCGCGCTCGAGTGCCTCCCTGACCGCCTTGTGCGCGGTGGCTGTCGTGGCGGGGTCGAGGGGGTGGACCCCCACGGGGAGGGCGCCGCGGACCTCCCGGTCGCTGTCGAGGTGGCGGGCGGCGGCGTGCAGGAGGTCGTCCGCGAGGTGGCGCAGGGTCCACACGTGTACCCCGAAGGTCAGGTGGATGCTCGTGCCGCCGAGCGCGGTGGCCGAGTGGAGCCAGCCGCGGGGCAGGTAGAGGACGTCGCCGGGGCGGAGGACGGCGTCGACCACGGGGTCGGCGGTGGCCGCTGCGCGGACCTCGTCGCGGTGGCCGGTCCACGGCTGGGAGCGTAGGGGCGCCTCGACCACCGGTGGCCGCACCCGCCAGTGCTTCTCACCCTCGACCTGCACGACGAACACGTCGTGGACGTCGTAGTGGTCGTCGAACCCCCGGCTCTGCGGCGGGGTGACGTAGGCGTTGACCTGCACGGGATGGCCGATGTCGGCGGCGAGGTCCTGGGCCACGGCCCGGGCCGGGCCCCAGGCACGGTGCAGGCCCTGGAGCACGATGCTCGCGCCCTCGGCGAAGAGGCGCAGGACGCGGTCCTCGCTCACCTGGTCGCCGACGGCCGCACCGACCCCGCCGCCGAGGGTGAACTCGCGCGGGTCGATGGTGGCGCCGTCCCTCGCCATGCGGAGGAAAGGGGTGCGGAGCGCACGCCCCGAGAGCAGCTCGTCGACCGCCTCGGCCCCGAACCCGTGCGGGATGCCGGGCAGCCGGTCCGCGGGCGACAGGAGTGGAGCGCGCCCCCAGTGTTGAGCAGCGAAGTCGTCCGCTCCGGTGGCCGCGAACGCCGCGAGCCCCCGACCCCTCGCGGGGGTCGGGGGCCCGGCCCCGGTGTCGTCCACTACGAGGCGTCCGCCCCGCCGTCGGCTCCGCCGTCGTGCTCGCCGGGGGCGCGCGGTGTCGCCCGCGCCGCTGTCGGCCGGGCCCTCCGCTCCGCCGTCGGCTCCGCCGTCGTGCTCGCCGGGGGCGCCGGTGTCGCCCGCGCCGCTGTCGGCCGGGCCCTCGGTCTCCATCGGGTTCTCGCTCATGACCCCACCTCTCTGTCGGGACGCCCGGTGGCGCCGCTCCCGACAGTCCAGCAGTTCAGCGGCCTGTTTCGGGGATTGCGAACGCCCCGACCGCCTCGCCGCGCCGTGCGGCTGGGGAAGCCCGTTCGTCGTCGCGCACCGCTCGCCCGCCGCACCCCGCGTGGCGTCCACTGACGCCGGGCGGCCCGCGGTGCCACGATGACGCCATGGGACTCGAGGTCGAGCTCTCCGAGATCCGCGACTTCCTCGCGCAGCACGAGCCGTTCGATGCGCTGCCCGGGGACGTCCTCGACCTCCTGCCGGCCAAGCTCGACATCGAGTACTTCCGGCGCGGCTCGACACTCATCGCCAGGGGCCGCGACAACCACCACCTCTACGTGCTGCGCAGCGGCGCGGTCGAGATCCTCGACGCGCAGGGCACCCTGGTGGACCGCGGTGGCGCCGGTTCGTGCCACGGGTCGATCACGCTGACGCAGGGCAACCCGTCGACGTTCGAGGTCACGGCCATCGAGGACACGCTCGCGCTCCTGGTGCCGGCCGAGGTGTTCCGCCGACTCTGCGCCGAACACCCACGCGTGGACGCCTTCTTCGACGCCCAGCGGCGCCACCGCATGCGCACGGCGGTGGCCGAGCTGCAGGTGGGCGACGGCACCAGCTCCGTCCTGCGCACCCGCGTCCGCGACATCATCGACCGCGAGCCGATCACCGTCCCGAGCACCGCCACCGTCCGCGAGGCGGCGACCGTGATGTCCGAGCACCGGGTGTCCTCGCTGCTCGTCATGGACGGGGTCGGGCTCGCAGGCATCGTCACCGACCGCGACCTGCGGACCCGCGTCATCGCCGCCGGTCTCGACCCGGCGCGGTCGGTCACCGAGGTGATGACGGCCGACCCGGTCACGGCCCGGGAGGACGCGCTCGCCTTCCAGGTGCTGCTCGAGATGGTCGGGCGCACCATCCACCACCTCCCCCTCGTCGACGCCGGGGGAAACCCGGTCGGGCTCGTGACGACGACCGACCTGCTGCGCCTCGAGCAGTCCAACCCGGTGTACCTCGCGGGTGACATCGCCAAGCAGGACAGCGTCGAGGGCATCGCCCAGGTGGTCGACCGGCTGCCCCGGGTCGTCGATGCGCTCGTGCGCCAGGACGCCACGGCCGATGACGTCGGGCGAGTCGTGACGTCGGTGGGGGATGCCGTGGAGCAGCGCCTCATCTCACTGGCCGAGGGCGAGCTGGGTGCGCCCCCGGTGCCCTACTGCTGGGTGACGCTCGGGTCGAGGGCCCGCCTCGAGCAGGCGCTCGCTGCCGACCAGGACACCGCGATGATCATCGACGACGCCGTGTCCCCGGAGCAGGAGGCGTGGTTCGCGCGGCTTGCCGAGCGCGTGGTCGAGGGGCTCGAGGCGTGCGGCTACCCCCGGTGCCGCGGCGACGTCATGGCGACCAACCCACGATGGCGCCGGCCGCTCTCGCAGTGGCGCGAGGAGTTCGGCAGGTGGATGCGGCGCCCGGAGCCCGAGGCGCTGCTCACCGCGAGCATCTTCTTCGACATGCGGGCGGTGCACGGCGACGCGACGCTGCACGCCCGGCTCCAGGACTTCGTCGCCAGCGCCGCACCGGGGTCGGAGATCTTCCTGGCCCACCTCGCTGCGCACGCGGCCCGCAACGAGCCGCCCCTGGGCTTCTTCCGGGGCTTCGTGCTCGAGAAGCACGGCGAGCACCGCGACACCCTCGACATCAAGAAGGGCGGCATCCTCGGCATCGTCGAGCTGGCCCGGGTCCACGCCCTGGCCGTCGGCTCTCCAGCGGTCAACACCCTCGGCCGCCTCGAGGCGGCCCGTGAGGGCGGAGCGCTCAGCCACGAGCTCGCCGACGACCTGCGCGACGCCTTCGAGTTCATCGGCTACGTCCGGCTCCGGCACCAGGCGGCGCAGGTACGGGCCGGCCGCCCCACTGACAACCACGTCGCACCCGACACGCTCTCGAGCTTCGAGAAGCGGCACCTGCGCGAGGCCTTCGGCATCATCCGCGGCGCCCACCAGGCCCTGGCCCACCGCTACCCGGTGCGGTACCTGTCGTGAGGTGGCCCTGGCGCCGGGGACCGCAGGCCCGACGCGAGGCCGCCCTGCGCGAGGTCGGTCCCGGTCCGTTGCGGGACTACCTCGGCGTCGCGTTCCCCGCCCTCGACACCGCGCTGGACGACCTCCCGCTGCTGGCCATCGACCTCGAGACCACGGGCCTGAACCCCGCCCGTGACCGGGTGCTCTCCGTGGGGTTCGTGCCGGTGGACGGCCGACGCATCGACCTGGGCGGCGCCCGTCACGTGGTGGTCAGGGACGACAGGGGAGTGGGCCAGAGCGCGACCATCCACGGGCTCACCGACGACGTGGTCGCGGCCGGCGAGCCGCTCGACGCGGTGGTCGCCGAGGTGCTCGAGGCGCTGCGTGGCCGGGCCCTGCTCGCGCACTTCGCCCGGATCGAGACCGGGTTCCTGGACGCCGTGTGCCGGCGGCGGTGGGGTGTGGGCCTGCCGTGCGTCGTCGTCGACACCCTCGAGCTGGAGCGGCGCGAGCACGCCAACCCCTGGGGACCGCCGGCCGACGTGGGGGGGCTTCGGCTCTTCGGGGCGCGGGAGCGCCGGGGGCTGCCGCAGTACAAGGCGCACCACGCGCTCGTCGACGCCCTCGCCTGCGGGGAGCTCTACCTCGCCCAGGCGGCCGAGCTCGCCGCGCGGTCACCGCGCACGAACCCGACCCTCCGCCACGTGATGGCGTGAGGGCCGGCGGGATGCGCCGGTTGGCCGGCCGGGGTCAGTGCAGGGTCGGGCTCGAGGACTGCGCGAGCAGGTAGACGTCGTGGGTCTGGCGGACGAGGTCGCGGTCGACGGCGCCGGTCCAGCCCCGACCGTCGTGACGGCTGGGACGCAGGCGGGAGGCGAGGGCGCGAGCCTTCTGGAGGGAGAGGTGGGCTGTGTTCATGGCTACGATGATTCCTCGCTGAACTGTTCAGCACAACGTGGGTCTACTTACCAGTAGTTCAGTAACGCTGTAGAATCGAGTGATGCTTGACCCGCACCGTCTCCGCGTCTTCCGGTCCGTCGTCGCGAGCGGCTCCGTCCAGGCCGCGGCCGACTACCTCGGCCTCACCTCCAGCGCGGTGAGCCAGCACCTGGCCGCCCTACAGCGCGAGACCGGGCTGACCCTCTTCCAGCGGGCCGGCCGGGGGATCGTCCCGACCGAGGCCGCCCTCGTCCTCGACGCCCAGAGCGACGAGGCGATGAGCCAGTGGGGCCGACTCGAGCAGGTGCTGTCCGACCTGCGCGACGGGCGGTCGGGGCGCCTGACCATCGGCTACTTCGCCTCGGCGGGGTCCGTGTGGATGCCGGCGCTGGTGCGGCGGCTCACGCGCGAGTTCCCCGACCTCGTGCTCGAGCTCGTCCTGAACGAGGTCGAGCAGCGCGGCTTCACGCCGGACATCGACCTGGTCATCGACCCGCCGGCCGCGCCGGTGCCTGCCGGGCACCACCGGATCGACCTGCTCGAGGACCCCTTCGTCGCGGTCGTCCCGCGCGACCACGAGCTCGCCGCCGCGGGGGAGGTCGCCCTCACGGACCTCCGGGGGGAGACGTGGGTGAGCAACGACCACCCCCACTCGATCGGGCACCGGTTGCTCGTGGCGGCGTGCAGCTCGGCCGGGATCCGGCCCCGGTTCACGGTGCAGGCCCAGGACCACCACACCGCCATCGCGTTCGTCGCCGCAGGCGTGGGCATCTCCGTGATGCCGGGGCTCGCCGCGGCGCACCTGCCGCCGTCGGTCGCCCGGCTCGACGTCTGCGCCCCCAGGCCGGTGCGGCACCTCGCTGCCCTCGTGCGAACGACCGGTGCGCCCGATCCGGCCGCCGAGCGCGCCCTCGAGCTGCTCACCGACATCATCGCGCACCCGAGCGCGCGGCGCGGGACGGCTCTCGGTAGCGGCCGGGCCCGCTAGCCTCGGCGCTACACCACCCCAGGACGGGAGGCCACCGATGCAGTCCGAGATCCTCCACGGCCCGGCCTACGCCGCCGCCAGGATCACCCTGGCCGCCGGGGAGTCCGTGCGGGCCGAGGCCGGCGCCATGCTGGCCATGACGAACGGCCTCGAAATGCAGACGTCCACCCAGGGCGGGGTGATGAAGGGCCTGCGCCGTGCGGTGCTCGGCGGCGAGTCGTTCTTCATGAACACCTTCACCGCCCAGCGCGACGGTGCGCAGCTCTACGTCGCGCCGCCACTGCCCGGGGACGTCGTCGCGTGGCCGGTCCGCGGGGCGCTCTTCGTCCAGTCCGGGTCGTTCCTCGCGTCCAGCGCCGGTGTCGACGTCGACACCCACTGGGGCGGCGCCAAGACCTTCTTCAGCCGCGAGGGGCTCTTCATCCTGCGGGTCTCGGGCCAGGGCGACGTCGTCCTCTCGAGCTACGGCGCCATCCACGCCGTCGACCTCGCGCCCGGGGAGGTCTTCACCGTCGACACCGGGCACATGGTCGCCTGGACCGAGGGCGTCGGCTACGCGGTGCGGAAGGTCGGCTCGTGGAAGTCGACGTTCTTCTCCGGCGAGGGATTCGTCTGCGACCTCACCGGACCGGGCCGCATCTACCTCCAGACCCGCAGCCAGGACGCCTTCCTCGGCTGGCTCATCCCGAAGCTGCCGAAGCCGTCCAACGGGAGCGGAGGCGGCGGCTTCAGCTTCGGCGACTGACGCGGCAGGGAGCCCGCGTCAGGGCTGGTCGGACCAGTAGAGGGCTCGGGCGGGGCAGAAGCGGATGGCGGTCTCGCCCGGCTCGTCCGGCACCTGCGGCTGGTCGACCACCGGGTAGCCGTGGTCGTCGAGCCGGAAGCGACCCTCGAGGAGGGTGGCGCAGATGCCGTGGCCGGTGCAGGCGATCCGGTCGACCCGCAGCTCACGGGTGCCGCGGACGTCAGGCGCGGTGGACACGGTGGCCACTCCTCTGGCTCGGGCACGACCCGGACGCGTGGGCGGCCAGGTGGGGCTCGAGGACCCGCAGCGCGCTGCCGGCGAACCTCCCGACGCCGTCGGGGAAGCGGCAGGCGCCCCGGCCGGGCAGGAGGCCCGCGGCCGCACGGACCGCCGCCAGCTCGCGCGTCGTCGGCGTCTCGACCAGCCGCCGCCACGCCTCGGCCACCGACGGCACCCCGAACATGCAGGGACCGCACTGGCCCGCCGTCTCGCCCGCGGCATAGGTGAGGAAGCTCGTGACCACGTCGAGGGGGCAGCGGCTGGGGTCGAGGACGTCGACGACACCCGGCCCGAGGGCGCCGCCGTGGCGGGCGAGGGCACGGGTGGACCACACCGTGCCGCGGGCGTCGTCGGCGCTGAGGAGGACGCCGCCGAGCCCCCCGACGACCACGTGCTCCCAGCCGGGGTCGGGCCTGGCGGCGTCGAGCAGGTCGGCGAGCGGCACGCCGGCCTCGGTGTCGAGCACCCCGGGCCGGGCCACTGCACCGGTGAGGGCCACCAGGCGTGGGCCGGGCTCCAGGGCGGTACCGAAGGAGCGGAACCACGCCGACCCCCGCTCGACCACCTGGGCGATGCGCCAGACCGTCTCCGCGTTGAGCACCACCGTCGCCGGTACCCGGCGGCCCGCCTGGTCCCGGCCGCCCATGACGAACGGCCGGCGCTTGGTCATCGGTCGGGCCAGGCCGCCGTTGGCGAGCGAGATGAGCGAGGTCTCCTCGGACGAGACGTAACGGTCGGGTACCTCGAGGACGTCGAGGCCGGCCCGTCCGAGGGCGTGCGCGGTCATCGACCCCCGGTGGGCCGCGAACCGCACCTGGCGCCGCCGTCCCCCGCCCGAGACCAGCCGTGCCCCGTGGACGAGCTCGTCGAGGTGGTGCTCGACGACGTAGCCGTCCTTGACCGCGCCGATCTCGCCGTCGCAGGCGTTGACCACGAGGTGGGCGCGGTTCTCGTGCGCGGCCCGCACCTTGACGGAGGTGCTGAAGGCGGCGCCCCCACGTCCGGTGAGGCCCGCGGCGTCGAGCAGCCCGACCAGGTCGGAGGGGGTGTCGTCGCGGCTCATGTCCACTCCTGCTCGAGCACCGACTCGCGGCGGGCCTGGTCGTGGTGGGGGAGGGCGAGCAACCGCCAGAGCACCGCGCCCACCCCGACGACGCCGCACAGCACCGTGGTGGTGAGCAGCAGCAGCTCGTTCGCGGTGCCGAGCACGAGGCCGTGGACGAGGGCCATGGGCCACAGGAGGTAGGACGCGTAGTGCACGGCCCGCCAGGCTCGCTCGGGCAGCCGGTGGCGCCACCACGACGTCACGAGCACCGCCACGAGGACGTCGACGGCCAGCGTGCCGAGTCCGACCCAGAGGGTCTCGTAGTGGCTCGTGAACGGGACGATCGCCGAGATCACGTCGATGCTGACGTAGGTCTCGACCACCGCCGTGACGATGTGCACGGCGAGGAAGGCGACCATGCCGAGCGAGAGCCAGCGGTGCACGGCCATGACGACGGTGGCCTGCTCGCCGTGCGGCCGGCGGCGTCCGGACACGAGGGCTCCGAGGACGACGACCGCCGTGAGGAGCACGATGCTCGCGACGCCCGTGGCGCGGGACGCGTACCAGAGGGTCTCGTTCACCGGTCGCTCCTCCTCGTGGGGTCGGGCCATCCCGCAGTCGTGACGGTGCCGCCGGGGCCATCGAGTCGGGCGGGTATCCCGTTGGCGCGCAACCACTCGGGCGCGCTCTCGCCGAGGACGACTGCGGCGGTCGACGCGGCGTTGGCCTCCAGGGCGTTCGCGGCGACGCAGGTGACCTGGTCCCACACGGCGTCCGCCGTGCGTCCTGTGCGGGGGTCGAGGATGTGGTGCCGCGACCCGCCCTTCGCGTCGCGCCACGTGCGGTGCCGGGTCGAGCTCGTGGTGATCCCCTGCCCGCTCACCAGCCCGACGACCTGGAGGGTGGCACCCGAGACGTCGTCGACGGCGACCTGCCAGCCCCCTTCCGGCGCCTCCCCGCTCAGCGCGATGTCGCCGCCGAGGTTCACGAGGAAGCCGCCGGGGAGCCGGTCGGCCAGCCGCGTGGCCAGCACGTCTGCCGCGTGCGCCTTGGCACTGGCCCCCAGGTCGAGCAGACACCCCTGTGGTACGTCGACCCGGTCGGTGACGGGGTCGATGGTGACGGTGCGCCAGCCGGGGACGGGCGTGGCCTCGCCCTCCGGGTCCGGCACGCGGGTGCGGTGGCGCAGGACGTCGATGTCGACGTCGTAGCCGCTGCGCGCGACGGCACGTCCCACGGTCGGGTCGACCAGGCCGTCGGTGAGCCGGGCGGCCCGGAGGGCGGCGCGCAGGCTGCTCGCGAGCACGGGGGAGGCCAGGGCGGACGCCGGGCCGCTCTCGGCCGCGCGCGCGAGCAGGCTGACCTCGGAGTCCGGACGGAAGCGGGACGCGGCGCGGTCGAGCGCGTCGACGTGCTCGCGCACGACGACGGTGGCCTCGTCCAGCGCCCAGGGCACGGTGGCCACGAGCCGGATGGTCGTGCCGATGGCCTCGAAGCTCGTCGCGACCGGGACGGGGCGGTCCGATGTGGTCCGGGAGGTCACGGCGTCACGACCCGCTGGTGCTCGACTGCGACGCCGTGCCGCCGGCCGAGAGGGTTCCCGAGGGGGAGAAGCCGGACGAGGACGTCGACGAGGTCGTGGTCGTCCCGGCCGCCGTCGTCGTCGTGGCCACGGTCGCCAGGTGGAGGCCGAGCCCACCCGCCGTCAGGGCAGCCGCGGCGACCGCCCCGGCGGTCCACAACCTGGCGCGGTGCAGGGCGCTGCGGCGGCGGTTCATCGTCATCACCATCTGTCGTCGGGGGTGGTTGCTGGTTCCACCATCCGGTCGGCGCCTGTGCTGTTCCTGTCACTCGTGGATGACGCCGCTGTGGTGTTCCTTCGAGGTCGCTGGGTGCTCGTGCCGGCTCAGGAGCCCTGCGAGCTCGACTGGCCGCCGCCGCCGCCGAAGAGCGGCGGCAGCACCTGCTGGAAACCCCCGCCGCTGCGCTGCCGGGGCTGCTGGGGAACGGTCTGCACCTCGCCGCGGTCCGAGGTCGACGTGGTGGTGCCCGCGGCGCTGGCCGTCGCCCGGTCGGTTGCCAGGTGGGCCGCGAGGGCGACGGCGCCGAGGGAGGTCGCGGTCAGCGCGGTCACGGTGACCGTGCGGGCGGTGCTGAGGGCACGGCTGGGCATGACGCCTCCTTGGTGGACTGTGCGTCCACGAAAGCGCGCCCCGCTGTGGCGAGCCTGTGCCAGGACTGTCAGGGAGCCGGGCTGGTGCCGACCCGCTCGCGCTCCGGCGGCGCGGACGGCTCGGTGCCCAGGTCGCCGGCCTCGAGGCGGCGGCTCAGCTCGAGGCCCTCGATGTCGAGGTCGGGCAGCACACGGTCCAGCCAGCGCGGCAGGTACCACGCGCGGTCGCCGAGCAGGTGCATCAAGGCCGGAGTGAGGGTCATCCGGACCACGACGGCGTCGATGAGCACGCCGACCGCGAGCCCGAAGCCGATCGGCCGGACCATGACCAGGTGCGAGTAGGCGAACCCGAGGAACACGGAGCTCATGATGATCGCGGCGGCGGTCACGACCTTGGCCCCGTGGACGAACCCGGTGCGCACCGCCGTGCGGGAGTCCTCCCCGTGTGCCCGGGCCTCGTGCATCCCCGAGACGAGGAACATCTGGTAGTCCATGGCCAGCCCGAAGAGCACGCCGATGAGGATGATCGGCATGAACGAGAGCAGCGGCCCGGGCTGGGTCACGCCGAAGAACGAGCCGAGCCAGCCCCACTGGTGCACCGCGGTCGTGGCCCCGAACGCGGCTCCCACGGTGAGGAGGAAGCCTCCGGTGGCGACGAGCGGCACGACGAGCGACCGGAAGACGACCATGAGGATCAGCACCGACAGGCCGACCACCACGAGGAGGTAGGTCGGGAGCGCGGCGGCGAGCCGGTCCGAGATCTCGATGTTGGCGACCGTCTGGCCGGTGAGCCCGACCTCGACGGCGGAGTGCCGGTCCAGGACCCCGGCCGCGGACTCGACGCCTGAGAGCGTCTCCCGGGTCGCGGCGTCGGCGGGGCCGGTGGTCGGAACCACCTGGAAGGCAAGGGTGTTCGTGTCATCGCTGACGCCGAAAGGCACCACGCTGCCGACGCCCTCGACCTGGGTGAGCTGCCTCACGACCTCGGCCTGCTGGTGCAGGACCTCGGCGTCGGTACGGGGTGGGTCCGTCTCGGGCAGCTCGGCGACGGCAACGACCGGACCGTTCATCCCGGGGCCGAACTCGTCGGCGATGGTGGAGTACGCGGTGTACGCGGACGACCCGGTGGGCTCGCTGCCGCCGTCGGGCAGGCCCAGCCGCATCGACGCCGCAGGGATGGCCATCACGCCGAGGAGGACGACGACACCCAGGACGGTGAGCCACGGCGCGCGCGTGACGAGCCGCACGAACCAGGCGCCGTGCTCCTCGTCGGCGTCGTGGCTGTGGCGGCCGGCCTCACTCACGTCGCCGGGCGTGGTGTAGCCGGCGGCGCGCCACGCCCGCCGGCTGATGACCCGCGTGCCCATGAGCCGCAGCACGGCCGGGCTCACGGTGACCGCGACGAGCACGGTCACGGCCACCGTGGCGGCGGCGACGAGACCCATCTCGGCGAGGATCGGGATCCCCGACAGCACGAGGGCGGCGAGGGCGATGACGACGGTCGTCCCCGCGAAGACGACGGCCGAGCCCGCGGTGGCCACCGAGCGCGCCACGGACTCGAGCAGCGGCACTCCGTGCAGCATGTTCGCCCGGTGCCGGTTGACGATGAAGAGCGCGTAGTCGATGCCGACGGCCAGCCCGAGCATGAGCGCCAGCGCGGGCGTGGTGGTGTTCAGCTCGACGACCGAGGTCAGGGCCATCGCGCCGCCGAGGCCGACGCCCACACCGAGGAGGGCGACGAACAGCGGCAGCCCGGCCGCGACCAGGCTCCCCAGCACGAGGACCAGGACGAGGAGGGCCACGGCCAGGCCGATGACCTCGCCGGGACCGATGAACTCGAGGGCCTGGGTGATCTCGACGCTGTAGGACGGCGTGACGCCCGCCGCCTCGAGGACGGGGTCGCCCTTCTCCGGGATGAGGTTGCGGTCCTCGGGGGGGACGGACTGCGCGTTCTCGTCGAACTGGACCTGCACGACGGCGGTGCTGCCGTCCTCGCTGACCAGCCGGACGCCCGACGACGCGTCGGCCACCGCCCGGCCGTCGCGGTACTGCTGCTCGCCGGCCCGGTACTGCGCCTCACCGTCGGTGAGGTCCTTCTCGCCCTGTTCGAGCTGAGCGCGGCCCTGAGCCACCTGCTCCTCGAGCGCGGGGATGGAGGGGTCGTCGGGGTTGTCCTGCTTCAGCTGAGCGAGGTAGGCCTCCCCGGTCTGCAGCTGCGCTGTCGCCTCGTTCAGCTGCTCGCGTCCCGTGGTCACCCTGGTCCGGGCCTGGTCCAGCTCGGCGCGCGCCTCCTCCAGCCGGTCGGCCGAGGATGCCATCTGGTCCGCGGCGTCGAAGGGGTCGACCACGCGCTCGACGTGCGGCACCTGCTCCCACTGCGCGAACGCCTCGCGCACGGCCGCCTTCTGTGCGTCGGTGAACGGCTCGCCGTCGTCGGTGGTGAGGACGACCCGGCCGAATCCGCCAGCGGCGGAAGGGATCTCGTCACCCAGCTGGGCGAGGACCTTCTCGAAGCCGGTGCCGGGTATCGAGACCTGGCTGGTGAGGGGGCGGCCGATGGTGGCCGCGAGGGTGCCGACGATGCCGAGCAGGACGACCCAGACGGCGATGGTGCGCCAGGCGTGCGTGGCGGCCCAGCGGCCGAGGCGGTAGAGGAACGTGGACATGGTGGCCTTCCGGGGCGGGTGGTCAGCGGGACGCGGTGAGCGCGTCGATGGCGGGGCGGAGGTGGCCGAGGGCCTCGGCGAGGACGTCGTGGAACGAGGGGCCGTCCGTCGCGCCGGCGGCAACCCGCCGCGCCCAGACCCGCATCGCCGCCTCGGCGGCGGAGAGGAGGGTGGCGGCGAGGGTGGCCACCTCGAGGTCGGTCGCACCCGGTCCGAGGCGGCCGCGCAGCCAGCCCTCGAACCAGTCGAGCCACGCGTGCAGCTCACCGACCATGAGGGTACGGGCGTGGGGGCTGCTCTCCCCGGCCTCGGCGAGCACTCCCAGCCGCTCGACGAGGTCGAGGTCCACCGGGTCGTCGACGACCGCGAGCACGCTGGTGACGACGTCCTCGCCCGCGGGCCGCGTGTCGAGTCGGGCGCCGGCGGCCTCGAGCAGCTCGGCGACGCTCGCCGTGAGCACGGACTCGACGGAGGGGAAGTAGTTGAAGAAGGTCCGGCGCGAGACGCCGGCGCGCTCGGCCACCGCGTCCGCCGTCACGGCGTCGACCCCCTGCTCGCGCACGATGCCGTACGCCGCCCGGGACAGGGACCGTGCGGTCTCCTCGCGCTTGCGCTCGCGCAGCGTGCTCGAGAGCGGGGTGGGAAGCCTGGTCACCCGGCGAGGCTACGACGTATTTGCACCGTCGTGCAAATCTGCACCGGCATGCAGAGGGTTGGAGCCTCCCCAGCGCGGCACTGCCGGCCCTCGTCCGCGGTGGCAGCCGCCTCGACCTGGCGGCGTCCAGGTCGTGGCCGCTGTCTACCTCGGCAGCGTGCGCCGGTCGAAGGTCAGGTGGGTGACCCCGCTGGGCGAGGTGACGGCCTCGATCGTGTAGTCGTCCTCGAGGGCCTCCAACCCGTCCCAGAGGCGTACGCCGCGCCCGAGGACGATCGGGACCTGCACCACGTGGAGGTGGTCGACCAGGCCAGCCGCCACGAAGTCGCGCACGACGGTGGGGCCGCCGCCGATCCGGACGTCGAGGCCGTCGGCGGCGGCGCGGGCGCGCTCCAGGGCCTCGGCGGGCCCGACGTCGAGGAAGTGGAACGTCGTGCCGCCCTCCATCGGCAACGGTGGCCTCGGGTGGTGCGTGAGAACGAATGTCGGCGTGTGGAACGGCGGGTCGGCCCCCCACCAGCCGGTCCAGTCCGGGTCGTCCTGCCACCCCGGCGGACCGAACTTGTTGGCCCCCATGATCTCGGCCCCGATGCCTTGGCTGTGGCGCTGGGCGAGCGCGTCGTCGACGCCGGAGGCCCCCTTCTCCTCGTCCCAGAAGCGCGTCGCGAACATCCACGTGTGGAGTCGCTGACCGGCATGGCCGAACGGCGCCTCCGCCGACTGGGGCTCGCCGGTGGCGAACCCGTCGAGGGAGATGGACAGGTTGTGGACCCGGGTCCGTGACATCGGTGCTCCTCGCCTCGTGGTCGCCCTCGTGCGACTCCCATGGTGAGGTCGACCCGGCCCGGTGTCGATCCTCATCGGCCGGGGGGCCCGGGATCGGGTAGGACTGGGGGATGACCTCACTGCGCTTCGGCCTCAAGCTCAGCCAGGACGCCAGCATCGACGAGCTGCGCTCCCTCTGGCGCGTGGCCGACGAGGGCGGCTTCGACAGCTGCTGGGTGATGGACCACTTCGCCTCCCTCGGACCGCGCGACGACCTGCCGATCTTCGAGACCTGGACCCTGCTGGCGGCGATGGCCGGGATGACGACGCAGTGCCGGATCGGGTGTGCGGTGGTCGGCAACACCTACCGGCACCCCGGGGTGCTGGCGAAGATGGCGGTGACGGTCGACCACCTCTCCGGGGGTCGGCTGGACTTCGGCATCGGCGCCGGCTGGGCCGAGAACGAGCACACCATGCTGGGGCTGGAGTTCGGCAGCCGTGGCGACCGGGCGGACCGGCTCGAGGAGAGCCTGCAGGTGATCCGCGGGCTGTGGACCCAGCCGCGGACCACCGTCGAGGGCCGGCACTACCGGGTGACCGACGCGGTGGCCGAGCCGAAGCCGGTGCAGCGGCCCCACCCGCCCATCTGGATCGGAGGCTCCGGGCCGAGGCGAACGCTGCGGATCGCGGCCGAGCACGCCGACGTGTGGAACGCGGCCGGCGGGTCTCCGGAGGAGGTGGCCGTGTCGTCGGCGGTCCTCGACCGGCACTGTGCCGACGTCGGGCGCGACCCCGGCGAGATCCGCCGCTCGGTGCAGTTCCCCGTGCCGGCGGACGACGTCGACGGGGTCGTCGAGACGGTGCAGGGGTACGTCGCCGTCGGCGTCACGGACTTCCTGCTCATCGTCCGTGGTGAGGACCCGGTGGCCACCGGTGAGCGGCTCGCGGGGCGGCTGCCGGAGCTGCACGGCCTCAGCTCGGGGTAGGCGGGTCCACCCCGGCGTACCGTGGGCGGGTGCTTCCGGACCGGGTGCGCGCCGACCTCCAGTGGCAGGCCGACGACTTCGAGCGCCTGCTGGCCGCTGCCGCTCCGAGCCGGCTCGACGACCCGAGCGACGGTACCCGGTGGACGAACCGCCAGCTGCTGTGGCACATGGCCTTCGGCCAGCACGTCGCCCGCGTGCTCCTGCCCCTCGTCGGCGGGTTCTCCCACCTGCCTGCCGGCGCGTCCCGGCGGTTCGCCGCCCTCCTCTCGGCGATGTCGCGGCCGTACGAGTGGGTGAACTACGCCGGTGCCGTCGCGGGAGCGCGGGTCGGCGGCCTGGCGATGGCTCGGCGGTGGATGCGGCGCGACACCGAATGGCTGCTGCGGTGGGGGGCGGAGGCCGCCGACCCGGAGCTGGCCGCGGGGATGAGCGTTCCCGTCGGGTGGGACCCGTACTTCACCGCGTGGATGAGCCGCCTGGACGTGCTGGTGTGGACGCGGAGGCACTACGAGCACCACCGCGCCCAGCTGGCCCTCTCGCGGCCCCCGGGCTGAGGCGGGCGCGGCGTCAGCCGCGGGGCAACCCGTCGCTGCGCGACTCGGGCTCGCCCTCGAGGGCAACAGCGGCCGGCGCATGGCGGCGCGGTCGGTCCTGCCGGCCCGGTGGTCGCGCACCGCGAAGGTGCCGACGGCCAGCAGAGGTAGCGCGAGGAGGGCGGTGCTCGCGACGCCGGTTAGGCACTCGGGGACCAGCCGGAGGACGGGGCCGAGCTCACGGTCGCCGTCGAGAACGGCCGGGGTGGGCCCGGGCAGGGCCGCCAGCAGCGGCCCGGCGAGGCCCAGGGCCGCCGCCAGCGCGGGTGTTCCTGCTCCCTCGCCGTCGTCGCCCTCCTCGCCACCACGCCGGGCGCGCGGACACCGGCTCCCTCGGCGCCGACGGCCGGGGTCGAGGGGCAGCACCCGGTCACGGCCCGTGGGACGCTGGAGGCATGAGCACGACGGACGACGACGACCTCCGCGCCGAGGGCCTGCTGCGCCGCATCCGGGAGTCGGTCATCGGCGAGGACCACGTGATGGAGACCCCGTACGGCCGACGCCGCGTGACCTACGCCGACTACACGGCGTCGGGGCGGGCACTGACCTTCATCGAGGACTGGATCCGCACCGAGGTGCTGCCGGGCTACGCCAACACGCACACCGAGTCCAGCGGCACCGGCCTGCAGACGACCCGTCTGCGCGAGGACGCCCGGCGGATCATCCACGACGCGCTCGGCGGCGACGACGACACCGTCGTCCTCTTCACCGGCTCGGGCAGCACCGCGGCCATCGACAAGCTCATCGGCGTGCTCGGGCTACGGATCCCGAGCAACCTCGAGGACCGCTGGCACCTCTCCGAGCAGATCCCGCGGGACCAGCGACCCGTGGTGTTCATCGGGCCGTACGAGCACCACAGCAACGAGATCCCGTGGCGCGAGTCGATCGCCGACGTCGTGATGATCCGCGAGGACGCCGACGGCGAGATCTGCCAGGACACGCTGCGCGACGCCCTCCGGCACTACGCGGACCGTCCGCTCCTCATCGGCTCGTTCAGTGCGGCGAGCAACGTCACCGGCATCGTGTCCGACACCCACGGCATCACCGAGCTGCTCCACGAGCACGGCGCCCTCGCGTTCTGGGACTTCGCCGCCGCCGGCCCGTACGTCGACGTCGAGATGGCCGCCCCCGAGGGACGCCCCGCTGCGTACAAGGACGCTGTCTTCCTGTCGCCGCACAAGTTCATCGGCGGGCCGGCGACCCCGGGGCTGCTCGTGGCCCGCCGGCAGCTGTTCACGAACCGGGTGCCGGTCGTGCCCGGCGGCGGCACCGTCGCCTACGTCAACCCGGAGGACCACGCCTACCTCACCGACCCCGCACACCGCGAGGAGGGCGGCACGCCCGCCATCATCGAGGCGGTGCGCGCCGGTCTGGTGTTCCGGCTCAAGGAGGCGGTGGGTGTCGAGACGATCCGGGCCCGGGAGGAGCGCTTCCTCACCCGGGCCGTCGAGGCGTGGCGGCAGGAGCCGTCCATCGAGGTCCTCGGCAACCTCGACGCCCCCCGGCTGTCGATCGTGTCCTTCGTCGTGCGCTCGCCGTCGGGCAGCTACCTGCACCACAACTTCGTCGTCGCGGTGCTCAACGACCTCTTCGGCATCCAGTCCCGCGGCGGCTGCTCGTGCGCCGGACCGTACGGTCACCGGCTGCTCGGCATCGACATCGAGCGCAGCCACGAGTTCGAGCGCGAGATCACCGGCGGGTGCGAGGGCATCAAGCCCGGATGGGTGCGCGTGAACTTCAACTACTTCATCTCCGACACCGTCGCCGACTACGTCATCGAGGCGGTCCGGATGGTGGCCCGCGACGGCTGGCGGCTGCTCGGTGACTACGTCTTCGACCCCGTCTCCGGGCTCTGGCGCCACCGCGACGGCGTCGTCGAGCCGGCCGTGCGCCTCGGCGACGTGCGGTTCGAGGCCGACGGCACCGTGACGATGCCGCAGACCGACGCCACCGCCGGCGAGGAGGTGCTCGCCGAGCACCTGGTCGACGGTGCGCGCATCCTGGCGGCCGCCACACCCCCGGGGTCGGGTCCCGACCATCACGTGTCGGCCGACTTCGAGCACCTGCGGTGGTTCGACCTGCCGGAAGGGGCGGTCGTCACCGGGTGAGGTCAGCCGGCGGCCGAGGGCTCGGGGGTCCAACCGGTGGGGGTGGGCACCGGCCGGTCGCTCGGCGGCCGGCCGTCACCGGGCTGCGAGCCGTAGCGTTCGGCCAGCTCCTTCTCGGTGTACCCGGTGAACTCGCTGGTGGTGTACTCGCGGCCGGTCGGGCCCTTGGCAGCGAGCAGGATCCCGGCCGCCGGCCGACCCTGACGAAGGATCGCGGCCGCCTCGTCGAGGGTCTCGAAGGGGTTGACGCTCCCGTCGAGGGTGATCGACCCGGTGTACACCTTGCCCTCGGTCGCGTTGTCGCGGAACGAGACCCGTGAGCCGGTGACGTGGGGGAGCTCGTCGATCCGCGCGAACAGCTCGTCGTCGGGCACGGGGGAGTAGGAGGGCTCGGGCGTGCCGCCCGTGCCGAACGTGCACGCGGTCAGGGGGACGAGGACGAGCGCGGCGAGCAGGGCGGCGGCGCCCTGTCGGCGCGCACGGGTGGCGGTCACGACCCTCATCCTGCCTCCAGTGAGTACCGGGTCGCCTCGGCGGTACCCGAGCCGGAGAAGAACTGGGCGTTGGCCTCGCGCCAGGCGGCGAGCGTGGGGTCGCCACTGGCGTCGACCGCGGCACCGGTGGAGGCGTACAGGCGCGTGTCGTGCGCGGCAAAGGGTGTGTCGACCCTTTCACCGAGGTCCTGGCGCACGGTCGTCCAGTTGGCCCGGTCCGGGTTCGAGGTGCCGTCGAGCATCGGCACCGGGTCCTGGACGTGCTCCACGGAGAGCACCGAGACACCGGGGTCGATGTCGAAGCGGCCGATGGGCGACCCCCCGGTGACGACGCTGCGGATGCCGAGCTCGCGCACGAGAGCGGGATCGCTCGCCAGACTGGCGGCCGTGATGCCGCCCTGGCTGTGCCCCGTGAGCATGACCGGGCCGTCGAGGTGGAGGTCGCGGATCGCCTGGGCCACCGTGTCCTTCATCACCGACTCCTGCTGGGTCATCATCTGCACGTTGCTCGTCAGGTCCACGGGGTTGTCGCCGCGCTGGGCCCCCCACACCTCGGTGCCGGGCACCTGGACGACGTACGCGAAGCCGCCGCCGGGCTGCGGCACGGTGACGACCCGGAGCTGGCCGGCGGCGGTGTGCTCGGCCTCGGTGAGGCCGTCGTCCATGAGCCCCTGCTCGCGGAAGATGTCCTCGACGGCCGTGTCGGGGGACCACCGCACTCTCGTGGTGGCGGGGTCGTCACCGAGGTGGAAGGTGCCGGTGTCGTCGAGGTAGCCACCCAGGTGGGCCAGCCCGATGAGCCCTGAGACGGCGTCCTCGTAGTCGCCCGTCGGCCAGCGGCCCCCGATGAGGAGGGTCAGCGCGAGCGGCCCGGCGGGCACGAGTGAGCCGAGCGTGAACGCGGTGCTCTGGATCATCCCGGGGGCCGCCCGGGTGAGCGCCTCCAGCAGCCACGGGTGCTCGTACAGGGTCTGCTGGAGGTCGTCGGTCATCTCGCCCGTGGTCGCGTAGTGCGCGAGCTGGGCTGCCAGCAGGGGGTTGGTCGCGAGGAGGGCGGCCAACCCGGACCCCCCGAGCAGCACCCCGGCCGGCAACAGACCCCCGAGCGCGAACCCGCCCGCGGTCTGAAGGGCGTCGAGCGCACGGGCCCGGGCCCCGTCGACGGCCTCGTAGGTGGTGGCGATGGCGTCGAGGAGGACACCGGTGGCCAGCAGCGCGGCACCGCGGAGCGCGAGCCCGTCGGGGCCGGTGGCGGCGGTGAGGATGGCAGCCTCGACGCCCGGCACGAGCTCGGGGCAGACCAGTGCGGCGGCGAGCAGGTCGTCCTCCACCGCCATCCGCGCCACCGTGCCGACCCGGTCGGTGAGGTCGCCGCCCGCGTCGCGCAGGACGTGGGCCTCGGTGCGCAGGTCGGTGACGGCGGCGCCGAAGCCCCCGGCGCCGCCGCCCACGCTCAAGCCGTCACCCACCGGAGACACCGGGTCCGGTGGAGGACAGGGTCGCGCCGGCTGCAGCGGCGAGGGCCTCGACCACCGTACGGCGGATGTCCTCCGTGCCGCGGGGCACGTGCCGCACCGTGGCCCCCGAGGTACGGACGAGCTCGACCCACCCGCGGCCGGTGAGGAGCCACTCCGCGACCGCGGTACCCGAGGCCGCGCTGCGCACCGACACGACTGCCGAGCCCCGGAGGTCGTGGACGAGGGCGAGCAGCACCGGTGGTGGCGCCGGCCAGCCGAGGTCGCGGCACACCGCGTCGACGGTGTCGGCGTCGCCGCCGCGCAGCGCCCGACCGAGGGCCACCGTGTACTCCTCCGGCACCTCGACCTCGGAGAGCGCGCCGCGCTCCGGTGCAGGGGGAAGCAGGCGCAGCACCTCGTCGGCCAGCCGGTCGACCGTGGTGACGTCGAGCTCGACCCCGTGGAGCACCCGGGTGGCCTCGGGCCCGCCACCTCGACCGAGACGACACCGCGTCGGCGCAGGCCCAGCGCCTCGCGCAGGGTGGCGTCCACCTCGGGGGCGGGCGCGGCCGCCGGCTCCCGCGGGGCGGCCCAGTCGGCCAGTGGAGGGTTCTCGGCGTCGGAGACGGCCGCGGCCCATTCGGGTTCGTCGAGCCGGGCACGCAGCGCGCCGTCCTCCGGGGAGAGGGAGAGCGTCACGTCATCCCCCCCATCCGGCGGGCGAGGTCGAGCCAGTCGGGGTGGCCGGGGGAGGGCAGGTGGGTGACGGAGTCCAGGAGACCTCTGGCTGCCCTCTCGGCTGCCCTCTCGGCCCCGGTCAGCGTGTCCCAGACCCCTCCGGCGAACCCGGAGACGGTGCGCCGGGCCGCGCTCAGCTCGGCCTCGACGAGATCCATGGCACGCGCGATCGCGAGCTGGCGCTCCTCGAGCTCGTCGGCGAGGTGGTCGAGGGCGCTGGACGCGTCGACGAGCTCCCGGCGCGTGCGCGCGATCTCGCGGCCGTGCTCGCGCAGCCGGTCACGGAAGCGGTCGGCCGAGAGCCCGACCCACTCCACCCCCTCGGCCCGTCCGACCCGGCCGGCCGTGTGCTCGACCTCGCCGGCCTGCTCACGCAGGCGGCGGGCCATCCGGCGCAGCTCGTCAGGGTCCCCACCCAGTCCCATGTCGGCACTCTAGGGGAGCGGTCGCTCGGCCACGACGGCTTCGACCTCGAGAGGTCCGTACAGGTGCGGGAAGCGCTCGGCACCGCCCGCGTCCGGTGCCTCCCAGCGCAGCGGGGCCCCCAGCAGCCGTGGGTCGACGGTCAGCAGCACGAGGTCACCTTCGTGGTCGGCGTAGAAGCGCTCGAGCACCCCTGCCCACTGGGCGGAGGTCGCGAGGTGCACGAACCCGACCTCGGCCAGCGACCGGCCGCGGGTGGAGCGTTGGTACCGACCGGTCGCGCGCGCCCGCTCCCAGTGCTCGGCCTCGGCCACGTGGAACAGCGGCTCGCTGCCCGGGGGCGCGCCGGTCGCGCCGGTCATCCCTCGGTGTCGGAGGCCAGCCCCTCCACGAGGGGAACGAGGTCGGCGACGGAGTCGACGACGCGAGTCGGCCGGTACGGGAAGCGCTCGACGTCGGCGGGTCGTGTGGAGCCCGTCGAGACGAGCACGGTGCGCAGACCGGCCTCCAGGCCGCTGACGACGTCGGTGTCCATGCGGTCGCCCACCATGACGGTGGTCTCGGAGTGGGCCTGGAGCCGGTTGAGGGCGCTGCGCATCATCAGCGGGTTCGGCTTGCCGACGAAGTAGGGCCGGCGTCCGGTGGCGGTGCTGATGAGCGCCGCCACGGAGCCGGTTGCGGGGAGCGTGCCCTGGCTCGAGGGGCCGTTCGGGTCGGGGTTGGTGGCGATGAACCGCGCACCGCCGTCGATGAGCCGGATCGCCTTGGTGATCGCCTCGAAGGAGTAGGTGCGGGTCTCGCCGAGCACGACGTAGTCCGGGTCGCGGTCGGACAGCACGTACCCGACGTCATGGAGCGCCGTGGTCAGCCCCGACTCGCCGACGGCGAAGGCGGTGCCCCCCGGACGCTGGTCGGCGAGGAAGTCGGCGGTGGCGAGGGCGGAGGTCCAGATGCACTGCTCCGGCACGTCGATCCCGCTGCGCAACAGGCGGGCCCGCAGGTCGCGCGGGGTGTAGATCGAGTTGTTCGTCAGGACGACGAAGCCTCGGCCGGAGGCCTTGAGCGCCTCGATGAAGTCGGAGGCCCCGGGGATGGCCTCGTCCTCGTGGACGAGCACGCCGTCCATGTCCGTGAGCCAGGTCTCGACCCGGCGGGTGGTCGTCATCGGACCATTGTGGTCGACCGCCCTAGGGTGTCGTCGTGCCGTCTCCCGACACCGCCGTCCGTCCCGCGACTCCGGCCGACGTCCCCGCGATGCTCCGGCTCGTGCGCGACCTCGCCGAGTACGAGAAGTCGCTCGACGAGGTGGACATGTCCGAGGGGCAGCTCGCCGGGGCCCTCTTCCCGGACGGCCGCGACCCCGCCCTGTTCGCCCATGTGGCCGAGGTCGACGGCGAGGTGGTCGGGATGGCGCTGTGGTTCCTCTCGTTCTCGACGTGGGCCGGCACGCACGGCATCTGGCTCGAGGACCTCTACGTCGACCCGCACCACCGCGGCAGCGGCCTGGGCCAGCGGCTGCTGCGGACGCTCGCGCAGGTGTGCGTCGACCGCGGCTACCACCGGCTCGAGTGGTGGGTGCTCGACTGGAACACCCCGAGCATCGGTTTCTACGAGTCGATCGGCGCGGGGGCGCAGGATGAGTGGACCCGCTTCCGCCTCGAGGGCGCCGACCTCACCGCTCTCGTGGCTCGCTGACCCCCTCACCACGATGCCGGGACGGCGTCCGGAGGGTCACTCGCGGGCCGACGTCGACGGAGAAGTCTCTTGCGGGATGTCGATCCCGTTGCGCAGCAACCATGTCCGTGCACCGCGGGAACTTCGGTCAGCCCCTGACGTAGGTTGGTACTCGAGGCACGCGGCGTCGGGTCCGTGCCCGGAGAGGACCCCATGAGGGCTCGACTCGCCGCGCTGGTGCTGCGCGCGACCGGGTGGACCGCCGTGGGCGAGGTCCCCCGCACGGGCATCCTCGTCGGAGCGCCGCACACGTCGAACTGGGACTTCCCGATGATGCTGCTCGTCATGTGGCGCGGCGGTGTCACCCCGAGGGTGCTCATCAAGAAGGAGCTGTTCGTCGGCCCGGTCGGCTGGCTGCTCACCGGGCTCGGCGGCATCCCCCTCGACCGCACCAACCCCGGCGCCGTCGTGAGGACCCTCGTCCAGGAGGCTCGGAGCGGGGAGCCGTTCCTCCTCGTCATCGCGGCCGAGGGAACGCGCGCCAAGGGCGAGTACTGGAAGTCCGGCTTCTGGCGCATCGCGAGGTCCGCAGACCTGCCGATGTCGTTCGCCGCCATCGACGCCAGGACCCGCACCACGGGCTTCGGCCTGACCATGAAGGCCACCGACGACGTCGTCGCGGACATGGACCGGGTGCGGGAGTTCTACCGGGACAAGGGCGGCATCCACCCCGAGCGACGCACCGAGCCGCGCCTGCGCGAGGAGCTCGACGCCGACGAACGCTCGGCCTGACCCGGGAGCGGTCAGTCGGTCGGGACGGAGTCCTCGAGCTCGGCGAGCCAGGCACGTGCCGACACGTCCGACGGCATCCGCCAGTCCCCGCGCGGGGAGAGCGACCCACCGGCCACGACCTTGGGCCCGTTGGGGATCGCCGACCGCTTGAACTGGTTGGCGAAGAACCGCGTGAGGAAGACCTTCATCCATGCCGAGATGGTCGCGAGGTCGTACGCCCTCCGGTCCTCCTGCGGGTACCCGGCGGGCCACTGCCCGACCGACGCGTCGCTCCACGCGTGCTCGGCGAGGAAGGCGATCCTGCTGGGCCGGTACCCGCGCCGCAGCACGTGGAACAGCGTGAAGTCGTGCAGGGCGTACGGGCCGATCAAGTCCTCCGTCGACTGGATCCGTTCGCCCTCCTTCGCCGGCACGAGCTCGGGGCTGATCTCGGTGTCGAGGATGGCCAGCAGGGTGTCGTCGACCTCGCCTCGAGCGAACTGCCCGGACGACACCACCCAGCGGATGAGGTGCTGGATGAGGGTCTTGGGGATCCCGGCGTTGACCCCGTAGTGCGACATCTGGTCGCCGACGCCGTAGGTGCACCAGCCGAGGGCGAGCTCGGACAGGTCGCCGGTGCCGAGGACGATGCCGCCGCGCTGGTTGGCCGCACGGAAGAGCAGGTCGGTGCGCAGGCCGGCCTGGACGTTCTCGAAGGTGACGTCGTAGACCTCCTCGCCCCGGCCGGCGGGGTGGTCGAGGTCACGCAGCATCTGCTCCGCCAGCGGCCGGATGTCGAGCTCCTCCCACTCGATGCCGAGGGCGGTCATGAGGCGGACGGCGTTGTCCCTGGTTCCGCTGCTGGTCGCGAACCCCGGCATCGTGAAACCCAGGATGTGCGTGCGCGGCAGGCCGAGCCGGTCGCAGGCCTGGGCGGCGACGATGAGCGCGTGGGTGGAGTCCAGGCCGCCCGAGACGCCGATGACGATGCGCGGCATCCGCTCGGGGTCGCCACCCCCGATGGCGCGCAGCCGTTGCTCGAGCCCGGAGACCTGGATGTTGTACGCCTCGTAGCAGTCCTGGGCCAGGAGGGCCGCGTCGTCGGGCACGAAGGGGAACCGGTCGACGGGGCGGTGCAGGCCGAGGTCGCCGGCGGGTGGCCGGAGGCGGAACGGAACGACCCGGAAACCGGCGTCGTCGGCGGCGTAGGCGCGGGCGTTGTCGTCGAAGGAGCCCTGCCGGAGTCGCTCCTGCCGCAGCCGGTCGAGGTCGACGTCGGCGAGGGTGCGCCGCGGCCCCGCGGGGAACCGCTCACCCTCGGCGAGGAGGTCGCCCAGCTCGTGGACGACCGTCATCCCGTCCCACGACAGGTCGGTGCTCGACTCGCCCTCACTGGCCGCGGCGTAGACGTAGGCGGCGTTGCACCGGGCACTGGCCGCGCGGGCGAGCATCCGGCGGTCCTCGGCCCGGCCCACGGTGATGGGTGAGGCGGAGAGGTTGAGCAGCACGGTGGCGCCGTTGAGGGCGGCCTCGTGGCTCGGGGGCACCGGCACCCACAGGTCCTCGCAGACCTCGACGTGCACGGTGAGCCCCGGGACGTCGTCGGCCGTGAGGAGCAGGTCGGGGCCGAAGGGGACCTCGCCGTCGGCGTCCGCACCGGGCCAGTGCGGCCGGACGAGGAACTGGCCCTGCTGTCCTGCGCCGGCGGCGAAGTGCCGCTTCTCGTAGAACTCGCGGTAGTTCGGGAGGAACGACTTCGGAGCGACGGCCAGGACCTCGCCCCGGTGGATCGCGAGGGCGCAGTTGTAGAGCCGGTTGCCGTGCCGCAGCGGGGCACCGACGACGACGAGCGGCAGCAGGCCGGTGGTGGCCTCGGCGACGGTGACGACCGCCGCATCGACCGCGTCGAGGAGCACGTCCTGGAGGAGCAGGTCGTCGATGGCGTACCCGGAGAGCGAGAGCTCGGGGAAGAGGGCCACGGCCACGCCGTCCGCGTGGCAGGCCTCGACCTGCTCGATGATGCGCCGGGCGTTCTCGGCGGGGTCGGCGAGCGCCACCGGCAGCGTGCACGCCGCGACCCGGGCGAACCCCTGGGCGTACACGTTGCGGAAGTCCATGCGGGTCAGGCTAGTGGCCGGTCGCCGCGGCGGTGCGCGGTCGCGCCGCTCGCGGGTGACGGTGACCTCCTTCGGGCAGCGTCGCGGGCCACGGCGCAGGAGGGGTCGCGATCACGACCTGGTCGGCATCGTGCACGCGGGACAGCACGGCACCGGAAGGGTGATCAGCCGGGTGTCAGTCGTCGCCGTCGCCACCACCGGACGGGGCCGGCTGCGACCCGACACCGCTCCAGACGGACTCGGCGCCGGAGTGCCCCACGAGGGTGATGTCGACCGCCAGCCCCACGGCCATGAGCACGCCGACGACCGCGAGGGCCTTCGACACCCCGGACGCCGCCACCGGCCCGCCCGGCTCGTCGGTCGCGTCCCGGTCGCTGCGCCAGAACCACCACATGAGCCAGGCCACGACGGCCGCGGCGAGCATCACCCACGGCATCGCGTCACCGAGCTCGGCGTGCTCGCGGATCGCGTCGTTGCTCGGCAGCCGGTGGTCGAGCGCCTCGCCGGACTGCGTCGCGACGAAGGACAGCCCGACGGTCACGGTCGCCACCACCGGGGTGAGCAGGCCGCTCCACCGCCGGTAGCGCCCCGAGACGGCGAACAGCACCATGCCCAAGGCGGTGAGCGGTGCGAACACCACGACCGCATGGACGACGAGCGGGTGGATCGGGATGCCGAGCACGGTGTCGAACACCAACAACCTCCGGGTCGGTCGCCCGGCCGGACGCGGGCGCGTTCGTGCCATCCTGCCCGGCCGCGGGTCGGACGCGGACCGCGTGAACCTGTGCTGATGCTGTGACTTGGCGCGGAAGGGGGCGATGACGTGCCGATGTCGCGGGCGCGACGCGCCGGTCGCGGTTGCCGCCCTCGTGAGCCTGCGGCAGGCTCGCGCCGATGGAGCCCGGACCCGAGGTCGACCTGCGACCGGTCGACGCGACGAGCTGGCGCGCGGTGGCGGCCGTCGCACCGACGCCGGGGCAGGCCCGGTGGGTCGCACCCGTCACGCGCTACCTGTGCCTCTGCCTCTTCGAGGGGGTCTGGCAGCCCGTGGCGGTCGTGGCCGGCGACGAGGTCGTCGGGTTCGTCATGTGGGCGCGCGACGAGGACGAGGGCAGCCACTGGGTCGGTGGTCTCGTCCTCGACGCAGCGCACCAGGGCCGCGGCCTGGGCCGGGCGACGGTGCTCGCCCTGCTGCGGATGTTCGAGGGCCTGGGCGGCTACCGGGAGGCCGCGCTGTCGTACGCGCCGGACAACGTGGCGGCGCGGCGCCTCTACGCCGCGCTCGGCTTCGTCGAGACGGGCGAGGAGTCGGAGGGTGAGCTCGTGGCGCGACGGCCCCGCGGACCCGTCACGGGATGAGCAGCAGCTTGCCGAGCGCCTTCCGCTCGTCGACCGCGGTGAGCGCGGCGACGACGTCGTCGAGGCGGCGTACCTCCCCGATCACCGGGTCGACCGCGCCCGACTCGAGCAGCGGCACGATCTCGTCCCACTGCCGGCGCAGGTAGGCCGGCCCGGGCCCGGCGGGGTGGGTCCACCACGCACCCCACCCGACACCGACGACCGAGGTGTTGTTCAACAGCAGCCGGTTGACCTTCACCTCGGGGATGGAGCCGGCGGTGAACCCGATGACGAGCAGCCGGCCACCCGGCGCGAGCGAGCGCAGCGAGTCGGTGAAGCGGTCGCCGCCCACCGGGTCCACGACGAGGTCGGCCCCCCGGCCGGCGGTCAGCCCGGCCACGGCGTCGCGGAACCCGTCGGCCGCGACCACCTCGTGGGCCCCGGCCGCCCGGGCCACCTCGGCCTTGTCGTCGCTAGACACCACGGCGATCACGCGGGCCCCCCAGGCGGCCGCGAGCTGCACCGCGGCGGTTCCCACGCCACCGGCGGCCCCGTGGACGACGACGATGTCACCCTCGCGCAGCCTCCCGCGCTCGCGGAGGGCGAAGTGGCAGGTGAGGTAGTTCATCGGCAGGGCCGCGCCCTGCTCGTACGTGACCGCGTCGGGCAGCGGGAAGACCATGACGGGGTCTGCCTCGACGACCTCGGCGAAACCGCCGAGCACAGGAAAGGCCGCCACCCGGTCGCCCTCCCCGAACCCGCTGCCCGCCGGCGCCGAGCGCACCCGCCCGGCGACCTCGGCACCGGGCACGAACGGCAGCTCGGGTGTCATCTGGTACTCGCCCCGGGTCAACAGCACGTCGGGGAAGCAGATGCCCGCGGCGGCCACCTCGACGAGGACCCCCGAGCCGTCGGGCTCGGGGAGGTCCACGACCTCCACCGCGTCGGGTCCGTCGAGCCGGATCACCTGGGCTGCGCGCATCCCGCCATCGTATGGACCGGCGCGCCGGGAATGTCGGGGCCCGCCGCGCCATTGCACCCCGGGTGACGATGCCCCGCCATTCCCGCCTCGCGACCGCCGCCCTCATCCTGGGCGGCTTCGCCATCGGCACCACCGAGTTCGTGACGATGGGCCTGCTGCCTCAGATCGCCGAGGGCGTGGGCGTCACGATCCCGCAGGCCGGCCACACCATCTCCGCCTACGCCGCCGGGGTCGTCGTGGGCGCGCCGCTCATCGCGGTCGTGGCGGCCCGGGCCCCGCGCAAGGGTCTGCTCATGGCGTTGATCGCGGCCTTCACCGTCGGCAACGCCCTGAGCGCGCTCGCGCCGACGTTCGAGACGCTGGTCGCCGCCCGCTTCCTCGCGGGGCTTCCGCACGGGGCGTTCTTCGGGGTCGCAGCGCTCGTCGCGGTCGACCTCGCACCGCACGGGCAGTCCGGGCGGGCGGTCGGCCGGGTCATGCTCGGCATCCCGATCGCCAACGTCCTGGGCGTGCCCGGAGCCACCTGGCTGGGCCAGCACCTCGGCTGGCGGTCCGCGTACTGGCTGGTCGCCGTCATCGGTCTGGTCACGGTCGCCCTCATCGGGGCGTCCGTGCCGCGCATCTCGGCCGACCGCACCCGCACCGCCCGCTCCGAGCTCGGCGCCCTGACCCGGCTCCAGGTGTGGCTCACCCTCGGTGCCGGCGCCGTCGGGTTCGGTGGCATGTTCGCGATGTACAGCTACATCGCCCCCACCGTCACCGGCGTCACCGGGCTGAGCGAGCGTGCCGTGCCGTTCTTCCTCCTCGTGTTCGGGATCGGCGGCATGGTCGGCAACGTCGTCGCCGGCCGGATGGGTGACTGGTCGGTGCTGCGCTCCACCGTCATCGGGATGGCCGGGATGGGGGTCGCCCTCGCCCTCTTCGCCTGGCTCTCCCCCTACGCGGTGCCCGCGCTGGTGGTCCTCTTCGTGGCGGCGGTGCTCGCCTCGGTGCTCGTCATCAACCTCCAGCTGCGGCTGATGCAGGTGGCCGGTTCCGCCCAGACGCTGGCCGCCGCGAGCAACCACTCCGCGCTCAACCTGGCCAACGCCCTCGGGGCCTGGGTGGGCGGTGCGGTGATCGCCGCCGGGTTCGGGTACCGGGTTCCCTCGATCGTCGGTGCCGCCCTCGCCGTGGCCGGACTGGTCGTCCTCGGGGTCTCGGTGCTCGTGCACCGGCGGGGGCCCGCGCGCGTGGTGCCCGAGCCGGCCGTCAGCCCGGTCTGAGCAGACCGCCGACTCGGGCGTGACGGCGTCCGTGGCCCCCGGGGTCCGTAGGCTGACGGCATGCCGAGTCCTGTCACGTGCCGCACCGAGGGCGGGATCGCCCAGGTTCGGCTCGACCGCCCCGAGAAGCTCAACGCCCTCACCCTCGACACCCTCGAGGCGCTCGTGGACACCGCACGGTCTCTGGCCTCCGACCGGCGGCTCCGCGGGGTGGTGCTCGCGGGCGAGGGCGAGTCCTTCTGCGCGGGCCTCGACTTCGCGACCGTGCTCGCCGACCGGCCGCGGGTGGCGCGCGCGTTCGTGCCCCGGCCCTGGCGGGGCACGAACCTGTTCCAGGAGGCGTGCTGGGCCTGGCGCCGGCTGCCGGTGCCGGTCGTCGCGGCCGTCCACGGGCACTGCTACGGCGGCGGACTCCAGATCGCCCTCGCGGCCGACCTGCGGATGACGACACCGGACGCCCGCTGGTCGGTGCTCGAGGCGAGGTGGGGGCTGGTGCCCGACATGAGCGGCATCCACTCCCTGGGCCAGCAGGTCGGCATCGACGTCGCCAAGCGGCTGACGATGACCGGCGAGGTCGTCGACGGCGCGCGGGCGGTCGAGCTCGGTATGGCGACCGAGGCCCACACCGACCCGGTGGCGGCGGCGGAGGCCTTCCTCGCCGAGGTGGCTACCCGCTCGCCCGACTCGGTGGCGGCCACCAAGCGGCTGTTCGAGCGCACCTGGACCTCGGGCCCTCGCCGCACCTTCGCCCGGGAACGGCTCGAGCAGGCCCGCCTCCTCGCCACCGGCAACACCCGGGTCGCCCGTGAGGCGGCGATGCGTCGCGCGGCACCCGAGTTCGGGCCGAGGTCGCGATGACGCCCGGGCCCACGACGACCCGGCTCTCCTCCTGCGTGCTCTGCGAGGCCATGTGCGGCCTCGAGGTGACCCTCGACGCGGACGGCGGGGTCGCCGGCATCCGCGGCCACGACGGCGACCCGCTCTCGCGCGGCCACATCTGCCCCAAGGCCCTCGCCCTCCCCGACCTCCAGGAGGACCCGGACCGCCTGCGGCGCCCGCTGGTGCGCGACGGGTCCGGCGTGCTCCGCGAGACGTCGTGGGAGGAGGCGGTCGGCCGGGCTGCCTCGCTGGTCGTCGGCGTCCAGCGCGAGCACGGGGACGATGCCCTCGCCGTGTACCTCGGCAACCCCAACGTGCACAGCCTCGGCGCACTCACCCACCACCCCACGCTCATCCGGCTGCTGCGCACGCGGAACCGCTACTCCGCGACGTCGGTGGACCAGCTGCCTCACCACGTGGTCGGTCACGCGCTCTACGGTCACCAGTTCCTCCTCCCGGTGCCCGACATCGACCGCACCGACCTCCTCGTGCTCGTCGGCCACAACCCGATGGCGTCCAACGGGTCGCTGTGGACGGTGCCCGCCTTCCCCAAGCGACGGCGCGAGCTCGCGGCCCGGGGTGGGCGCCTCGTCGTCCTCGACCCGCGGCGCACCGAGACGGCGCGGATCGCCGACGAGCACCACTTCGTGCGGCCGGGGACCGACGCCGTCGTGCTGCTCGCGCTGGTTCGCGAGGTCCTCGAGCTGGGCCTCACCCGCCCGGCGGCCTACGTCGACGGCCTCGACACGGTGCGCGAGGCGGTCGAGCCGTTCACGCCGGAGGTCGCGGAGCGGGTCAGCCGGATGCCCGCCGAAGCGGTCCGGCGGCTCGCGCGCACCATCGGCCGGGCTCCCTCGGCGGCGGTGCACGCCCGGATGGGGGCCTCGACCCAGGCGTTCGGCGTGCTGAGCCAGTGGGCGGCCCACGTGCTCAACATCGTCACGGGCAACCTCGACCGTCCGGGTGGGGTGATGTTCACGACCCCGGCCGTCGACATCGTCGGCCGGGGTGTCCTCGGCCCGGGGGGCTTCTCCCGCAGGCGGACGCGCGTTCGCGGGTTGCCCGGCTTCGGTGGCGAGCTGCCCGTCTCCGCGCTCACGGAGGAGATGACGACACCGGGGAAGGGGCAGGTGCGGGCTCTCCTCACCATCGCCGGCAACCCGGTGGCATCGACCCCGGCCGGCCACGTGCTCGACGACGCGGTCGCCGGCCTCGACGCCTACGTGGCCGTCGACTTCTACGTCAACGAGACCACCCGGCACGCCGATGTCATCCTGCCGCCCACCGGTCCGCTCGAGCGTGACCACTACGACCTCGTCTTCCATGCGCTCGCGGTCCGAGACACCGCACGTTTCACCCCTGCGCTGCTCGAGCGCGACCCCGGCTCACGGCACGACTGGGAGATCGCCCGCGACCTCGGGCTGGCCGTGCTGCGCGAGCGCCGCGTGGGGGTGCGGGGGCGCCTCTCCCGCCGGGCGGTCGAGACCGAGATCCGGCTGCGTACCTCACCGACGAGGCAGCTCGACGTTCTGCTGCGGACCGGTGGGGCCGGCCTGACGGTGAAGAAGGTCGCTGCTGCCGCGGGTGGGCTCGACATCGGTCCGCTGCGTCCGCGCCTGCCCGAGCGGCTCGCGACGGCGGGCCGGCGCATCGACCTCGCCACCCCCGTGGCACTCGACGACCTGCCCCGGCTCCGGGCGTCCGTCGAGGCCTCCGGTGAGGACGGCGACGACCTCCTCCTCATCGGCCGGCGTCACCAGCGGGACGACAACTCCTGGCTGCACAACACCGAGCGGCTGACCAAGGGGCGCCCGAGGCACGCGCTCCTCGCCCACCCCGACGACCTCGCCGTGCGCGGGGTGCGCGACGGTGACGTCGTGCGGGTGCGGTCCGCGGTGGGGTCGGTGGAGGTCGAGGTGGCCGCCACCGAGGACATGATGCGGGGGGTCGTCTCGCTGCCGCACGGCTACGGCCACCGCCGCGACGGGGTCCGCCTCCGTACGGCCACCCGGCTGCCCGGCGTCTCGGTCAACGACCTCACGGACCCGTCCGTCGTCGACGAGGCCTCCGGCAACGCCGTCCTCAACGGCGTGCCGGTGACGGTCGAGTCGGTCACGGCTCCCGGAGGTGCTGGAGGCGGCCGGTGAACTCGGGCCGCCTCAGGCCCGCGGTGATCCTGGTGACGAGGGTGTAGGCCAGCCAGCTCGCGGCCGCGAGCGCGAGGGACGCCACGACCTCGGTCCAGCCCGTGACCCGCCAGGCCTCGAGGAACGCCAGGTCCCCGTCCGCGGCGTCCATCCGCCGGTACGCGCTCTGGGAGACGGTGGCGGTCACGTTCGCCAGGATCCACGAGGCCCACCACCAGCCGACCGACCTCGGGTACGGGTCGGGGCGGTCGTCGCCCAGGCCGGACCGCACGCCCTGGCGGAGGTCCGCGACGATCCGGTAGGGCCGCACCAGGTTGAGAAAGGGGACGAACCACGCGCCGACGGCCCACCCCCTGCCGTGTGTCAGGTGGGTCGGGTCGACGCGGTCGTTGCGGTACGCCACCGCGAGCCAGGTGATGAAGAGGGGGATGGTGACGAGGTAAACGGCGGCGGTGGCCACGAGGACCGCCAGGTCGAGGGTGTCGTAGGCGTTGGCCTCGCTGACCCCGAACCCCGCGCCGTTGAGGGCCTGGTCGCTGAGCGAGAGGGTCCAGAGGGCCATCCCGAGGGAGGCAGCCGCGCCCACGCCGCCCAGGAGAAGGGCGGCGCGCAGCACACCGGCGAGGCGGACGAACCAGCCGACCAGCGGTGGACGGCCGGGGTAGGTGCGTCCGTGCCGGAGCCGTGAGGTCCACCCCTCGCCGTCCCAGAAGCGCTGGCGCGGGGCGTCGTCCCCGGCGTCCGGGTCGGCGTACCAGCCCGCGGCACTCGAGCGGTGAGGCTGGGCCGTGGACGTGGCCACACCGCCCGGAGCCGCCATCCACGAGGTGGTCCAGCGCTCGCCGTCCCAACGGCGCAGCCGGTTCTCGTCGCGCGGATCCGGGTACCACCCGGGCGCCGGACGGACATCACTGTGATGGCCTGTCTGTCCCTCCATGGCCCTCGATCATGTCGAACCTGGCGGCGGTTCACGGGGATTCGAGCGAATTCGTCACCTCGACGGTGCGGGGGTGCGGCCGGCGGCGGGCTCGACCCGGCACGCGAGCATGCCGCGGAGCCGGGTCCGCAGAGCCCAGGTCAGCAGCACCACGCCGCCGACGGCGAGCACCGGCTGGATGGGCGCGAACCACCGGAGCGCGCCGGTGTAGCCGAGCGCCAGGAGCGCGACCTTGTTGCACACCGGGCAGCCGACGGCGAAGAAGCTGAGCAGCCCACCGAGCGTCCCGCGGCGGTCGAGCCCCTCGGACGCCGGCGCCGGCACACCGGGCTCGCGGACGTAGGTGGCCACGAGCATCCCGCCGAGGACCGCCGTGAGGACCAGGGTCGGCCACGCCCACCACGTCGTCGGGACCTCGCGGCCGAACACCGGGGTCGGGAGCATCGCCGTGGGGACGGCGACGACCAGGGCGGTGACGGCGGCGGCCAGGGCCGACACCCACCACCGGCGGGGCGACCAGGTGCGGAGCGCGTCGAGCATCGGGCAAGGATACCCACCTGGGTATGCGAATCGAGGGGCGACCCCCCTCCGGCGCCGGGGCTCGACCGTCTAGTGTCGGAGCCATGGTCTCCGCCACCCGCCGCGCGCTGGTCACCGGCGGGGCCTCGGGCCTGGGGCGTGCCCTCACCACGCTGCTCCTCGACCGGGGTGACCGCGTCGTCGTCGGTGACCGCCACGACGAGCGACCCGACACCGTGCCCGACGGAGCCGAGTACCTGCGCCTCGACGTCCGCTCGCAGCAGGACTGGGACGCGGCCCTGGCCTGGGTCCGCGAGGAGTGGGGCGGTCTGGACCTCCTCGTCAACAACGCCGGCGTCGCCACCGGGGGCCGGATCGACGTCGAGTCGATGGCCGACTGGGAGCGTGTCGTCGACATCAACCTCCTCGGTGTGGTCCGTGGCTGCCACACGGTGTCGTCCCTGCTCAAGGAGCAGCGATCGGGCCACATCGTCAACGTCGCGTCGATGGCCGGGTTGGTGCACCCCCCGGCGATGGCGAGCTACAACGTCACGAAGGCCGGTGTCGTCGCCCTCAGCGAGACCCTCGCGTTCGAGCTCGGGCCCTGGGGTGTCCACGTGTCGGTCGTCTGCCCCGCCTTCTTCCGGACCAACCTGCACGAGTCGTTCGAGGGCAAGGACACGGTGCTCCACGAGTCCGGCCGCCGCCTGGTCGCCGAGGCGACGACGAGCGCCGAGGAGATCGCGGAGGTGGTGCTCGAGGGCATCGACGCCCGGAAGCGGCTCATCATCACCGACCGCCGCAGCCGGCGGGTGTACCGGGCCAAGCGGTTCGTGCGCCCGATGTACGACCGGACGATGAACAGCCAGGCCCGGCGCATGGCCCGCAAGGCCGGGCTCGACCCGGAGGAGATGCCGTGAGGGCCGCCGACCCGGGGGCCGGGGCGGTGCGGTCCGAGGACGCCTTCGACGCGACGCGGGCCGCGGAGTGGTTGCGCGAGAACACCTCCGGGCAGGCCGGGATCAACGGCACCCCGGAGGTGCGGCAGTTCCACGGCGGCGCGAGCAACCTCACCTACCTCCTGCGCTATCCCTCGGGGCGCGACCTCATCCTGCGGCGCCCGCCCAGCGGCACCAAGGCCCGGGGGGCGCACGACATGCGGCGCGAGCACGACATCCAGGCCGCGCTGGCCCCCGTCTTCGCGCCGGTGGCGCCGATGGTCGCGTACTGCGGCGACGAGGACGTCGTCGGCTCGGAGTTCTACGTCATGGATCGGCTCGTGGGCACCATCCTGCGGCGCGACGTGCCACCCGGGCTCGGCCTCGACCGCGACGGCGTCGCGGCGATGTGCCGGAACGCCGTCGACGTTCTCGTCGACCTCCACTCGGTCGACGTCGGGGCCGCGGGGCTCGCGGACCTCGACCGCGGTGACGGCTACGTGGCCCGCCAGGTGGGTGGGTGGTCCGATCGCTTCCGCCGGGCCCGAACGCCCGACGTGCCCGACCTCGAGGCGACCATGGGCTGGCTGGACGCCCACCAGCCTCCGGACCGGCCGCACACGCTCATCCACAACGACTTCCGCTTCGACAACCTCGTCCTGGACCCGGCCGACCCGACCCGGGTCGTCGGGGTCCTCGACTGGGAGATGGCCACCGTCGGCGACCCCTTCATGGACCTGGGCGGGGCCCTCGCCTACTGGGTGCAGGCCGACGACGACCCCGGGTTCCTCGCGCTGCGGCGGCAGCCGACGCACGCACCCGGGATGCTCACCCGGGCGCAGGTGGTGGAGCGGTACGCCGCCGCCCGGGGTGAGGCCGTCACCGCCGACGAGTGGCGCTTCTACGAGGTGTTCGGGCTGTTCCGGCTGGTCGGCATCGCGCAGCAGATCTACTACCGCTTCCACCACGGGCAGACCACGAACCCCGCATATGCCTCGTTCCGCGACGTCGTCCACCACCTCGATGCCCGGTGCGCCGCCCTCACCACCGACCCCGACTGACCCGGAGGACCCCCATGCCGACGACGATCATCACCGGCGCGAGCTCCGGCCTCGGCGCGGAGATGGCCCGCCAGCTCGCGGCCCGCGGCTGGGACCTCGCGCTCTGCGCGCGACGCACCGACCGTCTCGAGGAGCTGCGCGACGAGATCCGGGCGGCCGACCCGGGCCGACGAGTTGAGGCCCGCGCCCTCGACGTCACCGACGACGACGCCGTCTTCGAGGTGTTCCGCGCCTTCCGCGAGGACTTCGGCGCCATCGACCGGGTGATCGTCAACGCCGGGCTCGGCAAGGGCGCCCCCCTCGGCGCCGGCCGTCATGACGCCAACCGGCAGACCGCGATGGTCAACTTCGTCGGCGCGCTGGCGCAGATGGAGGCGGCGATGGAGATCTTCCGCGACCAGAAGCGGGGGCACCTGGTGGTCATCTCGTCGGTCACCGCGATGCGGGGCATGCGCAAGACGATCACCACCTACGCGGGCACCAAGGCAGGCGTCGCCTCACTCGCCGAGGGCGTCCGCCACGAGATGCTCGGTGAGCCGGACCTCGACATCCGCGTCTCGACCATCTACCCCGGCTACATCCGCTCCGAGATGAACGAGCGGGTCTCTCACACCCCGTTCATGGTCGACACCGAGACCGGTGTGCGCGCGATGGTCGACGCCATCGAGAAGGAGAAGGAGAACGCGCTCGTGCCGCCGTGGCCGTGGGTGCCGCTGGGCAAGGCCATCCGGCACCTCCCGCTGCGGGTCGTGCGGAAGCTGGTCTGAGTGCGGCGCCACTGCCGGACCCTGAGGGTCCGAACCGGGGCAGGACCGAGCGACAGGGCCCCCGGGGGCGGGGGCAGGGTCAGCCGGTGAACGTGGCGCGGTAGTCGGACGGGGTGGCGCCGGTCAGCTCGCGGAACGCGGCGTTGAACGCCGACAGCGAGCTGTAACCCACCTCGTGGGCGATCGTCGTGACGGGGGTGTCGCCGGCGGCGAGCAGCTCGATGGCGCGCAGCACCCGCATCCGGCGGAGGACGGCACGCCAGGTCATCCCGAGCTCGGCCTCGAACCGGCGCGCCAGGGAGCGGGGCACGAGCCCGACCGTGTCTGCGACGTCCTCGAACCGGACCTCATCGGCCAGGCGGGCTTCGGTGAGCGTGAGCGCTTTCCGCACCTCGGCCGAGCGGCCCGCCGGGACGAACACCGGGCTGGGCCGCTCGGCCAGTCGCCATGCCACCGCAGCCAGCGCGGCGAACAGGGCGCGGGGGTACTCCGGCAGGGGGTCCTCGGACTCCTGCCACCCGCTGCACTCCGATACCAGCGCGCGCGCCAACGGGTCGAGGTCGAAGACCGTCAGGTCCCGCGCCGGCGCCGGCACGAAGTCGACGTGGAAGAGCACCGAGGCGGTCCTCGCGGGCTGGGGTATCGCGACGCGGACCGGACGTCCGGCGCGCAGCAGGGCGGCCCGCGCCGGCGGGAGCAGCCAGCGTTGACCCTCTGCCTCGAGCCGAAGCGCCCCGGAGGACGCGCACAGCAGGTAGTGCCGGTCCACGACCAGCTCGTTCGGTCCGGTCGGGGTGAACGAGCGGGTGAACGCAAACGCCTCACGGGTCACGGGGGGCTCCCACGCGCCGATCGTAGGTGCGCCTCCCGGGGTCAGGCGACCGACTCGACGAGCTCGGCGCGGAAGCGACGGCTCACCGGCCCGTCGGTCACGAGCGGCCGCAGCACGGCGTTGGAGCGGGCGAACGCGTCCGACGCCAGGTAGCCGGCGAAGGAGGCCTGGTCGGCCCACTCGTGGACGACGGTCACCGTGCGGTGGTCCTCCCGCGAGGCGTACACGCGGAAGGCGATGTTGCCGGGCATCGAGCGGACCCGTGGCCGTTCACCCTCGAGCTGGGCCAAAGCGCGGGCACGGTCCTCGGGGGTCGTTGCGAAGTCGAGAATGGCGATGAACACGGTGTCTCCTGGGGGTTCCTCACGTGGTGGATGTGTCCTCCAAGCCTCGCCCGCCACCCCGGCTCCCTGCCTCCGTCCACCGGACCCGTGCACGCGTCCAGGAGACACGAGCGGCGAGCGCCTACGCGTTCTCGGTTGCGTCCGGGCGGCCGTCGAGAGAGCCGACGGCATCGGGTCACGGCAGCCTCGTCAGTGTGATGTGGGCGGCGTCGGGCTGCCGCCACACACCATTCGGGTCGACAAGGTCGAGGACGTGCATGTGGTAGCCGTAGCGGTTGCCGTCGCTACCCGTGAGGACGGCCTGGATGGTCGTGTCGCCGCGATAGGCGACGCCGTGTCCGTCGTCCGTGCCGTACGGGTCGCCGTCCCTGGAGCGGACGTCGGCGACCCCCGCCGCGAACGGATCGGTGGCGTCGTCGGTGTCCTCGCAGGGGCCCTCCAGCGCCGCGTCGGGGTCGAACTTCCACAGCTCCAGGTGCAGGTTCTCGCCGTAGGCGACGCCGGCGATCTGACCGGTGCCGGTGGTGTGCTCCCACGCCGGAGACGTCGGCACCAACAGCGGGGGGTCGCCCTTGCCCCCACCGGCCACCCAGGCGCAGAAGCCCTCCCGGGTGAAGTTCAGGAAGCCGACGAAGCCGTGCTCGACGTCGGGGTAGACGGCACTGATGTCTGCCACCTCCTCCGCCTGGGGCGGGATCGCGGCGGCGGTCCGGGCCGGTGCGGTGAGGGCGAGGGTCAAGGCGCCCACCGCGAGGGCGCTCACGGCATGCTTGGTGGTGGACATCGGGGTCTCCTTCCGAGCGGCGGATCGACAACGGCCACCGTCGGGGACCGATGTTGCAGTCCGGTTGCAGCCAGGAGCGGACGGGTCACTGGGGGCAGGTGCGGTGGTACGGCTCGTCGCCGAGGTACGTCGCCCACTCCTCGCGGGTGAGGTTGCGGCCCGCGGCCACGCAGGCCTGCTCCTCCCATCGATCGGGGTCGAGCCGCAGCTCCCACGTGCGCTCGCCGCCCACCAGCACCCGGGTACCGTCCGGGGAGATGGTCACGCCACCCGCGCGGCCGGCCACCGCAATCGGTCCGCCGATCGGCGCCAGTGGATCGGTGCGCCAGATCCGGGTGGCGCCGGTGAAGTCGTCCAGGGTCGCGAACCGGGCACCGTCGCCGGAGAAGGCCGCGCGGGTCACCGCACTGGGGAGACCGCGGACGGTGGTGAGCACCGTGAGCGTCTGGTCCCGAAGTCGTACGGTGCCGTCCTGGTCGCTGGTGAACAGGCGGCCGTCAGGGGTGAAGTGCCCGGTGACCCCGACCCGCGTACGTGCGAGACGTTCCCAGCCCGGCGCCGACCACGTGGCGGCGTCCGCACCGGTCGTGGCCGCCAGGACCGCCGCCGCTGACGGGTCGTCGCTGAAGTCGACCTCGGTGACGAAGCCGTCGCGACCGGCGAGGTCGGTCAGTGTCGCCTCGGTTCCGAGGGTCTCGGCGTCTCTGATCTCCACCGAACCATCGATGTGCCCGGTGGCCAGCCACCGCCCGTCGGCCGACCAGGCGATGGCTGTGCCCACCCACGGCGCGATGGGCCCGGTCTCCCCGGGCCCGGCCCGTCGGATGCCGGTCGCGCAGTCGTACACCGCGACCCGTCCGTCGCACGGCGCGTCGAACACCTGGGTGGGGCCGCTGCACCAGAGGGCCGCGAGCGCGCCCCCGTCGGGGCTGAAGGCGATGCCGCTGAACGACGTCTGCTCGGGCTCCTCGAACGGCAGGGCTGCGTTCACCACCAGGCTCGAGGCGTCGTACAGCCGCACGCCCGCGCCGTAACCCCACATGGCCAGGACCCGTCCGGTCGGGTCGAACTCGGGGTTCCCGACACCCAGCTCAGCGAGGGAGGTCAGTCCCGGCACCTCGGGTCGCAGCTGCCAGGTCGTCACCGATCCGTCGAGCCCGCCCGTGACCAGCTCGTCCGGGTCCGTGTAGGCAGCGGTCGCACCGCTCCCGGTCAGTGGGTCGAGCGCGAGCGGGGCCCGTCCCGGGAAGACCTGCCACCGGTCCACCCGGCTGCTCGCCGCGACCGCCAGCTCGGTTCCCGTCCCGTCCACGGCCACCCCGAGGACGACGTTGTCAGCACCGAGCGGCCCGGCGGTCACCCGCAGCGTCGTGGGATCCAGGAGCAGCGTGCCCTGGTCGAACGTGGCGGCGACCACGATCCGACCGCCGGCCATCTCGTCGAGATCGACGATCGGTGCGCCGTCACCGGCTCCGGTCGTCACTACCGGGTCCGGGGACTCGTCGGTCAGGTCCCACGCGGACAGCTCGCCGTCGGCACCGCCCGCGTAGACGACGTCGCCATCCGCGGCCCAGTGCACGGCGATCAGCGCCACCCCGTCCGGATCCCGCAGCGAGCGCACCACCTTCAGGGACGCGGCGTCGACGACGCGGAGCCGGCCGTTCCCGGTGACCGCGAACCGGGACCCGTCCGGGCTGAAGGCGACATCCGGGGTCTCGCCGCGGGCGGTGCGAAGCGTCCCGATCCGCTCGCCGTCCCGGATGTCGTACACCACCACTCCGGGCCCGCGATCCGCGATGCCCGCCGAGACCGCACGACCGGCGGCCACGGCGAGTCCGCCACGGTGGAACGACGGCGGGGTCGCGATGGCACCGCGACGTATCGACCCGTCCGGGCCGAGCACGGTGACCAGACCGTAGGTGTCCTTGGTGAGGATGTCACCGGTGTCGGTGTCGATCGCGAGCGCGGCCAACGCGGTGCCGGCGGTGTGCAACGGGGTCGGGACGGGGCCGGGACTGCTCAGCGTCGCCAGGAGTGCCTCCTGCGTCCGCGGCGAGTCATCGAGCCGTCTCGCCTCGACCGCGAGCAGGAGCGAGCGCGTCCAGTCCTCGGTCCGCGCCTGGGTGGCTGCTGCGACCAGGCCGAGGGTCGCCGCGCGAGCACGGTCCTCGGCCGCTCGTGCAGAGTCCAGCGCGACCTGCCGCTGCTGCCAGACCAGGGCCGCGGCGACCACGACCACCGCCAGGGCCACGGCCAGCCAGCTGCGTTGACGGCGCACTCGGCGCGCCGTCCGCGCGGTCTCCAGCTCCCGCCGGTGCGCCTCCCGCTGCTCCTCTGCCCGCACCTCCCGGCTCCGGTCCAGGAAGTCGGCCACGGCATCGGAGAGCGCGACCGAGTGGTCCAGCCCGTCGGCCCGGTCGAGGCGGGTTCCCCGCCACAGCGCGTCGTCGTCCCGACCGAGCGCCTCCCAGTCGACCGCCGCCGAGCGTGCCTGCGATGCCAGCCGGAGCCAGTCCCGTTCCTCCTCGATCCACCCGCGCAGCCGCGGCCACGAGACGAGGAGCGCCTCGTGGCCGATCTGGACCACCGGCTCCCGGGTCTCGGGGTCGCGATCCGTCGTCAGCAGCCGTGCGGTGACCCAGCTCTCCACGGCCTCCGGGGAAGGCCCGTCCGGCGCCGCCAGCACCTCCCGCAGTGGCGTACGCCGCCGTGTCGCCTCCCCCCGCTCGTCGAGATCCACGAGATGCCGGAACAGCGCCCGGACGACTGGCTGACCGGCCGGCCCGAGCGAGGTCGCCAACGTCTCCGCCCGGTGCGCGATGGCGCCGTCGAGACCCCCCAGCGCCGCGAGGTCCGCGGCCCTGAGCCGTCCGCTGCCGCGTTCGGCGAGCTCGAACAACGCGAACTGCAGCGCCGGGAGGCTCGTCCGCGAGCCGCCGAGCAGGTCGGGGAGGACCGCATCGTCGACGGTCAGGCCCGCGGCCCGGGCAGGCTCGGCGATCGCGCGCAGCCGCTCCTGGTCCGTGAGCGGAGGCACCACCACCGTCGCGTCCTGGAGCAGTGGTCCGACGTCGGGCAACCGGAGCGGACGGTCGTAGTGGTCCGCACGCAACGTGGCCACCACGCTCAGCCGCGGCTCCTCCAGGATCGTGGTCACGATCGACGTCAGGAACGAGGTCGCCTCGGGGCTGGGCTGTGCGAAGAGATCCTCGAGCTGGTCCACGACGAGCAACAACCGTTCCTCGCTCCCCAGCACGCCGTCGACCGCATCCGCGAGCCGCGCCCGCCCGTCTGCCAGGTCCGCCAGCACCTCTGCGGCGTCACGGGTCGCGATCTGGCGCAGCGACGCGGCCAGCACCTTGAACGGCTCGACGGCCGGCCGCGTGAGCGCGACCCGCCAGTGACCGGTATGGGGAGCCGACCTCATCCGCGCCGCCAGGCCCGCGCGGACGACACTCGACTTCCCACTGCCCGAGGGGCCCACGAGCAGCGTGAAGCGATGCGCGCTCGACGAGGAGACAACCCGCTCGGCCAGGGCCGCGACCAGTCGTTCGCGCCCGAAGAACAGCCCGGCGTCCGTGGTGTCGAACGTGCGCAGGCCGACGTACGGGTTCGTCGGGCGACGGATCGGGCTGGCGCCAGCGCCCCCGCCCGCTGCGGTCAGGACGGCGGCGAGGTCTGCCTCGTCGTCGCCGAGCCGCATCGACGACTCGCCGAGGGCCAGGTCGCTGAGGTAGGGCAGTCCGTCGGCCCCGAAGAGGATCGCGTCGGTGCTGAGCCGACCGTGTCGGACGCCGGCCTCCCGGGCCGCCGCCATCGCCGCGCGCATCCGGTCCGCGAGGACACGGATCTGGTCGGGCGGCAGCGGTCCGTCGCGCAGCCTGTCCGAGAGCGTGCCGCCCACGAGCCGGCCCATCACGAGATAGGCGACGCCGGGCTCCCGCCAGGCGTCGTGGATGGGCACGAGGGCGGGGTGCGAACGGGTGGCGAGCCGTCGCACGTCCTCGGCGAAGGTCTGGACGAATCGCGGATCGTCAGCCAGGGCTGCGGGGTAGATCCGGACCGCGAACGACTCCCCCGAGCCCGGCAGGCGGGCGGCGTGGACCGGACCGGAGGCGCCGCTTCCGAGCCGTTCGCCGATCAGGTACCCGCGGACGCGCCGAACGCTGTCGAGGTCGGGGTCGTGACGCAGGATCGCCCGGTACGTCGCCTCCACCTCGGGGGCGGCGTCGACGCCCAGCTCCTCAGCGAGCAGACCTCGGAAGGCACGGATCGTCGTGAGGGCGTCGTTCGCCCGGCCCATCCGGTACAGCGTGCGGGCCTGGCGAAGCCGGTGCGACTCGTTGAACGGGTCCTCCTCGACGAGCGCGTCGACCACCGAGAGCGCCTCGCTGAGGCGCCCGGCGCCGGTGAGCCCGTCGGCCAGACCCTCACGACAGCTGGTCCGGGCCTGCTGGAGCCGGCGCGCCTCAGCGGCCGCCCACGGATGGTCCGCAAGCTCCTCGAACGGCCGACCGCGCCAGAGCCGCAGCGCGGCGGTGAACGCGGCCGCTGCTGCCGCATGCTCCTCGTGCAGGAGGTGCAGCTGCCCACGGGCCAGCGCCGAACGGAACCGTGCAACGTCCGACGACCCGGAGACGGCCATCCGAAGTGCGTACCCCGTCGCCTCCGCGACCACGGTGACACCCTCGGGCAGCACCCGCCGCAGACGTGTCACATAGGTGCGGAGGGTGGCGGTTGCCCGTCGGGGAGGGGGGTCGCCGAAGACGACGTCCACCAGCGTCGACACCGAGACCGCGTGATCCGGGTGGACGAGCAGCGCCGTCAGGAGCCGCCGCTGCCGGGGACCGCCGATGTGCACCTGCGAGTCGCCGTCCAGGAGGGCGACCGGGCCGAGCACGCAAACCGTAACCATCGGCAAACTCCGCGCAGCGGTGACCTCTCTGACCTGCAGGGTATCGGGACTCGGCCCGCGTGAGGAGCCCCGACGCCTGAGGGCTTGGCCCCCAGGACTCGCAGCCGATCGCCCCGGAAACCCCGGGGTCGCCTCGGAAGGTTTCCGAGGCGACCCCAGGGGTAGGCGCATGGGGCGGGAAAGCTGGTGACACGGCCGTCGTCGGGGCTGCTGGCTGTTCAGCCCCGGCGCCGGGGGCGTAGCGTCGCAGGCACCGGGGAGCCGGTGGGCGCCTCCAGTGAGGAGCGTTCGCGACCGGTGCCACCAGACGTTGCCCGGGGTCCTACGCACGTGAAGGAACAGGATGTCCGGAGCAGCCCAGGCCCGCTACGTCCGCACCAGCGACGGGGTGTACGTGGCCTACCAGACGTGGGGGGCAGGCCCGGACCTGCTCTTGGTGCCGGGTTTCATCTCGCACCTGGAGGTGGCGTGGGAGAACCCGGCCTACGCCCGGCTGTACGAGCGACTGGGATCCTTCGCCCGGGTGATCACCTTCGACAAGCGGGGCACCGGGATGTCGGACCGTCCGCCCGAGCTGCCGGACGCGGATCGGCGGATGCTGGACATGCTGGCGGTGCTGGACGCCGTCGAGGCAGGGCCGGTGTCGGTGTTCAGCCTCTCGGAGGGCGCGGCGCTGTCCGTGCTGCTCGCGGCCACCCACCCCCAACGGGTGGCGTCACTGAGCATGTTCGGGGGGTATGCCCGGCCGACGAGCGGGCCGGACCATCCGATCGGGACGACCCCCGAACAGCTCGAGGCGATGGGCATCTTCCTGCAGGAACGCTGGGGCACCGGGGTGGGGCTGAGCGCCTTCGCCCCCAGCCTGGCCACCGACGAGAGGGCGCGAGAGTGGTGGGCGCGGCTGCAACGGATGGCGGCCAGCCCCACCGCGGCGCGGGCGCTGACCCACGGCTACAACTTGATCGACGTGCGCCCGGCCCTTGGACTCGTGCATGCGCCCACGCTCATCCTGCACCGAAGCGAGGATCGGATGGTGTCCGTGGCACTGGCACGTGAGCTGCGTGACGGCATCCCCGGCTCGCGCCTGATCGAGTTCCCGGGCGCGGACCACCTGCTGCCGACCACCAACTGGTCACAGGTCATCGACGCGCTCGAGGAGTTCGTCACCGGGCGGCCGGCCGTGGCCGAGGCCGACCGTTTCCTCGCGACCGTGCTGTTCACCGACATCGTGGACTCGACGCGTCACCTCTCGGCTCTCGGCGACGACGAGTGGCAGCACCTTCTGGTCGCGCACGACGACCTCTCCCACCGGGAGGTCGAACGGTACGGCGGGCGCGTCGTGCACGGCACCGGCGACGGGCTGCTCGCGGTCTTCGACGGGCCGTCGCGGGCCATCCGCGCAGCCACGGCCATCAGCGGGCAGGTCGGTGGGCTCGGCATCCAGGTGCGCGCAGGTCTGCACACCGGTGAGATCGTCGAGCGCCCGGATGGCGACCTCGCCGGTCTGGCCGTGCACCTGGCAGCACGAATCGCCGGTCGGGCAGGCGCTGGCGAGGTGCTCGTGTCCGGCACGACGGCAGCCCTCGTGGTCGGATCCAACATCGCGTTCGACGACGCCGGGCCGCACGACCTCAAGGGCATCGACGGCGCCACCCAGCTGTTTCGCGTCCGCCCGGCCCAGTAGCCCCTCTCGAGGACATCCTGCACGCGGACACGGGTTGAATCCGACCGGACCGGTCCGGAGACTGGCCGGGTGACCCAGTCCCGAGTCGTCGTCACCGCCCGCCTGCCCGGGGGCGCGGTCGAGCGCCTCGCAACCGTCCACGACGTCGTGGCCCATGACTCCGACGACCCGGTCACGCGCGAGCGGATGCTCGAGATGGTGGCCGGGGCCGATGCCCTCGTCGTGGCGCTCGTCGGCCGGGTCGACGCCGAGCTGCTCGACGCCGCGGGGCCCCGACTCAAGGTGGTCGCGAACGTGTCGGTCGGCTACGACCACGTCGACCTCGACGCCTGTGCGGAGCGCGGCGTGGTCGTCACGAACACCCCCGGGGTACTCACCGACGCCACGGCTGACATCGCCTTCGCCCTCGTGCTGATGGTCACGCGACGCCTGGGCGAGGCCGAGCGCGAGGTCCGTAGTGGGGAGCCGTGGGGCTGGGGGATGTTCCACTTGCTCGGGACCTCGCTGCAGGACAAGGCGATCGGGATCCTGGGACCTGGGTCGATCGGGCTGGCCACCGCCCGCCGGGCGCGGGCCTTCGGGATGTCGGTGCTGCTGTCCGGACGGTCGCAACCGGACCCGGCCGCGGTGGCAGAGCTCGGGGCGCGGGTCGTCGACCTGCCGACGCTCCTGGCCGAGGCGGACGTCGTCTCGGTCCACACCCCGTTGAACGCGACCACTCACCACCTCATCGGGGCCGACGAGCTGCGGGCCATGAGGGGGTCGGCCTACCTCGTGAACACCTCTCGCGGTGCGGTCGTCGACGAGCAGGCGCTGGTCGCCGCCCTGCGTGCCGGGGAGATCGCCGGCGCCGGCCTGGACGTCTTCGAGGACGAGCCCGACGTGCACCCCGGGCTGGTCGAGCGCGACGACGTCGTGCTGCTCCCTCACGTCGGCTCGGCGACGCTCGAGACCCGCTCCGCGATGGCCGACCTCGCTGTCGACAACGTGCTCGCCGTGCTCGACGGCGGGGTGGCCCTCACGCCGGTCGGGTAGCTCGCGCGCTGGCTCAGTCGCCGAGTCGCTCGCGAGCGATGCGGGACGCGGTTTGCCGCAGGAGTTCCCGGGCGTGCCTGATGGACGTGGCCGGGTCGGGCTCCAGGTCGCTCAGCGGGTAGGTGCCGGTCAGGCCGAGCACCCGGGCGCCGTCCGGTGGGAGCCGGTCGACACCGCACACGGCGACCACCGGGACGCCGCGTGCCGCAGCCCGCCGGGCCACGCCGGCGACCGTCTTGCCCGCGAGGGTCTGCCCGTCGAGCGACCCCTCCCCTGTGACCGTGAGGTCCGCGTCGTCGAGCGCGGTGTCGAGGCCGACGAGGTCGAGGACGACGTCGGCGCCCGACCGCCGGGTGGCACCCAGCACCGCGAGGAGGGCGAAGCCGACGCCGCCGGCCGCACCCGCACCGGGGAGGTTCGACGCCCCGGGCGCCACGACGTCGGCCCACCGGGCCAGCGCCGCGTCGAGCACCGCGACCTCCCGCGCAGTGGCGCCCTTCTGCGGCCCGAAGACGGTCGCCGCGCCGAGCGGCCCGGTCAGGGGGCTGTCGACGTCCGCGGCGAGGACCACGTCGACGTCGTGCAGGCGAGGATCCATCCCGGACGTGTCGAGCCGGGCCACGCGGGCCAGCGCCGCCCCACCGGGAGGGAGCTCGGCGGACTCCGCGCCCTGCACCCGGGCGCCGAGGGCGGTCAGCATGCCGGCCCCGCCGTCCGTGCTGGCCGAGCCGCCGACCCCCACGACGAGCACCTCGGGGCGCATGTCGAGGGCGGCGAGCACCGCCTCCCCGAGGCCGTGGCTCGACGCCAGGAGCGGTGCCGTCCGGCCCCCGGGCAGCCGCCCCAGCCCGCAGGCGTCGGCCAGCTCGACCACGGCGGCGCGCCGGCCGCCCATCCGACCCACGGCGACCCTCGTGGTCACCGGCTCACCCGTCGGACCGTGGACGTCCGCCGACACCGGTGTGAAGCCGGAGGCCAGCACGGCCTCGACCGTTCCCTCGCCCCCGTCGGCAACCGGCACGACGACGACCTGGGCCGACGGCACCACGTCGCGGACCCCGGCTGCCACGGCCGCACCGACCTCCACCGAGGTCAGGGACCCCGTGAAGGCGTCGCTCGCGACGACGACGCGGGCCAGCGGGTCAGTCCTCCTCGTGCGGCCGCATGTGCAGCCACGGGCGGGTCAGCTCGAAGTGGCGGCCGGAGAGCTCGTCGACCTCGACGGCGATGACGTTGAACTTCGCCGTGTCGACCCACGGACGCAGGGGGAGCTGCTCGACCTCGTCCAGCTCCGGTGGCTCCAGCTGCCGCGCCCGGCCGCGCACCACCACGCTGCGGGCCTCCTCCTCGCCGAACTCGTCGATCTCGAAGGCGACGTCGGCGTCCATCGTCAGCCCGAGCAGCTTGCTGCCCTCGGCGGTCCGGAAGATCAGCCGGTGCTGCTCGTCGATCGCGAAGTTGATCGGCACGATGTGGACCTCGCTTGCGAGGTGGAACGCCAGCCGGCCGAACTCCTGGCCGTGTAGGAACTCCCAGCACTCGTCGGCGGAGAGGGCGGTGACGGGGGAGTGCTCGGTCATGTCGCCTCCAGAGGTCCGGTGTGGTCCACCTCCGACCCTAGTGGCGGCTGGCTCACCCGGCCATCGACAGTGGGTACTCTCACCAATCGTGGCGGCGGCGAAGCACGAGCAGGTGGAGCAGCACGAACGGGTCGAGCCCGTGGTCGTCGTCGGGGCCGGGCCGGGCGGCCTGGCGATGGCGGCCGCGCTGCGCCGCCACGGGGTCAACCCGCTGGTCCTCGACCGGGCCGAGCAGGTGGGCTCCAGCTGGCGGCGCCACTACGACCGGCTGCACCTGCACACGCCGCGGGGGTGGTCGCACCTTCCCGGCTACCGCATCCCGCGGCGCTACGGCCGCTGGGTGGCTCGCGACGACGTCGTGCACTACCTGGAGCAGTTCGCGGCGCACCACCGCCTGCGTCTGCGGTTCGGCACCGCGGTGACGCGCCTCGACCGCGTCGACGCGGTCGACCGTGAACGGGACGGCCCGGCGCGCTGGGTGGTGCGCCTCGCCGACGGCACGCAGCTGCGGGCGTGCGACGTCGTCGTCGCCACCGGTTACAACCACTCGCCGGTGCCGCCACCCTGGCCGGGCACGGACGGCTTCACCGGGGAGCTCGTGCTCGCCGGCGACTACCGGAACGGCGCCCCGTATGCCGGGCGCGACGTCCTCGTCGTCGGCACCGGCAACACCGGCATGGAGATCGCCACCGACCTCGCCGACCACGGGGCGAGGAGCGTGTGGCTCTCGGTCCGGACGCCCCCGCACATCATCCCGCGCTCGCGGTTCGGCTGGCCGGCCCAGGCCACCGGGATCCTCGTCCGGCGGCTGCCTCCCCGGCTCGTCGACCGCGCCGGGGCCGTGCTCGCCAGGGTGCAGGAGCCCGACCTCACCGACCACGGCATGTCCCCTGCCGGCGTCGACCTGTACTCGCGGGTGCTCGAGGGACGGGTCCCCGTGCAGGACGTCGGCATCGTCGACGCGATCCGCGCGGGCGGGGTCCGGCCGGTTGCCGCGGTGCAGGCCATGGAGGGCGATGCCGTGCTCCTCGCCGACGGCACCCGCCTGCGGCCCTCGGCCGTCGTCCTCGCGACCGGCTACCGCGCGGGCCTCGAGCCGCTCGTCGGCCACCTCGGGGTGCTGGACGAGCGCGGGCTGCCCGTCGTCCGGGGGGCCCACGAGCCGCCGGGCGCGGACGGCCTCTGGTTCACCGGCTTCACCAACCCGATCTCCGGGATGCTGCGCGAGCTGCGGATCGACGCGGTGCGAATCGCCCGCGCGCTCACGTCGGGAGCCGCTCCACCTCCACCGTGAAGTCGTGTTCGCGGAGGCGCTCGGCGAGGGGTGACCCGATCGCGGTGGCCGGGGTGAGGACCCCGCCCCCGCTCTCGGGGAGCCGGTCGCCGTCGAGAGCCAGGGCCAGGGCCGCCTGTCCGAACATCACCGCGGTGCCGGTGTAGCCGGGGTCCAGCCGCGCGCCGACGGAGGCACGATAGCTCGCACCGTTCGTCGCCGCGGCGGTGACCTCCATGAGGAAGCGCCCCTGCGCCATCGACCCCTCGTCCGGCCCCTCGCCGGGAGCCGGCAGGAAGCGGTCCAGGACGGCACGGGTGGGTCCGAAGGCCAACCCCCCGACGCCGGCGAGGAGGGCGGCGGAGACCCCCACCGCGGTCACGGCCCCGCGCGGACCGGCACCGTAGTCGACGTACTCCGCGTACCGGAAGCCCTCGCCGTAGCCGAGGAGCGAGGCCGAGCGGGCGACCACGCGGGTGTTGAAGGAGGCCATGACGAACGGCCCCGTGAAGTGCCCGGTCTCGGGTTCGCGGCGGACCGGCGACGCCCTGACGACCCGGTCGAGGACCCCGCCCACGCCGGTGCGGCGAGGCGGCCTGGGCCCGGTCCGAGCGGGACGAGGTCCGTCGGCGAGCGCCCACGGGTCGCCCAGCACGCGTCGCGCGTCGCCGTCGACGCGCATGGTGTCGGCGATCGTGCGAGCGGTCTCGATGCTGCCCCCGCTCGGGGAGACCCGCAGGCTCCGCACGGCCAGCCGGGTCGTGCCGAGGTCGCCGCCGTCCGCGTGGGCGGCCTCGGCGGCGAGGAGGACGCCGAGCTCGCTCGGCACCGAGTCGAAGCCGCAGGCGTGCACGATGCGTGCGCCGGTCTCGCGCGCCAGCTCGTGGTTCTCGGCGATGCTGCGGTGGATGAAGAGCACCTCGCCGGTGAGGTCGCAGTAGTGCGTGCCGGCAGCGGCGCAGGCGTGGGCGAGGGGGAGGCCGTACCGCAGGTAGGGGCCCACGGCGGTCGCGACCACCCGGGTGCGCGCCGCGAGGTCGGCGACGGCGTCCGCGTCGAGGACGTCCACGACGAGGAGGGGCCAGTCCGCGGCCGGCCCCCCGACGTCGTCGCGCACAGCCGCCAGCCGGTCTCTCGACCGCCCGGCGAGGCCGATCCGGACGTCGGACGGGGCGTGGGCGGCGAGGTGCTGGGCGACGAGGCGACCGGTGAACCCGGTCGCGCCGACCAGGACGAGGTCGAGGTCGCGGGTGGCGCCGCTCATGGGTTCCTCGGGAAGGTCGCGGCGAGCACGTCCGCGTAGCGGCCGCAGGTCTCGGCGCCGCGCTCGGGGTCGGTGGGGTCCACCGACGCGTCGACGGCCACCTCCCACTGCGGTGGTGCGTCCTCCCCGGAGAGCGCCCACGCCGCCTGACGCGCCGCCCCGGAGGCGACGTACTCGCCGGGGGCCGGCACGGCAACCGGCGCACCGAAGAGGTCGGGGGCCAGCTGCTGCACGGCCTCGGACGCCGCCGCCCCCCCGATCAGGAGCACCCGGTCGACCGGGCAGCCGGCCTCGCGCACAGCCTCCACGGCGCCGACGAGACCGAGGAGCATGCCCTCGACGACGGCGCGGGCCAGGTTCTCCGGGGTGGCGTTCGTGCGGGTGAGCCCGTGCAGAGACCCGGTGGCGGTCGGGAGGTTGGGGCTGCGCTCGCCGTCGAGGAACGGCAGGAGGGTCAGGCCACCGGCACCCGGCTCGCCGGCCAGCGCGAGCCGGCTGAGCGCGGCGAGGTCCACGCCGAGCATCGCGGCCCCGGACGTCAGGACGCGGGCGGCGTTCAGGGTGCAGACGAGCGGGAGGAAGCCGCCCTCGGCGTCGGCGAAGGACTGGACGACACCGCTCGGGTCGGCGGTGGGGCGGTCGTGGCGAGCGAAGGCGGTGCCCGACGTGCCGAGCGAGACGACGACGTCCCCCCGCTGGAGGCCGAGGCCGAGGGCCGCGCCCATGTTGTCGCCGGTGCCGGCCGCGAGCGCCATCGCGTCCGACCTGCGCCCGACGACCTCGGCCGGGCCCGCCACCCGCGGTACGTCGAGCCGTCGCCCGGCGGCGCGCTCGAGCAGGTCGAGGCGGTACTCACGGGTGGCGGCGGAGAAGTAGCCCGTGCCCGAGGCGTCGCCGGCGTCGGTGGTCCACCCCTCGAAGCCGTCGCCGTCGGCGAGGATGCGGCCGGTGAGCCAGTCGTGGGGCAGGACGACGCGCGCCGCACGGTCCATGGACTCCGGCTCCTCGTCACGGACCCAGCGGAGCTTGGCGGCCGTGATGGCCGCGAGCGGGACGACACCCACGGCCTCGGCCCACTCCGCGGGTCCGCCCAGCTCCCCGACGAGATCCTCGGCGGTCCCGGCCGACCGGGTGTCGTTCCACAGGAGAGCGTCGCGGACGACCGCGTCCGCATCGTCGAGCAGCACCATCCCGTGCTGCTGGCCACCGACTGCGAGGGCGGCGACGTCGTCGAGCAGCCCGCCGGACGTCGCCTCCTCGAAGGCCCGCCACCAGTACCGCGGGTCGATCTCGGTGGCGTCCGGGTGGGTGGCGCGACCCATGCGAACGAGGGCTCCCGTGGAGGGGTCGCAGACGAGCACCTTGCAGGACTGGGTCGACGTGTCGACGCCGGCGACGAGGCTTCGGTGGGTCACGCCCCGATCCTGACAGACGCGCGCGACGTCGGGGGCCGCGCCGCCGCGGCCCCCGACGTCGCGGTCAGCCCAGCCCGGCGGTCCGGGCCTGCGCCCGGTCGTACCGGCGGTCGGCGGCGTCGATGCTGGACCGGTCGCCCAGGTCGACACCCGCCCGTTCGGCGGCCGCGCGGGCGCGATCGGTGGTGAGGTCGGGCGCGCGGACGACGGCGGGTTCGATCCCGGCGTCGACGCCGGCGTAGCCGCGTTGGAGCTCGGCCTGGGCGTCCGCGGTCCGGGCCGCCTCGCGCAGCACGCGCCCGCTGACCTTGAGGGTGGAGCCCGTGACGTAGGGGCTGACGGTCGGCGTGTAGCCCGACGCGTGGCCGGCCTTGTTGGGGTGGTAGGACTCCACGATGGTCGCCGAGAGGTTGTTGATCCACGGCGGCGAGTCGCAGACGGCGTGGCCGATGAAGCGCGACGTCGGGTCGGCGAAGGCGAAGCCGGCGGCCCCGGCCCGGCTCGACATCACCGAGTTGAGGAGGTCGGCGCTCGAGTTGAGCCGGTTCTCCTCGGTGGAGGAGAACCACGTGAGCCAGCTGCAGTCCCGGCCGTTGAAGATCCGCGGGTAGCCGACGACGGTGACCTCGGCCGAGGGGGCGCGGGACCGGATCTGCGCGTAGAGCGAGTCCAGCCGCGCGGGCAGGGTGTTGCTGATGAAGGTCCGTGCGCCGTCGATGGCCCCGTAGCAGTTGCTCAGCCACGACGGGAGGGCGCACTCGGTGAGCACGTCGGCGAACCCGGCGTCGTTGCCGCCGACCGAGATCGTCACGTAGGCGGTTGACACCGACAGCGCGCCGAGCTGGCTGCCCGCGACGTCCGAGACGGTGGCACCTGAGCAGGCGCGCAGGTTGAGGGCATAACCGCGCGAGGACGCGATGAGCGAGGGGTAGGCGTAGGCCGAGCGCAGGCAGTCGGTCCCGTCGAGGAGGTACGAGCCGGTGCCCGTGCCCGAGGAGTAGCTGTCGCCGAGGGCGACGTACGACGGTGGCGCGGCCCGGGCGACGGCAGGGGGGAGCAGCAGCGCGGTCGCCGCGGCGATCGCGACGGTGACCAGGGCACGTCGTCGGGCCATTGGTCCTCCTCGGGAGTGGCGGGTGTGGTGCGCGTCACCCTAGGTCCGGCGGGCGGGTCCCGCTCGTCGAGCCGAGGGTGGGGGCGAAGTCGGCACTTCCCCCGGACGGCTCGCTCCTTTATCTTTGGGCCGTGAACTCAACCGGGCCCGCGCCGGGCTCGCAGGCGTCTCTGAGGGAGATGAACCGCCTGCGGGTGCTCGATGCGGTCCGGGAGCACGGCGCGATGACCCAGGTCGAGATCGCCGGGGTCACCGGTCTGTCGGCGGCCACCGTGTCGAACCTCGTCAAGGAGCTCGACGGGGCGGGTGCCGTGCGGCTGACCCCCAGCATCCGCAACGGCCGTCGCGCCGTGCAGGTCTCGGTCGAGAGCGGACGCAGCCTCGTCGGCGCCGCCGTGTTCGGCGACCGCGACGTGCGGGTGGCCGTGGGGGCGGCGGGCACGGCCGAGGTCGTCAGCCAGAAGCGGATGCCCCTGCCCGCCGACCACGCCGCGGACGAGGGCATGGCCCGGGCGGCCCGGATGATGCAGGAGATGGTCGAGGCCAGCGGCCACGCCATGGGTGACCTCGACGCCATGGTGCTCGGGCTTCCGGCCCCGATCGACACGGTCTCCGGCGAGGTGGGCTCCACCGGCATCCTCCCCGGATGGCAGGGCGTGCCCGTGGCGGGCGCGATGGAGGCGGCCTACGACATCCACGTGGCGCTCGAGAACACGGCGAACCTCGCTGCGCTCGGTGAGGCGAGGCACGGTGCGCTGCAGGGGATCTCGACCGGTGTGTACCTGAAGATGTCGTACGGGGTGGGTGCCGGCCTCATCGTCGGGGGAGAGCTCTTCCGGGGGAGCGCCGGTACGGCCGGGGAGATCGGGCACGTGACGATCGACGAGAACGGCCCGGTGTGCCGCTGCGGCAACCGCGGCTGCCTCGACACCTACGTGGGCGCCCAGGCCGTGCTCAGCGCGGTGCGACCCACGCACGGCGCGGTGACCCTGCGCGATGTCATCCACCGGGCGCTCGCCGGCGACCTCGGCTGCCGCCGCGTGCTCGAGGACGCCGGGCGCCACGTCGGGGTCGCCCTGGCCGGTGTCGTCAACCTGCTCAACCCCGAGGTCGTCGTCATCGGGGGACAGGTGGCGCGCGTCGGCGAGGTCATCCTGCGGCCGATGCGCGAGTCCATCGAGAGGTGTGCCGTGCCCAGCGCCGCCGCCTCGCTCGACCTGAGGCTCGGTGCCCTCGGCCCCGAGGAGGCCGATGTCCGAGGTGCTCTCGCGCTCGCCGAGCAGGTCCGGGCCGAAGCCGACAGGATGGCCCTCAGCGGTGGATGAACGCACCGTGACCAAACCGTTGTCTCAAAACCTTGTATTCAAGCCTTGACGTCAAGGCACCATCACGAGTTGAATCGCTGGAAGCCGCACCAGAGAGGCTGCGGACGTCATGGCATAGGAGATCGCATGACCACTCGTTTCATTCGCGTCGCCGGCGCCGCGGTCGCGCTCGGCCTGACCGCGGCCACCCTGACCGCCTGCGGGAGCGGCAGCTCCGACAGCGGCAGCTCCGACACCGGCTCGGCGAGCAGCGGCGGCAAGAAGATCGCACTGCTCCTCCCGGAGAACAAGACCGCTCGCTACGAGGCCTTCGACCGGCCCATGTTCGAGGCCGCCGTCAAGGCCGCCTGCTCGGACTGTGAGGTCATCTACAGCAACGCCGAGCAGGACGCCGCCAAGCAGCAGCAGCAGGCAGAGGCGGCCATCACCCAGGGCGTCGACGTGCTGGTCCTCGACGCCGTGGACGGCAAGTCCGCGGCGACGATCGTCCAGAACGCCAAGTCGCAGGGCGTGCCCGTCGTCGCGTACGACCGCTTCGTCGCCGGGTCCGACTACTACGTGTCCTTCGACAACAAGAAGGTCGGTGAGCTGCAGGGTCAGGGCCTCGTGGCCGCGATGGAGGCCGCGGGCAACGCCCAGGGCGACATCGTCATGATCAACGGCTCGCCCACCGACGCCAACGCGGCCGACTTCAAGGCCGGCGCGCACAGCGTCCTCGACAACAGCGGCTACACGATCGCCGCCGAGTACGACACCCCCGACTGGAGCCCGGACAAGGCCCAGGCGTGGATGGAGGGCCAGATCGGCACGCTCAAGGGCAAGCTCGTCGGCGTGTACGCGGCCAACGACGGCACGGCCGGTGGCGCCATCGCGGCACTGAAGGCCGGTGGCGTCAAGCCGCTGCCTCCGGTGACCGGTCAGGACGCCGAGCTCGCCGCCATCCAGCGGATCATCTCCGGTGACCAGTCGCTGACCATCTACAAGGCGATCAAGCCCGAGGCCGAGGACGCCGCCAAGGCCGCACTCGCCCTCGCCGGTGGCGGTACACCGGACGCCAAGACCGACAAGGAGGGCGTCGCCGCGACGCTGCTCGAGCCGATCGTGGTCACCAAGCAGAACATCAAGGACACGGTCGTCGCCGACGGCTTCTACACGGTCGCCCAGATCTGCACGCCCGAGTACGCCGCGGCCTGCAAGGAACTCGCCCTCGGCTGACCGACGCCCCGTCCCACCCTCACGAAGGAGTGAGCCAGTGAGCACCACCACCGACCCGGCGCCCGTGCTGTCGATGACAGGAGTGTCGAAGCGCTTCGGGGCCGTCCAGGCCCTCAAGGACATCGAGTTCCACGTCAGCGCCGGGGAGGTGGCGGCGCTCGTGGGTGACAACGGTGCGGGCAAGTCCACCCTCGTCAAGGCGATCGCGGGCGTCTACACCCCCGACGGGGGCGACGTCACCTTCGACGGCAAGTCCGTGAACATCACCTCCCCCGGCCAGGCCCAGGCCCTCGGCATCGCGACCGTGTTCCAGGACCTCGCCCTCTGCGACAACCTCGACGTCGTGGCCAACCTCTTCCTCGGCAACGAGGAGCTGCGCGGCCGCTCCCTCGACGAGGTGTCGATGGAGAAGCAGTCGTGGCAGCTCCTCCGTGAGCTCTCCGCCAAGATCCCCAGTGTCCGGATCCCTGTCGCGAGCCTCTCCGGCGGGCAGCGGCAGACCGTGGCCATCGCCCGGTCGCTGCTCGGCGAGCCGAAGGTCGTCATGCTCGACGAGCCGACGGCCGCGCTCGGCGTCGCCCAGACCGCGGAGGTGCTCAACCTCGTCGAGCGGCTGCGCGAGCGCGGGCTCGCGGTGATCCTCATCAGCCACAACATGTCCGACGTCATGGCGGTCGCCGACCGGGTCTCCGTGCTGCGCCTGGGGCGGAACAACGGCGACTTCCGGGTCGCCGACACCAACACGCAGGAGATCATCGCCGCCATCACCGGCGCGACGACCAACGCCGTCACGGCGCGCGCCGCGCGCCGCGCCCCTGAGGAGGAGCAGTCGTGAGCAGCCCAGAGGCCCCGGTCCCGACGTCGACAGAGTCCGCGAGTGCGGTCCCCGCCGACCTCCAGGACGAGCGGCTCATCTCCTCGCAGGGCGTCGGCGGCTGGCTGAGCTCGACGTGGGAGCGGGTCAAGTCCGGCGACCTCGGCTCGCTGCCGGTGGTCGTCGGGCTGGTCATCATCTGGGGCGTCTTCTACGCCCTCAACCCCGCCTTCCTGTCCAGCCGCAACCTCGTCAACCTCGTGCTCCAGATGGCGCCGGTCGGCACCATCGCCCTCGGGGTCGTCCTCGTCCTCCTCCTCGGCGAGATCGACCTCTCGATCGGGTCGATGTCGGGCGTCGCCGCCGCGGTCCTCGCCGTGATGTTCGTCAACGACAGCCTCCCCGTCTGGCTCTCGATCGTCACGGCGCTCGGGGCGGGCGCCTTCACGGGCGTGGTCTACGGCCTCCTCTACAACCGGTTCGGCGTGCCGAGCTTCGTCATCACCCTGGCCGGGCTGCTCGCCCTGCTCGGGGTGCAGCTGCGCGTGCTCGGAACCGACGGCACGATCAACATCCCGTTCGAGTCCGGCCTGGTCCGGTTCGCCTCCCAGCTCTTCCTCCCCGACTGGCTGGCCTACGTCCTGGCCGTCCTGGTCCCCCTGGTCTACTTCCTGGCCCGCGTTCGCACGAACCGTCGCCGCACGGAGGCCGGCCTCTCCGCGTCGCCGTTGACGTCGGTCGCGCTGCGGGCCGCCCTGGGAGCGGTGCTCCTCCTCATCGTCATGTACGTGCTCAACCGCGACCGGGGGCTGTCGTACATGGTCCTCGTGTTCTTCGCGCTCGTCGTCGTCATGGACCTCGCGCTGCGCCGCACCACCTGGGGCCGCTCCGTCTTCGCGATCGGCGGCAACGTCGAGGCGGCACGTCGCGCCGGCATCAACGTCAGGCGGGTCTACCTCTCGGTGTTCGCGCTCTGTTCGACGTTCGCCGCGCTCGGGGGAATCTTCGCCGCCGCGCGTCTGGCCTCCGCCAACCAGAGCAGCGGCGGCGCCGACACCAACCTCAACGCCATCGCTGCGGCGGTCATCGGCGGCACCTCCCTCTTCGGCGGGCGTGGGTCGGCGTACTCGGCCCTGCTCGGCATCCTCGTGATCTGGTCGATCAGCAACGGACTGGCCCTGCTCTCGGTCTCGGCCGACATCCGGTACATGGTCACCGGCGGCGTCCTCCTCCTCGCCGTCATCGTCGACTCCCTGAGCCGCCGCAGCCGGGCCGCCCACGGGCGCGCCTGACCGGACCTGCACTCCGGGACCGGGCCACCCCGTAGCATCGCGGGGTGGCCCTGTCCGACCTCTCGCGCTGCTCTGCGGCGGCCCGCCACCGGGCGGAGCCGCTGGCCGGCTCCGCACCGCTGGCCTCGCGCTGGCTCCTCGTCGAGCACCAGGGTCCGTGGTCGAAGAAGCACCTCGAGACCCCGCCGCTGCTGGGCCGCACCGGTCTCGAGGTCGAGCAGCTGGTCAGCTCCTTCGGCGGACGGGTACTGCTGATCCGGCGCCCGCAGCGGCGAGGCCCCGAGGGTGAGGCGCCGGCGTGGTTCGCCGTCGACACCGTCCGCGGCACCTGGGTCCGGGGCACGTGGCGCACCGCCACCGACCTCACGGACGCCGCCCACGCGCTGGGTACCGAGCTGAGCGGCGGCGACGAGGACGCCGAGCCGATGCTGCTCGTCTGCACGCAGGGGACCCGCGACGCGTGCTGCGCCGTCCGGGGCCGACCGATCGTCGCCCAGCTGGCCAAGGAGTGGCCGGAGGAGACGTGGGAGTGCACGCACCTCGGCGGCCACCGCTTCGCCGGCACCCTGCTCCACCTGCCCACGGGAGCCTGTCTGGGCAACCTCGATCCCGGCACCGCGGCCCAGGCGGTCCGCGAGCTGGTCGCCGGGCGGGTGCCCGCGGCCCACCTCCGCGGCGTCACCCGGTGGGACCCACCCGTGCAGGCCGCATTGGCTGCGGTGCTCGAGGAGCACGGCCCCGCCGAGATCGACGACGCGCTGCCCGGCCGCGTCGACACGGACGGCGACCACACCACCGTCGAGGTCTTCGGCCACGGTCCCGTGCCGCCGAGGGTGGTGGTCGAGGTCGTCACCGAGGAGCTGCCCCCGGCCGCCCTCAGCTGCGGTGGCGACCCCAAGCCGCACCAGGCGTACCGAACCACCCTGCGCACCGCGACGGCCTGACTGCGCCGTCGCGCAGGCCCCGCTCGCCGGCTCTGCGTTGCATGGTGGAGGTGACCGACACCGTCACCCGAGAGGAGCCACCGCGATGCCTGACGACGAGGACGAGACCAGGCTCGAGCACCGACGGCGGCGCGACACCGCGCTCCAGGCCGTCGTCGACGACCTCGTCCGCCGCTCCGAGGGCCGACCGGTCGACGAGGTCCGGGCCGAGCTGGAGGCCAACCTGGTCGAGCGCCGGCTGCCGCAGATGCCGTCCGGCTGGCTCGACGCCGTGGCCAACGCCGCGACCATCGGCGACCCGTACGTGGTGTCCGCTTACGCCGATCGGGTCGACGACGTACCGCCGGCGCAGGACCGGCACACCGGCTACTCCGTGGACTGAGCGCTCGGCGGCTCCACGACGCTGGTCCGCAGCGGGTCGTCCGGCGAGCAGGTGCCGTCGGGGGCCGGCTCGCGGCTGTCGATGCGTGCACCGTTGACGATCGACACGTCGTCGTACGTGGGCCGGCCCTCGACGACGTCGTGGATCTGGTACCGGGTGAGGGACGACAGCCGGCAGTCGGTACCGAACGTCAGGATGTCGAAGGACGACGGCTGCCCGACGAGCTCCTCGCCCGGTCCGTCGCCGACGTAGTGGGTGAAGGGGCCGCCGCCGGTGAAGGTGCCGGTCTGGATGCGGTTTCCCTCGAGCTGCTGGGTGTGCATGTGGCCGTTGAGCAGGACCCCGGCATCGAGGCCCTCGACCGCCCACGGCTCGTGGCTCGCGACGACGTCCGGTGTGGCCCGGTTGGCGAACGCGGCGGCGAACGCCTCGCGCGCCGGCTCCTGCTTGGCCGGGCTGCCCGAGCCCGAGTCGCCGAACCAGCGGGGGTCGTTGAAGCCGGCGATGGTGATGCCGCCGATCGACACCTCCTGGTACCCGCCCTCGGGGGGCTGGAGGAGCACGATGTTCGGCACCCGCTCCATCCGTCGCAGCAGCGCGGTGTCCGTGGGGCTGGTCGCGTCGTGGTTCCCGCGGACGAAGAGGTAGGGGACACCGAGCGACTCGATCCCCGCGAACATGTCCGAGGCGGCGGCCTCCTCGACGGTCCCGAAGCTGACGAAGTCACCGGTGTCGATGACGGCGTCGATGCTGTCCTCCTCGACGATGGTCCGCATCAACGCGTACTGGTTCGCGCTGTGGAGGTCGCTGACGAAGAGCAGCCGCAGGGCGGGGTCGACCTCGAGGGAGCCGCCGGCGTACTGCTGCTGGAGGGCGGTCGAGAGCGCCAGGAGGTTGCGCAGGTAGGGCTGGACCTGGGCGGCCCGGGTCTCGACGTCGGTGAGGAGGCCCTGGTTGCGCTGGAGGGTGCCGAGCACCTCGGTGGCGGTGAAGCTGCCCTGCCGGCCGGGTTGGTAGGTGGTCCAGAGGGCGCCGGTCGTGCCGAGGGTCGCGACGAGCCAGGCGACGACGCCGGAGGCGACGAGCGCGCCCGGGGGACGTCGGCGCCGTACCGCGCTCCACCCGCCCACGACCACGAGCACGACGACCAGGGCGCCGCCGGCGAACCGCGCCACGACCTGGATCCCCGCGTCCCGGATGGCGTCGGCGAGCTCCTGGGGTCCCGGGCGCAGCGCGGCGAGACTGATTCCGGGGCGGGAGAGCACATCGGTGATGCCCGCGCGCACCTGGGGCATGGCGTCGATGCCGGGTGCGAGACCCGTGAAGGAGACGATGACGTCGCCGAAGGTCGTGCTGGCGACGAGGTCCCCCGTGCGGGCCGGTGAGGGGTCGAGGGCGACGGTGGCCTGGTAGTGCCGGGTGTGCGCCGTGACCGGCGCCATCTGGGTCGCCGCGACCCCGGCTCCGGCGCAGACCAGCGTGAGGACGACCGTCCCGAGCACGTGGCGCACCCGGCGGGAGCCCAGCCGGTGTCCGGCCGACCACCACACCCCCACCGCGGTCGCGAGCTCCCACCCCACGAGGGCCGCGGCCACGACCCGCTCGTGCCATCCGAAGGACTCCGCGTCGAGGCCGACCGCGAGGGACGCCACGGCGGCGAGCAGCAGCCCGCCCGCGGGCCACGAGACCCGGCGGTGCAGCACCGGCGGGCCGTCGTCGCGTGCGGCGAGCAGCGGCCACAGCGCGAGCAGGAGGAAGGCCATGGAGGTCACCGCGAGGTGGGCCGCCGAGGACTGCCCACGGGCGGGCAGGGGCACCACGGCGACCGCGAGGGTGGCGATCCCGGCGCCCGCGAGGGCCAGCCGCCCGGCCGGCCGCGCCGCCCCGAGCGCCCAGGCCGTCACGATGTGACCGAGGCCGGTGAGGGCGAACGACGCCGTCATCACCCACCGGTGCGGCGTGCTGGCCGCTGCGAGGGCGCTGATCGACTCGGCCCGCGGGTCGAAGCCCACCTGGAGCGCCGCGGCCCACGTCCAGCCACCCACGAGCGAGACCAGCGCGGTGGCTGAGCTGAGGACGGCGACGCGGGGCCTGCCGGTCGGGATGGGCACGCGCCAACCATAGGTCGGTGACCTGCGGGTCCGGGCGCACTCCGCGGGTCCTCGCTGCTTAGGCTGAGCGGGTGCCGACCGACGCGAGTGCGAGCCCCTTCGCCGAGCCGTTCCGGGGGGTGCTCCTCGACATGGACGGCACCCTGATCGACTCCATCCCGGCGGTGGAGCGGTCGTGGCTGCGGTGGTGCCGAGAGTACGACGTCGACCCGGAGCGGCTGCGCGGCTTCCACGGAGTCACCGCGAAGGGCGTCATCGCCGAGCTCCTGCCCGAGGCCGAGCGGGACGCGGCGTTCCGGCGGATCGAGGCGATCGAGGTCGCCGACGTCGACGGCATCGAGGTGCTGCCGGGGGCGGTGGAGCTGCTCACCGTTCTGGGGGACGCCGGGGTGCCGACCGCGATCGTCACCTCCTCCAGCGCCCCGCTGGCCGAGGCCCGGCTGCGGGCGACCGCCCTGCCGCACAACGGAACCGTGGTCACGGCCTCCGACGTGGCGCGCGGCAAGCCGTGGCCGGACCCGTGGTTGCTCGGCGCCGCCCGGATCGGTGTCGACCCGGCCGACGTCGTCGTCGTAGAGGACGCGGTGGCCGGCCTGCGCGCCGCGCGGGCCGCCGGGTGCCGCGGTCTGGCCGCGGTGACGAGCACGACGCCACGCGCCGAGCTGGCCGCGGTGGCCGACCTCGTGGTGCGCGACCTGGCCGCGCTCGAGGTGACGGCGGTCGGGGGCCGACTGCGGGTGGTCGGTGGGCTCGAGGGCACCTAGGCTCCGTCCATGGATGCCGACGCCGTCGTCGTGGGAGCCGGGCTCGCCGGCCTCGTCGCCACGTGCGAGCTCGCCGACGCCGGGCAGTGCGTGGTGCTCCTCGACCAGGAGAGCGAGGCCAACCTCGGGGGCCAGGCGTGGTGGAGCTTCGGTGGCCTGTTCATGGTCGACACCCCGGAGCAGCGCCGGTCGGGCGTCAAGGACTCCCTCGAGCTGGCCTGGCAGGACTGGGAGGGCACCGCCGGCTGGGACCGGCTGGTGGCCGACGACGGCGGCCCCGGACCGGACCACTGGGGCCGCGAGTGGGGCCGGGCCTACGTGGAGTGGGCTGCCGGCGAGATGCGGTCGTGGGTGCGCGCCTCCGGCATCTCGATGACCCCCGTGGTCGGCTGGGCGGAGCGCGGGGACGGCACGGCTGGCGGACACGGCAACTCGGTGCCCCGGTTCCACCTCCCCTGGGGCACGGGCGTCGGGGTCGTCGCGCCCTTCATCGAGCGGGTCCTCGACCACATGGCCGCCGGACGGGTCGTCTACCGGCCTCGCCACCGGGTCGAGGCCCTGGTGCGCACCGGTCCGACGGTGTCCGGCGTGCAGGGGTCGGTCCTCGCCGACGACGCCGCACCGCGAGGCGTCGCCTCGAACCGGGACGTGGTGGGGGACTTCGAGTTCGGGGCCCGGGCCGTGCTCGTCACCTCCGGTGGCATCGGTGGCGACCTCGACCTCGTCCGCGAGGCCTGGCCCGAGCGGCTCGGCACCCCGCCGGTCGACATGCTCGTCGGGGTGCCCGCACACGTCGACGGCCGCATGCTCGCCGTCACGGAGGCAGCGGGCGGCGCCGTGGTCAACCTGGACCGGATGTGGCACTACGTCGAGGGCGTGCAGAACTGGGACCCGGTGTGGCCCGGGCACGGCATCCGCATCCTCCCCGGCCCCTCGGCGATGTGGTTCGACGCCCGGGGCGACCGGCTGCCGGCACCCTTCCATCCGGGCTTCGACACGCTCGGGACGCTGCGGCACCTGCGCCACAGCGGCTTCGACCACTCCTGGTTCGTCACGACGCGGTCGGTGGCGGGCAAGGAGTTCGTCCTCTCCGGCTCGGAGCAGAACCTCGACTTCACCGAGCGCCGTTACCGCGACGTCGCCCGCCGCCCGCTCATCAAGGTGCAGCCGTCCGTGCAGGCCTTCCTCGACCACGGAAGGGACTGGGTCATGGCCGAGACCGTGGCCGAGCTCGTCGCCAGGATGAACGTCCTGACCCCGGACGCCCCCCTCGACCCGGCCCACATCGAGCGCCAGGTGGTGGAGCGGGACCGCCAGGTCGACAACCCCTTCACCAAGGACCGCCAGGTCGCCGCCATCCGCATCGCCCGGCGCTACCGGACCGAGCGCGTCCTCAAACGGGTCTACGCGCCGCACCGAATCCTCGACCCGAAGCGCGGCCCGCTCGTCGCCGTCCGGCTGCGGGTCCTCTCGCGCAAGACCCTCGGGGGCGTGCACACCGACCTGCGGGGCCGGGTGCTCGGACCGGACGGCTCGCCGGTCCCCGGCCTCTACGCCGCGGGCGAGGTGGCCGGCTTCGGCGGGGGTGGCATGCACGGCTACCGGGCCCTGGAGGGGACCTTCCTCGGCGGCTGCCTGTTCTCCGGCCGCGCCGCCGGCCGCGCCGCGGCCGCGGACCTCTGAGCGGTGGGGGTGTCGACGACCGCGACCTTCCCGCGCCGGCGGTGGGCGTTGCTGGCCGCCTTCTGTCTCCTCGTCGTCATGACCCAGCTGCTGTGGCTGACCTTCGCCCCCGTCACCACCGAGACCGCGGCCGAGCTCGGCGTCTCCGAGGGCCTCGTCGGTGACCTCGCCGTCGTGAACCCGCTGCTCTTCGTCCTCCTCGCGCTGCCGGCGGGGCGGATGATGGACCGCTCGTTCCGGCTCGCGCTCACCCTCGGCGCCGGGTTCACCCTCGTCGGGGCGCTGGTCCGCCTCGTCGACACCGGCTCCTACGGCTGGCTGCTCGCGGGCCAGGTGCTCGCCTCGGTGGGGCAGCCGTTCGTCCTCAACGCGACGACGCCCCTCGCGGCCCGGGCGTTCCCCGAGGCCGAGCGGGCGCACGCCATCGCCGCAGGGAGCGCGGCCCAGTTCGTCGGGGTGCTGCTCGCGGCGGTCGGCGGCGGGGTCGTGGTGGCGGCGGTCGGCATCCGGGGCCTCCTCCTCGTGCACGCGGCCGTCGCCCTGGTGGCCGCGGCGGCGGTCGTGGTGATGCTCCGCACAGCCACGCTGGCGCGCGTGGAGCGCACGGCGACCGCGTCGTGGTCGTGGCTGCGTCACGACCCCCTGGTCTGGCGGCTCGCGGTGCTGCTCCTCGTCGGCGTCGGCGTCTTCAACGCGCTGGCCACGTGGCTCGACCCGGTCATGGCCGCCCTCGGCCATCCCGACGCCGGCGGTCCGCTGATCGCGGTGACGACGCTCGCCGGCATCCTCGGTGCGGCGGTGCTCCCGGGCCCGGCGGCGGCGCGAGGACGTCGCCGCGAGGTGCTCCTCCTCGCGACGCTCGCCACCCTCGTGGTCTTCGGGCTGCTCACCGTGGTGCACCTGCCGGTGGCGGCGGGCGTGCTGCTCGCGATCCTGGGGTTCGTGCTGCTCGCCGGGCTCCCCGTGGCGCTCGAGTGGTCGGAGGTGCACGTCGGGGCGGCGCGCGCCGGGGTGGCCACCGGCGTGCTGCTCATGGCGGGCAACCTGGGTGGGGTGGTGCTGGTCCTCGTCGTCCAGCCGTTCGTCGGCACCCCGGCGCTGGCGCTCGGCGTCATCGCGCTGGCCGCGCTGCCGGGGATGGCGGTGGCCTGGTCACTGCCTCGCGGCCGCGTCGACGCGGTCCCGGTCGACCACTCCCTCCCCTTCGACTCCGACGAGGAGCACCGGCTGCCACGCCGCCCGGCGGAGTGACGCGGCAGCCGTGGCTCCCGGCGTCCGCGTTCGCCACCGCTGCTCCCTTCGTCTCGACCCGATGACTGTGTCCCGGGTCATGCCCGGATGCGGCTCGGGAGGAGGACGGTGGAACCAGCCACCACAGCCGCCCTCGCCACGACGGGCGTGGCCAGGGGGTCGGCAGCGGCGGCCGGACGGAGGTGGCCGCGATGACCACGACCCACCGGCTGGACCGGACGGACGCGCCGGCGCGACCTCTTCGGCCTCGGGCTGGACGGGACCGGGGACGACCTCACCAACCCCTCGACCGCGAGCCCCTACGAGGACTTCGCCCTGGCCGTCGCGGCCGCCATGCTCCGCGACATGGGTTGGACCGGCTGAGGCCGTGCCGGCGCTAGGGTCGCCGGTGTGAGCGGACCACACCTGTGGCTGCGGGCCGAGGCCCGGCCGACCGAGCAGCGCGCCCCCCTCGTCCCGGCCGACGCCGCGCGTCTCGTGTCGGACGGCTGGCGGGTGACCGTCGAGGAGTCCCCGACCCGCGTGTTCGCCGTCGACGAGTACCGGGCCGCCGGCTGCGAGGTCACCGCGGCCGGCTCGTGGACCGACGCGCCGGACGACGCCGTCGTCCTCGGCATCAAGGAGCTGCCCGACCAGCCTCACGCGCTGCGGCACACGCACGTCTACTTCGCGCACTCCTTCAAGGGGCAGCGGGGAGCCGCCGAGGTGCTGGCCCGGTTCGCCGCGGGCGGTGGTGAGCTCCTCGACGTCGAGTACCTCACCGTCGAACGCCGCCGCGTCGTCGCGTTCGGCTACTGGGCCGGCTACGTCGGCGCCGGGCTCGGGGCGCAGGCGGTCCGCGGCTCGCTGCGCGCACCCGTGGTGCCGGGGACGCGGGCCGACTTCGACGCCGCCCTCGCCGACACGGGGGCCGGGCCACTGCGCGCCGTCGTCATCGGCTCACGTGGCCGGAGCGGCCGGGGCGCCGTGGCCGCCCTCGAGGTGGCCGGGGCCGAGGTGACCCGATGGGACGTCGGGGACACCGTCGACATCGACCGCGACGCGCTGCTCGCCCACGACCTGCTCGTGAACTGTGTCGCGTCGTCGGCTCCGGGCGAGGCCTTCGTCCGCGCGGAGGACCTCGAGGTCGAGCGCCGCCGGCTCGCCACCGTCGCCGACGTCACCTGCGACGTCACGAGCGGGCACAACCGCATCCCCGTCAACACCGCGGTCACCACCTGGGCCGAGCCGGTCCGCCTCGTGCCCGACCACGGCCGCCCGGTCGGCGTCATCGCCATCGACAACCTCCCGAGCCTGCTGCCGCGTGAGGCCAGCGTCGACTTCTCCGCGCAGCTCCTCGCCCAGCTCCCCGGCCTGCCGGAGCGGCGGGGCGCCTGGCACCAGGCCGACCTGGTGTTCCGCCGGGCAGTCAGCGGCTACGCAGGCATCGACGCCGGCTGAGCCGGGGTCCGCTCGCCCGCGACTCAGAGGTACTGGCCGGTACCCTCCGTGTGGCCGGGCTCGTCGCCGGGACGCTGGGGGTGCGGCACGCCGGCCTGGGCCTGGCCGGGGACTCCGTGGCGCTGCATACCCGGGGGCAGCGCGCGCATCTGCTGGAGCTGGGCCTGAGCGGCCATCTGCTGGGCGACCAGCGCGGTCTGGATGCCGTGGAAGAGGCCCTCGAGCCAGCCGACCAGCTGGGCCTGGGCGATCCGCAGCTCGGCGTCGGTGGGCTGGTCGTCCTTGAACGGCAACGCGATCCGCTCGAGCTCGGCGACGAGCTCGGGCGCCAGGCCGTCCTTGAGCTCGGCGATGGAGCGGTCGTGGATCTCGGCCAGCCGGGCGCGTCCGCGATCGTCGAGCGGAGCGCTGCGCACCTCCTCGAGCAGCTGCTTGACCATCGAGCCGATGCGCATGACCTTGGCCGGGTGCTCGACGAGGTCGGCCGGGTTCTGGGGACGCGCCTGCTCCTCGCCGCCCTCCTTGGGCTCCGCCGGCGTGCGCGGTGCGACACCCATCCCCTCAGGGGTCACGACGACGACCTTCTCGTCGTCGTGGGCGACGGTCGCGGGGACGGCGCGGGGGCCGTCGTCGTCCTGGTCACGGTCGGGGCGCGGCTGGTCGGTCACGCCTCCATCCTGCCTCACCGGGTCACGGGCATGACCCCGCGGCCTCGCCCCGCGGAGCCGCTGGGCCGGCCACACAGGGAGGATGGACACGACCACGAGGACCCGGCGACGACGTCGACCACGGCGGTCGGGTCGGGCCGGAAGAGCGGCTCGGGGCGTGAGGGCCTCACTCCACCGGCCGCGCCGTGACGACGACGTTGTCGCGGTGCGAGCCGAGCTCCGGGAGGTACTCCCCGCCGCACGTCACCAGCACGAGGAACGGCGGACCGTCGCGGGCGAAGATCCGGTCCACCGGCAGCCGTTGCTTGCGGATCTCCTCACGACCGCGGACCACGTAGCGGTGCACGGTGCCGTCGGCATCGGTCACGAGGACCGGCATCCCCACGTCCGCGCGCTCGAGTGGCGCGAGCGCTCCCGGACCGTCCTGCGCGGTCGCCACGTGCCCGGCGATCACGGTGTGCCCCTCGGGGTCCGCCGGAGCCGAGCCGTAGCGGTACCAGCCGACGCTCGTGGGAGCGGCGGGGATGACCATCGCGCCGTCGTCCTGGACGCCGACCGGGCGCACGGTGGCGTCGACGCCGAGGTCCGGGATGCGCAGCCGGACGGGGCGGGGCGCCGGGTCGGCGGAGCGGAGCGCCGCCGGGTCGGCGGAGCGGGCGGAGGCCCGGATGGAGGGTGTGGGTTCCGGGGTCGGCGGGGTGGGGCTCGCGGCCGCGGTGAGAGCCGCGAGTCCGTCCCCCGCGGTGGGCCCGGGACGCGCCAGCACCCAGCCGCCCAGAGCGACCAGCGCGCCCAGGGACACCACGGCGGCGGCGACCGACCAGGCGCGCCATCGCCGGCCGGGGTCGTCAGGGCTCATGGGTTCCTCGCGTGGTGGGCCGCGTGGTGGGCGCCCCGGCCGTCGGCCGGGACGCCCACCGGTGGCGCGGTCAGGAGCGGACGCGGCGGGCGCGGAGCCCCATCGCCACGGCGGCGAGGGCTGCGGTCAGAGCGATGCCGGCCAGGGCAACGGGGGTGGGGTCAGCCGGGAGCTCGGCGGTACCGGACGGGACGCCCGAGGGCGCGGAGTGCAGGCCGTCGATCGTCTGCACGGCCAGAGCGAGGGTGCCGTCCTCGGCGGAGCCCCAGGCGTAGACGATCGTGGAGACCCCCTCCTGGACGTCGACGTCGGCCGGGCCGATGACCGGGTCGGTGGTTCCGGCGAGCGCGACCGAGGCCGAGACCGTGCCGGCGGGCAGGTCAGCGCTGTCCTCGTTCGGGTTGGTCAGGCCGGTGAACACCGGGTCGCCGCCCGCCAGGACGTCGACCGCCGGGGCGGCGGCTGTGTGGCGCACGACGAGCCGGCCCTCGCCGGCCGCGGTGGGGGAGGTGTCGTTGACGAACGGGGTGAGCGTCGGTGCCCCGGACTCGTCGAGGTGCGCCACGACGCTGATGTTCGCGCCGGCCGGGACCTCGACGTCGTTGGCCTCGATGGCCGGGTCGCCGGACGGGTCGTCACCGGCAGGGAAGACGGCGAGGTTGTACGTGCCACCGGGCAGCGACACCGGATCGGTCACCGTCCCCGGTTCGAAGTCCTCTAGGAGCAGCTCCTCGGCGCTGTAGCTGGCGTCCGCGCTGCCGTAGACGTCGACGGTGAGGCCGGGGACCCCGTGGACGACGACGACGCTGGCGTCGTCGGCGGCTGCGGCGGGGGTGGTGAGGGCGAGGGGCAGGGCGACGGCCGCGGCGGCCGCCGAGACTGCGATGACTCGGCGCATGACGAACCTTTCCGAACGAGGGGTAGTTGACACCCTCCTTTCCGCCGCCGGGTCCGCTCGGATGCACCCTGTCGAGACCCAGTTGGGCTGTCGAAGGTTTCAGATGGTCGGGGCGGGAACGCGCTCCTCCGGGGCTCCGGACCGCCCGCCGAGCCGCCGTAGGAGCGGCTGGGCCGTACCCGCGAGGACGGCGGCGCTGACCGCCGCCACGACCGTCACGGTGAAGGCCCCGTGGTAGCCGGCGACGTCCGCGACGCGACCCGCGACGGCTGACCCCAGGGCGTACCCGACGCCGGTGACGGAGGCCAGCAGCGTCATGGCCGCCCCGACCCGGCCGGCCGGCACCGCGCGCTCGCCGAGGACGAAGACGCTGATCATGTACGGCGCGATGACGAACCCGAGGACGAGGACGACGCCGAAGAGCCCCGGCACCGTCTCGGTGAGGAGCAGCGGCGTCGACAGCACGGCGAGGCCGGTGGCGGCCACGAGCACGCGCAACGGCATCCCGAACCGGTCGGGCAGTCCCGCGACAGCGAGGCCGGCGATGACGGACCCGACACCGAGGGCGGAGTGGATGATGCCGGCGAGGCCCGGCTGGCCGGCTGCCGTGGTGAGCGCCGTCGTGCCGGTCTGCACCGAGCCGAAGACCGTGCCCATGAGCAGCTGCAGCCCCATGAGCACGACGAAGGCACCGGTGACCAGCCGCCCGGTCACCGGTCCGACGTGCCGGTGGGCGTGCGTGAGGGCCGCGGTGTGGTGCAGTGCGAAGGCCGTGCCGAAACCGAGGAGGACGATCGCCGCGAGGATGACCGCCGCGGCCGGGTCGACGAGCACCGCCACCACCCCGACGAGCGCGGGGCCGAGGACGAAGGACGCCTCGTCGGCTGCCCCCTCGTAGGAGAAGGCGGTCTGCATCAGGCGGGGCTGGTGCGCGCCCTGGTGGCGCGTCATCGGCCGCCACCGGACCCGGGCCAGCGGCCCGATCTGTGGCATCGCCAGCCCGGCTAGGGCGGCGGCGGCGATGACCACGGGCGTGGCGGCCCCACCGGTGGCAAGGGCGACGAGGAGCAGCAGACCGGCGCCCCCAGCGAGGGACTGGACGAGCACGACGGGCCGCTGCCCCGAGCGGTCGGCCACCGCGCCGGCCACCGGCGCGCCGATCGCGTTCGCGACCGCCATGGCCCCGGCGGCGCCACCTCCGGCGGCGTAGGAGCCGGTCGTGCCGGCGACGAGGAGGAGCGTGCCCATCTGGCTCATCGCCAGCGGGAGCCGCCCGACGAAGGCGACGGCGACGTAGAACGGTCCGGCCAGGGACAAGAGGCGCCGGTAGGAGGCGAGCGGTGACATGCGGTGGTGCTTTCGGGTCCTGTGCCCGGGTAGGGCGAAGCGGGTGTGCGCCGAACCCGCCTCCAGCAGCGCACGAGGACCCTGTGCTGATCCCCATTCTACCCGTGCCGCGCGAGTGGTCCGGCCCGAGACCGAAGGGGGCAGCGGATGCGGGCCGCGCTATCCCACCGTCCGGAGGTTCCGGCTGCGTATCGGCGCTGCGAGACTGGCCGCAGCGAACCCCGGCAGAGAGGCCCCGGACATGATCGTCCCGTTCAGCGTCACCGACTTCATCGACCGCGCCCGCACGGTCTACGGCGAGCGCACCGGCATCGTCGACGAGCCGGACCAGCCGGGCACGCCGCTGGCCGACCTCACCTACGCGGAGGTCGCCGACCTCGCCGAGCGGCAGGCGGCCAGGCTGGACGAGCTGGGGATCGGGGTGGGCGAGCGTGTCGCCGTCGTGTCGCACAACGCCGCCCGGATGCTGGTGGCCTTCTTCGGCGTGTGCGGATCGGGCCGGGTGCTCGTGCCCGTGAACTTCCGGCTCAAGCCGGACGAGGTGCGCTACATCATCGAGCACTCCGGGGCGCGGGTCATGCTGCTCGACCCCGAGCTCGACAGGCCGCTGTCGTCGGTGACGACCGAGTTCCGCATGGTCCTCGGTGACGACGACGCCGTGTACGCGCCGGCCGGGACCTCCCCGCGGCCGTGGGAGCCCGACGAGAACGCGACGGCCACCATCAACTACACGTCGGGGACCACCGCGCGGCCCAAGGGGGTGCAGATCACCCACCGCAACATCTGGACCAACGCCGTGACCTTCGGGTGGCACGCCGGGGTCAGCGACCGCGACGTCTACCTCCACACGCTGCCGATGTTCCACGCCAACGGGTGGGGGATGCCTTTCGCGGTCACCGCGGTGGGGGCCAAGCAGGTCGTCCTGCGCAAGGTCGACGGTGCCGAGATCCTGCGCCGGGTGCGCGACCACGGCGTGACCTTCATGTGTGCGGCGCCGGCCGTCGTCAACGCCGTGCTCGACGCGGCCGGGTCGTGGGAGGGCGAGATCCCCGGACGCGACCGGGTGCGCATCATCGTGGCGGGGGCGCCGCCGCCCACCAAGACCGTGGCCCGGGTGGAGGCCGAGCTCGGCTGGGAGTTCGTGCAGATCTACGGGCTCACCGAGACCTCTCCGCTGCTCACCATCAACCGCCGACGGGCCGAGTGGGACGACCTCGACGTCGAGGAGAGGGCGGCCCGGCTCGTGCGGGCCGGAGGGCCCGCCGTGGGGGTGCGTCTGCGGCTCTCGCCCGACGGTGAGGTGCTCGCACGCTCCAACGTCGTGCTGGAGGGGTACTGGGACCAGCCCGACGAGACCGCCCGGGCCCTGGAGGACGGCTGGTTCCACACCGGCGACGGCGGGACCATCGAGGACGGGTACCTCACCATCAGCGACCGCAAGAAGGACGTCATCATCACCGGGGGCGAGAACGTGTCGTCCGTGGAGGTCGAGGACGTCATCTTCAGCCACCCCGCGGTCACCGAGGTCGCCGTCATCGGCGTGCCCGACGAGAAGTGGGGCGAGACGATCAAGGCCCTCGTCGTGCTCGCTCCGGGTGCCGAGGTCACCGAGGCCGAGCTCATCGCGTGGTGCAAGGAGCGGGCGGCAGGCTACAAGGCGCCGACCTCGGTGGAGATCCGCGAGGAGCTGGCCCGCACGGCCACCGGGAAGCTGCAGAAGTTCAAGCTGCGGGCGCCCTACTGGGAGGGCCGCGAGCGCAAGGTCAACTGAGGGTCAGCGGTTGGCCACGACCTGCGCGACCAGGGCGAGGAGCGCGGGCACCGTCTGGACGTAGAGGATGCGACGGTTCACCGTGAGTGCGCCGCAGACGCCGGCCACCGCCACGCACGACAGCGTGAACACCGCGAACGCGAACCGGTGCTCGGCCGGGCCGACCAGCGCCACCACGAGCCCGGCCACGAGGAACCCGTTGTAGAGCCCCTGGTTGGCGGCCAGGACCTTGCTCTGGGCCGCCTGCTCGGGAGTGGTGCCGAACACCGCGCGGCCACGGGGCGTGTCCCAGAGCACCATCTCGAGGACGACGATCCAGACGTGGACGAGCGCGACAAAGGCCGTGAGCACCACGGCGACGAGCTGCATCCCCGCTGTCTACCACCCCGGCGCGGCCACGCCGGCACTGTCTCAGCCGACGGTGAGGAGGATCTTGCCCACGTGCCGGCCGACCTCGAGCTCGCGATGGGCCCCGGCGGCGTCGGCGAGCGGGTGGCGGGCCTGGATGACCGGCCGGACGGTGCCGGCCTCGACGAGGGGCCACACGTGCTCCGCGACGGCGCCGACGATGGCGGCCTTCTCGGCGGCGGGACGGGCCCGCAGCGTGGTGCCGATGACGGCGGCGCGCTTGCCCATGAGGGTGGCGATGTCGAGCTCGGCCTTCCTCCCGCCCTGCATCCCGATGACGACGAGCCGGCCACCGGTGGCCAGGACGTCGAGGTTCCGTCCGAGGTACGCCGCGCCGAGGATGTCGAGCACGACGTCGGCCCCGTGGCCGTCCGTGGCCTCGCGGACCTTCTCGACGAAGTCCTCCTCGCGGTAGTCGACGAGGACCTCCGCACCGAGGCTGCGGCAGGCCTCGAGCTTCTCGGCGCTGCCCGCCGTGACCGCGACGCGGGCCCCGTGGGCGACGGCGAGCTGGATGGCCATGGTGCCGATGCCGGACGAGCCGCCGTGCACGAGGAGGACCTCGCCGGGCTCGAGGTCCGCCGTCATGAACACGTTGGACCAGACGGTGCAGGCCACCTCGGGGAGCGCGGCGGCGTCGGCGAGCGGCACACCGGCGGGCACGGGCAGCAGCTGGCCTGCCGGGACGGCGACGTACTCGGCGTACCCCCCGCCGGCGAGGAGGGCGCAGACCTCGTCGCCGGGCGACCAGCCGTCGACCTCCGGCCCGAGTGAGTCGACGGTGCCGCTCACCTCGAGCCCGAGGGTGTCGGACGCGCCCGGGGGTGGCGGGTAGTGACCCTGGCGCTGAAGGGTGTCGGCGCGGTTGACGCCGGCCGCGGACACGCGCACCAGGACCTCGCCCGGCCCCGGCTCGGGGACGTCGACGTCGGCGAGGACGAGGGCGTCCGGGCCGCCGGGCGTGGGGACGGTGATGGCCTTCATGGTCCTCACGCTAACCCGGCTCCGGCGGCGTCGGGCCCGGGGCCGCCGGCCTCGAGCTCGGCGAGGTCGGCCCTGGTGTCGACGTCGAGGGCGGCGACACCGGGGACGGAAAGGGTGCTGTGCGGCAGGCCCAGGAGGGACCTCGCCGGGACGCCCCGGGGGTCGTCGGGGAGGGCCGCGCGCACGGCGGCCACCCGGTAGGCGGCCAGCAGCGGGTTCGGCACGTCCTCCCGGTCGGTGGCGACGGCCCCGGCCACGTCCGCAGGCGCGGTGCGGAGCAGGTGGACGAGCTCGACGAGCGCAGGGGCCGCGTGCGGCATGTCGCCTGCGACGACGGCGACGAGCGGCGTCGAGACCGTCGTCAGTCCGGCCGCGATCCCGGCCAGAGGTCCCCCGCCGGGGGGCTGTTCGCGGGTCCAGCTGACCTCGCGCGGAACCGGCCGTCGGGCCCCCACGACGACGATCGGCCAGTCGTCGGGGAGGGTGCCGAGCAGGTGCTCCAGGAGCGGCGTGCCGCGCAGCGGCGCGGCGAGCTTGTCCGACCCGAAGCGGCTGGCGCGACCGCCGGCGACGACGAGCACGGTGACTGCGTCAAGGGCCATCCCCGCAGCATAGGGACGGGCGGGCGCCCGGCAGGGCACGGACGGGAGGGGGTCCGCGCCCTCATGGTTGCTTCCCCACGGAGAGCAACCGGACGAGTGGAATGGTTGCTCTCCCATGGAGAGCAATCGGACGAGTGGAATGGTTGCTCGCTCACGGAGAGCAATCGGACGAGTGGAATGGTTGCTCTCCCATGGAGAGCAATCGGACGAGTGGAATGGTTGCTCGCTCACGGAGAGCAACCGGACGAGTGGAATGGTTGCTCGCTGGGGGAGAGCATCCAGTAGCGGCGGCACACCATGTCCCGGGAGGCCGCCAGGCGCATGCCCGACACCGCCGAAGGCCGCCAGGCGCATGCCCGACACCGCCGAAGGCCGCCAGGCGCATGCCCGACGCCGCCGAAGGTCGCCAGGCGCATGCCCGACGCCGCCGAAGGCCGCCAGGCGCATGCCCGACGCCGCCGAAGGCCGCCAGGCGCATGCCCGACACCCAGAGGCCGCCACGCCGGAGCCCACTTACGCACGTCGTCGCCGGCTCCCTGCCGGCCGGCCCCCACCGGTCTCAGCGGCGGTGGCCCAGCCGGCCCTCGAGGGTCTGCGCCGCGTGGCGCACCGACGCCGCCAGCCGGCCGCGCGCTGCGGCGTCGACATCGGAGTCCGGGTACGTCACCGCGACGGCCGCCACGGGGTAGTCGTTGTGGTCGAGCACCGCGACCGCCACCGACCCCAGCCCGGGGGTCACCAGCCCGTCCTCCACCGCGTATCCCCGCTGCCGCACGAGCTGGAGCTCCGAGCGCAGCCGGGTCGTCGACGCCGGCCCGCGACCGTCCCGCTGCACCAGCGCGTCGCGGTCGGGGAAGAGCGCTCGCACCTGCGCCTGGGGCATCGCCGCCAGCATGGCCAGGCCGGTCGCGGTCAGCGGCGCGGGTAGCCGGACGCCCACATCGGTCACGAGCAGTGGCCGGCCCGCCGCCCGCGCCTCGATGACGTAGAGCACGTCCCGCCCGTGCAGTACCGCGAGGTGCGCGTTCTGGCCGCACTCGTCGACGAGTCGGTCCATGAGACCCCGCGCCATCCGCTCCAGCGGCGCCTGGCGCTGGTACGCCGACCCGAGCTCGTAGGCCGCCAGGCCCAGCCCGTAGCGCCGTTGCTCCGGCAGGTGCCGCACGTACCCGCGCTCGACGAGCACGGTGAGCAGGTGGTAGACGCTGGACCGGGGCAGCCCGAGGTCGCGCGCGAGGGCGGCCGCGGGTACCGGCTCTCCGCGGCGGGCGATGAGGTCGAGCACGTCGAGGGCGTGCCCGGCGGCGGGGGCGTTGGCCACGCACGAAGTCTCGCACCCGAGACCATGCGGTGGCGAGGGGGCGGGACGGCGCGCGGGTCACCCCTGGGCGTCGAGCGCCTCGAGGATGCGGCGCAGCGCCCGCTGGTCGGCTGAGGGAAGGCGCGCGAAGTACTCCTCGGCGTCGGCCCGCCGGGCGCGGTCCACCGCTGCCACGACCTCCTCGCCGTCGGGTGTCACCCCCACCACGGTGGCCCGCCGATCGTTGGGGTCGGGCTGCCGCGCCACGAGCCCCCGCGCCTCCAGCGAGTCGACGACGTCGGTCACCGACCGGGGGGCCACCCGCAGGTGCTGGGCGAGCTCGCCGAGGCGCATCGTGCCGTGGTGCCCGACCACCCGCAGCGCTCGTGCCTGGTGCGGAGTGAGGTCGTGGGGCTCGTAGGCCCGCATCCCCCGGCGCCGCAGGTCGCGTCCGACGCGCATCACGAGGTCGCCGAGGTCGAGCTCGGCCGCGGGGAGGTCGTCGTGGTGCCGCATTCGGGAATGCTACCGCCGACTGCGGTGTTCGGCTCACTATGAGGTAACCTCATCAAAATCTCGACGAAGGAGTGATGCCCGTGACCACGGCTCCATCCCGGACCCCGGTCCGCCCCGTCGGCCCCCCCGCGGCCGAGCGCGGCGGCCGGAGCCACGGCGGCAGGAGCGGCGGCGGTGTGCTCACCGTCGACCCCCAGGACCGGGCGCGCCTCGCCGAGGCCCCCGTGAGCCTGCGGCGAGTGCTCACGCTGTTCCGCCCCCACCGCGCGCGCATCGCCGTCGTCGTCGCGATCATCGTCGCCACGAGCATCGTCGGACTGGCCCAGCCGTTCCTCGTCCGCGAGGTGGTCGACGTGGCCATCCCCGAGCAGGACGTGCGCCTGCTCCTCCTCGTCGTCGGCGCCATGGTGGCGGTGGCGGCGGTGACCCAGCTGCTCGGCGTCATCCAGACCTGGCTGTCCACCCACGTCGGTCAGCGTGTCCTGCACCGGCTGCGCACCGATGTCTTCACCCACCTCCAGCGCCAGTCGCTCGGCTTCTTCACGCGCACGCGCGGCGGCGAGGTGCAGTCGCGCCTGGTCAACGATGTCGGTGGGATGCAGGGGGTCGTCACCACCACTGCCACGTCGATCGCCTCCAACGTCACCACCGCCGTCGCGACGGCCGTCGCCATGGTCGCCTTGTCGTGGCGGCTCTCGCTCCTCTCCCTCCTCGTCGTGCCGCCGGCGCTCTGGCTCACCCGCCGGGTCGCCCTCCTGCGCCGCGAGGTCACCGCCCGGCAGCAGCGCCGCCTCGCCGACCTCAACGCCCAGATCGAGGAGGGCCTGTCGGTCAGCGGCGTCCGGCTCGCCAAGACCCTCGGCACTGCCACCCGGTCGGCCGAGCGGTTCGATGCCACGTCCGAGGACCTGGTCGGCCTCGAGCTGCGCTCCCAGCTCGCCGGGCGCTGGCGGATGGCGACGATGCAGATCGTCTTCGCCGTCATCCCCGCGCTCGTCTACCTCGCCGCGGGGCTGCCCGCCACCTCCGCAGGGATGACGATCGGTACCCTCGTCGCCTTCACCGCCCTGCAGGGCGGGATCTTCCGGCCGCTGATGGGCCTGCTCAACGTCACCGCCCAGTGGGTGGCGTCCATGGCGCTGTTCTCGCGGGTCTTCGAGTACCTCGACCTCGTGCCCGACGTCCCCGCGCCGAAGCACCCGGTGCCGCTGGAGCCCGACCTGGTCACGGGGCACGTCCGGGTCGAGGGCGTCTCGGTGCGATATCCCGGCTCGAGCCGGGATGCCGTGTCCGCCGTCTCCCTCGACGTCCCGGCGGGCTCCACCCTCGCCCTCGTCGGGCCGACCGGCTCGGGCAAGTCGACGTTGGCCGGCCTGCTCGCGCGGCTCCTCGACCCCGACGCCGGCCGGGTGACCGTCGACGGGATCGACGTGCGCGACCTCGACCCCCACGTGCTCGCCGCCGTCGTCGGCACGGTCTCCCAGGAGAGCTACCTGGTCCATGCCTCGGTCCGCGAGAACCTGCTGCTCGCCCGGCCGGACGCCACCGAGTCGGACCTGTGGCGGGCGCTCGGGGCGGCCCAGGTCGCGGACCTCGTGGCCTCCCTGCCGGACGGCCTCGACACCGTCGTCGGCGCGCGTGGCCACCGCTTCTCCGGTGGCGAGCAGCAGCGTCTCGCGGTGGCCCGCACCATCCTGCGCGACCCCCCGATCCTCGTCCTCGACGAGGCCACGTCCGCCCTCGACACCGGGACCGAGCGGGCTCTGCAGGGGGCGCTCGACGAGCTGGCCCGGGGGCGGACCACCGTGACCATCGCCCACCGGCTCTCGACGGTGCGTCGTGCCGACCGGATCGCCGTGCTCCACGAGGGCCGACTGGTCGAGGCGGGCACGCACGAGCAGCTGCTGGCCCGCGGCGGACGCTACGCGGGCCTCGTCCAGGCCGCGGAGACCGTGCCGGGCGGGGCGCCGCTCCCGGCCTGAACGGAGCTTCGAGGTGCCGTCCGGGCCGACACCGGGTCGCCCGGGATGTGGTCTCGGGTGTGAGACACGGTGCGGTGGGTGAGGGTCGTCGCCGCCGCGGGTCAGCGGTGCAATGGACGACATGAGCGAGAGCACCACGAACCGGCCCTCGACGGTCACCGTCGGCACCGGCGCCCTGACCGTCGATGAGGTCGTCCGGGTCGCCCGCCACGGCGCCCCCGTCGTCCTCGACGAGACGGCCCTCGACGAGGTCCGTCGCACCCGCGAGGTCATCCGCGGCCTCGCCGGCGACGCGCAGCCCCACTACGGCGTCTCGACCGGCTTCGGTGCGCTCGCCACCCGGCACATCCCCACCGACCTGCGTCACCAGCTGCAGCGCTCGCTCATCCGGTCGCACGCGGCAGGCTCCGGCCCCGAGGTCGAGCGCGAGGTCGTCCGCGCCCTCATGCTCCTGCGCATCTCCACCCTGGCCACCGGCCGCACCGGCATCCGGGAGGAGACCCTCACCACCTACACCGGCCTGCTGAACGCCGGCATCACGCCCGTCGTCCACGAGTACGGCTCGCTCGGCTGCTCCGGCGACCTGGCGCCCCTCTCGCACTGCGCCCTCGCCCTCATGGGCGAGGGGCCGGTCCGCGATGCCGCGGGCCGGCAGCTGGACGCGGCGGACGCCCTCGCGGCCGCGGGCCTGGCGCCGGTCGAGCTCGAGGAGAAGGAGGGCCTGGCCCTGGTCAACGGCACCGACGGGATGCTCGGGATGCTCTGCCTGGCCATCCACGACCTGCGCGATCTGCTCGTCGTCGCCGACGTCTCGGCGTCGATGAGCGTGGAGGGTCTGCTCGGCAGCGACGACGTATTCGCCGCCGACCTGCACGCCCTGCGGCCCCAGCCGGGCCAGTCGGTCTCTGCAGCCAACATCCGGGCGGTGATGGCGCACAGCCCGATTCGTGAGTCGCACCGCACCGAGGCGTGCACCCGCGTCCAGGACGCCTACTCCCTGCGCTGTGCCCCACAGGTGGCCGGTGGCGCCCGTGACACGGTCGACCACGCGGCCCGGGTCGCCGGCTTCGAACTCGCCTCCGCCGTCGACAACCCGGTCGTCACCCACGACGGCAGGGTCGAGTCGAACGGCAACTTCCACGGGGCCCCGGTGGCCTACGTCCTCGACTTCCTCGCAATCGTCGCCGCCGACGTCGCCTCGATGTCCGAGCGCCGCACCGACCGCTTCCTCGACGTCGCCCGCAGCCACGGCCTGCCGCCGTTCCTCGCCGACGACCCGGGCGTCGACTCCGGCCACATGATCGCCCAGTACACCCAGGCCGCGATCGTGTCGGAGATGAAGCGGCTCGCGGCACCCGCGTCCGTCGACTCCATCCCGTCCTCGGCGATGCAGGAGGACCACGTCTCGATGGGCTGGTCAGCGGCCCGCAAGCTGCGCCGGTCGGTCGACGGCCTGACGCGGGTGCTCGCCGTCGAGGTGCTCACCGCCGCTCGTGGCCTGCGACTGCGGGCCCCCCTCGAGCCGGCCCCGGCCACGGGTGCCGTCGTCGCCGCCCTGCGCGCCGCCGGAGCCGGCGCGCCCGGTCCGGACCGCTTCCTCGCGCCCGAGATCGAGGTGGCGCACCGGCTGGTCGCCGACGGTACGGTCCGTCGCGTCGTCGAGGAGATCACCGGCCCGCTCGGCTGACCTGGCCGGCTGGAGAGCGCGTGTACCCTTGCGGGTACGTAACCAATCGGGTACCTTTGCCTGCATGGACACCGTCCTCCACGCTCTCGCGGACCCGAGCCGGCGCACCGTCCTCGGCATCCTCCGGGACCACCCGGCAACGGCCGGCCAGCTGGCCGAGGCGCTGCCGATCGCCCGACCCGGCGTCTCGCGTCACCTGAGGGTGCTGCGGGAGGCCGGGCTCGTGGAGGTGCGCCGGGAGGCCCAGCGCCGGATCTACACGCTCCGACCAGAGGGGCTGGCCGAGGTCGACGACTGGCTGGAGGACTACCGCGCGCTCTGGCAGAACCGGCTGGACGCGCTGCACACCGAGATCGCACGAGGGAAGAGGGACTCATGAGCACGACCGGGACGATGACGATGCTGGGGTACGGGCGCGGGGCCGTGCGCGTCGAGGACGTGTACGACACCGACATCGACGACCTGTGGCGGGCCTGCACCGAGCCCGAGCGGCTGGCCCGGTGGATCGCCGAGGTGTCCGGGGACCTGCGGGTCGGCGGCACCGTCGACCTCGTGTTCACGAGCACCTGGACCGGCCCGGGCCCGGGTCGAGGCCTGCGAGGCCCCCCACCACCTCCATCTCAGGACCCAGCCCGGCACCGACGAGGAGGCGCATCTCGAGGCCTGGCTCACCGCTAAGGGCGACCGTACGCGGCTGGTCGTCGAGGAGCGCGGCCTCCCGCGCGAGGGGCTGCACTTCTACGGCGCCGGCTGGCAGGTGCACCTCGAGGACCTCGGGCGCGCGCTGGCCACCGGTGCTGCGGCCCATCCCGAGGGGTGGTCCTCCGGTGAGCCCGCCCCGAGGTGGCGGAAGCGCTGGACCGAGCTGACGCCCGAGTACGAGGACCGCGAGGTCATGCCGGCTCAGGGGTAGCCGAACCGCTGGCGCATTGGGCCGCATCGCAGCACCGGCGGCTGACGGGGCTGGTCGGCGCGCCGGTAGACCACGCGGTGCCCGCACGCCGTCCCCACCTCGACGTAGTCCCGCGCGAGCGCCGCGTCGACGTGGGCCCCGGCGTCGTCGGCGAGACCGCTGAGGTCGTAGGCCACCACCACCCAGGTGGGGGCCTCGGGCGAGGCGAGCAGTCCCGACAGGTCCTCCAGCCCGGGGTCGGCCACCCGCGCCGGCAGGCTCCAGAGGTGGGTGTACGGCGAGGGCAGGCCGGACTGGAACTGCAGGTCCGCCGACCCGAGAACCACCGTGAGGGAGTCGCCCGGCTCGGACGCGGCGCCGATGGACCGGCCCAGCATCATGGCCGTGGTTGGCCGCTGGAACCGCGAGAGGTCGTGCAGGCGGGACACTCCGGACACGGCGCTCGACGCCACGAGGACCACCACGACGAGGACGGGGAGCACGGGTACCGCGCTCCCGGGCACCGTCCGTCGGGAGCGCCCGTCGGCGGTCATCACGGCGACGGCCAGCACCGCCCCGGGCACCATGGCGAGGAGGTACGGGAGCCGGAACGCGCCCCCGAGGAGCAGGGCGGACCCGTCGACGAGCGCGACGGCAAGGGCAGCCAGGGCCACCGACGACGCCGCCCGGCCCCGCCGCAGGACGTGCACGAGCAGTCCCACGAGCACGAGGACCAAGCCGGAGGTGACGGTCACCTGCGCCATCCGCAGGGCGTGCCGCAGGACCGACCCGAGGGGGCCGGCCGCGATCACGGACACGGCGTCGGACCGCACGCCGTAGACCGCGTAGTACACCGCCGAGAGGTGCACGCCGGCCACCAGGGCCCAGGCGACCGTCGCGACGACGTACACCGCCGCACCGGCCGCGAAGGCACCGCCGATGCGGAGCACCTCGCGCGTGCCCACCTGCCCGCGCACCCGCTCGAGCAGCAGCAGGACACCGGCGAAGACGATCGCCCCGACCAGGTTCTGCTTCAGGCCCAGCGCCCCGCCGGCGAGGAGCCCCGAGACCGCGGCGGTGGGGACCGACCCGGTGCGCAGCGCCCGCAGCACCAGCCACATCGACCCCACCAGCAGCGGCAGGCTGAGGATCTCACCCTTGGCCAGCATCACGCCGATCGACGCGTTGGCCACCAACGCGGTCGCGGTCAGCGACGACGAGGCCACGACGAGCCCGGTGTCACGGGCCCCCGCGTCGGGGCGCACGCGGTCCAGCGCCTCATGGGCCAGTGCCGCCGAGGAGAGCACCACGAGGGCGCTGGCGACCACGGCCAGCCACCGGATGCCGGCGGGGCCGGCCAGCTCGTCGGCGACCCGGTAGACCGCGATGAGCATCGGTGGCCGGTCGACCCAGTAGTGGCCGAAGGGCGAATCGGGCTCGGGGGACCACGCCCTCCCCACGAGCGTGTAGCCGGACTCGTCGGCCACCAGGCTCGCCCCCACCGCGGGCAGGCGGACCGCGGCAGCCACGAGCGCTCCGACCAGGACGACGACCCTGGCCCAGGGCGGTACGCGTGACCGGGGCACGAGCGCCTCCCTAGTTGGATCCGGCCAGTACGGCGCGCACGACCAGGTCGACCGTGTGCTCGGCCCCCTGGCCGCCGGTGATCCGGCGGAGGCGCCGCTCGGGTCCCCGCACCCGCCAGTCGCTGCCGAGCCCCCGCGCCACGTCCTCGGTCCCCAGGAGCAGGTCGGGGTCGAACCCGTGCTCCCGGGCACGCCCGCGGTCGACCTCGGCGTGGTGGACGACGAGCAGCGTGCCACCGGGAGCAACGAGCCCGGCCAGCCGCGCCACCGGGGACTCGGCCAGCTCGAGGGCGGGGTAGAACACTGTGACCAGGTCGAACACACCCGGGGGCAGCGCCGCGTCGGCCAGGGAATGGTGAACCCACGAGACCTCGACGCCCGCGGTCCTCGCCGCTTCGCGCGCCCGGTCGAGGGCCACGCCGGAGGGGTCGAGCCCGGTCACCGACCAGCCGCGACCCGCAAGCCACACCGCGTCAGCCCCCTCGCCGCAGCCGACGTCGAGCGCGCGCCCGGGCCGCATCCCCTCGACCTCCACCGTCAGGGCGTGGTTCGGCTCGCCGCTCCACACCCGCTCCCGGTCGGCGTAGCGGGAGTCCCAGTCACCGTGCGCGGGCCCGTGCTGGTGCGTCACTCGCCCAGTCTCGCAACGGAACCTGAACGCCGGTGGCAACTGTGCCGAATGTGACACCGGAGGGGTCGGCGAGGTCGTCTCGGATGCCAGACAGGGGCAGGGCGCGGTGGCTTGGCCTGTCGCGGGCCCGGCGCCAGAGTGGACTGCAGACGACGACGACGAAGGAGCTCGACGATGGACGGCGCCCGCCCGGTCCGTGCCCCCCGGGGCACCACGCTCACTGCCCGCCAGTGGTCCACCGAGGCCCCGCTGCGGATGCTCATGAACAACCTCGACCCCGAGGTGGCCGAGCGCCCCGACGACCTCGTCGTGTACGGCGGCACCGGCCGTGCGGCCCGCGACTGGCGCTCGTTCGACGCGATGGTCCGCACCCTCACCGACCTGCGTGCCGATGAGACGATGCTCGTCCAGTCCGGGCGCCCGGTGGGGGTGTTCCGGACGCACGAGTGGGCCCCGCGGGTGCTCATCGCCAACTCCAACCTCGTCGGCGACTGGGCCACGTGGCCCGAGTTCCGCCGGCTCGAGCACCTCGGCCTGACGATGTACGGCCAGATGACGGCCGGCTCGTGGATCTACATCGGCACCCAGGGCATCGTCCAGGGCACCTACGAGACCTTCGCCGCGGTCGCCGAGAAGCGCTTCGGCGGCACCCTCGCCGGCACGCTGACCCTGACGGCCGGGTGCGGGGGGATGGGTGGCGCGCAGCCGCTCGCGGTCACCCTCAACGACGGCGTCTGCCTCATCGTCGACGTCGACCCGGCCCGCCTGTACCGCCGCGTCGAGCACCGCTACCTCGACGAGGTCGCCGACAGCCTCGACGCCGCGATCGACATCGCCGTGCGGGCCAAGGAGGAGCGCCGGGCCTGGTCGGTCGGCGTGGTCGGGAACGCCGCCGAGGTCCTCCCGGAGCTGCTGCGCCGCGGCGTCCCCATCGACATCGTCACCGACCAGACGTCGGCGCACGACCCGCTCTCCTACCTTCCCGAGGGCATCGGCCTCGAGGAGTGGCAGGAGTACGCCGAGAAGAAGCCCGAGGAGTTCACCGACCGGGCCCGCGCGTCGATGGCGCGGCACGTCGAGGCGATGGTCGACTTCATGGACGCCGGCGCCGAGGTCTTCGACTACGGCAACAGCATCCGCGACGAGGCCCGGCTGGGCGGCTACGGCCGCGCGTTCGACTTCCCCGGGTTCGTGCCGGCCTACATCCGTCCGCTGTTCTGCGAGGGCAGGGGCCCGTTCCGCTGGGCGGCGCTCTCGGGTGACCCCAAGGACATCGAGGCCACGGACCGCGCGGTCCTGGACCTGTTCCCCGACAACGACCGGCTGCAGAAGTGGATGCGGGGCGCGAAGGAGAAGATCGCCTTCCAGGGCCTGCCCGCGCGCATCTGCTGGCTCGGCTACGGGGAGCGCGACAAGGCCGGACTGGCCTTCAACGACCTCGTCGCCTCGGGCGAGGTCAGTGCGCCGCTCGTCATCGGCCGTGACCACCTCGACTCCGGATCCGTCGCCTCCCCGTACCGGGAGACCGAGGCCATGGCCGACGGCTCCGACGCCATCGCCGACTGGCCGCTGCTCAACGCCCTCGTCAACACCGCGTCCGGCGCGAGCTGGGTCTCCATCCACCACGGCGGTGGGGTCGGCATCGGCCGCTCCATCCACGCCGGTCAGGTGAGCGTCGCCGACGGGACCCCGCTGGCCGCGGAGAAGCTGGCTCGGGTGCTCACCAACGACCCCGGGATGGGGGTCATCCGCCACGTGGACGCGGGGTACGAGCGCGCCGACGAGGTCGCGGCGGAGCGGGGTGTCCGCGTCCCGATGCGCGAGGGCTGACCGAGCGCCGCACCCCCTTCCCGCCCGCCGGGCGACGGCATACGGTGAGGGCGGAGCCGCTCGAGCAGGAGGTGGCCGTGGCGACGCAGCCCACGCTCATCCACTCGGTGGTGCGCGCCCTGACGCTGCTCGACCTCGTCGGCAGCGAGCCCGGGCCGGCCACCGCGAAGCGGCTGGCCCGGCTCAGCGGTCTCCCCCTGGCCACGACCTACCACCTGCTGCGCACCCTGCACCACGAGGGCTACCTCGACCGGGTGGAGGGCGGCTACGTCCTCGGCGAGCACGTCAGCACCCTCGCCGGGAGGCGGTCGGTGCCCGGGCCGGGCGGCCGCACGCACCGGGTGCTCCGCGCCCTCCACGACGAGCTGGGGGCGGCGGCCTACCTCTCCGTCCTCGACGGCGGGCGCATCCGTCTCGTCGACGTCGCCGACAGCCGGGAGAGCCCACGCACCGACATGTGGGTCGGCTTCGAGGACGCCGCCCACGCGACCGCGCTCGGCAAAGCGGTCCTGGCCGCCCTGCCCGACGACACCCGCCGGGACTACCTCGCGAGCCACCCCCTCGTCGACCTCACCCCGCACACCCTCACCAGCGGCCGCCGGCTCCTCGAGGAGCTCGAGCACAGCCCGGAGCTGACGCGCGACCGCGAGGAGTACGCCGTCGGGACGACCTGCCTGGCGGTGCCGGTGCCGTCACGACGGATGAGCGGTGCGGTGGCCATCTCGGTGCCGGTGGCGCGTGCCCGCCGGGTCGCCGGGAGCGAGCGGGCCCTGCGTCGCGCCGCGGCCCTCATCGCGATCTCCGCCGACGCCTGACCGGACGCGCGGCCGGACCCGACCGGCGTGGTGTCACCATCTGAAAAGCCGGCGTGGCCCAGCGGGTGACGCCGCTCGATGGTGGGGGGACCACCATCGAAAGGAGTCCCGATGTCGAGCGCCGACACCGGGCCGGGCGCCGAGGTGCGCCGCGGCCTCTACGACACCATGGTCCTGGCCCGGACCTACGAGGAGGCGATCCTCCGCGAGTACCACGCCGACAAGGGGCCCGGCTTCGACATCGGCAAGGGTCTGGTGCCCGGCGAGATGCACCTCTCGGCCGGGCAGGAGCCGGTGGCGGCGGGGGTGTGCGCGCACCTCACGACCGACGACGCGGTGACCGCGACCCACCGCCCCCACCACTTCGCGATCGCCCACGGGATGGACCTCGACGCGATGACGGCCGAGATCTTCGGCCGGGTCGACGGCCTGGGCAAGGGCCGCGGCGGGCACATGCACCTCTTCGACCCCGCGACCCACTTCTCGTGCAGCGGGATCATCGCCGAGGGGTACCCGCCGGCGCTCGGGATGGCGTTCGCCTTCCAGCGCCGGGGCACCGACCGGATCGCCGTCGCCGTGACGGGCGAGGGTGCGGCCAACCAGGGCGCCTTCCACGAGTCGCTCAACCTCGCGGCCCTGTGGAGGCTGCCGGTCGTCTTCGTCGTCGAGGACAACGACTGGGGCATCTCCGTCCACCGCGACCAGGCGACGGCCGTCCCGTCGAACGCCGACCGGGCCGCCGGCTACGGGATGCCGGGTGAGCGGGTCGAGAACAACGACGTCGAGGCCGTCTGGGCCGCCGCGGGCGGAGCGGTCGCCCGGGCCCGAGCGGGTGACGGGCCGAGCCTCATCGAGGTGCACACCCTGCGCCTGTGGGGTCACTTCGAGGGCGACGCCCAGGGCTACCGGCCCGAGCTCGAGCAGGTCCCCGAGCGGGACCCCATCCCGTCGTACGAGTTCCGTCTCGTCGAGGCCGGCGTCCTCGACGACGCCGCGGCCGAGCAGACCAGGAAGCTGGCGTCGGAGCGCGTCGAGGCGGCCATCGCGTTCGCCAGGGCCAGCGCGCTCCCCGACCCGTCCGACGCCCGTGACTTCGTCTTCGCGTGAGGAGCTGACATGACGATCACCGACACCACGGCCCCGCAGTCCACGCGGCGGCTGAACACCTCGAAGGCGATGGTCGAGGCCATCGCCCAGGAGATGCGGGCGAACCCGGAGGTCTTCTACCTCGGCGAGGACGTCGGCGCGTACGGCGGGATCTTCTCGTCGACGACCGGCCTCCTCGACGAGTTCGGGCCCACCCGCATCATCGACACCCCGATCTCCGAGACCGCGTTCATCGGCCTGGCCATCGGGGCGGCGACCGAGGGGATGCGCCCCATCGCCGAGCTGATGTTCGCCGACTTCATGGGCGTGTGCCTGGACCAGATCTACAACCACATGGCGAAGATCCACTACGAGTCCGGCGGGAACGTCACGGTCCCGATGGTCCTCACGACGGCCGTCGGCGGCGGGTACTCCGACGGCGCGCAGCACTCCCAGACCCTCTGGGGGACCTTCGCCCACCTGCCGGGGATGAAGGTCGTCGTGCCGTCGCTGCCGGCGGACGCCAAGGGCCTGATGACCTCGGCCATCCGCGACGACTCGCCGGTCGTCTACATGTTCCACAAGGGCGTCATGGGCCTGCCGTGGATGGTGAAGAACCCGCGGTCGATCGACGTCGTCCCCGAGGGCGACCACACCGTGCCGATCGGGAAGGCCAACGTGGTCCGCGAGGGCACCGACGTCTCCGTCGTCACGATCTCGCTGTCGGTCCACCACGCGCTCGACGTCGCCGAGCGGCTCGAGGGCGAGGGGATCTCCGTCGAGGTCCTCGACCTGCGGTCGTTGGTCCCCCTCGACCGCGAGGCGATCCTCGCCACCGTCGCCAAGACGGGACGACTGGTCGTCGTCGACGAGGACTACCACTCCTTCGGGATGAGCGGCGAGGTCGTCGCGACCGTGGCGGACGAGGACCCCGGGCTGTTCACGGCGGCTCCGGCCAGGGTCGCGGTGCCGGACGTGCCGATCCCGTACGCCCACGTCCTCGAGTACGCCGTGCTGCCCCGGCACGACCGCATCGAGGCCGCGGTCCGGAAGGTCCTCGGATGACCGAGGTCCCCTTCCCGGTGATGAGCCGGGCCGAGCCCGACGCCTCCGGCGTGCTCGCCACGTGGTACGTCCGCGACGGCGAGTCCGTCGGGGCTGGCCAGGTCGTTGCCGAGGTCCAGATGGACAAGGTCGACATGGTCGTCACCGCGCCCGTCGCGGGGACCATCCGGCTGTCGGCCGCGGAGGGCGAGGAGGTGACCCAGGGAAGGACCATCGCCGTCATCGAGTGATGGGAGCGGCCCTGCACCGAGCACGACCGATCGGCCGTCCGGGAAGATGCTGACCAGCTCCTCAACGTGCGCCAGCGGCACGAAGCTTCGGGTGCCACCAGCCACGGCGAGGGTCGGCGCCGTCAGGGCCGCCGCGACCTCGGGCCAGTCCGCGGCGGGACGGCCCACCTCCGGGCGCACCTGCTCGACGACCCGCCAGTCGAACGGCAGGTCGCCGGGCGGCCGATCCGGTGGTGCCGGCTCACGCTCGTGTGGCATCCCCACGTCCTCCAGCACGAGCCGCCGGACGCGCCCGGGCGCAGCCGCCGCGACCCGCAGGGCGACGAGGCCGCCGAGCGAGTGACCGACGAGGTCGAAGGGCCCCACCGTGGTCGGTCGCCGCCAGGGCGACATCGCGCACCCGGACCCGGCGGTACCCGTGCATCGGTCAGGCCGGGTCCGTGACGTCGGCGACGTCGGCGTCGAGGACGGCGACGAGCGCGTCGCCGCCGACGACGACCGCCACTGCGTGGTCACCGGCACCGATGGAGACGGTGCGTTCGGTGACCGAGGCGTCGGCGAGGACCGGCAGCGCCCGCAGCGACCCGAACGGGGTGATGGTGCCACGCTCGTACCCGGTGACGTCCCGCGCGGTGGCGGCGTCCGGCATCGAGAGCCGGTTGACACCGAGGTGGGCTCGCAGCTTGGGCCAGGAGATCTCCCGGTCGCCGGGCACGAGGACGAACAGGTAGTCGTCGTCGGCACGGCGCACCACGAGGGTCTTCAGGAGCTGGCCGGGCTCCATCCCGCGCGCGGCAGCGGCCTCAGCGAGGGAGCGCACCGGCCCGTGCCGGACGACGTCGTAGGCGATGTGCGAGCGCGCGACCGCCGCGAGTGCACGCTCCTCGCCGGTCATGGCCCCAGCCTAGGCACCGGCGGCCCGCCGGGCCCCGCTCCGGACCGTCTGCGTCCATCGTCTGGCTCACGAGACAAAACGGGTTGTCCCGCAAACCCCGTGGGTGGTCGCCAGTTGGTCCAATGAGTGCATGTCGAGCGCACCGGCACGAGAAGGCACCGCGCCTGCCTTCAGGCGGATGTGGCACGACCTCGAGACGGTGGGCCTGGACGCGGACACGGGGGGCTACCACCGGTTCGCCTGGAGCCGCACCGACCACGACCTCCGGGAGTGGTTCGCCGGCGAGTGCAGCCGCCGCGGGCTCGACCTCACCACCGACCGGATGGGTAACCAGTGGGGGTGGTGGGGTGACCCGGACGCCGCCGTGGCGGCGGGCGACCCGGGCGTCGTCGTCGGCTCGCACCTCGACTCGGTCCCCGACGGCGGCGCCTATGACGGGCCGCTCGGTGTGGTCAGTGCCCTCGCGGCGGTGGACGCCTTGCGCGAACAGGACTTCCGGCCCGGGAGGCCCGTGGGTGTGGTCAACTTCTGCGACGAGGAGGGGGCGCGCTTCGGCATCGCCTGTGCCGGCTCGCGGGTCATCACCGGGGCCCTCGATCCCGACCGCGCCCGGGGGTTGCGCGACGCCGACGGCGTGACGATGGCCGAGGCCATGCGGCGGGCCGGACGCGACCCGGAGGCCCTTGGCCGTGACGAGCGGGCCCTCGCCCGGATCGGGACGTTCGTGGAGCTGCACATCGAGCAGGGCCGCTACCTCGACGACATCGACCAGGCGGTGGCGGTGGGCTCCGACATCTGGCCGCACGGGCGCTGGCGGATCGACGTGCCCGGCACCGCCAACCACGCGGGGACAACGGCCCTCGCCGAGCGCGAGGACGCCATGCTGGGGGTGGCCGCCGCCGTCATCGCCGCTCGCCGGTCGGCCACCGAGAACGACTGCCTGGCCACCGTCGGCAAGGTGCTCGTCGTCCCGGGCGGGGTCAACGCCATCCCGAGCTCGGCCACCTGCTGGCTCGACGCGCGGGGGGTCGACCCGGAGGCTGTGCTCCGCGTCGTCGACGAGGTCCGCGACGTCGTCGGCGAGTTCGACGGGCTGGTGGCGCGCGAGTCGTGGACCCCGGTCACCCGCTTCGACAGCGGTCTCGTCGACCGGCTCGCGACGCGTCTGGGCGACGTGCCGGTGATCGGCACCGGAGCCGGGCACGACGCCGGCATCCTCGCCAACGACGGCGTCTCGACCGCGATGTTGTTCGTGCGCAACCCCACCGGCGTGAGCCACTCGCCCGACGAGTGGGCGACGATGGACGACTGCCTTGCCGGCGTGGACGCGCTCGCGGACGTCGTCGCCGACCTCGCCGGCTCCGCTGGATGACGACGTACTGGTGCGAGCACGCGCTGCTCGCCGGCGGGGTGCAGCCTGCCGTCCGGGTCTCGGTGGAGAACGGGCGGGTTGCCTCGGTGGTGAGCGGGGAGGCGCCGGGGACCGATGACGTGCGCCTGGGCGGCGTGGTCCTGCCGGGGCTGGCGAACACCCACAGCCACGCCTTCCACCGGGCCCTGCGCGGTCGCACCCACACCGGACGCGGGAGCTTCTGGACGTGGCGCGAGCAGATGTACGCGGCGGCCCGCCGCCTCGACCCCGACCGATACCTCGCGCTGGCCCGTGCGGTGTACGCCGAGATGGTGCTGGCCGGCTACACCGTGGTCGGCGAGTTCCACTACCTCCACCACGGCGCGGGAGGCCGTCCGTACGACGACCCGAACGCGATGGGCCGCGCACTGCGGCAGGCGGCCGCCGAGGCCGGCATCCGGCTCACCCTGCTCGACACCGTCTACCTCGCGGGAGGGCTGTCGCCCGGCGGGTACGCGGTGCCCGACGAGGTCCAGCAGCGGTTCTCCGACGGGTCGGTGGACGCCTGGTCGGAGCGGGTCGCCGAGCTCGAGGACGGCCCCCTCGTGCGGGGCGGTGCCGCCGTCCACTCGGTGCGGGCCGTCGACCACGAGGGGCTCGTGGCGGTGGCAACCGCCACCGACGGGGTCGACCGGCCGCTGCACGTGCACCTGTCGGAGCAGCCCGCCGAGAACGAGGCCTGCGCGGCGTTCCACGGCTGCTCGCCCACTGCGCTGCTCGACCGCGTAGGCCTGCTGCGACCGGCGACGACAGTGGTGCACGCCACCCACCTCACCGGCGACGACGTCCGCCGACTCGGTACGGCCCGCGTGTCCGCGTCCTTCTGCCCGACGACGGAGCGCGACCTCGCCGATGGCATCGGACCGGCCCGCGCCCTGGCCGACGCCGGGGTGCGGCTCGTGCTCGGTTCCGACCAGCACGCCGTCATCGACCCGTTCGAGGAGGTGCGGGGACTCGAGATGCACGAGCGGCTGGCCTCCCTCCGGCGGGGCCGGTTCACCGATGGCGAGCTGGCGACCGCGGCCACCGCCGACGGGTACCGCGCTCTCGGCTGGACGGACGGTGGGGTCCTCGCCGAAGGGGCACCGGCCGACCTCGTGGCCGTGCGCCTCGACAGCCCGCGCACGGCCGGGAGCGAGCCGGCTCAGGTGCTCTACACGGCAACGGGGGCCGACGTCACCGATGTCGTCGTCGGGGGTGAGCACGTGGTCGCTGGTGGACATCACCGCCTCGGCGATGTCGGTACCCTTCTGGCCGAAGCGATCTCGGAGGTCGTCGGGTGAGCACCAACACCATCCTGGTCACCGGCATCGGGCAGCTCGTCACGTGTGCCGGTCCGGCCGCCGACCTGCCTGTGGCCGAGCGCGCGGTGGCGGCGGCGGAGCGGCTCGGCGTGCACGCCGATGCCGCGATCGTCGTGGAGGACGGCCACGTGGCCTGGGTCGGCGACGCGGCGCGCGCCCCGGCGGCCGACCGCTCCGTCGACCTGGGCGGCCGCGCCGTCGTCCCCGGTTTCGTCGACAGCCACAGCCACCTGGTGTTCGCCGGGGACCGCTCGTCCGAGTTCAGCGCGCGGATGGCGGGGACGCCGTACGACGGCGGCGGCATCGGGGTCACGATGGCCGCCACGCGGGCCGCGTCCGACGACGAGCTGCGCGCTCTGCTGACCGCCCGCGTCGACGAGGCCCGCGCCCTGGGGACGACGACCATCGAGGTCAAGAGCGGGTACGGCCTCACCGTCGAGGACGAGGCGCGCGCCCTTCGCCTCGCGGCCGAGGTCACCGACGAGACGACCTTCCTCGGCGCCCACGTCGTGCCCCCCGAGGGGAGGGAGGACCGGGGCGCCTTCCTCGACCTCGTCACCGGCCCCATGCTCGCGGCGTGCGCCCCGCACGCCCGCTGGGTCGACGTGTTCTGCGAGCCGAACAGCCCGCACGCGTTCACCGAGGAGGAGTCACGGCGCGTGCTCCAGGCCGGCCGGGCCGCGGGTCTCGGACTGCGGGTGCACGGCAACCAGCTCGGCCACGGGCCGGGCGTGCGACTGGCCGTCGAGCTGGCGGCCGCCTCGGTGGACCACTGCACGTACCTCACCGACGTCGACCTCGAGGCCCTCGTCGGGGCGTCGGGCACCACGGTCGCCACCCTGCTCCCCGGCGTGGAGTTCTCGACCCGGTCGCCCTACCCGGACGCGCGCCGCCTCCTCGACGTCGGGGTCGACGTGGCGCTGGCGAGCGACTGCAACCCCGGCACCTGCTTCACGAGCTCGATGCCGCTCGTCCTCGCCCTGGCCGTGCGCGAGATGCGGATGACACCCGCCGAGGCGCTCGTCGCCGCGACGGTGGGGGGCGCGAGGGCCCTGCGTCGCGACGACGTGGGCCACCTCGGCGTCGGCGCACGCGCCGACCTCGCGGTGCTCGAGGCGCCGAGCCACGAGCACCTGGCCTACCGCCCCGGGATGCCGCTCGCGAGGGCCCTCGACCTCTGAACCGGTGCGTCGCTCAGGAGACGGGCTCCTCCCGGATCTCCTTGGGCAGGTGGCCCGCGGAGTCGCGGTAGTACTGGGCGGCCTTCCGGCTGACGAAGGTGCGGGCGGCGCCGACCGCGATGCCGGTGGCGGCGGCGTAGGTGAGGGCCCTGAGCAGGGGTGCGTCGGGGCTCTTCGGGTTCACCGCGTCCTGACCGGCCTTGGCCCAGAGGATGTTGACGACCTTGGTGGCGACGACGCCGGCGATGATGCTCCCGCCGACCCCCATCACCTTCCAGACGAACGTGCCCATCGTGTGCCTCTCGTCGATCCGTGCTGGTCAGGCCGGTGCTGCGGGGCGACCGGCCGCTCCTCGCCACTCTAGACCGGCGCGGGCTATGCTCGGGGTGTCCAACGACAGGGGAGCGCCCCCGAGCGCTGAGAGTGCGGTCCGCCGCAGACCCTCGAACCTGATCCGGTTAGCACCGGCGAAGGGAGTCGGGAATCTCAGGCGCGTGTCGTCATCCGTGGTGGGTGGCGCGCGTGCCTCCCCGAGGTCACCAACGACCACGGGAGAACGCACATGAGCACCACCACGGCGCCGGTCCGGCGCTCCATCACGGCCACCCGACCACTCCTGGGCTGGCGGACCGTCGACATCCTCACCATCGCCTTCCTCGGTGCGGCCCTCGGGGTCGCGTTCTGGGGGTGGGGAGTTCTGTACAACGGACCCGTCACTGCGCTGAAGATCGGCTACGCGCCGCTCATGGGCCTCTTCGTCGGGCCCTGGTTCCTCGCCGGTGTCGTCGGCGGCCTCGTCGTGCGGCGGCCCGGTGCCGCGCTGCTCTGCGAGGTGGTGGCGGCGCTGGTCTCGATGATCCCAGGCACCGAGTGGGGTGCCACGGTGCTGGTCTCCGGCGTGCTCCAGGGACTCGGCGCCGAGCTGGCGTTCGCGCTGTTCGGCTACCGGCTCTTCGCGGTGGGGGTCGCGGCACTCGCCGGTCTGCTCTCGGCGCCGCTGGAGTGGGGGTTCGAGGTGATGAGCTTCCCCGCCTCGTGGGCCGACGTGCCGGTGCTGTCGGTGCTGGCCGACGGCGGCGGCTGGTACGCCGAGTGGGTGTGGCGCGACAAGCTCGTCTACCTCGCCGCCATGGGGCTCTCGGGCATCGTGCTCGCGGGCCTCGTGGGCTGGCTGCTCGTGCGGGCACTGGCGGCGGCGGGTGCCCTGTCTGCGTTCCCCGCGGGCCAGGAGCGCCAGGAGGAACGGGCTGTCTGAGCCGGGCCGGGTCGAGGTCGACTCCCTCACCTGGCGCCCGTTCGGCCGGCGCGAGCCGGTGCTGCGTGAGGTCACCCTCTCGCTCGCACCGGGCGAGCGGGTGCTGCTCGTGGGGGCCTCGGGATCGGGCAAGTCGACGCTGCTGCGTGCCCTCGCGGGGCTGCTCGGGACGGTGGACGCCGGTGAGCTGACCGGCTCGGTGTCGGTGGACGGCAGCGCTCCCGGAGCCCGTCCCGGGGCTGTCGGCCTGGTGCTGCAGGAGCCGGGTGCCGGTGTCGTGGCTGCCTCCGTGGGGCGCGACGTGGCGTTCGGTCTCGAGAACGTGGGGATGCCGCGCGAGCGGATGCCGCAGGTCCTCCTGTCGTCCCTCGCCGCGGTGGGGCTCGCCGACCTGCCGCTCGACACCCCCACCTCCGCGCTGTCCGGCGGCCAGACGCAGCGGCTGGCCCTCGCCGGGACCCTCGCCCTCGACCCGTCCGTCGTGCTCCTCGACGAGCCGACCGCCATGCTCGACCCCGGGTCGGCTGCCGAGGTGCGATCGGCGGTGGCGCGGCTGCTCGAGCAGGAGCGCCGCACCATCGTCGTCGTCGAGCACGTCCTCGGGCCGTGGGTGGACCTCGTGGAGCGGATGGTGGTGCTCGGCGACGGTGGCCGGGTCGTCGCGGACGGAGCGGTCCGGACGGTGCTGGCGGAGGAGCGGGAGCGCCTGCTCGGCCTCGGCATCTGGGTGCCGGGTGCCCCGGTGCCGGAACCGGCCCCCGTCGAGACCACGCTCGTCCGCCCGCGGCGACCGGAGGACACCGGCCCGAGGCCGCAGGCCCCGTCGGCCACCGGGCTGGAGGCTGACCCGCTCGTCGTCGACCGGACCACGCGCCTGCTCGACGGGTCCTCGCGCACCGTCCGTGCCGCGGAGCTCCCCGGCGGGCTCGTCACCGGGCCCGGCACGCTCACGGCCGTCGTCGGCCCCAGCGGCTCCGGCAAGTCCACGCTCCTCCACGCGCTCGCCGGGTTCGTCGAGCCGTCCCCCGCGGACGCCGTGCGCCTGGGCCCCGACGGGAGCGACCCCGCCGCGCTGGACGCACCCGGGCTCGCCGCCCGGTTGGCCTGGGTGCCGCAGTGGTCGAGCTCGACGATCGTCGCCGACACGGTCCTCGACGAGGTCCTCGTGACCTCCCGGGCCCTCGGCCACGACGGCCCCCGCACGACCGAGCGGGGCCGCGCCCTGGTGGCGGCCCTCGGCCTGGCCCACCTCGAGCGCGCCGACCCGCGCCAGCTCTCTGGGGGGGAGCAGCGCCGGCTGGCGGTGGCGGCCGCGCTCCTGCACGGCCCCCCCGTCCTCCTCGCCGACGAGCCGACCGTCGGGCAGGACCGGCACACCTGGGCGGCGCTCGTCGGGCTCGTCGCCGCGTACCGGCGGGCGGGCGGTGCGGTCGTCGCCACCACCCACGACCCCGAGGTCGTCGCGCGGGCGGGCACCGTGCACGAGCTCACGGCGACCCCCCGCACCGCGACCACGCCGGAGCACCGCGTGCCGCTGCTGGCCCGGTGCGGACCACTCGCGCTCCTCGCGGCCACCCTGCTCGCCGTCCCCGCGGGCATCGTCTCCCCGCACTGGACGACCAGCCTGGCCGTGCTCGCCACCCAGCTCGTGCTCGCCGTGGTCGGGCTCTCCGCGCCCGGTCCGGGGCCGGCGCTCACGGGTCGGGCGCGCGGGGTCGCCCTGAGGATGCTGCCCGGGATGCTCGCCGCGCTGTCGGTGGGGTGGTCGACCTGGTGGCTCGCAGGCCACGACCTCGACGCCGCGGCCACGGTGGCCCTGCGCGTCCTCGTCATCGTCGTGCCATCGGCCGTCGTGGTCCCGTGGATCGACCCGGACGCCCTCGGCGACCACCTCGCGCAGCGGCTGCGGCTTCCCGACCGGCCCGTGGTGGCCGTGGCGGCGGCGCTGCAGCGGGTTCACACCTTCGGGCAGGCGTGGACGGAGATCGGGAGGGCGCGGCGGGTCCGCGGCCTGGGCGTCACCTGGCGGCACCCCCACACCGTCGTACGGCACCTCACCGCCCTGACGATGGGGCTGCTCGTCCGGACCCTGCGCGCAGCCGCCGAGCTCGCGGTGGCGATGGACGCGCGCGGCTTCGCCACCGCGCAGTCGCGGACGTGGTGGGCGCCCGCGCCGTGGCGGTGGCGGGACACCGCCCTCGTCGTCCTCGCCGCCCTGCCCCTCGTCGTGGCCGTCGTCGCACGCTAGCCGCCGGGCGCCCGGGGTCCACCCGTGGGCGGGTCGGCATCCGTATCCCCTGATGAACCGGTTCACTGGGGCCGGATCGACGGAGGGAGGGGCATGGCAGAGCGCGAGGAGTTCGACGCGTTCGTGCGCGAGCGCTGGTCCTCACTGCTCCGCTCGGCCGTGCTCCTCACCGGCGACCGGCACTCCGCGGAGGACCTCGCGCAGGAGGCCCTGGCCCGCGCGGCCCAGCACTGACGGCGGGTCGACCCGGCCACCGCGGACGCCTACGTGCGGCGCATCCTCTACACCCGGTCCGTCGACGCCTGGCGGTGGCGCCGCCACCAGCCCGACCCCGCGCCCCTCTCCGACACCGCGGCGACCGCCCAGGACCCCGGCCCCGAGGCCGACGCCCGCCTCACCCCGCGCCAGCGGGCCGTCCTCGTGCTCCGGTTCTACGAGGACCGCACCGAGACGGTCACCGCGCAGATCCTCGGCTGCTCGCCGAACACCGTGGAGTCCCAGATCCGCCACGCCCTCGAGCGGCTGCGTGTCCTCGCGCCCGAGCTCGCGGCGACCTTCGGCCGGGAGGAGGCGCCCCGATGACCGACCCCACCCTCCACGACCACCTCGCCACCCTCGCCGACCAGCGGCTGGGCCCCGAGCCCTCGGTCCCGCCCATCGAGGGAGTGTGGACCGGCTCGGACGACCCGAGTGGACGGCCACCGGGGTGACCGCCACCCTGGCCGAGCCCCGGGACCAGATGCTCTGGGCGGCCCTCTCGCCGGGCGGCGCCGAGGTCGTGCTGGGCCTCGAGCGGGCCGCGGCCACGGACGGACCGTCGGCGGGCACGGTCGCCCTGCTCGTCGACACGCGTACGGGGCGAACGAGCGCCCTCGATCCCCCGCAGGACCCCGGCGCCTCCGACCCGGACGGCGCGCCGCGGTGGTCCTGCCGCCCGGTGTGGAGGGACGGCCGGCCGCTGCACGCCACGCCGTCGCGCGTCGAGCTCCCGCTGGACCCGGGCGCCACGGTGGTCGAGATCAGCTCCCGGCTCGCCGGGGGTGACCGGTCTTCGCGGGCGACGAGCTGCGCGGCGACCCCGTCGCGAACCTCGCGGCGTGGTGGACAGAACAGCTGCGGCCGTTCGCGACCGTCCTCGTGGTCGGTGTCCTCGCGGGTCTGGTGCTGTGGTCCTGGGGGCGGCGGAGGAACTGGCGGCAGCACCCCAAGCCCCTGCCGGCGATCTACCCGACCCTCGGCCGCTGACCGACCTACGGACGCCAGGCCATGAGCACGTCGTCCACCTCGACACCGTCGAGGACGAACTCCCCGGTCAGGATCCCCTCGACCTCGAAGCCGCACGATTCGTAGAGCCGTCGCGCTCCGGTGTTGGACGCCAGGACCCGCAGCGTCAGCTTCCGGGCCCCGCGCTCCACGGCGACCTGCTGTCCCGCCGTGACGAGGCGATGGCCGAGCCCGTGCCGGCCGACCGACGGGTGCACCGCCAGCGCGCCCACCGAGAGGACGTGCGCGTGGGAGGGGACGGGGATGACCTGCCGCAGTGCCAGGTAGCCGCGCACCCGGCCGTCGAGCACGGCGACGAGGACGTCGTCGGGCGACAGGCGGTCGCCGAAGAACGGGGTTCCCGCGACGAGGGGGGCCGGCGAGGTGGCACTCGTCCACGTCAGCGCGTCGATGTCCGAGAGGGTCGCGGCGTCCTCGGCGCTCGCCGGGCGGATCTCGATCACCGGGTCACCCTCCCACGCGGGGTGTCCCGCGGCCACGGGGATAATGGTCGTTCGTGCCCGCCGACCCCCTCACCACCACCGACGGACGGGTCCGCATCCCTCGTGAGCTCTGGGTCCTCATCGCGGCCGCGTTCGTCATCGCCCTCGGCTTCGGGCTCATCACCCCGGTGCTGCCGCAGTTCGCGCAGTCCTTCGGCGTGGGGGCCTTCGCGAGCAGCGTCGTGGTCAGCGCCTTCGCGTTCTTCCGGCTCGTCTTCGCCCCGGCCGGCGGTCGCCTCATCGCCCGCCTCGGTGAGCGACCGATCTACCTCGCCGGGCTCGTCATCGTCGCCATCTCCACCGGCGCCACGGCGTTCGCGCACTCGTACTGGCAGCTCCTCGTCTTCCGGAGCCTCGGCGGGATCGGCTCGACGATGTTCACCATCTCGGCCGTCGCCCTGCTCGTCCGGCTCGCGCCGCCGTCCATCCGGGCTCGGGTGTCCTCGATCTACGCCAGCGCCTTCCTCCTCGGCGGCATCGGGGGGCCGGTCGTCGGAGGGCTGCTCGGCAACCTCGGCCTCCAGGTGCCGTTCATCGTCTACGCCATCGCCCTGCTCGTCGCGGCGACGATCGTCGGTGTCTTCCTCAAGGACGCCTCGCTGCGGCCCAAGCCGGGTGACCCGGTCCTGCCCACGATGTCGGTGCGCGACGGGTGGGGCGACTCCGCCTACCGCGCCGCGGTGGGCTCCGCCTTCGCCAACGGCTGGGCCAACTTCGGGGTCCGCAACGCCATCCTGCCGCTCTTCGCGGCGGCGGTCGTCGGCAAGCAGCCCTGGGTGGCGGGGATGGCGCTCGCGGTCTTCGCGGCTGGCAACGCGACCGGGCTGACCATCGCCGGACGGCTGTCCGACCGCCTCGGCCGCAAGCCGTTCATCGTCGGGGGCCTGCTGGTCTCGGGCGTCGCCACGGCGGCCACCGGCCTGGCCCACGACATGCCGCTGCTCGTCGTGGTCTCGGTCGTCGCCGGGGTCGGGGCCGGCACGCTGAACCCGGCGCAGCAGGCCTCCCTCGCCGACATCGTCGGCCGGGAGCGCAACGGCGGACCCGCCCTCGCCGCCTTCCAGATGTCCCAGGACGGCGGTGCCATCGTCGGTCCGATACTCGCCGGGCTGCTCGTCGACCTCGGCAGCTTCGGCCTGGCCTTCGGGGTCACCGGCGCCATCACCCTCCTCGCCGCGCTGCCGTGGCTGCGGGCCCGCGAGACCCACGACGTCGGTTCCGCCCCGGCCGTCAGCGCCTGAGCACCACCCCGCGGGCCCGCAGAGTCAGGCGCGGGCCTCGTCGACGACCTCCTCGACCCGGCGCGGCATGATGAACGCAGTGAGGAGGAGGACGAGCGCCACGACGGCGGCGGCCACCCACACCGCGTCGAGCGCCGGTCCGAGCACCCCCGGCGGCAGGCTCTCCAGGTCGGCCGGCTCGGAGCCGAGCCGCGAGCGCACCGCCGTGTTCGCCACTGCACCGAAGGCGGCGACGCCGACGGCGCTGCCGATCGAGCGGGCGAAGATCGTCGCCCCGGTGGCGACCCCACGCCGCTGCCACCCCACCGAGGACTGCGCCGCGATCACCGACGGGCTGGCCACCCAGCCGAAGCCCAGCCCCATGACGAAGCAGGGGACGGCGAGCCGCACGACCGAGCCGTGTTGGTCCGACAGCAGGAGCAGGGAGGCGCCGAGGACCGCGACGACGGACCCGATGAGCATCGTCGCCCGGAAGCCGAAGCGCAGGTACAGCCGGCCGGCGGTGGAGGCGGCGATCGGCCAGCCCACCGTCATCGCCGCGAGGGCGAACCCGGCCACCACCGCCCCGGTGCCGAGCACGGCCTGCGCGTAGAGGGGGACGTACGAGGTCAGCCCGAGCAGGAGCACGCCGACCACGAAGGAGCCGGCCATGCCGCCGGCCACGGCGCGGTTCGAGAAGACCCAGAGGGGGAGCACCGGCTCGACGGCCCGCCGCTCGACGAGGACGAAGCCGACGAGCAGGACTGCAGCGGCGACGAGCAGCCCCAGGCTCTGTGGTGAGGCCCAGGCCCACAGCACGCCGCCCTCGAGGAGGGCGACGAGGAGCGCCACCGTGCCGAGGAGGAGCAACGCCGTCCCGAGGACGTCGAAGCGCGGCCGGCGGGCGGCGGTGCGGGGCTGCTCCTCGAAGCGACGCCACAGCGTCCACGCCGCGACGAGGCCGAGGGGGAGGTTGACGAAGAAGATCCACCGCCACGACAGGTAGTCCGCGAAGACGCCGCCGAGGGTCGGGCCGACGAGTGACGAGATGGCCCACACCGAGGCGATGTAGCCCTGCACGGTGGCGCGCTCGGCAATCGAGTAGATGTCGCCGACGATCGTCATCCCGATGGGCTGGATGGCGCCGGCACCGATGCCCTGGAGGGCGCGGAACGCGATGAGGCTGCCCATCGACCAGCCCACCCCGCAGAGCAGTGAGCCGGCGAGGAAGAGCCCGATGCCGATGAGCATGACCGGCTTGCGGCCCACGAGGTCGGCCACCTTGCCGTAGACGGGGATGGACACCGCCTGGGCGAGGACGTAGACCGAGAACAGCCACGGGAACTGGGTGAGACCTCCGACGTCGCGGACGACCGCGGGCACGGCGGCCGCGAGGATGGTCGCGTCGATCGCGACGAGCCCGGTCGAGAGCATCACCGCCAGCAGGACCGGCCCCCGGGCGCTGCGCAGCCCGACCGCGGAGCGCGGGACGCGTGTGGGTGCGGGGCTGCTCACCCGGGTGGCAACTCGTGGCTGCGGCGCGACATTCCGCCGGTGCGGGGGGTGGACGTCGCGGGCCGGGTCACCAGCTGGTCTCGACGCAGGTGCGCGTGCCGCGCGGCTCGACCTGCAGGGTCGCGTGGTCGATGGACCACCGTTCGCGGAGCGCCGTGCTGGCCTCGGCGAGCACGGCGGCCGGGTCGGCGCCGTCACGGCAGACGAGGTGCGCCGTGGCGACGTGCATCCCGGAGGTGAGGGTCCACAGGTGGAGGTCGTGGACGTCGACGACGTCGGGGACCTCGCGCAGCACGGCCTCGGCCTCCTCCGGGTGGATGCCGGGCGGCGCGTGCTGGGCGAGCACGCCGAGCACCTCCCGGCCGAGGAGCACCGCCCGCACGGCGACGAACATCGCGATGGCCAGCGCGATGACGGTGTCCCAGAGGGCCATCCCCGTGGCGGCGACGAGGAGACCCGCGACGATGACGCCCACCGACCCCACGGCGTCGGCGACCACCTCGAGGTAGGCCCCCTTCACGTTGAGGCTCTCGGAGGCCCCGCCGCGCAGCAGGAGGAGGGAGACGAGGTTGACGACCAGCCCGAGTCCGCCGACGACGAGCATCGTGCCGCTGGCAACCTCCGCGCCCTTCCCGGCGCGAGCCACCGCCTCGACGACGATGAACACCGAGACCCCGAGCATCAGGAGGACGGCGAGCCCGGAGGCGAACACCTCCGCGCGGTAGGACCCGAAGGTGCGGCGCCCGCTGGCGTCGGGACGGACGGCGATGCGGGTGGCGACGAGTGCGGCCCCGAGTGCCACGACGTCGGCGGCCATGTGCCCGGCGTCGCTGACGAGGGCGAGCGAACCGCTCATCAGGCCGGACACCAGCTCGACGACGAAGAACACCGCGACGAGCAAGAACGCGACCCTCAGTCGCCACCGGTGGGTGGCTCCGGCGTGCCCCGAGGCAGGAGTGTGCCCGTGGCCTGCGCCCATGGGACCTCCTTCCGTCGCCTTGCCACCGCCGTGCTGCCTGCACGACGCTACTCCCCGGACCGCCCCGGGCCGGGATACCGTGCGGCCGTGGGCGAGCGGTCGGAGGTCGAGGAGCGCGTGCTCGAGGCGCTCGACGAGGACGCGCTCGTCGAGGACCTGCGGACCCTGGTCCAGGTACCGAGCGTGACCGGCACGCCCGGGGAGGGCGACGCGCTGACCCTCCTCGCGCGGTGGTGCACCGAGGTGGGGATGGACGTCGACCTCTGGGAGGACGACCTCCACGCCCTCCGGTCCGAACCCGGCTTCCCCGGCACCGAGGTCGATCGCGAGCGCGTCCCCGGCCTCGTGGCCACCACTCCCGGTGACGGTGCCCCGGCCCTCGTCCTCCAGGGTCACGTCGACGTCGTCCCACCCGGCGACCCGACCCTGTGGCCCGGCGGCGACCCGTGGTCGGCCCGCGTGGAGGACGGACGGATGCACGGGCGGGGCACGTGTGACATGAAGGCCGGCGTGGTGGTCAACCTGGCCGTGGCGCGGGCCGTGCTCCGGTCGGGCATCACCACCGCCGGGCGGCTGGCCCTGCACGCGGTGTCGGGGGAGGAGGACGGTGGCGTCGGCGCCTTCGCGATGCTGCGCCGCGGGCACACCGGCGACGCGTGCGTCATCACCGAGCCCACGGCCGGGAGGCTCGTCGTCGCCAACGCCGGCGCCCTCACCTTCCGACTCGAGGTCGTCGGCCGAGCCACCCATGGCAGCACGCGGTGGGAGGGGGTGTCGGTGCTCGACGCCTTCGCCACCGTGCACGCCGCCCTCCGGGCGCTCGAGGCCGACCGGAACGCCGACCCGCCGGCGGTCTTCGCCGGGACGCCACTGCCCTACGGCATCTCCGTGGGGACGGTGCACGCCGGGGACTGGGCGAGCACCGTGCCCGACCTGCTCGTGGCCGAGGGGCGGATGGGGGTCCGCCTCGGCGAGGACCCGGACCGAGCCCGCGAGGCGCTCGAGCGGGCCGTCGTCGCCGCCGCCGCATCGGACCCGTGGTTGCGCGACCACCCGCCGGTGGTCACCTGGCCCGGGGGCCGCTTCGCGTCGGGCCGGCTTTCCGAGGGGCACCCCCTCGCCGGTGAGGTGGCCGACGCTGCCGTCGCCACGGGTGCGCCGCAGCCGGCGGCGGGCGCCGCCCCCTACGGTTCGGACCTGCGGCTCTACGCGGCGGCCGGCATCCCCACCCTCCAGTTCGGCCCGGGCGACGTCCGGCTGGCGCACTCGACGCGGGAGTCCGTGCCGGTGGGCGACCTGGTGGCGGTGGCGCGGGCGCTCGCGGTGCTCGCGGCGCGGCGCCTCACATAGCGAGGATGCGTCCGGCGGACCGGGCGCATCCTCGCTGGATCCAGCCCTGCTCCGGACCCTGCAGCGATTCTGCTCCTCCGGGCGCCCGGCCGACATGGCCCGACCGGGTCATTGTGGGCGCGGGTGGGAGAGTGGGGGGATGAGTGAGTCGGATGTGACGATCGACGGCCTCCCGGACCACCTCCTCGCCCGCGCACCGGGCGCCGACGACACCCGCGCAGTGGCCGAGCTCCTCGCCGACCACCAGCGCGCCGCCAAGGGGAGCGCAGGGGTCGATCCCGACACCGTCCTCGGCCAGCTGGTCGGCACCGGCTCGTGGACCCGCCGCCAGGTGCTCGTCCACGACACCGCCGGCGGCCTGGTCGCATGGCTGTCGGTGCACGACCGGGCCGCGGGGCGCACGCTCATCGAGGTCACCGTCACGCCGAACCTGCCGGACGACGAGGCCCGCGTGGTCGCGCTCGCCCTCCTCGGCGCCGCCGAACGGTACGCGCGCGACATCGCGGCGATGCGCGGCCTGCGGGCCACGTTGCTCGACACCGGCGCCTACGCCGACGACGCCCGGCAGCAGGGCTGGCTGGCCGCCTCCGGTTTCGAGCAGACCAGGACGTGGCTCCAGATGACCCGACCCGTGCAGCCCGAGGAGGCGACCAGCCTGCCCGGCCCGCGCGAAGGGGTGACGGTGCGGCCGGTGGACCGTCACGACGACGGGCTGCCCGTGGCCCAGGACCTGCAGGCCGTGCACCGAGTGCTGGAGGAGTCCTTCCAGGACCACTTCAGCTCGTACCGCGAGAGCTTCCCCGAGTTCGTCATGCGCCTGCGCGAGGACCCCGGGCACCGCTGGGACCACTGGTGGCTCGCCACCGTGGACACCGACGAGGGCCCGATGCCGGCCGGCGCCGTGGTCTGCACGGTGCTGCGCGAGGACGCCGAGGGCTTCGAGGGCAGCTACGTCGACTACATCGGGGTGCACCGCAGGGCCCGGGGGCGCGGCGTGGCCAAGGCGCTGCTGCACACCGTGGTGGCCGACGCCGCGCGACGGGGGCGCAACCGGGTCGCGCTCGAGGTCGATGCCGACAGCCCGACGGGCGCGGACGGCCTGTACTCGGCGATGGGCTGGGTCACCGACTACCGCACACAGTCGTGGCACCGCGACCTCGACGTCGGCTCCGGTCCGCGCCGCGGAGCCCCGTAGGGTCAGCCGTTCGCGACGTCGATGACGAGCCGCAGCGGGTCCTGGAGGACCTGCACCGTGAACGGCCGCTTGCCGCCGTCGATGCCGAGGAACGTCTCGCCGTACCCCTCGAAGCCACCCCAGATGCCCTCGACCTGGGCGAAGACCGTGCCGTCGGTGCCGGGGGTCGTCGGCGAGGGGGCGGATCCGTCGGGTATGGCGACGTTCGTGACGGTCACCTGGAGCGCGGCGTCCCCGGCCACCTCCACGGGGTCCCCGCTGCCCTGCGAGTGCGGGTCGTCGGTGTACTCCACCAGGTAGCTCGGCTCCCCCGAGCCACTGAACTCGAAGGTCACCCGGTCGTAGCCCTCGTGGTGGCCCACCCGGACCGCCGTGCCCCAGCCGATGTCGTCGCCGAGGTCGGGGAAGCCGTTCCCGGTGACCGGGTCGGTGCCGGCGCCCTCCAGGGACGCGGACTCGGTGGGCGTGGCCGTCTCGGTGGTGGTGACGGACTCGGTGACGGTCGGCGCCGGGCTGCTGCTCGTGACCGAGGCGCTCGGCTCCGGGTCGGAGCCCCCGCCCGGGCCGAGGGTGAACCACAGCACGGCACCGGCGGCGACGAGGGCGAGGACGACCAGCGCCCAGACCCACCCCCGGGACGTTTCCCCGCCGTCCGGGTGCTCGTCGGGGTAGCCCTCGCGCTCGTCGCCGTACCCAGGCTGCTGACCCACCGTGGCCTCCTCGTGACCGCGCCGGCACCCACGCGGGCCGACGCGTCCATCGTGCCGAGGTCGGGCCCGCGGCCCCAGCCGCCACGCGGGCGGCAACGGGACATGATGGCCCGCCCGGCCCGGTGCACGGTCCCGTGGGTCCCCCGGCTGCATACTCTCGACGTGGACCTCAGCATCCGCCGGCTCATCCTGCCGGCCGACCAGCGGCGCACCCTCGAGGAGCTGAGTGACGATCTGGACCTGCGGTCCGGCAACCGGCGCGCCAAGCAGACGGCGTTCTGGACGATGTTGTTCCTCTCCGCGGTCATCGCCTCGGCCGGCGTGCTCGCGGACTCCACGGCGACCGTCATCGGCGCGATGATCATCGCGCCGCTCTCGGCGCCGATCATGGGGATCGCGCTCGGCATCGTGAAGCGCGAGCGGCTCCGGGCCGGCCGTTTCGTCATCCTCGGGGCGACGCTCGTGGTGCTCGTCGGCTGGGCCTTCACCTACCTGATTCCGGGCACGATCGACATCCAGTCCAACCCGCAGATCACCGGTCGCACGTCCCCGGGGCTGCTCGACCTCGTCGCGGCCATCGCCACCGGTCTCGCCGGTGCGGTCGGGCTCTCCCGACGCGACGTCGCGGCCGTGCTGCCGGGCGTGGCCATCGCCATCTCGCTCGTGCCGCCGCTGGCGGTCGTGGGGGTCTGCTTCGGAGAGGGCGAGTACTTCGAGGGGATGGGCGCACTGCTGCTGTTCCTCAGCAACCTCGTCGCCCTGGTCCTCGCCGGGACCAGCCTCTTCGCGGTGCTCGGGTACTCCGACGCTGGCCTCGCGCGGCGCACCGGGGCCGGCGTCACGGGGTACCTCAAGCTGTTCACTGTGTTGACGCTCGTCGTCGTCCCGCTCACCCTCAACACCGCGTTCGTCTACCTCCTCCACTGGTACTCGGGGAAGGTGGAGGACGCGGGCAGGGTCTGGTTGGCACCCGTCCTGGGGGCCGAGGTGATCGGGGTGGACGCCTCGCCGCGGGGCTTCACCCTCAACATCCGGACCCCGCAGGAGCCGCCGCCCGTCTCCGAGCTCATGGCCCAGCTGAAGGGCGAGCTGCCGCCGTTCCTGCCGATCACGGTGGACACGACGGTCGGCCGCACCATCGACGCCGGGGTGGTGCCCGATGCCGAGCTGCCCTGAGCGGAGGGCCCGCGTGGTCAGACCGAGGGCGTGACGCCGCGTCCCGCGGGCCCGGACCAGCTGGTCCCTGTGGTGATGCCCACACCCCGCGCCCGTCTCGCGTCCCGTGGGGAGCGGGACGGTCTGTCGGTGGGCATCCCTACGATGGCAGCCGGGGAGGAGGGGGCGGCCGTGGGAGACCTAGCCGAAAGCGTTGTGGCGCAGGCTCGTCCGTCGCGCCCGGTCGACCGGCTCCGCGAGTCCCGCGAGTGGCTGGCCGGGGTCGACGTCGAGTCGATGGGCGACCGCGAACGACTCGAGCTCATCACCGAGCTCGAGCGGTGACCGCCGGGTCGGGCTGGCCCGGGCGCTGGTGCACGAGGTGCCCGAGACCTTGGCCGCCCTCACCCGGGGTGCCATCGTCGAGCGGCGCGCGCTCGAGCTGGTGCGCGAGACGGCGGTCCTGACGCGGGAGGACCGCGGGGAGGTCGACCTGAGGTTGGCCCGCCTGCTCGGGCGACTGGCGCCCCGTGCCCTCGGGAGGGCGGCGCGGCGGGTCGCGGCCGAGCTCGATGCGGCCTCCGTCGTGCGGAGTATCGAGGCCGCCGCCGCGTCCCGCCGCGTCACCGTCCGGCCGGCTCCTGACGGGATGGCATACCTCACCGTGCTCGCCCCGTTGCGCGACATCGTGGGTGCGTTCGCCACGGTCCGCGCGCGAGCGGCGGCCGTCCTCGGCGGGCAGTGCCCCGACGAGGCGCCCGACGGTCGTGGGCTCGGTGCGGTGATGGCCGACACGGCGACGCGGCTCATCGCCGGGCTGGCGCCCGGTCAGGTCCAACCGCTCGAGGTCCACCTCGTGATGACCGACCGAGCCCTCCTGGGCCTCGGTGACCCCGGCCGATCGGTGCACGAGCCCGCATGGATCCCGGGACACGGGCCGGTTCCGGCGCCCATCGCCCGGTCCTGGGGGCGTGGGGCCGGGCCGGCGTCCGCGTGGCTCAGGCGTCTGTACACCTCCCCGGACGGCCGCGACCTCGTCGCGATGGACTCCCGCCGCCGCGTCTTCACGGGACTGAGGCGGCGGGTGCTGGTGCTCCGCGACGACGTCTGCTCCACCCCGTGGTGCGACGCCCCGATCGTCCAGGCCGACCACGCCGACCCCGTCCGCGGGGGCGGAGCCACCACCTTCGAGAACGGTTCGGGCACCTGTGCCCGCTGCGACCAGGTGAAGGAGGCGCCCGGGTGGGGCGTCACGGTGGTCCGCGGGTCGCCGCGCGAGCTCCGGGTGCGCACGCCGGCCGGCCTGGTCCGCCGCGCACAGGCACCGCCTCTGCTGGGATGGGGGTCCGACCCGCCCGAGCCCAAAGCGACCCGACCCGGACGTGGTCCCCTCGGTCCTGGAGACACGCCTCGCCGCCCTGCTCGAGGCCGCCGCGTGACCCCGGACCTCTCAGCGACCGCCGACGCCGAGCCCCGACGGACCCGTCCACCGGCCGCCGTCACCCGCGAGCGACGAGTGAGCGTTGGTAGAGCCGGTAGCTGCCCTCACGAGCGGTGTGCTCGTAGCCCGCGTGCTCGTACAGCGCACGGGCCGGGTTGCGTTCGTGCACGCCCAGCCGGGCGACCACGTCGCCGTCGGCCGCGGCCCGGTGCTCGAACTCCGCCAGCAGCCTCCGGCCGAGGCCCCGTCGACGGTGCGAGGGGTCGACCTGGATCGAGACGAGCGTGGCCGACCCGCCATCGCTGAGCCACATGACGAAACCGAGCGGTGTGGGGCCGTGCTCACCGAGCTCCTCGAGCACCACGGTGCGTGGCAGGCAGCTCGTCCAGAGCTCCAGGTTCCTGTCGGCCGCCCGCTCCCAGCGGTCCAGGGCCTCCGGCTCGACGTCGCGGATGTAGGCACACTCGAGGCGGCGGATCATCGGGAGGTCGTCGGACGTCGCCGCCCGCAGGCGGGGTGCGGCCATGCCCGGAGCGTAGTCAGCCCACGGAGCGTGGTCGGGAATGGCGCGGCCGTCCGAAGAGTTGAGTGAGGTGAACGCAAGTTTGGCGCCTCGGGTTTGCACACACATCCGAAGGCGTCTAACTTGAGCGAGAAGCACTCAATTAAGTGTCCGCGACCAAGGAGAGTCACCACATGGCACGTGCAGTCGGCATCGACCTCGGCACCACCAACAGCGCCGTCGCCGTCCTCGAGGGCGGCGAGCCCACGATCATCGCGAACGCCGAGGGCGGTCGCACCACCCCGTCGGTCGTCGCGTTCTCCAAGGGCGGTGAGGTGCTCGTCGGCGAGATCGCCAAGCGCCAGGCCGTCACGAACGCCGACCGCACGATCCGGTCCGTCAAGCGTCACATGGGCACCGACTGGGCGACCGACGACATCGACGGGAAGACGTACACGGCGCAGGAGATCAGCGCCCGCATCCTCCAGAAGCTCAAGCGCGACGCCGAGTCCTACCTCGGCGAGACGATCACCGACGCGGTCATCACCGTTCCCGCGTACTTCGACGACCACGAGCGCCAGGCGACCAAGGAGGCCGGCGAGATCGCGGGCCTGAACGTCCTGCGCATCGTCAACGAGCCGACCGCTGCCGCGCTGGCCTACGGCCTCGACAAGGGCAAGGAGGACGAGCTCATCCTCGTCTTCGACCTCGGTGGCGGCACCTTCGACGTGTCCCTCCTCGAGGTCGGCAAGGACGCCGAGGACGGCTTCTCCACGATCCAGGTCCGCGCGACGAGCGGCGACAACCAGCTCGGCGGCGACGACTGGGACGACCGCATCGTCCAGCACCTGCTCACCACGGTGAAGAACAGCAGCGGCGTCGACCTGTCCAAGGACAAGATCGCGATGCAGCGCCTCCGGGACGCTGCGGAGCAGGCGAAGAAGGAGCTCTCGTCCGCGACGAGCACCAACCTCTCCCTCCAGTACCTCTCGATGTCCGAGAACGGACCGATCCACCTCGACGAGACGCTGACCCGCGCCCAGTTCGAGAAGATGACCCAGGACCTGCTCGACCGCACCAAGCAGCCGTTCCAGAACGTCATCAAGGACGCCGGCATCTCGCTGTCCGACATCGACCACGTCGTCCTCGTCGGCGGCTCCACCCGCATGCCCGCGGTGAGCAACGTCGTCAAGGAGCTCACCGGCGGCAAGGAGCCCAACAAGGGCGTCAACCCGGACGAGGTCGTGGCGCTCGGTGCGTCACTGCAGGCCGGTGTCCTCAAGGGTGAGCGCAAGGACGTCCTCCTCATCGACGTCACGCCGCTCAGCCTCGGTATCGAGACCAAGGGCGGGCTGTTCACCAAGCTCATCGACCGCAACACCGCGATCCCGACCAAGCGCAGCGAGGTCTTCTCGACGGCCGAGGACAACCAGCCGTCCGTGCTCATCCAGGTCTTCCAGGGCGAGCGCGAGATCGCGCAGCAGAACAAGGGGCTCGGGACCTTCGAGCTCTCCGGCATCGCGCCGGCGCCGCGCGGGGTCCCGCAGGTCGAGGTGACGTTCGACATCGACGCCAACGGCATCGTCAACGTCTCCGCGAAGGACCGGGGCACCGGCAAGGAGCAGAAGATCACCATCTCCGGCGGGTCCGCCCTGTCGAAGGAGGAGATCGAGCGCATGGTCAAGGACGCCGAGGCCCACGCCGAGGAGGACAAGAAGCGCCGCGAGGAGACCGAGGCCCGCAACATGGGCGAGTCGCTCGTGTTCTCGACCGAGAAGTTCCTCTCCGAGTCCGGTGACAAGGTCTCCGATGAGCACAGGGGGCCCGTCGACGAGGCGCTCGCCGAGCTCAAGGAGGTCATCAAGCCCGAGTCGGAGGCGTCCGCAACCGACATCCAGGCCAAGATCGACGCCCTGAACACCGCGTCGCAGGCGATGGGCTCCGCGGTCTACGCCGCGGCGGCCGAGCAGGGCGAGTCCGGCGACGTGCCCGGCGAGGAGCCCACCGAGGGTGGATCGGCGCAGGGTGAGTCCGCCGACGAGGACGTCGTCGACGCCGAGGTCGTCGACGACGACGAGGAGACCAAGTGACCGACCCCTCGACACCCGGTGTGCCCGAGGAGGGCGTGACCGAGGACGTCTCCCCCGAGGCGGCCGAGGACGCGATCAACACCGAGTCCGTGAACGACGGTGAGGAGGCGGCCCCGCCCACCGGGGCCGCCCCCGCCGGGCCGGGCGCGGACTCGTCCGCTGGTGGCGTCGACGCCGCACCCGATGGCGGTGAGAGCCCCGACGGGGTGCTCGCCGCCGAGCGGCTCGCCGACCTCCAGCGGCTCCAGGCCGAGTACGTCAACTACAAGAGGCGCGTCGACCGCGACCGTGCCCTCGTCCAGGAACGGGTCGTGCGCGACGTCCTCGAGTCGCTGCTGCCGGTACTCGACGACATCCACGCCGCGCGCGAGCACGGCGACCTCGACGGCGGCCCGTTCGCGGCCATCGCCGACAAGCTCGAGTCCCTGCTCGGGCGCTACGGGCTGGTCCGCTACGGCGACAAGGGCGAGGCCTTCGACCCGCAGCAGCACGAGGCGCTCATGCACGCACCGTGGCCCGCCGACGACGAGGACCTGCCGGACGACGCGACGGCGACGACGGTCGTCACCGTCCTCCAGCCCGGCTACCGTGCGGGTGAGCAGGTCCTGCGGCCCGCTCGCGTCGCCGTGGCGGACCCCGAGTAAGCCGCGTACCGAGCGACCGAGAGGAGGCGCCGCATGGCCCAGCAGGACTGGTTCGAGAAGGACTTCTACGCGATCCTCGGCGTCCCCCAGGACGCCGACGCCGCCGCCATCAAGAAGGCCTACCGCAAGCTCGCCCGCAAGTACCACCCCGACCAGAACGCGGGGGACGCCTCGGCCGAGCAGAAGTTCAAGGACGTCGGTGAGGCCCACGCGGTGCTCGCCGACCCGAAGCAACGTCAGGAGTACGACGCCGTCCGGTCGATGGCCCACGGCGGCGCCCGGTTCCGCGCGGGTGCCGGTGGCCCGGGCGGCGGCGGCTTCGAGGACATCTTCAGCGCCTTCGGCGGCGGTGGCGGCGGGTCGAGGGTCCGCTTCGACACCGGTGGCCGAGGTGCCTACCCTGGCGGCGGGGACCAGGACATCAACGACCTGCTCGCCCAGATGTTCGGCGGGGCAGCGGGCGGCCAGGCCCAGGGTGACCCGTTCGGCGGGTACGGCGCCCCGCGCGGTCCACGCAGGGGCCAGGACGTCCAGGCACGGACGACGCTGTCCTTCCGCGACGCCGTCGAGGGGTCGACGGTGACGCTGAGCACCGCGGAGGGCCAGCGGATCACGACCAAGATCCCGGCCGGGGTCCGCGACGGCCAGAAGATCCGCCTGCGTGGCAAGGGTCGGCCCGGCGACCACGGCGCCCCCGGCGGCGACCTGATCCTGACCGTCGCCGTCGACAAGCACCCGGTGTTCGGGCGCGACGGTGACAACCTGACGGTGGACCTCCCGGTGACGTTCGCCGAGGCCGCCCTCGGCGCGACCGTCCAGGTGCCCACGCTCGACGGGGGCACGGTCAAGGTCAAGGTCGCGCCCGGCACCCCGAGCGGTCGCGTGCTGCGCGTCAAGGGCCGGGGCGTCAAGGGCAAGGGCACCACCGGCGACCTCCTGGCCAGGGTCAGCGTCGTCGTGCCGCAACGGCTCACCGACGAGGCTCGTGCGGCCGTCGAGACGCTGCGCGACGCCGAGTCCGGTGTCGACCCCCGCGCTGCGCTCCTCGAGCAGGCGCGTACCTGAAGGAGGACCCGATGAGCTCCTACGGCTTCGCGGCCTTCTCCCCGGACGACGACACCCCGGTCTTCGTCATCTCGGTCGCGGCCGAGCTCGCGGGGATGCACGCACAGACGCTGCGCCAGTACGACCGGCTGGGCCTGGTCACGCCGTCCCGGACCAAGGGCGGCGGCCGCCGGTACAGCCAGCGTGACGTCGCCCTGCTCCGCGAGGTGCAGCGGCTCTCCCAGGAGGAGGGCGTCTCGCTCGCCGGCGTCGCGCGCATCCTGGAGCTCGAGAACCAGGTCGATGCCCTGCGCGGCCGGGTGCGCGAGCTCACCGACCAGCTCGAGGCGCTCGAGGCTGCCTCCGGCCGCACGACGCGTGTGTTCTCGGTGAGCCCTGCCGGCGACATCTTCCCCTCGCGGCTCGGGGAGCGCCCGCGCTCGCGCCGCTCGCAGGCGCTCGTCGTCTGGAGGCCCGGGCGCGGCTGACGCCCTGCCACCCACCACCGGTGCGGTAGACATGGGCTCCATGCCGCCACGCCAGAAGTCCTCGTCCTCGACATCGCGATCCGGCTCGTCGAGGACCACGACGGCGGGCAAGCGGTCGTCGGGCCGGAAGCACGACACCGCCCTCGGGGACGGCAAGGGGGCCTCCCGGTACGAGGCCTTCGAGAAGCTCGCGGCCGCGCGCGCCCGGGGAGAGATGGTCGCCCTGCCGCGCAACCTCACCGGCCACGACCGGCGCGTCCACGTCCGGCAGACCCTGCGCGAGGACCACCGCTCGCGCATCTCCGACCGGGGCGACGACGCCCGGGCGAAGTTCGACAAGCTCGCCGGCTCCCTCTACTCGTTCTTCCGGGGCACCGCCCTGCTCTTCTACCGCGACATGGCCGGGGAGGACGCGTGGATGCCCACCGTCTTGTGCCTGGGCGACGTCCACCCGGAGAACTTCGGCGTCATGCCGAGCGCCGACAACGTGCCCTTCTTCGGCGTCAACGACTTCGACGAGGCCTACTACGCGCCGTTCACCTGGGACATCAAGCGCGGTGTCGTGGGCTTCATCATCGCTGCCGAGGTCGACGGGGGCCACGGCCCGAAGCGGCAGCGCACGATCGCGCGCGCGTTCGTGGAGGGCTACGTGGCCGGGATGGACCGGTTCGCCCGCGACGGTGACGAGACCCGGCACCAGGTGCGTCTGGACAACGCCCCCGACCTCATCAAGGACCTCCTCGAGAGCTCGCTGAACGATCGCAGCGAGTGGCTGGCGAAGAAGTACCACGACGAGTACGGGCGAGGGTTCAAGTCGAGCAAGAAGCTCGTCCCGCAGTCACGGCGGGTGGAGGAGTTCCAGAAGGTCGTCGACGGGATGGTCGAGGAGAACGAGGTCCAGGTGCCCGATCGCGCCGGCGACATGCGGGTGAAGGACGTCGCCGTCCGCGTCTCGCAAGGCACGGCGTCGCTGGGCCTGACCCGCTACTACGTGATGCTCGAGGGGCCCACCGCCGACGGCAGCGACGACGTCATCCTCGAGCTCAAGCAGGCCCGACGCTCCGCGCTCGCCGGCCTGGTGCCGCCGAGCGACTTCGGGGTCGACGGTGCCGCGGACCGCATCACCGACGCCGCGCGCGTCCAGCTCGTCAACGGCGACGCCTTCTTCGGCCACGTCGAGTTCGAGGGCCTGAGCTTCATGACCCGGGAGCGCTCGCCGTACAAGAACGAGATCGACCTCGGCGAACTGGCCAAGGGCGAGTGGGTCGACTACGCCCGGCTGTGCGGCCAGACCCTCGCCCACGCCCACGCGCTGTCCGACGATGTCGGCGAGCGTGATGTCGACATCGAGCCGCTCGTCCTCGAGGCGATCGGCGAGCCGGCCCTCTTCGTCGAGGACGTGCTGGGCTTCTCGCAGGAGGCCGCGGACCGCATCCGCCGTGACCACGCGAGCTTCAGTGCCGACCACGAGCTCGGCGCGTTCACCGCTGTGGACCGCGTCTTCCGCTGACGGCCTCGACCGCTCGCGCTCACTCCTCCCGCAGTGCGAACCTCTCGTACAGGCGCGCGAGCGGACGCGGCGCCCACCAGTTCGCGCCGCCGAGCAGCCGCATCAGGGCCGGCACGAGCAGGCCGCGCACGACGGTGGCGTCGAGGAGGATCGCGACGGCGACGCCGAACCCGAGCTGCTTGATGTTCGTGACTCCGCTCGTGAGGAAGGTCGCGAAGACCACGGCGAGGAGCACGGCGGCGGCCGTGATGATCCGGCCCGACCGCTGCAACCCGAGCGCGACGGCCTCGGACGTAGACGCGCCCCGACGGTGCTCCTCGACGACCCGCGACAGCAGGAAGACCTCGTAGTCCATCGACAGTGCGAACGCGGTGATGGCGACGAGCACGGCCATCGCGGTGTCGATGCTCCCGGTCACCGTGAAGTCCCCGACGAGCCACTGGAGGTGGCCGTCCTGGAACACCCACACCACGGCCCCGAGCATCGCCGACAGGCTGACGAGGTTGACGAGGACCGCCTTGGCGGCGATGACCACCGACCCCGTGAAGAGGAAGAGCAGCACGAGGGTGGCCAGCGCGACCCAGGCGAGGGCCCAGGCGCCCCGAGAGGCGATGGCGTCCTGGCTGTCGAGGAAGCCCGCCGACGCGCCGCCGACGAGCACCCCGGTCGTCGGGGCCGCCGAGGTGCGCACCGCCGCGACGACGTCGGCGGCCTCGGAGCCCACCGCCGGCACGTCCGTGACGATGCTGAGCCGCTGAGCGCCGGAGTCGACGCGGAAGCCGGATGCCCGCGGGTCCTCGCCGACGCGGGCGCCGTCGACGAACACGCCCTGGGCCGAGCTCACCGTGGTGACGTCCTCGAGCCGGGACAGGTCCTGTGCGTAGGCGGTCATCGAGGCGTCGTCGACGCCGTCCGGCACGACGACCTGGACAGGGCTGCCCTCATTGCCCTCGAACCGGTCCGCGAGCACCTGGGCGGCGACTGCCGTGGGGTGGTCCTGGGGGAGGACGCGGGCGTCGACCTGCGAGAACGTGACTCCCAGGGCGGGGGCCGCGAGCACGCCGAGCAGGCCCAGGACCACGACGAGCACCGGCACCGGTCGCCGCATGACGAACCGCGCCACGGCTGCCCAGGCGCCCTCGTCGCGCGGGGCGAGGTCGCGGCGGAGCACGCGCAGGCGGTCCACCCGGGTCCCCAGGAGCGCGAGCGTGGCCGGCAGCCCGGTGACGGCCGCGAGGGCGGCCATGGCGGTCGCGGCCATCCCGGCGTACCCGAAGGACCGGAGGAAGTTCTGCTGGAAGAAGGTCATCGCCCCGAGGACGACGAACACCGTGGCCGCGGAGAACAGGACGGTGCGGCCGGCCGTCGCCACGGTCCGGGCGACCGCGGCCCGCACCACCTCGCGCCCGGGCGCGGGACCGCTGTCGCGCAGCTCCTCCCGGAACCGGTTGACGACGAGGAGCGCGTAGTCGATGCCGAGGCCGAGCCCGAGGCCGGTGATGAGGTTCAGCGCGAAGACGGAGACGTCGGTCGTCAGCGAGACCATCCAGACGAGGGCGAACGAGCCGAGCACCGAACCGGCGGCGACGAGGAACGGCAGACCGGCGGAGACGAGCGATCCGAAGACGACGAGCAGGAGGACGAAGGTCACCGGCACCGCGATGGCCTCGGCCCGGGCGAGGTCCTCGGTGATCGTCTCGTTGAGCGCGTTCCCGACCGCGGCCTCGCCGGAGACGTGGGCGACGAGGCGTGGGTCGTCGGCAACGACCCGGTCGACCACCGACTCGGCGGCGGTGCCGACATCGGCGCGCTCGGCGGCGTCGGTGCTGGCCGCCCCCACGAGGACGGAGCCGGTGAGCCCGTCCGACCCGCGCAGGGCACCAGGCCGTCCGGAGCTCCAGTACGACGTCACGGAGTCGACCCCCTCGACGGAGGAGAGGTCGTCGACGAGCGCCGCAGCGGCGGACGCCGACGCCGGGTCGTCGACGCCGGCCGGCAGCTCGAGGGCCACGACGACGACGGGGTCACGCACGTCGAACTCGTCGGAGAGCACGGTGGCGGCCCGGTCCGACTCGCTGCCGGGCACGTCGAAGCCCTGGGTCCGCAGGTTCGGGAAGAGCCCGGCGCCGAGGGTGCCGAAGAGGGCGAGGGCGAGCACGAAGAGGACGAGCGTGGCCTTGGGACGCTCGGCCACGAGGACTCCGAAGCGGCCGAGCCGCCCGGCGGGAACCGGTCGGGGTGCCGGCTCGATGGTGGGGGCGGGGGGCCGGGTCTCAATCTGAACGGTGTTCATTCGGTGAGGGTGACCGACATATCTGAACGCTGTCAAGACCCAATCTGAACATTGTGCAGACGGGGCGGTATCCTGCGGAGGTGACCCCACCCCTCGCAGAGCACCGCCGCTCGACGCCGTACCACCACGGTGACCTCGCGGAGGCGCTCGTAGGCCAGGCCCTCGACCGCGTGCGCAGCGAGGGGGCCGAGAAGGTGTCGCTGCGGGCCGTCGCGCAGGCCGTCGGGGTGAGCGCCAGCGCTGCGTACCACCACTTCCCGGACAAGGATGCGCTCCTCCACGAGGTCGGGCACCGAGGTGCGGCGCTCCTGGACGAGCGGGTCGACCGGGCCGTCGGCGCGGTCCAGGGCGACGACGACCGCGCGCTCGTCCACCGGATGCGCGCCCTCGGCGAGGCATACATCGACTTCGCCGTGGCCGAGCCGAACCTGTTCCGGCACACCTTCGGGCCGCTGTGCGCGCACGACGCGAAGGACGCGTCCGCCGCGCCGGGGGCGGTCGACCCGGACCACATCTACGCGCTGCTGTGCCGCACGCTCGACGAGATGGACGCGGCCGGCCTGCTACGCCGGCGCGACGGGGTCGACCTGCTCGCGTGGACGGTGGTCCACGGCCTGTCGGGGCTCCTCATCGACGGGCTGCTCCCCCCCGAGGCACGCGACGCCGTGCTCCAGTCCGTCCTCGTCAACGTCCTGGCGGACCCGTCGCGCCTCCCCGAGCTCCTCGCCGACTGACGCTCCCCGGGGCCGACCCCGAGGCCGCGGTCCGCGAGGTCCGGCCGTCCATCGGACCGTGGCTGGAGTCCGCCCGGACCGTCGTCCAGTACGGCGCCTCCGCCGAGCTGAGGAACTACCTCAAGAAGCGCCGGTTGTGGTGAGCCGACCCTAGGCCGCGAGCTCGGAGTGCGCCCGGCCCGCGGCCACGAGCACCACGACCGCCGCGACGAGGGCCGCGAGGCCCACGAGCACCGACGACGGGTCGGCCGCCAGACGCCCCCACCCGATCCACCCCAGGCCCCACGCCATGGCGGCGGCCACGGCCCAGCGGCCGCCGAGCCGGCCCGCGAACCACCAGCCGAGGCCCGCCGCGACCGCGAGCACGACCACCGCGGCGACCGCGTTGCCGGCGTCCCCGAGGTCCAAGCCGGAGCCGACGAGCGCGGCGGTGACGTTCGCCACCGTCGCCACCGAGACCCAGCCGAGGTAGAGCCCGAACGTGCCGTCGGTGATGACCGACTCGGGGACGCCGTAGGAGGGGTTCTGCTGGAGCCTCCGGACGAGCAGCCCGAGCGTGCGCGCCAGCGCTGCGATGACGGGCACGCTCAGCCACAACAAGCCGGCCTGGATGACGAGCAGCCACAGCGCGTTCAGGACCATCGAGGCGGCAGCGAGCCAGCCCACCGCCCGGTGGCGCCGGTCGGTGGCCTGCTCGGGGAGCCACTGCCACACCGTGTAGGCGGCGAGTCCGAGGTAGATCGGCGTCCAGATGGCGAAGGCCGGCCCGGCGGGCGCCACGAGGGTGGCGTCGGCGGCCAGCGCCCCTCCGGCAGCGTCCTGGACCGGTGTGCCACCGAGCGCGCCGACGCCCACGATCGTCCCCAGCACGCAGAGCACCTCGGCGACGGTGACCCCCACCTGACGGCGGCGGTCGGCGGCAGGGACGGGCCGGGCGCTCACTCCTCCATTCGACCACGGGGCTGGCCTGCGGGAGGACGGCAGCGGCGTCCCCGCAGGTGGGCCCAGTACCATCCGACCGGTCAGGACCGGTCAGCACGAGGACGGTCCAGTCGGAAGGTGGGTGTTCGTGGACGACGACGTCGGCTCCGGCGGCGGGCGGTACTACCGCCGGGTCGCCCTGGCCACGGTGCTGCCGGGGGCGGGCCTGCTCCGCACCCCCTGGCGGTGGCTCGGCGTCGTCCTGCTCGTGCTCTTCACCGGAGGCGCGGCGTACCTCGGCTACCGGGCCTGGGCCGGTGGCGGCGCGCTCGACGCGGCGCTCGACCTCGCCGTCGACCCCGATGCGCTGCGCCTCGTCGCCGTGGTCGTCGCGGTCGCCGTGGTGCTGTGGGTGGGCTCCATCGTCCTGACGGCCGAGCTGTCGCGACCTCACCGGCGCCGGCGGGGTGCGGCATGGCGGAGCCTGTTCGCCTTCGCCGGCTGCGTCGTGGTGGTCGTGCCGGGCAGCCTCGTGGTGCGCTACCTCGACGTGCAGGCCGATCTCATCTCGTCGGTGTTCGTCAGCAGGCCGGCACCCGCCGTGGTGGCCGACACGACCCCAACGCCGACCCCGACCCCCGAACCCAGCGCGGACCCGTGGGAGGGCACACCCCGTGTGACCCTGGTGCTGCTCGGCTCCGACGCCGGCAAGAACCGCACCGGCGTGCGCACCGACTCGATGATGGTCGTCACCATCGACACCCGCACCGGCGACACCCTGCTCATCGGTGTGCCGCGCAACCTCGAGAAGGTCCCGATCCCGACCTCCAACCCGCTGCACACCATCTTCCCGTACGGGTACGACTGCGGCGACGAGTGCCTGATGAACGGCATCTGGACCCTCGCCGACAGCCGCCCCGACCTCTTCCCCGGCGACCCCAGCCCCGGGCTGACCTCGACCATCGACGTCCTCTCCGCCGTCACCGGGCTCCCGATCTCGCACTCCGTGGTCATCGACCTCGACGGGTTCCGCGAGCTCGTCGACGCGATGGGCGGGGTCGACATCAACGTCACCGAGCGGGTGTGCGTCAGCTGCCACCTCACCGAGGCCCGCACCTTCGAGTGGACCTCGGACAAGCAGGAGTGGATCGACCCCGGCCTGCAGCACCTCGACGGCCGGCTCGCCCTCTGGTACGCCCGCTCGCGGGCCACGAGCGACGACTTCAGCCGGATGCGCCGACAACGCTGCGTGGCCGGTGCGCTCATCGAGCAGGCGGACCCGGTCTCGCTCCTCGCGCGGTACCCCAGGATCGCCCGGGCCGTGAAGGACAACGTCTCCGTCGACATCCCCCCAGACCAGCTGCCGGCCTGGGTCGAGCTCGTGCAACGGGTCCAGGAGCACGGCGCGATCCGGTCCCTGCCGCTCACCAACGACGTCATCGACCCGGCGAACCCGGACTTCGCGCGGATCCACACCCTCGTGCGGCGGGCACTGAAGCCGCCCGTCACGCCGGTGGCGACACCCTCGCAGATCCCCCAGCCCGACGCCTCGCCCAGCCCCACGCGAACGCGCAGTCCGAAGCCCACCCCGACCGCCTCGCTCGACCCGTCCCGCGCGCAGTCCCTGGCCGCGACGTGCTGAGTCCCACCGTCCACCTCGTCGTCATGGGGGTGTCGGGATGCGGCAAGTCCACCGTCGCGCTGGGGCTGGCCGAGGCGCTCGGCCTGCGGTTCGCCGAGGCCGACGAGTACCACCCGCCCGAGAACATCGCGACGATGGCGGCCGGGGTCCCCCTCGTCGACGCCGACCGGCTGCCGTGGCTCGCCGCCCTCGCCGGATGGATGCGCGAGCGCAGCGCGGCCGGCGAGTCCACGGTGATGGCGTGCTCGGCGCTCACCCGCGCCTACCGGGACGTCCTGCGTCGGGGGGTGCCGGGCGTCGCCTTCGTCCACCTCGCCGGGGAGGCCGAGGTCGTCGCCGACCGCCTCGCGGCGCGCACCGGCCACTTCATGCCGGGCTCTCTGCTCTCCTCGCAGCTGGCGACCCTCGAGCCGCTGGCCGAGGACGAGGTGGGCATCGAGCTGGACCTGCGCGAGCCTCCGGAGGTGCTGGTCCGGCAGGCGGTGGACTGGGTGGAGCGGGGGCTTCCGCACCAGGGTTGAGCGGAATACACTCAACTTTGTCGAGGTTGGACCAGAGGACTCGACCGACCCACGGCCCCGACCAGGAGACGCACCCGCATGGAGCTGAAGCCCACCACCAAGGTGGCCGAGGCGCTCGCGCTCGCCCAGCGCGCCGCACAGAGCGCCGGCCACGCCGAGATCACCCCCGACCACCTGACGAGCTCGGCCGTCCAGCTGGACACCCCGCTCGCCGACGCCCTGCTCTCCGCGGCGGGCACCGGTGCCCAGCAGGTGCTCGGCCAGGCGGATGCCCGGCTGCGGGCCCTGGCCACGACCAGCGGCTCGACCGCCCAGCCGCCCACCTTCGGCCGCGAGGCCCTCGCCGTCCTCCAGCAGGCCGACACCCTGATGCGGGCCAAGGGCGACCAGTACCTCGCGCTCGACCTGCTCCTGCTCGCGCTCGCCGAGACGGGGAACCTGGCGGCCGTCGAGAAGCGGGGCGCCACCGACATGGAGCAGCGGATCGCCCTGCTGCGCGACGGCCGCACGGTCACCTCGGAAACTCCCGCCGAGGGCGGCGAGGCCCTGGCCCAGTACGGAACCGACCTCACCCAGGCCGCGCGCGACGGCAAGCTCGACCCGGTCATCGGGCGTGACTCCGAGATCCGCAGGGTCGTCCAGGTGCTCTCGCGCCGCACCAAGAACAACCCGGTGCTCATCGGCGAGCCCGGCGTGGGCAAGACCGCCGTGGTCGAGGGCCTGGCCCAGCGGATCGTGGACGGCGACGTCCCCGAGAGCCTGCGCGGCAAGCGGCTGGTCAGCCTCGACCTCGGGGCCATGGTCGCCGGGGCCAAGTACCGCGGCGAGTTCGAGGAGCGACTCAAGTCGGTGCTCGAGGAGATCAGGGCCAGCAACGGCGAGGTCGTCACCTTCATCGACGAACTGCACACCCTCGTCGGCGCCGGGGCCACCGGCGACTCGTCGATGGACGCCGGCAACATGCTCAAGCCGATGCTGGCCCGCGGCGAGCTGCGGCTCGTGGGGGCCACCACCCTCGACGAGTACCGCGAGCACATCGAGAAGGACTCCGCGCTGGAGCGCCGCTTCCAGCAGGTCTTCGTCGGAGAGCCGAGCGTCGAGGACACCATCGCCATCCTCCGTGGCCTCAAGGAGCGATACGAGGCACACCACAAGGTCGAGATCGAGGACTCCGCGCTCGTCGCCGCCGCCAGCCTCTCGGACCGGTACATCACCGGCCGCCGGCTGCCGGACAAGGCGATCGACCTCGTCGACGAGGCGGCCTCGCGGCTGCGGATGGAGATCGACTCCAGCCCGGTCGAGATCGACGTCCTGCGTCGTCAGGTCGACCGGCTGAAGATGGAGGAGCTGCACCTCGCCCGCGAGACCGACGAGGCGTCCCAGGAGCGGCTGGAGAAGCTGCGCGCCGACCTCGCCGACGCCACCGAGGAGCTCGACGGCCTCAACGCGCGGTGGGCCTCCGAGAAGGAGGGCCTGAACAGGGTCGGTGACCTCAAGGCCCGGCTCGACGACCTGCGCACCCAGGCCGACCGGATGCAGCGCGACGGCGACTACGAGGGCGCTTCGCGGGTCCTCTACGGCGACATCCCCGCACTCCAGACCGACCTCGACGCCGCCCAGGCCGCCGAGTCGGCCCTGGGCGAGGCCGACCTGATGGTCAAGGAGCGGGTCGGCGCCGACGACATCGCCGAGGTGATCTCGGCGTGGACCGGAATCCCCGCGGGGCGCCTGCTCCAGGGCGAGACCGAGAAGCTGCTGTCGATGGAGTCGATCATCGGTGCCCGCCTCATCGGTCAGGCCGATGCGGTGCGGGCGGTGTCCGACGCCGTGCGCCGCAGCCGGGCCGGCATCGCCGACCCCGACCGGCCGACCGGCAGCTTCCTCTTCCTCGGCCCCACCGGCGTCGGCAAGACCGAGCTGGCGAAGTCCCTCGCGGACTTCCTCTTCGACGACGAGCGGGCGATGGTCCGCATCGACATGTCGGAGTACTCGGAGCGGCACGCGGTGGCGCGGCTCATCGGTGCCCCCCCGGGCTACGTCGGGTACGAGGAGGGCGGCCAGCTGACCGAAGCGGTGCGGCGCCGTCCCTACTCGGTCGTGCTGCTCGACGAGGTCGAGAAGGCCCACCCGGAGACCTTCGACATCCTCCTCCAGGTGCTCGACGACGGCCGGCTCACCGACGGCCAGGGTCGAACCGTCGACTTCCGCAACGTCATCCTTGTCATGACCTCGAACCTGGGGTCGCAGTACCTCATCGACCCCACCCTCGACCCGTCGGCCAAGCGGGAGGCGGTCATGGGGGCGGTGCGTGCGGCGTTCAAGCCGGAGTTCCTCAACCGGCTCGACGAGGTGGTCGTCTTCGACCCGCTGTCGACCGAGGAGCTCGGCCGCATCGTCGACCTCCAGGTGCGTGAGCTGTCCACGCGGCTGAGCGATCGCCGCATCGGGCTCGAGGTCACCGGCGACGCCAAGGCATGGCTGGCCCGGACCGGCTACGACCCCGCGTTCGGCGCGCGACCCCTGCGTCGGCTCGTCCAGCGCGAGATCGGTGACCGCCTCGCGACCGCCCTGCTGTCGGGGGAGGTCCGCGACGGCGACACGGTCAAGGTCGGCCTCGACGACGCCGGGGAGCGCCTCACCCTCCACTGAGCGCGTGCCCGCGCGGGCGGCGTTGCGCCAGCGGCTACCCTGACCGCCATGCACCGCCGTCGTCCCGGCCCGCTCGCCGCCGCCGTCGTCACGGCCGCGGCGCTCCTCGCGTCCGGGTGCACCGGCGGTGTCGCCCAGAGCGCTCCGCCCGCCGAACGGCTCGAGGACGCCCGCGCGGCGCTCGACGCGGCCGGCTCGGTGACCCTCGACCTCTCGAGCCGCGATGTGCCCGAGCGGGAGAACGGCGTCACTGCGGCCCAGGGCCAGGGCGTGGTGAGCGAGACCGAGCCCAAGTTCAAGGGCACGATCACCGGGACGGTCGAGGGCGTCGCGGGGGCCATCGAGGTCATCGCGATCGGCGACACGACGTGGATGCGGTTCTTCACGCCGGAGTACGAGGAGGCCGACCTCTCGACCCTGGGGGCCCCGAACCCGGCGATGTTCTTCCACCCCGGCGACGGCATCTCCTCGCTCCTCACCGCCACCGAGGACCCGAAGGAGCGCGACGACGTCCGCGAGGGCCAGGAGGTGCTCGGCACGATCTCGGGCACCCTGCCCGGGGCCACCGTCGAGAAGGTCCTGGGGCTCGGTGACGGCACCGGCACCTACGACGTCACCTACGGCCTCACCGACCACGACCAGCTGCGCACCGCCACCATCGTCGGCCCGTTCTTCCCCGGCGCCACGTCCACCTACATCCTGGTCATCAGCGACTACGGCAGACCCGTTGAGATCGACCGCCCCTAGGGCGCTGCTCGCCACGGCCTCCGTCGCCGTGGCGCTCGCCGCGGCGGACACCTACGTCGTCGTGCTGGCCCTGACCGACATGATGCGGGGGGTCGGTGTGGGAGTCGACGCGCTCCAGCGCGCCACCCCCATCGTGTCGGGGTTCCTCCTCGGCTACATCGCGGTGCTCCCCCTCGTCGGACGGCTCTCTGACCTCGTGGACCGCCAGCGTGTCCTCCTCGGGTGCCTTGCGGTCTTCGTCGCCGGCTCGACGGTCACCGCCCTCGCGGTCGAGCTTCCGGTGCTGGTGACCGGGCGCGTCGTGCAAGGGGTCGGGGGTGGCGGGCTCGTCCCGGCGACCCTGGCCCTCGTCGCCGACCTCTGGCCGGCGGGGCGCCGGGGGTTGCCTCTCGGCGTGGTGGGCGCGGTCCAGGAGCTCGGGGCCGTGCTCGGGCCGGTGCTCGGTGCCCTCGTGCTCGTCGTGGCCGACTGGCGGGCGATCTTCTGGCTGGGGGCGTTCGCGGGGGTGGCCCTCGCGGTGCTCGTGGTGCTCACCGGGGGTGGGCGAGCACCACGTCCGCGCACCCTTCCGCTCGTCCTCGGATGCCTGGCGGCGGCGACCGGGTGGCTGGCCCTGGCCGCCCCCGACGCCCTGACGAGGAGTGTCTCCCTCGGCGTGCCGTTCGTGCCCTTCGGCGACGCCACCTCCCGGCTCGCGACCCCCGTCGGCGTGCTGGCGCTGGTGCTCGCGGTCGGCGCCCTCGCGTCCTCCGTGCGCGGGCGCTGGGGACTGCTGCGGCGCGCCGACCTCCCGGGTGCGCTGTTGCTCGGGGGCGCCCTCGGCTGCGTCGTCCTCACCTTCGCCGCCGCCGACCCGGCACGTGAGGTGGTCGGCCCCCTCGGGTACGCCCTGCTCCCGGCCGCGCTGCTGCTCGCCGTCGCCTACGTCGTGCACCACCGCCGCACGGACCGGCCCCTGGTCCCGCGCGGCCTCGTCGGCGCCGTCATGGTCCGCACGCTCACGACGTCGCTGCTGGCCGGGGTCGCGCTCGTCGCGGTCGTCGTCGACGTCCCCCTCCTGGCCCGCCTGGTCTCCGGGGCGGACGAGGCCGAGGCGGCGCTCGTCCTCGTCCGCTTCCTCGTCGCCGTGCCCGTCGGGGCGCTGGCGGGCGGATGGGCCGTGCGGCGGCTCGGCGACGGGCCGGTCGCCGCGGCAGGGCTGGCCCTGGCCGCGGGTTCCCTGGCCGCGATGTCGACGTGGGGCGTCGGGTCGCTGGACCACTGGTCGGCCACGGTGGTGCTCGCGGCAGCGGGACTCGGGGTGGGACTCGCGTTGGCCCCGGTCAACGACGCCGCGCTGGCCGTGTCCACCGAGGAGACCCACGGCGCCGCCTCGGCGCTCGTCGTCGTGGCGCGGATGACGGGGATGGTCGTCGGGCTCGCCCTCCTCACCGGGGTGGGGCTGCACCGCTACTACGAGGCGGTGGGGGCGCTGCCCGACCCCACCGACACGACGGCCCTGCGCGAGGCGGCGGTGGTGCAGGTCGCCACCGTGTTCCGCGGCGCGGCGCTCGCCGCGGCGGCGGGGGCCGGGGTCGCGCTGACGCTGGGGCGGCGCCGCGCCACCACTCCGCCGGTGGGTGTGCCCGTCGCCCGCGGGGCGTAACCTCCTGCGCATGGCGACCGCGAGCGATCTCCTTCTCGACGGCCTGGGACGCGTCCGCGAGACCGTCCACGGCCTCCTCGACGACGTCCCCGAGGCCGCGCTGGCCGAGCCGCCCGCGCCCGGGGCCAACACGGTCGCGTGGCTCGTCTGGCACCTCACGCGGGTCATGGACGAGCACGTCGCGGACGCGTTCGATGCCGACGTCGAGTGGACCTCCGGCGGGTGGTACGACCGGCTCGGCCTGCCGTTCCCCGCGAGCGCGCACGGGTACGGCATGTCCTACGACGACGTCCTGGCGGTGAGGGCGAGCGCGGCGGACCTGCGCGGCTACTTCGACGCGGCCTTCGAGATGGCCCGTGCGCAGCTGGCGTCGGTCACCGACGCCGACCTCGACCGGGTCGTCGACGAGGGCTGGGACCCTCCGGTGACCCTCGGCGTGCGGCTGGTCAGTGTGCTGAACGACTGCACGCAGCACGTCGGGCAGGCGTCGTACGCCGCCGGTATCCTCGGCCGGCGCTGACCGAGGGCTACGACGCGCGGCGGCGGTCGGCGGCGACGTCGGCGCCCCGCGGCACCGGGAGCGGCGTGACGCCGCCGAGCCACTTGCGGTACCGCACCTGGTCGACGAAGTCGTCGAGGGCGTCCCACAGCGCGGCGTGGGCGGCCCACGGCAGGGGCTCGTCGTCCCGTCGCCAGGACGCGCCGAAGGACACCCACACCGGCACCCAGTCCCACGCGTGGTCCCAGGCGCCGCGGCGGGCGGTGACCATCCGCCGCACGGTCTGGCGGGCCAGGCGTGGGCCGTCGCCGCAGGTCGGCGCGGTGGCGAGTGGCCACACCCAGAGGTCGCGCGACATCAGTGCGACCTCGAGGTCGGACAGGGCACGGGGCGCGACGAGGACCGTCGCGACCAGCTCGTGCGGTGGGCGTGCCATCGCTGCACCGTAACCCCGGACCCACGCCGGGGCCCAGCCCGCGGCCCCGCCGTCCTACCCGTCGAGCTCCACGACGACCGGTGCGTGGTCACTGGCGCCCTTGCCCTTGCGCTCCTCGCGGTCGATCGCCGCGCCGGCCACCCGGGCGGCGAACGCGGGGGAGCCGAGGACGAAGTCGATGCGCATGCCGCGCCTCTTCGGGAAGGCCAGCTGCTGGTAGTCCCAGTACGTGTACGTGCCCGGACCCGGTGCGTGGGGGCGGACGACGTCGACGAAGCCGGCGTCGAGGAAGGCGGTGAAGGCGGCCCGCTCGGGCGGGGAGACGTGGGACTTGTCGGCGTAGTACTCCATCGACCACACGTCGTCGTCCTGGGGGGCGATGTTCCAGTCACCGCAGAGGGCCACGGGGGTGCCGTCGGCGGCCCAGCCGGAGGCGCGCTCCTTCAGCTCGGCGAGCCAGCGCAGCTTGTAGTCCATGTGCGGGTCGTCGAGCGCGCGCCCGTTCGGCACGTAGAGCGACCACATCCGGATGCCGCCGCAGGTGGCGCCGATCGCGCGGGCCTCGGCGGCGAGAGGGTCGCCCCACCCCGGGTCGCCGTCGAACCCGACGGCGACGTCGTCGAGCCCGACGCGGGACGCGATGGCGACCCCGTTCCACTGGTTGAGCCCGTGGTGGGCCACCTCGTAGCCGAGCCCCCGGAACCGGTCGTACGGGAACTGGTCGTCGCGGGCCTTGGTCTCCTGGACGGCGAGCACGTCGACGTCAGCGCGCCGCAGCCACGCCTCGACGCGGTCGATGCGGGAGCGGATCGAGTTGACGTTCCAGGTGGCGATGCGCACGTTCCTCACCCTAACCGCGGTCCCCGACGGGGCGTCCGTGGCGGCCATACTGGCCCGATGGACGCCGCCGCCGACCCCCGTCAGTGGTTCACTGTCGCCTCCACCGGCGCCGTCGAGGTGCTCGACGCCGTGCCCGAGGATGCCTGGACGGTGCCGGGGCTCGGGGAGTGGACCGTGCGCGAGCTCGGGGCCCACACCCTCCGGGCGTGGACCACCCTGCGCGACTACCTGACCGAGCCCGTACCGCCCGCCGACGCGCCCGTCCTCACCGCAGCCGAGTACCTGGCCACGGGGATGGCCGTGCCCGGCGTGCACGACGGTGTCGCGCAGCGCGCGCGTGACGACGCAGCCGAGCTGGACGACGACCTCGTCGCGGCGGCGCGGACGGCCGCCATCGAGACGGCGGCGCTCGTCGACGCCGAGCCGGACGACCGCCGGGTGCCGACCCGCTTCGGCGTGCTGACGCTGCGCGAGTACCTGCGCACCCGGGCCCTCGAGCTCACCGTGCACGGCCTGGACCTCGCGCGAGCCGTAGGGGCCGACGCCCCACCACGCCTGCGCGCCGCCGCCGTCCCCGCCCTCGGCCTGGTGGCCGAGCTCGCCGGTCACCGCGGTGACGCCGTGCGGCTTCTTGCCGCCGCCACCGGCCGGGACGGTCTCGAGCCCGGCTACGGCGCGCTCGGGCCGGGGGCGCCGTGACCACTCCGGCCGTGGTCGAGGTCGAGACCGCGGGCGCGCGCATCCACCTCACCCGTCAGGGGGCCGGGCCGCCGCTGCTCCTTCTCCACGGGTACCCCCAGACCCACCGGATGTGGCACCGCGTCGCCCCGGCACTGGCCGACCGCTTCGAGGTGGTGGCCCCCGACCTGCGGGGGTATGGCGACAGCAGTCGGCCGCCGGGGGGCGAGGACCACGCGGGGTACTCGAAGCGGGCCATGGCCGCCGACATTATCGAGGTGATGGTGGCGTTGGGCCACGAGCGCTTCGACGTCGCCGGGCACGACCGAGGAGCCCGGGTGGGGCACCGGATGGCCAAGGACCACCCCGACCGGGTGCGCCGTCTGTGCGTCATGGACATCGTCCCGACCCTGCACATGTTCGACCACACCGACCAGGCCTTCGCCACCGGCTACTACCACTGGTTCTTCCTGGTCCAGGGGGACGGCCTGCCCGAGCACCTCATCGGCGCCGACCCCGAGTGGTACCTGCGTGAGAAGCTGCGTCGCTGGTCCGCCCCCGGTGCGGTCTTCGACGAGGACGTCGTCGCCGAGTACGTCCGCTGCTTCTCCGACCCGGACGTCGTGCACGCGAGCTGCGAGGACTACCGGGCGGCGGCCGGCATCGACCTCGAGCACGACCGTGCCGACCGCGACCACCTCGTCGGCAGCCCGCTGCTCGTCCTCTGGGGCGACGCGGGCTTCGTCCAGCGCACGTACGACGTGCTCGAGGTCTGGCGCGGGTACGCCACCGACGTCCGCGGCCACACCGTCCCCGGCGGGCACTTCCTCCCCGAGGAGTCACCCGAGGCCGTGGTGAGCGCGCTGACCTCCTTCCTCGACACCCCCTGGGAGACCCCGTGAGCACCGCCCTCGTCACCGGTGCCTCCGCCGGCATCGGCCTCGCCCTCGCCCGCCGGCTCGCTCGTGAGGGAGGGGGCCTCGTCCTCGTCGCCCGCGACCGGGCCCGGCTCGAGCGGCTGGCCGCCGAGCTGCGGTCCGCGCACCGCGCCGAGGTCGAGGTGCTCGTGGCCGACCTCGCCGACCGCCAGCAGACACAGGCGGTGTGCGACCGCCTCGCCGACCCCGACCACCCCGTCGACCTCCTGGTCAACAACGCGGGCTTCGGGCACCGCCGGGCCTTCCTGGACAACGACGTCGCCGAGGAGGAGGCAGCTCTCGACGTCATGGTCCGGGCCGTGCTGCTGACCAGCCATGCCGCCGGCCGGGCGATGCGCGAGCGCGGCCACGGAGCCATCCTCAACGTCAGCTCGATCGCCTCGTTCATGGCGAGCGGCACCTACTCCGCGGAGAAGTCGTTCGTCACCGTCTTCTCGGAGGCGCTCGCCGGCGAGCTGCGCGGCACCGGCGTCACCGTGACCGCGCTGTGCCCGGGGCTGACCCGCACCGAGTTCCACCAGCGGGCCCGGATGGACCTGCCGGGCGTGCCCGACTCGGTGTGGCTCGACGCCGACGAGGTCGCTCGGCAGGCCCTGGCCGACGTCGCCGCCGGGAAGGTGGTGTCGGTGCCCGGCCCGGGGTGGAAGGCGGCCTCCTTCCTTCTCCGCGCGACGCCGCGCCCGCTGCTGCGCGGTGGCCTCACGGACCTCGTCGAGCGCGTGCGCACCCGCCGATGACCCGGAGGGATTCGCGCGTGACGCCGTCGGCGCCCGGTCCTACCATCGAGGGATGGCCGCGGGTGCCGAACCCGAGGTGGTCCGCGAGTACCGCCACCTCCTGCGCACCGCCTCCGCCGACTGGCAGGAGACGGCCCACCGTCACGCCCTGACCGCCCTCGGACCCGAGGTCCGGGCCGACGTGCTCGCACAGGTACGCCGGCTCCTCCTCACCGGCTACCGGCTCCGCGCCGACGACGTCCACCACGTCGCGAGGCTCCTCGTGCTCGCCGAGCGCCGGCGCCCTCGCACCCTCCTCGACGGCCTGCCGCGCGGGATGCTGCTCACCCTTGCCGAGGCGGTCACGTCCAGCCCCACGGGGCGCATGCTGCGCGTCGGCATCGACCTGTGGGACGACACCGAGCTGGTGCCGTTCACCTACGAGCCCGCGGTGTCCCACACCGGCGGGGGCTGGTCCGACACGGCGTTCGGCACCGAGGTGTCCTCCCACGACATCGGGGACGCGTGGGTCGTCCCGCCCCCGTGGCGGCGACCATGAGCCGGCCACCCACCGGTCGGTGTGAGGCCCTACCGTTGGAGCCGTGACCGACATCGCCGCCGACCGCGCTCGGCTCCTCGACCTGATCCGCGGCAAGGCCGTCGTCCACGGACGGGTCACGCTCTCCTCCGGCAAGGAGGCCGACTACTACGTCGACCTGCGCCGCATCACCCTCGACGGCGAGGCTGCGCCGCTCGTCGGCCGGGTCATGCTCGACCTCGTCGCCGACCTCGAGTTCGACGCCGTCGGTGGGCTCACCCTCGGCGCGGACCCCGTGGCCACCGGCATGCTGCACGCCACTGCGGCTGCAGGCGGCCGGCTCGACGCGTTCGTGGTCCGCAAGGCGGGCAAGGCCCACGGTCTGCAGCAGCGCATCGAGGGCCCGTCGATCGAGGGTCGGCGCGTGCTCGTGGTCGAGGACACCTCCACCACCGGGGCGTCGCCGCTCGAGGCGGCCAGGGCTGCCCAGGAGGCGGGTGCCACCGTCGTGGCGGTCGCGACGATCGCCGACCGCGACACGGGGGCCGCCGCCGTCTTCGCCGACGCGGGGCTCGAGTACCGCCACGCGTACGGGCTGGCGGACCTCGGCCTCGCCTGAGGGCGCCGGCGGTCCCGTTCGCGCCGCTGGTACCGCCCCGCGACGACGGGGCCACCCCGCCGGATGACCCGGTGGCGTGGCCCCTGTCGCGAGGTGCTGAGCGGCTAGCGGTGGGCGTACTCCTTGACCTCTCCACTCTGGACCCGGTCGTAGTAGCTGGTGATCACCGAGCGGATCACCTTCGCCATGATGTAGAGCCCGATGAGGTTCGGGATCGACATGAGGAAGATCATCGAGTCGGAGAAGTCGATGACCGGGCCGAGGGCGGCCGCCGAGCCGATGACGGTGAAGATGAGGAAGATGACCTTGAAGACGTTCTCCGCCACCACGTTGTCACCGAAGAGGTAGCCGGTCGCCTTCATCCCGTAGTACGACCAGCTGATCATCGTCGAGAACGCGAACAGCACGACCGCGAGCGCGAGCACGTTCGGGAACCACGGCAGCACCGTCTCGAACGCCTGCGACGTCAGGGCGACGCCGCCGAGCTCGGACGCGTCCGGGTTCTGGTACGCCCCGGTGATGACGATCGTCAGGGCCGTCATCGTGCAGATGACCACCGTGTCGATGAAGGGCTCGAGCATCGCGACGAAGCCCTCCGTCGCGGGCTCCCTGGTCTTGACCGCCGAGTGCGCCACCGAGGCCGAACCGAGGCCGGCCTCGTTGGAGAAGGCCGCCCGCTGGAACCCGACGATCAGGGCGCCGATGGCACCGCCGGCGACCCCCTCGGGAGTGAACGCCCCGCTGAAGATGGACCCGATCGCCTCGGGGATGGATGTGAAGTTCCAGATCAGCACGATGATGCAGGCGGTGACGTAGAGAACCGCCATGAACGGGACGATCTTCTCCGTCACCCGGGCGATGCTCTTGATCCCACCGATGATGACGGCTCCGGCCGCGGCCGCGAAGACCAGGCCGACGATCCACGAGTTGTCCGCCAGGAAGGAGCCCTCGCCACCGGTGACGGCGACGATCTGCGCCGTGGCCTGGTTGGACTGGAACATGTTGCCGCCGCCGACCGCGCCACCGATCATGAAGATCGAGAAGAAGACCGCGAGAACCTTGCCGAACCCGGCCATCCCGCGCTCGGCCAGGCCGTCGCGCAGGTAGTACATCGGGCCACCGGAGACGGTGCCGTCGGCGTGCTCACGGCGGTACTTCACGCCCATCATGCACTCGGCCATCTTGGTCGCCATGCCGAGCAGGCCGGCCAGGATCATCCAGAAGGTCGCGCCGGGGCCACCGAGCGAGATGGCGATGGCGACACCGGCGATGTTGCCGAGGCCGACCGTGCCCGAGACCGCTGTGGCGAGCGCCTGGAAGTGGCTGACCTCACCGGCGTCGTCGGGGTCGGAGTACTTGCCGCGCACGAGGTCGATCGAGAGCTTGGGGCCGCGCACCTGCATGAAGCCGAGCCACACGGTGAAGAACGCCCCGGCGATGACCAGCCAGACGACGATAAGCGGAAGGGTGGCGCCGGCGATCTCGACCGAGTAGAAGACCGTGTTGGTGATCCACTCCGATGCGCTGTTGAACCAGTCGACGGGGTTCATCAGGGCACCACCGTCACCGGGATCTTGGCGTGCTGCACCAAGCGGCTCGCCACGCTGCCGAAGATGGCCTCGCGCAGCCCGGAGTCACCGGTGCGCCCGACGATGATGTGGACGGCCGAGGTGTCGTCGGCGATGTCGAGGATGGTCTCGGACGGCTTGCCGTGGTGCACGACGGCTTCGTGGGGCACCCCGCCGTTCTCGGCGATCTCGCTCATCGGCGCCAGGATCTGCTCGTTCGCGGCCTCGATCTCGCGTTGCCGTTCACGGTGCCGGTGATCGTTCTCGGACGGGGTGGTGAAGGAGTAGGGAGTCCAGGGGATGACGTGCACGAGAACCACCTTCCATTCGTTCCGACGCGCCCGTTCGACAGCGAACTCCACCGCCCTCGTCGACACGTCGCTGTTGTCCACTCCGACGACTACGGTGTCCATTGGCCCTCCAGGTCTGGCGGATCGTGGTCGGCCACCTTAGCGAAGACTGTGAGCCGCGCCACTCGGGCCGACCCCTAGGATCGCGCCCAGTCGAACCTTCCGAGGAGCATCCCGTGACCATCGGCACCATCGTCGTGATCGTCCTCGTCATCGTCGTGGCCGCCCTGGCCATCTGGGCGGTGAGCGCCTACAACGGCCTGGTCCGGCTGCGAAACCTCGTGCAGGAGGCCTGGCGCCAGATCGATGTCGAGCTGACCCGCCGCCACGACCTCATCGGCAACCTCGTCGAGACCGTCAAGGGCTACGCCGCGCACGAGCGGGGCACGCTCGAGGACGTGATGCGGGCCCGCTCGGCGGCGATGGCGCCGAACCAGTCACCGGCCCAGCAGGCCGAGAGCGAGAACATCCTCAGCCAGGCGCTCGGTCGGCTCATCGCCGTCGCGGAGGCGTACCCGGACCTCAAGGCCAACCAGAACTTCCTCGCCCTCCAGAACGAGCTGACCTCCACCGAGGACCGCATCGCCTCGGCCCGGCGCTACTACAACGCCACCGTCCGCGACCTGAACACGCGGGTCGAGACGGTGCCGACCAACCTCATCGCCGGCCTGTTCCACATCGAGCGCGCCGAGTACTTCGAGGCGGTGGGCGAGCAGCGGGAGGCGCCCCGGGTCGACTTCGGCCAGCGCGACGCCACCATCCCGCCGCCGAGCGGGTACCAGCAGGGCGGGACGCCCGGTGCGGCCGGCCCGGCCGCCGGGGGCACCCCGCCGTCGCCCCCGGGGCCACCCCCCGCCTGACCGAGCGGTCGCCGCCTCGACGAGGTTCTCCCTGCCCGGTGTCCGGAGGGTGAGGGGCCTAGGGTGGCCGCCATGTTCACCCGCCACTGGTCGCCGACCCGGGTCTTCGTCCTGAGCACCGGGCGGTGCGGCTCGACGACGTTCATCCGCGCGTGCGACCACCTGACCAACTACACCTCGGGCCACGAGACGCGGGCCGCCCGGGCGGGCGAGAAGCGCTTCGACTATCCCGAGCGGCACATCGAGAGCGACAACCGGCTGTCGTGGATGCTCGGCGACCTGGGGCGACGGTTCGACCCGAAGCAGACGCTCTACGTGCACCTGACGCGCGACCGCGAGGAGGTGGCCCGGTCCTTCCTCAAGCGCTTCGACAACCCGAGCCGGGCAGGCATCATCACTGCGTTCTCACACGCCATCGTGATGCACCGCCGCGACTGGCCGCCGCGGCAGCAGATCGACCTCTGCCGCTTCTACGTCGACGTCGTGACGAGCAACATCGAGGCGTTCCTCGAGCACCAGCCGCACACGCTCGCCGTCCGCCTGGAGACGGCGGACACCGACTTTCCCCGGTTCCTGTCCATGATCCGTGCCGAGGGTGACCTCGAGGCGGCGCAGGGCGAGTGGGGGGTCCGGCACAACGCGTCGTGACCGGCGCCGCCGGCCGGGTCAGGACGAGGTCCGCAGCGGTGTCGGACGTCGCAGTCGCGCCGTCAACCGGTCGGTGGACGCCACGTCAACCGCCCGGGCGTGGTCGCGCGTCGTGTGCTGGAGCACGCTGGAGGCATGACAGCAACAGCCATCCGCATCCGGGGCCTGGTCAAGGCCTACGGTGACCACCGCGCCGTCGACGGCATCGACCTCGACATCCACACGGGGGAGGTCTTCTCCCTCCTCGGCCCCAACGGCGCCGGCAAGACGACGACCGTCGAGATCCTCGAGGGCTTCCGCGACCGGGACGCCGGCGAGGTCGCCGTCCTCGGCACCGACCCCCACGGCTCCCCGCTCCGCTGGCGCGACCGCATCGGGATCGTCCTGCAGACCTCCGGCGGCCTCGACCTCCTGACGCCGCGCGAGGTGCTGCGGAGCACCGCGAAGGCCTACCGCACACCGCGCGACGTCGACGAGGTGCTCGCCGCGGTGGGCCTCACCGAGAAGGCCGACGACCGGGTCGTGGGCCTCTCCGGCGGCCAGCGACGCCGCCTCGACGTCGGGCTCGGCATCGTCGGCGACCCGGAGCTGCTCTTCCTCGACGAGCCGACGACCGGTTTCGACCCCCAGGCCCGCCGCGAGTTCTGGACGCTGATCCGCAGCCTCGCGACCGGCGGCACGACGATCCTCCTCACCACCCACTACCTCGACGAGGCCGAGCACCTGGCCGACCGGGTCGGGGTGATCGCCGGCGGGCGCCTCCTGGCCCTCGACACCCCGGCCGACCTCGGCGGACGCCAGAGCGAGCGGGCCACGGTCACCTGGGAGGAGGACGGGCAGCGGCACACGCTGCGCACCGACAGCCCGACCGCCGAGGTCGCCCGGCTGGCGGCCCGCTTCCCGGGTGAGGTGCCCGAGCTCACCGTCACCCGTCCCTCGCTCGAGGACACCTACCTCGAGCTCATCGCTCCCCACGTCACCGACGCGACCACCCAGGAGGTCCCGGCATGAGCACCCTGGCCATCGGTCTCGACCGCACCGTCGTCGAGCTGAAGATGTACTCCCGCGAGAAGGAGGCGGTCTTCTTCTCCTTCCTCTTCCCGATCCTGCTGCTGACCCTGTTCTCCGTGATCTTCGGGGGCCAGTTCGACGGCGAGTCCGAGATGACCGCCGGCTGGTTCTTCCTGCCCGGCATGATCGCCGCCGGCGTGCTGCTCACCAGCTTCCAGACGATGGCGCTGTCGGTGGCCACGGAGCGCGACGACGGCTCGCTCAAGCGGCTGCGTGCCACCCCGATGCCGCCGGCGTCGTACTTCCTCGGCAAGGTCGGCCTCGTGGGGCTCACCTCCCTGCTCCAGCTCGTCCTGCTGCTGCTCGTCGCCCGCCTCTTCTTCGACGTGCCGATGCCCGCCGCTGCCAGCCGGTGGGGGTTGTTCGCGGCCGTGTTCGTCTTCGGGGTTTTCGGCGGCACCGTGCTCGGCGTCGCGTACTCGTCGCTGTCCACCGCGCGCTCCATCGGCGCGGTCGTCATCGGCCCGATGCTCGTGCTCCAGTTCATCTCCGGCGTCTACATCGGCTGGGACAGCGTCCCCGACTGGCTGCGCCAGGTCGCCTCGCTGTTCCCGCTGAAGTGGATCGCCCAGGGCATGCGATCCGTCTTCTACCCGGACTCGATGGCCGCCAACGAGATGGCCGGCGTCTGGGAGCCGGGTCGGACCCTGCTGGTCCTCGCGGCGTGGGCGGTCGGCGGGCTCTTCCTCTGTGTCACCACCTTCCGCTGGTTCAAGCGCGGCTCGGTCTGAGCCGCGGGGCGCGATGATGGGCGACGTGGACGAGGTGAGGACGGTCGAGCCGGAGGGCTCGTCCAGCGCGGAGCTCGACGCCATGTGGCGGCGCCAGGAGCCGTTCTGGCACGCGGTCTACGCCGTCGTGTGGACCGCCGCCGCCGTCATCACCGCGCTCGAGCCGCCCGGTCCCTTCGGGTACTGGCCGACGTTCCTGCTCCTCGGCGTCATGGCCGTCGCCTACGGCTCGCTCGGGGTGCGCGGCCTGCGCCAGAACGAGCGGGCCGGCCTCGTCTACCACCTGGTCGCGTGGTCGGCGCTGCTCACCATCCAGTGGGTCGACCCCGGTACCGAGACGTGGATCCTCTACTTCGTCCTCTACCCGCAGATGTGGGCGATGCTCGGCGTCCGTAGGGCCACCATCGGGACGTTCCTCACCCTCGCGGCCTTCGGCGCCACACGCCTGATCCAGAACGAGTTCGGCTCCGGGGCCCTCACGACGATCCTCGTCTCGACACTCATCTCGCTCGGCGTCTCGTTGGCGCTCGGGCTGTTCATCAACCGGATCGTCCGCGAGGCCAACGTCCGGGCCCGCACCATCGACGAGCTGCGGTCCACCCAGGCCCGGCTCGCCGCCGCCGAGCGCGACCGCGGTGTCCACGAGGAGCGCGAGCGCATCTCCCGCGAGATCCACGACACCCTCGCCCAGGGGTTCACCTCGGTGGTGACCCTCGCCCGCGCCGCGGACTCCGCGCTCGCCCGCGGCGACGCCGAGACCGTGCGCGAGCGGCTCGCCCTCATCGAACGCACCGCGTCCGACAACCTCGCCGAGGCCCGGCTCATCGTCGCCGAGCTCACCCCGGGGCACCTCCAGTCCCGCACCCTCGTCCAGGCCCTGGAGCGGCTCGGCACATCGCTGAGCAGCGAGAACGGGCTGCGCGCCGACGTGCAGGTCAGTGGCGACCCGGCCCCCCTCGGCGGCGTCGCCGAGGTGGTCATCCTCCGCACCGCGCAGGAGGCCCTCTCGAACGTGCGCCGGCACGCCGCGGCGGCCCGCGTCGACCTCGCCCTCGACTACGACCCGGGGCGGGTCGTCCTCACCGTGCGGGACGACGGCCGCGGGTTCGACACCGACGCCGACGCCGGGGGCTTCGGTCTCGACGGCCTGCGGGCCCGCGCCGCCCAGGTCGGGGGAGAGGTGAGCCTCGTCAGCGCCCCCGGGGTGGGAACGACGCTCCGGCTGGAGGTGCCCCGGTGATCCGCCTGCTCGTCGTCGACGACCACCCGGTCGTGCGGGCCGGGATGGTGGCCGTGCTCGGTGAGGAGGCCGACCTCGACGTGGTGGGGGAGGCCGCCAACGGCGCCGAGGCGCTCGCGCTCGTACCGCGGCTGAAGCCCGACGTGGTCCTCATGGACCTGCGGATGCCGGTGATGGACGGCGCGGAGGCGACCCGGCGCATCGGCGCCCAGCCCGACCCGCCCCAGGTGCTGGTGCTCACGACGTACGACACCGACGCTGACATCGTCCGCGCCGTGGAGGCCGGGGCACGTGGCTACCTCCTCAAGGACGCCCCGACCCCGGTGCTCACCGACGCCATCCGCCGGGCCGCCCGCGGTGAGACCGTGCTCGCGCCCCCCGTCGCCGCCCGCCTCGCCGACCGCCTGCGCGCACCGGCCCTCCCCGAGCTGACCGCCCGCGAGGTGGAGGTGCTCGCCCTGGTCGCGCGCGGGCTGTCCAACGCCGACATCGGCCGCGAGCTGTTCATCGGGGAGGCGACGGTGAAGACGCACCTCATCCGGGCGTTCGCCAAGCTCGGCGTCGACGACCGCACGGCCGCGGTCACCGAGGCCCACCGGCGGGGGCTGCTGGACCTCGGGGCCTGACCCCGCGGGGACCGGAGGGGCCGGTCCGCGGGGGGGTCGGCGTGGCCGGTCAGCGGGCCATGTACCCGCCGTCGATGTACAGCTCGAGGCCGGTGACGAAGGTGGCGTCGTCGCTCGCGAGGTACGCGGCACCCGCGGCCACCTCCTCGGGCCGGCCGAGCCGCCCCATCGGGGTGACGGCGAGGATGGCGTCCTCGATCTCCGTGCCCCGAGCCTGGTCGAGGATCGGGGTGTCGATGAACCCCGGGTGGATCGAGTTGACCCGCACGCCCTCCGTGGCCCAGTGCAGCGCGATGTTCTTCGTCAGCGTCCGCACCGCGCCCTTGGCGGCGTGGTAGGCGGGCGAGCCGCCGAAGCCCCCGCTGGAGCCGAAGATCGAGCTGATGTTGACCACCGAGCCGTTCCCGGAAGCCTTGAGCAGGGGGGCAGCCGTCCGCATCCCGAGGAAGACCCCCGTCTGGTCGATCGCCACGGTGCGGTTCCAGTCGGCCAGTGTCGTGTCCTCGATGGGCGCGAGGTCGCCCATCCCGGCGTTGTTGACGAGGACGTCGAGCCCGCCGTAGCTGTCCTGGGCCACGGCACACGCGGCCTCCCAGTCGGCCTCGCTGACGACGTCGTGGTGCACGAAGACGGCCTCGCCCCCGGCCGCGCGGATCTGCTCGACGGTCGTGGCGCCACCGGGGTCGTCGATGTCGGTGACCACGACCCTCGCCCCCTCGTCGGCCAGCCGCCTCGCGATGGCACGGCCGATCCCGCTCGCCGCGCCCGTGACCAGGGCACTGCGGCCTTCGAGCCTGTTCATGTCTCCTCCTTGACGTCGGGAGGGGACGGGGACCCGCCCCCTCCCAGTCTCCGCTGCGCAGGGGTGGGCGACGCCGTCTGCTCCGTCACACCGACGGGGCGGGCGGCAGCCTCATCGGTGGTCGTCGGTGAGGGTGTCCGAGGCGTCCTGGATGACCTCTGCGGTCTCCTCCACGGCGTCGGAGGCGACGCGCTTTGCCTCGCGGCGGTGCCTGAGGAACTCGAAGGCCATCGGCAGCACCGACAGGAAGACGATGAGCAGGATGGCGGCCTCGAGGTTGTCGCGCACCAGCGGGATCCCGCCGAGGAAGTAGCCCGCGAGGGTGACGATGACGACCCAGAGGGCCGCGCCGACGGCCGACCAGGTGAAGAAGTGCCTGCGGTTCATCCGGCCGATGCCGGCGACCACGGTGATGTACGTGCGGACGATCGGCACGAACCGCCCGAGCACCAGGGCCTTGGCGCCGTGCTTCTCGAAGAACGCGGTGGTCTTGTCGAAGTACTCCTTCTTGATGACCCGCCCGTTGCGTTCTCGCAGCGGAGTGCCCAGGGCCCGGCCGATCTCGTAGCCGACGACGTTTCCGCCGAACGCGGCGACCCAGAGGGCCGCTATCGCGACCACCAGGTTGACCTGCATCTCGCCGCCGGCGATGAAGATGCCGATGGCGAAGAGCAGCGAGTCGCCCGGGAGGATCGGGAAGAACAGGCCGCACTCGACGAACACGATGACCAGCGACACCCAGAAGAACGCGGTGCCGTAGGTGTCGAAGAGGTACTGGGGGTCCATCCAGTCAGGCCCGAGCGCGTGCATCACGCGGTCAAGGGTAGTTGTCGAGACTGCCCGCTCCGACCGATCAGCTGCCTCGCCGCCTGTGGAACGTGTGAACTCGCCCGGCGTCCGCGGTGTGATTTGAAGGGACCTTCTGAACAGTGATGTGAAGGGAGTCTCTGAACACTCGGGGGTGCTTGGTCGAGCGGTCGATTGTTGGCTGCATGAGCGAGCGGAGTGTGTCGATGGAGGCACGGCTGGCGTTGGCGGCCCACGCGGTGCTGGAGGGCTCGGGCCTGTCGGTGACGGCGGTGTGCCGCCAGTTCGGGGTGAGCCGGGGCTCGTACTACACGTACAAGGCGAGGCTGGAGGCGGAGGGGCTGCAGGGGCTGCTGCCGCGCTCGAGCCGCCCGGGATCTTCTCCGAACCGGACCGGGGCGGGGATGGTCGAGACGTTGTGCCTGAAGCATGACGAGTTGCTCGCGGCGGGCTGGGACGCCGGCGCGCGGTCGGTGCATGACTGGCTGGTCCGCGCCGGCGTGGAGCAGGTGCCGTCGGCGCGCACGATCCACAAGATCCTGCTCGCGCACGGGCGGGCGACGCCGACCCCGGCCAAGCGGCCCCGTCGCTCGTACCGGCGGTTCGAGGCGATGGCACCGAACGGGATGTGGCAGCTGGACGGGCACGAGACACCGTTGGCCGACGGGACCAAGGCGGTGGTGCTGCGGTTCCTGGACGACCACTCCCGGATGGTGGTCGCCTCGCGGGCCGCGCCCGGGGAGAACGGGCAGGACACCTGGCAGTGCATGGTCACGGCGATGAACCGGTACGGCAAGCCCGCGGTGGTGCTGTGCGACAACGGCACCGCGTTCACCGCGCGGTTCCAGCGTGGCGGCGGGTACTCCGAGTTCGAGGTCCGCCTGGCCCTGATCGGGGTCTCGATGAGCAACTCCAGCCCGGGCCACCCCCAGACCTGCGGGAAGAAGGAACGCGAGTGGCAGACCCTGGAGAGGTGGCTCGCCGCCCGTGCCCGGCCCGAGACCCTCGATGACCTCCAGGTTCTGCTCGACACCTACGACGCCCTGTACAACACCCAACGTCCCCACCAGGCCCTGGGCGGCGCGACCCCGCAAGAACGCTACGACGCCTCCGACAAGGCCGTCCCCGACCCCACCACCGTCCGCAGCCGGATCACCCTGCACCACCGCAAGCTCTCCGACACCGGCGGAGTCGACCTTCCCGGCGTACGGGTCAGCTTCGGCCGCCGCTGGGCAGGGGTCACAATCAGCTACCTGATCGACCTCCGCCACGCCGTGTTCTTCCTCGACGGCGAACCCCTCGGACACGTCGACCTCGACCGAGCCCGCTACATCGGGCTACCGAGGATCCCGCTGACCTACCATCGGATCACGGTGGAGCGCACCCACGACTGTTCAGAACCTCCCTTCACCGACTGTTCAGAACGTCCCTTCACATGACACCCGGCGTCCGCGGCGTGTTCACACACGACCGCGGGGATGGGAGGCTGCGCGCGTGGGTGAGGAGGCGCCGGACGGCCCGGCACGCGAGGTCGGGGTCGGCCCGTGGGAGGGCCCCTGGCCCGAGGGTGGGCAGTGGGACCTCGAGCTGCTGCGCCACGGCGATCGGCGCAACGTGGTGGACCGCTACCGCTACTGGCGGATGGAGGCGGTGGTCGCCGACCTCGACACCCGCCGGCACCCTTTCCACGTCGCCATCGAGAACTGGGGACACGACCTCAACATCGGGTCGGTCGTGCGCACCGCGAACGCGATGGGGGCGGCGGCCTTCCACGTCGTCGGCCGGCGTCGCTGGAACCGCCGCGGGGCAATGGTCACCGACCGCTACCAGCACGAGCACCACCATCCGGACGCTGCCTCGTTGGCCGCGTGGGCGGCGACGGCGGGGGAGGGCGGTGCCGGAGTGCCACTCCTGGGCGTCGACAACGTCCCGGGGTCGGTGCCGCTGGAGACCTACGACCTGCCCCGCGAGTGCGTCCTGGTGTTCGGGCAGGAGTCGGCCGGCCTGACCCAGCCGCTGCAGCGCGAGTGCGACGCCGTGCTGCACATCGCCCAGTTCGGCTCGACCCGCTCGATCAACGCCGGGGCCGCGGCGGCGGTGGCGATGCACGCGTGGGTCCGCCGGCACGTCTTCGGGCAGGCGCCGGGTGCCGGACCGGACGCGGAATAGCCCGGTCGCCGGCTCCGCTGCACCACGGGTGAGCGACACCCCGACCCCCGCCCTGTCCGTGCTCGACCTCGTGCCGGTCCGCAGCGACCAAGGCACCGCTGACGCCCTCGCCGCCACCCGGTCGCTCGCCCGGGTGGCCGACGACCTCGGCTACCGGCGCTACTGGCTGGCGGAGCACCACAACATGCCGGCCGTCGCCGCCACCAACCCGCCGGTCCTCGTCGCGATGGTCGCGGCCGCCACCGCGCGCATCCGCGTCGGGTCGGGCGGGGTGATGCTGCCCAACCACGCTCCGCTCGTCGTGGCCGAGCAGTTCGCCCTGCTCGAGGCGGCGCACCCGGGGCGCATCGACCTCGGCCTCGGCCGGGCTCCGGGCACCGACCCGGTGACGGCGTGGGCGCTGCGACACGGCGGCGGCGGGGTCGAGGACGACGCGGCCCAGCGCTTCCCCGAGCACGTGGCGAACATCGTCGCCATGCTGGCGCCCGAGGGTGTCGGTCTGCGCGTCGCCACCGGCACCCACGCCCTGCGGGCCACACCGCACGCCACCTCCGTCCCCACGGTCTGGCTGCTGGGGTCGTCGGACTTCTCGGCCCGGCTGGCGGCCGAGCGCGGTCTGCCCTACGTCTTCGCGCACCACTTCTCCGGCCGCGGCACCGCGGAGGCCCTCGGGTTGTACCGCGAGGGGTACCGGCCGTCCGAGGAGCATCCCGAGCCCAGGACGTTCCTCACCGTCAACGTCGTCGTGGCGCCCACGCAGGACGCGGCCGACCGCCTCGCGCTGCCCAACCTGCGCTCCATGGTGGCGCTGCGCACCGGCCAGCCGTTGCAGGCGCAGCAGCTGGTCGAGGAGGTGGAGGAGCACGACCTCGCCCTCGCCGTCGGCGACCTCGCCCGGCAGATGCTCGAACGCTGGGTGGTCGGCACGCCGACCTCGGCCGCCGAGCAGGTGCGCACCCTGGCGGCCACCTTCGGTGTCGACGAGGTGATGGTCCACCCGGTGGCGGGCGCGGTCCGAGGCACGCCCGCCGACCGCTCGCCGTCACGTGAGGAGACCCTGCGACTGCTCGCGGAAGCGCTCGTGTGAGGACATCTCCGGGAGAAGTCGGGTACACCTGTCGATGCCGGCCGGTCCCGCTCGTCATCGGGGTGAGGCCGCACCACGGTGGCCCATGACCCGAAGGAGACCAGATGGCCGAGTACATCGTGCTCATCGTCGGCGACAGCGACCGGTGGTGGACCACCATGGACGCCGACCAGCGGAGGGCGGGCTACGCCGAGTACCACCGGTTCGGCGAGGAGCTGGCCAGGCGCGGACACCGCGTCACCGGTGGGGCCGAGCTGCACGGCTCCGACCGTTCGCGACACATCCCGGCGGGCGGTGGCCCGGCCACCGACGGCCCGTTCACCGAGACCGCCGAGCAGGTCGGTGGCTTCTACCAGGTGGAGACCGAGGACGTCGACGACCTCCTCGACTGCTGCCAGATCATCGCTGCGGTGGGTGACGGCGTCGAGGTCCGGCCCACCGTCCAGCCCGAGGACCGCCCCGCATGAGCCGCCACCTGATCCTGCTGCCGGCTCCCGAGGCGGAGTGGGCGACGCTGCCACCCGAGGACCACGAGAAGGGGATGCGCGCGCACGGGCGCTTCCACGACGACCTCGCCGCCGGCGGGCACACACTCATCCTGGCCAGCCCGCTCACACCGTCGGCCGAGGCCGTCTCGATGCGCCCGGACGGCGAGGGCGGGACGATCGTCACCGACGGCCCCTTCACCGAGTCGGTCGAACAGATCGTGGGCTTCTACCTCGTCGAGACCGACGACCGCGAGGGCCTGCTCGCCGCGTGCCGGCAGCTGTCCTCGACCGGCGACCTCATCGAGTTCCGCGACCTGCCGGGGCCGCGCCAGTCGGGTGAAGAGAGCGAGCCGGCGTCGTGAAGCGCTACGTCCTCATGGTCGCGTACGAGCCGTGGGCGTGGTCGGAGGCGTCGGAGGAGGTGCGCCAGTCGTACTTCGACGCCCACCACGCATTCGAGCGATACGTGGACGAGCACGGGCAGCGCCTCGCCAGCGGCGCCCTGCAGGACGCCGAGACGGCGACCACGGTGGGCCACGGTGTCGGTGGCGGGAGGGCGGTCACCGACGGCCCGTTCGTCGAGAGCGTGGAGCAGGTCGGCGGCTACTACGACGTCGAGCTGCCCGACCTCGACCGCGCCATCGCCGCGGCGCGGCTGCTGCCGTCGGCCTACAGCGTCGAGATCCGCCCGGTGATGACGATCGAGGGGTACCGGTCGGCGTGACGCCGGACGAGGTCCTCGCCGTGACCGTGCGCGAGGAGTGGGGCCGCCTGACCGCCCTGCTCCTCGCGCAGTTCCGGCGGCTGGACCTCGTCGAGGACGCCCTCGGTGACGCCGTGGAGACGGCGACACGCACGTGGCGGCGCGACGGCGCTCCCGACAGCCCGGCCGCCTGGCTGCTCACCGCCGCGCGACGGCGGGTCCTCGACCGGCTGCGCGCCGAGTCGATGCACCTGCGCAAGGAGCCGCTGCTCGTCGTCGAAGCCGACGCCGCACGCCAGGGAGGAGGGGCGATGGCCGACCCCGGTGGGCTCGTCGAGGACGACGTGCTCCGGCTGGTCCTCATGTGCTGCCACCCGGCGCTGGCGCCCGAGGTGGCGAGTGCCCTCGCGCTCCGGCTGGTGGTCGGGGTGTCGACGGCCGACATCGCGCGCCTCTTCCTCGTGCCCGAGCCGACGATGGCCGCCCGCATCACGCGCGGCAAGAAGAAGGTCGTTGCGGCCGGCATCCCCTTCGCGGTGCCCGGCGCGGGCGACCTGCCCGACCGGATGCGCGTGGTCGCCCAGACCGCCTACCTCGCCTTCACGGCGGGCTACGCGCCCGGCTCCGGGCCGGACCTGCTGCGAGCCGACCTCGCGGGTGAGGCGGTGCGCCTGGTCCGCGTGACCCTCGGGCTGCGCCCCGGTGAGCCGGTGCTCACCGCCCTGCTCGCGCTCATGCTGCTCCAGCACTCGCGGCGCGACGCGCGGGTGGGGGAGGACGGTGCCCTCGTCCTGCTGCCCGATCAGGACCGACGCCGGTGGCACCTCGACGAGGTCGCCGAGGGTGCCCGGCTGCTCGCCGCCATCGAGCCGTCGGCCGACCCCCTCGTGGAGTCGTACCGGCTGCAGGGGGCCATCGCGGCCCAGCACGCGCTGGCGCCCAGGGCGGCGGCGACCCGGTGGGACCGGATCTGCGGGGCCTACGACGCGCTGGTGCGGGTCAACCCCTCGCCGGCCGTGCGGCTGGCCGCCGCGGTGGCCCTGGCCGAGCGTGACGGTCCGCGGGCCGGGCTCGCCGCCCTGGACGGGCTGGAGTCCGAGCTGCCCGGCAGCCACCGGGTGCCGGCGGTGCGCGGAGAGCTGCTCGCCAGGCTCGGTGACGGCGCGGCCGCCGCGCAGGCGCTGGACCTGGCGATCAGCCGCTGCGCCAACGAGGTCGAACGGGCGTACCTGGAGGTCCGGCGCGCATCGCTGATGGGCTGAGGGCGGCCCGTTCGGCGCGTCGTGCGATCCTGCCGGGATGCGCTCCTTCCGCTGCCGGGTCTGCGGTAACCCCGTCTACTTCGAGAACTCCGTGTGCACCGCGTGTGGGACCTCGCTCGGCTTCTCGCGCGAGGAGCGCGACATCGTGCCGCTCGACGAGCGGAGCCGGTACGTCGACGCCGAGGGCGGGGTGTGGCACGTGTGCCGCAACCTGGGCCTGTCGGGGTGCACCTGGCTGACGCGCGACCAGGGCGGGCAGTGCTCCTCGTGTGACCTGACCCGCACCCGCCCGGCCGACGACGACCCGGTGGGGCTGGCCCAGCTGCCGCCGACGGAGCGGGCCAAGCGGCACCTCGTCGTCGAGCTCGACACGCTCGGGCTGCCGGTCGTCGGCAGGCACGAGGACCCGGTGAACGGGCTCGCCATCGACCTGCTGTCGAGCGTCGACGCGGGCGTGGTCATCGGGCACGCGGACGGCGTCATCACCATCGACCTCGCGGAGTCGGCCGACGACCGCCGCGAGCGGATCCGGGTCGAGCTGGACGAGCCGTACCGGACGATGCTCGGCCACTTCCGCCACGAGGTGGGCCACTACTACGACTGGCAGCTCGTCACCGACGGCCCGCTGCGCGAGCGCTACCGGGAGCTGTTCGGCGAGGAGACCGCCGACTACCAGGCCGAGATCGACCGGCACTACGCCCAGGGCCCACCCCCGGACTGGCCCGAGCGCTTCATCTCCACGTACGCGACGATGCACCCGTTCGAGGACTTCGCGGAGTGCTTCGCCCACCACCTCCACATCCGCGACACCCTCGACACGGCGCAGGCGCACGGCCTGGTCGCGCTCACCCCGGCCTCGTCCTTCCGGGAGCTCGTCGTGGGTTCCTGGGTGCCGCTCACCATCGCGCTCAACCAGATCAACCGCTCGATGGGCAAGCGCGACCTCTACCCCTTCGTCATCCCCGCGCCTGTGCTCGACAAGCTCGACCACGTCGCCGCCCTCGTCGCGGGCGCCGACCGAGGCTAGTCGCGCCGGGGGCCGGGTCGGCGGAGCAGGAGGAAACCGGCCACCGGCAGCAGCGCCCACCACCAGCGCAGGCCGTCGGGCCCCACGAGCCCCTGGCCGGCCATGACGCCGAGGCCACCGCACCCGAGGACCGTGGCCGCCACAGTCCGCCACGCGGGTGGGGCAGGGCCGTCGCCGTCGGGCCGCGGACGCTCGAAGCGGCCGACGAGGGCGACCACCCCCGCGGTGACGGCGGCGAGCACCGCCCACCAGAGCGGACGCGTCAGCCACCAGGTGCCGGTGAGCGGCTCGGCCCCCAGGGCCCAGGGCGCCGCGAGCACGGCGAGGCCGACGACGAGCACCATGACCGTGAGGTGCCAGAGGTAGACGCTCATCATCCGCGAGCCGAGGAGGACGGTGCAGGCCCAGGGACGGCCGCGTGCCATCCACCGACGGAACAAGGGCTCCAGGGCGAGCAGCAGGCCGCTCTGGAGGAGCCCGAGGAAGCCGAGGGTGGCGCGGGTCGGGTACGAGTTGTTCACGACCGAGCCGTCGAGGCCGATCATGGAGACGGGGTACGGACCGAACCGCACCAGCAGCACCAGCCCCGCCAGGCCCACCGCCGCGAGGGCGAGGCGTTGCCGGGTGCCGCCCACGCGGTCGTCGAGCCAGGCGTAGCCGAGCTGGTGCACCGACGACCAGACGACGACGTAGTTGACGAAACCGACCGCGAAGAGGCCGCCACCGATGCTCAGCGCGTCGACCAGCCCGCCGAGGGCCAGGCCGCCCCAGGCCGACCACCACCCGAAGCGCTCCCACAGCCACAGCGTCAGCGGTGCCACGGCACAGACGACGACGTAGGCCGCGAGGAACCACGTGGGCACGAGGGCCACCTGCGACGCCGTGCGCAGCAGGGCGGGGTCGGCGCCGGCCGCCACGGCCACCGACAGCGCGACGAGCCAGACGAGGAGCAGCGGCACGACGGGGGTGAGCAGCCGGCGCAGGCGGCCGCGGAGCCACTCCGTCCAGGGCTCGCCCCGCTGTCGGGCGGCGCGCCACGACCCCCCGTTGGCGTAGCCACCGACGAGGAAGAACACCGGCATCACCTGGAACACCCAGGTGAGGGGGTGGGTCCAGGGGGCCAGGTCGAGGACGGCACCGGTCTCGAGCTCGCCGTCGCGCAGCCACACGGCGGCCATCAGCCAGTGGCCGAGGACGACGACCGACAGCGCCCCTACCCGCAGCAGGTCGACGACCCGGTTGCGGGTGACGGGGGTCGCGGCGGCGATGCGCTGCACGGTGCTGCTCTGCATGCCGGTCATCGTCGTGCGGCTCCGGGCCGCAGCACCTGAGCACGGGTACCCAAACCGGGGGCGCGCCACCCCGCAGGCCGACCCCAGGAGCACCACCGCCCGCATCCGACATCACGCGTCCCATCGGTCCGATTGACAACGTTGTCAGCCAAGCGGTGCATTCCGTGTCCGTCGGGTGCGGAATAGCGTTCACGTCGTTCGCAGAGGCTCGCGGATCCTCGTGAAGGCGCGCTCACGGGACCTGCTCCGACACGCACACCATCCGGTGAAGCCCGGTTCGCAGGGGGCTGGACTCACCAGCGACGGGGTGGCGCCGCACGAGACGGCGCCACCCCGTCGTCGTGCGTGCGGAGGGTGACGGACGCCCCGGTGCCGGGCCGGTCCATTCGTGGAAGGATCGAGGCGTACCGGCATACCCACCTCACGAGGAGAACACCGTGCCCATCGCAACGCCCGAGGTCTACGCCGACATGCTCGACCGGGCCAAGAACGGGTCCTTCGCCTACCCCGCCATCAACATCACCTCGAGCCAGACCGTCACGGCCGCCATCCGCGGCTTCGCCGAGGCCGGCTCCGACGGCATCATCCAGGTCTCCACCGGTGGTGCCGAGTACGCCTCCGGCTCGACGATCAAGGACATGGTCACCGGCTCGCTCGCCCTCGCCGCCTACGCGCACGAGGTCGCGAAGAACTACCCGGTCAACATCGCGCTCCACACCGACCACTGCCCCGAGCCGAAGCTCGACGGCTTCGTCCGCCCGCTCATCGCTGCCTCGACCGAGCGGGTCAAGGCCGGCGGCCTGCCGATCTTCCAGAGCCACATGTGGGACGGCTCCGCCGTGCCGCTGGAGGAGAACCTGCAGATCGCCGAGGAGCTGCTCGAGAAGTGCCGTGCGGCCAACATCATCCTGGAGATCGAGGTCGGGGTCGTCGGCGGCGAGGAGGACGGTGTCGCCAACGAGATCAACGAGAAGCTCTACACGACACCCGAGGACGCGATCGCCACCGCGAAGGCCCTCGGCCTCGGCGAGAACGGCTACTACATGACCGCGCTGACCTTCGGCAACGTCCACGGGGCGTACAAGCCCGGTGCCGTCAAGCTGCGCCCCGACGTGCTCAAGCACGCGCAGGAGGCGGTCGCGAAGGAGTTCGGTACCGCCGACCCGAAGCCCTTCCACTTCGTCTTCCACGGCGGCTCCGGCTCGTTGCCGGAGGAGATCGCCGCAGCGGTCGACTACGGCGTCGTGAAGATGAACGTCGACACCGACACCCAGTACGCGTTCACCCGCCCCGTCGCCGCGTGGATGATGACGCACTACGACGGTGTCCTGAAGATCGACGGCGAGGTGGGCAACAAGAAGCAGTACGACCCCCGTGCCTGGGGCAAGGAGGCCGAGGCGGCGATGGCCGCCCGTGTCGTCGAGGCCTGCGAGAACCTGCGCTCCGCCGGGACCCACCAGGGCTGACCCCGCTTTTTCGCCCGATGCCCGAACCCCGGGGTCGCGCCGGAACGCTTCCGGTGCGACCCCGGGGTTTCCGGTGTCGAGCCCGGCTGCGCTCACGGGCTAGCGTGACGTCATGAGCAACGACCTGCTCGGCATCCCGCCGACCCGCCTTCCCGAGGACCCCGCCGCCGCCCTGCTCGATGACGGCGCGGCGCCCTCCGACGTCGCGGCGTCGCATCCCACGTCGTCGCTGGCCTGGGCGGTGCTCGCCGAGGACGCCCTCGAGCGGGACGCCGCCGTGGAGGCCTACGCGTACGCGCGCACCGGCTACCACCGCGGGCTCGACGCCCTGCGCCGGGGAGGCTGGCGCGGGCAGGGCCCGGTGCCGTGGGAGCACGAGCCCAACCGCGGCTTCCTGCGGGCCCTTGCGGCGCTGTCGCGCGCGGCCGGCGAGATCGACGAGGAGGACGAGCGGCACCGCTGCGCCGAGTTCCTCCGCTCCGCGAGCGCGGAGGGGGCCCGCGAGCTCGGACTCTGAGCCGTGGCGCGACCGGTCCCGCGGACCCGTCCCGACACGCACCCGGCACCGCCGCGCTGACCAGACGAGGGGCCCGGGCGTGGCCCGGGCCCCTCGCTGTCAGCCGAATTCGAGCCCATCGGGCGCTGCACGCCTCCCTCTCGCCAAGAAGCGCACACCCGATGGTCCCCTGCAACCTCGACTGCGGGCCAATCGTGCCCCGAACAGGCGAGGGGGTGCGACACTTGCGTGCCACTGACAGCAATCGGCCACACCCAGCCGCAGGGGAATGGGAGGTGGTGGCTGTGGTCGACGACACCACGGACCACGACGGTGCGGCGCTGCTCCTGCTCGAGGAGCAGCTGCGCCGCGAACAGCGCCGCATCGAGGAACGCCGCACCGAGCTCGAGGCATCGCGCGAGCTGCTGGCCCGGCTGACCAGCCGGTCCCTCGGGGCGCACGAACCCCTCATCGAACCGGTGTCGACGGCCCTCGCCCCCTCGGTCGTGAGCCGGCTGCTCGCCGAGGCCACGGGGGTCATCCGCAACCTCGTGCTCAGCGTGGAGGAGGGGCCGGCCTTCGACGACGCGACGATCCGCGCGGTCGGGGAGCGGCTGCGACGGGGGGACCAGCAGCGCTCGGTGTACCCGGCCAGCGCCCTCGGCACTCCCCACGGACAGCGCTGGCTCGCGAGCTGGGGGGACGCCGGCGAGGACCAGCGCATCGTGCCGGCGACGGAGACCGAGTTCGCAGTCTTCGGCGAGACCGCAGTGGTGGCGCTCGCGAGGTGGGAGGACCTGGGCTCGGGGTACGTCGTCGTCCGCGACCCCCTCGTCGTACGGCTGTACATCGGGTACTTCGACCTCATGTGGCGGCACGCGGCTCCGGTGCCCACCGGCCGCGACCGCACCGCCGACGCCAAGCTCGTCGAGCTCCTCGAGCTCGGCATGAAGGACGAGGCGATCGCGCGGTACCTCGGCGTCAGCCTGCGCACGGTGCGACGCCGGGTGGCGAGCCTGATGACGGTCAACGGTGTGGACACCCGGTTCCAGCTCGGGTGGGTGCTCGGCCGGCGTCGTCGCTGAGCGGCCCGGCACCCGGTCGCGATGCCGCTGCGCCGGACGCCGCGCGGTAGGGTGAGCCGGTCCAGGCCCCGAGGCGAGCACCGCACGGGGCCTTCCGCGCGCCGGGGTGAGTGCCCCGGGCGAGGCGAGGGAAGGAGCCGGGGATGCCGGCGATCGTGCTGGTCGGCGCCCAGTGGGGCGACGAGGGCAAGGGCAAGGCGACCGACCTCATGGGCGGGGACGTCGACTACGTCGTGAAGTTCAACGGCGGGAACAACGCCGGCCACACCGTCGTCATCGAGGGCGAGGACGGCACCCGTGAGAAGTACGCCCTCCACCTGCTGCCGTCCGGCATCCTGACCGCCGGCGTCACGCCGGTCATCGGCAACGGGGTGGTCGTCGACCTCGAGGTCCTCTTCGAGGAGCTCGACGCACTCGAGGCCCGCGGCGTCGACACCTCCCGCCTCGTCGTCTCGGCCAGCGCGCACGTCATCGCCCCCTACAACCGCACCCTCGACAAGGTGACCGAGCGCTTCCTCGGCAAGCGCCGCATCGGCACGACCGGGCGCGGCATCGGCCCGACCTACGCCGACAAGATGAACCGGGTCGGCATCCGCATCCAGGACCTCTTCGACGAGGGCATCCTCCGCCAGAAGGTCGAAGCGGCGCTGTCGCTGAAGAACCAGGTGCTCGTCAAGATCTACAACACCCGGGCCACCGACGTGGACCTCGTCGTCGAGGAGCTGCTCGGGTACACCGAGCGGCTGCGCCCGATGGTGGCCGACACCTCCCTGCTCCTCGAGCAGGCGCTCGACCGCGGCTCGAACGTGCTCCTCGAGGCGGGTCAGGCGACGCTGCTCGACGTCGACCACGGCACCTACCCGTTCGTCACGTCCTCGTCGGCCACCGCCGGCGGCGCCTGCACCGGCTCGGGCATCCCGCCGACGCGGGTGTCCCGCGTCATCGCCGTCCTCAAGGCCTACACGACCCGCGTGGGGGAGGGCCCGTTCCCGACGGAGCTGTTCGACGACGACGGCGAGCTGCTGCGCAAGACCGGCGCCGAGTACGGGACCACCACGGGGCGGCCGCGGCGGTGCGGGTGGATGGACACCGTCATCGGTCGCTACGCCACGCGCATCAACGGGGTCACGGACGTCGTCATCACCAAGCTCGACGTGCTCACCGGCTTCGAGAAGGTGCCCGTGTGCGTGGCCTACGAGGTCGACGGCGTGCGGCACGAGGAGATGCCGGTGAACCAGACCGACTTCCATCACGCGACACCGGTGTACGAGCTGCTCGACGGCTGGTGGGAGGACATCTCCGGCTGCCGTGAGTTCGACGAGCTGCCGGCGGCGGCGCAGCGGTACGTGCTGCGGGTCGAGGAGCTGGTGGGGGCCCGGGTGTCGGCGATCGGGGTCGGCCCCGGGCGCCACGAGATCATCCAGCGGCACCCGCTGCTCGGCTGAGACCGGCCGGCGCACTCGGGGACCCGGTGGGTGTGGCGCGGCGTCGCGAGGGACCTGACGGCGGGAACCTTGACCGAGCGGCGCCTTCCGTAGGCGTCGCTCGGTGAAGGTTCCGGCATCCGGAGGGAAAGTGCCGGGCGGTCAGGAGGGGCGGAGGACGGTCATCCGGTGGGCGGCCCGGGTGAGCACCACGTAGAGCACCCGGACGCCACCGGGGGACTCCTCGGTGATGCCGTCCGGGTCGACCACCACGGTGGCGTCCCACTCCAGGCCCTTGGTGGAGAGCGGGTCGACCACCTGCACCCGCCCGTCGCCGGCGCCGTCGAGCGCGGACAGCCGGTGCTCCCAGCGCCGCGGCGTCACCACGGCGATCGAGCCGTCGACCTCGCCGAGCAGCGCCGACACGGCGTCGGCCACCTCGTCCTCGAGCGCTCCGGTGACGATGCGGTCGACCGGGTGGACCCCGGTCTCGCGCACCGCCTCCGGGATGTCCGCGTCGGGGACGATGGGCAGGATGACGTCCCGTGCGTGGTCGAACACCTCGCGCGCGTTGCGGTAGTTGGTGGACATGTGGAAGGCCCGCCGCTCCTGTCCGGTGAAGGCGTCCTCCCGGGCGCGCGTGGCCTCGACGAGGTCGGGCCACGAGGCCTGGGCGGCGTCGCCGACCACGGTCCAGGAGGCAGACCGCCCCCGGCGCGCGACCATCCGCCACTGCATCGGGGAGAGGTCCTGGGCCTCGTCGACGAGGACGTGCGCGTAGCCCGACGCTCGCTCGATGCGGCCCAGCATCAGCCGCTCCCGCGCGTCGGCGGGGGTGAAGACGGCCCGGTTCTGCGAGCCGGCCCCGCGCCGGTCGGCACCGGCCCGGACGTCGACGACACCCCAGGCGGAGAGGTCGTCGAGCTCCTCGATGTCGTAGAACCCGCTGTCCTCCCGCTCGGCCTCGGGCACGGGGCCGAGCCGGGCCAGGAGGTCGTCGACGAGGGCGACGTCGGACACCGACCACTCGCCGGTCTCGAGCGCGTCGCGGTAGGACCACGCGAGCGCGGCGCCCTCCTCGTGGTCGAGGACCCCGCGCGAGACGGCGTACACGTGCTCGGTGTCGGCGAGCGAGAGCAGGAGCTCGCGTGGGTCGAGCGGGCGCCACCACGCGGCGACGAAGTCGTCGACCTCGCGGGAGGCGTCGAAGGCGTCCAGGAAGACGTCGCGCTCACCCTGACGGACCGAGCGCCACGCAGCATCGGCGAGCGCGCTCCGCGCGGCGTCGCCCGCGAGGTTGTGCTGGTGCGTGCGGAGGACCTGGGAGCGCACCCGACGCAGCACCTCCTCGTCCAGCCGCACCGCGTGGCCCGCCACGAAGGCCCGCAACCTCGTGGGCGCACCCTGGGGCGGGCGCGCCGCGAGCCGCCCCAGCAGCTGCCGCACCCGCAGCGACCCCTTGACCGCGGCCACCTCGGGGTGGTCGAGCCGGGTGGCGGTGATGCCGTCGACGACGTCGCCGAGGGCCCGCAGGGACACCGACTCCTCACCCAGGCTCGGCAGGACCCGCTCGATGTAGGCGGTGTAGGCGGCGGACGGGCCGACGACGAGGATGCCGCCGTTCTCGAAGCGCCGCCGCTCCGAGTAGAGGAGGTACGCGGCCCGGTGCAGCGCGACCACGGTCTTGCCGGTGCCGGGCCCGCCGGTGATCTCGGTGACACCGCGCGAGCGCGCCCGGATGGCCTCGTCCTGGTGGCGCTGGATGGTGGCGACGATGTCGCGCATCTGCCGCCCACGGCTCCTCGTGAGCGCGGCCATGAGTGCACCGTCGCCGACGACGACGATGTCGTCCGGCGCCTCGGGCACCATGAGGTCGTCCTCGACGCCGACCACGCGGGACGCGCGGCAGCGCAGGACCCGTCGGCGCACGACCCCCATCGGGTCGACGGGGGTGGCGCGGTAGAAGGCCGACGCGGCGGGTGCCCGCCAGTCGACGACGAGCGGCTCGTAGTCGTCGTCGCGCACCCCGAGCCGGCCGATGTAGCGCACCTCCCGCTCGGTGGCGGTCGACTCCTCGGTGCCGAGGTCGAGCCGCCCGAAGACGAGCCCTTCGTACTGGGTGTCGATCATCGCCCGGCGCCGGGCCGCGGCGTAGACGAGGGCATCGCGCTCGAAGAGCCCGGTCATCTCCTCGTCGCGCACGTCACCGGTGCGGTCGGTGCGTCCGCGGGCGAGTCCGTCGGCCTCGACGACGGCGGCCCGGCGGGAGGCCTTGGCCAGCTCGTCGTACACGCGGTCGACGTGCTCCTGCTCGCGGGCGACCTCCGCCTCGACGTCGGGTGAGGTGCCCGAGAGGCCAGGGTGGGGGGCGGTCACGAAGCGGTGTCTCCTTCACGCGGGGGCGCCGGTCACGGAACCCCAGAGTCTACGACCGAGCGCCCTCGAAGGTGGCCGGACCCCGCCCTCTGCCGGCCGTTCGGGCACGTCGGAGGCCCTCACGATGCCTCCGGGGCCGCCCCCGGCCTCGCCCCTGCCGTGATAGGAATGGAGTCCCGCGGTCGCGTTGACCCCTCCAGCGTGGCCACTCCAGGCCCCTAAGGAATACGCGTGAACGGCCTCAGAAGCTGGTTCGAGTACGTCGTCGACCACTGGGACGCGATCCTGCAGACCACCTGGGAGCACGCGAAGATCGTCCTCGTCGTCGTCTTCCTGGCGACGGTGTTCTCGCTGGTCCTCGGCATCGTCGTGCAGCATCGCCCGGTGTGGCGCGCGGCAGCCCTGAGCATCAGCGGGATCTTCCTCACCGTCCCCTCGCTCGCGCTCTTCGCACTCTTCATCCCGATCGTGGGCATCGGCAACACGCCGGCGATGATGGCCCTCTTCCTCTACGCGATCCTCCCGATCCTGCGGAACACCGTGACCGGGCTCGACGGCGTCTCCCCCGCGATCGTCGAGTCGGCGAAGGGGATGGGGATGAGCTCGCTGCGCCAGCTCTTCGTCATCCGCCTGCCGCTCGCCTGGCCGGTCATCATGGCCGGCGTGCGCATCTCGAGCCTGATCACCGTCGGCATCGCGGCGATCGCGGTCCTCGTCGGCGGAGACGGGCTCGGTACCTACATCCAGAGCGGACTGACCCGCCTGGGCCTGCCGAACAGCATCGAGTCCGTGTGGGTCGGGACGATCTTCACGGTCCTGCTCGGGCTCATCCTCGACCTCGCATTCGCCACCCTGCAGCGCTTCACGACGAGCAAGGGACAGCGCATCTGACCGACGTCATGCGTCGGGCACCGACGCCCGGCCCGACCTGAGATCACCCCACACGCACCGACACGAAACGAAGAGAGCGACGATGAGCAAGGACGCGAAGATCCGCCTCGAGGACGTCGAGAAGATCTACCCGGGCACCAAGGAGCCTGCCGTCGAGAGCCTCAGCCTCGAGGTGCCCGAGGGCGAGATCCTCGTGCTCGTCGGGCCGTCGGGCTGCGGCAAGAGCACGACCCTGCGCCTGATCAACCGGATGATCGAACCCACCGGTGGACGCATCTACCTCGACGATGAGGACGTCACCACCGTCAACCCCGACCGGCTGCGCCGCCGGATCGGCTACGTCATCCAGCAGATCGGGCTCTTCCCGCACCACACGATCTCCCAGAACATCGCGACCGTCCCGAAGATGCTCAAGTGGGACAACGCGAGGATCCACGCGCGCACCAACGAGCTGCTCGGGATGGTCGGCCTCGACCCCGAGGTGTACGGGAAGCGGTACCCGAAGGAGCTGTCCGGCGGGCAGGCCCAGCGCGTCGGCGTGGCCCGCGCCCTCGGAGCCGACCCCGAGATCATGCTCATGGACGAGCCGTTCGGCGCCATCGACCCGATCACGCGTGACCGGCTGCAGAACGAGTTCCTCCGTGTCCAGGAGAACATCCGCAAGACGATCGTCTTCGTCACCCACGACATCGACGAGGCGATCAAGATGGGCGACCGCATCGCGATCCTCGGCGAGAAGAGCCGGATCGCCCAGATCGACACCCCCGAGCGCATCCTCGCGTTCCCGGTCGACGACTTCGTCCACGACTTCATCGGCAGCGGGTCCACCCTCAAGGGCCTGCACTTCGAGACGGTCGACACCCTCGAGCTCGAGCCCTACCCCACGATGCGGATCGGCGACCCCCCGGAGGTCGGCTTCAAGGCCCTCCGGGCGGTGCCCAAGCACGACTGGCTGCTCCTCCTCGACGAGGCGCACCACCCGATCCGGTGGCTGAGCGAGGAGCACCTCGACACCACCGACCCCATCACGGCCGAGTCCGGCACGGACGTGCGGGCCAAGGTGTCGGAGGGCGCCACGCTGTTCGACACCCTGGAGCAGATGCTCATCAGCTCCGCCGGCGTGAGCTGCGTGGTGCGCGACGACGGCTCGCTCAAGGGGGTCGTCTCGCTCCGTGACCTCAACAAGTTCATCCGCCGGGCGCGGCGGGAGGCCCGCGAGCACTACGAGCGCCTCGGGAGCGCCTCGTGAGCCAGATCTCCCCGGCCGACGCCCGCCTGAACGACGAGGGACGCACCAGCGAGGGCACCCCTGTCGACGGCGAGGCCCCCGACTACGGGACCCTGCCCGAGGACAGCTGGTTCGTTCGCGCCCGGAGGCATCACCTCGGGTTGAAGGTCGCCCCGGTGGGCATCCTGGTGCTCGTCGGCATCCTCTACTGGTACTACCAGAGCCTCGGCCTGGACCCCTCGAAGAACATCCAGCAGTCCTCCGCGCTGGACTGGAGCACCAAGCTGTACCCCCAGCTCAAGGAGCACCTGTGGATCGCGTTCTGGTCCACCGTGCTCGTCGTCATCATCGCGATCCCCCTCGGCATCGCCCTGACGCGGCCGCTGTTGCGGCGCTACGGCCCGGCGATCGTCACGGTCGCCAACTCCGGCCAGGCGCTGCCCGCGTACGGCCTGCTCATCCTCTTCCTCGCCCTCATGGGCCAGGGCGCCCGCACCGTCATCGTCGGCCTCGTCGTGTACGCGCTGCTGCCGGTGCTGCGGAACACCATGGTCGGGCTCGACGCCGTCGACCGCGGGGTCATCGAGGCCGGTCGCGGGATGGGGATGACCCGGCTGCAGGTACTCGGGCGGATCGAGCTGCCGCTCGCCGTGCCGGTCATCATCGCGGGGGTGCGTGTCGCGATGATCCTCAACATCGGCATGGCCACGCTGGCCTTCCTCATCGGCGGCGGTGCGTTGGGTGTCACGATCAACTCCGGCCTGAAGCTGCAGCAGGACCCCGTCATCATCGTCGGAGCCTCGCTCGTGGCGATCGTCGCACTGACCTTCGACTGGATCGGGGCCCTGGCCGAGACCTACCTGCGCCCACGCGGCCTCTGACTCCACGACCGGACGGCGAAGGCGGCGGACCCCTCAGGGGCCCGCCGCCTTCGTGTCGTGCGGTGCCGGATCAGCGATCCGGCGGAGCGTCCGTCAGAGGACGCCGATCTCGGTGAGGTAGTCCTGGGCGACCTGCTTGGCGTCCTCGCCCTCGACGTCGACCTTCGCGTTGAGCTCGGCCATCTTCGCCTCGTCGAGGGGCTCGAGGATCTCGTTGGCGATCGTGTCGTAGGTCTGGGCGTTCTTCTCGTACACGTCGTTCTGGAAGGTGTACGAGACGTTGTAGAGGATCATGACGCCCGGGTCCTCGACGAGCTCGAGGTTGAGCGCCGTGATCCGGCCGTCCGTGGTGAAGACCTCGCCGAAGTCGCACGCGCCCTTCGACGTCTCGGTGTAGATCAGGCCGGTGTCGAGGATGTTGATCTGGCTCTGCGGCACCTCGTAGCCGGTGGCCTTCTCGAAGAGCACCAGGCCGTCGGGGCGGTCGGGGAACTCGGTCTCGAGGCACAGCGTGGCGTCCGGGTTGGCCTTGAGGTAGTCGGCCATCGACTGGAACGTGAAGCCGCCCTCCTGCTTGGCGAGGTCACCGTTGGCAGCGAAGCCGTACGTGTCGTTGAACGGCGAGGTGCCGACCCACTTGATGTTGTTCTCCTCGAGGTCCTTCTCGGACGTCTTGGTGAACAGCTCCTCGGGGTCCTGGCTCGGGTCCTGCTGGCCGAGGTGGACCGTCCAGCCGGTGCCGTTGTACTCCGGGTAGACGTTGATCTCACCGCTGAGCAGGGCCTGGCGGTTCACGGAGGTGCCGCCGAGGTTGGTCTGGTCCGTGACCGACGCCCCCTCGTTCTCGAGCGCCAGGACGAGCATCTCGCCGAGGAGGATGTTCTCGGTGAAGTCCTTGGAGCCCACGGTGATGCTCACGCCGTCCAGGGCCGAGCCGCCGTTGTCGCCGCCCCCGCTGCTGCTGCTGCTGCCGGAGCTGTCCGAGCCGCAGGCGGCGAGGGAGAGGCTCGCCGTGAGGGCCGCAGCCGTCAGGACGATGGGGGTCTTTCGCATTCGCATGGAAGTCACCTTCGGTGTTGTCGCGAGTCGCTGGTTCGACGTCGTACGTTGCGTGCACAGCAGTCGCCTCCGCCCTCGGTCGCACCGCTGGGGGCGGGCACACATCGCCCCGGGCGTTCCGGGCGGAGGCCGGACCTCCCTATCCTTCACGCGGAACGACCCGCACCCCACTCCAGGCCGATGTCGTGACGCAATCGTGACGGTCGTACGGGGTATCGTCCCGAATGGCGGGATTTCCCGTCCGGTAAGTGAGATCGTGGGGCACGCCCTAGGCTGGCCGCGTGCAGGTCCTCGTCATCGGCTCCGGTGCCCGTGAGCACGCCATCGTCCGATCACTCTCCCTCGACCCCTCCGTCGACGCGGTCATCGCCGCCCCCGGCAACCCCGGGATCGGGCAGTCGGCCCTGTGCGAGCCCCTGGCCGACGTCACTGACGCCGGTGCCGTCGTCGAGCTGGCCCGACGGCACCGGGTCGAGCTCGTCGTGGTCGGGCCGGAGGCGCCCCTGGTCGCCGGGGTGGCCGACGCCGTGCGCGCGGCCGGCATCGCCTGCTTCGGTCCGTCGGCCCCGGCCGCCAGGCTCGAGGGCAGCAAGGCGTTCGCGAAGGAGGTCATGTCGGTGGCGCAGGTCCCGACCGGGATGGCGCACGTGTGCACCGACGAGGCGGAGGTCGCCGACGCCCTCGACTCCCTGGGCGCACCCCACGTCGTGAAGGACGACGGGCTGGCCGCGGGCAAGGGGGTCGTCGTCACCGACGACCGCGAGGCCGCCCTGGAGCACGCCCGCGCGTGCCTGGTCAAGCCGGACGGGCGGGTCGTGGTGGAGGAGTACCTCGACGGCCCGGAGGCCTCCCTCTTCTGCGTCTGCGACGGCGAGTCCGTGGTGCCGCTGGCGCTCGCCCAGGATTTCAAGCGCGTCGGCGACGGCGACACCGGTCCCAACACCGGTGGCATGGGCGCCTACAGCCCCCTCGGCTGGGCGCCGGACGGGCTCGTCGACGAGGTCGTCCAGCGGATCGCGCAGCCGGTGGTCGACGAGATGCGCCACCGCGGCACGCCGTTCGCCGGCGTGCTGTACGTGGGGCTCGCGCTGACCGCCCGGGGACCCCGCGTCATCGAGTTCAACGTCCGCTTCGGCGACCCCGAGACCCAGGTCGTGCTGGCCCGGCTGATGACCCCGCTCGGTGGTGTCCTGCGGGCGGCCGCCACGGGCGACCTCGTCGCCCTCCCGCCCCTGCGGTGGGCCGACACGCACGCCGTCACCGTGGTCATCGCCGCCGAGGGCTACCCCGCCACCCCCCGTACCGGGGGCGAGGTCGGCGGGCTCGACGACCTCCCGGGCGACCCCGACGCCTACGTCCTCCACGCGGGTACTACCCGGGCCGACGACGGACTGCTCGTGGCCTCCGGCGGCCGGGTGGTCTCCGTCGTCGGGCTCGGCGAGAGCCTGGGGCAGGCGCGCGAGCGCGTCTACGCGGCGGTCGACGCGGTACGGCTGGCGGGGTCGCACCACCGCACCGACATCGCCCTCGCGGCCGAGCGGGGCGAGGTGCCCCTCCCGGGGTGAGCCCGTCCTCGGCCGGGCGCCGCCCTCACCCGGGTCGGACCGGAAGAAGGCGTCGAACCCCAGCTCCTCGGCTGACCGCGCCACCGCGCGGAGGTCCATGCCGTCACGCTAGCCGTCGGCGGCGGTGACCTCACCCGGGGTGAGCGCACGAACCCGGCCGGCGGCGAGGGCGACCGTGAGACCGGTGAGCGCTCCGACGCCGACGAGGGCGGCGAAGTGCGGGCCGGCGACCGACGGGCCGAGCCACGCGACGACCGCCCCGGCGAGACCGGTCGAGACGGCCACGCCGGTGGACACGGCCAGACCCTGGGCTGCGCTGGCCCGCCCCTGGCGGTGCGGCGGGGTGAGAGCCAGCAGCTCGGTGGACAGGGTCGGGGACAGGATGCCCATGCCGGTCGCGGCCAGCGCCCACCCGGCCATCCCCGCGACGACGCCGACGAGGTCCAGGGAGAGCAGGGCCGGCCCCGCGGCTCCGACGGCGATGAGCAGGCCGCCGACGCGGATGCGCCGGGCGGCGTCGGTGCGTCGCTGGACGACGTCGGTGCTGTTGAGCCACGAGCCGACGGCCCACATGACCCCGGTGACCGAGAGCGACACCCCGGCCAGTGCAGCGGACGCGTGGTGCACGGTCACGAGCATGAGCGGGATGGTCATCCCCACTCCTGTGAACGCGGCGGAGACGAGCAGCCGGATGCCGACGACCGCCGGCACGCCGCCGGCCAGGCGGGTGGTGCCCCACGGCAGGGCCCGAGTGGCCGCTGCGAGCACCACCGCGAGTCCGGCGGCCGCGAGCCCGACCCCCGCGGGGCGCGTCGCCGGGGAGTCGAGCAGGGGTGCGGAGAACGTGACCACGGCCAGCCCGGCGGCCAGGGTCAGCGCGGCGGTCGTGCGTGCCCGGCTGCCGTCGTCGGCCTCGACGGTGCCGGGGTGTCCGCGGCGCAGCGCGGGACGCAGGAGCAGCAGGGCCGGGGCGGCGACGAGCACCGGCCCGACGAAGACGGCCCGCCAGCCCGCGAGGGCCTCGATGCCCCCGGCGAGGCCGGGCCCCAGGAGGGACGGCAGCACCCAGGCGGCGGCGAACCCGGCGAAGACCTTGGCGCGCAGCGCCTCCGGCAGGGCCTGTGCGACGAGCACCATGAGGGAGGTGTCCAGGAGTGCCTCGGCGGCACCGGACAGCCCCCGGCCGGCCACGAAGACCGCCATCGTGGGGGCTGCGCCGGAGACGGCCTGGGCCACGGTGAACAACGCCATCCCGCCGAGGAGGACCGCACGGGGGCCGAACCGGTCGGTCCACCCGCCGCAGAAGGCCATGGCGAGGGTGAACGCGACGACCGAGGCCCCGGTGGACGCGCCGAACAGGCCCCACCCCTGGAGGTCCCCGACGACGACCGGCAGGACGGTCTGGACCGCGCGGTTCTCGAACGCCGCCAGGGTGACGAGCGCGAGCGTGCCGGCGACGACGGGGAGGTGGCTCGGGTCAAGGAGGCGGGGCGGGGGGCCGGGGGCGTCCGCGGTGCTCGCGGCGGCGGAGGTGTTCGTGGTCACGGGCGCCATCCTCATACCTCAAGCACACTTGAGGTCAATTCGATAGTCTGCGCCCGTGACCCGTCCTGAGCTGCTGAGCATCGGAGAGGTGGCCGCGCGGTCGGGGGTCAGCGTGGCCACGATCCGCTTCTACGAGGACCGCGGCCTCATCGCCTCGACCCGGACCGCCGGGAACCAGCGCCGGTTCGAGCGGCACGAGCTGCGCCGGATCGCGGTGGTCCGGGCCGGACAGCGCTTCGGGCTCAGCCTCGCCGACATCGGTGCCGCGCTCGCGACGCTGCCCCACGACCGGCCACCCACCAAGCGGGACTGGTCGCGGCTCTCCCGCCGCTGGCACTATCTGCTGACCGCGCGCATCGAGGCGATGGAGCGTGTCCGCGACGGGCTCGCGGGCTGCATCGGCTGCGGGTGCCTCTCGTTGCGCTCGTGCCCCGTGTACAACGCGGGGGACCGGCTCGCCGTCGAGGGGCCGGGGGCCCGGCGCTGGCCGCCCGCGGCACGCACCGACCCGTCCGAGCACTAGGCCCCGAGGGTGACGGCCTCGGCCTCGGAGGTGACCGGCTGGGCCCCGTGACCGGGCTCGGCGTCGATGGCGCGAAGGAACCGGTGGCCGGTGGCGAGCACCGCGGCCGAGAGCACGACCGCGACGGCTCCCACCCAGAACGGCAGGTGCAGCGACCGTTCGCCGAGCGTCCCGGCGAGCCACGGCGCGACGGCGCCACCGGAGAAGCGGACGAAGCTGTAGGCCGCGCTCGCGACTCCCCGCTCCACCGGCGAGACCCTCATCACCGCCTCGGTGATGAGGGTGTTGTTGACCCCGAGGAACCCGCCGGCGACGACCACGCCCACCACGAGGACACGCCTGTCGTCGGTCCACAGCGCCATCGCGACGAGCACCGCGGCGAAGCCGAGCAGGGCGAGGACCATCCCGGTGAACGTGCCGACCCGCCGCTGCACCCACGGGGCGATGAACACCGACGCGACGGCGAGGAAGAGGCCCCACCCGAAGAAGACCAGCCCCGTGCCGTGGGCGGACATGTCGAGGGGGAAGGGAGTGAAGGCGAGCAGGGTGAAGAAGCCGAAGTTGTAGAGCAGGGCCGTGATCCCCACCGTGAGCAGGCCGCGGTGCCGCAGCGCGCGGAGCGGGGCGCTGAGCGGGGTCGGCCCGGGACGCCGGTCGCCCACCGGGAGGGTCAGCCAGGTGGCGACGAGGGCGACGAACATCAGCGCGCTCACCCCGAAGAACGGCCCGCGCCAGGAGATCGAGCCGAGGGCACCGCCGAGCAGCGGCCCCGTGGCGATGCCGAGGCCGAGCGCGGCCTCGTAGAGGATGACCGCCTGGGCGACCGAGCCCCGGGCGGCGCTGACGATGGTCGCGAGGGCGGTGGCGATGAAGAGCGCGTTGCCGAGCCCCCAGACCGCGCGGAAGCCGACGATGGCGCCGACGGTGTCCTGCATCCCGGCCAGACCCGCCCCGACGATGATCGTCGCGAGCCCGAGCAGCAGCCTGCGCTTGGCGCCGATCCGGCTCGACACCCACCCGGTGACCAGCATGGCCACCCCCATGACGGCCATGTAGCTCGTGAAGAGCAGGGAGACCTGGGACGGGCTGGCGCCCAGCTCGTCGGCGATCGGCTTGAGGATCGGGTCGACGAGCCCGATCCCCATGAAGGCGACGACGCAGGCGAAGGCGACGCTCCAGACGGTCTTGGGTTGGCGCCACATCGTGGTCATGAGTCCTCTCGGTGGTCGGTGGGGGTACGGGTGGCCGCGAGCAGCCGCTCGAGCAGGCCCACGGCCGTCCGCAGGTCGGCCTCGCTCGGCTGGACGGCGGCGAGGACGTCGCCGAGCGCCCGGGCACGGGCGCGGCGGGCGCCGGCGAGGGCGCGTGTGCCCGCCGGGGTCAGGGCGACGAGGGAGGCGCGGGCGTCGTGCGGATCGGGGGACCGGTCGACGAGCCCGTCGGCCTCCAGGCGCTGCACCAGGGTCGTCATCGTCGGCTGGCTGACCTCGTCGGCCACGGCGAGGACCGTGACCCGGGCCGGCCCGAGCTCCTCGATGAGCGAGAGCGTGCGGGCCGTGGACCAGGGCAGGCCCATGTCGGCGTTGCGGCTCGCCCAGCGGGAGAGGCCGGCGGCGTGTCGCAGCAGGGCGTCGGCGAGGTCGCTCTCGGGCATGTCCAGGAATATAGATAGGCAACCTATCTAATTTCAAGCCGGCGACCGGTGGACCGCGACGTGGGGTCACCCGAGACGGCGGGGCGGGGGGATCGGCAGCTGGCCGGCTGCGAGGCGTGTCCCGCCGGCACGCCCCGGCTGCAAGAATCGCCGCATGGCCGACATCCCCGGCGCCCCCCCGGAGCTCCCGGGCTTCGTGCACGTGTACTCCGGCAAGGTCCGCGACCTCTACGCGCCGGTCGACCCGGCCACGGGCGACGCGTCGCCGGACCGCCTGCTGCTCGTCGCCTCAGACCGCATCTCGGCGTTCGACTTCGTCCTCGAGACGCCGGTGCCCGACAAGGGCGAGGTCCTCACCCGGATGTCGCTGTGGTGGTTCGACCGCCTGGCCGACCTCGTGCCGAACCACGTCGTGTCCACCGACGTGCCGGAGCAGGTGCGCGGCCGGGCGGTGCTCGTGCGGCGGCTGGAGATGTTGCCGGTGGAGTGCGTCGCCCGTGCCCACCTGACCGGTGGCGGCTGGCGCGAGTACCTCGCCGACGGCACGGTGAGCGGCATCCGCCTCCCCGAGGGCCTCCAGGACGGCTCCCGCTTCCCGGAGCCGCTCTTCACGCCGTCGACCAAGGCGCCACAGGGGGAGCACGACGCCCCGATGCGCTACCCCGAGGTGGAGGCGGCCATCGGGCGCGACCTGGCTGCCCGGGCCCGCGACCTGACCACCCGCATCCTCGCCCGGGCCAACGACCTCGCGGTGCCGCGCGGCATCATCGTCGCCGACACCAAGGTCGAGTTCGGAGTCGAGGGCGGTGAGCTGGTGCTCGCCGACGAGGTCCTCACCCCCGACTCCTCCCGCTTCTGGCCCGCCGACCAGTGGGAGCCGGGACACCCCCAGCCCTCGTTCGACAAGGAGTTCGTCCGCGAGTGGCTGATGTCGCCCGCCAGCGGGTGGGACAAGGCGTCCGGCGACCCCCCGCCCCCGCTGCCCGACGACGTCCTCGAGCGGACCCGGGCCAAATACGTCGAGGCCTACGAGCGCCTCACCGGCGAGCCCTTCGCCTGACCGCCCGGCCCGAGCTCCGCCGGAGCGCCCCCGACCGCCCACGCACCACCGGACCACAGGAGACCGCCCATGGCCGAGCAGCGACCCGACTGGCGGACGGCGGGGTGGCCCATTCCCGTGACCTCGGGCTTCGAGTTCACCGAGTTCGAGGTGACGACCACCATCGGTGTCGTCTCCGGTGTCTACGCCACGAGTCTGGGCTTCGCCCGCGGGTTCTCGTCGGGCATCACCTCGCTCGTCCGCGGCGAGGTGACCCAGATGACCGAGCAGCTCGCCGAGGCCCGGCACCACGCCCTCCAGCGCTGTGTCTCCGAGGCGCAGCGGCACGGCGGAAACGCCGTGATCGGCGTGCGCTTCGACTCCAACGAGGTGGGGTCGGGCCAGATCATCGAGATCCACTGCTACGGCACGGCGGTGCTCGTCGGCGCTCGCGACTAGCCTCGCCGGATGGCCGACCACCAGCACGTCGACGACGGCCGCCGCGAACCACGGCCGCAGGACCCGCCGGGGGCTGAGCGCTGGGCGTCCTACCTCGACTGGCTGCGAGAGGACGTCATCGCGCAGGTCCTGACCCTGCCGCCGGCGGACCAGCGGACCAGCCGGCTCGCGAGCGGTTGGACGCCCCTCGAGATGTTGAGCCACCTGCTGCACATGGAGCAGCGCTGGTTCGTCTGGGGGTTCCTCGCCGAGCCTGTCCAGGACCCGTGGGGTGACTGGAACACCCCCGAGCCGTGGCTCGACGACGACGCCGACCGGACCCTGCCGGAGGCGCGGTGGGTGGTGGCCGACGACGTCGCGGCCGAGGACCTCGCCGTCCGCCTGCGGGCGATGGGCGAGCGGACCCGCGCCGTCCTGCGCGACCATCCTCCGGAGGCGCGCGCCGCCACCGGCGGTCGGTTCGGCGACGACCCGCCCAGCCTGGACTGGATCTGCGTCCACGTCCTCGTCGAGTACGCCCGGCACGCCGGGCACGTCGACGTCGTCGCCGAGCTCAGCCGCGGCTGACGCCCGGCTCCAGCTCCCGTCGAACCGTCTCCGTCCACGCCGCCATCGCCGCGTCGACGGCGACCCGGTCGCCGGTGGCGGACAGCTCGAAGAGCAGCCCCCGGGCCATGGCCAGCGACTGCAGCGCCAGCACGCCGGCCCGGTCGTGGTCGGCGCCCAGCCGCAGGTAGCCGTCGCGCAGCGCGTCGACCCAGCCGGTCGTCAGCCAGCGGCGGAGGGGCTCGGCGTGCGGCTGCCCCCGCATCGCGTGCGTCGAGAGCTCGAAGAAGAGCGGCGCGAAGACCTGGGCCCGGTCGGCGACGCGCACCCAGAACGCCGCGCCCGCCTCGAACGGGTCGGGGTGGGCGGCGGCGAGCTCGACGAGGGCGTCCTGCTCGGTGCGCTCGACCGCCTCGACGACGGCGGCGAGCAGTCCCTCGCGGGAGCCGAAGTGGTAGTTCAGCATCCGGTGGCTCGTGCCGATCCCCGCCGCCAGGGTGCGCAGGCTGGTGTCACCGACGCCGTGCTCGGCGAACCACGCGACGGCCCGGGTGAGCAGGTCGTCGCGGGGCGTCACGCGCCGGTCCGCCGGGCGCCGGCGGTGCGCTCGAGCGCCTCGGCCTCGCGCGTCACGTACTCGCGGCCCTTGCGCCCGAGCAGGAGCCGCACGGCGCCGGAGAGCGGGCCGGCCCACTCCATCGACAGCCGGATGGTCGTGCCGTCGGCGTCCGGGGAGAGTGCATGTCGCCCGGTGCTCAGCACCCCGACGGCGCGGGACTCCCACGTGAACGACCGGTCGGGCACCCACTCCGTGATGGTCCATGTCGCCCGCGGCAGCCCGGGCTGCTCGACGACGTAGGCGGCGCCGACCTCGTCGGGCCGCCCGGGGTCGACGGGCCGCACCGCGTCGACGGTGGGGAGCCACGACGCCCAGTCGCGGACCTGGGACATCACCGGCCAGAGCTCGGCGGCAGAGAGTGAGGAGCGCCTCGTGATCTCGATCATGTACCAAATGGTACACGCGCCGGTCCCCCGCCGCCACTGGCACCTTCTCTCCGGATGCCGGAACCTTCACCGAGCGACAAGTAGCGAAGGCGTCGTCCGGTGAAGGTTCCGGCAGTTCGGGCAGCGGGAGGCCGGCCACACACCTGCGGGCCGCGGGTAGCCTGACCCGCGGCGGCACCCCGCCACCGACACCCGAGCGCCGCACCCCACGGAGACCGCACCATGGCCTCGTCGCACGACCTCGTGCTGACCACCGTCCCGGGTGGCAACGCCCTCTCGACCTTCCGCGCCGCCGGGGTGCTCGCGCGGCTGCAGGTCGCCGCGCCGCAGGTGACCGCAGTGTCGGCCCGGCACGTGCACTGGGTCGCGAGCGCGGAGAAGCTCGACGAGCCGACGCTCGCCACCGTCACGCGACTGCTCACCTACGGCGACCCGTGGACCGACCCGCCGGCTGCCGCCCACGAGGAGTGCGTCGTCGTCGCCCCGCGCCTCGGCACGCTGTCGCCCTGGGCGTCCAAGGCCACTGACATCGCGCACAGCTGTGGCGTCGACCTCCGGCGGGTCGAGCGGGTCACCGAGTACCGCATCGACGCGTCCGAGCCCCTCACCGGCGAGCAGTGGGAGTCCTGCGCCCTCCTCATCCACGACCGGATGACCGAGACCGTCCTGCGCGACCCGGGGGACGCCGCCCGGCTGTTCGAGGAGCGCGAGGCCGACCCGATGGCCCATGTCGACGTCCTCCGGCGCGGCCGTGAGGCGCTCGAGGAGGCCGACAGCGAGTTCGGCCTGGCGCTCTCCGACGACGAGGTCGACTACCTCGTCGACGCCTTCCGCGGGCTGGGCCGCAACCCCACCGACGTCGAGCTGATGATGTTCGCGCAGGCCAACTCCGAGCACTGCCGCCACAAGATCTTCAACGCCGACTTCGTCGTCGACGGCGAGCCCCGGACCCGGTCGCTGTTCCGGATGATCCGCACCACGGAGGAGGTCGCCGGGGAGGGCACGGTCATCGCCTACTCCGACAACGCCTCGGTGATGGTGGGCGGCCCGCGGGTGCGCTGGCTGCCCGAGGACACCGACGGTCCGAGCCCCTACCGCGGGCGCGAGGACGAGGTGCACGTGCTCATGAAGGTCGAGACGCACAACCACCCGACCGCGATCAGCCCGTTCCCGGGGGCCGCCACGGGTGCCGGCGGGGAGATCCGCGACGAGGGGGCCACCGGCCGGGGGTCGCAGCCGAAGGCCGGGCTCACCGGCTTCGCGGTCTCGAACCTCCACCTTCCCGGCACCGACGAGCCGTGGGAGCGCGACCCCTACGGCGCCCCCGCGCACATCGCCAGCCCGCTGGAGATCATGACCGCCGGCCCGATCGGGGCGGCGGCGTTCAACAACGAGTTCGGCCGCCCGGGGCTCGGCGGCTTCTTCCGCGTGTACGAGCAGACGGTCGACGGCATCCGCCGCGGCTTCCACAAGCCGATCATGAGTGCCGGCGGCCTGGGCACGATCAGCGCCGACCTCACCGAGAAGGTCCGCTTCCCCGCGGGGACGCTGCTGGTGCAGATCGGCGGACCGGGCCTGCGGATCGGGATGGGTGGCGGCGCGGCCTCCTCGATGGCGTCGGGGGCGAACGCCGCGGACCTCGACTTCGACTCGGTCCAGCGCGGCAACCCCGAGATCGAGCGCCGCGCGCAGGAGGTCATCAACCACTGCTGGAGCCTCGGTGCCGAGGACAACCCCATCCTGGCCGTCCACGACGTGGGCGCCGGGGGTCTGTCCAACGCCTTTCCCGAGCTCGTCGACGGTGCCGGTCTCGGGGCCCGCTTCGACCTGTCCGCCGTGCCGGTGGAGGAGTCGGGGTTGGCGCCGAAGGAGGTGTGGTGCAACGAGTCCCAGGAGCGGTACGTCGTCGCCATCGCGCCCGAGTCGCTCGACCGCTTCGCCACGCTGTGCGCGCGCGAGCGGTGCCCGTACGCGGTGGTCGGCGTGGCCACCGACGACGGCCAGCTCGTGCTCGCACCCGGCCCCGAGGACGCGGAGCACGACCTGCGTCCCATCGACATGCCGATGGAGGTGCTGCTCGGGAAGCCGCCGCGGATGACCCGTGACGTCACCCGCGTGGAGTGGACCGGTGACGACCTCGACCTCGACGACCTCGACGTCCGTGACGCGGCGTACGCGGTGCTGCGGCACCCCACCGTGGCGAGCAAGCGCTTCCTCGTGACCATCGCCGACCGCACCGTCGGTGGCCTCACCCACCGTGACCAGATGGTGGGCCCCTGGCAGGTGCCGGTGGCCGACGTGGCCGTGACCCTCGCCGACCACGTCGGTTTCGCCGGCGAGGCGATGGCCAGCGGCGAGCGGATGCCCCTGGCCGCGGTCGACGCCCCGGCCTCGGGGCGGATGGCGGTGGGCGAGGCCCTGACCAACCTCCTGGCCGCCCCCGTCGCCCTGCGGTCGGTGAAGCTCTCGTGCAACTGGATGGCGGCCGCGGGCGAGCCGGGGGAGGACGCCGCCCTGTACGACACCGTCGAGGCGGTGGCCATGGAGCTGTGCCCCGCGCTCGGGGTCTCGGTGCCGGTGGGCAAGGACTCGCTCTCGATGCGGACGCGGTGGACCGACCCGGTGAGCCGGGAGGCCCGGCAGGTCACCGCTCCGGTCTCGCTCGTCGTCACCGCCTTCGCCTCGCTGTCCGATGTGCGCGGCACCCTCACGCCGCAGCTCAGGGGCGGTCGCGCCGGCGGCGACGGCGAGCCGCTCGACACCCGGCTCGTCCTCGTCGACCTCGGCGGGGGGCGGGTGCGTCTCGGTGGCTCGGTGCTGGCCCAGGTCCGCGGCGCCTTCGGCCGCGAGGTGCCCGACCTCGACGACGCCCTGCACTTCGGGTGGCTCTTCGACGCGATGGCCGACCTGCGCGCGGCCGGGGCGGTGCTGGCGTACCACGACCGCTCGGACGGCGGCCTCTGGGCGACCCTGTGCGAGATGGCGTTCGCGGGCGGGTGTGGTCTCGACGTCGGGGTGGTCTCGGTGCCCGAGCTGTTCGCCGAGGAGCTCGGTGTGGTGCTCGAGGTGCCCGCCGACCGCGTCGACGAGGTGCTCGGCGTCCTCGGCGGCTACGGGCTCGGCGAAGTGAGCCGCACCATCGGCGCCCCCACGGCGGAGCGCCGGCTGAAGGTCTGGGTCGGCGGCGACGTCGTGCTGGACGAGCGGGTGGGCGACCTGGCGCAGGCGTGGGACGAGGTGTCGTGGCGCATCTCCGTGCTCCGCGACAACCCCGGCGCCGCGGACGAGGAGCACGCCGCCGTCGGCTCCGACGACGACCCGGGGCTCGTCGTGGTGCCCTCCTTCGACCCGCGCGAGGACGTCGCCGCGCCGTACGTCTCCACGGGAGTCCGTCCGAAGGTCGCGGTCCTGCGGGAGCAGGGCGTCAACAGCCACGTCGAGACCGCGTTCATGCTCGACCGGGCCGGGTTCGCCGCCTACGACGTGCACATGACCGACCTCCAGGCCGGCCGGGCCGACCTCGCCGACTTCGCCGGGCTCGTGGCCGCGGGCGGGTTCTCGTACGGCGACACCCTCGGCGCGGGCGAGGGATGGGCCCGCTCGGTGCTCTTCTCCGAGCGCCTCACCCAGGCGTTCCACGGCTTCTTCCACCGCGAGGACACCTTCGGCCTCGGCATCTGCAACGGCTGCCAGATGTTCGCCGCGCTCGCCGATCTCGTCCCGGGGGCCGAGGCGTGGCCCCGCTTCACTCGTAACCGGTCGGAGCAGTACGAGGCCAGGCTCACTCTGGTCGAGGTGCTCGCGTCGCCGTCGGTCCTCACCGCCGGGATGGAGGGCAGCCGGCTCCCGATCGCGGTGGCCCACGGCGAGGGGTTCGCCGACTTCTCGGCCCGTGGCGACGCCTCGTCGGTGCAGGGGGTGGCGCGCTTCGTCGACCACCACGGCCGGCCGGCCACGACCCACCCGTTCAACCCGAACGGGTCACCGGGGGGGCTCACGGCGGTCACGACCACCGACGGACGCTTCACGGCGATGATGCCGCACCCCGAGCGGGTCTCCCGCAACGTGCAGATGTCGTGGACGTCGGGAGACATCGACCACGAGAGCCCCTGGCTGCGGATGTTCCGCAACGCCCGCGTCTTCGCCGGCTGACGCCCGCGGCGACCGTGGCTGAGGCCGGACCCGCTCCTCAGCCGTCGAGCACGACGAGGCGCTGGGTGGCGCGGGTCATCGCCACGTAGCGGTCGACGGCGCCCTGCACCCCGTCGCCCAGGCGGTCGGGGTCCACGAGGACGACGAGGTCGAACTCGAGGCCCTTCGCGAGCTCGGGGGGCAACGAGCTGACGCGGGGCGGCGGTACGAACCACGGTGCCCCGAGGACGCACGCGACCCCCTCGGGGGTCGTCGCGAGCCACTCGTCGACGACGTCCGTCAGCTCTGAAACGGGTCCGTACCGTACCGGGATGCCGCTGTCGCGCACCGAGATCGGCACGTTGGCGTCTGGGACGGCGGCTCGAACCACGGGCTCCGCCACCGCCATGACCTCGCGCGGGGTGCGGTAGTTGACGTTGAGCGCCGTCACCGCTACCCGGTCGACTCCGACCCGGGCGAGCCGCTCCTCCCACGACTCCGTGAACCCGTGCCGCGCCTGGGTCCGGTCGCCGACCACCGTGAGGCTGCGTGACGGGCAGCGGCGCAGCACCATCCGCCACTCGGCGTCGGTCAGCTCCTGCGCCTCGTCGACCACCACGTGCGCGAACGCCGCGGCCAGGGTGTCCGCCTCCCCGGCCGCCGCCGCGTCGTGGCCGGCCAGCGCGGCGCGAAGGTCCTGGCCGCGGAGCATCGACATGACCCCGAGGTCGGAGTCGTCCGTCGCGACGAGCTGGTCGACGACGTCCGACATCCGGGCCCGCTCCGCAGCGTCGGCGGTCTCCCGGCGGCGACGTCGACCGGGCGCCTCCGGGTCGCCCAGCCGCGCCCGTGCGGCGTCGAGCAGCGGGAGGTCCGCCACCGTCCACGCCGACGCGTCCTCACGCTGAAGGGCGGTGACCTCGTCAGCGGCGAGCCAGGGCGCGCACCGGCGCAGGTAGGCGGGCACCGACCACAGGTCGCCGACGAGCTCGGCCGGGTCCAGCAGCGGCCAGGCGCGGGCAAGGGCCCGGGTCAGGTCGCCGTGGCGGGCGAGTGCCTGCCGCCGCGCCGTGTGCCTGCCCTCACCGCCGAGGCCGTAGGCGTCGAACTCGTCCCGTCCCCCCTCGTGGACGCCGTCGTCTCCGAGGCGGTCGAGGACGATGTCGAGCAGCGCCTCCCACACCTCGTCCCGGGCGTCGTTGTGCGGTGTGCCGGGCCCGGGCGCGTCGAAGGCCTCGGCCCAGTCACTCGGGTGGAGCACCACCTCGCCCCAGGGTGTGACGACCTCCAGGGGACCCTTCGGAGGCTCCTCGTACAGCGCCACCGCCGGATCGATGGCGTCGACGAGGCGCGCGTCCGCCTTCAGGCCCGCCACCCGGGGGTCCGGCTCGGGCCGGGCCCCGACGCCCTCGGGAACGAGGTCGCGCAGCGTGCAGGTGCGCACCCCCTCCTCCCCGAGGCTCGGGAGGACGTCCGACACGTAGGCGAGGTAGGGGTCCGACGGGCCCACGACGAGCACGCCGCCACGGCGGTGGCCGAGCCGCGGGTCGGAGTAGAGCAGGTAGGCGGTGCGGTGCAGGGCCACCACGGTCTTCCCGGTGCCCGGCCCGCCGTCGACGACGAGCGCACCCTGCGAGCCGGCCCGGATGACGGCATCCTGGTCCGCCGCGATGGTGCCCAGCACGTCGCGCATCCGGTCGGACCGGCCGGCGCCCAGGCCGGCGATGAAGGCCGACTGGTCGTCGAGGGCGGAATGCGTGGTGAGCCCCTGTTCGGTGAAGACCTCGTCCCAGTAGTCGACGACGTGCCCGCCCGACCACCGGTAGCGGCGACGGCTGAGCAGCCCCATCCGGTGTGCGTGCGTGGCCGCGAAGAACGGTTCGGCCGCCGGGGAGCGCCAGTCGACGAGCAGCGCTCGGCCGTCGGTGCCGGTCAGGCCGAGCCGCCCCACGTACAGCGGCTCGCCGCGGTCCTCCGCGACGACGTGTCCGAGGCACAGGTCGAGGTCGTAGCGCCCTAGCAGGCGCAGCCGCCCGCTGAGCCGGTGCACCTCGAGGTCGCGCTCCAGGGCCTGCTGGCCGGTACCGGCCGGGGCCCGCCGGGCCGCGGCAAGGCGGTCGGTGAGCTGGGCGATCGCCTGCTCCAGGCTGTCGGCGATCGCGGCGAAGTGCGCCTCGTCCTCGGCGAGGGCGTCCGGGTCGGCCTTGTGGGCGAGGCGGTCGGGGAGGGTGAACGCGCTGGTCCGGGGTTCCACCGTGGCTGCTCCGATCTCGGTGCCCGCCCGGCCGGTCGGTCGCGCGGGTCCGGCCGGAGATTCTGCGCGCGGATGGGGGCCTTGCCGCAAGCCCCCCGGTGCGCTGTATGTTGGTGGTGGCGGAGGGCAGGCGCCCTCCTCCTCGCGCGTCGCGGGACGTCGGCCGAGGGTCAGCGACGGCGCCAGGCCCCCCGTTCCGGGGGGTCGGGGGACGCGGCGGTGTCTCCCTCCGCTGCGCTGAACCGGCGCGCCGAGGGCAGCCGCCGACGCACGTCGGCACCGGGCAGGACCCCCGTCGGGAGCGCGGCGGACGCAGTGGCCCGGCGCAGCGTGTAGAGGTCCAGCGGCGAGCTCGACGCGACGAGCACGAGGTTGCCGTACCGCTTTCCCTTGAGCACCTCGTGGAGGCCCACGAAAGCGGTGTGCGGCAGCGACTCCCGTGCCGATGCCTCCACCCGGGCCACGTAGCGCATCCCCGGCTCGTCGGCGACGTTGGCGAGCAGCAGTCCGCCCGGTCGCAACACACGTGCCACCTCGGCGAACCACTCGACGGTCGTCAGCGACGCGGGCGTGCGCCCACCGGAGTAGGCGTCGAGCACCACGAGGTCGGCGCTGCCGTCGGCGAGCGCACCGACGCCCTCCTCACCGGTCACCGGGCGCACCCGGATGCGGTGCCCACGCGGCAGGGGCAGCTCGCGGCGCACCGCCTCGGTGAGGGCGGCGTCCGGTTCCAGCACCACCTGCGGCGAACCGGGCCGGGTGGCGTGGAGCCACCGGCCGAACGTGAGCCCGGCGCCCCCGACGTGTGTGACGCGGAGGCGGCCCTCCGGGAGCAGGGCGTCGGCGCAGAGCGCGAGGTGCTGCACGTACTCGAACTCCAGACGCTCGGGGTCGTCGAGGTCGACCGCCGACTGCGGCTGGCCGTCGACGACCACCGTGACGAGCGGGCCCTCCCGCTCGAACTGCACCTCCGCCACGGCGCCAGCGTAGGATCCGAGCCCCGTCGGAAGGACCACGATGACCGCCCGGAGCCCCCTCGACCTGCTCGCCGTCGACGACCTCGTCGCGGCCGACGAGCGCGACCTCCAGGCGGCCGTCCGCCACTTCGTCGACGAGCGGATCCGGCCCGACGTGGCGGACTGGTACGACACGGGGCGCCTGCCCGCTCGCGAGCTGACGCGGGAGCTCGGTGACCTCGGGGTGCTCGGCATGCACCTCGAGGGCTACGGCTGTGCCGGCACCAGCGCGACCGCCTACGGCCTGGCCTGTCTCGAGCTCGAGGCCGGCGACTCCGGCATCCGCTCGCTCGTGTCGGTGCAGGGCTCCCTCGCGATGTTCGCCATCCACCACCACGGCTCGGAGGAGCAGAAGCAGGAGTGGCTGCCCCGGATGGCCCGCGGTGAGGCCATCGGCTGTTTCGGGCTCACCGAGCCCGACGCCGGATCCGACCCGGCGGCGATGCGCACCCACGCACGGCGCGACGGCGACGACTGGGTCATGAGCGGTACCAAGATGTGGATCACCAACGGCACCGTCGCCGACGTCGCCGTCGTGTGGGCCCGCACCGACGACGGCATCCGCGGCTTCGTCGTCCCCACCGACACCCCGGGGCTCACGGCCACCGAGGTGCCGCGCAAGCTCTCCCTGCGGGCGTCGGTGACCGCCGAGCTCGTCCTCGACGGCGTCCGGCTCCCCGCCGAGGCGATGCTGCCCGGGCCGCGTGGCCTCTCGGGTCCGCTGTCCTGCCTGTCGGAGGCGCGGTTCGGGATCGTCTTCGGGTCGGTCGGCGCGGCACGCGACTGCCTCGAGACGGCGGTGTCGTACGCCGGGGCCAGGGAGATCTTCGGGCGGCCGCTCGCGGGCTTCCAGGCGACCCAGCTCAAGGTCGCCGACATGAGCGTCGACCTCGGCACGGCGATGCTCCTGGCCCTCCACCTGGGCCGGCTCAAGGACGACGGCCGGATCACACCTGAGCAGGTGAGCATGGGCAAGCTCAACAACGTCCGGGAGGCCCTGGCCATCGCACGGGAGTGCCGGGCCGTGCTCGGGGCGGCCGGCATCACCGGCGACTACCCGGTGATGCGGCACGCGAGCAACCTCGAGTCGGTGCTCACCTACGAGGGCACGAGCGAGGTGCACCAGCTCGTCATCGGCAAGGCCGTCACCGGCATCGACGCCTTCCGGTAGGTACCGTCTGGGACATGCCGCCCCGACGACGGACGAACCCCGCCGAGGGCCGCGCCGCGCTCAGCGCCTGGCGCGCCGACCCCGACACCACCGACCGCACGCTCCGCGGCACGGCGGTGCGCTTCACCCTCGAGGAGCTCGGCGAGCGCGCACCCGGTCGCAGCGTCGAGGTGCGGGTACCGCCCTTCGCGGTGGTCCAGTGCGTGGAGGGCCCCCGGCACACCCGCGGCACCCCGCCGAACGTCGTCGAGACCGACGCCCAGACCTGGCTGATGCTCGCGACAGGTGGCCTGACCTGGCCCGACGCCCTCTCGCAGGGTGTGCTGCGGGTCAGCGGCACCCGGGCCGACCTCTCGGGCTGGCTGCCGCTCACCGGGGCCGACGGGCCGGTGACCTCGCGGTGAGCGCCCCCCTGCGCCACGGCATCGTCATCCTCCCCGAGCACGGCTGGGCCGAGAACGCGCCGCGGTGGCGCGCTGCCGAGGAGCTGGGCTTCGACCACGCCTGGACGTACGACCACCTCGTGTGGGGCGGGCTACCGGGGGCGCCGGTGTTCGCCTTCCCGCCCACCCTGGCCCTCGCCTCGACGGTCACCGCCACCATCGGGCTCGGCGTCTTCGTCGCTTCGCCCAATTACCGGCACCCCTACGTCCTGGCCCGCGACGCCCTCACCCTCGACGACTGCTCGGGCGGCCGGTTCCTCCTCGGGGTGGGCGCCGGCGGCGACCTCGACTCGGGCATCATCGGCGAGGACCACACGCTGCGCCGGCGGGTGGACCGCTTCCACGAGTTCACGCGCCTGCTCGACCGGCTGCTGCTCGAGGACCACGTCGACCACGAGGGCGACTTCTACGTCACCCGCGACGCCCGGACGCTGCCCGGCCCGGTCCGCGACCGGGTCCCGCTGCTGGTCGCCGCCAACGGCCCTCGGTCGGTGCGGCTCGCCGCCTCCGTGGGTGACGGGTGGGCGACGTACGGCGGTCGCGGTGACACCGTGGACGCGTGGTTCGACCACGTCGCCGGGCTCGCGGCCATCTTCGACGAGGCCTGTGCCGAAGCCGGTCGCGGCCCGCTCGACCGCTACCTCCTCCTCGACGCCTCGCCCCGCTACGCCCTCGAGTCCGCCGACCTGTTCGAGGAGATGGCGGGGCGGGCGGCCGGCCTCGGGTTCACCGACGTCGTCACCCACTGGCCACGGCCGGACAGCCCGTACGCGGGTGACGAGTCGGTGCTCGAGGAGGTCGCCGCGCGCCTCAGCCGAGGGTGACGACGACCACCGGGTCGGTGGTCGGGGCCGCGGACCCACCGGTGGGCTCCACCGTGACCCCCACCGCCGAGGCGTTCCCGATGTCGCCCTGGAGCGCCGTGGGCGACTCCTCGCCGGTCGTGGTGAGGAAGCCCGCCGACCGGGGTGCGCCGGTGGTCGGGATGTACCAGAGCTGGTAGGTGCTGCCCGACGGTGCCGGCGGGAGCCCGCTGACGGTGAGGGCGGACCGCCCGAGGCTGCGGCTGTACTCGAGCGAGGCCGAGACCCCGTCGGTGTCGGCGGTGGCCGTGGTCGCGTCGGGTGCCTGCTGCACCTGCTCGACGGCCGTGAGCGTGCCCGTATCGGTGCTCCACGGCTGCCACACGAGGCCACCCACGGTGAGCAGCACGACGGCGGCCGCGGCGGCGATCCAGGTCGAGGTCCGCCGCAGGAACGGCACGACCGTTCCGCCGGGGGCGGCGTGGCGCGCACCGTCACCGGGGGTTGGGTCGCCGGGCGTCGTGGTGATGGACTCCGCGTCGCGCTCGGCGGTGGCCGGGTCGATGACCGGTGGGAGCGGGCGCACCTGCTGGATGCCGGAGAGCACGGACTCGCGCAGGCGCGGCGGCGGGGTGGTCTCGCTCAGGGCACCGAGCGTCTGGGCGGCCTCGGCGAGCTCGGAGACCTCGGCGCGGCAGGCGGCACAGCCCGCGAGGTGCTGCTCGAACTGCGCGCGCTCGGTCTCGTCGAGGGCGTCCACGGCGTAGGCGCCGGAGAGGTGGTGAAGCTCGGGGCTCATGCCGGAACTCCCAACGTGTCCCGGAGACGGATGAGGCCGTCCCGGATCCTGGTCTTTGCGGTGCCGAGCGGCAGGTCGAGGAGCTGCGCGACCTCGGTGTGGGTGTAGCCGCCCAGGTAGGCGAGCTCGACGGCGCTGCGCTGGGCCTCGGTGAGGGACAGCAGGGCGCGCCGTACGCGCTGGGCCTCGACGGAAGCCTGGGCGGCCTCGGCGGTGGTGTCGAAGTCGACGTCGCGGTGGCGGGTGGCGTGCGCGTCGTCGCGCCGTCGGGAGGCCTCGCTCGAACGCACCCGGTCGACGGCCGCGCGGTGCGCGATCGTCATCAGCCACGAGAGCGGGCTGCCCTTGGCGGCGTCGAACCGGCTGCTCGTGCGCCAGACGTCGAGGTAGACCTCCTGGGTGACCTCCTCCGACATCGCGTGGTCCCGCACGATCCGCAGGACCAACCCGAAGATCCGCCGGGAGGTGGCGTCGTAGAGGTCGGCGAAGGCTCGCTCGTCGCCCCGGGCGGACCGCCTCAGCAGCTCGGCGAGGTCGGGTGCGCCCGACGTGCGGGCGGACGCCACCCCGGGTGCCGGGGTGGCGGTACCCGGGGCGGCGTCGCTCATGCCATCCATCATGGGGGGTCGGTCAGCTCTGGGGGAGCAGGACGCCGTCGATGATGTAGACCGTGGCGTTGGCGGTCTTCACGTTGCCGCAGATCACCTTCGCGGAGCCGTCGACGGTGAAGTCCTCACCCGAGCCCGAGACCATGATCGTCGTGCCGGCCAGGGTCTCGTGCTCGCCGTCGAGCTCGTCGGGGCTCAGCTGGCCCGAGACCACGTGGTTGGTGAGGACCTTGGTGAGCAGCCCCTTCGGGTCGGCCATGGCGGCGTCGAGGGTCTTGGCGTCGAGTGCGTCGAGTGCGTCGAAGGCGTCGTTGGTCGGTGCGAAGACGGTGATGCCGTCGGCGCTGTTGAGGGTGTCGACCAGTGTGGCCTTCTTGACGGCGGCGACGAGTGTCGACAGCACCGGGTTGTTGCTCGCAGCCGTGGCGACCGGGTCGGTGGCCATGCCCTGGAACGAGCCCTTGCCGTCGGCGGGGACCGCGGCGCAGCCGGGGCCGAAGTTCTCGCCGGCTGTGGCCTCGGTGGTCATGGTCTCGGAAGGGGTCGTCGACGGGGCCGACGAGCTGGTCATGGTGTCGCCGGTGGCCGAGCTGTCGGCACCGCAGGCGGCGAGGGAGAGCGGGAGAGCGAGGGCGAGGCCCGCGATCGTCAGTCGGGTGGAACGCATGGGAGGTGCTCCTTGCGGGTGGGGTTCCTGTCGTCGTACACCCGTGGTTCGGAGCCGCTCGCCGTCTCGGATTGGTTGTGTGACAACATTTCTCGGGACATCACCCGAGATCGTCACTCCCCGGAGACGAGGATGCTGTGCCACCCGGTGGCACCACGGGGGTAGGGCTCGGTGCGACCCTCCGGCTGCGTCTCGCCGGTGGCGTCGGTGGCGCGCACCGTCAGCGTGTGCTGCCCCGCCGCGGCGTCCCAGGGCAGGTACCACTGTCGCCAGTAGTCGACGCCCCCGTCCGCGCCGAGCTCGGCCCGCTGCCACGCACCGTCGTCGACCCTGACCTCGACCTTGTCGATGCCGCGTCCCTGCGCCCAGGCCACCCCTCCGATGACGACCTGGCCGGAGGGCACGCTCGAGAGCGCCCGGGGGGTGTCGATGCGCGACTGGGTGAGGATCGGCGCCTCGGTGGCCCAGCCGCGCGCGGTCCAGTAGGCCTCCTCCCGCCCGTAGGTGGTGGCGGTCATCCGGGTCAACCACTTGGTGGCGCCGACGAAGCCGTACAGGCCCGGCGTCACCAGGCGGGCGGGGAAGCCGTGCAGGGCGGGGAGGGGTTCGCCGTTCATCGCGACCGCCACCAGCGCGTCGCGGTCGTCGGTGAGGGCCTGGACGGGGGTGGAGATCGTCATCCCGTCCGTGGAGGCGGACAGGATCTGGTCGGCGCTCGGGCGGACACCGGCGCGCTCGAGCAGGTCGCGCGTGCGGACGCCGAGCCACCGGGCGCTGCCGACGTAGGGTCCGCCCACCTCGTTGGAGACACAGGTGAGGGTGATGTCGGCCTCGACCATCGGCATCGCGAGCAGTTCGTCGTAGGAGATCTCGAACGGGGAGTCCACCTCACCGTCGATGGTCAGCGACCACGAGCCGACCGAGACCCGCGGCACGACGAGGGCGGTGTCGATGCGGTAGAACTCCGAGTTCGGGGTGGTGAAGGCGCTGATTCCCCGAACCCTGTCGCCCACGCCCGCGGGGAGCGCATCGAGCGGGTTCGCAGGGACGGGCAGGGTGATGTCGGCCGGGCCAGCGCCGCGGCTGAGGAGCTGTCCCGAGACACCGCCGACCGCGGCGAGGGCGCCCAGGCCGGCCATGCCGGTGAGCACGTGGCGGCGGCTGCTGCTGCCGTCCTCGCGCGGTCGCTGGTCGGGGCCGGCACCGGACCCGGGGTCGGTGGCCGCTGCGGACCAGCGGTCCAGCAGCCCGAGCAGCCAGCCGGCGGCGAGCACCCCCACGACGGCGGTTATGAGGCCGGGGAGGATGTCGGTGGGCGCGGCCGTGGGCCGCGTGGCAGCGGCGAGGACCGAGGCGAAGGCGAGGACGGCGAGGAGTCCGAGGCCGATCGTGCGGTGACGCCGGGCCACCAGCCCGATCGCCGCGGCCCCGAGGAGCGTGACCACGGAGACGGAGGCGATGAGCACCGTCTTGTCCGCGGTTCCGAACGTGCTGACCGCCCACTCCTTGACCGGGGTCGGAGTGGCGTCGACCAGGGTCGACCCGACGGCGAGCACTGGAGAGGCGTCGGGGGCGACGAGGGCGGCCACGAGGTGGCCGACCCCCACACCGGCGAGGGTGGCCACGAGGGTGCCGAGGGCGTACCACCACGCGGAGGGCCGACCGGCGGCGGTGGTACCGCCGCGGCCGGGAGGGGCGTGTGAGGTGGTCGTCATGGACGGTGTTCGTCGCGACCGGGGGTGGTGGATGGGCGGGGCACGAGCCCATCGTCGCGCTCCCGGGCCCCGGCTCGGTCCGGAGCGTCACGTACCGTAATGACCGTGACACCTCCTCGCCGGCCGCGCTTCCTGCGGTTCATCCTGACCGGGGCCGTGATCGGCTTCGTCCTCGGTGCCGGCCTGGCCGCGAGCGGCCGGTTCGAGGACACCACCTCGGTCGTGGCCCAGGGGCCGTACTCACCGACGGCCGGCATAGGGTACCTCGGGCTGCTCGGTGCGAGCCTGCTCGCGCTGGTGGCCGCCGTCGTCGCCCTCGCGCTCGACAAGCGGGCCGACCGGCGGATCTGACACCGCACTGTGGGAGGATTCACGGCGTGCCCCGCGGCGATGGACAGTTGACCCACGACCTGCTCCCCGACGAGAGGGGTCCCCAGGACGCGTGTGGCGTCTTCGGGGTCTGGGCGCCCGGCGAGGATGTCGCCAAGCTGACGTACTACGGGCTCTACGCGCTCCAGCACCGCGGCCAGGAGTCGGCGGGCATCGCCACCTCCGACGGCAGCCGCCTGCTCGTCTACAAGGACATGGGCCTGGTCTCACAGGTGTTCGACGAGCGCTCGCTGGCGTCGCTCCGCGGCCACCTCGCGGTGGGCCACTGCCGCTACTCCACCACCGGCGGCTCCACCTGGGAGAACGCCCAGCCGACCCTCGACGGCCACGCCGGCTCGACGGTCGCGCTCGCCCACAACGGCAACCTCATCAACACCGCGGAGCTGCGCGACATGCTGGCCGGTCGCCGTGTCGAGGGTCACCGCGGCGAGATGGCCCGCGGCAACACCACAGACACCGCCATCGTCACGGCGATGCTCACCGAGGACCCGGGCCGCACCGTCGAGGCCGCCGCGCTCGAGGTGTTGCCCCTGCTGCGGGGCGCGTTCTGCTTCGTCTTCCTCGACGAGCACACGCTGTACGCGGCCCGCGACCCCCAGGGGATCCGGCCGCTGGTCATCGGCCGCCTCGAGCGGGGATGGGTGGTGGCCTCCGAGAGCGCGGGGCTCGACATCGTCGGTGCGTCGTTCGTGCGCGAGGTGGAGCCCGGCGAGCTCGTCGCGATCGACGAGGACGGCCTGCGCTCGACCCGGTTCGCCGAGCAGCAGCCGAAGGGGTGCGTGTTCGAGTACGTCTACCTGGCGCGTCCCGACACCACGATCGCCGGACGCGTGGTCCACGAGGCGCGGGTCGAGATGGGCCGCTCGCTGGCGCGCGAGCACCCGGTGGACGCCGACCTCGTCATGCCCACGCCGGAGTCGGGCACACCGGCGGCGATCGGCTACGCGCAGGAGTCCGGCATCCCCTACGGCCAGGGACTGGTGAAGAACTCGTACGTCGGACGGACCTTCATCGCGCCGTCGCAGACGATCCGCCAGCTCGGCATCCGGCTCAAGCTCAACCCCCTGCGCGACGTGATCCGCGGCAAGCGGCTCGTGGTGGTCGACGACTCGATCGTGCGCGGCAACACCCAGCGGGCTCTCGTGCGGATGCTGCGCGAGGCCGGCGCCGCGGAGGTGCACGTGCGCATCTCCTCGCCACCGGTGCGTTGGCCGTGCTTCTACGGCATCGACTTCGCCACCCGGGCCGAGCTCATCGCCACCGGCCTCGGGGTCGACGAGGTGTGCAACTCCATCGGGGCCGACACGCTCGGGTACATCTCGGAGGAGGGGATGATCGAGGCGTCGGGGCAACCGCGCGACCGGCTGTGCACCGCGTGCTTCACCGGCCAGTACCCGGTGCCGCTGCCGGAGGACGGCCGCCTCGGCAAGGGGGTGCTCGAGCTCGAGCTGCCCCTCGAGGGGACGCCCGAGACTCGGGCCGTGGGGGAGCGGCACCCCCAGCGCAGCGGCCAGCTCGTCGACGTGCCGCTGCTCGACGTCGAGGGCGTGCCGACCACCTCCGGCGGAGGCGCGTCCGAGGCGGTCCTGCGGCCGTAGGCGCGGGACCGCCTCGCCGGGGCGGCCCAGACGCGTGCCCGCTTGCGTCCCGGGTCAGTCGACCCAGTTGCGCGGTGGGTACAGGGGGACCTCGTCGGTGTCGTCCCGCGGGAGCTGAACGACCGGGATCTCGCCGGTGTCGCCGAGCCGGGTCGGGCCGCCCACGGTGGAGCTGCGGTACCACGACTCCGGCTCCGGCCCGGGCCGCGGCGGGTGACCGCGGCGCGAGACCCGGACTCCACCGTCGCCCGGACCGATGACCACCGCCGGCCCTGGCTCCTCGCCGTCGGGGTCGCTCCCACCGCCTCCGCCGTCGCCCGGTCCGCCGCCACCCGTGGCATCGCCCCACCCGCCGCCGTACTGCGGCGGGATCCGCGGGGGTGCACCCGGTCCGAACAGGACGGTGCAGATGGCGTGGTAGTGAGCGTCGGCGTCGGGCACGTACGGGATGAGGGAGAGTGCCTGGTCCTGCCCGGCCGACTCGAGCACGAAGCTGCCGTAGCCGACCACCCGGCCGAGCGGTGTCCGGTCGAAGGTCATGTCGGTGACCTTGATGAGGGGCATCATCGCCACCCGACGGCGGATGAAGCCGTAGAAGAGGAGGAAGCGCTTGTCGGTGGCCACGAACCACTCGTGCCGCCACTCCAGCACCTTCCACGTCAGCCAGGCGACCGAGCCCCAGAAGAGGAACAGGGTGATGTTGCGCATTGCCTGCCCGCCGGAGCCGATGGTCGTGCTGACGTCGATCCAGACGGCCAGCGCCAGCGTGCCCGCCACGAGCAGCGCCTCGCGGACCAGTGAGAACCAGTGCCGGCGGACGGCCACGATGATCTTCTCGCCATCGACGAGGTACTTCGCGAGCTCGCGGTCGATGCGCGGCCGCCGCGCCACGTCAGCCGCCGAGCAGGTTGTCGAAGAACGCGCCCACGTTCTTCACGCCGTTGGAGATGACCTCCCACGCGGTGCCGAAGATGTCGGCCGCCTCGCCGGGGGAGGTGAGGATGGCGTAGATGAGGAAGACCACGACGAGCCACATCACGATCTTCTTGATCGGGGGCATGTCACGTCCTCCTGAACCGGGCGTGCCGGGCTGCACGCCTCAGCGTCGATCGTCCCAGATGCGTGACGGGTGTGACGGATGAGGCGCAGACCGGCGTGTCGGTGCGACGGTACGCCGCCCGGGCGGCGAGTGCTACTGCGCGACGCCGTACAGGCGGTCACCGGCGTCGCCGAGCCCCGGCACGATGTACCCGACGTCGTTGAGCCTGTCGTCGATGGCGCCCGTCACGAGGGTGACCGGGCACTCGATGCCCGCCACCGATTTCTCGAGGTTCGCGATGCCCTCGGGCGCGCTGAGCAGGCAGACGGCGGTGATGTCGTCGGCGCCCCGGTCGAGCAGGTAGTGGATGGCGTCGGCCATCGACCCGCCGGTCGCGAGCATCGGGTCGAGGACGTACACCTGCCGGCCGGACAGGTCGTCGGGAAGGCGGTTGGCGTAGGTGACGGCCTCGAGCGTCTCCTCGTTGCGCTGCATCCCGAGGAAGCCGACCTCGGCGCTCGGCAGGAGGCGCACCATCCCCTCGAGCATGCCCAGACCCGCGCGAAGGATCGGAACGACCAGCGGCTTGGGGTTCGACAGCTTGATGCCCGTGGTCGGCGCCACCGGCGTGCGGATCTCGAAGGGCTCGACGCGCACGTCGCGGGTGGCCTCGTACGCGAGCAGCGTCATCAGCTCCTCGGCGAGCCGGCGGAACGTCGGGGAGTCGGTCCGCTCGTCCCGGAGATAGGTCAGCTTGTGGGCGATGAGCCGGTGGTCCGGGTTGATGACGCGCATGGGTGAAACTTACTCCGTGCCCACACCGCCCGATTCGCGTGAGATCTCCTGGATGCGGCGTGCTCTCGAGCTCGCCGAGGAGGCCGCCGTGGCCGGTGACGTGCCGGTGGGCGCGCTCGTCGTGGGGCCGGACGACGCGGTGCTCGGCGAGGGGCGGAACCGCCGTGAGGTGGAGGGCGACCCCACCGCGCACGCCGAGGTCGTCGCCATCCGCGAGGCCGCCGCCCGCCTGGGCGAGTGGCGGCTCGACGGCTGCACCCTCGTCGTCACGATGGAGCCGTGCCCGATGTGCGCCGGGGCGGTGGTGCTGTCGCGGGTCGAGCGGGTCGTCTTCGGGGCGTGGGACCCGAAGCTCGGGGCCTGCGGCTCCGTCTGGGACGTGCCCCGTGACCGCCGGGCGACGCACCGGGCCGAGGTCGTCGGCGGGGTGCTCGAGGACGAGTGCGGCGAGGTCGTGCGCCTCTTCTTCGACGGCCACAGGGGCTGACCGCGCGGGCGGCCCGCCCACTCACCGCGGCCGGGCCGCCGGCGATTTCGGGCGGGGCGAGCGCCTCGGGTAGCCTCTCCGGCGGTGGCGTGTCCGAGCGGCCTAAGGAGCACGCCTCGAAAGCGTGTGAGGGCTCACGCCCTCCGTGGGTTCAAATCCCACCGCCACCGCCAACCGACACCCCCGGAGCCAGCGCCCCGGGGGTTCGTCGTCCGCGGTGGCGGGACGGGTCGGCGGACTGGGTCACAGGATCCGCTCGGTCGCGATGAGTGGCACGTCGGCGGCGGACTCCTTCAGCCTCCGGGCGACGATGACCGCCGTGGCGACCAGCCAGAACGGCAGCAGCAGGTAGTTGACCAGCCCACCGGGCGGGATCCCGGCGGCACCCAGCGCGCTGAGCACACCCATCACCAGCGTCACGATCGCGAACCACCGTGGCAGCACCGCGTTGCGCAGGCCGGCGAGCCCGGTGGCCAGGAGCACCGTCGCCAGGCCGATGCCCATGCCGGCGAAGCCGAAGTAGCCGACGAAGCTGAGGACGTGCAGCGCGTCGTCGTCCGTCGCGTCGGCGGCGCCGTTGATCAGGCCCCAGCTCCACATCACCATCTGCGAGATCCCGGCCGCCGCGAGCAGCGCTCCGCCGTACGCGACCGTCGAGTAGGTCGCCTCGCGAGCCTCGCCCGACCGCAGGTGGCGGCGCAGTGCGGACGCGAAGAAGGTCAGGGCGATGCCCATGACGACCAGGGCGCCGACCGCGCCGTAGTTGAGGACCAGGTGGTCGTGGATCATCGCGGAGGTCGCCGTGCCCGGGTAGTCCTCGACGTCGATCCTGAACAGGAGGCTCTGTCCGATCCAGGCAACCCCCGCGATGGCACCGGTCCACGGCAGGAACCTCTCGAATGTGCTGAGCGGCATCACTGCGCTCCCTTCCGTCGGATCGCCGGCGACCCTCGCCGACCTCCCGACGGTCTCCCGCGGACCGACCCGGGCGCACGGTGCTGGGATCCCGGGGCACCAGGGAGGTGTTCCCGGGACGAGTGACACGGGCCGGCGCGGCCGGGACACTGAGCGCATGCGCTACCTCGCCCGGCCCCGGCGCCGCCGGCCTGGTGGCCGACCAGCTGCTGGCCGGCACCTGGATCTTCCTCTTCCTCTGGCTCGTGCTCATCGCTTACCTCGTGCCGGACGGTCGCCCGCTGACGGACCGTTGGAGGAGATGGATGCAGTTCGGCCTGCTGGGGGCGGTCCTCTTCCTCGTCGGCTCCGCCGGCGACCGGGACGGGTTCCGGGCGGACCACGGGGGCGTGGACCCACCGCTCGCCCTGCCCCCCCCGGGGCTGTCCGGGCTCCTCGGGGCCCTGGGCCTGGTCCTGGTGGTGCTGCTGTTCCTCGGGTCCGCGCTCGCCGTCCGCGCCCGCCTGCGTGTCTCCACCGGACAGGTGAGGCTGCAGCTGATGTGGGTGCTGGTCGGGGCCCTCGCGGTGCCGATCGGGCTGGTGGTGCTCTGGGTCGGCTACTTCGTCCTGGGCGGCAGCGCGTGGGTCGCCGACCTCACGCTCACCGCCGTGGGTGTCGCCATGCCGGTGACGATCGCGATCGCGATCCTCCGCCACCGGTTGTTCGACATCCGGGTCGTCCTCAGCCGGGCGCTGGTCTATGGCACTCTCCTGTCCGGCGTGCTCGTGCTGTACGCGCTCCTGCTCCTGGGCGCGGAGCGGCTCGGCGGCAACGGAACCGCCGGCGGCCTCCTCGCCGTCGCCGTCGTCGCGGTGGCGGTGCACCCCGTGTACTCCTGGCTCCTCCAGCGGGTCGAGCGCTGGGTGTACGGCTACCGTTCCCAACCGCAGCAGGCCCTGCGGCTGCTCGCCGACCGCGCCGAGGCAGCCGGCTCCGAGGAACTGGACGATGCCCTCACCCAGGCGGTCGCGGAGGCGCTGCACGTCGACCGGGTCTGGGTCGACGGCGGCGCCGAGGACGGAGAGGCCCACGTGGTCCGGACCCCGCTCCTCCACCGGGACGAGTACCCGGCGACCTGGCCGTCGAGGTACCACCGGGCCGTCGGCTGTCCGTGGCGGACGTTGCCCTGCTCCGCGACCTCGCGCGGTACGCGGCGGTCCTCGTGCGTCACAGGCGACAGGAGCACCAGCTGCGCGAGTCCCGGATGCGCATCGTGGCGGCCCGGGAGGAGGAGCGCCGCCGGCTCCGCCAGGACCTGCACGACGGCGTCGGTCCGTCGCTGGCTGCCATCGTGCTCAAGCTCAACGCGGCGCAGTCCGGCTCCGACGACGCAGAACGCGTTGCTCTCGTGGCCGAGTCGCGCGACGAGGTGAGCCGCGATCGCGGAGGTGCGCCGCGTGGTCGATGACCTGAGACCGCCTGCGATCGACCAGGTGGGTCTGATGGGCGCGCTGCGGCAGCGGGCCGCAACGATGTCGGTCGCCTTCCCCATCGAGGTCGCCGGGCCGGATCCGTTGCCGTCCCTCCCCGCGGCGGTCGAGGTGGCCGCGTTCAGGATCGCGTCAGAGGCACTTGCCAACGTGGCCCACCACGCGCGGGCCAGTCTGTGCCGCATTGAGATCCACGTCGCGGAACGCCTCGAGCTGACGGTCGCCGACAACGGCCGCGGTGCCCACGGGCCGGCCGGGCGCGGGGTCGGCTGGGCCTCGATGCAGGAGCGTGCCGCCGAGCTGGGCGGCAGCGTCACCGTCGCCAACCGTGCCGAGGGGGGCCTCCTCGTCCGCGCCGTGCTCCCGATCGAGCATCAGCCGGCCCCGGAGGCGCACGTGGAGGTCCCGGCATGACGCGGGTGCTGGTGGCCGACGACCATCCCGCGTTCCGACGCGGCCTCGAGCTGATGCTGCGTGACGTCGACGGCGTGGAGATGGTCGGCGAGGCGGAGACGGGGCAGCGTGCGGTCGAGCTCTCCGGCGAGCTGCGCCCCGACGTGGTGCTGATGGACCTGCGGATGCCCGGTCTGGACGGCATCGAGGCGACCCGCCGGATCACCCGAGGGTCGGCCCCGATGGCCGTGGTGGTCCTGACGATGTTCGAGGACGACGACTCGGTGTTCGCGGCGATGCGGGCCGGCGCCAGCGGCTACCTGCTGAAGGGCGCGGAGCAGGACGAGATCGTGCGCGCGATCCGCGCGGCGGCGGCGGGCGAGGTCATCTTCGGACCGGAGGTCGGGAGGCGGGTGATCGCCCACTTCGCCACCGGCGCCGGGTCGACCGCCGCCGCCTTCCCCTCGCTCACCGAGCGTGAGCGCGAGGTGCTGGACCTGATCGCCCGGGACAAGGGCAACGCCACGATCGCGCACGACCTGATGATCAGCCTGAAGACGGTGAGCAACCATGTGTCCAACGTCTTCACCAAGCTCCAGGTGGCGGACCGGTCAGCCGCCATCGTGAAGGCGCGTGACGCCGGACTCGGGTGTGCCGACGGCTGAGGCGCCCGCGGCCCGCGCCGTCCGGAGGCGGTCGACCGACCCAGGTCGGGCCCACAGCGGACGCCCAGCGTCGCCGGGGACACTGGTCGCGTGTCGTCCCTCCTCGAGCAGGTCCTGGGCCAGCCCGCCTGGCTGGTCTACCTCGTCGTCGCGGTTGTCGTCCTGGTCGAGGACGCGCTCTTCGTCGGCTTCGTGGTCCCGGGGGAGACGGCCGCGATCCTGGGCGGGGTCACGGTCGCCCTCGGTCACACGAACCTCGCGGCGATGCTCCTCGTGGTCGTCGGTGCCGCCGTCGTCGGTGACAGCATCGGCTACGAGGTCGGCCGGCACCTCGGTCCTCGGCTGAAGGAGAACCGCGTCCTGCGCCGCCACCGCCCGCGGGTCGAGCAGGCCGAGGAGCTGCTGCGTCGGCGCGGCGTGGTCACCGTGTTCGTCGGGCGGTGGACGGCCTTCCTCCGCGCCGTCGTCCCCGCGCTGGCCGGGGCGTCCCGGATGCCGTACCGCCGATTCCTGCCGACGAACCTGGCCAGCGGGGCGCTCTGGGGCACCGTGGTCGTCGTCGCGGGGATGCTCGCCGGGAACTCCTACGCGAAGGTCGAGCAGTGGCTCGGTACCGGGTCCGCCGTCGTCATCGTGCTCCTCGTCGTCGCGGGCATCACGGTCTGGCACCGCCGTCGACGTCACCACGACCTGGCGACCCGCGACGGTCGCGCCCCGGTCCCCGAGGGCTGACCCGGTCCCCGAGGCCTGACCCGGCCCCCGAGGGCCGACCCCGCCCCGACCAGGGCGCCCCCGAGGCGTCGCGCAGGAAACGGACAGCGACCGGGACGACGCGTCGCTAGGTCACGAGGGCGAGGGCCGCGAGGGCGATGAGCCCACAACCACAGAGGCGGCGAACGCGCATCACGACCACCGGACCGGTCGGCAGCCGGGACGCCAGCAGCAGCCACGCGAGGTCGGTGGCGGAGGCGATGGCAACAACGCATCCACCCACCAGCAGCGGTGCGGGAGCGTGGGCGCCGGTGCCGGCGGCGGCGGGCAGGAGCGCTACGACGAAGAGCAGCGTCTTGGGGTTGAGGAGGTCGACGAGCACACCGCCCCGGTACGCGGCGACCAGGCGGCGCCGCGAGGGGGTCGGGGCGGCGCCCGACCCGGCAGTCGGGCCCGCGAGGGGACGCCCACGCAGCTGACGGACCCCGAGGACCAGCAGGTACGCGGACCCCGCCACCTGGACGGCCACGAGGACGCCGGGGAGGGCGGCCAGCAGTGCCGCGGTGCCGACGGTGCCGGCCACCACGTGAGCGAGCAAGCCCGTCTCCAGGCCGCCGATCGCGGCCAGCCCCGCCAGTGGGCCGAGCTCGAGGCGCGTCGTCACCGCATAGAGCACGGAGGGGCCCGGCACGACCATGACGAGCGTGGTCGCGGCGATGACCGTGAGCAGCTCCGCCCCCATGGGTGTCAGGAGCACCCAGGGGTCGGGCCTGATACCGGTCGGCCGCCCCCCGGTCAGTGCCAGGGCGGCGGGCTGTGCGCCAACCGGTGGACGGTGGCCACGCCGTCGGCGAGGAGGGCCGCCTCGTCCGGCGCAGGGGCATGGGCGCCCACGCGGTGCAGCAGCCCGTCGGCGGTGGCGTGGTCGCTCAGCGCACCCAGGGCCGACTGCACCTCCTCCACCAGCCGCGCTTGGGCGAGCATGCCGGTGACCACGGTGCCGTCGGCGTCGGTGACCCGCGGCTGCCCCGCGGGGAAGAGCGCGGCGAAGAACTCGCACCCGTAGCGCAGCTTCTTCGCCTCGATGCGCACCGCGTGCCGGTCCGCCGGCGACATCGAGGCGAGGTCGTCGGCGTGGCGGGTGACCCGTCGTGACCGATGGTCGAGCGCGCGGCGGGCCAGGGAGCGCAGGTCGCCGGTGTCCGGCCAGGCCTCGGCGGAGGCGAGCAGGCGGTCGAGGTCGTGGCCGGTGCCCGCCCACTCCGGTGAGTGCAGGACGGCCAGCACGGCGTCGTACGCGCCCTCGCGGTCCTCGAGGAGCCGAGCCCGCTGGTGGGCGTCCAGCGGCTCGGCCAGCGGGCCGGAGAGAAGGACGTCGAGGTCGCGCGCGGCGCCGAGCGGCAGGGCGAGGGCCCGGAGCCGGTGCGCCACGGGTCGGGCTTCGGGGACCCGGCGCACCAGCGGCCCGAACAGGGAGAAGGCCGAGCGCAGGCGGCGGATGCCCACTCGGGTCTGGTGCAGGTGAGGGGCGGCGCGGGTGGTGAGCAGCATCGACTCGTTGGCCCGCCAGTGGTCGACGCACTCGGCGGTGACCACCATGAAGGCAGCGGCGGGCGACATCCCGGCCCCGAGGACGACCGGGGCGGCCTTGCGGGGTTCGGACTCGAGCCCGAGGAGGTCGGCGAGCGCCGGTGTGTTCACGACCCGCTCGGTGCCGGGCAGGTCGGCAGCGCCTGCGCCGTGGCGGTCGGCAACGGCCGGAGCTTCCTGTACTTGGTGCCGAGCACGACGTCGACGGAGGTGCCCTTGCGGTTGTCGGGGTGCAGCGTCACCACGCCCTTCGGGAACATGGTGCGCACGAGGCGGGCCTGCTCCTTGCCCTTCTTCCCGTAGCGCAGCTCGACGACCTTGGGTGCCGTACGGCCGCTGTCGTCGTTCTCGGCGCCACGGATCTTGAACCCGCGGCGGGCGAGGGCCTTCGCGGTCTCGGCGGCCAACCCACTGCGGTTCGTGGCGTTGAGCACGAGGATCGTGACGTCGCCGGGGACGACCGCGTCGGGGTCGGCCGGCTGGCAGGTGGGGGAGCCCGCGGCCGGGGTCTGCGACGTGGGGTCGCTCTGGTAGTACGACAGCGCGTACCAGAACGCGAAGAAGAGGCCGAGCAGGATGACGCCGATGGTGATCAGCGTGCGGCGGCGCTGACGGCGCCGCCGCAGCGAGACCGGTGACTCGGTGGCGTACTCGCTCACGGCGGGCCTAGAGCGTCAGCACGCGGGCGTGCAGGGTGGGTCGCTGCTGCAGCGCGGCCCGCAGCGCGCGGTGCAGGCCGTCCTCGAGGTAGAGCGTGTCCTCCCACTCGACGACGTGGGCGAACAGGTCGCCGTAGAAGGTGGAGTCCTCGGCGAGCAGCTGCTGGAGGTCGAGCTCGCGCTTGGTGGTGACGAGCTCGTCGAGGCGCACCATCCGCGGGGGCACGTTCGACCACTGCCGCCCGGTGTACCCGTGGTCGGGGTACGGACGGTGGTCGCCGACTGCCTTGAAGATCACGGAGGTCACTCTATGTCGGGGCACCGTCCCGCGGCGTCCCGGGCCACGCCCGCCGCGGCTAGATTGACCGGCGTGAGCGAGTCAGCGAGCAAGGACCTGGTCGAGCAGATCCGCGCGGGGTACGCGTTCGAGGGGGCGGCCCTGGAGTTCGGCGCCGCGGTCACCGACGACACGGCCCACCCGGACGTCACGGTGCGCATCCCGCTCTCGGCGATGAACCGGCACGGCCTCGTCGCCGGGGCCACCGGCACCGGCAAGACCAAGACCCTGCAGCTGATGGCGGAGCAGCTCGTCGAGCAGGGCGTCCCGGTGTTCCTCGCCGACGTCAAGGGCGACCTCTCAGGGATGGCCACCCCGGGCGTCGGCAACGACAGGATCACCGCCCGCTCCGCCGACGTCGGGATGCAGTGGGAGCCCACCGCCTACCCCGTCGAGTTCTACTCGCTGGGCGGCATCGGCAAGGGGGTGCCCGTGCGGGCGGCGGTGTCGACGTTCGGGCCGACGCTGCTCGCCAAGGTGCTCGGGCTCAACGCCACCCAGGAGTCCAGCCTCGTGCTGGTCTTCCACTACGCCGACAAGCGCGGCTTCTACCTCGACACCATCGCCGACCTCCGTGCCGTGGTGCAGCACCTGACCTCGGACGAGGGCAAGGCCGAGCTCAAGGAGCTCGGCGGGCTGTCCGCCTCGACGGCGGGGGTCATCCTGCGCGAGCTCATCACCTTCTCGGACCAGGGCGCCGACGCCTTCTTCGGGCTGCCGGAGTTCGACAGCGCGCACCTGCTGCGCACCGCCGACGACGGGCGGGGGTTGGTGTCGATGCTCGAGCTGCCGGCGGTCCAGGACCGGCCGGCGCTGTTCTCGACGTTCCTCATGTGGCTGCTCGCGGACCTGTTCCACGACCTTCCCGAGGTGGGCGACCTCGACAAGCCCAAGCTCGTCTTCTTCTTCGACGAGGCGCACCTGCTCTTTGACGACGCGAGCAAGGACTTCCTCGACGCCATCGCGCAGACGGTGCGGCTCATCCGGTCCAAGGGGGTCGGGGTCTTCTTCGTCACCCAGTCGCCCAAGGACGTGCCGGAGGACGTGCTGGCCCAGCTCGGCAACCGGGTGCAGCACGCGCTGCGCGCGTTCACCCCCGACGACGCCGCTGCGCTCAAGGCCGCCGTGAAGACCTACCCCCACACCGACTACGACCTCGAGGAGCTGCTCACCTCGCTCGGCACCGGCGAGGCCGTCGTCACCGTGCTCTCGGAGAAGGGGGCACCGACGCCCGTGGCCTGGACGCGGATGCGGGCACCGGAGTCCCTGATGTCGCCCTCGCCCGACGCGGTCATCGACGCGGCGGTGGCGGCCTCACCCATGCTGGCCGAGCTCGGTACGCCGGTGGAGCGCGACTCCGCGCTGGAGATGCTCGACGCCGCCCGGGCCGAGCGCGAGCAGGCCGAGGCCGCGGCCGCCGAGGCGGAGAAGAGGGCCGAGGCCGATGCCGCCGCCGCGAAGGAGGCGGAGAAGGCGCGGGCCGCCGCGGAGAAGGCGACCGCCAAAGAGCGGGCGGCCGCCGAGCGGGCCGCCGCGACGAAGGCCGCGGAGCCGGGTGTCGTGGAGCAGGTCGTGAAGTCGTCGGCGTTCCGGTCGGCGCTGCGGTCGGCCGGCACCGTCATCGGGCGCGAGATCACCCGGTCGATCTTCGGGACCTCGAAGCGCCGCTGACCGGGCCAGGGCCCCTTCTGGACGACATCTCCGCGACCGCCCGGGGCGTGACCCGCACGACCCACGAGAACACGGCCCTCCGTGTCGTCCGCGGTCAACCAGCGGTGCCCCAGCCGCATCCGCAGCGCCGCCGGACGGCGCGCTCGAGCAGTGCCCGCACCCGATCCGGCTGGTGCATCGCCATCCGCCACGGGATCCGGATGACGACCCAGCCGTCCGTCGTCATCCGGGAGTAGCGCTCGCAGTCCCGGGCGAAGTCGGCCCTTCCGGCGTGGAACTCGTGGCTGTCGGCCTCGAGCACGATGCGGAGCCTACGGTCGGCCAGGTCGACCCGCCCGACGAAGCCGTCGCTGTCGGTGATGCGCACCTGGGGCTGGACGTCGAGGCCGGCAACGCCGAGGGCGATGGCGCGCAGCACGGACTAGAACGGGCCGTGAGCGAGCTCGCTGCCGTTCTCGAGGACGCGGCGGACCCGCCCTCGTTGACGCGGAGGCACGTCCCCTCGTTCCACTGCCCGGTCGAGAGCGGGCCTGCCGAGCACGCTGGTGATCTCGTGGCGGCGCGCCACCCCGCCGAGCCGGGTCACCAGCCCGACCGCTTCGTCCATGGGGTGAGTATGTCCGGAAGGCCGTGCGCGGACGTGGGGTCATCCACAGGTGGCGCGACCGGCAGCGGGCGCACGGCACGCCTGGCGGGGCCGTCGGCATGTCACGCACGACCCGATGGCAGCAGGCGCCCTTCTTGTCGCCGCCCGTCATGGCGTCCGGCGCCGAGATCCTCGTGGTGGTAGCGCTCTCTCACATGAGCAGGCCAGGGTCAGAGGCTGAGGAGTGCGCGGGCGTAGGCGCACTCGAGGTCGTCGTCGCGCACGGACCGCACGTACCCGGGGCGCACCGCGTAGGAGACGTCCCAGCCGTCCTGCGTGCGCGCGACCGACTCGAGGCGGTCGCCCAGTAGCTCGCGGAGCTGGTCCTCACGGGGCAGCCAGATCGCCTGGTCGAGGGTCACCGAGTCGAGCGCCCACTCGGTGGTGCCGTTGAAGCCCAGCACCGACTGGCCGCCGAAGTGGTGGACCTCGACGGTGAGGTCGGAGATCCAGAAGACCTCACCGGTCAGCAGCTCGGCGTCGATGACGAACCGGTCGCCGGCGCTGGGCTGCCAGAGGACGCCGGCAGCGAGGAGGTCGCGGGCGAGCTCGACGGTGATCATCGCCCCATCCTCGCCCGAGCCGGCGCACTCCACACGCGAGAACGTCGGGGGAACACGGGACGCCGGTGACGGCGGTCAGCCGCGGGGGCGCAGCACCGGCGCGAGCGTGTCGAGGACGGACGCGTCCTCGATGGTGCCCGGGACGGTAGGCGTCCTCCCGTCGGCCATCTCGCGCATCGTCTTGCGCAGGATCTTCCCCGAGCGGGTCTTCGGCAGCGCCCCGACGATGTCTACCTGGCGCAGGCTTGCCACCGCACCCACCTCGTCGCGCACCCGCTGCACGAGCTCGGCGCGGATGCGCTCGCCCTCGGCGTCGGCGTCGATGCCGCCCTTGAGCACCACGAGCCCGCGGGGCACCTGGCCCTTGAAGTCGTCGGCCACACCGATGACGGCGCACTCCGCCACCGCCGGGTGCCCGGCCAGCGCCGCCTCGATGGAGCCGGTCGACAGCCGGTGGCCGGCGACGTTGAGCACGTCGTCGGTGCGGCCCATGACGTAGAGGTAGCCGTCCTCGTCCATGAGACCGCCGTCGCCGGTGAGGTAGTACCCGTCGTAGACGGAGAGGTAGCCCGCGACGTAGCGCTCGTCGTCCTGCCAGAGCGTCGGCAGCGTGCCCGGAGGCAGCGGCAGCCGGATGGCGATGGCGCCCTCCGTGCCGCGCGGCACCTCGTTCGCCGCCTCGTCGAGGACTCGCACGTCGTACCCGGGCACCGGCACCGAGGGCGACCCCGCCTTGATCGGTATCGGGTCGAGCCCGCGCAGGTTGGCGGCGATCGGCCATCCGGTCTCGGTCTGCCACCAGTGGTCCACCACCGGGACGCCGAGCACCTGCGTGGCCCACTCGTAGGTGTCGGGGTCGAGGCGCTCGCCGGCGAGGAAGACGGTCTTGAGCGAGGACAGGTCGTACTGCCCCATCAGCTCACCCGCGGCGTCCTCGCGCTTGATGGCGCGGTACGCGGTGGGCGCCGTGAACATCGCCTTAGCGCCGTAGGTGCCGATGACCCGCCAGAACGCGCTCGCGTCGGGGGTGCCCACCGGCTTGCCCTCGTAGAGCACCGTCGTGGCGCCGGTCAGCAGCGGCGCGTAGACGATGTACGAGTGCCCGACCACCCATCCGACGTCGGACGCGGTGAAGAAGACGTCGCCGGGCCCGATGTCGTAGATGTTCTCCATCGACCAGCGCAGGGCCACCGCGTGACCGCCGTTGTCGCGGACGATGCCCTTGGGCCGCCCCGTCGTCCCTGACGTGTAGAGGATGTAGAGCGGGTCGGTGGCCTCGACGCTCACGCACTCGGCCGGCTCCGCGCCGTCGACCGCGTCGTCCCAGGTCATCTCCTCCCAGTCGGTGTCGCGCTCACCGACCGCGGCGCGGCCCTGCTCGCGCTGGAGGACGATCACCGACTCGGGAGTGTGGGTGGAGCGGTCGAGGGCGGCGTCGAGCATCGGCTTGTACTCGACGACGCGGGTGGGCTCGATGCCGCAGCTCGCCGAGACGACGACCTTGGGTTGGGCGTCGTCGACCCGCGCCGACAGCTCGGCCGGGGCGAAGCCACCGAAGACGACCGAGTGGATGGCACCGAGCCGGGCGCAGGCCAGCATCGCGACGACGGCCTCGGGCACCATCGGCATGTAGATGAGCACCCGGTCGCCCTTCTCGACCCCGAGGCTGGCGAGGGCACCGGCGAAGCGGGCCACCCGGTCGAGGAGCTCGGCGTAGGTGAACGTCGCGGTGGTGCCGGTGACCGGCGAGTCGTAGAGGAGCGCCGCCTGGTCCCCCCGCCCGTCGCGGACGTGCCGGTCGAGGGCGTTGAAGCAGGTGTTGAGCCACCCGCCGCGGTACCACCGGTAGAAGGGCGGGTTCGAGTCGTCGAGCACGGTCGTCGGCTCGGTGTCCCACTCGATGGCCCGTGCCGCCTCGCCCCAGAACGCCGAGGGGTCGGAGATGGACGTCTCGTATGCCGCTGCGTAGGCGCCGTCGCTCATGGGGCCATCCTGCGACGTGCGGCGCGCGGGCACCACGATCCGGGTCACATCGCGCCGCGGGCGGTGCGACCGCGTCGACGAGCGGAGCCTCTGGGGCCGGGGCGCCCGCCGCTGGTTCACTGGCCGCATGGAGCTGCCGCAGCACTGGGCCACCGCCTCGGGTGAGAGCCCGCACCTCGGCGACCACGGCGGCACCCTGGTCGTGTGGGGCTGGTCGAGCACGTCGGACGCCGAGGCGGAGCAGGTCGCCCGCACGCGGCTGGCCGACGCGCTGAAGCGGCTCGCCTCCGGCGGCGCGGTACGCGGGGGGGAGCCGTACTACCCGCGGACACCGCTGCGCGAGCCCGTGCTGGAGGAGGTCCTGGCTCCCGGCGGCGCGCTGCTCGGGCTCGTCTCACGCAACCGGATGGGGTGCGAGGTGCTGAGCACCGACCTGCTGCTCATCGCCGACGTGGACGCGCCCGAGCTGCAGGACGAGGTGGCGCCGGCGCGGTCCCGCGTGTGGCCGTCGTCGGGTTCCCGTGAACGAGGGCGGCTGCGCGGCTGGGTGCGCCGGGTGGTCCTCGGCCGTCCGGACCCGACGCCCACGACCCCGGGGAGCGAGGACGCGGCCGGGCTCGACCCCGGCTCCCGCACGGCACCCACACGGCCCTCGTCGGGGTACGAGCCGTACCGCACCGGGGCGGACGGTGTCTCGGTCACCGGCACCGGGCCGGGCAACCCGTCCGTGGCCGAGTGCCTCGCCTGCGAGCCGGTGTGGGAGTTCGCCCGCCGCCACCCCGACGTGGGGGTGCGTGTCTACCGGACGGCGGCCGGCCTGCGGGTGCTCGTCACCGGCGCCGGGGCGCCGCCGCGCTCCGACCGGGCTCGAGAGCTCCTCACCGAGCTGGGCTCCGACCCCCTCTACGTGGAGCTCTGCGAGACCCACGACAGCTACCGGGCCCGGCTCACGCCCAAGCCGTTCCGCATAGGGCTGGCGTCGCTGTCGGTGACCTGGCCGTGCTCGAGCGGCGGCGAGGAACGCCGCTGGTTGCGCTGGGTGGACCGCTACGACGAGGCCCGCGGGGGTCACGCCGTGTGCCGGCTGCTCAGCGCCTCGGGTCCCGTTCCTGGTGAGGTCGAGCAGCGGCTCGTCGAGCTGCACGACGAACGATGCCTGGTGGGGGAGCACCTGCCCCTCGCCTGACCCCGGACGCGGGGGGCGGCGCGCATCGAACCTGGAGGAAAGGTTCTTCACCACGGCATCGGCCCAGTTGGCCTGCGGCGCCTGTCCATTCGCGAGGAGGTGAGCCACGACCTGCTGCATACCGGCCACTCGGGGCGGCTCCGCCCCAGCTTTCCCGCCTGATGCGGCTGACCCCGGGGTCGCACCAGAACGGTCCAAAGGTGCGACCGCGGGGCTTCCCCTGTGAAGGCTCAACCCCGCTGCATCTCTTCGGCACCCCTCTGATGTCAAGAGGCCGGTTCGAGGGCCCTTGGCGTCGTGGTCTTCCGTGGCGTTGCGAGCGCGGGTTGCGTCGTTGGTGCGGGTCCGGGAAGTGGCTGATCCGAAGTGCCGGTGTGCGGGTGCGAGCCGGCCGCGCTGGATTTGTGTGACGCCCCGCGATGCCCTCCCGGACCCGCGTCGACGCCCTTCTTGGCGTCGGCGCGCAGCCGGCGGTACAGCGCGTCGGAGATTCGCCGTTTCAGGCAGCGCATGGCTTCACGGCGCGACTTGCCGGCGGCGATCTTGCGCAGGTAGTAGGCCCGCCCAGGGGTGTCGAGCCGGATTTGGGTGGTCGCGGCGATGTGGATCATGTGGTTCATCCGCCGGTTCCCCGCCCGGGACAGGCGGTGGCGGACGACCTCACCGGATGAGGCTTCGATCGGGGCGGTGGCGGTCCACGACGCGAACCGGTTGCGGTCGGCGAAGCGGGCGACGTCACCGGTATCGGCCAGGGTGCGGGCGGCCACGACCGGCCCGACGCCGGGCAGTTCCATCAGCGTCGAGCCGGAGGCGAGGACCGTCTCCTTCAGCTCGCGAGTGAGCACCTTGGTCTTCTTCTCGATGCTGACCAGCTCGGCGATCTGTTCGGCGGCGAGCCGGCGGCGGATCTTCCCGGCTGCATCGCGCGGCCGCACCGAGGCCAGGATGGTCTTGGCCTGGCCGGTGGTGATGTTCTTCTTGCCCTGTCCCGGAACGAGTTCGGACAGGAGCCGGTGCACCCGGTTGACGCACTGGATCCTTGCCTTGCTCAGCTCGGCGCGTCGGTCGACCAGCAACCGCAGCGCCTCGAGCTGCGCGTCGTAGGCCAGCACCCGAAAGGCCGGGGTGCGCACCGCGACCACCGCGACGGCGTGGGCGTCGTGGGCGTCGGTCTTGCGGTTGTGCCCGGTGTCGAACAACCGGGCCCGCGCGGACAGCTTCGCCGGCACGTCGACCACGTGCTCGCCGTCGGCCAGCAGACGCTGCGCCAGCGGGCGGCCGGCGCCGTTGCTGCCCTCCACCGCCCAGGTCCGGTCGCGATAGCCGGCGACGTGTTTGCGCATCGCCGCGTACCCGACCTTGTCCGTGGCGAACCGGCCAGTGGCCAGCACCGTCTCGCGATCGTCGACGACCTCGATGGTCGCTGACAGCTTGTGGGGATCGACCCCGATGAACACTCTCGCCATGACCAGCCTCGCCTTCCGCAGTGATCGGTTGTGATCGCCGGGCGGGCATTGCTACAGAGAGCGGGGCAGACCCCTCTGGAGCCACACGCCGGCACGGTGACCGGCGGGAACGCACACCGAAGATGAGCCACACCCGAACCCGGGTGGGCAGCCGCAAGGAGAGCTTCCCGCCGATCACCTGGACCGGGTCTGGCCGGACGCCGGTCCTAACGGAATCGTCTAGACGGTATGGGGTGACCGGCTCGGCGTGAGCTGGTTGCGGGCCGGGGCCTCACTCGCAGAGATTCGTGGGTTACCGAGTAGGGCTGCCTGCTCGGCCTGTCCGACAGTTGTGGGAGGCCCCGGTGTTCACTGAGCGTACGAGTGTTGGGCTCGACGTGCACGCACGGTCGGTCGCAGCAGCGGCGATCGACGGCGTCACGGGCGAGCTGGTCCAGGCCAGCCTGACTCCGTCCTATGAGGAGATCCGCTCGTGGGTGAGGCAGCTGCCGGGCCCGGTGGCGGTCGCGTACGAGGCCGGCCCGACCGGGTTCGGGCTTCACCGGTACCTGGACGCGGCCGGGATCCGGTGTGAGGTCGTGGCGCCGTCGAAGCTGCAGCGGCCCGCGGGGGACCGTGTGAAGACCGACGCCAAGGACGCGGTGCACCTGGCGAAGCTGCTGCGACTGGACGAGGTCACCCCGGTGGTGATCCCGTCGGTGGAGCAAGAGGCCGCCCGTGACCTGGTCCGGGCCCGGGAGGACTGCCGTGGGGACCTGATGCGGGCCCGGCACCGGCTCTCGAAGCTGCTGCTGCGTCGCGGGATCGTCTACTACGGCGGCCGGGCGTGGACCGGTCGGCACGACGCGTGGTTGCGCGGCCAGGCGCGGAGCGAGCTGATGGACCGGGCGACCCTCGTCGCGTTCGACAACGACTACGAGACGGTGTGGGCCGTGCAGGCCCGCCGGGACCGCCTCGACGCGGCGATCGGCGAGATGGCCGCGGACAGCGAGTTCACGCCGGTCGTACGCCGGTTGGGGTGCCTGCGCGGGGTCGGCACCCTGACCGGGTTCGCCCTCGCGGTCGAGGTCGGTGAATGGGGCCGTTTCACCGGCTGCACCATCGGCTCCTTCGTCGGGCTCGTCCCCTCCGAGCACTCCTCCGGGCAGTCCCGCGTCCAGGGGGAGATCACCAAGACCGGCAACGGCCACGCCCGCCGGCTGCTGGTCGAGGCCGCCTGGCACCACCGCCCGTCGTACCGGGTCGGGAAGACGATGCTCGACCGGTGGGACCTGGCGCCCGCTGCGGCGAGGCTCCGCGGCGACGAAGGCAACCGGCGCCTCCACCGGCGGTGGGTCCGGTTCACCGACCGTCGCAAACGTGCCACCACCGCCAACGTAGCCATCGCCCGCGAGCTCGCCGGCTGGTGCTGGTCCCTGGCCGTACTCGAGGACACGTAGCGACCACCAGGCCGCTTCGTCGCCGGCCGTCCGGTGGCAGCGCGTGGAGCGAACCCGCGAAGCTACTATGAGCAGCCCCGCCCGGGGCCACGCTCGCTCCTAGACAGGCGAACTCGCTCCAGCCGAAACCCCGTCCTGCGGTACCCAACCCGCGAATATCAGTCTGACCGCGCGTCGAACGACACGCTCACCACGACGGGCCAGCGACGAAGCACGAGGCGCCCGTCCCTCGCCGGGGACGGGCGCCTCACCCTGCTACTTGACAGGCAGCGCCGCCATATCAGTAGCCGCGAGTCGGTCAACCACCTGAGTTGCCGGAGAGGTGTGCTCTAGCGGGCGTCCTCCGAGGGCGCCCGGGTCTGTGTGACTGGTAGGGACGCCCGCCCCGATCCAGCAAGGCTGGCCGTTCCCGTCGCCGGAGTAGTCAGTCGGCCCGGTTCACTCGAACGTGAGATACCGGCCGGGCTCGATCTTCTGCCTCGCGCTCAGTGAAGTCGACAGCGTGACGATCGACTCGCCGCCGCCGCCGGTGCTCGCCGTTCAGGTCAGCTGCGAGATCTCGAAGAGGTGACCGTCCGGGTCACGGAAGAACGCCCGGATCTCACCACCACGATCGACAGGTGCGCTCAGGAACTGGGCGCCCCGTTCACTGAGCAGCTCGTGGGTGCGTCGGCAGTCATCGACCCGGAAGATGATCTGACCGCTGACCCGATCGGGATCATCGGGCACGGCCAACGTGACGCTCGGCTTGTCCGGGCCCGGTCCGCCACCGGTCACCAGCAGCAGCCAGTTCCCCAGCAGATCGAGCACCACCGACGTCCCCCCGTACTCGCCGTAGACCGAGGCATCCAGCACATCGACGTACCAGTCACGGCTGACTGCCGCATCGGCCACGACCAGCATGTGCGTCATCGCCCGCGCTTCGAAGCGGTCCATGCCTGGCAGAGTATCCGCGCCGGAATCCCAGTGATCTCGACTCCGTCCTCGTGATCTTCCTGATCTGCCGCCTGTGGTGCGAATCACGACCATCGGCCTCATCATGGCGTTCTCGCAGGACGAGTCGCTGATTGTCGGCGCAGCGAGCGCCTCTTTGTCGATCGCCTTGGGCGCCTTGGTCTAGCTGGTCAGCAAGGTGTTGGACCGTCGGCAGCCCCCTCGCGGCCGCCATGGGCACCGACCACACTGCGGCATTCAGCCGCCAAGGGGTCAGACGGGCCGAGCCTCCTCCGGGAGCCGGCACCAGAACGCGAACCCCCCGAACACTGAGGGTTCGGGGAGCCCGGACGTCCTGGGACAGCATGTCGGCGGAGGATGCGGGATTTGAACCCGCGAGGGGTTTCATCCCCAACACGATTTCCAATCGTGCGCACTAGGCCACTATGCGAATCCTCCGCGCAGGAGGCTACCCGAGGGGCGGCACCGCCCCGAAATCCGCGGGCGGCCGCCTGGACCGGCGCCCCCACGGCAGACGCCCCCTCCGCTCGCTCGGTTGTGCGACCGCCCGGCGCCCTGTCTACACTCGGGGCGGCACCCCGCGTGGTGGTACCTCACTGAACTCCCCCAGGGCAGGAATGCAGCAAGGGCAGGTGAGCTCTTCCAGGTACGCGGGGTGTCCTCGTACCCCGGGGTCAGGAGCGCGCGCCGACGTCCTCGGCGGCAGGCTCGCAGACGCCGCCGCACCCGCCGGCCCCGCAACCACAGCCCGCCTGGTCCATGGACTCGTCCGTGGCGGCGCCTCCACCGCACCCGCCACCACAGCACCCACCGCCGCAGCCGCCGCCGGCCGTCACGGGCTCGGGCTCGGTGCCCTGGAGGTCCCAGACCTGCCGGATGGCCTGCAGCATCACCTCGACCGGCTGGGCTCCGGTGACGCCGTACTTCTGGTCCAGGACGAAGGTCGGCACCGACGTCACACCGATCTGCGCGGCCAGCGCCTCGTCGGTGCGCACGTCGATGCCGAAGTCGTCGGAGTCGAGCAGGGCGCGCACCGCGCCATCCTCGAGCCCGGCCTCGGTGGCCAGCCGCACGAGCGTGTCGTGGTCGCCGAGTGCCGCCCCCTCCGTGTACCAGGCCCGCAGGACGCGGTCGGTCACCTGCTCCTCACGGCCGAGCGAGCGGGCGAGGTGCAGGAGGCGATGGGCGTCGTAGGAGCTGCCGCCCACCATCCGCTCCCACTGGAAGTCCAGCCCGACCGCAGCGGCGTCCTGTGCCATCAGCCGGTGCTGGGCGATGGTCTGCTCCGGGGTCGAGCCGTACTTCGCGGCGACGCGCTCGATCGCCGGGGTGTCGTCGACCGCCGGCGCACCACGGTCGAGCTCGAAGCTGTGCCACACGACACCGACCTCGTCCGCGTGCTCGAACTGCTCGAGGGCGAGCTCGAGGTGGCGGCGGCCCAGGTGGCAGAAGGGACAGACCAGGTCGGCCCAGACGTCGATACGCATCCCCCGAGGGTAGGCGAGCGGGGCGCGACGGCTACTCGCGGTGTGCCAGCGAGGTCCTCGAGAGGTTGGCGCCACCCCACCACCACGCCACGGCGGTGAGCACCGCGAGCCACGCCGCCGGCACCACGACGCCCCCGGCACCGTCGGCCAGGCCGGAGGGGAGCCCGAGGGCCAGGGCCGCGAAGAGCAGCGGCCGGGCGTAGAAGAACAACAGCCCCATCCCGCCGCCCTGGGGGCTGAAGACCGATGTCTGCGGGCGGCCGCGGAAGGCCGTCACCCACGTCATCGCGAGGAGGAGCCCTGACGCGAGCACCAGCCATCCGGCGACCACGCCCGCACCGACGGCGGCCGAGGCACCCTGTACCGCCCACACGGCCAGTCCACTGCCCGTGCCGAGGACGAGCAGGAGCACGCCGGGAACGACCAGGTGGGCAGCGGCCTCGGTGCGCACCTCGAGTCCGGAGAGGCGGGGGGTGCCCATGGTGTCGCCGAGCAGGCGGGTCCCCTCGGACCAGGCTCCGGCACCGAGGTACAGCACCAGCGCGGCGATCATGGTGAGCGCCAGCGGGACCCGTGGCTGGACCAGTCCCCAGGCCAGGCCGCCGGCCCCCGGCGCCACCAGCAGGAGGCCCGCGACGAAGGATCCCGGCTGACGGCGCAGCCCGAGCAGGTCGCGGCTCGCGACGGTGAGCAGGGGGCCATGCGACCGGAGCCGGACGTGTCGGGCCCGGCGCACCGGCGTCGACACCTCGAGGCGGGCGGCGCGCAGGTCGCCCGAGAGCACGGCGCCGCCGAGGTGGGAGGACCGCACCGCGTGGGCGCGCAGGCCGTCGAGGGTGATCCGCCGCAGCCCGTCGGACGGACGGACCCACCGCCGGTCGCGGCGAGCACCGACCACGAGGGGCGGCCCCACCTGCCCGGCGAGCCAGGTGAAGGCGAGCACACCTCCGAGCAGCAGGCCACCGGCGAGCCCACCGAGGAGGGCGACCGGTCCGGTCGCCTTCGAGGCCCAGAGGCTGCCGCCGAGCACGGCCCCGACGAGGGTCGAGGACGCCACGACCAGCGTGGCCGAGACCAGCCACCACTCGCGTACCGACCTCGCGCGGTCGACGGAGCTGGTGACGACGTGGTCGACCCAGGGGAGCGGTGGCACGACCGGCCCCCGGCGCGACCCCACGCCGTGCACGACGACGGTGACGAGGACTGCCGCCGCGATGACGGCTGCCGCCGCCGGCCACGAGACGAGAGTGCCTTGGACCCAGTCCGTGTCGCTGGTGGCGAGCACCCCGCGGACGACGGTGAAGCCGTAGGTGAACGCGAGGATTGTGCTGACGTAGACCGCGTAGAGGACCCGCTTGACCGCGCCGGAGCCATCCGGGCCGTGCAGGACGTGGTCGGCGTCCGCGAGCCGCTGCCGGTCGGCGGGCACGTCAGGCACCGTGCACGTCGACGACGGTGTCGGCGACGGTCGCGGTGAGCTCGGGGTCGTGGCAGGCCATCACGACGGTGGCACCCTCCTCGCGGCGGGCCTGCACCAGCCGCCCCACCTGGATCCGGCGGTCGGTGTCGAGCCGCTGCTCCGGCTCGTCGAGGACGAGCAGGCGGGAGGGTCGGAACCAGGTGAGTGCCAGCCGGAACAGCTGCCCCTGCCCGGACGACAGCTCATGGGGGAACCGCTCGGCGAGGCCGTCGATCCCGAACAGTGCCAGTCCCTCGGCGACTCGAGTCGCACAGCTGTCCGGGTCGCGGCCCCACGTGGCGTCGACGAGGGTCAGGTGGTCGGCGAGGGTGAGGTCGCGGTAGGTCGCCGGGGCCCCGATGAGGGCTGCCACCGCCCCGCGCGTGGTGCTGTTCCGCTCGTCCGCCGGGACACCGTCGAGGGTCACGGTGCCGCTCGAGGCCGGGGTGAGCCCCGCGACCAGCCGCAGCAGCGTCGTCTTGCCGGCACCGTTGGGTCCGCGCAGCACGGCGCACGACCCCGGTTCGGCGACGAGGCCGATCGGGGCGAGGAGGGTCACCGGGTCTATCACCTTGCTGGCGCCGACGACCTCGACGCGCACCCCGGCCGGCCGGTCATCCGAGCGCTGCTCCACCACGGGCCCACCCTAGGACCCGGGCACACCCCACCGGTCGCGGGTGGGGCCCTCGACGACGTCGGTGGCCCCGGTGGCCGGAAGCAGCCCGGACGTGTCGCCGGTCGTCGCGCGAGGCCGCCGGAGCTCGAGCACTGCCGTCACGAGTAGCGCCGCCCGAGGAAGTGGCCCCGCACCCGGCGGCCGTAGACCCACTCGAACCCCGCCGACAGGGCGACGAAGCCTGCGAAGACCGCCAGGGCCGAGGGGTTCGTCGTCGCCGAGTGCCAGAGGAGCGCCGCGAGGGCGAGCACGGTGGCGGCGAGTGCGGTCCACACGATGACCGGGCGGGCGCCGATGGCCTGCGCGGTGCGGGTGGCCGCGGCGTTGACGAGCGCGAAGACGAGCAGGAAGCTGGCGCTGCCGATGACGGCGATCGAGCCGAGCGGCACCACGTTCGCGAGCAGGAGCGACCCCGCGGCCACCGCGAGGATGCCGTCGACCGGGACCTCCCGCCGTTCCCGTCCCGCCAGCGGGGGCAGCTCACCGAACCGGGCGAGGACGTAGCCGAGCCGGGCGTTGCCGTAGATCGTCGCGTTGACCGCCGAGAGGGTCGCCAGTACGGCGGCCAGGGCCACGAGGACGAATCCCGCGTGCCCGAGCGACGGCTCGGCGGCCACCGCGAGGGCGTAGTCCTTCGCCTCGGCGATCCGCGCCTCGGGCACGGCGCTCACCGTGATGGCCGCGACGACGACGTAGAGGACGGCGACCGATCCCACCGAGACCGCGAAGGCCCGGGGCAGCGTCCGCGCGGGGTCGACGACGTCCTCGGCGGCGTTCGCGATGAGCTCGAAGCCCTCGTACGCGACGAAGACGACCATCCCGGCGACCACGAGCGAGAGGGGGTCACCCCACATCGACGGCGCGACGGACGCCGCGGAGAACCCCGTGGCTCCCGCGGCCACGACCACGCCCAGGATGAGGAGCTTGAGCACCACCACGACGGTCTCGACCCGGCTGACGGCCGCGGCGCTCACGATGTTGAGGGCGGCCGGGCCGACGATGGCGGCACTGACGAGGACGTGGTGCAGCAGGGGGCCGGGCTCGCTCGGGAAGAAGGTGCCCGCGTAGGACGCGAAGGCGGCGGCGTAGAGGGCGATGGTCACGAGGTACGACAGCCAGAGCATGACGTTGGCGGAGCCGGAGATGAGGTTCCGCCCGAAGGCGAGGTCGACGAAGGTGATCGTCCCGCCGCGGTCGGGGTGGGCCACGGAGAGGCGGGCGTAGCCGTACGCGGTGAGACCGGCGACGACGCCTCCGACCGCGAACGCCACGGGGGTGCCCCCGTGCCCGAGCGAGACGGCCTCCCCGAGGACCGCGAAGATGCCTCCGCCGACCATCCCGCCGACGCCTATCGCCACCGCGCCGGACAGCCCCACGGGGCGGCGCCCGGCCCCGGGTGCGGCGCCCTGGCTCGTCACCTGGCGAGCCTAGCCACGGCGGGCACCCACAGCGCGATTCCCCCGGTGACCACTGTCCGGGATCGGCACTAGGGTCGGGGAGGTGAGCACCGCCCTGTACCGCCGCTACCGGCCCGAGAGGTTCGCCGACGTCATCGGACAGGAGCACGTCACCGAGCCGCTGATGCAGGCGCTGCGCACGGGCAGGGTGAACCACGCGTACCTCTTCTCGGGGCCGCGCGGCTGCGGCAAGACCACGAGCGCGCGCATCCTCGCCCGCTGCCTCAACTGCGAGCAGGGCCCCACGCCCGAGCCCTGCGGCGAGTGCGACTCCTGCGTGGCGCTGGCCCGGGGCGGTGCCGGCACCGTCGACGTCATCGAGATCGACGCCGCCAGCCATGGTGGTGTCGATGATGCTCGTGACCTGCGCGAACGCGCCTCTTACGGCCCGGCCCAGAGCCGGTACAAGGTCTACATCATCGACGAGGCCCACATGGTCACCGCGCAGGGCTTCAACGCCCTGCTCAAGATCGTCGAGGAGCCGCCGGAGCACGTGAAGTTCATCTTCGCGACCACCGAGCCCGAGAAGGTGATCGGGACGATCCGGTCGCGAACCCACCACTACCCGTTCCGGCTGGTGCCGCCGGCGCGGCTCCAGGAGTACATGGAGGTGCTCTGCGAGCGCGAGGGCGTGGCGGTGGCCCCCGGGGTGCTCTCGTTCGTCGTCCGGGCCGGCGGTGGGTCGGTCCGCGACTCGCTGTCGGTCCTCGACCAGCTCATCGCGGGGTCGGGCGCCGACGGCCTCACCTACGACGCCGCCGCGGCGCTGCTCGGGTTCACCGACGGCGAGCTGCTCGACGCCACGGTCGAGGCGTTCGCCGCCGGGGACGCCGCCGCCGTCTTCCGGTCGATCGACCGGGTCGTCGAGACCGGGCTCGACCCGCGCCGCTTCGTCGAGGACCTGCTGGAACGCCTTCGTGACCTCATCGTCGTCGCGGCCGTCCAGGACGGCGCCGGGCGCGTGTTGCGCCACCTGCCCGAGGACCAGGTGGAGCGGATGCGGCGACAGGCGGCCGGCTTCGGGGCGGGCGCGCTCTCGCGCGCCGCGGACGTCGTGAACGCGGGCCTCACCGAGATGACCGGCGCGACCTCTCCGCGGCTCCAGCTCGAGCTCATCGCCGCGCGCATCCTGCTGCCGGCGGCCGCCGGTGAGGCCGGGTACGCCGCACGGCTCGACCGCCTCGAGCGCCGCCTCGACGTCGGTGGCGTCCCGAGCAGGGCCGCGCCGCCGGTCCACGTGCCGCCGCCAACGGCTGCCGCCCCGCCGCCGTCCAGCCCGCCCGCGGCGGGCGCGCCACCGGCCCAGCCGCCCTTGCAGGAGCAGGCGGCGCCGCTCGCTCCTTCGTCGGTGAACTCCCCACCGGCGCCCAGCATGCCGGCCGCCGACACCGCACCGGCGGAGCCGCGTCGGGCGGAGCCCGTGCGGGACGCGCCACCACCAACCCCCGAGCCCGTCGAGGCGGCACCGGAGGCCCCGGCCGCCGCAGCGACCCCCGACGCCGCACCCAAGGGGCCGGGTGGCCTCGACACCGACGCCTTGCGCCGCTCGTGGCCGGACGTGCTGGCCAAGCTCTTCGAGATGCGGCGCTCCACGTGGACCTTCGTGTCGCAGAACGCGCAGGTGGCCGAGTACGACGGCCAGCGGGTCCTCCTCACCATCTCCACGGTCGGCCTCGCGGACACGTTCCGCCGGGGCGCGCACGCGGAGTACGTGCGGCAGGCCCTCATCGACGTCCTCGGGGTCGACGCCCGGGTCGAGGGCCGGCCCGCGGACGAACCGTACACACCGCTCGCCGACCCGCCGCAGCAGTCCGCCCGGCCACCGGCCGCCGCGGCGCCGGGTCCCGGGCACGGGCCGGGGTCCGCACCGGCCGCCTTCGCCCCCTCGTCGGCCCCGGCCCCGGCCGCCCCGCCCGAGGCGCCCAGCTGGTCCGACGCGCCCCCGCCGCCGGAGACCGCGCCCGAGTGGGCCGGCCCGGTGGGCCGGTCCCACGGAGGGGGTCCCGAGGGGGATCGAGAGGCGGCCGCGCCCCCGCACGTCGTCGACGACACAGCGGTGAGCGACGACGACGAGTCGATCGACGAGCTCTCCGACGTCGGCGTGCCCGTGGTGGAACGGATCCTCGGCGGCACGGTCATCTCGGAGGAGGAGAGGTGAGCCGGGCCACGTACTGGGCGAGCCACGCCGTCATCGCCCCCACGGCCAAGCTGCTGTGGCGGCCGACCATCAGCGGCACCGAGAACGTTCCCGCGACGGGAGGGGTGATCCTCGCGAGCAACCACCTGTCCTTCATCGACTCCTTCGCGATCCCCATCGTCGCGCCGCGACCGGTGAGCTTCCTCGCCAAGGCCGACTACTTCACGGGCACAGGGGTGGGTGGTGCCCTGCGCCGCGGCTTCTTCGAGTCGACGAACGCCATCCCGGTCGACCGACACTCCTCGCGGGCGGCGCAGGAGTCCCTCGACGCGGCGCTCGCGGTGCTGCGGGACGGTCGCGCGTTCGGCATCTACCCCGAGGGCACGCGCTCGCGCGACGGCCGACTGTACAAGGGTCGCACCGGTGTGGCCTGGCTCGCGCTGACCGCCGACGTGCCGGTGGTGCCCGTCGGCCTGCGGGGTACCGACGAGGTGCAGCCGGTCGGTGGGAGCTTCCCGAGGCTGGGGGCGCAGGTCACGGTGCGGTTCGGGGCGCCGATCCATCCCGACGGCCACCGTGGCCAGCCGGCGGGGCGGGCCCGCCGCGAGCTCACGGACGAGGTGATGGACGCGATCGCCACGCTCTCGGGCCAGGTGCGGGCCGAGGGCTACAACGAGCTTCCCCCCGAGTCGTCCGGCGCCGCGGTGGGCATCTGACGGCACTGCCCCGGTGGTCAACGGGGCGCCATCCGGACGCATACTGGCTGGACACCATCGAGAGAGGCGCCCCCATGACGTCCATCCAGCGCTTCGGCGCCACCGGCCTAACCTGCGGTCACTGCGTGCACGCGGTCACCGACGAGCTCACCGCCCTCGACGGGGTCAAAGAGGTCGAGATCCGGCTCGTCGAGGGCGGGACGTCGGTGGTCGAGGTCACCGCCGACCGACAGATCGGTGACGACGAGCTCGCCGCTTCGCTCGACGAGGCCGGCGACTACCACCTCGCCGCCGTCTGAGCGCGCGCCCGACCACCCCTGCCGCCCCGGACCCCGTAGGCTCGGAGGCGTGTACGAAGGCGCGGTCCAGGACCTCATCGACGAGCTCGGCAGGCTGCCGGGCATCGGGCCGAAGAGTGCCCAGCGGATCGCCTTCCACCTGCTGCAGGCCGACTCCGCCGACGTCGAGCGGCTCGCACACGCCCTGACCGAGGTCAAGGCGCGGGTGCGCTTCTGCGAGGTCTGCTTCAACGTGGCCGAGGCCGAGCGGTGCCGCATCTGCGCCGACCCGCGCCGCGACGAGCACGCGATCTGCGTCGTCGAGGAGCCCAAGGACGTCGTGGCCATCGAGCGCACCCGTGAGTTCCGCGGCCGGTACCACGTGCTCGGTGGCGCGATCAGCCCCATCGACGGCGTGGGCCCGGAGGACCTGCGGGTCCGCGAGCTCGTCACGAGGCTGGCCGACGGCTCGGTCACCGAGGTCATCATCGCCACCGACCCGAACCTCGAGGGCGAGGCCACCGCGAGCTATCTCTCGCGGATGCTGCGCGACATCGGGGTCCAGCGGGTCACGCGGCTGGCGTCCGGGCTGCCCGTCGGTGGCGACCTGGAGTATGCCGACGAGGTGACACTGGGGCGCGCGTTCGAGGGACGGAGGCTGCTCGATGTCTGACACCACGGCCACGGGGCCGGTCACGGAGGTCCCCGACGGAGGCGACTGGGCCACGCTCGGCGAGGAGTCGGCGGCCGACGCCCGGATGTACCTGCTGACGGTCCGCGAGATCGCCTCGGGGGAGGCGGCAGACGCCGCCCTGCCCATGCTGCTCCTCGCCCTCTCCCAGGTGCTCGTCATGGGGGCTCGGCTCGGGGCTGTCGAGGACGTCGTGCCCGTCGAGCGCTTCGAGACCGACACCGGCCCCGATCTCGAGCTCGACCCGATCCGCGTGAGCCTGGCGAACCTCTTCGAGGGGCTCGACGAGTACGCCGACGTCGTCGACCCGCTGACCACACCCGAGCTCGGCGTCGGCTCGGTCTCCAACGACCTCGTCGAGGTCGCCTCGGCACTCGGCCACGGGCTGTCGCACTACGAGGCCGGCCGGGTGGTCGAGGCGCTCTGGTGGTGGCAGTTCAGCTACCTCTCCGACTGGGGCGAGCGCGCGGCCGCGGCGCTACGGGTCGTCCAGGGCCTGCTCGCGCACATCCGCCTCGACGCCGACGAGGAGACCGTCGCCGCGGCGGAGTTCGACGCGCTCCACCCGTGACAGCGCCGGGGAGGTCCCTCAGCGCAGGCTGCAGCTTGCGCTGACGTGCTCGAGGAACACTCGCTCCACCCCACCGGTCACGGTGGCATGGGCGATGTAGGTGGACCGCTGGTGGCGGCCCTCGTAGGTGCCCGAGAAGACGACGCGCTGGCTCACCACGAAGCCGTCCCCCGCGGCCACGTCGTTGACCTGGTCGGTGTCCCGGAACCTGCCGGCGGCCCCGTCGTCGGCCACGTAGGTGCCTCGCCAGTGGATGCCCTCGTTTCCGGACACCCCGCCCGTGACGTGGATCTGCTCCGCGCTGAGGTGGACGGTCGTGAACAGACCCGTGCACGGGTTGGTGGCGGGGATGTCCTCGGTGACGAGCACCTCGTCCCACGTCGCCGACGCCGGCGCCGGGGTGACGAGTAGCGCCAGCCCCCCGAGTGCCGCTGCGAGCCCTGCTGTTGTCGACCTCATCGCGCGAACCTCCTCGCCTCCGTGTCACCGGTGCCCGGGTGATCCCGACGCTAGGCGGCAGCCCGGAGTCCCGGCATCGGGAGAAATACCGACAGCCGCGACACACGTCGGTGGTTCCGCCCAGCGGGGGCGCGGAATCGCGGAGTCAGCCGCCGCCGGGGCCGACACCCGGGAACCTTCACCGAAGGACGGCTTCGCTTCCCGCCGCCGGGTGAAGGTTCCGGCATCCGGAGAGAGAGTTTCGGGGGGGTCAGGCGTCGTCGGCGGGGAGCTCGCCGGTCTCGACGGCCTCCTTGATGGCGTCGCTCGCGTCCCAGTCGTTGACGTGCATCGCGGCGACGACCGCGCCGTCACGCAGCCAGTAGGCCCGGAAGTCGAGGTCCTCGAGGCTGCCGCGCACGACCACCTCGTCGTCGGCGCTCGCGTGGCCGACGTACTCCATCCCGAGGTCGTACTGGTCGGTGAAGAAGTACGGCGGCTCGGTGTACTCCTCGTCGGCGCCCGCGAGGTTGTGGGCCGCGGTCCTGGCCTGCTTGATCGCCGTGTCCCAGTGCTCGACGCGTAGGCGTCCGTACCGCGGGTGGAGCTGGTTGGCGATGTCGCCGACGGCGTAGACGGAGGGCACGGAGGTCCGCAGCCGGGAGTCCACGAGGACGCCGTCGTCGACCGCGAGCCCGGCGGACTCGGCAAGGTCGACCCGTGGCGTCACGCCGATGCCGGCGACGACGAGGTCGGCCCCGTCGAGGTCGCCGGGAGTCACCTCGGTGCCGAGGCGCAGGTCCACGCCGTGCGCGCGGTGCAGGGCGGCGAACGCCGTCGCGACGGTGGGGCCGAGCACCCGCTCCAGAGGGAGGTCCGCCATCTCGTAGAGGACGACGTCGGACCCGGCCGAGCGCGCGGCGGCGGCCACCTCGAGGCCGATCCAGCCACCCCCGACGACCACGATGCGCCTGCCCGTGCCGAAGGCGTCGCGGAGCCGGTCGGAGTCCTCCTTGGTGCGCAGGTAGGCGACCGGCACTCCGGCCTCCTCGCCGACGGTGAGCACCCGCGGCTCGGCGCCGGTCGCGAGGAGGAGCTTCTCGTACGTGAGGTCGCCGCGCGAGGTGGAGAGCGTGTGCGAGCCGGTGTCGAGGCCGTTGGCGGTGACGCCGGTCCGAAGGTCGACGTCGTGCTCGGCGTACCAGTCGAGGGGGTGCACGAGGGCCTTCTCGAAGGGGTCCTCGCCGAGCAGGTAGGACTTGGACAGCGGCGGGCGCTCGTAGGGCGGGTGCTCCTCGGACCCGAGGAGGACCACCGGACCCTCGTACCCCTGCTCGCGCAGCTCGGTGGCGGCGGTGGCCCCGGCGAGCCCTGATCCGACGATGACGATCGACATGCTCGTGACGCTACGCGGCGATGGTGCCTGCCGGGGGCTGCGGTCCCGGGCGAACAGCGGCGCCCGGGATGTGGGCGGGGTGTCCGCTGCATGGACCCCTCGTTACAGTGGACGACGGCCCACGGAACCATCTCACGGGAGTCAGCGTGCCCATCGTCGTCCAGAAGTACGGCGGATCGTCCCTCGCCGACGCCGAGAGCATCAAGCGCGTCGCCCAGCGCATCTCGGAGACGAAGAAGGCGGGCAACGACGTGGTCGTCGCCGTGTCGGCGATGGGAGACACCACCGACGAGCTCCTCGACCTGGCCCAGGAGGTCAGCCCGATGCCGCCCCCCCGTGAGCTCGACATGCTCATGACCGCCGGCGAGCGGATCTCGATGGCGCTCGTCGCGATGGCCATCAGCGACCTGGGGCACAGTGCCCGGTCCTTCACCGGCAGTCAGGCCGGCGTCATCACCGACTCCGTCCACGGCAAGGCCAAGATCATCGACGTGACACCGGGGCGGATCACCGAGGCCCTCGGCAAGGGGCACGTCGTCATCGTCGCCGGGTTCCAGGGCGTCAGCCAGGACACCAAGGAGATCACCACGCTCGGCCGTGGGGGCACCGACACGACCGCGGTGGCCCTCGCCGCGGCACTCGGGGCGTATGTGTGCGAGATCTACACCGACGTCGACGGTGTCTTCACCGCCGACCCGCGCATCGTCCCCACAGCCAGGAAGATCGAGTGCATCTCCGCCGAGGAGATGCTCGAGCTGGCGGCCTCGGGCTCGAAGGTCCTGCATCTGCGAAGCGTCGAGTACGCGCGGCGCTTCGACATCCCCATCCACGTCCGGTCCTCGTTCTCGCAGAAGACCGGGACCACCGTCACCGACCAGTCCGCCCCCGAAGGAGCCACCGTGGAAGCGCCGATCATCGCCGGAGTCGCCCACGACCGCAGCGAGGCCAAGGTCACCGTCGTCGGCGTCCCCGACCGCACCGGCATGGCCGCCGGGATCTTCCGTGCCGTCGCCGAGAGCCAGATCAACATCGACATGATCGTGCAGAACGTGTCCGCCACCGAGACCGGCCTCACCGACATCTCGTTCACCCTGCCGAAGTCCGACGGGCCCACCGCGGTGCACGCACTCCAGCGGATCCAGGCCGAGGTCGGCTTCGGCTCGATCCAGTACGACGACCAGATCGGCAAGCTCTCGCTCGTGGGCGCCGGCATGCGCTCGAACCCGGGGGTCTCGGCGACCTTCTTCGCCGCCCTGGCCGAGGCCGGCGTCAACATCGAGATGATCTCCACCTCGGAGATCCGGATCTCCGTCGTCACCCGCGACGACCTCCTCGACGACGCGGTGCGGGCCGTGCACAGCGCGTTCGGTCTGGACTCCACCGAGGGTGAGGCCGTGGTCTACGGGGGCACCGGTCGCTGACGTGTCCGCCGACCAGCCCACGAGCGAGCCGGACCCGCGGCCCGTCCTCGGGGTCGTGGGCGCCACCGGCGCGGTCGGCCGCGTGGTCGTGCAGGTGCTCGCGATGCGGGCCCACCACTGGAGAGACGTGCGTCTCGCCGCCGGAGACGAGGACGTCGGCAGCGTGGTCCCGCTCGGCGGTCGCGAGGTCACCGTCGAGCCGCTCGCCGAGGAGTTCTTCGACGGCCTCGACGTCGCGATCTTCGACATCCCGCCGCACATCGCGAGGCACTGGGTCGAGCTGGCTGCGGCCAGGGGCGTCGTGGCCATCGACAACAGCACGGAGTTCCGGCTCGACCCCGACGTGCCGCTCGTCGTCCCCGAGGTGAACCCGCGCAGGGTCGCCGACCGGCCCCGCGGCATCATCGCCAACCCCGGCGCCACCGTGATGACGATGATCGACGCGCTCGCGGTGCTCCACGGCGGCTGGGAGCTCACCGAGCTCGTCGTGACGACGCTGCAGGCCGCGTCCGGTCTCGGCCGCGCCGGGATGAACCGCCTGCACGACGAGCTCGACGCCGTGCACGGAGACCGCGAGCTGGGCACGCGCCCCGGGGACGTCCGACGGCTCGTGGAGCACGAGCTCGGGGGCGAGTCGCCGTTCCCGGCGCCGCTGGCGCTCAACGTCATCCCCTTCGTCGGCCACCACGTGGGCGACGGCTGGACGTCGGAGGAGCTCAAGGTCCGCGACGAGACGCGGAAGATCCTCGAGCTCCCGACCCTGCCGATCTCGACGACGTGCGTGCGGGTGCCCGTCGTCTCCTCGCACAGCGTCACCGTGCATGCGACCTTCGGCCGTCGGATCAGGGTCGAGGAGGCCCGGTTGGCGCTGGTCCAGGCGCCGGCGGTGGTTGTGCTCGACGACCCGGACGAGCCGGAGTTCCCCACGCCCAACGACGCCGTGGGGGCCGATCCGCGCTTCGCCGGCCGCATCCGCCAGATCGCCGACGCGCCGACCACGCTCGAGCTGTTCATCACCGGCGACAACCTGCGCAAGGGTGCCGCGCTCAACATGCTGCAGACCGCCGAGCTCGTGGCCGCCGAGCTCGTCGGCTGAGGCGTACGCCCGGCGGACGGGAGGACCACCTCCCACCGAGCACCCGCAAGAATGGGGGCGGGACGACGTGGTCCCGCCCCAGGCCGATGCCGCACCCGCACCCCGAGGAGCACCCCATGACCGTCCGGACCGTCGCCATGCTCACCGCCGGTGGCCTGGCCCCGTGCCTGTCCTCCGCCGTCGGAGGTCTCATCGAGCGCTACACCGCGGTGGCACCGGACGTGCGGATCATCGCCTACCGGAACGGTTACGCCGGGCTGCTACGGGGCGACTACGTCGAGGTCACCCCGGAGGTCCGCGAGCGGGCGCACCTGCTGCACCGTTTCGGCGGATCGCCGATCGGCAACAGCCGGGTCAAGCTCACCAACGTCGCTGACTGTGTCAAGCGTGGGCTGGTCGAGGAGGGCCAGGACCCGCTCCACGTCGCCGCGGAGCAGCTGACTGCCGACGGTGTGGACGTCCTGCACACGATCGGCGGCGACGACACCAACACCACCGCCGCCGACCTCGCCGCGTACCTGCACGAGAACGACTACGAGCTCACGGTCGTCGGCCTGCCCAAGACCATCGACAACGACATCGTCCCGATCCGCCAGAGCCTCGGCGCGTGGACCGCGGCCGAGCAAGGAAGCCGGTTCGCGCAGAACATCATCGCCGAGCACTCGTCGAACCCGAGGATGCTCATCGTCCACGAGGTCATGGGCCGGCACTGCGGCTGGCTCACCGCCGCCACCGCCGAGGCCTACCACCTCTGGGTCGCCGAGCAGGACTTCGTCCCCGCCATCGGGAACGACCCTCGGGCCTGGGACGTCCACGCCGTCTTCGTGCCGGAGCGGCACATCGACCTGGGGGCCGAGGCCGACCGGCTGCGCAGCGTCATGGACGAGGTCGGCTGCGTCAACGTCTTCCTCAGCGAGGGGGCCGGCGTCGAGGAGGTCGTGGCCGAGCTGGAGGCCGCCGGCCAGGAGGTGCCCCGCGACCCCTTCGGCCACGTGCAGCTCGACAAGGTCAACCCGGGAGCGTGGTTCGCCAAGCACTTCGCCGAGCTCGTCGGCGCCGAGAAGACGATGGTGCAGAAGTCCGGCTACTTCTCGCGGTCGGCTCCGGCCAACGAGCGCGACCTCGCCCTCATCAAGGAGTGCACCGACCTCGCCGTCGACTGCGCCCTGCGCGGCGAGGCCGGGCTCATCGGGCACGACGAGGAGCAGGGCGGCATTCTGCGCGCCGTGGAGTTCCCACGCATCCGGGGCGGCAAGGCGTTCGACACCTCGGCGCCCTGGTTCAGCGACCTGCTCGCGTCGATCGGTCAGGCGTGACCCGAGTACCAGCCGCGGCCCGACCGTGACCGACGCAGGCGCGGTCGACGCCTGGTGGGTGTTCGTCGTGGTCTACGCGCTGCTGTTCCTGGGGCAGCGCCTCTACCGCGCGCGTCGCTGGCGGCCGCCGGAGTGGCCGGACGCCGACTTCGGCTGGAAGGTCACCCATCTGCACTGGGTCCCGTTCCACGTCCTCGACGCGGTGTTCGGAGTGCCGCTGGTCGTGGGGTTCGTCATCGCCCTGCTCGCCATCTGACGGGCGGCCGGGTGGCGGGCCGCCCTCCCCGACGACCCGCCACCGGCCGCGGGGGCCTCCGACCGGCCACCCGCCATGTGCACCGCCCCCTGCGGCGGCGACCTGCGATTACCCTGCCGGTCCGGGGTGTCCGGGTCCATGGGGTGGGCGCGAGGTCCGACGGTGGTGCAGGCACCACCGCGGGCCCGACCCGACGCGGATCCGGCGTCAGCCGACCCGGGGGAGGGGCGACCGGAAGGTGCCCTCCACGACCGTCCCCGTGCCGGACGCCGAGGTCATCACCAGCTCACCGCCCGCGGCCCGGACCCGGTCGCGCATCCCGGTGAGGCCGTGGCCGCCGGCACCCTCGACCGACTCCGGGTCGAAGCCGACGCCGTCGTCTGCCACCGAGAACCGCAGCGTGCCGTCCTCCTCCGTGGTGCGGACGGTGATGAGCGTGCCTCGCGAGTGCCGGTCGGCATTCTGCATCGCCTCGAGGCAGCAGAAGTAGGCCGCGGCCTCGACCGAGTGGTCGTAGCGTCCGACGCCTCGTACCTCCACCACGCACGGCAGGGTCGTGCGGCGCGCCGCCGCGGGCAGCGCACCCCCGAGGCCCTGCTCGCCGAGCAGCGGCGGGTAGATGCCGTGGGCCAGGTCGCGCAGCTCGCGGATCGCGTCCTCGAGCTTCTCCTGGAGCCCGTGGACGATCTCGCGGGCCCGGTGGGGCTCGGTGTCGCAGAGCCGGTTGGCCCGGCCCAGGTCGACGGCCAGGCCGGCCAGCCGTTGCTGGGCGCCGTCGTGCAGGTCCCGCTCGATGGCTCGGCGCGCCTCGAGCGCCGCCTGGGCCAGCCGCGCGCGTGACTCCTCGAGCTCCTGGGTGCGCCGCTCCAACCGGCGGGCGTAGTCGCGCAGTCCCAGGAGCACGACACCACCCACGACGCAGACGAACGCCCCGACGATGAGCGCGTCGAAGGGTCCGGTCGGGTTCTCCGCCTCGTAGGCGGGCCGCCGCAGCTCGCCGAGGCCCGCCACGGCACCCGCTATCGCGATGCTGACCAGGCCGATGAACGTTCGCGACGCCTGGTCCAGGTGCTCCGCGACGATGACGAGTGGGACGAGGAGCGCCAAGAGGCCGATGGGTGCGAGGAAGGGCGCGGTCCACGTCAGGGCGAGGGCGACGTACCAGTTGGTCAGGACAACCAGTCCGGCCGCCGCGGTCCCGTGGCCGCGCTCGGCGAGGACCTGCGCGAGGAGGATGAGGAGTCCCGCGACGACGACGATGGCTGCGTCGACCGTGATGGTGCTGGAGTCCACCAGGGTCACCCGGAGGACGATGAGCACGACCGCCGTGAACCAGGCGGCCACCGAGTTGATCAGCAGGTAGGTGCGCAGCCGCTGCGGGTCGGAGCGTGCGAGCTCAGGGGTCCGCAGCAGCCGCAGGGACGAGGCGATGCTCACCGCGCCTCCGGCGACGCCGCCGGCCGCCCGGTCTCGCCGAGGTAGAGCAGCACGGCGGCGACACGACGGTGGGTGTGGTCGCCGGTGGGCAGGTCGAGCTTGGTGAAGATCGAGTTGATGTGCTTCTCGACCGCCCGGCTGGTCACGTGCAGCCGCTCGGCGATGCCCGCGTTCGACGCGCCGGTGGCGATGAGGCCGAGCACCTCCCGCTCCCGGGGGGTCAGGCGCGCCACCGGACTCGTCTCGAACCGCAGTCGGTGCCGCATCAACGCATCGACGACGTGGGGGTCGATGACGCTCTCACCGCGGCGCACCGCCTCGAGGGCGTCGACGAGCTGGTCGACGTCGGACACCCGCTCCTTGAGCAGGTAGCCCCGGCCCGTGCTGCCCCCCGCCACGAGCGCCAGCGCGCCCTCGGCGTCGGCGTGCTGGGAGAGGACGACGACCCCGAGGGTGGGATGGGTGCGCCGGAACCGCTCCGCGGCGCGGATGCCCTCGTCGGTGTGGGAGGGCGGCATCCGGATGTCGGCCAGCACGACGTCGGGGTCCTCGGAGTCGACCACCGCGACGAGCTCGTCGTGGTCGGCGGCCTCGAGCACCTCGGCGATGGAAGGGTGCTCGGTGAGCAGCGCCACGAGCCCCTGGCGCAGCAGGGTGTTGTCCTCGGCGAGGGCCACCCGCATCCCGGTCATGCCTCATCGTAGGAGGTCGGAGGCGTCCGGTCCGGTGGTCCGCGGGCGCCCACCGGAGGCGCGCGTCTGCCGCGACCTGGAGCGGTACGCGGACCACGTCGAGTTCGCCTACGTGGACGACGCAGCCCACTTCATCACCGACGACGCACCCACCGTCATCGCGGACCTCGCTCTCGAGTGGCTCGACCGGGTCGGCTGACCGACCCCCCGCATCGTTTCGGGCGTTCCTGCTGGCTCTGCCTTCCGCTCGCCACGACGGAGACGGCAGGATGTGGCCCGATGATCTCCGACCTCTTTCTCACCCCCGACGAGCGCGACAACCCGGACACGACGATCGATGACCACCACGGGGAGGGCGTGGCGTGGAGCGTCGGCAACACAGTGCGGCCGGTCGTCCACGGCGCGCCGTACTTCGCCGAGCTCGCCGAGCGCATCGGGGCGATGGGCGAGGGCGACCTCGTCCACTTCGTCGACTGGCGCGGCGACCCCGATGAGCGGCTCACCGACGATCCGGGGGTGACGATGTCGTCCGTGCTCGCCGGGGCGGCGCGCCGCGGGGTGGATGTGCGTGGTCTGCTCTGGCGCTCGCACTGGCGAGCCCTCGGCTTCCACTCCGAGAAATCCCGGATGCTCGGCATCGAGATCGACCAGGCCGGCGGACAGTGCCTGCGGGACATGCGGGTCCGGACGCTGGGCGCCCACCACCAGAAGTTCGTCGTGCTTCGCCACCGGGACGACCCGACCCGTGACATCGCGTTCGTCGGCGGCATCGACATCTGCCACAGCCGCCGCGACACTGCCGCCCACGAGGGTGACCCGCAGCCCATCGAGATGCCCCAGGTGTTCGGCCCGCGCCCCGCGTGGCACGACGTCCAGTGCGCCGTCCAGGGCCCTGCGGTGTACGACGTCGAGTCGACGTTCCGGGAGCGCTGGGAGGACTCCACACCACTGACGCTCAACCCCGGCCGGCTGGCGTCGAGCCTCGCCCAGGGCGAGGACCTCGACCCCCGCCCGCTGCGCGATCAGGCGCCGCCGCCCCCCTCGCCCGACGGCGCCCACGAGGCGGTGCAGGTGCTGCGGACCTACCCCGCGCTGCTACCCAAGGGGTTCGACTTCGCCACCGAGGGGGAGCGCAGCATCGCCGCCGGCAACGACAAGGCGGTGCGGTACGCGCGGCAGCTCATCTACCTCGAGGACCAGTACCTCTGGTCGGAGGAGGTGGGCCGGCACTTCGGCCAGGCGCTGCGCGACAACCCCGAGCTGCGGCTCATCTGCGTCATCCCGATCATTCCGGACGTCGACGGCGCGCTGTCCCTGCCGCCGCAGCTCTACGGCCGCAAGCTGGCCATGAACCTGCTGCTCGAGGCGGCGCCAGAGAGGGTCGCCCTCTACGGCCTCACGAGCCCCGGGGGCTTCCCGGTGTACGTGCACTCGAAGGTCTGCATCATCGACGACCAGTGGGCGAGCGTCGGCAGCGACAACTTCAACCGGCGGTCGTGGTCCAGCGACTCGGAGGTGTCGGTCGCGGTGCAGGACCTCCGGGTCGCCGAGAGCAGGGAACCGGCCCCGCGCGACGCCTTTGCGCTACGGATGCGCCGCGAGCTGGTCGGGGAGCACCTCGACATCGACCCGGACGACGTTCCCGACCACCCCGACGAGCTCTGGGACCTCATGGGAGCATGCGCCGATGCCCTCGACGCGTACTACGGGGACGCCGGGCCCACCCGTGGCCGGGTGCACGTGCCTCGGCCGAAGGCCCCGTTCAAGGGGACGGCGGTGCGCTGGCGCCGGCGGGCCAGGGGGGCCAGCGGCACGCCGGGCGCGGAGCGGCCTCCCGGACGGCTGCGCCGCGTGGGGCCACCCGAGCTCAACCGCTGGCAGACCCTGTGGGCCGAGCGCACCTACGGCGTCGTCGACCCCGACGGCACGGTCGGCCGGGACGACGAGATCTGAGCGCTCGCCGGCGCCGTTTCGGTGCTCGTGCTCGCCTGTGGGACTCTGGGGTGCCGTCCGAACGGGCGTGCCCGCCGGCCGTCCCCGGCTCCCGACCGCCGCGGTCACCCCGCAGGAGAGAAACGTGCCCGACGCCCCCGCCACCGACTTCCGCCCGGTCATCCTCGGCGGCGACATCACGGCGTACACCCTCGTGCGCACCTTCCACGAGGCGTACGGCGTCCGTCCCCTCGTCGTCAACATGATGGAGGGCGGCCCCATCGGGCTGTCCACCCTGTGCGACCACGTGTACGTGCCGGGCCTGGAGCGGGCCGACGTCTTCCCGGATGCCCTCGAGCGGGTCGGACGCGAGCACTCCGGTGCGGGCCGGCCGAGGCTGCTGCTCGTCGCGGCGGGTGACTGGTACGTCGAGCGGATCACCCAGTTCCGCGACCGCCTCGAGCCGTACTTCGTCACTCCCTACATCGGCGCGGAGCTCTTCGCGAAGGTCACCGCCAAGGACAGCTTCTACTCCCTGCTGGACGAGGTCGGTGTCGACCACCCCGGCACCGTCGTCGCCGACATGTCCCAGGACCTCGGCGAGGAGCGCGACCTGCCCTTCGACTTCCCCGTGGTCGCGAAGGCCTCCGACTCCAGCGCCTTCTACTACGCGAAGGTCGAGGGGAAGCGGAAGGTCTACATCTGCGAGGACCGTGCCGAGCTCGAGCTCGAGCTGTCACGGGTGCGGGCCAGCGAGTACGACGGCACCTTCGTGATCCAGGAGTTCATCCCGGGGGACGACACCAACATGCGTGTCCTCACCTGCTACTCGGACCGGAACGGCAAGGTGCGGTTCGGCTCGCTCGGGCACGTGCTCCTCGAGGAGCACCATCCGATGACGATCGGCAACCCCGCGGTCATCATCACGACCGAGGCCGACGCGGTCATCGATGCCGCCGCGCGCTTCCTCGAGCACGTCGGCTACGTCGGGTACTCGAACTTCGACATCAAGTACGACCGCCGCGACGGCTCGTACCGGTTCTTCGAGCTCAACGCCCGCCTCGGCCGCAGCAACTTCTACGTGACGGCCGGGGGCTACAACGTCGCCGAGTGGTACGTGCGCGACTGGGTCCGCAACGAGCACCTCGAGGGGATGACGTACGCGCGTGGCGAGCATCTCTTCGCCTTCGTCCCGAAGTACGTGGTCAAGCACTACGTGCTCGACCCCTCGCTGCGGGCCAAGGCCCTGGAGCTGATGCGCACAGGCCGGGCCAGCGACCCCAACGTCTACGGTCCCGATCTCACGCTGAAGCGGCGGGCGTACAACTTCGCGTACCACGTCAACCACATCCGCAAGTACCGCAAGCACTTCGTCGCGCGATGACCGGCCGGTTGGAACGCGACGAGCCGGTCGGTGTCCTCGGGGGGATGGGTCCGGAGGCCACCGTGCACTTCCTGCGGCGGGTGGTCGAGCTCACCGACGCCGCCCGCGACCAGGACCACGTCGACCTCCTCGTCTGGCAGCACGGGTCGATCCCCGACCGCACCGCCGCACTCACCGGTCTCGGCGAGAGCCCCGAGCCGATGCTGGTCGCGGACGCGCTGGCCCTGGAACGTGCAGGGGCGCGGTTCATCGCCATCCCGTGCAACACGGCGGTGGTCTGGGTCGAGCAGATGCGTGCGGCGGTGGGGGTCGACGTCCTCGACACGGTCGACGAGACGGTGCGGGCCGCGCAGGCCGCAGTGCCGGGCCTGCGCCGCCTCGGTGTGCTGGCCACCGACGGCACGCTGCACGCCGGCACCTACCGGGCCGCCGCGGAGCGAGCCGGGGTCGAGCTTCTCGTCCCGGTGCCCGAGGTGCAGCGTGAGGTCATGTCGGTGGTCTACGACGGCGTCAAGGCCGGACAGCCCGTGGAGCGGGCGCGCTTCGACGCACTCGTCGACCACCTGCAAGGGCTCGGGGCCGAGGTCGTGGCGCTCGGCTGCACCGAGCTGTCGGTGCTCGCCGGAGACCTCGGTGTCGACGACCCCGCCGTCGTCGACTCGATCGACTCCGTCGTGCGCGAGGTCATTCGCCGGGCCGGTGCCCCGCTGCGCGGCTGAGCGGCGGCGTCCGGGAGGTCAGTCCGCGAGCTGGCGCAGACGGGCCGCGACCGACTCGGGCCTGGTGTCGGTGACCCAGCCGCCGCCGGCGCTCTCCGAGCCGGCGAGGTACTTCAGCTTCCCCGGCCCCCGCAGCACCGACATCACCTGCAGGAACAGGCGGGAGACCTCTCGCCCGGTGCGCGCCGGCGCCTGGTGCCACGCCGCGATGTACGGGAGGCGTACCGGACCGTCGTCGGCGACGTAGTAGCGGTCCAGCCGCCGGAGCACCTCGAGGTAGACCTCGGCCAGCTCGTCGCGCTCGTCGCCCTCGAGGGCGACCAGGTCGGGCACGTCGCGGTGGGGGGCCAGGTGCACCTCCACCGGCCACCGCGCGGCGTAGGGCACGTACGCGGTCCAGTGCGCACCGGCGAGGACGACGCGCGACCCGTCGGCGCGCTCGGCGTCGAGCAGGTCGGCGCCGAGCAGCCGCCCGGTCCGCTCGTGGTGCGCCGTGGCCCGGGCGAGGATCTCGGCGGTCCGGGCCGGTACGTACGGGTAGCCGTAGATCTGTCCGTGCGGGTGGTGCAACGTCACCCCGATCTCCTGCCCGCGGTTCTCGAAGCAGAGCACGTGGGCGACGTGGGGGTCGGCGCCGAGCTCGGCGGTGCGGTCGGCCCAGACGTCGACGACGGTGCGCACGCGGTTGGGGCTCAGGGCGGCGAAGGTGGAGTCGTGGTCGCTGGTGAAGCAGACCACCTCGGTGCGCCCGGTCGCCGGGGCATGGAGGTACCCGGCCGGTGCGTCGACGTCGTCGTCGGCCACCTCCGAGTACGAGGGGAAGCGGTTCTCGAAGACGACGACGTCGTAGTCGGTGTCGGGGACCTCGGAGGGGACGCTGCCTCGTCCGGTGGGGCACAGGGGGCACTCGTCGCGCGGCGGCAGGAAGGTGCGGTTCTGCCGGTGTCCGGCCACCGCCACCCAGTCACCGACGAGCGGGTCGTAGCGGATGTGCCCGGCCCCCGCCCGTGGACCGAGATCGCGGGTGTCCTCGGCCGTCCGTTCCGGGGCGTCGGGGCTGTCGTCGAAGTAGATGATCTGCCGGCCGTCGGCCAGGTGACGCACCGTCCGGCGCGCCTCGTGCGCGACCCTCATCCCGTTTCACCCTCCCGGTCGGTCTGGGCCCGCCCTGCCGGGTCGGCGAGCACGAGGTGCGCAACGGACTCATCGAGCATCACCCTCGCCCGGTCGGGGAGGCCGCAGTCGGTGACGAGCGTGTCGACGTCGACGAGGTCCATGAAGGTCGACAGACCCACGAGGCCGACCTTCGTGTGGTCGGCGAGGACGCACACCGTGCGCGCCGACCGCACCAACGCCCGGTTCGTCTCCGCCTCGACGAGGTTGGGCGTGGTCAGCCCGGCACCGCGGTCGATACCGTGCGCACCGAGGAACAGCCGGTCGACGTGCAGACCTCCGAGCGCGGTGACCGCGACCGGCCCGACCAGTGCGTCCGACGGCGTGCGTACCCCGCCGGTGAGGACGACGACGTGGTTCGCCGACTGCGACTCGTGGAGGAGCTGGGCAACCGGTACCGAGTTGGTCACCACCGTGAGCTGCGCGATGTCGCGCACGGCGCGGGCGAGCTCGTACGTCGTGGTGCCGGCGGAGATGCCGATCGTGGCCCCGGGCTGGACCAGCCGAGCGGCCTCGTGCGCGATGGCCTGCTTCTCGGCCGTCATCAGGGTGGACTTCGCTGTGAACCCCGGCTCGTCGGCGGCCCGGGGGGAGGACGCCACGGCGCCGCCGTGCACCCTCTCGAGCAGGCCCTCTCCGTCGAGCCGCTCGATGTCGCGGCGCACCGTCATGTCCGAGACACCGAGCTGCTCGACCAGCTCGGACACCCGTGCAGCACCGTGCTGCCCGACGATGGCGAGGATGGCGGCACGGCGCTGGCTGGCGAGCATCAGGACTCCCGGATGACGGCCGCGGTCCGGGCGGCCACGGTGGTGACGGGTCCCACGTCGGCACACGCGACGAGGTCGTGGCCGGTGACCTCGACCTCGCAGGGCTCCGTGCTGTGGTTCAGCACGAACAGCCAGGAGCCGCGCTCGGACCGGCGTCGGGTCACCTCGACCCCTGCGGGCACCGACGCGACGGCGGCGACCCCCGCCTCGTCGGCGACACGGTCGAGCAGCGCTCCCAGGGTGTCGTCGTCGGGCAGGGTGCCGAGGTACCACGCGACTCCGTCGCCCACGACCCTGCGGGTGACGGCGGGCCTGGACACGCACGGCCCCCCCGCGTAGGCGTGGACCACCTCCGCGTCGAGCGCCTGCGCGACCTCGGACCACACGGTGCCCGCCCCGCCGCCCTCGAGCGGGACGGCCTCGCCGACGCGCAGCGGTGCGAACTCCTCGACGCGTACGCCGAGCAGGTCGCGGAAGGCGCCGGGGTACCCGCCGAGCCACACGTGGTCCTCGGGGTCGGAGATCCCGGAGAAGTACGTGACGAGCACGTGCGCGCCCCCGTCGGCGGCGGCCGCCAGCGCGCCGGCCACTGCGTCCGACACGGTGTAGAGCGTGGGCACGACGACGACGCGGTACCTGGCGAGGTCGCTCTCGGGGTGCACCACGTCGCAGGTGATGCCGCGGTCGCGCAGGAGGCGGTGCACGGTGTGGCCCGCGGTGGCGTAGTCGAGCTCGGATGACGGCATGCCCGGGCCGTCCGCCGCCCAGGCCGCGTCGAAGTCCCACAGGACCGCCACCTCGGCGTCCACCCGGGAGCCGACCAACTCGCCGAGCCGGCCCGCCACGGCGCCCAGCTCGCACACCTCGCGGAACCGGTCGCTGTCCTCGCCGGCATGGGGGACGAGCGCCGAGTGGAACTTCTCTGACCCCGCCCGCGACTGCCGCCACTGGAAGAAGCCCAGGGTGTCCGCTCCACGGGCGACATGGGCCAGCGAGTCGAGCAGGGTCTCGCGCGGGGGCTTTACCGGGTTGACCGGCTGCCAGTTGACCGCACTTGTCGAGTGCTCCATGAGCACCCACGGCGCCCCGCCGGCGAGCCCGCGGGTGAGGTCGCCGTGGAAGGACAGCTCGGCACGCGGGTGGTCCAGGGCGTCGACCACGTAGTGGTCGGTGCTCACGACGTCCTGATGGGGGGCCCATCGGTGGTAGTCGAGCTCGCGGAAGTGGTTCATCGTCATGAAGTTGGTCGTGACCAGGACACCGCGGGAGTGCCGGCGGATCACCTCCTTCTCGGCGAGGAAGAAGTCGAGCAGGGTGTCAGACCCGAACCGGTGGTAGTCGAGCACGTGCGTCGGGTTTCCGAACGTGGTCGTGATGCGCGGCGGGAGGATGTCGTCCCACGCCGTGTAGCGCTGGCTCCAGAAGGCCGTCCCCCAGGCGTCGTTGAGACGGTCGAGGGAGCCGTACCGGCGCTCGAGCCACCGACGGAAGGCCGCGGCGCAGGTGTCGCAGTAGCAGGGGAGGTTGTGGCAGGCGTACTCGTTCGACACGTGCCACATCGCCAGCGCGGGGTGGTCGTGGTAGCGCTGCGCCAGCTGGTCGGTGAGCGCGAGGGCGAGGTCGCGGTACACGGGCGAGGAGGGGCACCACGCCTGCCGGCTCCCCGGCCAGAGGGTGTGGCCCTCCCGGTCGACCGGCAGGATCTCGGGGTGAGCGGCACTCAGCCACGGGGGAGGAGTGGCGGTGGCCGTGGCGAGGTCGACCGCGATGCCCGCACCGTGCAGCAGGTCCATGACCTCGTCGAGCCACCCGAACTCGTACTCGTCCTTGGACGGCTCCAGCCAGGACCAGGAGAAGACCCCCAGCGTCACGAAACTGACGCCGGCCCGCTCCATCAGGCGCAGGTCGTCGGCCCAGACCTCGCGCGGCCACTGCTCGGGGTTGTAGTCCCCACCGAAGGCGATACGGTCGTCCGGCCATTGACGCATGGTCGACAGTCTGTTGGGAAAACCAAACATCTGTCAACGAATACCAACAAACGACCACAGGACCGCCACGACGCCACAGGCCGACCGCAGTTCCCCCGTGGCGTGGGGGATCGCGACCAAATCGTTGTCGAAACCGCATCGACAACCTCTTGACACCGTGTCGGTTGCTGAGCAGACTCAGGCCCACAGATGTTCGTTTCTGATCGAAGTTGTCAGAAACTGCCCGTGAGTTCAAAGGAGATCTCCCCATGGCACGCCGAGCCCAGCGCGAGCAGCAGCTCCCCGGCACCCTCCCTGCGTCCTTCGCCGGCGTCAACCGCCGGACCCTGCTGCGCGGCGCCCTCGGCGCGGGTGCGCTGCTCGGTGCCCCCACCCTGCTCGCCGCGTGCGGTGGCGACGACACCTCCACCTCCGGCGCGAGCGGAGGCACCCCCCAGGCCGGCCCGGTGAAGTTCGGCATCAACGAGGCCAAGGGCTCCGGCCCGGCCTACGAGCGCCTCCAGGGGATGGCCGACGCCTACCAGAAGAAGACCGGCGCCACCGTGTCGGTCAACGCCGTCGACCACAACACCTTCCAGGAGAGCATCACCACCTACCTCCAGGGCACCCCTGACGACGTCTTCACCTGGTTCGCCGGCTACCGCATGGCCCAGTTCGCCGAGGCCGGCCAGATCACCGACCTCAGCGACCTCTGGCCCATCGACGGGATGAGCGACGCCTTCAAGAAGGCCTCCACCGCGGCCGACGGCAACCAGTACTTCGTGCCGGTCAGCTACTACCCCTGGGCGGTCTTCTACAAGCCGTCGGTCTTCGAGAAGAACGGGTGGGAGGAGCCGAAGACGATGGACGAGCTCACCGCGCTCATGGACGAGATGCAGGGCAAGAAGATCACCCCCTTCGCCTTCGCCGCCAAGGACGCCTGGGCCCCCATGGGCACGTTCGACATCCTCAACATGCGCATCAACGGCTACGACTTCCACATGCAGCTCACCAAGGGCGAGCAGAAGTGGGACAGCCCCGAGGTGCGGAACGTCTTCGAGACCTGGAAGAGCAAGCTGCTGCCCTACCAGCAGCAGAATTCCCTCGGTCGCACCTGGCAGGAGGCCGCCACGTCGATGGCCAAGGGTGACACCGGCATGTACCTGCTCGGCACCTTCGTCGTCGACGGCATCCCCACCGAGGCCCAGGACGACATCGACTTCTTCACCTTCCCGGAGATCGACTCGAGCATCGGGGCGGACGCCCTCGACGCCCCGATCGACGGCTTCTGCGTCGCCGAGGGGGCGCAGGACACCGAGGCCGGCAAGGCCTTCGCCGCCTGGCTCGGCACGGCCGAAGCCGCCGACGCCGGCAACGCCGCAGGGTCGGCGCCGTTCATCGCGGCGAACTCCGGCGCCAGCACGGACAGCTACGGCGCCCTCCAGAAGAAGTCGGTCGAGGTCGTCCAGAACGCCGCGTCGATCGCGCAGTTCCTCGACCGCGACACCAACGCGGACCTGGCGAACACGGTGATCACGGTGTCGCTCCAGGACTTCATCAAGAACCCGGACGACATCGACGGCATCACCACGTCGATCCAGCAGCAGGCTGCCTCCATCCTCGGCAGCTGAGCCTGACGAGCGGGAGTGACGATGTCGTCGACGGACACCGCACGCACCGACGCCGGCGCCGGGACCCCGGCCAAGCGGGCCAAGAGGCGACGCAGCACGACCGACCGCGTGGTCATCTCCCTGATGATCGTGGTCCCCACCGTGCTGGTCGTGTGGCTCGTCTGGCTGCCGGCGCTGGGATCGGTCCTGCTGTCGTTCACGAAGTGGAACGGCTTCAAGTTCAGCTCGATCCAGTGGGTCGGCACGAAGAACTACCAGGACATCACGACGATCTACCCGCCGTTCTGGCCGGCGATCCAGCACAACGTGATCTGGTTGGTCTTCCTCTTCGTCCTGCCGACCATCTTCGGGATGTTCCTCGCGGTGGTTCTCGACCGCGAGATGCGGTTCAGCCGCTTCTACCAGACGGCGTTCTACCTGCCCGTGGTGCTCTCCCTCGCGCTGATCGGCTTCATCTGGCAGCTCTTCTACTCCACCGACCAGGGCCTGATCAACGAGGTCTTCGGCAGCACCATCGACTGGTACGGAGACCCGGACATCAACCTCTGGGCGGTGCTCGTGGCCACGTCGTGGCGGCACACCGGCTACATCATGCTCATCTACCTTGCCGGCCTGAAGGGCGTCGACACCTCCCTGCGGGAGGCGGCGGCCGTCGACGGGGCCAGCGAGGTGAAGACGTTCTTCCTCGTCATCTTCCCCGTGATGCGGCCGATCAACCTCATCGTCATCGTCATCGTCGTCATCGAGTCCCTGCGGGCCTTCGACCTCGTCTGGATCATCAACAAGGGCCGCAACGGCCTGGAGCTGATCTCGGCGCTGGTGTCGCAGAACGTCATCGGTGAAGCGACGCGATACGGCTTCGGGTCGGCACTCGCCGTGATCATGATGGTCATCTCCTCCGTCTTCATCACCGTCTACCTGCGCACCGTCTTCCGGGAGGAGCAGAAGTGAGCGCCACCTCAGCCCCGCCCGTCCCCGCCGAGAAGCGGTCCACCGGCACCAAGGACCTCGCCGGTGGCGTCATGAACCGGCGCCGCGGCACCGTGGCCACGGTCATCATGTTCGTGCTCGCCGTCGTGTGGCTCTTCCCGCTCCTCTGGGCGCTGTACAACTCCTTCCGCGACTACTCCTTCACCCAGACCAACGGCTACCTGTCCTTCGGCGGGTGGACGCTGGACAACTACAAGGAGGCGTGGACCCGCGGCAACTTCGGGCTGCACCTGAAGAACTCGCTCCTCATCACCGTGCCGGCGGTCGTGCTCACGCTCTTCCTCTCCTCGCTCGTCGCGTTCGTCCTCGCGCGGTTCTCGTACAGGTTCAACCTCACCCTCCTCGGCGTCTTCCTGGCCGCCAACCTGCTGCCCCCGCAGGCGCTGCTCATCCCGGTGTTCCGGATGTTCAAGGAGATCCCGCTGCCCACGTTCATGAGCGAGAGCGGCTCGATGCTCAACAGCTACTGGGCGCTGATCCTTGTCAACACGGCCTTCCAGATGGGGTTCTGCGCCTTCGTGCTGAGCAACTACATGAAGACCATCCCGCACGAGATCTACGAGTCCGCCGAGCTCGACGGCGCCAGCGTCTGGCGGCAGTACTGGCAGCTGACCATGCCCCTCGTGCGCCCGGCCCTGGCCGCCCTCGCGACCCTCCAGGTCACGTGGATCTACAACGAGTTCTTCTGGGCCACGGTCCTCGTCTCGCGCGGCAACATGTACCCGGTGACGAGTGCGCTGAACAACCTGCGCGGCCAGTTCTTCTCCGACACCAACCTCGTGGCGGCCGGGTCGATCATCGTCGCGCTCCCGGTGCTCATCGTGTTCTTCGTCCTGCAGAAGCAGTTCGTCTCCGGCCTGACGCTCGGGTCGACCAAGGGGTGAGCGACACGACGACCGTCCTGCGGGGCGGCGGCGCGGCCCTGGTCCTCGGCCCGGCCGGCCACGGTCTCCCGGCAGTGCTCCACTGGGGCGCCGACCTCACGGACGCCGACGTCGCCGACCTTCCCCTGTTGCGCGACCGCCCGGTGCCACACAACGCCCTCGACTCGCCGTGGGACCTCACGGTGCTCCCGACCCCGGGAGACGGGTGGCTGGGGACGCCGGGCTTCGCCGCCCATCGGGCCGGTGGCCGGGCCGCACCCCGGTGGGAGTCGACGGTGGAAGCGGGCGGGGACCGCTGCGTCGTGCGGGCGGTGTCGCACGCAGCCGGGGTCGAGGTGAGGCTCGGCTATGTCCTCGACGAGCACGGCGTGCTCACGGTGTCGACCTCGGTCACCTCCACGGCCGAGGACGGCGACGACCCCCTCGACCTGGCGGCCGTGCGGACGCTGCTGCCCCTGCCCGCGCGCGCCGACGAGGTGCTCGACCTCACCGGTCGCTGGCTCCGCGAGCGCGTGCCCCAGCGGCACACCTTGGTCGACGGAACCTGGCTGCGCACCGGCAGGCGCGGGCGCACCGGCCACGACGCCACCCTGCTCCTCACCGTCGGCACCGCCGGCTTCGGCTTCCGCCACGGCGAGGTCTGGGCGGTGCACACGGCCTGGAGCGGCAACCACGAGCACTTCGTGGAGCGACTGCCAGAGGGCGCCGGTCCGCACGCCGCCGTCCTCGGCGGCGGTGAGGCCCTCGTCGCGGGTGAGGTGCGCCTCGGGCCGGGGGAGTCCCACCACGCACCCGATGTCGTCGCGGTGTGGTCCCACGACGGGCTCGACGGCCTGACCCGGCGGCTCGTCCATCACCAGCGCTCGGGCCGCGACTACCGTGCCGGCCGGCCCCGGCCCCTGGTGCTCAACACCTGGGAGGCCGTGTACTTCGACAGCGACCTCGAGCGCCTGAAGCGGCTCGCGGACACCGCCGCCGCCATCGGGGTCGAGCGCTTCGTCCTCGACGACGGCTGGTTCGGCTCGCGCCGGGACGACACGCGTGGGCTCGGGGACTGGCAGGTCTCGTCCGAGGTGTGGCCGGACGGTCTCGGGCCGCTCGTCGACCACGTCAAGCGAGCCGGGATGGAGTTCGGCCTCTGGTTCGAGCCGGAGATGGTCAACCTCGACTCCGACCTCGTCCGTGCCCACCCCGACTGGGTGCTCGGCCCCGCGGCCGGGCCTCCGGCTCCGTCGCGCAAGCAGCACGTGCTCGACCTCGCGAACGACGAGGCCTTCGCCCACGTCCTGGATGCGATCAGCGCGCTCGTCTCGGAGTACGGCATCGACTTCGTCAAGTGGGACCACAACCGCGACCTCCACGAGGCGGTCCGCAGCGACCCGCCGGGCACCGACCGACCGGCCGTGGCCGCGCAGACCCGGGCCACCTACCGGCTCCTCGACGAGCTGCGGCGCCGGCACCCCGACCTCGAGATCGAGTCGTGCTCCAGCGGTGGTGCCCGGGTCGACCTCGGCATCCTCGCCCGCACCGACCGGGTGTGGACCTCGGACTGCAACGACGCGTTGGAGCGCGTCGCCATCCAGCGCTGGACCGGTCTGCTCGTCCCGCCGGAGCGGATGGGCACGCACATCGGGCCGCCCCGGGCTCACACGACCCACCGCGATCTGGACCTCTCGCTTCGGATGGTCGTGGCGCTCGGCGGCCACGCCGGCCTCGAGTGGGACGTCAGCACGTGCGACGAGGACGAGCTCGAGGCGCTGCGCGCGTGGGCCGGTCTCTACCGCGAGCTGCGGCCCCTGCTGCACGGCGGCGACACCGTCCGCTCAGACCACCCGGATGAGGCCCTCGTCCTCGGCGGGACAGTGGCGCCCGACCGGTCCGCCGGTGTCTTCTCGGTCGTCCAGGTGGCGACCGGCCGGGGGACGACACCGGGGCTGGTGCCGTTGCCGGGCCTCGACGCCCGCCGCCGCTACCGGGTGCGGGTGCGCCGCGAGGTCGGCGACGCGGCGATGGTGCAGACGCGCTGCCCGGAGTGGTTCGACGCTGCCCGCGGCGACGGTGTCGTCGTCTCCGGACGGGTGCTCGCCCGGGTCGGGCTGCCCCTCCCGGTCCTCGCCGTCGGCCAGGCGCTGCTGCTGCACCTCGTCGGGGAGGACGGTGTCGGCTGATCCGGCCCACGCTGTCTCGTCGGCCACACCGGCTCGGCGCCTCCGCAACGGGTCACTAGCGTGGACGTGGTGGCTGTCGCCACTGTCGTCAGCGCGGCTCGACCGGGCCGCGGCCGGTGGCGGGGCCCACGGGAGGCGTGATGAGCGACCGCACCGGCGCCGCGAGCGGTGGCGCGATCTACGGACTCGGGATGTTCGGCGCCTGGGTCTGGTTCTGGCAGCAGGCTGATGCCTTCTGGGAGTACGTGTGGGCGGTCGTCCAGGGCATCTTCTGGCCGGCCTTCATGGTCTACGAGGTCTTCAGGGCGCTCGGCTGAGCGTGACGACCGGGCCGCAGGGACCCGGAGTACTCCCGACGGCCCGGCAACGCTACGGTCGGGGAATGCGCGAGGACCATCCGGCCATCGACACCACTGTCGCACCGAGCGGCACCGGCTGTGCCGACTGCCTCGACGCGGGGGGCTGGTGGGTGCACCTGCGCCGCTGTGCCACGTGCGGCCACGTCGGCTGCTGCGACACCTCCCCGGCCCAGCACGCCACGGGCCACGCGCGGAGCTCCGGCCACTCGGTCGTGCAGAGCTTCGAGCCGGGGGAGTCGTGGTTCTACGACTACGACGACGGCGAGGTGTTCGAGGGGCCCGACCTCTCGCCCCCGGACAGCCGCCCGGTGGACCAGCCGTCCCCCGGTCCGCAGGGTGCCGTGCCCGCCGACTGGCGCGACCACATCCACCGGTGAGCCCGGCGGTTCCCCGCGCCTGCACGGACGCCGAGCTCGCCGCGCTCGCGCACCGCAGCCACGCGGTCATCCGGCGGTGGCAGCACGCCTCGGGGGCCTATCCCGCGTCGCCCGCCTTTCCGGCCTACACGGGCTATGCCTGGCTGCGCGACGGCGGCTTCACGGCCGAGGGCATGTCGCGGTACGGCGACGTCGAGTCGGTCGACGCCTTCCACGACTGGACGTCGTCGACTCTTGCCGCACGGCGCGACCGCGTCTCGGAGATGCTCCGGCTGCGCGAGAGCAGCCGCCCGGTCCCGCGTGACATGGCCCTGCCCGCCCGTTTCACCCTGGACGGCGAGGAGCGGGACGACGGCTGGTGGGACTTCCAGCACGACGGCTATGGCATCTGGCTGTGGTCCGCCGTGGCCCACGCGCACCGGCACGACCTCGACCTCGCGCGCTGGGGCCCCGGCCTCGAGGTGGCCGTGGACGCGGCCGCAGCCCTCTGGGACCTGCCCTGCTACGACTGGTGGGAGGAGAACGACCAGCAACGGCACGTCTCGACACTCGGTGCCCTGGTCGGCGGGCTGGAGGCCGTCGCCGCCACCGGCGCCCTCGACGCGGACCGGCAGGCGCGGTGCCTCGACGTGGCGGCCCGCGCGCGTGACCTGGCCCTCGGTGGGGGCGTGGTCGACGGGCACCTGACCAAGTGGCTCGGACACGACGCGGTCGACGCCTCGCTCGTCGCCTGCGTCGTGCCGTTCGCGCTCGTCGAGCCGGGGTCGTCAATCGCTCGCGGTACGGTCGCGCAGGTCGCGGCCGACCTCGACGTCGACGGCGGGTTGCACCGGTTCCTCGCCGACGTCTTCTACGGCGGCGGCCAGTGGCCCCTGCTCTCCTGCTTCCTCGGCTGGAACCTCGCCGCCGAGGGCGACGCCGACGGTGCCCGGCGTCTTCTCGAGTGGGCCGCCGGAACCGCGACCCCTGAGGGACACCTGCCCGAGCAGGTCGCCGACCACCTGCTGCACCCGCAGACCCGACAGGAGTGGCTGGATCGCTGGGGCGAGGTCGCGACGCCGCTGCTGTGGTCGCACGGCATGTACCTCGTGCTCGCCGACGAGCTCGGCCTGGTGACGGACGGGGGCGGCGCGGCGCGGGCGCGCCCTAGGCTGGCGCCATGACGCACGACGAGGGTGCCGCAACGCCCTCGGAGCTCCAGGCCCTGGCCACCAGCGTGGAGCTCTCCGGGGCCGCCACCGCCCTGGCCCGCTCGGCCCTCGGTAGGGAGGTCCACTCCAACCTCCAGATCTCGACCGTGCTCGCCATCGCAAACGACCCCGGTGTCGGACCCGCCGACCTGGCGGCTCGCGCGGGTGTCCTCCTCCCCTCGATGTCCCGGGTGCTGAGGACGCTGAGCGCTGCCGGGCTCGTGCGAGTGGTACGCGGCGAGGCGGACGCGCGCTACCGGCACCTGTACCTCACCGATGCCGGTCAGGAGGGCGTCGACCGGTTCAGGACGGCCCTCGTCCGTGTTGTCTCCAGCGAGGAGGTGGCCCGGGTGCCGCTGCTCCTGGGAGTGACCGACCCCGGGGACGACTCGCTCCCTGTCGACGTCGCCGTGTCCCGATTCGCCGGGGTCGCCGGTGGTGTGGCCGAGCAGACCCGTCGGCTGCTCGGTGGGCACGCGCCCCCGGACGGCGAGAGCGTGTGGGTGGTCGTCACCCTTCGTACCGGCCTGGTGACGCCTCGCCCCGGCGTCCTGGCCGAGCACCTGCACACGTCGCGGCCGACGATGACCGGCCACCTCAACCGGCTCGAGGCCGCGGGCCTGGTGACCCGACACCACCCGGACGACACGGACGGGCGGGTCGTCGAGGTCGCCCTGACCCCCGCGGGGATGCGGGTGGGCGACGCCTGGGTCGCGGTCCTGCGGGCGCAGGCGAGGGCGTTCGGCACGGCTCTCGCGGACGCCGTCGCGACGGCCCGGGCCCACGCCGCGGCGACCAGCTCCTCCGTGGAGGGCTGACGGCGCCGGGCCCACCGTCCGGCTCCGGTCGCCCGGTTCCGGCACGGTGACGGTCGTCCGTGACGGGGAGGCGTTCGGCGTCCACCCGCCCGCGCTACGCTTCCCAGCGGCGACCAGCCACTCCGCGGAGCCACCGCGGAGCAGCGCTGCCAGGTGTCCGGCGCACCGACCCGCTCGGTGTCCGGCGTTCGCCCGTCCACCCGACCGTCCCGTCCCGCTGACACCCCCCGAGGAGGCGTGACCGTGACGCCACCCGGTGAGCCCGACGTGCCGCCCTCCTCGCCCACCGAGCCCCGCCAGGGAGGAACCGGGCACAGCGTCGGCCGCTCCGGAGCCGTCATGGCGGCCGGGACGCTGGCCAGCCGCCTCCTCGGGCTCGTCCGCACCGCGCTCCTCGCCTCGGTCATCGGCGTCTCGGGGCTGACCGCCGACGCGTTCAGTGCCGCGAACACGCTGCCGAACCAGTTCTACGTGCTGCTCGCCGGTGGCGCCGTGCAGGCCGTGCTCGTGCCGCAGATCATCCGGTCGCGGCGGCGTCCGGACGCCGCCGACTTCGTCAACCGCGTCGTCACGGTCTCGATCGCCTTCTTCGGCATCGCCACCGTGCTTCTCACCGCTCTGGCTCCGCTCATCGTCCGGATCTTCTACGCGCCGAGCGACCCCTCCGCCGTGCGGCTTGCCGTCGTCTTCGCGTTCATCTGCATGCCGCAGCTCTTCTTCTACGGCATGTACACCGTGCTCGGCCAGGTGCTCACTGCCAACGGCCGGTTCGCCGCGTTCACGTGGGCGCCCGCCCTCGCGAACATCGTCGCCGTGGCCGGGCTGCTGTGGTTCAAGGCGGCAGACCTCCCGCTCGCCGCTCCTCCCGACCAGTGGACACCCGAGATGGTCGGCATCCTCGCGGGCACCGCCACGCTCTCGATCGCCATCCAGTGCGCCGGCCTGCTCCCCGCCCTCCACCGGATGGGGTTCCGGTACCACTGGCTTTGGGGGGTGCGCGGCTACGGGTTCGGCGAGATGTCGAACATCGCCAAGTGGACCATCGGCTCGATCATCGTCCAGCAGCTCGGGTTCATCGTCACGAGCCGGGTGCTCTCGAGCGCGGGCGAGGCCGGGCCCGACGTGCCGAGCCTTGCGACCTTCCAGAACGCCTACCTCATCATCACCCTCCCGCACGGGCTCATCACGGTCTCCCTCGTCACGGCGCTCTACACGCGGCTGTCGGAGGCCGCGGCCGAGAACGACGGCGCCGCGGTCGTGCGCTACCACGACCAGGGGATGCGGATGCCGGCCGTCTTCCTCGTCCCGGTCGTGGCCCTCACCATGTCGCTCGCGCCGCTCGTCGCGAGCACCATCTTCTTCGGCAACCCCCTCGAGAGCACGGCGGCGGTCGGCACCGTGCTCTACGCGCTGCTCTGGCTCGTCATCCCGTTCGGGTGGGGCTTCCTCAACGACCGAGTGCTCTACGCCCAGACCCAGACCTACCTGACCTTCCGGATCCAGGTGGTCGTCACCGCGCTGGCCACGGTCGGGGCGCTGGTCGCCGCGACGGTGCCGCCCATGTCCACGGCCGTCGTCGTCAGCCTGGGGCAGGCGTTCGCCTACACCGTGGGGTCGGTCATCGGATTCGCCATCCTCCGGCACCAGCACGGACCGCTCGGGCTCCGCTCGACGGCGGTCATGTACCTGCGGCTCGCGGTGCCGTCCGCGCTCGGTGCGGTGGGGCTCGCGTTCGCCGTGAACACCTGGCTCCCGGGGCTCGGCGAGCACCGGGGCCTGGCCGCGCTGCTGGCCGGCTGCCTCGTGCTCGGCGGGTGCGCAGTCGTGCAGCTGGCCTTCACCTGGTCGGTGGCGCACCTGCTCGGCGTGCGCGAGGTCCGTTCCTCCGTCGAGCCGTTGGAACGCCGCCTCCGCCTGCTGGTGCGCCGCTGACCGCGGCGCCCGACGGACGCCGCGGTCAGCCCCGCAGGATGGCCGCCATCCGCTTGCCCCGCGCCAGCTCGTCGACGAGCTTGTCGAGGTAGCGGATCTTCTGCATCAGGGGGTCCTCGATGTCCTCGACCCGGTGGCCGCAGACCACCCCGGTGATCAGCGAGACGTTCGGGTTCGTGGCCGGCGCCTGCGCGAAGAAGGTCTCCATGTCGACCTCTTCGGCGAGGACGCGGCCCAAGCCCTCGTCGTCGTACCCGGTGAGCCACTCGATGACCTCGTCGACCTCGGCCCTGGTGCGGTCCTTGCGCTCGGCCTTGGCGACGTAGTGCGGGTAGACGGAGGCGAAGCTGGACCGGAAGATCCGGTGTCCGGGCACGGCGCGGCTCCCTGCGTGGTGGTGCGGTCTGGGCACGAGCCTAGGCGAGGACGCCGCCCAGAGGGTGACGACGGACCCCACGCGACCTGTCGCTGAGGGCGCGTGGTGGGGGATCATGAGGTCGTGCGCACCACGCTCGGAGCGGAGAAGGCAGCGGCCCTGCTGGCGCTGCACGAGGGCCCGGGCTTCGTGCTCCCCAACGCCTGGGACGCCGGGTCGGCCCGCCTCCTCGAACAGCTCGGCTTCCCCGCCATCGCGACGACGAGTGCAGGCATCGCGTGGTCCTGCGGGGTACCGGACGGGGAGGCCCTCGACCGCGACACGATGCTCGACCGCGTGGCTCGGATCGTGGACGCCGTGGCCGTCCCGGTGACCGCCGACCTCGAGGCCGGCTACGGCGACACCCCCGAGGAGGTGGGCGACACCATCGCCCGGGCAGTGCGGATCGGGTCCGTGGGCGCCAACATCGAGGACGCCGTGGCGGGCTCGCTGCTGGATGTCGAGGACGCCGTGGCCCGGCTCGCGGCCGCCCGAGCCGCGGCTCCGCGGGGAACGTTCGTGCTCAACGCCCGGGTCGACACGTACTTCGCCGGTACCGACGGCGACGCCTTCGCCGAGACGGTGGAGCGTGCGAGCCGGTACGTGGCGGCGGGAGCGGACTGCGTCTTCGTCCCCGCGGTCGTGGAGGAGGCCACGATCCGCCGCCTGGCCGGCGCCGTGCCGGCACCGCTCAACATCGTGGCCGGGCTGGCGAGCACCACCGACGCTCCCACCCTGTTCTCGCTCGGGGTGCGACGGGTCAGCGTCGGGGGCGGCCTCGCACGGGCCGCGTTCAGCGTGCTGGAGCGAGCGGGTAGGGAGCTGCTCGACACCGGGACGCTCGGTTTCCTCGACGGTGCGATGGGCTACGCCGATCTGCAACGGCGCCTGGGCGGCTGACCCTGCCGGCACCCACGGCGGAGGTGCAGATCGACATCGACCCGGGTCAGCGACCGGGTGGGCCGAGGACGCGGTCGAGGAAGCTGTTGCCGAAGACGTGGTCGGGGTCCACCCGGTCACGCAGCCCGGCGAAGTCGGTGAGCCGCGGGAACACCTCGTGCAGCACCGGGTTCGGTGTCTCGAACACCTTGCCCCAGTGCGGTCTCGCGCCGTAGGGGGCCAGTGCCTCCTCGATGACGCGCGCCGCGCGGCGGACGGCGGGCTCGTCGCGGACCCAGGTGAAGTGGAACCCTACGGCGTCCTGGCCGGAGGCGCCGCTCAGCCAGAGGTCGTCGGCGGCGATGGTGCGTACCTCGGTGACCAGGAGGAGGGGCGCGAACGTGGGGGCGGCCCGGCGCAGCGCTGCCAGGGCCTCGACCGCGTCGCCGCGGGCGACGAACCACTCGCTCTGGAGCTCCTCGCCCATGCTCGGGGTGAACGCCATCCGGAAGTGCGGCAGGCGGTCGAGCCACGGGCCCGGCACCCCGCCCTGTCCGGTGACTGCGTCGGTCGACCCGCCGACGAGCATGTGCATCGCCCCTGCGGCCGGGACGGTGCCGAACACGTCGGTGAGCGCGGGCTGGTCGTCGCGGCTCTTGACCCACAGCTGGGCCACCTCGTCGTCGTCGAAGCGGGTGAACAGGCTGACGCTGTAGCCGGCGGCGGTGATCTCGCCGAACCGCCGCTCGACGGTGGCCCACCTCAGCCCCGTCCGTGCCTCCTGGCGCACGAGGTAGGTGGGCTCGATGTCGAGCTCGAGACGGGTCACGATGCCGAGTGCACCGAGGGCCACGACCGAGCCGTCGAAGTCGGCGCGCCCCCGCTCCACGCGTCTGATCTCGCCGCCGGGTCCCATGATGTCGAGGGCGCGCACCGCGGCCGCGAGGGAGCCGTTGCGGTCACCCGACCCATGGGTGCCGGTGGCCACGGCACCGGCCACCGAGATGTGGGGGAGCGAGGCGAGGTTGGCCAGCGCCCACCCCTGCGCCTCGAGGCTCTGCGCGAGGTCGCCGTAGCGGACGCCCCCACCGACGGCCACGGACCGCGTCGTCTGGTCGACCGTGATGCCGGCCGGCAGCGCGTCGAGCTCGACGAGCAACCCGTCGGTGTCGGTGAGGTCGGAGAACGAGTGCCGCGACCCGAGCGCCCGTACCCTTGGTGCGCTGGCCACGACGTCACGAAGCTGCTCGAAGGAGTCAGGCCGGACCAGACGCGTCGCCGTGTAGCGGTGGTTGCCCGCCCAGTTCGTCTCGATCCCGTCCACGGGCCACCACCTTCCTCGTGCCCGCGAGAGGTGTGGGGGGTCCGCGCCGGCCCAGCCGCCCCGCTGTCGGTCGGCTCCGGGGACCCTAGTGGGAGCCGGGCTCGTTGACGAGCACGACCGGAGGCCGCCGAGGGCGACGACGGCTCGTCGCTCTCAACCAGCTCGCCGTCGAGCACCTCGACGGCTCACTGCGCGCCTGGGGTCACCACCGATCCCCCGTGGTCCGGCAGAGTGAGGACCCATGACCGAGACACCGACGATCACCGTCCGGGCCCCCGGGCTCCTGCTCGAGCTCGTGCCGTGGGGCGCGGCGGTCCGCCGACTCGTGGTCGACGACGGGGACGGACCGGTCGACGTCGTCCTGGGCCATGCGGACCCGGACGCCTACCGGACCGGCGGCGGGTACCTCGGTGCCACGATCGGCCGCTTCGGCAACCGGATCGACTCCGGGCGGTTCACCCTCGACGGCGTCGAGCACAGGCTGACGACGAACCAGTTCGGCAACACGCTGCACGGCGGGTCAGAGGGTTTCGACGCCCGGCAGTGGACGGTGGTCGACCGGGCCGAGGATCGGGTCGTCTTCACCCTGGTCAGCCCCGACCGTGACCAGGGCTTCCCGGGCCGGCTGGAGGTGACCGCGTCGTACACCGTCGCCCCCGGGGCGGTCACGCTCACCCACGAGGCGACCACGGACGCGCCGACCGTGGTCAACCTCACGAACCACGCCTACTTCCAGCTCGACGGCGCCGGATCCGGCCCGGTCGACGACCACCGCCTGGACGTCGCGGCAGTGGCCTGGCTGCCCGTGCGTGAGGACCTCGTCCCCACCGGCGAGGTGCGCGCCGCCGAAGGCAGCGCCTTCGACCTGCGTTCACCGCGGCGCCTCGGCGACGTGCTCGCAGGGGACGACGAGCAGCTGCGGTACGCCGGTGGGCTCGACCACTGCTACGTCCTCGACGGGGCGGGGATGCACCGCGCGGCCCGGCTCGTGGGGGCCTCGGGGCGCTGGCTGGATGTCGACACGGACCAGCCGGGGGTGCAGGTCTACACCGGGGCACATTTCGACCACACGGTCACCGGTCTGGACGGAGGCACCTACGGGCCGCAGGCCGGCGTGGCGCTGGAGACCCAGGGCTTTCCGGATGCGCCCAACCATCGGGACTTCCCGTCGGCAGTTCTCCGGCCCGGGGAGACGTACCGGTCCTCGACCAGGTGGGTCCTGGGTCGGGACTGACCGGAGCCTGTGGCGTCACCGAGAGGCGCGCACCGACCCGACGGGACAGGTCGCGGCCACGCCGGCGCCGTTACCCGCCGCGTCCGGCCGGCGCTCGCGGCGCAGAGGTGTGCGACGAGATGGGCAGCCGGTCTGCTCTCGCGGTTCTGAGGTCGTACCGGGCACGATGTCCCTGTGCCGCTCAGGATCTCCGTCCTCGCCGACCGGCCCGACCTGGTCGAGGCCATGTGGGGCATGCCCGACGCGTGGCCCGAGTTCATGCGCCACGACCCGATCGGCGGGCTGTACTACGGCAACGTCGTGTCGCGGTTCCTCGACCACGTCCTCGTCGGTCAGGACGCGGACGGTGCGGTCGTCGCGTGCGCGTACTCGGTCCCGTTCGTGCTCGATGGCGCTGACCTGCCTGACAGCGGCTGGGGCTTCGTCGTCCGCAGCGGGCTCCTCGCCAGCCTGCGTGGTCAGCAGCCAGACGCGATCTCGGCGGTCGAGATCGCCGTCCGCCCCGACAGTCAGGGATCGGGCCTCTCCCGCGAGATGCTCGTGGCGATGCGCGACAACGCGGCGCGACACGGTTTCGCGGAGCTCGTCGCGCCCGTCCGTCCCAACGGAAGGGTCGACGTCCACGAGCCGATGTGGACCTACGCACTCCGCGTCCGTGAGGACGGCCTTCCGGTCGACCCCTGGCTGCGCGTCCACGTCCGGGCAGGCGGCCGCATCGAGAAGGTCGCCCGCCGCTCGATGGTCATCCCCGGCACGCTGGAGGAGTGGCGGGAGTGGACCGGGCTGCCGTTCGACGAGGCCGGCCCCGTGTTGGTCCCTCATGCGCTCGCACCCGTGCACTGCGACCTCGACCACGGCGTCGCGACCTACGTCGAGCCCAACGTGTTGGTCGTGCACCGCACCGGGGCCTGAGCCACACGCACGTGATCCCAGGATCGTCGCGGCGCTCGGTGTCCTCCCGCCGGCGAGGGGGTCGAGGTCGACCTGCACCGTTGACAGGGCATCGGGTGAACGACACCGTGAGCCCGTCCGACCCCGACGCCTTCCTGGAGCACTACGAGCAAGCCATGCGCGACGCCGGACGGGCCGTCACCGTCGACGGCTCGCTCAGCTTCGGGCAGGGGCCCCAGGGCGGGTTGAGACCGGATCGGCTCGAGGGAGCCGACGTGGGTGTCTATGCGATCTCGCTCGACGACCTCCAGGCTCCTTCGCGCTGGGGCCCAGGGAACTCGGGACCTGGCTCGTCGGTGCTGCGGGCGACTCACGCGGTGGCCGCGGAGCGGCCGGCTCTCCGCCTGGCCCGAGACCCCCTTCGGCGATCGGGAGGTCAGGACAGCTCGGCGAGTCGCGCCAGCCCCGGGCGCAGGTTCGCCGCGAGGCGCTCACGGGCGTCATCCAGCGCGGGTGACCCGGGGTGTTCGGGCGGGACGCGCGCAGGGTTCAGCGCCACCCGGTTCGCCCAGTCCCGGATGTCGGGCTCGCTCATGAAGGACATCACTGCCTGCACGCCCCGGACGTTCATCCGCGCCCACTCCGCCAACGAGTTGCCGTAAGGAGCGGGCGGACAGAGCCGGTTCTTGTCGTCGTCCTCACGCCGGGTCGCCTCGACGTATCCGGCGAGCGCCGCGCCGAAGCACGGGAACCCCGCCCTGATCGCCTGCAGGGTGATGCCTGCGGGGCCCCAGACCGGTACCAGCGGCGGGTACTTCAGGCCGTCGGCCGCGCAGTGCACGACCAGGGCATCGTCCGCGACGGAGACCGATCCGTCGGCAAAGGCGAGCTCGCCCCGGTCGACGGCCTCGACGTGTCCCCGTCGGACGACGTTCTCGAGCGTCCGCAGCTGCTCCAGCTCCCACATCGCGAGCGTCGGCGTCCTGGCCATGGTCGGTGTGAGCGTGCGGTCGATGCGCAGCATGACGCCGGCGTCCTCGAGGCGCAAGAACAGGTCCTCGAGCGATGTCGACTCCGCCGCGGCCTCCATCGTGTCCGCGGCCATCCCGGTGAAGATCGCCGGCTCCGGCTGGACGACGGCCCGGTTCGTCATCCACGGCTCGCGTGAACGCACCCAGCAGATCGCGTCGGGGTCGACACCGCGCGAGAGGAGCCAGATGCAGGCGTCGGTCGCGGTCTTGCCGGAGCCGACCACCACGTACTGGCTCGGCGCGTGGTCGAGGCGGGCGAGGTCGTTGACCGGGACCACGCGGGCGCCGGCGGCGACGTCGAAGGGCGGCGGCTTCTCCGCCGGGATGCTCGGCGCCAGGTAGCGGGCGTCGACGATCCGGCAGCGGTCGGGCACCTCGAACCGCTCTCCCGAGATGTGGGAGACGACGGTCCGCTCCCCGACGTACTCGTGGTTGGGATGGAACTCGACCTTGCCCGATTCCACGAGCCGCTCGAGCATCCGCGCGTAGTAGACACAGATCTCCGCCTGCGAGGCCCGCTCCTGGAGACCCCGCTCGGGTCCGCGCTGCTGCAGCTGGCCGCCGCCGAGCTGGGTCGACGCGACGCCGTAGAAGGCCGAGGCCTGGTGCAGCTGGACGAAGGGGTAGGCCTCGAGCCAGTGTCCACTGACACCGTGCCGACGGTCGACCAGGACCACGCGGACGTCCGCATGATCGGTCAGTGCATCGGTGAAGGCCATCCCCATGGCTCCCGCCCCCACCACGAGGTAGTCGGCCTCGACTGTCCGCGTCACACGCCCACGGTGACACCGGGTGGGCGCCTCGTCCATGGCTCAGTGGAGCCGGGTCGTCGCACACCCGATCGGCCGCGACCTACCGGCCGAGCGAGGCGACCCACCGTCCGCGCGCCCTGCGGGCCGCTTCCACGTCCCTTCCCAAGGGACCTGCAACCTGAGAACCGCTCGGGCGACCGGGCGTCTTGAGCGCTGGCCTGCCAGGCGCGAGCGGCGAACGGCGTACCGGCCGCCCCGGGAACGCGATCGAGACCACGGTTGCCACCGCGACGGCCCACGCGCTGCGGAAGGCCGGAATCACTCCTCGGCGCTCGTGCGCGACACCGCGGCGGCCTTCACCGCGCGCCAGCCGCCCGCACGGTTGTTGGCGATGATCTGGCGCACCATGGTGGTCAGGGGCTCGACCGGGATCGGATCGCCTTCGTAGAAGGCGATGGTCCGGGCGGTGCTGTTGCCGTGGCCGCCGGTGAGGATGCGGTCCGGATCCGGGACGATCGCCCCGTCGTAGGTGAAGAGATTCACGTGGTCCTCGCCGCAAGGATGGCGCACACGTTGCCCCTCAGCACGAAGTACGGCTGCCCCTTGCGCTTGACGGTCTTCTGGATCTCAGGGTCAGCGGCGTGGATGACGTCACGGAGGCGACGGCACAGGTCGACTGACTACACGTGCCTTACCGCGCCGCCCGTCGACCGTTCTGATCGCGGCAATCGGGTGAGTTGGTGGCGGCAGCAGACGCGTGTCACGTGCCTACACCGCACGCGCCCACGCCGGACACGTCCTGGAAGGTGTGCGGGTCAGAGTGGCTACGACGCGGCCGCGGGGACCCGGGATGCTCGAGGCTTCAGCTGGAGACGTACTCCAGCTGGATGTGGTCGTGCTGAGTGCCCCACGTCAGGTCGAGGGACCAGCAGCCGGGTGAGGGCAGGTCGATGATCGAGGGCCCCGGCCCGCCCGCCACCGAGCGGGTCACGGTCTCGTCCGAGGACTCCAGGGTGGCTCGGATGTGCAGGTCACCGCCTCCCACCCGGGACACCCACAGGATCTTGTTGTTGCGGTCTGCCGCCGGCGGGACCTTGAGCGGGTCGTGCTCGGCCCACAGGATCGCGACGATCTCGCCGCTGTCCCCCAAGACGTAGGGCATGGGTTGGGTCGGCGGTGTGAACCCGGCCCGCGCCCAGGTCGGCAGGGTGGCGGGGACGTAGTCCGACCGACACACGGAGCCCGCGGTGGCCGTCGAGGACGCACTGGGGGGTATGGCACTCGACCCGGCTCGAGTGCTTGCAGGCGGCTGCGACTCCGTCTGACCCGGCGTGCACCCCGCCACGGTGAGCACGGCCAACAGGGCCACGAAGGAAGCCCTCATCGCTCGAGGATACGTCCGGCCCACAGCACCGGACAATCACCGCGCGCCCGCCCTTGAGTCGCAGAGTCGCAGCGTCGCAGCGCCGCGTGCGGGGCGTCGGGGACGTCGCGTCCGTCTCAGTCTCCACCCCGAAGTGGTGGCCGACCTCGTGGACCACCCCCCGGCGCACCTGCTCCACGACGTCCTGCTCGCTGTGACAGATGGCGCAGATGGAACGCCGGTGGGTCGTGATCCTGTCCGCGAGGACACCGGCGTAGGACGACGTTCTACGGGTCAAGGGAATGCCGCGGTAGAGCCCCAGCAGGCCCCTGTGCGTCAGGATCGGGTGAGACAGCGGTGATGTAGTTCTTCCCTCCCGCACGGGGCGAGATTGGTTGACCAGGATGACGATGACGACGGCGGACCTCGCCACGGATGATGGGGGCATGGGACCTCGAACTGACCGGCCCAAGCGGCGGACTTTCACGGCGGAGTTCAAGGCGCGGGTGCTGGCCGAGTACGACGCCGCTGACCGCGAGGAGCGGGGTGCGATCTTGCGGCGCGAGGGGTTGTACACCTCGCACATCGCCGAGTGGCGCAAGGCCGCTGACGCCGGCGCCCGGGCTGCGTTGGCCTCAAGCGGGCGCGCCCGCCCCGGGCGGGACCGGCGTGATCGCGAGCTCGAGTCGCTGCGGGCGCGGGCGGAGAAGGCCGAGGCGGAGCTTGCCCGGTCGCGGGCGGCGCTGGACCTGATGGGAAAGGCACACGCGCTCTTGGAGACGCTCTCCGAGAGCGCGGCCAGCGAGAAGCGGTCGAGGCCGTGATCAACCCGGCCGTGGACGCCCTGGCGCCGCTGGTCGGGACCGCGACCGGGTGCGCCCTGTTGGGCCGAGCCCGGGCGAGCCACTACCGGGCCAAGCGGCCACCGGTGCTAGGCCCCAAACCGCGCCGGCCGGCGGCAGCGAACGCCCTCACCGACGTTGAACGGGCGCAGGTGCTCAAGGCGCTCACCAGTGAGCGGTTCGTGGACAAGTCCGTCGCCCAGGCCTGGGCGACGCTGCTCGACGAGGGCACGTACCTGTGCTCCCGCTCGAGCATGCACCGGATCCTGCGGGCCAACCACGCTGCCGGAGAACGCCGCTCGCACGCGGCGCACCCGGCCCGGGTGGTCCCGGAGCTGCTGGCCACCAAGGCGGGTCAGGTGTGGTCCTGGGACATCACCAAGCTGCGCGGACCGCAGCGCGGGGTCTACTTCGACCTGTACGTCGTCCTCGACATCTTCTCCCGGTACGTCGTGGGCTGGACCGTCGCCGCCCGTGAGGACTCCCAGGTCGCCAAGGAGCTGCTCGAGCAGGCCATGGGCATCCACGGCGTGCCGCAGGTCGTCCACGCCGACCGTGGCACCTCGATGACCTCCAAACCCGTCGCGCAGCTGCTGGTGGACCTGGGCGTGACCCGCTCCCACTCCCGGCCCCACGTCAGCAACGACAACCCCTACAGCGAGTCGCAGTTCAAGACGATGAAGTACGCCCCGGGTCTTTCCCGAGCGGTTCGGCTCCCTGGCCGACGCCCGCGCCTTCGGCGAGGCGTTCTTCGGCTACTACAACCACGAGCACCGCCACTCCGCGATCGGGTTGCACACCCCCGCCTCGGTCCACCACGGCACCCACCACCACGTCCGCGCCCTGCGCCAGCAGACCCTCGACACCACCTACGCCGCCCACCCCGGAACGGTTCGGCCACCGCCGACCCCGGCCCCCAAGAATCCCGACCGAGGCCTGGATCAACCAGCCCTCACGCGAAGCACTCATACAAAGCGCGTAACCCCCCGCTGTCTCATCCGACTTGACACGTTCCGCCCACCCGCCGTGCCGGTTGCCGAGATCCTGGCTCGTCGGGCGCGATCCGCTCGACCCGCGAGGGCGGTCGGCTTCCGGTTGGACACACTCGCCTCGGTGGCATCGATTTCGTACGCATGCTCGGGGTGAGGGCACGATGTGGGGTCGCACCGACGAGCGGTGTGTTGATCGGTGTGTTGCTCCGACTACTCGTGTGTTGCAGAAGGGACGTTGGCAGTGTCCTTGTCCATCGGAATAGTCGGGCTCCCCAACGTCGGCAAGTCGACGATGTTCAACGCCCTGACCAAGAACACCGTCCTCGCGGCCAACTATCCCTTCGCGACGATCGACCCCAACATCGGTGTCGTCCCGCTCCCGATCGCGCGGCTCGAGCGCCTCGCCGAGATCTTCGGCTCCGCGAAGATGATCCCGGCCACGGTGTCCTTCGTCGACATCGCCGGCATCGTCCGGGGGGGCCTCCGAGGGGGCAGGGGCTCGGCAACAAGTTCCTGGCCAACATCCGGGAGGCCGACGCCATCTGCCAGGTCGTGCGTGCCTTCGAGGACGGCGACGTCGTCCACGTCGACGGCGCGGTCTTGCCCGAGTCCGACATCGAGACCATCCACACCGAGCTGATCCTCGCCGACCTCCAGACCCTCGAGAAGGCAATCCCCAGGCTCGACAAGGAGGTCAAGGGGCAAGAAGGACCGACAAGGCCGTCCTCCGCCGCCCTCGCCGCCGAAGAAGGTGCTGGCCGAGGGCTTGCACGCTCTACGCCGCAGGTGCAGCGGCCGGCGTCGAGACGGCGCTCGCCGACCAGCTCGGGCTGCTGACGACCAAGCCGTTCATCTACGTCTTCAACTCTCGACGAGGACGATCCTCACCGACTACCGACCTGCATGCCCCGGGGTCGCGCGGGCTCGTCGCGCCCGCCGACGCCGTGTTCCTCGACGCCAAGCTCGAGATGCGACCTCATGGAGAGTGGAGCCGGACGAGGCGCTGTGAGATTGCTGCACGGCTTTCGGTGCCGAGTGAGTCCGGGCTCTACCCAGCTTGCCCGCACCGGGTTCCACACCCTCGGTCTACAGACCTACCTGACCGCCGGGCCCAAGGAGTCGCGGGCCTGGACGATCCGCCAGTGGCGGTACCGCACCGCAGGCCGCGGGCGTCATCCACACCGACTTCCAGCGTGGCTTCATCAAGGCCGAGGTGGTCTCGTTCGACGACCTCGATCGACCTTCGGCTCGATGGCCGCAGCCCGCTCGGCCGGCAAGGTGCGGATCGAGGGCAAGGATGACGTCATAGCAGGACGGCGACGTGGTGGAGTTCCGCTTCAACGTCTGAATCGGCGCGTTTGCGCAGGTCAGAGGGGGGCATGATCCCTCCCAGTCACACAGTCTGCAAGAAGTTCAGCGTGATGTGCTCGATCTGACCGTTCTGAGGGCCCATCTCCTGACGTTCGGCGGCCGGTTGGCCCACCCATGAACTCACCCTTTGGCGGCGGTATGCAGCGGCTGGTAGCGGCGGCGTGGGTCAGCCTGCTCGTTCGGTCGATTGATCGGGGAGGGTCCTCTTCATCACTTGGACACCTGCGCAGTGACGTTCACCGCCACGCGGCACCCAGGTGCCTGTGAATCGGACTCGGCTCGAGCGGAGCCGGCCGGCTCCCTTTGTGAACCTTGGGAAGAGCGCCCAGACTGAAGCATGCCGATCAACCTGGTGCGGCAGTGGTTCCTCGACCTCGCTGAGCTCCGCTACGCCGCGACCCCGAAGCGACTCCGTGCATACCTCGATGGCCGGAAGGCGCTCGACACCCGCGAGGCGCCCCGGTCTACGAGCCTCGCCGTGTCGTCCCCTGGTATGCCGTACCGCCTGGAGACCTTCATCTGCACCTGACCGAGCACGATCCGGCCCCCGTGCCCGAGCTGCGGGCACCGGTACCGCCACCCCACCGGAACGAGTGGCACACCGTGCCGGGTCGGTCCCTCCATCTGGAGGGCCACGGCGAGGTGGCCTTCCGGCCCAACGAGCCCGAGCTCGGAGGCCGACTCGTGCTCCACTGGGATCCGTTCGAATGGCACGAGGAGGACGAGGCCGTCATGGGCCACCCCCACGACCCCTTCAAACGGATCGACGTGCTCCGAAGCGACCGTCACGTGCGCGTTGAGGTCGGCGGGGTCACCCTCGCCGAGTCCCCCGGCCGGTCATGCTCATCGAGACCTCGCTGCCGGTGCGGTGGTACCTACCGCGCGACGACGTCCGACTGGACCTGCTCGGCGCCTCCCAGACCCATACCGTGTGCGCGTACAAGGGCATCGCGTCCTACCTCAACGCCACGGCGTCCCGGACGTGGCGTGGTACTACCCCGAGCCGCTGCACGACGCGCTCGGCGTCAAGAACCTCATCTGGTTCTGGCGACCCGCCGCGGTCCACGTCGACGGCATCCCCGTGGACACCTCGATGCCCGCCGATTGAGCCCCGATCCACCGAGGCTGGTCGTGAGTCGCTGACTCGGGTCGGGTCGGGTGGGGTGTGGGGGTGTGGGGGCGTGGGGGCGGCGGGTGGTCCGCCGGTCTGTCCGGCTCTTCCACTTGGTCCTGGGGTCGCGCCGGGCGTCGGCTGGGTGGTCAGGTGGTCACCGGTGCCGGTGGTCCGGTGGCGGCTCCCACAGCGCCTCCCAGGCGGTGGCCCAGGGCCAGCGGCCCGGTAGGTGCAGGCACGAGCCGCCGGGCGGTGGCGGCGATCCTGGCGGGGACGGTGATGATGGCGGCGCAGGGTGGCCCTGCGGGCGGTGGCCATGCCGGCGGCGACGGCCGCGGCGCGGGCGAGGTTGAACGCGATCGCGGCGCAGGCGACCCAGGCGGCGTTCGCGGCGTACTGCCCGAGGGCAGGTGGGCCAGGGGGCCGTCCTTGAGCTCGGCGATGACCTGCTCGACGATGGCGTGGTCGCGGTGGGTCTCGTCGGCGTCGACCGTGTCAGGGTCGAGTTGGTGACGAACGCGTGGTGGCGCCAGGTGGCGAACAGCTCGCCCTGATCGGTGCCGTCGCAGGCGAGCGGCTGCAGGCGCCGGACCCGGCGCACGACCAGCCGGCAGGTGACCTGCTTGTGCCTTGGGCGGCCGTGAACGCGGTGAAGTCGATCTCGGCGACTCGGCGTCGGAGACCCACCGCTGGCAACCTGGTCCCAGATGGCCTGGGGGTACTTGATCGGCGTCCACGCGTCCTCGTCGATGCTGGCGATCGCGGCCTTGACCTCGGGGTTCATCCGCGCGGTCACGGAGAACCACGCCCCGTGCCGGACCGCGGTGCCGAGGACGTCGCGCCCGTAGTAGGCCGAGTCGGCGCGGGCCATAACCTGCCCGCGACCCCCGCGGCCCGGGCGGTGCGATGGCCTGGGCCATCAGCCGCCGCGCCCCGGCGCGGAGGCGGTGTTCCCGCGGCGCAACTGGGCCCGGGCGATCACCGGCGCGGCGGTCGGGGTGGACACCGTGGCGAGCTGGACGTTCAGCCCTCGGCCCCGGAGTACCCGTACGCCGCGGCCTGCTTGGCGTAGCCGCGGACCGCCCGGATTGTGTCGTCGACATCGACGAACACCAGCTTGTCGGCGCCGGCGAGCAGACCCCGGCACCCGCGCGCGAGACCGGCCAGCACCGCGGCACCCACCTTGTCGAGCTGCTGCACGTGCCCGTGGGTGAAGCAGCGCAGGAACGTGCCCAACGTCGACGGCGCCCGCACACCATCGACGAGCCGGGCATCCCGCCGTGCCGGAGCAGGCCCAGGTCCTCGATGCTGTCCGCCCCGGCCAACATCCCCGCGACCACACCCAGGTCTTCGCGGCCGGGTTGGGCGACGGTACCGTCAACCCCTCGAGGAGACTCGTACAGGCCCGCGGGCTCGGCCAGCCGCAACGCCGGGACCAGCCCCGCCGCGCCCACCAGATTCGGGTCGTCGAACACCGGCTGGATCGTGTGAGAAGGTTTCACCTACGAGATGCTCCTCGTGACGCGACGGATCAGGACTTTAGACACCCCAATCCTGTTGCATCACAGGGGCATTCTACGTCACGACCCGCCCGAACCCCAACTTCGCCGGTGGATCAGGGTTGAGCCGGCCACCACGGCTGCCCATCCACTCCCCGGCGACGGCCAACTACTTCACGACCAACAGCGCGATCCGCCAGGCGGCCAACGAAGGCGCCGAATGCAAGGCGAAGCCATTGTCCGTGGGCACGTCGAAAGGCGGCGGAGTGCAGCAGGTGGGTCCGGCAAGGTGGTAGACGAGCGGGCGCCGGCCGAGCTGCTCCCGTTTGGATGGCTGTCAGCGTGAGGCGGGCGACCAGCAGATCGGCGAGACGCGCGGGTTGCTCGCGGAAGACCCCGTGGTCAGCGGCGATCTCAACGACCTCTGCACCCACCGAAGCTGCCATGACCCGTTGAGCCTCCGGCGGCACCAGCGTGTCGGCTGTCATCAGGATGTAGGTGCGTCGGACTGAGGCTGCAGAACCCGCGCGACTTCTCGCGCAACACAGCTATGCCCTGCGGACGTTGCGTCCGCTCCAGATAGCTACCGACTGCATCCCGCTCGACAGGGTCAGCCGCCGCGACATACAGGTCGATGTTCAAGGCACACAGGCCGGGCCCGGCACCAAGGACGAGCCCATCGAAGGCCGCGATTCCCGCTTCCTCGCCGGCATCGAACGGATCGCCACCGACGAAGAAATCGAGCACCGAGGAACCATCCCTCGGGATCCACGCGGCGACGAGCACCAGAGGCAGGTCGGGGTGGTCCACGGCGACCTTCGACGCGGTGAAGCCTCCGAACGAGAGGCCGACCAGCACGACCTGCGTCAGGTCATCGGGAAGATCGGCGCGCACCGCGTCCGCGTAATCCTTCAGCGTCGCGTCAGCATTGCCGCACGGCAGGTCGACGACGATCACCTCGTGGCCGGCACAGCAGTGGCCGATGACGGCTCCATCGTCGCGGGTGTTCCCAGGCGCCGGGGACCATGACGAACGTGGACACCAGAGGATCCTCCTCGGGCCCCAGGGCCGCTCGGTGATCGGCCCGCAGGTGAGCCCACGCGCCCATTCGCCGCTGACGATCCCGACGAGTCGCCAGAGCATTGCGCGCTCTGGTTGGGGGTGTCAATGGACCTGGCGGACTCCGGGTGGACTCGAAGGCCCAAGCCGAGCAGGCCCTCGCACCGGCTCAAGTACTCCAACCTGCATGTGGCGTGGACTCGACCCAAGCGCCCACACGATCACCCCACCGCCTGGGCCGGCTGGTGTTCTGGCCCGGGATCCACCTCCAACGCGACCGGCTACGTGCGGCCGGCCTCCCAGCCGCTCTGGCTCGAAGTCCTAGCCCCCACCAACCGGATGGGCGTTCCCGTTGGTCGATCAGGGTGCGCTAGCGGGGTGCCGGGAGGCTCTCAGAAGTCCGGGTGGAGCAGGGCCGCATGGTCGTTGACGTGTACGGGGCCGATCCGCTGCACGACGGGATCGGCGGGGTCTTCCGCGCGTCGGTGCTCGGCAACGTCGACCCACTCGTGCAGCGACGCCTGCTGGTTCGGGTCCCCGCGCTCCTTGGGAGCAAAGGGGTGTGGGCCGCGGCGTGCCTGCCGGCTGGCGATCCGGGTGGGTTCCTGTCCTCGGGAAAAGGATTTGGATCGCTCTCGAGGCCGGCCATCCTGAAGACCGGTGTGGCGGGGGGCGACTCAAATCCATCCGACTGGCAAGGTCGCGGTCTCAAGACCCCCGGACAACCGCTGACAGGGGTGCCCGCCGACCGAGGGTGTATTCGCTGGTCGACGCCACTGGGCGTGAGCCGTTCCCGCCCCCAGGGGCGGGCATGGCGTGCGAGGACGCTGGGCCTTGCCGGGGCGAGGTCGCGGGCTGGGCCGGTCAGGGTTGCGGTCCGGTTGCCGGTGACTGGGGTGGGGAGGATGCCGTTGGGCGACCCTCAACGGGGAGGCGGCTGGTGCCGCTGCGCGACGCGTCGAAGAGGCTCCTACGGTATGCCGCCCCACCCACAGGGGGTCACGAGCGGGGACGCGACAGGATCCACGCCAGCAGGTAGGCGCGGCTGTTGCCGTCGTCCACCCACTTCTCGTCGAACTCCTCGGCCGCCCGGAGGGCGGCCGCCCGGTCCTGCGGACCAGCCATCGCGGAGTACATGAGGAGGTAGTCGCCGAACTGCTGGTCGTACCCCTTCGCCCCGGTCGCCTCGGTCACCGCCGCGCGGATCCGGCCGGGGTCGCCAGCGAGGTATGCCGGCGCGCTCGGGGACGCCGGCAGCAGCAGAATCGCGAGCATCGCCGCGGGCTCCTGGTAGTACCAGGTCGCGTAGTCACGCTTGCCGCCCCAGGTCAGTGACATCACCTGGTGCTCGAAACCCTCGTACACCGGGTCGTCCCGGTCCAGGCGCAGGCCGTAGAGCAGCCAGTTGCTCGACGGCTCGCCGGCCAGCATCCAGCGCGCCTGCCGCTCCAACGGCGCGTTCTCGGTGGCGCGGGCCCATAGGGTCGCGCCGACCCAGGCGTTCACGGCCTCCGAGGAGGCCTCCTGGTTGTTGCCGTCGGCGAACGGGGAGGTGCCACTCGCCCACGACTGCGCCGCATAGGGGTCGAAGGTACGGCGGTCGGGGAACAGCCCGTCCGTCCCGCTGCCGGCGACGTCCGCAGCCACGAGGTCGAGGACCGGCCTCCACCGCCTCACCAGCGACCGGTCCTCGGCGCCCAGCACCCCGGCGGCGTAGAGGAAGTAGCCGTAGTGGAAGTGGTGGTCGTTCCACTCGTCCGACTGATCCGAACGACGGCGTCAGGCCCACCACGCCTCGCCCCGCCGCGTCGTGGACGAAGCAGCTCGCGGGCCTGCTCGGCGCACCCCTGGGGTTCGGTCCACCGGTCGAGCTCCTCGACGAGCGTGGACTTCGAGGACTCAGCGACGTCTTCCAGCCCCAGCTGCCCGGCAAGAACGTGCAGCTGGGTCAGCCGCTGCAACGCCTTGCCCCCGAAGTACGTGTCCGCAGGAAACGGCTTGGTGGCACCCACGTCCGCACGCACCTGCCTGGCGAGGTCCTTGCGCTCCTCCTCGGTGAGCCCCGACAGGTCGAGCTCGGCGGTGACGGCGTGAAGGGGTGCATCCCACGTCACCGTGCTGCCACGGCACACCCGGGCGGTGCCGTAGATGGTCGGGAAGGTGCCGAGGCTGCAGTCCGTCCCATCGGCGAGCCCCGCCTGCTGGTGCGGCAGCACGACCACCGCACCGCGGGCATCCGCCCCGTCGTCCCGGGTGGCTTGGAGCTGGGTCGTGGCGGTGTCGCCGGCCAGCCCGTACGCGACGGAACCTCCGGTCACCGGCCCGGCCAGACCCGCCATGGTCGCTGCCGAGCCGCCGTCCGGAACCGCGTACCACGTGACCGAGCCGCCCCGGCTCGGGTCCTCCATGTCGCTCCCTCTCACGGGCCGGCCGTCGATGACCGCGCCGTAGGACCGGTCGCCCACCGTCACGACGGCCGGGTCCCCAGCCGGCGCGGCCGACTGCCGCACCGTGAGCGGCTGGGCGGC
>CAVSBW010000012.1:0-644156 GCA_963726295.1 uncultured Actinomycetota bacterium
CCTCCACTAGCGCGGTCCACACCTTGGCGCCCCGCGAGACCCGAATGAGTCCATCGGGGAAGACCTTTTTGTCTCCGAAGACGAACGGGACCTCGATGAAGCACTCCACCGCGCCGGCCGGCGCCCCCAACGGTTTGAGTAGTGACCGATTGAACTCCCGGACAGCACTCAATACCGCGAGCAAGGCCGAAGTCGCGCGCCGTTCCTGCTCCTCTGCGCCGTTGATGCCTGACGTCGGAATCAGACGTGCTTCATGCCATGCATGCTCTGCCATGCGTCAGCCCCTTGGTCACGAGATGGAGGTTGATCGCACCGTACCCACACAGACTCAGGGGATCAGGAGACTCGCGGAAGTCGGGACAAGTCCGGACCCGTGCGCGCGGCTGGAACTCGAAGGCTATTCCGATGGAATCGTCTGCTCCCGAGCGGCTGGCCGGCCCGGCGCCCGTTCACGGCCGCCCCGGTCGATGCACCATCGAGACATGCCGCGCGACCGAGAGGCAGCGAGCCCCACAGACGTCGCACTAGACAGCGCCCGGCCTCCTCCAGCCAAACTTGACCGTGCCCGGCAGCCACGAGCGGACGGCCCCTTGCGGTGACGAAGTCGGGCTCCGGAGCCGACCCGTCCGCTGCCACCGCAGGACGGTGACCGGACTGAGCCCGACCTCGCGAGCGATGGAGCCAACACCCATGACCCCTTCGGGCAGCGGATGCCCTGGCCCTCTGAAGGGGCCGTACGGGCGGGTCTCGCGCGTGACCAAACCCAGCGAGACTCCTTCTCGGTTGCGATCTGCCGGCTCGTCTTCCCGGCCCTGCGAGCCTCCACCCACTCTTCGACAGTCTCGCGGCGACGGGTAGGGGCCATGGTCGCGCGTGGCCCGGCTGACGTACTGGTGAGCCACGCCCTCATCGGCGGCGATGGCGGTGACGGTGCGACCAAGGCGACGCTCCTCAACCCAACGACGCTGCCGTCTCGGAGAGCTCCTCGTCGCTGAGTGTGGTGCGGTCGAGTTGCCTGCTCGGTCGGGGACGGGCCGTACGCCTTGGTGGCGCGGTTGACCGCTTCCTCCGAGACGCCAGCGCGGTGCGCGATGTAGGCGCACGACTGGCCGTCGCGGCGCAAGGACAGCCACTCCAGGGCCGGATAGCGCACTACGTCATTCAAGCAGCGGGGAGCCGTGGGCGCACGTGGAGCTGTGGGCATGGCGGAGGGCGCATGCTATGGATCGATGTTCTGGGCATGGGCCGGAAGCCCAAGCGACTCGCCAGGGTGACGAGCTTCGACCCGGGCCTATCAACTGTGACTACTGTGGCCAAAGACCATTTTCCGTAAAAGTTCATTGCGAGGGGGTCCTGTGTCTGGCATCCCGGACGATGTGTCGAGTGGAAGCGAGTACCCACAGCTACCGCCAGGGGTGTACATCCCTCCGGGCGAGCGTCTAGCCACCTTCTTCTTGGTGCTGGAGGAGCAGATCCACTGGCTTCCCGGATTCCCGCTTCAGCGTCTGCGTCCGATTGACCCTCTCCTCTATCGCTACCTCGACATCGTCCATGACGAAGCCGATGAAGGCGGTCGGCATGATGCAGGGGAACGGCGGGTGATGGAGTTCTCTTCGGTCATGGAGAGTTCACTCCTGCTGCATCAGGCCGACACCGACGCAGATGTCGTTTCCGGACTGGATGTGGTGATGCAGATAGTCTCGCGTGTTAGGGGCAACGAGGAGGTTCTCGCGTCGGAGAACGCCTCGCGACCCCAAGCGCAACGCACAGTGGCCGAGGTCGTTGTACCGCTGGGAACACTTGCCCGTGTGCAGAGCTGCGACACGGGTCAGGCGGTTGACTCGTGGGAATCCGCTGACGAGGAACTCCTTCTTAGCGATGCCTACGACTTGGCGCTCGAGCATCTCCGAGAGGTGCAGAAGGCGTATTCGCGGGCAATGCGAGAGCCAACAACACTAGCCACACGGCAGTTGCAGCCCATGCTTTCACCCTACGTCGTTCGCGAAGGCCACGTTCTCCCCGGGGCAGCAGATGCCGACTGGGGATTCTTCATGCCCCACGACAACTTCTCTTGGATGGGCTTGAGGGAACAGCTAACCTACGATCAGATCTCCCTGGTCCGGGATCACATCGGTCGACCCCACGCATTGAGCGCATACTTGGAACTGGTCGATCAGGCGAAGGTGGCACATGCGTCCAGAGGGAATACACGTGAGGCCGTCGCAATGCTCGGTGCCGCTTCCGAGGCTCTCGTGGGAACAGTCTTGAAGCACTTGATGTGGGAAGAGAAGAGATCCCCAGAGGAAGCCGGCCGCGATTTGGCCCGGATCTTTGGATACGCAGGGTCTAGTAATGTTCCCCGGGACGACTTAGGGGCCGTTGGACGTCGGAGGGTCGTGGGCCGGCTGAGTCACTGGTATTCAAGCCGGACTGCGCTGGCGTCATCGAGTGGTCCACGCAGGATACCGCCCTACGGACTCGGAGTGCAGAGAAGCATTTGACGGTTTCTAGTCATTGATTGGCCATTTCGTGGAGAGATTCTCCGACGGGAGAGTACTGCGAGAGTACCCGCGTTCTGCATGGTTGTTGTTCGGGGCGGACATCAAGAAGAAGATGGGGTGGCAAGCTGCCAAGAAGGTTCACTCGAGTAATCGAAGATCCGAATGAAGTTAATAGGGCTTGAGACTTCCCGGCGATGGAGCGAAACTCATGAGCGTCGGATCTTGTAGCTGCCCTTGAAGCCCCCCAGCCAGATTGTGCTCTGGCGCACGCGGCTTGTAGTGAGCGGTCCTGAGATCTTCCAAGAGTACTGGATACTTCAGGACGACCACACAGGATACGCACGCGAGGTCGAAGTGGATACGGCCTCGATCCCTGAGTACGGCGCGGTCCGCCATCACCTGCGTCAAGTGCCTCCCGACTTCGGGGGTTCGATTGTGACCGCGGTTGTGGCGCAGTCCCGAAGTGCGTATTCGGCCAACGGGCCCTTCTGGGGTTCACGTCTATCATTTGAATCCATTGCTCCCGGTAATGCTTGACCGCAGTGACCTCGACTGCGCGTGGCCCTTGTCCAAGCCATGGAGCACTCGTGACTGCGTGTAGCGACGGTGATGCGCGTGCAGCTAGCCGGGGGTATGACCCCTCGACCGGGCTAAGGCCCACCGCCGGGTCTTAGCGTCCGCCGGCCCGCGCAGGTTCAGAAGTCGATCTGAGCACCAACCGAGGCAGCTGATGAGGCGCGTTCCTGCAGGTGACGGCCGCTTCCTCACTCCTTCGGGGGCCGCTAGACCGACCCAGAACGGGCCGAAATACCCAGCCCCAACCCGCCAGAATGGCTCAACGCGGGGTAATCCGCTCGCCTAAGGGTAGTTGGGGCCGGGCATGGTTTCTCCGGCGGTCTAGGCGGCCTCGGCAGCAAACGTGGCGGTGAAGCGGTGCCGCACCTCGTTGAACGTGGCCTTGGTGTCCGGCAGGCGCTCGGTGGTGACGGAGGTCAGGCGCCCCAGCCCCTCGAACGCCCGCCCCTTGAGGGTCTCGGGGGCTGCCGCGAGGGCGGCTCCGACTCCGCCCACGTGCAGGTTGCCGCCGTTGGAGTGGTCGCGTCCTCCCTCGGCAATGAGGGTGGTGGTCACCTTGGTGGTGACCTTCCCGTCACGGGCGGTGCGGGTGGCGGTCGTCCCGTTCATGTGGGTGGTGACGTGGTCGGCGTTCGGCGGCATGGCGCGGCTGGCGGCGGCGAGGGCCGCGTGCGCCAACGCCTTGGGGTACCACTGCCGGTTCAGGTCTGCCGTTGCGTCGACCGTGAGGACCTCGGGCCAGACTCCATCGCTGGCGTCGATGAGGGCCACGTCCGCGAGGAGCTCGCCGGCCCCGGTGCGGGTGGCGCGGGTGACCACCTTGGCGTGGTGGCCGTCAGCGTCCAGCGCGTCCTGTACCGCCGGCGTCCCAGTCGGCCCGCACGTGCTTGGGGGTGCGCCCAGACAGCGACCTCGACCTCGCCTGCGATGCGTCCACCGAGGTCGACCGGCTGGAGCGCCCGCCTGCTCTCCCGCAGCGTGATGGTCAGCGGCTCAGTGCTGGTGGCATTGGTGTCGTCGGTGATGGTGACCGCCTCAAGGGAGATGTCGAGCGCGGTGGCGATGGATTCCGCAAGTGGGGGCGATCCTCGGCCGGAAGGGGCCGACCTGCTCCGCCCGCTGCATGGCGACCTTGGCCGCCTGGAGCCGCAGCTCCGCGTACTCCTCGGCGTACTCGGCGGCGGCGAGGTCGGCGGCGGTGAGGTGGTCGCCCTTGCCGGAGCGGATCGTAGCCCGCAGCCGGTACGGCGCACCCTCGGCCTCTCCAGCCTCGCGCTGCCGGCGGGTCAGGTTGTCGCGGGCCGCCTCGACCTTGGCCTCGGCCTCGGCGTAGACGTCAGTGCTGGTGGTGCTCAACAGTCCTCCTAGAACTGGTTGGTGGTGGCCGGGTGGCCACCTGGGGTGTGGTTCGCGGCTGGTGCCGCAAGTGTTGGTGGTCGCCTGTGACCACCGGTAAGCCGGAGCGAAGCGACGGCGAAGGGGGTGGGCCAGGACTAACGGCAACTGGTGGGGCCGCTGGCGCGGCCACCTGCGGTGAATGGATTGCGGACCTACCGCTAGCGGTTAGCCCTAGCCCCTGCCCCTCCCAAACCTCTTCGCCACCCGGCTAATGAGATAGATCAAGAAGCCGCAAGTTTCCGCAGTTCAGCGGGGGTACGTCCGACCTCAGATGTCAAAGGGGTTGACCTCACAGGGCAACTCGGGGGCGACTCTTTGACATCTGAGGTCAAGTCCTACGCGGCCATGGGGCGCTCCGATGCCCGCCTGCGACCGTCGTGGACGGGGCAGCGGTCGTGCTCGCTGCCGAGGCCGCCACCAATGTGGCCGGGAGCTATCAGACAGCGGGCGTTGCTGCCCTTGGCAAGCCACCCGTGCCCCACAGCCGTACGGATGGCCCTAGTCACGAGGCTGGGGTCTGGTCGCGTGACCTCCCCGGTCCCGGGGGCGATCCTCGCCAGCGCCGCGCGGATGTCGCCCGGCCCAAACACGGCGTGCCCGTTGGCCCGGTGGTGCCCGTAGCAGAGCGCCGCGACCCTCAACCAGTACGGCAGGTGGGAGTTGGCCGCGCGCTCGCTCCACCCCCACTGCTCGTGCATCCCGAACACCTCGCGGCGGTTCGGCCGGCTCACCGGGTGGCCGCCCGTCGCATGGTGCAGGACGTCGAGCAAGTGCCCCCGAAAGCCCTTCTGGCGGGCAGGCTGCCGCCGCAGACCCCGCAGGCGTAGTCGGGACCGTTGGTGGCCGGCCGGGCAGACAGGAAGGGGGAGCCGTTCACCACGTCGGCCAAGCGGTGGCTCGGACAGTAGCGGGAGCGGAATGCGGCGGGTACCTCGCAGCCGGTCAGGACGCAGGGCCTGCTCATGCCGCACCCCTCTCCCGCCCCACACAGGCTCCACACGCGGTCGACCCGCGCGCGAGCCGGTCGACGATACACCCGCCGCACGAGGCACGCCACGCACTCTGCGACAGCCCGCCCACGGTCGAGCACGTGCACGAGCCGCAGCCCGGCACGGACGTCACCCGGCACGAGCATGTCACCGTGCGGCCGGATGCGGTCGACGTCGAGCACGATCCGGCGCATGGTCGAGCCAGCCACGATGTGGCCGTGGCCGGCCGCAACGTCGATGTGCCGGCGGAGCCCAGCGACACTCACCCCGTCTCGACACCCTCGGCCATGAGCGCGCGCAGCTCGTCGTGCTCGAACTTAGCGATTCCCTCGACGTCACCACGTTCGGCAGCGAACATCAGCAGCCGCGCCACGGGCGAGGTGTTGGGTGCCAACGCCAGGTCGAGCATCGCGTCAGCGGTCCACGTGGCGTCACCCATCAGGCAGCACCCTCGTAGCTGCGCGACGCCGGGACATTGAGGCCCCCAGCGGGGGCACCGGCTGCCTCGACAAGGGTCGGCCGCCTTCGCCGCGTGATCGGGGCGTGGTGGCGCTCCACCCTCAGACCGGCGAGCGCGCGCGACTGGGCCGGGGTCAGGGACTCGCGCCAGTAGATGACACCCGTGTCGCTGCGACCAACGCCGGTTCGCTGGCTCAGGGCCGGGGTGCCGTCCTCGCGTACCACCGAGTGCGCCGCGAGGCAGATGCGCTTGTCGTCGCGGGTCGTGCGGTGTCGCTCGAAGGCGCGCTCACTGTCGAATGTCAGGTGGCAGGCTGCGCAATGGCCGGTCTGGGAGCCGCGCTGCACCCACTGGGACCCGCAGACGCAGCGGCCGGTGTTGGTGCTCATGCCGCCGCCCCGCGGACCGGCCGCACGAGGCGGGCCGCCTCGTACTCCTCCACCCGGGCGACCGGATACAGCACCCGGCTGTGGACCTTGACGTACGCCGGACCCTCGCCGTTATGGCGCTGATTCGCCAGCGAGCCCACGGCGCAGGACCAGCGTTCGGCCAGTTGCGCCGGTGTCAGGAAGATGGGGGTGGGGGTCTGCTGGGTCGCAGACATGTCTGTGCTCCTCTCGTGCGGGACGCAACCCGCACGTGGGCACAAGAAAGGCCCCGGCGTCCCTTGGGAGGACGACAGCCGGAGCCTGAGCGATGGCCGCGGTGGGGCTACGTCAGGTTCGTCTATCCATGGGTGGTGCTCCTGTTCTCGTGGTTCGTTCCGCTCGGGCCATGCATCTCGCCGTAGATGCTCAGCAAGGCCCCGGGAGTTCCCACGTGGTTGTGTGTGCTCTCCCGCCACCATCCTGTGCGCGGGCAGGCTTCACGTCCTGCAATCCACGCTACCGGGAGGGACGTCGAATGTCAACTAGGGCAGCACAAAACAAGCGCAAGAAGGCGCTGGCGAAAGAATAGCGCACGGCGCGATGACCGCGCAACTCGGGTAGAACTCCGATACCCGCCATCAGGTCGAGCACCGCGACGTGGCTGGCGCCGGATGCGAGCGCGGGTAAGGCGTGCCTATCCGTTACCGTCTTAGTTACCGAGCTGCCGATGATCGCCAGTGATTCATGATGTGGGCGCAGCAGGTACTGCTGAGCCAAAGGCGCTGTAGCAGAGCGTAAGCGGTGCTCCCTGGCGATGCCCGATGATTCACGGTGATGCTCAGGCAGCGAACCGGCAGGTTGTTGGTTCGAGTCCAACCGGGGGAGCGGCACGAAGGGCCTCTGACCTGGGGAGACGCAAGGTCGGGGCCTTTCACTTTCAGATGCAGCGGCCATGCATCGTTCGTCGCGAGCGACTCTCACGGCGAGAACAGCGACTTGACCCTTCTCGGCGCTTGGCGCTGCCGTCCAGCACCCGGCCGGTTCGACGCTTTCGCGCCGCCAGACCTCCCTGGCTGCCCCTCTTCGCCCACTTCGAGTTGCGTCTCTTCGCCCAGAACGACGCGGCCCTCGGGGGGCACGTCGCGCCGCACAGTCAGCGGGCAGTGCCACGCTGAACTGACGATCGATGGCACCCCACTGCGCACATCAGGCCCAGCAGAGTGAGGCCAGCTACCAGGGCAATCGCGGTGACGAGCGAGGATCTGCCGATGGGCGCACCAAGACGTCCCGTGGGCGGCCGGGTTTCACACCGGGGGGAGCCGCGGCTCGGGAGCAATGAGACCTGCTCGTGCGGGGGCGGCTGCACCGCTGTCGCCGGTGAGCACCGCCAAGACCTCCCCCACCGTCGCGGACCGGATCACCGACCCCGGGATGGGAAGGTGCCCCTGCACCTCATAGCGGTTGCGGCGACCGTCCTTCTCCTTGACCACGTAGCCATCACTGGCGAGGTCGTTGACGATGGCGTACGCGCTGCGCTCTGTGATCCCGAGTGCCGCCGCGACGTCGATCAGCCGGGACCCGGGGTCGTGAGCGATGCACAGCAACGCTCGAGCGTGGTTCGTCAGGAAGCTCCACTCCGCCATACGTCTCAACGTACCTTCATTCTAGAGAACAATTGCTAGTTATGTGCATCCGGCGTAGCGTCGTTCGGTGAACGACGCGAGAGGCTCGGCGGTCACCGACCGTCAGGCGCGACGGACGCCGCACAATGAGGCGCCATTGACGACCTTCGCGCGGAGCTGGCTGGCTGAGCGTTCGACAGCGAAGGACCCACCATGTCCAGCATGACGGCAGCAGTAGTCCACGAGTTCGGCGAAGCCCTGGCCATCGAGGACGTCGAGATTCCCCAGCCGGGACCGGGACAGGCGTTGGTGAAGGTCATCAGCACCGGGGTCTGCCACACGGACCTGCACGCGATGCAGGGCGATTGGCCGGTGAAGCCGGCCCCGCCGTTCATTCCGGGTCACGAGGGTGTGGGTGCCGTGGTGGAGCTCGGCGAGGGCGTCGCCGACCTTGCCGTCGGCCAGATCGTCGGGAACGCCTGGCTCTGGTCGGCGTGTGGGTCCTGCGAGTACTGCCGCACCGGCTGGGAGACGCTGTGCGAGCAGCAGCGGAACGGGGGGTACAGCGTCGACGGATCGTTCGGTGAGTACATGCTGGTTGATGCGCGCTTCGCGGCACGGATCCCGGTCGGGGTGGACCTGACTGAGGCCGCGCCGATCCTCTGCGCGGGCGTCACGGTCTACAAGGGGCTGACGATGACCGGCGCCCGGCCGGGGCAGTGGGTGGTGATCTCGGGTATTGGGGGCCTGGGCCACATTGCTGTCCAGTACGCGCGGGCGATGGGCTTGCGTGTGGCCGCTGTCGACATCACGGACGACAAGCTGAAGCTGGCCCTGGATCACGGCGCCGAGCTGGTCGTCAACGCAGTTGATGACGACCCGGGCGCGGTGATCCAGCGCGAGATCGGTGGTGCGCATGGAGTGCTCGTCACCGCCGTCCACCCCGCGGCATTCGGCCAGTCGATCGCGATGGCGCGCCGCGGCGGCACGATCGTGTTCAACGGTCTACCGCCGGGTGACTTCCCGGCCCCGATCTTCGACATCGTGATCAAGGGGCTCACCGTCCGCGGTTCGATCGTGGGGACCAGGCAGGACCTGGAGGAGTCCTTGGGCTTCTTCGCCCGGGGTCAGATCCACCCGACGGTCACCACCAGAAGGCTCGAAGAGGTCAATGCCATCTTCGACGAGATGCGACAGGGGACGATCGACGGCCGTGTGGTCATCACCTACCCCGACACCGCAGGTGGACTCGCGGCTGCTCAGCAGTCGGTCGACGCTCCTAGAGCGCCGTGACACGTACGTCGCCCCAGCAGTTGGTCTTGGCTCAGCGGGCTCACCGTGCCTCGATCCACCGACGGCCTGAGAGACTGAGGACGAACCCGATCCACGGGAGTAGAGGAGATGTTGCTCGCGGCCTCGAAGACGGACTGCGGCAGGACTGTGACTCTTCGCACCGGGGACCATCGGGCGCCCAGCTGATGTAGCCCCGTTCGAGCTCGGGCACGAGCCAGTCAGGAGACATCCGATGAAGATCCAGCTCAACACCGACACGAACGTCGAAGGCACCGCGGCCCTCACTGAACGGATCGAAGCAGACCTCAGGAGTGCCCTGGCAAGGTTCGAAGACCGCCTGACCCGGGTCGAGGTCCATCTCCGCAACGAAAGCGCTGGCCGTTCGACAGGGGACGACTTCCGTTGCCTGATCGAGGCCCGGCCCGCGCGGATGGACCCCGTCACGGTCGACCATCACGCCGCGACTCTCGACGAGGCGCTCCAAGGCGCCACAGACAAGCTCGAGGCACTCCTCACCAGCAAGTTCGAACGGCGTGAGGGCCAGAACACGCGCGACACGATACGTGGCCGATAACGACTCGGGACTGTTGCACCAATGGGTGACGCAGTCCCGATCGGCTACGTCGTCACTTTGTGACCGTCGGTCCATGGCGGCCCCTAGGCAGTTCTGCCCACCGGAACCAAACCGACCGATGTCGGCAGGACAAGGACCAGACTTGCCGCGAGACAGCGTCTCCATCAGGCCCAGCCGGCAGCGACGAGCTGCTGCGTGGAGGTCGGTACGACGGTGAACCTCCTCTTCATGTCGGACGGCCGCCCGGAGGCGCCCGTGACCAGTAGGAACGCTCACTCGTCGACACGACGGGCAGCTTCAGACTTTCGTCCAACCACCGCAGGGAAGGACACCGAGATGACCGGGCCACCCACGACCTACCACGTGCGGGCCGAAGGCTTCGCCGGCGGCCGGGCCACGATCGAAGCGGGCAACCAGCGAATCCCTGTTGATGCCACCTGGGCCTCTGCTGAGCCCTCGGGGCTCCCCGGGCCTGCGGAGCTGCTGTCCGGCGCCTTCGCGGCTTGCCTGCTGAAGAACCTCGAGCGCTCCGGGGCCTTGCTGTCGTTTCGCTACCAGCGCGTCGAGATCGACGTCCATGCCCGGCGCCAGGACGCCCCGCCGCGCTTCGCCGAGATCGACTACGAGGTGCGCATCGTCACCGATGAGGGGCAGCGACGCATCGAACTGCTGCACCGCAACCTGCGTCAGTTCGGCACCGTCTTCAACACCCTTGCGGCCGTGTGCGATGTCCACGGGCGCGTCGTTGCCGTGCAACCCTCCCCCGGCCAAGAACATGAGCTGGGAAGCAGCTGAGCGGCCCCCGCTCACCTGACCAGGTCCCAGGCGATCTTCGCCGCGATGACCCACAGCAGGACACCGATGAAGCGTTTGAGCTGGGCGCCGCTGAGCCTGGTCTGCATGAGCCGCGAACCGGCCAACGAGCCCGCCGCCGCGAGTGCCGCCATGGTGAGCAGGAAGACGGGGTCCAGACCGCCCAGTGCGACGTGACCCAGGAACCCCGACAGCGACGAGAAGACCACGGCCAACGCGGTCGTCCCGGCCGCGACCTTGGTTTCGACCCCGAGCCAGGTCAGACCGGGAAGGATGATGTTGCCCCCGCCGACCCCGAGCAGGCCGCCCAGGAACCCGGCCACGCTGCCGACGCCGGCACCGACTGCGGCCTCGGCCGCCGCACCTCGCTCGCGCGGCGCGCCTCGGGGCCGGTAGAGGAGCATCATCGCGCCCGCGAACATCAGGAAGCCGACGAAGAGCGCCAGCAGCAGGTCACGGTTCACGCGGACCGTGAGGGCGGCACCGAGCGGGGCAAGGACCACCGCGGCGACGAGCACAGGGATGCCGGCGCGCCAGTCGATCAGCCTGGCGCGTGCGTAGCTGATCGTCGCGGCCGACAGGCTGGCCGCGTTCAGCAGCAGCGCCGTGGACGTCGCCTCGCCCAGCGGCACCCCGAGGTAGTAGAAGAGCGGGACGAACAGGAACGCGGCCCCGAGGCCAGCCATCGCCATGACGGCGGAGCCCACGAAGACCGCGACCCCGCCGACGATGTACAGCACCATGGGGTGTCGAGACTCTGAACGGTGTTCAGCGGGGGTAGCCCGAGCAGGCGGCGCAGACGATCTTGCCCTCCGCCACCCGAGCGTATGGTTCGGCGACCAGCTCGCCACACCCCGGGCAGACGAGGAAGCGGACGACCTCCTCGGGTTCGCTCCACTCTCGCGGCTGGACCGGTCCGACCGTCATGATCTCGTCGGCCGGCGCGTCCCAGACGAGGGTGACGACCTCCATCTGCTCGTCCTCGGGGATCTGCGTGGGCGGCACGCCCGCAGCGCGCTTCTGCATGAACGCCGTGGCCTTTATGCGTGGTTGAAGCGTGGGCCGGTAGGCCACGCGCACGGCGCGGTTCGCGGCCTTGTCGACCAACGTGACGGCGAACTTGCCCTCACCGGTCTTCTCGATGTTCCCCTTGCCGAACGTGCAACCGGTCGTGAACTGGACGCCGTCGCCGAAGCACGTGCCCCCGTGGTGCTCGCCCGTCTCGATGATCGCGTGAAGCTGCTTCGCCCCGGCACGGGGGGCCCCCAGAGCCTCCATCGCCGCCAGGCCCAGCCGCACCCCGGCGGTGCTGGCCCAGCACTTGTGGCCATGGAAGGCCAGGGCCTGACTGAGGATCGTGGTCTCGTCCACCGGAGGCGCTCCTTACGGGCAGTCGCCGCTTCGGTCTGCCAGACCACGGCCCGTCGGCGACAGCCAGGGCCGTGGCCCCAATCGGCGGCTCGAGCCCCGTCACCGGGACCGGCGCGCTGCCAGAGGACGCCTGTCGCCAACGTAGCACCCGACGTGGCGCCCGGACCCTGGGTCGTCGGCCACCGCAGCCCATCGTGGTGACGACGTCGGATTCTCCGACGGCGTCTGAGATCCTGCGCTCCAGGGCGCGGATGGCCTCCGGTGACGGTTGTTCTCACCGGATGAAGCGTCCAGCGGTGCGGTGCCGGTCCAGGAGGCGAACCGGTTGGGGTGGCCTGCACGGCGGTGATGCCCTTCTTCGCCTGTCCGGGAGGCAGTTCTGCCGGCAACGCGTGGAGCCGGTTGGCCCTTTGGACGCGGCGTCGGCTCAGGGCGTCGCGGTGGTCGACCAGCATCCGCAGCGCCTCGAGGTCACCGTCGACTGCCAGCTCCCGCAGGGTCTTGGTGCGCACGGCGACGACCCCGATGGAGTGTGCGTCGTGGGCGTCGGCCTTGCGGTTGTGCCCGGTCTCGAGCAGCCGCACCGGGGCGGCCAGCTTGGCCGGGACGTCGACCACGTGTTCGCCGGCTTGCAGGAGTCGTTGGGCCAGGGAACGGCCGGCACCGTTGGCGCCCTCGACCGCCCAGGTCCGATCCGGCCACGACTGGCGTACGCCCGCATCGCGGCGTACCGGCGAGGTGGGCAGCGCTACTACGAACTGGACAGTCCCTTCTCGAGCCACGCCGCGTCACGGTGCCCGGCATAGATCCCGTTTTCGAGCGGCATCGACCCGTTGAGCCAGGTGAACGCCGACCAGTCCGGGGTCCACTCCAAGCCGGAGCCGTGACCGTCACAGGGCTCCCGATGCCGACCCCGGCCGCCGGCGACGGGCGGTCACGGCCGGCGGAGGAGGCTCGTGCCCTCGCGCAGCTCGAAGACGAGCTGGGTCTCGGTGGAGCGCACGACCCGGTGGACGGTGATGTGGTCGAGGACGAGGTCCCGCAGCGCCTGGGCGTCCTCGACGGCGACGTGGAGGTGGAAGTCGTCGGCGCCAGCCACGTGGTAGGCGCGGAGCACTCCGGGCACGGCGACGAGGTCGTCGTAGAGCTGGGAGACCAGCTCCTGGCTGTGGCTCTGCAACCGGACCTTGACGATCGCCTCGAGCGGCCGACCGAGGGCGGCGAGGTCCACTTCGAGACGCGTGCCGCGGATGACTCCCCGCTCGCGCAGCGCGCGGATCCGGTAGGCCGCCGTCGACTCGGCGAGCCCCACCCGGTGCGCCAGGGCCTTGACCGTGGCCGAGGGGTCCTCGAGCAGTGCGGCGAGGACCCGGTGGTCCACGTCGTCGAGGGGAGATGGGGTCCGGCGCCGCGGCCCCCGATCCTCCCGCGGTTGTCCGGTCACCAAGATGACCTGCGCCCGGTGCGGTCCACTTTGCTCATGACGACATGATTCCATGAAGGAGTTGTGTTCTGTACAATATGAGTAGCGGTTTCCCGCGTTCTGCGCCATTCTGAGGATATGGGTGAGGACCGACTGCACCTCGAGTCACTGGCCGTCCACTGCGGTCGCGACGACCTCGGGCCGCTGGGCGTCCACGCCCCACCGATCGACCTGTCGACGACCAACCCCCTCCCCGACATCGATCGCGGGGGCGACTCCTACGAGTCCATGGCCGGCGGCGGACATCCGCTCGCCACCGGAGGCTTCGTCTACCAGCGGCTCTGGAACCCGACGGTCGCCCGGTTCGAGGAGGGGCTCGCCGAGCTCGAGCACGCCGACGCCGCGGTGGCGTTCGCCTCGGGCATGGCCGCGGTCTCCGCGGCGCTCCTGGCGTCGACCGCCGAGGGCCGGGGGCGGCACGTCGTCGCGATCCGTCCGCTCTACGGGGGGACCGACCACCTCCTCACGACCGGGCTGCTCGGCACTGACGTGACTTTCTGCGCCCCCGACGAGGTGGACCGCGCGGTGCGCCCGGACACTGCCGTCGTCGTCCTCGAGACGCCGGGGAACCCAACCCTCGAGCTCGTCGACATCGCCGACGTCGTCGCGCGCGCCGGCGACGTCCCGGTCCTCGTCGACAACACCTTCGCGACGCCGGTGCTCCAGAACCCCCTCGACCACGGCGCCGCGATGTCCCTCCACAGCGCGACGAAGTACCTCGGGGGGCACGGCGACGTCATCGCCGGCGTCGTCGCCTGCTCGGAGGAGCGGGCCCAGGCCCTGCGGCGCGTCCGCGCCGCCACCGGTGCCCTGCTCCACCCCCTCGGGGCCTACCTCCTCCACCGCGGTCTGCCCACGCTGCCGGTGCGGGTGCGGACCCAGCAGGAGGGCGCGCGCAGGGTCGCCGAGGCGATGCTCCGGCACCCCGCGGTGGCCCGGGTCCACTATCCCGGTCTGGACGGCGACCCACGTGGCATCCTCCGCCGTCAGATGCGGGGCCCCGGAGCCATGGTCGCGCTCGAGCTGCGCGGCGGTTATGCGGCCGCCTCTGCGCTCACGTCGTCGGTCCGGCTGTTCACCCATGCGGTGTCCCTCGGCGGAGTCGACTCCCTCATCCAGCACCCGGCCGCCCTCACGCACCGGCCGGTCCCTCCCTCGGCGAGGCCCGCCGCCGACGTGGTCCGCCTCAGCATCGGGCTCGAGCACCCCGACGACCTCGTCGCCGACCTGGAGCAGGCGCTGGACACCCGTAGGCTCGCCGCCGGCACACCCCCGCAGCACGCTCCGACCCCCAGCCCGGCCCTCACCCGCTGACCCCCACCCTGCCCACCGAGGCGGCAACCCTGATCGGGTGAGGAGGAGCCGCCGGTGCGCGCGGCCCCAGCGAGGAGGCCGCCCACCCACGCTCCCGGCGCACCGCCCCGGGCACCGTTCGACGTCCTGGATCTCGATCCGCGGGTGCAGGCGCTCGACGTAGCTCCACGTGCTCGGTGCGCTGGGGCACGTCAATGCCGATACCGCGCTCCGTGACTGGCCCGTCCGTACCTGCCGGCCGACCCCGGCAGCGCAGCGTGCCAGTTTCCTCGGAATGAAACCAACCGTGTCGATCCGCTGACCCGGGACCATCCCGATAGCGGATCCAGTGCCGGACCGGGGTCCTCATCCGACGCGCCGATAGTCGATCTGGTCACGTCGCGGGGCGAGGGGTGGATGCCTTCAGTCTCCCAGCGCATGGCGCCGCCGCTCGACGAAGGAGGAGAGCCGCTCCTCCACATCGGGGTCGAGCGGCGGTGCGTCGTAGGTGTCGACGGTCGAGCGCCAGATCTCTCCGGCCCGGACGGCGGCGTCGCGCGCGCCGTTGCGGGTCCATCGCTCGAAGTTCTCCGTCGAGCTGAGGAGCGGCCGATAGAAGCAGTCCCTGAATCGCTCCAGGGTGTGCGCCGCGCCCAGGAAGTGGCCCCCGTGGCCGACCTCCTGGTGCGCCCCGAAGGCCAGCGACCCCTCATCGACCTCCAATGGCGTGAACTGCCTGCGCAAGGTGCGCAGCATCTCGATGTCGAGGACGAGCTTCTCCGGGCTGGAGACCAGCCCGGACTCCAGCCATCCGGCCGCCTGTACGACGAGGTTGGCGCCCGCACCGAACGCGGCCTGCAGGGTGTTGAATCCTTCGTAACCGGCCTGGGCGTCCACGATCTGGCTCGAGGTCAGGCCACCTCCACCGGCACGCCAGGGCAGGTGGTAGCGCCGCGCCAGCTGACCCGATGCATAGAGGCCCTGAGCGGACTCGGGCCCGCCGAAGCTCGGTGATCCCGACTGCATGTCGATGGTGGAGAGGAACGAGCCCATCACCGAGGGCACCCCGGGCCTGATCAGCTGCATCAGCGCGATCCCGGTCAACACCTCCGCGGTCTGCTGCGTCAGTGCCGCCGGGACCGTCACCGGGGACATCGCGCCCATCAGCAAGAACGGTGTCACCACAACGGCCTGCCCTGCCTTGGCATAGGCCAGCAAGGCCTCGAGCATCCGGGTGTCGTACCGAAGCGGGGAGTTGACGTTGACGATCGACATGATCGATGTCGTCGGGCGCTGGTCGTCAACGCCTCCGGGCACGAAGAGGTCCAGACCGGCATGCAGCATCCGCGCGAACTCGATGCTGTCTTCTGCGTGGGTGGTCGACAACGCGGATCCGAGGACCGGCTTGGACGTCGACGTGGTCGCGGTGAGCAGCATGTCAAGGTGCCGGGAGTCCAGGGGCACGTCGTCAGGCTCGATCACCGGCATCGTGACGAGGTCGAGCTCCGGGAAGGAGTGCGCCAACTTGGCCATCAACGCGTAGTCGGCGAGTCTGCCGTCGCGTCGTTCGTCGCCGACCCTGAAGAACGGCGGGCCGGAGACCGTGGCGAACACCATGTTCCGGCCGCCGATGGTGACGTCGTACTGGGGGTCGCGGGCTCGCAGGTGGAACTCGCTCGGAGCCTTGGCAACCTGCTCCAGGACCCAGTCGGGGTCGAAGTACACGACTTCGCCATCCACGCGTTGGCCAGCCGCGCGGAACAGGTCCAGAGCCTCTTCGTGCATGAACTCGATCCCGATCTCCCTGACCAGCCGCCTCCAGCCACCCTCGATAATCTCGATCGCCTCCGGGGACAGAACCTCGACGTAGGGCATGTCGTTGCGAAACATCACGCGGCGCCGTTCTGGCCCCGCGCTCGCGCGCCGGCCGGGTCATAGGGACTGTCGGCGACGACCCGGGCGGGTGTCTGCTGCCCGACGACGTGGACCACGAGCTCGCTGCCCACCTGCGCGCAGGCGCGGTCGACGTACGCCAGAGCCAGACTCGTGCCCACGCTGTGTCCGTAGCCGCCGGAGGTCACGAAGCCCACCCGTCGCTCTCCGGACCAGACTGGGTCGAACGTCCCCGCCTCGGCATCGATGCTGTCCACGGCGAGTGTGACCAGACGCTGCGTCGACCCCTGGTCCCGCTCTCGAAGCGCGGCGTCGCGGCCCGCGAAGGCCGGCTTGTCGAAGGCCACGAACCGGTGCAGCCCACTCATCTCGGGCGTATAGGCCCAGGTGAACTCGCGCGACCAGGTGCCGAAGGACTTCTCCAGGCGCATCGAGTCGAGCGCCTCATACCCCAGAGGTACGACGTCCAGGCCGTGCCCCGCCCCACGCACCAGCCGGTACAACCCGGCCAGTTGGGTTGCGGGAACATTGAGCTCATAGCCCAGCTCCCCGGTCACGCTCAGCCGTCCCACGCGCACGCGGTGGGGACCCAGATCGAGCTCGGTGGCATGCAGCCATCGCAGGTCATCGGCGCCCGACGTGAGTCGTGACAACAGCTCCAGCGACTGCGGACCGGACAACGACACGCCGGAGACCCGGTCGGAGATGTCCTCGAGCCGAACATTCCCGTCCGGGGGCAGTCGGTCTCGAAACCACCGCAAGTGCCACGCCCGCAGGTAGTAGGACCCCATCAGCCAGAACTCGTCCTCGGCCCAGCACGTCGTGGTGAGATCGCCACTCAGGCGCCCCGAGTCGCTCAGCATCGGGGTCAGCCGGACGCGGCCCGGCTTCGGTATGACACCGGCCAGCAACCAGTCGAGCCAGGCCCTGGCCCCAGGGCCCGTGATCTCGTAGCGAGAGAAGGCGGTCGTGTCCAGCACGCCCACGCCGGCCCGCGTGGCGCGCACTTCGGCCGCCACGACGTCGAAGGCGTTGCTGCGCCGCAGCGATGGTGTCTCGGTGAAGTCCGGGTCGTCCGGAACGAAGTAGCGCGGAGTCTCCAGGCCCCAGTTCGCTGCGAAGTGCGCGCCCTCGGTGACCAACTGGTCGTGGATCGCGCTCACCTTCAGCGGTCGGCCGGCGGGGAGCTGTTCGTTGGGGTAGGTCATCACGAACCGGCGCTGGTAGAACTGGCCGGTGGTCGCGGTGAGATACCCGTCGGCGCTGGCGAACGAGCCGTAGCGAGCGACATCCATGCCGAAGACATCACGCTCCGGTTCGCCGTCGACCATCCACTGCGCCAGCGCCAGCCCGACGCCACCGCCCTGGCTGAATCCCGCCATCACCCCGCACGCTACCCAGAACCCGGGCAGCCCGGCGACCGGACCCACGAGCGGGTTGCCGTCCGGGGTGAAGGTGAAGGCGCCGTTCACCCAGCTCTTGATGCCCGCAGTCTCCAGGCAGGGGAACCGGGACAGACCGATCTCCAGCTCGGGTCCGATCCGATCGACGTCGGGCCTGAGCAACCGCATCCCGAAGTCCCAAGGGGCACCTTCGACGTGCCAGTGCCGGGGGTCGAGCTCGTAGACCCCGAGCAGCAGCCCCTGCCCCTCCTGCCGGAGGTAGGTGAAGCCCTCGAGGTCCATGATCATCGGCAGCTCGCCGTCGTGGCCGGCCACCTCGGGAATCATCTCGGTCACGAGGTAGTGATGCTCCAACGGCGCCACCGGCAGATCCACCCCGGCCATGCGGCCCACTTTGCGAGCCCACAGACCTCCCGCGTTCACCACATGGTCGGCCGTGATCGTGCCGTGCTCGGTGACCACGCTCCAGCCTCCGGGCCGCTGATGCAGCTCGACGACGCGGTTGTGCAGCACGATGTCGGCTCCGCGATTGCGGGCCGCGGCGGCATACGCGTACGTCGTACCGGACGCGTCCAGGTGACCTTCGTACGTGTCGTACATGCCGCCGTAGATGCCGTCGATGTCGACGATCGGACACAGTTCCTTGATCTCGTCCGGTTCGATCAGGCGCACCGTCTCGTTGCCGATCGTCTGGAACTTCGCCCATTGCGAGTGCAGCCACGCCCAGCGCTCCGGGGTGCCCGCCAGGTTGATCCCACCGGTCATGTGCAGACCACAGGACTGGCCGGTCTCCGCCTCGAGCTCGGCGTAGAGGTCGATCGTGTACTTCTGCAGGGCGGCCACGTTGGGGTCGCCGTTGAGGGTGTGGAAGCCGGCCGCGGCGTGCCACGTCGAACCGGCGGTCAGCTCGGATCGCTCGATCAGTAGCAGGTCGCTCCACCCGAGCTTGGCCAGGTGGTAGAGGACGCTGGCACCGACGACACCACCACCGATGACTACGGCCCGGTAGTGAGTCTGGGTCACGAGTACTCCCGTCCGTGCTACCGGTGCTCGCGGACTGGGGCCGGCGAGCCGCTCACCCCAAAACGGTGTTGCTGCTCTCCGGGCTGGGCTGGCGTAGCCGACTGTACGCCGACAGGTCCAGATTGATGCCGGAGCGCGGCAGACGATAGCGGGCCGGGGTCTGGTCGTGATCGACCCCCGACTCGCAGGTGTCGATGATCGCCCTCAGATAGGCGCCCACCAAGGGGGCGTTCTTGAACTGGTTGCCGCTGGTGCCGATCGCGACGTAGAAGCCGGGGAGGGCTGTCCTGTCGTAGATCGGTATCCAGTCGTCGGTCACGTCGTAGACGGCAGCGATACCGCGGGGGGTGCCCGGGACGCCGAGCTCCGGCAGGCGTCGGGCGGCGCGGTACACCTGCGCCTCATAGAGTGACCGGGTCACGGATGGGTTGTAGTCGTCGGGGTCCTCCAGCCACTCCAGCGGGTCGCACGCCGGCTCGGCCCCACCGATCAGCAGCTCGCCGGAAGGAGTCCCTCGGAAGTAGGTGCCGAGGTCGACGTCGGCGACCAGCGGGCCAGGCCGGTCCGCCACCTGAAACCTGGGTGGGGCCGGCACCGAGTGCGTCTCCACCCGCAGCGGGCGGGTGTGGACCGCGAAATCCTCCGAAACGCCCGCCATGTCATTGACGTGACCGGAACTGGGTCCAGAGACATTGACCACCACGGGCGTGTCCACCACGGTCCCGTCAGCCAGCTCGACCCCGGACACCCGGTCGTCCCGGCGCCGGATCCCTGACACCGTGGCTCGGAACAGGAACTGGACTCCGCGCCGTCGGGCCGCCGTCGCAAGGTTGTGGGCGGCGAACGAGGCATCGTCGATGAACCCCGAATCGGGGGTGTGGTACCCCCCGATCTCTCCGGACGGCTCGTCCCAGAACGCATCACTTTCGACCGGCTTCGGAGGGTAGTGGCGGGAGGGATCGCACCAGGGGTAAGCCCGCCGAATCTGCGCCGCGGTGAGCACGTCGTAGGGCACCCCGACCTGGTCGAAGAGGCGCAGAACCCTGGCCGCATCGTGGGTAGGCGCATCGAGGCACAAGGATCCGGTGCGCCAGAACTTCGCCACCGAGCCGTCCTCGTCAGGACCACCGAGGAACCCTTCCCAGTCCAGCCAGGACCAGTGCGCCTCCCATGCGGTGGCCACCCCGGCCAGGGTCGAGTAGTTGAAGCGGATGATCGCAGAGGAGGCGCTGGTCGAGCCCTGGCCAGGGCCCGGGTTGCGATCGACCACCAGCACCGAACGGTCCGGACCGGCCAGGGCGTGCGCAATGGAACAACCGATGACTCCGGCGCCGATGACCAGGACGTCCGCGGTGCGACGCATTGGGTCAGGCTATCGGCGGTTCCGACGCCGGATGCCGTCGACTCAGCTGTCGTCGTCGCGCCGGGCGCGGCGGGCGTGGGCAGCGGCCGCGACCATGCGTTCGCCCGCAGCCGCCGCGTCGCCGGGCTCGGCGCCGCCCTGGACGATGTTCGGCTCGGTGTTCGTCAGCGGTCCGGACGTGTGCCCGCGCTGCTTCAGGTACTGCTCGACGAACCGCGCCAGGCGGGTCAGCGAGTAGTTGAGGACGATGAAGATGACCGCGACAACCAGGTACGCGGGCACCGTGTTCGCGTATGCCGACCCCAACGTCCTGGCCGCGGTGAGCAGCTCGGGGTAGAGGATGATCGTGCCGAGCGCGGTGTCCTTGAGGACCACCACCAGCTGACCGACCAGGGCGGGCAGCATCGCCGTCAGGGCCTGGGGCAGCTGGATCGAGCGCAGCGTCTGGCCGGGGGAGAGACCGATGGACAGCCCGGCCTCCGCCTGACCCTTGGGGAGGGAGTAGACCCCGGAGCGGACGAGCTCGGCGATGACGGATCCGTTGTACAGCGTCAGCGCGAGCACCACCCCGAACAACGGCGCGTACTCGTTGGGCAGCCACGATGCCCTGGCGAAGTAGCCGAAGAAGAAGAAGATCATCATCAGCAGGACGGGCACCGAGCGGAAGAACTCGACGACGCCTCCGCTGGCCCACCGGATCCAGCGGTTGTTCGCCAGCCGGCCCATGCCGAAGACGATGCCGAAGATGCCGGCGAGGACCACCGAGATCGCCGCGGCCTTGAGGGTCTCCCACAGCCCGGGGAGGAGGTACTGGGTCCACACCTCGGGGTCCGTGACGAACGGGGACCACATCGCGGGCTGCAGCTGGTTGGCCGACGCCATCTTCCGCAGGACGAGCCAGAGGACCCCCAGTGCGATGATGACGCCGACGACCGTGAGGATCGCGTGCCGGCGCCGGGCCCGCGGCCCGGGTGCGTCGAAGATGACCGTCTCGGCGCTCATCGCTTCACCGCCAGGCGCTGGGAGAGATTGGTGAAGTAGACCCCGAGTGGGAGGGTCAGGATGACGAAGCCGAGCGCGAACAGGAAGAACGTGGGCAGGCTCGCTCCCTCGTTCTCCGTGATCTGCGCGAGGAGGCCTGCGGCCTCGGCGGTCCCGAGGATGACCGCCGCCACCGTCGTGTTCTTGATGAGGGCGATGAGGGTCGAGCCGAGCGGGGCGATCGAGCCGCGGAAGGCCTGGGGGAGCAGCACCTCCCTGAGCGACTGGCCGAAGGTGAGCCCGATCGACCTGGCGGCCTCCGCCTGCCCTGCCGGGATGGTGTTGACGCCGCTGCGAAGCGCCTCGCAGACGAAGGCGGCGTGGTAGACCGAGAGCACGATCACTGCCCACCAGTACGAGTTGGTCGTCGCCTGGTCGCTGATCTGCAGCCCGAGGATGAACGAGATCCCGAGGATGCTGAACACCATCAGCAGGGTCAGTGGCGTGTTGCGGAAGACGTTGACGTAGCTCGTGCCGATCAGCCGCAGGACCGCGACCGGGGACACCCGCAGCACCGCGATGACGGTCCCGATGATCAGCGCACCGATCGCCGAGAGCACCGAGAGCTGGATGGTCACCCAGAAGGCGCCGAGGACGTCGTAGTTCTGCAGGATGTCGACCATTGCCTCACCTTTCGCGATCGGTGGGGACCGGGGCACGCGATGCCGTTCGCCCGGTGCGGGCGAACGGCATCCCGTGGTCCCGGTTCGGGGTCAGGAGCAGGGTTCCGGCGTGGGCGGGTTGCCCGCACCCGGCTTGTATCCGGCCGGCCCCAGGTTGTCGTCGACGATCGTCTGCCAGGTGCCGTCCTCGATCATCTTGTTGATCGCGTCGGTCACCTGCTGGCAGAGCTCGGTGTCGCCCAGCTTCAGGCCGATGCCGTAGTTCTCCTCGGAGAAGGTGCTCCCCACGACCTTGAGCTTGCCCTTGTACTGCTCCTGGGCGGCGTAGCCCGCGAGGATCGTGTCGTCGGTGGTCACGGCATCGATGGCGCCGGAGCTGAGGGCGGCCACGCACTCCGAGTACGTGCCGAACTCCTGGAGGTTGACGCCGGGAACCTGGTCACTGACCTTCTGGGCTGACGTGGACCCCGTGACCGAGCAGAGCTTCTTGCCGTCGAGGCTGTCCGGACCGGTGATGTCGGTGTTGTCGGACGTCACGAGGAGGTCCTGGCCGGCGATGAAGTACGGACCGGCGAAGGTGACCTTCTGGGCACGCTCGTCGGTGATGGAGTACGTCGCGACGACGAGCTTGACCTGACCGGTCTCGATGAGGGTCTCGCGCTGGGCGCTGGGCGCCTGGACCCACTCGATGGAGTCGGCGGAGTAGCCGAGCTGTTCGGCGACGTAGGTCGCGACGTCGACGTCCATGCCGGTGTAGTCACTTCCCTGCTTCAGGCCGAGGCCGGGCTGGTCGAACTTGATGCCGATCTTGATGCTGTCGCCCGAGCCACTGTCCGAGCTTCCGTCGCCGCCACTGCCGCTGTCGCCGGAGTCGGAGCCGCAGGCGCTCAGGCCCAGTCCGATGACCGCCGCGGCCGCGACGAGTCCGATCCGTGTGCTTCTCATGGGTTTCCTCCTGGTTGGTGACTGGTGGTCGCCGCGGCCCGGGACGGGCCGGCGGGTCAGTGGGTGAGGATCTTGCCGAGGAAGTCCTTGGCCCGGTCGCTCTTGGGGTTGGTGAAGAACTGCTCGGGCTCGGCCTCCTCCACGATCACGCCTTCGGACAGGAACACGACCCGGTTGGCGGCCTTGCGGGCGAAGCCCATCTCGTGGGTGACGACCACCATCGTCATGCCGCTGTGGGCGAGCTCGACCATGACGTCGAGGACCTCGTTGATCATCTCGGGGTCGAGGGCCGAGGTCGGTTCGTCGAAGAGCATGACCTTGGGGTCCATCGCCAGGGACCGGGCGATCGCGACGCGCTGCTGCTGGCCTCCGGAGAGCTGTGCCGGGTACTTGTCGGCCTGCTCCTGGATCCCGACGCGCTCGAGCAGCTCCCGGGCCCGCGCCTCGGCCTCCTTCTTGCCCTGCTTGCGGACCTTGATCGGCCCGAGCGTCACGTTGTCGAGGATCGTCTTGTGCGCGAAGAGGTTGAAGGACTGGAAGACCATGCCGACGTCGGCGCGCAGCCTCGCGAGCTCCTTGCCCTCCTCGGGCAGCTCCACGCCGTCGATGCTTATCGAGCCGCTCTCGAAGGTCTCGAGGCGGTTGATCGTGCGGCAGAGCGTGGACTTCCCCGACCCCGAGGGGCCGATGAGGATGACCACCTCGCCCTTGCCGACAGTGAGGTTGATGTCCTTGAGGACGTGCAGGTCACCGAAGTGCTTGTTGACGTCCTGCATCACGACCAGGGGCTCGCTCATGCAAAAGCAACCTAGCCAGTGGGAGCCCGCGGTGGTACCCGCGGAGCGGAAGTGACACTCCGATCGTGACCGTTCCGAGACCTGAGGGTCAGGCCATCCAGATCTTGCGGAGGGGCGTGCTGACGGTCCACGTCGTGTGCTCGCCGGCCCACAGGCGCACCGCCACCCCCGGCCTGAGGGCCAGCCGTTCGCCGTCCTCGAACTCGACGGTGCCCGCCCCGGAGAGGATGACGAACACCTCGTCGACCTCGGTGTCGCGAGCGGTGCCCACCGTCATCTCCCAGACCCCGACCTCCGTCTTGCCGAGGGTGCTGAGGGTGACGACACCGGCGGTGGGTGTGCCCGCAACGACGCCGTCCGCGGGGAGGGGCTCGTGGTCGAGTGCGTGGGCGCGGACGTCGGGGGAGAGGAGTCGGCCGGTCATCCGCAAATCGTTGCACGGGCACCGAACCCGGGGCCTTCGGGTCCCCACCCTTCTGGATCCGTGCCGATCTGGAGCCAACGCAACCGGAAGCGTCGGGGTGGTGTCGCCGGGTGCCGGCGCTCCACGGCATGATGTCGCCATGACCGTCGGTGCCACCAGCGTCCTCGCGTCCCTCGCCGATGCCGTGCCCGACGTCTTCTGGACCGACCGGCCCGACCGGCCCACGCCCCGAACGGCGCTCACCGGGTCGGGTCACCGCGCCGACCTCGTCGTGGTGGGGGGAGGGTTCACCGGACTCTGGGCGGCCGTGCAGGCCAAGGAGGACGACCCGTCCCGCGAGGTGGTCCTCCTCGAGCGGGGCCGCCTCGGTATCGCCGCCTCGGGGCGCAACGGCGGTTTCGTCTCGCCGTCGCTCACGCACGGGCTGGCCCAGGGGCTCGCGTGCTGGCCCGAGGAGATCGAGACCCTCGAGCGGCTGGGGGCGGAGAACTTCGCCGGGCTGTCGCAGACGCTGGTGCGGTACGGCATCGAGGCCGACTTCCACGTGCCGGGGGAGATCACCATGGCCCTCGGCGAGCACCAGCTGCGGACGGTGCGTGAGGCCTACGAGCTCCACCGCGACCACGGGGCCCCGGTCACCCTCCTCGACCGCGACGGGGCGCGGGCCCGGGTGGACTCGCCCCGCTACCTCGGGGGCTTCGTCGACCCCACGGTCGGCCTCGTCGACCCGGGGCGGCTGGTGTGGGGACTGGCTGGGGCCGCCGAGCGGCTCGGGGTGCGGCTCCACGAGGACACCGAGGTGACGGCCTTCGACGAGGAGGCCGACGGCCTGCGCGTCCGCACCGAGTGGGGGAGCGTGTGGGGCCGGCGCGTCGTGCTCGGGACCGGCGCGTTCCGCGGGCCGTTGCGGCGCCTGGCGCTCTACACCCTGCCGGTGTATGACCACGTCCTCATGTCCGAGCCGCTGTCAGCGGATCAGCTTGGTGCGGTGGGGTGGGAGGGCCGTGAGGGCCTGACCGACGCCGGCAACCAGTTCCACTACTACCGGCGCACCCTCGACGACCGGGTGCTGTTCGGGGGCTACGACGCGAACTACCACTTCCCGGGGCGCATCGACCCCCGGCTCGAGCAGGGGCCTTCGCACGAGCTCCTGGCGCGGCACTTCCTGGAGATCTTCCCCCGGCTGGAGGGGATCAGGTTCACCCATCGCTGGGCAGGGGTCATCGACACGACGTCCCGGTTCACCCCGGTGTTCGGTACGGCACTGGACGGCCGGCTCGCGTACGCAGTCGGGTACACCGGACTCGGGGTGGCGTCGACCCGTTTCGGCGCCCGGGTCGCGCTCGACCTCGTCGACGGCCGGGACACGGAGGTGACGCGGTTGCAGATGGTGCGCCGCAAGCCGCTGCCGTTCCCTCCGGAGCCGTTCCGCTGGGCCGGCGTCCGGGCCACCCGGGCCAGCTTGGCCGCCGAGGACAGGACCGGGAGGCGCAACCTCTGGCTCCGAGGGCTGGACGCGGTGGGCATCGGCTTCGACAGCTGAGCCATCCCGCGGCCTCGGCCGTTGCGGCCCTCCGGCGCGGGTCCACGTAACGCGACAGGGTCCGTCGTGCGTCGCCGACGTCACCCGGGGACCTCGTCCAGGCCTCGATGAGCCCCGAGATGGCGACGTTCCCCGCTCCGGTCTCGCCCCGGCGCCCTCGACATAGGGCCTGACCTGCATCGTCTGTTCGGACAGTGCTCCGTTCGGGCCTGTGCTCCGAGGGTGTCGTACCACTAACCTCATTGGTGTCAGTGCTATCGGAAGTCACAACAGTCACACCTCGGGCTCGTGTTTGCATCAGACCCGGGCGTAGCTCACACCCACGAAGCGGGTAGGGTTCCCGCGGCAGGCCCGCCGGAGGGACCGCCCCCCACACTCCCTGAGAAAAGGTTCGTCATGTCGTCTCCCGTCTCCCGTCGCACAGTCGCCAAGGGCGCCGCCTGGTCAGTCCCGATCGTGGCCGTCGGTGCGGCAGCGCCGGCGATGGCAGCCAGCGGGTGCACCTTCATCACCGCCGTCTCCGGCACTCACCAGAACGGGTCCGGAGTCGTCACCCTGACCATCACGATGCAAGGGATCGGCGCCCAAATCACCTACTTCAGTGCAACCGCCGGCGGCGCCAACAACAGCGTCGACCTGTCGTACCCGGGTGCCGGGACCAGCCAGTCCGCGTCGGGTAGCACGATCACCCTGGTGGTGGCCACCACGGACAACGGCCAGAACAACAAGGGCTCGTTCAACGGGACCTTCATGTACACCGTCACCGGTGGCGGACAGTGCTCACAGCCCTTCCTGTTCAACGTGGCCACCGCCTGACCACCGAGTCGTAGGACGGGTCCCGAGACCGGCGGTCTCACCCCGCACGATTGCCAAGGTCGTTCTCAGGATCACGTGCGACGATGGTTCGTCGGTGTCCCCCGGTTCAGGAGCGCGTCATGACCGCAACCCGAGTTCCCCGCGCCGAGGTTCCGCCCGGAACGGTGACCGGCTCCGGCGGCTACGCGGTCGGCAACAACGGTGACTACTTCGCCGTCGGGCGACGGTGCCGCCACCTGCGCGCTGATCTCGCCGAGGGCAGCATCGACGCCGACGGGTGCCTCGTCTGCCCATGGCACCAGTCCGCGTACGACGTGCGCACCGGGCAGATGACGAGAGGGCCTCAAGGAGTCTTCGCCAAGATCCCCGGGCTCGACGCTGCCGTGATCGCGCTCACCAGGGTGTGGCCGCTGCGCCGGGGCACCGTCACCGTCGACGGGGACGACCTGCGCGTGGCGTAGGTCGGCCGCCCACGCGACCATGCGCCGGTACTGAGCCGGGGAGCCTCCCTCCGGGAGGCTGACGGCGCGGCCTGCGATCCCTTGGCGGTGTCCCCGGCAGAGGATGGCCGTGGGCCGTGTCAGGCGACGACGTCCTCGCCCACTGGGAGGGTGGCCGCCTGGTCGACGAGCTCTACCCCGGGAGCGTCGAGGGCGTCGTCGGCGGGCGCTGGCAGGAGAGCGGCACGATGTTCGGTGACTACTACGCGGTCCACGGCCGTCGTCCCGACCGGACCGAGGAGGCCGTCCTGGTGCGACTGCGCCCCGCGCCGCCGGAGGTCGTGCTCACCGTGGAGACGGGCGCCCTGACGGGCGTCCTCCAGCCCACCGGGGAGGGCGGCCTGCACGTGATCGGCGACGACGGGACCGTCACCACCTACGACGGGGACGGGAACGTCGTGGGCACCATCGCCACCCCTGCAACGTCGCCGGACACGGTGGCCCGCGACCCGAGCGGGACTCGGCTGGCGATCGGGTCGACGGACACCGACCGCGTCGTGGTCGTGGACCTCGCGGCGCGGACGACCGAGACCGTTCCGGCCGTGAGTGCGGCGACGACGTTCGGGTTCGACGCCGACGGGACGGTTCTGGCGATGTCGTTGCGCGATGGCACGATCCGGCTGTACGAGGTCGGCGAAGGGGTTCCCGTCACCGTCTTCGCCGGAGGGCCGTCGCGCTAGGCGGCCGAACCGGGCTGGTACGACGCGGCGACCGACTCGGTGTGGATGCCGATCGGCGACACGGTCGTCAACGTGTTGCTCGACGCCGATGTCTGGGCCGATCGGGCGAGCGGGGTGCTGTCCCGGGACTTCACGCAGACAGTGGAACCCGTATGTGCCCGGGGACCTCGCGCTCCGCCCGGTGTGCTGATCACCGACTGGGCGAGCAGGACGACGGGCGCTCGCACAAGTCCCTGAAGATGCTGACCCCGGCCCCGTTCGCGGCGTACTGTGCTGCCCATTCGCCACCCGAGGCGCAGTGCTCATGAGAGGGGGCAAGTGGCAGTGACCACCACCACGGCACGTGGACCTGTCGCCATCGCACGTCCGGTGGCCGTGGAACCGGAGAAGTCTCACACGACGTGGACCCGGCCCTGGGGGCTGGTCCCCCGGGGCGACGGCGGCACCAAGCGAACTTCCTCGAACGAGCTCAAGAGCTGGGGTGCCTGATGACCGAGGCGACCGACACCACACCAGCCAAGACGTCACTGGGCGAGCGGCTGATGCCGCAGTCGCTTCGTGGTTACAAGCGGTCGTGGGTCACGGTCGACGTCGTCGCGGGCGTCACCCTCGCCGCCGTGGCCATCCCCGAGACGATGGGGTACACCTCCATCGCGCAGACACCGGTCGTCACCGGCCTCTACACGGTGATCTTTCCGTGCCTGATCTTCGCGCTACTCGGGTCGTCCCGTCTGCTCGTTGTGGGTGCCGACTCCGCCACCGCGGCGATCCTGGCGGCCGGACTCGCCGGACTGGGGATCGCTGGCTTGCAGCCGAACTCGCAGGAGTGGCTGGCCTGGACCAGCCTCGTCGCCCTCGTGTGCGGTGGACTGCTGGTCCTGGCCAGGCTGCTCAAACTGGGGTTCCTGGGTGACTTCCTGAGCGCGTCGGTGCTGGTCGGCTTCCTCACCGGCGTCGGGATCCAGGTCTTCACCGGGCAGATCCCGGACATGCTCGGCATCGCGAAGGGCACGGGCAACTGGTTCGAACAGCAGTGGTACATGATCACCCACCTGGGCGAGGGCAACTGGTGGACGTTCGCGTTCGCGGCGGGAACGTTGCTGATCATCATCGGGTTCAAACGGTTCATCCCGAAGGTTCCCGGTGCGGTTGTCGCGGTGGTCCTGTCGATCATCTTGTCCAACGTGCTGGACGCGACGTCACACGGAGTCTCGGTGATCGGGTCGGTCGACGGAGGGTTCCCGCCGATCGGGCTCCCCGATGGCATCACCTGGAGCGACGTGCCAAAGGTCCTGGGCATCGCCTTCTCGTGCTTCGTCCTGATCATCGCCCAGAGCGCTGCGACCTCGCGAAGCTTCGCCATGAAGCACGGTCAACGGGTCGACGTGAACCGTGACCTCATCGGCCTCAGCGGCGCCAACTTCGCGGCAGGCCTGTCCGGCACGTTCGTCGTCAACGGCAGCCCCACCAAGACCCAGATCCTCGACGAGCAGAAGGGTCGCACGCAGGTCGCGAACATGACGATGGCGCTCGTGGTCCTGGTCGTCGTGCTGTTCCTGACGGACCTGCTCACCGACATGCCCAAGGCGGTGCTCGCAGCGATCGTCTTCCTCATCGGGGTCGGCCTGGTCGACATCAAGGGCCTGAAGCGGATCAAGGCCGCTCGGCTCAGCGAGTTCGTCATCGCCCTCGGTACCGCGATCGTCGTGTTCGCGGTTGGCGTCGAGCAGGGCATAGTGCTGGCGATCGTGCTCTCGATCATCGAGATCATCCGGAGGGCGTACTCCCCGACGGACTTCGTCGTCGCCGTGGACGGCGCCGGCGGCACGGCGTACACCGCCGCCGAAGCCGGCCACCAGAGCCTGCCCGGCCTGATGGTCTTCCGGTTCGACGCTCAGCTGTTCTACGCGAACGCCAACAGGTTCGCCGACCAGGTGGAGACCCTGGTGGAGGCGGCCCCCGACCCGGTGCGCTGGCTGGTGCTGGACTGCTCCTCGATCGCCGACGTCGACTACTCCGCGAGCCTGACTCTCAGTGGTCTCATCCACTCCCTCCACCAGGAGGACCGCGTGTTCGCCCTCGCTGGGGCGGACCCGGAGCTGGTGTCGACCCTCGGAAAGTTCGGCACCCTCGGGGAGTTCGACAACGCCCACATGTACTCGACGGTCCAGGAAGCCGTCGCCGCCTTCCGTTCGAGTCCTGTGCCTCACGCCGGAGAGTGATCGGGGGTGCACGCCCCTCCGACGCAGCGGTCGCCGTGGCGACGCTGACCTGCGTGGACGCGTGGTGGGGCGTGTCGGGCTTGAACCGACGACCGACGGATTATGAGGCGGCTCGGGGGGTCTCGACCGGGGCGGTCATGCCCCAGTTCGTGCGTGGTTGGCTGCCGTTGCCGTGGTCCTGGATGACCCGAGTTGTGACCTGGTGTGCCACCAACGTGCCACAGATCGTCCGTGGCCTTCCCGGAGACTCACTCGATCCTCTCCCGAGCAGAACTATGTGGGCTGCCTCCCGACTAGCTTGGGAAGCGAGCGGACGGGTCGCTTCGGGCTGTGATCACGCACGGCTGCAGTGGCTTTGGTGGTGCGTCTTCGTGTCGTTCCGGAGGGTGATTGGGCACGATTGGGCACGCGAGCAGGCAGAGCCACCGATCCGTAGCGGAGCAGGGGAGTCGGCCGGAGTGGTCGGGTCAAGGGTGGCCGTAGGTCATCGCGCAGCGACGCGTAGCGCCCTTGATGCGGCCCGGAGGCTGGCGGAGAGTGGAGCGCAGGGTCGGCGGGTCGGGCAGGATGGCCTGTTGCCGATCAGCATGTGGGTGCGGAAGTGGAACCCGGCTGGTGGAGAGCGCCTAGACGAGGGGGCTGTGGCCTGGAGAGTGCCCGGGGGCATTCTCCGCACGGCCAACACGCCGCTACTGCTGGGCATCGACCCGTACGGAGACACGATCTTCAATCGGCCACAGGTCGAAGAGCTATTGCCGCGTGAGGTGGCCTACCTGCGGAGTCAACTCGAAGACCCTGCCGAGCTGAGGATGCTCGAGGAGTTGGAGCGACTGATGGGTGTGGCGACGGCACGGGTACATCGGTACCTCTGGTTCCTAGGCGACTGAGCGCTGCAAACGATCTCTCCCCGCGACGCGTGGGGTGCGACGGGGTGCGCGGAGGGCGCGAAGCGCCCGGAGCGCGGGGTCCCTGTCGCGGGCCCCGCGCTTGCGCGCCGGAGGCGCGCCTTGAGTCAGTAGAGAAAGTTCTCACAAGCACGATTCAAGGCTCCCTGTCCTGTCGCGGGTGATGCTTGACAGTGCGGTATCACCTGATGCTTGACACCGGGCGTGGTGCGGCGCCTTGCTCGACGATGTTCCGCGGATGTCGTCGATGCCGGGAGGCCGAGATCGGTGCTGGTTGTCTTGTCGGTCGTCGAGCAGCGGTTGGACGCGGTCCGGGAGGTCTTGGCGGGTGCGTCGGTGACGGAGGTTGCGGCCTCGTTCGGGGTGTCGCGTCAGTCGGTCCACACGTGGCTGGGTCGGTATCTGGTGGAGGGGGTGACCGGCCTGGCCGACCGGTCGCATCGTCCGAGGGGGTGCCCGCATCAGGCGCCGGAGTCGGTGGCGGTGGCGGTGTGCGAGATGCGGCGCGAGCATCCGCGGTGGGGCGCGAAACGGATCCGGCTGGAGCTGCTGCGCGGTCGGGACAACGGGGACGTCGAGGGCGGTGAGGCGCTGCCGCCGGTGCCGTCGGTGGCCACGATCAACCGGATCCTGCGCCGCCACGACCTGGTGAAGCCGCGTCCGCGGAGGAAGCCGCGAAGTGCCTACATCCGGTTCGAGCGGCCGGGGCCGATGCAGCTGTGGGGCATCGACATCGTCGGCGGGGTCGAGCTGGTCGACACCGTCACCGGGGAGGTCCGTGAGGCCAAGGTCGTCACCGGCGTCGATGACCACTCGCGGTACTGCGTGATGGCGGTGGTGGTGGAGCGGGCCACCGCGCGGGCGGTGTGCCTGGCCTTCGCGCGGGCCTTGGCCCGGTACGGGGTGCCCGAGGAGGTGATCACCGACAACGGCAAGCAGTTCACCGACCGGTTCAGCCGGTACGCGGGTAACCGCGGGGAGGTGCTGTTCGACAAGATCTGCCGGAAGAACGGGATCCGGCACCGGCTGACCGCGCCGGCCTCGCCGAACCAGAACGGCAAGGTCGAACGCTTCCACGGCACGTTCCGCCCCGAGCTCACCGCGGCCGGGCCGTTCACCTCGATCGAGGCGGCCCAGGCCCGGGTCGACGTCATCGTCGAGGCCTACAACCGCGACCGCCCGCACCAAGGGCTCGACGAGCAGGTGCCGGTGGTGCCCGCGGACCGGTTCACCCCGGCGAGCAGCACCGAGATCGAGCTGTGGCTGCCGCCCGCGCTGGAGATCACCGCAACCGTTCAGGCTCCCGACGTCGCCGCGTCGCCGGCCGTCGGACCGCTTCCGACGATCGAGGCGTCGCTGGCTCTGGAGCTGGAGCGGACCGTCCCGGCGTCGGGGAACCTGGCGATCCGGGGGCAGCAGTTTTGGCTCGGCCAGGCCCGCGCCGGGCAGGTCATCACGTTCTGGCTCGACTGCGACTGGGTGCACCTGTCCACCGGCGGGGCCCGGATCAAGACGCTGCGCTCCCGCTTCAGTGCTGCCGACCTGGCCTGGCTCCTGCTCCACGGCGGCGCCGTCACCGCAGGCCCGGCACCAGTGAGCTCACGACCCGGGCCCGGAAGCCGCGCCGGGCGCACCGTGGTCGAGGTCGAGCGCACCGTCGCCAGGTCCGGGACCATCTCCTTGGGCAGCCACGTCGTCCTCGCCGCGGAGATCCTGGCCGGCCGCCGGGTCGGGGTCTACATCGAAGACGGTGCGCCGCTGCTGTTCTTCGACCCCGCCACCCGCGAGCTGCTGCGCACCCGGCCCAACCCACTCGCCCCCGGTGAGGCCGTCCGGCTGCAACGCTCCCGCCCGCCCGGGACACCGCCGCGGCCCTCGAGCGAACCCGTCACCGTGCAACGCCGAGCCTCCAACTCCGGCATCATCGTGGTCGCCGGACAGAAGGTCGCCCTCGGCCGCGAGCACGCCCGAACCACCGTGACCGTGCACGTCGCCGAGACCACCTTGGCGATCGAGCTGCCCGAGAACGACACCCGCGTGGTGAGGCGCACCACCGACCAACCCGTGCGTAGCATCAAAGGACAGCGGCCGCGGACCGCTGCCACCTCAGTGTCCTAGCCGAGAGTGTCAAGCATCAGGTGACACGAATCCGTCAAGGATCTACTGCGTCAAGACACGATTCAAGGCTCCCGGAAGTTTACTGTCATGCCGACGAGCGTGCTGACCGTCGCTCCAATCTGAGTACTCGGCCAGCCTCGCCCGCCACGGCATTACGCCGCTGCGGCGTGAGCCACAGGACACAGAACGTCCGCGATCCCGGGTACGTTGCCAAGCATGCCCGACTTCACGATCGAGGCGCTCACGCCGGAGACCTTCGACGACTTCGCCGCCCTCGTGGAACGCAACAGGGGCATGTTCGCCAGCTGCTGGTGCACCTGGTTCCACCCCGATGACCGCGATCCGGACAGCACCGCCGAGGACAACCGGGCGTTCAAGAAGCGCCGCGTGGACGAGGGGATCGCGCACGCGGCGCTGGTCTATGACGGCGACCTTGCCATCGCGTGGGCGGAGTACGGCACGCCTGATGAGCTGCCCCGCATCCACCACCGCAAGGAGTACCTCGCCACCGCCGAGCGACTGCCCGACTACCGCATCACCTGCATCCAGGTCGAGAAGGTCCACCGCGGCAAGGGCTTGGCGTCGGTCGCCCTGCGCGGAGCCGTGGACCTGATCGCGCGAGCGGGCGGCGGCACGGTGGAGGGCTACCCGCACGACACCGGCGGGGTACGGAAGAAGAACTCGTCGTTCCTCTACAACGGCACCCGCACGATGTACGAGCGTGAGGGCTTCACCTACGACCGTCCCAAGGGACTAGGCAACTGCGTGATGGTGCGCGAGGTGGCCCCGAGCGTGGATGCCTGAAACGCACTCTCATCAGCGTGAGGCGTTTTGCGTCAAGGGGTGGGCGGGTGCCCGTGTCCTGGTCGTCGGTCCCTGCATAGCGGTAATCGAGGTGTGCTCGGCAGCGTGTGATCGGGTTGTGTCGACGACAGGACGGGGCGGCCTGTGATGAGCGACGAGATACCTGCTTGGGTTCTCAATGCCGCGGAAGGCTCGCCCCGCCCCAGCCCTGGGGACGCGTCAGCCTGAGGCACTGACGGGCCGAATCGGGTTATGCGGCAACCACCTCCACCGCTCGAATGCCGTGGGTGGCGATGACGGGGTCCCACGCCTGCTGGTGGGTGATCACGTAGTGGAGCTGGCGCAGGATGGCCGCGGCGACGGCCGTCTGGGCCTGGGTCGGGGTGAGCTTGTTGGTCTCGCGGCCGGTGAGGTGCCGGTAGCGGGCGGCGTACACCCGGTTGGTCTGTAGGCAGCCCCACACGGCCCGCCAGACCGCGGCGCGCAGCAACGGGCGGCCGGCTCCGGTGACGCGGGCGCGGCCGGTGAAGGTGCCGGACTTGCGTTCCCGCGGTGCCAGGCCGGCGTGTTTGACCACGGCCCGGGCGGAGGTGAACCGGGTCAGGTCGCCGGTCTCGGCCAGGATCGCCGCAGCCCCGACCGCGGACAGCCCGTCGATGGAGCAGGCCAGCTCGGTCAGCTCCAGCTCGTCCAGGACCGACACCATGCGAGTCTCGGTGTCGACCAGCTTGGCCTTGGCGTGGTCCCAGTCGTCGATCACCCAGGCGATCCGCTCGAACGCGGCCGGCCGGTGCGCCAGCACCCCAGCCGGGTCGGACAGGGCGGTGAACAGTCGGCGGACGATCCGCAGGCAGGGCCGGATCTTGCCGCGGCGAACCACCTCCTTGCGCACGGCGCGTTCGAACCGGGCCGCCCCGAGCCGTCGGGTGCGCTCCAGGTCGCCGCCGTCACGCTCGACGACCACCGCCATCGCGGCGACCCAGGTGGTCGACTTGAACGGGTGCTTGGCCGCCTCGAGCGCGGCGGGCCACACGCACTCGAGCAGGTCGCGGACCTGCTGGACGCACCGCACGTGCTCCTCGATCAGCTGCTCACGGCGGGTCCCGAGGTGCCGCAGCCGACCCCAGGTCTCATCCACCGGTTCGGGCAGGTAGCAGCGCAGCTGCGCGACGAGCCGGGCGATCAGGACCGCGTCCTTGTCGTCGGTCTTGTCGCTGGTCAGGTCCTCGGACTTACGGGCCCACGCCGAGGCCGCCGGCTGCACGCACACGAAGCTCATGCCCCGGTCCGCGGCGAGCTGGCCCAGGACCCGCCACCGGTGACCGGTCGGCTCGCACGCCACTGTCACCCCGACGAACCCAGCCTTGGCCGCCCGTTCGGCAGCCCAGTCCAGCGCGGCGCCGAGGTCCCAAGCCTTGCATCGGAACGTACGCCGCGCCAACACCTTGGAGTCGTGGTCGGTCACCACGACCATCTGCTTGCGATCCGCCAGGTCGATCCCGACGATCACGTTCGTCACCGGGACCGCGGCCCGCAGCCGGGCAAGGCGTGCGTTCCGGTTCCGATCCCCACGAGAGACACCACTACCGTTAGACATGAACGTCCTCCTCTTCGCTTTGGGACACCAAGCCCGACAAGCGCATCAGGAGGACGTTCCCCACGCCAGACCGAAGACGCTCAACGTCTTCCTATGCCGCGGAGAGGGAGGGCCCTCCTGCCGATGTGCGGACGTCAGCGGGGACGCTTGGTACGACCGCTCGGACGGACTGGCTCGCCGAAGGCGGCAGCAATCATGCGTCGGACCTCTTGGCGCTGCTCCGTTGCCATGAGAACTGGGTCAAGTCCCTCGGCCACGATCACGGCGTCTGTGAACGCGTCAACCGATGTCGGCGGGTCACTGATGATCGTCTGCTGGTCGTCCGGCGGCAGGAAGTAGCCGAGCCGCACGCAGAGATCGTTCAGAAGTTTGGCGGCGTCCACGGCGAGAACGCTAGCGCTCCGAACTCACATGCCGCTGCCAGTGCGTTCCGGCAAGTGAGTCAGGCGACCTTGTCGGCGTATCGCTGACGGGCGGCTTCTCCGCTGGTGCCGACGAACGCCCCGATCGCTGACCAGGACATTCCCGACGCGCGAGCAGTGCGGATCGCGTCGATGACGTGCTGCTCGGCGGCGGAGCGCTCGTGGACCGCCACGCGCAGGAGCGCCACGGCCTCGGCGTCCTGCTCGTCACCGGGTGCCGGCTCGTAGTCCTCGAAGCGAGCGGCGAGCTGGTCGGCGTGCTTGAGGATCTCTTCGACAGTTCTAGGCATGAGGCATCACTGGAGGAATCTCTTCCGGGCGCGCATCGCGTGGATGATCACCACGGCGGTGTCGCCCTCGACGTATCCGACTTCGAGGATGATGGCGGCCGCGTTCGGGCCGAGCATCATCGTGAACCCGTCACCGAGGTCCCACACTCGGATGGGGTTGCGGTAGGCGTGGAGGATGTCCTCCGTGCCAAGACCGTGCTTGAGGGCCGACGGTGCAATGATCGGATCCTCGAGCACCACTCCAAGGTAACTTGCGGACGACTCCGCAGGCAAGGAACCGTGTACTGGGCAGGCAGGTTCGGTCTCTACAGCCGCGGATGCTGTGCTCGTTGATCGAGGCGGAGCGACTCGGTCGTGGCTGATCTGGACTTCTCGTTGAACGAAGGCCTCGGGCCCAGTCACATTGGGTGGTGCAAGCAGACGCACACCAGCACGGCGATGACATCGCTTGGAGTTGGTTCTCCAACCCGGCCAAGGGCCCTCCACCAGGGCGACACTGAGCTGATCTGCGCCTGCTGCAACGCCTCCTGAGCGACCCCCAGGAGCTTCGAGGCGTTTGGCGATCTGGCCGCCCTGGACCGGGTGTGCCGGGTGACGGGGTCGCACTAGTCACCCGGCACACCCTCCGAAAGGGGTGGCCACGGATGGCACTCCTTCCGGTCACGACACACGCTCCTTCGGGCTTCAGCGGGTTCGGCGAGGGTGCCCCACTCGACGTCCCGTCGTTGCACTGGGCTGCCGGGACGGGCCTGCTCTCTCGGTTCGCGGATGGGTCGATGGACGCCTTCGCCGACACCTTGGCCGCGGTGCACAACTGCGCCCGTCCGGTCCGGCTCGTCGGGTCCACGACGACCGTCGACGCCCGGACCGGGGAAGTGCTCTCGACGTTCCGCTCGACGGATGCGCCCCTGGGGGTGCTGTACCGGCCGTGCGGGAACCGCCGCGCCCACGTCTGCCCGGCGTGCTCGCGCACATACGCCCGCGACACCTTCGCGCTCATCAGCGCCGGAGTCGCCGGGGGCAAGACCGTCCCCGAGCAGGTCGCGGACAACCCGCTGCTCTTCGCCACCTTCACCGCGCCCTCGTTCGGGCTGGTGCACGGCCACCGCGGCGGGAAGCCCTGCCGCCCGCGACGTCGGGACGACCGGACCCGCTGCCCACACGGACGCCCCCAGTGGTGCGCTGCCATGCACGAGCCCGGGGACACGCGCTCGGGGGCACCGCTGTGCCCGGACTGCTACGACACCGCATCCGCGGTCATCTGGCAGTGGCACGCCCCCGAGCTGTGGCGGCGCACGACCATCGCGCTCCGACGCGCTGTCGCCGGACACCTCGGGGTGACGGAGTCGGGCCTGGGCGAGCACGCCTCGGTCCAGTACGCCAAGGTCGCCGAGTATCAGGACCGCGGGCTGGTCCACTTCCACGCCCCGATCCGCCTCGACGGACCCGCCGCCGCAGGGATCGGCGCACACGCCCCGGCCGCCCTCGACGGCCAGGCGCTCGCGGCCCTGTTGCGCGCCACCGCGCCGGCCGTGACGGTCTTGGCCGAACCCGTCGACACCGATGACAGCCCGCGTGTCCTGGCCTCGGGTGCCCAGCTCGACGTGCGCGTGGTCACCGCCGGACACCGCGCCGACGACCCCACCGCAGCCCTCACCCCGGGAAAGGTGGCCGGCTACCTCGCGAAGTACGCCACCAAGGACGTCTCCGGCCTGCACGGCGAGGGCCAGCATCGGCCGCACATCGCCGCCCTCCGGGCCTCCTGCCATGACCTGTCCGACCGCGCCGCCCGCCACCACCCGCAGGGCCACGACTACCAGCGGATGAGCCGCTGGGTGCACATGCTCGGCTTCCGCGGCCACTTCGGCACCAAGTCCCGCCGCTACTCCGTCAGCCTCGGAGCCCTGCGCCGAGCGCGGGCGCGCTGGCAGCGGATCACGACCGAGTCCCACCGGACCGGGGAACCGATCGACACCCGCGACCTCGAGCGCCGGCTGTTGGCTGACGAGGACGACGAGACGACCGTCGTCATCGGCTCGTGGACCTACCTCGGCACCGGCTGGCGCGACGCGGCCGAGGAAGCCCTCGCCCTGGCCGCCGCCGCGCGCGCACGTGAGTACGACCAGTGGCGGGCAGAGCGAGGGCACGGACACCGAATGCGAGAGGGAACTCAGAGAGCGGAGTTGGAGCGATGAGAGCAGCACCTGGAGTGGTGCCCGAGGATGTGACACCACCGACGTGTGAGCGGTTGTGGACGGTCGACGACCTGTCGGCGTTTCTCGGTGTGCCCGTGGCGACGCTGTACCAGTGGCGGCACAAGGGGGAGGGCCCGATGGCGATGCGGCTGGGGAAGCACCTGCGGTTCGACCCGGACCGGGTTCGGACCTGGGTGACGACACAGGACGGTTGACGTGGCGAGCGTGGGCCGGGACCTGCGGAACGGGCGCTGGCTGGCGAGGTGGCGCGACCCGACCGGCCGGCAGCACAAGAAGTCCTTCCGCCGGAGGATCGACGCGCAGCGGTGGCTGGACCAGATGCTGGCGGAGATGCACCGCGGCCAGTACATCGACCCGGCGGCGTCGAAGCTGCGCGTGGCCGCGTTCGCCGAGTCGTGGGCGTCCGGCTTGGGGCACCTGAAGCCGTCGACGCGGGAGCGGTATCGGTCGATCGTGCGTCGCCACATCGTGCCCACCTGGGCTGCCTGGCCGCTCGGTGCGGTGGCGCACTCGGACGTGGCGACGTGGCTGGCTGAGCTGTCGGCGTCGGGGCTGCGGCCGGGCTCGGTCCGGCACATCCATCGGGTGTTGTCGCTGATCCTCGACGCGGCGGTGCAGGACGGGCGGATCGGCCGGAACCCGGCTGCGGGGGTGCGGCTGCCGCGCCAGGTGCGGAGCGAGCCGAGGTTCCTCACCGCGGCCGAGGTGGCGCGGCTGGCCGACGGTGCCGGTCCGAATCGGCTGACGATCCTCGTGCTGGCGTTCACAGGTCTGCGGTTCGGCGAGCTCGCGGCGCTGAAGGTCAAGCGGGTCGACGTCGACCGGCGCCGGCTGTGGGTGGCCGAGAGCGTGACCGAGGTCGGAGGGCGCTCGGAGTGGTCGACGCCGAAGACGCACGAGGCGCGGTCAGTGCCGGTGCCTCGCTCGCTCGTCGAGCCGCTCCGGGCACTGTGCGCGGGCAAGACCCCCGATGACCCGGTGTTCTCCGCGCCGGGCGGGGGAGTGCTCCGCCTGGGCAACTGGCGGCACCGGGTGTTCGACCCGGCTTGCTCGGCGGCCGGATTGGTCGGTGTGACGCCGCACGACCTGCGGCACACGGCCGCGTCCCTGGCCATCGCGAGCGGGGCCAACGTCAAGGCGGTACAGCGGATGCTGGGGCACGCCTCGGCCGCGATGACGCTCGACATCTACGCCGGGTTGTTCGGCGATGACCTCGACGGGGTGGCCGACGCGCTCGACGCTCTTGTGCCACGAACGTGCCACATCGGGCTTCGCGAGGGGTCGGCGTCATGACGAGCGTCCGGACGATCACCCCGCTGACCTGTGGTGATGTCGGGTGGGGCGTGTCGGGCTTGAACCGACGACCGACGGATTATGAGTCCGCTGCTCTGACCGACTGAGCTAACGCCCCGGGTCACCGGCGTCCCGCCGGCGGCGCCGCGAGCCTACCGGCAGCGTTCCGCGTGGTGGTGCTGGTGCCGGTGTTCCGGATGGTGCATCATGTGACACACAACGGCGCGCCACGGCGTGCCCGCACAGCGCGCACGGCCGGGCTCACGCCCACCGGCAGCCACCGTTCCGCATCACGTGGGTCGGCGTTGGGGAAGACGTCCCACGCACGTGAAGGAGACCAGGATGTCTGTCGCGATGCCGCGCACCTCGACCCGGGGAGTGGTGTACGTCCACTCGACCCCCAAGGCGCTGTGCCCGCACATCATCTGGGCGGTCGAGGGTGTCCTCGGCCGCAGGATCGGCGTGGACTGGACCGACCAGCCGGCTGCCGCCGGCATGGTGCGCACCGAGATCAGCTGGGCCGGCGAGCCGGGTACCGGCCCCCGCCTGGCGTCGGCGCTACGGGGCTGGGACCACCTGCGCTACGAGGTGACCGAGGAACCGAGCCCAGGCTGCGACGGGTCGCGGTGGTCGCACACCCCGAGCCTGGGCATCCACCACACCTGGACCTCCGCCAACGGGGACGCGGTCGTCAACGAGGACCGCCTGCGCGAGGTCGTCCTCCTGTCGCAGGGCAGCCCCGAGGCTGTGTCGGAGATGCTCGAGGAGCTGCTCGGCGTCGACTGGGACCGCGAGCTCGAGCCGTTCCGCTACGCCGGCGAGGGCGCCCCGGTGCGCTGGCTGCACAAGGTCGGCTGACCCTGCGCCCGGCGACCGCGCCAGTGCACCCGGCCGGGGCGAACGACTAGCCTCGGTCTCCAGCGACGGCCCCCGGCCCACCGGATGCGGGCTCGTCGCGGGACGAGGTGGCCCGCGTGCAGTGGACCGAGGTGCAGCATCGACTCGGCGCCGCCCTCGAGGCCAACCGGCCCGGCTCCCTCACGCCGCACGTCGTCATCTCGCTCCCGTCGCTGAACATCGCGGACAGCCTCCTCGCCCACTACGCCGACCGACTCCCGGCCATGGAGCACCGCTACCTCCTCGGCGTCGCGATGCTGGCGCGGATCAAGAGCTGCGAGATGGTGCTGGTCTGCTCGGCGGCACCGCCTCCCCAGGTCCTCGACCAGCACTTCCACGACCTGCCCGCAGATGTGCGGGAGGAATGCCGTCGCCGGTTCCACCTCCTCGACGTGGGGGACACCGCCCCCCGGAGCCTCACCGAGAAGCTCGTGGAGCGGCCGGACCTCCTCGCCGGGCTCCGTGCGTGGCTCGGCGACCGCCCGGCCTACATCGAGCCGTGGAACGTCACCGCGGCCGAGGTCCGGCTGGCGGAGGCGGTCGGGGTGCCGGTGAACGGGACCGCCCCGGACCTGTGGCACCTGGGCGGCAAGAGCCCCGGTCGCCGGCTGTTCCGCGAGGTGGGCGTGCCCGTGGCGGAGGGGGTCGAGGACGTGCACAGCGCGGACGACGTGCGCGCGGCCATCGCCGAGATCCGTGGCCGGCGCCCCGGGTGCCCTGGTGTCGTCGTCAAGCTCGACGACAGCGCCGCCGGGGACGGAAACCGGGTGCTGCGCTTCGCGCCCGGGGAGCCGGACGCGCAGCTCGTCACCACGCTCGCACCTGAGTACCTCGAGGAGCTGACCCACGGCGGCGTGGTCGAGGAGCTCGTCGTCGGTGAGCCGTTCTCCAGCCCGAGCGCGCAGCTCGACCTCGTCCCCGGTCGACCGCCTCGGGTGCTGTCGACCCACGAGCAGGTGCTCGGGGGCGTCGACGCCCAGGTGTACCTGGGCTGCCGGTTCCCGGCCGACGACGAGTACGCCGCGCAGGTCGGCGAGCTGGCGCTGACGGCGGCCGGGGAGCTGGCCCGGCGCGGCGCCCTGGGCCGGGTCGGCATCGACTTCGCCGTGGGTCGGGAGGCGGACGGGTCGCCGCGGCTGTGTGCCCTCGAGGTGAACCTGCGCCAGGGCGGGACGACGCACCCGTTCTCGGCCCTGCGCAGCCTCGTGCCGGGACACTACGACGTCGGCGACGGTCGCTGGGTCGCCCTGGACGGGACCCACCGCTTCTACGAGGCCACCGACAACCTCGTCGACCCGGGCTGGCTCGGCCGTGACCCCCAGGACGTCGTCGACGTGGTCCGGACCGCCGGGCTGGCGTTCGACCACGCTGCCGGAAGCGGCGTCGTGCTGCACATGCTCTCCGGGCTGGCCATCGACGGGCGGCTTGGCCTCACGGCGTTCGGGACCTCGCGCGAGCACGCGGAGCACCTGTTCTCCGAGACGGCCACGGTGCTGCGGCGCTGATCGGACCGCCGGCCCCGCACCCGGTGCGCAGCCGCGAGCGCGGCTGCCGGCGGGTCACCGCTGGTGCAGCCGGTCGCCGAGGACCTCGATGACCAGCTGGAGGGCCTCGTCGTCGATGCCGTCGCCGTTCATGACCCAGGCGCCGTCGACGTGCCCCTCGAGGACGAGGCAGTCGCGCAGCCAGGAGGCGTTCGTGATGGACGCCGTGGGCACGACGAAGGTGGAGGCAGGCGTGACGATGGTGAACGTGTCGCGGTCGAAGCTCTGCTCCACCCTCGTCCCCACCGGGGTGCTGCGGTCGACCACCTTCTGGAACCGCCTGAGCCAGCGCTGGGCGATCGTCGCCAGGTCCACGAGCACCGACGCGACGATGAGCCCGGTGACGAGGTAGAAGGCCCAGCGCAGGAACTCCGAGGCCTCGGGTGCGAGCCACTGGACGAGCAGGTAGGCGCCCCCGAGGACGGCCGCGACGTAGACCAGCCACGCCAGCGCCCAGCGCACCCAGAACCGCGGTCGGGTCAGCTGCCACCGCCGCAGCGCCCGCGCTTCCCGGTCGTTGGACTGGGCCGAGGCGACGTACGAGCAGGTCACGGGGGGCTCGAGGCCCGGCCTGCCCAGGGAGTCGTCCACGGCGGACAGGCTACCGGCGGCGTGCGGCGACGAGACCGGCGCGGGCGTCAGACGCTGGTGATGACGAGCGCGACGTTGTGCCCGCCGAACCCGAAGGAGTTGTTGAGGGCCGCGATGTCGCCGTCCGGCAGCGACCGGTGCTCGCCGGTGATGACGTCGAGGTCGATCTGCGGGTCGGGGTCGTCGAGGTTGATCGTCGCGGGGGCCGTGCGGTGGTGCACGGCCAGCACCGTGAGGAGGCCCTCGAGCGCACCGGCGGCACCGAGGAGGTGCCCGGTCATCGACTTCGTCGCGCTCACCGGCATCGCGTCCGCGGCACCGCCGAAGGCACGCCGGATGGCGTTGGCCTCGGCCACGTCGCCGACCGGCGTCGAGGTGGCGTGGGCGTTGATGTGCACGATGTCGGCGTCGCTGAGCCCGGCACGCTCGACGGCCGATCGCATCGCGCGGCTGGCACCGGCGCCCTCGGGCTCGGGAGCGGTGATGTGATGGGCGTCCGCGGACATCCCGATCGACGCGAACTCGGCGTAGATGCGGGCCCCGCGCGCCTTGGCGTGCTCGTACTCCTCGAGCACCATGACCCCGGCGCCCTCGCCCATGACGAAGCCGTCGCGGCCGGTGTCGTACGGCCGTGAGGCCCCGGCGGGGTCGTCGTTGCGGGTCGAGAGGGCCTGCATCTGGGCGAAGCCGGCGAAGCAGATGGGGTGCGTGGCTGCCTCGGTGCCACCGGCGACGACCACGTCGGCCCGGTTGTCGCGGATCATGTCGTAGGCGGTACCCATGGACTCCGCGCCCGACGCGCATGCCGACACCGTGGTGTGGGCGCCTGCCCGGGCCCCGAGGAGCAGCGAGACGTTGCCCGACGAGGTGTTGGGCATGAGCATCGGCACGGACAGCGGGAAGACGCGGCGCAGTCCCTTCTCGCGCAGGATGTCCCACTGGTCCAGCAACGTCCAGACCCCGCCGATGCCGGTGCCGATCGCCACACCGAGCCGCTCCGGGTCGACCTCCGGGGAGCCGGCGTCCTCCATCGCGGCCTGCGAGGCGATGACGGCGTACTGGGCGCTGGGGTCCATCCGCCGGATCTGCACCTTGGTGAGCACGTCGGCGGGGTCCTGCGCCAGGGTGCAGGCGAAGTGGACCGGCAGCTCGTAGCGCTCGACCATCTCGTCGGGCAGGGGCTTGGCTCCGGACCGGCCGGCCAGGATGCCGTCCCACGTCTCGGCGATCGTGCCGCCGAGGGGCGTGGTGGCACCGAGTCCGGTGATGACGACGCGACGCTCGCTCATGGTGGTCTGTTGCTCCTTGTGGGATGCGGGAGGGTGGGGCGGCGCGGCCCCGGGGTGGGGGCCGCGCCGGGGGGCTCAGCCCTGGTTGCTCTGGATGTAGCTGACGGCGTCGCCGACGGTCGTGAGGTTCTTGACCTCGTCGTCGGGGATGCGGACGCCGAACTTCTCCTCGGCGTTGACGACGATCGTCATCATCGACAGCGAGTCGATGTCGAGGTCGTCGGTGAAGGACTTCTCCATCTGGACCTCGTCCTGGTCGAGACCGGTCTCCTCGTTGACGATGTCCGCGAGGCCGCTGAGGATCTCCTGCTGGTCTGCCACTGTGTTCTCCTTCTGTGGTGGTTGGTGTACTGCTCGGCCCGGGTGACCCGTGGGCCCACGGGAGCCGGGGCTAGGGGATCACGACGACCTGCGCCGCGTAGGACAGGCCGGCGCCGAACCCGATCTGGAGGGCGAGACCGCCGCTCGGGATCTCACCGTGCCGGATCATCCGCTCCATCGCGAGGGGGACCGAGGCTGCGGAGGTGTTGCCGGTGTAGGCGATGTCGCGCGCGATGGGGATGTCCGGGGGCAGCTTCAGCTGCTTGGCCATGGCGTCGACGATGCGCACGTTGGCCTGGTGGGGGATGAAGGCGTCGAGCTGGTCGGCGGTGATGCCGGCGGCGTCGAGGGCCCGCTGCGCGACCGGGGCCATGCCCCAGACGGCCCACCGGAACACGGTCTGCCCGGCCATCCCGATGGTCGGCCACCCGAGGTTCTTCTCGTGGACGTCGATCCAGCTGTCCCGCTGTGAGATCGCCTCCCACTGGGCCCCGTCGGAGCCCCAGACGGTCGGGCCGATTGCGGGGGTGTCGGACGTGCTGACCACGGCTGCCCCCGCGCCGTCGGCGAAGATGAACGCCGTCCCGCGGTCGTCGAGGGAGGTGAAGTCCGAGAGCCGCTCGACACCGACGACGAGCACGTTGCGGGCGCTGCCGGTGCGCACCATGTCGCCGGCCAGGGCGATGCCGTGGCAGTACCCGGCGCAGGCGGCGGAGATGTCGAAGGCGGCGCCCTTGGTACCGAGGCGCTCGGCAAGCATCGGCGCCGCTGCGGGCGTCTGGTACGGCCAGGAGACTGTGGCGACGATGACGACGTCGAGGTCGGCGGCCTCGACGCCGGCCATCTCGAGGGCGGGGGCGGCCGCGAACTCGGACATGTCGATGACCGACTCGCCCTCGCCGGCGAAGCGGCGCTCGATGATGCCGGAGCGCTCGCGGATCCACTCGTCCGAGGAGTCGATGCGCTCGACGAGCTCGGAGTTGGGGACCACCCGCTTGGGGCGGTAGCCCCCGACGCCGCTGATGCGGGCATGGGTGACGGGCGGTCCGGCGGAGAGCTGGGAGGCGAAGCCCTTGGGTTCGACGGTCATGCGCTGTGCTCCTCGATGAGGGTGCGGGCGGCGTCGAGGTCGTCGGGGGTCTTTACGGCGAGCAGCTCGATGCCTCGGAGGGACCGCTTGGCGAGCCCGGTCAGGGTGCCGGCGGGGGGAAGCTCGATGAGCGCGGTGACGCCGAGGTCGGCGAAGCGCTCCATGCACAGGTCCCAACGAACCGGGTTCGAGACCTGGGCGACGAGCCGGTCGAGGACCTCGCGGCCTCCGGTGACCACTTCGCCGTCGCGGTTGGAGACGAAGGGGACGACTGCGTCGGCGGGGGAGAGGTCGGCGGCGGCGGCGGCCAGGCTGTCGACCGCCGGCTGCATGTAGTGGGTGTGGAAGGCGCCGGCGACCTTCAGCGGGATGACCCGCGCCTTCGCCGGGGGCTGCGCGGCGAGCGCGGCGAGGGCGTCCATCGCGCCGGCCGCGACCACCTGGCCGGAGCCGTTGACGTTGGCCGGGGTGAGGCCGTGCGACTCGATCGCGGTGACGACCTCGTCGGGGTCACCGCCGAGGACGGCGCTCATCCCGGTGGGGGTCGCGGCGCTGGCCTCGGCCATCGCCCTGCCACGGATGCCGACGAGGCGCATCGCGTCGACCTCGGGGAGCACCCCGGCGGCCGCAGTGGCGGTGAGCTCGCCGACGGAGTGCCCGGCCACGGCGCCCGTGCCCTCCGGTGCCGTGGACCCGGCGCCGGTCAGGGCGCGCAGGGCGAGCAGGCCGGCGCCGACGAGGAGCGGCTGCGCCACCTTGGTGTCCTTGATCGTCTCCTCGTCCGAGGTCGTCCCGTGGGTGGCCAGATCCACCTCGGCGGCGTCGGACCACGCGTCGAGGTGCTCGCGCAGACCGGGCAGCTCGAGCCACGGGGCGAGGAAGCCGGGCGTCTGAGAGCCCTGGCCGGGACAGGCGATGACGATCACGTGACCCAGCGTGGCCCGTGTCGGGGGGTCGAAGTGCGATGAGCGGGGACGAACATCGACCAACGGAGTTGTGGGGATCCCACAAGAAGTTCGGGAATCATGGGCGCGGCCCGCCGCGCGTCGCGGGCCCGAGCCGGTGCAGGGCCAGGGCCACGCGCACGGTCTGGGCGTCGTGCGGGTCGGTGAGGTCGTAGCCGGTGGTGCGGCTGATGCCGGCGAGTCGGTAGCGCACCGTGTTGGGGTGGACGATGAGGGCCCGGGCCGTGCCCTCGACGCCGAGCCCGCCGTCCAGCCAGGCGGCCGCCGTGTCGAGCAGCGACCCGCCGGAGGTCTCCTCCAGGGGGCGGATGATGCGCTCGGCGAGGGCGTTGCGGGCCGGCAGGTCGCCGATGAGCGCGCGCTCCGCCAGCAGGTCACCCGCGGCGACCGGCCGCGGGGCGCCCGGCCAGGCAGGGGCGGCCGTGTGCCCGGACACCGCGGCCCGCGCACTGCGGCCGGCGGCGAAGAGGTGGGGAACGCGTGGGCCGACCACCAGCGGGCCGTGGCCGAGGTGCGGGTCGAGAACCGCCGCGAGCTCCATCGGTTCGCTGACTCCGCCCCCGATGCAGATGACCCGAGGTCCGTGGATTGCGACGAGCAGCTGGAACTCTGCCCGGCGGGCGGTGCGGTGGAGCTCGCGCAGCACCGGGGCGCCGGGCGCCGGGGGAGTGCTGCCGACGACGACGACGACGTCGGTGACCGCGCCCCAGCCCAGCGCCGCCGCGCGCGAGTGCATCGAGTCGTCGGCCTCGCCGCGGATGACGGCATCGACGACGAGCGACTCGAGGCGGGCGTCCCAGGCCCCCCGAGCCTCTGCTGCCTCCGCGTAGACCTCGGCGGCCGCGAAGGCCACCTCGCGGCTGTAGCGGAGCACGGCCTCGCGGGCGAGTGCTCCTTCGCCGGGGGCGGCGAGGTCGGCGATCTCCCGCTCGACGACGTCGATGACGGTGCGCAGCAGGTCGAGGGTCTGCGCCAGCGAGATCGAGCGGGTCAGCTCGCGCGGGGCCGTGCCGAAGACGTCGGCGGTGACCGCGGGCCGGTCCTGGTCCCCGGCGAACCACTCGAGGAAGCTCGAGATGCCGGCCTGGGCCACCAGTCCGACCCACGAGCGGTTCTCGGCCGAGAGGGCACGGAACCACTCGTGGCCGTCCTCCATCTGGCGTACCGCGGCCTTGCCGAGGTCGCCTCCGGCGCGGGCCACCCGCGCGCGGGTGTCCGCCGAGGGGCGGTCGGCCACTGTCGTCACGTGCGCAGTCTATTTGTTCGCCACGGACAAGCGCAGGGCACGCCTTCGGGTGACCTCACGCGGCTCCCGGAGGCGCTCCTCCCTGACGCCCTCGCCGGCTCAGTCGGTGCCGAACTCCATCGCCGCGCTGTCGAGGGCGGCGACGGCGGCATCGTCCTCGGCGGCCGGGTTGCGGGTGATCCGGTCGTAGCCGCCGGTCGGGAGCTCGCCGAACAGGGTGCCGTTCTCGACGAGCAGCTGGCCCTGGTCGACCGGCTGGCCCGCATAGATCTCCAGCTTGGCGCGCGAGTCGGCGATGTCGAGGTTGCGCATGGTCAGCTGGCCGATCCGGTCCACCGGCCCGAAGGCGGCGTTCTCGACCCGCTCCATCGAGAGCCGGTCGGGGTGGTAGGAGAAGTGCTCGCCACGGGTGTCGAGGAGCGAGTAGTCCTCACCGCGCCGCAGCCGCAGGGTCACCTCACCGGTGACGACCGAGGCGATCCAGCGCTGGATGGACTCGCGCAGCATGAGGCTCTGCGGGTCCAGCCACCGGCCCTCGTAGAGCAGCCGCCCCAGCCTGCGGCCCTCGGAGTGGTAGTTGGCGATGGTGTCCTCGTTGTGCACGGCGTTGAGCAGCCGCTCGTAGGCGATGTGGAGCAGTGCCATCCCGGGGGCCTCGTAGATGCCCCGAGACTTGGCCTCGATGATCCGGTTCTCGATCTGGTCCGACATCCCGAGGCCGTGCCGCCCGCCGATGGTGTTCGCCTCGTGGACCAGGGCCACGGGGTCGAGCCGGAGCCCGTTGAGCGACACGGGACGCCCCTCGGCGAACCCGATCGTCACGTCCTCGGTGTCGATCTCGACCTCGGGGTCCCAGAACCGCACCCCCATGATCGGCTCGACGACCTCCATCGACTCGTCGAGGTGCTCGAGGGTCTTCGCTTCGTGGGTGGCGCCCCAGATGTTGGCGTCGGTGGAGTACGCCTTCTCCTGGCTGGCCCGGTACGGCAGGTCGCGCTCGGTCAGCCAGGCGCTCATCTCGTGCCGCCCGCCCAGCTCCTCGACGAACGCGGCGTCGAGCCACGGCTTGTAGATCCGCAGGTTGGGGTTGGCGAGCAGCCCGTAGCGGTAGAAGCGCTCGATGTCGTTGCCCTTGAACGTGGAGCCGTCGCCCCAGATCTCCACCTCGTCGGCGAGCATCGCGCGCACGAGGAGGGTGCCGGTGACGGCGCGGCCCAGGGGAGTGGTGTTGAAGTAGGTGCGGCCACCGCTGCGGATGTGGAACGCGCCGCAGGCCAGCGCGGAGAAGCCCTCCTCGACGAGCGCGGCCCGGCAGTCGACGAGTCGGGCCACCTCCGCGCCGTACTGTCCGGCGCGGTCGGGGACGGTGTCGATCTCCGGCTCGTCGTACTGGCCGAGGTCGGCGGTGTACGTGCACGGCACGGCGCCGCGCTCGCGCATCCACGCCACGGCGACGGAGGTGTCGAGACCTCCGGAGAAGGCGATTCCGACGCGCTCGCCGGCGGGCAGGGACGTGAGGACCTTGGACACGCATGCAAGTATATGCAGAACTCTGCATATTGACAGACTCGTCCCACCCCGGGTCCCCGGCCCCGTGGCAGGATCTTGACTCGTTCAAGTGTGCCCGCCATGCTGTGAGCGTGACGACCGGGTATGAGCAGATGCTGCGCACGGCCTCGCTCCGCGTCACCCGACCCCGCGTCTCCGTCCTCGCGGCGGTCCACGCCCACCCGCACGCCGACACCGACACCGTCCTGGCCGCGGCCAGGGCCGACCTCGGCTCCGTCTCGCACCAGGCCGTCTACGACGTGTTGCGGGTGCTCACCGACCACGGGCTCGTGCGCCGCATCCAGCCGCCCGGCTCGGTGGCCCGCTACGAGGCGCGCGTGGGCGACAACCACCACCACGCGGTGTGCCGCCGGTGCGGCACCATCGCCGACATCGACTGCGCCCTCGGGGAGACGCCCTGCCTCACGGCCTCCGACGGCCACGGCTTCGTCATCGACGAGGCCGAGGTCGTGTTCTGGGGCCTCTGCGCTCCCTGCGCGGCCCGCGAACCCGCTTGACCCACACCACTGCAGTACGCACTGAACAGGAGATGGACTGACGTGACCGACCAGCAGACCGGCGCAACCGCGCACGGGAGCGACAGCGAGAACCCGGCGATCGACACGCCGACCCCCGCCCGGGGAACGCGCCCGCGCACCAACCAGGACTGGTGGCCCGACCAGATCGACCTGTCGGTGCTGCACACCAACGGCGAGAAGTCGAACCCCCTCGGCGGCTCCTTCGACTACCGCGAGGCCTTCGCCGGCCTCGACGTCGACGCGCTGAAGGCCGACGTGATCGAGATGATGCGCACCTCCCAGGACTGGTGGCCTGCCGACTTCGGGCACTACGGCCCGCTGTTCATCCGGATGAGCTGGCACTCGGCCGGCACCTACCGGATCGAGGACGGCCGCGGTGGCGGCGGCAAGGGCCAGCAGCGGTTCGCCCCGCTCAACAGCTGGCCCGACAACGCCAACCTCGACAAGGCCCGCCGGCTGCTCTGGCCGGTGAAGCAGAAGTACGGCCAGGCCATCTCGTGGGCCGACCTCCTCGTCTTCGCCGGCAACGTCGCGCTCGAGGACATGGGCTTCGAGACCTTCGGCTTCGGCTTCGGCCGCGAGGACGTGTGGGAGCCCGAGGAGGTCAACTGGGGCACCGAGGACACCTGGCTCGGCGACGAGCGCTACAGCGGTGAGCGTGACCTCTCCAACCCGCTGGGCGCGGTCCAGATGGGCCTGATCTACGTCAACCCAGAGGGTCCGAACGGCGAGCCCGACCCGGTCAAGGCGGCGCTCGACATCCGGGAGACGTTCCGCCGGATGGCGATGAACGATGAGGAGACCGTCGCCCTCATCGCCGGCGGGCACACCTTCGGCAAGACGCACGGCGCCGGTGACCCCGACCTCGTCGGCACCGAGCCCGAGGGCTGCCCCGTGCACTCCATGGGCCTGGGCTGGAAGAGCGAGTACGGCAGCGGCAAGGGCCGCGACGCCATCACCTCCGGCCTCGAGGTCACGTGGACCCAGACGCCGACCGAGTGGTCGAACAGGTTCTTCGACAACCTCTTCGGCTTCGAGTGGGAGCTGACCAAGAGCCCGGCGGGTGCCTATCAGTGGCAGCCGAAGGACGGTGCCGGTGCGAAGACGGTGCCGGACCCGGAGGACGGGTCGCTGTCGCGGCCGCCGACCATGCTCACCACCGACCTGTCGCTGCGTTTCGACCCCGAGTACGAGAAGATCTCGCGGCGCTTCCACGAGAACCCCGACGAGTTCAGGCTCGCCTTCGCCAAGGCCTGGTACAAGCTGCTCCACCGCGACATGGGTCCGGTGGACCGCTACCTCGGCCCGTGGGTGCCCCAGGCCCAGCCCTGGCAGGACCCGGTGCCGGCCGCCGAGGGCCAGCCGCTCTCGGACGCCGATGTCGCCTCGCTCAAGGAGGCCGTCCTCGGGTCCGGGCTCAGCGTGACCCAGCTCGCGAGGACCGCCTGGGCCTCGGCCGCCTCGTACCGCAACACCGACAAGCGCGGCGGCGCCAACGGTGCGCGCATCGCCCTCGAGCCGATGCGCTCGTGGGAGGCCAACGAGCCGGAGGAGCTCGCCGCGGTCCTGTCGACGCTGGGGTCGGTGAAGAAGGACTTCGACGACAGGGGAGGGGCCACGGTCTCCCTCGCCGACCTCATCGTCCTCGGTGGCTGCGCCGCGGTCGAGAAGGCGGCCCGGGATGCCGGTCACGACGTGACGGTGCCGTTCACGCCGGGGCGCACGGACGCGACCCAGGAGCAGACCGACGTCGAGTCCTTCTCCGTGCTCGAGCCCCGGGCCGACGGGTTCCGCGGCTACCTGCGCGACGGCGAGAAGGTCGCACCGGAGCGGCTGCTGCTCGAGCGTGCGTTCATGCTGGGGCTCACCGCACCGGAGATGACGGTGCTCGTCGGCGGCCTGCGCGCCCTCGGCGTCACCCACGGCGGTGGCGACCTCGGCGTCCTGACCGACCGTCCGGGCCGGCTGACCAACGACGTCTTCACGAACCTGCTGACGCCGGGCGTCACGTGGTCGACCTCGGCCACGACGGAGAACGTCTACGACAGCAGCGACGGCCGGTGGACCGCCACCGCCGCCGAGCTCGTCTTCGGCTCACACGCCCAGCTGCGTGCGCTCGCCGAGGTCTACGGCTCGGCCGACGGTGAGCAGCGGTTCGTCGACGACTTCGTCGCGGCCTGGGACAAGGTCATGATGAACGACCGGTTCGACGTGCGCTGAGCCACGGCGGACGACGACGGGGCCGGGACGCGATGGCGTCCCGGCCCCGTCGCGTGCCGGGTCAGTCGTCGGCGAGGCGATGCTCGATGCTGCGGACCTTGCTCTCGAGCATGCCGCTGTGGCCGGGCCGGATGTCGGCCTTGAGGACGAGCGACACGCGCGGCGAGTGGTCGGTCATCGCGTCGACGCACCGGCCGACCACGGCCATCACCTCGTCCCACTGGCCCTCGATGTTGGTGAACATCGCATTGGTCTCGTGGGGCAACCCGGAGGCGCGGACGATGCGCACCACCTCGGCAACGGAGTCGGCGTGGGAGCCGCTCTCGTCGGGTGTGCCGGCGATGCTGAACGCGACGATCATCCTGCTCCTCGTGGGGGAAGGCACCGGAACCCCGTGGGTCGCCTCGGAAGGGTCCCGGGGCGACCCCGGGTTTCCGGCACCGGGCTAGAAACCGGTGGGGTCAGGCGTCGCCGCCCTCGTTGCCGGACGCACCGGCCGTGACGTCGTGCAGCCGGTAGCGGCTCGCCGCTTCGTGCGGCGCCGAGGGCTGGACCTCCCCACGGGCGGCCAGCGTCTGCAGCGCCCGTACGGCGACGGACGGGCCGTCGATGTGGAAGTAGCGCCGGGCCGCCGGCCGGGTGTCGGAGAAGCCGAAGCCGTCTGCGCCCAGTGACGCGAAGTCGCCGGGCACCCACTGCTCGATCTGGTCCTGGACCGCCCTCATGTAGTCGCTGACCGCGACGACGGGGCCGGGCGCGTCCTGCAGCTTCTGGGTCACCCAGGGCACCTGCTGCTCCTCGTCGGGGTGCAGGAATGCCCGCTCGTCGCAGCGCAGGCCGTCGCGCCGCAGCTCGTTCCACGAGGTCACCGACCAGACGTCGGCCGCGACCTGCCAGTCGTGGGCCAGCAGCTCCTGGGCCTCGAGCACCCACGGCAGCGCGACCCCGGACGCGAGCAGCTGCACGCGAGGGGCGTCGTCGGGGAGACCGTCGGTGTCGGCCGCGCGGAAGCGGTACATCCCCTTGAGCAGGCCCTCACGGTCGAGGTCCTTCGGCTCGGCCGGCTGCTGCAACGGCTCGTTGTAGACCGTGAGGTAGTACATGACGTTGCGCTCGTCGAGCGTCAGCGAGTCGTCGGTGCCGTACATCCGGTGCAGGCCGTCCTGCACGATGTGCGCGATCTCGTAGGCCCACGCCGGGTCGTAGTGGACCACCGCCGGGTTGGTGGCCGCCAGGAGGGGGGAGTGGCCGTCGGCGTGCTGGAGGCCCTCCCCGGTGAGGGTCGTGCGACCGGCAGTGGCGCCGATGAGGAATCCGCGCGTCATCTGGTCCGCGGCGGCCCAGAAGGCGTCGCCGGTGCGCTGGAACCCGAACATCGAGTAGAAGACGTAGACCGGAATCATCGGCTCGTGGTGAGTGGCGTAGCTCGTGCCGGCCGCCGTGAACGCCGACACCGATCCGCCCTCGTTGATGCCGAGGTGGAGGATCTGCCCGTCGGTCGCCTCGCGGTAGGCCAGCATCAGCTCGGCGTCGACCGGGGTGTAGCGCTGACCGTGCGGGTTGTAGATCTTGATCGTCGAGAAGAAGCTGTCCATCCCGAAGGTCCGGGCCTCGTCGGGGATGATCGGCACGATCCGCTTGCCGAACTCCTTGTCGCGCATGAGGTCCTTGAGGAGACGGACGAACGCCATCGTCGTCGCGATCTCCTGCTTGCCGGAGCCCTTCTTCACCTGGCCGTAGGCGGCGTCGTCGGGCAGGTGCACCGGGTGGTGCGTGACCCGGCGTTCGGGCACGCCGCCGCCGAGCTTCCGGCGACGCTCCAGGGCGTACTGGATGACCTCGTCGTCGTCGCCCGGGTGGTAGTAGGGCGCGCTGTACGGGTCGGCCTCGAGCTGCTCGTCGGTGACCGGGATGGAGAGGGAGTCACGGAAGGACTTGAGGTCGTCGAGCGTGAACTTCTTCATCTGGTGCGTGGCGTTGCGACCCGCGAACGAGGTGCCGAGGCCGTAGCCCTTGATCGTCTTCGCGAGGATCACCGTGGGCTGGCCGGTGTGGCTGACCGCTGCCTGGTAGGCGGCGTAGACCTTGTGGTAGTCGTGGCCGCCCCGCTTTAGCTTCCACCAGATGTCCTCGTCGGACCAGTCTGCGACGAGCTTGCGCGTCCGGGGGTCCTCGTTGAAGAAGTGCTCGCGGACGTAGCGGCCGTCGTTCGCGCGGAAGGTCTGGTAGTCGCCGTCCGACGTCGAGTTCATGAGGTGGACGAGGGCGCCGTCGCCGTCGGCGGCGAGCAGCGGGTCCCAGCCCCGGCCCCAGATGACCTTGATGACGTTCCAGCCCGCGCCCCGGAAGAAGGCCTCGAGCTCCTGCACGATCTTGCCGTTCCCGCGCACGGGGCCGTCGAGGCGCTGGAGGTTGCAGTTGACGACGAAGGTCAGGTTGTCGAGCTCCTCCGAGGCCGCGATCTGCAGGGCGCCGCGGGCCTCGGGCTCGTCCATCTCCCCGTCGCCGAGGAAGGCCCAGACGTGCTGGTCGGAGGTGTCCTTCAGGCCGCGGCCGGCGAGGTACTTGTTGAACTGCGCCTGGTAGATCGCGTTTATCGGGCCGAGGCCCATCGACACCGTCGGGAACTCCCAGAAGTCCGGCATGAGCCGCGGGTGCGGGTAGCTCGGCAGGCCGAGCGGCTTGTCGTCGACGACGTGGCTGTGCTCCTGGCGGAAGCCGTCGAGGCGGTCCGCGGAGATGCGGCCCTCGAGGAAGGCCCGGGCGTACATGCCGGGGCTGGCGTGCCCCTGGAAGAACACCTGGTCGCCCCCACCCGGGTGGTCCTTGCCGCGGAAGAAGTGGTTGAGGCCGACCTCGTACAGGGTGGCCGCGGAGGCGTAGGTGGAGATGTGGCCGCCGACACCCACCCCGGGTCGCTGAGCGCGGTGGACGATCATCGCGGCGTTCCAGCGCAGGTAGGCGCGGAACCGGCGCTCGACCTCCTCGTCGCCGGGGAACCACGGCTCCTGCTCGGGCGAGATGGTGTTGACGTAGTCGGTGGTCGTCAGCGACGGCACGCCCACCTGCATCGCGCGGGCCCGCTCGAGCAGCCTCAGCATGAGGTAGCGGGCACGCATCCGCCCCGGGCCGTCGATCACGGCGTCGAGGCTGGCCAGCCACTCGTCGGTCTCGCTGGTGTCGATGTCCGGCAGGTGGGTGGGGATGCCGTTGAGGATGGGGCCGACGTTCTCGTGGAGAGCCACGCGCTCGTCCTTTCACCGGTCGCAGGTCGCCCCGGTCCAGGGGCGGGTCCCACCCATCTTTCACCCGAACGCACCCGGCGTCACAATCACGTGACCACGGATCGGCCTCCTCGCCGAGCCGTCCGCCTCAGCCACCGACCCGGTCGGGGCGCGAGTACACCGAGAACCTCGGCGCGCGGGTGAAGGCGACCAGTGTCATCCCCACCTCCCGGGCGAGGTCGACCGCGAGGGACGTCGGGGCTCCGACGGCGACGAGGGCGGGAATGCCGGCCATGCTCGCCTTCTGGGCCAGCTCGAAGCTGGCGCGCGCGCTCACGACGAGGACGGTGCCGGCCAGGGGCAGCTCGCGCTCGCGGACGACGGCGCCGACGAGCTTGTCGACGGCGTTGTGCCGGCCGACGTCCTCGCGGACGGCCACGAGGGTGCCGTCGGGACGGGCCAGGCCCGCGGCGTGGGCGCCGCCGGTCCGCGCGAACACGGACTGGTGGGTCGACAGGACGTCCGGGAGGCCCGCGACCACGGCGGGGTCGAGGACGAGCGGGTCGTCGGCGACCGGGTGTCGGCTGTTCGTGCGCACGGCGTCCACCGACGCCGAGCCACAGACCCCGCACGCGCTCGTCATCGCCTCCGCGCGGTCACGCGCCGGTCGCAGCAGGGTGACCCCCGGGGCGAGCGTGGCCTCGACGACGTTGAAGGTCGGCGAGCCGGTCTCGTCGACGTCGGTGCAGTGCATCATCGTCGCGACGTCATCGGCCGAGCCGACCATCCCCTCCGTGACGAGGTGGCCCAGGGTGAGGTCGAAGTCGTCGCCCGGCGTGCGCATGGTCGTCGTCACGACGTCGTCGCCGACCCGGATCTCCAGCGGCTCCTCGACCACGACGGTGTCGGCCCGCTCGACGCGGTCGGCGCGCTCGACGTCGACCCGCGTCCTCGGAACCCGCGTCGTCATCCTGCCCACGCGCCCATGGAAGCACAGGGAGCCCGTGTGTCGTGGCGTGTGGCCTGAGGCAGACTGGGCACGTGTCTGAGCAGGTCCCACCCGTCGATGCGCCCGCCACGGTCACCCTGCGGGGGGCCGAGCTGCCCTGGCGACCGGTCTCCCCGGCGCTGCGCACGGTTCGCCTGCTGACCCTGGCCGCCGTCACGGCCCCCCTGGTCCTCGCCGGAGCCGTCCTGGCGGTGCTCCTGACGCCGTGGGTGTGGCTGGCGGTGCTCGGGGTGCTGCTGCTCGCTGCGTGGGGAGCGTGGGTGGTCCACCGGCAGGTCGGCGCCATCTCGTGGGTCGAGCTCGACGAGGAGATCGTCATCCGCAAGGGTCGGCTCTTCCGCTCGCTCGTCAGCGTCCCCTACGGACGCCTCCAGTACGTCGACATCCAGTCAGGGCCGCTGGCGCGGGCCTTCGGCATCGCCTCCTGTGAGATCCACACGGCGTCACCGGAGAGCGGTGGCTCGCTCCCCGGACTGCCCACGGAGGAGGCCGAGGCCCTGCGGGCGCGGCTGGCGGCCCGCGGAGAGGCGCAGCGGGCGGGACTGTGATCGAACCCGTCCCCCCGCCGCCCGCCCCCGACGAGGGCTGGCAGCGGCTGCACCCGCTCTCGCCGTTGCTGCGCGGCGGTGTCGTGCTGCTCGCCGTGCTCGGGTACGTCGCCACCCAGCTCGTCGACGAGGTGCTGAGCTCGGTCGACGTCGGCGTGCCGGGTGGGTCTCCCGGTGAGGTCCCGGACGGTGGTGCGTTCGAGCAGGCCCGGGCCTACCCGCTCGTGGCGCTCGGCGTCGTCCTCCTCGTGCTCGTCGCGGTCGCCCTCGTCGGCTGGGTGTCGTGGCGGTTCTCCCGCTTCCGGGTGGGGAGCAGCCAGGTCGAGCTGCGCACCGGCGTGCTGTTCCGCCAGCACCGGCAGGTCGCGCTCGAACGCATCCAGGCCGTCGAGCTCGCCCGGCCGATCCTCGCGCGGGTCACCGGGCTGGCCAAGGTGGTGGTGCAGTCGGCCGGGGGCGCCGACTCCAACCTCACGCTCGCCTTCCTCGAGGCGGGCCGCGCCGAGGCGCTGCGCGTGCACCTGCTCGAGCTCGCCGGCCGCAGCGACGAGCGCGCGCAGGGAGCGGCGACGGAGTCCCCCGGAGAGGGCGAGGCCGCGCGGCCCCCTGCCGGGGAGGAGGAGCCCCTCTTCACCGTTCCCAACGGACGCCTGCTCGTCGCCACCATCCTGCACGGGTCGACCATCGTGCTCGGGGCGGTCGCGCTGGCGTTGGTGTGGTCGGGGCAGCTCGGGCAGTTCGCCGTCGTCTTCGCGGGGGTACCGGCACTGCTGCCGGTCGCCTTCGGGGTCGCCGTCGGCCGGGTCAAGGAGCTCCTGACCAACGGCAACTTCTCCATGGCCCGGACCGCGACGTCACTCCGCGTGCGCCACGGTCTGACCGACCTGCGCCATGCCACCATCCCGCTCCACCGCGTCCAGGCCGTCGAGGTGCTGCAACCGCTGTGGTGGCGGCCCCTCGGGTGGTGGCGGGTCCGGGTCAACGTGGCGGGGGTGCACGCGTTGGGGGAGGACTCGCTGCAGACCACCCTGCTCCCGGTCGGCGGTGCCGACGACGTGCTCACGGTGCTGGTGAGCCTCGGCGCGCAGCGTGAGGACCCCCACCTCGCCGAGGCGCTGTTCGGTGCCGGTGGCGAGGCGGGCTGGGTCGGGGTGCCGAGGCGGGCGCGCTGGCTGGACCCGTGGGTGTGGCGGCGCTCGGGCTTCCTGCTGGCGCCGCACGCCGTGATCCTGCGCCGCGGGCGCTGGGGCCGACGGACGAGCGTGGTGCCCTACGCCCGGGTGCAGTCGCTGACCCTGGGCCAGGGCCCGCTGCAGCGACGGCTCGGGCTGGCCCGGGCGGGCATCGTCTCCACCCCGGGCCCGGTGTCGACGGACCTGGATCACCTCGCCGAGGACGACGCCGTACTGTTCCTCGACGTCGTCGCCGCCCGGGCCCGTGCGGCGCGCCGGGAGGTGCCGGCTCTTGCACGCGGCCGGGCACCGTTGGTGGACTAGACCCAGCGCACATCCCTGTCGTGAAAGGCTGAGCACGTGAACACCCCCGCCCCGCCACCGGTCGACCCCGGGTCGAACGGCACAGGCGCCGTGGACCGTCTCGGGTTCGCCCGGAACCACGTCGTCCAGGAGTTCGGCTATGACGCCGACGTCGACGACGACTTCAGGTTCGCCGTCGAGGACGCGTGCGGTGCCGAGATGGAGGACGACGACTACACCGGGGCGGCCGACGCCGTGCTGCTGTGGTTCCGCGAGGACGACGGTGACCTCGGGGATGCCCTCGTCGACATGGTCGGTGTCCTCGGCGACGGCGGCTTCGTCGTGCTGCTCACCCCGAAGAGCAACGGGGGAGAGGTGGACCCGAGCGACATCGACGAGGCCGCGGTGACCGCCGGTCTGCACCTGGCCGGCACCTTCAACGCCTCGCCCGAGTGGCGCGCCCACAAGCTGGTCTCGCCAAAGGCCCCGCGGCCCCGCTGAGGTCAACCCAGGGGTGTCGAACCTCGCAGGTCTCGGAGGCCTCCGGGCCCGTGAGCGCTGGCAGGATGTGGGCATGACGACGACCCCCTCGCACCCTCTCGGCGTCGGCGACACCGCGCCGGACTTCGCGCTGCGGGACCAGCACGGTTCCGAGGTGCGGCTCTCCGAGCTGACGGCCGAGAAGAACGTGGTCGTCGTCTTCTTCCCGTTCGCCTTCTCCGGCATCTGCACGGGCGAGCTCGACGAGATCCGCGACCACCTCGAGCGCTTCGTCTCCGACGACCTCCAGGTCGTGTGCGTCTCCTGCGACCCGGTGTACACCAGCCGCGCGTGGGCGGACATCCAGGGCTACTTCTTCCCGCTGCTCTCGGACTTCTGGCCGCACGGGGAGGTGGCTCGCGCCTACGGCGTCCTCAACGACGCGACGGGCGCGGCGATCCGCGGGACCTTCCTCGTCGGCCGGGACGGCGTCATCCGGTGGACCCTGGTCAACGGCCCCGGGGAGCGGCGTGACTTCTCCGGCCTGCCGGCCGAGGTCCAGACACTGGCCTCCTGACACAATGACCGCGGTCGGCCGGGCTCCCGCATCGTCGGGTGACGGTCACCGGGGCCTGTAGCTCAGCTGGTAGAGCGCCGCGTTTACACCGCGTCGGTCGTCGGTTCGATCCCGGCCGGGCCCACATGAGCGACGCCGAATCACCCCTGACCCTGCTCGAGGTGCTCGAGGTGGTCGAGCGGCTGTACCCGCCGTCGACGGCCCAGTCCTGGGACCGCGTCGGGCTCGTTACCGGCGACCCCGACCAGCCCGTACGGCGCATCCACCTCGCCGTGGACCCCACGCTGGAGGTGGTGCGCGAGGCTCGCGACGCCGGCGCCGACCTGCTGCTCACGCACCATCCCCTGCTCCTGCGGGGCGTGCACGCGGTGGCGACCACCACGGCCAAGGGGGCCGCGGTCACCGACCTCGTCGTCGGCGACGTCGCGCTCTACGTGGCCCACACCAACGCCGACGTCGCCGCCGAGGGGGTGTGCGCCGCGCTGGCCGAGGCGTGCGGGCTGCTGGAGAGCGAGCCGCTGACCTTGGCCGAAGGGCAGCCGCTGGGGCGGGTCGGTGAGCTGCCCGAGGCCGAGCCCCTGCGCGTGTTCGTCGAGCGCCTCGCGGGCCGGATGCCGGCGACGGCAGGAGGGGTGCGGGTCGCCGGGCCGCCCGAGGCGCCAGTGCGCCGGGTGGCGCTCCTCGGGGGCTCGGGGGACGACCTCCTCGACGTCGTCCGGGCCAGTGGCGCCGACGTGTACGTGACCGCCGACCTGCGGCACCACCCCGCTCTCGAGGCTCGCGAGGAGGCCCGGGGCGGCACCCCGTACCTCGTCGACGCCGGGCACTGGGCGAGCGAGCAGGTGTGGCTGCCGTGGGCCGAGCGGGCGCTGCTGGACGGGCTCGGCGAGGACGCGACTAGGGTGGAGACCCACATCAGCACAGTGCGCACCGACCCGTGGACGTTCGTCGTCGGTGCGTCCGAGGGAGGTATGCCGTGAGAGCCGAGTCCGCCCGCCAGCAGCGGTTGCTCGACCTCCAGGCCATCGACACCAGGCTCGACCAGCTCGCGCACGCGCGCAGCCACCTCCCTCAGATCGCCGAGCTCGAGGACCTCCAGGGCAAGGCCCGGCTCATCGACGACCAGCTGGTTCGCTCGCGCACCGAGCTCGGCGACGTCCAGCGCGAGGTGCGAAAGGCCGAGGCCGACGTCCAGCTGGTCCGCGACCGCGCCGCCCGCGACCAGGCCCGCCTCGACGCGGGCACCGGCACCGCCAAGGACCTGCAGGCCATCCAGCACGAGCTCAGCTCGCTCGCGCGGCGCCAGAACGAGCTGGAGGACATCGAGCTCGAGGTGATGGAGCGCGCCGAGGCCGCCGAGCACGACGTGGCCGAGCTGGAGCGCGGCCGCGGCGAGCTGGGGGAGCGGATCACCGCGCTCGAGGCGGACCTCGGGGACGCCCTCGCGACAATCGACGCCGAGCACCAGCAGGTCGCCGGCCCGCGGTCGACGGTGTCGCAGGAGGTCGGCGAGGACCTCGTGACGCTCTACGAGAAGATCCGCACTCAGTCCGGCGGCACCGGTGCCGCGCCCCTGCGGCAGCGGCGGTGCGGCGGGTGCCAGCTCGAGCTCAACCCGGTGGACCTCCAGCGCATCCGGTCCGCCGACGAGGACGAGGTGATCCGTTGCGAGGAGTGCCGGCGCATCCTCGTCCGCACCCCCGAGTCCGGGCTGTGAGCCGACGGCTCACCGTCGAGGCTGACGGCGGGTCGCGAGGGAACCCGGGTGTCGCCGGCTACGGCGCCCTGGTGCGCGACACCGACACCGGTGCCCTGCTCGCCGAACGTGCCGCGCCGCTCGGCATCGCGTCGAACAACGTCGCCGAGTACAGCGGCCTCATCGCCGGTCTGGAGGCGGCGCACGCCATCGACGCCGGTGCCACCGTCCACGTGCGGATGGATTCCAAGCTCGTCGTCGAGCAGATGTCGGGCAACTGGAAGATCAAGCACGAGGACATGCGGCGGCTGGCGCTTCGGGCCCAGGAGGTGGCGCGCTCGATCGTCGCCGCCGGCGGGTCGGTGGCGTACACGTGGATCCCCCGCGCCGAGAACACCGCGGCGGACGCCCTGTCGAACGAAGCGATGGACGGGCGCACGATCGACCGGACGTTCGGCGGCCCGTCGAGCCTCGACGAGGCCCCCGGGGGGCCGAGCGAGGACGACGACGAGGGCCCGGTGTCCGTCTCCGGTGACCCGGGGGCGGCCCGGGCGTACCGCCGTGGGACGCCGACGCGGGTGGTGCTCGTGCGGCACGGGGTCACGGACTTCACCTCGGAGGGTCGCCTCGACGGCCGCGGAGGGCCCGACCCGGCTCTGAACGCCACCGGCCGTCAGCAGGCCGTGGCGGCGGGCCGGTCGGTGGCCGCGCTCGTGCAGGGCCACCCGGCTCGCGTCATGACGTCCTCCCTGACCCGGGCCGTGGAGACCGGAGCGTCGGTGGCCGCGGCGCTGGGTGTCGACCCCGAGGCGGACCCGGACTGGGACGAACAGTCCTTCGGCGACTGGGACGGCCGTGCGGTGCACGACCTCGTCGACTCGGAGCGCGACGCCTTCCGCGCGCTGCGTGACGACCCGACCTTCCGGCCCCCGGGTGGAGAGTCACACGAGGAGCTCGTCGCTCGCATCGTCCCCGCGTGGGAACGCGTGGTCACCGCCGGCGGCACCACCGTCGTCGTCTGTCACCGCAAGCCGATCATCGTCGTCCTCGGCCACCTCCTCGGACTCCCGCACGACCGGGCCTGGCGGCTCGCCGCGGCCCCCGGCTCCCTGACCGCGGTCGAGGTGTGGGACGACGGCGAGGTCTCGGTCGCATTCACCAACCGCACCTGAGCACCGTTCATCCAGGGCAGGATGTCGGACATGCGCGACAGTGGTCTCACCGAGGGCGGGGGCGACCCCACTGCCACCCCGAGCACGCCGAGCGCCTCGACGGGCACGACCGCGTGGCTGCGCGCCTCGGCGCGGGCGCTGGGACGGGCCGTGCGCTGGCTCCTCGACCGGATCGGCTTCCTCACCGGCTGACGGTGGGCGGCGGCACACCGTTCGGCAACCCGACCTCGGTACGCCCTCATCGAGTCAGGACGGCGTCCTCCAACCTCAGAACGGTGCTGGGGCCTCGCCGAGCCGGGGTGCGGCGAGCGGTGCCGGCAACGGGGTGGCCGAGCCCGTCGGGACGACCCGTCGGTGCTGGGGCTCGGTCACGCGCACCTGCCCGGACGTCGAGATCCACTCGACGGTGCCGTCGGGGTCGAGGCGGTAGCGCCATCGACCACGCTGCTTCATGCGGTGGTGGCGTCGGCACAGGCCGGCGAGGTTGGTGGGGGAGGTCTGGCCCTCCGGCCACGGTCGGGTGTGGTCGAGGTCGACGCGGACGGCGGGTCGGCCGCAGCCCCACGCCCGGCAGGTGCCGTCGCGGGTGGTCACGAACTCGCGGATGGCCCGCGTCGGGGCGTAGGCGCCGGTGGTGACCGACGCGAGGGTGCCGGTCTCGGCGTCGAGGATCGCACGGGTCACCTCGAGCGGGAGGGTCCGCAGCATCCCGGCCATCACCGCGGCGGGGATGAAGCCGACTCCGGGCAGGTCACAGCCACCGATCGCCACCCCGGGGGAGACGATGGCCTGCTCGCGGAACCGGGCGGGGATCGGGCCGCCGGCCGCTGGGTGACCGTCGGGGGCCTCCTCGAACCACGAGAACTCCTCGCGGGACTCGGGGGTGAGGTCGGCCATCCGGGTCTCCTCACCCGTGACGGCGTCGATGACGGTCTCGTCGTCGTCCCGCTCGATCCGCGTCCGCACCCAGCCCTCGCGGCCACGGTCCTGTCGGGAGCCGGTTGCCGGAACCTGGCCGCCGTGGCCCGGGTTCGTGATCACCGGGATGCCGAGCGTGACCCGGGCATCGACCGTGACGTTCTCCAGGACCAGGTCGGCGAGGGCGTCGGCGCGGGACTCCTCCACGGTGAGTGACGGGTCGTCCTCGCGGGCGTCGGCGGCCAGCTGGTCGACGGCGGCCCACATCGACGCGCTCGTCTCCGTGGGGAGCAGCGCCCACCACTCCGACAGGCCGTCCTCGCTCGGACGGACCTGCACGGTGCGTCCCCGCCGCGTGCGCTCCCGGTGCGCGGCGACCTGCTCGGCCGCGACGCGCTCGGCCACCTCGCGGGCCGCAGCGGTGATGCGGGCCGGGTCCATCCCCACCAGTCGGGGAGCCAGCTGGGCGTCCACGGCCAGGCAGGCCACGACGTCGAGCCCGGAGCAGGCGTCGACCACCTTGTGGGCGCTCGTGGTCGGGAGGTCCCCCGACAGCACGAGGGCGCGGACCGCTGGGAAGCGCTCGGCCAGCGCGGCGCCCAGCGCGACCTTGCGACCGGCGACGCCCTCGGTGAGCGCGGTGGCCGCGGACATCTCGGCCGGCGCCATGGCGTCGACGAACCCGACGGGGTGCACTCGCTGCCAGGGTCGCGACTCGTACATCGTCGTCTCGACACGCGCGGCCTGGGCGGCGGCCGCGCCCTGGGCGCCCTCCGCCGCGTTGACGAGCCCCTGCAGCTCGCCGGCGAGCTCGAATGCCTCCACCGGGTCCAGCCATCCGCCCGACTCCGCGAGCTCGCGGCCGACCTCGGCGCACTCCGCGCGCAGCCGCGCGATGCGTGTGCTGAGCTGGCTCCGGTCCATGCTTCGATGATAACCGAACATCTGTATGAATCACAACCCGGCATCCGGTTCCTGTGGACGGGGGAGGAGGTGGGACCCAGACTGCCGGCGTGCAGGGAGCAGGGTCGGGTGCGGGCGGGCGGGAAGAGACACCACGCCGACGGGGAGGCGTTGGAGCTGCGCGGTGCTGGGGTGCGCGATGCCTGTCATCGTCGACGCCCACGCGGACGGCCGCCGCTTACCCTGCCCCGTATCGTCACTCCGACTCGTGAGAGCCCTTGCGTCAGGCCGCGGGTCCCGGCCTACGCTCGCTGCATGACCTATGCCGGGGACGTCACGCCCAGCGTCGCCTATTCGGCCGTGACCGGAGCGGGCGACGCCCTCCTCCTGGACTGCCGCACCCGCCCGGAGTGGGTGTACGTCGGCGTGCCCGACCTCGAGCCGGCCGGGCGCGCGGCCGTGTTCGTCGAGTGGCAGACCTACCCCGAGGGCCTGGTCAACTCCCACTTCGTCGAGCAGGCCCGCGCGGCGGGTGCCGCCCCCGGCCGCGACGTCTACGTCCTCTGCCGAAGCGGGGTGCGCTCCATCGCGGCGGCCGAGGCGCTCACCGCCGCCGGGCTCGGTCCGGCGTACAACGTGCTCGACGGGTTCGAGGGCCCCCACGACCCGCAGGGGCACCGCACCCTCGGCGGGTGGAAGAACGACGGGCTCCCCTGGCGCCAGGGGTGACGGCGAGTCGCGCCGCCGCGGGTGGTCGCGCGCTGAACGCCCTCCCCGGTGGCCCCGTCGACGCGGGATGATCGGGCCCATGAGCCTCCCCGACGACCTCCACGCCCAGACCCTCGCCGTGCGCGGTGGGATCGCGCGTAGCGGCTTCGACGAGACCGCCGAGGCGCTCTACCTCACCTCGGGCTTCGTCTACGAGTCGGCCGAGCAGGCCGAGGCCGCGTTCAAGGACGAGCTCGACCACTACATCTACAGCCGCTACGGCAACCCGACGGTGGCCGTCTTCGAGGAGCGGATGCGGCTGCTCGAGGGGGCGCAGGCATGCTTCGCCACCGCGTCGGGGATGGCCGCCGTCTTCACCACCATGGCCGCCCTGTGCGCCGCGGGCGACCGGGTCGTCGCCTCCCGGGCGCTCTTCGGCTCGTGCTTCGTCATCCTCGACGAGATCCTGCCGCGCTGGGGCGTCGAGACGGTCTTCGTCGACGGCGCCGACCTCGCCAAGTGGCGGGCCGCCCTCGCGGAGCCCACTGCGGCGGTCTTCTTCGAGACCCCGAGCAACCCGATGCAGGAGCTCGTCGACATCGCCGCCGTCTCCGACCTCGCCCACGCGGCCGGCGCCACGGTGGTCGTCGACAACGTCTTCGGCACCCCGGTCTTCTCGCACCCGCTGGCCCACGGTGCCGACGTCGTCGTGTACTCGACGACCAAGCACGTCGACGGGCAGGGGCGGGCCCTCGGTGGGGCGGTCCTCGGCCCGAGCGCGTTCATCGACGGTCCCGTGAAGAACCTCATGCGCCACACCGGCCCCGCGATGTCCCCGTTCAACGCCTGGGTGATGACCAAGGGCCTCGAGACCCTCGACCTGCGGGTCCGGCGGATGGCCGACTCCGCCCTCCACCTCGCCCGGACCCTCGAGGGATGGGCCGGCAGCGGTCGCGGTGTCGTCCGGGTCGCGCACCCCTACCTCGAGAGTCATCCCCAGCACGACCTCGCGCTGCGCCAGATGGACGGGGGCGGGGGCACCGTGGTGACCTTCGAGGTCGCAGGGGCGAAGGAGGCGGCGTTCGCGCTGGTCAACGCCCTGCAGCTGGTCGACATCTCCAACAACCTCGGCGATGCCAAGTCGCTCGTCACCCACCCCTCCACCACGACGCACCGCCGGCTCGGCCCGGAGGCGCGGGCCGCCGTGGGCATCACCGACGGCACCGTCCGGGTGTCGGTGGGCCTCGAGGACGTCCGGGACCTCGAGGCGGACCTGGACCGGGCCGTGGCGGCGGCCGAACGGGTCTGACACCGAGCGGGCCCGACCCGAGTCCGACCCGGGCGCGACTGTTAGCGTCCGGGCCATGTCCGACACCGTCTCCGTCCAGCGCCTCATCCCGTCGCCCCCCGAGCCGATCTTCGAGCTGCTCGTGGACCCCGACCGCCACTGCGTCATCGACGGCGGCGGGAGCGTGCAGCAGGCCCGGAGCGGTGGCCGGCGGCTGGCGCTCGGCGACCGGTTCGGCATGGACATGAAGATCGGGCTCCCGTACTCGATGTCGAACACGGTGGTGGAGTTCGAGGAGAACCGGCGCATCGCCTGGCAGACGCGCGGTGGGGGGGCGATCGGTCGCGCCGTCGGCGGCCGGGTCTGGCGTTACGAGCTCGAGCCCGTCGACGGTGGCACCCTCGTCACCGAGACGTGGGACATCAGCGCCGAGGCGACGCCCAGCAAGCCGTTCGTGCGCGGCATGGCGGCGACGACGCGCCGGAACATGGACGCGACGCTCGCCCGCATCGAGGACCTCGTCACCGAGGCCTGACCGGACCGCCTCAGCCGGCGCGAGCCTCGTCGGCCGCCACCCGGCGCTCCTCGGCGACCCCGGCCATCGCCCACCGGACGACTCCGGTGCCCACGCGGCCCAGCCCGCCGGCCACGACCCGCCCCGGACCCGCCAACGGCAGCCTGAGCTCGCGCCGGGCCCACGCGGGCAGCGCGGCCACCCCGCCCGCCACGAGCAGGCCGTACCCGGGCCGCGCCGTCCACGGCAGCGGCGGGTCGAGGAGGAGGAAGCGGGCGGCGTCGCGCGCCGCGTCGGAGGCGCGCAGCACGGGCCGGTAGGCCTCCAGCGCGGACTCGAGCCCGGCCACCGACACCGGCACGTCGTGGGCACCCAGCCTGCGCGCCACCACGGCGGACTGCTCGACATAGCGGTCGGCCTCGGCGGCGGTCAGGGGCCTGGCCGCGTACCGCTGGAACGCCCCGAGGAAGCACGTGGCCTCGGCCACGTGCACCCAGCGCAGCAGGTCGGGGTCCGACGCCCGGTAGGGCTCGCCCCGGTCGTCACGACCGCGGACCCGCTCGTGCACGGCCCGGACCCGGTCGATGGCCGCCTCGGCGTCCGCGACTGTGCCGAAGGTGGTGGTCGCGAGGAACTGGGAGGTGCGCTGCAACCGGCCCCACGGGTCGCCGCGGTAGCCGCTGTGCCCGGCCACCCCGGCCATCGCCGACGGGTGCAGCGACTGCAGCAGGAGGGCCGCCACGCCCCCGGGGAACATGGACGCGTCGGCATGCACCCGCCACACCGGGTCGTCGGGGGTGAACCACCGCTCGCCGCGGCGGCCCCAGATGACCTTGGCGCGCTCGGCGGCGTCGTCACCGGCCACCCGGGACCGCAGAGCGAGCCCGAGCCGGCGCTGCACCCCCCGGGAGAGCCCCTCGGTGACCGTCATCCTCGTTCCCCTCCCTGGCGCACGATGGAGGAGGCCGGCGGCGTCCTCGCTGGTGGGAACACCCAGAGCGGCCCGGCGACTCCCGGCGTCGAAGGTTGGGTCGACTCCGGTCAGGTCGTGGCACGCACGTCGAGCACCCAGGGCGCGGTCGCGCGTGCCGGTCCGTGCAGCTCGACGTCGAAGGCCTCGGCGACCACGTCGGCCGCCACGGGTACCGACCGGGCCGAGACCCCCGCCTCGCACAGGTGGCGCGCCACCAGGCCGCGGGTGTACTTGGCCATGTGGCTGGCGCCGGGGACCCGCACCTGCACCCACCGGGGGGCCACCGCGGCACCGGGTCGCCAGGCCGCGCCGTACGTCGACGACCGGCAGTCGACCAGGACGCCCGACCCGGCGGCCGCCGTGAGCGGTGCGTCCAGCACGGCCCGCCAGGCGGCCGCGAGCGGCCCGACGCCGGGGAGGTCGACCCCCATCGAGAGCCGGTACGCGGTGATCCGGTCGCGCGGCCGCACCGCGCCGTGGAGGGCCGAGACGACGACCAGCCAGCGGTTCGCCCGGCGACGGGCCGCGACGTCCATCGACCCGAGGTCGAGCGCGTCGTAGAGCACCCCGGTGTAGACCTCGGCGGCCGGTGTGGCCGGCAGCGTGTCGAGCGCGAGGTTGCGCGCCACCTCGTCCAGGAGGCCCTCGGACACTCCGAGCACCTCCGGGGCGGACGGGGAGCCGCTCACCGCCACGAGCGCCTCGGCCACCCGCTCGCGCGCCGGCCCGAGCTCCGGGAAGGACCACGTGGCGGGGTCGGCGGGCCGTCCCCGGCGGCGGTTGGCCTTGGTCTCGGACGGCGGGAGCAGGATGAGCACCGGCACAGCGTACGAAGGGGATCATCCGCGCCGACACGTGCCGGCCACCGGACCGACCATCCGGCTAGGTTGACGGGATGCCGCATCCCAGGGTCGTCCTGCGGCCCACGGACGCCGAGGTCTCCGGTGGTGTGGGTCGCGCGCTACGGGCCCGCTTCGACGCCGTGCGCGCCGAGCTGGGGATCGACGGCGCCTACCCGGCGCAGGCCCTCGCCGAGGCGCAGCGGGTGGCCGCCGACCCGCCGGTGCCGCCCCGCGACGAGACCGACGTCCCGTACGTCACCCTCGACCCTCCGGGGTCCATGGACCTCGACCAGGCCATGCACCTCGAGCGCGACGGCGACGGCCACCGGGTGCGCTACGCCATCGCCGACGTCCCCGGCTTCGTGCGCCTCGGGGGTGACCTCGACGCCGTCACCCGCGCCCGCGGGCAGACCGTGTACTGCCCCGACGAGCGCGTTCCGCTCCACCCTCCGGTGCTGTCCGAGGGTGCGGCCAGCCTGCTGCCGGGCGAGGTGCGACCCGCCTTCGTCTGGGACCTGCGACTCGACGGCGACGGCGCCCTGACCTCGGCCGAGGTGCACCGGGCGCTGGTGCGCAGCCGCGAGCGGCTCGACTACGCCGGGGTGCAGGCACGCGTGGACGCCGGTGAGGCCGAGGAGCGCCTGGTCCTCCTCCGGGAGGTGGGGGAGCGGCGGATCGCCCGCGAGCGGGCCCGAGGCGGCGCCAACCTGCCGATGCCGGAGCAGCAGGTGACCGAGAACGCCGACGGCTCCTTCGCGCTCGAGTTCCGCCCGCCCGTGGCGGCCGAGGAGTGGAACGCGCAGGTCTCACTGCTCACCGGCATGGCGGCGGCGTCGATGATGCTCGCTGCCGGGGTCGGGGTGCTCCGGACGATGCCGGCGCCGGACGACGACGCCGTGTCGCGCTTCCGCCGCGCCGCGCGCGGGCTCGGGGTCGACTGGCCGCGCGGGACGCCGTACGGCGACCTGGTCCGGGGGCTCGACCGCACCGACCCCCGCCACCTCGCCCTGATCCACGAGGCCACCGCGCTGTTCCGGGGGGCCGGCTACACGGCGTTCGACGGCGCCCCGCCCGAGCAGCGTGATCACGCTGCCGTCGCCGCCCCCTACGCCCACGTCACGGCTCCGCTGCGCCGGCTGGTCGACCGGTTCGGGCTCGCGGTCTGCGAGGCCGCCTGCCGTGGCGACGAGGTGCCGGATGCCCTGCGCGCGGCCCTCCCCGACCTCCCCGGGCTCATGCGCGAGAGCGACCGCACGGCACGGACCGCCGAGCGGGCCTGCGCCGACGCCACCGAGGCGGCCGTCCTCACCGGTCGTGAGGGGGAGCGGTTCACGGCGGTGGTCGTCGACCACTCGGAGAAGGGGATGGAGGTCCAGCTCGTCGACCTCCCCGTGCTGGCCCGGGTCACCGGTGCTCGCGCCGAGCTCGGTGCGACCACCGAGGTCGTTCTCGAGCGGGCCGACGTGCGGGCCGGCGAGGTGGCGTTCACCCACCCCTGACCCGGTCCGCGCGGGTCCGGGCCGACCGGGCGGCGTCGCCCGACCGGCCCGGTCACGGCTCAGCGGCGGGCGTACATGGCGTCCTGGGCGTAGCCCTGCACCTGGTCACCCGTGTAGGGGTCGACCTGCGGTGAGGTGACCCACCGGTTCAGACCGGTCCACGTGATGTGGACGCTGTCGTCCGGCCCGACCTGCAGGCCGGTGTAGTCGCCGTGGAACACGTTGCACGCCTTGCCAGGCGTGTCGGAGTTGACCGGTCCGCACACGGCCGGCCAGGCCGGCTCTGGTGCGTACTGGCCGGCCCAGTGCGTCACCGACACGTCGACGTGCTCGGGCGTGCCCAGTTCCTCGGTCGAGGAGCCGTCCCAGTAGACGTGGTGGAAGGTGTCGTTGACCGGGTTGTCGCCGCCGGCGGCCTGGTCGTCCTGGTCCCACGCGGCGACCAGGGTGCCGTCCGAGGTGTAGTCGGCCCACGGGAACCACTGGTGGGCGCCGGCCCCGTCGCTGAGCAGGGTGCGCCTGCTCCAGGTGGCCCCACCGTCCATGGACTCGGAGTAGTAGACGTTGGTGTCCGAGTTCGGCCCCGCCTCACACGGGTCGTATGCCGGTGGGCTGCTCGGCGCGAAGGCGCACTGCTCGGTGGCGTTCGGGTTGGGCGTGCCACGGTCGGACCAGACGACGGTCACGTGGTCCGGGTCGGTCGGGTCGACCGCGATGTTGCCGGCCGACGTCCACCGGATCTGGTGGCCCCACACCGTCTGGCGGCCGATGACCGAGAACGGCATGTCGCGTGAGCCGTCCTCGAGCTGGGCGGCGGGGACCGGGCTGGAGAAGGTCTCGCCGCCGTCGATGGACCTGGTGACCATGATCTGGCTGTCGAACTCCTGGCTGAAGCCGTCCCAGGCCGCCTCGTTCTGGAAGTTCTGGAAGTGCACGTAGAGCGTGCCGTCCGAGGCGACCTCCGGGATCGAGAACTGGTCCTCGTCGCACTCGTTCGCCGGGCCGCTCTCCTGGTAGGTGCAGGACGGGTGGCTGCCCGAGATCTCCTGTGGGTCGGACCACGTCCGGCCGCCGTCGTCCGAGTAGCTGAGGAAGATCGGGCTGTCGAGGTAGCTGCCCTGCAAGCCGTTCTTGAACAACGTCGTCGTGAGGTAGGCACGGCCGTATTGAGGCGAGCCGGGGTTGTTGTCGACCGTCAGCCATTCCTTGTCGTAGAACTTGGCGTTGTTGGCCGGGCCGATGGCCGCGCCCTGGCCCTTGAACACCCGGACCGGCTCTGACCAGGTCAGGCCTCCGTCGGTGGAGCGGCTGACGCTAACGTCACCCTGGGAGACATAGAAGCCCCCGAGTCCGGCGGTGTTCTCGAGCTGCGCCATGAGGACGACCTCGTGGGCACGGTCGAACGCGGGTGAGGGGTCACCGGCGCCGTTTCCGGATCGCATCGGGATCTGCCCGTCGACCCAAGTCCGGCCCCCGTCGAACGAGGTGAAGAAGCCGGTGGGCACGATCGCCTGTCGGGCTCCCGTGGAGTTGTTGAAGCGGTAGAAGTAGTCGTTCGACCCCGCGACGATGTGGTCGGCATTGCTCGGGTCGACAGCCACGGCCACCTCGTTGTCGGGTGCCCAGTCCTGGCCGTACTGCTTGTCGTTGCAGCTCATGTCGACGGCGTCGGTGGGATCACCGGAGCTCTCGCACCTGAACCGCTCGATCTGGACCTTGGAGACCTTGCCACCGGTCATCCCGGGTGCCACGTCGCCGACCACGGCGTCGACGTTCGGCCGCACGACCATGCGCGCAGTGTTGAACGGCCTGTCCCCTGCGACAGCGGGCGCGACCCCGAGCGCGGTCACCGCCGCTGCGGATGCGAGCAGTACCAACCCTCGTCGACCGTGCATGTCCTTCCCCTTTCCCACGGCGACTTCGAAGCACTCCACGCTACGGACCCGCCGCCGACTCGGCCATGGCCCGGACGAGTGGTTCGGTCACACCCCTACACTGGTCGCGGACGAGTCGGGCGGACGGTCGCGTCGGTGGTTCGCCACCGCCGAGGAAGGTCCGGGCTCCGAAGGGCAGGATGGTGGCCAACAGCCACCCGGGGCGACCCGCGGGACAGTGCCACAGAGAACAGACCGCCCCCACCGCGCGAGCGGAGGGAGCAAGGGTGAAACGGTGGTGTAAGAGACCACCAGCGGCCGGGGCGACCCGGCCGGCTCGGTAAACCCCATCCGGAGCAAGCCCGAACAGCGTGCGTTCGAGGGCGGCCCGCCCGAGCACGCGGGTAGGGTGCTGGAGGTGGCCGGCAACGGCCACCCGAGATGGATGACCGTCACCGCGGCGCCGGCAACGGCTCCGCGGGACAGAACCCGGCCTACAGCCCGGCTCGTCCGCCATCTCATGCATGCCGCTGACCAGCGCTTTCAAGACGTGGAAGTCCCTGAGCGGCCCCACCGGCAGCAGGTCCCGTCGGTGGACTCGCCACGAAAGGACCCCCATGACCACGGACTCCGACCTCGACCTGGGCGCCACCCGGGACCGGGTGCTGACCGCGACGCGCGAGCTCGACGGGTCGAGCGTCCGCGACCTGCTGCTCGACGCCCTGCTCGTCCGCGGTGTCGACGCCACCGTGAGCGAGGTGATGATGCCGGTGCTGCGCGAGGTGGGGGAGGCCTGGGAGGCCGGCCGCCTCGGTGTCGTGCACGAGCACTTCGTCTCGAGCTCGTTCCGCGGTGTCCTCGGCGAGCTGCGGCTGCCGGTGAGCGGCGGACAGGCGCGCACCGTCGTCCTGGCCTGCCCGCCGCACGAGCTGCACGACCTGCCCCTCGAGCTGTTCGGCGCGATGATGCACGCTCGCTGGTGGCGGGTCGTCAGCCTCGGCGCCAACACCCCCATGACCGCGATCGGCGACGCCGTCCGGTTCCTCCGGGCCGACGCCTGTGTCCTCGCCGGCGTGCGCCGCTCCGCCTTCGAGGCGCGGGTGCCCTCGCTGACCCGGCTCGCCCAGAACGTGCCGCTGTACGTCGCCGGGGAGGGCGCCTACGCGCTGCCCCGGCGGGCTGAGGGCACCACGCTGCTCCCGCGCGACCTCGTGGAGGCCGCGGGCATCGTCGACCGGGCCGCGACCCGGGCCACCGCCGAGGACCCGGCACGCGGCAGCGCCGAGCCCGCGCTCGACTGACGCGCGCGCCACCGCCGCGCGCCGCCGCGTCCTACGGTGGAGGCATGCGCATCACCCACCTCGGTCACGCCTGCCTGCTGCTCGAGATGGCCGACGCCCGGCTGCTCGTCGACCCCGGCACCCTCGCCGGCGACCTCAGCGGGGTCAGCGACCTCGACGCCGTGCTCGTCACCCACCAGCACCCGGACCACCTGGACCCCGACCGGTTCCCGGCCCTGGTCGAGGACAACCCCGGCGCCCGTGTGCTCTGTGACCCGGGGAGCGTCGAGGTGCTCTGGCGGCTGGGGGTGGCGGCGTCGGCCCACGACGGTCCGACCACGGTGGGCGCGGTCACCGTCACCCCCGTGGGGCAGACGCACGCGCTGATCCACGACGACCTCCCACGGATCCCCAACGTCGGAGTCCGGCTCGACGCCGACGGCGAACCGTCGTTCTTCCACCCCGGCGACGCCCTCGACGCCGAGCCGGGCGAGGTCGACGTCCTCGCCTTCCCCCTGCAGGCACCGTGGCAGCGCAGCCGCGACATGGTCGCGTTCCTCCGCAGGATGTCCGCCCCGCACGCCGTGCCGGTGCACGACGGCCTGCTGAAGCCGGGAGGACGGGCCGTCTACCTCGGGCAGGCCGAGAACCTCGGACCGGACGTCACTCGCATCCACGACCTCGCCGGGGCCGGCGCCACCGAGTTCACCGGCGCTCGCTAGCCCTGGGCCCGTTCCTCGAGGGTCCGGCCCCGCAGCTGCTGGCGCCGCACCTGCGAGCGGTTGGCCAGCACGGCGGCACCGATGATGCCGGCCTTGTTGCGCAGTTCGGCCGGGACGATGGGGGTGCGGATGTCGAGCAGCGGCAGGAACTTGTGCGACTTCCGCGACACCCCGCCCCCGACGACGATGAGGTCGGGCCACAGGAGGTTCTCGAGCATCGTGTAGTACGGCTGGAGCCGCTCGGTGGCCCAGACCTCGTAGCTGAGCCCCTCGCGGTCCTTGGCCGAGCTGGCAGTCACGGTCTCGGCGTCGATGCCGCCCAGCTCGAGGTGGCCCAGCTCGGAGTTGGGCACGAGCAGGCCCTCGTTGAAGACCGCGGTGCCGATGCCGGTGCCGAGGGTGGTGAGCACGACGAGGCCGTCCTCGTGCTTGGCCGCGCCGAACTCCAGCTCGCCGACCCCGGCGGCGTCGGCGTCGTTGACGACGACGACGTCGTGCTGGAGCCGGTCCTCGAGCAGCTTCTCGATCTCGCAGCCGATCCACCGTTTGTCGATGTTGGCCGCCGTCTTGACCACACCGTGCTGCACGACCCCCGGGATCGTGACCCCGATGGGGGAGTCGTCGGCGACGTCGTCGAAGTGCTCGACGATCTGCGCGATGACGTCGCACACCGCCTCGGGCGTGGACTCCTCCGGGGTGGGGATCTTCAGCCGGTCGACCGAGAAGTCCCCGGCCTCGAGGTCGACCGGGGCGCCCTTGATCCCGCTCCCGCCCACGTCGATGCCGAGTGGGTGTCCGGTGCTCATGCTGCGCCTCCCAGGGTGAGGATCTCGGGGCCGTCGTCGGTGACGAGGATGGTGTGCTCGAACTGCGCGGACCGCCGCCGGTCCTTCGTGACGACCGTCCAGCCGTCGTCCCACATGTCCCACTCGTGCGTGCCGAGGTTGAGCATGGGCTCGATGGTGAAGGTCATCCCGGCCTGGATGACGGTGTCGTAGGACGGCGCGGCGTCGTAGTGCGGCACGATGAGCCCGCTGTGGAAGGCGGTGCCGATGCCGTGCCCGGTGAAGTCGCGCACGACGCCGTACCCGAACCGCTTGGCGAAGGACTGGATGACCCGGCCGATGACGTTGATCTCCCGCCCCGGTCGGGCGGCGCGGATGCCGCGCATCATCGCCTCGTGGGTGCGCTCCACGAGCAGGCGCGACTCCTCGTCGACGTCGCCGACGAGGTACGTGGCGTCGGTGTCGCCGTGGACACCGCCGATGTACGCGGTGAGGTCGATGTTGACGATGTCCCCGTCCTCGAGCGGGCGGCTGTCCGGGATGCCGTGGCAGACGACCTCGTTGACCGACGTGCACAGTGACTTCGGGAAGCCCCGGTAGCCGAGGGTGGAGGGGTAGGCGTCGTGGTCCATGAGGTACTCGTGGCCGACCCGGTCGATCTCGTCGGTCGTGACCCCGGGGGCGATGACCGCCGCGGCGGCGGCCATGGCGTCCGCCGCGATCCGGCCGGCGATGCGCATCCGCTCGATCGTCTCGGCGTCCTTGACCTCCGGTCCGGTGTAGGGCGAGGGCGCGGGACGGTCGACGTACTCGGGCCTGGCGATGTGCGCGGGCACCTCGCGGCGCGGGGAGAGGGTGCCGGGGGCCACGGTGGCGTACGTCGTGGGCATAGCGTTGACTCTAACGACCCGACCTCGCCGAAGGAGAGCCCCGATGCCCTACTGGTTCAACGTCGACACCGGTGAGGTGGAGACCGACGAGACCCGCAGCCAGGACGCCACCGTCCTCGGCCCGTACGACAGCGAGGACGCGGCGGCGGCCGCACTCGATCGCGCACGGGAGAACACCGAGCGCTGGGACGAGGAGGACCGCGAGTGGGACCAGCGTGGGACGGCGTCCTCGGAGGGGTAGCGAGCAGGTGGGTCCCCGCGCCGGGCCCGCTCAGCCGTTGACGAGGCGGTGCACCGAGACGGCGTAGTCGCCGCCGGGCACGAAGCGGGCGCGGTCCCACCCGGCGTAGCGGGCGATGTACGACAGGCCGGCCGACGTCGCCAGCCGGTCGTAGGCCCGCAGGTCCACCGGCGCGGCGCCCTCCGGGACGGCGTCGCCGAGCGCGAAGCCGGCCACGAGGTAGCCACCGGGGGCGAGGTGCGCGGCGAGCCGCTCGAGCACCTGGGGCAGGGTGCCGTCGGCCAGGTACGGCACGACGTTGCCGGCCATGACGACGCAGTGGAACTCCTGCTCGTGGCTCAGGTGCAGGGTCGACAGGTCGCCGACCACGAACTCGGTGTCGTCGTCCTCGCGGGCCAGGGCGATGAGGTCGGGGTCGGCGTCGACCCCGAGCGCGAAGTGCCCGAGGCGGGTCAGCTCGCTGGCGACCCGGCCGAAGCCGCAGCCGGCGTCGAGCACCCGCGAGGGGGGCGGCACGAGCTCGGTGACGAAGCGGGCCTCGCCGTGGAGGTCACGCCCCCGCGCGGCCAGGCCGAGGAAGTGCCGGCGGTACTCGAAGGCGTCGTCGGCACCGGCCCGCAGGGCCGACCAGCGGGTCGGGGGGCCCGGGGGCGCCGGGCGGGAGGACGGCCACATGCCGCTGGGACGCGGCGTTCCCTCCTCGCGGTTCCCGGCCATCAGGCCTCGAAGGAGTGCTCGTCGGCCGGGAAGGAGCCGTCGGCCACCTCGGCGGCGTACTGGGCCGCGGCCCGGCCGAGCTCACCGCGCAAGTCGGCGTAGCGCTTGACGAACCGGGGCATCCGGCCGCCGCGCAGCCCGGCCATGTCCTGCCACACGAGCACCTGCGCGTCGCAGTGTGGGCCGGCCCCGATCCCGATGGTCGGGATGTGCAGTGCCGCCGTGACGTCGGCGGCGACACTGGCAGGCACCATCTCGATGACGACCGCGAAGCAGCCGGCGGCCTCGAGGGCCAGCGCGTCCGCCATCAGCTTCTCCGCGCCGGCGCCCCGACCCTGCACCTTGTAGCCCCCGAGCACGTGCTCGCTCTGCGGGGTGAATCCGATGTGGCCCATGACGGGGATGCCGGCCCGCACGAGCAGCTCGACCTCGGGCACCATCGGGGCTCCGCCCTCGAGCTTGACGGCGTGGGCGAGGCCCTCCTTCATGAAGCGTGTGGCCGTGGCCAGGGCCTGCTGGGGGCTGGCCTGGTAGGAGCCGAAGGGAAGGTCGCCCACCACCATGGCCCTGTGGGTGGCGGTGGCCACGGCGCGGGTGAGGGGCACGAGGTGGTCGACGGTCACCGGCACCGTCGTCTCGAACCCGTACACGTTGTTGCCGGCGGAGTCGCCGACGAGCAGGACCGGGATGCCGGCCTCGTCGAAGATCTCGGCGGTGTACATGTCGTAGGCGGTGAGCATCGCCCACTTCTCGGCGCGCTCCTTCATCGCCTGCAGACCCGGCACCCGGATGCGCCGCTGGGGCGCCGCCTGCACGCCCGTGCCGTACGGCGCCGTGCTCTCGGAGGGCGGGGGGGACTGGGTGGGCCGGCTCATGCCGTCGATGGTAGGGCCGGGGCGACGACGGCGGTCGACACACGGCCGTCATGTGGATGCGGCAGGATCGGGGCATGGACCGTCAGCAGGAGTTCGTCCTCCGCACCATCGAAGAGCGCGACATCCGGTTCGTCCGGCTCTGGTTCACCGACGTGCTCGGCACCCTGAAGTCCGTCGCCATCGCTCCCGCCGAGCTCGAGGGGGCCTTCGCCGAGGGCATCGGGTTCGACGGGTCGTCCATCGAGGGCTTCGTCCGGGTCTACGAGGCCGACATGCTGGCCCAGCCCGACCCCTCGACCTTCCAGGTGCTGCCCTGGCGCGGGGAGCGCAACGGCACCGCGCGGATGTTCTGCGACATCACCCTTCCCGACGGCACCCCGAGCATGGCCGACCCACGGCACGTCCTGCAGCGCACCCTCGCCAAGGCCGCCGACATGGGGTTCACCTTCTACACGCACCCCGAGATCGAGTTCTACCTCCTCGAGCAGGGTTGGAGGCCGGGGGAGCAGCCGCGCCCCATCGACACCTCCGGGTACTTCGACCACACCCCCCACGGCAGCAGCGCGGACTTCCGCCGGGCGGCCATCACGATGCTGGAGACGATGGGCATCTCGGTGGAGTTCAGCCACCACGAGGGCGGTCCCGGCCAGAACGAGATCGACCTGCGCTACGCCGACGGCCTGTCGACGGCCGACAACATCATGACCTTCCGCACGGTGGTCAAGGAGGTCGCCCTGTCGCAGGGCATCTACGCCTCCTTCATGCCCAAGCCGTTCGCCGAGCACCCCGGGTCCGGGATGCACACGCACATGTCGCTGTTCGAGGGCGACACGAACGCCTTCCACGAGCCCGGCGCGCCGTACCAGCTCTCGAAGATCGGGCGGCAGTTCATCGCCGGGCTGATCCGCCACGGCGGCGAGCTGGCCGCCGTCACCAACCAGTGGGTCAACTCCTACAAGCGGATCTGGGGCGGTGGCGAGGCCCCGGCGCACCTCACGTGGGGCCACAACAACCGGTCCGCGATGGTGCGCGTGCCGATGTACAAGCCGAACAAGGGCAACAGCACGCGCGTCGAGGTGCGCAGCATCGACACCGCCTGCAACCCGTACCTCACCTTCGCGGTGCTGCTCGGTGCCGGCCTCAAGGGCATCGAGGAGGGGTACGACCTGCCGCCGGAGGCCGAGGACGACGTCTGGAGCCTCACCGACGGCGAGCGCCGGGCCATGGGCATCAAGCCGCTGCCGGAGAGCCTCTCGGCGGCCATCGCCGCGATGGAGGAGAGCGAGCTCGTCGCCGAGATCCTCGGCGAGCACGTCTTCGACTTCTTCCTGCGCAACAAGCGTGCGGAGTGGAACGACTACCGCAACCAGGTCACGGCCTTCGAGCTCGGGCGCTACCTCCCGAGCCTGTGAGCTCCCGGTGGTGAGCTCACGCGCGCCCTCCTCGGTCCCGGCCTCGATCGCCCGGCTCGGGTTCGACGACCCGAAGCGCGCGACCACCCTGCTCGACGACCCCGCCCTTGCCGAGATCGCCGGCGCGCCGGACCGGATCGACGAGGGCGGGCTGTCGGAGGGGCTGGCGGAGGCGGCCGACCCGGACGGCGCCCTGCTCGCGCTGCTCCGGTTCATGGAGGTGGTCAACCGCGACCCCGGCCTGCGGTCCGAGGTGACCGCCGTGCTCACCACCCCCGGCCCGCGGCGGGCCCGGCTGATGCGGGTCCTCGGGGCGTCGTCGGCCCTCGGTGACCACCTGGTCGCCCACCCCGAGCACTGGCGGGCGGTCATGGACGCCGAGCCGATGTCCCCCGACCGGCGCCGCGAGGCGCTCGTGGCGGCGGTCACCGACGCCGAGGGCGTGGAGCCGGCCGACGCGCTGCGCGTCGCCTACCGCGAACAGCTGCTCGGGATCGTCGCGCTCGACCTCGAGGGTGACCCGCTCGAGACCCTGCCCGGCACGGCCGAGGCCCTCGCCGACCTCGCCGACGCCGCCCTGGAGGCCGCCCTCGTCATCGCCCGGGCGGAGGTGGGGGAGGCCGCCGGCCGCACCCGGCTGGCCGTCATCGCGATGGGCAAGACCGGGGCCCGCGAGCTCAACTACATCTCCGACGTCGACGTCATCTTCGTCGCCGAGCCCGCCGAGGGCGTCCCGGAGGACGAGGCGGTCGCCGTGGCCACGGACCTCGCGACCCGGCTCATGCGGCTGTGCTCGGCCTCGACCGCCACCGGGTCGTTGTGGCAGGTCGACCCGGCGCTGCGCCCCGAGGGCAAGGCGGGTCCCCTGGTGCGCACGGTCGCCAGCCACCGGTCGTACTACGAGCGGTGGGCCAAGACGTGGGAGTTCCAGGCCCTCCTCAAGGCACGGCCCGCGGCGGGGGACGCCGAGGTCGGGCTGGCGTACTGCGAGGCGGTGCAGCCGATGGTGTGGCAGGCCTCGAGCCGAGAGAACTTCGTCGACGACGTCCAGGCCATGCGGCGCCGGGTCGAGCAGCACATCCCGCCGGCCGAGGCCGAGCGGCAGATCAAGCTCGGCGCCGGCGGGCTGCGCGACGTCGAGTTCTCGGTGCAGCTGCTCCAGCTCGTGCACGGCCGGGCCGACGAGTCGCTGCGGGGGGCCAGCACCCTGGACGCCCTCGACGCGCTGTCGGCCGGGGGCTACGTCGGGCGCGACGACGCCGCGACGCTCTCGACCGCCTACCGCTACCTGCGCGCCCTCGAGCACCGGGTGCAGCTCCGGCGGCTGCGACGCACCCACCTGATGCCGACGGCCGAGGTCGACCTGCGCCGGCTCGGCCGCTCGCTCGGCCACCGCAGCTCACCCGAGGAGGCGGTGCTCACCCAGTGGCGCACGCACCGCCGTGAGGTGCGACGGCTGCACGAGCGCATCTTCTACCGGCCGCTGCTCTCGGCCGTGGCCCGCCTCTCGGACCAGGACGTCCGGCTCACCCCCGAGGCGGCCCGCGCGCGACTCGCCGCGCTCGGCTTCACCGACCCCGCCGGCGCGCTGCGCCACCTCGAGGCCCTGACCGACGGGGTGAGCCGCCGCGCCGCCATCCAGCGCCAGCTCCTGCCGGTGATGCTCGGGTGGTTCGCGGACGAGGCCGACCCGGACGCCGGGCTGCTCGCCTTCCGGAGGATCAGCGACGAGCTGGGGTCCACACACTGGTACCTCCGGCTGCTCCGCGACGAGGGGACGGCCGCCGAGCGCCTCGCACACACCCTGGCGCGCAGCCGGTTCGCGGCCGGGCTGCTCGAGCAGGCACCCGAGTGCGTCCAGTTCCTCGGCGACACCCGGGGCCTGGAGCCGCGCGCCCGCGAGGACCTGCTGCGGCGGATGCGCTCGGCGGCCGGGCGCAAGGACGACGCCGAGTCGGCGGTGCTGGCGGCGCGCACCATCCGGCGCTCGGAGCTGTTCCGGGTCGCCGTGGCCGACCTCTCGGGCCAGCTCGGGTTGGACGACGTCGGCCGTGCCATGACCGACCTCACCTCCGCACTCCTCGAGGTGGCCCTCGAGCAGTGCGTCCTGGAGGTCGAGCACGCGAGCGGCGCCCCGGCGCTGACCCGGCTGCTCGTCGTCGGCATGGGCCGCCTCGGCGGGGGCGAGCAGGGCTACGGGTCCGACGCCGACGTGCTCTTCGTGCACGACCCGGTGCCGGGTGCCGACGAGCTCGCGGCCCAGCAGCAGGCCATGGAGGTCGTCAAGCGGCTCATCGCGCTGCTCGGGCGCGCCGGCCCCGACCCCAACCTCGACGTCGACGCGTCGCTGCGCCCGGAGGGCAAGAACGGCCCGCTCGTCCGCTCCCTCGGTTCGTACCGCGAGTACTACGCGCGCTGGTCCCTGGTCTGGGAGGCGCAGGCGCTGTTGCGGGCCACCCCGCTCGCCGGGGACGAGGAGCTGGGCCGGGCCTTCACCGAGCTGGTCGACCCGATCCGCTGGCCGGTCGGTGGGCTCGACGCCGGCCAGGTGCGCGAGGTCCGCACGCTCAAGGCCCGCGTGGAGGCCGAGCGGCTGCCGCGAGGCGCCGACCGCAAGACGCACTTCAAGCTGGGTCACGGTGGGCTGTCGGACGTCGAGTGGGTGGCCCAGCTCGTGCAGCTGCGGCACGCCGCCGAGCACGAGGGCCTGCGGACCACCTCGACGACCGAGGCGCTCACCACCGCCGAGAAGGCGGGGTTGTTGGAGCCCGCGAACGCCGATGCGCTCACCGCGGCCTGGCGCCTGGCGTCGGCGATGCGCAACGCCGGCGTGCTGTACCGGGGTAGGGCGGTCGAAGCCGTCCCCAGCCGGGGTCGTGACGCGGACGGCATCGCTCGCATCCTCGGCCTTCCCCCGGGTTCGGGACAGGAGCTCTCCGAGCGGTACCGGCGGGTGGCCCGTCGCTCGCGCTCGGCGTTCGAGCACGAGTTCTTCGACGACTGACCGGCACCCGGTGCGGTGGCCGGCACCGGTCCTCGGACGGCCGACGGGCAGGGCCACCGGCGAACCTAGACTTGGGCCCATGCCCGAGAACGCCAGCCGTGCCATGGCGCGCCTGGACCTGCGCGGACGCCGGCCCGGCCGGCGCGAGCTGCGGGCCGCCCTGCCCCGTGCCGAGCTCGACGTGGAGGCGGCCCTCACGGCCGTCCGGCCGGTGGTCGAGGACGTCCGCGAGCGCGGTGCCGCCGCGCTCCACGACGCGGCCGCGCGCTTCGACGGGGTCTCGCCCGAGCGCCTGCGGGTGCCCGCCGAGGTGGTCTCCGCCGCCGTCGACACCCTCGACCCGGCCGTCCGGGCCGCGCTCGAGGAGTCGATCAGCCGGGCGCGCACCGTCCACGCCGACCAGCGCCGTGCCGACGTCACGACCCGGGTCGCCGCCGGTGGCACCGTCACCGAGCGCTGGGTCCCGGTGGACCGCGTGGGGCTCTACGTCCCCGGCGGCCTGGCCGTGTACCCGAGCAGCGTCGTCATGAACGTCGTCCCCGCCCAGCTCGCCGGCGTGCCGAGCCTGGCCGTCGCGTCCCCGCCGCAGCGAGACCACGGGGGCTGGCCGCACCCGACCATCCTCGCCGCCTGTGCGCTCCTCGGCGTCGACGAGGTCTACGCCATGGGCGGAGCGCAGGCCGTGGCCGCGTTCGCGTACGGGTTCGAGGAGGAGGGTGCGGTGTGCGAGCCGGTCTCGCTCGTCACCGGTCCCGGCAACATCTACGTCGCCGCGGCCAAGCGGATGCTCAAGGGCCTGATCGGCATCGACGCCGAGGCCGGCCCCACCGAGATCGCCGTCCTCGCCGACGCCACCGCCGACCCCGAGCACGTCGCTGCCGACCTGGTGAGCCAGGCCGAGCACGACCCGCTCGCCGCGTCGGTGCTCGTCACGGACAGCGCCGAGCTCGCCGACGCCGTCGACGGGGCCCTGGTTCGGAGGGTGGCCGCTGCGAAGCACGCCGAACGGGTGGCCACCGCCCTCGCCGGACGCCAGTCGGCTGTCGTGCTCGTCGACGACGTCGAGGTCGGTCTCGACGTCGTCAACGCCTACGCGGCGGAGCACCTCGAGATCCACACCGCCGATGCCACGGCGGTGGCCGGCCGGGTGCGCAACGCCGGTGCGGTCTTCGTCGGCACGTGGGCCCCGGTGAGCCTCGGCGACTACTGCGCCGGGTCGAACCACGTCCTGCCCACCGGCGGGTGCGCGGCGCACAGCAGCGGGCTCTCGGTGCAGTCGTTCCTGCGCGGCATCCACGTCGTCGAGTACGACGAGGCGGCACTGCGTGAGGTGGGTGCCCACGTCGTGGCCCTCGCCCGGGCCGAGGACCTACCGGCCCACGGCGAGGCCGTGCTGGCCCGCGCCCCTGAGCTGGACCGGTAGCCGCGTGGACGCCCGCACGACGGTGGAGTCGATGCTGCGCCCGGACCTGCGCGGTCGCACGCCCTACGGCGCCCCGCAGCTCGACGTGCCGGTGGCGCTCAACACCAACGAGAACTCCTACCCGGTGCCCGACGTCGTGGCCGCTGCGATGACGACCGCCGTGGAGGAGGTCGCGCGGGGGCTGAACCGCTACCCCGACCGCGAGTTCACCCGCCTGCGCGGAGCGCTCGCCCGGTACCTCTCGCGCTCGGGCACGGCGCTCCAGCCCGAGCAGGTGTGGGCCGGCAACGGGTCGAACGAGGTGCTCCTCCACCTGCTCCAGGCGTTCGGGGGGCCGGGACGCACCGCCCTCGGCTTCACGCCGGCGTACTCGATGCACCCGATCATCTCGAGAACCACCCAGACGGCGTGGGTCGACGGCCTGCGCGGTGTCGCGGGTGGCGGCGCGTTCGACCTCGACGTCGCATCGGCACTCGAGCAGGTGGCGCGGCACCGCCCCGACGTCGTGTTCCTCTGCTCCCCGAACAACCCGACGGGCACCGCGCTCGAGCTGGACGTCGTGGAGGCGATCCACGACGCCGCCCCGGGGTCGCTCGTCGTCGTCGACGAGGCCTACGCCGAGTTCGCGCGGCCGGGCACCCGGAGCGCCCTGGCGCTCCTCGCGGGGAGGCCCCGGCTCGTCGTCACCCGGACGATGAGCAAGGCCTTCGCCCTCGCCGGGGGGCGCCTGGGCTACCTCGCCGCCGACCCCGCGCTCGTCGACGCCCTGCGCCTCGTGCGGATGCCGTACCACCTGTCGACGACGACGCAGGCCGTGGCGCTCGCCGCCCTCGCGCACGACGACCTCATGCTCGAGACGGTCGGGGTCGTCAAGGACCAGCGCGACCGCATCGTCGCCGCGCTGACCGCGATGGGCCTGGAGCCCGTGCAGAGCGACGCCAACTTCGTCCTCTTCGGCCACCTCGCCGACAGCCGGGTGACCTGGCATGCACTGCTGGATCGCGGCGTCCTCGTCCGCGACGTCGGCATCCCCCACTATCTTCGTGTCACGGCAGGCACGCCGGAGGAGACCACCGCCTTCCTCGACGCGCTCGCCGGCCTCGTCCCGACCCACCGTGCAGGAGCCCCCTCGTGAGCACCGCCGAGACCCACCGCACCGCCACGGTGCGCCGGGCCACGTCCGAGAGCACCGTCGAGGTCGCCGTCGACCTCGACGGCACCGGGCGCGGGGAGGTGAGCACCGGGCTGCCGTTCTACGACCACATGCTGCTGTCGCTGGCCAAGCACTCGCTCATCGACCTCACGGTCAGCGCGGAGGGGGACACCGACGTCGATGCCCACCACACGGTCGAGGACGTCGCCATCGTGCTCGGCCAGGCGGTCCGGGAGGCACTCGGCGACAAGCGCGGCATCGCCCGGTTCGGCGACGCCACCGTCCCGCTCGACGAGGCCCTCGTCCAGGCCGTCGTCGACGTCGCCGGCCGTCCGTACGTCGTCCACACCGGTGAGCCGGCCGGTCAGGAGTACGTCGTCATCGGCGGCCACTACGTCGGGTCGCTGACCCGCCACGTCCTCGAGTCCTTCGCCCACCACGCCCAGGTCGCCCTTCACGTGCGCGTGCTGGCGGGGCGCGATCCCCACCACGTCGTGGAGGCCCAGTTCAAGGCCCTCGCTCGAGCCCTGCGCGCCGCCGTCGCCCTCGACCCGAGGGTCGAGGGTGTCCCGAGTGCCAAGGGAGCGCTCTAGGCCGTGGCTGCCCAGGCACAAGCCGGCGCCGGGCACGGACTGCTGCTCGTGCACGGCTCTGCGTCGGTCGTCGCCCGGTGGCTGCGCAAGGGTCTGGTGTCGGCCAGGCTCGCGCGGTACGGGGAGTGGACCGGCGTCACCCTCGCGGAGGAGCGCGCCCGCAGTGCCGCCCCCTACGACGTCGGGCTCGAGGTCTTGGTCTCCCGCCCGGCGCCGAGGCGGGCGCGACCGGTGATCGCCTTCGTCGACGTGCGCGGTCGTGCTGCGATCTCGGTGCAGGGCGGCGGACTCCGGCGCACCCAGCGCTGGCTCGTGTGGGAGCCCGGCACCGGGGTCGTCCCCACCCCTTCGCTCCCGCCGCTCTCCGTGCCGCGGCTGCTCGCCGCCGCCCGTGCGTCCGGACCCGTGCGCGCCGAGGAGGTCGGTGCGGTGCTGGCGTCGACCCGCGGGACGCCGGTCGACCTGCTCGTCACCGTGCTCGGACTGCTCGGTCTCCCCGGTCGCGACCTGCTCGTCGACGGCGACACCGAGGACGCCACCGACGTCCAGCCCTCGTTCCGGTCCGTGGCGGCCTTCGACCGTCTCGTCGCCGACGAGACGGACCACCGGGAGGAGTGGAGCGCGGCCTGGGGCGGACGTCCGCCCGGCCCCGGCCCCGGTCGGGACCAGTCGTGAGCCGCGGCGTCGTCGTCCTCGACTACGGCAGCGGCAACGTGCGCTCCGCCGTGCGCGCCCTCGAGCACGTGGGCGCCCGGGTGACTCTCACCGCCGACCGCACCGCTGCCCTGGACGCCGACGGACTCTTCGTCCCCGGGGTCGGCAACTTCCACGCCTGCATGGCCGGGCTGGCCGCCGCCGACGGGCCGTACGTCATCGACCACCGCCTCGCCGGGAGCCGCCCGGTCCTCGGGGTGTGCGTCGGTATGCAGGTGCTGTTCGAGGGGTCGACCGAGCCCAGCGACGCGCCGGTGGCCGGCGTGGGGGAGTGGCCCGGCACCGTGTCGCGCCTGGCGGCGCCGGTCGTGCCGCACATGGGCTGGTCGACGGTGGAGGCGCCCACGGGGAGCACGCTGTTCGCCGGCATCGGGTCGGAGCGCTTCTACTTCGTCCACTCCTACGCCGCGCACACCTGGGACCTGGCACCGAGCGACGGTCCGATGGCCGCCGTCGAGCCGCTGGTGACGTGGGCCGTGCACGGCGAGCGGTTCGTGGCCGCCGTCGAGAACGGCCCGCTCACCGCCACCCAGTTCCACCCCGAGAAGTCCGGCGACGCCGGCCTCGCCCTCCTCGAGAACTGGGTCCACTCGCTCTGAGGCGGTCCCGGTCGTGGACCTGCTCGAGCGCGGCGCCCCGGTGCTCGGCAGACTGGGGCGCGCACCGCACCCGACCCGGAGGACACCCGTGACCGCCAGCGCGCCCGACCCGCCCCACCTCGAGCTGCTGCCCGCCGTCGACGTCGTCGACGGTCGTGCCGTCCAGCTCGTCCAGGGGGTCGCCGGCAGCGGCCGCGAGTTCGGCGACCCCCTCGAAGCGGCGATGCGCTGGCAGGAGCAGGGCGCGGAGTGGCTGCACCTCGTGGACCTCGACGCCGCCTTCGGCCGCGGCTCCAACGCCGACCTGCTCGCCGACATCGTCGGCCGCCTCGACATCGCTGTCGAGATGAGCGGCGGCATCCGTGACGAGGCCTCGCTCGTGCGAGCCCTGGCCACCGGGTGCCGGCGGGTCAACGTCGGCACCGCGGCGCTCGAGGACCCCGAGTGGACCGCCCGCGCCATCGCCGAGCACGGAGACCGCGTCGCGGTGGGCCTGGACGTCCGCGGGACCACCCTCGCCGCGCGCGGCTGGACCCGCGACGGAGGCGACCTGTACGAGACCCTCGCCCGGCTCGACGCCGAGGGCTGCGCCCGCTACGTCGTCACCGACGTCGCCAGGGACGGGATGATGGCCGGCCCCAACCTCGCGCTCCTGCGCGACGTGTGCGCCCGAACCGACCGGCCCGTCGTGGCGTCCGGGGGCATCTCCACCCTCGACGACGTCGCCGCCATCCGCTCGCTCACCGGCCACGGTGTCGAGGGGGCGATCGTCGGCTCGGCGCTCTACCGCGGGGCGTTCACGCTGCCCGAGGCCCTCGAGGTCGCCGGACGTCCGTAGCGGGTGCCACCATGACCGGGTGATCGCCCGCTACCGCCGCGTCCTCGCCGACCCGGCCCTGCGGCGCGTCCTCGTGCTCGGCTTCCTCATCCGGATGCCGATGTTCACGGCCATGGTCGTGGTGACCCTGCACGTGGTCAGCCACCTCGGGCGCTCCTACGGCGCGGCCGGGGCGGTCATCGGCCTGCTCACCTTCGCGATCGCGGTCGGCGGCCCGTGGCGCGGCCGGCTGCTCGACCGCGTGGGGCTGCGCCGGGTCGTGCTGCCCTCGCTCGTCATCGGGCTCGCCTGCTGGTCGGTGGCACCGTTCGTCGGGTACTGGCCCCTCCTCGCACTCGTCGCCCTCGCCGGGCTGTTCTTCGTCCCGATCCCGGCGATCATCCGCCAGGCCGTCATCGCGGTCGTGCCAGAGAGCGAGCGGCGCACCGCGATCTCTCTGGACTCCGTCCTGGTCGAGCTCTCCTTCCTCGTCGGGCCGCCGCTCGGCGTCTGGGCCGCGACCACCTACCCGACGCCGTGGGTCCTGTTCACCATCGAGATGTTCGGCGTGCTCGCCGGCGGGGTGCTGTGGCTCGTGAACCCGGCGATCGTCGAGGCCCGCCCCGCCGTCGACGCGGCCCCGGCACCGGTCGCGGGCACCCGGTCCTGGTTCCGCCCCCGGTTCCTCGCCGTGCTCCTCGCCACCGTCGCGACGATGTTCGTGCTGGGCGCCTCGGACCTCGCGTTCGTGGCGGCACTGCGCGACTTCGACGCGATCGGCTCGGTGGGCTGGGTGATTGCCGTCTGGGGGATGGGCTCCCTCGTCGGGGGGCTCCTCTACGGGGGGTGGCACCGCTCCCTCTCCGCCTTCTGGCTCCTCGGCGCGCTCGCCGTCGTGACCGCGCCGATGGCCCTGGCGGTCGGGCCGCTCTCGCTCGCGGCGCTCTCCTTCGTGGCGGGGCTCCTCTGCGCGCCCACGATCACGGCCACCGTCGACCAGGTCAGCCGGGTCGTCCCGGACTCCGCCCGCTCCGAGGCGATGGGCTGGCACGCCTCGGCGATGACCGTGGGCATGGCGCTCGGCGCGCCCCTGGCCGGTCTCGCCATGGACCGGCTGGGCTGGGGCGCCGGGTTCCTCCTCGCCGCCGGCCTGGGGCTGGCGGTGGCGGCCGTGGGGGCGACGGCCACGACCATCGCCCGTCGGGCGGTGCCGGTGGTGGTGGCCGCGCACGAGGCCGGTGCCCGCTAGCCTCGCCGGATGCCCGACGACCCGCACCTCGACTCCGCCGGCACCCCGTGGGCGGACCGGGAGCTGTCGTCGAGCGGCTTCGAGACCGATGACGGGTCCGCCGACCCCGCCCTTCGATCGGCGCTCGCCTCGGCCCCGGACGACGCCGTGCTCATGCGGCACGTGCGTGCCGCGCGCCTGCTCGTGCCGGTGGTCGCCGCCCCCACGGAGGTCGACCGGAGCGGCGAGCACCCGGTCGAGACGTCCGTCGACATGACCGCCGTCACCCTCGTGGCACCCGACGGGCGCCGGGCCCTGCCCGTCTTCACCGGCCTCGACGCCCTGCGGGCGTGGGACCCGCAGGCGCGCCCGGTGGCGGTGTCGCCGGCTCGGGCGGGGCAGGCGGCCGTGACGGAGGGCTGCGAGGTCATCGTCCTCGACGTCGCCGGGCCCGGGACGCGGGTGCTCCGCTCGTCGATGGTGTGGGCCCTGGCCCAGGACCGCGAGTGGCTGCCGGCCCACACCGACCCCTTCGTGGCGCGGGCCGTCGACACCGCGGTCGCGCCGGAGGTCGAGGTCGAGGAGCACGCGGTCGAGGCGGGTGATGCCCCGGGCGTGCTCCGGGTCGTCCTCCGGCTGGTGCCCGGGCTCGACGCCGCGGCCGTCCGCGATCTGGCGACGCGCGTCGGCGAGCGGCTGGCCGCCGACGGTGAGCTGAGGGCGCGCGTCGACGGCATCGCCTTCACCGTGCGCTGAGCCGGTGGGATGCCGTGACCTGCGCCGATTTCGGCGCGGGGCATGCCGCTGGTAGCCTTGTGCGTTGACCGGCCGCCTTCGGAGACGAAGGTGGTGTGCAAGAGAAGCTCCGCTTCCACCCGCGTCGACTAGCAGGTCGCCGGGTCCCCGGTCCGCGACGAGTCGTCGTGCGACGTCCCCGACGTGGGGCGGCCGCGGCATCCCGTCACGGCCCGGAACGGATGCAGGCTCCTCGTGCACGGCACGGGGAGCCATTCTCGTGTCCGGTCGTGACGGAACCACCTGACGAAGGAGAAGCACATCAGCGAGCCACGCATCAACGACCGCATCCGGGTTCCCGAGGTGCGGTTGGTCGGGCCGAACGGCGAGCAGGTCGGCATCGTCCGCGTCGAGGACGCGCTCCGCCTCGCGGCGGAGGCCGACCTCGACCTGGTCGAGGTCGCACCGATGGCCAAGCCGCCGGTCGCCAAGCTCATGGACTACGGCAAGTTCAAGTACGAAGCCGCCATGAAGGCCCGTGAGGCGCGCAAGAACCAGGTCAACACGGTCATCAAGGAGATCAAGCTCCGCCCGAAGATCGACCCGCACGACTACGGCACGAAGAAGGGCCACGTCGAGCGGTTCCTCAAGGGTGGCGACAAGGTCAAGGTGACGATCATGTTCCGCGGTCGCGAGCAGTCCCGCCCCGAGCTCGGGTTCCGGTTGCTCCAGCGCCTCGCCGAGGACATCGCGGAGCTCGGCACCGTCGAGTCCCAGCCGAAGCAGGACGGCCGCAACATGGTGATGGTCATCGCGCCGACGAAGAAGAAGGCGCAGGCCATGGCCGAGCAGCGACGGCGCCGCGACGAGGCCTCGAGGCTGACCGAGGAGCCTGCGGAGGCCGTCGACGCGGTCGAGGACGTCGAGGACGTCGAGGTCCCCGAGGCCGTGGAGACCACCGACGCGGGCTGAGCCCGCCCCGAACCACCAGCAGCACCGACAGCACAACCCAAGGAGATCGGCACCATGCCGAAGAACAAGACGCACAGCGGCGCCAAGAAGCGCTTCCGGGTCACCGGCTCGGGCAAGCTCATGCGCGAGCAGGCAGGTCACGTCCACAAGTTCCACGAGAAGACCCCGCAGAAGGCCCGGCGCCTGAGCAAGGACGTGATCGTCTCGCCGGCGGACGCCCCGAAGATCAAGAAGCTCCTCGGCAAGTGAGCCGATCCCCCAGAACTGACGCAACACAGCAAGGAGTACTCACGTGGCACGCGTGAAGCGGGCGGTCAACGCCCAGAAGAAGCGCCGGGTCGTCCTCGAGCGCGCCAGCGGCTACCGCGGGCAGCGCTCGCGGCTCTACCGCAAGGCCAAGGAGCAGGTCCAGCACAGCCTGAACTACAGCTACCGGGACCGCCGGGCCCGCAAGGGCGACTTCCGTCGCCTGTGGATCCAGCGGATCAACGCGGCGGCCCGCGCCAACGGCATGACCTACAACCGGTTCATCCAGGGCCTGCGCGCCGCCGAGGTCGAGGTCGACCGCCGGATGCTCGCCGAGCTCGCCGTCAACGACGAGGCGGCCTTCGCGGCGCTCGTCGAGATCGCCAAGGCCCACAAGCCGGCCGAGGCCACCGCCGCCAAGGCCTCCGCCTGAGCGGGACCCACGGCTCCACGCCGGTCATCGCCAACCCCCGGTCCGACCGGGTCCGGGCGGTGCGGGCGCTGCAGAAGCGGTCGGTGCGTACGCGCACCGGCCGCTTCGCCGTGGAGGGGCCCCAGGGGGTCCGCGAGGCCGTCCGGTACGCGCCGGAGCGGGTCCGCGACGTCTACGTCACCGCCCAGGCGGCCCAGCGGTACGCCGTGGACGTGCTGGGGCCTGCCCGCGAGGCCGGGCTCTGGGTGCACGAGGTGACCCCCGAGGTGCTCGCTGCGATGGCCGGCACCGCGGCCCCGCAGGGGATGCTGGCCGTCGTCGACCTCGACGACGCGAGGTCCGGCGCCACCACGCCCGCCGAGGCGCTCGAGGACCTCCTCAAGTCCGGGCCCCGACTGCTCGTGCTCCTCACCCACGTCCGCGATCCGGGCAACGCCGGAACCGTGGTGCGGGCCGCCGACGCGGCCGCTGCCGACGCCGTCCTCGTCAGCGAGGCCTCGGTGGACGTGCACGCCCCCAAGGTCGTGCGCTCAACCGCGGGCTCGCTGTTCCACCTGCCCGTGGTGACCGGGCTGGCCGTCGACGAGACGCTCGCCGCGCTGCGGCGGCACGGCATCCGCTCCTACGCGGCAGACGGCTCCGGTCGCACACTCCTGCCCGACGCCGACCTCGACGTCGCGCACTGCTGGGTCACCGGCAACGAGGCGTGGGGGATGCCGGACGAGGTGCTCACGGCCTGCGACGACGTCGTGCGAGTGCCGATCCACGGCCGCGCCGAGTCGCTCAACCTCGCGATGACGGCCACCCTGTGCCTCTACGCATCGGCGGGGCTCCGTGGCCCCCGCGACACCGCCGGGTAGCCTGCCCGCATGCCGCAGCGGTTCATGGTTCCGCACGACCTCGCGGCCCACGGTCTGGAGTTCATCCCCGACGGCCTCGTCGCCGCCGTCGGGGACGACGCCGTCGTGCAGTTCATGAACTCGCGCGCGGAGCAGATCACCGGGCTGTCGATCGACGACGTCATGGGGCGCGACCTGCGCCAGGCGATGCCGCTGCAGGACCTCGCCGGCGACTCGTGGTGGGAGCTCAGCGACCCGTGGGGAGGGCTGCGGACCACCACCGGCCACCGGGAGCGGCTGCTCGTCCTCCCGAGCGGGAGCGAGGTGCTGGTCACCGCTCGCTACCACCGCACGGAGCGGGGTGGTCCGGTCCGGGCCGTCGTGCTCGGCCTGCGCGACGCCGAGGGGAGGCGCAGGGCCGAGGCCGAGAGCGCGGCGCTGCTCACCTCGGTGGCGCACGAGCTGCGCTCGCCACTCACCGGTGTCAAGGGGTTCTCCTCGACGCTGCTGCGCAACTGGGACCGCTTCACCGACGACCAGAAGCGGCTCATGCTCGAGACCATCGAGGCCGACGCCGACCGCGTGACCCGACTGATCACCGAGCTCCTCGACACGTCGAGGATCGGCGCCGGCCGGCTCACCGTGCACCCGCAGCCGCTCGACCCGCGCCCGCGCCTCGAGGCCCAGGTGGAGAGGCTGGTGGCGAGCGGCACCGAGCGCGGCCAGTTCGACATCACGGTGGACGACGGCATCGAGGTGGTCTGGGCCGACCCGGACCGCTTCGAGCAGGTGCTCACCAACCTCGTGGACAACGCGTTGCGCCACGGGCGGGGGCGGGTCCTCCTCGAGGTACGTCGGTCGACGTGGGACGGGCCGTCGGCCGTCGACGTCATGGTGAGCGACGACGGCGAGGGCATCGCGCCCCAGCACCGCGAGCTCGTGTTCTCGCGGTTCTGGCAGGCCGGGGCCAAGCACGGCACCGGGCTCGGCCTCTACCTCGTCCGGGGCCTCGTCGAGGCGCACGGGGGCGAGGTCGTGGCCGAGGACGCGCCCTCCGGGGGCGCCTGCCTGCGGGCCACGTTCCCCGACGGGGACTGACCCGGGCCGACGCCCCCGCAGCGAGGACCGTGTCCGGTCAGGGCGTACCGGTGCGCTCGCGCAGCGGTTCCCTGACGTGGGACTTCTCCTCGTCGGGCGCCCCCGGGATCGGGTCGCCCTCCCCGGCCCGCACGCGCTCCTCGATGCGCTTGCCGGTCTCCTCGTCGACGTTGCGCCAGTAGACGAAGGCGCGCTCGAGGACGTCCTCGCGGACCCCGCCGAGCGCTCCGGCCACCGTCTCGACGAACCGGTCGCGCTGCGCGTCGTCCATGACCTCGCGGACCAGGGCGCCGGCCTGGCTCCAGTCGTCGTCGTCCGGTCGCAGCGTGTAGGCCTGCCGGACCATCGCGCCGTCGGCCTCCCAGCCCTCGGCGACCCTGCCCTGGAACTCGGAGTGGCCCCGGCCCATGTTGTTCGGGATGTACGTGGGACCGCCGTCGACGTCCATCTGCATGGCGCCGTCGTAGGTGAGGTGGTTCATCCGCTCCTCCACCGACGGCAGCGGCCGGTTCACCGGCACCTGGTGGTGGTTCGTGCCGACCCGGGCCCGGGCGGCGTCGGCGTAGGCGAAGACCCGGGCGAGCAGCATCTTGTCGGGCGAGAAGCCGATGCCCGGCACGATGTTGCTCGGCTCGAACGTCGCCTGCTCGATCTGGGCGAAGTGGTTGACCGGGTTCTCGTCGAGCGTGAAGGTCCCCACCCTGATCAGCGGGTGGTCCGCGTGGGACCAGACCTTGGTGAGGTCGAACGGGTTCACCCGGTACCCGCCGGCCTCCTCGTACGGCATGGCCTGGATGGACAGCGTCCAACTGGGGTGCTCCCCGCGCTCGATCGCCTCGAAGAGGTCGCGGCGGTGGGCGTCGGAGTCCGCTCCCGCGAGGCGCTCGGCCTCCTCGTTGGTGAGGTTCTCGACGCCCTGATCGGTGTGGAAGTGGAACTTCACCCAGAAGCGCTCGCCGCCTTCGTTGCTCATCATGTAGGTGTGCGAGCCGTAGCCGTTCATGTGCCGCCACGAGCTCGGCAGGCCGCGGTCGCCCATGAGGTAGGTGACCTGGTGGGCCGACTCGGGGGAGTTGGTCCAGAAGTCCCACTGCATCGTGCCGTCGCGCAGCCCGGACGCGGCGAGGCGCTTCTGGCTCCGGATGAAGTGCGGGAACTTCATCGGGTCGCGCAGGAAGAACACGGGTGTGTTGTTGCCGACGAGGTCCCAGTTGCCCTCCTCGGTGTAGAAGCGCACGGCGAAGCCGCGCACGTCGCGCCACGTGTCCGGTGAGCCGAGCTCGCCGGCGACCGTGGAGAAGCGGGCGAGGGTGCGCACGGTCGTTCCCGGCTGGAACACCGCGGCCCTGGTGAAGCGCGTGATGTCCTCGGTGCACACGAACGTCCCGAACGCCCCGGAGCCCTTGGCGTGCGGCTTGCGCTCGGGGATGTTCTCGCGGTTGAAGTGCGCCAGCGTGTCGAGGAGGTGCACGTCGTGGAGCATCAGCGGGCCGTCGGGGGAGAGGCTGAGGCTGTGCTCGTCGCTCTCCGCGGGGGCGCCGTTGGCCAGGCTCGAGCCGGTGGGGGTGCCGAGGGTGGCGGTGTCCTCGTAGGGGTCGGTCGTCATCGCTGCTCCTCGTGTTCGTCGTCGTCGGCCCGCGGTCGGTGGACGGAAGGTGGGTTCTCTCGGTGGTGACCTACCCAGGGCGGTGCGCCGGTGAACCTGCCGGGTCGGACGGGTCGGGAGGACCGGCGTCACCACCCCAACGGCCCATGGAACGACTGGAGTTCGGAGTGTTCTGTGGTCCCGGATGGCGAGCCGGGTGACGGGGTGCCAGCATGGGCCCCGTGTCGTCGGTGTCCCTCGAGCCCTATCGCCGTGCCCTGGCGAGCCGACGGCTGCGCACTGCCCTCCTCCTGGGCACCCTACTGCGGGCTCCGGTGTTCGCCAGCGGCATCCTGCTGACCGTCCACACCGTCACCACCCTCGGCCGGTCGTACTCGGCGGCCGGCGTCCTCGTCGCGGTGGTCACCAGCGCGATGGCCCTCAGCGGCCCGTGGCGCGGGAGGCTGCTCGACCGCCTCGGGCTGCGGCGGGTCGTGCTGCCGTCGGTGGTGGTGGCGGCGACGTGCTGGGCGGTGGCGCCCTGGGTGGACTACTGGCCCCTCGTGGTGCTCGCCCTCGTGGCCAGCCTCCTCGTGATCCCGAGCATGCCGATCATCCGCCAGGCGGTGATCGCCTCCGTCCCCGAGAGCGAGCGGCGCACCGCCATCTCGCTCGACACCGCGGCCGTGGAGCTGTCGTTCATGGCCGCGCCGCTCATCGCGGTCTGGGCGGCGGCGCACTGGTCGACCTCGTGGGTCCTGTTCATCAGCCAGATGCTCGCCGTGCTCTCCGGTGTCGTCATCTGGGTGGTCGACCCGCCGCTCCGGGCCGCGACCGAGCGCACGGCCGCCGAGCACGACGTGCCGCGTCGCGAGTGGTTCTCGCTGCGCTTCGTCGTCGTCTGCCTGGTGGCCCTCGCCGCCACGCTGGTGCTCTCGGGCTCGGAGATCGCCGTCGTCGCAGCCATGCGCCTCTGGGACGTGACCCCGCAGATCGGCCTGGTCCTGGCGATGCTCGGCCTCGGCTCCCTCATCGGTGGCCTGGTCTACGGGGCGCTCCATCGTCCGCTGCCGGCGCACTGGCTGCTCCTCGGGCTGGCGCTCGTCACCGTGCCGATGGCCCTCGCCTCGTCGGCCTGGGTGCTCGGTGCCCTCTCCTTCGCCGCCGGCCTGTTCACCGCTCCCACGATCACGGCCACGGTGGACCAGCTGAGCCGGCTCGTTCCGGCCGAGACGCGCGGTGAGGCGATCGGCTGGCACGGCTCGTCGCTGGCGGCCGGCGGTGCCCTCGGTGCCCCGCTGGCCGGGATGGCGATCGACCGGTACGGCTTCGGAGGAGGCTTCGCGGTGGTCGCGATCATCGGCATCACGCTGGCGCTGCTCGCCGTGCCCGTGTTGCGGCCCCGCAGGTCGGTCCGTGAGAACGCCCTGGCGCACTCCGGCTCGGCCCGTGGCTGAGCCCCTGTCGGCCGTGGCGCTACGCTGGGCCACGTGAGAACCGGCATGCGGCGATTTACCAGGCCCCCGGGCCTGTCCGCCGGCACGCTCTGACGCCGGCCGTCCTCACGACGACTCCGTCGCTCCGCCCGGGGGCACCGCCCACGTCCTGCCCCCGGCGCGACCCCTCCTAGACTCGGCCGCGCCCCCACACCCCAGAAGTGGAAGCGATGTCCGGACCCAACACCAGCTATGACCCGGTCGAGGTCGCGGCGCTCGACGCCGACGCCGTCGCGGAGGCCCAGGCCACCGCGCTCGCCGCGGCCGCCACCGCGAGCACCCTCGACGAGCTCAAGGCCGCCCGAGCGGCGCACCAGGGCGACAAGAGCCCTCTGGCCCTCGCCAACCGCGAGATCGGCGCGCTGCCCCCCAGTGCCAAGGCCGAGGCCGGCAAGCGGGTGGGCCAGGCCCGCGGTGCCGTCGCCAAGGCCTTCACCGCCCGTCAGGCCGAGCTCGAGGCCGAGCGTGACGAGCGGATCCTCGTCGACGAGGCGCTCGACGTCACCCTGCCCGGGGCGCGCCGGCCCCTCGGACGCCGCCACCCCACCGAGCTGATGTCCGAGCGCATCGCCGACCTCTTCGTCGGCATGGGCTGGGAGATCGCCGAAGGCCCCGAGGTCGAGGCCGAGTGGTTCAACTTCGACGCCCTCAACTTCGACGCCGACCACCCCGCCCGGCAGATGCAGGACACGTTCTACGTCGAGCCCCCCGACGGCGGGCTCGTACTGCGCACCCACACCTCCCCGGTGCAGGCGCGCACGCTGCTCGAGCGCGGCGTGCCGGTCTACATCGCCGCCATCGGACGGGTGTTCCGCACCGACGAGCTCGACGCCACGCACATGCCGGCCTTCCACCAGGTGGAGGGGCTCGCGGTCGACGAGGGCATCACCATGGCCCACCTCAAGGGCACTCTCGACCGGCTGGCCGCCGAGCTGTTCGGCGACGGCATCACGACCCGGTTGCGTCCCTCGTTCTTCCCGTTCACCGAGCCCAGCGCCGAGATGGACCTGCGCTGCTTCGTCTGCCGGGGGGAGGACCCCGACTGTCGCTCCTGCAAGGGCACCGGGTGGATCGAGTGGGGTGGCTGCGGCATGGTCAACCGCAACGTCCTCAGCGCCTGCGGTGTCGACCCCGAGCGGTACACCGGCTTCGCGTTCGGCATGGGCATCGACCGCGCGCTGCAGTTCCGCACGGGCGCCGCGGACATGCGCGACATGATCGAGGGCGACGTCCGGTTCGACGCCCAGTTCGGGATGGAGATCTGATGCGCGTCCCCGTCGACTGGCTGCGCGAGTACGTGGCCGTGCCGGCCGAGGCGACCGGCGCCGACATCGCCGCCTCACTGGTCCGGGTCGGCCTCGAGGAGGAGGGCCTGCACGGCGGCGGCGTCACCGGTCCCCTCGTCGTGGGGCGGGTCCTCTCGGTGGAGAAGGAGCCGCAGAAGAACGGAAGGACGATCAACTGGTGCCAGGTCGACGTCGGGGCCGCCAACGGCACCGGCGAGCCCCAGGGCATCGTCTGCGGCGCCCACAACTTCGAGGCGGGCGACCTCGTCCCCGTCATCCTGCCCGGCGGTGTGCTGACGACGCCGCAGGGCCCGATGGAGGTAGGGGCCAGGAAGACCTACGGACACGTCTCGGCCGGGATGATCTGCTCGGAGCGCGAGCTCGGCCTCGGCGACGACCACGACGGCATCATCGTGCTCACCCGGCGGTTCGCGGGTGACGAGGAGACACTGGCCCGGTGCGTGCCGGGGGCCGATGCCATCGAGATCCTCGGGCTCGACCGCGAGACCGTCGAGGTCAACGTCACTCCCGACCGCGGCTACTGCTTCTCGGTGCGCGGCATCGCCCGCGAGTACAGCCACGCGACCGGCGCGACGTTCACCGACCCGGTGACCAACCTGGCCACGCGCGTGCCGCCACCCAGCGACAGCGCCTATCCCGTCGAGCTCACCGACGAGGCCCCGATCCGCGGGCGGGCGGGCTGCGACCGGTTCAACGGTCGTGTCGTGCGGGGGCTCGACATCACCGCACCGAGCCCCGCCTGGCTGCGCACCCGGCTCGCCGAGGCCGGGATGCGGCCCATCTCGCTCGCCGTCGACGTGACGAACTACGTCATGCTGGGGCTCGGCCAGCCGCTGCACGCGTACGACCTGGCCACCCTCGGGGAGCGGATCGTCGTCCGGCGCGCCCGGCCGGGAGAGCGGCTCACCACCCTCGACGACGTCGACCGCGCGCTCGACCCCGAGGACCTGCTCATCACCGACGGCGGCGAGACGCCCATCGGCCTCGCCGGCATCATGGGCGGGGCGAACACGGAGATCTCGGGAACGACGACCGACGTCCTCCTCGAGGCCGCCCACTTCGACCCGGTGACCATCGCCCGCACCTCACGCCGGCACCGGCTGCCGTCCGAGGCCTCGCGCCGTTTCGAGCGTGGGGTCGACCCCGAGCTCGCGCCGGCCGCGCTGCAGCTCGCCGTCGAGCTGCTCGTGCAGTACGGCGGCGCGAGCGCCGGGCACGAGGTCACCGACGTCGGGTCGGTCCCCGCGACGCAGCCGGTGACCATGGGTCTCGGCTTCCCCTCGCGCATCGTCGGTGTGGAGTACGACGAAGGCACCGTCACGGGCGTCCTCGAGCAGATCGGGTGCGACGTCGTGCAGGCCGGCGAACAGCTGACCGTGACGCCCCCGACGTGGCGGCCCGACCTGCGCACCGCCGAGGACCTGGTCGAGGAGGTGGCGCGCATCCACGGGTACGAGCAGATCCCCTCGGTGCTGCCGGCGCCCCCCGGCGGCTCGGGCCTCACGCACGCACAGCGGGTTCGCCGCACGGTGGCGAACGTCCTCGCCGCCCAGGGCCTGTCTGAGGTCTGGGGCGACCCGTTCGTCGGGGAGGAGCGCCTGGCCGCGCTGGGTCTCGACGTGGCGGCCGAGCGCGCCCGCACCGTGCGGCTGGCCAACCCGCTGTCCGACGAGGAGCCCCTCCTGCGCACGAGCATCGTCTCCACGATGGTCGATGCCCTCCGGCGCAACGTGGCCCGCGGGGCGCGGGACGTCGGGCTCTTCGAGCTCGGGCTCGTCGTCGCCCTCGACGGGCCGCAGGCCGCGGCTCCCACCGAGGACGTCGGCGTGCTGCCGTCGGACGAGACTCTCGCGGCAATCCGGGCTGCGGTGCCACCGCAGCCCCGCCACCTCGGCATCCTCCTCGCCGGTGACCGCGACCGCGCCGGCTGGTGGGGCGACGGCCGGCGGGCAGACGCGCACGACGTGCTCGACCTGGTCCGCGCGGTGGGGGAGGCCCTGGCCGTCGACCTGTTCCTCTCCGCGGACGACCCGATGCCGTGGCACCCCGGCCGGTGCGCACGGGTGTCGCTCGCGGACGGTGCCCACGTCGGGCACGCCGGTGAGCTGCACCCCAAGGTCGTCACCGCCCTGGGACTCCCGGCGCGGTCCGTGGGCGCCGAGCTCGACCTCGATGTGCTGATCTCGGCTGCGCGGACCCGCCCCCGCGCCCGCCACATCGCCACCCACCCGGTGGCCCAGAGCGACGTCGCGCTCGTCGTCGAGGCGGCGGTGCCGGCGGCCGGGGTGCGCGAGGCGCTCGTCGCCGGCGGCGGCGACCTGCTCGAGTCGGTGCAGCTCTTCGACGTCTACGAGGGCGACCAGGTGGGCGAGGGGCACAAGTCGCTGGCCTACCGGCTGACCTTCCGCGCGCCGGACCGGACCCTCACGACGGACGAGGTGTCCGCGATGCGTGACGCCGCGGTGGCCTCGGCCGCCGAGTCCGTGGGAGCGGTGCAGCGCAGGTGACCGACGTCCTCGACGAGCCGGTCGACGACGACGGCGACGTGACGCCCGAGCCCGACTCCGAGGAGGAGGCCGGGCGGGGCGGGCACCTCGTCGCCGTCGTCACCGGTGCGTCGAGGGGCATCGGGCGGTACGTCGCCGACGCCCTCGAGGACGCCGGCTGGGTGGTCGAGCGCGGCTCCTCCACCGTCGCCCCGGTCACCGACCGCGCGGCGGTGGAGGAGTGGGTCGCGGACGTCGCGGACCGCCAGGGCCGCATCGACCTGCTCGTCAACAACGCCGGTGTGATCGACCGCGAGGTCGACCTCTTCGCGTCCGACCCGGACGACTGGTGGCGCACGGTGGAGGTCAACGTGCGTGGCGCCTACCTGATGACGTGGGCCGTCGCGCCGCACCTGCTGTCGGGGGGCGGCGGGCGCGTCGTCAACCTGAACACCGGCGGCGCGCTGCGTCCCGGCGACGTCGCAACGGCCTACAACGCCGGCAAGGCCGCGTTGGCCCGCCTCACGGGATCGACCCACCTCGCCGGCTGCGACCGCGGCATCCGGGCATTCGACCTCATGCCGGGCGTCGTGCGCACCGACATGACCGAGTCCATGGACGCCCACGTCGGACGCACCGAGTGGACCGCGCCGGAGGAGGTCACGGCGCTCGTGCTGGCGCTGGCCTCGGGCGAGCTGGACGCGTTCTCGGGGCGTTTCGTGCGCGCCGGCGTCGACACCCCCGAGTCGCTGCGGGCGTTGGCCGAGCGCGGGCTCGGGGCGACGGAGCGGATGCTCGCCCTCGACGTCCGGGACGACGACCCCCTCGCCTGACGACCCCGCACCTCCCCCCGCCCCCGGTTTCCCGCCCGGTGCCGGAAACCGGCCATCGCACCGGAACCTTTCCCCCGCGATGCCGGGGTTTGTGGCACCGGGCGAAATACCTGGCCCCGGGGACCCGCAATGCATGGAGTTCGGGGAGTCTGTATAGTCATGCAACATGACGTTGCGGGTCGGAGTGGCGGGTGCGAGCGGGTACGCCGGTGGGGAGGTCCTCCGGCTGCTCCTCGGGCACCCGAGGCTCGCGGTCGGCGCCGTCACCGCCGGGTCGAACGCGGGGCAGGCGCTCGGTGAGGTGCACCCGCACCTGACCCCGCTCGCCGAGCGAGTCCTCGAGCCCACGACGGCCGAGGCGCTCGCCGGGCACGACGCGGTCGTCCTCGCCCTGCCGCACGGCCACTCCGCAGCCCTGGCCGCCGAGCTGCCCGACGACACCGTCGTCGTCGACTGCGGCGCCGACTTCCGGCTCCGAGACCCTGAGGCCTGGACCGCCTTCTACGACACCCCCCACGCCGGTGCGTGGCCCTACGGCCTGCCCGAGCTCCCCACGGCCGACGGCCCGCAGCGGACCGCGCTCGCCGGCGCCACCCGCATCGCCGTCCCGGGCTGCTACCCCACGGCCGTCTCGCTGGCCCTCGCACCGGGCCTCGTCGGCGGCCTGCTCGACCCCGACGACGTGGTCGTCGTCGCGGCCTCGGGGACGTCGGGCGCGGGCAAGTCACCGAAGCCGAACCTGCTCGGCGCCGAGGTCATGGGGTCGATGACGCCCTACGGCGTCGGCGGAGTGCACCGGCACGTGCCCGAGATCGAGCAGAACCTCAGCGCGTGCGGCGCGGGCCACGTCACCGTCTCGTTCACGCCGACCCTGGCCCCGATGCCGCGGGGCATCCTCGCCACGTGCACCGCGAAGGTGGTCGCGGGCGCCGGCGCGGATGCCGTCCGTTCCTCGTGGGTGAAGGCCTACGCCGACGAGCCGTTCGTCCACGTCCTCCCGGAGGGCCGATGGCCGAGCACGGCGAGCGTGCTCGGCAGCAACGTGGTCCACCTCCAGGTGGCGCTCGACGAGCGCACCGGACGGGTCGTCGCGGTGGCGGCCGTCGACAACCTCACCAAGGGCACGGCCGGGGCCTCCGTCCAGTGCCTCAACCTGGTCCTCGGTCTGCCGGAGACCGACGGCCTCCCGGTCGCGGGGGTGGCGCCGTGAGCCGGATGCCGCTGCACCTCATGCTCCACCCGGAGGACATCACCGTCCTGCGGTTCCCCGCAGGCGAGGAGCCGGCCTTCGACTGGACCCTCGTCCCGTTCGCGTCGCTGACGAGGACCGCCGACGAGACGAGCGTGGTCTGCCGGGCGGACGCCGTCCCGGGCGGCCTCCGGGGCGTCCGCACCGAGGGCCCGTTCAAGGTCGTAGAGGTCGCGGGTCCGCTCGAGTTCCAGGCCGTCGGCGTGTTCCACCACATCATCGGCCCGCTCGCGGACGCCGGCATCGCCATCCTGGGCTTCTCGACCTTCGACACCGACTGGGTCCTCGTGCCCGCTGCCCGGGCCACGGACGCCTCCGACGCGTGGCGACGGGCCGGCTTCGTCGTCACCCCCACCTCGCTGTCCGGAGGAGCCTCCTGATGTCGGTCACCACGCCACGCGGGTTCCGGGCCTCCGGGGTCGTGGCCGGGCTCAAGTCCTCCGGTCGCCCGGATGTCGCGCTCGTCGTGAACGACGGACCCGACCACCACGCCGCCGCGGTCTTCACGGCCAACCGGGTGGAGGCGGCCCCGGTGACGTGGTCGCGCCAGGTCGTGGCGGACGGCCGCGCCGACGTGGTGGTCCTCAACAGCGGCGGGGCCAACGCGTGCACCGGGGCTCCCGGCTTCCAGGACACCCACCGGACCGCCGAGCACGCCGCCGGGCTCCTGGGGGTGGGCGCGGGCGACGTCGTCGTCTGCTCCACCGGACTCATCGGGGAGCGGCTTCCCATGGACCGGCTGCTCCGGGGGGTCGAGCACGCGGCCGCTGCCTTGGACGCCGCCGGGGGTCCTGCGGCCGCCGAGGCCATCATGACCACCGACACCGTCCCCAAGACCGCCCACGCCGAGCGCGCCGGCTGGTCGGTGGGCGGGATGGCCAAGGGTGCCGGCATGCTGGCCCCGGCCCTGGCCACGATGCTCGTCGTCGTCACGACCGACGCCGTCGCCGACCCCGACGCCCTGGACGGGGTGCTCCGGGCGGCCACCGGCGTCACCTTCGACCGGGTCGACTCCGACGGCTGCATGTCGACCAACGACACCGTCGTCCTGCTGGCCTCGGGCGCCTCCGGGGTGGCTCCGGAGGAGGCCGACCTGACGGCGGCGGTCACGGAGGTCTGCGCCGACCTCGCCCGCCGGCTCGTCGCCGACGCCGAGGGGGCCCGGCACGACATCGCCGTGGAGGTCCGGAACGCCGCCACGGTGGACGACGCCCTCGAGGTGGCCCGCAGCATCGCCCGGAACAACCTCGTCAAGTGTGCGGTCTTCGGGGCCGACCCCAACTGGGGGCGGGTCCTCGCCGCCGTCGGCACCACGGCCGCCGCGTTCGACCCCGCCGAGCTCGACGTCGCGATGAACGGCGTGCAGGTCTGCCGCGCGGGCGGTGTCGGCGAGGACCGCGGTCTGGTCGACCTCTCGGCCCGGGAGGTCCACGTCGTGGTCGACCTGCACGCCGGCGGCGAGGCCGCCACCGTGTGGACCAACGACCTGACGCACGACTACGTCCACGAGAACTCCGCCTACTCCACCTGAGCCACCCCGCGAGCGAACGAGGAGCGATGACCCCACCCGACCAGGCCCTGCGCGGCGCGATCGACGCCGCCTCGCTGCGCGTGGCCCAGAGCAAGGCCAGCACGCTCGTCGAGGCCCTCCCGTGGCTCGAGCGCTTCCGCGGCGCGCTCGTCGTGGTCAAGTACGGCGGCAACGCGATGACCGATGACGCGCTCAGGGCGGCCTTCGCCCAGGACATCGCCTTCCTCCGGTACGCGGGCCTGCGGCCGGTGGTCGTGCACGGCGGCGGCCCGCAGATCAAGGCCATGCTCGACCGGCTCGGGATGACGAGCGAGTTCCGTGGCGGCCTGCGGGTGACGACACCCGAGGTCATGGATGTCGTGCGGATGGTGCTGACCGGCCAGGTGGGTCGCGAGCTGGTGGGGCTGCTCAACCAGCACGGCCCGGTCGCGGTCGGACTCTCCGGGGAGGACGCGGGGCTCTTCGGAGCGCGCCGCCGCGGCGTCACCGTCGACGGCGAGCACCACGACATCGGGCTCGTCGGGGACGTCGTCGAGGTCGACCCGGCCGCCGTGCTCGACCTCCTCGACGCCGGGCGGATCCCTGTGGTCTCGACCATCGCCCCGGACCTCGACCAGGACGGCGGGGTGCTCAACGTCAATGCCGACACCGCCGCGGCGGCGCTGGCCGCAGCGCTGGGCGCCCGCAAGCTCGTCGTCCTCACCGACGTCGAAGGGGTCTACGCCGACTGGCCCGACCGTGGCTCGCTCCTCTCCGAGCTCCGGCTCTCGGCGGCCCGTGCGCTGCTCCCGACGGTGGACGCCGGGATGATCCCCAAGCTCGAGGCCTGCATCCGGGCGGTCGAGGCCGGCGTGCCGCAGGCGCACGTCGTCGACGGGCGCCAGCCGCACAGCATCCTCCTCGAGGTCTTCACGACCGAGGGGGTCGGCACGATGGTCCTGGCGGACCCGGTCGTGGAGGAGGTGCCCGGTGGCTGACGCGCCCCTCACCGAGGAGTGGCTGGGGCGCTACGAGCGGTCGCTGCTCCAGGTCTTCGGGCGCCCCCAGCTCGTGCTCGAGCACGGCGACGGCGCCTGGGTCTGGGACGTCGACGGGCGCCGCTACCTCGACCTCGTCGGCGGCATCGCCGTGAACGCCCTCGGCCACAACCACCCCGCCCTCGTCAGCGCCGTCTCGAAGCAGGCCGGGCAGCTCGTGCACGTCTCCAACTTCTTCACCTCGGTCCCGCAGGTCGACCTGGCCGAGCGGATCCTCCGGGTCGCCGGCGCGCCCGAGGGCTCGGCGGTGTTCTTCGCCAACTCGGGCGCCGAGGCCGTCGAGGCGGCGGTCAAGCTGGCGCGTCGCACCGGGCGCACCGGCATCGTCGCCGCCGAGGGCGCCTTCCACGGCCGCACCACGGGCGCGCTCGCCCTCACCCACAAGCCCGCCTACCGGCAGCCGTTCGAGCCGCTGCTGCCCGGGGTCACCCACGTGCCCTGGGGTGACGTCGACGCTCTCGCGGGGGCGGTGGACGAGCACACCGGGGCCGTCGTCCTCGAGCCGCTCCAGGGGGAGGCCGGCGTCGTCCCCCCGACGCCCGGGTTCCTGCGCTCGGCACGCGAGCTCACCCTCGAGGCGGGGGCGCTGCTCGTGCTCGACGAGGTGCAGACCGGCATCGGCCGCACCGGCGCGTGGTTCGCGTTCCAGGACGCCGGGGTGGTGCCCGACGCGATGACCCTCGCCAAGGGCCTGGGTGGCGGCGTGCCGATCGGGGCGCTGGTGACCTTCGGGCAGCGGGTCACCGGCCTGCTGACCGCGGGCCAGCACGGTTCCACCTTCGGCGGCAACCCGCTCGCCTGCGCCGCCGGGATCGCGGTGCTCGACACCATCGAGGCCGAGAACCTGCTCGAGCACGTCCGGGCCGCGGGGGAGCACCTCGCCGCCCGGGTCGCGGGACTGGGCGACGCCCGGGTCAGCGGGGTCCGTGGCGCCGGTCTGCTGCGTGCCGTGGCCCTCGCGGGTCCGTGGGCGGCGGGGGTCGCCGCGGCCGGGCGCGAGGCCGGGTTCATCCTCAACCCGGTGGCGCCCGACGCCATCCGCCTCGCCCCGCCGCTCGTCGTCACGACCGACCAGCTCGACCTGTTCGTCGGCGCCCTGCCGGGCCTGCTCGACGCCGCCACGAAGGAGACCCGATGAGCCCCCGCAACTTCCTGCGTGATGACGACCTCGGCGCCGATGAGCAGCGCGAGGTGCTCGACCGGGCCCTCGCACTCAAGGCCGACCCGTACTCGGACCGGTGCCTCGAGGGCCCACAGACCGTGTCGATCCTCTTCGACAAGCCGACGCTGCGGACCCAGGTCTCCTTCGTCGGGGCGGTGAGCGGGCTCGGTGGCTTCCCGATGGTGGTCGACGGGCGGCTGGCCGGGGTGGGCGAGCGCGAGTCGGTGGCCGACGTGGCCCGCGTGCTCGGCCCCCAGTCGGCCGCCGTCGTGTGGCGGACCTTCGAGCAGTCCGACCTCGAGGAGATGGCACGGTACGCCGGCGTGCCAACGGTGAACGCCCTCACCGACGACTTCCACCCCTGCCAGATCCTCGCCGACCTGCTCACGGTTCGTGAGGCACGGGGCGAGCTTGCCGGCCTCGCCCTGGCCTACCTCGGCGACGGGGCGAACAACATGGCGCACTCGTACCTCCTCGGGTGCTCCCTGGCCGGGATGCACGTCCGCGTGGGTGCCCCGGCGGGCCACCACCCCGACGCGGGGGTGGTGGCGCGCGCCCGTGAGATCGCGGCGAAGCAGGGGGGGTCGGTCACGGTGACCGACGACCCCGTGGCCGCGGCCCGGGGCGCCGACGTCGTCGCCACCGACACCTGGGTGTCGATGGGGATGGAGGACGAGGAGCACCAGCGCAAGGGCAGCGCGAGCCCGTTCACGCCGTTCCGGGTCGACGCCGCACTCATGGCCCACGCCGCCACCGGCGCCGTGTTCCTCCACTGCCTCCCCGCATATCGCGGCCACGAGGTGACCGCCGAGGTCATCGACGGGCCCGCCTCGCTCGTCTGGGACGAGGCCGAGAACCGGCTGCACGCCCAGAAGGCGCTGCTCTCGTGGCTCGTCGAGCAGTCGGCCGCCGGTGCTGTGGAGGGGGAGGGGCGATGACCGTCGCGACCAGCCGGGCCGCCCGGCAGCAGCGCATCGTCGAGATCCTCCGCGCCACACCGGTGCGCAGCCAGACCGAGCTGCTCGACCTGCTCGCCGGGGACGGCATCGAGGTCACCCAGGCCACGCTCTCGCGCGACCTCGTCGACGTCGGCGCGGAGCGGGTGCGTGTCGGCAAGAGCCTCGTGTACGCGGTGCCGGGGGAGGGCGGTGACCGCACCGTACGGGCCGCGGCGGACGACGAGGAGCGCGTGTCGCGGCTCCAGGCGCGCTGTCAGGAGCTGCTGGTGGCGGCCGAGCACTCGGCGAACCTCGTCATCCTGCGCACCCCGCCGGGCGCCGCCAACTTCCTCGCCTCGGCCCTCGACCACACCGTCCTCGAGGGGGTGCTCGGCACCATCGCGGGCGACGACACCATCATGGTGGTCACCGACGGCCCGCGCCGCAGCAGCGAGGTCGTCGACCGCCTGATGTCGTTCGCCCGGAGGGACACGTGACCGACCCCGAGACCCCGACCACCGGCCCTGCCGCCCTCAGCCTGTGGGGCGGCCGCTTCACCGGCGGTCCCGCCGACGCCCTCGCGGCCCTGTCGAGGTCGACGCACTTCGACTGGCGCCTCGCGCCGCACGACATCGCGGGGTCCCGCGCCCACGCCCGTGTGCTGCACCGCGCGGGGCTGCTCGACGACGACGCGCTGGCCACCATGCTGGCCGGGCTCGACCGGCTGCTCGCGGACGTGCGGTCGGGGGCGTTCGTGGCCGCCGACGACGACGAGGACGTGCACACCGCCCTCGAACGGGGGCTCATCGAGCGCGCCGGGCCGGACGTGGGCGGGCGGCTACGCGCCGGTCGCTCGCGCAACGACCAGATTGCCACCCTCGGTCGGATGTACCTGCGCGAGCACGCGCGGGTCGTCGGCGGGCTCCTGCTCGACGTCGTCGACGCCCTGCTCGCCCAGGCCCGTACCCACCAAGGTGCGCCGATGCCCGGCCGCACCCACCTCCAGCACGCCCAGCCCGTGCTGCTCTCGCACCACCTTCTCGCGCACGCGTGGGCCCTGCTGCGCGACGTCGACCGCCTGCGCGACTGGGACGGCCGCGCCGACGCCTCCCCCTACGGGTCCGGTGCCCTCGCCGGCTCCTCCCTCGGGCTCGACCCCGAGGCCGTGGCCGCCGACCTGGGCTTCAGCCGGGCCACGGAGAACTCCATCGACGGCACCGCGTCGCGCGACGTCTACGCCGAGTTCGCGTTCGTCGCCGCGATGTCGGCCGTCGACGTCTCCCGTCTCGCGGAAGAGGTCGTCATCTGGGCCACGAAGGAGTTCTCCTTCGTCACCCTCGACGACGCCTACTCCACCGGGTCGAGCATCATGCCCCAGAAGAAGAACCCCGACGTCGCCGAGCTCGCCCGCGGCAAGGCCGGGCGGCTGGTCGGCGACCTGACCGGGCTGCTCACGACGCTCAAGGGCCTGCCGCTCGCGTACAACCGCGACCTCCAGGAGGACAAGGAGCCGGTCTTCGACGCCATCGACACCCTCGAGGTGCTGCTGCCTGCGGTCGCGGGGATGGTCGCGACCCTGACGTTCCACACCGAGCGGATGGCCGAGCTCGCCCCGCAGGGCTTCTCGCTGGCCACCGACGTCGCCGAGTGGCTGGTGCGCGAGGGCGTGCCCTTCCGCGTCGCGCACGAGGTGGCGGGGGTGTGTGTCCGCGTCTGCGAGGACCGCGGGCTCGAGCTGTGGGACCTCACGGACGACGACCTGGCCGGCATCTCGGCGCACCTGGCGCCGGGCGTACGCGAGGTGCTGTCGGTGGAGGGGTCACTGGCGTCGCGTTCCGGCAAGGGCGGCACGGCGCCCGACCGGGTGGCCGAGCAGCTGGACCGGGTCGCCGCGACCCTCACCGAGGCCCGCGGCTGGTCCGCCGGCCGACCCGAGGTGCGCTGACCCGGCTCAGCGGCGTGCGAAGGCCGGGCTCCGCCGGATGACCAGCTCGGCGACGGCGAGGTGGACCACCCAGGCCAGCCCCATGAGGACCGCCTTCGCGACGTCGTCGTCCGGTGCGCCGCCGAGGAGCAGCCAGGTGCCGAGGGTCAGGCCCTGGGTGCCCGCGCCCATGGCGAGGGCGTACGCGCGGAGCATCCAGGCGCCGTGCACGGGGCCGCCACGATCGAGGCGGCCATCGCCGCCCCCACCGCCAGCCGCATGAGGGCCGGAGGGCCGAACCGGCCGCCGTCGGCCTCGGGCAGGTCGTAGGCGAGGAGCATCCAGACGCCCGAGACCGCGACCACGAGCCCGAGCGCCGCCAGCACCCGCCCCGCGGTGCGGTGCCAACGGGACGAGCCGGTCGTGTCGGGTGAGCAGCCCGGGGCGCACCGTGCGAGGGGGCAGGGCGGTGTCGGTTGCGTGCCCCGAGCTCGGCCAGCAGGCTCGCGACGTGCGACTTCACCGTGCTGATGCTCACCTCGATGTCGGCCTGGGCGTCGAGGATCATCGCCAGGCCGGTGCGCACGATCTCCTGGTCGTCCGCGACGAGGACGCGATGCTCACCGGGCCGGCCCCAGCGGGCGTCGCGGGTCCCGGGGGAGGACCGCGCGCACCGTCCAGCCGCCGTCCGGGTCCGGTCCCGCCTCGCAGCGGCCGCCGAGGATGTCGGCACGCTCGCGCATCCCCGCCAGGCCGAAGCCGGTCGTCTCCGTCCGGGCGGGTGGCCCGGCGCGCGTGCCGCCGGGCGTTGGTCACCGACTCCTTCGCCAGCCGGAAGAGGGCCGAGGCCACTGCCGACGGGAGCTCACCGGCGTCGTCGTCGACCGTGACCTCGACCAGCGGTGACGCGGTGGGCGACCATGTCTTGCGGCTCGCGGGCCAGTCGGGCGCGCTCGAGGGAGCGGACGCGCACGAGGTCGCGGTCGCGGTCGCGCGAGCGGACGGCGACGCGACGGGTGACCCCCAGGGAGACGGCCGTGGTCACCACGGCCACGCCACCCACGGCATCGGTGACGGAGGTCCCGCCGAGCACCACCGTGGCGGCCACCTCGGCGAGGACGGCGAGCAGGGCCCACCGCCACCTCGCGGCCCGAGCCCCGGCGGCCGAGTGCGTGGCCGAGCAGGAGGGCGAAGGCCGCCGGGTCGAGCGTCACAGGCCGCCCCACCAGCCCGGCGGCGGCGAGGACCTCGGGCACGAACCCGGCCAGGAGGGCCCGAGCAGCGCCACCAGGGGCGGGTCCTCCGGATGAGGACCACCGGCAGCGCGGCCAGGGTTCACAGCGCCGGGACCACCGGGTCGGGCAGGGCGGCGCGGACCACGAGCTCGACCCCGAGGAGCACGACGAGGACGCCGAGCAAGACCCAGTCGCGACCGAGGGACTGCCGGGCCCCCGCAGGGCGGGGCGTCGAGGAGGGACCGCACGACCGCGAGCCGTCGTCATCGTAGGGACCGCCCCGCTCGTGGGCATCGTCCCGCAGGCGGAGGCCGGTGTCGTCCTCAGGGCCGGCCGGGTGCCGGGCAGGGGACATGATGGACCGCGTGCCCGCCCCCGACCCCGACGTGCTCGCGCTGCTCGGAGTCGACGTGCTCGAGGTGGCCCCCGCCCTGCTCGGCTGGCGCCTCACGCACGGGGGCGTCACGGTCCGGCTCACGGAGGTCGAGGCCTACGCGGGGGGGGGGTCCGACCCGGGCTCGCACGCGTACCGCGGGCGCACCCCGCGGACCGAGGTGATGTTCGGGCCCCCTGGCCGCCTCTACGTGTACTTCACCTACGGCATGCACTGGTGCGCCAACGTCGTCACCGGTCCCGAGGGCTCGGCCTCGGCGGTACTGCTTCGTGCCGGCGAGGTGGTGGCCGGCCACGACGTCGCCGTCGGGCGCCGCCCGGGTGTCCGGGTTCGTGACCTGGCCCGCGGACCGGCGCGGCTCACGCGGACCCTCGGCATCGCCCGCGACCAGAACGGCACCGACCTCCTGGACCCGGACAGCGACGGCCGGCTCGAGTCCCCGACCGCGCCCTCGGACCCGGCGCTGGTCCGCAGCGGTCCGCGCGTCGGCGTCAGCGGTCCAGGGGGTGACGCCGACGCCCACCCGTGGCGCTTCTGGCTCGAGGGAGAGCAGACGGTCAGCCCGTACCGCCCGGCGACGCGGCGGCGGCGTACGCCCGGACCTCGGCCTCCAACCGGTTCCTGACCTCGTCGGGCGCGAAGCTCGCGCGAGCGGCGGCGAGCGCGAGGTCGACCACCCCGGCCCGGTCCAGCCCGAGCAGGCCCGAGGCGATCTCGTACTCGCGGTTCAGGGTCGTTCCGAACATCGGCGGGTCGTCGCTGTTGACGGTCACCGTGACACCGGCGTCCACCATCCGGGGGAGCGGGTGCTCGTCGATGCGCTCCACCACCCGGGTCGCCACGTTGCTCGTGGGGCACACCTCGAGGGGGATGCCGCGCTCGGCCAGGTGCAGGAGGAGGGCCGGGTCGCGCACCGCCGAGGTGCCGTGGCCGATCCGCTCGGCCCCGAGGAAGCGCAGGGCGTCCCAGACCGACTCCGGGCCGGTCGACTCCCCGGAGTGCGGCACCGAGTGCAGCCCGGCCGCCCGCGCCGCGGCGAAGTGCGGCGCGAACTGCTGCCGCGGGACCCCCTGCTCCGGGCCGCCGAGCCCGAAGCCCACCAGGGTCGACGGGCCGTGGTCGAGTGCGAACGAGAGCGTGTCGTCGGCAGCGGGCAGGCCGGACTCGCCGGGGATGTCGTAGATCCAGCGCAGGACGACCCCGTGGTCGCGCTCTGCCGCGACGCGCGCGTCCTCGATCGCCTCGGTGTACGCCTCGATCGGGATACCGCCGACCACCGAGGTGTGCGGGGTCATCGTGAGCTCGGCGTAGCGGACCTGCTGCCGGGCGAGGTCGTGAGCCACGTCGTAGGTGAGCGTGCGGATGTCGTCGGGCGTGCGCAGCAGGTCGACGGTCGCCAGGTAGAGCTCGATGAAGGGCGCGAAGTCGGTGAAGGTGAAGAACCGCGCCAAGGCCTCGGGGTCGGCCGGCACCCGCGTGTCGGGGTGGCGTGCCGCGAGCGCGGCGACGGTGGCCGGCGACGCGGAGCCGACGTGGTGCACGTGCAGCTCGGCCTTCGGCAGCCCGGCGACGAAGTCGGCGAGGCCCGGGTCCGGGGTGGGCGTGGTCATCCCGGCAGTCTGCCGCCCGGTCCGGCGGCCTCGTCGAGGACCCGCAGCAGGGTGCGGTCCATGACGTCGGCGAGCGGGTGGCGCCGAGGCGTGTAGTAGACGAGCCCACCGAGGGCCTGCTCGAGCGCGTTGGCGCGGGCCCGCCGCCAGGTGCCCTCGTCGGGCCGGAGGCGCTCGAGGAGGACGGCCCGGGCCCGCGGGCCGAACAGGGACCACGCCGGGACGAGGTCCAGGGCGGGGTCGGCGAGGGACGCGTACCCCCAGTCGAGCACGGCGGCCAGGCGCCCGCCTCGCACCAGGACGTTGCCCGGGATCAGGTCGCCGTGGGTCGGGACGAGCGCCAGGTCGTCGTCGCCGGCTTCCCGGTCCTCGTCGAGCACGGACCGAACGGCGGCGACGTCGACGTGGCGGGGGAGGGGGCCCTCGGCACCGGACAGCCACCGCTCGGCGCGCTCCACGACGCCGGCGAGGGGTCCGCCGCGCTGACCAGGCCCCCGGGCGGGAAGGTCCTGCAGCGGCGAGCTCCGCAGGGCCCTCACCAGCTCGGCGACGTCGTTCGCGAGGTCGTCGCCGAGCGGGTCCTCGACGGAGCCGGCAGCGGCCCAGGCGTCGTCGCCGTCCAGCCAGCCGAACACCGCCCACGGGTACGGGTAGCGGGAGCCGGGGGAGCCGGGGTGATCGACGCGAGGCACCCGGACCCCCAGCCCGGTGAGCCGGGGGAGCGCCCTCACCTCACGGGTCAGGCTGCGGGCGGCGACCTCGGTCCGCGGGAAGCGGGCCAGGTGGTGGGTGCCCACGCGGTACATCGCGTGGTCGGTGCCCGTGCCGCCGAGCGGGACGAGCGCCTGGTCGCGCCACCGTGGCCACCCCTCGCGCAGGGTGGCGGCGACGACCCCGGGCCCGGTGTCGACCTCGAGGTCGTGGATGCGGCGCACCAGCGACATCCCAGCGTGCGCCATCGCCCGGTGTCCACCGGGTTTCCGCTCGGAGGACGCGCTAGGCGACGCAGGGTGCGCACGTGGCAGGCTGGGCGTCCCCGGCGGGAGGTCCGCCGGACCCCGACGACGGACGGAGCCACCGTGACCGACATCCTCGACGAGCTGCAGTGGCGAGGGCTGGTGGCACAGACCACCGACGAGTCCGCGTTGCGCGAGGCACTCGCCGACGGGCCGATCACGGCGTACTGCGGCTTCGACCCGACCGCCCCGTCGCTCCACTTCGGCAACCTCGTCCAGCTGGTCGTGCTCCGGCACCTCCAACGGGCCGGACACCGGGTCATCTGCCTGGTCGGCGGCTCGACCGGGCTCATCGGCGACCCCCGGCCGACGTCCGAGCGGGTGCTGAAGACCAAGGAGCAGACCGCGGAGTGGGTGGCCAACATCCAGCGCCAGGTGCGGCCCTTCCTCGAGGCCGACGGCGAGAACCCGGCGGTGTTCGTCAACAACCTCGACTGGACCGAGCGCCTGTCGGCGCTCGACTTCCTCCGCGACGTCGGCAAGCACTTCCGGGTCAACCAGCTCGTGAAGAAGGAGGCCGTCGCGGCCCGGCTGGCCTCCGAGGAGGGGATCTCGTACACGGAGTTCAGCTACCAGCTCCTCCAGGGCCTGGACTACCTCGAGCTGTACCGCCAGTACGGCTGCACGCTGCAGACCGGCGGCAACGACCAGTGGGGCAACCTCGTCGCCGGCTCCGACCTCATCCACAAGGCGGAGGGTGCGTCGGTGCACCTGCTCACCACGCCGCTGCTCACCGACTCCTCGGGCGAGAAGTTCGGGAAGAGCACCGGCAACGCCATCTGGCTCTCGGCGGAGATGACGAGCCCTTACGCCTTCCACCAGTACTGGCTCAACGTCGAGGACGCCTCCGTCGTCGCGCTGCTCAAGGTGCTCACCGAGCGCGGCCGGGAGGAGGTCGGCGAGCTGGCGAGAGCGGTGGCCGAGGAGCCGTGGAAGCGGGCGGCCCAGCGCGTCCTCGCCGACGACGTCACGACGCTGGTCCACGGGTCCGAGGCGGCGACGGCGGCACGGGCCGCCGGCGAGGCGCTGTTCGGACGCGGCGACCTGCGCGCGCTCGACGGCGCGACGCTGCGGGACGCCGCCGCCGAGCTGCCCACCGGAGCGGTCGAGATCGGGATGCCGCTCGTGGACGCCCTCGTGGCCGTCGGGCTCGCCGAGTCGCGCAACTCCGCCCGGCGCACCCTCGGGGAGGGCGGTGGGTCCATCAACGGCGAGAAGGTGCTCGACGCAGAGCGGACGATCCGTGCCGAGGACGTGCTCGCCGGCGGTGTCGTCGTGCTCCGGCGCGGGCGCAAGAACCTTGCCGCCGGCCTGGTGCCCCACCCCTGACGCGCCGGCGCCTTCCGCTACCGCTGTCGCACAGGGGAATCGGGCGCGGCGGAGCACGGGGCTCACGCGCGCCAGGGCCCGATTTGTGTTCTGCCGAAGGAGTCATCTACTGTTCTCGATGTCAGCCCGCAAGGGAGGAACGGACACCAAGCGGCAGGGCTTGCAGCCCCGCACCAAGTAGGCCGGTCCCGAGAGCTGACGCCCACTCCCGAGAGGTCCTCGGAGGCCGCGTGCGGCCCTGCGGAGCCGATTGGAGGAAGCCCCCACAAGGGTGCTAGAGTGGGTTCCCCGCCGAGATCCAAGCGCGATCAGGTCCAGCCGCTCAACGAGCCGGCTAAGGATTTGACGCCCAAGCATGGACGCGGGTAAGTTTGAACGGTTGCTCTCAGCGACTGGGAGAACACCATGGAGTAGCCCCGACGACGAGCTCACTGAGTGAGTCGGCGGTGCGCGTCCGAACCTTGAGAACTCAACAGCGTGTCAAAAATCGATGCCAATTAACCTCGTCGCATAGTGCGTGTCGACACCGGCCACAGGTCGGAGGAGATGCGGATGATGCCTCGAAAATCCTTTGGTTGGACAACGAACAACAAGCGAGAGCTAGTTGTTCGTGCTCAGCCTGGTAACAACCCTCCAAGGGTAAAGATTTTTCGGCCCTCGTGGCCGGAAGTCACACATCAACGGAGAGTTTGATCCTGGCTCAGGACGAACGCTGGCGGCGTGCTTAACACATGCAAGTCGAACGGTGACCCTCGGAGCTTGCTCTGAGGTGATCAGTGGCGAACGGGTGAGTAACACGTGAGTAACCTGCCCCAGACTCTGGAATAACCCCGGGAAACCGGAGCTAATACCGGATACGAGACGGAGAGGCATCTCTACCGTCTGGAAAGTTTTTCGGTCTGGGATGGACTCGCGGCCTATCAGCTAGTTGGTGAGGTAATGGCTCACCAAGGCGACGACGGGTAGCCGGCCTGAGAGGGCGACCGGCCACACTGGGACTGAGACACGGCCCAGACTCCTACGGGAGGCAGCAGTGGGGAATATTGCACAATGGGCGAAAGCCTGATGCAGCGACGCCGCGTGAGGGATGACGGCCTTCGGGTTGTAAACCTCTTTCGGCAGGGAAGAAGCGAAAGTGACGGTACCTGCAAAAGAAGCACCGGCTAACTACGTGCCAGCAGCCGCGGTAATACGTAGGGTGCGAGCGTTGTCCGGAATTATTGGGCGTAAAGAGCTTGTAGGCGGTTTGTCGCGTCTGCTGTGAAAATCCGGGGCTCAACCCCGGACTTGCAGTGGGTACGGGCAGACTAGAGTGTGGTAGGGGAGACTGGAATTCCTGGTGTAGCGGTGAAATGCGCAGATATCAGGAGGAACACCGATGGCGAAGGCAGGTCTCTGGGCCATTACTGACGCTGAGAAGCGAAAGCGTGGGGAGCGAACAGGATTAGATACCCTGGTAGTCCACGCCGTAAACGTTGGGAACTAGGTGTGGGTCTCATTCCACGAGATCCGTGCCGCAGCTAACGCATTAAGTTCCCCGCCTGGGGAGTACGGCCGCAAGGCTAAAACTCAAAGGAATTGACGGGGGCCCGCACAAGCGGCGGAGCATGTGGATTAATTCGATGCAACGCGAAGAACCTTACCAAGGCTTGACATATACGGGAAAGCGTCAGAGATGGCGTTCTCTTTGGACACTCGTATACAGGTGGTGCATGGTTGTCGTCAGCTCGTGTCGTGAGATGTTGGGTTAAGTCCCGCAACGAGCGCAACCCTCGTTCTATGTTGCCAGCGCGTTATGGCGGGGACTCATAGAAGACTGCCGGGGTCAACTCGGAGGAAGGTGGGGACGACGTCAAATCATCATGCCCCTTATGTCTTGGGCTTCACACATGCTACAATGGCCGGTACAGAGGGCTGCGAAACCGCAAGGTAGAGCGAATCCCAAAAAGCCGGTCTCAGTTCGGATTGGGGTCTGCAACTCGACCCCATGAAGTCGGAGTCGCTAGTAATCGTAGATCAGCAACGCTACGGTGAATACGTTCCCGGGCCTTGTACACACCGCCCGTCAAGTCACGAAAGTCGGTAACACCCGAAGCCGGTGGCCCAACCCTTGTGGAGGGAGCCGTCGAAGGTGGGACTGGCGATTGGGACTAAGTCGTAACAAGGTAGCCGTACCGGAAGGTGCGGCTGGATCACCTCCTTTCTAAGGAGCACTGGTCGCGCAAGCGATCCAGAGCCTGGCCCGACCGCGAATGTCGGTCGGCAGGTGCTCAAGGGTGGAACATCGATTATTTGGCGCCGAGTCTGACTCGGTCCGCAAGTACAGCTCCCTCGGGAGTGTGGAACGCGGCCGGCGAGGACGAGGCGCCTGACACGTTGTTGGGTCCTGAGGGCTCGGGCGTTTCACGCTCACCTCAGGCCGGAAGGCCAGGACCCTCATCGCGGCGAACCGTCGGCTCTGCCGGCAGGCGCCGATCACGATGAGGGCCCGCCCGTATGTTGAGAACTACACAGTGGACGCGAGCATCTTAAATCTTTGTGGCTCAAGTTTATAAGGGCACACGGTGGATGCCTTGGCACCAAGAACCGAAGAAGGACGTAGGAATCTGCGATAAGCCTCGGGGAGTCGATAACCAGACTGCGATCCGAGGATTTCCGAATGGGGAAACCCGGCTGGAGGCAAGTCCAGTCACTCCCACCTGAACACATAGGGTGGGTAGAGGGAACGTGGGGAAGTGAAACATCTCAGTACCCACAGGAAGAGAAAGCAACCGCGATTCCGTGAGTAGTGGCGAGCGAAAGCGGATCAGGCTAAACCGATCATGTGTGATAGCTGTCAGGCGTTGCATGGTCGGGGTCGTGGGACTTCTCAGTCAGTGCTGACAAGCTGACATGGAGTCAGAAATTCGCGTCATAGTCGAAGGACATTGAAAGGTCCGGCACAGAGGGTGCTACCCCCGTAGACGAAATGACGCGAACTCCAGAGAATCATCCCAAGTAGCACGGGGCCCGAGAAATCCCGTGTGAATCTGGCGGGACCACCCGCTAAGCCTAAATATTCCTTGGTGACCGATAGCGGACAAGTACCGTGAGGGAAAGGTGAAAAGTACCCCGGGAGGGGAGTGAAATAGATCCTGAAACCGTGTGCCTACAAGCCGTCGGAGCCTCCATGTGGGGTGACGGCGTGCCTTTTGAAGAATGAGCCTGCGAGTTAGTGCTCAGTGGCGAGGTTAACCCGTGTGGGGAAGCCGTAGCGAAAGCGAGTCCGAATAGGGCGAATGAGTCGCTGGGTCTAGACCCGAAGCGGAGTGATCTACCCATGGCCAGGCTGAAGCGACGGTAAGACGTCGTGGAGGGCCGAACCCACTTAGGTTGAAAACTGAGGGGATGAGCTGTGGGTAGGGGTGAAAGGCCAATCAAACTCCGTGATAGCTGGTTCTCCCCGAAATGCATTTAGGTGCAGCGTCACGTGTTTCTTACCGGAGGTAGAGCTACTGGATAGCCGACGGGCCTCACCAGGTTACTGACGTTAGCCAAACTCCGAATGCCGGTAAGTGAGAGCGTGGCAGTGAGACTGCGGGCGATAAGGTTCGTAGTCGAGAGGGAAACAGCCCAGATCACCAGCTAAGGTCCCTAAGCGTGTGCTAAGTGGGAAAGGATGTGGAGTTGCAATGACAACCAGGAGGTTGGCTTAGAAGCAGCCACCCTTTAAAGAGTGCGTAATAGCTCACTGGTCAAGTGATTCCGCGCCGACAATGTAGCGGGGCTCAAGCACACCACCGAAGCTGTGGCATTGACACTTTGCCCGGCCGTGACACCTGCGGGTCCACGGTCCAAGCGTGTCGATGGGTAGGGGAGCGTCGTGTGGCCAGGGAAGCGGCGGAGTGATCCAGCCGTGGAGGCCACGCGAGTGAGAATGCAGGCATGAGTAGCGAAAGACGGGTGAGAAACCCGTCCGCCGAATAACCAAGGGTTCCAGGGTCAAGCTAATCTGCCCTGGGTAAGTCGGGACCTAAGGCGAGGCCGACAGGCGTAGTCGATGGACATCCGGTTGATATTCCGGAACCGGCGAAGAACCGCCCATGACGAACTTATCGATGCTAAGCGCCTGAAACTCGTTCCAATCCTTCGGGAGAGGATCTGAGTGGAGCGCGCGACCCAAAATAACAGTAGTCAAGCAATGGAGAGACGCAGGAAGGTAGCCTCCGCGTGGCGATGGTTGTCCACGTCCAAGGGTGTAGGGAGCGAGATAGGCAAATCCGTCTCGCACATATCCTGAGACCTGATAGTGACCGCGAATGCGGGAAGCAGGGTGATCCTATGCTGCCTAGAAAATCTTCTAGCGAGGTTCTAGCCGCCCGTACCCCAAACCGACTCAGGTGGTTAGGTAGAGAATACCAAGGCGATCGAGTGAATCGTGGTTAAGGAATTCGGCAAAATGCCCCCGTAACTTCGGGAGAAGGGGGGCCCGGACCCTGAAGGAGCTTGCCTCCTAGGGTGAAGGGCCGCAGAGACCAGGGAGAAGCGACTGTTTACTAAAAACACAGGTCCGTGCGAAGTCGCAAGACGATGTATACGGACTGACGCCTGCCCGGTGCTGGAAGGTTAAGAGGACGGGTTAGACCTTCGGGTCGAAGCTCAGAATTTAAGCCCCAGTAAACGGCGGTGGTAACTATAACCATCCTAAGGTAGCGAAATTCCTTGTCGGGTAAGTTCCGACCTGCACGAATGGCGTAACGACTTCTCCACTGTCTCAACCGCGAACTCGGCGAAATTGCACTACGAGTAAAGATGCTCGTTACGCGCAGCAGGACGGAAAGACCCCGGGACCTTTACTACAGCTTGGTATTGGTGTTCGGTACGGCTTGTGTAGGATAGGTGGGAGACTGTGAAGCCGGCACGCCAGTGTCGGTGGAGTCAACGTTGAAATACCACTCTGGTCGTTCTGGATATCTAACCTCGGTCCGTGATCCGGATCAGGGACAGTGCCTGGTGGGTAGTTTAACTGGGGCGGTTGCCTCCCAAAATGTAACGGAGGCGCTCAAAGGTTCCCTCAGCCTGGTTGGCAATCAGGTGTCGAGTGTAAGTACACAAGGGAGCTTGACTGCGAGACAGACATGTCGAGCAGGGACGAAAGTCGGAACTAGTGACCCGGCGGTGGCTTGTGGAAGCGCCGTCGCTCAACGGATAAAAGGTACCCCGGGGATAACAGGCTGATCTTGCCCAAGAGTCCATATCGACGGCATGGTTTGGCACCTCGATGTCGGCTCGTCGCATCCTGGGGGTGGAGTTGCTCCCAAGGGTTGGGCTGTTCGCCCATTAAAGCGGTACGCGAGCTGGGTTTAGAACGTCGTGAGACAGTTCGGTCCCTATCCGCTGTGCGCGTAGGAAACTTGAGAAGGGCTGTCCCTAGTACGAGAGGACCGGGATGGACGAACCTCTGGTGTGTCAGTTGTCCTGCCAAGGGCACGGCTGATTAGCTACGTTCGGAAGTGATAACCGCTGAAAGCATCTAAGCGGGAAGCACGCTTCAAGATGAGGTTTCCATGGGGTTTACCCCGAGAGGCTCCCGGCTAGACTACCGGGTTGATAGGCCAGATGTGGAAGTGCAGCAATGCATGTAGCTGACTGGTACTAATAAGCCGACAACTTGACTCACACTTAAAATTTGCTGTGTGTTCGCGTCCACTGTGCAGTTCCCGAGATACGGTCGGGACGACTGACATCTCCATAGAGTTTCGGCTGTCATAGCGAAGGGGAAACGCCCGGCTCCATTCCGAACCCGGAAGCTAAGCCCTTCAGCGCCGATGGTACTGCACTGGTGACGGTGTGGGAGAGTAGGACGCAGCCGGACATACCTCAAAGAAGGGGCCCGTTTCGACGGGCCCCTTCTTCATTTTCCATACGGTGGCGGGTGCCTAGACTGGGTCCGTTGCGCCGGCCCCGCCGGCGCTGGTCGAACAGGAGAACAGGTGGCTCACGAGGACGGCGACAGGCCTCGCGGCGGTGGTGGACGACCACCGCGTGGTTCCGGAGGCGGACCCCGGTCGCGCCCCTACGGGGACGACCGACGAGGTGGCGACCGTCGTGGTCCGTCGGCTCCGCGTCAGGGGCAGCCCGCCAGGCCTCCGCGCGAGGAGGCCGAGCGGCGTGGCGGGTCCCGGCTCGTCCCCACGGGTCCCCGACTGCCCGAGCCGCGGATCCCGGACGAGGTGACCGGCAGGGAGCTCGACCGCTCCGTGCACCAGCAGCTGCGCACGTTGAGCAAGGAGAACGCCGACGGCGTGGCGAAGCACCTCGTGATGGTGGCCGCGTACCTGGCTGCCGACGAGTTGGGGCCGGCCATGGCCCACGCCGAGACGGCCGTGCGGCGGGCCGGGCGCGTGCCGGCCGCGCGCGAGGCCCTCGGGATGGTGGCCTATCGCAGCGGCGACTTCTCGAGGGCCCTCACCGAGTTCCGCACCGTGCGACGACTCAGCGGGTCCTCGCACCTGTTACCGCTGATGGTCGACTGCGAGCGGGGTCTGAGGCGCCATGAGCGTGCCCTCGATCTCGCCTCGAGCCCGGAGGCATCGACGCTGGGTGACGCGGAGAGGGTCGAGCTGGCCATCGTCGTCTCGGGGGTTCGCCGCGACCTGGGGCAGGACGACGCCGCACTGCTCGCCCTCCAGGTACCCCAGCTGAAGCGCAAGCCCGGTGCCGAGGTGCACCGGCTGCACTATGCCTACGCGGATGCCCTCCTGCACATGGGGCGGACCGAGGAGGCCCGCGAGTGGTTCCTCAAGGCCGTCGCCGGTGACATCGACAACGACACCGACGCCGTCGAGCGGGTCGAGGAGATCGACGGCGTGGGCCTGACGGTTCTGGACGACGGGCGGGAGGTCGGCGTTGCCCACGAGCCGGGGGCGGACGGCGCCGCGGAGTCGCCGTGAGCGGGGCCCTGGTGGCCCGGTACGCCGCCGTCGTCTGCGACCTGGACGGCGTGGTCTACCGAGGGCCGCGGGCGGTGCCGCACTCGGTGGAGGCCCTTGGGGCCCTCGACGTCCCCGCCATCTTCGCCACCAACAACGCCTCGCGCGCCGCGGACGAGGTGGCCGAGCACCTGCGGGAGCTGGGTGTCGAGTGCACGGCCGACGACATCGCGACGAGCGCCCAGGCTGCGGCTTGGATCCTCTCTCGCGAGCTCGGTGCAGGCGCTCACGTGCTCGCCGTCGGTGGCGAGGGTGTCCCCCTGGCGCTCCAGCGGGCCGGGTTGACGCCGGTGCTCCCGGCGCAGGCCCGGGAGTCGGCGGTGCGGGCCGTGGTGCAGGGGTACGGGCCCTCGGTGTCGGCATCGGACCTCGCCGAGGCCGCGTACGCCATCGAGCAGGGAGCTCGGTGGGTGGCGACGAACACCGACTCCACGCTTCCCACGGACCGGGGGCTGGCCCCCGGAAACGGCTCACTGGTGGCCGCCGTGGCCACGGCGGTGGGCCACGACCCGCACGTCGTGGCGGGCAAACCGCAGTCGCCGCTGTACGAGCTCTGCGCGCAGCGCCTGGGCCTCCGGGTGGCCGACCTCCTGGCCGTCGGTGACCGGCTCGACACCGACATCGCCGGCGCCGTGGCGGCCGGGATGGACTCGCTACTGGTGCTCACCGGCATCGACGGTCTCGAGGAGCTCCTGGAGGCGCCGGCCGAGTGTCGGCCCACCTGGGTGGCAGCCGACCTGCGAGCGCTCGGGCGCGCGCCCGACGACGATTCCGACGAGGGTCCCGCGACGCTCGCCCTGAGCCGGGCGGTGACCGCCGTCCACGAGTCGCGGGCCGCCGGGGCGGGGGACGAGGAGGTCGAGCGCCTCCGGCAGGCGGCGCGGGACCTGCTCGACGGAACGGCCCACGGGTAGCGTGGGGCCGGACGGTTGCGTCCCGCAGCCGCACGAGGAGGAACCATGGTCAAGCGCTCGATCCAAGGCTACGTGGAGCTGGCGTCCGGGCTCGGCGAGCTGACCCGTGCCAAGGCGATGGAGGCCGCTCAGGAACTGATCGCCCTCGGCAGCAGTGACGCCTCGCGGGCGAAGCTGGCCCAGCAGGCCGGCCAGCTCGCTGACGACCTCATGCGCGCGGCGGAGGAGAACCGGCGCCAGGTGGTCGCACTCGTGCAGCGCGAGGTCGAGGGCGCGATCGACCGGGTGGACCTCGCCCGGCTCGTCGCCGAGGTCCAGGCACTCGCCGGCACGGTGACGGCGCTCGCCGCGCAGGTCGACGAGCTCGCCCGCTCCGCCACCGGTCGCGGTGTGGAGGTCGCGGCTGCCGGGATGACTGTCGGGGTGCACCGCGGCGGGGCCGGCCAGCGACCCGCCGAGGCCGCGTCGAAGTCCACGGTCACGAAGTCGGCACCCGCGAAGTCGACGGCCAAGAAGTCGACGGCGAAGAAGTCGACGGCGAAGAAGTCGACGGCGAAGAAGTCGACGGCGAAGAAGTCGACGGCGAAGAAGTCGACGGCGAAGAAGTCCACGACCACGAAGTCGGCACCCGCGAAGTCCGCGACCACGAAGTCGGCACCCGCGAAGTCCGCGACCACGAAGTCGGCACCCGCGAAGTCCGCGACCACGAAGTCGGCACCCGCGAAGTCCGCGACCACGAAGTCGGCACCCGCGAAGTCCGCGACCACGAAGTCGGCACCCGCGAAGTCCGCGACCACGAAGTCGAGGGCGAAGAAGTCGACGGCGAAGAAGTCGGCACCTGCCAAGTCGGCCGCCGAGAAGTCGACGAGCACGACGCCGGCGGCGAGCACATCTGAACCCACGACGTCCACCGGAGGCTCCTCGTGACCGACACCCCCCGCGAGGCCGGCGACCACGGTCGCGTGCCGACCCCCGAGTCCGCTCCGCCGCAGACCGACGACATCGTCATCGACTCCGCTTTGCGCGACCTCGCGGCCGTGCCCGAGCACGACCTCGACGGTCAGCTCGCGGCGGGGGAGCACGTCCAGCGCACGCTGCAGTCGCGACTGGCCGACCTGGGCGGCTGACATCGTCCGGCTCGACGCCGAGCTCGTCCGCCGTGGACTGGCCCGGTCACGTGGTGACGCCCGCGACCTCGTCGAGGCCGGGCTCGTCGACGTGGCCGGCGTGCGGGCCCGCAAGCCCTCCCAGCCCGTTGCCGGCGACGCCGCGCTCGGTGTGGCCGACACTCCCCGGTGGGTCGGGCGCGCCGCGCACAAGCTCCTCGCGGCGCTCGAGGCGTGGCGCGCGGAGGGGCTCGAGGTTGCCGGTCGACGGTGCCTCGACGCCGGGGCCTCGACGGGTGGCTTCACCCAGGTGCTCCTCGCCGAGGGGGCGGCCCGGGTGGTCTCGGTCGACGTCGGCCACGGCCAGCTCGTGCCCGAGCTGACGGCCGAACCGCGGGTCGAGGAGCGCAGCGGCACCACGATCCGCGGCCTGCGTCCCGACGACGTCGGGGGAGCCGCCGACGTGGTGGTCGCGGACCTCTCGTTCATCTCCCTCACCCTCGTCCTCCCCGACCTGGCCGGACTGGCGGCTCCGCACGGCGACCTCGTGGTGCTCGTCAAGCCCCAGTTCGAGGTGGGCCGCGCCCGCCTCGGGGGGTCGGGCATCGTCACCGACCCCGACGCCCGTGCCGACGCCGTCCTGGGCGTCGTCGCCGCCGCCCGCGCGGCGGGACTCCACCCCCGAGGGCTGGTGCCCAGCCCGGTGACCGGCGGATCCGGTAACGCCGAGTACCTCCTGTGGGCGCGGTCGGACCCGTCGGGGACAATGACCGACGACGACGTCCGCGCCACCGTGCGGGCCATGACCACCGATCACGCCACCGGAGGACGCCGATGACGACGCCGCCCGAGCGCCGCATCCTCCTGGTCAGCCACCCCGAGCGCCGCGACGCCCAACATCTCGCCGCCGCCGTCGCGACCCGGCTGATCTCCTCGAGCATCGCCGTGTGCGCGCCCGCCGGGGACCTGGCCGGCACCCCGCTCGGGCAGGTCGATGGGGTGAGCGCCCTCGACGGGCTGAGCGCCGTGGACGCGGACGTCGCCGACGTCCCGTGCGAGCTGGTGTGTGTCCTCGGTGGCGACGGCACGATCCTGCGGGGGGCCGAGCTCTCCCGCGGCTCCGGCGCCCCCCTGCTGGGCGTCAACCTGGGGCACGTCGGCTTTCTCGCCGAGGCCGAGCGCGACGACATCGACCGCACCGTGGAACAGATCTGTGCGCGCGACTACACCGTCGAGGAGCGCACCACGCTCGAGGTCCGTGCCTGGGAGGACGGCCGGGTCGTCTTCGACTCCTGGGCGCTCAACGAGGTCAGCGTCGAGAAGGCGTCCCGCCAGCGGATGGTCGAGCTCACCGTCGAGATCGACGGGCGGCCGCTGTCGACGTGGGGCTGCGACGGCGTCGTCCTGTCCACCCCCACGGGGTCCACCGCCTACGCGTTCTCGGCCGGTGGGCCGGTCGTCTGGCCCGACGTCGAGGCCCTTCTCGTGGTCCCGATCAGTGCCCACGCGCTCTTCGCGCGCCCCGTCGTCGTCGGACCCCGCTCCCACCTGGCCGTCGAGGTGCTGCCACAGGGCGAGAGCAGCGCCGTGGTGTGCTGCGACGGGCGCCGGTCCGTCGAGGTGGGGCCGGGCGCCCGGGTGCAGGCGCAGCAGTCCGACCTACCGGTGCGCCTGGCCCGCCTGTCGCAGACGGAGTTCACCGACCGGCTCGTCGACAAGTTCGCCCTGCCGGTGCACGGGTGGCGGGGAGCGGCACGCCGCCAGCACCCGACCGGGGGCGACGGCGCGTGATCGAGGAGATCCGCATCCGCGACCTCGGCGTCATCGACGAGGCCGTGCTGCCGCTCCACCCGGGCCTCACCGTGCTCACCGGCGAGACCGGGGCCGGCAAGACGATGGTCGTCACCGGCCTCGGCCTGCTGCTCGGAGGTCGTGGCGACTCCGGTCTCGTCCGCTCCGGGGCCCAGCGCACGGTGGTCGAGGGCGTCGTGCAGCTGCCGGAGGACCACCCTGCCCTGAACCGCGCGCAGGAAGCCGGTGCCGACGTCGCCGACGGACTGGTCCTCGTGCGGACCGTCCAGGCCGACGGGCGCTCCCGCGCCCACGTCGGGGGTCGGGCGGCGCCGGTGGCGGTGCTCGGCGAGATCGCTGAGCACCTCGTCGCCGTCCACGGGCAGGCCGACCAGTGGCGGATGCGCCGCGCCGACGAGCACCGCGAGGTGCTCGACGCCTTCGGCGGCGCCGACCTCGCCGCTGCCCTCCAGGCGTACCGTCAAGCCCACGAAGAGCTCTCCGGCGCCGAGCACGAGCTCGCCCGCCTCCGCTCCGCGGCCGCCGAGCGGGCCCGCGAGGCCGAGGGGCTGCGGCTCGGGCTCGAGCGGATCGAGGCCCTCGACCCGCAGCCGGGCGAGGACGACGCCCTGCGTGTGGAGTCGGAGCGGTTGGGGCACGCCGAGGAGCTGCGAGCGGCGGCCGGCGACGCCCATACGACGCTGGCCGGCGAGGACGACCTGGCCGGCGGTCCGTCCGGGGTCCTCGCCGCCCTCGGTGCGGCCTCGGCCCGGCTCACGCCGGCCGCCGAGAACGACCCCGCGCTCGCCGAGCTGGCCGGCCGGGTCGACGAGCTGCGCTACCTCGCGGCGGACGTCGCGGCCGACCTCGGGTCCTACCTCGCCGACGTCGACGTCGACCCTGCGCGGCTCGAACAGGTCGAGCGACGGCGAGCCGCGCTCACCGAGCTGACCCGCCTCTACGGCCCCGGGGTCGACGACGTCCTCGGCTGGGCCAAGGACGCCGCGGCCCGGGTCACCAACCTCGAGGGCACGGGGGAGCGCATCGGCGAGCTCGAGCAACACGTCGAGGCGCTCACCGCGCAGCGGGTCGAGGCCGCGGACGCCCTCAGCGGGCACCGCGCGGCCGCCGCCGAGGTGCTGGGAGAGCGCATCACGGGGGAGCTCGACCACCTGGCCATGGGGTCCGCGGTCGTCTCGGTGGCGGTCGAGGACGCCGGGCGCTTCACGGCCGACGGGCAGGACCTCGTCGAGGTGCGACTCGCCTCCGGCCCGGGCACCCCCGCCCGCACGGTCGTGAAGGCGGCCTCCGGTGGCGAGCTGTCGCGCGTGATGCTCGCCATCGAGGTGGCCACGGCCGACGCCGTCTCCTCGGTCCCCACCTTCGTCTTCGACGAGGTCGACGCCGGTGTCGGCGGTCGCGCCGCCCTCGACGTCGGCTCGCGCCTGTCCGCCCTGGCCCACCACGCGCAGGTGGTCGTCGTCACCCACCTGGCGCAGGTGGCCGTGCACGCCGACCGCCACCTCGTCGTCGAGCGCTCCGACGACGGCCAGGTCACCCGCAGCATGGTGCACGAGGTCAGTGGTGAGGGCCGGGTCGCCGAGCTCGCCCGGATGCTCGGCGGCGCGGGCACCGAGGCCGCCCTGGAGCACGCGCGCGACCTGATGGCGCGTACCGGCCGCTGAGGGCACGTGGCACGATGGTGCAGATGTCCGTCCGGATCCCCGCCCGCCGCGACCGTGACCCCCAGAACGGGGCCGCGGGGCCGGCCCGCGTCGACCCCCGCACGAAGAACCTCACGAAGCGGCTGCGCCCCGGTGACGTCGCCGTCATCGACCACCTCGACCTCGACCGCGTGAGCGCCGAGGCGCTGGTCGCGTGCCGACCCGCTGCCGTGGTCAACGCGGCCCCGTCGATCTCCGGCCGGTACCCGAACCTCGGTCCCGAGATCCTCGTCGGTGCCGGCATCCCGCTGCTCGACGCCGTCGGCAGCGAGGTCATGACCATCAAGGACGGCACTCCGCTGCGGGTCGAGGGCAACGCCCTCTTCACCCAGGACGACGTCGTGGCCCAGGGGCGCTCGCTGGACCCGGATGCCGTCCAGGAAGCCATGACCATGGCGCGGGCCGGTCTCTCCGACGAGATCGAGGCCTTCGCCGAGAACACGATGGAGTACCTCCGGCGGGAGCGCGAGCTGCTCTTCGACGGTGTCGGCGTCCCCGACATCCGGACCCGGCTCGACGGCCGGCACGCCCTCATCGTCGTGCGCGGCTACCACTACAAGGAGGACCTCGAGACGCTCCGCTCCTACATCCGCGAGTTCAAGCCGATCCTCATCGGCGTCGACGGAGGGGCCGACGCGCTCATCGAGGCCAGGCACGTGCCCGACCTCATCGTCGGTGACATGGACTCCGTCTCCGACGACACCCTGCGCTGCGGTGCGGAGATCGTCGTGCACGCCTACCGCGACGGCCGCGCCCCCGGGCTGGAGCGGGTCCGCGAGCTCGGCGTCGACCCGGTCGTGTTCCCCGCCACCGGCACGAGCGAGGACGTCGCGATGCTGCTCGCCGACGACAAGGGAGCCAGCCTCATCGTCGCCGTGGGCACGCACGTCACCCTCGTGGAGTTCCTCGACAAGGGCCGGCAGGGGATGGCGAGCACCTTCCTCACCCGGCTGCGGGTCGGCGGCAAGCTCGTCGACGCCAAGGGGGTCAGCCGCCTGTACCGCTCGCGCATCTCCGGGCTCAGCATCGTCGTGATGCTCGCCGTGGGCCTCTTCGCGCTCGGTGCCGCCCTGTGGTCGACCGAGGGCGGGCGAGCGCTGCTGCAGGTGTTCGGTGCCCGGCTCGACGACCTGTGGACCGCCCTCCAAGGAGTTTTCGGGTGATCGACTTCCGGTACCACCTCGTCTCCATCGTCTCGATCTTCCTCGCCCTGGCCGTCGGCATCGTCCTCGGTGCCGGCCCGCTGAAGGGCGAGCTCGGCGCCACCCTCGTGGACGAGGTGGCGGGCCTGCGCAGCGACAAGGCCCAGCTCAACGAGCAGCTCGACGCCGCTCAGCGCGGGCTGGAGGGCCGCGACGCGTACCTTTCCGCCGTCACCCCGAGCCTCGTCGCGGGCCGGCTGGCGGGGCGCTCGGTCGCGATAGTCGTCCTGCCGGGGGTCGACTCCGGCCTCGTCGAGAGCACGGCCAGCACCCTGGGCGTCGCCGGTGCCTCGGTCGTGTCGACGACGAGCCTCACCGAGGACTGGGTGGCGGCCGACGACACCACCGAGTCGGTGCGGTCGGCGGTGGTCTCCCGCGTCGCCGGCTCCGTGGGCCTCGACCCGGCCGAGCAGGACGGCGTCGCCCCCCGCGACACGCTCCTCGCTGCGATGCTGACGTCGAGCACGGACCCCGAGGCCGCGACGGTCGACCCGACCGAGGTGGTCCGGGGCCTGGGCGCCCTGGCCGACGCCGGCCTGCTGTCGGTGGACGGCCCCGAGGCCACCTTCCGGCCCGCGCAGCTCGTCGTCGTGCTGTCGGACGTCGTCACCGCCGGTGACCAGGACGCCCGCACCGCGGAGTCCTCCCAGTGGGTCGACCTCACCGTCGCCCTGGGCGACCGCGCGACCGGCACCCTGCTCGGGGCCGAGGTGGTGCCCGGTGTCGACGGCGTCTGGGTCATGACGACCCTGCGCGACGACACCGACGCGGCGTCCGTGGTGTCCGGGGTCGACGACATCGGCCAGCCCATGGGTCAGGCCAGCATCGTCGACGGCCTGGTCGAGCAGGCCGCCGGCGGGGTCGGTCAGTACGGCCTGGCCTCCGGGGCGACCTCTCCGTACGCCCCGTTGCCGACGGCGAAACCGACCGCCTCCCCGACCCAGACCTCGACCCCGTGAGCCGGAGGGCCGTCATCGCGGCCGTCGTCGCGGGCGCGGGCGCGGGCGCCGCGTACCGCGCCCTGACCCGGTCGGTGCGATCGATCCGCTGGCACCGTGTCAACCACGCCGGTGACGCCGTGACGCTGCTCGAGGGGCCGGCGTACGTCGTGGGGGCGGCCGCCGGGGCGGCCACGGCCGGGGCCCCGGGTGTCGTCGCCGCAGTGGGGTCGGGGGTGTTCGGCGCTCTCGACGACCTCGCCGGCGACGGATCGTCCAAGGGGCTCCGGGGCCACCTCGGTGCCGCGGCGCGCGGCCAGGTGACGACCGGCGCCGTGAAGGTGGTGGGCCTGGGGCTCACCGGCCTGGCCGCGGTGGCCCTGGCCGACCGCGGCCGTGGCGAGCGGTCACCGCTCGACACCCTCGTCGGCGGCGCCGTCGTCGCCGGCTCGGCCAACCTCGCAAACCTCCTGGACCTGCGACCGGGACGCGCCCTCAAGACCACGCTGCTGGCCGCGGCGCCGCTCTGGACCGGTCCGGGCGGTGCCACCGCCGGCGCGGCCGCGGGTGCCGCCCTCGGTGTGCTCGGCCCCGACCTTGCCGGCCGCGCGATGCTCGGCGACACCGGCGCGAACGCTGCCGGGGCCCTCGTGGGCACGGCGCTCGTCGAGCGCAGCGGGCGCGGCGGGCGGCTTGCCGCCCTGGCGGCGCTCACCGCCCTGACCCTTGCCTCCGAGCGGGTCAGCTTCACCCGCGTCATCGAGTCCACGCCGGGCCTGCGCGAGCTCGACGCGTGGGGGCGGCCCGCCCGATGAACGCGCGCCGGGTCGCCACCGGTATCGCCGGCGCCGCCGGCCTCATCGCCGTCTTCACGATGCTCTCCCGCCTCGCGGGGTTCGCTCGGTACCTGGTCTTCGCCGACTCGGTCCGCAGCGGTGGGGTCGGCACGATCTACCAGAGCGTCAACGCCCTGCCCAACGTCATCTTCGAGGTCGCGGCCGGGGGAGTGCTGGCCGCCACTGCGGTCCCCCTCATCGCGCACCGGATCGGCACCGGCGAGCGAGACCGGGCGGACCAGGCCGCCTCGGTCCTCCTCACCTGGGTTCTCGTCGTCCTCGTCCCGCTGGGCGCCCTGCTCGCCCTCCTGGCGCGGCCGCTCTCGACCCTGCTGGTCACCGGCAACGACCCGGAGTCGCTCGACGTGGCCGTGCGGCTGCTGAGGATCTTCGCCCTCCAGGTGCCGCTCTACGGCCTGGGCATCATCCTCACCGGGCTGCTCCACGCACACCGGCGCTTCCTCACGGCGGCGCTGGCCCCGTTCCTCTCCTCGGTCGTGGTGCTCGTCTCCTACCTCTGGTACGGCTCCCTGACCGGGGGCGAGACGAGTCCCGGGCTCGTCTCGGACGAGGCGATCGCCGTCCTCGGCTGGGGCACCACCCTCGGCGTCGTCGTGCTGTCGCTCCCGCTCATCGCTCCCGCGCTGGCCACCGGATGGCGGTGGCGGCCCGGGCTTCGGCTGCCGCCGGAGGACGTCCGACGGGTCGCGGCCCTCGCGGGGGCAGGTGTGGTCGCGCTCGTGGCCCAGCAGGCCGCCGTGGTCGTGACGATCCGGCTGGCCAACTTCGCCGGGGGCGACGCCGCCTTCACCGTCTACACCTACGTCCAGGCCGTCTACCTGCTGCCCTACGCCGTCCTCGCGGTCCCCGTGGCGCAGAGCGCGTTCCCGAGCCTCGCCACGCGCACCGGGGCGGGCGAGGACGCGAGCGGCACGCTCGCGCGGTCTCTGCGTGCGGTGCTGGCCCTCACCGGCATCGCCGCCGGTGTGATCGTCGCCGCGGCGCCGGCCGTTGGGGCCTTCTTCCGCCTCCTCGACGCCCGTCGCGGGTGGGCCGGCGCCTCGCCCGATGCCCTCGCCGCCATGGCTCCCGCCCTCACCGCCTACGCGCCCGGTGTCATCGGCTTCGGTGTCGTCGCCCTCCTGACCCGGGCGCTGTACGTCCGGGGTCGCCCCCTCGACGCGGGGATGACGACCGCCCTGGGCTGGGTCGTCGCCGCCGTCCCGCCGCTGCTGTTCGTCGGACCGGACGCCGGCCCAGCGGTGACCCTGTGGACCCTCGGGGTGTTCTCCGCGATCGGCATGACTGTCGCCGCAGCCGGCCTCGTGCTGCTGGTGCGTCGCGCGTGGGGACCGGCGGCCACCGAGGGCTCCGGCCGCACCACCGCCACGCTCGTCGTGGTCCTCGCCGTCCAGGTGGTCGTCGGCGACCTCGTCACCCGGGGGCGCTCGTTCGACACCCTCCCGCAGACCCTGCTCATCGGGGTCCTGGCCGGTGCCGCGGCCCTGGTGGCGGGTGTCGTCGTGCTCGGCGTGGGCGACCGGGGGATGATGCAGGAGGTGCTGGCGCGCGGTCGAGCACGCCGACGAGGAGGGGCCGGTCGATGAGAGTGCTCGTCGTGCTCGGGACGAGCGCAGGCGGCGTGGGACGACACGTCGAGGGGCTCGTCCGAGGCCTCGCCACCCGGGGACACACGGTCGTCGTGGCCTGCCCGGCCGCGGTGGCCCGGCAGTTCGGGCTGGACGGGCACGCCTCCTCGGTGGTGCCGGTCGAGGTCTCCGACCGGCCGAGCCCGGTGACCGACGTGGCGGCCGTGCGACGGGTGCGCGGTCTGACGGAGGGTGCCGACGTGGTCCACGCGCACGGGTTGCGGGCGGGGGCGCTCGTCGCCCTGGCCGCCACCCGGCTGAAGGTGCCGGTCGTGGCCACCCTCCACAACGCCGCACCGGACGGAACGCTCACCCGGGCGGTGTACGGCGCGCTCGAGCGGCTCGTGGCCCGGCGCTGCGACCTCGTGCTCGGAGTCTCCGCCGACCTCGTCACGCGGATGCGCTCGCTCGGTGCCCGCCGAACCGGCCTCGCCGTCGTGGCCGCACCACGCCCGCGCGCCGCGGCCCGGGACCGCTTTGACGTGCACGCCGAGCTCGGTATCGACCCCCGCACCTCGCTCGCCGTCGTGGTGGCCCGACTGGCTCCGCAGAAGGGGCTCGACCTGCTGCTCGACGCACTCCTCGGGCTCACCGACCTCGACCTGCTCACCGTGGTCGCCGGTGACGGGCCGCTGCGCTCCTCCCTCCAGCGCCGCATCGACACCGAGCACCTCGCCGTGCGCCTCCTCGGGGCCCGCCAGGACGTGCCCGACCTGCTGAGCGCCGCCGACGTCGTCGTCTCCTCGGCCCGGTGGGAGGGCCAGCCCCTCGGGTTGCAGGAGGCACTGCACGCCGGCGCGGCCATCGTCGCCACGGACGTCGGGGGGTCGGCCGCCGTCCTCGGCGACGCCGCGGTGCTCGTCCCCCCGGACGACGCGACCTCCCTGGCCCGGGCCCTGCGTGACGTCGTGACCCTCGGCCCCGTGCGCGACGACCTCCGCTCTCGCGCCGTGGAGCGCGCCGAGGCGCTGCCCACCGAGGACGACGCGGTCGAGGCAGCCCTCGCCGCGTACGCACAGGTCCGTGTGGGCCTGCGTCCGTGACCGGGCCGCGGCGGTCCGAGGGTTGAGAACGAGGCGCCGCCCGGGTGCGTCGCCGCGAGCGACGTGGGTGGCATGACGTATCGTTGAAGCCCGTGGTGGCCCAGACGAAACAGATCTTCGTGACCGGAGGAGTCGCCTCCTCGCTCGGCAAGGGGCTCACCGCCTCGTCGCTCGGGCACCTGCTGCGGGCCCGAGGCCTGCGCGTCACGATGCAGAAGCTCGACCCGTACCTCAACGTGGACCCCGGGACGATGAACCCGTTCCAGCACGGAGAGGTCTTCGTCACCGATGACGGCGCCGAGACCGACCTCGACATCGGCCACTACGAGCGGTTCCTCGACGTCAGCCTGCGCGGCAGCGCGAACGTCACGACCGGGCAGGTCTACAACCGGGTCATCCAGAAGGAGCGCCGGGGTGAGTTCCTCGGCGACACGGTGCAGGTCATCCCGCACATCACCAACGAGCTGAAGGACCGGATGCGGGCCCAGGCGGCCGGTTCGCGTGGTGTCACCGACGCCGAGGCGCCCGACGTCATCATCACCGAGATCGGGGGCACCGTCGGCGACATCGAGTCGCTGCCCTTTCTCGAGGCCGCCCGGCAGGTGCGTCATGACCTCGGCCGGGACAACATCTTCTTCCTCCACGTCTCCCTCGTGCCCTACCTCGCCCCGAGCGGTGAGCTGAAGACCAAGCCGACCCAGCACTCCGTGGCCGCCCTGCGCCAGGTCGGCATCCAGCCCGACGCGCTCGTGCTCCGCGCCGACCGCGAGATCCCCGAGGCCATCAAGCGCAAGATCAGCCTGATGTGCGACGTGGACCAGGAGGCGTGCGCCGCCGCCGTCGACGCCCCGAGCATCTACGACATCCCCAAGGTCCTCCACCGCGAGGGACTCGACGCCTACGTCGTGCGCCGGCTCGGGCTCGTCTTCCGCGACGTGGACTGGACCGACTGGGACCTGTTGCTCGACCGCGTGCACCGTCCCGAGCACCAGGTCGAGGTGGCCCTCGTCGGCAAGTACGTCGACCTGCCCGACGCCTACCTCTCGGTCACCGAGGCGCTGCGGGCCGGCGGCTTCCACCACGACGCCAAGGTCCACCTCCGCTGGGTCACCTCGGACGACTGCGAGACCGAGGCCGGGGCCCAGCGGGCGCTGGGTGGGGTCGACGCGGTGCTCGTGCCCGGCGGCTTCGGCGTGCGCGGCATCGAGGGCAAGGTCGGGGCCCTGCGCTGGGCCCGCGAGCGGCAGGTGCCCACCCTCGGCATCTGCCTGGGCCTGCAGTGCATGGTCATCGAGTACGCCCGGACGGTCGCGGGCATCGAGGGCGCGAGCTCGAGCGAGTTCGACCCGGACACCCCGGCACCGGTCATCGCCACGATGGAGGAGCAGAAGGCGTTCGTCGACGGCGCCGGCGACCTCGGCGGCACGATGCGGCTCGGCAGCCAGCGCGCCCACCTGGTGCCGGGCACCCTCGTCGCGCAGGCCTACGGCGCCGACACCGCCGACGAGCGGCACCGGCACCGTTACGAGGTCAACGAGGCCTACCGCCAGCGACTCGCGGACGCCGGGCTGGTCATCTCGGGCACGCATCCCGAGCTCGGGCTCGTCGAGTTCGTCGAGCTCCCCCCGGAGGTGCACCCGTACTACGTCGCCACCCAGGCCCACCCGGAGTTCAAGTCGCGGCCCACGCGCGCCCACCCGCTCTTCGCCGGCCTCATCGGTGCGGCCATCGAGCAGCAGCGGGCATCCCGTCTGGTCGAGGTCGAGCGCCCGCGCGCGGGCGAGCACGCCGACGCCGGTGTCTGACGACGGCGACGAGCCGCTGCGCGACGAGCGGCGACCCGCCGACGTGGTGGCGCGGGCCGTGGTGCACCCCGGCATCATCTGGGACGTCGTCCGGGAAACCTTCGACCTGGGGGAGGCGGGGCGGCTGACCCGCGAGTACGTCGCCCACACCGGCGCCGTCGCCGTGCTCGCCCTCGACGAGGACGAGCGCGTGCTCGTCATCCAGCAGTACCGGCACCCGGTCGGCGCCTACATGTGGGAGCTCCCCGCCGGGCTCCTCGACGTCGCCGGAGAGGAGCCCCGCGCCGCCGCGGCCCGTGAGCTCCACGAGGAGGCCGACACCGAGGCCGGCCGGTGGGACGTCCTCGTCGACTACCTCTCCTCGCCCGGGGGCTCCTCCGAGGGCCTGCGCGTCTACCTGGCCCGCGACCTCCGCGAGGTCCCCGAGGGCGAGCGCCACCAGCGGCACGGGGAGGAGCTGGGGATGCCGACCCGTCGGGTGCCGCTCGACGAGCTGGTCGACGGCGTCGTGGCCGGCCGCCTCACCAGTCCCAGCCTCGTCGTCGGCGTGCTCGCGGCCGCGACCCTTCGCGCTCGGGGATGGCCGGGGCTGCGGACGGCCGGGGCGCCGTGGCCCTCGCGTTCTCCGGGCCGCGCTCTCGGTCCCGATGCATGACCGGGCCGTGGTCGGGGTAACACTCGCAGGTGACGCTCAGGCATGAGTGGGACCATGGGGTCGTGGTCCACACCTTCGGTGGGAGCCGGCGGTCCGCCGCGTGGCTGAAGTTCTCGGGCGAGTCCGACGAGGCCCTGCGTGGCGACGCGCTCTGCGCGTGCCGCGTGGGTGCCGCGGGCAGGACGTTCGACGACTGCTGCGGACCGGTCCTCGCCGGTGAGCGGCTCGCGAGCACCGCAGAGGAGCTGATGCGCTCGCGGTACACCGCCTACGCGCTCGCCGACGGCGACCACCTGTTCCGCACGTGGCACCCGTCGACGCGGCCGGAGCGCGTCGACCCCGACCCGTGGGTCAACTGGGTGGGCCTGGAGATCATCGCCGTCGAGGGCGGCGGTACCAACGACGACACCGGGGTGGTCGAGTTCCGCGCCCGGTGGGTGGCGGGGGAGGGCACGACGCACCAGCGTGGCGAGCTGCACGAGCGCAGCCGGTTCCGTCGCCGGGCCGGCCGGTGGCTCTATCTCGACGCGCAGGACGTCACTGGTAGCTGACGAAGTAGGGCATCGGGTCCACCTGCGCAAGAGTCTGCGCCGGCGTCAGCATCGGCTCGTCCTCGTCCTCGAAGTTCTTCCAGCCGAGCCACACGCCGTCGGGGAGACCCTGCCGAAGCGCCCTCCACGTGCCCTGCTTGGCCGCCTGGGTGCCCTGCCCGTCGGCGTGCAGCAGCCACTGGATCTCGTCGAGGCCCGTGTCGAGGCGCTCCCGGTCGCGGATCATCTGGAGGTTGAACTGGTGGAGCGTCAGCACCTTGGGCGGCAGGTCGTGGTCGCGGACGAGCGCGGCCAGCCAGCGTCCGACACCGTTGACCTCGTCGATGCCTACCGACCCGATCTGCCTCAGGTGCACCTCGTCCGGTCGCAGCCGCCACTCGGGGTCGAGGGCCAGGCCCACGGTGGGCCGGCGCAGCAGCTCCTCGTACGCCGTGGCCTGGGTGAGGAAGTCGGTACGGCCGGGCTGGAGGTCGAGGACCGTGTAGACCCCGGCCTTCTCGGCGGCGTCGACCCAGGGCTCGAGCACGTCGATGGGCGTGCGGGACGAGTACTGTCCGTCGCCGCCGGGTGAGCCCGAGGCCACCGTGGCGATCAGCTCGAAGGCCGGCCGGAACGGCTCGCCGCTGACCTGCGCGTACTCGCGGGCCAGCGCCTCGACGCGGGCCACGGCCTCGCCGGGCGGCTGCTCGCCGAGCATGCCGAGCTGGGCGGTCTGGGGGTGGCCGTAGAGCGCGACCATCCGGCGCTCGGGGAACGGCAGGAAGCCGCCGCCGGGCAGCTCCTGCGCGGTCCGGACGGTGGCGACCCGTTGGGCGAAGTGCCGCGAAGGGCCCAGCCCCCGGGTGACACCGAGCACCAGGGCGTCCGGGGATCCGCGGAGGTCCTCTCGCGCGGTGTCCGCGAGGCGCACGTCCGCATCGGTCGCGGCGACGGTGGTGGCACCGGCTGCGGCCAACGTGGCCTCGACCGCCGGGGGTGGTGTCCGGCCGTCGCGGGTCAGGGCGATGACCTGCTCCCCGGGCGGCACGAGGGGGAGACCGGTGACCTCGGGCGCCGAGCCGGCGGTGGCGTCGACGAGGTCGCGGTCACCGAGGTCGTCGGGAACGGGCTCGGCGGCCGCCGTGGGGCTGCCGGTGGAGGACGGTGAGGCACTGGCGCTCGTGGACGGCGAGCCGCTGGTCGACGGCGGGGCGCCGCCGACCCTGACGACGGTGCGGGTGCCGAGCCGATCGAGCTCGTCCGCGCTACCCGGTCCCCAGACGAGCAGCGGCACCCCGAGGGACGTCGCGACGGGCGTGCCGGCAGCCACGGTGTCGGCGGTGACCACGACCACCGCCGTGGCCCGCTCGAGCAGCCCGGTCGAGACGGCGAGGCTGGGCTCGAGGGTGCGGTCGAGCAGGGCGGGCGCGGCCTCGGCTCGCAGGACCAGCTCGTGGGGTTCGGGGGAGGCCGACGCGTCACCGGGGTCGGTGCCGTCGGCGGAGCCGGTGTCGGGGGAGAACGAGCACGCGGCGACGGCGCCCCCCGTGGCACCGGTGACGGCGACCACCGCCGCGGCGCGCAGCGCGGTGCGGCGCGGGACGGTGCTGCTCATGGTGCCTCCGGTCACTGGACGCAGGGAGCCCCCTGCCGGCGGCTGACGTCGACGCGTCCGACCTGCGATTCTGCCCCAGGCGGCGGGGCTGTGGAAGTAGCGGTAGGTCCCGGCCGTGGTACGACTGGAGCGTGGAGCTCGAGAACATCGCCCTCGACGCCGGGGACCCACTGCGGCTGGGGCGGTTCTGGGAGGACCTGCTCGGCGGTCGTCGAGTGACCGCCGGGCCCGAGCTGGTCGAGACCCGGCTCAGCCCCCCGGACGCCCCGGTGCTCGACCTGTGCATCCCCCGTGTCCCGGAGCCCGTGCCGCTGCACCCGCGGCTGCACCTAGACCTCCGGGGCGGCGCCGACCGGGACGCGGTCGTCGAGCAGGCCCTGGCCCTCGGTGCCTCGCACCTCGACATCGGCCAGCGCGACGTGCCGTGGGTCGTGCTCGCCGACCCCGAGGGCAACCCCTTCTGCGTGATGGAGGACCGTCCGGAGTACCGCGCGTCGGGGCCGGTCGCGGCGCTGCCGCTGGACTGCTCGGACCCCGAGCGCGACCTGCCCTTTTGGCGGGCCGCCAGTGGCTGGGAGCCGGTCGCGACCCGTATGCCGGCGGCGCTGCGGCACCCCGGGGGGCACGGTCCGCTCCTCGAGCTGTGCCCCGAAGGGTCCCCCAAGGACCCCGCCACGAAGAACCGGCTGCACCTCGACACCCGCTGCGCACCCGGTGAGGACCTCGACGGCGCGGTGGCCCGGCTCGTGGCGCTCGGCGGGAGGCTGCTGGACCCCGGATGGGGGGAGCTCCCGTGGCGCGTGATGGCGGACCCCTCCGGCAACGAGCTCTGCGTGCTCCCCGGTCCCTCCCGGTGAGGACGAGCGTCAGCGGGGCGAGCGCTCGCGGCGTCGGAACAGGCCGGCGAGGCCGCGCCGCTGCGGCTCGTCCTCCTCGTCCGCGTCGAGGTCGGGCAGCGCGGCCCGCACGGCGGCGTCCTTGAGCTCGACCAGTGCGGAGTAGTTCGCACCGGGGAGGCGGTCGTTGCTGCGGGCGGGCAGGTGCACGACGTGCGCGGCGTCCACGACCTCGTCGATGTACTCGAGGCTGTCCTTGGGGATGTCGAAGAGCCGGGGCTCGACGCGCACCTCGGTGCCGTCGCGCCCGGTGAGCCAGCGGCCGCCGTCTCCGAAGCGTTGCAGCAGGGCGACGTCGCCGTAGCGCACGGAGGCCTTCCGGAAACCGGAGTGCCGGGTGACGCCCTCGTCCCCGAGGACCAGCACTTCGTCGGTGCCGTCGACGGCCAGCAGCTCCTGGCCCTCGACCGACCAGGTCGAGCCCGAGGGCACCTCGGCGAAGCCGGCCCAGCTGAGGCCGGGGTCCGGTGCCCGGACGAGGGCACTGCGGTGCATGTGCTCGGCGACCCCCCTGACCTCCTCCTCCGTCACCGTCGACAGCGCGTGGGCCGGATCGGGACGGCGCGAGGGGTTGTCCCCGAGCAGCGCGCCGACGGCGAGCCGGGACAGGTTCTCGAGCACGGCGTCCTCGCCCTCGAGCCGGTCGAGGACCTCCTCGCGCGCCTCCGCCAGCTCGTCGGCGGCAGGGATGCCCCAGCGGAGGGCGGCCATGGCGTCGACGACCGACCCGATGAGCGCCGGAGCCACCTCCGGCCGGCCGCGCACGAGCAGGGTCATCACCTGGGTGTCCAGGTCGCGGGGGGCGCACGAGAGCCTCACGTCGTCGGCGATCGGCTCCCGCGTCGCGGTCTCGCGGCGCACGGCCCGCTCGAGCAGAGTGGCGGTGAGGTCCGCGGCCGGGGTGCGGGGAAGCAGGGCGGTGAGCTCCACCTCGCCGGACCCGGGGTCGAGGTACCAGGCCGGGGTGCGGGCGAGCACTCCGGGCAGGGGCGGTGCCTCCACCAGGGTGCCGTCGGGCAGCTCGAGGTCGAGCCCCCGGGGGAGGTGCCGGCCGGCCACCCAGAGCACCGCGTTGCCACGGGTGAACGCCACCGACGCCCACGTCGCGACGTCGACCTCGCCGAGGCCCGGGAGGCCGAGCTCGGGGTATGACTCCAGGCCGTGTCCCTGGGCGCCGTGGCGCACGGCCGCGCTGCGGCGGGCCGACCGGTCAGTGGCGACGTCCTCCGCCTCGAGGACCTCGCGCACGCTGCCGAGCAGGTGGGTCGGGGGCTCGCGGAGCGCGGCCACCACCGCGTTTAGGAACTCGGCCACCTCCTCGTTGGCGCCGCTCGCGAGGAACTCGGTGTGCATGACCCCGGTGGAGCCGTGGTCGTGCACCGTGCCGCCGGACACCTCGTGCAGCGCGAGGTGCTGGACCAGGTGCGTGAGCCCGCGGACGGCCAGCGACTCGTCGGCCTGTCCGACGCGGAACACCAACCCGACGTGGGTGCGGGGGTCGTCGCGCTCGACGAAGAGCGTGTAGACCCCGTCGATGGTGGTCTCCTCGAGATTCACGACCGGTCCTCCTCGGGCTCGTCGTCCATCGCGAGGGCGGCCTCGCGCAGCGCCTCGAGCCGCTCGTGGTGCTGGTGGGCGGCTTCCCACGGCTCTCTGGCCACCAGCGGGCCGAGGGCACGGAAGTGGGTCATGGCCCGGGCGCGGCTGCCGGCGAGACCGAGGACGACGGCCAGCTCGGTCCGCGGCCGGACCGTCGCCACGGAGTCGACGACGGGGGTGGATAGCCACCGGTCGGACGCCGTCTCGGCCTCGCCGACGACCTCCGGCCGGGCGAGGTAGTAGAGGTTGCCGCCGCCGCTCTCCTCCACCCAGCGCCCGAGGTGGGCGGCGACGACGAGGGTCCCCGACGGGCTGCCCGGGCCGGCCTCGGCCGACGCCCGGCGGGCGAACGCCAGGGCCTCGTCCCAGCTGCCCCCGTGCCGGGGCCCGAGCCCCTCGAGCATCCAGCGCTGGCCCGCGACGTGCCCGGTCCGCGCGTCGAGCAGCCGACCGTAGCGGCGTCGGGTCTCTATGGCACCGAGCCCGAGGAGGCGGGAGGTGGCCAGCCGCAACGTCCACGCGTGCGGGTCGCTCGGGTCCTGCGAGCACATCCGGAGCAGCCAGTGCTCGGCGTCCCGGACGCTCTCGGCGACGACGCCTGGGTCGGCCGTCCCGGACTCGGCGACGACGACGATGCGGTGGGCCCACAGGGTGCGCGCCTCGCGGTCGTCGGGGTTCGCCCGCAGGTGCTCCTCGAGGGCGTCGTCGAGCCCGGAGTCGAGCACCACGACACCGCTCAGCACCGCGTGCGCATCGGGGTCGTCCTCGCGCCGCTCCGCCAGGGCGGCGAGGACGGTCGCGAGGTCGCCAGAGGAGGCCGCACCGCGCAGGTCGGCGAGCTCGGGGTAGCGCGTCGCAGGGTCGGTGACGACGGGGGGGACGGCGGTCGTCATGGCGGAATGCTAGGGGTGCGCGGGTCGTCGCACCTGCCGAACCGGCCATGGCGGCCAAACCCGTTGGGGAGGCGGTGCCGCGGGTCCGTAGGATGGACGCCGACCGCGGGCCCGGCGGCCGTATCGGTACCCCGGCCCGAGGCGGCCACCCATCTCCGACCCGAAGGACGCCCTCCCGTGCTCCGCACCCACGAGGCCGGCACCCTGCGTGCCGCCCACACCGGCCAGATCGTCACCCTCTCCGGCTGGGTGGCGAAGCGGCGCGATCACGGCGGAGTGGCCTTCATCGACCTGCGGGACGGCAGCGGGGTCGTGCAGGTCGTCGCCCGCGACGAGGTCCTCGAGGCCTCGGCGCACGACCTGCGCAGCGAGTACGTCGTCACGGTCGTCGGCGACGTCGCGGCCCGCGAGTCGCGCAACGTCAACCCCGACCTGCCCACCGGCGAGGTGGAGGTCGTCGCGCGCGAGATCCACGTCCTCAACCCGAGCGCACCGCTGCCCTTCCAGGTCGACGAGCGGGTCACGGTGGGCGAGGAGGCCCGCCTCAAGCACCGCTACCTCGACCTGCGGCGCCCCGGCGTCCGCTCGGCCGGGCACGCGCTGCGGCTGCGGAGCAGGGTCAACGCCGCGGCCCGCCGGGTGCTCGGAGAGCGCGACTTCGTCGAGATCGAGACCCCCACGCTCACCCGGTCGACCCCGGAGGGCGCCCGCGACTTCCTCGTGCCCGCCCGCCTGCGTCCCGGCTCCTGGTACGCCCTGCCCCAGAGCCCGCAGCTGTTCAAGCAGCTGCTCATGGTCTCGGGGATGGATCGGTACTACCAGATCGCCCGCTGCTACCGCGACGAGGACTTCCGCGCCGACCGCCAACCCGAGTTCACCCAGCTCGACATCGAGATGTCCTTCGTCGAGCAGGACGACGTGCTGGAGCTCGGTGAGGCCGTGGTCTCGGAGATCTGGCGGCTGGTCGACGTCGAGCTGCAGACCCCGTTCCGGCGGATGACGTACGCCGAGGCGATGCGGCGCTACGGGACGGACAAGCCGGACCTGCGCTTCGGCCAGGAGCTGGTCGAGTGCACCGAGTACTTCGCCGACACCCCCTTCCGGGTGTTCCAGGCCGACTACGTCGGGGCGGTCGTCATGCCGGGCGGGGCGAGCCAGCCCCGCAAGCAGCTCGACGCCTGGCAGGTGTGGGCGCGCCAGCGTGGTGCCCGCGGGCTGGCCTACGTGCTGGTCCAGGAGGACGGCACGCTCGGGGGACCGGTGGCCAAGAACCTCTCGGAGTCCGAGCTGCAGGGGCTGGCCGCCCACGTGGGCGCCGCGCCCGGCGACTGCGTGTTCTTCGCGGCCGGACCGGCCAAGTCCTCGCGGGCCCTGCTCGGGGCGGCCCGGCTCGAGATCGGCCGCCGGTGCGGGCTGGTCGACGAGGACGCGTGGAGCTTCCTCTGGGTGATCGACGCGCCCCTCTTCGAGCCCGCGGACGAGGCCGTCGCCGCCGGCGACGTCGCCGTCGGTGCCGGTGCGTGGACCGCGGTGCACCACGCCTTCACCTCGCCGAAGAAGGAGTTCGAGGACACCTTCGACACCGACCCCGGGTCGGCACTCGCCTACGCCTACGACATGGTCTGCAACGGCAACGAGATCGGTGGCGGGTCCATCCGTATCCACCGCCGTGACGTGCAGCAGCGCGTCTTCGCGGTCATGGGGCTCCGCGAGGAGCAGGCGCAGGAGAAGTTCGGCTTCCTGCTCGACGCCTTCCAGTACGGCGCCCCGCCGCACGGTGGCATCGCCTTCGGCTGGGACCGGATCGTCATGCTGCTCGGTGGCTACGAGAGCATCCGCGACACCATCGCGTTCCCGAAGTCCGGCGGCGGCTACGACCCGCTCACCGACGCGCCGGCGCCGATCACGGCCGAGCAGCGCGCGGAGGCCGGCATCGACGCGACGCCGGAGCAGGAGGCGCCGCCGACGCTGGGCGCGCCCGAGGTCAGCCCCGCGCGGGGCTGACCCGGCGGCCGAGAGGGCGCTCGGCCTGCTACCTGCGCAGGAACTCGACCAGCACCCGGTTGAACTCCTCGGCGTGCGACACTTTGATGCCGTGCGGGCCGCCCGAGACCGTGTGCATCTCGCTGCCGGACACCTGCTCGTGCGTCCTGGCCCCGGAAACCTCGAGGGGCACGATGCCATCGCCGTCGCCGTGGATCACCAGGGTGGGGACCGTGACCCGGTCGAGGTCGCCGGTGAAGTCCTCCGCCCAGGAGCGGATGCACTCCGCCGCCGCGTGCGTCTCGGCCTGTGCCGCGAGCGCGAGGGCCTGCTGGCGTTGGGCGCTGCTCACCTTCAGCTGGTCCTCAGCGCTGAAGAAGCCGGTCAGGAACCCGTCGTAGAACGCCGGGGGGTCGGCCCGCAGGTCGTCCTGCATGCCGGTGATGGTGGCGTCGTCGAGCGCACCGTCGGGGTGGTCGTCGTCCTTCTTCAGGCACGGCGGCACGGCTGCGGCGAAGACGATGCTGTGCAGCCGGTCCTCGCCCACGGTGCCCACGTAGCGTGCGACCTCACCGCCGCCCATGGAGAAGCCGACGAGGGAGGCGTCGGTGAGGTCGAGCTCACTCACCAGCGCGTCGAGGTCGGTGGTGAGGGTGTCGTAGTCGTAGCCCGACTCGGTGCCCGGCTTGCCCGAGCGGCCGAAGCCCCGCCGGTCGTAGGTGATGACGCGGAAGCCGGCGTCGCGCAGGGACGGGACCTGCTCGGACCAGGACTCCCCGGAGAGCGGCCACCCGTGGATGAGCACGACCGGCCGGCCGTCGCCGCCGTGGTCCTCGTAGTAGATCTCCTGCGAGCCGTTCATGAACGTGGCCATGTCATCCCTTCCGTCGGGTGCCGTACCCCCCCACCGTAGGCAGAGTGAACTGCGCGGATGCGAGGTCGGTGCCGGATTTCCGGGACCCGGCCGGTGTTCGGGCGACCTCAGACGGCACGGGGCGGCAGGGGCGAGGAGGGAAGCCAGCGGCTGCGCCAGCGCATGCCGGTGACGAAGCCCAGTCGCTCGTACACCCGGCGCGCCCCGTCGTTGTCGGCGTACATGCCGAGGGCACACGCGCCCTGGCGGGTCACCGCTCGACGCGTGAGGTGTGCGGTCACGGCGGCACCGAGGCCCCGACGCCGCAGGCCGGTGTCGGTGGCGATTCCGGCGAGGGTGGGTGTGCCCGCCTGGGACGGCTCGGCGGCACCGCACGCGAGCAGCCGGCCCGTGTCGTCCCGAAGGCCCACCCACCACTGTCCGGGCCGGGCGAACGGCTGCCCGTGCGTGCGGGGGCTGTGCGCCGCCAGGAACGCGGTGAGCTCCTCGCGGTCGGACTGGTCGAGGGTGACCACGTCGTCCTCACCGGGGGCGGTGGGCGGTGCCGTGGTGGTCCACATCCAGTCCCAGTCGCCGCCGCGGTCACCCAGCTCGAGGTGGCGCGCCACGACGTGCTGGTGCCGGCGGGGTGCGGACAGGTGGTGGGCGCCGCTCCCGGCGAACCAGTCGCGGACGCGCGTGTCGGCGAAGAGGGCGTCGAGGGCCCGCGGACCCCCGAGGGTGGCCACGCCGCGGATGCCGTGGTCGGAGCGTCGTGGAAAGACCACGGCCGTCTCGGCGCCGTCGAGCGCTGCCCAACCGCCTCCAGTGACGCCGGTGCCGACGTCCCAGACGAGCACCGGGTGGCGGTCGGTCAGCCCGAGGAGGTCGTCGAGGTCCTCGACCGGGCGCACGGTCCTCACTCGGTGATCCCCCACCGGGCGTGCAGGCGGCGCAGTGGGGCCGGCGCCCACCAGTTCGCGGTGCCGAGCACCGACATCGTGGCCGGGACCAGGAGCATCCGGACCAGGGTCGCGTCGATGGCGATCGCCAGGACGAGAGCGACCCCCATCTGCTTCATGATGAGCAGGTCCCCGGCGGCGAACCCGGCGAAGACGACGACCATGAGGAGCGCCGCCGAGGTGATGATCCGACCCGAGCGCTGCAGCCCGAGCGTCACCGCGGACTCGGTGTCGTGCCCCTGCTCGTGCAGCTCGACGATGCGCGAGAGGAGGAAGACCTCGTAGTCCATGGAGAGCCCGAAGCCGAAGGCGACGACGAGGATCGGGACGGCGTTCTCCACGGCCCCCGCGGAGGTGAAGCGCAACAGCGACTCGAGGTGGCCCTCCTCGAAGATCCACACGGTGACGCCGAGGGCAGCACCCAGGGAGAGGACGTTCATGACGAGCGCCTTGACCGGGATGACGACCGAGCCCGTCATGAGGAAGAGCAGCACGAGGGTGGCGAGGACGACCAGACCCACCGCCCACCAGGCCCGCTCGACCACGGTGCTGACGAAGTCGCGGATGCCCGAGGCCTGTCCCACCACCCAGGCCTCGAACGGCGGACGGTCGGTGCGCAGCGACTCCACGAGGTCGCGGGAGTCGGGGCCGGTGCCGTCGTCGCCGGTCTGGAAGCCGACCGCCACGACCCCGCCGTCGAGCTCGCGGACCGGGTCGACCGACACCACGCCGGGGCGGTCGGCCGCCTGCGCCGCCCAGGCCTCGACCTCGGCCGCCGGGGCTCGCGCCACCACGGTGACCTCGGCCCCGGCCAGCAGGGGGTAGCCCTCGCGGAAGTCCTCGAAGAACGTCCGCTCGGGGGTGCCCTTCGGCAGCAGCTCGGGGCCGGAGGAGGTGAGCACCATCGACGTCGCCGGGACCGCCAGCAGCACGAGCAGGCCCGAGACGAGGACGATGACGACCCACGGCAGGCGGTGCACGGTGGTGGCGAGGCGCGAGAACACGCCGTCGTCCCCCGACACCTCCGTCCCGCGGCGGAGCAGGCGGCGGGCCCCCATCGTGCACAGGGCCGGGATGAGCGAGAGCGCCACGGCGAGCGCCACGAGCACCACGGAGACGCCGGCGAGCGCCACGGCACGCACGAAGTCGATCTGGAGGACGAGCATGCCGGCCAGCGAGATGGCGACGGTCACCGCCGAGAAGACGACGGTGCGGCCGGCGCGGTGCATCGTCTCCGCGGTCGCCGTCAGCACCTGCTCGCGAGTGGCGTCCGCGGCCGGGGCCCCACGGAGCAGCGCCCGCATCTCCTCACGGAAGCGGCTGACAACGAGGAGTCCGTAGTCGATGCACAGGCCGAGGCCGAGGACCGTGACGACGTTGACGGTGGACGCGTCGAGGTCCAGCAGGTAGCTGAACCCCAGCAGGGAGGCCAGGGCCCCCGCGATCGACGCGATGGCCCCGAGGACGGGGAAGCCCGCGGCGAGGAAGCCGCCGAACACGACGACCATGAGGATGAAGCTCACCGGCAGGGCGATGCCCTCGCCGCGCTGGCCGTCGACCTTCACCTGCTCGACGATCCGGTCGACGAGGCTGCGCAGTCCGCCGCGCTCGGACGAGGTGGCGCCGGTCTGCTCGACGAGGCGGTCGAAGACCTCGTCGACCTGCTCGGTGGCGGCGTCCTCCTGCTCGGCGGTGTTGTCGGCGTCGAAGGTGACGACCGTGGCGAAGGCGCCGGACGCCGGGTCGCCGTCCTTCACGAACCGCAGCGCGGTGGGGCTGGTGGGTCCCTCGGGCACGACGAACGGGTTGACGGCGGACTCGACGTGGTCGATCGCGGTGAGGTCCTGCACCGCCTGCGTGGCCGCCCGGGCGACCTCCGGGTCGGTGAGGTCGACCCCCTCGACGATGAGGGTGTAGGTGCTGAACCCGCTGCCCCCGGCCTCGGCCAGGACGTTCCGGCCGTCCCGGTTCTCGCCGTCGACGACGATCTCGCCGCTCCCGAGCCGGCTGAACAGGCTGGGGGTGCCGAAGGCGCCGAGCGCGGTGCCGAACCCCGCGACGATGAAGACCACCCAGATGACGAGGACGGCTCGGGGGTGCCGCCCGACGACCCCGCCCCACCGGCGCAGCGCACCCTGGTGCCGGGCCACGTGCCGGCCGTGCCGGGGCCGGGCCGGGGCGGGCGCGCTCATGGTGCACAGCGTCCCACGCCGCTGAGCGACGAGGCCGCCGGCCCGCGATGTGGGCGCCCGCCGCTAGCGTCGGGTCATGGCCGCCACCCGTACCCGCCCACCCCGTGTCGCCGACGAGCGCACCCAGCTGCTCGGCTGGTACGACCTCCAGCGCGGCATCGTCCGGCTCAAGTGCGAGGGCCTCTCCGACGACGACGCCCACCGGGTGGTGGTGCCCACCTCGCCGCTGATGACGGTGGCCGGCGTCGTGTCCCACCTCGCGTGGGCAGAGGACCTCTGGTTCCAGGAGGTGCTCCTCGGGCGGCCGGGGCAGGCGCTCGGCTCGGGGTCGGACGAGGAGGACGCGGAGTTCCGGGTCGAGGGCGTCCCCCTCGCCGACGTCCTCGCCGCCTACGACGACGCCTGCGCCCGCTCGGACGCCGCCATCGCCGGCCACGACCTCGAGGCCCCGGGCAGCACCGCCCTCCACGAGGTCGGTGGGGCCAGCCTGCGCTGGATGCTGCACCACATGCTCGAGGAGACCGCCCGGCACGCCGGTCACCTCGACCTGATCCGCGAGCTGCTCGACGGCGAGACCGGCTACTTCTGACCCGGCTGGCGCCGCCGGATAGCCTCGGCAGCGTGAGCCAGGACGGGACGGACCTCTTCGGGGCCGCGGCACGGGACCGCGATCCCGGGGAGCTGCTGGCGACGGGAGCCGGGCTGCCACCGCTCGCCGTCCGGATGCGCCCGCGCACGGTGGAGGAGGTCCGGGGGCAGGGGGAGGTGCTGCGCCCCGGCAGCCCGCTGCGGCGCCTCATCGCCGGTAGCGGGGGAGCGGCCGGTCCGCTCTCGGCCATCCTCTGGGGTCCGCCCGGCACCGGGAAGACGACACTGGCCCACCTCGTCGCCACCGCCGCCGAGCGCGAGTTCGTCGAGCTGTCGGCGGTGACGGCGGGGGTCAAGGACGTCCGCTCGGTCATGGACCAGGCGGCGCGCACCCGCGACCTGTACGGCCGCCAGACGGTGCTCTTCCTCGACGAGATCCACCGCTTCACCAAGGCCCAGCAGGACGCCCTGCTGCCCGGTGTCGAGAACCGCCAGGTGGTGCTCGTGGCGGCGACCACCGAGAACCCGAGCTTCTCGGTGATCGCCCCGCTGCTCTCGCGCTCGCTGCTCGTCACCCTCGTCCCGCTCTCGGACGACGACGTCGCCGATGTGCTGACCAGCGCGGTCGTGGACGAGCGGGGCCTGGCCGGTGCCCACGCCCTCGCCGACGACGCCCGCGACCACCTGGTCCGGCTCGCGGGGGGCGACGCCCGCCGGGCGCTCACCTTCCTCGAGGCGGCGGCCGGCGTCGCCGAGGACGCGCTCGCCGCCGGCGCGGACCGCCCCGAGGTGCTCGACATCACCCTCGCGCACACCGAGCAGGCGGTGGCCCACGCGGCGGTGCGCTACGACCGCACCGGCGACCAGCACTACGACGTCGCCTCGGCCCTCATCAAGAGCATGCGCGGGTCCGACGTCGATGCCGCCCTGCACTACCTGGCCCGCATGCTCGAGGCAGGGGAGGACCCGCGGTTCGTCGCGCGGCGGATCGTCATCGCGGCGTCCGAGGACGTCGGGATGGCCGACCCCACTGCGCTCCAGACCGCGGTGGCGGCGATGCACGCGGTCGCGCAGGTGGGCATGCCGGAGGCGCGGATCATCCTGGCCCAGGCGGTGGTCCACAACGCCCTGGCGCCGAAGTCGAACGCCGCCTACCGGGGCATCAACGAGGCGATCGCGGACGTCCGCGCGGGCAAGGGTGGCCCGGTACCGCTGCACCTGCGCGGGAGCGGCTACGGCGGGGCGGGCCGCATCGCCCGGGCCTCGGCCCGAGCCGCCGGCCGCACGACGGCCCCCGAGTACGTCTACGCCCACGACGAGCCCGACGGGGTGGCCGCCCAGCAGTACCTGCCGGACGACCTGCACGGCGACACCGACTACTACCGGCCCACCGACCGGGGCTTCGAGGCCAGGCTCCAGGAGCGTTGGCGGTGGCTCAGGGAGCGGCTGGGTCGCTGAGACCGAGGAGGTCCACGCGCAGCAGCGTGCCGTCCCAGTCGTGCGACGGGTCACCCATCCGCTCTCCTCCCGGCCAGTGCGCCGCAGCGACGAACAGGACGGTCCCGTCGGGGGAGAGCGCGCAGGAGAAGGCGCCCCGGTCCAGCACGACCCGTTCCTGCACCTCGCCGCCCTCGGCGACCCGCACGACGGCCCGGTTGGGGACGTCCGCGTACCAACAGGTGCCGTCGGCCGCCATCGCGATGCCGTCGGGAGCCGAGCCCGGAACCTCCGCCCAGGTCCACCGGTGGCCGAGCCCGCCGTCCTCCAGCAGCTCGAAGGCGGAGAGCCGCCCGGCGTGCGACTCGGCCACGACCACGTGGGTGCGGTCCGGCGTGAGGGCCAGGCCGTTCGGGAAGGACAACCCCTCCGCGAGCGCCGTCACCGCGCCGTCACGCCCGACCCGGGCGACCAGGCCGACGGGCTCGGTGGGGGGAGCCCTCCCTCGGGTCGAAGTTGCCGAAGTCGAGGACGTACGTGTGGTCCCCCACGGCGAGCACCTCGTTGCCGGCGCCCCGCGACACCCCCGAGACGTCGGTCCAGGGCTCGAGTGGCCCCTGCCGGCGCCCTCGCAGCAGGGTGCCGGTGCGTGAGTCGAGAACCACCAGCCGCTCAACGTCGAGGTCGAAGCACAGCGGGAGGCTCTCGACCCGGGCCACGACCTCGTCCTGCCCGGTCGCGAGGTCGAGCCGGTGCACGGCGCCGGCGGTCCAGTCGGAGAACCAGACGCCCGACCCGTCGCACCGCACGGACTCGGGCAGGCCCAGCCCGCGGACGAGGGCGGTGGGGGGTGCGGTCATGGTGGTCCTTCCGTCACCGGCGAGTCTGCCCCCTGGAGTGGACCGGTGGGTACTCGTCGGCGCACCGGCCCGCGGAGTGGCTGGACAGCACCGGCGCGCGACGGAACCGCGGCGACGCGGCGGTGGTCGCCCTTGTAGGGTCGGGCGCATGGAGGTCACGCTCGGAGGCATCGCGGGGCTCGTGGCGGCGGTCGCGTTCGCCTACCTCGTCGTGCGCGTCGCGGGACTGGTCGCCAAGGCGGGCCGGATCCTCGACGAGACCCGCGCGAGCCTGCGCGAGACCACCGACAACGTCCAGCCGACGCTCAAGGGGCTCACCGACACCGTGAGCCTCACCAACGACCAGCTGACCCGGGTCGACGGCATCACGAGCAACGTCGCCACGATGACGACGAACGCGTCTGCGCTGACCTCGGTGTTCGCGGCCACCGTCGGCTCGCCGCTCATCAAGGTCGCGGCGTTCAGCTACGGCGTTCGCGTGGCGGTGTCGAACCTGCGCAAGGGGTCCGGATGAGATCCCGGACCGCCGTGGTCACGGGGCTCGCCGTGGTGGGGGCCGGGGTCGTCCTCTGGAACCTGCCCGCCACCCGGCGCTTCGTGCGCACCGTCCGCGAGGCCGCCGCGCAGCGCGAGGCCGAGCTCCGCGCCGCGGTGGAGGCCGCGGTGCGCGCCGACGCCACCACACGGGCCCCCCGGTACGCCCACGACGCGACCGCGCCCGAGCTCGACGTCGAGGCGGGCTGGGACCGCGACCGCCGGGGCCGCACCGCAACCCCGCTCGGCGCGGACGACCCGGGCCGTTCGCTCTCCCCGGAGGAGGCGCGGGCCGTCCTCCTCGACCCGACGCGGCCGAGCGGCCGGACCGCGGCCGAGGCCGCTGCGGCGAACACGGCTGCCGCCACGGCGGCCGGCGACGAGCGAGCTCCCGAGGGCCCCTGAGCGGCCCCAGCCCCCACCGTCACAACCGTCAACCCGTGCTCCCCGCGGCCTACGATGTCGCCCATCGAGCACGCCGACCCGAGGACTGAACTTCCCATGGAGACCGCAGAGATCCGGCGCCGCTGGCTCGACTTCTTCGGGCGCAACGGGCACACCGTCGTCCCGTCCGCCCCCCTCGTCCACGAGGACCCGACCCTGCTGTTCGTCAACGCCGGCATGGTCCCGTTCAAGCCCTACTTCCTGGGCCAGGAGACGCCACCGTACGCGCGGGCCACGAGCGTGCAGAAGTGCGTGCGGACGCTCGACATCGACGAGGTCGGGAAGACCTCCCGGCACGGCACGTTCTTCCAGATGAACGGCAACTTCTCCTTCGGTGACTACTTCAAGGAGGGGGCCATCCGCCTCGCCTGGGAGCTGCTCACCACGCCCCAGCCCGAGGGCGGTCTGGGGCTCTCCCCGGACGTGCTGTGGGCCAGCGTGCACGAGGGCGACGACGAGGCCGCCGAGCTGTGGCGCACCGTCACCGACATCGGCCACGACCGGATCGTGCGCCGCGGGAACGTCGACAACTTCTGGAGCATGGGGGTCCCGGGTCCGGGTGGTCCCAGCTCGGAGATCTTCGTCGACCGGGGCCCCGAGTACGGACCCGACGGCGGGCCCGAGGTCGACGAGGACCGGTTCATGGAGGTCTGGAACCTCGTCTTCATGCAGTACGAGCTCTCGGCAGTGCGCTCCAAGGCGGACTTCGACATCGCCGGGGACCTGCCGAAGCAGAACATCGACACCGGCATGGGCCTGGAGCGGATGGCATCGGTGCTCCAGGGCGTCGACAACCTCTACGAGATCGACGAGGTCTACCCGGTCATCGCCCAGGCCTCGGAGATGACCGGCCGCGAGTACGGCGTGCGCAGCGGCCACGTGGCGGGGGAGAGCCACCCGGACGACGTTCGGCTGCGCGTCGTCGCCGACCACATCCGGTCCTCGCTGATGCTCATCGGCGACGGCGTCACGCCGGGCAACGAGGGACGGGGCTACGTCCTGCGCCGGATGCTGCGCCGCTCGGTGCGCGCGATGCGCCTGCTCGACTTCGGCGACCCCTGCCTGCCGCACCTGCTGCCGCTCTCGATGGAGCGGATGAAGCAGTCCTACCCCGAGCTCGAACGCGACTGGGAACGCATCTCGCAGGTCGCGTACGCCGAGGAGGAGGCGTTCCGCCGCACCCTGACCGCCGGCACCGTCATCCTCGACAGCGCCGTGACGCGCACGAGGGAGTCCGGTGGCTCGGTGCTGACCGGCGACCAGGCCTTCCAGCTGCACGACACCTACGGCTTCCCCATCGACCTCACCCTCGAGATGGCGGCCGAGCAGGGTCTCGAGGTCGACCGCGAGGGCTTCACCCGGCTCATGCAGGAGCAGCGGAACCGGGCGAAGGCCGACGCCCGCGCCAAGAAGCACGGCCACGTGGAGACGACCGCGTACCGCGAGGTGTCCGACGCCGTCGGGCGCCCGGTCGACTTCACCGGGTACACCGAGGTCGTCTCGGAGTCCACGGTCGTGGGCATCCTGCGCGCGGGGGAGTCGGTGCCCGTCGCCGGCCCCGGCGACGAGGTCGAGATCGTCCTCGACCGGACCCCCTTCTACGCCGAGGGCGGCGGCCAGCTGGCCGACGGCGGGACGCTGCGCCTCGAGCGCGGCGGGGTGGTGGAGGTCCACGACGTCCAGTCGCCGATCAGCGGGCTCGTCGTGCACAAGTCGCGGGTGGCGTCCGGTGAGGTGGCGGTCGGCGACCGCGCCGTCGCCGAGGTCGACATCGAGCGGCGGCGCTCCATCTCACGCGCCCACACGGCCACGCACATGGTGCACAAGGCGATCCGCGAGGCGCTCGGCGAGACCGCCACGCAGGCCGGCTCCGAGAACGCGCCGGGGCGGTTCCGGTTCGACTTCACCGCGAACCAGGCGGTACCGGCGTCGGTGCTCGAGGACGTCGAGCAGAGGGTCAACGCCCTGCTGCTCGCGGACCTCTCCGTGCACGCCGAGATCATGACCCAGCAGGAGGCGGTCGACTCCGGGGCGATGGCCCTGTTCGGCGAGAAGTACGGCGACGCGGTGCGGGTGGTCTCCGTGGGGGACTGGGCCCGTGAGCTCTGCGGCGGCACGCACGCCCAGCGCACGACCCAGCTGGGCCTGGTGACCCTGCTCGGCGAGTCGTCCATCGGCTCCGGTGTGCGCCGCGTGGAGGCCCTGGTCGGCACCGACGCGTACTCGTTCCTCGCCCGCGAGCACGCGATCGTCGGCCAGCTCACCGAGCTCGTCAAGGGCCGCCCGGAGGAGCTCCCCGAGCGGGTCTCCGGTCTGATGACGCGCCTCAAGGACGCCGAGCGCGACCTCGAGCGGCTCCGCAAGGAGCAGCTGCAGGCGGCGGCCGGCAGCCTCACCGACCACGCGCGCGACGTCGGCGGGGTCACCTTCCTCGGCCACGACGCGGGCGAGGCCGACGCCGGCGACGTGCGCACCATGGTGCTCGACCTGCGCGGGCGCCTCGGCAACGACCGCCCGGCGGTGGTCGCGGTGACCGGTGTGGTCAAAGGACGGCCGGTCGTCGTCATCGCGACGAACGAGCCGGCGCGCGAGCGGGGTATCCGGGCCGGAGAGCTCGTCCGGGCCGCGGCCGGCGCCCTCGGCGGCGGCGGCGGGGGCAAGGACGACATCGCCCAGGGGGGTGGTCAGGACCCCTCGAAGGTGGGCGAGGCCCTGGGCGCCGTCGAGTGGCGTGTGGGCGAGCTCGCCGGCTGATGACGGCCGGCACACCGGGGGCAGGACGCGGCGCGCTGGTCGGTGTCGACGTCGGCTCGGTGCGCGTCGGGGTCGCCGTGAGCGACCCCGACCGCGTCCTCGCGACCCCGGTGGCCACCCTCGCCAGGGACCCCGCGGCGGCTCCCTCCGCGGGCGACAGCGACGTCGAGGAGATCGCCGAGCTGGTCCGCGAACGGGGGGCCGTCAGGGTGGTCGTGGGCCTGCCCAGGTCGCTCGACGGCACCGAAGGTCCAGCCGCGGAGCGCGCACGCACGTATGCTTCAGTGCTGGCGGCGCGTGTCGCCCCCGTGATGGTGGTGCTCGTGGACGAGCGCCTCAGCACGGTCGACGCGCACCGTTCGCTCCGCGACAGCGGGGTCGCAGGGAGACGGCAGCGTGCCGTGGTCGACCAGGCCGCAGCGGTGCTCATCCTCCAGTCGGCCCTCGACGCGGAGCGCGCGAGCGGCTCCCCGGCAGGGGAACCGGTCGGCGGACGACGGCGCAAGCCACGGACGAAGGGCACGAGGGCGTGACTCACCAGGACTTCACCGACACGATCTTCGGTGACGACACCGGGGACCACCGGGCCACGCCGGCACCCCGCACCCGCCACGAGCTGCACCACGGCTCCCGGAAACGGCGACCGCGCCGTCGTGGGCGCCGGCTGCTAGTGCTACTCGTCGTGGTCGCGCTGGTCGGCGGTGGGGCCTACGCCGCCTACAACGTCCTCTGGCCGATGCTGTCCGGGGTGTTCGCCGGCCAGAACGAGGGCGACATGGACTACCCGGGTCCCGGTCAGGGCGAGGTGACCGTCGTCATCGAGCCCGGCTCAACGGGTGAGGACATCGCCACCGTCCTTCGCGACAACGACGTCACCAAGACCCGCACGGCCTACTTGCAGGCCGCGGCGGGAGACCCCGCGGCCGCGGCCAAGATCCAGCCCGGCACCTACTCCATGCAGCAGCAGATGACCGGTGCCGACGCCTTCGCCCTCCTCACCGACCCGTCCAACCGCGTCGCCGAGCGGGTGACCATCCGCGAGGGCCTGTGGAAGGACGAGGTGTTCTCCGCCCTGTCGAAGGCCACGGGCATCCCCGTCAAGGACTACACGAAAGCGGCCAAGGACGCCAAGGGCATCGGTCTGCCCGACGATGCCGACGGCAACGTCGAGGGCTGGCTGTTCCCCGCCACCTACGAGTTCGACGACCGCACCTCCGCCGAGGACCAGATCAAGCAGATGGTCTCGCTGACCAAGAAGACCCTCGAGGACGCCGGGGTGAAGGAGTCCGACTGGCAGCGCACGCTCACCATCGCCTCGATCGTCGAGGGCGAGGTCAACGGCGACGCCGACCGCGGGAAGGTCGCCCGGGTGGTGCTCAACCGGCTCGAGCCGGGACCGCCGAGCTACGGGCTGCTCCAGATGGACTCGACCGTCCACTACGCGGAGCAGCAGCGCGGCAAGGCCGGGACCACCGACGAGCAGCGCAACTCGGACAGCCCGTACAACACCTACAAGCAGCCCGGGCTGCCGCCGGGCCCGATCGGCAACCCCGGTGCCGCATCGATCAAGGCCGCTGCCGACCCGACGCCCGGCGACTGGTACTTCTTCGTCACCGTCGACCCCGACACCGGCGAGACCAAGTTCGCGGTGACCCTCGAGGAGCACAACCGCAACGTCCAGGAGTTCGAGGCCTGGTGCTCCGCGAACCCCGGCAAGTGCTGAGGGCCGCGGTCCTCGGCTCGCCGGTCGCCCACTCGCTCTCCCCGGTCCTGCACCGGGCGGGCTACGCGGCGGCCGGGCTCGACGGCTGGGAGTACGACCTGCGCGAGGTCGTCGTCGACGAGCTGGCGGGCGTCGTCGGCGGACTCGGCGAGGATTGGCGCGGGCTGTCCCTGACGATGCCGCTCAAGGAGGCCGCACTCGAGGTCGCCGACAGTGTCTCCGACGTCGCCCGCCGGGCCGCCGCCGCGAACACGCTCGTGCGGCGCGACGACGGGGGATGGGACGCCACGAACACCGACGTCGCCGGCGTCACCGAGGCGCTCCGCCCGCACCTGTCCACCGGCCCGCGGCGCGCCCTCGTGATCGGCGCCGGCGCCACGGCTCGGTCGGCCGTGCTGGCCCTGGCCGGCCTCGGTGTCACCACCCTCACCGTGCGGGCCCGTGACACGGCCCGGGCGGCCGACCTGCTCGCGTGGGCCGTCGACCTCGGCATCGGGGTGCGCAGCGGCTCGGTGGCCGGCATCGACGCCTGGCGCACCACACGGGACGACGTCGTCGTGTCCACCCTTCCGCCCGAAGCGGGCGAGGTCGTGGCGGCCACGGTCCCGCGGGAGCACCCGGGCGTGCTCCTCGACGTCGTCTACGCCGACTGGCCGACGCCCGTGGCACACGCCGGCGCGGCGGCCGGGATGACCGTGGTGTCGGGCCTCGACCTGCTCGTGCACCAGGCGGCCGACCAGTTCCGGCTCTTCACCGGCCGGCCCGCCCCGGTCGAGGCCATGTTCGCCGCGGGACGGGAAGCACTGGGGGTCGCGTGAGCTGGCTGCCGGTGGTCGCCGCCGCCCTCGTCATGGGGGTCGTGGGCCATCTCACCGGCCGCGAGCTCGCCACCGGCGGGTACCGCATCGTCGAGGACGAGGCCCAGCACCCACCCGGCTCGGCCTGGTGGACCGGCCCGCTCACGGCGCTGCTCGCCGGCCTCGCGGCCTGGTCCGTCGGCGACCTCGGCGGCTGGGCGGCGCTGCCGGTCTACTTGCTGTTCGCGTGGCTCACCACGGGCCTGACCTGGATCGACCTCGACGTCCACCGGCTCCCCGTGGGACTCGTCGTGCCCACGGGCGCGTGGACAGCGGCGCTCCTCGTCGTCGCGAGCATCGCCACCGCGGACCTGCGGTGGCGGACCGCCCTCGTGGGGCTGGCCGTGATGGGCGGCTTCTACCTCCTCCTCGCCTTCCTGCCGGGGGGCGGCGTCGGCGGGGGCGACGTGCGCCTCGCCCCGCTCATCGGGGCCGTGCTCGGCTGGCTCGGGCCCGGGTACCTCGTCTTCGGGATGTCGGCCGGCTTCCTCATCGGCGGGGTGGGCGCGGTGGTGCTCCTCGTGCTGGGCCGGGCGGGCCGCAAGACGCACATCGCCTACGGCCCGGCCATGTGCTTGGGGGCCTGGGTGGCCATCGGCTTCACGGACCAGATCGTGACCTGGATGTCGGGCGGCTGAGGACGCCGTGGAAGGATCGAGGCCATGCTGCGCTGGCTGACCGCCGGGGAGTCGCACGGGCCCGCGCTCGTCGCGACGATCGACGGCCTGCCCGCCGGGATCGAGGTCTCCACCGCCGACATCGCGCAGGCCCTGGCCCGGCGCCGGCTCGGCTACGGCCGCGGGGCCCGACAGAAGTTCGAGAAGGACGAGGTCGAGATCCTCGGCGGGGTCCGGCTCGGAGCGACCCTCGGGTCGCCGGTCGCCGTGCGCATCGGCAACACCGAGTGGCCGAAGTGGCGCACCGTGATGAGCCCCGACCCCGTCCCCGAGTCGGAGTACGCGGCGGCCGGCGACGTCAACGCCGAGAAGGAGCTGGCGCGCAACCGTGCGCTCACCCGCCCGCGTCCGGGCCACGCCGACCTCGTGGGGATGCAGAAGTACGGGTTCGACGACGCGCGGCCGGTGCTCGAGCGGGCCTCGGCCCGCGAGACGGCCGCACGGGTCGCGCTCGGGGCGGTCGCCGCGCGCTTCCTCGAGCAGGCCTACGGCATCCGGCTGGTGTCCCACACGGTCGCCATCGGCACCGCCGCGGCCCCCGACGACGGCCCGCTGCCCGGGGCCGACGACGTCGAGGCGCTGGACGTCGACCCGGTGCGCGCCTTCGACCCGGACGCCTCGGCGGCGATGGTCGCCGAGGTCGACGCCGCCCACCGCGACGGCGACACCCTCGGCGGCGTCGTCGAGGTGGTCGCGGACGGCGTGCCGCCCGGGCTGGGCTCGCACGTCCACTGGGACCGGCGGCTGGACTCGCGCCTGGCGGCAGCGCTCATGGGCATCCAGGCCATCAAGGGGGTGGAGGTCGGCGACGGCTTCCGCACCGCGGCCCGCCGGGGATCGCAGGCGCACGACGAGATGACCCGTGACGACAGCGGTGTCATCCGCCGCCGGAGCGGCCGGGCCGGGGGCACCGAGGGTGGGATGTCGGTGGGCGGGGTGCTGCGCGTCCGCGCGGCGATGAAGCCCATCTCCACGGTCCCCCGGGCCCTCGAGACCGTCGACGTCGCGTCCGACGAGCCGGCGCGCGCCATCCACCAGCGGTCCGACGTCTGCGCGGTGCCGGCCGCGGGGGTGGTCGCGGAGGCCATGGTCGCCCTCGTCCTGGCCGAGGCCTGCCTGGAGAAGTTCGGCGGCGACTCGGTCACCGAGACCTCCCGGAACCACCTGGCCTACCTCGACGCCGTGCCGGAGACGATGCGCACGTGGGAGGACTGATGCCGCGCGTCGTCCTCGTCGGTCCGCCCGGCTCCGGCAAGACCACGACCGGTGCCGCCCTCGCCGAGCGGCTCGGGGTGGCGCTGCACGACACCGACGCCGCCATCGAGCAGGCGCAGGGGCGCAGCATCGCCGACATCTTCGTCGTCGACGGCGAGGCGGCGTTCCGCGACCTGGAGCGGGCCGAGGCGGCCCGGGCGCTGGCCGAGGAGCCCGGTGTGGTCGCGCTGGGTGGCGGAGCGCCGGTCGACCCGCTGACCGAACCGCTGCTCGGGGGACACGTGGTGGTCTTCCTCGACGTGGGGATCGCCGACGCCGCCAAGCGCATCGGTTTCGACCGCTCCCGCCCGCTTCTCGCGGTCAACCCGCGCGCGTCGTGGGTGCGCCTGATGAACGACCGCCGGCCGGTGTACGAGCGGGTCGCCACCCACGTCGTCGACACGGCCGGACGCTCTGCGGCGGACGTCGCCGACGAGATCGTGGGCCTGCTGGGTTCCCCGTCGTGAGCGCGCCGGTCCGCATCCCCGTGGGGGAGGAGCACGACGTGCTGGTGGGCCGCGGCGTCCTCGCCGAGGTCGAGGGTGTTGTCCCCGACGGGGTGCGGCAGGTGCTCCTCGTGCACCCAGCCGGCATCGAGCAGTACGCGTCCGTGGTGGCCCGACGGCTCGAGGACGCCGGGCTCGTGGTCCGCGACGCCCCGGTGCCCGACGCCGAGCGGGCCAAGACGGCCGACGTCGCCGCCCGGCTGTGGACCGAGCTGGGCCAGTACGCCTTCACCCGCACCGACGCCGTCGTCGCCGTGGGGGGCGGGACGGTCACCGACCTGGCCGGGTTCGTCGCCGCCACCTGGCTGCGCGGAGTTCCCGTCGTCCACGTGCCGACGACGCTCCTCGCCATGGTCGACGCCGCCGTGGGCGGTAAGACCGGCATCAACACCTCCGAGGGCAAGAACCTCGTGGGGGCGTTCCACTCCCCGGCGGGGGTGGTCTGCGACCTCGACGTGCTCACGACCCTGCCCCGTGCGGACCTCGTCGCCGGGCTGGCCGAGGTGGTCAAGGCAGGCTTCATCGCCGACCCGCGCATCCTCGAGCTCGTGGAGTCCGACCCCGCCGGGGCGTCGGCACCCGGCGGGGCGCACCTCGTCGAGCTCGTCGAGCGGGCCGTGCGGGTCAAGGCCGAGGTCGTCGCCCGCGACCTGCGGGAGGCCTGGCTGCGCGAGGTGCTCAACTACGGGCACACGCTGGGGCACGCCATCGAGCAGGCCGACTCCTACCACCGGCGCCACGGCGAGGCGGTGGCGGTGGGGATGGTCTTCGCCGCGGAGCTCGCGCAGCGGGCCGGCATGTTGGAGGCGTCGGTCGTCCAGCGTCATCGCGAGGTTCTGGCCGCGGTCGGGTTGCCGACGCAGGACGTCGGTGGCCGCTTCGACACCCTGCTCGAGGTGATGCGCCGCGACAAGAAGTCGCGCGGGGCGGTGCTGCGCTTCGTCGTCCTCGAGGACGTCGCCCGGCCGACTCGCCTCGAGGGCCCCGCCGAGTCGCTCCTGCGCGCCGCGTACGCGGCGGTCAGCCCCTCCTGAGCCGCCGGCCGCAGCGCCCCCGTCCCCCCGCTGCGCACCCGTCGCGCCCGGCTCTGGTCGTTCGTCCCGGATGGCGGTGCTGCAGCACCATGACCCGGGCGGAAGGACCAGAGCCGGCGTGAGGGGCCAGAGCCGGGCGCATCGACCAGAGCCGGGCGGAAGGGCCAGAGCCGGGCGCATCGGCAAGAGCCCTTGGCGGCGGGAGGGAACTGGCGCGGCATCGGCGCCACCACGCCCGGAACGCCGCCTGTGGATGACGGCCGCCCGCCGGGGAGTGACCGTGACATCGTCCGGGCATGCTCGGCGAGCCCGCACCATCACCCTTCGACCCCGCGCTCCTACGGCCTCGCGAGGTGCTCGAGCGCGCCGGGGTCGACCCGGGGCGGGTCGGGTGGTGGCACGTGCGTCGGGGCTTCTGGGTCGACGGTGTGGTGTGGTCCGCTCTCACGCCGGAGCAGCGCCACGCCGCGTTGGTCCACGCCACCGACCTGGCCTGCCGCGTCCCCGGTCGGCACGTGTACGCCCTGGCCTCGGCGGCGGCGGTGTGGGGGATGCCGCGCGTCGAGCCGTGGCCCGACCACGTCACCGTGCTGGCCAGTGGACCCCGCACCCGGGGCTCGTCGCGGATCCACGTGCACGTGGGGTTGCCCACCGACGGCGTCGGGGTCCGGGGTGTGCGGGTCACCGGCCCGGCGCGCACCGTCGTGGATCTCGCCCGGACGGGCTCGCTGCCGACCGCGCTCAGTGCCGCTGACCACGGGCTGCGACATGGTCTCCTCACCCGCGACGAGCTGCTCGAGGCGGCGAGGGCGGTGCCGCCGCGGGTCCGGGGCCGGCCGGTGGCCGAGGTCGTCGCGCGGTTGGCGGATGCCCGTTCGATGTCCGCGGGGGAGAGCCTGTCGCGGGCGCAGATGTACCTGCTGGGGCTCCCGCGGCCGCAGCTGCAGGTGCCCCTGGAGGACGACGAGGGGGCCTTCGGGTTCGCTGACTTCGGGTGGGCCGGCGTGGTGGGGGAGTTCGACGGGCGGCTGAAGTACCGGGTCCTGGAGGGGGCGGACCCCGAGGAGGCCGGTGTGGTGGTGTGGCGCGAGAAGCGACGCGAGGACCGCATCCGGCGCTTCTGCCGGCTGGCGCGGTGGGTGTGGACCGAGGCGATGCGTCCGTCCCTGCTGGCAGCGATCCTGGCCGAGCAGGGCATCCGGCCCGACCCCCGTGCCCGATGGCTCGACGACGACGTCCACCGGGCCTCCTGACGCCCCGGTGCCCCTCCCGGCTCTGGTCTCTTGCACGGGCTCTGGTCGCTCGTGCGGGATGGCGGCGCTGCAGCACCATGAACCGGGCGCAGCGACCAGAGCGGGGCGGATGGACCAGAGTCGGGGGAGATGACCGCGGCCGAACCGCGAGCCCGGCGGACGGCGCGTGGTCGGACCGGGCGGGCGGCGACGGTAGGATGGCGCCATCCCCGACCCCCTTCGCGGGGGTGACGCGTGCCCGCAGGGCGGGCCCAGACACCGCAAAGGAACAGCGAGAACGTGGCGACGACCAACGACCTGAAGAACGGGTTGGTGCTCCGGATCGACAACCAGCTCTGGACCGTCGTGGAGTTCCAGCACGTCAAGCCCGGCAAGGGCCCGGCCTTCGTGCGGACCAAGCTGAAGAACGTCATGAGCGGCAAGGTCGTCGACAAGACCTTCAACGCCGGCGTCAAGGTCGAGACGGCCAACGTCGACAAGCGGACGATGCAGTACCTGTACAACGACGGCACCGACTACGTCTTCATGGACCCCGACACCTACGACCAGATCATGGTCACCCCGGCCACCGTCGGCGACGCCTCGAAGTACATGGTCGAGAACCAGGACGCCGTCGTCGCCCGCCACGACGGCGAGGTCCTCTACATCGAGCTCCCCGCCTCGGTCGTCCTCGAGATCACCTACACCGAGCCGGGCCTGCAGGGCGACCGCTCCTCGGGTGGCACCAAGCCGGCGACCCTCGAGACCGGTGCGGAGATCCAGGTGCCGCTCTTCCTCGAGCAGGGCACCAAGATCAAGGTCGACACCCGCGACGGCTCGTACCTCGGCCGGACCAGCTGACCCGTGGGCGCCCGCACCAAGGCTCGCAAGCGGGCCCTCGACCTGCTCTTCGAGGCCGAGCAGCGGGGCATCGCCCCGGCGGACCTGCTGCGTGAGCGGCTCGCCGCCCCGGTCACCGAGCACCCGCTGGCCGAGCTCACCGCCACCCTCGTCAGCGGCGTCGTCGAGCGGCGCGAGCAGCTCGACGAGCTGATCACCACCTACGCGCAGGGCTGGACGCTGCAGCGGATGCCCGCCGTGGACCGCGCGATCCTGCGCCTGGGTGCCTACGAGGTGCTGTTCTCGGAGGACGTCCCTGAACCGGTCGCCATCAGCGAATGGGTCGGCCTGGCCACCGAGCTGTCGACCGACGACAGCCCCAGGTTCGTGAACGGGCTGCTCGCCCGGCTGGCCGAGGTCAAGCCCACCCTGGCCTGAGCCGGGACGCGGTCAGTCCTCCAGGCGGAAGCCGATCTTCAGTCCCACCTGGTAGTGGGCCACGGCCCCGTCCTCGAGGTGGCCGCGGATCTCGGTGATCTCGAACCAGTCGAGTCCGCGGACCGTGGTGCTCGCCCGCGCGACGGCTCCCGCGACGGCGTCGTCGATCGAGGTCGTCGACGTGCCGACGACCTCGGTGATGCCGTAGGTGTGCGCCATGGTGCAGCCCCTTCGTCGTGGACCGTCCGTTCGCGGCCCGGACCTCGATCATCGCGGGGGACGGCCCGTCGCGGAAGGGTCAGGCGGTGGCGAAGGCCACCTCGGGCCAGGCCGCGGTGGCCAGCCACACCCGGCGGGCCTCGTCGTCCGGGTCCTCACCCGGCCACGCGGCACGCAGCTCGGCCTGGGCATCGGCCTCGGCGTCCGTGCAACGGGCGGCACCGGCGGGGGATGTCGTGGGGGTCGGGCGCACGAGGAGCCTCCTTCGGTTCCGCGGTGACGGCGGGTACTGACGCCGAGTACATCACGTGATGTTGGGACACCCATAGGCGTTGCTTATGTATTGAGACGGGGGCCCTTGCGGTCGCGCGCCCGCTGGGCCACGGTGTGTGCGGAGAGCCGACACCGACCCGGGAGGCACGATGGCCGACGAGGGGCGCGCGTTCGCCAGGGCGGTGGCCGGCAAGGACCGCGCGGGCCTCTTGGAGGTGCTCGCCGACGACATCGACTTCCGCGCGCTGACGCCCGGACGCAGCTGGGAGGCCGCCAGCGCCCCAGAGGTCGCGGACGTGCTCTTCGGGTCGTGGTTCGAGCCGCAGGACGACATCGTCGGGCTGCTCCGCTCCGAGGAGGGCACTGCGGTCGAGGACACCCGGCTCGTCGCCTACCGGTTCGCCATCCGCAACCCCGACGGTGACTTCACGGTGGAACAGCAGGCGTACTACCGCACCACCGAGGGTCGCATCTCCTACCTCCGGGTCCTGTGCTCCGGGTTCCGAGAGGTGGGGGGCGTCCCCGACGTCGACGAGTGAGCGAGGCGGCCGTCCGACCCGCGGGCCGCTGTCGGCGACGGCGCCCATGACGTCGTACAGTGGCGCCACCAGACGTCCTTTAACGACCTGTCCTGTGAGGCAGGGAAGGAGGTCGCACGCGGATGACGCGCGCCGACGACACGCTGCCCGCCGACCCACCCGAGGGGTCCGGTGCTCCCCGCGCCGTGATGACCGCTCCCGACGTCGCCCGGGCGCTGCGGCGCATCGCGCACGAGGTCGCCGAGCACAACAAGGGGGCCGAGGGGCTGGTCGTCCTCGGGATCCCCACCCGCGGGGTCGAGCTCGGGCGCCGGCTCGCGGGGCTCCTCGCGGACCTCGAGGGGGTCGAGGTCCCCGCCGGCGAGCTCGACATCACGATGTTCCGCGACGACCTGCGCCACCAGCCCACCCGCGCGCCGATGCACACCCGCATCCCCTCCGGCGGCGTCGACGACAAGGTCGTCGTCCTCGTCGACGACGTGCTGTACTCCGGGCGCACCATCCGTGCCGCCCTCGACGCCCTCTCCGACCTCGGCCGCCCCCGCGCCGTGCGCCTGGCCGTCCTGGTCGACCGGGGCCACCGCGAGCTGCCGATCCGCGCCGACCATGTCGGCAAGAACCTCCCCACCTCGCACGCCGAGCGGGTCATGGTCCGCCTCGCCGGCGTCGACGACGTGCCTGAGGACTCGGTCTCCATCGCCGTCGGCGAGACCCGAGCCGGCCGTCCCTCGACCCCGGAAGGAGGCGACCGGTGAAGCACCTGCTCTCCAGCGCCGACCTCAGCCGCGACGACGTGCGGATGCTCCTCGCCACCGCCGCCGAGATGCACGAGGTGCAGCGGCGCGACGTCAAGAAGCTGCCCACCCTGCGCGGGCGCACCGTCATCAACCTCTTCTTCGAGGACTCCACGCGGACCCGGAGCAGCTTCGAGATCGCCGGCAAGTGGATGAGCGCCGACACCATCAACATCACCGGCAAGGGCTCCTCGACCTCCAAGGGCGAGTCGCTGCGCGACACCGTGATGACGATCGACGCGATGTCGGTCGACTGCGTGGTCATGCGGCACATGGCGAGCGGCGCCGCCCACCAGGTAGCCCAGTGGGTCGACGCGAGCGTCGTCAACGCCGGTGACGGCACCCACGAGCACCCCACCCAGGCGCTGCTCGACGCGTACACGATGGAGCAGCGGATCGGCAGCCTCGAGGGCCGGCACGTCGCGATCGTCGGCGACCTCACCCACAGTCGGGTTTTCCGCTCCAACGCGATCACCCTGCGCACACTCGGCGCCGAGGTCACCTGCGTCGCGCCGCCAACGCTGATGCCGAGCGGCATCCGGCCCTGGGCGCATGCCGACGGCCTGGCCCTCACCGACGACCTCGACGATGTGCTGGCCTCCGGGCCGGACGCGGTGATGATGCTCCGTGTGCAGCGGGAGCGGATGAGCGGGGGCTTCTTCCCGACCCCCCGCGAGTACACGGTCGGCTTCGGGCTGACCCGCGAACGGCTGCGCGCCCTCCTCGACGCCAACCCCGAGGCGGTCATCGCCCACCCCGGCCCGATGAACCGCGGCCTGGAGATCAGTGCGGACGCCGCCGACGCCGCGCAGAGCCTCGTCCTGGACCAGGTCTCCGCGGGGGTGGCGGTGCGAATGTCCGTCCTCTACCACCTGCTCGCCGGCGAGGAGGTGGCGGCGTGAGCGACCTGCTGCTGACCGGCGCCACGTGGTTCGACGCCGACGGCGCCGAGCGACGCGGCGACCTCGCCCTGCGCGAGGGCTACCTCACCGAGGTGGGAAGCGTCGAGGACTCGTACGGGCTGAGCAGGGTCGACGTCGACGGACTCGTCGTGCTCCCCGGCTTCGTCGACCTCCACACGCACCTGCGCCAACCGGGCCGCGAGGACGCCGAGACCATCTCCTCCGGGTCGCGGGCCGCGGCCGTGGGCGGCTACACCGCCGTCCTCGCCATGGCCAACACCCTGCCCGTCACCGACACGGCCGAGGCCGCCGAGCACGTCCACGAGCTCGGCCGCGCCTGCGGGCTCGTCGACGTGCAGCCGATCGGCGCGGTGACCAAAGGCCTGGCGGGCGCCGAGCTCGCCGAGCTCGGGCTCATGCACCGGTCGCGTGCTCAGGTGCGGGTCTTCAGCGACGACGGCCACTGCGTCGCGGACGGCCGCGTCATGCGCCGCGCCCTGGAGTACGTGCGCGCCTTCGACGGCGTGATCAGCCAGCACAGCCAGGACCCGACGCTCGCCGGACCGGCCGCGTGCTGCCACGAGGGCGAGCTCTCCGGGCGGCTCGGGCTGCCCGGCTGGCCGCCGGTGGCCGAGAGCGCCGTCATCGCCCGCGACGTCATGCTCGCGGAGCACACCGGGGGCCGGGTGCACGTCGCCCACGTGACCACCGCCGCCGGGCTCGACGTCGTGCGCTGGGCCAGGAAGCGCGGCATCCGGGTCACCTGCGAGGTCACCCCCCACCACCTGGCCCTCGGCACCGAGCTGCTCGCGGGCTACGACCCCGTGTTCAAGGTCAACCCGCCGCTGCGCCCCGACGAGGACCGGCAGGCACTTCGCGAGGGGCTCCTCGACGGCACCATCGACGCCGTCGCGACCGACCACGCCCCGCACGCCCGCCACGACAAGGAGCACGCGTTCCAGGACGCCGCCTTCGGGATGCTCGGGCTCGAGACCGCCTTCTCGGTGGTCCACGACCTGCTCGTGACCGACGGTGCGCTCACCCTCGCCGATCTGGCCCGCGTCATGTCCACCGCACCGGCACGGATCGCCGGGCTCGCCGAGCACGGCCGCCCCGTGGCCCAGGGGGAGCCGGCCAACCTCGTCCTCGTCGACCCCACCGCGACGGTCACCGTCGACCGCGAGGCCTCAAGGTCACTCTCGCGGAACAACCCCTGGCACGGCCGCACCCTCACCGGGGCCGTGCACTCCACCGTCCTGCGCGGCCGCGTGACCGCGCGCGAAGGAGCACCCACCGCATGATGACCCGCGAGCCCGCCGTCCTCGTCCTCGAGGACGGGCGCACCTTCCGCGGCCGGGCCTACGGCCACCGTGGCGCCACCGTGGGGGAGGCGGTCTTCTCCACCGGGATGACCGGCTACCAGGAGACCCTCACCGACCCGAGCTACCACCGGCAGGTCGTCGTCATGACCGCGCCGCACATCGGCAACACCGGCTGGAACGACGAGGACGACGAGTCCGGCCGCATCTGGGTCGCCGGATACGTCGTGCGCGACCCCGCCCTGCGCCCCTCGAGCTGGCGCTCGCGGCGCACCCTCGAGGACGAGCTCGACACCCAGCACGTCGTGGGCATCTGCGACATCGACACCCGGGCGCTCACCCGCCACCTGCGCGAGCGCGGCGCGATGCGCGTCGGCATCTTCTCGGGCGCGGACGCCGAGGCCCCACCGGCCGAGCTGCTCGCCCGGGTCGTCGACGCCCCCCAGATGCAGGGCGCCGCCCTGGCCGCCGAGGTGGCCACGACCCGGGCCTACGTCGTCCCCGCGGTCGGCGAGCGGCGCTTCACGGTGGCGGCTCTCGACCTCGGCATCAAGTCGATGACCCCGACGATGATGGCCGAGCGCGGCATCGAGGTGCACGTGCTGCCCGCCGGCGCCACCCTCGACGACGTGCGGGCCGTGGCGCCCGACGGGGTGTTCTTCTCCAACGGCCCCGGCGACCCGGCCACCGCCGACGCCCAGGCCGAGCTGCTGCGGGGCCTGCTGCGCGAACGCCTCCCGTACTTCGGCATCTGCTTCGGCAACCAGATCCTCGGCCGGGCGCTCGGGTTCGGCACCTACAAGCTCAAGTACGGCCACCGCGGCATCAACCAGCCGGTCATGGACCGCACCACCGGCAAGGTCGAGGTGACCGCGCACAACCACGGGTTCGCCGTGGACGCCCCGCTGGACCGCGACGCCGACACCGAGTTCGGGCGCGTCCGCGTCTCCCACGTGTGCCTCAACGACGACGTGGTCGAGGGCCTGGAGTGCCTCGACGTGCCGGCCTTCTCGGTGCAGTACCACCCGGAGGCCGCCGCCGGCCCGCACGACGCCGCCTACCTCTTCGACCGGTTCGTCGACCTCATGGAGCGAACCGCCGCCGCGACGAGGGCGGGGGTGGTCTGAGGTGCCCCGGCGCGACGACATCCGCAGCGTCCTCGTCATCGGCTCCGGACCGATCGTCATCGGCCAGGCCTGCGAGTTCGACTACTCGGGCACCCAGGCGTGCCGGGTGCTGCGCGAGGAGGGCATCCGCGTCGTCCTCGTCAACTCCAACCCGGCGACGATCATGACCGACCCGGAGTTCGCCGACGCCACCTACGTCGAGCCGATCACCCCGGAGATCGTGGAGAAGATCATCGCCCGCGAGCGCCCCGACGCCGTCCTCGCGACCCTCGGCGGCCAGACCGCCCTCAACTGCGCCATGGAGCTCCACGAGCGCGGGGTGCTGGAGAAGTACGACTGCCCGCTCATCGGTGCCAACGTCGAGGCCATCCAGCTCGGTGAGGACCGCGAGAAGTTCAAGGGAGTCGTCGAGCGCTGTGGCGCGGAGTCGGCCCGCTCGGTGATCTGCCACAACCTCGACGACGTCCTCGCCGGTGCCGAGCGGCTCGGGTACCCGGTGGTGGTCCGGCCGTCGTTCACCATGGGCGGCCTCGGCTCCGGGTTCGCCCACGACGAGGCCGAGCTGCGTCGGATGGCCGGCGCCGGCCTCCAGTACTCCCCGGTCACCGAGGTGCTCCTGGAGGAGTCGATCCTCGGCTGGAAGGAGTACGAGCTCGAGCTGATGCGCGACACGTCCGACAACGTGGTCGTGGTCTGCTCCATCGAGAACCTCGACCCGATGGGTGTGCACACCGGTGACTCCATCACCGTCGCCCCCGCGCTGACCCTGACCGACCGGGAGTACCAGCGGCTGCGCGACATCGGCATCGCCGTCATCCGCGAGGTCGGGGTCGACACCGGCGGCTGCAACATCCAGTTCGCCGTCGACCCGCGGGACGGCCGGGTCATCGTCATCGAGATGAACCCACGCGTCTCGCGCTCCTCCGCGCTGGCCTCGAAGGCCACCGGGTTCCCCATCGCCAAGATCGCCGCGAAGATGGCGATCGGCTACACCCTCGACGAGGTGCCCAACGACATCACCGAGCAGACCCCGGCCTCGTTCGAGCCGACCCTCGACTACGTCGTGGTCAAGGCTCCGCGCTTCGCCTTCGAGAAGTTCCCCGCCGCCGACGACACGCTGACCACGACGATGAAGTCGGTGGGCGAGGCGATGGCCATCGGTCGCAGCTTCACCGAGGCCCTCCAGAAGGCGCTGCGGTCGCTGGAGAAGGCCGGCAGCAGCTTCCACTGGGACGGGCCGACCCCGACCACCGAGGAGGCCCGCGCCCTGTTGGACGCGGCCCGCCGGCCCACCGACGGCCGGATCGTCCAGGTGCAGCAGGCCCTGCGCGCCGGCCTCACCGTCGAGGACGTGCACGGGGCCACCGGGATCGACCCGTGGTTCCTCGACCAGATCCAGCTCGTCAACGAGGTGGCCGCGCAGGTGGCGGGGGCGGCCCAGCTCACCCCGGACCTGCTGCGGCTGGCCAAACGGCACGGCTTCAGCGACGCCCAGCTGGCGGCGCTGCGCCGGATGCCGGAAGCGGTCGTGCGCGGCGTGCGGCACGCGCTCGGGGTGCGACCGGTGTACAAGACGGTCGACACCTGCGCGGCCGAGTTCGCGGCCCGCACGCCGTACCACTACAGCTCCTACGACGAGGAGACCGAGGTGGCGCCGCGCGAGCGCGAGGCGGTCATCATCCTCGGCTCCGGCCCGAACCGGATCGGGCAGGGCGTCGAGTTCGACTACTCGTGCGTGCACGCCTCGTTCGCGCTGCGCGACGCCGGCTACGACACGGTGATGGTCAACTGCAACCCGGAGACCGTCTCCACCGACTACGACACGAGCAGCCGGCTCTACTTCGAGCCGCTGACCCTCGAGGACGTCATCGAGGTCGTGCACGCCGAGCAGCAGGCCGGGCCGGTGGCGGGCGTCGTCGTGCAGCTGGGCGGCCAGACCCCGCTCGGCCTGGCCAAGGCGCTCAAGGAGAACGGCGTGCCGATGGTCGGCACCTCGCCTGAGGCCATCGACCTCGCCGAGGACCGCGGGGCCTTCGGTCGGGTGCTGGCCGAGGCCGAGCTGCCGGCCCCGAAGCACGGGACGGCCTACAGCGCGCCGGAGGCGGTCGAGATCGCCAAGGAGATCGGCTACCCGGTGCTCGTGCGGCCCTCGTACGTCCTCGGCGGCCGCGGTATGGAGATCGTCTACGACGACGAGACGCTGTCGGCCTACGTGGAACGGGCCACGGTGGCCAGCCCCCAGCACCCGGTGCTCGTCGACCGCTTCCTCGACGACGCCATCGAGATCGACGTCGACGTCCTCTACGACGGTGAGGACATGTACGTCGGCGGGATCATGGAGCACATCGAGGAGGCCGGGATCCACTCGGGTGACTCCTCGTGCACGCTGCCCCCGGTGACGCTCGGCCGCGGGGAGCTCGGACGGGTGCGCGAGTCGGCGCTGCGGCTGGCCCAGGGCATCGGTGTGCGGGGCCTGATGAACGTGCAGTTCGCGCTGGCCCAGGACATCCTCTACGTCCTAGAGGCCAACCCGAGGGCCTCGCGGACCGTCCCGTTCGTGGCGAAGGCCACCGGCGTGCCGATCGCCAAGGCGGCGGCACGCATCATGCTCGGCGCCACCGTCGCCGGTCTGCGCGCGGAGGGCCTGCTCCCGCCCCACGCCGACGGCGGCCGGATGCCGGTGCACGCGCCCGTGTCGGTCAAGGAGGCGGTGCTGCCGTTCAAGCGGTTCCGCACCGCCGACGGCCTGGTCGTCGACAGCCTCCTCGGGCCGGAGATGCGCTCCACCGGCGAGGTCATGGGCATCGACCACGACTTCGGGCGGGCCTTCGCCAAGTCACAGCTCGGCGCCATCAGCGGGCTCCCCACCTCGGGCACGGTGTTCGTGTCGGTGGCCAACCGTGACAAGCGGGCGATCATCTTCCCGGTCAAGCGGCTGGTCGACCTCGGGTTCCGGATCCTCTCCACCACGGGCACCGCCGACGTACTGCGGCGCAACGGCATCGAGGCCGACGTCGTCCTCAAGCACGCAGAGCGGGGCGAGGGCGGCCGCTCGGTCGTCGACTACATCAACGCGGGCGAGGTCGACATGGTCGTCAACAGCCCGAGTGGCACCAGCCCCACGACGCGCGCCGACGGGTACGCCATACGCGCGGCCACGACGGCCATGGACAAGCCGATCGTCACCACCGTGCAGCAGCTGGCGGCCGCGGTCCTGGCCATCGAGGCCGTCCAGCACGACGACCTCGGTGTGGCACCGCTGCAGGAGCACGCCGCCGCCCTCGACCTCTACGGCATCGGGGCCGAGGAGTGAGCGCCGGCGTCGTCCAGGTCGTCGGCGAGCTCATCGCCACCCGCCGGGCCGGGGCCTACCACCACCTGACCCTCGTGGCACCGGGAGTGGCCGAGCTCGCCCACCCCGGGCAGTTCGTCGCGCTGGCGGTCGGCGGGCCCACCTCGGCCAACCTGCTGCGGCGGTGCTTCTCCATCCACAAGGTCAAGCCGTCCGGCACGTACGGCGGCACCGTCGACGTCGTCGTCGCGGCCCACGGGCCCGGCACCCGGTGGCTCACCGAGCTGCGGCCGCACGACGCCGTGGACGTCGTGGGACCGCTCGGCCGGCCGTTCCCGCTGCCCGCCGAGCCCGTGGCCTGCGTGCTCGTCGGCGGCGGCTACGGGTCGGCCCCCCTCTTCTGGCTCGCCGAGGAGCTGCGGGCGCGTGGCTGCCACACCGAGATGGTGCTCGGGGCGGCCGCCGAGGACCGGCTGTTCGGGGTCGTGGAGGCACGGCGTTCCACCGACGGCGTCACGGTGACCACGGACGACGGCTCCGCCGGCCGCCGCGGCTGGGTCTCCGACGTGCTCGGAGACGTGATCGACCGCACCGAGGCGGGGGTGGTGTACGCGTGCGGGCCGATGGCCATGCTCGAGTCGGTCACGCGGGTGGCCGCCGAGCACGGCGCGATGGCCCAGGTGGCGGTGGAGGAGTCGATGGCGTGCGGGGTGGGCGTGTGCATGACCTGCGTGCTGCCCGTCACCGGCAACGACGGTGTCACCAGGATGGTCCGCTCGTGTGTCGAGGGCCCGGTCTTCCGCGGCGACCGGGTGCGCTGGGACGCCTTCGCCGACGGCATCGGTCGGGTGCCCGACGACGCCGTGGGGGCGCCGCGGGCTGGGGGCCACTGATGGCCGACATGAGCACGACCCTGGCCGGGGTCGAGCTGCCCAACCCGGTGATGACCGCGTCCGGGTGCGCGGCCAACGGGAAGGAGCTGCACCGCTTCTTCCCGGTCTCCGAGCTCGGGGCCTTCGTGACGAAGACGGTGATGCGCGACCCGCGCTCCGGCCGCGGGACACCGCGGATGGCCGAGACCGCCTCCGGGATGCTCAACTCGATCGGGCTGCAGGGCCCCGGTATCGACGCCTTCGTCGAGCACGACCTCGCCTGGCTGGAGTCGGTGGGCGCCCGGGTGCTCGTCTCGATCGCCGGAAACACCGCCGAGGAGTTCGGCGAGGTCGCCGACCGGCTCGCCGCCAGCGCGGCCTTCGGGGCGGTGGTGGGGGTCGAGGCCAACATCTCGTGCCCGAACGTCGCCAACCGCGGGCTCGTCTTCGCCTGCGACCCGGTGTCGTCCGAGCGGGTGGTCTCCCTGGTGCGCGGCCGACTGCCCACGACCACGCCGGTCTTCGCCAAGCTCACCCCTGACGTCACCGACATCGTCACGATCGCCGACGCCGCCCTCGCGGCCGGTGCCGACGGCCTGACGATGATCAACACGCTGCTCGGGATGGTCATCGACACCGACCGGCTGCGTCCGCAGCTCGCCGGGGTCACCGGTGGCCTGTCGGGACCCGCCATCCGGCCCGTGGCGGTCCGGGCCCTGTTCCAGGTGACCGACGCGATGCGGTCCGGCCGGCTGGCGGTCGCGCCGCTCGTGGGCGTCGGGGGAGTGCGCACCGGCCGCGACGCCCTCGAGCTCGTCGCCGCGGGTGCCTCGGCGGTGCAGGTCGGCACCGCGACCTTCAACGACCCCGCCGCACCGCGCCGCGTGCTCGACGAGCTCGAGACCGAGGTGGCCGGGCGCGGCTTCGCGCGCTTCGCCGACGTCGTCGGCATCGCCCACGAGAGGATGCACCAGCCATGACCCCCACCCCGTTCGGCGACCGGCTGCGGGCCGCGATGGACGAGCACGGTCCGTTCTGCCCCGGCATCGACCCCCACCGAGGGCTCGTCGAGTCGTGGGGCCTCACCTACGACCTCGCCGGCGTGGAGCGCTTCGCGATGACGTGCGTGGAGGCCTTCGGTGGTCACGTCGCGGCGGTCAAGCCGCAGTCGGCGTTCTTCGAGGTGTTCGGCTCGCGCGGGGTCGCGCTCACGGAGCGGGTGGTGTCGGGCCTGCGCGAGGCCGGGACGATCACCGTCCTCGACGCCAAGCGCGGCGACATCGGCTCGACCATGGACGCCTATGCCGAGGCCTTCCTCGGCAAGGACGCCGCCGCCCCCGCCGACGCCATCACCATCAGCCCGTACCTCGGGTACGGCTCGGTGCGCCCGGCCGTCGAGCTGGCGCACGCCACCGGGCGCGGCCTGTTCGTGCTCGCCCTCACCTCGAACCCCGAGGGGCCGAGTGTGCAGCACGCCGTGCGCGGCGGTCGCAGCGTCGCCGCAGGCGTGGTCGACGGGGTCGCGGCCGACAACGCCGAGGCACACGAGCGCGGCTCGCTGGGCAGCATCGGCCTGGTCGTCGGCGCCACCGTGGGGTCGGCGGTCCACGACCTCGGTCTGGACCTGCGCGGTTCCGCCGCCCCGCTCCTCGCCCCGGGTCTGGGAGCGCAGGGAGGCACCCCCGAGGCGCTGCGCGCCACCTTCGGCGACGCGCTGCCCCAGGTGCTCGGCACGAGCAGCCGGGAGGTGCTCTCCGCGGGGCCCGACGTGGCCTCGCTCCGGGCCGCCGCCCGGGCCGCCGCGGAGAGCCTCGCGGCCCTCTCCGACACCCCCGGGGTGCCGTGGCACTGACCCCGGTACCGCGATACAGTCGCGGCGTACAGCCGGACGTTGAGAAGCCAGCGTCCGCATCCTCGGACAAGGACCTTTCGTGGCTCTCCCACCGCTGACCCAGGAACAGCGAGCCGCGGCCCTGGAAAAGGCCGCGGCCTCCCGTCGTGAGCGTGCGGAGGTGAAGCACCGGCTCAAGCACTCCGGTGCCTCGCTCGGCGCCGTGATCGAGCAGGGCAAGAGCAACGACGTGATCGGCAAGATGCGCGTGTCCGCCCTCCTCGAGTCCATGCCCGGTGTCGGCCGCGTCCGCGCCCGGCAGATCATGGAGGAGATCGGCATCTCCGAGAGCCGCCGCGTGCGCGGCCTCGGGCAGAACCAGATCGCGGCGCTGCTCGAGCGCTTCGCTCAGTGACCCTGCGCTCACGGCTCACGGTCCTCGCCGGACCGACAGCCGTGGGCAAGGGCACGCTCGCGGCATCGGTCCGTGAGCACCATCCCGAGGTGTGGGTGTCGGTCTCGGCGACGACGAGACGACCCCGCCCGGGTGAGGTCGACGGGGTGCACTACCACTTCGTCTCCGACGACGAGTTCGAGCGGATGGCCCGTGCCGGCGAGCTGCTCGAGTCGGCCGTGGTCCACGGACGGGCGCGCTACGGAACCCCCCGGGCTCCCGTCGAGGCGGTCCTGGACTCGGGCCGGCCCGCGCTGCTCGAGATCGACCTCCAGGGGGCTCGCCAGGTGCGGGCGGCGATGCCCGAGGCACTCTTCGTCTTCCTCGCACCCCCCACGTGGGACGAGTTGGTGCGCCGGCTGGTCGGCCGGGGCACCGAGGACGAGGAGGAACGCCGGGTCCGCCTCGACACCGCGAGGGTGGAGCTCGCGGCCGCCGAGGAGTTCGACGTGACGCTCGTGAACGACGATGTTCGGCGTGCGGCCGAGGAACTCGTATCATTGATGCGAACCCCCGTACCCGAGGCTAAGCGAGACTGACGCGTGTCCGGAACCACCGCCAACCCCATCGGCATCACCAACCCGCCGATCGACGAGCTCCTCGAGCGCGCCGACTCCAAGTACGCGCTCGTGCTCTACTCCGCCAAGCGCGCCCGGCAGATCAACGCCTACTACGCCCAGCTGCAGGAGGGCCTGCTCGAGTACGTCGGCCCGCTCGTGGACTCCGAGGTCCACGAGAAGCCCCTCTCCATCGCGCTGCGCGAGATCAACGAGGGTCTCCTGACCTCGGAGCCCGCACCGCCCGCCGAGGGCTGATCGCGTGCGGGTCGTCCTCGGGGTGGCCGGGGGCATCGCGGCCTACAAGGCGTGCTCGCTCCTCCGGCTCCTCACCGAGGCCGGCCACGACGTCACCGTCGTCCCCACCGCCGCCGCGCTGCACTTCGTCGGCGAGGCGACGTGGTCGGCGCTGTCCGGCAAGCCGGTGCACACCGACGTGTGGTCGGACATCACCGAGGTCCCGCACGTCCGCATCGGGCAGCAGGCCGACCTCGTCGTCGTGGCGCCCGCCACGGCCGACCTGCTCGCGCGGGCGGCCACCGGCCAGGCCGACGACCTGCTCACGAACGTGCTGCTCACGGCACGGTGCCCCGTGGTGCTGGCACCGGCCATGCACACCGAGATGTGGGAGCACCCGGCCACCCAGGCCAACGTCGCGACCCTCAGCGAGCGGGGCGTGCACGTCGTCCCCCCGGCGTCGGGGAGGCTGACCGGCGCCGACTCTGGCCCCGGCCGTCTGCCCGAGCCAGAGGACCTGTTCGCCGTCTGCCAGCGCGAGCTCGCCCATCCCGCCGCGTCCGCCCCCGACCCGGCCGCCCGGCCGCTCGCCGGGCGGCGCGTGGTCGTCACGGCCGGCGGGACCCGTGAGCCGCTCGATCCCGTGCGCTTCCTCGGCAACCGCTCGTCCGGCAAGCAGGGGTACGCCCTCGCCGCCGTGGCGGCCGAGCGCGGGGCCGACGTCACGCTCGTCACCACCTCGGGCCTTCCCGCTCCTCCCGGCGTCCGGGCCGTGGAGGTGGAGACGGCGCTGGAGATGCAGGACGCCGTGCGGTCGGCCGCTTCCGCCGCGGACGTCGTCGTGATGGCGGCGGCCGTGGCCGACTTCCGGCCGGCCGTCTACGCGGACCACAAGATCAAGAAGACCCACGCCGTGAGCGGCGCGGGCGTCCCCGACGACTCGGCCCCCGACATCGCCCTCGTGCGCAACCCGGACATCCTCGCCGGGCTCGTCGCCGACCGGGGCCCCGCGTCGTCGCCGGTGGTCGTGGGCTTCGCCGCCGAGACCGGTGACGCCGACGGCTCGGTGCTCGAGCACGGCCGCGCCAAGCTGGCGCGCAAGGGCTGCGACGTGCTCGTGGTCAACGAGGTCGGCCGCCACACGACGTTCGGCAAGGACGACACCACCGTGCACGTGCTGCGCCGGGGGAGCGGGGACGTCGTCGACCTCGGCCCCGCGAGCAAGACGGTGGTGGCCGGCGGCGTCTGGGACCTCGTCACCGACCTGCTCCGCTAGCTCCCCGACCAGCTTTCCCGCCCCAGGCGAGAAACCCCGGGGTCGCTTCGGAACACTTCCGAAGCGACCCCGGGGTTTCCGGCACCCGGCGGGAAAGCCGGGACGGGGTCAGCGGTGGGCCGGCTGGCGGTCCTCGGCCTCGTCGGTGACGGCGTCGCTCTCGTCGGCGTTCTCGACCTCGTCGGCGTTCTCGGCCCCGTCGGCGACGTCGTCGCTCTCGTCGCTCTCGTCGGTGCCCTCGGCCTCGTCGGTGGTGCTGTCGGAGTCCTCGGCCTCGTCGGTCGGGTCCTCGTCGGCGACGTCGCCGTCCTCGCCGTCCTGCTCGTCCACGACCTCGGTGTCCTCCGCGACGGCCTCGTCGGCCGGCTGCTCCTCCTCGTCGGCGGGCGCGTCCTCCTCGGCGGGGGCGTCGACCTGTCCCGCGAGGGCCTCGGCCGCGGCCGGGCCACCCAGCGTGGCCAGCATGTTGCGGACGTTGCTGAGCTGGGCGGTGATGCTGTCGCGGCGTGCGGTGGCGGCGGCGAGCTCGCGGTCGGAGTCGCGCCGGATGCGGTCGGCCTGCTCCTTCGCCGAGCGGATGTGATCGGCGGCCTCGGCGCGGGCGGACTCGAGCATCCGGCTGGCCTCGGCGGCCTTGGCGTCGCGGTCCTCGTCGGCCTCACGCGCGAGGAGGTCGGCGCGCTCCTGCACGGCGGACAGTGCGGCGTCCTGCTTGGCCATCTGCGTGTTGAACTCCGCGGCAGCGGCCTCGCGGCGCTCGCCCAGTGTGCGCTCGAAGTCGGCGGCCTGCGACGCGGCGGCGGCGCGCTGCTTCTCGAAGTACGCCTCGGCCTCCTCGCGGCGGGCCGCGGCCTCGCGGGCGGCGTCGTCGACGATCGAGTCGGCCTCGGCCTTGGCCCGGGCCAGCACGTTGGCGGCGTCGGTGTCGGCGCGGTTGCGGACCTCCTCGGAGTACCGGTCGGCCTCGGCGCGGATCAGCTGGGACTCCTCCTCGGCCGCCCGGCGGGTCTCGTCGGCCTCCGTGGAGGCGGCCGAGCGCAGCGACGAGGCCTCCTCGTCAGCGAGGCCGAGCATCGTCCCGATACGCTCCCCGAGGTCGGCGAACGTCGGGTTGCTCGCCCGGCGTCCCTCCTCCTCGAGGGAGGCCACCCGCTGGCGGTGCCCCTCGACCTCGTGGGCGAGGTCCTCGTGGGCCTGCCGGGCCTTGGTCAGCTCCACCGAGGTCGCGGCCGCCTCCTGTCGGGCGGCCTCGCTCTCCTGGCGGGCCGCATCGAGGGCCTGCTGGAGGCCGGTCAGGTGCTGGTCGACCTGGACGGGGTCGTAGCCGCGGAAGACGGTGGGGAACTCCGGCTGGTTCATCAGGACTCCTGTGCAGGGGGGTGGGGGGCGGGGTCGTGGTTCTCGTGGGCGGTGCTGTCGCCGTTGCCCTCGGCGCGCTGACGGGCGAGGGCGGACTCGCCGTTCACCGCCAGGGCCTCGATGACGCCGGACAGCTCGCCGAGCTGGGCCGTGATGGCATCGCGGCGCCCTGCGAGTGTATGCACCTCGGCCCGCGCCCGCTCGACGGCGGACTGCGCCTCGGCGCGGACGGTGTCGGCGCGTTGTCGCGCGTCCTCGGAGGCCTTGACGATCTCGGCGCGCGCGGCGCGGTGGTACTCGTGGGCCTCGCGGTGCATCCGCTCGACGTCCTCGGCGGCGCCGTGGCGGACCTGTCGGGCGCCCTCCTCGGCCTCGGCCAGCCGGCGCTCGGCGCGTTCGGTCGACTCGGTCTCGCGGCGGCGGGCATCCTCGACGAGGCGTTCGGCCTCGCGCCGGGCCGACTCGCTGGTCCGCGCGGCGTCGGCCCGCGCCTCGGCGAGCACGGACTCGGCGAGCTCGCGCATCCGGCGCGACTCCGACTCGGCCTCGGCAAGGCGGTCACGGGCCTTCGCGGTGGCGCTGCCGAGCACGGTCTGCACGCGGTGCCGGTGCTCCCGGGCGCGCTCGGCGAGCTCCTGGTGGTGGGCGCGGGAGCGGGCCTCGGCCTCGGCCTCGGTGCGCTCGAGGATCTCGCGGACCGTCCCCTGCGCCCATGCCAGATGCTTCTCGGCGGCGTCGACGACCTCGGCGGCCTCGGTCTCGGCGTCCGCCCGCAGCTGGGCGGCCCGGTCGCGGGCCTCCTCGAGCAGGCGCTCGTGCTCCGCGCGCTGCTCCTCCTCGCGGCGACTGAGGTCGGCGAGCCGGCCGCCCACCTCGTCCTCGGCCTCCTGGCGGTGCCGCGTGGCGAACTCGTGCACCTCCTGCCGCATGCGGTCCAGGTCGGACTCGGTGGTGCGGCGCAGGGCGGCGAGCTCCTGGGCGTGGGTCTCGTGCTCGCGCGTCCAGCGCTCCTGGTGGGCCCGCTCCTCCTCGCCGAGACGCGCCATCGTGGTCTCGTGCTCGTGGCGTGCCCTCTCGAGCAGGTCCTCCCCACGAGCCTGGGCGTCGGCGAGGGCCGCGGCGGCCTGCTCCTCGGCGAGGGCGATGGCCTCGTCGCTGGCCTTGGTCGCCCGGGCCCGCAGGAGCGAGGCCTGGTCCGCGGCGTCGGCGAGCATGATGTCGACTTCGGCGCGCGTCTCCTCGAGGCGCCGCTCCGACTCCTCGCGGGCGCTGCGCACGCGGGCCTGGGCGTCCTCCAGGTCGTGCCGGGCGACCGCCGTCTCCTCCCGGATGCGGGTGGCCTCGGCGCGGCTGTCGGCGACCTCGCGGGAGGCGTCGGCGCGCAGCTGGTCGGCCAGCGTCTGGGCGCGGGTGAGGATGGACAGCGCCTCGTCCACGGGGGCACCCCCGGAGGCGGGCGCCTCCGGTGCGGCTTCTCGCGTGGACCCGTCGGACACGGCCCCCATGATCGCAGACACCGCGTCCGCTGTCGGGACGAAGCCTGAGACGCTCTTTCAGGACCGGTACATTGGCGTCCGCGACCCGCCGACGTCCCGGGTTCGTGACCCGTCCCCGAAGGAGTACCCGCGTGGCCGCACGCCTGTTCACGTCCGAGTCCGTCACCGAGGGCCACCCGGACAAGATCTGCGACCAGATCTCCGACACCATCCTCGACGCCATGATCGAGCAGGACCCGCGGAGCCGGGTCGCGGTGGAGACGATGGTGACCACCGGCCTCGTGCACGTGGCCGGCGAGGTGACGACGGAGGCCTACGTCGAGATCCCCCGGATCGTCCGAGAGCGCATCCTCGCCATCGGGTACGACTCCTCGACCAAGGGCTTCGACGGTGCCTCGTGCGGCGTCAGCGTCTCGATCGGGCAGCAGAGCCCCGACATCGCACAGGGCGTCGACACCGCCTACGAGTCGCGAACCGGCGCCGTGGACCCGCTCGACAAGCAGGGCGCCGGCGACCAGGGCCTGATGTTCGGGTACGCCACCCAGGAGACACCCGAGCTGATGCCGCTGCCGATCTTCCTCGCCCACCGGCTGAGCGAGCGGCTCAGCGCGGTGCGCAAGAGCGGCGAGCTTTCCTACCTGCGCCCGGACGGCAAGACCCAGGTGACGATCGCCTACGAGGGCGACACCGCGGTCTCCCTCGACGCCGTCGTCGTGTCGACCCAGCACGCCGAGGACATCAGCCTCGACGGCATGCTCGAGCCCGACATCCGCGCCCACGTGATCGAGCCCGTGCTCGCCGAGCTCACCGGCTCCGGCACCGAGCTGCGCCACGACGACTACCGCGCCTACATCAACCCCACCGGCAAGTTCGTCGTCGGGGGCCCGATGGGTGACGCCGGCCTCACCGGCCGCAAGATCATCGTCGACACCTACGGCGGCATGGCCCGTCACGGTGGCGGTGCCTTCTCGGGCAAGGACCCGAGCAAGGTCGACCGCTCGGCGGCCTATGCGACCCGGTGGGTGGCGAAGAACGTGGTCGCCGCGGGGCTGGCCCGCCGGTGCGAGGTGCAGGTGGCCTACGCCATCGGGGTTGCCCAGCCGGTCGGCCTCTACGTCGAGACCTTCGGTACCGAGACCACCCCGGTCGACCGCATCCAGAAGGCGATCTCTGAGGTCTTCGACCTCCGCCCGGCGGCGATCCTCGACCAGCTCGACCTGCTGCGTCCGATCTACGCCCGCACCGCCGCGTACGGCCACTTCGGCCGCACGGACGAGGGCACGGGCGGCGGCTTCACCTGGGAGCGCACCGACCGGGTGGAGGCCCTCCGGCGCGCTGTGCACGGCTGACCGGGGCCGTCCCCGCGCTCCGCTAGGTTCGGCCCGTGGCCGACCCGGAGGACGCCGAGCAGCTCGCGCTCATCGCGCCGGGCCGCCGTCCCCCGCGCCGTGCGGCAGGTGACGACCCGGCGGCCGCCGACCGCCCGGTGGCCGTGGTCGTCGTCGACACCGGGCTGCCGCACCTGGACCGGCCGTTCGAGTACCTCGTGCCCGAGTCGATGGCCGCCGACGCCGTGCCGGGTGCCCGGGTCCGGGTGCGGTTCGCCGGGCAGGACGTGGCCGGCTTCGTCGTCGAGCGACGCGACACCGCGGAGCACGTCGGCCGGCTGAGCCCGCTGCGGCGGGTCGTCTCGGCGGAGCCGGTGCTGACCCCCCACGTGCTCGCCGCGGCGGGGGTGGTGGCGGCGCGGTACGCCGGCAGCCTCGGCGACGTGCTGCGCCTGGCCGTGCCCCCGCGCCACGCCGCGGCGGAGAAGGCACTGGCCGCGGAGGGACCCGAGCGCCAGCCGCTGGCTGCGGCGGAGGGTCGTGCATGGGCCCGGCTGCGCACGGGGTCGGCGTTCCTCGCCCACCTGGCCGAGAAGGGCTCGCCGCGGGCGTCCGTGCTGGCCCTGCCCGCCACGGACCCGGCCGAGGACTGGCCCGCCCTGCTCGCCGAGGCGGCGCGCGCCACGGCGGCCTCCGGTCGGGGCAGCATCCTCGTCGTGCCCGACCACCGCGACGTGCGGAGGGTCGAGGCTGCCCTGGCCGGTGCGCTCGGCCCCGGCCGGCACACCCGGCTCACCGCCGACCAGGGCCCCCAGGCGCGCTACACGGCCTTCCTCAAGGCCCTCCGCGGGCACGTCGACGTCGTCGTCGGCACGCGGGCGGCCGCCTTCGCCCCCGTCCACGACCTCGGCCTGGTGGCCTGGTGGGACGACGGCGACGACCTCCTGGACGAGCCCCGCGCCCCCTACCCCCACGTGCGGGAGGTGCTCCTCGCGCGGGCCGCCGAGGAGGATGCCGCCGTGCTGTCGGCGGGCTTCGTGCGGTCGGCCGCCCTCACCGACCTGGTCCGGCGCGGTGCGGTGATGGCAGTGGCCGCGGACCGCGCGGTGGTGCGGTCCCACGTGCCGGCCGTCCGCGTGGCGGGGGAGGGACGCGACGCCGAGCGCGACCCCGCGGCCGCCGCCGCGCACCTCCCCAGCGTCGCGTGGCAGGCAGCCAAGCAGGCGCTGCGCGAGGGCGCGGTGCTCGTCCAGGTCCCGCGCCGCGGGTACCTGCCGTCGCTGTCGTGCCAGCACTGCCGCCGCCCGGCGCGGTGCTCGCGGTGTGCGGGCCCGCTCGCCCTGGCCGGTCCCCAGGGACCGCCGTCGTGCCGGTGGTGCGGCCGGGTCGAGACCTCCTTCGCCTGTCCGTCGTGCGGCGAGCACCGGTTGCGGTCGTCGGTCGTGGGGGCCAGGCGCACCGCCGAGGAGCTCGGTCGGGCGTTCCCCGGGGTCACGGTGGAGCGGTCCGGCGCCGGCACCGTGCTCGACGCGGTCGCGGCCGGCCCCAGGCTCGTCGTCTCGACCCCCGGCGCCGAGCCGCTGGCGACCGGCGGCTACGCGGCCGCGCTCCTGCTCGACGCCTGGGCCCTGCTCGACCGCCCGACCCTCGACGCCGGCGAGGAGGCGCTGCGTCGGTGGTGTGCGGCCGCCGCCCTGGTCCGCCCCGGCCGGGAGGGCGGGCGGGTCGTGCTCTGTGGAGCCCCCACCACGGTCAGCATCCCGGCGGTCGAGGCCCTGGTGCGCTGGGACCCCGCCTGGTTCGCCGACCGGGAGGTCGACGAGCGGCGTGAGCTGTCGTTGCCCCCCACGGCGCGGCTTGCCGCCCTCACCGGCAGCCGCGCGGCGCTCGACGCCGCCCTGCGCGAGCTGCGTCTGCCCGCGTCGGCCGCCACCCTCGGACCTCTGCCCACCGGGGCCGAGGAGCGGTGGCGGTCGGTGGTCACGGTGCCGCTCGGCGACGGCCCGGCCCTGACCGCCGAGCTGGCGGCGCTGCGCGCCCGTGCGTCGGCCCGCAAGGACCCGGACCCCGTCCACGTGCGCGTCGACCCGCGGGACCCCACGACCTGAGTGGGCGCAGTCCGAGGGGGCGCAGTGGCGTGTCCGCGCCTCCGGTGGCACTCCCTAGACTCACCCGGATGCGCCTAGTCTTCGCCGGTACGCCCGACACCGCGGTGCCGTCCCTACGGGCGCTCCTCGCGTCGCGGCACGAGGTCGTGGCCGTCGTGACCCGCCCGGACGCCAGGGCCGGGCGCGGCCGGTCCCTCGCCCCGTCCCCCGTCAAGGAGGTCGCGGTGGAGCACGGCATCGAGGTGCTCACCCCGCGGACTCCCCGGGAGGACGGCTTCCGGGGGCGGCTGGAGGCGCTCGCCCCGGACGCCTGTCCGGTGGTCGCCTACGGCGCGCTCGTGCCGCGGGCCGTGCTCGACGTGCCCCGCCAGGGGTGGATCAACCTGCACTTCTCGCTGCTGCCCGCCTGGCGGGGGGCCGCTCCGGTCCAGCGGGCTGTCATGGCCGGAGACGACGTCACCGGCGCCACCACCTTCGTCCTCGAGGAGGGGCTCGACACCGGACCCGTCCTCGGCACCCTCACCGAGACGGTGCGTCCGGACGACACCTCCGGCACCCTGCTCGACCGGCTCGCCCACGCCGGCGCCGGCCTCCTCGTCGCGACGATGGACGGGCTCGAGGAGGGCACGCTGCACGCCGTGCCCCAGGCCGGCGACGGCGTCAGCCTCGCCCCGAAGCTCACCACCGAGGACGCCCGCATCCGGTGGGACCTGCCCGCCCACGTCGTCGACCGCCACGTCCGCGGCTGCACCCCGGCCCCCGGCGCCTGGACCACGTTCCGCGACGACCGGCTGCGCATCGGTCCCGTGGGGATGCGCGGCGACGTCCCCGAGGACGCGGCCGGGCTCACCCCCGGCGAGGTGCTGGCGACGAAGCGCTCGGTGCACGTCGGCACGTCGTCCGTGCCGGTGACCCTGGGCGAGGTCACCCCCCAGGGCAAGAAGGCGATGCCGGCAGCCGACTGGGCCCGTGGCGTGCGCCCGAACCCGCAGGAGCGCCTCGGGGGCTAGGTGCCCTACGGTGCGGGCATGCTCCGCGAGTCCACCGCCGCCGTCCTGCGCCGCACCGTCCTCGACCGGCAACGTTCGGCCCGCGTCCCGGGCATCCACGCCAGCGTCGTGCGGCGCGGCGAGCTCGTGTGGGAGGCGGGCGTCGGGACGGCCGAGGTGGGCGCCGAGCGTGCCCCCACCGCCGACGACCAGTTCCTCGTGGCCTCCAACACCAAGACGTTCGTCGCGACGATGGTCATGCAGCTGCGTGACGAGGGACGTCTCGACCTGGAGGACCGCCTCGCCGACCACCTGCCCGGTCTCACCCACGACATCAGCGTCCGCGACGCCCTGAGCCATCTCTCGGGGATGCAGCGCGAGCCCGTCGGCGACGTGTGGGTCACCCTGGACCACCCCCGACGAGGCGCAGCTGCTGCGCGACGCGGCACGGGCCGAGCGGATCCTGCGGGCCGGCGACCAGTGGCACTACTCGAACCTCGTGTACTCCCTCCTGGGGATGGTCGTCGCGCGGCTGGACGGCCGTCCCTGGGACGAGTCGCTGCGCGTCCGTCTCCTCGGACCGCTCGGCCTGACGCGGACCACCGTCGGGTTCGACGGCGGCCCGCACGCCCACGGCTACTACGTGTCGCCGTGGCACGATGTTCCCCCGGCCCGAGCCGATCGTCGACCTGCGCGGTGGGGGTCCGGCCGTCGCGCTCGCCTCCACCGCGACCGACCTCGCCCGGTGGACCGCCTTCGTCGCCGACCCCGACCCCGACGTGCTGGCCCCGGACACGATGGCCGAGATGGCCCGACCACGGGCCGTCGTCGACCTCGACCGGTGGCAGGTGGGGATGGGGCTGGGCTTCTTCCTCCTCCGCAGCCCCGGGGGCCGCGTCCTCGTTGGGCACACCGGGGGGATGCCCGGGCACGTCAGCGGGGTCTTCACCCACCGCGAGAGCGGCACGGCCGGCATCGTGCTCATGAACTCCTCGGTGCCGGGTGACCCGGCCGCCCTGGCCGCGTCCCTCGTCGACACCGTGCTCGATCGCGATCCGGCCGAGCCCGAGCCGTGGCGCCCGGGCACCGAGGTGGCCGGCGACCTCGTGCCGCTGCTCGGCCGCTGGTACTCGGAGGGCCGTGCCTGGGACCTGGTCGTGCGGGCGGGCACCCTCGGCGCGCGGATGCCCGACTGGCCGGCGGAGCGGGAGTCGTGGACCTTCCTGCGCGAGGACGAGGACCGGTACCGCACCACGTCCGGCGCGGAGCGTGGGGAGGTGCTGCGGGTCGTGCGCCGCGAGGACGGCAGCGTCGAGTCGCTGCGCTGGGCGACCTACCGGCTCTCGCGGGAGCCGCTCGGGTTCGAGGAGCCGTCGACCCCAGGGTGAGGGGCGCTCAGTCGCGCCGCTCCAGGACGTCGAGGTCGCGCTCGGCGAAGCGCCGGTGCCACCACTCCTCGTTGAGGATGGTCAGCAGGCACTCGCTCACGGGGTAGGCGTGGGGCTCCGGCCAGCCGGGCGCGTCCACGGGGGTCGTCTCGCCGGCCAGCGTGCCGTCGGTGAGGTCGTCGAGGTAGCGGCGCACGTCGGCCATCCGGTCGTGGCGGACCGCGAGGACGGTGTCGAGGTCCGGGCGCACCTCTCGGTCGCGCGGGACGCCCGGGGCGTCGGGCGCCTCGTCCCACGGCAGGGACAGGGGGTGCCACGGCGCGGGCATGCCGAGGACAGCCCGGTGCAGCCAGCACTCGGTGGCGAAGACGAGGTGGCGGAGGGTCTCGGTGAAGGACCACTCGCCGTCCACGGACTCGTGCAGGACGGACGGGTCGAACCCCCTGGCGCGCGCGACGGTGCCCGCCCACAGCTCCTCGACGACGTCCCAGGCGTGGCGGAAGCCGTCGGCGTCCGTGGGACGCATGGCGGCGTGGTCGGGGTGGCGGCGGTCGAGCTCGGCGAGGACGAGGGGGGCGACGTCGACCCCGTTGACGGTGAGCGACACGACCTCCCCGCTGATCTCCACGTCCTGGAGCCAGGCCCCGCGGAGGCGGACGCCGTTGAGGCCGACGCTCCTGAGGGTGACGTCGCGCAGCCCCACGTCGTGCAGGACGGCGTGGCGCAGGCCGAGGTCGTCGGCGTCGACGTGCTCGGCCATCACACGACGGATGCGGACACCGGAGAGCTGGTGGTCGGAGATCTCGTGCATGGGCCCACCGTAGGGGCGCCGGCGGACGGAAGGCGTCCGGATGCCGCGTGGGTGGAGTCACGCGGAGTCTGGCGCGTCGCCCCGCTCCCGCGTCACGATGGAGCATGACCGACAACGACACCGGGGCGGCCTGGCGGGCGGCGGGCGAGCGGTTCGTCGCGCTGGGCGCGTCGCTCAAGGCCCACTACGAGGAACAGCGCGAAGGCCGGGCCGCATCGGGGGCCGAGGACCTCGGAGACGCGGCCCGCCGGTTCGCGGGGGCGATCGCCGACGCGGTCGACGCCGTGGGGACTGCGGCCGGCGACCCGGGGGTCAGCCGGGAGACCCGTGAGACCGGGGCCGCCGTGGCGGACGCGCTGGGCACCACCTTCGCAGACGTCGCCGCCCAGCTGCACCGCCTCGCGGAGGGCGCCAGGGACGCGCCGCCGGACGACGGGCGGCCGGAGCCTCCCACCGCGGGTGAGGACGGTCGGCGCTAGCCTCCAGAGGTGCCCGAGCGAACCCCTGGACGGCGAGACCCGCGCGGCGGGTCACGCGAGCGCGGTGGAGGTCCCCGCCGGCGGTCGGCCACGGCCCCGTCACAGCGCAATCGACGCGCCGAGCCGACCCGTTTCGCCGCGTTCACGCTGCTGCGCGCGGTGGCCGACGGTGCCTACGCCAACCTCGAGATGCCTCAGGAGCTGCGCCGCCGACGGCTCGAGGGGCGTGACGCGGCGTTCGCCACCGAGCTGGCGTTCGGCACCATCCGTTGGCAGGGCCTGTACGACGCGGTGGTGGCCGTGGCCGCGGACCGCCCGGTGGAGCGGATCGACGGGGCCGTCCTCGACGTCCTGCGCCTGGGCTGTCACCAGCTGCTCTCGATGAGGGTGCCGCCCCACGCCGCCGCCGACCAGACGGTGGGGCTTGCCAGGTCGGTGGCCGGCCAGGGCGCCGGCGGGTTCGTCAACGCGGTGCTGCGCCGGGTGGCGGAGCGCTCCGTGGAGGAGTGGCGCGACGCCGTGACCCCGGAGGGTGGGGGAGTGGCCGCCCTCGCGGTGCGCCACAGTCATCCCGAGTGGGTCGTCAGCGCCCTGCGTGCGGCGTTGCTCGGGCACGCACGGGCCACGGCCGAGACCGTCGACGCCGAGCTCGAGGCCCTGCTGACCGTCGACAACGACCCGCCGCGCGTTCACCTCGTGGTCCGCCCGGGCCTGGCCACGGTCGGCGAGCTGGTCGACGACGGGGCGGAGGCCAGCTCGACGTCGCGCCTGGGTGCTGTCCTGCCGTCGGGCGACCCGGGGCACGTCGCGGCGGTCCGTGAGGGCAGGGCGGCGGTGCAGGACGAGGGCTCGCAGCACGTGGCCATGGCGCTGGCCGCGGTTCCGGTGGCCGAGGACACTCCGCCGCGGTGGCTGGACCTCTGCGCCGGCCCCGGCGGCAAGGCCGGGGTGCTCGGTGGGCTGGCCGTGGAGTCCGGTGCGGACCTCGTGGCCGTCGAGGTCAGCCCGCACCGTGCCGACCTCGTCCGCCAGACCCTCGCAGCGCTCACCTCGCACGCCGCGGCACGGGGCCGCTCCGTCGACGTTCGCACCGCCGACGGCCGCGAGCTGGGCACCGACGAGCCCTCCTCCTACGGCCGCGTCCTCGTCGACGCCCCGTGCACCGGCCTCGGGGCGCTCCGGCGGCGACCTGAGGCCCGCTGGCGGCGGCAGCCCTCCGACCTGGCCACTCTCGGCCCGCTCCAGCGGTCGCTGCTCGCCTCGGCGCTGGACGCAGTCGCGCCCGGCGGTGTCGTCGCGTACGCCACGTGCAGCCCGCACGTGGCCGAGACCCGGTTCGTCGTCGCCGACGTGCTCAAGAAGCGCGCGGACGTCGACGTCCTCGACGCCCGGCCGTACCTCACGGATGCGTCGGGGACGCCGCTCGCGGACCTCGGGGAGGGGCCGTACGTCCAGCTGTGGCCGCACGTGCACGGCACCGACGGGATGTTCCTCGCCCTCCTGCGGAGGCGGGCGGGGGTCCCGGGCAACGGTCGCTAAGGTGGCGCGCGTGCAGATCTCGCCCTCGATCCTCGCTGCGGACTTCGCCAACCTCCAGGCCGAGCTCGAGGCGATCCGCAGCGCCGACTGGGCCCACGTCGACGTCATGGACAACCACTTCGTCCCCAACCTGACCCTCGGCCTGCCGGTGGTGGAGGCCCTTCTCACGGTGTCGCCCGTGCCGCTCGACTGCCACCTGATGATCGAGGACCCCGACCGGTGGGCGCCGCCGTACGCCGAGGCCGGGGCCGGTTCGGTCACCTTCCACGTCGAGGCGGCCCGCGACCCCGTGGCGACGGCCCGGGCCATCCGGTCCGCCGGTGCCCGGGCGGGGTTCGCCGTCAAGCCCGGGACCGCCTTCGCGCCGTACGAGGAGCTCCTGGCCGAGGTCGACATGGTGCTCGTCATGACGGTCGAGCCGGGCTTCGGGGGCCAGTCGTTCATGGCCGACCAGATGCCCAAGGTCCGCGAGGTCCGCGAGGCGGTGCGCCGCCGCGGCGGCGAGGTCTGGGTGCAGGTCGACGGCGGGGTCTCCGCCGACACCATCGGGCAGTGCGCCGACGCCGGGGCTGACGTCTTCGTCGCCGGCTCGGCCGTGTACGGGGCCGACTCGGCCGCGGACGCCATCGAGGAGCTGCGCGCGCTGGCGCGGCGCCACGCGCACGCATGAGGGCGCCGACCCTGGTCCAACGGCTCGCGGACAGCGGGGGCTACGCCGCCGACCTCGACCTCACCGAGGGCCTCGCCCCCGGCGAGGTCCTCACGAGCACCGAGCTCGAGGGCTGTCGCCTCGAGGGCAACGTGCTGGAGAAGGCGGTCCTGCGGGAGTGCGTCTTCACCGACTGCGTCTTCACCGGCGCCAACCTGTCGATGGTCGTGCTCGACGGCACCCGCTTCACCGACTGTCGGTTCGTCGACTGCAAGGCCCTCGCCGTGACGTGGGGGAGGGCTGCGCCGGCTCCGCTGTCGACCCGGCCGTGGGACTTCGAGCGCTGCCGCCTCGACCTGGGCTCGTTCCGCGAGGTGGAGGGCGAAGGCAGCCGCTTCGTCGACTGCTCGATGCGCGAGGTCGACCTGGCCGGAGCCGATCTCCAGCGGGCGGAGCTCACCGGCTGCGACCTGTCGGCCGCCACCTTCGCGGGCACGGACCTGCGCGGCGCCAGCCTGCTCGGTGCCGCCGGCTACGTCGTCGACCCCGCCGAGAACCGGGTGCGTGGCCTGCGGGTCGACACCGCCGGCGCCGGCGGGATCCTGCGGGCCCTCGGGCTGGTCGTCGAGGACTGACCGCGCCGCGTGAGCGAGCGCACGTCACCGCCCTGTCGCTGGGCCGGTTCCCTGCGGCATAATCGACCCCACGTGCTCCGGGGTCGGTGAAACTCCGAGCCGGCGGTGACAGTCCGCGACCCGACCGCAGCCAGCGGCCGGTGGACCAGGTGGAACTCCTGGACCGACGGTGAAAGTCCGGATGGAAGGAAGCACGTACGGCGGGTGCGCCGGGTCGTCGTCGACCCGACGCGCCGGGCTCTCACGGGCCCGGTCGTCCCGTGGTGCACAGTCCCCGGAGTTCGTCCGAGAAGCACAACGAACCCGAAGGACGAACACCTCACATGAACACCCTCACCGCTGCGACCGACCCGTCGCAGAACCTCTTCCAGCAGCTGATCGACCTCAGCATCCCCATCGGCCAGTACGAGCTCCACGTGCTCGAGGTCGTGGGGGTGCTCATCGGCGTCGTCTCCGCCTGGTACGGCATGAAGCGCAAGGTCTGGGCCTGGCCGGTCGGGATCCTCGCCAACATCATGCTGTTCTTCGTGTACATCGGCGCCACCTTCGGCGCCGACCAGCGCATCCCCCTGTTCGGTCAGGCCGGCCGCCAGGTCTTCTTCATCATCGTCAGCATCTACGGGTGGGCCACGTGGGCCGCCTTCCGCCGCCGCAACGGTGGCGGCTCGGCCCCCGCCGTGCGCCCGCGGTGGATGAGCAGCCGCGAGCGCCTCCTCATGGCCGTGGGCTGGGTGCTCGGCACCGTCCTCGTGCACCAGGCCTTCGTCTACCTCTGGAACCTGTCGCCGAACCCCTTCTGGACGCCGCAGTGGTGGTTCTACTGGGCCGACGCGTGGATCTTCGTCGGCTCCATCGTCGCCACGTACTCCATGGCCCGCGGCTGGAACGAGTTCTGGCTGGCGTGGATCGGTGTCGACCTGGTCGGCGTCCCGCTGGGGTTCGCCACCGGCTATGTGCCGACCTCGGTGATGTACATCTTCTACGGCGCCTTCGTGCTCTACGGCTTCAGCCAGTGGGTCAAGGTCACCCGCGCCGAGGCCGCTGAGAGCGCCGCCGTGGACGAGGAGCCGGCGACCGTCGGCTGACCCGGTTCCGCCGGGCTCTGGTCCTTCTCGCCGGGTCATGCTCCTGCAGCACCGCCACCCGGCGGGAGTGACCAGAGCCGGCGGGAGCGACCAGAGCCGGCGGGAGTGACCAGAGGCGGCGGGCGCCTCGGCCGGGGCGGTCCTGGGACGGGGCGCGTGCGAGTGACCGGTGCGCCGTACGCTTGTGCGTCGTGAAGACGTTCGACGCCCTCTTCGACGAGCTCGCCGAGAAGGCCCGCACCCGGCCCGAGGGGTCGGGCACCGTGGCGGCCCTCGACGCGGGCGTGCACGCCATCGGCAAGAAGGTCGTCGAGGAGGCCGCGGAGGTGTGGATGGCGGCCGAGCACGAGGGCCGCGAACGCACCGCCGAGGAGGTCAGCCAGCTGCTCTACCACCTCCAGGTGCTCATGCTCGCCACCGACCTCACCCCCGACGACGTCTACCGCCACCTCTGAGCCACCCCCGCGCCAGACCACGAGGACCACAGGACCCCCCAATGCTCCGCATCGCCGTTCCCAACAAGGGGTCGCTCTCCGAACCCGCCGCCGAGATGCTCCGCGAGGCCGGCTACCGCACCCGCCGCGACGCCAAGGAGCTTCTCGTCAGCGACACCGCCAACGGGGTCGAGCTCTTCTACCTGCGCCCCCGCGACATCGCGGTCTACGTCGGCTCCGGCACCGTCGACTGCGGGGTCACCGGCCGGGACCTCCTCCTCGACTCCGGCTCTGCCGCCCTCGAGGTGATGGAGCTCGGGTTCGGCGCCTCGACCTTCCGCTACGCCGCCCGCCCGGGCAGCATCGCGGCGCTCGAGGACATCACCGGCCACCGGGTCGCCACGAGCTACCCAGGCCTGGTCGAGAAGCACCTCGCCGACCACGGCGTGGGGGCCGAGGTCGTCCGGCTCGACGGTGCCGTCGAGACCGCCATCACCCTCGGTGTCGCCGATGTCATCGCCGACGTCGTGGAGACCGGCGCCACGCTGCGCAGCCAGGGCCTCGAGGTCTTCGGAGAGCCGATCCTGCGCAGCCAGGCGGTGCTGGTGCGCCGGGAGGGTAGCGAGGAGAAGGCCGGCATCGAGGTGCTGCGCCGGCGGCTGCTCGGCGTCATCACCGCCCGCCACTACGTGATGCTCGACTACGACGTGCCGACCGGGCTCGTCGACCGCGCCTGCGCCATCACCCCCGGCCTCGAGAGCCCCACGGTGTCGCCGCTGCAGAACCGCGAGTGGGCCGCCGTCCGCGCGATGGTCCCGCGAGCCGTCACCAACACCGTGATGGACGAGCTGTACGACCTCGGTGCCCGCGCGATCCTCGTCACCGACATCAGCGCGTGCCGGCTGTGAGGCCGTGACCACGCCGGGCGCCGGCCACCTCGACGCGCCGTTCCGGCCGCGGCGCGGACGGGTGGTCCCGATCGTGATGGCGACCCTCGCCGTCGTCGTCACCGGCACGGTCGCCGTCGGCATGGGGACGATCGGCACCTGGGGGCCGGCCGACCAGGTGCTGCTCCTCGGGCTCGGGCTGGGCATCGCCGGGTTCCTCTGGCGGTACGCCTCCATCCGGGCGGTCCCGGGCCCGGCCGGCCTGAGGGTGCGCAACCTCCTGCTGACCCGGACGGTCGCGTGGGACGACGTGCTCGCCGTGCGCTTCCCCGACGGCGACCCGTGGGTCAGCCTCGAGCTGGCCGACGACGACGAGCTGGCGGTCATGGCCATCCAGCGGGTCGACGGCCAGCGCGGTCGCGACGAGGCCGCGCGACTGGTGACGCTCGTCGCGCGGCGCCGGTCCACGCCGCTCCCGCCTCCCTGAGCCCCTTGACCCACTCCATCGGTCTGTGCTTATCATAAGTCATGGCTGATGTAGCGGTCGCACTCGACGCCCTCGGGGACCCCACCCGGCGGGCCGTCCTCGAGCTGCTGCGTGACGGCGAGCGCAGCGTCCGCGACATCACCGACCACACCGCCGTGTCGCAACCCGCGGTCTCGCAGCACCTCCGGGTGCTGCGCGACGCCGGGCTCGTCGACGTCCGCCCGGCCGGCACCCGCCGGCTCTACCGGGTACGGCCGGACGGGTTCGCCGACCTGCGGGCCTGGGTCGACGGCTTCTGGGACGACGCGCTGGTCGCGTTCGTCGTCCACGTCGAGGAGGAACAACGATGAGCACACCGATCCACGCCGGCCCCACCACGGCCGGCCCCACCCGCGCCCCGGTCCTGCGTGCAGCCCAGGTGCGGTGCAGCCCCGAGGCGGCGTTCGCCGCGTTCACGGAGCGGATGGGCGCGTGGTGGCCACTGACGACCCACAGCGTCTTCGGTGATCGTGCCGGCGACGTCGCCTTCGCCGGCGGCCGGTTGGTCGAGCGCTCGGTCGACGGCGCCGAGGCCGTGTGGGGGAGCGTGCTGAGCTGGGAGCCGCCGCACCGGTTCGTCGTGTCCTGGCACCCCGGGGCCGCACCCGAGGACGCCAGCGAGGTCGAGGTGCGGTTCCTGCCCGACGGCGACGCCACCCGCGTGGAGGTCGAGCACCGCGGCTGGGAGCGGTTCGGCGACAGCGCGATGATGCGGCGCCGTGGCTACGTGGGTCCGGGTGCCTGGGGACACGTGCTCGACCACTACGCCGACGTCGCCGAGCCCCGCGAGGGAGTTCCCGGGATCGACGCGCTGCGCGAGGCCTACGCAGCCTTCTTCGCCGAGGCCGAGAGGGGCGGCTTCGGCGCCGCGCCGGACGGCGAGTGGGGGGCGCGCGAGGTGCTGGCTCACGTCGCCCTCAACGACCTCGCCATGACCGCGGTCGCGCACGCGCTGGTGCACCGCCACACCGGTCTCGAGTTCGGCAACGTCGTCTGCCAGGACCCGGCGGTCCTCGCGGCGGAGGTGGCGCGCTCGACGGATCTGGCCGCGCAGGTCGCCAGGGGTCGCCACCTCGCGGACGTCGCCACGGCCGCCGCTGCCCGGCTCGACGAGGACCAGCGTGGCGAGCCCGTCCACTGTGTGCTGCACCACGACGGCGAGGTGGTGCTCGACGACACCTGGCCGTGGGCTCGCCTCGCCGTCGACACCCAGGCCTCGCGGCACCTGCCGGCCCACACGGGGCAGCTGGCCGACCTGCGCCGCTGACCCCGTCCGGGTCAGGGTAGGTGCGACTCCGGTACCAGCTGGATGGCCTCGTCGTCGTCGAGCCCGGCCACCACGAGCAGGTCGACGACCATGGAGCGCACTTGTCCCCGGATCATCTCGGCCGACAGTCCGGCCTCCTCGGCCCGTGCCGACCGGCCGGCGACCCGCTCGAGGACCCGCCGGCCCGACGACGGCAGCTCGTGCTCGTCGAGCACGCGGGCCAGGTCGGTCGCCGCGGCGGCGAGCTCGTCGAGCAGGTCGACGTAGCGGGTGGGTACCGGCTCGTCGCGTCGCACCGCGACGAGCGCCCGGCGGGCGAGGACCCGGAGGTTGCGCACGCACCGGTCGAGCGGGACGACGAGCTCGGAGGCGGCCACCGCCTGGGGCCGGTGGCGCCGCAGCAGGGGTGACTGGCGGACCACTGCGACTCCCTCGGCGGCGGCTGCACGCAGATCGGTGAGCGACCCCTCGAGCGAGCGGGCCTCCTCGAGGGCCGCCCGGGCGGTGTCCGGGTCGCGGGCACGCAGCGCCGCGGCGACGTCGCGGAGCACCTCTGCCACCCCGCGGACCGTCCGCGCCGCCTGCCTCCGCGGCCGACCCAGGGGCGCGGTCGGCGCGAGGGCGCCGATGACCATCGCGACCGCGCCGCCGACGAGCGCGTCGACCCAGCGCGAGATCCCCTCGCCGGTGCTCGCGACGAACGCGACGATGAAGACCGCCTGCACGCCGGCCTGCATCACCAGGAGCTGGCCCGACGACACCACGACCGCGATCGACATCGCGGCCACGACGACGAGGGCCATCTGCCAGGCGCCACCCCCGAGGAGGATGACGATGACGTCGCCGACGAGCACCCCGATCGCCACCCCGACCGCGACCTCGACGATGCGTCGGAGCCGCTGACCGTAGGTGAGCCCGAGCCCGAGGATGGCCGTGACCGGCGCGAAGAAGGGCTGGGTGTGGCCGAGCACCGTGTGGGCGAGGAACCACGAGAGGAAGACGGCGACCCCGATCTGGGCGAGCAGGGGCCACCGGTCGCGCAGGCGGAGGAGCCCGAGGCGGAGGTTCTCGCGCAGCGGCTGGACGCTGGCCACGGCGCTCACCGGCCGTCGGTCGACACGACGAGGTCGGCCCGGTCGCGGGTGCGGTCGGAGGCGAAGAGCGCCTCCTCCTGGGCCGCCCACCGCTCCCAGTGCGGCCCGAAGGTCTCGCCGTCGCGGGCGATGCCGCGCCGCATCCGTTCGGCCCGCGGGGCCTCCATCCACACCCGCACGGCCGCGAAGCCGCCGGCCGGGCCGACGCTCGAGCCGCACCCCTCGACGACGAGGTGAGGCCCCGCCTCCACGGTGCGCGAGCCGCCCCACGTCGAGGCCTCCCAGTCCCAGCAGCGGTACGAGGCCGTCTCACCGCGCGAGAGGGGCCTCAGCACCTGGTCGACGAGGAGCGGCACCGCGTCGGCGAGGCCGTCCCAGCCGGGGTAGACCTCGTCCATGTGCACCGCGGGGCAGCCCAGGGCCTGCACGAGGCCGAGCGCCAGCGTGGTCTTGCCCGAGCCGCTCGGTCCGTCGACGGCGACGACGCGGGTCCGGCCGCACCGGGGCTCGGCCCGGGCGAGGGCGGAGAGGACGGCGTCCACGTCCGCCGGGTCGGGCGGGTCCGTGACCTGGAACCACACGGGTCGACCCTAGTGGCGCCACTACGCTGCTCGCGTGTCCGTCGCCGTCCGTGTCATCCCGTGCCTCGACGTCGACGCCGGTCGCGTCGTCAAGGGCGTGAACTTCCGCGGGCTGCGCGACGCCGGCGACCCGGTGGAGCTGGCGCGTCGGTACGGCGACCAGGGGGCCGACGAGCTGACCTTCCTCGACGTCACGGCGAGCAGCGGCGATCGCAGCACCGTGTACGACGTCGTGGCCCGCACGGCCGAGGAGGTGTTCATCCCCCTCACCGTGGGCGGCGGGGTCCGCACCGTCGCCGATGTCGACCGGCTGCTGCGGGCGGGCGCGGACAAGGTGGGGGTCAACACCGCGGCGATCGCCCGGCCCGAGCTGATCGCCGAGACGGCGGACCGGTTCGGCGCGCAGGTCCTCGTGCTGTCCGCCGACGTCCGCCGCCGGCGCGACGAGACCGGTCGCGCGACCGGCGGCTTCGAGGTCACCACGCACGGCGGGCGCACGCGCACCGGCATCGACGCCGTCGAGTGGTGCGCCCGAGCCGAGGAGCTGGGGGCGGGGGAGATCCTGCTCAACTCCATGGACGCCGACGGCACCCGGGACGGCTTCGATCTCGAGCTCATCGCGCTGGTCCGTGCGGCGGTCTCGATCCCGGTGGTCGCCAGCGGGGGAGCGGGTGCGGTCGAGCACTTCGCCCCGGCCGTCCGGGCCGGGGCCGATGCCGTGCTGGCCGCGAGCGTGTTCCACTTCGGCGAGCTGACCATCGGGGACGTCAAGGACGCGCTGCGCGCAGCCGGTCGGCCGGTGCGCTGAGGGCGCGGGCGTGTGGCCTGCTCCGCGTCAGCCGGCGTCGGGCACGGTCACGTCCTGGACGACCTCGTTGTGGCGGAGGAACCACGGCCGGTACGGCGGGTCGAACCGGGCGAACCGCGGCTCGCCGCGGGGGTGCAGCCCCGCGGCACTGATGGCGGCCTCGAGGTCAGCGAGGTGCCGGCGGTACGAGGACTCGGTCCACCGGCCGGAAAACCTCACCGCGGCGGCGAGACTCTCGGGAACGGCCCGGACCCGCACCTCGGGGTTGGTCGGCTCGGGCGCGGTCTCCTTGGTCATCGTCGCGGGCAGCACGAAGGCGATGACGTGCTCGCCGTCGGCGGCCTGCGTCTGGGCGACCGGTGCGGTCATCGCGATGTCCTCCGATGGGATGTTCGTCGACGTGGCCGCCGGCTCCTGGACCACAGGAGCCGTCATCGCGACGGAGCGTGCGGACTCGTTCTGGCCGGTGATGTAGCCGAACAGGGCCCGGAAGGCCCGGCTGCCGGCGCCCTCGAACGACCCACGGACGCGGACCTCGGCGACGACATGGGGTGGGTAGCGCCGCAGCTCGAAGCCCCGGTACTGCCCGACGACGTCGTACGGCTGCTGTTCGGTCACGCCGTCGACGGTACGCACCCGGCGGACCTCAGGAGACGCCGAGCGTGGCGGTGCGCAGCGCCTCGACGTCCTCGGGTGAGCCGTCGAGGGTGACGTCGGCGACCCTCATCCGGCCCGACCCGACGAGGAGCAGCTCGATGGGCTCGCCGGTCACGGTGACCACGGGAGAGTCCGCCCCGGCCGTGATCGGCTCGCGCCCGGGTGCCACGAGGGACACCCCGACGGGTGAGCGGCGGAACATCAGCTTCGCCGAGGACCGCAGCGTCGACAGCACGGCCCGCGAGGTGCGTTCAGGGACCTCGCGCCGGGGGCCCACGGCGCCGTCGCCGCGCAGCACGTCCTCGTGGTGGATGACGAACTCGACGGTGTTCACGAGGTTGTCGAGCCGCGAGATGCGCAGCGGCGACCAGTGAGGGGGCCCGGTGCGCACGGTGTCGACCAGGTGCTCCCAGTCGCGCGATGCGATGTCGTCCTGGACCCGTTCGGTGCGCCCCGAGAGGGCCGGGACCCAGATGCCGACGGCGAGGTCGGGCCGACCCTCGCGCACGACGAGGTGGGCGGCCAGGTCCCGGGCCAGCCACGGGCTGCACAGCGTGGGAGCGTTCGGGCCGACCTCGAGGAAGGTGTCGCACAGGGCGTGGCGCTCGGCGCGGGCGACGGGCTGGCTGTCGGAGGTCATGCCACCATCATGACTCCCCGCGCACCGGACCCCTGCCTCACGGCCTCGCGCCTCGACGGCCGTCGACCGCACCGGCCCTAGGCTCGACCGGTGACCGCCTCCCGGGCCCGCCTGCTCCACAGCCTGATCGCCGTGTTGGCCGTGGCCGCGCTCGTCCTGCAGACCGTGCTGGTCGTGACCGGGGCCTCGGTGCTCGCGGAGACCGAGGTGCCGCCGCTGCTCACCCGGTTGGTACGGCTCGTGTCGTACTTCACCATCCAGAGCAACCTCCTCGTCGCCGTGGCGTCCGTCGCGCTCGCGCGCGACCCGTTCCTCGACGGCCGCTGGTGGCGTCCGGTGAGGGTGGCCGGCATCGTCGGCATCACCGTGACCGGCCTGGTCCACTTCTTCCTGCTCCGGCCCCTGCTCCACCTCGAGGGGGCGAACCGGCTGGCCGACACGATGCTCCACCTGGTCGTGCCGGTGCTGGCCCTGCTCGCCTGGATCCTGGCCGGCCCGCGACCGAGGGCGACGTGGCGCGATGCCGGGGTCGCCCTGGCCTGGCCGGTGCTCTGGCTCGCCTACACCCTCACCGTCGCGGCCGTCACCGGCTGGAACCCCTATCCCTTCCTCGACGTCGGGGAGGCGGGCGCCGCCGCGGTGGCGGTGGCGTGCGTGGGGGTCACGGTGCTGTTCCTGCTCCTCCTGTCCGGCGTCGTCGCCCTCGACCGCCGTCTGCGGTCGGTGCCGGTCGACGAGGGTCCAGGGGCTGGCCCCGGACGAGGTGGCCGACGCGGCGCGGCAGAATGACGCAGGTGCCCACCCCGGATGTCGCCCTCGACCCCACCATCGCCGCCCGCCTGACGCGTGACGCGGCCGGCCTGGTCGCCGCCGTGGTCCAGCAGCACGACACCGGCGAGGTCCTCATGCTCGGCTGGATGGACGACGAGGCGCTGCGCCGCACCCTCACCGAGGGACGGGTCACCTTCTGGTCCCGCAGCCGCGCCACGTACTGGCGCAAGGGCGACACCTCGGGGCACGTCCAGCACGTCCGGTCGGTGGCCCTGGACTGCGATGGCGACGCCCTGCTCGTGCGCGTCGACCAGATCGGTTCGGCGTGCCACACCGGTGACCGCACGTGCTTCGAGGCCGGCGACCTCGGGGCGGCGGTCGGCGAGGTCTCCTCGTGAGCGCTGCGCCCGGCGTCGAGACCCCCGACCTCGGCTACGGCCAGACCTGGCCGGGCCTCGACGTCTTCGGGGTGCTCGCCCGCGACCGGCGCGTCATCCCCGTCGTGCGCCGGCTCATGGGCGACGCCGAGACGCCGGTCGGTGTCTACCGCAAGCTCGCGGGTGACCGTCCGGGCACCTTCCTCCTGGAGTCCGCCGAGCACGGTGGGGTCTGGTCACGCTGGTCGATCGTGGGGGTGGCCAGCCACGCGACCCTGACCGAGCGCGACGGCGAGGCGCACTGGGTGGGGGAGCCGCCGGTCGGCGTGCCCACGAGCGGGCCGGCGACCGAGGCGCTGCGCGCGACGATGGAGGTGCTGGCCACCCCACCGATCGCCGGGCTCCCACCCCTGACCGGGGGGATGGTCGGGGCCATCTCGTACGACGCGGTGCGCCGGTGGGAGCGCGTACCCGACGACCTGCCCGACGAGCTGGACCTCCCGGAGCTCGCGATGATGCTCGCCACCGACCTCGCCGTCCTCGACCACACCGACGGGTCGATCATCCTCGTCGCCAACGCCGTCAACTACGACGCCACCGACGAGCGGGTCGAGCAGGCGTGGGCCGACGCCGTCGCCCGACTCGACGTCATGACCCGCGACCTGGCCGCGCCCGCCGCCAGCACCGTGGCCGTCGTCGACCCCGACGCCGTCGAGGAGGCCATGTCCCGGGTGCGCTCCAACACCACCCGCGAGCGCTACGAGGAGATCGTCGAGCTGGCCAAGGAGGACATCCGCTCGGGCGAGGTCTTCCAGGTGGTGCTCTCGCAGCGCTTCTCGATGGACTGTCCAGCCGACCCGCTGGAGGTCTACCGGGCGCTGCGCGCGTCCAACCCGAGCCCGTACATGTACCTGGTCCGCCTGCCTGCACCCGACGGCTCCACGTACGCCGTCGTCGGCAGCTCGCCCGAGGCGCTCGTGCGGGTCACGGGCGAGCGGGCGATCACCCACCCGATCGCGGGGTCGCGGCCGCGGGGGAAGACTCCCGAGGACGACGTCCGGCTCGCCGACGAGCTGCTCGCCGACCCCAAGGAGCGCGCCGAGCACGTCATGCTCGTCGACCTCGGCCGCAACGACCTGCAGCGCGTCTGCCGTCCGGGCACGGTCGACGTCGTCGAGTTCATGGACGTGCGCCGCTACAGCCACGTCACCCACATCGAGTCCACGGTCGTCGGGGAGACACGTCCTGGCGTCCACGCCTACGACGTGCTCGTGTCCACCTTCCCGGCGGGCACGCTCTCCGGGGCCCCCAAGCCGCGCGCGCTCGAGCTCATCGAGCGCTACGAGCCCTCGCGGCGTGGTGTCTACGGCGGGGTCGTGGGCTACCTGGACTTCCACGGCGACCTCGACATGGCGATCGCCATCCGCACGGCCGTGGTCAGGGACGGCGTGGCCCACGTGCAGGCGGGGGCAGGCATCGTGGCCGACTCGGTGCCGGCCCGCGAGCACGAGGAGTGCGTCGCCAAGGCCACCGCCGCCCTCCGGGCGGTCGCCACGGCCGCGGCGATGCGGACGGTGACATGAGCCGCGTCACCGGCAAGGGTGCCGTCGCGCTCCTCGGCCTCGCCGGCGCGGGGGCCCTGCTGGTCGTCGGATTCCGGCCGTGGGTCGAGGGCGCCGTCGACGACGCCGTGCTGGGCGCCAGCCGGGTGAGTGCCACCGGTGCGGAGGTCGCTCCCGGGTTGTCGGCCGTCGCCCTCGTCCTCGCCGCCGCCGTCGTGGCGGTCGTCGCCACCGGCCGGGTCGCCCGGCTGGTGGCACTGGCGCTGTGGGCCGGGTCGCTCGTGGCCGCCACCGCGCTCGCCATCCACGTCCTCGCCGACCCGGCCGGTGTCCTCGGCCCCGTCGCCGCCGCACGGGTGGGCCGCACCGGCAGCGTGCCGGCGACGGCCGAGGTGACGGTGTGGCCCTGGCTGGCGCTCCTGGCCGTCGTCGTCGCGGGCGTGGGGCTCGTCGGGGCGGTGCTCGGGGTGCGCCGGTGGGCCGGCCCGTCGAGCCGGTACGACGCACCCGGGACGGACGGGCAGGTGGCCGGGCCCCGTGGCGAGCGGGTCGCGAGCGACTGGGACGAGCTGAGCGCGGGCCGTGACCCGACCGACGTGGGCGAGGACCGCCCGACCTGACACAATCGGCACGGGCCGCTCGCGCGCGCCCGCCCCCGACCACCGCGCAACCGAGGACGACACCGATGGAAGAGCACGAAGACCACGGGCACAGCGTGGCCGCCTGGACGGCCGTCACCATCTGCATCATCGCCGCGGCCGTCATGTCCGTCGCGGTCGTCTTCCCCAACCTCTGGCTCTTCGTCGGTGGGGCCGTGCTCGCCCTCGTCGGCATCATCGCAGGCAAGGTCCTGTCGATGGCCGGCTACGGCGCCGCCAGCCGCGACACCGAGACCTCCCCGTCGGTGCGCTGACACGCGCGTGACCACCGTCCTCGACTCGATCGTCGCCGGCGTCCGGGAGGACCTCGCCGGTCGGGAGCGGCGAACACCTCTGGGCGTCCTGGAGGACGCCGTGCTCGCGCGACCCCCGGCGCTCGACGCCGAGGCCGCGCTGCGGCGTCCCGGGCTCTCGCTCCTCGCGGAGGTCAAGCGGGCCAGCCCGAGCAAGGGCGCGCTCTCCGACATCCCCGACCCCGCCGCGCTCGCCACCGCGTACGCCGCCGGTGGAGCCACCGCGGTGTCGGTGCTCACCGAGCAGCGCCGGTTCGGGGGGAGCCTCGGTGACCTCGACGCCGTGCGCGCCGCGGTGTCCGTGCCGGTGCTGCGCAAGGACTTCCTCGTCACCGACTACCAGCTGTGGGAGTCACGCGCACACGGAGCCGACCTCGTGCTGCTCATCGTCGCCGCCCTCGACGACGAGACCCTGGGCCGGATGCTCGGCCGCGCCGGGGAGCTGGGGATGACGGCGCTGGTCGAGGTGCACGACGAGGACGAGACCCAGCGGGCGCTCGACCTGGGGACCACGGTCATCGGGGTCAACGCGCGTGACCTGCGGACCCTCGAGGTGCGCCCCGAGACCTTCTCCCGGCTGCGGCCGCTCATCCCCGACAGCTGCGTGACGGTGGCCGAGTCGGGCATCTCCGGTCCCCGCGACGCCGCCGACTACGCCGCCCAGGGCGCCGACGCCGTCCTCGTGGGGGAGGCGCTCGTGCGCACCGGTGATCCGCGGGCCGCCGCCGCCGCCATCGTCGCGTCGGGGACCGTCGAGGGACAGCCGCGGTGACCCCGCCCGAGGAGAAGCCCGACCTCGTGGCCGAGGACGTCGTGCCCGAGGAGCGCCCTGGCCGCTTCGGCCCCTTCGGCGGCCGCTACGTACCCGAGGCGCTCGTCCCGGCCCTCGAGCAGCTCGACGAGGCCCGCCAGAAGGCCGCGGTGGACCCCGAGTTCACCGACGAGCTGGCGCGGCTGCACGCCACCTACACCGGCCGCCCCAGCATCGTCACCGAGGTGCCCCGCTTCGCCGCGCACTGCGGGGGAGCCCGGGTGCTCCTCAAGCGGGAGGACCTCAACCACACCGGCTCGCACAAGATCAACAACGTCCTCGGTCAGGCGCTCATCACCAGGCGCATGGGCAAGACGCGGATCATCGCCGAGACCGGCGCCGGTCAGCACGGTGTGGCCACGGCGACGGCGGCGGCCCTCATGGGCCTGGACTGCACGATCTACATGGGCCGGGTCGACACCGAGCGCCAGGCCCTCAACGTCGCCCGGATGCGGATCCTCGGAGCCGAGGTGGTCCCCGTCGACCACGGCAGCGCCACCCTCAAGGACGCCATCAACGAAGCCCTGCGCGACTGGGTCACCAACGTGCGCACCACGCACTACGCCATCGGCACCGTCACCGGCCCGCACCCGTTCCCCGAGATGGTCCGCGACTTCCACAAGGTGATCGGCGAGGAGGCCCGCGCCCAGGTGCTCGAGCTCACCGGCCGGCTCCCCGACGCCGTCGTCGCCTGCGTCGGCGGCGGGTCGAACGCGATGGGCATCTTCCACCGGTTCGTCGGCGACGAGGGGGTCCGGCTCATCGGCGTCGAGGCCGGGGGCGAGGGCATCGAGTCCGGCCGGCACGCCGCCCGCTTCGCCTCGGCCACGCCCGGTGTCCTCCACGGCGCGATGAGCTACCTCATGCAGGACGACGACGGCCAGACCGTGGAGTCCCACTCGATCAGCGCCGGACTGGACTACCCGAGTGTCGGCCCCGAGCACTCCTACCTGCGCGACACGGGCCGCGCGGAGTACCGCTACGCCACCGACGAGCAGGTGATGGAGGCGTTCTCGCTGCTCTGCCGCACCGAGGGCATCATCCCTGCCCTCGAGTCGGCCCACGCCCTCGTGGGCGCGATGGAGGTCGGGCGCGAGCTCGGCCCAGACGGCCTGGTCCTCGTGAACCTCTCCGGGCGCGGCGACAAGGACATGCACACCGCGGCGGCGTGGTTCGGCCTGGTCGAGGAGGGCGCCCAGTGACCACGACCACGAGCGGTCTCGGGGCGGTGATCGCCCGGTGCCGGGATGAGGGGCGCGCCGCGCTCGTCGGCTACCTGCCGGTGGGGTTCCCGAGCGTCGAGGGGTCGATCGAGGCGATGCGCGTCCTCGTCGAGGCCGGCTGCGACGTCGTCGAGGTCGGGGTCGCCTACAGCGACCCCGTCATCGACGGCCCGGTCAACCAGGACGCGATGGCCGCCGCGCTGGCGGCCGGCGTCCACGTCGACGACGTGTTCACCGCCGTCCGCGCGGTCCGGGAGGCCGGGGCCGTCCCCGTGGTGATGACCTACTGGAACCTCGTGCTGCACCGCGGCGTGGAGCGGTTCGCCGCCGACCTCGCCGCTGCGGGCGGAGCCGGCCTGATCACGCCCGACCTCATCCCCGACGAGGCCGACGACTGGCTGGCCGCCAGCGACCGGCACGGCCTCGACCGGGTGTTCCTCGTGGCCCCCAGCAGCACCCCCCAGCGGCTCGCCACGGTGACGTCGGCCTGCCGGGGCTTCGTCTATGCGGCCTCGACGATGGGGGTCACCGGGGTCCGCTCGAACGTCGACACCGAGGCCCGCCGCCTCGTGGGGCGCGTGCGCGAGATCAGCGACCTGCCGGTGTGCATCGGCCTCGGTGTGTCCACCCGCGAGCAGGCCGCCGAGATCGCCGGCTACGCCGACGGCGTCATCGTCGGGTCGGCCCTCGTGCGCACCCTGGGCGGCGACGGGGAACTCGGGGACCGCCTGCAGGCGTTGCGCACACTGACCACCGACCTGGCCGCCGGAGTGCGAGAGGGAGCACGATGACGACGACGACCGACCCGTCCACGGACGAGCCGTCGGTCGACCGGCGCGGGCGGGTGCTCGACGTCGTCGGCCTGCTGGCCCGGCTCTTCCTCGGCGTCGTCCTCGTCTACGCCGGGGCCGTGAAGGTGGGACACCCGCTCACCTCGCAGCGCGCGGTGCAGGCGTACCAGATCTTCCCGTTCGACCTCGCCGGCTCCATCGGGCTCGCGCTGCCGTTCGTCGAGATCGTCCTCGGCGCCCTCCTCGTGCTCGGGCTGTTCACACGGCCGGTCGCGATCGTCTCGACGCTGCTCATGGTCGCGTTCATCATCGGCATCAGCCAGGCATGGGCCCGCGGGCTCTCGATCGACTGCGGCTGCTTCGGCGGGGGTGGGACCATCGAGTCGAGTGCCACCAGGTACCCCCAGGAGATCGCCCGCGACACGAGCTTCGCGCTCGCGGGGGCCTGGCTGTGGTGGCGGCCCCGCTCCCTCGCATCGCTCGACCGCATCTTGTTCGGACACTGAAAGGCACCACGACACCCATGGGCAAGAACTCGACCAAGGGCAACGCCGCCAAGGGCAAGGCCCCCGCGAACGCGCGCCAGGCGAAGATCCAGGCTGCGCAGAAGTCGGGAGGTGGCGGGGCGAACAAGATCGTCGTCGCGACCGTCGTCGTCGTCGTGGCCATCATCGCCGTCGTCGCCGGTGTGATCTGGTCCGAGACGTCCAAGCAGGACGCCATCACCGGCGGCGGCAACGCCCTGCCCCCGGGAGTCGCCGCGCTGGGCGACGGCTACCCCGCCTTCCAGGACGTGACCCTCGCCTCGGGCGCCCCGACGCTCGACCTGTACGAGGACTTCCAGTGCCCCGCGTGCAAGGCCTTCGAGGACGCCCTGGGCTCGACGGTCGAGGACCTCGCGGCGGCCGGCAAGGTCAAGGTCGTCTACCACGTGAAGAACTTCCTCGACGACAACCTCCGCAACACCTCGTCGACGCAGGCCGGCAACGCCGCGTTCTGTGCGGCCGACGCCGGCAAGTTCCAGGAGTTCCACGACCAGGTCTACGCCAACCAGCCGGCCACCGAGGGCGACGGTTTCACCGACCAGCAGCTGGCCGGTTTCGCGCAGGCGGCCGGCATCACCGGGTCGGACCTCGACACGTGGCAGCAGTGCTACGACGCCGGCAAGTACGTCGACTACGTCAACTCCGTCGAGGAGTCCTCGGCCAAGGAGGGCGTGACCGGCACCCCGACCGTCAGGCTCGACGGCCAGGACCTCGACCTCTCGACGGTGGGGACCCCGGACGCGCTGACCAAGGCCATCGAGGACGCGACGCAGTGACCTCACCGGCGGTCGTCGGGGGCCTCGTCCCGTGACGGCCTACCTCCCCAGCCCCACGGTCGCGGCGTTCGAGCTCGGGCCCCTGACCATCCGCGCGTACGCCCTGTGCATCCTCGCCGGGATCGTCCTCGCCGTCTGGCTCACGGGCCGGCGGCTGGACGCCCGGGGCTACGACCGCGGTGTCGTGCTCGACATCGCCGGCTGGGCGGTGATCTTCGGCATCATCGGCGGACGCCTCTACCACGTCATCACGACGCCGGAGCCCTACTGGGGCGAGGGCGGGCACCCGCTGGACGCGCTGAAGATCTGGAACGGCGGCCTCGGCATCTGGGGCGCCGTCGCGCTCGGGGCGCTCGGCGGGTGGATCGGCTGCCGTCGCCACGGCGTCCGGTTTCTCGACTTCGCCGATGCCGCGGTGCCGGGCGTCGCATTCGCCCAGGCCATCGGTCGGTGGGGCAACTGGTTCAACAACGAGCTCCACGGGGCCCCCACCGACCTGCCGTGGGGGCTGAGCGTCTACCAGTGGGACCAGGCCTCGGGCCGGGCCGTCACGGACGCCTCCGGTGACCCGGTGGTCGCGGGCGTCTTCCACCCGACCTTCCTCTACGAGTTCCTCTTCCTCGTCGTGCTGGGAACGCTGCTGCTCGTCGTCGACCGGCGTCGGGCGCTGGCGCCGGGGCAGCTGCTCGGGATCTACGTGGCCGGCTACCCGGTTGGCCGGATCGTGGTCGAGAAGATGCGCACCGACGAGGCCGAGCTCATCCTCGGCCAGCGCCTCAACGTGTGGACGAGCATCGGGGTGTTCCTGCTCGGAGTCTGGATCTACTGGTACACCGGACGCCGCGCACGCCGCGCCGAGGCCGACGCCGGCGACGCGGGCGACGCGGGCGACGGCGACCCCCCCGGCGACGACGCCGGGGACGCCGTCGAGGACGGTCCTCAGGGGGAGTCGGAGGGTTCGGTCAGTTCTCACGATCCGGGATAGCCCGGCTCGAATGGCAAGACGCGGGCGGGGATGACTAGCATGGCCGGACGTGGCCGTAGTCGTCCGCGCCTGACCTTGCCGTGCCCGGCCCCCTCGGGGTGCCGACGACCCCGAGGACGGTGATCCGACGTGACCGTCGCCCACTTCTCCGCCCACCCAACCGACGTCGGGTTGTACCGCCGCGAGTACGAGCACGACGCCTGTGGCGTCGCCATGGTCGCGACGATGCGGGGGAGCGCGGGCCACGACATCGTCGTCCACGCCCTCGACGCGCTGCGCAACCTCGACCACCGCGGCGCCACGGGCGCCGACCCACTCGTCGGCGACGGTGCGGGCATCCTCACCCAGGTCCCCGACGCCTTCTTCCGTGACGTCGTCGACGCCGAGCTGCCGCCCGCCGGCTCCTACGCGGCCGGCATGGCCTACCTGCCCAGTGACCCGGCCGAGCGGGCCGAGGCCGAGCGCCGGGTCGAGGAGATCGCGCGGTCCGAGGGACTGCACGTGCTGGCCTGGCGGAACATCCCGGTCGCCTCCGACCTCGTGGGTGAGGCCGCCCGCGCGACGATGCCCTACTTCCGCCAGGTCTTCGTCGGCTCGGACGAGGGGCTCTCGGGCCTCGAGCTCGACCGGGTGGCATTCGCTCTGCGCAAGCGGGCCGAGCGCGAGGCCCAGGTGTACTTCCCGTCGCTGTCGGCCCGCACCATCGTCTACAAGGGGATGCTCACCACCGGCCAGCTCGAGCCGTTCTTCCCCGACCTCTCCGACGAGCGCTACGCCACCGAGCTCGCCCTCGTCCACTCGCGCTTCTCGACCAACACCTTCCCCAGCTGGCCGCTCGCCCACCCGTACCGGATGATCGCCCACAACGGCGAGATCAACACCGTCAAGGGCAACCGCAACTGGATGCACGCCCGCGAGAGCCAGCTGAGCTCGGACGTCATACCGGGCGACCTGTCGCGGATCTTCCCGGTGTGCACGCCGGGAGCGTCGGACTCGGCCTCCTTCGACGAGGTCCTGGAGCTGCTCCACCTCGGCGGCCGCTCGCTGCCGCACGCCGTGCTCATGATGATCCCGGAGGCGTGGGAGAACCACGCGACGATGGACCCCGCCCGCCGGGCCTTCTACGAGTTCCACTCGACGTTCATGGAGCCGTGGGACGGCCCCGCGAACGTCTGCTTCACCGACGGCACGCTGGTCGGTGCCGTGCTCGACCGCAACGGACTGCGCCCCGGCCGCTACTGGGTCACCGACGACGGCCTGGTCGTCCTAGCCTCCGAGGCGGGCGTCCTCGACCTCGAGCCCGAGAACGTGGTCCGCCGCGGACGCCTCCAGCCGGGCCGGATGTTCCTCGTGGACACCGCCGCGGGCCGGATCGTCAGCGACGAGGAGGTCAAGTCCGGCCTCGCCGGGGAGCACCCGTACGAGGAGTGGCTGCACGCCGGGCTGATCCACCTCGAGGAGCTGCCCGAGCGCGAGCACATCATCCACACCGCCGCCTCGGTCGCGCGGCGCCAGCGCACCTTCGGGTACACCGAGGAGGAGCTCAAGGTCATCATCGCGCCGATGGCGCGCACGGGGGCCGAGGCGCTGGGCTCGATGGGGACCGACACCCCCATCGCGGTGCTCTCGGAGCGGCCGCGGCTGGTCTTCGACTACTTCAGCCAGCTCTTCGCCCAGGTCACCAACCCGCCGCTGGACGCCATCCGCGAGGAGCTCGTGACGTCCCTGGCCGGCACCATCGGGCCCGAGGGCAACATGCTCGACGCCAACGCGGCGCACGCCCGCCAGGTGGTGCTGCCCTTCCCGGTCATCGACAACGACGAGCTGGCCAAGATCGTCCACGTCAACGCCGACGGCGACCTGCCGGGCTTCGCCACCGTCGTGGTCCGAGGAACCTACGACGTCAGCGGCGGTGAGGCCGCGCTGCGCTCCCGCCTCCACGAGATCTTCGAGGAGGTCTCCGGGGCCATCGCCGACGGCGCCCGCTTCGTCGTCCTCTCCGACCGCGACTCCGACCGCGACACCGCACCGATCCCGTCGCTGCTGCTCACCTCGGCGGTGCACCACCACCTCATCCGGGAGAAGACCCGCACCCAGGTGGGACTCATCGTGGAGGCCGGCGACGTGCGCGAGGTCCACCACGTCGCGCTGCTCGTCGGCTACGGCGCCGCCGCGATCAACCCGTACCTCGCCATGGAGACCGTCGAGGACATGGTGCGCAGCGGCATGATCACCGAGGTCACCGAGGAGAAGGCCGTCGCCAACCTCATCAGGGCCCTCGGCAAGGGCGTCCTGAAGGTGATGTCGAAGATGGGCATCTCCACCGTCGCCTCCTACCGCGGCGCGCAGGTGTTCGAGGCGGTCGGCCTCTCCCAGGAGCTCGTCGACGAGTTCTTCACCGGCACCGTCACCCAGCTCGGGGGGGTGGGTCTGGACGTTCTCGCCGCCGAGACCAGCGCCCGGCACGGGACGGCGTACCCGCCGGACGGCATCCGCCAGGCCCACCGCAAGCTCCTCGTCGGCGGTGAGTACCAGTGGCGGCGCGAGGGTGAGCCGCACCTGTTCGACCCCGAGACCGTCTTCCGGCTCCAGCACGCCACCCGCAGCCGGCGCTACGACATCTTCAAGCAGTACTCGCACCGGATCGACGAGCAGTCCGGCCGGCTGATGACGCTGCGCGGGCTGTTCGAGCTCGGCGGGGCCGAGCCGCGCCCGCCCGTGCCGATCGAGGAGGTCGAGCCGGTCGAGTCCATCGTGCAGCGCTTCTCCACCGGCGCGATGAGCTACGGCTCGATCTCCAAGGAGGCGCACGAGACCCTCGCCATCGCGATGAACCGCCTCAAGGCGCGGTCGAACACCGGCGAGGGCGGCGAGGACCCCGAGCGCCTCATGGACCCCACCCGGCGCTCCGCGGTCAAGCAGGTGGCCTCCGGCCGGTTCGGCGTCACCTCGCTCTACCTCACCCACGCCGACGACATCCAGATCAAGATGGCGCAGGGCGCCAAGCCGGGGGAGGGCGGGCAGCTACCGGGACCCAAGGTGTACCCGTGGGTGGCGCGAACCCGGCACTCGACGCCCGGTGTCGGCCTCATCTCCCCGCCGCCGCACCACGACATCTACTCGATCGAGGACCTCGCCCAGCTCATCCACGACCTCAAGAACGCCAACCCGGAGGCGCGCATCCACGTCAAGCTCGTCTCCGAGGTCGGGGTGGGCACCGTGGCCGCCGGGGTGAGCAAGGCCCACGCCGACGTCGTCCTCATCTCCGGTCACGACGGCGGTACCGGCGCCTCGCCGCTCACCAGCCTCAAGCACGCCGGCGGCCCGTGGGAGCTCGGGCTGGCCGAGACCCAGCAGACCCTGGTCCTCAACGGCCTGCGCGACCGGATCGTCGTCCAGGTCGACGGCCAGATCAAGACCGGCCGCGACGTGGTCATCGCGGCGCTGCTCGGTGCCGAGGAGTTCGGGTTCGCCACGGCGCCGCTCGTGGTCTCCGGCTGCATCCTCATGCGCGTCTGCCACCTCGACACCTGCCCGGTCGGCATCGCGACCCAGAACCCCGAGCTGCGCAGCCGCTTCACCGGTGCACCGGAGTTCGTCGAGACGTTCTTCGAGTTCATCGCCGAGGAGGTCCGCGAGCACCTCGCGGCGCTGGGATTCCGCAGCCTCGAGGAGGCCATCGGGCAGATCCAGCACCTCGACACCCGCAAGGCGGTGGAGCACTGGAAGGCCTCGGGGCTGGACCTGGCGCCGATCCTCACCCGGGTCGAGAGCCCGGACGGCTCAGGAATCCGGCACCGGACCGTCCAGGACCACGGCCTCCAGAAGGCCCTCGACCACCAGCTCATTTCGGCCGCCCGCGACGCCATCGACCACGGCGCCCCGGTGACCGCGTCGTTCGGCATCCGCAACGTCAACCGGACCGTGGGCACGATGCTCGGCCACGAGGTCACCAAGGCCCACCCCCAGGGCCTGGCCGACGGCACCGTCGACATCACCCTCACCGGGTCGGCGGGGCAGAGCTTCGGCGCCTTCCTCCCGGCCGGTGTCACCCTCCGGCTGCTCGGCGACGCCAACGACTACGTCGCCAAGGGCCTCTCCGGCGGCCGGGTCGTCGTGCGTCCGGCGCCCGGGTCGGCGCTCGTGGCCGAGGACAACGTCGTGGCCGGGAACGTCATCGCCTACGGCGCCACCTCGGGCGAGGTCTTCCTCCGGGGCCGGGTCGGCGAGCGGTTCTGCGTCCGGAACTCGGGCGTCACGGCGGTCGTGGAGGGGGTGGGTGACCACGGCCTGGAGTACATGACCGGCGGCACCGCCCTCATCCTCGGCCCCACGGGCCGCAACGTCGCGGCCGGGATGTCCGGTGGGGTCGGCTACGTGCTCGACCTCGACCCGCGTGACGTCAACCCCGAGCTCGTGGACCTCCGCCCGCTGCGACCGGAGGACGAGCTCGTGGTCCACGACCTGCTCGAACGCCACGTCCGGTGGACCGACTCGGCGGTCGCGGCGCGGCTGCTCGCCGACTGGGGGAGTGCCCGGTCGGCGTTCACCCTCGTCCTCCCGCGAGCCTACCAGCGCGTCCTCGACGTGCGGGCCGAGGCCGTCGCCGAGGGTCTCGACCTCGACAGCCCCCAGGTGTGGGAGCGGATCATGGAGGCCTCCCGTGGCTGACCCCCAGGGCTTTCTCAGGACGCGCGAGCGCGAGCTGCCGCGGCGCCGCCCGGTGCCGGTGCGCATCAGGGACTGGAAGGAGGTCTACGAGCCCCAGCCGGCGCCCGAGCTCCAGCGCCAGGCCGGGCGCTGCATGGACTGCGGTATCCCCTTCTGCCACAGCGGCTGCCCGCTCGGCAACCTCATCCCCGAGTGGAACGAGCTCGCGTGGCGCGGCGAGTGGCGCCAGGCCATCGACCGGCTCCACGCGACGAACAACTTCCCCGAGTTCACCGGCCGGCTCTGCCCGGCGCCGTGCGAGGCCTCGTGCGTGCTGGGGATCAACCAGCCCCCGGTCACCATCAAGCAGGTCGAGGTGACCGTCATCGACCGCGCCTTCGAGAACGGCATCGTCGAGCCGGTGGCCCCGGAGCGCCTCTCCGGCCGCACGGTGGCCGTCGTCGGCTCCGGCCCCGCCGGGCTCGCGACGGCCCAGCAGCTGACCCGGGCGGGACACACCGTGGCCGTCTACGAGCGGGCCGACCAGCCCGGGGGCCTGCTGCGGTACGGCATCCCCGAGTTCAAGATGGAGAAGGCGGTCGTCGACCGCCGGATCGCCCAGATGAAGTCGGAGGGGACCCGCTTCCGCACCGGCGTCGACGTGGGCGCCGACATCACCGGGGCCCAGCTGCGGTCGCGCTACGACGCCGTGGTCGTGGCAGTCGGCGCCACCGTGCCGCGTGACCTGCCGGTGCCCGGGCGCGGGCTCGACGGCGTCATGCAGGCGATGGACTTCCTCCCGCCGGCCAACCGCGTCGCCCGTGGCGAGGAGGTCGAGGGCCAGGTCACGGCCGAGGGCAAGGACGTCGTCGTCATCGGCGGCGGCGACACCGGCGCCGACTGCATCGGCACGGCCCACCGGCAGGGCGCCCGCTCGGTGACGAGCCTGGAGATCATGCCGCAGCCGCCGGCAGACCGTGCCGACGCGCAGCCGTGGCCCACCTACCCGATGATCTTCCGCGTCGCCTCGGCCCACGAGGAGGGCGGCGACCGGGTCTACGCGGTGTCCACCAGCGAGGTCGTCGGCGACGACGACGGCCGGGTGCGCGCCCTGCGGCTGCACGAGGTGCGGATGGGGGAGAAGGGCTTCGAGAAGGTCGAGGGCTCCGAGCGCGAGATCCCGGCCCAGCTGGTCCTGCTGGCCATGGGCTTCCTCGGCCCGCAGCCCGAGGGCCTGCTCGAGCAGCTCGGCGTCGAGAAGGACCCGCGGAGCAACGTCGCACGCGACGGCCACTTCATGTCCAGCGTCCCCGGGGTCTTCGTCGCCGGAGACGCCGGTCGCGGCCAGTCCCTCATCGTCTGGGCCATCGCTGAGGGCCGCTCGGTCGCCCACGAGGTCGACGCCTACCTCATGGGCAAGGCGTCGCGCCTGCCGCGCCCGGTGAACCCCACGGACCGACCGCTCACGGCCTGAGCGCCGCTGCGCGCACGGCCCGACCGCCACCCGACCGGGATGTGGCCCGCGTCACGGTGCAAGCGCTTCCGCCACTAGTCTCGACGTCATGCGTCGCGCCAAGATCGTCTGCACCCTCGGCCCCGCCACGAGCTCGGCGGAGAACCTCCGCGAGCTCGTCCGCGCCGGCATGGACGTCGCCCGCCTCAACCTCAGCCACGGCAGCCACGAGGACCACGAACAGGTCTACCGCGACGTGCGGAGCGCGAGCGACGCCGTCGGCCGGGCGGTCGGTGTCCTCGTCGACCTCCAGGGCCCGAAGATCCGCACCGGCCGGTTCGCGGACGGGCCCATCCAGCTCGAGAAGGGCGCCACGTTCACCATCACCACCCGCGACGTCCCGGGCGACCAGGACGAGGTGGGCACCACCTATGACGGCCTTCCGGGCGACGTCGAGGCGGGGGACCGCATCCTCATCGATGACGGGAAGATCGCACTCATCGCCACCGAGGTGAGCGACACCGACGTCGTCTGCCAGGTGCTCGAGGGCGGCCAGCTCTCGAACAACAAGGGGATCAACCTTCCCGGGGTCGCCGTCTCGGTGCCGGCCATGTCCGACAAGGACCGTGACGACCTGCGCTGGGCGCTGCGGACCAACGTCGACATGATCGCGCTGTCCTTCGTGCGCAGCCCCGACGACATCCGCGACGTGCACGCGATCATGGACGAGGAGGGGATCCGGCTCCCGGTCATCGCCAAGATCGAGAAGCCGCAGGCCGTCGAGTACCTCGACGAGATCATCCGCGCCTTCGACGGCGTCATGGTGGCTCGCGGCGACCTCGGTGTCGAGATGCCGCTCGAGGACGTGCCCCTCGTCCAGAAGCGGGCCTGCGAGATCGCCCGCCGCCGGGCCAAGCCGGTCATCGTCGCCACCCAGGTCCTCGAGTCGATGATCGAGAACTCGCGGCCGACCCGCGCCGAGGCGTCGGACGCCGCCAACGCGGTGCTCGACGGCGCCGACGCCCTGATGCTCTCCGGGGAGACGAGCGTGGGGAAGAACCCCTTCGCAACCGTGCGCACCATGGCCCGGATCATCGAGAACACCGAGATCCACGGCCTCTACCGGATCCGCCCGCTCGGCACGCGCCCCAGCTCCAAGGGGGGTGCCGTCACGGCCGCCGCGGCCGAGATCGGCGAGCTGCTCGGCTGCAAGTTCCTCATCACCTTCACCGAGAGCGGCGACTCCTCGAAGCGGCTGGCACGGGTGCGGCCGAGCATCCCGATGCTGGCGTTCACCCCCAACCAGGGCACCCGCAGCCAGCTGGCCCTGACCTGGGGCGTCGAGACCTTCCTCGTCGACAAGGTCCGCCACACCGACGAGATGGCGATGCAGGTCGACGAGCTCCTGCTGGGGCTCGGCCGGGTGCAGGAGGGCGACCAGGTCGTCATCGTCGCCGGGTCCCCGCCGGGCCTGCCCGGGTCGACCAACGCCCTGCGCGTGCACCGCATCGGGGACGCGAGGAACAGGCTCGCCCCGGCCTACGGCGACCTGCGTGACGGACGGTGAGAAGGCCCTCCCACCTGCGTCGGTATGCTGACGGCACCCCCCGGCCGGGGTGGTGGAATGGCAGACACGGAGCACTCAAAATGCTCTGCCCTGAAGGGCGTGCGGGTTCAAGTCCCGCTCCCGGCACATGACTGAGACAGCCATGGCCAAGCGCGTCCTCGTGGCCGAGGACGAGGCCATCATCCGCATGGACCTCGCCGAGATGCTCGGTGAGGCCGGGTACGACGTCGTGGGGCAGGCCGGTGACGGCGAGCAGGCCGTCGAGCTGGCCCGCACGCTGCGACCCGACATCGTCATCATGGACGTCAAGATGCCGGTGATGGACGGCATCACCGCGGCCGAGAAGATCGGCGGCGAGCGGATCTGCCCGGTCGTCATGCTCACCGCGTTCAGCCAGACCGAGCTCGTGGAGCGGGCCCGCGACGCCGGTGTCATGGCCTACGTCGTCAAGCCGTTCACGCGCGGGGACGTCACGCCCGCCATCGACATCGCCCTGTCGCGGTGGGCCGAGCTGAAGACCCTCGAGGACGAGGTCGCCGACCTCGGCGAGCGCCTCGAGACGCGCAAGGCGGTCGACCGGGCCAAGGGCGTGCTGATGACGAAGCTCAAGATCAGCGAGGCCGACGCCTTCCGCTGGATCCAGAAGACGGCGATGGACCGCCGGATGGGCATGCGCGAGGTGGCCGAGGCCGTGGTCGCCGGCATGGAGAAGGCCTGAGGAGGGCCTCAGCCCCGGCTGGCGTCCGATGCCCCCCGGGGTCTAGTGTCTGCTGCCTGACGGCCGAGACCAGGTCGTCGTGAGTGACCGAGGAGGCGCGTGTGGCTCGGCGTTGCGTGTCCGTCGCCCCCGTCGACGTCGAGGACCTCCACGACATCACCGGCCTCTGGCTCGCCGCGAAGGTCGACTCCGGCTCGAGCCGCGAGCTCTGCGCCCGCACCATCGCCGAGGGACGCCTGGCGGCAGCGCTCCGGCGCCCCGGCGTCCATGCCTTCGTCGCCCGCCTCGACCGCGAGCCCGTGGGCTATGTCGTCACCACCGACAACCCGTTCGGGCTGAACCCCGGTGACGAGGTGTCCGTCGAGCAGCTCTGGGTGGCTCCCGAAGCGCGGCGGAACGGGGTGGCCAAGGCCCTCCTCACCGCCGTCCTCGACCTCGCCGAGCGCTCCGGCTGCGAGACGGTCGTCTCCAACGTGCCCACCTCCGCCCGTGAGGCCAACCGGTTCTTCGCCCGCCTCGGCTTCGGCTCGATCGTGACCCGCCGGGTCGTGGCGGCCGGCACCCTCCGGCGCCGGCTCGCCCCGGAGACCGCGGAGACCGGGGACGCCCTGCGCCGTCGGCGCCGCTCCCTGCGGCAGCGCGCCTTCGCCTCGCCGGTGCGCTGAGCGGGCTTCCTGCTGCGGCAGCGTGGTCAGCCGCCGGGGGCGGCGTCCCGGATGAGCACCGTGATGCGGCTCGTGCAGACCCGACGGCCGTCCTCGTCGGTGATCACCACCTCGTAGCACGCCAGCGTCCGTCCGAGGCTGATCGGGGTGGCGGTGCCGGTGACCAGGCCGGAGCGGGCGGCCCGGTGGTGGGTGGCGTTGATGTCGACCCCCACGACCACCTTGCCGGGGCCCGCGTGCAGCTGGGCTCCGGTAGAGCCGAGAGTCTCGGCCAGCACCACCGAGGCGCCCCCGTGGAGCAGCCCGACGGGTTGGGTGTTCCCCTCCACGGGCATCGTCGCGACCACCCGCTGCGGGTGCGTCTCGACGAACTCGATGCCCATGCGGTGGTTCAGCGAGGCCGGGTTCAGGTCCATCATGGCCCGCGCCTCGGCGGAGAAGTCGCGCCCGGACGGGGCCTGGCGGGGGCCGTCTGTGGTGTCGGTCATGGTGGATAGGCTGCCACGGTGAAGCTGCTGCTCCTCGACGGACACTCGCTGGCCTACCGCGCGTTCTTCGCGCTCCCGGTCGAGAACTTCTCCACCAGCACCGGCCAGCACACCAACGCCGTGTACGGCTTCACCGCGATGCTCATCAACGTCCTGCGCGACGAGGCGCCCACGCACGTCGGGGTCGCCTTCGACGTCTCCCGGCAGACGTTCCGGCTCGAGGAGTACAGCGAGTACAAGGCCGGCCGCGCCAAGACGCCCCAGGAGTTCTCCAGCCAGCTGCCGCTGCTCCGCGAGGTCCTCGACGCGCTGCGCATCCGGCACGTCGGCATCGAGGGGTACGAGGCCGACGACGTCATCGCCACCCTCACCCGTGAGGCCGTGGCGGACGGCCACCAGGTCGTCGTGTGCACCGGCGACCGCGACGCGTTCCAGCTCGTCTCAGACCGGGTCTCGCTGCTCTACCCGGTGCGTGGGGTCTCCGAGGTCTGGCGGATGGACCCCGCGGCCGTCGAGGAGAAGTACCTGGTGCCCCCGGACCGCTACAGCGACCTCGCGGCGCTCGTGGGCGAGTCGAGCGACAACCTGCCCGGTGTCCCCGGTGTGGGGCCGAAGACGGCGGCCAAGTGGCTCGGCCAGTACGGCGACCTCCAGGGGGTCGTCGCCCACGTCGACGAGATCGGCGGCAAGGCGGGCGAGAACCTTCGCCTCCACCTCGACGACGTGCTGCGCAACCGCCGCCTCAACCGGCTCGTCGACGACCTGGACCTGCCGCTCACGGTGGCCGACCTGGAGCGGGCCACCTGGGACCGCGAGGAGGTGCACCGGGTCTTCGACGGGCTGGAGTTCCGTGTGCTGCGCGACCGGCTCTTCTCCACCTTCGAGGCCCCCGCCGACGAGGTCGAGGGCGGCTTCGAGCTCGAGGGCCACGTCCTGGGCACCGACGGGCTGCTCGCCCGGCTCGCCGACCCCGCGCTGGCCGCCACCCGCCACGGGCTCGTCGTCGGCGGCCACTACAAGGGCGGGGTCGGCGATGCCGAGTCCGTCGCCGTGGCCGGTGAGGACGGCAGCGCGGCGCACGTCCCCCTCTCCGACCTCACCTCCGAGCAGGAGCAGGGTCTTGCCGCGTGGCTCTCCGACCCCGCCGCCCCGAAGGTCCTCCACGACGCCAAGCCCCAGCTGCAGGCGCTGTCGTGCCGGTCCCTGCCGCTCGCGGGTGTCGTCAGCGACACCGCCCTCGCCGCCTATCTCGTGCGACCCGACCAGCGCTCCTACGACCTCGAGGACCTCGTGGTGCGCCACCTCGGCCGCGAGCTGCGGGCCGAGGCCACCGAGACCGCGGACCAGGGCCGTCAGGGGATGCTGGACTTCGAGGCCGACGACGACACGGCCGCCCAGGACGCCATGGTGCGGGCCACGGCCGTCCTCGAGCTCTCGGACGTGCTCGCCGAGCGGCTCGAGGAGACTGCGAACACCGAGCTGCTCCGCGACCTCGAGCTGCCGCTCGTCGACATCCTGGCCGCCATGGAGCGGGTCGGCATCGCCGTCGACGAGGACGCCCTGACCGACCTCGAGGCCGACTTCGCCGCGAAGATGCGCCAGGCCCAGGAGGACGCCTACGACGCCATCGGCCGCCACGACGTCAACCTCGGCAGCCCCAAGCAGCTCCAGGAGGTGCTGTTCGACCAGCTGGGCATGCCCAAGACCAAGCGCACGAAGACCGGGTACACCACCGACGCCGACGCCCTCGCCGACCTCTTCGCCAAGACCGAGCACCCGTTCCTCGAGGCCCTGCTCCGGCACCGCGACACCAGTCGCCTGCGGGTCACGGTCGAGGGGCTGATCAAGTCGGTGGCCCCCGACCGGCGCATCCACACCACCTACCTGCAGACCATCGCCGCCACCGGCCGGCTGAGCTCGACCGAGCCCAACCTCCAGAACGTGCCGATCCGCACGGAGGAGGGACGGCGCATCCGCGAGGTCTTCGTCGTCGGCGAGGACTTCGAGTCGCTGATGTCCGCCGACTACAGCCAGATCGAGATGCGGATCATGGCCCACCTCTCCGGTGACGCCGGGCTCATCGAGGCCTTCCGCACCGGTGAGGACCTGCACCGCTTCGTCGGCGCCCGGGTGTTCTCGGTCGAGCCCGAGGACGTCACGCTGGAGATGCGCAGCAAGGTCAAGGCGATGAGCTACGGGCTGGCGTACGGGCTGTCCGCCTTCGGCCTGTCCAAGCAGCTCACGATCTCCACCGGTGAGGCGCAGGGGCTCATGGACGAGTACTTCGCGCGCTTCGGCGGGGTCCGCGACTACCTGCGCGAGATCGTCGTCGAGGCGCGGGCCACCGGGTACACCGCGACGATGCTCGGCCGCCGCCGCTACCTCCCCGACCTGATGAGCGACAACCGGCAGCGTCGCGAGGGAGCCGAGAGGATGGCGCTCAACGCGCCCATCCAGGGGTCGGCGGCCGACATCATCAAGCTCGCGATGAAGGGGGTCGACGCCGCACTGCGTCGCGAGGGGCTCGCGTCGCGGATGCTGCTGCAGGTCCACGACGAGCTCGTGCTCGAGGTGGCGCCGGGGGAGCGGGAGGCGCTGGAGGCGCTGGTCCGCCGTGAGATGGGGGCGGCGGTGGCGATGGACGTGCCGCTCGACGTCAGCGTCGGGGTCGGCCGCTCCTGGCACGACGCGGCGCACTGAGCCGAGGAGACCACCCCCCATGGACGTCACCGCTTTCGCCTCCGGCCTCGACGACCTCTTCGAGGGCGACCCGGCCGACGGGCGCCCCCGCGATCCGCGGTTCGACGAGGTGGTCGAGCGGGTCACCGGCTTCACGACGGCCGCCGAGCTCGCCGTGCTGAAGTTGGCGGTCGAGCACCTGCCGGCGGGTGAGGCCTACCTCGAGGTGGGCACCTTCAAGGGCCGGTCGGTGTGCGGGGCCCTCGTCGACGGCACCGAGCGCACGGTCGTGGCCGTCGAGAACTTCCAGGAGTTCGGGATGGCCGGCGACGATGCCCGCGAGGAGCTGCGGGCCAACCTCGCGGCGCTGCCGAGCGCCACCCCGGGCTTCCGGCTCGTCGACGGGGACTGCTACCGCGTCCTGCGCGACGCCGCGGTCGTGGGCGAGCCGGTGGGCGTCTACTTCTATGACGGCGCACACACCTGGCTCGCCCACTACCTCGCGCTGGGGGTGGCCGAGCACCTTCTCGCCGACGAGGCGCTCGTGCTCGTCGACGACGCCACGTGGCCGGTGGTGCGCCGGGCCACGGATGCCTATCTCTCCCGCCACCCGGGGTGGTCGGTCGAGCGGGCGTTCGACGCCGAGACCGACCACGACCCCCGCTGGGCCAACGGCCTGCTCGTCCTGCGGTACCGCCGTCCCGCGGGGCACGCGCGGGACGTGCCGCGCGACGTCCGCGCCCTGCTCGCGCTCCAACGCCGCGTCGTCGGCCCCGCCTACGCGGTGGCGTGGAAGGTCGTACCGCGCTCAGAAGCCCTGCGCCGGCTCGCCGGCGCCGTCTACGGGCGCCGGTCGCACCGCGTCCCCGACTGACCGGCGTTCGTCGCGCACGAAGCGGGCGACGCCGACGAGCGCACCTGCTGCGGAGACGACGAGGACCGAGGTGACGATCGCGGCGACGGTCGTCGGGGTCGGCTGCACCGCCAGGGTCCCGGCAAGCGCGGCAGTCGTGATCCACACCCATCCGCCGAGCCTGCGCGGCCGGGTCGCGATGTCGTGGAACACCACGACGTTGATGACCGCCCACGACGTCCCCACCAGGGCGAAGAAGGGGGCAAGGGTCGCCGCCTGCGGCACCTCCCGCCCTGCGATGACCTCGACGACGAGCGATCCGGTCGGGACGAGCAGGAGCGCGAGCCCCAGCCCGAAGGCTGCGGTGAGGCCCATGACCCACGCCGTGCGGGAGCGGCCCCCGGTGCGGTGCATCCGGGGGAAGGTGACGACCGCGAGGAACTGTGGGCCCCAGAGGCAGATCTTGGTGAAGATCGACCCCAGGACGTAGACGCCGCTGTCGGGGCCGGTGAGGTGGTGGCGGGCCATCGGGATGTCGAGGTTGGTGAGGAGCAGGTACCCGGTGAGCACCACCGCGCTCGACGTCATCGCACGTGCCCCGGTTCCGAGGGGGAGGCGCTCGGTGCCACCGCGGGGGGCGAGGAGGACGATGACGAGCGTCGAGAGCATCGCCGCGACGACCAGGCAGACGAGGACCCGGCCCACCCCGCCACCCGTCACGACCGCCACGAGGACCGCCACCACCCGGCCGGTCGCGGTCGCGACCGTCGCCCAGGCCAGTCGACCGATCCGCTCCTCCCCGAGGAGCAGTCCGTTGAGCGCGGCGGCGACGAGCATCGGGGTGAGGATCAGGCCGATACCGACGACGTACCAGCCCGTCCCGAGGTTGAGGTAGGCCGCCAGGGGCCACGCGGCGGCGGCGAAGAGGGCGCTGATGGCGAGCCCCACGACCGACCCGACGAGCGCGGCGCCGGACCGCGACACTCCGCGTCCCGCGGCGGACGCGTCGGCGGCCCGGCGCGACACGGTGAGCTGGACCGCGGTGTAGGGGATGGTGCCGATGATGCCGAGGGCGAGGAGGGCGCCGATCGCCCCGAACTCGTCCGGAGCCAGCCCGCGCGCCAGCACGACCGAGGTCGCGTAGCCGAGGACGTTGGCGAACGCGGAGGCGGCACCGAAGGCCGCGGCCGACCGCACGCGTGTCATCCGGCGGCCGTCGGCGGCCTGGCCCCGCAGTAAACGGACGCGTGCCCGAGCACGCGTTTCGCGCCTATCGGATATGGCTCGACTGGTGGGTCCGGACGATGTGGCCATGTGGACCTCGAGGTCTCGCCCATTTCGCGGCTGCGGGGCTTCACGTGGCGTCGAGGGCGTCGTCCTCTTCGCGCTGGGGCGAGGCCTGAACCGTCCGGTCGGCTCCGAAGAAGATCCAGCCGAGCACGACGACGATCACAGCACTGGCCAGTAGGGCGATCGCCTTGTAGAGGTTGACGTTCGGAGCGTCGAGGCAGGTCGCCTTGGGGAACTGCGCGGTCGGCGGGTGGGCCGCGGAGCCGCACCCGAAAAGGGCTCCCGTGCTGGTGGTCAGGAGGACTGGCGTGTAGTAGTAGTACACGGCCGCGACGAGGAACAGCGCTCCGATGATCATGGTGATCCTGGTACCCAGCCGGAGGCGAAACACCGCCCGGGGCGGTTGGCGGAGTTCAGGCATGCGTGGAGGATAGCGGGTGTGGATGGCGCGGCGGGCCGTCTACAGGCGGCCTGACCAGCCGGGCTCTCCTCACGCCGGACGGCCGGACTACCATGCGCGGCAGCCGGATCCCGAACGGCAGGGGCCCGCCGATTGGGCGCGGACTATTGGAGGCTGAAGTGCACGCAGTCCACGGCGGACGGGAGGCTGGATGACCATCACGGTGCCGGCGCTGGACCCGCGCGGGCTCACCCTGCGCTCTATTCGTGCCCGGGCGCCGTGGCTCGCCACGCTCCTCCTCGCGACGGCGCCTGCGTGGTTCGCCCTGGTCGACGCCCTGCGCTCGGGCTGGACCCCCGAAGGCGATGACGCCTTAGTCGCGCTGAAGGTCATGGACATCGTCGACGGCCGCTGGCCGCTCATGGGGATGCGGTCGACGAGTGGGCTCGGCGACCCATCCTTGGCCTCTCACCATCTCGGTCCCTTGGAGTTCTACCTCCTGGCGCCCGTGAGCTGGCTCGGACGCTTCTCCCCGCTCGCCATCGCCTCGGCGACCGTGCTGCTCAACGTCGCCTTCGTTGCCGCGGCCCTCTGGCTGGCGCGACGACTCGGCGGGAGGCTCCTGGTGCTGCTGGTGGCGGCCGCCGCCCTCGCCGTCCAGTGGGGCCTGGGGACCGAGACCCTCTACCGCCCCCTCAACACCAACCCGGCCCCGCTCGCCGTGCTCGCGATGCTCCTGGCCGCCACCGCCGCATTGCGGGGGTACCGGACCGGTCGATGGCTGTTGGTCCTACTCATGAGCTTCGTGGCCCAGGCCAATCTCGCGTACCTGCCGTTGGTCGGTGGACTCGCGGTGGTCCTCATCGTCGCGTCGCTTGCACGTCGTCGTGGCCGGGGCTACGTGAGACCGCCGGGGGAGCGGACCAAGTCGATCCGCAGCGCGGTGGTCGTGGGGGTTCTTGTATGGCTCCCCACGGCCCTGGAGACGACGACCTTCCGGCCACCAAACGTCGCCCAGGTCCTCCGGTACGCCACACAGGACAACCGCCAGCTCATCGACCCGGGAGCGACGTTCCGGCTCGTGGGCGTTCTCGGTCCTGTTCCCGGCGGCTTCGGCCGTGTCGACTCGTCCTTCCTCGTCAGCCGTGGCGTGGCCGCAAGCGTCGTGGGCGTCCTGCTGATCGGGGCTCTCGCGGTGATGGCTGTGCGGCCGCCGAGGGATGGTGTGGTTGGACCGGGGGCCGTGGTCGCCCTGACCGGGGCGGTGGCGATCCTCATCGGATACTCACGACTTCCGGCAGGTGTGGTGCCGGCGACCTATTGGGTCACGCCGATCATGGCCGTTGCCGCCTGGGCATGGTGCGTTCTCGTCGTGGCGGCCCTTGAACGTGCGGGGGGGCGCCACTGCCGATCCGTCAGGGTCGCCTCGTCGTGGACCTCGGTGCTCCTGCCCCTGGCGGTCATGGCGCTGATGACGACACCGACCACGAGGCACGACGCGACAGCGGTGCCGCACGGGATTCGCGAGGCTGTCACGGAGCTGGTCGGTGAAGGGCCGCTCGCGTCGGCGGACTCCGTGCGCATCGAGACCGTGGGGTCGGCGTCATGGTTCTCCTACGGCGCGTGTGCGACCTATGCCTTCCGTGAGCAGGGTCTGGCGACGTATGCCGGAGCGGGATGGCCGTTCCCCGAGGACGTGGACTGGCGGGCGGCCGCCGCGGCGCCGCCGACCGCGCCGACCGCGGTCGTTGCCGACCTCGCAGGGCCTTCAGCGGTGCCGGCGGGGGCCGACCCACTCGCAACGGTGCCGGGAGCGCGAGCGGGCCACCCCGGCGCCGTCCTCTACATCGCCGCAGACCGGTCCTAACGCGTGGCCGGTGAGTCACGTGCGACGCTTTCCCGGTCCGTTCGGCGCCTGAGCACTGCCCTGTCACTCCGAAGCAGGTGCTCGGTCGACCAGGTCGACGGCGTCTCCGACCACCGCGTCGCGCAGATCTGCGTCGGGTGCGACCAGAGCGCCAAGACCGATGACGCTCGACACCACGGTGGCGCCAGGGCCGACGGTGGCTCCGGCCATGACAATGCTCGACCGCACGATGGCTCCTGCGCCGACCCGGACGTGCTTTCCGAGGCTGCTGCCTCCGGTGACCCGCGCCGTCGGGTGGACCTGCGCGCAGGGGTGGACGACGGCATCCACGCCGCGTTCCTCGACGAGCGCAGCCGAGACGATGACCAGGGCGGCCGGGGTACCGACGTCGAGCCACGGACCCTGCTCCCGGTACGCAACCACGCGCCCGGTGTCGATCAGCGCGGGCAGCAGGTCCGTCTCGAGGGACGCCGGGGTCCGCGCGGCCGGATGGAGGACGCCGCGGCGCAGGACGTACGTGCCGCCGTTGACCTCGTGGCTGGGTGGGTTCGGCGACTTCTCGACCAGGGCCGTGACCCGGCCCGCTGCGTCGGCCACCACCGATCCATAGGGGCGGGCGTCCTCCACCGTCCGCAGGTGCATCACCACGTCCGAGTCGCCGCCGAGGCTACGGATCTGGGCCGCGAGGTCGTGACGTGTGTAGAGGTCGCCATTGACCGCGACCACGGGTTCGTGGTCGGGGAGGTCGAGCGTCGACAACGCTCCCGCCAAGGCGCCGCCTGTCCCGAGCGGCTTGTCTTCCCGAATGTAGCGGATGTCGAGCCCGTACCCGCCGCCGCAGCCCAGGACGGGTCGGTACTGGTCGGCCAGGTGTGAGGTGGCCAGGACGACGCGGCCGACCCCGTGGCCAGCGAGCCACCTCAGCTGGTGCGCGAGGAGAGGCTCGCCGGCGGCCTCGAGAAGGTGCTTCGGCCGGGTGTCGGTCAGCGGGCGCATCCGGGTTCCGAGGCCCCCTGCGAGAACGACGGCTGTGAGCGGGCCCGTGCGGCTCAACACGGGTGCCATGGTCGCACAGCGGAGCACATGGCGTGTTGGTACCCTCCGGGACCGGGCCCCGGTCACCGCGCGTCCACCGATCCGACGGCCTTGTCCGGGCCCGAGCAGAACACGGAGCCGCCCATGCGTCGCGTGAGGACCATCCGACGGATCGTCGCGGCCGCGGCGGTGCTGGTCCTCGTCCTCGTCGTGGTGGGGAACTCGTGGGGGCACGTGGTCGTCGACATCAAGCCGGAGGTGTACCTCGCACCGGGTGCGATGGTCCGCCAGTACCTTGGGGCGTGGCTGTCCACGCCGTACCTCGGCTCGCCGAGCTTCAACGTCGGACTGGCTCCGGTCGTCGCGGTGCTGGCGCCGCTTCCGGCCCTCGGGCTGTCGTCGTCGGCGGTGTTCAAGGTCTTCCACCTCGTGCTGTGGCTGGTGGGGGCCGTGGGGGCGGCCCGGCTGCTCCGGGTTCTGTCGCCGGCCTCTGGGCCGTGGGCGGGGGGCGCCGCGGCCATCGTGTTCGTCGCCAACCCTTATGCCGTAGTTGGAGGGAGCACGCTGGCCGTCCTGCTGCCGTACGTCGTGCTGCCGTGGTTCGCCGTGGCGGTCACGCGCGCCGTGCAGGATCCGCGGTCGTGGCGCTGGCCGGCGGCGGCGGGTACCGCGTTCTTCGCGATGAGCGGGATGAACGCCGGGGTCATCCCGGTCCTCCAGCTGTTGTTCGTCCTCCCGCTCGCGGTCGTCGTGGGCCGGGCCGAGGGCTTCGGCGCGCGGCGCACCCTACTCGCGCTGGCCCGGGTGGGAGCCTTCGTCCTCGGCGTCTCGCTCTACTGGCTCGTACCCGCGGTGAGCGCTGCTGGCGCGGGTCAGCAGGTCATCGCCTCGTCCGAGACGCTCGAGGGCATCGCTGCCTGGTCCTCCTTCCCGGAGGTCCTACGGGGCATGGGGATATGGACGCTCTACGGCTGGGGAACCCAGGGGCCCTGGATCCCCCAGTTCGCTCCCTACGTCTCCTCGCCCGTCCTCGTCGTCGTGACCGCACTCTGGCCCTTTGCGGGAATCTTGGCGCTGCGCACGGCGCCTCCGGTCCTGCGACGGGTCGGGGCGCTCGGCCTGCTTCTCGGTGCCGTCGTCATGGTCGGGCTCTGGCCCGGGGACCCGGCATCGGTGTTGGGGAAGCTCCTCGCCCGGGCCTTCGAGGCGGTCCCCGCCCTGCTGGCCTTCCGGACGACGAACAAGGCCGGAGCGGTCCTCGCGCTCTCGCTCGCGCTGTTGCTCGGGCACGCTGTCCCGGTGTGGCTCGGGCGGCTGCGCCCGCTGTGGGCACGCTTGGCGGCGGGGGTTGCGGCGGTCACCCTCCTCGTGGGGTGGACGTTCCCGGCGGTCACCGGCCACCTCTACATCTCCACCTTCGACGTCCCCGGGTACTGGCGCCAGGCGGCGGCCGCGGTCGACGCCCGGGACGACGGCTCCCGGGTGCTGTTCCTCCCGCAGACCATCCGGCCGCACTACCGCTGGACCGAGGAGCGGCCGGACGACGTCCCCAACTCGCTGATGAGCCGCGAGGCGATCCTGCCGGAGACGACGCCCAACGCCTCCCCGGAGAGCGCCAACCTCCTCGCCGCGCTCGGCGACCTGCTCGGCTCGGAGGGCGTAGCCGCGGACGCCGTGTCGACGACGGCCCGCTACCTCGGCGCCTCCGACGTACTGCTGCGTCACGACCTAGTGTGGGAAGAGTCCGGCGCGCCGCGCCCGGCGGTTACTGACAGGGTCGTGAGCGCCGACCCCGGCCTGGCCGGGGTGGCGAACTTCGGCGCGCAAGGGGAGAACGTGCTCGGCACCGTGCCCTCTGTAGGCACGGAGGCCCTCCTGCCCCCCGTCCAAGTCTACGCCGTCCGGGAGCCGCAGGGGACCGTCGCAGCCCGTCCGGTGCAGGGCTCTGTTCTCGTGGCGGGCGACGGCTGGGCGCTGGGCCAGCTCGCGGGCCAAGGGCTGGTGGGCGACGACCCGCTCCTCACCTACGCCGCCGAACTCACTCCGGAACAGCTCTCGACACGCCTCGGCTCGGCCAGTCGGCTCGTGCTCTCGGACACCAACCGGCGGCGCAGCCTCATCCCGAACCGGTTGACCGCTGGCTTCGGGCCCCTCCTCCCGCCGGGGAAGGAGCCGGGTGCCACCCGGGCGCTCTGGGGTGCCGACGACCAGACCGTGGAGGCCCGGGAGGGACCGGAGGTCCACGCGACCCAGGTGGGCGGTGCCTTCTTCGATCTACCGTACGGGCAACCCGACGACGCGCTCGACGGTGACCCAGACACGTCCTGGCTGTTCGGTGACTTCCGCCGGGGACCCGGTGTCGAGCTGACCGTGCGACTGCCGGCGCCGGTGCCCATCGGCCGCGTAACGGTGACCCCGACGGCGCTCGGCAGCGTCCACCTCGACACCGTCACGGTGGCGGCGGGCGGGGTCGAGCGCACCACGCGCCTCCCCGACAGCGGGGCGGGCGTGGTCGACCTCGGCGGCGTCGCCTCCCAAACGGTGACCCTGCGGGTCGACGGCATCCGGGGTGACGGTTACAGCCTCGTGGGGGTCGCCGAGCTCGGCATCGACGGCGTCGACACGCAGGTCACGCGCGGCGCGCGGTTGCCGCTCACGCTCGAGCGGCAGTACTCCGCGCTGGACGACGCCGCCCGGGGCCGCTTCGCGCAGGTCCCCCTCGACGTCCTTATGAGCCGGGTGCGTTACGGGCCCGGTGCTGACGACGACGCCGAGACCGCTCTCGACCGCGTGCTCGCTCTCCCCGACCAGCGCACCTTCGGCGTCTTGGCCGACGTACGCCTCGACACCCTCGACCTGTCCACCTATGACACCCTCGCCGGCTTCGGCGGCTCGGTACGGGCGCGCGCCAGCAGCACCTACTTCGACAACCCCGACCTTCGCCCGTCGATGGCCCTCGACAGGGACCCGGGAACTGCCTGGGTCCCGGGTGACCCCGCACCAGGTGCGTGGTGGGAGGCCGCGGGGCCCGACCGCGATGTGTCCTCGGTGGTCGTCGACCAACGCCGGACCCCCGGGACGGACGGGACAGCCGGCACGGAGGTGGCCGCCGTGAGCGTGCTCGTCGACGGCTCGCCGGCCCTCTCCGGAGCCCGGATCGGGACCGGCCGCACCGAGCTCACCCTGCCGCCCGGGACCCACGGCAGGACCGTGCGCATCGTCGTCGAGGCCGTCTCGGGGACCGGCGCGCCGCCCCGCTTCACGCGCATCGGCACTGGGGTGCTTACGCCGCGTTCCCCGTCGCCTCCGTGCACCAAGGTCGCCACCGTCGACGGGCGGCCGGTCATGATGCGCCCGCAGGACCCGGGAGAGCTCGCGGGCCGCAACGAGGAGGGCAAGCGCTGGGTCGCCTGCGACCCCCTCGTCCTCGCGGCGGGGGAGCACCACCTGCGGACCGCGCCCGGGTACCAGCTCGACGAGGTCGCCCTCCGCGACCTTAAGGAGCTCGGCCGCGGTCCCGTCACGGCCGTCGACCTCCCGGTCGTCGAGGACGTCGCCGGCCCGGCCACCGACCAGCGGGTGACGGTGCGCGCCGCCACCGGCCGGTGGGCGCTGCGCACCGGCCAGGCGTACGACCCCCGCTGGGAGGCGACCGTCGACGGGCGATCGCTCGGTGCGCCGGTCGTCGTCGACGGCTGGTCGACGGGTTGGGTCGTCGACGAGCCGGGGGAGCACACCGTGACGGTCCGCTACGGGCCACAGCGCGCCGCCGACCTCGCCCTGCTGGCTACGGGGGTGGTGGTGCTCGGCGCCGCTGGCATCTGGGTCCTGACGGCTGTCCGCCGGCGGCGACGGCCCGCCTCCCCAGCGAGCGCGGCCGGGCCTGCGAACGACGCCCCCCGTCGGGTGGACCACCGGTGGTGGGTCGCTGCGACGGTGGTCCTCGCTGCGATGGCGGTGGGTTGGGTGGGGCTGGCCGCGTCCGGCGTGGCGGTGCTCGTCGTGGCACGATCGCCGCGCGCCCGTGGCCACCTCGTCGTGGCCGGCGCCGCGCTCGTCCTCGCCGCCGCCGTCACGGAGGTGTTCCTCATGCGCTCGTCCGGCCACGTCGATGCCGGGGTCACCACCGCGGGCGGGCCCCACTGGCTCGCCGGGGCCGGCCTCGTGCTCGCCACGGTGGCGGCGCTGCTCCCGGCGCGGTCGGTCCTCCACAGCCGGCGGGCGCCCGAGGTTCCCACGGAGGCGGTCCGGTGAACGGGTCCTCGCCGGGGGCCCCCCTCGTCACCGTGGTCGTCCCGACGCGAAACAACGAGCGGACCCTCGAGGCATGCCTGCGATCGGTCAGGGCGCAGACCCATCCTGCCGTCGAGCTCGTCGTCGTCGACAACCACAGCACCGACGCCACCCCGCAGATCGCGGCCCGGCACGCCGATGCCGTCTTGACGCGAGGGCCCGAGCGCAGCGCGCAGCGAAACGCCGGTGCCGCCGTGGCGTCGGGGGAGTGGGTGCTCTGGCTCGACAGCGACATGGTGATGCCGCCACGCACCGTCGAGGTGGCCCTGCGCGCCGCGGCCGAGACCGGCGCCGAGGCCCTCGCGCTGCCCGAGCGCACCGTCGGCGCGGGCTTCTGGACGCGGTGCCGGGCGCTCGAGCGCGAGTGCTACCTCGACGACCCCTCACTGCACAACCCGCGCCTGCTGCGTCGCGAGCTCCTGACCCGCGACGGTGGGTTCCGCCTCGACATGTCGGGTCCCGAGGACGCCGACCTTCGGCTGCGGCTGCGCACCGAGGGCGTGTCGATCGTCCTGGTGCCGGTGCTCGTCGACCACGACGAGGGACGGCTCACCGTCCGCGACGTCCTCGCCAAACGCTACTACTACGGCCTGTCCATCCCGGCCTTCGCGCGCACCCACGACGGCGCGGTCGCCCGGCAGGGCCGCGGCATCCTCACCGCGTACGCGCGCAACGCCCGGCGGCTGGCAGCAGACCCGCTCCACGCCGCCGGGATGGTGGCGCTGCGGGGCGCCGAGGCGGCGGCGTACGGGTGGGGGGCACTGCAGGGCCGGCGCCGGGCGGCGGCCGGGTGACCCGCGACCTGCTCTGGGTCTCGCTGCCCGACCAGCGGCCACGCCGGGAGCTGTACTGGATGTCGCGGATGCCCGACACTCGCGTCACCGCCCTGGCCCGGCAGGAGCCCGCCGGCGAGCTGACCTGGGTGCCGAGCACCTACGTGCGGCCCGTGAAGCGGTTCGTCGAGGCGGGAGCGCTCGCGTGGGTGCGGGGCTTCGGGGAGCAGGACCCCGCCCGCTACGACTGGGTGGCGTCCCTCGAGCTCTGCTCGCTCGTCACGGGGCAGGCCTCACGCTGGCGGCAGCGGGCGCGGGCGCAGGGGCGCCCGGTGCGCCAGGCGGTGATCACGTGGGAGAACCTCCCCGACCAGCCGCTGTACCGCATCCCGCCGTACCGCCAGGCCCTCGAGTCCTGCCGCGACGCCGACCTGCTCCTCTGCATGGTCGACGCGGCCCGCGAGCACCTCCTGGCCAACGGCTTCGACGACGAGCGCATCCGGGTCGTCAAGCCGGGGGTCGACACCGGGACCTTCCGCCCCGCGGTGTCACCGGTCGCGGAGCCCAGGGTCGTCTTCTGCTCGCCGCTCGCGGAGAACAAGGGCATCGACCGCATCCTCGCGGCGATGCCGATCGTCCGGGGGGTGGTGCCGGAGGCCACCCTCACCGTGGCCGGCCGCGGGCCGCTGGAGGGCGCCGTGCGGGCCGCTGCCGCCGACCCGGACAGCGGGGTCACCCATGCCGGGTCGCTCGACACCGCGGGTGTCGCCGCGCTCCTCGCCACCGGGGCGGTGTTCTCGACCGCGCCCCGGCCCACGTGGAAGTGGACCGAGCAGCTCGGGCTCGCCTACCTCGAGGCGATGGCCGCCGGCCTCCCCGTCGTCACGACGCGGTGCGGCACGAACGACGAGGCGGTCATCCCCGGGAACCTCCTCGTCGAGGACTCGGCCGACGCGCTCGCGGAGGGGCTCGTCACGATGCTCGCCGACCCGGGCCGCCGTGCGTCCGTGGGCCGGGAGAACCGCATCCACGTGGAGACCCACCACGACCTCGTCACGCAGTGCTTACGCATGGGCGAGGCCTTCACCGACGTCGAGCGGTCCTGACCTCAGGACGGCGGTGCGGTGATCTCACGGAGGACCGCGTCGAGCCCGTCGCCCGTGGCCGACCACGTGAAGCCGCGGGCGTGGCGCCGGGCGTTCTCGCCGTACTTGCCGCGAAGCTCGGTGTCGCTGAGCAGGGTCTCGACCTGGGCCAGCATCTCGTCGCGGTCTCGGGCCAGCAGTCCGGTCTCGGCGTCGACGATCGACTCGGTGACCCCGCCGGCGTGCGCGAACGCAACGGCCGGGGTGCCGTGGAGGCCGGCCTCGACGATGGTCAGCCCCCAGCCCTCCTTGTGCGAGGGCATGAGCACGACCCACGCCGCGGCCAGGAGCCGGTTCTTGGTGCGCTCGTCGACGAAGCCGTGGAAGTGCACGTGGTCGGCCACGCCGACCCGCCGGGCGTGCTCGCGAAGGCGGTCCAGCCAGTACCCGCTGCCGACGACGTCGAGCTCGAGGGTGGGGTACCGCACGCGCAGCCGCCGCACGAGGTCGATGGCGATCTCGACGTGCTTGTGGGGCACCATCCGGCCGAGGACCATGAGGCGCGGCTGGGGGGAGCGGGGGACGGCGTCGTACGACGCGTAGTCCTCGGGCAGGTCGTTGCCGGAGTAGGTGATCGTGACCCGCTCGGGGTCGACGCCGAGCGCGGTGAGGTCCTCGAGGGTGGCCCGGGAGACGGTGACGTAGCGGCTCCTGCGGTACACCCACGGCGCGACCCGGGACTCGAGGAACCACCCGAAGGCCCCCAGGACCCGTCCCATGATGACCGGCCACTGGTCGCGGTGGGCGTGGTGGACGACGGTGACGACGGGGAGGCGGGTGACGAGTGGCGACCAGAAGGGCACGCCGTTCTGGACGTCGACGACGGCGTCGTACTCGTGCCGGTGGCGCACCAGGTGGGCCAGGCCGCGGGGGTAGACGCTGAACCGTCCCCCCCGACGGAGGACGCGAACCGCGCCGTGCCGGGTCTGCGCCGATCCGCCGGGAAAGGTGGCCGTGAGGATGGTGACCTCGTGGCCGTGCTCGGCGAGCACCGCGGCGGTGCGCTCGACGAAGGTCTCCGAGCCCCCCGCCTCGGGGTGCTCTCTGTCACGCCACGACAGGTACAGCACGCGCAGGCCACGGCCCGTCCGCTCCCTGCCCCGTCGACCCCGCACCCCGCCCCCTCCACGCCGGTCCGGGACTCGGTGTCGCCGGGAAGAACGCGGCTAGGGTACCCGGATGCGTCGTCAGGCCGGCCCTGCCCCGGGGCCTCGGTCCTGCGAGGTGTGTGGCGGACCCGTCGGCCCCGTCGTCCTCGGGCCCGAGGACGTCCTCGGCCGGTGCGGCTCCTGCGGCCACCTGCACCGCGACCTCGCGTCGTGCCCTGCGGGGCATCGCGACCTCGCGTACGGCGGCGACCCCGCGCTGGACCGCGCCCGCATCGCCCTCACCCACCGGGCGCTGACCGCTGGCTCCTCGCCGCGGTCGGTCTTCGAGGTCGGCTTCGGCAGCGGCGCGCTGCTGCGGAGGTTCGTCGACCGAGGGGCCGTTGTCGGGGGCGTCGACCCCGGCCAGCTCGACGTGGCCGTCGACCCCGTCGTGGCGGCGGTCGGCCGGCTCTGGACCGGCTCGGTGGAGTCGCTGCCGGACGGGTGGTTCGAGGCCGACCTCGTCGTCGCCGTCCACGTGCTGGAGCACGTCGAGGACCCCGTCTCCACGCTGCGGCGCGCGGCGGCCGTCGTGGCCCGGGGCGGCCGCGTCGTCGTGCTGACCCCCGCCGGCGACTCGTGGGGCCTGCGCGTGCACGGCCGCAGCTGGTGGATGCTCGAGGATCCGACCCACGTGCGCCTGTTCACCGCGCAGTCGCTGCGGCTGGCCGCGGAGGCCGCGGGGTTGCGGCCGCTACGCGTCGACCGGCTCATCGGCGACAGTCTGACGACGGATGCCGCGTCGGTGGCCCGGCGCCTGGGTGCCGGCGGACCGCGGGGTGCGCTCGGGCACCGAGCGGTTCTCGGTGGGGCCGTCGCCACGGTGCCGGCGGTGCTCGCGATGCGTGCGGCCGCGCCGCGGTCTCGGACCACGCTGCGGCTCGTCGCCGAGCCCGCCTGAGCCGCACGCCCACGGGACGTGCCACCCATCGGGTACCGTCACCGTGCCTCTCGGAGGAGGGAGACCGTGGCACCGCCGACCACCCACCGCGCCCGCGCCCCGCTGCGGATCAGCTTCGCCGGCGGTGGCACGGACGTCCCGCCGTACCCTGCGCGTGAAGGCGGTGCGGTGCTGTCGTCGACCATCGCCAGCTACGTCTATGCCACGCTCCGGCCGCGGGTCGACGGCGTCGTCACCGTCCAGTCGCTCGACTACGGGGAGCAGGTGGACTTCGGCGTCGCGGAGCCGATCGTCCTCGACGGCCGTCTCGACCTCCCGAAGGCCGCCATCGCGCGCGTCCTCGGCTTCCCGGGCGCGCACTCCTCGACCGGCTTCGACCTCTTCCTCCACAGTGGCGCGCCGCCGGGCTCGGGGCTGGGGTCGTCCAGCGCCGTGGTCGTCGCCGTCATCGCCCTCGTGGCCTCCCACCTCGGGGTCGAGCTCGGGCCGCACGAGCTGGCGGAGGTGTCCGCGCACCTCGAGCGCGAGGACCTCGGCATCCCCGGCGGCCTCCAGGACCAGTACGCCGCGGCGTTCGGGGGCTTCAACTTCATGGAGTTCCACGCCGAGCGTGTCGTCGTCTACCCGTTGCGCGTCCGGGACGCCACGGTTCACGAGCTCGAGCACAACACGCTCCTCGCCTACACGGGGCAGACGCGGGTCAGCGACCACATCATCGAGGACCAGGTGCGCCGCTTCGAGGAGGGCGAGCCGGCCTCCACGACCGCCCTGCGGGCCCAGAAGCAGATCGCGCATGCGATGAAGGAGGCCCTGCTGCGCGACGAGGTCGCCGAGTTCGGTGCCCTGCTGGGCGAGGCGTGGCGGGAGAAGCGCCGGATGTCCGACCGCATCGCCACCCCGGTGATCGACGAGGCGGTCGAGGCCGGGCTGCGCAGCGGTGCCCTCGGCGCCAAGGTCACCGGCGCCGGCGGGGGCGGCCACATGATCTTCGTCTGCGAGTTCGAGCGGCGGCACGTCGTCGCGGAGCGGCTCATCGAGATGGGGCTCAGCGTCTCCGAGTTCACCTTCAGCCGCGAGGGGGTGACGACATGGAAGGTCCCGGGCTGAGCGGGGCGGGCGAGCACGTGCGTCGCCGCCACGCCGAGGCGCTCGGGGAGTGGGAGCGCCTCGCCGCCGCGCTGGCCCAGCCCTTGCTCGTCGACGCCGTCGACGCCGTCGGCGACGTGATCCTCGGCTGCCTGGACGCCGGCCACGGCATCCTCGTCGCCGGCAACGGCGGGAGCGCCGCGATGGCCTCGCACGTGGCGGCCGAGCTCGCCGGCCGGTGCGTGCGTGACCGGCAGCCGCTCCCGGCGATGAGCCTGGCCGACTCCTCGACCGCCGTCACGGCGGTCGCCAACGACTACGGCTTCGAGGAGGTCTTCGCCCGCGGGGTCGCCGCCCACGGCCACCCCGGCGACGTGCTCCTCGTCATGACGACGAGCGGCCGCTCGCCCAACGTCCTGCGCGCGCTGGACGTCGCCCGGGAGCGGGGCCTGGTGACGGTGGCACTCACGGGTGGGTCGGGCGGCGAGGCCCTCGAGGGCCTCGCCGACCACGTGCTCGTGGTGCCCGCGGAGAGCACGCCCAGGGTGCAGGAGGTGCACCTGGCCTGGACCCACGCGTGGTGCGAGGCCGTCGACGACGCCTGGGCCGAGCGCGGGCGGCCGTGAGCGGCGCCGGGGCGGTCCTGCCGCCTCCCGTGGGTGACCCGAAGTGGCACCTCGTGCTCCTGGACCGCGACGGCACCCTCAACGAGCGCGTCGAGGGCTACGTCGAGGCTCCCGACGACCTGCGGATGCTGCCCGGCGCGGCGTCGGCCGTGCGCCGGCTCAACGAGGCCGGCTGCCGCGTCGTGCTCGTGACGAACCAGCGCGGCCTGGCCACCGGGCGGCTGAGCCCGGAGCGGTTCGAGGCGGTGACCGCACGCCTGCACCGTGAGCTCGCCGCCTCCGGAGCACACCTGGACCGCGTCGAGGTGTGCCCGCACGAGGAGGGCACCTGCGACTGCCGGAAGCCGCGCGACGGGATGTTCCGGCGGGCCCTGGCCGCGGCGCCCTGGGCGGACCCGGCCCGCTGCGCGATGATCGGGGACATGCCCACCGACCTCGTCCCGGCGCGGGGCCTCGGGATGCGGGGGCTCCTGCTCGGCGAGGACGCCCCGGACCTCGCGGCGGCCGTCGACGTGCTCCTCGGGCCGTGAGGACCCCCTCGGGGGAGACCGCCGCGGGTGGGTGCCGTTCGCGGGCGCCCGAGCTCGTCACCTCCCTCGTGCTCGCGGTGCTCGTGCTGGGGCCTGCGCTCGGACCGGGCGTCGTCCTCTCCTACGACCTCGTGTGGTCCCCGGACCCGCGGCTCACGCCGTTCGCGCTGGGTGTCGGGGTGCCCGCCCCGCGCGCCGTGCCGAGCGATGCCGTGGGGGTGGCGCTCGGCCACCTGCTCACCGCTCCGCTGGCGCAGAAGGTCGTGCTCGTCGGCGTCCTCGTGCTGGCGGGCGCCGGTGCCGCGCGGCTGGCCCGGGAGCTGCGGCCCGGGCTGCCGTCGTGGGCGGCAGCCGTCGCGGCCGGGGCCGCCGTGTGGAACCCGTTCGTGCTGGAGCGGCTCGTTGTGGGCCACTGGACGGTGCTGCTGGGCTACGGCGCGGCGCCCCACCTCGCCCTGGTGGCCCGACGTGCCCGGGAGGGCCGGCGGAGGGACCTCGTGTCGCTCGCAGCCGGCACGGCGCTCTCCGGAGTGGGGGGCGCCAACGCCCTCGTCATCGTCCTCCTCGTGGTCCTGCCCGTCGTGCTCCTTCCGCGCCCCGCGGTCCGGGCGCTGCTCGCGGCCCTCGCCGCGACGGCCGCCGCCGCGGCGGCCTGGGCGGTTCCCGCGCTGGCGGCCGGTGTGACCTCGGCGGCGTCGGGTTCGGCGGCGTTCGCACCGCACCCCGACACCCCGTGGGGCACGGTCGGCTCCCTGCTCACCGGCGGAGCCTTCTGGAGCCAGGCCACGCACCCGGGGGAGCGCGCGTCCTGGCTGCTGTCGGGGGGTGCGCTCGTGCTCGCGCTCGCCGCGCTCGTCGCCGTGAGCCGGGCGGCCCGCGCCAGCAGGTGGCTCGTCGTGCTCGTGCCCGGCGCGGTCGGTCTCGCGCTCTGCCTGGCCGCCGCCCACGACCCCGGTGGCCTGTGGACGAGCCTCGTCGCCGAGGTGCCGGGCGTTGGGGTGCTGCGCGACACCCAGAAGGTGCTCGCCCCGCTCGTGACGCTCACGGCCGCCGGAACCGGGATCCTGGCGGCCGCGGCGGCGTCGTCGCGGTGGGCCCGGCCCGCCGGCGTCGCCCTCGCGGCGCTCGTCGCCCTCACGCCCGTGCTGACCCTGCCCTCGCTGGCGTGGGGCGCCGGTGGACGCGTGGTGGCCGTCACCGTGCCGCCGGGGCTCCGGGACGCCGCCGCCGTGCTGTCCGGCGCACCCGCCGGCACCGTCGGCCTCCTGCCGTGGTCGCAGTACCGGCGCTACCCGTGGAACGGCGACCGCGTGTCCCTGACCGTCGTGCCCAGGATGGTCGACCAGTACGTCCTCTTCGACGACGGGCTGCCGCTGGACTCGGGGCGGGTGCCGGGGGAGGACCCCGCCGCCGCCCGGGTGGGAGCAGCCCTCGACGCGGGCGCGGACCCGGTGGAGGCCCTCGCCGCCGTGGGAGTCCGGTACGTCGTCGTCGAGAGCGGCGCCGGAGGCCCCGACCCCGGGGTGACCGCCCCTGCGGGAGCCGCGGTGCTCGCCGACGAGGCAGGGGTGCTCGTGCTCGACCTCCTGCCCGGAGCCCCCCTCGACCCACCCTCGCTCGGCCCCGCCCGGACCATGGCGTGGCTGCTCACGGTGGCGGCTCTGGTCGCGGCTCTGACGGCCGGCGCGCTGCTCCTGCTCCGCCGGGCATGGCCTCGCCGTCGAGCCGCACGGCAAGGGGGCTACCCGGTGGTAGAGTCCGCGCCATGAACTCGGGAGTCGGTGGGCTGGTGGCATTCGGGGTCGGTATCGTGCTGGCCCTGTTCGCCGTCATCGGCGGCGTCAGCGCCCTCACCGGTGGGTCGAACCCCCAGGAGGCCTCGGCCAACGTCGTCACCTACGACGGCAACTAGGCCGGCCACTCCCTCACCTCGAGCCTCGACGTCCGGCCTCCTCGGCGAGCAGTCGCTCCCAGGAGAGCACGGTGTCCTCCCAGCTGAACCGCCCGGCGTAGGCCCGTGCCGCACGTGCGGTCCGCTCTCGCAGCCCGGTGTCCAGCAGCATCCGGCGCAGGGCGGCGGTGAACGCAGCCGAGCCCGCACCCTCCGCCCGGCCGTCGACGAGCAGCCCGGTCTCGCCGTCGAGTACCGAGTCGGCCGGCCCGCCGGCGTCGCGGAAGGCGACGGTGGGGGTCTCGTGGATGCCGGCCTCGACCACGACGAGTCCCCAGCCCTCCTTGAGGCTCGGGAGGGCGTGCACCCAAGCCCGGGCGAGGAGGCGGTGCTTCTCGGCCTCCGACACGTAGCCGTGCAGCGTGACGGCGTCCTCCAGGCCGAGGGCGCGCACGTGCTCCCGCACGTGCGGTTCCCACCACCCGGTGCCGACGACATCGAGCTCGAGCGCCGGGATCTGGTGGCGCAGGTCCGCGACGGCCGAGACGGCGACCTCCACGCGCTTCTGCGGGACAAGGCGTCCCAGGACGACGACTCGGGGGGTGGGGGAGCGGGGGGCCTCCACGGCGGAGACGTCGGTGCCGTTGTGGATGACGGTGACGCGACCCGGCGGCACACCGAGACCGATCAGCTCGTCCCTGGTGGCATTGCTCACCGCGACGTAGCGGGTCCGGCGGTACACGGCGGGCCCGAGCCGGGACTCCACCCACCACCCGGCCCGCGCCGTGCGGGGGCCGAAGACGACCGGCCACTGCTCGCGGTGCACGTGGTGGACGAGGTTCACGACGGGACTGCGCGTGGCGAGGGGCGACAGGTAGGGCACTCCGTTCTGGACGTCGACGACGACGTCCGGCGAGAACCCGGCCGTGGCGGCCAGGGCGCGGGGGTACATGGAGTAATGGCCGCCGCGGCGCACGTAGCGGACCCCCTCGACGGTTTCCTCGGGCAGTGCCCCGGGGTAGGCGGCGGTGCGGAAGGTGACGTCGTGTCCCCGCGCCGCCAGCCCCTCGGCCACGTGCACGAGGTAGCGCTCGGCCCCGCCGGCCTCCGGGTGGTGCAGGTCGCGCCAGTTGTGGAGCAGGACGCGCACGTGAACCTCGTGGGGGTGGTCGGGACCGGGCCGGACGCCCGGGTGGTGCTGGTTACCATGCCGCAATGCGCTCCGAGCCGCCGAGAAGGTACCGCACGCTCGGTCGCTCGGTCCGGCTCTTCCGGTCCTTCCTCGTCGAGCAGACCGACCCGGAGCGCTTCTACACCGACCTCGCCGAGGACACCGTGAGGCTCGTGGCCGACCATGAGCAGCTGGCCGGCCGCACCGTGGTGGACGTGGGGTCGGGCCAACCGGCCTTCCCACGCACCTTCGCGGCCGCCGGAGCCCGCTACACCGGGGTCGATCTCGACCCGGCCGCGCTGCACGTCGTGTCCGGTGGCGGGGCCGTCCGCGCCCGGGCCGAGGCGCTGCCGCTCGCCGACGGGAGCGTTGACATCGCGATGTCGAGCAACCTCATGGAGCACGTCACCACCCCGGGCCTCGTGGGTGAGGAGATGCTGCGGGTGGTGCGCCCGGGGGGGCTCGTCGTCATCTCGTACACGTCCTGGGCATCGCCGTGGGGTGGCCACGAGACCTCGCCGTGGCACTGGCTCGGAGGCGACTACGCGGCCCGCCGCTACGAGCGTCGGCACGGCCACCCCCCGAAGAACCGCTACGGGGAGACGATGTACCCGACCCGGGTCGCCGACGGGCTGCGCTGGGCGCGCTCGCGTGCGGACGCCCACGTGGTCGAGGCGGTCCCGCGCTACCACCCGCACTGGGCCCGACGGGTGGTCGACGTCCCGGGGCTGCGCGAGGTGGCCACGTGGAACCTCCTTCTCGTCCTGCGGCGACGATGAGCGGTGCCGCCGGCGGGCGCCGCCGTGAACGGGTGCGCCTGCTCGCCGGGTCACTGCTCGTCGGGGCGGTCGCGTGGTCGGCCACCGGCGGGCTCGTGAGCGCCGACACAAAGAACGACCTGTACGTCGACCCGTGGGGGTTCCTCGCCCGTTCGCTCCACCTCTGGGACCCGCAGGTGACGTGGGGGGTCCTGCAGAACCAGGGCTACGGGTACCTCTTCCCGATGGGGCCCTTCTTCGGGGTCACGACGTCGGTGCTGCCGGCCTGGGTCGCCCAGCGGCTGTGGTGGACCCTCCTGCTCGTCGGCGGCTTCCTCGCCGTCCACGCCCTGCTCCGGGTCCTCGCCGTGGGGTCGCCGGCGACCAGGCTCCTTGCGTCGGTCGCATGGACGCTGTCGCCACGGGTGCTCACCACCCTCGGAGGGCTGTCGTCGGAGGCGCTCCCGGTGCTCCTCGCACCGGCGATCGCGCTACCCGTCGTGCTCGCCGCGAACGGGCGGCTGCAGGTACGACGGGCGGCCGCGCTCTCCGGTCTGGCCGTGCTCGCGTGCGGGGGGGTCAACGCCACCGCCACGGTGCTGGCGGCGGCGCCCACCGTGCTGTACCTCCTGACCCGCACCTCGTGGTGGCGTCGGTCCCTGACGTGGTGGTGGGCTGGAGTGGTCCTCTGTGCCTGCGCGTGGTGGCTCGGTCCGCTGCTCGTCCTCGGGCGGTACTCGCCGCCCTTCCTCGACTGGATCGAGGGGTCTGCCGACGTCGTCCGCCGGCTCACGGCGCTCGACGTCCTGCGCGGCACGACGCACTGGCTCGAGCACCTCGTCACCGCGGGGGGGCCATGGTGGCCCGCCGGGTACCAGCTGGCGACCGTGCCGCTGCTGGTCCTGGCCACGTCGCTGGTCGGCGCCACCGGCCTCGCGGGCCTCGGTCTGCCCCGGCTCCCGGAGCGTCGGTGGCTGGTCCTCACCGCAGCGACGGGCGCCGTCGTGCTCCTGGTGGCCCACACCGGGGCCGTCGGCTCACCGGTGGCGGAGGGGGTGCAGGGGCTGCTCGACGGACCGCTCGCTCCGCTGCGCAACGTCCACAAGGCCGACCCGCTGGTCCGCCTCCCTCTCACCGTGGGGCTGGCCCACGCGCTGGCCGTGGCCGCCGCCGCGGTCCGGCGGTGGCGCCTCGGCCGCGCGCTGGTCGTCGGTGGGGCCGTGGCGACCGCCGTCGTGGCCGTGTCCCCGGGGCTCACCGGCGCCATGGCACCGCCGGGCGCCTACCGCGAGGTCGCGAGACATTGGGTGCAGGCCGCGCAGTGGCTCTCGGCCCGGGACGGGCAGGGCCGTGCCCTCGTCGTGCCGGCCGCGAGCTTCGGCGAGTACGACTGGGGTCGCCCCCTCGACGAGCCGGTGCGACCGCTGTCGACAGCGGCGTACGCGGTGCGCGACGCGGTCCCGCTCACCCCGGCGGGCACCATCCGGTTCCTCGACGACGTCGAGCACCGCCTCCAGACGGGGAACCCCCTGGGCGGCGAGATCGCCGTGCTGCGCCGGATGGGGGTGCGGTGGCTGGTGCTGCGCAACGACCTCGATGCCGCGGTGAGCGGCCAGCCCCCGGTCGCCATCGCACGCTCCGCCGTGCGGACGTCCACGGGCGTCACCCTGGCGCGGGGCTTCGGCACAACCCGCCAGGACGCCAGCGGCGACCGGGCCTTCCCCGTCGAGGTCTACGACCTGGGGCCGGTGGCTCCGGTGGCCACGGTCCAGGCCCTCGACGAGGTCGTCGGCGTGGCGGGCGGTCCCGAGGACCTTGCCGCGGTGCTCGAGGCCGGGGAGGCCGGTCTCGTCGTCCTCGACGGCGACCGCCCGCCGGGTGTGGAGCCGGGGCGCCGAGTCGTCACCGACGGCTACCGCGCCCGCGAGCGCTGGTTCGGCACGACTCGGGGGCGCGACGCCTCGTCGACCCTGACTCGGGCCGAGGCGGCCGGCACCACCGACTACCGGCCGTGGGACGACGCGGCCCTCGCCTCGCACACGTCCTGGCGCGGGGTGGCGTGGGTGTCGGCCTCCTCATCGGTCGCGACCGACCTCGGTGTGGTCGGGCTGCGCCCGGGGGGTCGGCCGGCGGCCGCGCTCGACGACGACCCCCTCACGGCCTGGACGACGGCGGGGGACCCCGAGCCCGCCCTCGAGGTCACGCTCGACGCACCGACCGCGGTGCGGTCCGTGAGGGTGGGCTCGCTGCTCCGGGAGGGTCCGCTCACGCCGGGGGCGGTCGGGGTCGTCGAGAAGGTCCGGGTGGCCACCGAGTCCGGGTCGGTGACCGCGACTCTCGACGAGAGGGGGGTGGCCGACGTGGCGCTCCCCGACGGTGCCACGCGCAGGGTCGAGGTGATCGTTCTGGACACCGACGCCGGGGACCCCGCCGACGTCGTCACCGGTCTGGCCACGGTTCGGCTCGACGGCGTCGACCCGACGGAGGGGGTGGACGTGCCCGACTCGGCGCGGGCCGACGAGCACGGCCCGGCCGACACCGTCGTCCTCACCGCCGGGCTGCCGGGCTCGACCGCGTGCGTGCATCCCCGGGACGACGTGGTCTGCATCGGCGCCGGGGAGCTCGGGCCGGAGGGCGGCCGCACGCTGGACCGGCGCCTGCCCGACATCGGCGCCGGGTCGTTCGAGATCTCGGGCACGCTCGCGCCCGAACCCGGCGCCCGTCCCAGGGGCCTCGCCGCCGACGGGGCACGGGTCGAGGCCTCCAGCTCGCGGAGCCGGGCCGCCCCGTCGCGACCCGAGGTCGTGCTCGACGACGACCCGGCCACTGCCTGGAGCCCCGCCGTCGGGGACCTCTCGCCGCTGCTGACGGTCCGCCTGGCCCGCGCGGTGGACGTCGACGGCATCCGGCTGGACGTCCGACGGGGATGGCTGCGGAGCCACCGACCGTTCGTCGACGTCACCCTGGACGGCACGACCACGAGTGTCCGGGCCGGTCCCGACGGGTTCCTGCGGGTGTCCGGCGAGGGCGTTCGGACGATCGCGCTGCGCGTCCTGCTACCCGAGGACCCCCGGGCCGCCGCCGGCCTCGAGCTGGCCGGTGTGGACGTCCTCGGTGCCCACCTCCCGGTGCCCGGGCCGGTCGTGCGGTGGCCCTGCGGGTCCGGTCCGCGGGTCGTGGTCGACGGCCGCGCGGTGCCGACGCGGGCCGCCGGCCCCCGTTCGGCCCTGTGGGGCGACGGCGAGGCCACGTGGCACGCCTGCTCGACAGTGCGGCTGCTCGCTGGACCGCACGACGTGCGGGTCACGGGGGTCGACGGGTGGCAACCGACCACGGCCGTCCTCCACCGGGAGGGTGGCCCCGCCACCACCGAGGAGCCTCCCACCGCGGTGGATGCCACGACGGTGGACGCGGTCACCGTCGTGGGGACGGTCCCGGCGGGGCCCCAGCGGCTGCTCGCGCTCGACCTCAACACGAACAGCGGCTGGGTCGCGACCCTCGGGGGCCGCACGCTCGAGCCGGTCGTCGTCGACGGCTTCCGCCAGGGGTTCCTCCTGCCGGCGGGTGCGGCGGGCCACCTCGAGGTCAGGTTCGCCCCGGACGGCCTCTACCGAGGGCTCCTGCTCGCGGGGCTCGCCCTCGCGCTCATGGTGCCCCTCGTCCTGCTGCTGCCGGGCGGTCCGCGCCGCGAGGTGCCGCCGGCCCGCCCCACGGCCGGGCCGGCCGTCGTCGGGTTGGGCCTCGTGGCCGGGGCGGGGCTGCTCGCCGGCCTCCCCGGGGTGCTCGCCGCGGGCGCCGGGGTGTTCGGCGCGGCGGTCCTGGGAGCTCGCGGGTGCGGGTCCGCCTGGGTCGGAGGGGCCGTGGCTGCGCTCGGTGGCGCGGTGGTGGCCGTCGCCGCCGTGGGCGCTCCGCCGGAGCCGGGAGGCTGGGTCGAGGTGGTCTCGACCATGCTCGTCATCCTCGGTGCGGCACTCGTGGCAGCGGGGACCGCCGCGCGGCCCACCGCATCGAGGGCAGCTCGACGAACCTCAGGCTGAGCCACGCCAGGGCGAGCGAGACCGGCACCCCCACGGCGAGCAGCGGCACGAGGCCACCGCCGAAGAGTGGGATGCCGGAAGCGGCGTACAGCCCCGTGAGCACCGGCAGGTGCCAGAGGAACACCCCGAAGGAGACGGTGCCCACCCACCGCACCGTGGGGGTCGAGAGGACCGACGCCCAGCCGCCGCCCCGGCCGACGGTCAGGGGGGCGAGGAGCGCCGCCGCGACCGCCGCGTTGAGGAGCAGCCGCACCGAGGTCTGGGGTCCCGACGAGGGCGCCAGGGTCAAGGAGCCGGCGAGCGAGGTCGTCGCGAGGGCGTAGGCCCCCCCGCCGACCAGCAGGCAGCCGCTGGTGTCCGACGCCAGCGAGCGGATGCGGGCGGCCCCGGGCGCACGGGGGTGCTCGAGCACCTCGGCCAGGATCATCCCCACCGCGAAGTCCGACCACCGCGCGGGCAGCCACCGCTCGACCAAGAGGGTGGACGCGACACCCATCTCCGGGAGGAGGGCGACGAGGAGGAGGAAGAGCACCGAGGTGCCGGCCAGGGCGAGGACGGGCCAGCCCGCACCGTGACGCCGGAGGCGGTCCAGGCCTACGGCGACGACGGGCAGCACGAGGTAGAAGGACAGCTCGGTGGGGATGCTCCACGACTGCGAGAACGCGTCGATCTGGGTATCGGGCACATAGGTCTGCACCGCGAGCGCCTGGGCGACCACGGCGCGCACCGGCGGTTGCGCCACGAGGCACACAGCGGCCAGGGCCACCCAGTACGCGGGGAGCACCCGGGCTCCCCGGCGCACCAGGTAGGAGCGAACGTCGTCGACCCCCTCGCGGCGGTCGTGCAGGAGCCGGCGGTGGAGGAGGAACCCCGACAGCGCGAAGAAGAGCCCGACCCCGAAGTCGCCCCGGCCCATGAGGCGGCCCACCAGGCCCCAGGTGCTCACCGCGCCGGTGAGGAAGGCCGCGTGCGTGAGGAGCACGAGGATCGCGGCCACCGCACGCAGCCCGTCGAGCGCCGGGAGCCGGGTCATGACCGAACACTAGGGGGCCCACCCCGTGGCGTCAGTCCCCTCGGGCGCCTCGCTACCCGCTGGTACTGTCTGCGCGACCACGCGAGGAGAGGGAGCCGATGAGCAGGGTCGTCGTGACCGGAGGGGCGGGCTTCCTCGGCTCGCACCTGTGCGAGGCGCTGGTCACCCGTGGCGACGAGGTCGTCTGCCTCGACAACTTCGTCACCGGGACCCCGGAGAACGTCGCGCACCTGACCCCGGACCCCCGGTTCCGGCTGGTGCGCTCCGACGTCATCGACTTCGTCCACGTCGGTGGGCCGGTTGACCTCGTCCTCCACTTCGCGAGCCCGGCCTCGCCGATCGACTACCTCAACCTGCCGATCGAGACGCTCAAGGTCGGGTCCATCGGCACCCTGCACGCCCTCGGCCTGGCCCGCGACAAGGGCGCGCGCCTCCTCCTCGCATCGACCTCGGAGGTCTACGGCGACCCCCAGGTCCACCCGCAGCCCGAGAGCTACTGGGGTCACGTCAACCCGGTGGGGCCCCGCGGCGTCTACGACGAGGCCAAGCGGTTCGGGGAGGCAATCACCCTCGCGTACCGGCAGACCCACGGGGTGGACACCGCGATCGCCCGGGTCTTCAACACCTTCGGCCCCCGGATGCGACCCAATGACGGGCGGGCCATCCCCACCTTCATCCGGCAGGCCCTGCGCGGCGACCCGGTCACCGTCGCCGGTGACGGCAGGCAGACCCGGTCGGTCTGCTACGTCGACGACCTCGTGGCCGGGGTGCTCGCACTCGCGGACACGCGCGAGCCGGGTCCGGTGAACCTCGGCAACCCCCACGAGCTGGCGGTCGTCGACCTCGCCCGGTGGATCATCGAGCTCTGCGGTTCCACGTCGGACATCGTCTTCGTCGACCGCCCGGTCGACGACCCGTCGGTCCGTCGCCCGGACACCACCCTCGCCCGGCAGCGTCTCGGGTGGGAGCCCGAGGTGCCCGTCGAGGAGGGTCTGCGGCGCACCATCCACTGGTTCCGCTCGCACCCGGAGCTCGTGTAGCCGGGCGCGTCCGTCGACGGCACGGGACAGCAGCCTCTACCGACTGGTAGCCTTCGCCCGACCATCACGCTCGCACAGGCAAGGAAGCCAATGCGCAAGACCGTCGGTTTCGTCCTCCTCGGCCTGGCCGGCTTCCTCCTTGCCACCGCTGTCCTCGCCCTCGTCTACGTCCCGTCGGCGGTGGAGAAGACCCCGCTCGACATCGACACGCTGACCAAGCTCAGCGGCGACGCCACGGTTCTACCCACCGGTGAGGGCGGCCCGGTCAAGGCGATCAGCCACACGGTGGCCGACGGCGAGGCCTCCGACAGCGACGTCGTCGTGTTCGACACCTTCTCCTGCCTGATGCGCGACGTCCCCGGCTCCCCGGACTGCACCGAGGACGACGGCGAGGGCAGCCCCCTCGTCACCGCCGGCACCGACCGCTTCGCCACCGACCGGCACACGGCCCTGGCGGTCAACGACGTCACCTACGTCGGCACCGCCAGCCAGCCGCACGAGGGCCTGGTCAACAAGTGGCCGTTCTACCCTGAGCAGAAGACGTACGACTACTGGGACGGCCTGCTCGGGCGCACCGTCGAGGCCGTGTTCTCGGGCGAGGAGGACGTCGACGGTCTGGCCACGTACACGTACAAGGTCCTGGTCGCGGACGAGCCGGCCGAGGTCGCCAGCGGGGTGTCCGGCCTGTACAGCACCGACAAGACGCTCTGGATCGACCAGGCCACCGGCACGATCATCGACCAGAAGGAGCACCAGGTCCGCAAACTCGACGACGGCACCACCGTCCTCGACGTGAACCTCGGGTTCACCCCGGAGACGGTCTCCACCAACGTCGAGGACGCCTCGGCGAACGGCTCGCAGCTCTCGCTCGTGAAGTCCGCTCCCTGGGTGCTCGGTCTCCTGGGCCTGCTCGCGCTCGCCGGTGGCGGCTTCCTCGTGCTCGCCGGTCGGTCCGCGCCACGCGACAGTGGCGAGGACGTCAGCTTCGACGAGCTCCGCAGCACCCGCCGCTGACCAGGGTCCCGCGCGCCGCGACCGGGGGCACTACCGCGCCGCTAGGCCGAGCTCGACGTCCGGGCGTCGGTGCGGGTGTCGCTGTCGGCCGAGTCCGCGTCGTCGTCGTCGACGGTGAGCGGCTGGGCGATGCTCTCGAGGGCTCGGCCCTCGGCGCGCACCCCGAGGAAGGCCTCGATGACTCCGGCGATGATCATCAGCGCCGCCCCGATGAAGTAGCCGGTGGCGATGCCGGTGATGTCCTTGCTGGCGCTGGCGTCGTCGATGAGCTTGCCGAACAGCAACGGCCCGCTGATGCCCCCCGCGGCGGTCCCGATCGCGTAGAAGAACGCGATGCACAGGGCGCGGGTCTCGAGCGGGAAGATCTCGCTGGCCGTGAGGTAGGCGGCGCTGGCCCCCGCCGACGCGAAGAAGAAGATGACCAGACCGAAGAGGGTGAGCGTGATGGCGGTCAGACCGCCGATGACGAGCCCGGCCACGGCGAGGAGGACACCGGACAGCACGTAGGTGAAGGTGATCATCCGCACCCGTCCGACCCGGTCGAAGAGCGGGCTCAGCAGCAGCGCGCCGAGGAAGTTGCTCACGGCGAAGACGGCGAGGTACCACCCGGTCTGCTCGACGCCGAAGAACGTCGTCAGGGTGTCGCCGTAGGTGAAGAAGAAGGCGTTGTAGAGGAAGGCCTGCCCGACGAAGAGGGAGAAGCAGAGGACGGTGCGCTTCGGGTACAGGGTGATGACCGTCCGGGCGATCTCGGCGACGGAGATGGTGCGGCGCTGCCGGATGGTGATCGGGTCGTCCTGCACCTCGGGCAGGGACCCGTCGTTCTCGCCCTCGATGGTGTGCTCGATGTCTCGGACGATCTGCTCGCCCTCGTCCTCCCGGCCGTGGATGAACAGCCATCGCGGGCTCTCCGGCACGTTGCGGCGGACGAGGAGGATGCCGATCGCGAGGATGGCGCCGATGCCGAAGGCGAGCCGCCAGCCGAGCGCCGGGTTGACGAGCTGCGGGTCGAGGAGGGGGATGGTGAGGAGCGAGCCGATGGTCGCACCGACCCAGAAGGACCCGTTGATCGCGACGTCGACCCGTCCGCGGTACGCCTTGGGGATCAGCTCGTCGATGGCGGAGTTGATGGCGGCGTACTCGCCGCCGATGCCGCAGCCGGTGACGAACCGGGCGGCGAAGTACCAGGTCGGGTTCGGCGCGAACGCCGTCGCCACGGTGGCGACGGTGTAGACGCCGAGCGTGATGAGGAACAGCTTCTTGCGGCCGAACCGGTCGGTCAGCTGCCCGAAGAAGAGCGCTCCGATGCACGCGCCCGCGACGTAGATCGCACCGGCGAGGCCGATCTGCGAGCTGGAGAGGCCGAGCCCGGTGTCGGGGTTCTTCAGGGCCTCGGACATCGAGCCGACGATCGTCACCTCGAGTCCGTCGAGGATCCAGACCGTGCCGAGGCCGACGACGACGAGCCAGTGCCACCTCGACCACGGGAGCCGGTCCAACCGGGCCGGGATGTCCGTCGTGATCCTGCCTGTCTCGACTGATGCCATGGTGTGCCCCCTTGTCGTTCAGTGGCCAGGCGGTCGCCGGACCATTCGGGAAGTTAGACCCGACAGGCGGCTGACCGGGGCTTTCATGACGCGCCGATCCCGCCGCCGTGCGGGGCAGGGGCCGGCGCGGTGCTCAGGCCGGCCGGTCGCAGACGAGGATCGCCGTGCCGGGCAGCACTCGTCCGCGCAGGGGTGACCAGCCGCCCCACGTCTCCTCGTTGCGGTCGGGCCACTCGGGCTCGACCAGGTCGGTGAGGACGAGGTCCGCGGCCACGACCTGTCGCACCAGGTCACCCAGGGTCCGGTGGTGCTCGGCGTAGGTGACCACGCCGGCGTCGCTCTCGACGTAGGGCGTCCGGTCGAAGTACGAGCTTCGCGCGGTGAGGCCCTCCGGCCCCGGTACGTCGGGGAACCCCCACCGCACGGGGTGGGAGGTCGAGAACACGAACCGCCCGCCCGGGCGCAGCACGCGGGCGGCCTCGGCCAGCACCCGGGCGCTGTCGGCGACGAAGGGGATGACGCCGTACGCGGTGAAGACCCGGTCCACGGACCCGTCGGCCAGGGGAACGGCGCCGCCGTCGCACTGGAGCAGGGGGAGCGGGGTGTCGGCAGCGCCGTCTCGCACGGCGTCGGCGTCGAGGCGCTGGGCGGTGCGCAGCATCCCCCGGGACAGGTCGGTGGCGACCACCCGGACGTCGTGCCGGCCGGCGAGCCAGCGGGAGCACTGGGCACCACCCGCACCGATCTCGAGCACCGTCATCCCGTCGCGGACACCGAGCAGGTCCAGCTCCTCCTCGGTCCGCCCCTCGGGGCCCCACACGAAGCCGGCGTCACCGAGGAACGCCCCGTGCTGGGCGTGGTAGTCGTCGGCCTCACCGTCCCACCAGGCGCGGTTGGCCGCGCGGGTCTCGGGATCGTCGGCGGCCCGGCGGCCGGCCCGGGGCGTCATCGGCGCACCCACCGGCTCGTGCTGCGGCGGCGGGGTGGCCGCCACGTTTTGCCGGGTGCGTGCGCACACCGGTAGGCTGGGGCGGTACGCGTGTGCCCTGCGTGGGTCACGTGCGCGCAGAACCCATCCCAGCGAGTCCACCAGTCCACATCGGAGTTCCTACTACATGACTGCCAGCACGGTCGACACGACCGCCCCTCAGGTTGCCATCAACGACATCGGCACCGAGGAAGACCTCCTCGCCGCGATCGACGCGACGATCAAGCACTTCAACGACGGCGACATCGTCGAGGGTCGGATCGTCAAGGTCGACCGGGACGAGGTCCTGCTCGACATCGGCTACAAGACCGAGGGCGTCATCCCCTCGCGCGAGCTGTCCATCAAGCACGACATCGACCCCAACGAGGTCGTCGCGGTCGGTGACGAGGTCGAGGCCCTGGTCCTCCAGAAGGAGGACAAGGAGGGTCGGCTGATCCTGAGCAAGAAGCGCGCCCAGTACGAGCGGGCGTGGGGGACGATCGAGACGATCAAGGAGGAGGACGGCGTCGTCACGGGCACCGTCATCGAGGTCGTCAAGGGCGGCCTCATCCTCGACATCGGCCTGCGTGGCTTCCTCCCGGCGTCGCTGGTCGAGATGCGCCGGGTGCGCGACCTCCAGCCGTACGTCGGCAAGGAGATCGAGGCCAAGATCATCGAGCTCGACAAGAACCGCAACAACGTGGTCCTGTCGCGCCGGGCATGGCTGGAGCAGACGCAGTCCGAGGTCCGCACCACCTTCCTCAAGGAGCTCGGCAAGGGCCAGGTCCGCACCGGCACGGTCTCCTCGATCGTCAACTTCGGCGCGTTCGTCGACCTCGGTGGCGTCGACGGCCTCGTCCACGTCTCCGAGCTGTCGTGGAAGCACATCGACCACCCCTCGGAGGTCGTCGAGGTCGGCGACGAGGTCACCGTCGAGGTGCTCGACGTCGACATGGACCGCGAGCGGGTCTCGCTGTCGCTCAAGGCGACGCAGGAGGACCCGTGGCAGCACTTCGCCCGGACCCACGCGATCGGCCAGGTCGTCCCGGGCAAGGTCACCAAGCTCGTCCCGTTCGGTGCGTTCGTGCGCGTCGACGACGGCATCGAGGGCCTGGTGCACATCTCCGAGCTCGCGGAGCGGCACGTCGAGCTGCCCGAGCAGGTCGTCCAGGTCGGTCAGGAGATCTTTGTCAAGGTCATCGACATCGACCTCGAGCGTCGCCGCATCTCGCTGAGCCTCAAGCAGGGCAACGAGGACGGTGCCGCGCAGGTCGAGTTCGACCCGACCCTCTACGGCATGGCCGCGGAGTACGACGAGCAGGGGAACTACAAGTACCCCGACGGCTTCGACCCGGAGACCAACGAGTGGCTCGAGGGCTTCGAGAAGCAGCGTGAGGAGTGGGAGAAGCAGTACGCCGAGGCCCACGCCCGCTGGGAGTCCCACCGCTCGCAGGTCGAGTCGGCGGCCAAGGCCGACGCCGAGGCTGCCGGGGAGGCCGCGACGACGTCGTACTCCTCCGACAGCAGCGACACCGAGGACGACGTCCCGGACGTGCGTCCGAGCGCCCCGTCGAACGAGGGCACCCTCGCCTCCGACGAGGCCCTGGCCGCGCTGCGCGAGAAGCTCACCGGCAACTGAGGTCGCGCGCCGTCACGGCGCGCCGGCACCGACGACGAGGCCCGGACCCCCACGCGGGGGCCGGGCCTCGTCGCGTCCGGGGTGACCGGGGCCCGGACCCCGGCGACAGTCGGGGGACCGGGCCTCGTCCCGCGCCGTGGAACATCGGGCGCGGGACCCGACGTCAGTGCAGGCGCACCCTCGGGTCGAGGACCGCGTACAGCGCGTCGACGACGATGTTCGCGAGGACGACCATGGCCGAGGCGAACAGGACGATGGCGATGATCACCGGCAGGTCCTGCTGGTTGATGGCGTCCACGGCGGTCTTGCCGAGGCCGGGCAGGCTGAAGACCTGCTCGGTCACGACGGCTCCACCGAGGAGGGCGGCGACGTCGATGCCGAACTGGGTCACCACCGGGGTCAGCGCGCTGCGCAGCCCGTGCCGCAGCACGACCCGCCGCTCGCCGACGCCCTTGGACCGGGCGGTGCGCACGTAGTCCTCACCAAGGACGTCGAGCATCGACCCCCGGGTCAGCCGGGTGTACGTCGCGGCCTGGACGAGGGCGAGGGTGAACCAGGGGAGGATCATGTGCCGCAGCCACTCGCCGAGACCCCCGGCGAGCGGTGAGTAGCCCCCGGCGGGGAAGATGGTGAACCCCTGCAGGGTCAGCTGGTAGTAGAGGAAGTACAGGAGCACCAGCCCGAGCAGGAAGCTCGGCATCGAGTAGAAGAAGAGCGCGAAGACGGTGAGCGAGCGGTCGGTGAAGGACCGCGGCCGCACGGCCGACAGCACCCCGTTGGTGACACCGAGCACCACCCAGATCAGCGCCGCTCCCACGACGAGGGAGACGGTGACCGGGAGCGCGTCGGCCATGATGGTCGTCACCGGTACCTGGTGGTAGTAGTCGTAGCCGAAGTCACCGTGCAGGGCGCGCCAGACGAAGTCGACGTACTGCTTCCAGATGGGCTGGTCCAGGCCGAGCCGGTGCGAGATGAGAGCCACGGTCTCCGGGGTGGCCTGGCGGCCGGCCAGGGTGCGTGCGACGTCGTTGGGGGCGACGTAGAACAGGGCGAAGACCGCCATCGTGATCAGCCAGAGGACCACGAGGCCCTGGCCGATGCGGCGGGTCAGGAAGATGAGCACGGCGTCCTCCTCAGTGGCCGATGAGCCGGTCGCTGCGCGGGTCGAAGGCATCGCGCACGCCGTCCCCGAACAGGTTGAACGCGAGGGTGGTGATGAGCAGTGCCAGGCCGGGGAAGAACACGAACCACCACGAGGTCGTGTAGTAGGCCGTCGCCTCGTTGATCATCCCTCCCCAGTCCGGGGTCGGCGGCGCCAGCCCGAGGCCGAGGAAGGACAGTGCCGCCTCGGTGAGGATGACGATCGGCACGAGCAGCGAGGTGTACACGATCACGGGGGCGAGGACGTTCGGGAGGACGTCGACGAAGATGATCCGCCCGTCGCTCGACCCCAGCGAGCGGGCCGCCTCGACGAACTCCCGCTCGCGCAGGGAGATCACCTGGCCCCGGACGATGCGGGCCACGGAGGCCCAGCTGAAGAAGCCGATGACGACGATCGTCACGGTGAGGCTCGGGCCGGTGATCGAGACGAGGGCGATCGCGACGAGGAGGAACGGCATCGACAGGACGATGTCGACCAGCCGCGCCAGCAGCGTGTCGACGACCCCGCCGACGAACCCGGCGACCAGCCCGACGACGACGCCGATGACCACGGTCAGGGCGGTGGCGACGACGCCGACGAGGAGCGACACCCGGGCGCCGTAGGCGATCCGCACGAGGATGTCGCGGCCGAGGTCGTCGGTGCCGAACCAGAACGTCGAGTTCGGTGCCACCGGCAGGCCGTCGGGCGAGAGGCCGGTCTCGCGGAACTGTTCGTTGGGACCGTGCCCGGTCACGGATGCGACCACCGGCGCGAAGACCGCGACGAGGACCACGAAGAGGATCACCCCCAGCGAGACCATCGCGACCCGGTCACGGCGCAGCCGCTGCCAGGCCAGGGCCCACGGGGAGCGGCCCTCGATCGTGGACCGCTCACCGCCCGGGGCGTCCCGGACCTCGACCGGGGGTGCCTCGTCGGTGCGGGTGGTGTCTGGCTCCACGGTCATCGTCGTGCCTCCTCGTCGGCGGCGCCGGCCGCCTCCACGCTCTGCAGCTCCTCGGCGAGCTGCTCGGCCTCGGTGATCTCGCTGTCGTCGATGTTCGGGTGCGCCGCTCGCAGGTCCTCGCCCGGGGCCAGCGGGTGCAGGCAGGCCGTGACGTGGTCGACGTCGTCGTCGACCGCGTCGAGCGGGGGCACCGTCTGGGTGCAGTCCCGGCGGGCCTTGGGGCAGCGGGTGTGGAAGCGGCAGCCCGAGGGTGGGTTGGTGGGGGTCGGCAGGTCACCGACGAGCACGATGCGCTCTCGGCTGTCCGACACGTCGGGGTCGGCCACTGGCAGGGCCGAGAGCAGGGCGCGGGTGTACGGGTGGCGGGGGCGCGAGAAGAGGTCCTCGGCGGGTGCCACCTCGGCCACCGACCCGAGGTACATGACGGCGATCCGGTCGCTGACGTGCCGTACCACCGACAGGTCGTGGGTGATGAAGACGTAGGTGAGCCCGAACTCCTCCTGCAGGTCGAGGAGGAGGTTGAGCACCTGGGCCTGGATGGAGACGTCGAGGGCGGAGACCGGCTCGTCGCAGATGATCAGCCGGGGTCGCAGGGCGAGCGCGCGGGCCACCCCGATCCGCTGGCGCTGCCCACCGGAGAACTCGGCGGGGAAGCGGTTGTAGTGCTCGGGGTTGAGGCCGACCCTCTCCATGAGGTCCTGGACGCGACGCTTGCGCTCCGGGCCCGACACCACCCCGTGGATGGCGAAGGGGTCGCCGATGATCGAGCCGACCCGGCGCCGCGGGTTCAGCGACCCGTAGGGATCCTGGAACACCATCTGGATGTCGCGCCGCACCCCTCTCATCCGGGCCCGGCTCAGGTGCGTGATGTCCTCGCCGGCGAAGGTGACGGTGCCCGAGTCGGGCTCGTGCAGGCGCAGGATGCAGCGCGCCAGCGTGGACTTGCCGCACCCGGTCTCCCCGACGAGGCCGAGGGTCTCGCCCGGGTACACGTCGAGGGAGACGTCCTCGACGGCACGCACCTGGTCGGTGCTGCGTCGGAACAGGCCGGCACTGCGCACCGGGAACGACTTCGAGAGGTGCGAGAGCGTGAGCAGTGGGGTGGTCACGGTGCCTCCTGGACTGCGTGGGTGGGTACCCGCGTGTCGGCGCGCTGTCCGGCCGGGTCGGTGAGCCAGCAGGCGGCCCGGTGGTGGGGGTCGCCGTCGACCTCGCGCATCGGGGGGTCCTCCTCGCACGCCGAGAACGCGTGCGGGCAGCGGGGTCGGAACGGGCACCCGACCGGTGGGTCGATGAGCGAGGGCGGGGCGCCGGGGATGGGCGTGAGCCGGCTGCCCGGGTTGCTCCGCGACGGCAGCGACCGAAGGAGGCCCTCCGAGTACGGGTGGTGGGGGTGGTAGAAGAGCGGTCGGCGGGGCGCGACCTCCATCGCCCGTCCGGCGTACATGACGACGACGTCGTCGGCGGTCTCCGCGACCACACCGAGGTCGTGGGTGATGAGGATGATGGCGGTCCCGAACCGGTCCTGCAGCGTCTGCATCACGTCGAGCACCTGGGCCTGGACGGTGACGTCCAGGGCGGTGGTGGGTTCGTCGGCGATGAGCAGCGCCGGGTCCAGGGCCATCGCCATGGCGATCATGACGCGCTGGCGCATGCCGCCGGAGAACTGGTGCGGGTAGTCGTCGATGCGTTGGCGCGCCCGCGGGATGCCCACCAGCCCGAGGAGCTCGGCCGCCCGGTCCCGGGCTGCCGCCTTGCTGATCGAGTGGTCGTGGGCGCGGATCATCTCCACGACCTGCCAGCCCACGGTGTAGTAGGGGTGCAGGCTGGTCAACGGGTCCTGGAAGATCATCCCGATACGGGCGCCGCGGACGCGGCGCAGGGTGGCCTCGTCGGCGCCCAGCAGCTCGGTGCCGTCGAACACCGCCGAGCCACTGACCCGCGCGCCGCGGGTCAGGCCGGTGATGGTCTGGGTCGCGACGCTCTTGCCGGACCCGGACTCCCCGACGATCGCCAGGGTGGAGCCGCGGTCCACGTCGAACGACAGCCCCCGGACGGCGCGGACCACGCCGTCCGGGGTGTCGAACTCGACGCGCAGGTCGCGGACCTCGAGAAGTGCCATCTCGTGCTCCTCGTGCGTGTCGGAAGGGTCAGCCGCCCTGCTTGCCCGTGGCCAGCCAGACGTTCGCCGGGTCGAAGTTCTGGAAGCTGGGGATGTAGACCGCGCCGTGCACCTGCTCGGCGTGGTAGTTGGCGGTCTTCGGCTCGGTGATCGGGTAGAACGCGGCGTCCTCCATCACCTGGTGGTCGGCCTCGGCCCAGATGGAGCCGGCCTCCTCCTGGGTCGCGGCGGCCGAGGCCTTGGCGATGAGGGAGTCGGTCTGGTCGTTCTGGTAGAAGCCGAAGTCGCTCCCGACGGGCGGGAAGGCCGCCTTGCCGTTGAACAGCGGGCCGAAGTAGGACAGGGCGGCGTTGCCGTACCAGTCCGGGCCCCAGCCGGCGATCGAGATGTCCCAGACCCCGCGCTTGGCGACATCGGGACGCTGGAGGTACTTCGTGTAGAAGTCGGCGTTCGGCGAGGGCACGCCCTCGACCGTGATGCCGACCTTCCCGAGGTCCTGCTGGAGGGTCTGGAAGGTCTTCGTCGCGTTCTCGGACTCGTTGCGGTAGAGCAGCTTCACGGTGATGCCGTTGGCGTACCCGGCGTCGGCGAGCATCTGCTTGGCCTTGGCCGCGTCGTACGGGTAGTCGTCGAAGGACTGCTCACCACCGACGATGCTGGCCGGCAGCACGTGGGTCAACGGCGTGTTGAGGGTCTGGCCACCGATGACCTGGATGATGTTGGCGCGGTTGATCGCCGTGGAGAGGGCCCGGCGCACCTCCGGCTTGGTGAGCGCACCGTCGTTGTTCGGCGACACCGTGTTGTAGACCAGGTACGGGTTGCTCGAGGCCGTGTCGCCGATGTTGAGCTTGGGGTCCTTCTGGGCCACGAGCGCGGGGACGCGCGACGCCGGCGTGAGGTTGTCCCACTGCATGTCGGCGTTCGGGGTCCCGGTCTCGAGCTGCTGCTGCGTCGAGTCCTGCGAGACGGTCTCGTTGACGACGATCTTGTCGACGTAGGCCTTGCGCACCGGGTCGGAGTCGGGGTTCCACGCGGGGTTGCGCTCGAAGGTGATGTTCTTCGTCGGGCTGTACGAGGTGATCTGGTACGGCCCGTCCGAGATCGTGTTCTGGGCCAGCTCGGCGCTCGCCGGCACGTACTTCTCCCACTCCACCGGCGCGGCGGAGAACGAGGGGAGGGTGAGCATGTCGACGAAGTAGCTCGCCGGCTGGGTCAGGGTGATGACGATCGTCCGGTCGTCCTGGGCCTTGACCCCCGGGAGGTCGGTGGAGTTCATGTAGTCGGCGATGGCCGAGGCGGTGGGCTTGACCTTGGCGAAGCCGTCGCAGAACGAGGACATCCCCTCGATGAGACTGAGGTAGTTCGGCAGGCCGCCGAACGGCTGCGCCGGGTTGCAGGTGCGCTTGACCCCGCGGACGAAGTCCTCGGCCGTCACCGGCCGGACGGGGTCGGTGTTCCACTGGGCACCCTGCCGGAGGGTGATCGTGTAGGTCTTGCCGTCCTCGCTGATCCCGTTGCCCTGCTCGGGGATCGCCTCGGCGAGGTCGGGCACGGCAGTGGTCGACTTGCCCTCCTCGGCGGGGAAGGTGAAGAGCTGGCGGCTCCAGAGGCGCACCGACTGGTAGCCGAGCGAGTAGTACGTGACGTTCGGGTCCATGTAGTCGACGTCACCGCTGCCGAGCATGTTGAGCGTGCCGCCGCTCACCGGTTCGCCGTCCGAGCCGGACGACGAGGTGGCGGCGGATCCGCCCGTCGAGCCGCTGCAGGCGGCGAGGACGATGCCGGTGGCACACACCCCGGCGATCGTCCCGAGGCGACGTGTTCTGCTGTCCATGGTGTCTCCCTGACCGAAGGTCTCCCGGCGTCTCCGGGGGTGCGCGGGGTCACGCACGTGGCGGCAACGTAGGCTCGTTTCCGCAGGTGCGGGTGGGGGTGGCCCGCAATGACACGGGACCGACACGGACCCGTCACATTCGTGCCCGGACGTGTGACGGGACCGTGACGCCGACCGGTGATCGGCGGCGCCACGCGCCCGTCGCAGCCGGCCGGTGGCAGGACGGGGTGCGATGATGCGGCACGTGGCGAGGCGAGTGCTGCTCATCGAGGACGATGCCCGGATCCGGCGGGTGCTGCGCCTCGCCCTGCAGGACGAGGGATACGACGTCACCGAGGCCGCCGACGGCGAGCAGGGCCTCGAGGAGCTGGCCCGTGACGAGCCCGACGTCGTCCTCCTGGACATCATGCTGCCCGGGATGGACGGCTTCAGCGTGTGCCGGCGCATCCGCCACGACAGCCGCGTCCCGGTCATCATGGTCACCGCCCGGGCCGACAGCCACGACGTCGTCGCCGGGCTCGAGGCCGGTGCCGACGACTACGTGACCAAGCCGCTGGTCGCCAAGGAGCTGTCCGCCCGCATCCGGGCCCTCCTGCGCCGGGTCGAACCGGCGGCCGACCGCCGCCCGCGCCGGGCCGACGTCGGGGACCTGAGCATCGGCCTGGACGACGGGGTCGTCACCAGGGCGGGGGAGCCGGTCTCGCTGACCCGCACCGAGTTCCGCCTCCTCGTCGAGCTCGTGCTCGCCGAGGGGCGCATCCTCAGCCGCGAGGACCTCCTCGACCGGGTCTGGGGGTACGACTACTTCGGCGACAGCCGCATCGTCGACGTCCACGTGCGGCGGCTGCGCACCAAGATCGAGCCCGACCCGTCGAGCCCGCGCCGCGTCGTCACCGTGCGCGGCCTGGGGTACCGGCTGGGGTCGTAGTGGCCCGGTCGCTCCGGAACCTGCGGCACTCCGCCCGCGCCGGCCGCTGGGGGCTGCGCCGGCGCGTCGTCCTCACCTTCGCGCTCCTCTCCCTGGGGCTCTCCCTGCTGCTGTCGGTGCTGGCCTGGTTCGTCGTCACGAGCTCGGTCCTGGCCAACCAGCGAGCCGCCGCGCTGGCCGCGACCTCCATCGACGCCAGCCACCTCGACGCGCGGCTCGGCGTGGGCGGGACGTCGATGGCGGCCGCACTCGACGAGCTGCCGCGCACCCAGGCCAGCGCCGCCATCGCCGAGGTCGACGAGCGATGGTATGCCTCCGCCCCCACCCTCGGACCGGACGTCCTCCCGGGCGAGCTGGTCGACCTCGTGAGCAACCGGCAGGCGGCGACCCAGCGCATTGCCGTGGACGGGTCGATCTTCCTCGCCGTCGGGATGCCGGTGCCCGGCCGTGGTGCCTCGCTGTTCGAGCTGTACCCGATGGACCAGACCCAGCAGGCGGTGCAGGCGCTGTCCCTCGGCCTCAGCGCGGCGATGGTGGTGACCACCACCCTCGGCATCGCGCTGGGCCGGGTGGCCACGAGGGTGGCCCTGCGACCGCTCGCCCGGTTGAACCACGGCGCAGCGGAGGTGGCCGCCGGACGGCTCGGGGTGCGACTCGACCCGGAGGAGGACCCCGACCTCGTCCCCCTCGCGGAGTCGTTCAACCGCACCGTCACCGCGCTCGACCAGCGGGTGGTCGCCGACGCCCGGTTCGCCGCCGACGTCAGCCACGAGCTGCGCACCCCCCTGACGACCATGCTCAACTCGATGCAGGTGATCCAGAACCGGGAGTCGACCCTGCCGGTGGACCTACGCGAGCCCGTGGGCCTGCTGGCCGAGGACCTGGCCCGGTTCCGCCACCTCGTCACGGACCTGCTCGAGATCGCCCGCTACGAAGCGGGGGACGAGCTCGTCCTCGACCGCGTCGTCGTGGCCGACCTCGTCCGGCGCACCGCCGACGGGGAGGCGGGCAGGCCGGTGACCCAGGTCGCCGACGACGTCGCCGACGCGGTCCTTCGCGTCGACAAGCGCCGCCTCGACCGGGTGGTCGCCAACCTCGTCCGCAACGCCGAGGACCACGGCGGGGGGTGCGTGGCCGTCCGTGTCGAGCGCGGTGAGGGCACGATCCGCGTGCTCGTCGACGACGCGGGTCCCGGCGTGCCCCCCGAGCTGCGCGAGCGGGTGTTCGACCGCTTCACCCGGGGCTCGGGGACGACGGCGGCCGGTGTCGGACTCGGCCTGTCCATCGTGATGCGCCACGTCGCCCTCCACGGGGGCCGGGTCCACGCGCAGGAGCGACCGGGGGGAGGTGCCCGCTTTGTCGTCGAGCTGCCGACCGAGGTCCACCGCTGACGCCGGTGCGCGGCGGTGGCGCGGCGCGAGCCGTGCCCTCCTCGTCGTCCTCCTCGTCCTCCTCGGGGGCTGCGGGGTGAGCCCGCAGCCCCATCCGGTACCCGTCGACGAGCCGGTCGCCGACGCCGAGGGCGCGGTCGGTGGTGACCTGTCGCGGCCGGTGGTCGTCGAGGTGTTCCTCGTGCGGGGCTCCCGGCTGAGCCCGGTCAGCCGCGTGGTGTCGCACAAGCCGGGCATCTCGGCGAGCCTGCTGGCCCTCTCACAACCGCTCACCGAGAGCGAGCGGTACCGCCAGCTGCGCTCGGCCGTGCCGCGCGGGGGCGAGCTGAGCGGCACCATCCTCGGGTCGGTGGCACGGGTGAGCATGCCCACTGGCTTCGACCGGATGCCCGTGCACGAGCAGGTGGCGGCGATGGGGCAGATCGTCTACACCGTCGTGGCCAACACCAGCGCCGACACCGTGCAGCTCTACGACGGGGACTCCGCCATCCCGGTGCCCGGTGGTGACGGCGCCCTGCTCGACCGGCCGGTGGGTCGCGCCGACTACGCCGTGCTGGCGCCCGTCCCGTCGCCGACGCCTGTGGCACGCTGAACGACATGGCCCGAACCGTCGCGACGAACACCGAGGTCGACGAGGCGCAGCTGCTCGACTTCGTCCGCCCCCGCCACCAGATGGTGCTCATGACCACCCGGTCCCACGGGCGCCCCCAGGCGTCACCGGTGACCGGCGGCGTCGACGGGTCGGGGCGGATCGTCGTGACGAGCTACCCCGAGCGCGCCAAGGTGCGCAACGCCCGACGCGACGACCGGGTCAGCGTGCTCGTGCTCTCCGACGACTTCGGTGGGGCGTGGGTCCAGGTCGACGGCGACGCCGAGGTGGTCGACGCGGTCGACGACGTGGAGCCCTTCGTCGAGTACTTCCGCTGCATCTCGGGGGAGCACCCCGACTGGGACGAGTACCGGCAGGCCATGGTCGATCAGGGAAAGTCGCTGCTGCGGATCACGCCGCGGCGCTGGGGCCCGGTGGCCACGGGCGGCTTCCCCGCCCGGCTCGCCGACGGGTGAGCCCGGCAGCCACCGCGGGGGCCCGGCCGGACCGCTAGGGTCGCCGCATGCTGCGCGTCGGGCTCACGGGGGGCATCGGGTCCGGCAAGTCCACGGTCGCCGGTGAGCTGGCCTCCCTCGGAGCCCGAGTGGTGGACGCCGACGCCGTCGCCCGTGAGGTGGTGGAACCGGGGACGCCCGCGTTGGCCGCGATCGGTGAGCGGTTCGGCGGCGAGGTCATCGACCCCGGCGGCTCGCTCGACCGCCCCGCCCTGGGCCGCCTCGTCTTCGGCGACCCCGGCGCGCTGCGTGACCTCGAGGCCATCACCCACCCGGCGATCTGGCGTCGGACGGCCGAGCTCGTGGCGGCCGCACCGCCCACGGCGGTCGTCGTCCACGACATGCCGCTTCTCGTCGAGAAGCAGATGACGGGGGAGTACCACCTCGTGGTGGTCGTCGGCGCCTCGGCACGGACCCGTCTGCGACGGCTCGTCGACCAGCGGGGGATGACCCCGGAGGACGCCAGCGCACGGATCGCTGCACAGGCGGACGACGCCGAGCGCCGCGCCGCCGCCGACGTCTGGCTACCCAACGAGGGGCCGGTGGAGGCTCTCCGGATGGCGGTTCGGCGTCTGTGGCACACTCGGATCGAACCCTTCGAGGACCACCTGCGCAGCGGCGTCCGAAGCCGCCTCCGGACCCCCGTGCTCTCGCTTCCCGACCCCACGTGGCCCGAGCAGGCCCGACGGCTGCTGGCGCGCGTGCGGCACGCGGTGGGGGAGACCGCGGTCACGCTCGACCACGTCGGCTCCACGGCCGTCCCGGGGCTGCCCGCGAAGGACGTCGTCGACCTCCAGGTCGGGGTGCGGTCGCTGGCCGACGCGGACGACGGCGCCTTCGTCGGGGCGATGCGCGGTTCGGGGTTCCTCCTCGTGCCGGAGGTCTCTGCGGACGGGTCGAAGGACGGCGACGCGTGGCCCAAGCGGTTCTACGGGTCGGCCGACCCCGGGCGGGTCGCGCACGTCCACGTGCGGGAGGTCGGCTCCCCGGGCTGGGAGTGGGCCCTGCTCTTCCGCGACTGGCTGCAGGCCGAGGCGGGTGAGCGGGCGGCGTATGCCGACATGAAGTCCGCCCTCGCCACCCGCCTGGCGACGAGCGACGAGTACGCGGAGGCCAAGGAGCCGTGGTTCGACGACGCCTGGGAGCGCAGCCGGGCCTGGGCCGCGCGCACGGGCTGGGCGGCCCCGCGCCCCTGACCGAGTCCCCGGTCAGCCCCCGGCCGCCGCCACGGCAGCGGGCCCGAGGCGCTCGATGGTGGTGACGAGCAGGTCGAGGTCCTCCGAGCGCGTTCGGTGGTTGCCGATGGCGACCCGGACCACGAGGTGCCCGCGCAGGCTGCTCTCGCTGACGACGGCGACACCGCTCTCCTGCACGAGCAGCACGAGCTCGCGGTTGACCAGGTCGAGCAGGCCGGGGTCGACACCGGGCGGGGTGTAGCGGAAGCAGACGATGTCGCAGCCCACAGGGGCCATTCGTTCGAGGTCCGGGTGGGCGTCGACGAGCGCGGCGAGGTGCCGGGCCTGGGCCATCGTCTGGTCCATGAGCCGCCCGAAGGCGTCGGCCCCGTAGGCCCGCAGCGCCAGCCAGACCCGCAGTGCCCGGAAACCGCGGCTCAGGGCGATGCCGTACTCGTTGAACCAGGTCTCTCCGGCGGCCAGCCCGCGTGTGGCGTGCTGGAGGTAGGCGGGGATGACCGAGAAGGTGTCGCGGTGGCCCTGCTCGTCGGCCACCAGGACCAGCCCCACGTCGATGGGTGCCTGCATCCACTTGTGCAGGTCGAGCGCCACGGAGTCGGCGCGGTGCAGGTCGCGCAGGAGGTGGGCGGCGCCCGACAGCCCGAGGAAGCCGCCGATGGCACCGTCGACGTGCAACCACAGCCCCTCGCGCCGGGCGACGTCGGCGATCGCCCCGAGGTCGTCGACGGCACCGGAGTTGATGGTGCCTGCGGTGGCGACGACGGCCAGGGGCGTCACGCCCGCGGCCCGGTCGGCGGCCACGGCGGCCTCGAGCTCGGCGACGTCGAGGGAGAGGTCGTCGCGGATCGGGACCAGCCGGAGCGCGACCTCCCCGAAGCCGAGCAGCTCGCAGGACTTGCGGTGGCAGCTGTGGACCTCCTCGGAGGCGTAGACCGCCACCGGGCCGAGCGTTCTGAGCCCGTCGGTGCGGACACGGGGACCCAGCACGGCCGACCGGGCGACGGCGAGGGCCACGAGGTTCGCCTCGGAGGCGCCGCTGACCAGCAGCCCGCTGGCGCCGGTGCGGTAGCCGACCGCCTCCGCGCACCACCGCACCACCTGCCGCTCGAGGTCGATGGGCGCGTGGTCACCACCGCCCATGTTGGGGTTGAGGACGCTCGCGACGAGGTCGGCGAGGTTGCCGACCGGGTTGCCGGCCCCCATGTACCAGCCCCAGAAGCGGGCGTGGTCGTTGCCCATCGTGTACGGGACGACCCGCTCGAGGACCTCCTCGTAGGCCGCCTCGGCGCCGACGCCCGCGCGCGGGAGCGGGCCGGTGAACGAGTCGCGCACCGCGTCGGGCATCGGCTGCCAGACCGGTTCGTCACGGCGGCCCTCGAGGTGGTCGACGAGGTCGTCGACGACGCGGTGGGCGAGGCGTCGGTAGTCGCCCCAGTCCTCGGGGTCGAGCGAGCGCTCGGGCAGCGGGGCCGGCACCGGCGGGAACCGCCCGGGTCCGGGGCGCGGGGTCGTGGCCGTCATGCCCGATGGTGGCACCCGGGGGCGGCGTCCACCAGACCGGTGCGAGCCATCTCTGCGGCCCGGGGGCGCCCCGGACGGGTCGTCTGTCGGCGGACGGACATACCGTAGGGGCATGCGTCCGACCACCGACCTCAAGCGCCGTGTCGCCCCGATCGAGGTCGTCTCCGAGTTCCAGCCCGCCGGCGACCAGCCGCGGGCCATCGCCGAGCTGGCGCGCCGGGTGGGGGCGGGCGAGCAGGACGTCGTCCTCCTCGGCGCCACCGGCACCGGCAAGTCGGCCACCACGGCGTGGCTGGTCGAGCAGGTCCAGCGACCCACGCTCGTGATGGCCCCCAACAAGACCCTCGCGGCGCAGCTGGCGAACGAGTTCCGCGAGCTGTTGCCCAACAACGCCGTCGAGTACTTCGTCAGCTACTACGACTACTACCAGCCCGAGGCGTACGTCCCCCAGACGGACACCTACATCGAGAAGGACTCCTCGATCAACGACGAGGTCGAGCGGCTGCGCCACAGCGCCACGAACAGCCTGCTCACCCGCCGCGACGTCGTCGTCGTCGCCTCTGTCTCGTGCATCTACGGCCTGGGCACGCCGCAGGAGTACGTCGACAGGATGGTGCCGCTGCGCGTCGGCGACCAGGTCGACCGCGACGACCTGTTGCGCCGGTTCGTCCACATGCAGTACACCCGCAACGACCTGGCCTTCACGCGCGGCACGTTCCGCGTGCGCGGCGACACCGTCGAGATCATCCCGGTCTACGAGGAGCTGGCGGTCCGCATCGAGTTCTTCGGTGACGAGGTGGAACGGCTTTACACCCTCCACCCGGTCACCGGCGAGGTCGTGCGCGAGGAGGAGGAGATGTACGTCTTCCCCGCCTCGCACTACGTCGCCGGCCCGGCGCGCATGGAGCGGGCCATCGCCGGCATCGAGAAGGAGCTCGAGGAGCAGCTGGCCACGTTCGAGCGCCAGAACAAGCTGCTCGAGGCCCAACGGCTGCGGATGCGCACGACGTACGACATCGAGATGATGCGGCAGATCGGCTCCTGCTCGGGCATCGAGAACTACTCGATGCACATCGACGGCCGGCTGCCGGGGTCCGCCCCGAACTGCCTGATCGACTACTTCCCCGAGGACTTCCTCCTCGTCATCGACGAGTCGCACGTGACGGTGCCGCAGATCGGGGCCATGTACGAGGGTGACATGTCGCGCAAGCGCACCCTCGTCGAGCACGGGTTCCGGCTGCCGTCGGCCATGGACAACCGGCCGCTGAAGTGGGAGGAGTTCCTCGAGCGGATCGGCCAGACCGTCTACCTGTCGGCCACCCCGGGGCCCTACGAGCTCGCAAAGGCCGACGGAGTCGTCGAGCAGATCATCCGACCCACCGGGCTCATCGACCCCGAGGTGGTGCTCAAGCCGACCAAGGGGCAGATCGACGACCTCCTCCACGAGGTCGGGGTGCGCGCCCAGCGCAACGAACGCGTGCTCGTCACCACCCTGACGAAGAAGATGGCCGAGGACCTCACCGACTACCTGCTCGACAAGGGCGTGCGGGTCCGCTACCTCCACTCGGACATCGACACGCTCCGGCGGGTCGAGCTGCTCCGCGAGCTGCGGCTGGGCGAGTACGACGTCCTCGTGGGCATCAACCTCCTGCGCGAGGGGCTCGACCTGCCCGAGGTGTCGCTCGTGTCGATCCTCGACGCCGACAAGGAGGGGTTCCTGCGCAGCGCCCGCTCGCTCATCCAGACGATCGGCCGCGCGGCCCGTAACGTCTCCGGCCAGGTGCACATGTATGCCGACCAGGTCACGCCGTCGATGGCCGAGGCGGTCGAGGAGACCCAGCGCCGCCGCGACAAGCAGCTGGCCTACAACCGCGAGCACGGCATCGACCCGCAGCCGCTGCGCAAGCGGATCGCCGACATCACCGACATGCTCCAGCGCGAGGACGCCGACACCGAGGAGCTGCTGGGTTCCGGCCGGGCCCGGTCACGGGGCAAGTCGGACGGCGGGCGCGGTGGTCGCGGCGCGGCCGCGGCAGACGTCGCCCTCGGGGCCCGGCGGACCGAGTCGGTGCCGGCCAGCGAGCTGGCCAACCTCATCCAGGAGCTCACGACCCAGATGCACCAGGCCGCCGGCGAGCTCCACTTCGAGCTCGCCGCACGGCTGCGTGACGAGATCGGGGACCTGAAGAAGGAGCTGCGGCAGATGAGCGAGGCGACCCGGTGAGCGAGCGGTCCGGCCCGTCCGCCGGCCGGGTGGCCGCCCACGCCCTCGCCAAGCCCGGCGCCTGGGCCGACCAGCCGTGGGAGGGCGACCACGTCGCGAAGGTCGCCGACAAGATCTTCGCCTTCCTCGGCGAGAGCAGCCTCGGGGTCAAGTGCGGCACCCGGGTCGAGGCGGACGAGTGGCTCGACGAGTACCCCGACGATGCCCGGGTGATGCCGTACATCGGGCGGAACGGCTGGAACACGCTGACCATCGGCGGGTCCATCGCCGAGGACGTGCTGATCGAGGCCGTCGACACCTCGTACGACCTCGTCGTGGCGAAGCTGCCCAGGTCCCGCCGTCCGGCGGTGGACTGACGAAGCCACGCGGAGCGCGGTCGACGTCGGCGGGCGTGCCGGCTGAACGGCCGCCGCCGTGGGTCGGGAACCGCGCGCAGGGTCAGCCGGTGTTCTGGAGTCCGGCGGCCATCCCGTTGATGGTGAGGAGGAGCGGGCGGTGCCACTGCGCCGCGCCGTCCTCCGTGGCCCGGCTCTCCGTGAGCCCGCGGAGGAGGAGGTGGCTGAGCATCGTCACGAACGGCCGACGCAGCCCCACCGCGGTGTGCAGGTGCGGCTTGTTCACGAGCATCTCGTCCTGGTCGAGCAGCTCGAGGACGAGCCGGCGCGTGAGCCGCTGCTCCTCCAGGACCCGCTCGGCGAGCTCGGGTCGGCCGCCCAGCGCGAGGAACCGCTCGGCGAGGTCGTCGTCGGACTTGGCCAGGCTCATCTCCGCGACGTCGACCAGGCTGCCGAACACCGGCCACTCCCGGTAGGCGCGGCGGGCCTCCTCGAGGTCGCCGAGGGCGGCGAGGCCGCTGCCGAGCCCGTACCAGCCCGGCAGGTTGACCCTGGTCATCGACCAGGCGAACACCCACGGGATGGCGCGGAGGTCGTCGAGGCTGCGCCCCGACTCGGCCCCGCTGCGCCGCGAGGGCCGTGACCCGAGGCGCAGGTCGGCCAGCAGGTCCAGTGGGCTCGACATCGCGAAGAAGTCGGCGAATCCCGGCTGCTCGACGAGGTCGCGGAAGGCGGTCCGGCTCGCCTCGTCGATGGTCTCCCCGAGGCCGCGGTAGCGCTCCAGGGCGGCGTCACGCCCCGCCGCGTGTGTGGGGGAGTCCGTGAGGAGCACCGCGGACGCCACGCGCTCGAGGTGCTTCTCGGCGATCCGGACGTCGGCGTAACGGGCGAAGATCACCTCGCCCTGCTCGGTGACCTTGAAGCGGCCGTCCACCGACCCGGAGGGTTGGGCCGCGATGGCTCTGTGCAGAGGACCGCCGCCGCGGCCCAGCGACCCGCCCCGGCCGTGGAAGAGGGTGAGCTCGACGGCGTGGCGGCGGCCCCACTCGACCAGCCCCGACTGGGCCCGGTTCAGGGCGAGGGTCGCCGATGTCGGCCCAACGTCCTTCGCGGAGTCCGAGTAGCCGAGCATGACCTCGACCCGGCGCTGCACGGCGTCGAGCCACCTCGAGGTGGAGCGCAGCGTCAGCCACTCCTCGAGGGTGTCGCGCGAGGCGTCGAGGTCGGCGCCGGTCTCGAAGAGGGGCACCACGTCGAGCGCCAGCGGCCGGTCGCCGACGGCGAGCCGGGCCAGTGCCCGCACGGCGACGAGGTCGGCGGCGCTCTGCGAGAAGGAGACGATGTACCGGCCGCACGCTCGCCGCCCCCACCGCTGTTGCAGCCAGGCCATGACCCGCAGGGTGTCGAGCACCTCGCGGGCGCTCTCACCCGGCGTCCCCTCAAGCTGAGGCCAGCCCTCGACCGCCAGCCGGTCGAGCACGTAGGCGTCGCCCGCGGCCGATGCCGGGTCATCGGGGCGGTCCGCCTCCGGGAGGAGGGCGAGCAGCTCGGCGAGTGCCGCGGAGTGCACACGGCTGTGCTGGCGGACCTCGAGCTCGGCGAGGTGGAAGCCGAAGGTCTCGAGCATCCAGACGACGTCCTGGAGCTCGCCGTGGGCGGTCCGGGCGTCACCGGCGGCGACGAGCGAGTCCTGGACGAGGCGCAGGTCGGCGAGGGCCTCGTCGGGGCCGGCGTACGCCATCCCGGCCTGCTCCCGCCGGGTGGCCGCCAGCCGGGCCGCCACGACCAGCAGCTTCTGGCGGTGCGGCTCGTTCGGGGAGTCCTTCATGATCTCGGCGCACACCTGCGGCTGGGCAGCGGCGTCGTTGGCCAGGGCGTCTCGGAGGTCGGCGGAGGGCGGGGTCGACTCCTCGTCGGCGGTGATCATCCGGGCCACGCGGTCGACGGCGTCGTGGAGGATGCTCAGCGCCTGGTCGGCGTGCACCCGGACCGTCTCCCGGGTGACCTCGGCGGTGACGAACGGGTTGCCGTCGCGGTCACCGCCGACCCAGGAGCCGAACCGCACGATCGGGGCCAGCGGCTCCTGGTCGGGGTGGAGGTCGTCACCGAGGGCGGCCTCGACGGCCCGCTGGAAGCGGGGCACCGCGTGGATGAGCGACTGCTGGAACACGGTCAGGACCGTCTTGACCTCGTCGGCCGGGGTGGGCCGGGTGATCCGCAGGGTCGAGGTGCGCTGGAGGATGTCGATGTCCTCGAGCATCCGTCGTCGGGCCCGGGCCCGCTCGGCGGGTCCGGAGTCGTCGTCGTCGTAGGCGTCGAGCTGGTCGGCGATGCGGCGCAGGGCCGACGCCACCGCGCGCCGCCGGGCCTCGGTGGGGTGGGCCGTCAGCACCGGGTGGATGCGCATGTCGGCCAGGCGGGAACGGGCGTCGCGCCCGGCCTCGGCCACGGCCGGACCGATGTCCCCGGTCTCCTCACCCCCGCTGAACTCGCCGTCCTCGCGGCGCAGCGAGCGGGCGCGGTGCCGCTCGTCGGCCAGGTTCGTCAGGTGCAGGTGCACGGTGAGCAGCCGGGCGATGCGGGCGGTCGTGTCGGCGTCCAGGCCCGCCACCAGCTCGTCGGGGGTGCCCTCCCGACGGCCCCGGCACCGGCCCTCGAGCTCGTCGGTGATCTCGAGCAGGTCGCCCCGTCCGGCCTCCTCGACCACCTGCCGGTGCAGCGACGTCAACAGGGAGAGGTCGTCGAGCATGCTCGCCATGCGACCAGCCTAGGACCGCCGGGACCACGGCCGGAGGGGGTGCCCACCCGTCGGTAGACTCGCGCGGTGCTCGCTGCCCTCGCCACCGACTCGTCGGCGGGCCTCGACCTCTCGCCGTGGGTGTGGTGGGCGACCATCGGCGTCGCGGCCGCCGTGCTGACCTTCGACGTCGTCGCCATCAGGCACCGCCCGCACCGGCCCTCCACGCGCGAGCTGACCCTGGCCCTGAGCGGATACGTCGGGGCGGCCGTCCTCTTCGGGCTCGCGATGTGGTGGTGGGCCGGGCCGCAACCGGCCGGCGAGTTCTTCGCGGGCTGGCTCACCGAGTACTCGCTGTCGGTCGACAACCTCTTCATCTTCATCCTCATCATGGCCAAGTTCGCCGTGCCCGAGCGGCTGCAGCAGTTCGCGCTCATGGTGGGGATCGTCATCGCCATCGTGCTCCGCGGCCTCTTCATCGCCGTGGGTGCGGCCGCCATCAACAGCTTCAGCTGGATCTTCTACATCTTCGGTGCCTTCCTCATCTACACCGCCGTCCGGCTGGCCCGCGAGGGCGAGAGCGCCGACGACGAGTACGAGGAAAGCCGGTTCATGCGCCTCATGGAGCGACGGTTCCCCGCCACCCAGGAGTACGACGACACCCGGCTGTTCACCGTCCGCGGCGGCAAGCGGCTAGCCACCCCGTTGTTCTTCGTGATCATCGCGCTCGGCACCACGGACCTGCTCTTCGCGCTCGACTCCATCCCGGCGATCTACGGGCTCACGAACGAGCCGTACATCGTGCTCGTCGCCAACCTCTTCGCGCTCATGGGGCTGCGGCAGCTGTACTTCCTCATCGGCGGCCTGCTGAAGAAGCTCGTCTACCTGAGCATCGGGCTCGCCGTGCTGCTCGCCTTCATCGGCGTGAAGCTGCTGCTCCACGCCCTCCACGAGAACGAGCTGCCGTTCGTCAACGGCGGGGAGCCGGTGGCCGTGCCCGAGATCCCGATCTGGCTCTCCCTCGTGGCCATCGTGGTCATCCTGGGGGTCACCACGGTGGCCAGCCTGTGGCGCACCCGTCGCCACCCGGAGGAGGTCGGCGACGGGGCCGGGCCCCGCCGGACCCACGACGACACGCCATGACCCCGCTGGGCGCTCTCAGGTGGCGGCGCCCTCGGCGGGGTCCTTGCGAGCCCCCATCCCGAGCACCAGCGCCGACGCGGCCACGACCAACCCCATGCCGACCAGCTGCCCCAAGTCGAGCCGCTGGCCGAGGACGAGCAGGCCGGCGAGGGCTGCCGCTGCGGGCTCGAGGCTGAGCAGGATGCCGAACACCCGGGCGGAGAGCCGCCGCAGCGCGAGCAGCTCGAGCGAGTAGGGGAGCACCGACGAGAGGACGGCGATGCCGAGCCCCTTGACCAACGTCGGCGTCGTCCAGCCGGGGACGCTCCCGATGCCGAAGGGGAGGGTGACGACGGTGGCGACGACCATGGCCAGCGCGAGGCCCTCCAACCGCGGAAAGAGGGCTCCCGTGCGTCCGGACAGGACGATGTACGCGGCCCAGAAGCCACCGGCTGCCAGGGCGAGTCCGATGCCGAGCCACTCGAGCTCGGCGACGGGGGTGCTGAGCGCCTCGGAGATGAGGACCACGCCGAGGGCCGCCGCGAGCACCGCGACCCCGTCGACCATCCGTCGGGACAGGGCGGCCGCGAGGGTGAGCGGCCCGATGAACTCGATGGTCACGGCCACGCCGATGGGCAGGTGCGCCAGCGACCCGTAGAAGGCGAAGTTCATCATCCCGAGGGAGATACCGAAGGCCCCGACGGTCAGCCACGCCCGTCGCCCGTGGCCCCGCCACCGGGGACGCGCCACGACGAGCAGCAGGACGGTGGCGAACAGGAGGCGCATCGTCACCGCTCCGCCGGCTCCGATGACCGGCACGAGGGTCTGGGCGAGCGCCCCGCCGAACTGCACCGAGATGATCCCGGTGAGGACGAGCACCGGGGCGGGGACCCTCTCGGCGGCACTCGTCACCGGCTCAGGCTAGCCAGCGACCACCGGTCGCCGCGTGGTGGCGCCGGCGGCCCCGCCCCGGTGCGCCGTCAGCCCCGGCGGGTGCGGCGTGCGTGCAGGCTCCAGCCCACCACCACGCCCACCGCGGCGGCGACGACCTGTGAGAGCCCGGGCAGCTCCACGGCCCACAGCCAGTGCACCGGCGGGATCTCGTGGATGGGCCATCCGGAGGCCTCGGCCCGCTCTCGGAGGGCGGCGTCCGGGTTGACGACGTGGGGGAAGCCCACCGCCTCGAGCAGCTCGAGCGAGCCCGCCCGGTCGGCGAAGACGTGGCTCGCGGCCAGGTCGATCCCCTCGCGCACGGCCAGGTCCTCGACCGCCGCGAGCTTGGCCGGGCCGACGAGCGGCCGACCCGCCGCCCGCCCGGTGTAGCGGCCGTCGGGTCCCACCTCCGCCTCGGTCGCGAGCACGAAGTCGACGTCGATCGTCTCGGCCACGGCCGTCGCGAGCTCGCGGGGGGCGACGGTGACGAGCACGCTCGACGTGTTCGGGCCGGACCAGCGCGCAATGGCCTGCTCCACCTGGGGGTTCAGGCGCGGGAGGATCTCGGTGGTCGCGATGGTGCGCGCCCACTCCCTCACCTCGTCGCGGTCACGCCCCGTGAGGAGCTCGAGGACGATGCCCTGGGGGAGGTCGGGCTCACCCACCCCCGCCCAGCGACGGACCGGCCGGGTGGCGTGCCCGCCCGCCAGGGCGAGGAGGTTGTGGCCCCGGCCGGAGGTGCCGGCGCCGCGGCCGAGCAGTGCCATGGACACGCTCGCCCGCAGGGTCCGGTCGAGGTCGAAGAACGCGGCGGAACGAGCGGTCATCAGGTCCTCTTCGAGTAGCGGACGGGCGCGAGCACCCGCTCGGTCGGGTGGAACCCCCGCGGCGACCCGTCTCGCCGCCAGGTGTCGGGGTCGGCACCCGGGGGGAGCCATGCCCGTCGCCAGATGCCGAGGGCGGTGTCGAGGTCCTCGAGGTGCGGTCGGAGCTCCTCGGTGACCGGGGTGCGCAGGTGCTCGGCCCACAGGGACACCCGCAGGTCACGGACGGCCGACCCGGTGGTGACGAGCGCGCTGGACAGCTCGGTGTCGGTGCCCACCATCGAGCGGCCGAAGAAGTTGGCCGAGCCGATGGAGGCGAAGGCGTCGTCGACCAGGACTACCTTGGTGTGCACGGTGAGGTCGCGGACCCGGTACATGACGACGTTGCGGCGGACGTCAGGGGCCAGTCGGTCGACGACGCGCCACCGCAGGTCCCGCGTCAGCTCGAGGGGCAGGTCGGCCCGGCCGCCGTCGGCGGGGTCCCGCTTGCCGGAGCCCACGAGGACGATCCGCACCCCCCGGCGCGCGGCGCGGCGCAACGGCCCGTAGAGGGTGTGCCGCCAGCCGCCCCCGGGCATCTCCTTGAGGTACTGGTCCTCGACGTACACGTACCGCTGTGCGCCGTCGATGGCCGAGGCGAGGGTGTGGAACACCTCGTGCACCCCGCCGGCGGGCACCCCCGGGCGGCGCACACGCCGGAGGAGCCGGATGCTGTCGACCGCCCACGGGTTGAACGACCGGACGACGCTGACCGCGGTGTCCCCCGCCTGCCGGGGCGGCTGCGGTGGGGCCGCGGGCAGGGTCAACGGCCGGAGCGGGGGGTTGAGCACGCCCATCCCGCCCATCGAGAGCATCCAGTACCGGCGCGGGAGCGCGGCCGCGACCCCCCACCGGTAGCGGTAGACCTCCCACACGCGGTCGGCCCCGGGGCCGCGCAACCGCACCGCGGCGTCGTGCCACCCCCAGCGCTCGGTGCCGAGCCGCATCCGGTCGTGGGGGCCCTCGTCGAAGCGGTCGAGGGCGAGGTCCAGGCCACCGACGAAGGCGGTGACCTCGTCACCCAGGCGGACGAGGACGATCTTCTGGTGGTTGGAGCCGATGAGCGCCCCCGACCAGTCGAGCAGCACGCGGTCACGCAGCGGGGGTCGTCCGGTGTCGCGGGTCGACGGCACCCAGCCGCGCATCCTGCGGGCCGCCTCGACGTTGGCCCGGAACGGGCCGACCGGCAGCCAGCTGACGCCCCCGGAGAACACCCCGCCCGACAGGAGCACCCGCACGTCGGCGCCGTCGTGGGCCTTCTCCGCCAGCTGGTCCGCCACCGGCCGGAAACCCTCGTCGCCCTCCCGGCGCCCGTGGAGGTCGAGGTCCGGCGCGACCTGGAGGCCCGCGATGAGCACCGCGTCGCCCGGTCCGACCCTCGAGAGCAGCCGGTCGAGCTCGGCGAAGTACGAGATGCCGTCGACGAAGGGGGTCCACTCGGTGTCCTCGGCGTAGACCGGACACTCCGGGGTCGGGGGCGGCAGGTACCGCGCCACGAGGCGGTCGAGCGGGCGCGGCGGGGTCACGGTGCGAGCATCGCCGGTGGTGGGGTGGTTGATCAACCGGAGGCCACGGAGGGGTACCGCCCCACCGGGGGCTCGGACGGGTGCACCGGCGCGGTCGGCGCTGTACCGTGGCGCTCCGGTCGCGCCCGACGGAAGGACCCATGTCGTCATCTCCCGAAGCCCCGTCCCCCGTGACGGGACAGGACGCGGCTGCGGCGCCCTCCGCCGGCGTGCTCCCACGCCTCCCCGCCGACGCGGTGCTCGCGACCATCGGCCGGTTCGCGACGCGGTACCCGGACGGGGCATGGCTCGACCTGCTCGCCCTTCGGGCCAGCGGCGGTCGGTCGGACGCCGCGGGCCTGGTCGCCCGGTCGCGGTCCGGCGACCTCGACGGCACCGATGCCCGTGACCTGGCGTGGTTCGGCTACGTGTTCGCCGCCGAGCTGGGTGACCGCGCGGACCTCGACGACGTCGCCGACATCCTCGGGCACGCGATGGCCACGCAGCCGCGGGTCGGCCCGAAGGTCCATGCCCTCTGGCTCCAGGTGCTCCTGCGCACCGGCCGGCTTGACGCCGCGGGCTCCGGCCCGGCCGAGGCAGACATCGAGCCCGACGAGTGGTGGGCGGTCTCCACCGACCTGCTCAACCCCGTCCGCACCGGCACGGGGAGTACGACGCGATGGCTGGAGTCCCTCAGCCGCCCGTTCGCCCGCCACGGCCTGGTCCCGCTGCGGCTCGACCGGCCCGCTCCGGCTCCCTTCGACCGGATGACCACCGAACCGGTCGCGGCCATCGACGGTGATCTGGTCTCGGTCGTCATGCCGGTGTACAACCCCGGGCCCAGCCTGCTGACGTCGGTGCGCTCCGTGCTGGCGCAGAGCTGGTCGAACATCGAGGTGCTCCTGTGCGACGACGCGTCGACCAGGGGACATGACCTGCTCGAGGAGGCCGCCGGCCTCGACACTCGGGTCCGGCTGCTCCGGTCACCGCGGAACGGCGGCGCCTACGGCGCCCGCAACCTCGGTCTGGCAGAGGCGAGCGGACGCCATCTCACGTTCCAGGACAGCGATGACTGGTCGCATCCCCAGCGCCTCGAACGCGAGCTCGCCGCGCTGGACCGCCGGCCCGGCGCCGTGGCCACGGTGGGCCACACCCTGCGGGCCACAGAGTCCCTGCTCGTCGCAGCGCTCGGTCTGCGCAAGGTCGCCCTCAACCTGTCCTCCCTCCTCGTGCTCCGGGATCCCGTGGTCGAGCACCTGGGCGCCTTCGACACGGTGCGCAGGTCGGGCGACCGGGAGTTCCTGGGCCGGGTCGGGGCCGTCTTCGGTGACGATGCGGTGGTCACCCTCCCCGAACCGCTCGCCGTCTGCCAGCTGACACCGGGGTCGTTGTCACGCGGCGACATGGGCTTCCTCCGGCGGCACGCCGCCCGTCAGGCGTACGCCACAACCGCCGGTGCGTGGCACCGCGCCATCGAGGGCGGTCGGGAGAGCCCGACACTGCACCCGCCGGCGCGGGCGCCGTTCCCGGCTCCTGCATACATCGCCTCCGGCTCCGCCTCGGACGACGCCGGGTCCGCAGACGTGGCGCTCCTCGCCAACCCCGCCGCCACCGCTCCCGCCGGGCTCGACCCGATGGTGGACGCCCTGTGCGAGGCCGGCCTGCGAGTGGCCGTCGTCGAGTTCACCGGTCCTGCCGACACGACGCGACAGCCCGAGGTGCCCGGTGACGCGCTGGCGGACCGGTTCCGGTCCGGCGAGGCCCGCTGGGTGCTCCCCGGGGAGCGCGTTCGCGTGCCGCTGGCCCTCGTCCACGACCCCGCTGCGGTCCTCACCATGCCGGTCGGGAGGCTGGCCGACGTGCACGCCGACCATCTCGTCGTCGTCGCCGACCGGGCCGGCGACTACGACGCGGCGACGGTCGCGGAGCGCGCGTCGCGGGCATCCGCCGGCTCGGTGCACTGGCTTCCCGCCGGCGAGGCGGTGGCGCTCGAGCTACGCCGGTCGGTGCCGGCGGCGTCGCTGCTCTCCCCGGCCCGCTGGCTCGTACTGCCCGACCGCGCCGGCGCGCCACGACCGGCCTCCAGCCCGCCGGTCGTCGGGCTGGTGCCGCCCCGCGACGTCGACCGGCGGGCCCGGCGGAGGTGGGAGCGTACCCGGGTGCCGCACGAGGCCGACACCGCCGTCTGGTGCCTCGGCAACGGACGGAGCACGATCGGCGGCCGGGAGGTGCGCCGCGTCGGCTCGTCCGAGGGCGGCTGGTCGGAGCTGCTCGAGGGGGCCGACTACCTCGTCCTGCCGCCGATGCCGACCCCGCACCTGACCCGGCAGGTCGTGGAGGCGTGGGCGAACGGCACCGTCGTCATCGCCGAGGACGCGCTGCGGCCCCACCTGGGGGCGGCGGCCGCCTACCCGGGGTCCGGCACCGTCGACGCGTGCATCGACCGGCTCGCGAAGGACCCGGGGCAGCACGCGGCGATCCAGGGGCGGGGACTGGAGTGGGTTCGGCGGTACGCCGCGCCGGAGCGGCTGGTCGCCACGCACGCTGCACTGACGACCGAGCTGGAGCGCCGCACGCGGGTCACCTGAGGTCGTGGGGGAACCGGGCGTCGGGCTCCCCGTGCACGGCGTGACCCGATGTCGTGTCCACGAGCCCGGGGACGAGCGCGCCCGCGCGGGAGCAGCATCGCCCCGGAACCCCGCGGGTCGCACCACAAGGGTTCCGGGGCGACCCCGGGGTTCGTGGCATCGGGCGAGAAAGGGGGGACGGCGCCCTGTCGGGCAACGAGGGCCGTCAGCGATCACCAGCCGCGGTCGCGCCACTCGGCCAGGTGGGGGCGCTCGACGCCGAGGGTGGAGTCGTCGCCGTGGCCCGGGTAGAACCACGTGTCGTCGTCGTAGACCGCGAAGACCCGGTCGGTGACGTCGGCGATGAGCGAGTCGAAGCTCTGCCCCGGGTTCCTGGTGTTGCCGACCCCGCCGGGGAAGAGCGAGTCCCCCGTGAACAGGTGCGTCACGCCCTCCGGGTCGTGCCAGGCCAGGGCGACGGACCCGGGTGTGTGCCCGCGCAGGTGCACGACATCGAGCACCAGCTCGCCGACGGTGACCGTGTCGCCCTGGTGCAGCTCGACCTCGGGTGCCACCGGCAGGTGGGGGGCGTCGTCGGCGCCGGCGTAGGTGCGCGCGGCCGTGGCCTTCGCAACCGCCTCCAGGGCCCGGACGTGGTCCCAGTGCTGGTGGGTGGTGACGAGGTGGTCCAGCCGCCCGGTGCCCTCGTCGACCAGCTGCAGGCACCGCTCGGGGTCGTCGGCAGCGTCCACGAGGAGCTGCTGCCCGGTGGCGTGGCAGGTCATGAGGTACACGTTGTTGTGCTGCGGCGAGACGGCCATCTTGCGGATGGTCGCGGAGCCCAGCTCTCGCACGTCCGTGGGGCCCGCAGTCTCGACGTGGCCGGTGTAGGTCATGCTCAGCGTCCTCCCGGGAGGTGGGGGAGCGGCTCGCCGCGGACACCCCGGGTGAGCCCGCGCGCGAGCCAGGCGAGGACCCCGGCCCGGTCGCCGGTGACGCGGGTGGTGCCCAGCCCCACGGTCCACTCCTCGCCCTCGGTCGTCGTGAGGGTCAGGTCGGGCACGGGGTCGCAGCGCCGCAGCCGCGTCACCTCGTCCTCGAGGAACAGGGCGACGAGGTCGGCCGGGACGTCGGCGAACCCGACGCCGGCGTCGAGGTCGACATGGTGGTACACGACCTCCCTCAGGCGCATGAACGGCAGGTGCCGAGCGGGGATGAACCGGACGCCCGGGACCCGCTCGAGCCGGGTATCGCCGTGCTCGGGGCGCAGCCGGCGCAGCGCGGCGCCGACCGCCTCGGCGGTGTCGTGCACGTCGCGCGCCTGGACGTCGAGGTCACGAGTGGCGCCCTCGTCGATGTCGGCGTCGCGGGCCTGCGCGGAGGAGTACATCGTCTCGCCGCTGCCGTCGACGGCGGCCCGGACGAGGGCCGCGATGCCCTCGGCGTTGCGGGCCAGGTGGCTGAGCACGTGGCCGCGCGTCCACCCCTCGCAGAGGCTGGGGCCGTGCACGCCGGCGAGGCGCCCGATGGTGTGCTCGAGCCGGGCGGTCTCACGGTCGAGGGCATCCAGCAGGTCGGGTCGGTCGTCCACGCGGGTGACGCTACCCCCGGCGGGCTCTGGAGTCGCCGCCCTCCGTCAGGGCTTGTGCGGCGCCGACGAGGGCCAGGTGCGAGAACGCCTGGGGGAAGTTGCCGACGAGCTGCCCGGTCTTCGGGTCGTACTCCTCTGAGACCAGCCCGACGTCGTTGAGGACACCGAGCAGGCGGTCCATGAGGCCTCGTGCCTCGTCGAGCCGGTCACAGCGGGCATAGGCCTCGACGAGCCACCACGAGCACGCGAGGAAAGGGTTCTCCTCCCCGGAGAGCCCATCGACGCCGGTGTCGGTGCGGTAGCGCAGCACGAAGCCGTCGCGCAGCAGGTCCTCCTCGACGGCCCGGATGGTGCCGAGGACCCGCTCGTCGTCGTACGGGAGGAAGCCGACGGTCGGGATGAGGAGCAGCGCGGCGTCGACGTCGGTGGTGTCGTAGTGCTGGACGAACGTCCCGCGGTCCTTGTCGAAGCCCCGACGCAGCACCTCCCGGTGCACCTTGTCGCGCAGCGTGCGCCACCGGTCGGCGTCGCCCGGCAGCCCGTCCTCCTCGACGGCCCGCACGGCGCGGTCGAACGCGGCCCAGACCATCACGCGGGAGTGGGTGAAGTGCCGGGTCGGACCGCGGATCTCCCAGATCCCGTTGTCCTCGACCTTCCAGTTGTCGGCGAGCCCGTCGACGAGGGCCCGCTGCACCTCCCACGACTCGTGCGACTCCACGAGGCCCAGCCGCCGGGCCCGGTCGAGGGCGATCATCACCTCGCCCAGGACGTCGCTCTGTCGCTGGTCGACCGCCCCGTTCCCCACGCGGACCGGGGCGGAGCCCTCCCACCCCGGCAGGTGGTCGAGCTCGCGCTCCGGGAGCTCCCGGCCACCGTCCACGGCGTACATGATCTGCAGGTCCGCCGGGTCGCCGGCGACCGCGCGGACCAGCCAGTCCCGCCACAGCCGGGTCTCCTCGACGTACCCGCCCTGGAGCAGCGCCTCGAGCGTCAGCGAGGCGTCGCGCAGCCAGCAGTACCGGTAGTCCCAGTTGCGGCTGCCGCCGACGTCCTCGGGGAGGCTGGTCGTCGGGGCGGCGACGATGCCGCCCCGCAGCTCGTCGGTGAGCAGCCGCAGGACGAGCAGCGAGCGCGTGACGACGTCGCGGTACGGGCCGTGGTGGTGGTGGCGGGAGGCCCAGTCCGAGAACGCGGCGATGGTGTGCTCCATCCGCTCCTCGTAGTCGAGCCCGCGCGGGAGGTCCGACCACGAGGGCACCCAGGTGGTGGAGAACTCCAGGCGCTCGCCCTCGCGCACGGCGAAGCGGTCGCGGTGCCGGTCGTCCTCGGGGTGCGGCAGCCGCGATCCCCTGAGCACGAACATGTCGGGGCCCGCGATCGCCCGGACCGCCTCCCGGCCGTCGGGGTCCGTGACCCGGGAGACCCAGGGCATGACCTTCCCGTACCCGGTCCGGACCACCCACTCGTGCTCGATCTCGACCTCGCCCTCGAGGCCCTCGACAACGCGCAGGAGGTCCGAGCGTCCGTCGCCGAACGGCATGAAGTCGGTGACCCGGACCCGCCCCGAGACCGTCTCGTGCACCGTGTCCAGCACGAAGCTGTCGCCCCGGTAGGACCGGGTCGACCTCGCCTCATCGACGGGTCCGAGGAGCCAGCGGCCGTGCTCGGGCGTGCCGAGCAGGGCGGCGAAGCAGGACGGGGAGTCGAAGCGGGGCAGGCAGAGCCAGTCCACGGATCCGGCCCGGCTCACGAGGGCGGCGCGCTCGGTGTCCCCCAGGAGGGCGTACTCGGCGATCGGCGTGCTCATCACCGCCCAACCTAGCCCGCCTGGCAGGGGATTCCTTGGGTGTCGGTCGCCCCACTTAGCATGGCGGGCGTGAGTCATGACCACCTCGTCGTCCGCGGTGCCCGCGAGCACAACCTCAAGGACGTCGGCGTCGAGCTTCCGCGCGACGCCCTCGTCGTCTTCACCGGCCTCTCCGGCTCCGGGAAGTCCTCGCTCGCCTTCGACACCATCTTCGCCGAGGGGCAGCGGCGCTACGTCGAGTCCCTCTCCGCGTACGCCCGGCAGTTCCTCGGGCAGATGGACAAGCCCGACGTCGACTTCATCGAGGGGCTCTCGCCGGCGGTCTCCATCGACCAGAAGTCGACCAACCGCAACCCGCGCTCCACGGTGGGCACCATCACCGAGGTCTACGACTACCTGCGCCTGCTCTTCGCCCGTGCCGGGCGCCCGCACTGCCCGGTCTGCGGCGAGCCGATCACCCGTCAGAGCCCGCAGCAGATCGTCGACCGGCTCCTCGAGCTGCCCGACCGCACCCGTTTCCAGCTGCTCGCGCCCGTCGTGCGCTCCCGCAAGGGCGAGTACGTCGACCTGTTCGCCGAGCTCCAGTCCAAGGGCTTCTCCCGGGCCCGGGTCGACGGCGAGGTCGTCTTGCTCACCGACCCGCCGAAGCTCGAGAAGCAGGTCAAGCACAGCATCGACGTCATCGTCGACCGACTCGTGGCCAAGGGCGGCGACTCCTCGGCCAAGCGCCGGCTCACCGACTCCGTCGAGACCGCCCTGGGCCTCGCGGGTGGTGTGGTCGTCGTCGACTTCGTCGACCGTGACGACGACGACCCCGAGAAGGAGCGGCGCTTCTCCGAGCGGATGGCCTGTCCCAACGACCACCCGCTGTCGATGGACGAGGTCGAGCCCCGGTCGTTCTCGTTCAACAGCCCCTTCGGTGCGTGCCCCGAGTGCACCGGCATCGGTACCGAGCTCGAGGTCGACCCCGAGCTCATCGTGCCCGACGAGGACCTCAGCCTCGCCGAGGGCGCCATCGCCCCGTGGGCCAGCGGCTCCGGGGCGTCCGAGTACTTCCAACGGGTGATGAGCGCCCTCGCCGAGGAGCTCTCCATCTCGATGGACCAGCCGTGGCGGGCGCTGCCCCAGCGCGCGAAGCAGGCCCTCCTGCACGGTCGCAACCACAAGGTCCACGTCCGCTACCGCAACCGTTTCGGGCGCGAGCGCTCCTACTCCACCGGGTTCGAGGGTGCCGTCCCGTTCGTCAAGCGCCGGCACTCCGAGACCGACTCCGAGTGGAGCCGCGAGCGGTACGAGGGCTACATGCGCGAGGTGCCGTGCCCGGTGTGCCGGGGTGCCCGCCTCAAGCCCGAGTCACTTGCCGTGCTCGTCGGCGGCAAGTCGATCGCCGACGTGTCGCGGCTGGCCATCGCCGACGCCGCGCGGTTCTTCGAGACCGTCGACTTCACCGAGCGCGAGCGCCAGATCGCGGCCCGGGTCATCAAGGAGATCGACGCCCGGCTGGGCTTCCTCCTCGACGTCGGGCTCGACTACCTCAGCCTCGACCGACCGGCCGGGACGCTCTCGGGCGGTGAGGCCCAGCGCATCCGGCTGGCCACGCAGATCGGGTCCGGGCTCGTGGGCGTCCTCTACGTCCTGGACGAGCCGAGCATCGGTCTGCACCAGCGCGACAACCACCGCCTCATCGAGACGCTCACGCGGCTGCGCGACCTCGGCAACACGCTCATCGTCGTCGAGCACGACGAGGACACCATCGCCACCGCCGACTGGGTCGTCGACATCGGCCCCGGGGCGGGGGAGCACGGCGGCCAGGTGGTCCACTCCGGGACGGTCCAGGACCTCCTCACCCACCCCGACTCCATCACCGGCAAGTACCTCTCCGGACGCCGCGAGATCCCGGTGCCGCAGGTGCGCCGGCCGCAGGAGAAGGGCCGCCGGCTCACCGTGGTCGGTGCTGCGGAGCACAACCTCGACAAGGTCAGCGTCTCGTTCCCGCTCGGCAACCTCATCGCCGTCACGGGCGTCTCGGGCTCGGGCAAGTCCACGCTGGTCAACGACATCCTCTACAACGTCCTCGCCAACAAGCTCAACGGCGCCCGGCACGTCCCCGGTCGGCACAAGACCGTCACCGGTCTCGAGCACCTCGACAAGGTCGTCCACGTCGACCAGAGCCCCATCGGCCGGACGCCGCGGTCCAACCCCGCCACCTACACCGGTGTCTTCGACCACGTCCGCAAGCTCTTCGCCACCACGGAGGAGGCAAAGATCCGGGGCTACCAGCCCGGGCGCTTCTCCTTCAACGTCAAGGGCGGTCGCTGCGACGCGTGCTCCGGTGACGGCACCATCAAGATCGAGATGAACTTCCTCCCCGACGTCTACGTGCCGTGCGAGGTGTGCCACGGGGCGCGGTACAACCGCGAGACCCTCGAGGTGCACTTCAAGGGAAAGACCATCGCCGACGTCCTCGACATGCCGATCGAGGAGGCCGCCGACTTCTTCTCCGCCGTCCCGGCCATCGCCCGCCACATGAGGACGCTGAACGACGTCGGCCTCGGGTACGTCCGGCTCGGCCAGCCGGCGCCCACGCTCTCCGGCGGTGAGGCTCAGCGGGTCAAGCTGGCCTCCGAGCTGCAGAAGCGCTCTACGGGCCGAACCGTCTACGTGCTCGACGAGCCCACCACGGGCCTGCACTTCGAGGACATCCGCAAGCTGCTCGGGGTGCTCCAGGGGCTCGTCGACAAGGGCAACACGGTCATCGTCATCGAGCACAACCTCGACGTGGTCAAGAGTGCCGACTGGATCGTCGACCTCGGCCCGGAGGGTGGCAGCGGCGGGGGCCGCGTGGTCGGCGAGGGGACACCCGAGGAGGTCGCCGCCATGGACCACTCCCACACCGGCCGCTTCCTCGGACCGGTCCTCGAGAAGACGGCGCGCACCACTTCCGGCAACACCTCGCGCCCCCGCCGGGGCGCTTCGGGAGGCACCGGCTCGACGGCCGCCAAGCGCGCGCGGTCGGGGTCCGCCGGCCGCAGCGGGTCGTCGTCCGGGCGCCGGAAGGCCGGCTGAGGGAGCGCCGGGGGCCACAGTGAACCGATCCGGGACGTCGGACCTCGTGTCCGCGACGGACGCGTCCGCACGAGGCGGCCCCGTCCACAGGAGCGACGGCGATACTCGGCACCCCGACCCGACCACGGAGGACTGACGATGAGCACGCAGCACCACCCCGCGCCCTGCGCCTGCTGGACCCGCCGGGACACCTTCCGCGCCGCTGGCGTCGCCGGTGCGGCCGCCGTCGGCGCGGCGGGCCTGAGCGCCTGCGGGACCGATGCCGGCCAGGCCGCCTCTGCGGTGTCCAGCGCCGCGTCGAGCGCGGCGGGTGCGGCGTCACAGGCGATCGCCCGGGCCGACGTGCCGGTGGGTGGTGGCATCGTCCTCGAGGGGATCAAGACGGTGGTCACCCAGCCCACCGAGGGCGACTACAAGGCCTTCTCGGCCGTCTGCACCCACCAGGGCTGCCTCGTCGACAAGGTCGAGGGCGGGAAGATCGTCTGCCCGTGCCACGGCAGCCAGTTCGACATCGCCACGGGGGCCGTCGCCCAGGGCCCTGCCACGCAGCCGCTGCCGGAGAAGTCGGTGACCGTCGACGAGAACGGCATCTCGGTCACCTGAGCACCCGGAACGGCCCGGCCTCTCCGCTGCGGCGGTGAGGGGACGGACCGGGCGTCGTGGGGCCGACGTAGGGTTCCGGTGTGGCCGACCCGTCGACGTACCGCCCCCGGCCGGGTGACATCCCCACCGACCCCGGCGTCTACCGCTTCCGCGATGTCGAGGGCCGCGTGATCTACGTCGGGAAGGCCAAGAACCTCCGGTCGCGCCTCTCCTCCTACTTCCAGGACGTGTCGGCCCTGCACCACCGCACCGCGACGATGGTGCGCACCGGTGCCAGCGTCGAGTGGACCGTGGTCTCCACCGAGGTCGAGGCGCTCCAGCTCGAGTACGCCTGGATCAAGGAGTTCGACCCGCGGTTCAACGTGCGCTACCGCGACGACAAGTCCTACCCCTACCTCGCGGTCACCCTGGGCGACGAGTTCCCCCGGGCGATGGTGATGCGCGGGGCCAAGCGCAAGGGCACCCGGTACTTCGGCCCCTACGCCCACGCCTGGGCCATCCGCGAGACGCTCGACCTCGCGATGCGGGTGTTCCCGATGCGCACCTGCTCCGCGGGGGTCTTCAAGCGGGCCGGACAGGTCGGGCGGCCGTGCCTGCTCGGCTACATCGACAAGTGCAGCGCCCCCTGCGTCGGCAGGGTCGACGCCGACCACCACCGCGCCATCGCGGAGGACTTCTGCGACTTCATGGCGGGGGAGAGCGGGCGCTTCCTCACCAGGCTGGGCGGCGAGATGCGGCAGGCCGCCGCCGAGCTCGACTTCGAGCGGGCCGCGCGGCTGCGCGATGACATCGGCGCCCTCGAGCGGGTCCTCGAGAAGTCCGCTGTCGTCCTTCCCGACGCCACCGATGCCGACGTCTTCGGGCTCGCCGAGGACGAGCTGGAGGTCGCGGTGCAGCTCTTCCACGTTCGCGGCGGGCGGGTCCGCGGGCAGCGCGGCTGGGTCGCCGAGCGTGACGCCGAGACCACCGCCGAGGTGGTCGGCCACCTGCTCCAGCAGGTGTACGGCGGGGAGTCCCGCGACGGCGTCCCCCGGGAGGTCCTCGTGCCCGTGCTCCCCGACGACGCCGAGGCCCTGGAAGCCTGGCTGGGCGACATCCGCCAGCGCCGGGTGGAGCTGCGGGTGCCCCGCCGGGGGGACAAGCGGACGTTGATGGAGACCGTCGCCCGCAACGCCACCCAGAGCCTGGCCCGCCACAAGGTCACCCGTGCCGGTGACCTCACCACGCGCAGCCAGGCGCTCCAGCAGCTGCAGGAGGTCCTCGACATCGACGACGCCCCGTTGCGGATCGAGTGCTTCGACATCAGCCACGTGCAGGGCACCCAGGTCGTGGGGTCGATGGTGGTCTTCGAGGACGGCCTGCCCCGCAAGTCGGAGTACCGCCGGTTCATCGTGCGGGGCGACGAGAACGGCGCCACCGACGACACCGCCGCCATGCACGAGGTGCTCACCCGCCGCTTCCGCCGCGGCCGCAAGGAGGCCGAGGAGGCGGCCCGCGAGACCGCCGAGACCGGCAAGCCGGCGCGGTTCGCCTACCGGCCCAACCTCGTCGTCGTCGACGGCGGTCTGCCGCAGGTCAACGCGGCCGCCCAGGCGCTGGAGGACGTCGGAGTCGTCGACGTCGCGGTCGTCGGGCTCGCCAAGCGGCTCGAGGAGGTCTGGGTGCCCGGCGAGGAGCATCCCGTGGTGCTGCCCCGCTCCAGCGAGGGGCTCTACCTGCTCCAGCGGCTCCGCGACGAGGCGCACCGCTTCGCGATCACCTTCCACCGGCAACGGCGGTCGAAGGCGATGACGGCAAGCGTCCTCGACGACATCCCCGGCCTGGGGGAGAAGCGCCGCAAGGCCCTCCTCAAGCGGTTCGGCTCGGTGAGGAGGCTCCGGGCGGCCACCGTCGAGGAGCTCGCGGACGTCCCGGGCATAGGCCCTGCGCTGGCGGCGGTCGTTGCGGCAGAGTTGGGGTCGGGCGACACCACGCCCGCCGTCAACCTCGCCACGGGCGAGGTCGTCGAGGACCGAGGAGAGCCGACGTGAGCGAGCGCGCCGAGGATGCCGCACCCCGGCCGGGGTCGGACTTCGTCATCGTCACCGGGATGAGCGGGGCGGGCCGGTCCACGGCCGCGAACGTCCTGGAGGACCACGGCTGGTACGTCGTCGACAACCTGCCCCCGCAGCTGCTCACGGCGATGGCCGAGCTGGCAACCCGGGCACGCGACTCCGGCGCCCGCGACCTGAAGATCGCCGCAGTCGTCGACGTGCGGGCCCGACCGTTCACCCGCGAGCTGCTCGGCGGCCTCACCGCGCTGCGCGAGACCGGGTGGACCCCGCACCTGATCTTCCTCGACGCCACGGACGAGGCACTGGTGCGCCGCTTCGAGAGCGTCCGCCGGCCACACCCCCTGCAGGGGGAGGGTCGGCTGCTCGACGGCATCCAGTCCGAGCGCGCCATGCTGGAGGACCTGCGAGGCGACGCCCAGGTCGTCATCGACACCTCCGGGCTCAACGTCCACCAGCTGCGGCGCAAGCTCACACCTGTCGTCGGGGCCTCGAGCGGCCCGAGCCTGCGGCTGGCGATCATGTCGTTCGGGTTCAAGTACGGCGTGCCCCTGGACGCCGACTTCGTGTTCGACATGCGCTTCCTGCCCAACCCCTACTGGGTGCCCGAGCTGCGCCAGCTGACCGGCGTCGACGGCCCGGTGGCCGAGTTCGTCCTGGCCCAGGAGGGGGCGACCGAGTTCCTCGACGGCGTGGGCGCGCTGATGCGGCCCGTGACCGACGGGTACCGGCGCGAGGGCCGGCGCTACGCCACCGTGGCGGTGGGGTGCACCGGAGGGAAGCACCGCTCGGTGGCCACCGCCCAGGAGCTCGCCACCCGGCTGGCCGGCGAGGGCATCGCGACCTTCGTCGTCCACCGAGACCTGGGACGCGAGTGAGCGGGCCCGTCGTCGCGGCGCTGGGCGGCGGCCACGGGCTGTCGGCCACCCTGACGGCGCTGCGCTACGTCACGGACGACATCACCGCCGTCGTGACGGTCGCGGACGACGGTGGCTCGAGCGGCCGCCTGCGCGAGGAGTTCGGCGTGCTCCCGCCCGGCGACCTGCGGATGGCGCTGTCGGCGCTGTGCTCCGAGACCGAGTGGGGCCACACATGGCGCGACGTGCTGCAGCACCGGTTCGCCGGCCACGGACCGCTCGGTGGGCACGCTCTCGGCAACCTGCTCATCGTGGCCCTCTGGGAGCTCCACGACGACCCGGTGGCCGGCCTCGACCTGGTCGGCAGCCTCCTCCAGGCGCGGGGGCGGGTGCTGCCGATGGCGGCCGTGCCGCTCGACATCGAGGCGGTGGTGTCGGGCCTGCACCCCGCAGACCCGACGGCGCGCACCGTCGTGCGCGGTCAGGCCCAGGTCGCCGTGACCCCCGGCACGGTCGAGGAGGTCCGGCTCGTGCCGAGCGACCCGCCCGCCTACCCGGAGTCGGTGTCCGCGATCCGCAGTGCCGACTGGGTCGTCCTCGGCCCCGGCTCCTGGTTCACCTCGGTCATGACGCACCTGCTCGTCCCCGAGGTGCGCGAGGCCCTCGAGGTCACCCGGGCCCGCCGGCTGCTCGTGCTCAACCTCGACCCGGGCAGCGGCGAGACGGCCGGCTTCAGCTCGGAGCGCCACCTCGAGACCTTCGCAGCCCTCGCCCCCCGGCTGCGCCTGGACGCCGTGCTGGCCGATCCCGCGGTGGTCGACGACGAGGCCCACCTGGCGCAACGGTGCGCACAGCTCGGGGCGACCCTCCACGTCACGCCGGTGGCCCACCCCGACGTCAAGGGCGCCCACGACCCGCTCCGGTACGCCGCCGCCCTCCGGGACGTCCTCTCGAGCGGACGACCACGCCCGTGACGCGTGGCAGGATGACCGCCATGGCGATGACGGCGAAGGTGAAGGACGAGCTGAGCAGGCACGCCGTGACCAAGCCGTGCTGCCGCAAGGCCGAGGTCGCCGCGACGCTCAGGTTCGCCGGGGGACTGCACATCATCGGGGGCCGCATCGTCGTGGAGGCCGAGCTGGACACGGCCAACGCGGCACGCAGGCTGCGGCGCGAGCTGGCGGAGGTCTACGGTCACACCCCTGAGGTGCTCGTGCTGGCCGCAGGAGGGCTTCGCAAGGGGAGCCGCTACGTCGTGCGCGTGGTGCAGGACGGTGAGGCGCTGGCCCGCCAGACCGGCCTCATCGACAGCCGCGGCCGCCCGGTGCGAGGGCTGCCGGCCAAGGTCGTGAGCGGCTCGGTCTGCGACGCCGAGTCCGCCTGGCGCGGCGCCTTCCTCGCCCACGGCTCGCTCACCGAGCCGGGCCGGTCCTCGGCGCTCGAGGTCACCTGCCCGGGACCCGAGGCCGCCCTGGCCCTCGTCGGCGCGGCCCGGCGGATGGGGATCCAGGCCAAGGCCCGGGAGGTGCGCGGGGTCGACCGGGTCGTCATCCGCGACGGTGACGCGATCGGCGCCATGCTCACCCGGCTGGGCGCGCACGACGCCGTCCTGGCCTGGGAGGAGCGCAGGATCCGACGCGAGGTCCGGGCCACGGCCAACCGTCTCGCCAACTTCGACGACGCCAACCTGCGCCGGTCGGCGCGGGCGGCGGTCGCCGCCGGTGCGCGCGTCGAGCGGGCGCTGGAGATTCTCGGCGAGGACGTCCCCGACCACCTGCGCGAGGCCGGCGAGCTGCGCCTGAACCACAAGCAGGCCTCGCTGGAGGAGCTCGGGCAGCTGGCCAGCCCGCCGATGACCAAGGACGCCGTGGCCGGGCGCATCCGCCGCCTTCTCGCGATGGCCGACAAGCGTGCCTCCGACGACGGCGTCCCGAACACCGAGGCCGTACTCACCCCCGACATGCTCGAGGGCTGAGCGCGCCCGACAACGTCCCACCCGACGCCGGGCGACCGCTGGTCGGACGCCTCGCAGCCCCTTCGCGCCGAGGGCTAGGGTGGAAGCGAACCGGTGCCGCGACCAGGGCGGCACGTCACCCGAGTGGAAGGCAAACCCACCGTGACCGTACGTGTAGGGATCAACGGCTTCGGCCGGATCGGCCGCAACTTCTTCCGTGCCGTCCAGGCGTCCGGCGCCGACGTCGAGATCGTCGCCGCGAACGACCTGATGGACAACACCACCATCGCGCACCTGCTGAAGTACGACTCGGTGCTCGGTGTCCTCCCCGAGGACGTCTCCTTCACGGACGACTCGATCACCGTCGGTGACCGGACCATCAAGATCTTCGCCGAGCGCGACCCCGCGGCGATCGGCTGGGGCGCCACGGGTGCGGACGTCGTCATCGAGTCCACCGGCATCTTCACCGACGCGACCAAGGCGAAGGCCCACCTCGACGGTGGTGCCAAGAAGGTCATCATCTCGGCGCCGGCCAAGAACGAGGACGCGACCTTCGTCATGGGCGTCAACCACGAGGACTACGACCCGTCGAGCCACCACGTCATCTCCAACGCGTCCTGCACGACGAACTGCCTGGCGCCGATGGCCAAGCCGCTCCACGACGAGCTCGGCATCGTCAAGGGACTGATGACGACGATCCACGCCTACACCTCGGACCAGAACCTCCTCGACGGCCCCCACCGCGACCTGCGTCGCGCCCGCGCCGCCGCCCTCTCGATCATCCCGACGAGCACCGGTGCCGCCAAGGCCATCGCCCTCGTGATGCCGGACCTCAAGGGCAGGCTCGACGGCTACGCGCTGCGGGTGCCGACACCCACCGGCTCGGCCACCGACCTCACCTTCGAGGCGGGCCGCGAGACCTCGGTCGAGGAGGTCAACGCCATCGTCAAGGCCGCGGCCGAGGGCGCGCTCAAGGGCTACCTGAAGTACACCGAGGACCCGATCGTGTCGGCCGACATCGTCACCGACCCGTCGTCGTGCATCTTCGACTCCGGGCTGACCAAGGTCATCGGCAACCAGGTCAAGGTCGTCGGCTGGTACGACAACGAGTGGGGCTACTCCAACCGCCTCATCGACCTCACCGCCCTCGTCGGCGCGTCGCTCTGAGCGGGGCCCGCGCCGACCATGGCTGACATCGCCTCGCTGGGCGACCTGCGCGGCAAGCGCGTGCTCGTCCGGTCGGACCTGAACGTGCCGCTCGACGGCACGACGATCACCGACGACGGCCGCGTTCGGGCGTCGGTGCCGACGATCTCGCAGCTGGCGGAGGCGGGCGCACGCGTCGTCGTGTGCGCCCACCTCGGCCGCCCCAAGGGCGAGCCGGAGGCGAGGTACTCGCTGTCGCCGGTGGCCGAGCGCCTCTCCGAGCTGCTCGGGCGTCCGGTCGTCTTCGCCACCGACACCGTCGGCGAGAGCGCCCGGGCGGCCGTCGACGGGATGGACGACGGTGACGTCGTCCTCCTCGAGAACCTGCGGTTCAACGCCGGCGAGACGGCCAAGGCCGAGGAGGCGCGTGCCGAGTTCGCCGACGCGTTGGCCTCGCTCGCCGACGCGTACGTCTCGGACGGCTTCGGTGTCGTGCACCGCAAGCAGGCGTCCGTCTACGACGTGGCCACCCGGCTCCCCGCGGCCATGGGTGGCCTGGTCGCGGCGGAGGTCGACGTGCTGAAGCGGCTCACCGAGGACCCTGCGCGGCCGTACGTCGTCGTCCTCGGTGGCGCGAAGGTCGCCGACAAGCTCGCTGTCATCGACAACCTCATGGGCGCCGCCGACCGCCTCCTCATCGGTGGCGGGATGGTGTTCACCTTCCTCGCCGCGCAGGGCCACGAGATCGGAGGCAGCCTGTTCGACGCCGACAGCGTCGAGGCCTGCACGGGCTACCTGGCCCGCGCCGAGGAGAGCGGTGTCGAGATCGTCCTGCCCGTCGACGTGGTCGTCGGGCGGGAGTTCTCGGCCGACACCGACACCGACACCGTCGACGCCGACGCGATCCCGGCCGGGACGATGGGCCTGGACATCGGCCAACGGTCGGCCGAACTCTACGCGGAGAAGCTCGCCGACGCCCGCACGGTGTTCTGGAACGGCCCGATGGGGGCGTTCGAGATGGCACCGTTCGCGGACGGCACCCGGGCGGTCGCCGCGTCCCTCGTCGAGGCCACCGAACGCGGTGCCCTCACCGTCGTCGGCGGTGGCGACTCCGCCGCGGCCGTCCGTCAGCTCGGCTTCGACGACGACCAGTTCGGGCACATCTCCACCGGTGGCGGCGCCTCCCTCGAGTACCTCGAGGGCAAGGAGCTCCCCGGAATCGCCATCCTCTCGTCCTGACCACCCCCGTCCCCTCGAGGAGGACACCCATGGCCTCGGGCCGCACCCCGCTTATGGCGGGAAACTGGAAGATGAACCTGGACCACCTCCAGGCCACGCACCTGGTGCAGAAGCTGGACTGGACCCTGCGCGACGGCAAGCACGACTACGCCGCCGTCGAGGTGGCGGTGCTGCCCCCGTTCACGGACATCCGCAGCGTCCAGACGCTCATCGACGGTGACCGCCTCGACATCCGGCACGGGGCGCAGGACCTCTCGGTCCACGACTCCGGCGCCTACACGGGCGAGATCAGCGGGGCCTTCCTCGCCAAGCTCGGCTGCAGCTATGTCGTCGTCGGGCACAGCGAGCGTCGCGAGCACCACGCCGAGGGCGACGACGTCGTGAACGCCAAGGTGAAGGCCGCGTTCCGGCACGGGCTCACGCCGATCTTCTGCTGCGGGGAGGGCCTGGAGGTGCGGCAGGCGGGCACCCACGTCGAGCACGTCCTGGCCCAGGTCGAGGCCGGACTCGCCGAGGTCCCCGTGGAGCAGGCCCGCACGCTCGTCGTGGCGTACGAGCCCATCTGGGCGATCGGCACCGGCGAGGTCGCCACCCCCGAGGACGCCCAGGAGGTGTGCGGGGCCATCCGGACCAAGCTCGCCGAGCTGTACGGAGGCGACGTCGCCGACGGCATCCGCGTGCTCTACGGAGGCTCGGTCAAGTCCGGCAACGTCGCGGCGATCATGGCCAAGGAGGACGTCGACGGCGCCCTCGTCGGTGGCGCCTCGCTCGAACCCGCCGAGTTCGCGGCGATCTGCCGGTTCCGCGACCACCTCGCCACCGGCTGACCGACCCGCGGCGCGGCACGGTTCCCCGGGGGTGCGGGACGGTGCCACGACGAGCGGTTATCCTTGTCCGGTTGTCCCCGACCCCCACTCCGAAGGACCCCTCCGTGGACGCGGTACGCATCGGCCTCCAGGTACTCCTGGTACTCGGAGGCCTCTTCCTCACCCTCCTGATCCTCTTGCACAAGGGGAAGGGCGGCGGCCTCTCCGACATGTTCGGTGGCGGCATGTCCAGCTCGCTCGGTGGGTCATCGGTGGCGGAGCGGAACCTCGACCGGATCACCATCGGCGTGGCACTCGTCTGGTTCACGACCATCGTCGGGCTCGGTGTGCTCGAGCGCTTCGCAGCCTGAGGAGGGCACGGACATGGCAGGTGGAAACGCGATCCGTGGCTCGCGCGTCGGCGCGGGTCCCATGGGTGAGGCCGAGCGCGGCGAGGCGGCGCCACGACGGCACGTCTCGTTCTGGTGCTCCAACGGGCACGAGACCCGGCCCAGCTTCGCCGAGGAGCCGGGCCTGGCGATCCCGGAGCAGTGGGACTGCCCGCGCTGCGGGTTCCCCGCGGGTCTCGACAAGGACAACCCGCCGGCACCGCCACGTGTCGAGCCCTACAAGACACACCTGGCCTACGTGAAGGAGCGCCGCTCCGACGAGGACGGCGCCGCCATCCTCGAGGAGGCCCTCGAGACGCTGCGGGGGCGCGGCCTCATCCAGTGACGCGCTGAGCCCTCACCGCACGACCCCGGCCCACGCGGCCGGGGTCGTGGTGTGTGCGGGGCCGGTCAGCGCCGTCCGGCTCGGGCCAGGTGGCTGACCACGGGTTCGACCCAGCCCGAGTCGCGAGCCATCCAACGGGCCGCGACGAGCGTCCCCACGACCACCGGAACCGGGCGCCGGGGCGGCTCGACCGCGAGGTCGGTACCGAACGGGTCGGTGCTCACGACCCAGCGGTACCCGTGGCCGGTCAGGTGGTCACCGATCGCGGTCGAGAGGACGGCGACACAGTCCGACGGGTCCTCGTCACCGACCTCGGCGAGGGCGGTCTCGTAGGCGGCGGCGATGCTCGCGAGGTCGGCCGGGTCGATACCGCGCTCGGCGTACCGTTCCCGGGCCGCGTCGAGCCTCGCCTCCTCCTCGGGGGTGGGGCGGCGGCTGGTGATGGTGTCCACTGCCTGGACCGGGTCGTCGTCCTCGGCGGCGGGTAGGTCGGTGTCCTCCGGTGCGTCGTCGGGGTCCCGGCCCCTCAGACGGTCCAACATGCCCATCGCCTCAGCCCTTCAGGTCGGCGGCCGCGTCCTCGTCGACCAGCCAGAGGGTGCGCTCCTCGCCGTGGACGTGCGCGGCAGGGGTCTCGTCGAACGGCGAGTCCCCCTCGACGCCACGCCGCACGGCATCGGACTTGCCCGACCCGCTGACGAGGAACCAGACCTCCAGGGAGCTCTCGAGCGCCTCACGGGTGAGCGACACCCTGGTCGCGGGCGGCTTGGGGGAGTGGTACACCGCCACCGTCGGCGTGCCGCTGGTGTCAGCGGCCGGATGGTGGGGGAACAGCGAGGCACAGTGCCCGTCGGAACCCACGCCGAGGACCATGACGTCGAACCGGCCCCCGACCACCCGGCGCAGCGCCTGGGCGTAGTCCTCGGCGCTCTCCTCGACGGACTCGCTGCGGTCGGGGCCGGGGACGCGGTGCACGTTGCCAGGGATGAGGCCGAAGTCCATCAGCCCGGCCCGGTCGTTCTGCTCGCAGTTGCGCCCGGGGTTGCCGGCGGGCAGATAGCGCTCGTCGCCCCACCACACGTGGACCCTGGTCCAGTCCACGGCGTCACGTGCGGGCTCGGCGGCGAGCGAGCGGACGAGCTCGGAGCCCATGCTGCCGCCCGTCAACGACACGTGGGCGACACCGCGCCGGTTCTGCGCGTCGAGCAGGGCGATGACGAGCCGCGCGGCGGCGGCGTCGGCCAGGGACTGGCGGGTGGGGTGGACGACCACCTCGGTGGGACTGTTCACGAACGACGCTCCTTGACCTCGGCGAGGCGGTCGGCCGACACCTGCTTGACGGTCTCGGTGTCGGTGCCCTCCTCGGGCAGATCCATCTCCTCGACCATCCTGCTCCCGCCGGCGGCCCGTGCCGCCCTCCGGAGCCGGGTGGTGGTGCGCTCGGCCTCCGAGGGCGACGGCGCCTCGCCGCCTCGGACCGCCTCGCTCGCGGTGCGGCGCGACTGGCGGACCGACGGGACGCCCGCCGTCAGCGCGTCCGAGTACACCTCGTCGGGGTCGAGCCGGCGGAGCTCGTCGGCGAGGCACTCGGCGTCCGAGCGGTGGGGGAGGGCGAGGGTGCGGTCGGGCTGTCCGGGCTGGCTGAGCAGGCCCGTCTTCTCGTCGGTGGGACGGACGAGGTCGACGGTGCCGCTGGCGCGCTCCAGGCGGACGGAGATGATGCCGGTGCCCTGTCGCGTGCGAACCAGATCGACCGGGCAGCGCAGCCGGACCGCCAGCCACCCGGCGAGGAGCAGCCCGGACGGGCTGTCCGGGGCGGCGGCCACCGTCGCCTCGGTGACCGGCTCGTACGGGGGCTGGTCCAGGGCGGCGGTGAGCAGGCCACGCCACAGCGTGATGCGGGACCAGGCCAGGTCGGTGTCCCCGGGCACGTGGGCCTTCGCGAGTCGGCCGAGGACCGTGCGAGGGGTCCCGTTCATCCGCGCCGCGTCGGTGACGCGTCGCTGCGCCATCGCCCCCACGGGGTCCTCGGCGGGTGCCTTGGGACCACCCTCGGGCCACCACGCGACGATCGGCGAGTCGGCGAGGAGCAAGGGCGTCACCACCGACCGGCCGTGGGCGGCCAGCGGTCCGAAGAGCCGCAGGACGACGACCTCGGAGGCGCCGGCGTCGCCGCCGACGCGGATCTGCCCGTCGAGGCGGGCCTTGCCGCGGCGGTCGCCGCGGACGACGACGATGATGCGGCAGGGGTGCTGCCGGCTCGCGTCGTTGGCGGTCTCGATCGCCTCCTCGGCCTCACCGTCGTCCGCCACGACGACGAGCGTGAGGACCCGCGAAAGGGCCATGGCCCCGGTGTCGGAGCGCAGCTGGACCAGCCGCCCGCTCACCGCGGACGTGGTGGTGTCGGGCAGGTCGACGATCACGGCAGCCTCCACTCCCGGCCGTCACGGCGCATCAGCTCGTCGGCTGAGGCAGGCCCCCACGTGCCGGAGGTGTACTGGTCGGGGGCGGCCCTCTGCCGTGACCAGTACTTCTCGACCGGGTCGAGGATCTGCCAGGACAGCTCGACCTCCTCGTGCCGGGGGAACAGCGGGGGCTCGCCGAGGAGGACGTCCAGGATGAGCCGCTCATAGGCCTCGGGCGAAGACTCGGTGAACGAGCGGCCGTAGCCGAAGTCCATCGTGACGTCGCGGACCTCCATCTGCGCTCCGGGCACCTTGGCCCCGAAGCGGATGGTGATGCCCTCGTCGGGCTGTACTCGCACGACGACGGCGTTCTGGCCGAGCTCCTCGGTGGCGGTGTCCTGGAAGGGCAGGTGCGGCGCCTGCTTGAAGACCACCGCGATCTCGGTGACCCGCTTGCCGAGCCGCTTCCCGGTGCGCAGGTAGAACGGGACCCCGGCCCACCGGCGGGTGTCGACGTCGAGGCGCAGCGCGGCGTAGCTCTCGGTGGTGGAGCCGGCGGCGACGCCGTCCTCCTCGAGGTACCCGCGCACCTCCTCACCGCCCTGCCACCCGGGGGCGTACTGGCCGCGCGCGCTGCCGGTGGAGAGGTCCTCGGGGAGCCGGACGGCCGAGAGAACCTTCTCCTTCTCGAGGCGCAGTCCGTGGGCGTCGAAGGAGACCGGCTCCTCCATCGCCGTCAGGGCCAGGAGCTGGAGGAGGTGGTTCTGGATGACGTCGCGGGCCGCGCCGATGCCGTCGTAGTAGCCCGCCCGGCCGCCGATGCCGATGTCCTCGGCCATGGTGATCTGCACGTGGTCGACGTAGTTGGCGTTCCACACGGGCTCGAACAGCTGGTTGGCGAACCGCAGCGCCAGCAGGTTCTGGACCGTCTCCTTGCCGAGGTAGTGGTCGATCCGGAAGGTGCAGTCGGCGGGGAAGACGTTCTCGACGATCGCGTTCAGCTCGCGGGCCGACTCCAGGTCGTGCCCGAACGGCTTCTCGATGACGACCCGGCGCCACGAGCCCTGGTGCGGGGTCGACAGGCCGGCCCGCTCGAGCTGCTGGCAGACCGCCGCGAAGAACGACGGCGGGATCGAGAGGTAGAACGCGTGGTTGCCGCCGGTGCCGCGCTGCTCGTCGAGCTCGGCGACGACCTCGGCGAGGAGGTCGAACGCGTCGTCGTCGTCGAAGGTGCCGGGCACGAACCGGAACCCTTCCGAGAGCGTGCGCCACACCTCCTCGCGGAACGGGGTGCGTGAGCGCTCCTTGACCGCCTCGTACACCACCTTGCCGAAGTCCTCGTCGGCCCAGTCGCGCCGCGCGAACCCGATGAGCGAGAACCCCGCGGGGAGCAGGCCCCGGTTGGCCAGGTCGTAGATGGCCGGCATCAGCTTCTTGCGGGCCAGGTCGCCGGTGACCCCGAAGATCACCATCGAGCACGGCCCCGCGATCCGGGGCAGGCGCTTGTCCCGCGGGTCGCGCAGCGGGTTGCTCTCGGCCGAGACCCGGGCCGGGCTCATGCGCGGCCCCGGCCGAGCGCGGCCCGCACCGCGGCCAACCCCGTGTCGTGGTCGGTGAGGTGCAGCCGGAGGACCGGCCGACCGTGGTCGGCGAGCACCTTGGCGTCCCCTGCGGCCTGGGCCGCGATGAACTGGCCGAAGGTGAAGTCGCGGCCGGGCACCTCGAGGTCCTCCGCGGGTGTCCCCGTGACCTGCACGTAGAGCCCGGTGGCGGGGCCGCCCTTGTGGTACTGGCCGGTGGAGTGGAGGAAGCGCGGGCCCCACCCGAACGTGGCGGGTCGCCCGGTGCGGTCGAAGAGGTCGCGGGCCACGTGCTCGAGCTCCGCGTCGGCCTCCCGGTCGAGGTAGGCCATGATCGCGACGTACCCGTGGGTCTCGTCCAGGCCGGCGAGCAGCGCGTCGACCGCCGCATCGAGCGTGTCGGCGCCACCCAACCAGTCGCCACCCAGGGCGCGGACCTCGACCGCACCGTCGGTGAAGGCCGGGGCATCGCCGGCGCCCATCCCGCCCTCGAGCATCTCGCGGGCCGCGGCCTTCGCGCTCTCGACGTCCGGCTGGTCGAAGGGGTTGATGCCGAGCAGGGCGCCCGCCACGGCGGTGGCGGACTCCCAGAGCAGCAGCTGGGCCCCGAGGGGTCCGGCCACCGTCACCAGCGAGGGCTCCTGCGCGCCGTCGTCGTCGGCCTCGGAGGAGACGAGGCGGACCACGGTGCCGTCGTCGTAGGTGTGTGCGGGCTCGTCACCGATGGCGACCACCGGGAGGATGCCGGTGCCCTGCTTGCCCGTGGACTCCGCGATGAGCTGCTCGGCCCAGGCCGGGAAGCCGACGTTCTCGGTGCCGGCGTCGACGAGCACGAGCTTGTCGCGCAGCGGGTCGGTGCCGGCCATGGCCGCCCCGAGGCGGAGGGCGGGGTTGGCGTCGTCGTCGGCGGCGAGGAGGTCGGCGACGGCCTCGGCGTCGTCGAGGAGGGCTTCGACGTCCGCCCCCGCGAGCCCGCTCGGCACCAGGCCGAACGCGGTGAGGGCGGAGTAGCGGCCACCGACGTCCGGGTCGGCGTTCACGACGCGGAACCGGTCGGCGCGGGCCTGCCGGTCGAGGGGGCTGCCGGGGTCGGTGACGACGACCATCCGGTCGGTGGGGTCGAGGCCGGCGTCCCGGAAGGCCTGCTCGAAGGCGCGGCGCTGGCTGTCGGTCTCGACCGTGGAGCCCGACTTGCTCGACACGACGACGACGGTGCGGTCGAGGTCGGTGAGCGCCCGGCGGACGACGTCGGGGTCGGAGGAGTCGAGCACCACCAGGGGCACCCCGGCGGTGGCGCAGATGACCTCAGGGGCGAGCGAGGACCCACCCATCCCGCAGAGCACCACCCGGTCGTACCCGGCTCGCCCGAGCTCGTCGCGCAGGGCCGCGACCTCACCCACGAGCGGGCGCGAGGAGCGGGGGAGCCCGGTCCACGAGAGCCGCTTGGCGGCCTCGCCCTCGGCGGCCTCGCCCCACAGCGTGTGGTCCTGGTCGAAGAGCCGGCCGGCGAAGCGGTCCCGGACCAGCCGCGGCACGTGGGTGGCGATCGCCTCGGCGGCCGCCCCCGTGGCGGCGACGTCGAGCGCGCTCACGCGGTGGCCCTCTCGAGCTCCTTGCTGACGCCGTCGAGCAGCTCGGCCCACGACGTCTCGAACTTCTCGACGCCCTCGCGCTCGAGCTGGGCGACGACGTCGGCATACGAGATGCCGAGCCGCTCGAGGCTGTCCAGTACCTCGCTCGCGTCGTCGTAGGCTCCGCGGATGGTGTCGCCGCGGATCTCACCGTGGTCGGCGACGGCGTCGAGGGTCTTCTCCGGCATCGTGTTGACCGTGTCGGGGGCGACGAGCTCGGTGATGTACATCGTGTCCGGGTACTCGGGGTTCTTCACGCCCGTGGAGGCCCAGAGCGGCCGCTGGCGGTGTGCTCCTGACGCCTCGAGGGACCCCCAGCGCGGCGTGGCGAACACCTCCTCGTAGGCCTTGTAGGCCAGTCGGGCGTTGGCGATGCCGGCCCGGCCCATCAGCGCCCTGGCCTCGTCGGTGCCGATCTCCTCGAGCCGGCCGTCGACCTCGCTGTCGACCCGCGAGACGAAGAAGGAGGCGACCGATCGGATGCCGGACAGGTCCTTGCCGTGCTCGCGCGCCTGCTCCAGGCCGGTGAGGAACGCGTTCATCACCGCGCGGTAGCGGTCGAGGCTGAAGATCAGGGTGACGTTGACCGAGATGCCCTCGGCCAGCACCTGCGAGATGGCGGGCAGACCCTCGACGGTGGCCGGGATCTTGACGAAGAGGTTCGGCCGGTCCACGGCCTCGGCGAGCTGCCGGGCCTGCTCGACCGTCGCTCCGGTGTCATGGGCGAGCCGCGGGTCGACCTCGATCGAGACCCGGCCGTCCTGGCCGGCGGTACGGTCGTGGACCGGACGGAGCACGTCGCAGGCGTTCCGGACGTCACGGGTGGTGAGGGCGAACACGGCGTCGTCGACACCGGTGTCGCCCGCGGCCAGCTCGTCGACCTGGTCGTCGTACGCGTGGCCCTCGGAGAGCGCGGCCTGAAAGATCGAGGGGTTCGTCGTGACCCCCACGATCCCCCGCTCCTCGATGAGCCCGGCGAGGTTGCCGGACTCGATGCGGTTGCGGGAGAGGTCGTCGAGCCAGACGGCCACGCCGTTGGCGGAGAGGTCCTGGAGGGGCTGGGGGACGGTCATGCGACTCTCACTTCCCCGCCGAGGCCTTGCGGCTCGGCGTCTTGGTGTCGCCGGCGGCGCGGGACGAGGAGGCCCGCGGCGCCGTGTCGTTGACGGCGGGCACGCCGGATGCCGCACGTGCCGCCTTGAGCGAGTCCTTCGCCGCCTTGACGACGGCCTCGGGGGTGAAGCCGAACTCGCGGAACAGCGTGGCGGCGTCCGCCGAGGCCCCGAAGTGCTCGAGGCTCACGCAGCGGCCGGCGTCGCCGACCAGGTCGTGCCACCCCATGGACACCCCGGCCTCGATGCTGACCCTGGCCCGCACCTCGGGCGGCAGGACCTTGTTCTGGTAGGAGCGCGGCTGCTCCTCGAACCATTCCCGGCACGGCATGGAGACCACGCGGGTGCGGGTCCCGCCCCGCTCGAGCTGCTCGCGCGCGGCGAGGGCCACCGACACCTCGGACCCGGTGGCGATGAGCACCACCTCGGGGGCATCGGTGCCGTCGGCGCCACCGTCGACGAGGACGTAGGCGCCCTTGCGGACCCCGGACGCCTTGGCGTGGGTGGAGCGGTCGACGGTCGGCAGCGGCTGGCGGGAGAGGGCCAGGCCGGCCGTGCGGCGGCGGCGCAGCACCTCGCCCCAGGCCTGCGCGGTCTCGTTGGCGTCCGCGGGGCGCACGACGTCGAGCTGCGGGATGGCCCGCAGCGCGGCGAGGTGCTCGACCGGCTGGTGGGTGGGACCGTCCTCGCCGAGCCCGACGGAGTCGTGGGTCCACACGAAGGTCACCGGCAGCTGCTGGAGCGCGGCCAGCCGCACGGCGGGGCGCATGTAGTCGGAGAAGATGAGGAAGGTCCCGCCGTACGGGCGGGTCAGGCCCTCGAGGGCGATGCCGTTGAGGGCCATCCCCATGGCGTTCTCGCGGATGCCGAAGTGCAGGGTGCGGCCGTACGGGCCGCCCTTCCACTCCTCGGTCTGCTTGCCCCTGGGGATGAAGGACGGCTCGCCCTTCATCGTCGTGTTGTTGGACTCGGCGAGGTCGGCCGAGCCGCCCCAGAGCTCTGGGAGGACGGGCGCGAGCGCCCCGAGCACCTGACCGGAGGCGGCCCGGGTGGCCATCCCCTTGGCGTCGGCCTCGAAGGTGGGCAGCGCCTTGGCGAACCCGTCGGGCAGGCGGCCCTCGACGAGGCGGTCGAGGAGCTCCGCGCGCTCGGGGTTGGCTCTGCGCCACGCCTTGTACCCCTTGTCCCACTGGCGGTGGGCCGCCTTGCCGCGCTTCCTCACCTCGCGGGTGTGGGTGATGACCGCACGCTCGACCTCGAAGGTCTTGCCGGGGTCGAACCCGAGGATCTCCTTGGTGGCGGCGACCTCGTCCGCACCGAGCGCGGAGCCGTGCGCCTTGCCCGTGCCGCGGGCGGAGGGCGCGGGCCAGGCGATCACCGTGCGGAGGACGACCAGGGTGGGCCGACGGCGCGAGCGGCGGCTCTTATCGAGGGCGGCGAGCACGGCGTCGACGTCCTCGGTGTACCCGGGGGTGCCCTTGGGGTCCTCGCTGCGCCGCCAGTCGACCTCGACGACGTCCCAGCCGTAGGCCGCGAAGCGCTGGCCGACGTCCTCACTGAAGGAGATGTCGGTGTCGTCCTCGATGGAGATCTGGTTGGCGTCGTAGACGACCGTGAGGTTGGACAGCTCCTGGTGGCCGGCGAGCGAGCAGGCCTCGGACGCCACGCCCTCCATGAGGTCGCCGTCGGACGCCAGGACCCACACGTGGTGGTCGAACGGGCTCTCGCCGGCCTTGGCGTCGGGGTCGAGCAGGCCGCGCTGGCGGCGCTGGGCCATCGCCATGCCGACGGCCGAGGCCAGGCCCGAGCCGAGCGGGCCGGTGGTGATCTCGACCCCCGCGGTGTGGTGCACCTCGGGGTGTCCCGGTGTCTGCGAGCCCCAGGTCCGGAGCGCCTCGAGGTCGGCGAGCTCGAGGCCGTACCCCGAGAGGTAGAGCTGGATGTACTGGGTGAGCGAGGAGTGACCGCAGGAGAGGACGAAGCGGTCGCGGCCGAGCCACTGTGGGTCGGTGGGGTCGTGGCGCATCACCTGCTGGTAGAGCAGGTAGGCGACCGGGGCCAGGCTCATCGCGGTGCCCGGGTGGCCGTTGCCGACCTTCTGCACTGCGTCGGCGGCGAGAACGCGGACCGTGTCCACCGCCCGGACGTCGAGGTCGGTCCACTTCGCCCTCTTCGCAACCGGGCGGGTGATCTCGTCGGAGCGGCCGGCGAGGAGGGAGCTGGTGCGGGTACGGGACGGGCTCAACGGTTTGCCTCTCTGGCGTGGGCGTTCTGGACGTCGCGGCACGGCGCGTGAGGTCGCTGTGACAGGTGCTCCTCGTCACCCTAGTGCGGACGCGTCGGTGCGGGTGGGGACGGACCTGGCGGGACGGCTAGAATCTCGGCATTCCGTCCCTCGTCCGAAGGACTCCGTGGCCTCCCTCCCGCTGACGACCGGCGCCCCCGCGGCGTCGGCCCGCACCCGCCGGCGCCGGCTGGCGAGCTACGTCGCGCTCACCAAGCCCCGGATCATCGAGCTGCTGCTCGTCACGACGGTGCCCGTCATGTTCCTCGCGCAGGGGGGCGTGCCGTCGCTGTGGCTCGTCGTCGCGACCCTCGTCGGCGGCACCCTGAGCGCCGGGGCGGCGAACACCTTCAACTCCGTCTACGACCGCGACATCGACCGGCTCATGCACCGCACGAGCAACCGGCCGATGGTCACGGGGGAGGTCACCGCGCGCGAGGCCCTGGTGTTCGGCGCCGTGCTGACCGTCGTGTCCACGGCCTGGTTCGCGCTGCTCGTGAACGTCGTGTCGGCGGCGCTGTCGGTGCTCGCGATCGCCTTCTACGCGGTCGGCTACACCATCGTGCTCAAGCGACGGACGAGCCAGAACATCGTCTGGGGCGGGGTCGCCGGGTGCATGCCCGTCCTCATCGGCTGGTCGGCGGTCACCGGGGGAGTCGCGTGGCCGGCGGTCGTGCTCTTCCTCGTGATCTTCTTCTGGACGCCGCCCCACTACTGGCCGCTGTCGATGGCCTTCCGCGACGACTACGCGGCCGCCGAGGTCCCGATGCTGCCGGTGGAGCGCGGCCCGGTGGCGGTCGGTCGCCAGGTCGTCCTCTACGCGTGGGTGATGGTCGCGACCTCGCTCGTGCTCGTGCCGGTGGCCGGTATGGGGTGGGTCTACACCGGCACCGCCGTGCTCGCCGGGGGCGTCTTCGTCGTCGAGGCACACCGGCTGCACCTGGCCGCCCGCCGCGGGGCCACCGGCTCGGCGCTACGGCCGATGCGCCTCTTCCACTACTCCATCACCTATGTGACGGTGGTCTTCCTCGCGGTGGCCGTGGACCCGCTGCTGCACCTGCCCGTGCCCTGACGGCTGCCGCCCGATGCCTTCCCGGAGGGGAGGTCACGGCCACTGCGGTACGGGCCGACGTAGACGGCCAGCGAGGCGAGCACGTGCAGCACCGTCATCACGGTGATGGTGGGACGGATGCCGACCGCCGTGCCCATCCAGCCCGCCACGAGGCCGGCCAGGGGCATGGTCCCGAAGTTGACCACCGACGAGGCGGCGACGGTCCGGCCGAGCAGCGCGGACGGGGTGTACCGCTGGCGGAACGCCGACCGGACGACGTTGGCGCCGACCACGCCGACCCCGACGAGGGCCGCACCGAGGGGAACGAGCGCGACCGCGTCACCGGGGCGGGCGAGGGGCACGAGCAAGACGGCCGGTCCGCCGAGCACCTGGAGCCACCGCAGCGCGCGGGCGGTGCCCACTCGGGCGGCCAGCCGGGTGGCCACCACCGCGCCCACCAGCCCACCGACGCTGCCGGCGGAGAGCAGTGCCCCGACCGCGGCGGGCCCGACACCGAGGTCGCGGACGAGGAAGAGGACGAGGAGCGTGCCGTACCCGGTGAGGGCGAAGTTCGAGGTGGCGCCCTGGAGGGTGAAGAAGCGCAGGTGGCGGTCGCGGGCCACGATCCGCACGCCCTGCGCGATCTCGCCGCGGAGCGACGTCCTGGGCTCCGGCGCGTCGGGGCGGCGCAGGGTCCGCGGGTCGATCCGCCACAGGCAGACGGCGGAGACGAGGAAGCTCACGACGTCGAGCACGACGGCCCAGACGCCCCCGAGGACCTGCACACCGAGGCCACCGACACCCGGGCCGGCCACCTGCATCGCCGACTCCGTTCCGTAGAGCCGACCGTTGGCGGTGTCGAGCTCGCCGTCGCGCACGACGCGGGGGACGAACGTGGCGTAGGCGGTGCGGAAGAACACCGAGCACCCTCCCGCCACGAAGGTCGCGAGCACGAGGTGGGAGAGGGTGAGCGCCCCGAGGGCCCAGGCGAACGGGACCGACCCGACCGCCGCCGCGGCCACCAGGTCGGCGGCGATCATCACCCGTCGTGGGTCCAGCCGGTCGACCCAGGCCCCGGCCGGCAGCCCGACCACGAGCCACGGGAGCCAGGCGGCCGCCGTGAGCAGCCCCATCCAGGTGGCGCCGGCGTCGAAGACGGTGACGGCGACGAGCGGGACCACGACGGTGGTCGTCATGGCGCCGAGGACACTGACGCCCTCACCGAACCAGAGCAGCCGGAAGGAGGCGTTGTCGGCCAGTGGCGCCGGGCCGGCCCTCACTGCCGCGGTGTCGGGTCTCACGGCTGGCACGGGAACCCCCGCGAGAAGACGAGCACGGGCTCGCGCTCGGCGCCGTCGTCGGGCGCCTCGCGCTCGCTCCACCGGCGGAACAGGTCCACGACCTCGTCGGCGACCTGACGAAGCTCCTCGGGGGTGAGGCGCAGCCAGTTCTGGGTGGCGTAGGCGGCGTCGTCCCACTGCGGGTCGGTGCCGCCGTTCGCCATCCATGCGGTGACGCGCTCGACCTGACGCCGCAGCGCCAGGGCCTCGGCCTCGCGGGCCGCGGCCGTGGCGGCGGGGTCGTCGAGGAGGTCGAGGGTGCTCCAGCGGGTGCCGCTGTTGACCAGTCGCCACCACCGCTCGCGCCGGTCGCGGGCCAGCTCGGGAGCCTCCTCGACGAGTCCGGCGTCGGCCAGCACCCGGAGGTGGTGCGAGGCGTTGCCCACCGCCTGACCCGTGCGGACGGCGAGCATCGAGGCCGTGGACGGACCGTCGACCTTGAGGGCGTCCATGATCCGGGAGCGGAAGGGGTGGGCGAGCGCGGCGAGGGGCCTGGCGTCGCGCAGGGTGCGGACCTCGGGACGTGTCATGCGCACCAGCGTAGGTGCACAAGAAGCGTTGCACAAGATGTGTTGTACGCATGCCCTGAGGTACCTCAGGAGCGCGCGCGTGGAGGACAACGGGGCGACCTCCCGATGTGGCGGGCTGCCTCAGCCGACGACCGTTGACGGTGCCGGTGGCGCCCCGCCACCGGACCGAAGTCCCAAGGAGCTGACCATGAGCAACCACCTCGCCGACCCGCTGTTCGTCCGTGCCGAGGTCGACTACCGGCTCGAGAACTGGGGAGTCGCCCCGTTCGGCAGCCACCCCGGCCCCGGCCGGCGCACGCCCCGCCGATGGCGCCGTCGCCTGGACCGGTGGCGTCGTCCGACCACGCACCGGCGTCCCGTGGCCGTCGCCCGTCCCCGACACCCGTGACTGCTGCGATGATCGGGGCCGTGCCCCCGAGAAGCGCCACCGAGCTCGTCGGCCGTGCCGACGAGCTCGGACGCGTCTCCGACGCCCTCGGGACCGGTGAGGGGGGTGGGGGAGCGGTCCTACTCGGCGGGGACGCCGGCATCGGCAAGACCGCGCTGGTGGACGCACTGGTCTCGCGCCGGAGCGAGGGCCTGGCGCTCGTCGGGCACTGCATGGGCGAGAGCGGCACCAGCCTGCCGTACCTGCCCTTCGTCGAGATCTTCGGCCGCCTCGACGCCGAGCACCGTGAGGTCCTCCAGGCGCTCGTCGCCGAACACCCCGGCCTGGTCGCGCTGGTGCCGCGGCTGGCCGGGGCCGCCGGTCGCGACGCCGAGCGGGGGGAGCTCGTCGAGGCGGTGCACGGCGCGCTCTCGGACCTCGGGCGGCGCGGGCCGGTGCTCCTGGTCGTCGAGGACGCCCACTGGGCCGACGAGTCGACCCGCGAGCTGCTGACCCTCCTGCTGACGCGCGGCGCCCCCGACGGGGTGTCCCTGCTCGTCACCTACCGGACCGACGACGTGCACCGCCGCCACCCGCTCGCGCCGACGCTCGCCCTGTGGTCGCGCCTGCCCACTCTCGCCCGGGTCGAGGTCGGACGGCTCCCCTCGGCCGACGTCCGGCTCATCGTCCGCCGCGTGGACGCCGCCCTGCCGGAGCCGGTGGTCGACGACGTCGTCGCGCGGGCGGAGGGCAACGCCTTCTTCGCCGAGGAGCTCGCGGCCGCGTCCGGAGCGGCCGGGGTGCCCGCGGTCGACCTGACGCGCGTGCTCGTCGACCGTGTCGACCAGCTCGACGACACGGCACAGCAGGTGGTGCGGGTCGCCGCCGTCATCGGTCGTCGCGTGCCGCACGACCTGCTGGCGCGCGTCGCCGGTGTCGAGCCGGCGGCGCTCGGCGCGGCCCTGCGCAGCGCCGTGGAGCACCACGTCCTGGAGACCCGGGGCGCCGACGGCTACGAGTTCCGCCACGCCCTGCTGGCCGACGCCGTGTCGGACGACCTGCTGCCCACGGAGCGGCTCCAGCTGCACCGGGCCGCCGCGGCGGCCCTCCGGGAGGACCCGGACCTCGGGTCGGCCGCCGACCTGGCGCGGCACGCCCTGGCGTCGGGCGACCGCGCCACGGCCCTCGATGCCTCGGTGCGGGCCGGGGACTCCGCCCGCCGCATGGGTGGGCCTGCGGTCGCCCTGGCCCACTACGAGGCCGGGCTGTCCCTCCTCGACGCCGACCCGTCGCTCGGTCACGAGCTGACGCTGCGCGCCGCCGCGGCCGCCAACGCCGCCGGACGCGCCCAGCGGGCCATGGCGCTGTTGCGGCGCCGTCTGGACGAGGGGGTCGACGGCCCGGACGAGCGGGCCCAGCTGCTCGGTGCCCTCGCCTTCGCGGCCCGGCTCACCGAGCAGCCGGTCGACGGCCTGGCACTGACCGAGGAGGCGCTCGGGCTGCTCGACGACGAGGCCCCGGTGGCGGTGCGGGTCAGCCTGCTCACCCGGCGGGCCGACGCCCTCATGGACGCCCGCCGCACCGCGGAGGCGGTCGCGGTGGCCGACGAGGCGATGGCGCTGGCCGTCGAGCACGACCTCGTCGTCGACCGGGCCGACCTCGAGTCGATCCTCGCCTGGCTCGGTGGCACGTGGGGGGACGCCGACGCCTCGATCCGCCGCCTCGAGCACCTCGTGGCCGGCTGGACCTCGACCCCTGACATCGCGCTCCTGCGCGCCATGCACATCCTCGCCTCGATCCACTACCGGCAGTCCGACCTCGCCCGGGCGCTGGCCGGCTTCGAGCGCACCGTCGAGGAGGCTCGCCGGGCCGGTCTCGGCTCGTCCGTGTACGCCGTGGACTCGATGGCGATGGCCGTCACCGTCGCCTACGAGCTCGGGGCGTGGGACCGGGCCCTCGAGGTCGTCGCCCGCGCTCGCGCCGAGGACCTCCCCGAGGTCGGGGTGGCGGCGGTCGAGGCGGCGGCGTCGTACGTCCGGGCGGCCCGGGACGACCTCGACCCCGAGGCCGGCCTCGCGCGGGCCCGGCCGTACTGGGGCGAGGACACCCGGGTGGCGGTGCAGAGCGGTGCGTCGGCGATGGACGTCCTCGGGCGACGCGGCGACCTCGGACGGATGCTGGAGGTGCACGACGACGTCGTGACCTTCCTCCGCCGGGCCTGGGACAGCCGCACCGTCATGCCCGAGGTGCGCTTCGCGGCCCTGGTGCTCGGTCCCCTGGCAGGGGCGTTGCGCTCCGGGTCGCGGGACGAGCGCACCCGGCTGCGCGGCGTCGCCGACCGGCTCCACGAGGAGGCCGGGGCCGTGTGGGGTCCGGCCTCGGGGCGGCCGGAGCCGGCCCTCGAGGCGCGGATGTGGCTCGCTCGGCTCGAGGCCGAGCACCTGCGCGTCCACTGGTCGGCGGGCGAGCAGGTCGACCCGGAGGTGCTCTGCGGCTCCTGGCGGCAAGCGGTCGCCCTGGCCGACGAGCGGGGCGACGTCCACGAGGCGGCGCGGGCGCGGGCCCGGCTCGGCCAGGTGCTGGCCGCCGTGGGGGACCCCGCGGCGGAGGAGGTGCTGGCAGCGGCCCGGGCGACGGCCCGGTCGCTCGGAGCGGTGGCCGTCCTCGAGGAGGTCGACGGGTACTCGCGCCATGAGCCGGCCGACGGCCTCACGCCTCGCGAGCGGGAGGTCCTCACACTGCTGGCCGAGGGCCGCTCGAACGGGGAGGTGGGGCGGGCCCTGTTCATCAGCACGAAGACCGCGAGCGTGCACGTGTCGAACATCCTCGCCAAGCTCGGTGCGTCCTCACGGGGCGAGGCTGTGGCCACGGCGCGGGCGCGAGGCCTGCTCGAGGAGTAGGTCAGCGTTCGCGCAGCGCGAGGACGCCGTGCGTCAGGGCGACGACGAGCAGCGAGGCGCCGAGCATGTGGACGAGGACCACGGCCTCCGGGAGACCGGTGAAGTACTGGACGTACCCCACGAGGCCCTGGGCCAGGGAGACGCCGAGGACGACGAGCCACGCCCGCCCGCTGCGGGTGCTCTCGGACGTCAGGCGAGCGGCCAGCCACGTGGCGACGACGAGGCCGAGGAAGAGCATGACGACGTCGGCGTGCAGCCACGACACGGTGCGGGCGTCGAAGCCGTACCGGGCCGGCTCGTCGGCGTCGCCGGAGTGCGGCCCGGAGCCGGTGACCACCGTGCCGAGCAGCAGCACGACGCCGCCGACCGCACTGGTGGCCAGCGCGAGGCGCGTCACGAGCGGCGGGACGAGGGGTCGCGGGGGGCCGGCGCCCTCGTGCCGGGCGAACCAGAGGTAGGAGGCCGCGGCAACGAGCAGCATCGACACGAGGAAGTGGGCCGAGACAGTGGCCGGGTGCAGCCCGAGCAGGACCGTGACCCCACCGAGGACCGCCTGGAGGAGGACCCCGACGAGGACGCCCACGGCCGCGGTCCTCATCGCCCGGCGGGGCGCGGCGCGCCAGACGACCACGACGGCGGCCACCGCCACGAGGAGGAGCACGCCCGTGAGGGTCCGGTTGCCGAACTCGATGTACTTGTGGATGCCTTCCACCTGGTCGACCGTCGGCGCCAACGAGGTGTCGGTGCACCGGGGCCACGTGGGGCAACCGAGGCCGCTGCCGGTGAGGCGGACCAGGCCCCCGGTGACGACGATGCCCACCTGGGCCACGAGGTTCGCCAGGAGCACGGGGGAGAGCCAGCGGCTGCGGCGGACCGGTGCCGGTGTCTCGGCACTGCGCGGGCTCGTGGTCGTCACGGGGACAAGGCTACGTGCGGGTCACGACCAGTCCTCAGCCGGACCAGCGGAACCAGCGCGACGCGGCCGCCCCCGCGACGAGCGCCCAGGCCACGAGCACGGCGAGCTGCGACCACGGCCAGGCGCCGTCGACCAGCGCCTCGCGCAGCGCGTCCCCGAGCGCTCCGCTCGGTAGGGCGCGCGCGAGCAGCTCCAGCGGGCCGGGCAGCTGCGCCGTGGGCACGAGAACCCCGAGGCCGAGGAGGAGGACCCAGGCGAGGTTGGCGAGGGCGAGGACCGCCTCCGCCCGCACGGTGCCGGCGAGGAGGAGGGCGAGCGCGACGAAGGCCGCGGTCCCGAGGAGGAGCGAGAGGAGGGCGGGCAGCAGGCCGGCCGGGTCCGGTCGCCAGCCGAGGACGATCCCGATGGTGCCGAGGACCACGACCTGCACGGCGAGCACGGTGAGGACCGCGAGGCCCTTGCCGGCGAGCAGGCCCCCGCGGCCGAGCGGCGTGGTGCCGAGCAGACGGAGCACGCCGGACCGGCGGTCGAAGCCGGTGGCGATGGCCTGCCCGGTGAAGGCGGTCGACACGACGGCGAGGGCCAGGGCGCCGGCCGTCGCGAGATCGACCCGGCTGCCCGGACCGAGGTCGGGGAGGGAGGCGAGCGAGAGGCCCACCAGGGCCATCGCCGGCAGCACGACCGAGACCAGCAGCTGCTCACCGTTCGAGAGCAGCGTGCGGGCCTCGAAGCGCGCCTGGGCCACCACCCGGCGACGCGGTGGTGCCGGGGCGGCAGTGGTGGGGCCGGGGGTGGTCGTCACCGGTGGGACCCCTCGGTCAGCTCGAAGTACACGTCCTCGAGCGTCCGCCCCGCACGGACCTCGGCCAGCGTCCCGTCGGCCACGACCCGGCCACCCGCCATGATGACGACGCGGTCGGCGAGCCGCTCGGCCTCCTCGAAGGAGTGCGTGGTGACGACGACGCAGGCGCCGCGGGCCGCCTCCTCACGGAGGATCTCCCAGACCTGGAGGCGGGCGTGCGGGTCGAGCCCGGCCGTGGGCTCGTCGAGGAACAGCACGTCGGGGCTCCCGATCAGCGCCGCGGCGAGCGCGACGCGCTGCCGCTGTCCACCCGACATCCGCCGCACCGTCGTGCCGGCGAATGCGGCGACCCCGAGCCGGTCGGCCAGCGCCGTCACGTCACGTGGCGCGGCGTGGAGCGACGCCAGGTGCCGTAGCAGGGGGAGGGGGCGCACGGTCGTGGCCAGCCCGCCGTCCTGGAGCATCACCCCGACCCGGGCCCGGTGCTCGGGTCCCGCACCCCACGGGTCCGTACCGAGGACGTGGACGCTGCCGGAGGAGGGGCGGACCAGCCCCTCGAGGCACTCGACCGTCGTGGTCTTGCCGGCGCCGTTGGGGCCCAGCACGGCGGTGACCGTCCCCGGCGCCGCCGACCACGTGGCACCGTCGACCGCGCGGACCGACCCGTACGACCGGCGAAGGTCACGCACATCGACGGCACCGGCCATGCCGCGCATCCTAGGCTGGCCCGTATGCGCATCGACCGTGAGGCCGCCCCCGCCACAACCGTGGCCGCGATCCCGGCGGCCGTTGCGCTCGTCGCCGGTCGCGGACGCGCCGCACTCGCCCTGGCGGTCCTGCCCCTCGCCGTGGCGGCGTTCTTCCGCGACCCGGACCGCAGCCCCGACAACCGACCGGTGCCGGTCGACGACGTGCTCTCGCCCGCCGACGGCAAGGTGATGTACGCCGGGCCCGGTCAGGACGAGGTCGCCCCTGACGGCGACTGGCAGCAGGTCAGCATCTTCCTCTCGGCTTTCGACGTCCATGTCAACCGCGCCCCGTACGGGGGTCGGGTCACCGAGGTGGTCGAGCGGCCGGGTCGCTGGCTGGCCGCCCACCGGCACGAGAGCGCGCACCTCAACGAGCGCAGCGACCTCACCGTGCAGCGGGAGGTCGGCGGCGCCACCCGGACGGTGCACTTCCGGCAGGTGGTCGGCCTGATGGCCCGTCGCGTCGTCACCAGGGTGAGCGTCGGCGACGTCCTGGACACCGGCCAGCGCATCGGGCTGATGAAGTTCGGCTCCCGGATGGACGTCTTCGTGCCGCCCGAGTGCGAGCTCCTCGTGTCGCGCGGCGACCGCGTCCTCGGCGGCGAGAGCGTGCTGGCGCGCTGGCCGGCGGGTGGCGACGCGTGAGCGACCAACCGGCGAACGGCCGCCGCCGCATCCTCGAGCGCTGGCGGCTGGTCTCACCGTCCGGTGCCCGGGTGGTCTCGCTGCGCCAGCTGCCCAAGCGGGAGCGGGCGCGGCTCATGCTCCCCAGCCTGTTCACGACGTTCAACATGATCAGCGGCTTCTCCTCGGTGCTGCTGGCCTTCCGTGGCCACTTCACGCTCGCCGCCGTCCTCATCGCCGCCTCGATCGTCTTCGACATCGCCGACGGCTTCGTGGCCCGGCTCGTGGGCGCCACCTCCCCGTTCGGCCTGCAGCTCGACTCGCTCGCCGACCTCATCTCCTTCGGCCTGGCGCCCGCGGTTCTCGTGCACACGTGGGCTCTGGAGGAGTGGCCGGTGCTCGCCTGGCTGGCGGCTTTCTTCTGGCTCGCGTGCGCCGCGTTCCGGCTCGCCCGCTTCAACGTCACCATCGACCCGGCCGCCGACAAGCGGTACTTCGTGGGGCTCGCGTCGCCGGGTGCGGCGGGTGTCGTCATCGCCACGATCTTCGCGCTCGACTCCCCGGTGTGGGGCCCGGGGAGCGGTCCCTGGCGGGCGTGGTTCCCGCTGCTGGTCAGCGTCGTGCCGGCCCTGCTCATGGTGATGACCGTGCGCTTCCGCTCCTTCCGCACCCTGCTCTCGCCCCAGACCACGCGCGCGCGACTCGGCACCCTGCTCCTCGGCCTCGCCGGGGTCCTCGGGCTCCTCGTGGCCCCGGGCATCACCGGCCTCGTCGTCGCCTACGGCTACGTGCTGACCGCTCCGCTCGGCGTGCTCACGGCGCCGCTTCGCGAACGCTGGTTCGGTCCGGGCTCGGTGGCGCCGCCACGGCACCGGATGCCCTCGGTGTTCCTGCCCGTGGACGAGGACGACACGGTGGACCACCCCGACGGCCGGGCGGCGGACGACGGGGAGCTGGAGGTGGAGGAGTGCGCCGATCCGGCGGACTCCGGCGCCCCCGAGGCCGGTCCCGCCGTCCGTTAGGTGAGCCTTCCTTGGTTCCTGGGCCGCCAATTACCTAACATGGGTGTGTGGTTATTGCCGACAGCAGCATCGAGTCGCGGACGCGCGACCGGGTCCTGCGCGTCGTGAGCCAGGAAGGACCGGTCGGCATCGCGTCCCTCGTCGCCACCCTCGGCCTCACCGAGACCGCGGTGCGCCGCCACGTCGAGAACCTCGCCGCCGACGGCCTCGTCGAGGCGCGCGGTGCCGGAGGCCCGAGGCGACGCGGTCGCCCGGCCCGGGCGTGGGTGCTCACCGACCGCGGCCACCAGGCGCTCTCCTCCGACTACGACCACCTCGCCGGCGAGGCCCTGCGCTTCCTGCGGTCGACCGCGGGCGACTCCGCCGTCCAGGCCTTCGCCGAGCGCCGGGTCGCCGAGCTCGAGTCCCGCGTCGCCGACCGGGTCGAGTCCGCCGGCGGTGACACCGAGGCCCGCACCGAGGCCCTCGTCGAGGCCCTCAACGCCGAGGGGTACGCCGCCTCCGCCCGCCCCGTGGGAACACCCGACAGCCCGCAGGCGCTCACCGGGGTGCAGCTGTGCCAGGGGCACTGTCCCGTCCAGCACGTGGCGACCGAGTTCCCCGAGCTGTGCGAGGCCGAGACCGAGGCCTTCGGTCGCCTCCTCGGCGTCCACGTCCAGCGCTTGGCGACCCTCGCGCACGGCGACCACGTCTGCACCACCTTCGTCCCGACCCCGACCCCGACCCCGACCATCGAGAGGCCAACGCGATGACGAGCCACATCGAAGAGCTCAACCCCGGCCTGAAGGACCTCGGCACGTACGCCTTCGGCTGGGCCGACAGCGACACGGCCGGAGAGTCCGCGCGGCGCGGCCTGTCCACCGAGGTCGTCCAGGACATCTCGGACCGCAAGCACGAGCCGCAGTGGATGCAGGACCTCCGCCTGAAGTCACTGAGGCTCTTCGAGAAGAAGCCGATGCCGTCCTGGGGCAGCGACCTCACCGGTATCGACTTCCAGAACATCAAGTACTTCGTGAAGTCCACCGAGAAGCAGGCCACGAGCTGGGAGGACCTGCCCGAGGACATCAAGAACACCTACGACCGGCTGGGCATCCCCGAGGCCGAGAAGCAGCGCCTCGTCGCCGGTGTCGCCGCGCAGTACGAGTCGGAGGTCGTCTACCACCAGATCCGGGAGGACCTCGAGGAGAAGGGCGTCATCTTCGTCGACACCGACACCGGGCTGCGCGAGCACGAGGACCTCTTCCGCGAGTACTTCGCGAGCGTCATCCCCGCCGGCGACAACAAGTTCGCCTCGCTGAACACGGCCGTGTGGTCGGGCGGGTCCTTCATCTACGTGCCCCCGGGCGTGCACGTCGACATCCCGCTCCAGGCCTACTTCCGGATCAACACCGAGAACATGGGCCAGTTCGAGCGGACGCTGATCATCGCCGACGAGGGCTCCTACGTGCACTACGTCGAGGGCTGCACCGCGCCGATCTACAAGTCCGACAGCCTGCACAGCGCCGTCGTCGAGATCGTCGTCAAGAAGAACGCCCGGGTGCGCTACACGACGATCCAGAACTGGTCGAACAACGTCTACAACCTCGTCACCAAGCGCGCCACGTGCGCCGAGGGCGCGACGATGGAGTGGATCGACGGCAACATCGGCTCCAAGGTCACGATGAAGTACCCCGCCGTCTTCCTCCTCGGCGAGCACGCCCGCGGCGAGACCCTGTCCATCGCCTTCGCCGGTGAGGGCCAGCACCAGGACGCCGGCTCGAAGATGGTGCACGCGGCTCCGAACACCTCGAGCTCGATCGTCTCGAAGTCGGTCGCGCGCGGTGGTGGGCGCACGTCGTACCGCGGGCTGGTGCAGGTGATGGAGGGCGCGCACGGGTCGCGCAGCAACGTCGTCTGCGACGCGCTGCTCGTCGACACGATCAGCCGCTCCGACACCTACCCGTACGTCGACATCCGCGAGGACGACGTGCAGATGGGTCACGAGGCGACCGTCTCGAAGGTGTCCGAGGACCAGCTGTTCTACCTCATGTCCCGCGGGATGACCGAGGAGGAGGCGATGGCGATGATCGTGCGCGGCTTCGTCGAGCCCATCGCCAAGGAGCTCCCCATGGAGTACGCCCTCGAGCTCAACCGCCTGATCGAGCTGCAGATGGAAGGAGCGGTCGGCTGAACACCCCAGCAAGTTCGCCCACGCACAGCGTGGGACCCACCCCGCTGCGCACCTCCCGATACTTCGAGGGGCCCCGAAACCACCACCAGAACTCCGGCAAGGACTGTGCATGAGCCTGCTCACCCCCCAGCGCCCCTCCGAGGGCGCGCACACCCACAGCGCCGCGACGATGGTCCCCGACCAGTCCCGCGCGGAGCGCACGTCGTCCTTCGACGTCGCGGACTTCCCGGTGCCCCACGGGCGCGAGGAGGACTGGCGCTTCACCCCCGTAGACCGGCTCGGCGCCTTCTTCCGTGACGAGGAGACCGGTGCCTGCCTCGCGTGGGACGAGTCGCTTCCCGGTGGCGTGACCCTCACCTCGCTGCCGCTGGCCGACTGGCGCGCCCTGGGCGTTCCCGCGCCGCAGGACCGCGCCGCCGCCGTCGCGGCCGCCCACAGTGGTGGCGTGGCCGTGGTCGACGTCCCCGCCGAGGCCGAGCTCACCGAGCCCGTGCGCATCCGGCTCTCCGGCAGCGAGCAGGACCTCGTGCACGGGAACCTCCTCGTGCGCGTCGGTCGCTTCGCCCGCGCCACCGTGATCCTGGAGCACACCGGCGTCGCCGACTACTCCGAGGTGCTCACCGTGCTCGCCGGCGACGGCAGCGAGGTCACCCTGGTCACCGTCCAGGAGTGGGACGACGCCAGCCACCACCTGGCCCAGCACGACGTCGTCGTCGGGCGTGACGCCCGCGTCCGGCACATCGCCGTGACGCTCGGCGGAGGCATCGTCCGGCTGAACACCAACGCGTCCTACACCGGCCCCGGTGCCTCGTTCGAGGGACTGGGCGTCTACTTCGCCGACGCCGGACAGCACCTCGAGCACCGGCTGTTCGTCGACCACGAGGCGCCGCACTGCCGCAGCAACGTCGAGTACAAGGGCGCGCTGCAGGGCGAGTCCGCCCGCACCGTCTGGGTCGGCGACGTCCTCATCCGGGCCGCGGCCGAGGGCACCGACACCTACGAACTCAACCGGAACCTGCTGCTCACCGACGGCGCACGCGCCGACTCGGTGCCGAACCTCGAGATCGAGACCGGCGAGATCGAGGGCGCCGGGCACGCCTCGGCCACCGGTCGCTTCGACGACGAGCAGCTGTTCTACCTGATGGCCCGGGGCATCCCGGAGGATGAGGCCCGCCGGCTCGTCGTGCGCGGCTTCTTCGCGAGCGTCGTGGGCCGCATCGGCGTCCCTGAGGTGCAGGAACACCTCATGGAGGCCATCGAGCGCGAGCTCGCGGGGGAGGCGGTCGCGTGAGCGAGCAGCTGACCGACCAGGACTTCGTCCGCGTCTGCCGGCTCGACGAGCTTCCCGAGGTCGGGGCCGCGCTCGCCGAGATCGACGGCCGGCGCGTGACCATCGTCCGCACCGACGACGGTTCGGTGCACTGCGTCGACGACACGTGCAGCCACGCCAACGTCTCGCTCTCCGAGGGCGAGCTCGACGGCTGCACCCTCGAGTGCTGGCTGCACGGCTCCCGCTTCGACCTGCGCACCGGCGAGCCCACCGGGCCGCCTGCCGTCGTCCCCATCGCCGTCCACACCGTCCGTACCGAGGGTGACGAGGTCTTCGTCGCCCTGTCCGAGGAGAGCTGAGCATGTCCACCCTTGAGATCACAGACCTCCACGTCAGCGTGGAGACCGAGCAGGGCACCAAGGAGATCCTCCGCGGTGTCACCCTGACCATCGGGTCCGGCCAGACGCACGCCATCATGGGCCCGAACGGCTCCGGCAAGTCCACGCTGGCCTACTCCGTCGCCGGCCACCCGAAGTACACGATCACCTCGGGCACCGTCACCCTCGACGGCGAGGACGTCCTCGCGATGAGCGTCGACGAGCGTGCCCGCGCCGGGCTGTTCCTCGCGATGCAGTACCCGGTCGAGGTGCCAGGTGTCACCGTGTCGAACTTCCTGCGCACCGCGAAGACCGCCGTCGACGGCGAGGCCCCGAAGCTGCGCACCTGGGTCAAGGACGTCAAGGAGGCCATGGGCAACCTGCGGATGGACCCGGTGTTCGCCGAGCGCAACGTCAACGAGGGCTTCTCCGGCGGCGAGAAGAAGCGCCACGAGATCCTCCAGATGGAGCTCCTCGAGCCGAAGATCGCGATCCTCGACGAAACCGACTCCGGCCTCGACGTCGACGCCCTCCGCGTGGTGTCCGAGGGCGTCAACCGCGCCAAGGAGTCCACCGATGTCGGCGTCCTCCTCATCACGCACTACACGCGCATCCTGCGGTACATCCGCCCCGACTTCGTGCACGTCTTCGTCGACGGCCGGATCGCTGAGGAGGGCGGCCCCGAGCTGGCCGAGCGCCTCGAGGCCGAGGGGTACGACCGCTTCACCGCTGCGGGTGCCGAGGCCTGACATGACCGCGGCCCCCTTCACCGACGAGGAGCTGGCCCGCATCCGGGCCGACTTCCCGATCCTGTCGCGCACCGTGCGCGGGGGGCGAGCGCTGGTGTACCTCGACTCGGGCGCCACGTCGCACAAGCCGCGTCAGGTGCTCGACCGCGAGCGTTGGTTCTACGAGAACGTCAACGCTGCCGTCCACCGAGGTGCGCACCAGCTCTCCGAGGAGGGCACCGACGCGTACGAGGCGGCCCGCGACACCATCGCCCGGTTCATCGGCGCGCGCGCCGCCGAGGTCGTCTTCACCCGCAACGCCACCGAGGCCCTCAACCTCGTCGCCTATGCGTTCACCAACGCCACGCACGGCGGGGGAGGCGGCTCGGGGGAGCGGTTCGTGCTGCGCGAGGGCGACGAGGTGCTCGTCACCCAGATGGAGCACCACGCCAACCTCATCCCGTGGCAGGAGGCCTGCCGGCGCACCGGCGCGACCCTTCGGTACGTCCCGATCACCGAGGACGGTCTGCTCGACCTCGCCCGGCTGGACGACCTCCTCACCGAGCGGACGAAGGTGTTCGCCTTCACGCACGTCTCGAACGTGCTCGGCACGCTCAACCCGGTGCGCGAGCTCGCCGCGAGGGCGCACGCGGTCGGTGCCCTGGCCGTGCTCGACGCCTGCCAGTCGGTGCCCCACCTCCCCGTCGACGTCAGTGACCTCGGGGTCGACCTGCTGGCCTTCTCCGGCCACAAGATGTTCGGACCCCTCGGCGTCGGCGTCCTCTGGGGCCGCCCGGAGGTGCTCGACGAGATGCCGGTGTTCCTCACCGGCGGTTCGATGATCGAGACCGTCACGATGGAGGCCGCGACCTACGCGCCGGTGCCGCAGAAGTTCGAGGCGGGCGTGCCGGTGGCTGCCCAGGCGGTGGCGCTGGCCGCGGCCGCCGACTACCTCACGGCCCTCGGCCTCGACCGGGTCCACGCCCACGAGCAGGCCCTGACCCGGCGGCTCGTGGCCGGTCTCTCCGAGCGTCCGTGGGTGCGCGTCCTCGGCCCCACCGACCTACGGGAGCGTGGCGGCGCGGTCGCGTTCTCCGTCGACGGCGTCCACGCCCACGACGTCGGCCAGGTGCTCGACGACCACGGGGTCGCGGTACGGGTCGGCCACCACTGCGCGTGGCCGCTGCACCGGGCCCTGCGGGTCCCGGCCAGCACCCGCGCCTCGTTCGCCGCCCACTCCACGCCCGGCGAGGTCGACACCCTGCTCGAGGCCCTCGACCACGTGCCGGCGATGTTCGGGCTGGAGGTGCCCGCCTGATGGACCTCTACCAGGAGCTCATCCTCGAGCACTACAAGCGGCCCGTGAACGCCGGCCTGCGCGAGCCGTTCGAGGCCGAGGTCCACCACGTCAACCCCACCTGCGGCGACGAGGTGACTCTGCGCGTCCACCTCACCGGTGAGGGCGACGGCGCCGTCGTGGAGGACATCTCGTACGACGCCATGGGCTGCTCGATCAGCGTGGCCGCCGCCTCAATCCTCGCCGAGGAGGTCACCGGCGAGACCGTCGGTGAGGCCCGGAAGACGTTCGAGTCCATGCGCCGCATGCTGACCAGCAAGGGCGAGGACCCCGGAGACGAGGACGAGATCGGCGACGGTGTCGCCCTCTCCGGTGTCGCCAAGTACCCCGCGCGCGTCAAGTGCGCCCTCCTGTCGTGGATGGCGTTCACCGACGCGCTGCACCAGGCCGAAGGAGCCACGCAGTGACCCAGCAGACCACCGCCGCAAACGTCGCCGACGTGGAGGAGGCGATGCGCGATGTCGTCGACCCCGAGCTCGGCATCAACGTCGTCGACCTCGGCCTCGTCTACGGCATCACCGTCGACCCGCAGAACCACGCCGTCCTCGACATGACGCTGACGTCCGCCGCCTGTCCGCTGACCGACGTCATCGAGGACCAGACCGCGGCCTCCCTCGAGGGGGTCGTCGCCTCGCACCGCATCAACTGGGTGTGGATGCCGCCGTGGGGACCCGACAAGATCACCGACGACGGCCGGGAGCAGCTGCGCGCCCTGGGCTTCAACATCTGACGCACCTCCAGTGGGGAGACGAGTCGTCGAGGTGGCCCCCGACCGGTACGACCGCTGGCGGCGGCGCTTCGACGAGAACAACCCCGACGGCCCCCAGCGCGTCCTCGCGGCCGAGCCCTTCGAGCACGACCCGCTGGCACTGCTCCTGGTCCGCAGGGGCGGGTACGCCCTTGGCGTGGCTGCGGGGGACGAGCTCGTCGCCCACAAGACCGGCACCCGCTACGTGCAGTCGCGCACCGCCGCGGGCGGCTGGAGCCAGCAGCGATTCGCCCGGCGCCGGGCCAACCAGGCCGACGAGCTCGTGGGTGCCGTCGCGGACCACGCCGTGCGCCTCCTGTCGGACCACCGGCCGGGAGGCCTGGTGCTCGGCGGCGACCGCGCCCTGGCGGAGGCCGTGCTCGAGGACGACCGGCTCGCCTGGCTCCGCGAGCTGCCGCGCCGCGTGCTCTACGACCTCCCGGACCCCCGCCTCGACGTGCTACGCACGGCACTGGAGCGGGCCCGGGCCGTCCGCGTCACCATCGACGAGTGACCCCCGCCCGAACTTTCCCTCCGGATGCCGGAACCTTCACCGAACGGCGGCTTCCGAAGGCGTCCTCGGGTGAACGTTCCGGTCCTTCGGCCGCACTCACCGGCTCGACGCTGCGTCAGCGCCCGTTGCCGTTTACCGCCGGAGTGCCGCAGCCGCACGTACCTCTCCCTGTCGTCGTCCTCCCCGCCGCGCGTCGGGTGCGGTCCGTCTCCACGGCGTAGCCACCGGGTCACCGGACCAGCCAGGAGGAGGAAGACGAACGGGATGGCGACGCCGATGAGGACATCGCCCCGGTCTCCCGAGCGGACCCCCGACCACACGAACATCCCCCCCGCGAAGAGACTGAACATCAGGCCCACCAGGATGCCGAGCACCTGATGGCGGCCCGTCATGCCCATCGTGCCCTCCCGGGGTGGTGCGGTGTCCCTCTCCGCGGACGTCGGCACCCGTCTCCGCGGTTGCGGCCCTGGTGCGCCCATCAGTCTGCCTGCGCGATGTTGAGGACAGGCCCGCCGGGGGCGCGTACGAAGAACCGGCGCACGCCCCACGGCTCGGTGACGAGCGGGTGGACGATCTCGTAACCCCTTTCCAGGGCCTTCGAGTACGCGGCGTCGACGTCGTCGACCCGGATCGTCATCGACGAGTCCTCGGGCGCCGACGCGTCGTGGGTGACGACCTGCACGTGCTCCCCGGTGCCCGGGACGACGAAGCGCGTCACCCAGTCCAGTCCCATGTCCTCGTGCTCGAGGCCGAGGAACTCCGTGAAGAACTCCCGGGCCGGCCCGACCTCGGTGACCCCCAGGTTGGGCGTGATCCGGCTGACGCGCATCGGTGCTCCCCTCGTCGTCGTCTCATCCTGCAGGCTGTGCGGTCACGTGTCCACGCCCTCCTGCGTCATGCTGGTGACAGCAGCCACCGCAGCGAAGGGATGCAGCCAGTGAGCACGGGGAAGAAGACCACGGCGACAGGGACGACCGCGAAGAAGGCCACCGCGACCAAGGCCACCGCGACCAAGGCGACGGCGACGAAGGCCACTGCCAAGAAGGCGACGGCCAAGAAGGCCACCGCGACCAAGACGGCCCGCGGCGCGGGGATCGAGAGCCTGACCGCGGAGGAGAAGGCGGCCATGAAGGAGTACGCCGCCGAGCGACGCGCCCGCAAGCGGAACGCCTCGGCCGAGGCCGACGCCCAGGCGGTGCAGGACGCCATCGCGAAGATGGATGACCAGGACCGCGAGCTCTGCGGTCGCCTCCACGAGGTCATCACGGCGGCCGGGCCGGAGCTCGCCCCCCGCACGTGGTACGGCATGCCCGCCTACGCCAAGGACGGGAAGGTCGTCTGCTTCGTGCAGAACGCCGGCAAGTTCAAGGCGCGCTACACCACTCTCGGGTTCCAGGACAGCGCCGCGCTCGACGAGGGGTCGATCTGGGCGACCTCCTTCGCCGTGACGAAGCTGACGAAGGCGGGGGAGAAGGAGGTCGCCGCGCTGGTCCGGCGGGCCGTGGGCTGACCTTCGGGACGCGGCGGTCGACGCGCCCCTGCGGCCCAGTTGGCCTGCGGTCGGCCGGGGGTAGGGTGGGCCGCTCCGGACCTGCCCGAGGAGCCTTGATGAGCGACGTGCTGACCGTGTTGACGCAGGTGGGCGTGCTCGTGTTCGTCGTCGCCGGGATGGCCGCGATGGGCCTGTCCCTCACCCTGGGCGCCATCGTCGGCCCCTTGCGCAACGCACGCCTCGTCGTCGGCGTCAACGTGGCCAACTTCGTCGTCGTCCCGGCGGTGGCCGTCGGGGCGAGCCGGCTGATCCCGATGGACGACGCGAGCGCCGCCGCGGTCGTCCTCGTCGGGTGCTGCGCGGGCGCGCCCTTCCTCCCGACGCTGGCCGGGCTCGCCAAGAGCGACGCCGCCACCGCCGTCGGCGTGATGGTCCTCCTCATGGTGCTCACCGTCGTCGTAGCACCCCTCCTCGTGCCGCTGGTGCTCAATGGTGCGACCGTCGCCGCGGGGGACATCGCCTCCTCGCTGGTGCTCTACATGCTCGTGCCGCTGGCGCTGGGCCTGGTCGTGCGGGCCCGCTACCCGGGAGTGGCCGGCCACCTGTCGGAGGCGTTCCGTCGCGCGTCGAGCTCGGGACTGGTCATCGGCATCGTCTCCGGGCTGCTGGTCACGTGGAGCGAGGTCCTCGGCTCGATCGGCACGTGGATCTTCGTGGGCACGGCGATCGTGCTGGTCGCGGGCTACGCGGCCGGGGTGGTGGCCGGGCTCTTCGCCGGCGCCACGACCGACCGCTCGCTGCTCGGCCTCGCCACCGCCCAGCGCAACATCTCCGCGGCCCTCGTCATCGCCGCCCCCCTCGGGACCAACACCGTGGTCCGCACCCTCGTCGCCGCCCTCGTCATCCCGATCGTCCTCATCGTGTTCGCCGGCGAGATGGGGCGCCGGTCCTCCCGAACAGCACCCTCCACGCCCGCCAACTGAGAGAAGTCACCGATGGTCACCAGCAAGGACCCGTCATCGTTCGTCGTCGAGCAGCAACGAGAGCTTCGTGAGCGGTGGCCGTTCGACGACGCCCGAGACGTCCAGGACGCGGACCGGGGGTTCCTGGGTCGTCTCGAGCCGGGCGTCGTCCGCGCCGACGACGGCCGCGTCGTCTGGGACAACGACACCTACGACTTCCTCCGGGGGGAGGCCCCCGACTCGGTGAATCCCAGCCTCTGGCGTCAGTCCTCGCTCGTCGCCCGGCAGGGGCTGTACGAGGTCGTGGAGGGCATCTACCAGGTCCGTGGCCTGGACCTGTCGAACATCACCTTCGTCGAGGGCGACACCGGAGTGCTCGTCATCGACCCGCTGATCTCCGCCGAGACCGCGGCGGCGGCCCTGGGTCTCTACCGCGAGCACCGCGGTGACCGTCCGGTCACCGGCGTCATCTACACGCACTCCCACATCGACCACTTCGGCGGCGTCAAGGGGGTCACCACGCAGGAGGACGTCGATGCGGGTCGGGTGCCGGTGCTGGCGCCGGAGGGGCTGGTGGAGCACGCGGTCGCGGAGAACGTCTACGCCGGGACCGCGATGTCGCGGCGGGCCGGGTACATGTACGGCGCCGCCCTCGAGCGGGGTCCGCGCGGACAGGTGGGTGCCGGGCTGGGGCAGACGACGTCGACCGGGACGGTCACCCTGATCGCCCCGACGCTCGACATCACGACGACCGGGCAGGTCGAGACGGTCGACGGGCTGGAGATCGAGTTCCAGATGGCCCCGGGCACCGAGGCCCCGGCGGAGATGCACTTCTACTTCCCGCGCTACCGCGCCCTGTGCATGGCCGAGAACGCCACCCACAACCTCCACAACCTCCTCACCCTGCGCGGTGCGCTCGTCCGCGACCCCAACGCGTGGGCCAAGTACCTGACCGAGGCCATCGACACCTTCGCCGACCGCTCCGACGTCGCGTTCGCCTCGCACCACTGGCCGACGTGGGATGAGGACCGGATCCGCGGCTTCCTCTCGGTGCAGCGCGACCTTTACGCCTACCTCCACGACCAGACGCTGCGGATGCTGAACCAGGGGATGACCGGCCCGGAGATCGCCGAGGCGATGGTCCTTCCGCCGGCGCTGGAGGCGGCGTGGAGCACCCACGGCTACTACGGCTCGGTCAGCCACAACGTCAAGGCCGTCTACCAGCGGTACCTGGGCTGGTTCGACGGCAACCCCGCCCACCTGTGGCAGCACCCTCCCGTGGAGCAGGCGCGCCGCTACGTCGAGTTCATGGGTGGCGCCGACGCGGTGGTCGACAAGGCGCGGGCGTCGTTCGAGGCCGGCGACTACCGCTGGGTCGCCGAGGTGGTCGGGCACGTGGTCTTCGCCGACCAGAGCCACTCGGCCGCCCGCGAGCTGCTCGCCGACACCTACGAACAGCTGGGCTACGGGGCCGAGAACGGCACCTGGCGCAACTTCTTCCTCTCCGGGGCCACCGAGCTGCGTAGTGGCTCCTTCGGCACCCCGGTGGCCACGTCGGCGGCCGATCTGGTCGCCAACCTCACTCCCGCGATGCTCTTCGACGCCCTGGCCATCCAGGTCGACGGCCCGCGGGCCTGGGACACGACCCTGACCGTCGACATCGTGCTGTCCGACGACGACGTCCGGTTCCGTCTGCACCTCGAGAACGGTGTCCTCACCCACCGGCAGGTGGGGGAGGCAGGCGGCGCCGACCTCACGGTCACGCTCCCTCACCACGGGCAGCTGGTCGGCCTCATGCTCGGAGGCCTGTCAGCGGAGGCGATGGCCGAGGGCGGGATCGTCATGGAAGGAGACGCGTCGGTGGTCGGGCGCCTCACCGAGCTGCTGCAACCCGGAGACCCCGACTTCGCCATCGTCACCCCCGAGAAGGAGTAGCCCGTCCCCCGGCTCACTCGACCGACGCGGCGGCGAAGGTGTCGCACTGGTTGAGGTCGCCCGAGCGGTAGCCGGTCAGGAACCACTTCTGGCGCGCCTGCGCCGATCCGTGGGTCCAGCTCTCCGGGGTGACCCGCCCGCTCGTCGCCTCCTGGATGCGGTCGTCACCCACCGAGGCCGCCGCGGAGAGCGCGTCCTGGATGTCCTGGTCGGTGAGCGGCTGCAGGAAGGGGGTGTCGGAGCCCGGGGCGCTGGTGGATGAGGCGTGCTGGGCCCAGACCCCGGCAAGGCAGTCGGCCATCAGCTCGGTGCGGACACTGCCGGACTGCGGTCCCTGCGGGTCCTGCTGGGCCCGCCCGAGGAGGCCGAGCTGGTCCTGCAGCGCGTGACCGTACTCGTGGGCGACGACGTACTCCTGCGCGAGGGGTCCCGCGCTGCTGCCGAACTGCTTCTCGAGGATGTCGAAGAAGCTGGCGTCGATGTACACCTGCTGGTCGAGGGGACAGTAGAACGGGCCCACCTGGTTGCTGGCGGTCCCGCAGGCCGACTGGGTCTGGCCGCGGTACACCACCGTCGTGGTGGGCTGCCACTCGCGCTTGTAGCGGACGAGCTCGTCGGCCCAGAAGGCCTGCACCGAGTTGACCGTGCCCACGATGCGGCAGCGGGCGTCGCGGTTCGCGTCCGCTCCCGTCTGGCACTCCTGGAACGCCGCGGCATCCTCCTGGCCGCCGGCCTGCACGTCGCCCTGGCTGGTGGTGGCGCCGGTGTCGACCGGGAGGTCGGAGGGGTTGATGCCGAAGATGATCGCGATCACGAGGAGGATGAGGCCGCCGATCCCGCCACCGACGACCATGCCCCCCGGGGCGCCACCACCGCCCACGCCCGACCGCACCTGAGAGGTGTCGAGTCGCACGTTGTCGTTGAAGCTCATCCGGGACAGCCTCCGTGCTCGCGCCGTGTCCGGAAGGGCCTCCGGGGGCACCTAGACTAGGGGGAGCGGCGCCCCGCGTGTCTCTTCCGCGCCCGGCCGCTCCCGGACCCACCGACCGAAGGACTTCTCGTGCTCACCGCTGCCGCCGTCGAGCTGCGTGCCGGCTCGCGCCTGCTGCTGGACGGCGCGACGTTCAGGGTGGCGCCGGGCGACCGCATCGGTCTCGTCGGCCGCAACGGTGCGGGCAAGACGACCCTCACCAAGGCCCTCGCCGGTCTCACCCTCCCGGCCGCGGGGACCATCACCCGTAGCGGTGACGTGGGCTACCTGCCGCAGGACCCGCGCACCGGCAACCTGGACGTCAGCGCTCGCGACCGCGTGCTCTCGGCACGCGGGCTCGACCAGATCGTCCGGGACGTCCGCTCCGCCGAACGGGCCATGGGGGAGGAGTCCGGTGAGCGCCAGGAGCGGGCGATGCGGCGCTACGCTCGCCTCGATGCCGAGTTCACGGCGGCCGGCGGGTACGCGGCCGAGTCGGAGGCCGCCCAGATCGCCGCCGCCCTCGGGCTCGAGGAGCGGGTGCTCGAGCAACCGCTGCGCACCCTCTCGGGCGGCCAGCGCCGCCGCGTTGAGCTCACCCGCATCCTCTTCTCCGGCGCCGAGACCCTGCTCCTCGACGAGCCGACCAACCACCTCGACGCCGACTCGATCGTCTGGCTGCGCGACCACCTCAAGGGGTACCGGGGCGGCCTCGTCGTCATCTCCCACGACGTCGACCTGCTCGACGTCGTCGTGAACAAGGTGTTCCACCTCGACGCCAACCGCGCCGAGCTCGACCAGTACAACCTCGGGTGGAGGGCCTACCTCCAGCAGCGCGAGACCGACGAGCGGCGGCGACACCGCGAGCGCGCCAACGCGGAGAAGAAGGCGGCCGCGCTCATGGCGCAGGCCGACAAGATGCGGGCGAAAGCGACGAAGACGGTCGCCGCGCAGAACATGGCCCGCCGTGCCGAGCGGCTGCTCGGCGGCCTCGAGGCCGAGCGCGCCCGCGACAAGGTGGCCCGCCTGCGCTTCCCGACCCCGACGCCCTGCGGGAAGACTCCGCTGCGTGCCAGCGGGCTGTCCCGCTCCTACGGGTCGCAGGAGGTGTTCACCGATGTCGACCTCGCCATCGACCGGGGTTCGCGGGTCGTGGTGCTCGGCCTCAACGGCGCCGGGAAGACCACGCTCCTGCGGCTGCTCGCCGGCGTCGATACCCCCGACACCGGCCAGGTCGAGCCGGGACACGGCCTCAAGCTCGGCTACTACGCGCAGGAGCACGAGAACCTGGACATCACGCGGACGGTGCTCGAGAACATGAAGTCGGCCGCCCCCGACCTGGGCGAGACCGACGTCCGCAAGGTGCTCGGCTCGTTCCTCTTCACCGGCGACGACGTCGACAAGCCGGCCGGGGTGCTCTCCGGCGGCGAGAAGACCCGCCTGTCCCTCGCGCTGCTCGTGGTCTCGTCGGCCAACGTGCTGCTCCTCGACGAGCCCACCAACAACCTCGACCCCGCCTCGCGCGAGGAGATCCTCGGTGCGCTGCGCACGTACGAGGGCGCGGTCGTCCTCGTCACGCACGACGAGGGCGCGGTGGAGGCCCTCGAGCCCGAGCGCATCCTCCTCCTGCCCGATGGCATCGAGGACCTCTGGGGTGCCGACTACCGCGAGCTCGTCGCGCTCGCCTGACGTCGCGTGCCCCTCCCGCGAGGGGACCGTTGCCCGTCGACCGATGAGTCGGGAGCCGCCCGGCGGTCGGTACGGGTGCACGATGAAGCGCGACGACAGGAGCGAGCATGCCCGGCATCACCCCGTCCCTCTGGTTCGACGACGACCTGGAGGCGGCCATGGACTTCTACACGTCGGTTTTCCCCAACTCGAGCGTGCACCATGTGGTGCGCAATACCGAGGACAGGCCCGGCGAGCCCGGGACGGTGGTGACCGCCGCCTTCGACCTCGACGGGACGCGGTTCACCGGCATCAACGGAGGCCCGCACTTCCACTTCACCGAGGCGGTCTCGTTCGTCATCGACTGCGCCGACCAGGAGGAGGTCGACCACTACTGGTCGGCGCTCACCGACGGTGGTGAGGAGTCCCGGTGCGGCTGGCTCAAGGACCGCTTCGGGCTCAGCTGGCAGGTCGTGCCCCGGCGCCTGATGGAGCTCCTCGGCGACCCCGATCCGGAACGGGCACGACGGGCGACCGAGGCGATGCTGGGCATGCGGCGGATCGTCGTCGCCGAGCTCGAGGCAGCCGTGGAGGGGTGACCGGCGCCGCCCGGCGCCTGATACTGGGGGCATGAGGGATCAGGGACGCGGGGCGTCGGCCGGGGCGGGGCTCGCGCTCGCCACCCTCCTCGCGGGGTGTGGCCTCGCCGGCGGGGGCGGCTCCGCGGCCCCGTCGACGACCGCGCCGGCCAGCCCGCCGGCCCCCACGTCCGTGAGCCCCAGCGCGAGCGCCTCCACGAGGCCCGGTGCGCCCGAGCGCGAGCCGCTGCGCTTCTCGGCGGTCGGCGACATCGGGAACCGCGAGGACTCCGGGATGGTCCTGGATGCCATCGCGGCGCGACGGGACGACCTCACCGTGGCCGTCGGCGACCTGTCCTACGACGGCGAGGGAACCGAGTCGGCGTGGTGCCGGTTCGTCACCCGCCGCCTCGGCGCCGAGTACCCGTTCGAGATCGTCGCCGGCAACCACGAGGACGACGGCCCGGACGGGTCGATCGACGCGTTCCGCCGGTGCCTGCCCAACCACCTCCCTGACCTCGTCGGCGACTACGGCAAGGAGTGGTACGCCGACGTCCCCGCCGACGACCCCCTCGTGCGTTTCGTCATGGTCTCTCCCGACCTGGACTTCCAGCACGGGCTGGACGGCGCCGGCCCCCAGCACCTGTCGTACGAGAAGGGGACTCCCGAGTACGCGTGGACCCGGTCGGCCGTTGAGGGGGCCCACGATGCCGGGATCCCGTGGGTGGTCGTCGGGATGCACAAGCCGTGCCTGTCCGTCGGTGTCTACGACTGCCAGTCGGGCCCCGACCTGATGAACCTTCTGCTGAAGGAGCGTGTGGACCTCGTCGTGGCGGGGCACGAGCACATGTACCAGCGCACGAAGCCGGTGGCCCTCGGTCCGGGATGCGCGACGGTGCGTCCGGACGGCTACGACTCCGCCTGCCTCGCCCGCGGTGACGCCCGGGGAACGACGTTCGTGACGGTGGGTAACGGCGGTCGCGAGCTGCGGAAGGTCAACCCGGGCGACCCGGAGCGGCGCTGGTTCGCCGCGGTGAGCGCGGCCGACCTCGACCCGACCTACGGCTCCCTCTCCGTGGAGCTCACCGAGGACCGCCTCACCGCCCGCTTCGAGCCGGTCGGTGGCGGTTCCTTCACCGACGCCTTCGTCCTCCGCCGCTGAGGCCCCCGGTCAGGCCGGGACGGCGGGCAGCCGCTCGAGGGCGGCCGCCACCGCCTCCTGGAGCTCGGTGTCCTCCCACGTGTGGTCGACGAGGTCGCCGCGCAGGTAGGCGTCGTACGCGGCCAGGTCGAGGTGTCCGTGCCCGCACAGCGCCGTGAGGATGACCTTCTCCTCGCCGGTCTCCGCGCAGCGGATCGCCTCGTCGACCGCGGCGGCGATGGCGTGCGTCGGCTCGGGCGCGGGGACGATGCCCTCGGTCCGCGCGAACAGTACGCCGGCGGCGAAGCAGTCCTTCTGCGTCTTGGCCACGGCCTCGATGAGCCGCTCCTCGTAGAGGTGGCTGATGATCGGGCTCATCCCGTGGTAGCGCAGGCCGCCGGCGTGGATCGGGTCGGGGATGAAGTCGTGGCCCAGGGTGTGCATCTTGAGCAGCGGGGTGAGACCGGCGACGTCACCGAAGTCGTAGGCGTAGGTGCCCTGGGTGAGGGAGGGGCACGAAGCCGGTTCCACCGCCCGTACCACCGGGCCGGCGCCACCCGCGGCCAGCTTCTCGCGCAGGAAGGGAAAGGCGAGGCCGCCGAGGTTCGACCCGCCACCGGTGCAGCCGACGATGAGGTCGACGCCCTCGTCGATCTTGGCCAGCTGGAGCAGCGCCTCCTCGCCGATGATGCTCTGGTGCAGCAGCACGTGGTTGAGCACCGACCCGAGGGCGTAGTTCGTCGTGGCGTCCTGGGCGGCCACCTCGACCGCCTCGCTGATGGCCAGACCGAGCGACCCGGGGGAGTCGGGATCGTCGGCGAGGGCCCGTCGTCCGGCCTCGGTGAGGTCGGACGGGCTGGGGTGCACGCTGCCGCCGAAGGTCTCGATCATCGTGCGTCGGTACGGCTTGGCGTCGTAGGAGGCGCGGACCTGCCACACCTCGCACTCGAGGTCGAACTGCGCGCACGCGAAGGCGAGCGCGGTGCCCCACTGCCCGGCACCGGTCTCCGTCGTCAGCTTCCGGATCCCGGCCCTAGCGTTGTAGTACGCCTGCGGCACCGCGGTGTTGGGCTTGTGGGAGCCGGCGGGGGAGACGCCCTCGTACTTGTAGTAGATGCGCGCCGGCGTGCCCAGCGCCTTCTCCAGCCGGTGGGCTCGGAACAGCGGCGAGGGTCGCCAGAGCCGGTAGACGTCCTGTACCGCCTCGGGGATGTCGACGTAGCGGTCGGTCGTGACCTCCTGGGCGATCAGGTCCATCGGGAAGATCGCGGCCAGGTCGTCGGGACCGACCGGCTGGCCGGTGCCCGGGTGCAGCGGAGGCGGCGGTGGGGTCGGCAGGTCGGCGAGGAGGTTGTACCAGCGCGTGGGCATCTCGTCCTCGTCGAGCAGGACCTTGTGGCGCAGCGGTTCGGGCACGGCGGTTCCTCCGGGGACGTCGGCGGTGGCGGGTCGCGCCATCCTCCGGCCGTGACGCTCCCGCACACAAGGCCCGGTCCACGTCGCAGGAACACCTTTCGGTGCGTGGTGGTTGACTGAGCGGCAACGAAGGAGAACCCACGTGAGCACCCACGGCTGGCAGGCGATACGGAGCCTGTCCCGCGACTCGAGCGTCGCCGAGCGGCGGCTTGCGCCCGGCACCACGCGGCGGGTCGTCGAGTACGCACGCCCCTACAAGGGGCAGATCGGCATCTTCCTCGTCCTCGTCGTCATCGACGCACTCCTCGTCGTGGCGGTGCCACTGCTCCTCAAGGCGATCGTCGACGAGGGGGTCGGGAAGGGCGACAGCGCCCTCGTCGTCCGCCTCGCTCTGATCGTGGCCGGGCTCGCCGTCCTCGACGGCGGCCTCACCCTGGTGCAACGGTGGTACTCGGCGCGCATCGGCGAGGGGCTCATCTACGACCTGCGTGGCCAGGTGTTCGGGCACGTGCTGCGCCAGCCGATCGCGTTCTTCACGAGGGCGCAGACCGGCGCGCTCGTCACCCGGCTCGGCAACGACGTCATCGGGGCCCAGCAGGCCTTCACGTCGGTGCTCTCCAATGTCGTGAGCAACGCCATCTCCCTCGTGGCGATCGTCATCACGATGCTCGCACTCTCGTGGCCGATCACCCTCGCCGCCCTCGCTCTCGTCCCGTTCTTCCTCCTGCCGGCCCGGTTCATGGGTCGCCGCCTCGCCGGGCTCACCCACGACCAGATGTCGCTCAACGCCGACCTCGGCACCCGGATGAACGAGCGGTTCAACGTCGCCGGCGCCCTGCTCGTCAAGCTGTTCGGCCGGCCGCGGACCGAGGACGCCGAGTACGCCGAGCGGGCCGGCCAGGTGCGCGACATCGGGGTGAAGATCGCGCTCAACCGCTCGGTGTTCTTCGTGGGCCTGACGATGACCGCGTCGCTCGCGACCGCCCTGGTGTACGGCATCGGCGGTGTCATGACCGTCAACGGCTCCCTGACCGTCGGCGCGCTCATCGGCCTCGCCGCCCTCATGGCGCGGCTGTACGGCCCGCTGACGGCCATGTCGAACGTCCGCGTCGACGTCATGACCGCCCTGGTCTCATTCGAGCGGGTCTTCGAGGTCCTCGACCTCGAGCCGCTCGTCGCCGAGGCGCGGGACGCCCGCGCCCTGCCGCCGGGTCCCGTGCGGGTCGAGGTCGACCACCTCTCCTTCGCCTACCCGGCGGCCGACCAGGTGTCCCTGGCGTCTCTCGAGTCGTCCGCGTCCGGCGACCGCAAGGGCGGCGGCGAGGTGCTCCACGACATCTCCTTCGCCGTCGGGCCCGGCCGTCTTGTCGCCCTCGTCGGGCCGAGCGGTGCCGGGAAGACGACCATCACCTCCCTCGTCGCGCGGCTCTACGACCCCACCGAGGGGGCCGTCCGGATCAACGGCGTCGACCTGCGCGAGGCCACGATGGAGTCGCTGCAGGACGCCGTCGGCGTCGTGACGCAGGAGGCACACCTCTTCCACGACACGATCCGCGCCAACCTCGCCTACGCCGCCCCGGAGGCCACGGAGGCCGAGATGCTGGCCGCGCTGCGGGCAGCCCAGGTGCTGCCCCTGGTGGAGTCCCTGCCGTCGGGGCTCGACACGGTCGTGGGCGACCGTGGGCACCGTCTGTCCGGTGGTGAGAAGCAGCGGCTCGCCATCGCACGCCTGCTGCTCAAGAGCCCCGGGCTGATCGTTCTCGACGAGGCGACGGCGCACCTCGACAGCGAGTCCGAGCAGGCCCTGCAACGTGCGCTGGACGAGGCGCTACGTGACCGCACGGCGCTCGTCATCGCGCACCGTCTCTCCACGGTGCGCCACGCGGACGAGATCCTCGTCGTACATGCGGGCCGGATCGTGGAACGCGGTACCCACGGTGAGCTCGTCGCCCTCGGCGGCCTGTACGCCGACCTCTACCGCACACAGTTCCTCTCGGACTCGAGTACCGACCCGGTACCCGCTTCCTGATCCGGACCGCGGGGCGGCCGTGGCAGGATCACCCCGTGGGCCACCTCGACGCCGGCTGGAGCGAGCAGACCGTCACCGTCGGCGACCGCTCCATCTTCGTCCGGCGCGGCGAGGGGGAACGCGACGGGCTGCCGATCGTCCACGTCCACGGATTCGGCATCTCCGGACGCTACCTGCTGCCCACGGCACGCCTCCTGACGCCACTCGGCGACAACTTCGTGCCCGACCTGCCCGGCTACGGCCACAGCCCTCGGCCGCCGCGCACCCTGGGCATCCCCGAACTCGCCGAGTCGCTGCTCGGGTTCCTCGATGCGGTGGGGATCGAGCGGGCCGTCCTCCTCGGCAACTCCATGGGATGCCCGGTCATCCTCGACGCGGTCAACCGCGACCCCGGTCGGGTGGCCCGGCTGGTGCTCGTCGCGCCTGCCGGCGGTATTCACAACCAACCTCTGCCCAGGGCGGTCGGGCAGCTGGCGCGCGACGGCGCCCGCGAGAGCCCGCGGATGGCGCGGGTCGCCGTGCCCGACTACGTGGGGTTCGGCCCGGTCAACAGCCTGCGACTCTTCCGGGCCATGACCCGGTACCCCAGTCTCGACCGGCTGCTCGCCGCCCCGGTCCCGACGCTGGCCGTCCTCGGCAGCCGCGACCCGCTGATGCCCAGCGTCCCGCGCGTCATGGAGGTGGCCGCGCAGACCCCGGACCACGTGACGGTGGTGGTCATCGTCGGGGCGGCCCACGCCATCAACTTCTCCCACCCCGGCGAGCTCGCCCACATCGTGGGCTCCTGGCTCGAGGACCGGGAGATCGTCGATGATCCGGGCCAGCCGGGGCTCGCCCGGGTCATCCCCGTGACCCGGTAGGGCGGTCCGGCCGCGCTACTCGTCCTCCTCGTCCCAGGCACGCACCTTGGCCGCCTTGGGTGGGTAGCGCTCCGGGTGGGCCAGCCGGTCCTCGCGGCGGATGCCGAACCACACGAGCACGAAGCCAACGGGCATCGCGAACCACCACTGGTAGGCGTACGCGAGATGGGGTCCGAGCGACTCGTCGGGCTCGGCCAGCGGGTCGGGTCGTGGCGGTGTCGAGCCGTCCGGGAGGGTCTCGGACTCGAGCTCGACGTAGCCGTCGAGCGGCGTCAGGCCGGTCGCCTCGGACACCTGGGCGAGGCTGACCGACCCGAGGGACCCGTTCTCCGAGATGCTGGACCGGGGTGCCTCGCCGGGGTGCGCCCAGCCGACCACCGTGACCGGCCCCGTGGGAGCGGGGGGAACCTCGGGCAGCACCTCGGCGCCGGACGAGCCCTGCGCCACCCAGCCGCGGTCGACGAGTACGTCGGCGCCTCCGCCGGATGGACGCAGCATCCAGAGCACCTCGTACCCCACGGCGCCCTCGGAGGGCCGGCCGCGCACGAAGAGCGGGCCGGCCACGTACTCACCGCTCGCCTCGACCCTCGTCCACGTCGCGTCGGCCGGGAGGCTCGTGGTGGTGAGCACGTCGCCGACGGGGACGGGGTCGGCGGTGTAGTGCTCCTCGATGAGGGCGTTGCGCTCGACCTTCGCCTCGTGGCGGTGGTACTGCCACCACCCGAGCTGGTAGCACGCGACCGACACCACCGCGGCGAGGACCAGGGCCCCCAGCCAGCGAACAGTGATGAGGCGCCCGAGCACCGGGCAACGGTACCCGTCGTACATTGGTGCCCTATGACCGACCTGCCAACCCCGCGCCTGCGTGACCGCCACGGTCGCATCGGCCGTGACCTGCGCGTCTCGGTCACCGACCGGTGCAACCTGCGCTGCACCTACTGCATGCCCGCCGAGGGCCTCGACTGGCTCCCGAAGCCGGAGATGCTCACCGACGACGAGATCGTCCGGCTGGTGCGCCTCATGGTCGAGATGGGCATCACCTCGGTGCGCCTCACCGGCGGTGAGCCGCTGCTGCGCCGCAGCCTCGTCGACGTCGTGCGGGGAATCGCCGCACTCGAGCCCCGACCGCGCATCGCGATGACGACCAACGGGGTGGGCCTGGACCGGCTAGCCGCGCCCCTCGCCGCGGCCGGCCTCGACCGCGTCAACATCAGCCTCGACACCGTCGACCCCGAGCACTTCGCCCGCCTGACCCGGCGCGACCGGTTCCAGGACGTCGTCGCCGGCCTCAAGGCGGCCTCCGACGCCGGCCTGACCCCGGTCAAGGTCAACGCGGTCGCGATGCGTGGGGTCAACGACATCGACGTCGCCGAGCTCCTCCGGTGGTGCCTCGACCGGGGCTACGAGCTGCGCTTCATCGAGCAGATGCCGCTCGACGCCCAGCACGCCTGGGACCGCTCGCAGATGGTGCCGCAGGCCGAGATCCTGGAGCGGCTCGGTGAGCGGTTCCAGCTGACGCCGGTCGGGGAGCGGGGGAGTGCCCCGGCCGAGCTCTTCCTCGTCGACGGTGGACCCCAGACCGTCGGTGTCATCGCCAGCGTCACCGCGCCGTTCTGCGCGGCCTGTGACCGGGTGCGGCTCACTGCCGACGGCCAGCTGCGCAACTGCCTGTTCGCCCGCACCGAGATCGACCTGCGCGGCCCGATGCGAGACGGGGCCACTGATGCCGAGCTCGCCGACCTCGTCACGGGGGAGATGTGGCGCAAGAAGCCCGGGCACGGCATCGACCGCCCCGACTTCCACCAGCCCGACCGGCCGATGTCGGCGATCGGCGGCTGACCCGGCCCCGACGTCCGCGCGAAGCGGTGGTCAGCTCCTGACGTCGTGCTCCTCGGGCTCACCGTCCCAGGCCTCGTGCGAGATCTGGGGGGTGCGGTCGACGGTGGGCACCACCGGGCTGACCCGGCCCCACATCGTGGGACGCACCGCGTTGGCCGCCACGACGGCGATGAATGGCAGGAACACCGCTCCGGCGGCGAAGATCCAGCGCTCCCAGCTGTCGATGACGACGACGAGGATGAAGCAGACCGTTCGGATGGACATCGTCAGCAGGTAGCGCCGCAGCCGCCGCGCCTGGTCCTCGCTGCGGGACTCCGGCGCGCTCGTGACCGACTGTGCGTCGGTGCCTTCACGGCGGGTCCACGGCATCCTCCCACTGTACGTCCGGCCGGCACGGGCTACCCAGTGGTAGTCCACTAGGTTCGACGCATGAGCGAGCCCCGCACCGTCCTCGTCACCGGCGGCAACCGCGGCATCGGACTGGCCATCGCCCGGTCGTTCGCCCAGGCCGGTGACCGCGTCGTCGTCACCCACCGCTCCGGAGAGCCGCCCGAGGGGCTCGACGGGGTGCGCTGCGACGTCACCGACAGCGCCTCAGTGGACGCCGCGTTCACAGCGGCCGAGGAGATCCTCGGCGGTCCGGTCGAGGTGCTCGTGGCCAACGCCGGTGTCACCAAGGACGGGCTGCTCATGCGGATGCCGGACGAGGACTGGGACACGGTGCTCGACACCAACCTCACCGGTGCCTTCCGGTGTGCACGTCGGGCCTCGAAGGGGATGATCCGGCTGCGGCGCGGAAGGATCGTCCTGATCTCCAGCGTCGTGGGCCTCTACGGCGGTCCCGGCCAGGCGAACTACGCCGCGAGCAAGGCGGGCCTCGTGGGACTTGCCCGCTCCATCACCCGGGAGCTGGGCGGGCGCGGCATCACCGCCAACGTCGTCGCCCCCGGCTTCATCGAGACCGACATGACCGCGGCCCTGCCCGAGGACACCCAGAAGACCTACAAGGCCGCCATCCCGGCCGGTCGTTTCGCCACGACGGACGAGGTCGCCGCCGCCGTCCGCTTCCTCGCCAGCCCGGAGGCCGCCTACGTCTCCGGGGCCGTGCTGCCGGTCGACGGCGGTCTCGGCATGGGCCACTGACCCTCCACCGACCACCTGACGAAAGGTCCCGCTTATGCTGCTCGAGGGCAAGTCACTGCTCGTCACCGGCGTCCTCATGGACTCCTCCATCGCGTTCCACGTCGCGCGCCTGGCTCAGGAGGAGGGCGCCGAGGTCGTCCTGACCTCCTTCGGGCGCACGAGCAAGATCACCACGGCCATCGCGCGGCGCCTACCGAAGCCGGCTCCGGTCGTGGAGCTCGACGTCTCCAGCACCGACGACCTCGAGGCCCTCGCCGACCGGGTGCGCGAGCACGTGGACCACCTCGACGGTGTCGTCCACTCCATCGGCTTCGCCCCGCAGGGGGCGTTCACGTTCATGGACGCCTCGTGGGAGGACGTCGCGACCGCCGTGCAGATCTCCGCCTACAGCCTGCAGTCGCTGACCAAGGCCGCGCTCCCGCTGATGTCCGAGGGCGGGTCGGTCGTCGGTCTCACCTTCGACGCGAAGTACGCGTGGCCCGTGTACGACTGGATGGGTGTCGCCAAGGCGGCCTTCGAGTCGACGAACCGGTACCTCGCCCGCGACATGGGGCCGCGGGGCATCCGGTGCAACCTCGTCTCGGCGGGTCCCATCCGCACGACGGCCGCCAAGTCGATCCCGGGCTTCGAGCAGTTCGAGGAGGCCTGGGGCAGCCGGGCCCCGCTCGGCTGGGACGTGCGCGACGCCGAGCCCGCCGCGCGGGCCGTCGTGGCCCTGCTCTCCGACTGGTTCCCGGCCACCACCGGCGAGATCGTGCACGTCGACGGCGGCTACCACTCCGTCGGCGCCTAGGGTCCGGCGGCCTCGGCGGCGGCCGCCTCCTCCTCGGCGTCCTCGACCTCGTCGCGCGAGACACCGAGGAGGAACAGCACGGTGTCGAGGTACGGCACGTTGACGGAGGTGTCGGCCTGCTCCTGCACCATCGGCTTGGCGTTGAAGGCAACCCCGAGCCCGGCGGTCCCGAGCATGTCGAGGTCGTTCGCCCCGTCGCCGATCGCCACCGTGCGGGTCAGCGGCAGCCCGAGCTGTTCGGCCAGCTCGCGCAGCGCCGTCGCCTTGCCCGCCCGGTCGACGACGTCCCCGACGACTCGCCCGGTGAGCCGGCCGTCCTCGACCTCCAGCCGGTTGGCGCGGACGTGGTCGACACCGAGCTCGGCCGCGATCGGCTCGACGACCTCGGCGAAGCCGCCGGAGACGACGGCCACCGTGAAGCCGAGCGCCTTCAGCGTGCGGACGAGGGTGCGCGCCCCGGGCGTCAGCCGCACCGCCGCGCGGACGTCGTCGAGCACCGAGACCGGCAGGCCGGCCAGGGTGGCAACCCGGGCGTGGAGGCTCTCGGTGAAGTCGAGCTCGCCGTGCATCGCCCGCTCGGTGACGGTGGCGACCTCCTCGGCGGTGCCCGCGTGCTCGGCGATCAGCTCGATGACCTCGTCCTGGATCAGGGTGGAGTCGACGTCCATGACGACCAGTCGCGCCCCCCGGCGGGCCAGGCCGGCGGGGGCGACGGCGATGTCGGCTCCGACCTCGGCGGAGACCAGGGCGAGGTCGCGGCGCAGCCCGTCGACGTCGGCGCCGGAGACGTCGAACTCCACGGTGGTCACGGGCCAGCGCGAGAGCCTCCGGATGCGGTCGATGTTGGCGCGGTGCTCGGCGATGCGCCGGGCCACGGCCGCGACGTGTCGCGTCTCCAGCGGAGCGCCCATCACGACAACTGCGGCCCGGCCACGCCGGCGGGGCGCGTTGTCCCCGTGGCCTGCGACCAGCTCGACGTGCATCCCCATCGACTCGCCGGCCCTGGTCAGCCGGTCCACGAGGACGTTCTCGTCGCGACCCGGGGACAGCAGCACGGACAGGGCGAGGTGGCCGCGCACGACGACCTGCTCGACGTCGAGGACGTCGGCGCCGACCGTCGTCGCCGCGTCGAACAGGGCACTGGTGACCCCCGGCCGGTCGCGGCCGGTCAGGGTGACGAGCAGCGTCCGGGACCGCGGGTCGGGAGGCGGGGGTGTCGGAGGGCTGTCGGCGGGCACTGCGGCAGGCTACGCGTGGTGCGCGTCGCGCCAGGCCAGCAGGTCACGGACCGGACCGAGGTCGTGGTCGGGCCCGCTGAGGCCCACGGTGAACAGGCGCGTGCCCACCTCGTGGAGCGCCTCGGCCGCCCGGGCGTAGTCGGCCACGTCCTCGGGCAGCCGCCCCGGGCGGGGTGAGACACCAGCGGACCGCTCGATCTCGGCGGGGTCGCGGCCGACCGTGCGGCACCACTCGTCGAGCACCCGGTGCTTGTGGGCGATGGTGTCGGGGCCGCCGAAGCCGTGCCAGATGTCGGCGTGCTCGGCGACGATCCGCAGGGTCTTGCGCTCCCCGCCACCCCCGACGAGCACGGGGATGTCGCGGGTGGGCGGCGGGTTCAGCCGCTCCCAGCGACGTGTGATCCGCGGGAGGTCCTCGGCCAGGGCGTCGAGGCGTCCGCCCGCGGTGCCGAACTCGTAGCCGTACTCGCTGAAGTCCCGCTCGAACCACCCGGAGCCGATGCCGAGCACGAGCCGGCCGTCGCTGATGTGGTCGACCGTGCGTGCCATGTCGGCGAGCAGGTCCGGGTTGCGGTAGCCGCCGCACGTCACCAGGGCGCCGATCTCGACCCGTTCCGTGGCCTCGGCCCAGGCCCCGAGCATCGTCCAGCACTCGAAGTGCAGCCCGTCCGGGTCGCGGTTGAGGGGGAAGAAGTGGTCCCAGTTGAAGATGATGTCGACCCCGAGCTCCTCGAGCTCGGCACACCGTCGCCGGAGCTGGGCGTAGCCGGCGTGCTGGGGCTGCAGCTGGGCCCCGATGCGCACCCGCCCCCCGGGGTCGGTCACGGCGTGACCTCTTGGCCCTTCCCGACGACCGTGATGTCGGAGTCCGTCACGACGAAGCCGCGGGCGAGGTCGTGCTCGCGGTCGTAGCCGATCTCGGTGCCCTCGGGGATGACGACGTTCTTGTCGACGATCGCCTTCTGGATGCGGCAGTGCCGCCCCACCTGGACGCCGTCGAGGATCACGCTGGCGTCAACCTCGGTGTAGCTGTGCACGTGGACGTCGGGGGAGACCACCGAGCCGTTGACGCGAGCACCGGAGATGACCACCCCGGGGGAGACGGCCGAGTTCAGCGCCTCACCGAAGCGGCCGTGCGCGCCGTGGACGAACTTGGCCGGGGGGTACGGGCCGTACGTCGTGAAGATCGGCCAGTCGTAGTTGTAGAGGTTGAACACGGGATGCACCGAGATGAGCTCCATGTGCGCGTCGTAGTAGCTGTCCAGCGTGCCCACGTCGCGCCAGTAGCCCATGTCTCGCTCGGTGCCCCCTGGTACGACGTTGTTCTTGAAGTCGTAGGTGAAGGCGGCGCCCTCCTCGACCAGCGCCGGCACGAGGTCGCCGCCCATGTCGTGCTTGCTGCCCTCCTTGACGGAGTCCTCGGTGACCGCGTCCATGAGGACGTCGGCGTCGAACACGTAGTTGCCCATGCTCGCGAGGACCTCGCTGGGGGAGTCGGGCAGGCCATCGGGCTCGGACGGCTTCTCGAGGAACGCCCTGATGCGGTTCGGGTCGTCCGGCACGACGTCGATGACCCCGAACTGGTCGCTCGTCGCGATCGGCTGCCGGATGGCGGCCACCGTGACACCGGCGCCGGTCTCGACGTGCTGCTCGACCATCTGCGAGAAGTCCATCCGGTACACGTGGTCGGCGCCCACGACGACGACGGTGTCGGGCCGCTCGTCCGTGATGGTGTTCAGGCTCTGGAAGATCGCGTCGGCACTGCCCTGGTACCAGGACTTGCCGATCCGCTGCTGCGCAGGGATCGGCGCGACGTAGTTGCCGAGCTGGGTCGACATCCGCCACGTCTTCGTCACGTGCCGGTCGAGGCTGTGCGACTTGTACTGGGTGAGAACGACCACCTTGAGGTAGCCCGAGTTCACGACGTTGGACAGCGCGAAGTCGATGAGCCGGTAGATGCCGCCGAACGGGACGGCCGGCTTCGCGCGGTCCGCCGTGAGCGGCATCAGGCGCTTCCCCTCCCCACCCGCGAGGACGATGACAAGCACCTTTCTCCCACTCCTGTACGCCATGTGCCCCAACCTATTGCGTTCTCGCGCTCGCCGGGAGGGTGCGCCCGTGACTAGGGTGAAAACCGTGCGCGTCGACATCTTGTCCAAGGAGTACCCGCCGTCGATCTACGGGGGGGCCGGTGTCCACGTCGCCGAGCTGGCGCGCGCCCTGCGCGCCCGGGGGGACCTCGACGTCCGCGTCCACGCCTTCGGCGACGAGCGCGACGAGGAGGGCACGACGAGCCACCCCGACCTGCCCGAGCTCGAGGGCACGAACGCCGCACTGAGCACGCTCGGCGTCGACCTCACGATGGCGGCCGCCTGCGCCGGTGCCGACCTCGTGCACTCCCACACGTGGTACGCCAACTTCGGCGGGCATGTGGCGGGTCTGCTCGAGGGAGTGCCGCACGTGCTCTCGGCGCACAGCCTGGAGCCGATGCGCCCGTGGAAGGCAGAGCAGCTGGGTGGGGGGTACCGGCTCTCGTCGTGGGTCGAGAAGACCGCGTACTCGGGCGCCGCGGCCGTCATCGCGGTGAGCGAGGGGATGCGCCAGGACATCCTGCGGGCCTACCCGGACGTCGACCCCGACAAGGTCAAGGTCGTGCACAACGGCATCGACTCGCAGCTGTGGACCCCGAGGGCCGACGTCGACGCCGTCCGCCGGCACGGCATCGACCCGGACCGGCCCAGTGTCGTCTTCGTCGGCCGGATCACCCGCCAGAAGGGCCTGCCCTTCCTCCTCCGGGCGGCGGCCGAGCTGCCACCCGACGTGCAGCTCGTGCTCCTCGCCGGCGCCCCCGACACCCCGGAGATCAAGGCCGAGGTCGAGGCGCTGATCGATGGTCTGCGCGAGGACCGCGACGGCGTGGTCTGGATCCCGGAGATGCTGCCGCGCGACCAGGTCGTCGCCGTCCTCACCTCCGCCACGGTGTTCGCCTGCCCCTCGGTGTACGAGCCGCTCGGCATCGTCAACCTCGAGGCGATGGCCTGTGAGCTGCCCGTCGTCGCAACGGCCACCGGTGGCATCCCCGAGGTCGTCGTCGACGGCGAGACCGGCTGGCTGGTACCCATCGAGCAGGTGCAGGACGGTACCGGCACCCCCGTCGACGTGGACCGCTTCGTGGCCGACCTCGCCGCGGCACTGAACGACGCCGTCAGCGACACCGGGCGCGCGGAGCGGATGGGCGGCGCTGGCAGGGAGCGAGCGGTGGAGTCCTTCTCCTGGAGCACCATCGGCGACCGCACCGTCGAGGTCTACGAGGAGGTCCTCGCCCGGTGAGCGGCGCCGACACGCGACACGACCCCGTGCGCGGCAGCGGCGCCGAGCCGACGACCGGCCCGCTCGGCAGGCTCGTCGTCGTCTTCGACAACCACATCGCCGACGCCCTGGTGGCCATTGCACGGGCCACCGGGTGGGAGGCCACGCTCCTCGAGCAGGCGCCCACCGACGAGGAGGCCGGCCGGCTGGGCCACGTCGACGCCCTCGTCGTGTGCAACCACGACGGCGTGGGAGCGTACGACCTGCTGCGCGGGGCGGTCCGGGCCGGCGTCGGGTACGTGGCCATGATGGCCAGTCGCCACCGCTCGGCCGGCCTGCTGGAACAGCTGCGTGGGGAGGGTCTCGGCGACGACGAGCTGGCCCGCCTGCACGTCCCGGCGGGGCTGTCGATCGGTGGCCGGAGCGCTGGTGAGATCGCCCTGTCCGTCATGGCGGAGGTCGTCGCCGACCAGCACGGTCGCCGCGGCGGGCCACTGCGCGGGCGCTGAGGGCGTGCCGCCCGGCTCCGGCCGCGGCGGTCAACTAGGGTCGGGGCCATGAGCGACGTGCTGGCCCTTGCAGGCGTCAGCGTGGTGCGCGACCGGACGACGATCCTCGACGACGTCACGTGGGAGGTCGAGGAGGGCCAGCGTTGGGTCGTCCTGGGCCCGAACGGTGCCGGCAAGACCACCCTGCTCCAGCTCGCGGCGGCGCGCATCCACCCCACCACCGGTGTGGTCGGGGTCCTCGGCGAGGTGATGGGCACCGTCGACGTCTTCGAGCTGCGGCCGCGGATCGGGCTCTCGTCCGCGGTGCTGGCCGACCGGATCCCCCCGAACGAGCTGGTCGGCAACGTCGTCGTCACGGCCTCCTACGGGGTCGTCGGACGGTGGCGGGAGGCCTACGACCGGACGGACGAGGGCCGAGCCATGGACCTCCTCGAGACGCTGGGGGCGAGCCACCTCGCGGACAGGAGGTTCGGGACGCTGTCGGAGGGGGAGCGCAAGCGGGTCCAGATCGCCCGGGCGCTCATGACCGACCCCGAGCTCATGCTCCTCGACGAGCCCGCCGCGGGGCTCGACCTCGGCGGCAGGGAGGACCTTGTCCGGCGGCTCGGGGAGCTCGCCGCGGACCTCTACGCCCCCGCGCTCGTCCTCGTCACCCACCACGTCGAGGAGATCCCGCCGCACTTCACCGACGTGCTCCTGCTGCGGGAGGGGCGGGTCGTGGCGCAGGGGCCGATCGAGATCACCCTCACGGCCGCCAACCTCGAGGCGACCTTCGGGATGCCGCTCGAGCTCGAGCAACGGGGCCGGCGTTTTGCTGCTCGCGCCCGCTGACCCGCAGGGGAACCGCGATGCCGGTCCGGACGTCGGACCGGTGAGGGTGTACCACGGAAGGGAGACCCGATGGACTGGTTGACGGACAACTTCTGGCTGGGCTGGCTCGGTATCGCGATCGTCCTCGCGGCGATCGAGGCGGCCACGGTCGACTTCGTCTTCCTCATGTTCGCGGGCGGCGCGCTCGCCGGTGCCCTAGCCGCTCTCGTCGGACTGCCCTTCTGGCTGCAGGTCGTCGTCGCCGTGGCCGCTGCCCTGCTGCTCCTCGGTCTGGTCCGGCCGATGATCCGCCGCAAGTTCCTCGACAGCGAGGTCGACCACCGCATCGGCGCCGAGGGCCTCGTCGGCCGGCGGGCCTGGGTGCTGCAGGCCGTCACCGAGACCGACGGCCGGGTCAAGCTCGCGGGCGAGACCTGGTCGGCCCGCCTCGCCGAGGGCAGCCCCCCGGCAGGTCCGGGCGACGAGGTCCGCGTCATCGCCCTCCACGGCGCCACTGCCATCGTGGCCCCGGTCCCCACTGACCCGACCACCTGACCCCGGCGCCCACGAGGCGCCCCCACTGAAAGGCGAGTCCCATGGACGGGATCATCTACCTGGTCGTCCTCGGCCTGTTCGCGATCTTCGCGATCATCGTCATCGTCCGCACCGTGCGGATCGTGCCGCAGCAGACGGCCCTCATCATCGAGCGGCTGGGCCGGTACTCGCGGACCCTGCAGGGAGGCCTGCACTTCCTCGTGCCGTTCGTCGACATCGTCCGCGCGACCATCGACCAGCGCGAGCAGGTCGTCTCCTTCCCGCCGCAGCCGGTGATCACGAGCGACAACCTCGTCGTGTCGATCGACACCGTCATCTACTACCAGGTCATCGACCCGAAGTCGGCCGTGTACGAGATCGCCAACTTCATCGCGGGCATCGAGCAGCTCACGGTCACGACCCTCCGCAACGTCATCGGGTCCCTCGACCTCGAGCAAACCCTCACGAGTCGCGACCAGATCAACGGCCAGCTCCGTGGCGTGCTCGACGAGGCCACCGGCAAGTGGGGCATCCGCGTCAACCGGGTCGAGCTCAAGGCCATCGACCCGCCCCACTCGATCCAGGAGTCGATGGAGAAGCAGATGAAGGCCGAGCGGGAGCGTCGCGCCATCATCCTCACCGCCGAGGGTTCGAAGGCCAGCCAGATCCTCACCGCCGAGGGCGAGAAGCAGAGCCAGATCCTGCGCGCGGAGGGCTCGGCCCAGGCCCGGATCCTCGAGGCGCAGGGCCAGGCACGGGCCATCCAGCAGGTCTTCGACGCCATCCACCGCGGCCGGCCGACCCAGAAGCTCCTCGCGTACCAGTACCTGCAGGTCCTGCCCCAGATCGCCCGCGGCGACTCCAACAAGATGTGGATCGTGCCCAGCGAGCTCACCGACGCCCTCCGCGGCATCGGCGGGGCCCTCGGTGGCAACCAGCCTGGGTCCGGTGGGGGTGACGACGAGGAGTGGGTCGACCCGGGAGAGGCGCTCGGCAACGCCTTCGAGGAGACCGAGCTCGAGGACCCGGCCACGGCGCTGGCCCACGCCCGCGGCCAGGCCGCGCAGTCGAGCAAGGAGGCGGAGGAGCACGCCACGCCGACCTCACGGGTGCAGCCGCCCATCGGTCGCGGCGCCGGAGCCGTCCCGCCGCGCGAGGCGCCTCCCGTGGCCCCCGCGACGCCCACCGCGCCCGTGGTGGAACCGCCGCCCCCGCCGCCCCCTCCGGCCGCGCCGCCGGAGGAGCCCGGTCGCCCCTGAGCGGAGGCTGGCCCGTCCCACCGGACACCCGGACGCCCGCACTAGGGTGTCCGGGTGTCCGTCGGTGAGGCCCTCCTCGTCGTGCTCGCCGGCATCGGTGCGGGCACGATCAACACCATCGTGGGCTCGGGGACCCTCATCACGTTCCCGACCCTGCTCCTCGTCGGCGTGCCCCCGCTGACGGCCAACGTCTCCAACAACATCGGGCTGGTGCCGGGCTCCTTCACGGGGGCGGTCGGCTACCGGGCGGAGCTGGTGGGAGCCGCTCCCGTCCTCCGCCGGCTGTTGCCGATGTCGATCGCGGGCGGGCTCATCGGTGCCCTCCTCCTGCTCGTGCTCGATGAGGAGGTGTTCCGCGCCGTGGTGCCGGTTCTCGTCGCCCTCGGTGTCGTCCTCGTCGTCACCGGCCCCCGGATCAACCGCTGGGCGGCGGCCCGCCGGGAGTCGGGGCGGGGGACCGAGGAGGGTCACCGGGCCGCGATGCAGGCGGGGGTGCTCGGCGCCGGGGTCTACGGGGGCTACTTCGGTGCCGCCCAGGGGGTGCTGCTCATGGGCATCATGGGGGCGTTGTCGAGCGAGCCGATCCAACGGCTGAACGGGTACAAGAACGTGCTGGCCACCGCGGTCAACGCGGTCGCCGCCGTGGTGTTCCTCCTCGTGGCACGCGACCGCATCGACTGGCTGGTCGTGCTTCTGGTTGCCGTCGGATCCACCGTCGGCGGCGTGATCGGTGCGACCGTCGGCCGTCGGCTCCCGCCGGCCGCGCTGCGCGGCGTGATCGTGGTCATCGGCGTGGTCGCGGTCGTCAAGCTCGTGCTGTTCCCGTGACGGTCGCGCCCACGTGGCCGGGCGAAGCCGCCCGGCCGCTGTCCTAGCCTGTTCCTCGTGCCGACCCGCGTGAGCGACCCCGCCGACCCGCGACTGGTCGACTACGTCGGGCTCACCGACCTCGCCCTGCGCCGGCGGCTCGAGCCCGAGCAGGGGCTCTACCTCGCCGAGTCCGAGAAGGTCATCCGCCGCGCGCTCGGCGTGGGGCACCGGGCCCGGTCGTTCCTCATGGCCGAGCGCTGGCTCGCCGACCTCGCCGACGTCGTCGCCGACGCCGAGGGGCACGGGGTGCCGGTGTACGTGGGGGAGCACGACGTCATCGAGCGGCTGACCGGCTTCCACCTCCACCGAGGGGCCCTGGCCTCGATGGAGCGCCCTGTTCTGCGCTCCGTGGGCGAGGTGCTCGAGGGTGCGCGACGGGTGCTCGTGCTCGAGGACGTCGTCGACCACACGAACGTCGGGGCGGTGTTCCGCTCGGCCGCGGCCCTCGGGATGGGCGCGGTCCTCGTCACCCCACGCTGCGCCGACCCGTTGTACCGCCGCTCGATCCGGGTCTCGATGGGCACCGTGTTCCAGGTGCCGTGGACGCGCATCGAGCCGTGGCCGGGTGCGGTCGCGACCCTGCGCGCCCACGGGTTCACCGTGGCCGCCCTGGCGCTCGCCGCCGACGCCGTCCCCCTCGACGCGCTGGCGGCCGACCCACCCGAGCGGCTGGCCCTGGTCCTCGGCACCGAGGGCGACGGCCTGTCGGGGCGCACGCTCGCGGCGGTGGACCTCGCCGTGACCATCCCGATGGCCGGGGGGGTGGACTCGCTCAACGTCGCCGCCGCGGGAGCCGTGGCGGCCTGGGCCCTGCGGAGTCCCCGGACTACCTGACGAGGCGGTCGACCAGCCGCTCGGCCTCGGCCTCCGGGTCGTCGGCCGAGCCGCCGTGCACCGGGCCGGGCTGGAGGACGGTGGACCGCGGTGCGCTGAGCCACCCGAACCGCTTGCCCTGCGTCGAGAGCAGGGCGTCGGCCTGCGCCGGCGGCGAGTCGCACATGGTGCCCACCGCCCCGAGCGCGGCCTCGAGAGCGTCGACGTCGAGGCCGGGGTCGAGCACCCGCAGCCGCTCGGCGTCGAGGTGCCAGGCACACCGCAGCACGCCGGCCGACTGCGAGTGCACGACGACACCGACGTTGAGGCACTCACCGCGGTCCACGCGTGGCACGTAGCGGAGCACGACGTACTGGTACGGGTGGGTCATCGCCGGTCTCCGATCCACGCCGAGGTGTCGGCGAGCCGCAGCGCGAGGTGCTCCGCGTAGGCCGAGCGCACGGTGTCGGTGTCGGGGAGGCTCGACGTGGTCTCGAGCCACTCCTCGGGCACCTCGGCAACGACCTCCGCCACCACCTGCTCCGTGACCCGTGGGGCCAGCCGTTCGTGCGTCTGCGCGAGCGGGGCCGCCTCCGCCGCCAGCACGTGACCCGTCGGGTCGAAGGGCTGGGCGACGAAGCGTCCGACGTCGGGTGGCCGGCTCGGCCAGCCGTGGTGGAACCACAGCGCGGCCCCGTGGTCGATGGCCCACGTACGGCCGTGCCAGGTGACGAGGTTGGGGTTGGCCCACGTCCGGTCCACGTTGGCCGTGAAGGCGTCGAGCCAGAGGATGGCTCCGGCCGCCTCGGCCGAGGGCCGGCGCGAACCGTCGTAGCCGAAGGCGCCAGGGAGGAAGTCGACCCCGAGGTTGTGTCCGGGGCTCGCGGTCAGCAGGTCCTGGACCTCCTCGTCGGCCTCGTAGCGGGCGATCGCCGACGGCAGGTCGACGACGGCGAGGCGGGGTGTGGGGATGTCGAGGCGCCGGGCCAGCTCGCCCACGAGCACCTCCGCCACGAGCACCTTGCGGCCCTGCCCCGCCCCGGTGAACTTCACGACGTAGGTTCCGAGGTCGTCGGCCTCGACGAGGCCGGGCAGGGACCCGCCCTCACGCAGCGGCGCGACGTAGCGGGTCGCGGTCACGGTCTCGAGCACGTGCGTCAGGCTATCGGCCGCACGTGGCTAGGCTGCAGCCGATGAGCACCGAACCACGACGACTGGCCGACCGGTACGAGCTGGAGCAGCCGATCGGCCGTGGGGGCATGGGCGAGGTCTGGCGGGCCACGGACACGGTGCTCGGGCGGCAGGTGGCGGTCAAGACCATCGACCTGCGCAGCGTCCCGGACGAGTCCGGCGCCGCCCGCTTCGAGCGAGAGGCCCGGGTCACTGCGGGCATGAGCCACCCGGGCATCGTCACCGTGCACGACAGCGGCGTCGAGGGCGACACCGCCTACCTCGTCATGGAGCTGCTGCCGGGGCCCAGCCTCGCCGACCGGCTGAAGGAGGGGCCGCTACCGGTGGCGGAGGTCGAACGGGTCGGCCGGGACGTGGCCGCGGCCCTCGACGCCGCCCACGCGCGCGGGCTGGTCCACCGCGACATCAAGCCCGGCAACATCGTCTACGCGGACGACGGGCGGGTCCGGGTGGTCGACTTCGGCATCACCCAGCTCGGCGAGACCACGGGCTCCCAGGCGCTCACCGCCACCCACACCGTCATGGGCACCGCGGAGTACCTGGCACCCGAACAGGCGCTCGGCGGCCGCGTCGACGGCCGGGCCGACCTCTACGCGCTCGGCTGCGTCCTCTACGCGCTGCTCGCCGGCGCGCCGCCGTTCCGCGGGGCGACGCCGGTGGCGACGATGATGATGCACGCCAACGACCCGGTGCCCGACCTGTTGGAGGCCCGGCCCGACACCCCGCCATGGCTCGCGGGGCTGGTGACCTCCCTGCTGGCCAAGGACGCCGACGCTCGACCCGCCGGGGCGGCGTCGGTCGTCACCGCCTTCGAGACCCGTGAGCTGCCCGGGGGTGCCGCCGCGACGACAGTGCTGCCCCAGGGCGACAGCACCCGGCAGATGCCGGCGACCCCCGCGCCGCTGCCGATGGCCGACCCGGCCCCGCCCCCTCGACGTGAGCCGGAGCGCCGGTCGTCGGGCCCGATGTGGGTCCTCGCCGTCGTGGCGGCCCTCGGCCTGGGCCTCCTGGCGTGGTGGCTGCTCTCCTCGACGCAGACCGCGACAGAGGCCCCGCCGACGGCCACGCCCTCGGCGAGCGCCTCCGCACCCGCTGCCCCCACCGAGGCGCCGACGACGAGCTCGGCCCCGCCTACGCCGACGCCGACGCCAGCCAGCCCCACGCCCACCGCGGACCCCGCACAGGCCGTCTCCGACGCGCTCACGGCGTTCTCGGACCAGGTCAAGGTCCTCGACCAGGACGGCACGCTCGACAAGGGCGCCGCCAAGGACCTCGACTCCGCCGCGCGCGACCTCGAGAAGGCGCTGCGGGACGGCGACGCACAGGCCGTGGCCGACGCGATGGACAACCTCACCCAGGTCTACGACCAGGGCGTCCAGGACGGGAAGGTCGGCCAGGACGCGGCCGACCAGCTGGACCCACTCCTCGCGGACCTCCAGGACGCGGTCGCCGCGTACACCGGCTGAGTCAGACGCTCGCGGCCACGCCCTGGAGCTGCGTGGCCGTTTCGTAGCCGATGCCACCGCTGAACCCGTTGGGCCCCACCGCCCCGTAGACCGAGCGCAGGACCACGCAGGCCGCGAGGTAGGAGCCGGCCTCGGTCGGGTGCCCGTCCGGCTGGTAGAGGGCGAGGTCGGGGCGCAGGCGCAGCGCGGCGTCGAAGGCCAGACCGGCGTGTGCCACCCGGGCACCGGCCTGCCCGGCGGCGGCGGTGTACGCCTGGGCCAGCGTGCCGCTCGTGACGCCCGAGGAGTCGGGCCGGGTCCACGTGGCGAGCGCCACCGGGATGGCCCCCGCGGCACGGGCGCTCGTGGCGAGGGACGCGAGTGCGGACGCGAACGCCGCGTACGAGTACACGGGCGTCTGGCTCTGCTCCTGGATCACGACGACGTCCCAGCCGTCGGTGTCGGCGAGCTGCTCGGTGGTCTCCCCGTGCTTCACGTGCTGGGCCAGTGTCATCCCACCCGGTGCGACCGCGGCGGTGTCCGCCTGTGGCGCGAGCCCGGCCAGGAGCGAGGCCAGGCCGTCGTTGTAGCTCGTGTAGCTGTTGCCGATGAAGAGCACCCGCCTGGCCGGCAACGAGGTGTCGCCGCTGCTGCACCCGCCCAGCACCCCGAGCGCCGACAGCGTCACCGCCCCGAAGGCCCCCCGAAGGGCCGTGCGTCGTCCCACCACCACGAGCGCCGATCGTACGGTTCGGACGGCCCTCGCGCCGCGGAAACGTGGAAGGCCCCCGGACCGGTGGTCCGAGGGCCTTGGCGTCGGTGTCGACGTGAGTGTCCGAGGGGGGACTTGAACCAGATGGATCCGCCCCGCCTGCAAGCGTATTAGCCTGTCCAACAGCGGAATTGGCGATACCGTTGCTTCCCGTTGGACACCGTTTCCGGGGGGGTGGTGCTACACCGAGTAGCGCCAGCGCGATTTTCAGGTCTTGTTCGACGGGTTCCCGTCGGACCAGAACAGGCTACCGGTTGGATCCCCGCACGAAACGTAGGGGGAAGTGGTCCGCCCTCACCCATGACGTGCACATCGACCCGATCCAGGCAGCGGCCACCGGGGGTCGAAGGGCGGTGGGAGTTGAGTCCGACAGAGTGGTGTACGAGCAGCCGGTGACCGTGTCGCTGCCGATGTAGGTGGCGGTCACCGGGTGATTCTTCGAGAGATCTTCCACAACCGCCTCGAAGAAGGAGCACCACGGTGACCGCCGTCCCCAGTATCGACAGCCCCAGTTCCTGCGCGATGAGCTGGCCCAGGCCAGCCCGGACCTGATGCGTGAGCTGCTGACCACGTTCGTGAACGCCCTGCTGTCGGCGCAGGCCGACGCGGTCTGTGGCGCCGAGTACGGTGCCCGGGACCCCGAGCGGGTCAACCGCCGTAACGGGTACCGGCACCGGGACCTGGACACCCGCGTCGGCCCCTTGGACGTGGCGGTGCCGAAGCTGCGCGAAGGGTCGCTGTTCCCGGAGTGGCTGCTGGAGCGGCGCCGGCGCACCGAGCGGGCGCTGACCACGGTGGTCGCGACCTGCTACCTCCTCGGTGTCAGCACCCGCCGGATGGACAAGCTGGTGCGGACGCTCGGGATCACCGGCCTGTCGAAGTCCCAGGTCTCGGAGATGGCCCGCGACCTGGACGAGCAGGTCGCCGCGTTCCGCAGCCGCCCCCTGGATGCCGGCCCGTACACGTTCGTCGCGGCGGACGCGCTGGTGATGAAGGTCCGCGAGAACGAGCGCGTGGTCAAGGTCGCGGTCATGGTCGCCACCGGCGTCAACGCCGAGGGGTACCGGGAGATCCTCGGCGTGCACACCGCCACGTCCGAGACCCACGCCGGGTGGCTGGCGTTCTTCCGGGACCTGGTCGCGCGCGGCCTCACCTCAGCGGGCCCGGTCGGCCTGGTGACCTCCGACGCGCACTCCGGCCTCGTCGACGCGGTCGGCGCCACGCTGCCGGGCACGTCGTGGCAGCGGTGCCGGACCCACTTCGCCGCCAACCTGATGTCCGCGACCCCGAAGAGCTCGTGGCCGTGGGTCAAGGCGCTGCTGCACTCCGTGTACGACCAGCCCGACGCCGAGGCCGTGCACGCCCAGTTCGACCGGATCGTGGAGACCCTGACCGAGAAGCTCCCGACGGTGGCCGCCTACCTCGAGGAGGCGAGGGAGGACATCCTCGCGTTCACCGTCTTCCCCAAGGCGTGCTGGCGACAGATCTGGTCCAACAACCCCAACGAACGCCTCAACCGGGAGATCCGCCGCCGCACCGACGTCGTGGGCATCTTCCCCAACCGCGACGCCGTCATCCGCCTCGTCGGCGCCGTCCTGGCCGAACAGCACGACGAATGGGTCGAGCAGCGCCGCTACCTCGGCCTCGAGCTCCTCAAGCAGTGCCGGACCGCCCTCACCCCGCCAGTCCCCGACGACAAGGAGGACCCCCTGACCATCGCCGGCGCGATCAGCGCCTGACCCCCGACGAGGAATCACCCTCGTACACCACCCCAGCGGGCTTGACCGCGGTGGGTCGATGGATGGCTGATGGCGGCGAATAGGACCAGTCACGGCCCGTCGTCTGATCGGCCGAGGAATGATTGCCGCGTGGTGATCGTGCGGGCGACACGGAAGCTGCTGCCGCGTCTGTCGGCACCGGCGGCCTCGGACGAGGACGTGTCGACGACGATGCTGGGCGATTGGTATGCCACCTTCTTGAACTGGCGTCCGAGCCAGGTCGCGCTCTTCGTGAGTGAGACGACACTGCTGCCGGTGCTGTTTCCGTTGGCGCCAGCGTCGTCGGCCTTGGAGCGCTTTCCGACCCACCTCGCTCAGGTCCTTCGAGCGAACGGCGTCGAGGAGTCCGTCATCGCGCTGGAGTGCAGCGACAGCACCGAGTGCCGGCTCGCTGGGACGAGCAGCCGCAGCGTCGTGGGATCGATGAACGAGTTCGGCTTCCTCGCCGATGCCCACCGCGCTCAACACGCGGAGCTGGACTTGCTCGAGGTTTCCATGAAGCTGTCGACGGTGCCGTGCGGGCCGCTGTACAAGCGCTACGTCAGCCCCGACCGCGAGCTGCGCGCCCTCGTCAACTCGTATACCGGACACCCGTAGTCACAGCGATGCTCGGTCGGCCGGAATCCTGATGCCCTCTTGGGTACCCGCATTCAGACCCGGAAGCCGGGTGGTGGCCGGTCGGGGCGTGGCGGTGGATCGCACCGTGTTCCCGGATGGCGCTCGTGGCCGATCACGCTCATTTCGTTATACGATTTCATTCGTGGTGAGTGACGAGCAGATCCAGAAGTGGGCGGACGAGGCCGAGGGCGGCTACGACGTCGATGCGCTCAAGCGTCGCGGACGCGGCCGTCCCGGACGTGGAGCGGAGCCGATGCAGGTCGTCGCTGTCCGGCTCACGGCTGAGGAGTTGGACGCGCTCGACGCGGCCGCGTCGAAGAACCAGATGAGTCGCTCCGAGGCGATCCGAGCCGCACTGGCGCACTTCGCCGCGTGAAGGTCCACCCCAGCGCGCTCAAGCACGGGATCGCCCCCGACGACGCCGTCCAGGCTGCCGAGTGGGCCATCTGGATCGAGCCCCTCACCGAGGAGGAGACTCCCGCCCGAGAACTCCGCCTCGGCTTCGACACCGGCGCTCGACTGCTCGAGACCGTCGTGCTCATCCTCGATAGCGGTGAAGAGATCGTCATCCACGCGATGCCGGCCCGGAGGGAGTACCTCGACCTGCTGCCATGACCACCACCAGTAGCCCGTCTGGCGGCGAGGTGGGCCACTTGCCTACCGCTCGCTTATCCCCAACCTCTTGCACACCGTCGGGACCGTCGATCCCTGCGCCTGCAGCTTCTCCGCCTCCCGCAGCTTCGCCACGATCTGCTCCGCCGTGAACCTCTTGCCCGCAGCCACCTCGCACCTCCATCAGCACTCTCATGATCGACGAGCACTCACACACGAAATGGACCAGATTTCGGGGGGCCGGACACTCTCGAGACGGGGTCTCGTGTCACCAGTGACTGCCTGACTCCTTGGCTTCGCGCTCTTGGGCTGACAACTTGTCAGCCAACTCTTCGGCCTCTCCACGGTCAATCGCCATCAAGATCCGAAAGTCAGGGACATCAACCCCAAACAGCACGTATGAGAGCGCTTGATGAATGAAGGCATACTCCTTCGGGGAGAGATAAAGCACTACACCATCAGCGGAGAACTCGGCTTGAGGCATTACTCCATCACCGTCCTATCCAATTCGCGCTGCACCGCCCTGGCGAAGTTGTCTGGGCGATAGACCGTCCCGGGGACCCCCGGATTCGGGCCCCGGAAGATCATCGCGCTGCGTCCGTAGTCGATCCAGAAGCGGGAGCCGTCGTCCCTCAAGTGGCCGGCGCTGCTCTGCATGACGTCATCCAGATAGCTGCCCATCTCGTCGGCATTGCGGAAGCCCATCGCTGCACCGTGGTCACCGAACGCTTTCGATGCGATGTCGAAAGCCTCATCCGAACAGTCGTTGTGAACGAGGATCTCGCTCGTGCCGACGTGGTAGGTGTGGACGCCTGCGATCGAGAGGTTGTAGGCCAGCGCGGCTCGCGCGCTCTCGGCCGTGAACCCGACCACGGCGAGCACGTCGCCGCCGTTCGCGAGGTCAATGTGGCCAAACCGGCGGTTGCCGATCACCAAGCGGCCATCAGTGCCAACCACGTAGTTGTAGCGGCCTGAGACACCCCTGAGCGAGGTGGGGCTGATCGCATGGAATCCGGCCTGTCGGACTGCATCACCCGGAGCAAGGTTCGAGAAGACCCGGCGTTCGGCGTTTGCGGCGGAACCAGCCCGCCGAGCGAGCAAGAATTCCCTGTCAGTTGCCCCGGCGCGTGCGTCCGTCGCAGTCGTGGGAAGCGCAACCTGCAGAGGCGTTCCGGGGTACGCGTAGGTAGTGACCACCGGGGTAACAGTCCGGTCCGCGCGCGCCGATGCGCCATACGACCGGAGGTCGACGGCACCACGAGTGATATTGACTTGGCCCATCACTGGCGGGCCTCGCTCACGCGCGACGTCGTTCTCGGGTGCGTCGTAACCAGGGGCGTCGTAGGTGTACGTGGTGGGCGCGGCGGGAACCAGGTGTGGCCCAACGAGTGTGGGCGGGTTCCAGACGCTCAGCAGCGCGGCCACCAATGCGACCACGCAGCGCATGACCCATCTCACGGTTCCCAGCCATCCACCACAAGCGGCCCGAGGGCACCCACAACGTCGTAGTCGATGTCCATGGTCCGCGCGAGATCAGTGAGAGTCTGCACGACTTCGCCCGGCAGAGGTGCTTGGACCTCATGGAGAACGTCGACCAGTGTTTCGAGCGCGACACCGAGTTCGTTCGCGTCGAGTTCCTCAGTAACGAAGTCATAGGTGCTTGATGGCAGGTGCGGGGCAACAGTGAACAAGACCCCTAGGAGTCGACCGCGGATGTCGTCGTAGTAGGACGTCGGGTAGGTCATCCGGGGTTCCTCGGGAGGTTGATCGGATGTCCGGTGATGATGTCCCCAGTTCCGCGATTGACGACGACCTTGATCTCCACCCCGCCACGCGTGCCATAGAGAACCGCTCGCTGACCCTGGTTCTGAACGTTCGCCCAAGCTGCAGGGTCGGTCGCGATGTCGCAAATTTCGTGCATGATTCGGTCGCCCGACCACGACTTCGGGAACGGCGTCTTGCCTGGGAGCCCGGGCCATAGGTGACCGCCACCGGTTGCGTCGCCGGTCAGTATGTGAGTTCGACGCTGAGCCGAAGCAAGGTCCACGAACTCGTCTGCCGACTTTGCGGCAACACGGGAGCCCCCTGTCGCGCGGGCCTGTGAAGAGGGGTTGCCCGACCGCTGACCTTCAGCGACGTGCTCGGCAACCCCGACGACGCGGACCATGGCGAGGGTTGAGGCCCCAGCGCGAGTTTCCGCGACGGAGGTCGCGGAAGCGGATGAGCTTACGGTGCCGAACAAGCCGACGAGGGCGACGGCTCCGACGGCTAGAAGAAGGCGCAACCACCCCAATTGGCCGCCTCCCTGCCGGTTGGTCATGGTCATTCGTGATCGTGAGGCCGTGCGACCCGCGCGGACGTACTGGCGGACGGTCTCGGCACTCGAGGCTGCCCCTGGCGATGGATGAGCCGCAACGAGACGCAGTCCACGCACGATAGCGAGGAGCAGTTCAAGCATCACGGGAATGATGCGCATGGGCTCAATCCCAGGCACGCGAGATTCGCAGCCCTAGGTCGCTCGTGTCGAACCAACCGCTGGTGGCGTCGTAGTCGAAATGGTTTCCTTCCTGCCCTGATTGCGCCAACGTAAGCAGGTGTCTCGCGAGCGACCGTAGGCCGGCAACGTTCGCAACGATGTGAATCGTGGCGGGTACACCCGGCTCTATGTGCAACTCGCACTTCGTGTCATCTTCCCAGTTGGAGACGGCCGCCGTACCGGCTGGGAATCGATAGATCTCCGTGCCGACCACCTCGACCCCCGTGGCATCAGTGGGAGCTGGTTCTGGGATCACGGGAACTCCTCGGGCAGGTAGATGTGAAGGTTGCTCGATGTCTTGTTGCGGCCGCCAGCTGTAACCGGGGAAACCCAGGTCTCGAAGTTCAGGTGTGGTCGCTCCCCACACCTCGGAGCAATGTCGGCGTCAGTCATCCGAACTTGGCGCAATCCATCGGCAGAGAGGAACCTGCCGTTACCGACCTCGGAATAGCCGTTCCCGAGGAAATGCTCTGCCTTGTCCAGCGCTTGGGACGTCGGCAGCGCGTCCCCGTTCCTTAGCCCGGTGATCGGGCAGGCGTTATGGACGAGGATTTCCGCGTCGCCGACGTGGTAGGTGTGGATCCCCTCCACAGTCAGGTTGTAGGCAAACGCCGCGCGGGCCGACCCGAGCTTCAAGCCCGAAACCGTGACTAGGCGACCGTCAGCCCCCAGAACCTGCTCGCCGGGGCTGAGTTCGTCAGCGCGCTCGAACTTCCGGTCGGTGACGGACCAGAAGGGGTGATCCTCGGTCGTGGAGATGACCTCACCGTCGACGACGAGGTCAATCACAGTGTCGTCGTGGACGAAGACGTGCTCGACCTTCTTGGCAACCTGTTCCCCGGTCTCGGGGTCGGTTGCCAGGACTTTGTCGCCTACCTTGACGTCCTCGATGGGTTTCTTGGTGCCGTCGGCCATGAGTACGACGGTGGCGCCGGTGAAGGAGCAGGCTCTGGCGGCGGTTTTTGCGGCAACACCGGTTGGCGCGAGAGACGTTAGGAAACCGTCATCGCCCTGAGCCTGCTCCCCGGCCGTACCCGTAGGCTGCGCGACCGGCACGAGCCCTGCGGTGTCGTCGTAGGTGACGCCGACGCGGGGCGTAGGCCCATCTTGGCGCGCCGAGGCGCCGTACGACCCGAGTCGCACGGCTTGCAATGACGCGGAGTTGGAGGTCGCCGGTGGTCCGCGTTCGCGTGCGACGTCGACACTCGGCGCGATGTGGACCGACGGGTCGTAGGTGTAGGCGTGCGCCGGGGTTTCCGGCACGGCCGCCGCTGGACCCGGGGCGGCCATCAGTCCGAGGAGCAGCGCTGCCAGCGCAGCAAGCAGGAGCCGGAGCAGACTTGTCACTCTCGCCCCCGGTCTTCGAGTACGGCGTTGAGTAGACCCCACGGCGCCCCGTCGATGTCGTAGGGGGTCTCCATGAGTTCCTGAAATCGCTCTTCCGACATCCAATGGGGGCGATCTTCGGCAATGCCCAGTTCGGGGTAGATCGAGCGAATCTCATCGGCGGATCGTGCGTACAGGACGCCCCAGAGCCCGCCCATGCCGTAGTCATAGGCGACGAGGAACGGTCGCTTCTCCGAGGTCGTCATCCGAACGTCCTGAAGATGAGGCCTCGAATGTCGATGCCAAACTCGGTCGTGATCTCGATCCCACCACCAGGCTGACCGTTCCAGGGCGCCACCGGGGACGGCGCCGTTGGGCATTTGACCCTGCACATCGGGATCTCGAAATAGCCGTCTGGCGTCTTATCGAGCGCTAGCTTGGCCCGTGCTTCTGCGCCCGACGCGTAGCGGTCGGGAGTCACCCAGATCTTGCCGCTCTTCAAGCCCGGTTCGATCGAACCGCCCTTCATGATGCTCTCGGCGGCTCCGCTCGTCGTGTAGTGCCGCACGGTGCCGCCGTTTGCGGCGGTTTCGACGCCTCTGGCGCTTCGAGCGATTGTTGCTGCGCCCTTGGCGACGAGTGCTCCGGCGCCGGCGGTGACCAGGGCGATGATGAGATCGACACTGAGGCTGACCACGATTTGTCCGAGTGCGTAGCCGATGTCGTGTTCGTCGCCGTTGGAGATGGCCTCGCGAAGCGCGTTGATCTCGTCCCAGTGGATGGCGCTCTGGAGGAGATCTTTGAGCAGTCCTAATGGGTCGCTGAGTACCGCTCCGACCATGTTCTTAGCGGTTTGGACTGGGTCGGTGAAGGCCTTGGCGATATCTGCGAGCTCGTCTCCGGCGCCTTCTTTGAAGCCGTCGGAGAACGTTGGCGGCTTCGGCTGCTGGACGGGGGGCTTCTGGCGGGTCGTGGTGGTAGAGGGCGATGTGTTGGTGTAAGGGACGCCGTTGACGGTCTTGACGGATGTGCATCGGTTGCAGGCGCCGTTGCCGGCGTCGAGGAGCAGCCCGGAGGGGTCGCTGTAGGCGACGGGGTTGTTGGCGCTGTAGGTGTAGGGGTTGGGGGTTTGGGTGGTGCGTTGGTCGTTGAGAGGGTCAGTGGTGAGGAACTTGGCGAGGCTGGTGTCGTAGTAGCGGGCGCCTAGCTGGGTGAGGCCGGTCGTCGGGTCGGTGGTCTTGCCGAGCCAGCCTTTGTCGGTGGCGAGGGTGGCGGTGCCGGTACGGGGGGCGCCGTAGGGGTCGTAGTAGGCGCGGGCGACGGTGGCGGTGCCGTCGGTGACTTGGAGGTCGACGCCGCTTTGGCGGTCGTTGAGTTGCCAGATCAGGTCGGTGGGGGTGCGCACGGCGACCACAGCTCCGCCCGAGGAGTAGTAGCGCCGGGCGGTGGTCTCGAACCCGTTCTTGAGGTCGACCTCCTGCGCGCCGATGTAGACGGTGGCGGTACCCCCCGGGGCGAACCGGGCGAGGCGGGTGCCGTTCGCATCGTGGACGAACTCGGTGTCGTCGCCACCGGTGGTGGTCGCCTCGAGGTGGCCGAGGAGGTCCCAGGCAAGGGTGGTGGCGTCGCCGGTGGCGGGGGTGCGGGTGGTCTGCCGCCCGAGATCGTCGTAGCCGTAGCTGGTGCCACCGGCCGCGGTGACGGCGTGCGGGTGCGCGGCGTCGCCGTAGCTGTAGCTATTCGTGGTGGTGCCGCGGCGGACGCTGGTGATGTTCCCGTCGTCGCTGTAGGCCCAGGAGGTGTTGTAGCCGGCGGGCCCGGCGGCGGTGGTGGTGTCGCTGTGGTCGCAGCCGGTCGCGGTGGTGGTCCAGGAATGGGCGAGCCGGTTCAGACCGTCGTAGGTGTGGCAGGTGCGGGTGCCGGTGAGGGTGTCGACCTGGTGGGTGAGGTTCCCGGCGTCGTCCCAGGACAGGGTGTCGTCCTGGATGGTGGTGGACCCGACGGTGGTGGTGACGTTGGCCAGGCGTTGGGTGTCGGTCTCGGTGCTGTAGCTCCGGGTGATGGGGTTCGGGCTGGCGCCGAGGGTGCGGGAGGCGATCCCGCCCTGTCCGAGGTAGGTGGTGGCGGTGACGTAGTCGTCGGCGCCGGTGAGGGTGTCGACGAGCCCCAGGGTGTCGTAGGTGGTGGTGACGGTCTCAGCGGCCAGCCCGCCGGCGGCGGGGTAGGACATGGTCGCGAGCCGGTCGGCGCTGTCGTAGGTGAACGTGGTGGTGTAGTTCTGTGGGGCGGTGAGGCCGCCGATCGCGGGGATGGTGACGGTCGTGGACTCGGGCAGGCCGTGGCTGGTGTACCCGTCGACGGTGGTGGCGTACTGGTCGCTGCCGTCGTGGGTGGTGGTGGACGCGATCTTCCCGATGCCGTTGTCGATGGTGGTGTCGTCGTAGGCGCGGTCAACCAGGGTGGTCCACGGGTCGCTCGAGGCGTGCCGGCCCTGGGTCTGCAGGGGCCGGTTGAGGGCGTCGTAGGTGGTGTTGAGCTGGGAGCCGTCGGCTTGCCGGGTGACGGTGGTGACGTTCCCGGCGTCGTCGTAGCTGGTGGTGGTGGTGCCGGCGTCCGGGTCGGTGGTCTGGACGGCGCGGCCGAGGAGGTCGTAGCTGATGCTGCTGGTGTGGGTCGTTGCGGGGTCGGTGGTGGAGGTGAGCCGGCCGAGGGCGTCGTAGCCGTACTCGGTGCTGGCCTGGGTGGCGCCGGAGCCTTCGGTGCGTGTGGTCCGCCGGCCGAAGGCGTCGATGTCGACGGTGACCGGGACCCCACCGTGCGGTGGGGTGGTGACCGTGCTGGACTGGTTGTAGGTGGTGGTGGTGCGCCAGTTCTCGGTGCCCTGACCGTAGAAGATGACGGTCTGGGGGCGTCCGACCTCGTCCCAGAAGGTGCGGGACTCGTTGAGGTTGGCCAGCGGGATGTCCAGCATGGCGCTGCCCGCGGTGCCGCCGGTGACGGCGGGCTGGCTTGCGCCGATGACCTGCCCGTTCTCGTTGTAGCGGGTGTTGACGACCCGAACCAGCGGGCTGGCTGTGGTGCTGCCCGGGGCCACGGTCTGGGTCTGTCGGGGCTGGCCGAGCGCGTCAGTGAAGGTGTACGAGGACAGGTAGGACCCGTCGGGCTGGCGGAGGCTCGCGGTGATCCGGGATGGCCCGGACCGGGTCAGGTCGTAGGCGAAGGTGTGGGAGGCGGTGGCTTGGGTCTCGCCGGGGAGTGCGGCGGCGGTCAGCCGCCCGAGCGGGTCGTACCAGCGCTGCGTGACGTTGTCGTTCAGATCGGTGGTGGTCTCGGGCTGGAGCCGGTATCGGTCCAGCTCCACCGTGGCCTCCTGCTGGAGCGCGTTCTTGGTGGTGATGTTGGGGTTGCGGGCATCGTCACCGGTGTAGGTGATCCACGTGTGGTTGCCGTTGCGGTCGGTGCTGTCCACGACACGGCCGTAGCTGTAGGACGCGGTGGTGGTGACGTCGTGGGTGCCGGTGGCGGCGGTGACGACCGTGGTGGGCAGACCCCGGGCCACGGACTGGCCGGTGGCGGAGGCCTCGTCGTCGTAGTACGTGGTCTGCCGCGCCAGCAGGGTGCTGCCGGAGTCGCAGGTGTCCTCGCGGGTGGTCGCCTTGGTGGGGAAGTCGATGAAGCCGCCGTCGAGGGAGTCGGAGGCGATGCCGTAGTCGTAGGTGGTGCAGGACCCGGTGACGTCGTCGCCGGTGTCCCGCTCGGTGAGCAGCTGGCCCAGGCTGGAGTAGCTGCGGTAGGTGGAGCTGCGCCGGGTCCCGGTCGGCACCGCCTCCCGGTCGACCGTTGAGCTCTCCTTGACGAGCTTGGCGTCGCGGTGGAGGTCCTCGTCGGTGCCGGCCTGGACGGTGCGGTAGGTGGAGTAGCCGTGCCAGGACCCGGTCTCCTCCACCCAGTCCGACCCGTCGTACACCTGGTCGATGTGCTCACGAAGCCGGCCGCCGAGGTGGTACCAGTCCCAGGCGGCGACCCCGTTGCTGCTCACGACCTGGTAGGCCTGGTGCGTCCCGTCGGCCAGCTCCTTGTCGTCCATGCCGCGGAAGTACAGGTCTGTGGCACGGGTCAGGCGGCTCGTGGCGCCGCCGCGGAAGTCGGCGTCCATGCGGGTGTCGGTGACGACCTGCCCGTACCCGCGCCACTCGCTGTACGAGACGTGAGCGGCCTCGGCCGTCGGCGCGTACGGCTTGACCCAGCCGGCGTCGCCCTCGTATGTGTACGTCGTGGTCCGGGTCGCCGAGCCGGTGCTGGAGTCGATGTCACCGGCGGGGAACGGGTTGAAGTCCTGAACCTGGGTGGTGACGTACTTGTTGAACACCGCCCACTCGCCCGGGGCGTCCGCGGGTGTCCACCAGCGGCGGAAGCAGGCACGCTCGTTGGTGTCCCACTGGGTGGGCAGGTTCGCCGCGGTGCACGTGTCGCCGCTGGGCTGGCCGTACTGGATCTCGGTCCTGCCGCCGAACTCGTTCCCGATCCGCTGCAGCCGGTACTTGTTCATCGGCGCCTCGCCCTGCGAGGTGTCGAAGTCGACCCGGTTCGCCAGCAGCTCCCCGTGGGTGGAGATAGTCGGGATCGACTCCTGCGTGCCGTCGGCTGTGTACCCGGAGCGGCCGATCTGGGAGAGCCACAGGTGCGGCGAGGTGCCGTCGGTGTTGCTCGGGAACGTGTAGCCAAGCCTCACCTCGTCGACCGGAACCGAGCCGCTGCTCGGCAGCCGCAACGCCATCGCCTTCTGCAGCAGCCACGTCGACCAGAACGACGGCGACCTCTGGGCACACGAGGACGAGGACGTGCACCTGAGGTCAAGCGGCACATCCGGGTACGACGACGCGTTCGAGGTCAGCAGCGCCGGGCAGGACGCGCTGTCCGGGATGGGGTCGCTGTTGGCGATTTCCGCGCATCGCCGCATGTAGAAGAACCTGCTACGTGCGGTCGGTGCGCCGGTCTGCCACGACCCGTTGTACGTGGCGGAGTAGTCCACGCTGATCAGGCGCCCCGCCCGGTCATACGCGGTCGGGGTTGTCCCGTACCGCTGGTAGTTGTTTGTCTCCTTCGAGTACGAGTAGGTGATCGCGGTGTGGCTGGCCGCCGGCAGGACCGTAGCCAGGTTCCACCGCCAGGCCTGCATGCACCACGAGTTGCTCAACGTGCTCGCGTTGCAGGGCTCGCCGGCGTCGTCGCCGTACACCGGGACGGTCAGCACCGAGTCGGTCGCGTTCGACCCCCCGGTCTCGTACGCGGTCCGGCCGAAGAAATACCGGTCCCCCTCGGTGGTCCTGACCTGGAAGTACTCGCCGTTGTTGTCGCCGTTATTGGTACCGGAGGACCAGTGCCGGGTCACGATCCAGCCTGGGTCGTCCTGGAGCCGGTACCCCTCACCGTCGCTGATCGAAGGATCAGGCACCAGCCTCGAGGCGTGCCCGTTCATGACGATCTTGTAGTGGTGGCCGTTCCAGCACAGGTCGCCCAGCGAGGGGTGGCCGTCGGTGCTGCACGACCGGTACTCGCGTTCGATGTACGGGCTGTCCAGGGTCCACCCGATGCCCTCCTCCGAGGCCTGCGAGTTGTCCCCCGCGGTCATCCCGTCCACAGACGCCGACGAGTAGCTCAACCCGAACTGTGGCGAGTCGCCCAGCACCGACGCGGCCGACGGCAAGGGGTACGAGTACTCGAACGAGCCCGACGACCCACCGGACGTCCACGACCCGGCGATCGTCGTCGGCGGCGCCGAGAAGTCCCCCTCAGGACCAGACGTAGTCGACGACAGCGTGTACGTCGACGAGGACGCCGTCGCTAACGACGTGTTCGACGTGGTCGCGCCCGACAGGTCATCCCACCCCCCGCTACCGGAGCCCTCGTCCGTCGCCCGGATCGGGAGGTGCGCTGTCAACAGACCGGTAGCCAGGTCGAGCGTCGATGGCACACGCTCGAGGTCAGGCGCGCACGACCCAGCCAGATCCTTCGCGGCAGCCACCGCTACGGCAGCGCACTCCGACACCCGGAACAGCGCTACCCGGGACGCGAACCCGGCACCGACCGCCCCGGCGAACCCTGACGTGTCCACCGTCACCGTCACCAGCCCACCCGACGACGGGGAAGCGGCCCGTCCCAGCGAGAAGACCGTCCCGATCCCCCCGACCACCTCCGCCGCGTCCCGGCCCTTCACCGCGACATCGAACGCCAGGCCCGGACCAGTGTCCGTCGCGGGCCGGGGGTCGGCAACGCTGACTACCGAGACCGCCTCCCGAGCGCTGCCCGGGTTCACCGACACCGAGCGAGACGCATCCTCGGGCCACGTCACCACAGGGGCCACCCAGTCGGGCATCGGCGCCTCGTCGTTGCCCCGCCCCAAGGACACGGGCTTGGACGGCACCACCAGTGTCGGGTCCGGCTTCGCGGCGGTCGACAACGACCCGGCAGCGGCAGCCTGACCGGGGGCGCCCTGCGCGCCCTGCGTCGTCTGCACCAACAGCGCCGCCACCACGACCACCCCGACCGCCCGCACCGCCGTCCGACCGTGCTTGGTCAGCCTGCGACCTTGGCGTCTCATCTTCGGGCCTGGTCGCCCAGACCCTTCACCGACGCCGCCACGCCCCTCGAGTGCGCCAGTGCCCACAGCGGACGACTCCTTCAGTAGCGACCAGGACCGGGACCAGCCGCCCCGAACAGGCACTGAACCTAGGGAACCGATACCAGCCCTGCCAGCATCTTGGCGAACTCTTTGCCCAAGCAAGGGCCACTCCATACACCGTCGCCCCCTCGCATTCGGTTGCCACCACGTGGGACTCCTCCGATGAAACCGCCTCTTGCACAGGATGGATCTCCTCCCCAGCACCCGAAGACCATGGCCCAGCGTCTAGCGCCGCGGCGACACCTGGTTCGGACTTCAACGCGCACGTTCCCGGACGAGATCTGCGCCGGCGAACCGTCACTCGACGAAGCCGGCACCTCCACCACGAGCCCTGCTCCGACTCCGTTACGCGGGCCCGCATCCTGTCCCCAAGGATCTGTGACGTCCTGTGACGAGTCCGGAGACCCGTCCCCCGACCAGCCGCTGGAGGCGCCGATTTCGAGCGGCACGCATGCTACGAACTTCGTAGGTCGGCCCGCCCGTGAGGGCGGGCCGAGCGTCGTTTCCGGGCTGGTTGACGGGCAGTGACGGGTGGTGGGACCGGGTGCATGGCGGGGTGAAGTTCTACCACGGCTCACCGGCCGCGGCCCGCTGCTATGTCGAGGCAGACCGGTCCCGCGCGGATGACTACTACCTGGCCGAGGGCACCGGCCTGGCCACCCGGTACGTCGCCACCGCCGGCGACCGCGACGTCCCTGCGACGGTCCTGGAGGCGGGGACGTTGGACGGTCCGGCGTACGAGCGGTGGGTTGCGGGGTACGACGTCGCAACCGGGGCGGCGAAGGGGCGGCTGCGCCCGGACGAGCGGGGGCTGCGGTTCGTCGAGGTCGTCGTCAACGGCCCGAAGACCTGGTCGCTGGCCGCGTCCCTGCACGCCGACGTCGCCGACGCCTACGACGCGGCCCAGGAGAAGGCCGCGAGGGAGATCATCGGCTGGCTCGCCGCGCACGCCACCACCCGGGTCGGGCCGCGCGGCCGGCAGGTGCAGGTCCCTGTCGACCAGCTGGAGGCGGCCGTGGTGCGGCACTACACCTCCAGGGCGGGGGACCCGCACCGGCACCTGCACCTCCAGGTCAACGCCCGCGTCCTCGCCGGCGGGGCGTGGCGGGGGCTGCACTCGGTCGGGGTCGTCGACTCCATCCACGCCCTGAACGGGATCGGGCACGCCGCCGTCGCCTGCGACCCCGGCTTCCGCCGCGCCCTCGCCGCCCGCGGGTACCACCTCGACCCCGCCTCGGGTGAGATCACCGAGCTCGCCCCGTACGCCGGCCGGTTCAGTGCCCGCGCCGCACAGATCGCCCGGAACATCGACCGGTACGAGGCCACCTGGCGAGCCGAGCACCCCGGCGCCGAGCCCAGCCCGCGGCTCCGCCAGTCATGGGACCGGCGGGCGTGGGCGCAGGCTCGCCCGGACAAGGTCACCCCCACCACCGGCGCCGACCTCGCGGCTCGGTGGCGGCAGGAGCTGCACGACCTCGGCTTCGCCCCGCCCCCATCGGACCCGGACCTCGGCGCGGCGTTGGAGGGGACGGCGGTGGGGCGGGTCGACCGGGACGCCGTGGCCGACCTGGTCCTGACCCGGCTCGGCTCCCGCCGGTCGGCCTGGAACGCCGCCGACATCCGCGGCGAGACCGAGCAGGTGGTCGCCGGCGTCGACGTCATCACCCCGTCGGCGGTCCGCGGCGAGCTGGTCGAAGACCTCACCGCCCGCGCAGTGGCCCGGTGCATACCGCTGCTGGACCGCGGCGATGTCCCCGAGCACGTCCGGGCCTTGACCTCCCGGCGGGTCCTCGACGTCGAAGCCGACCTCACCACCCGCCTGGCCGCCCGCGCCGACCACCCCGGCACCCCGGAGCCGGTCGGTGGGCGTATCGGCGGGCGGGTCCTGGACCCCGCCCAACAGGGGGCGGTGGCCGCGCTGGCCGGCACCGCACGCCTGGTCGTCGTCGAGGGCGCCGCCGGGGCCGGGAAGACCACCACCCTCGCCGCCACCCGCGACCTCCTCGCCGGGCAGGGGCACCGCGTCGTCGTCGTGACGCCGACGTTGAAGGCCGCCCAGGTCGCCCAGGCCGAGACCGGAGCCGACGCGTTCTCCGCCGCGTGGTTGGCCCACCGCCACGGCCACCGCTGGGACAGCGACGGACACCGCTGGCACGAACAGGTACCCCCGGACGCGTACGCGCGGCTGCTGCCCGGGGACCTGCTCGTCGTCGACGAGGCCGGGATGCTCGACCAGGACACCGCCCAGGCCCTCCTGCACATCGCCGACACCGCCGGCGCCCGCCTCGCCCTGGTCGGCGATCCGCACCAGCTGCCCGCGGTCGGCCGCGGCGGCGTCCTCGACCACGCCACCCGCTGGACCACCCCCGACGCGCACGTCCTCCTCGACGGCATCCACCGGTTCACCGACCCCGACTACGCCGCCCTCACCCTCCACATGCGCACCGGGCACAACCCAGCCGACGTGTTCGACGCCCTCCACGAGCGGGGGCAGGTCGTCATCCACCCCAGCGACGTGCAACGCACCCACGCTCTCGCCACAGCCGACGGGCTCGTCATCGCCGACACCCGCGAGCAGGTCGCCGCCCTCAACGCCGCCATCCGCGACCACCGCCGCACCCACGGAGCACCCCCGGCCGGGCCGGCGGTCGTCACCCGTGGCGGGGAGACCGTGGCGGCCGGGGACCTCGTCGCCACCCGACGCAACCACCCCGACCTCGGCGTCGCCAACCGCGACCGCTGGACCATCACCACCGTCAAGACAGACGGCGCGGTCACCGTCCACGGCCGGCGCGGCACCCGCAACCTGCCCGCCGACTACGTCCAGGAGCACGTCGAGCTCGCCTACGCCACTACCGTCCACGGCGCCCAAGGCGACACCGTCCCGGACGCGCACTTCCTCCTCGACGAGACCACCGGCGCCGCCGCCGCCTACGTCGCCCTCACCCGCGGCCGGCACACCAACACCGCCCACCTCGTCGCCGACACCGTCGACGACGCCCGCGCCCAGTGGGTCGCCACGTTCAGCCGCGACCGGGCCGACCTCGGACCCGCCCACGCCGCCACCACGGCGGCCGAGGACATCGACCGCTACGGATCCCAACCCCGGCCCACGCACCCCGACTTCTACGACTTCCCTGCACTGCGCCGCCGCCGCCCTGAAGACGTCCCCTGGAAGCCGACGTCCCCAGACCGTTCCCCACGTCTCGGACGGTAACGATCCGGTCACAGGCGCGGCCCCGCAGGTCCCGGAAGCGGCGTCCCGGAGGCTTTTACACGTAGAGGCACATCATCGAAGGCAGGAGCAAGAGCATGCGCCCCATCGAGGTCCCCACCCACTGGGACGACACCGCCCTGCTCACCTTCGAACAGTTCTGCACCCTCATCCACACCCCCCAACGCACCGTCCGCGACTGGCGCCGCCGCGGCGTCGGACCCCGCTGGTCCCGCTTCAACGGCACCGGACGCCTCTACACCACCGTCGCCGAAACCCGCCGCTGGCTCGGCATCCCCCGCCCATGACCAGCCCAGCACCCGGCCGAGCGACCGGCAGCGAGGCTCGGGCCGCGGGCGGCCTGCTGACCATCGACGAGGCCGCCGCCTACCTCAACGTGCCCTCCCGGTGGGTGGCCGACGCAGTCCGCCAGCACAAGGTCCGCTGCACCCGCATCGGCAAGCATGTCCGGTTCCGCCTCGAACACCTCGACGAGCTCGTGGCCGCCTGCGAACAACCCGTGACCACAGCACCCCGGAACCCGAGGCTCACCCTTCAGGCTGGCCGGCGGGGTGGCCGCTCCCGGCTCTGATGGCGCCGTGCGCAGCAGGCGACGACGCGTGTCAGTTGCCGACTCTCGCGGGCCGGATCGTGCCTCCGGTCAGGGCGGTGTCGATGATGCCGGAGATCAGCTCGTCCCCGGCGGGCAGCAGGTGCCCGTACGTGTCGATGGTCGTCGTGATCGACTCGTGGCCGAGCCGGGCCTGGATGTGCGGCAACGGCGCCCCGCCGGCGACCAGCCAGGCCACATGTGTGTGCCGCAGGTCGTGGAACCGGAACGGAGCCACCCCTTCCTCGGCCAGCTCCCTTTGCAGCTTGCGCCACACGCCGCTGTAGAAGTCGCCGTTGTGCAGCGGCCGCCCGGTGCGGGTCGTGAACACGAAGTCGTCCGAAGCCTTGCCGGCCATCTGGCGGGAGAGCGCCTCGGCCACGGCCGGGGCGACGGTGATGGTGCGCCGCGACCGTGGGGTCTTCGGGTGGCCCAGATGGTGCTGACGCATCGCGTGCTTGGGCTGCAGCTGCTTGGCCAGCCAGCCCGGGGTGTCCGCGGCGCCGTCCTCGCCGTCGTGCTTCCACGCCTTGTTCACCCGTACCGTGCCACGGTCCAGGTCGACGTCCCCGACCCACAGGGCACCGATCTCACCGAAGCGCAGGCCCGTTCCCACGGCGACCACCAGCAGGTCTCCGAAGGAGCCGGCGAGCCGCGCCGCGGTCGCGAGCTCGGCCTCGGTGAGGAACCGCAGCTCGGGCCTGGACTGCCGCACCCGGGACTGCTTCGGGGCCGTTCCCACCGCCGGGTTGGCCGCCAGGTACCCCCGCTTGACCGCGTACGCGAACACCCCGTGGACCAGGCCGTGGTAGTTCGCCTTCGTCTTCAGCGACCGGTCCCACTCGATCAGCCATTCCTTGATGTCGGACTCGTGGATGCCCACCACCGGGCGGATGAAGACCAGCGAGCCGCGAACCCGGGTCCGCGCCAGCACCCCGATCTGGCCGAGGTAGCGCTTCCGCTGGCCGGGGGAGAGGTCCACGATCTGCCGCACGTACTCCGCGCCGAGCACGTCGAACGGCGGAGGCGCCGTCAGCGGGTCGGTCCCCGGCGGCCGGACGAACCCCTCGCCCTTCACCCAGCCGTCCGGCCACCGCTGACCCGCCGCGTCGACCATCTTCTTGAACCCGTCCGCCCTCGCGAGGTTCTGCGCATCACTGCCCGCGCTGAACGTTTCCGCCTGATAGGCCCCGTCCCGGGTGCCCCCGAGGCGCCACACCACACGTGCGGACACACCCCCGTCGCCACGGGTCCGCTTGTCGATCCACGCCATCACACTGCCCCCTTCCGGGTGCGCAGGTGCTACCACCGTGCTACCCCAGAGAGCCAGGATACGCCCGACAAGCACAAAACCCCAGGTCAGACCCGGGGTTTGTGAGTGTCCGAGGGGGGACTTGAACCCCCATGCCCTATTCGGGCACTAGCACCTCAAGCTAGCGCGTCTGCCAATTCCGCCACCCGGACGAGTGGTTCGGTCGGCCCTGGGGAGGCCTCCCGACGCCCCGGAAGACTACACGCTCACCGCCCTCCGGCCGAAATCGCGGGGGGCTCCCGGGAGGGTCCGGCTCGTGGCCGCGGGCCTACAGTGGCTGTCCATGAGCGAGACGGTGAGGGCCGAGGACGAGGTCGTCCGGATCTGCCAGGAGCTGATCCGCATCGACACGAGCAACTACGGTGACGGCAGCGGCCCGGGGGAGGCCGCGGCCGCCGAATACGTCGTCGGCCTCCTGCGCGAGGTGGGGCTCGAACCGCAGACGTTCGAGTCCGACCCGGGACGGGTCACCGTCGCGGTGCGCGTCCCGGGGGCGGACCCTGAGCGGGGGGCGCTGTGCCTCCACGGCCACCTCGACGTGGTACCCGCCACCGCGGAAGACTGGCAGGAGGACCCCTTCGCGGCGGTGGAGCGCGACGGCTGCATCTGGGGGCGGGGCGCGGTCGACATGAAGGACATGGACGCGATGATGCTGGCGTCCGTGCGGGAAATCGCCCGACGCGGTGTGCTGCCGCCCCGCGACCTCGTCGTCGTCTTCTTCGCCGACGAGGAGGCCGGTGGGACCAAGGGGTCGCACTTCATGGTCGCGAACCACCCGGAGGTGTTCGAGGGGGTCACCGAGGCGGTCAGTGAGGTCGGTGGTTTCAGCGTCACCGTCCCGACCCGCGACGGTGGTGAGCAGCGCACCTACCTGGTCCAGACCGCCGAGAAGGGAATCGCCTGGCTGCGTCTGACCGCCAGCGGACGAGCGGGGCACGGCTCGATCCCGAACGACGAGAACGCCATCGTCCGCCTTGCGGAGGCCATCGCCCGGATCGCGGCGCACAAGTGGCCGCGCGAGTACATCCCGTCGGTGCGCACGCTGCTCGACGGCCTGTCCGAGCTGACCGGGACGGGCTGGTCCGACGAGGACCTGGACGAGCTGCTCTCGCACCTCGGGGGAGCCCGGGGGTTCGTCATGGCCACCCTCCAGGACACGAGCAACGTCACGATGCTCGAGTCGGGCTACAAGCACAACGTCGTCCCCCAGCACGCGTCGGCGAACGTCGACTGCCGCTTCCTCCCGGGTCACGAGGACGACCTGATGTCGACGATCCGCGAGCTGGCCGGGGAGCACGTCGAGGTGGAGGTGCTGCACCGCGACATCTCCCTCGACACCCCCTTCGGCGGGGACCTCGTCGACGCCATGGTCGCGTCTCTGCGCGCGGAGGACCCCGGGGCCGAGGTACTGCCCTACTGCCTGTCCGGCGGCACCGACAACAAGGCGCTGTCGCTGCTCGGGATCGCCGGCTACGGCTTCGCACCCCTGCGGCTGCCCCCGGACCTCGACTTCGGGGCCATGTTCCACGGTGTCGACGAGCGCGTGCCGGTGGACTCGCTGCGCTTCGGCACCCGGGTGCTCGGGCGGTTCATCGAGTCGTGCTGACCGCCCGGCGTGGCCGGATGATCTTGCGTCGCAACCAGGTCCGGGTGCTGCCACCCATGTAGCGGCGTGTGCGGGCGAGCTCCCAGCGGCCGTACTCGGCGTGTTCGGTGAGGGTGCGGCGGATGTCGGCGCGGTTCGTCTCTCGCCCGAAGCTGAGGACGAGGTACTCGTACTCGACCATCGCCATATTCTGCGCCACGGGGAGTACCGTCACCACCATGTCGGCCGACCCCCGTACCGCGCTCGAGCGGCTCGTGCTGTCCTTCGAGCGCCACTTCGAAGCCAGCCGCGCCCGCCGGGGCGAGGACGACCCCCGGGTCATCGCCGCGTACGACGACCTCGCCGACGCCTTCGAGGACTACGACGGTGCTCTCTACGAGGCCTTCGGGGAGATGACCCCGCTGGACATCTACGCCGGTGACGACGAGGACGCCGGCGACGACCTCGACGACGAGCCGGACGACGGCGGGCCGTACTCGGGCCTCGACGTCCTCGACGTCGACGAGGACGTCGAGGACAAGGACGACGAGGCCCGCGGATAACGACGGGTGCACCACCTGACCCGGGCGCTCAGGCGTGGTCGGAGGAGACCTCGTCGAGGGCCTCGACGATCTGGTCCGGGAGCTCGAGGTCCTCGGACTGCAGGAGCGTGGTGAGCTGGCCGGGGGTGCGCGGGCCGATGACCGGAGCGGTGACCGAGGGCCGGTCGCGCACCCAGGCCAGCGCGACGACGGCGGGCGGCACCCCGAGGCCGTCCGCCGCGGTGCGCACCGCCTCGACGACGCCGCTGGTGTGCTCCCCCACGTGGCGTCCTGCGAAGCGGGCGAACTCGTCGGATGCCAGGCGCGAGTCGGCCGGGATGCCGCGGTGGTAGCGGCCCGCGAGCGCCCCACGGCCGATGGGGGACCACGGCAGCAGGCCGAAGCCCAAGCCCTGCGCGGCCGGCACCACCTCGCGCTCGGCGCCACGGGCGAGGAGGCTGTACTCCACGGAGTCGGTCAGGAGCGGTACCCGCTCGCGCTCGAGCAGCGACAGCACGCGCGCCACCTGCCAGCCGTCGTGGTTGGAGACACCGACGTAGCGGGCCCTCCCGCTCTGCACGGCCCACACGAGAGCGCTGACCGTCTCCTCGACCGGGGTGGCGTCGTCCCAGGCATGGGCCAGCCAGACGTCGACGTGGTCGGTGCACAGCCGGCGCAGCGAGGCGTCGAGCTGGCGCATCATCGCCCGCCGGGAGCAGTCGACCACGCGGTCCCCGCCGGCACGGCTGATACCGGACTTCGTGACGATGACGACCTCGTCGCGGTCGGGTCCCTCGAGGAGGCGGCCGAGCAGCGACTCCGCCTCACCACCGGCGTAGCCGTGGGCCGTGTCGACGATCGTGCCTCCGGCCGCGCGGAAGGTCGTGAGGATGTCGCGGGCGTCCTCCGGATCGGTGCGCGTGCCCCATGCCATGGTCCCCAGGGCCAGACGCGACACGGCGAGCCCGGAGGCACCGAGGGGGCGGGTCAGCATGCCGGCGACCCTATCCTCGCTCGCGGTCGGCCTCGTGGAGGTGCCCAGCGTGCCGATCGAGGCGTGCGCCCACATCGGGACGACGCCAGGACCTCACCCCGGGTGAGGTGCACGAGCGGACCGGCCGGGGGCGGCTAGATTCGGACCATGCGACTGGCGCTCATCGGTGGGTACGCGGGGATGGGGCTGGGCGAGGACCTGCTGGACCTCACCCTCGAGGCGGAACGCCTGGGGTACGCCCAGGTGTGGGTCGCCGAGGCCTACGGCTCGGACTCGCCGACCGTGCTGGCCTGGCTGGCCGCCCAGACGAGAACGATCGGCCTCGGGTCCGGCGTCATGCAGATCCCCGCCCGCAGCCCCGCCATGACGGCGATGACCGCGGCCACGCTGGACACGCTCTCCGGGGGGCGGTTCCTCCTCGGACTAGGGGTCTCGGGGCCCCAGGTCAGCGAGGGCTGGCACGGGGTGCGGTTCGACGCGCCGCTGTCACGCACCCGCGAGTACGTCGACATCATCCGCACTGCTCTCGCACGGAAGCCGGTGGAGTACGAGGGTGAGCACTTCACCCTGCCCCTTCCGAACGGGCCGGGGAAGACACTGCGCCTCACGCTGCGGCCGCCGCGCCCGGACCTGCCCGTGTACCTCGCCGCGGTCGGGCCGCGGAACCTCCGGCTGGCCGGCGAGGTCGCCGACGGCTGGCTGGGCATCTTCCTCTCCCCGGAGGACAGCGCCGACCAGTTCGCCTCGGTGCGCGAAGGGCGGATCGCGTCGGGCCGGGGCACCCCCGAGGACCCGATGGCCGGCTTCGACACCGTGACTACTGTGCCCGTGGTCGTGACCGACGACCTGGAGGCCGGTCGGGCCGCCGTCGCCCCGTACACGGCGCTCTACATCGGGGGGATGGGCAGCCGCGAGCAGAACTTCTACAACCGGCTGGCCCGGCGGATGGGGTTCGACGAGGCCGCGCAGCGCATCCAGGACCTGTACCTCGCGGGCCGCGCCCGCGACGCCGCCGACGCCGTGCCCCTCGAGCTCGTGGACCGGACCGCGCTGATCGGGCCGCCCGAGCGCATCGCCGAGCGCGCCCGCCGGTACGCCGACGCGGGCGTCACGACCCTCGGGGTCGCGCCCTACGCCCGGACGCCCGAGGACCGGGTGCAGGTGCTGCGCGTCGTCGCCGACGCGGTCCTGTGAACCGAACCCCCAACTCCCAGGCTTAGGCTGTCGGCTCGTGCCCGTCGAGCTGACCTACTTCCAAGCCGTCGTCCTCGGGATCGTGGAGGGACTCACCGAGTTCCTGCCGATCTCCTCCACCGGCCACCTCACGATCACCGAGCACGTCCTCGGGCTCCCGGTGGACGCCCCCGCCGTCACGGCGTACACGGCGATCATCCAGATCGGCGCCATCGTCGCCACCTTCATCTACTTCGCCCGCAAGATCGCCGACCTGTTCATGGCCTGGGTCCGCGGCCTGGCGTCGGCGGAGGCCCGCGACCACCGCGACTACCGCCTGGCCTGGGCCGTCATCGTCGGCTCCATCCCGGTGGGGGTCGTCGGACTGCTCGCCAAGGACGTCATCGCAGGCCCGCTGCGGAGCCTGTGGGTCGTGGCCGTCGCGCTCGTGCTGTGGAGCGGGGTCATCTGGTGGGCAGAGCTTCGCCACGACCGCCTCGAGGCGCAGGGCCTCCAGCGTGGCGAGGAGGGTGTGACGCTCCGCGACGGACTCGTCATCGGACTCGTGCAGTGCTTCGCGCTCATCCCCGGCGTGTCCCGCTCGGGCGCCACGATCTCCGCCGGGCTCGCGCGCGGCATCAACCGGGTCGTCGCCACCGAGCTCTCGTTCTTCATGGCCATCCCGGCCTTGACGGCGGCCGGCCTGTTCGAGCTGGTCGACGCCTGGCCGGACCTGAAGACCCTGGGGTTCGGGCAGATGGCGGTCGGCATCCTCGTCGCGTTCGTCACCGCCTACGCGACGATCGCGTGGCTGCTGCGGTACGTCGCCAGCAACTCCCTGCGGCCGTTCGTCTGGTACCGCATCGCGCTGGGCCTGCTCCTCGCCGGGGCCCTGGCGACGGGCCTGATGTCGGCGACCTGAGCTAGAGCCAGCCGGTCCGCTTGAAGGCGACGAAGAGCGAGACGCAGGCGGCGGCCATCAGGCCGAGCACCGCGAAGTAGCCCCAGTGCCAGTGCAGCTCGGGCAGGTAGTCGAAGTTCATGCCGTAGATGCCGGCGACCATCGTCGGCACGGCGGCCACCGCCACCCACGCCGAGATCTTGCGCATGTCGTTGTTCTGCTGCACCGAGATCTGGGCCAGGTGGGCGCCGAGCATGTCGGTGAGGAGGCGGTCGTAGGACTCGATGTGGTCGATGACGCTGTGCAGGTGGTCCGACACGTCGCGCAGGCGCAGCCGGAGCTCGCCCTCCGGCACCGGGCTGCGCGGTGACTGGTGGAGCATCCGCAGCGGCTCGGAGAGCGGCACCGCCGCCCTGCGGAACTCCAGCACCTCGCGCTTGAGGCGGTAGATGCTCCCGGAGTCCATCCGGGTCCCGGAGAACACCTCGCGCTCGATCTCCTCCAGGTCGAGCGCGACCTCGCCGTCGATGAGGAGGTAGTCGTCGACGACGCGGTCGAGGACGGCGTGCAGCACTGCGAGCGGGCCGTGCACGAGGATGTCGGGCGAGGACTCCAGCGCGGCCCGGATGTTGGTGAGGGGGCTGAGCTCGCCGCGGCGGACGGTGACGACGAAGTGGTCGCCGACGAAGAGCATGAGCTCTCCGGTCTCGATGTCGGACGTGCGGTCGAGGTAGCGCAGCGGCTTCAGCACGACGAAGACGGTGCCGTCGTACAGCTCGACCTTGGCTCGTTGGCGGCCCTGGACGGCGTCCTCGACGGCGAGTGGATGGAGGCCGAGCTCGGTGTCGACCTCGTCGAACTCCTCCTCGGTGGGGTCCTTGAGCCCGATCCAGAGGAACGATCCCTCCTCGTCCCGCTCCCGCAGGGCACTGAGCTCCTCGGCGAGGTCGCCGCAGGGCCGGCGCTGTCCGCCGACGTAGATGGCGCGGTCCACGATCACGCCGCCCATTGTGCGGGAGACCCACGTCCTATGGTGAGGCCTGTGGCCATCGTCCTCCTCGTCCGTCACGGGCACTCCACCGCCAACGCCGAGGGGGTCCTGGCCGGGTGGACCGAGGGAGTGGGTCTCACCGACGCCGGGCGCGAGCAGGCGGCGCGGGTCGGGGAGCGGCTGCGGGCGGTCGGCCCGGTCCGTGTCGTGACCAGCCCCCTGCAGCGCTGCGTCGAGACCGCGGCGATCGCCCTGCCCGACCACGAGGGCGGCACCGACGAGCGGCTGGGGGAGTGCCACTACGGCGCCTGGACCGGGCGACGCCTGGCCGACGCCGCCACCGAGAGCCTGTGGCGCACCGTGCAGGACGACCCGGCGTCGGCCGCCTTCCCGGAGCACGAGCAGTACCGTGCCGAGTCCCTCGGCGAGATGGCCGCTCGGGTCGTCGGCGGTGTCCGTGACCTCGACGCGACGGTGGAGGCCGCGCACGGCCGGGCCGCGGTGTGGGTCGCGGTGAGCCACGGGGACCCCATCAAGGCGGTGGTGGCGGAGGCGGCGGGGGCGGGGATCTCCGGCCTCCAGCGGGTACGCATCGACCCCGGGTCGGTGAGCGCCGTGCACGTCACGCCGACCAGGATGGTCCTGCTCGCGAGCAACACGAGCGCCGGAGACCTCGCGCCGCTCGTTGCCCTCCCCGAGGGGCACGACGCCGGCGACTCCACCGTCGGTGGCGGAAACGGCTGACCTCTCGGGGAGGTGAACCTCCTGCCGCTCGCCCGTCCCGGGTAGTGTTGTTGCAAACGATGTGCAACAAGCCGGTGACCGGCCGCGAAGGCCACCCCCCGACGAGAAGGAGCGCTCCGTGCACGTGCCCGACGGCTTCCTCGACGCCCCGACGTCGATCGGCACCGCCGTCGTCGCCGCCGGGGTGGTCGGCTACTCGCTCCGCTGGTCGGTGCGCCGGGAGCTCGACGAGCGGACGGCACCGTTGGCCGGTCTCGTGGCGGTGTTCGTCTTCGCCGCGCAGATGGTGAACTTCCCGGTGGGGGCGGGCACCTCGGGTCACCTGCTCGGGGGCGCCCTGGCCGCCGTCCTGGTGGGTCCGGCCACGGCGACGTTGTGCCTCACCGTCGTCCTCACGGTCCAGGCCTTCCTCTTCGCCGACGGCGGGGTCACGGCCCTCGGGACCAACGTCCTGCTCATGGGTGTCGTCGGGGTCTGGGTGGGCTACGCGGTGTTCCGCGCGGTGCTCGCCGTGCTCCCGCGCACACTGCGCAGCGTCTCGTGGGCGGCCGGGGTGGGTGCCTTCCTCAGCGTCCCCGTGGCCGCGCTGGCCTTCGTCGGGCTGTACGCCCTCGGTGGTTCGGCGCCGGTGCCGCTCGGCTCCCTGGCGGTCGCGATGGGCGGCTGGCACGTGGTCATCGGGCTCGGCGAGGCGGTCATCACCACACTCGCCGTCGGCAGCGTGGTCGCGGCCCGACCCGACCTCGTCCACGGCGCCCGTGGGCGCCTGCCCGCCCTCGAGCTGCGTACCGCCGAGGTGGTGCGGTGAGCACCCGACGCCTCGTCGCCGTCGGCGTCGGCGTGAGCGTGCTCGTGGCCGGCGTGCTGTCGTACCTCGCGGTCGGCAGCCCCGACGGTCTCGAGCACGTCGCCGCCGGGCTGGGGTTCGACGCCGCCGCGACGCCCTCCGCCGCCGACGGATCGCCGCTCGCGGGCTACGAGGTGCGCGGGGTCGGTGGCCCACTCGCCGGCGGTCTGGCCGGGGTGCTGGGGCTGCTCGTCGTCGGTCTGGTCATGAGCCTTCTCGTCCTCTACGTGCGGCGCCGCGCAGCCCACCGGCACGACTGACGTGGGGTCCGGCCATTCCGCGCACCTCCACGTCGAGGGCGTCACCCCGCTCCACCGGCTCCCGGCGCACGTCAAGCTCGTGGGGCTGCTCGTGTTCGTCCTCGCCACCGTGTCGGTGCCCAACGAGGCCCGTGGGGTGCTCGTCCTGCTGCTCGCGCTGGCGGTCGCGCTCCTGCTGTCCACCCGTGTGCCGGCCCGCCACCTCCTCCCGCGGCTCGCGGTGGAGACACCCTTCGCGGTCTTCGCGGTCGTCCTGCCGTTCGTGGCCGTCGGCCCCCAGGTGGAGCTCGGGTGGTTCTCGGTCTCGCGCCCCGGGCTCGTGGCGGCGGTCGCCCTGCTCCTCAAGGGGACGACAGGGGTGGTCTCGGCGGTGGCCTTTGCCGTCACCACACCGCCCCGCGACCTGGTGCGTGCGCTGCAGCACCTGCGCGTTCCCGACCCGCTCGTCACCATCGCCTCGTTCATGGTGCGCTACGTCGAGGTGGTCTCCGACCAGCTGCGGCGGATGCGCGTGGCCCGCGAGTCCCGTGGGTTCCGGGCCCGCTCGCTCCGAGCCTGGCCGGCGCTGGCGTCGAGCACCGGTGCCCTGTTCATCCGCAGCTACGAACGCGGGGAGCGTGTCCACCTGGCGATGCTGAGCCGCGGCTACCGCGGGCGGCTGCCGGTGACCGCCCCGCTCGCCGGCACCACCGGTCAGTGGGCCGCCGCCCTCCTTCCGGCGGCCCTCGCCACGGCCGGCTCCGTGCTCGTGAGGTCGGCATGAGCACCCCGGTCCTCGACCTCGACCGGGTGGCGTACGCGTACCCGGGTGGCCACCAGGCCCTCTACGGCGTCGACCTCCACGTCCACCCGGGCGAGACGGTCGCCCTCCTCGGCCCGAACGGTGCCGGGAAGACGACGCTCGTTCTCCACCTCAACGGCATCCTCACGCCGGGGCACGGGGCGGTGCACGTGTCGGGTCTGCCGGTCACCGAGGAGAACCTGCTCGAGGTCCGGCGCCGCGTCGGCATCGTCTTCCAGGACCCCGACGACCAGCTCTTCATGCCCACGGTCCGCGACGACGTGGCCTTCGGACCGGCCAACCTGGGCCTTCGCGGAACCGAGCTCGACGACCGGGTGGCCGAGGCCCTGGCGGCGGTCGACGTCGCCGACCTCGCCGACCGGGCTCCGCACCACCTCTCCTTCGGGCAGCGGCGGCGCGTCGCCATCGCCACCGTGCTGGCCATGCATCCCGAGATCCTCGTCCTGGACGAGCCGTCGTCGAACCTCGACCCGACGTCGCGGCGCGAGCTCGCCGACATCCTGCGCTCCCTCGGCGTGACCATCCTCATGGTCACGCACGACCTCCCGTATGCCGTGGAGCTGTGCGAACGATCGGTGGTGCTCTCCGAGGGCACCGTCGTCGCGGACGGGCCTACGCGGGAGGTGCTCGCCGACGAGGCGTTCATGGCCCGGCACCGACTCGAGATGCCCGTCGGCTACTCCCTCTAGCGACGCCGCCTAGGGTGGGACCCATGCCAGCCACCGTCTTCGACCCCCCGGAGCGCTTCGTCGCGGGCACGGTCGGTCCCCCGGGGGACGAACCTTCTTCCTCCAGGCTCGGGGCGACGGCCGCCTCGTGTCGGTCTCGCTCGAGAAGGTGCAGGTCAGCGTGCTCGCGGAACGGGTCGACGACCTGCTCGACACCCATGCCGAGGGCACCGCCACCGAGCCTCTCGACGAGGGTGACACCGCACCCCTCGAGACCCCCATCGAGGACGAGTTCCGCGTGGACACCCTGGCCCTGGCGTGGGACGCCGAGCGCCGGGTGGTCGTCATCGAGTGCCACGACCAGGACCCCGAGGAGGCCGAGGACGACGACGTCACGACCATGCGCGTCGTGCTCACCCCCGAGTCGGCCCGGGCGTTCGTGCGTCGCTGCGCCAAGGTCGTGGCCGCCGGCCGCCCCCCGTGCCCCTTCTGCGGCCAGCCCCTCGATCCCACCGGCCACATCTGCCCTCGTGCCAACGGGTACCGACGCTGAGCTCCTGGAGCTGCTGACCCGCGGGGACCTGACTCCCCTCGGGCGCGTCGCCGACTCCTCGAACGGGGCGCTGCTCTGCGTCGTGGGGGACCCCGCCGACGAGGTGCTGGCGATCGTGAAGCCCGAGGCCACGGAGCGGCCGCTGTGGGACTACCCCGACGGCACTTTGGTGGCGCGCGAGCGGGCGGCCTGGCTCGTCAGCGAGGCCGGCTGCTTCGGCGTCGTCCCCCCCACCGTCCTGCGTGACGGTCCGCGCGGCCCGGGGTCGGTGCAGCTGTGGGTCGGCCCCGTCGCCGGGGACCCCGACCCCGTGGTCGAGGTGTGCGGACCGCGAGAGGTCCGCGAGGACTGGGTCGTCGTGCTCCACGGGGAGGACCAGATGGGGGAGCGGGTGGTCGTCGCGCACAGCACCGAGCCGGCCCTGCGCACCGTCGCCGTTCTCGATGCCGCACTCAACAACTCCGACCGCAAGGGCGGTCACCTGCTGCGTGACGGCGACATCGTGCGGGGCTGCGACCACGGGGTCAGCCTCGGGGTCGAGCCGAAGCTCCGCACGGTGCTGTGGGGCTGGGCGGGCGAGCCCCTGGCCGACGCCGACGTCGAGCGTCTCGAGCGGCTGCGCGCGGCCCTGGCGGGTGGCCTGGCCGGCGACCTCACCGGCCTGCTCACGCGCGGGGAGGTCCGGGCCCTCGGCACGCGGGTCGAGCGGCTGCTCCGGGGGCGGGTGCACCCGGTGCCCGAGCCGGGGTGGCCGGCGATCCCGTGGCCCGCCCTCTGACCCGCACCTCCGTCCGGTTGCGTCCGGGCCACCCGTAGGCTGACCCGGTGAAGTCGTGGCCCGCCCCTGTCGTCCCCGCCGTCCCCGGCCACGGACAGCACCTCCACCTCTACGACACGAGCCGTGCCGCGGTGCTGCCGATCGAGGCGGGCCACCGCACCCGGATGTACGTCTGCGGCGTCACGCCCTACGACGCCACCCACCTCGGGCACGCCGCCACCTACGTCACCTTCGACCTCGTCGTGCGCGGCATGCTGGACGCCGGCCACGAGGTCGAGTACGTGCAGAACGTCACGGACGTCGACGACCCGCTCCTCGAGCGCGCCGCCCGCGACGGCCGGGACTGGCGTGAGCTCGCCACGTCCGAGATCGACCTGTTCCGGGAGGACATGACGGCCCTCGGGGTCATCCCGCCCGACCAGCTCCTCGGCGTCGTGGAGTCGATGGACGAGATCGTGGACGCGGTGCGGCGGCTCGTCGACTCCGGCACCGCCTATCGGGTACCGGTGCCCGAGGCCGAGGGCAGTGGCGACGACATCTACCTCGACCTCGCGCAGACCACCGGGTTCGGCGAGGTGTCGCACTGGAGCCGCGAGCAGATGGAGGCGGTCTTCCCCCGCCGCGGCGGTGACCCCGAGCGCCCCGGCAAGCGTGACCCGCTCGACCCGCTGCTCTGGCGCGGTGCGCGCGACGGTGAGCCCTCGTGGGATGACGACCTGCTCGGCTCCGGCCGCCCCGGGTGGCACATCGAGTGCACCGCCATCTCGCTGGCCCACCTCGGCATCCCCTTCGACATCAAGGGCGGCGGCACCGACCTCGTCTTCCCGCACCACGAGATGAGTGCCGTCCAGGCCACGACGCTCACCGGTGGTGACGTCTTCGCCCGGCACTACGTGCACCAGGCGATGGTGGGCTTCGAGGGCGAGAAGATGAGCAAGTCCAAGGGCAACCTCGTGCTCGTGTCGCGTCTGCGCGCCCGCGGCGTCGAGCCGATGGCGATCCGCCTGCTCATTCTTCGCGAGCACTACCGCACGGAGTGGGAGTTCACCGAGGAGCTGCTCGCCGCGGCCGAGGAGCGACTGGGGCGGTGGCGCTCGGCCTTCTCGGTCAACCTCGGCGCCGACGCCACCGACACCATCGCTGCGGTGCGTGCTGCCGTGGCCGACGACCTCGACACCGAGACCGCCCTCGTCGCGGTCGACGCGTGGGCCGATCGAACGCTCGCCGGTGCCGAGGAGGACGACGCCGCCCCGGGCCTGCTGGCGCGCACCGTGGACGCCCTGCTCGGGATCCGTCTCTAGGAGGGCTCGACCCTCGTCGGGTACTGCTGTCCGGGGTCAGGGCCCGCCGGGCGCCCCGGTGTCGTCGCTGCCGCGGCGGCGCAGGTAGCGCTCGAACTCCTTGGCGATGGCGTCGCCGCTCGCCTCGGGGAGCTCGGCGGTGTCCTGGGCCTCCTCGAGGCTCTCGACGTACTCGGCGACCTCGGTGTCGGAGGCGGCCAGCTCGTCGATGCCGAGCTCCCAGGCCCGGGCGTCCTCCTCGAGCTCCCCGTGCTCGAGCGGGGCGTCGAAGAGGTCCTCGAGGCGCGAAACGAGGGCGAGCGTGGCCTTGGGGGAGGGCGTGTGCCCGGCGTAGTGGGGGACGGCGGCCCAGATCGACACCGACGGCAGGCCGACCTGGACGGCCGCGTCGGAGACGACACCGACGATGCCTGTGGGCCCCTCGTAGGTGCTCATCTCCAGGTCGAGCCGGTGGCGGGTGTCCTCGTTGTCGGAGGTCGCCGTGACCGGGATCGGCCGCGAGTGGGCGACATCGGCCATCAGCGCGCCGATCGTGACGACCATGGAGACGTCGACCGACTGGGCCAGCTCCATGAGCTCGATGGCGAACGCGCGCCACCGGAAGGAGGGCTCGACACCCTGGACGATGACGACGTCGCGACCGAGCGAGGTGTGGCGGGCGACGAGGATCCGCGTCGTGCGCCAGCTGATCCGCCGCCGGCCACCTTCGACGACGACGCGGGGACGGTTGACCTGGAAGTCGTAGTAGTCCTCCGGGTCGAGGGCGGCCACGACCTCGGCCCCCCACGTGTCGGCCAGGTGCTCGACGACCGCGCTGGCTGCTTCACCGGCGTCGTTCCACCCCTCGAAGGCGCAGATCATCACCGGGTCGCGCAGCTCGCCGACGTCCTCCAGCTCGATCACGGAGGTGCTCCTCTCTCGGTGCGGAACCCCACCCTACGGCTCGATAGGCTCGCGACCCATGAGCCTCCCCGCTGCGGTCCTCTGGGACATGGACGGGACCCTCGTCGACACCGAGCCCTACTGGATCCGGGCCGAGCACGACATCGTCGAGGAGCACGGCGGCACGTGGAGCGACGAGTTCGCCCACCAGCTCGTCGGGAACGACCTCATGGTCTCGGCGCAGTTCATCCGCGACAACTCGCCGATCACCTGGGACCCGGTGCGCATCGTCGACGAGCTGCTCGCCCGGGTGGTCTCCCAGGTGCGGGAGCACGTGCCGTGGCGTCCGGGCGCCCGCGAGCTGCTGGCCGCCCTCGGTGACGCCGGCGTGCCCAACGCCCTGGTGACGATGTCGTGGCGCTCGCTCGCCGACGCGGTCGTCGAGGCCCTGCCGGCGGGCTCGTTCGCCGTCGTCGTCACCGGTGACGAGGTGCCGCACGGCAAGCCGCACCCTGCCCCCTACCACCGGGCGGCCGTGCTGCTCGGTGTGCAGCCCGGTGCCTGTGTGGCCATCGAGGACTCACCGACCGGCGTCCGCTCGGCCGTGGCGGCAGGGGTGCCGACCGTGGCCGTGCCGCACGTGGTCGCGGTGCCGCCGACGCCCGGCGCCGTGCACGTGGGGACCCTCGACGGCATGAGCCCCGCCCGGCTCGCCGAGCTGGCCGCCTCACTCGTCGTCGGGTGAGGCGGCGCCCGAGCGGGCGGGGTCGAGCGCGATGACCGCGGCGTCCTCGGGCAGCGGTGGCGGGGTGCCCCCGAACTCGGGGCAGAACTCCCGGAAGTCGCACCAGTCACAGAGCCGGGAGACGCGGGGCCGCCAGTCGCCACTGGCGGCCGCCCGCACGACGGCGTCCCAGATGGCCCGGACGTTGCGCTCGACGGCGATCAGGTCGCGCTCGTCGGGCGCGTACCGCACGACCTCGCCGTTGCCGAGGTAGACGAGCTGGAGCAGCCGGGGCACCTCGCCGCGCGTGCGCCAGAGCACGAGGGCGTAGAACTTCATCTGGAAGAGCGCCTTGGCCTCGAAGAGCTCGCTCGGGGAGCGCCCGGTCTTGTAGTCGACGACCCGCATGGCGCCGTCCGGAGCGACGTCGAGACGATCGACGTACCCGCGCAGGGTGAGGCCGTCGACCTCGGTCTCGACGTAGAGCTCGCGGGCCGCCGGCTCGAGGCGTGTGGGGTCCTCGAGCTCGAACCACGACTCGACGAGGGTCCGGGCGGCGGCGAACCAGGACTCCTCGGTGAGCTCCTCGTGGTCGCGCACCATGGTGGCCAGCTCGGGTCGCTCCTCGACGAGGGCCTGCCAGCGCGGCTCGAGGAGGGCGACCGCCGCCTCGGGCGTGCGCTGCTCGGACGGCAGCTCGAAGAGGTGCTCGAGCACCGCGTGGACGAGCGTGCCGCGGGCGGCAGCCGGGGACGGCGGACCCTCGAGCTTGTCGATGGTGCGGAACCGGAAGAGCAGCGGACACTGCTTGAAGTCCGCGGCACGGCTCGGCGACAGGGCGGGGGTCATGGCCACACGGTATGCGGCCGGGCCGACACCGCGGCACCGGCCACGCCGCACCCCGCGGAGTCAGGAGGACCCCGTCCACTCAGGAGGTCTAAACGCCCGGAGCCAGCGGAATCCTCCTGACTCCGCCAGAGGGGTGGGCGGACGGCGGGGAGGGGGAGACGGGGGCGGCGTTCGGGTTGGGGGAGTGGGCGGGGTTGGGGGAGTGGGTGGGGTCTGGGGCGGGATCGGGTGTCAGTCGACCGGGTCGTACCCGAGGTTCGGGGCGAGCCAGCGCTCCGCCGTGCGCACGTCCCAGCCCTTGCGCGCGGCGTAGTCCTCCACCTGGTCACGCCCCAGCCGGCCGACGACGAAGTACTGGCTCTGCGGGTGGGCGAAGTACCACCCGGAGACCGAGGCCCCCGGCCACATCGCCATCGACTCGGTGAGCCGCACGCCGGTGGCCTCCTCGCCGCCGAGGAGCGACATCAGCGTCTCCTTCTCGGTGTGGTCGGGGCAGGCGGGGTAACCCGGTGCGGGTCGGATGCCGCGGTAGGGCTCGCCGACGAGCTGCTCGGGGGTGTGCCGCTCGTCGCGCGCGTACCCCCACACCTCGCGGCGGACCCGTTCGTGGAGCCGCTCCGCGAACGCCTCGGCGAGACGGTCGGCCAGCGACTCGAGCAGGATCGCCGAGTAGTCGTCGAGGTCGGTCTTGAACGCCTCGACACGCTCCTGGAGGCCGAGGCCCGCCGTCACCGAGAAGGCGCCGACGTAGTCGGGCACACCGGACTCCCGAGGCGCCACGAAGTCGGCCAGTGCCTTGTTGGGCACCCCCTCCCGGTGCCGGCCCTGCTGGCGCAGGGTGTGCAGGGTGGCGAGCACCTCGGTGCACTCCTCGTCGGCGTACACCTCGATGTCGTCGCCGACGGAGGCGGCCGGGAAGAGACCGACCACGCCGCGGGCGGATACCCACCGCTCGGCCTCGATGCGGTCGAGCATCGCGTTGGCGTCGTCGAAGAGGCGCCGGGCGGCCTCGGCGGTTGCCGGGTTGCCGAGCACGTCGGGGTAGCGGCCCCGGATCTCCCACGCACTGAAGAACGGTGTCCAGTCGATGTACGGGCGCAGCTCCTCCACGGGGCAGCTCTCCCAGACGCGCGTGAACTGCGTGGCCGCCGGGTGGGCCGACCCGCTCCAGCGGTCGCCGGTCTGGCGGGCGAGCACCTGGGGCCGCTCGGGCTGGTGGTCGGTCCAGTCGTGCCGTGGCGCGTTCGCTCGGGCCGCCTCGAGGGTGGCGAGCGGTCGTTCACCGGCCCGGGCCGCGTGCCGCTCCCGGATCGAGGTGTAGTCCTGCTCGACCGACGCGAGGAAGGCCGGCCGGGCGTCGTCCGACAGCAGCCGGCTGACGACCGGCACCGACCGCGAGGCGTCCTTCACCCACACGACCGGCCCGTGGTACTGCCCGTCCACCTTGACCGCCGTGTGCGCCCGCGACGTTGTGGCCCCACCGAGCAGCAGTGGCAGCTCGAAGCCCTGGCGCTCCATCTCGGCGGCCACGCCGACCATCTCGTCCAGGCTCGGGGTGATGAGCCCGGAGAGCCCGATGATGTCCGCGTCGACCTCACGGGCGGTGTCGAGGATCTTCTGTGCGGGCACCATGACACCGAGGTCGATGACGTCGTAGTTGTTGCACTGGAGGACGACCCCCACGATGTTCTTGCCGATGTCGTGGACGTCGCCCTTGACCGTGGCCGTGACGACCGTGCCCTTGGTCCGCCGGCCGGGTCCGGCGTCCTGCCGCGCCTCGATGAACGGGACGAGGTGCGCCACCGCCTTCTTCATCACCCGGGCCGACTTCACGACCTGGGGGAGGAACATCTTCCCGTCACCGAAGAGGTCCCCGACGACGTTCATCCCGTCCATCAGCGGCCCCTCGATGACCTCGAGGGGGGCGCCGCCCGCGGCCTCGATCTCGAGCCGCAGCTCCTCGGTGTCCTCCACGACGTGGTCGTCGATGCCCTTGACGAGGGCGTGCGTGATCCGCTCGCGCAGCGGGAGGCTGCGCCACTCCTCGGCGGCCGGGTCCTCCTCGGTGCCGTCGGACCGGTGCTTCTCGGCGACCTCGATGAGCCGCTCGGTGGCGTCCGGCCGGCGGCCCAGGACGACGTCCTCGATCCGCTCGCGGAGCTCGGCGTCGACGGTGTCGTACGGCTGCAACGCCCCCGCGTTGACGATGCCCATGCCCAGGCCCGCGTGGATCGCGTGGTAGAGGAACACCGCGTGGATCGCCTCACGGACCGCGTTGTTGCCCCGGAAGCTGAAGGAGACATTGGAGATGCCACCAGAGACGTGCGCGTGCGGCAGGTTCTCGGTGATCCAGCGGGTGGCCTCGATGAAGTCGGTCCCGTAGGTCGCGTGCTCCTCGATGCCGGTGGCGACGGCGAAGACGTTCGGGTCCACGATGACGTCCTCGGGCGGGAACCCCACCTCGTCGACGAGCAGCCGGTAGGCGCGCTCGCACACCGCGATCCGCCGCGCGTAGCTGTCGGCCTGCCCCTCCTCGTCGAAGGCCATGACGACGACCGCCGCGCCGTACTTGCGCGCCAGGCGGGCCTGGCGCAGGAACGGGTCGACGCCCTCCTTCATCGAGATCGAGTTGATGACCGGCTTGCCCTGGGTCACCTTGAGGCCGGCCTCGATGACGTCCCACTTGCTCGAGTCGATCATCAGCGGGACCCGGCACACGTCGGGCTCGGAGGCGACCAGGCGGAGGAAGCGGTCCATGGCGGCGACGCCGTCGAGCATCCCCTCGTCCATGTTGACATCGATGACCTGCGCCCCCGCCTCGACCTGCTGGCGGGCGACCCCGACGGCCGTGGGGTACTCCTCGGCCTGGATGAGCTTGCGGAACCGGGCCGAGCCGGTGACGTTGGTGCGCTCCCCGATGTTGACGAACAGCGAGCTCTCGTCGACGACCAGCGGCTCGAGCCCGGAGAGGCGCAGGGCGGGCTCGACCACCGCCGGGGTGCGCGGCCGTCCGTCCGCCGCGGCCGCGGCGATGGCCTCGATGTGCTCGGGTGTGGTGCCGCAGCAGCCGCCGAGCACGTTGACCAGGCCGGACGCGGCGAACTCGCCGACCACCGCCGCCATGTGCTGGGCCGTCTCGTCGTACTCGCCGAACGCGTTCGGGAGGCCGGCGTTCGGGTGCGCGGAGACGAAGCAGTCGGCGAGCCGCGACAGCTCGGCCACGTAGGGCCGCAGCTCCTCGGCCCCGAGCGCGCAGTTCAGCCCGATGGTGAGGGGACGGGCGTGGCGCACCGAGTACCAGAAGGCCTCGGTGACCTGCCCCGAGAGCGTCCGTCCCGAGGCGTCGGTGATCGTGCCCGAGATCATCACCGGCCAGCGGCGCCCGTGCTCCTCGAAGAGGGTCTCGAGCGCGAAGATCGCCGCCTTGGCGTTGAGCGTGTCGAAGACCGTCTCGACCATGAGCAGGTCGGCACCCCCGTCGACCAGCCCCCGCGCCTGCTCGAGGTAGGCCTCGGCGAGCTCGTCGAAGCGGGTGTTGCGGGCGCCGGGGTCGTTGACGTCGGGGGAGATCGACGCGGTCCGGTTGGTGGGCCCGAGCGAGCCGACGACCCAGCGGGGGCGGTCGGGGGTCCGAGCCGTCATGGCGTCGGCCTCGGTCCGGGCGAGTGCGGCGGCCGCGACGTTCATCTCGTGGGCGAGGCCCTGCATGCCGTAGTCGGCGAGAGAGATGCGCTGGGCGTTGAAGGTGTTGGTGGCCACGAGGTCGGCCCCGGCCTCGAGGTACTCGCGGTGGATCCTCCGGATGAGGTCGGGCCGGGTGAGGGAGAGCAGGTCGTTGTTGCCACGGAGGTCGCTGGGGTGGTCGGCGAACCGCTCACCGCGGAAGTCCTCCTCGGTGAGCCCGTGCGACTGGATCATCGTCCCCATCGCCCCGTCGAGCACGAGGACGCGGTCGCGCAGCGCGGCGGTGAGGGTGTCGGTGGCGTCGGGGCGGTGCTGTGGAGTCACGGTGCGGAGGGGTCCTCGGGGTCGAATGGGGGAGGGGGACAGTATGCCTCCGGGGTCGCGTAGGGTCGCCGCATGCCCACGAGCGCGCAGGCCCCGGCGGGCGCCCTGCGGATCGGACGGGTCGCCGGCGTCCCCGTCTTCCTCGACCGCTCCTGGGTCCTCCTCGGACTCCTCGTGCTCTGGGTCGGGTGGAACACCGCCGACGGCCTCGGCACCACCACGCAGGTCGCCTACGCCGTGTGGCTCGTCGTCGCCATCCTCGTGGCGGTGCTCGGGCACGAGGTCGGGCACGCGCTCGTGGCCCGGCTGCTGCGCTTCCGTGTGCACCAGGTCGTCGCGACGTTCATCGGCGGACACACCGCCTACGACGGCACCGGGTCCACGCCGGTGCGGATGGGGACCGTGGCGGCCGCGGGGCCCGGGGCCAACCTCGTGCTCGCGGGGGTGGGGGGTGTCGCCGCATCGCTGACCCCCTGGCCGGTGTCGTTCTTCGCCTGGTCCTTCATGTGGATGAACCTGCTGCTCGCGGGGTTCAACCTGCTCCCCGGCCTGCCCCTGGACGGCGGAGCCGTGCTGCAGGCGGTCGTCTGGCGGGTTGCCGGACGCCGCGACCTCGGCACCGTGGTGGCCGGCTGGGCCGGTCGGGTCGTGGCAGTCGGAGTCGTCCTCTGGTTCGGTGTCCGCCCCCTGCTCCTCCGCGACGTGCAGACCTTCGACCTGATCTTCGCGCTGTTCATGGGGTGGGTGCTCTGGCAGGGTGCCGGTGCCGCCCTGCGCCGGGCACCGTTGGAACGGCTGCTGCGGGTAGTGCGGCCCGAGGACGTCCTCGAGCCGGTGCACGTCGTCCCGGCCCTCACCCCCGTCGGCGAGGTGGTGGACTCCCCGTACCCGGTCTTCGCCCTGGACGAGCGCGGCCGCCCCACCCTCGTCGTGCCCGACCGAGCGTCCGGGGGACCTGAGCTGACCAGCCTGCCACCGGGGACCCGCCTGTCGTCGGTCGTCGTCAGGCTCCCCGACGAGGCGGTGGTCGACCTCCCGGCCGGGGGCGACCTCGAGCCGGTCCTGCGGTCGCTGGGCAGCACCGGCTGGGGGCTCGTGGTGGTCCGCGAGGGCGACGAGGTGCGGGGCATGGTGCGTGCCACCCGTCTCGAGGCGGCGGCCCAGCAGGCCCAGCGGCAGAACTAGACTCCCGGCCCGTGACCTCCACCGCCGTCGAGCACCGCCGCGGCCCCTTCGTGCCCGGCGACCGCGTCCAGCTCACCGACCCCAAGGGCCGGCTGCACACCATCACCCTCGCGGCGGGCAAGCAGTTCCACACCCACCGCGGCCACCTCAGCCACGACGACCTCATCGGGGCACCGGACGGGTCGACGATCACGAACACGGCAGGGGTGGAGTACCTCGCGCTTCGCCCCCTCCTCGCCGACTACGTGATGTCGATGCCCCGCGGTGCCGCGGTCGTCTACCCCAAGGACGCCGGCCAGGTCGTCATGATGGCCGACGTCTTCCCGGGCGCCACCGTGGTGGAGGCGGGGGTCGGGTCGGGGGCCCTGTCGATGTCGCTGCTGCGCGCGGTGGGGGAGCACGGCCGGCTGCTCTCCTTCGAGCGTCGGGAGGACTTCGCCGACATCGCCCGGGCCAACGCCCGCGACTTCTTCGGCGGCGACCACCCCGCGTGGACCGTGACCGTCGGTGACCTCGCCGAGACCCTGCCCGGTGCGGTGGAGGCGGGGACCGTCGACCGCGTCGTGCTCGACATGCTCGCCCCCTGGGAGTGCCTGGACGCCGTCGCCGACGCCCTCGTTCCCGGCGGCGTGCTCATCTGCTACGTCGCGACCACGACCCAGCTGTCGAAGGTCGGGGAGGCCATGCGCGACCACGGCACGTTCACCGAGCCGCAGGCGTGGGAGTCCCTCGTGCGGGGCTGGCACCTCGAGGGACTGGCGGTGCGGCCGCAGCACCGGATGCACGGCCACACCGGGTTCCTCGTGACCACCCGACGGCTGGCACCCGGCACCACACCGCCGCTGCGGAAGCGCCGGCCCGGTGGCGGCTACGTGACGAGCGAGGACGCCGGCGAGGCCGACTGGACACCGGAGAACGTCGGCGAGCGCGTGCCATCGGACAAGAGGGTGCGAAAGGTTCGCCGTTCGGTGACCAAAACCTCCGAACCATCGTGACCCGCCGGGGTTATCGTCGAGCATGAGCACCGACGAGCCCCAGGACCCGCAGGCGCAGCGCGAGCGCCTCGAGGCCGAGCGCCGCTCCCTCGAGGCCGAGATCGCCGCCCTCCGCTCCGGTGGCGAGGCCGACCCGGCCGAGCTGCGAACGCTGGAGCGCGACCTCGGCCAGCTCCGCTCGCAGATCGCCACGCTCTCCGCCCAGAACGAGCGCCTCGTGCGTACCCTCCGCGACGCCCGCGAGCAGATCGTCACGCTGAAGGCCGAGGTCGACCGCCTCGCCCAGCCCCCTGCCGCCTACGGCACGGTCGTGGAGATGTTCGAGGACGGCACTGCCGACATCCTCACCAGCGGTCGCAAGATGCACGTCGCGGTCAGCCCCTCCATCGATGCCGGCCTGCTCGTGCCCGGCCGCGAGGTCATGCTCAACGAGGCGATGAACGTCGTTGCCGCGCACGGCTACGAGATCGTGGGCGAGGTCGTCCTGTGCAAGGAGGTGCTCGACGACGGCCGCGTCCTGGTCGTGGCCCAGGCCGACGAGGAGCGGGTCTGCCGGGTCGCCGGGTCCCTGGCCGACGCCACGCTGCGTGCGGGCGACGCCCTGCTCCTGGAGACACGGTCCGGGTTCGTCTACGAGCAGGTGCCCAAGGCCGAGGTCACCGACCTGGTGCTCGAGGAGGTGCCCGACATCGACTACTCCGACATCGGCGGGCTCACGCGCCAGATCGAGGCCATCCGCGACACCGTCGAGCTTCCGTACCTGCACCCGGACCTGTACACCGAGCACCGGCTCAAGCCGCCCAAGGGCGTGCTGCTGTACGGCCCGCCCGGCTGCGGGAAGACGATGATCGCCAAGGCGGTCGCGGCCTCCCTGGCCCGCAAGGTCGCCGAGAAGGAGGACCGTGAGCCCGGCAAGTCGTTCTTCCTCAACATCAAGGGCCCCGAGCTGCTCAACAAGTACGTCGGCGAGACCGAGCGGCACATCCGGCTGATCTTCGAGCGGGCGCGCGAGAAGTCCAACGAGGGCTACCCGGTCGTGGTGTTCTTCGACGAGATGGAGTCGCTCTTCCGCACCCGCGGCTCCGGCGTCTCCTCCGACGTGGAGACCACGATCGTGCCCCAGCTGCTCGCCGAGATCGACGGCGTCGAGGGCCTCGAGAACGTCATCGTCATCGGCGCCTCCAACCGCGAGGACATGATCGACCCTGCGATCCTGCGACCCGGACGGCTCGACGTGAAGATCAAGGTCGAGCGTCCGGACGCCGAGTCCGCGCGCGACATCTTCGCCAAGTACCTGACGCCCGGCCTGCCGCTGCACCCCGATGACGTCGCCCAGAACGGCGGCTCCGAGGGCGCCACCCTCCAGGCGATGATCGACGCGGTCGTGCTGCGGATGTACTCCGAGGAGGAGGACAACCGCTTCCTCGAGGTCACCTACGCCGGCGGCGACAAGGAGATCCTCTACTTCAAGGACTTCAACTCGGGCGCGATGATCCAGAACATCGTCGACCGGGCCAAGAAGATGGCGATCAAGGACCTCCTCGACACCGGCCAGCGCGGTCTGCGGGTGGAGCACCTGCTCTCCTCGTGCTCGGACGAGTTCCGCGAGAACGAGGACCTGCCGAACACGACCAACCCCGACGACTGGGCGCGCATCTCCGGGAAGAAGGGGGAGCGGATCGTCTACATCCGCACCCTCATCAAGACCAAGGAGGGCTCGGAGCCCGGCAAGTCGATCAACACGGTGGCCAACACCGGCCAGTACCTCTGACCCGGCGACCCGCCTGACCCAGGGCCCCAGGGCCCCACGGGCGCCGGGGAAATGGCGCGTTTTCGTCATGTGCGTCCGCACGGTGGTGCGTAGCGTCGATCGGATGGGCACCGCCCGGTGCCCGGTCCGCTGCCCCCGACGAAGGAAGAGCCATGAGCACCACCCTCGAGCAGCTCCGCGACCGTGTGACCGGCCCCGTCACCACACCCGGCGACGACGGCTACGAGGACGCACGCCGAGTCCACAACTTCATGATCGACGCCCACCCCGCGGCGGTCGTCACGTGCACGAGCGCCGCCGACGTGGCCGCGGTCGTCGACCATGCGCGCGAGGCGGGAGCGGACCTCGCGGTCAGGGGCGGGGCCCACAGCGTGCCGGGTTTCGGGACGGCGGACGACGCCGTCGTGGCGGACCTGTCCGGGATGCGCGGTGTGGCCGTGGACCCCGGGTCGGCGACGGCACGGATCTCTGGGGGTGCGACGTGGAACGACGTCAACACCGCCACCCAGGCCCACGGCCTGGCGACGCCGGGGGGCATCATCAGCACCACCGGGGTGGGTGGGCTGACCCTGGGCGGGGGGGATCGGCTACCTCGCCAGGAACCACGGCCTGAGCATCGACAACCTCCTGTCCGTGCAGGTCGTCACCGCCGACGGCAGGGTGCGTGAGGCCTCCGACGAGGAGAACCCGGACCTGTACTGGGCCCTTCGCGGTGGCGGCGGCAACTTCGGCGTGGTCACCGAGTTCCGGATGCGGCTCCACCCGGTGGGAACGGTGCTGGCCGGGCCGCAGTTCTTCGAGCTCGCCGACACGGCCGCCATCCTCGGGCACTTCCGCGACCTCATCGCCGACGCCCCGCGCGAGTACGGCGGGTTCCCGCTGTTCAACCTGGCGCCACCCCTGCCGTTCATCCCGGAGGACCGCGTGGGGGAGCCGTTCGTCGGTGTCATGCAGTGCTGGACGGGTGACGAGGCGGCCGGCGCACGGCTCGTCGACTCGTTCCGTCAGGTGGCCACACCGATGGCCGAGTACGTGGGGATGATGCCGTTCGCCGACGTCAACTCCCTCTTCGACGGACTGGTACCTCGCGGGCTGCAGCACTACTGGAAGGCCGCGTTCGTCGGCGACCTCACCGACGAGGCGATCCGCGCGCACACCGAGCACGCTCCCGGCCTGCCGGCGGTCAACTCGACGATGCACATCTACCCGATCGACGGTGCCTGCCACGACGTGGCATCGGACGCCACCGCCTTCGGCCACCGGGACGCCTCCTACGCGACCGTGATCGCCGGGATGTGGCCGGACCCCCAGCAGAACGAGCAGGCCGTCGCGTGGGTCAAGGACTACTACGCGGCGATCGCCCCCCACTCGGAGCCCGGTGGCTACATCAACTTCGCCGCCGCCGACGACCAGGACAGGGTGGCCGACAACTTCGGCGCCAACTACGAACGCCTGCGCCAGGTGAAGAGGGAGTACGACCCCGGCAACCTGTTCCACCTGAACCAGAACATCGAGCCCTGACGGGCGAGGTGGGGGCGGACCGCTACGCCACGAGGCGGGCCACCAGCCGCCACCCGAGCAGCAGCACGGCGAGGACGAGCGTCGCGACGACCACGAACGACCACGCCGTGCCCTGCCCGCTGGCCACCCGCAGCAGCATCCCGACGACGACGGCCCCCGCCACGACGAGCGCGCCGAAGCCCAGCGACCGGGGCTCGCCCACGATGAGTGCCGCGAGGAGCCATCCCACCGCCGCGCCGGCGAGGAACGGCCAGGCCGTGCGCAGGATGCCGGTGACGTCGAGCCCCTCGGTGTGGGAGCGGCGCCCGACGGCGGCGAACACGACGACGAGGGCGGCGTCGAGGAGCGCGGGTAGCGCTCGGGTCACGGGCGGACCTTGTCGAACAGCGAGCGCTGCCGTGGCGGTGCGTGGGTGGGGTCGACCCCGTCGAAGAGGCTCGAGACCGACTCGCCCTCGTGGATGCGGTGGATCGCCTCGGCGAACAGCCCGGCGACCGACCGGACCTTGAGCTCGGGCCACCCGGCCGGCGCCGGGACGGTGTCGGTGGTGACCACGTGGGAGATCATCGGATGACCAGAGAGCCGCTCCACGGCGTTCCCCGCGAACAGCCCGTGCGTGCAGGCGACGGCGGCCTCGGTGACCCCCTGCTCCGCCAGCTTCTCGAGCAGCTCGACGATGCTGCCGCCGGTGGCGATCTCGTCGTCCAGCACGATCGCGCGACGGCCGATGACGTCGCCGACGATGGAGTCGACGACCACCCGGTCGTCGCTGAGCCGTCGCTTCGACCCGGCGGCGACGGGCAGGCCGAGCAGCCGTGCGAACTGGGTGGCGTCCTTGGCGTTGCCCAGGTCGGGGGAGACGACGACGGAGTCGGTGAGGTCCTGATCGCGGAAGTGGTCGGCGAGCACGCCGAGGGAGGTGAGGTGGTCGACCGGCACCGAGAAGAAGCCGTGCACCTGCGGCGCGTGGAGGTTCATCGTGATCACCCGGTCGGCTCCCGCCGCGTTGATGAGGTCGGCCACGAGCCGGCCCCCGAGGGAGATGCGCGAGGCGTCCTTCTTGTCCGAGCGGGCGTACGCGTAGTGGGGGATGACGGCCGTCACCATCGCCGCGCTGGCCCCCCGGGCGGCGTCGATCATGAGCAGCAGCTCCATGAGCGAGTCCTGCGTCGGCGGGACCAGTGGTTGGATGATGTAGACGTCGCGCTGGCGGCAGTTGGCGAGCAGCTGGACCTGGAGGCAGTCGTTGCTGAAGCGGGTGATGAGGGTCTCCGACAACCGGACCCCCAGCCCGTCGCACACCCGGTGGGCCAGATCCGGGTGCGCAGACCCGGAGAAGACCACGATCTCCCGCATGGCGGTCAGCCTAACCGCCCCCTTCCCACAACGGCCCGGTCGGTGCTAGACCTGCCGATCAGGGACTCGCCGCCCCCCGTTGCGGCTGCCACGACCGGACGGAGGGCGCGGAAGCCGATGGCCAAGCCGATCATCCTCACCGTCGACGACGACCCCGCCGTGTCAGCGGCCATCACCCGCGACCTGCGCAACCGCTACGCGGGTCGGTACCGGATCGTCCGGGCCACGTCCGGCGCGGAGGCGCTGCGGTCCCTCGAGTCGCTGGCCCGCCGTGACCAGCCCGTGGCCCTGATCGTCTCGGACCACCGGATGCCGGGGATGACCGGCATCGAGCTGCTCGAACGCTCGCGGTCGGTCACCCCGGGAGCCAAGCGGGTGCTGCTCACCGCCTACGCCGACACCGACATGGCGATCAAGGCGATCAACGACATCGACCTCGACCACTACCTCCTCAAGCCGTGGTCGCCCCCCGACGAGCGGCTGTACCCGGTGGTCGACGACCTGCTCGACGACTGGACCAGCGCCAACGACCGCCGCTTCGACGGCGTGCGCGTCGTCGGCAACCGCTGGTCGGAGCGCGGGTACGAGACGAGGATGTTCCTCGCCCGCAACCACGTGCACTACCAGTGGCTCGAGCTCGACCACGACGCCGAGGCCCAGCGCCTCAACACGCTGCTCGAGGCCACCCCCGACGACCTCCCCCTCGTCCTCCTCCCCGACGGCACCGTCCTCCGGGGGGCCGGTACCGCCGACGTGGCGGCAGCGCTCGGCCTCAGCACGGGCGCGACGTCGACGCTCTACGACCTGGTGGTGGTCGGTGCCGGACCGGCCGGTCTCGCGGCCGCCGTGTACGGCTCGTCGGAGGGGTTGCACGCCGCCGTGATCGACCGGGAGGCCCCGGGTGGCCAGGCCGGCCAGAGCGCCCTCATCGAGAACTACCTCGGCTTCCCACGGGGCCTGAGCGGCGCCGAGCTGTCCCGGCGGGCCACCACCCAGGCCCAGCGGCTGGGCGCGGAGATGGTGCTGGCGCGGACCGTGGACGGCCTCGAGCAGCGGGGCTCGGTCCACGCCGTGCACTTCGACGACGGGAGTGAGATCGAGGCCCGAGCCGTCATCGTCGCCACCGGTGTCTCCTACCGGCTGCTCGCCGCCGACGGCCTGGCCGACCTCACCGGGCGCGGGGTCTTCTACGGCGCGTCGGCCAGTGAGGCGCGTTCGACCGAGGGGGACGACGTCTACATCGTCGGCGCGGCCAACTCCGCCGGCCAGGCGGCGCTCCACCTCGCCGGGTTCGCCCGGCGGGTCGTCGTGGTGGTGCGGGGCACCTCGCTCAGCACGTCGATGTCGCAGTACCTCGTCGACCGCATCGAGCGGTCCGACACCATCGAGGTCCGGTTCCGCACCGAGGTCCTCTGCGGTGGCGGCACGGACCACCTCGAGTGGCTCACGCTGGTGGACCGCGCCACCGGCGAGGAGGAGACCGTCCCCGCGAACTGGCTGTACGCCTTCATCGGCGCGCTCCCGAGGACCGACTGGCTCGGGGACCACGTCGCGCGCGACGGCCGCGGCTTCATCCTCACCGGGCCCGACGTCGCCGCCCTCGACGGCGACGGCCCGCGGTGGCCCCTCGAGCGCCAGCCGCTCCTGCTGGAGACGAGCGTCCCGGGCGTCTTCGCGGCGGGTGACGTGCGCCGCAGCTCGATGAAGCGGGTGGCGGCCGCGGTGGGCGAGGGATCGACCGCCGTGAGCAACGTCCACGCCTACCTGGAGACGGTATGAGCCTGCTCGACGACCTCGGTGCCGCCTCGCTGACCCACGAGCTGAGCGAGGAGCAACGGGCCGACTTCGCCTCCATCGGGGAGGTGCGCGAGTTCCTCCCCGGTGACGAGCTGTTCCACGAGGGGCGGCCGGCCGACGAGATGTGGATGCTCCTCGACGGCGACATCGAGCTGAGCCAGCAGGCCGGCTCCGAGCTGACCACGGTGTTGCGGATGACCGAGCCCGGCCAGTGGGCCGGCGGCCACGCCGCCTGGGGCAGCGGCGACGAGAACGCGGTGTTCCTCGTCACGGGCCGGGCCGCGACCGCCGGCCGGTGCTTCGTCGTCCCGGCCGAGGAGCTCAGTGCCTTCGTGCAACGGTGGCTCCCGCTCGGGAAGCACCTCCTCGACGCCGTGTACCAGACCGTCCGCCGGGTCGACTCCACCGCGCGCCAACGCGAGTCCATCGTGGCCCTCGGCAAGATGGCGGCCGGGCTCGCGCACGAGATCAACAACCCGGCCTCGGCGTCGCTGCGCGCGTTGGAGTCGCTGCGGAGCACGAGCACCTACGTGCTGCAGTCGTTCGTGGGCCTGGCCGAGCACGGGGTCGGCGCGGAGCAGCTCCTCGAGCTCGACCAGGTGCGGGTGACGCTCCAGAGCCGCCCGATCGCCGAGGGCGACGCGCTCGAGGTGGCCGAGCGCGAGGAGTTCATCGGTGAGTGGCTCGAGCGGCGCGGCGTCCCCTACGGCTGGCAGATGGCACCCATCCTCGCGAGCAGGAGCGCCGACGAGGCGTGGTTCGAGCAGCTCGAGCAGATCGTGGGGGCCGACGGCCTGGCCCCGGCACTGCGATGGATCACGAGCACCCTCGGGGTGGAGGGTCTGTTGTCGGAGCTCACCGACGCGACCTCCCGGATCGCGCACCTGGTCCAGGACGTCAAGACGTACTCCCAGATGGACCGCGCGTCCCTCCAGCGCATCGACCTGCCCAGCGGCATCGAGAGCACCCTGACCATGCTGGCGCCCAAGCTCGAGGGGATCGAGGTCGTCCGCGAGTACGACGACGACGTCCCGGAGATCGAGGTGTACGCCGCCGAGCTCAACCAGGTCTGGACGAACCTCCTCGACAACGCCCTCGACGCGATGGACGGCGAGGGCACCCTGCGGCTGGCGGTCGTCCTCGACGGCGACGACGTTCTCATCGAGGTCGGCGACACCGGCCCGGGCATCGACCCCGCCATCCTCCACCGCGTCTTCGAGCCGTTCTTCACCACCAAGGAGGTGGGGAAGGGCACCGGGCTCGGTCTCGACATCGCGCGGCGGATCGTCGTCGACCGCCACGGCGGGTCGATCGAGTTCGAGTCGGCTCCCGGCGCCACGACGGTGAGCGTTCGGCTGCCGCGGGGCGAGTGAGTTCGGCTCAGGCCAGGGCTCGCGCCAGCTCGGTGACGATTTCCTCCCGCGCCTGTCGCCCGACGGGAGTGGCGCCGGGGAAAGACGCGAAGCCGTGCGGCACCTGGAGGTAGTTGGTGGCGCGAACCGGGACGCCCGCGGCGCGCAGCGCGTCGGCGTAGCGGAGCCCGTCGTCGCGGGTCGGGTCGAGGTCGGCGGTCTGCACCAGCGCCGGGGGCAGGCCCTCGAGCGAGCCGAACAAGGGCGAGACGAGGGGGTCGCGGGGGTCGTGGCCCGGGGCGAGGTAGTGGTCGACGTACGCGTCGAACGCGCGCCTGTCGAGGATGCCGGCGTGGGCCATCCGGGCGAGCGACGGGGAGGACCGGGTGAGGTCGGTGGCGGGGTAGATGAGGGCCTGGTGGCGCAGGACGCCGATCCCGTGGTCGCGCAGGACCTGGGCCACGACTGCCGCGAGGTTGCCGCCGGCGGAGTCCCCGGCGACCGCCATCCTGCCGGTGTCTGCCCGGAGCACGTCGCCGGAGACCTGTACCCACGTCGTCGCGTCCACGCAGTCCAGGGCCGCCACCGGTGCCCGGTGCTCGGGCGCCCGCCGGTAGTCCACCGACACGACGACGGCACCCACCTCCGCGGCGATCCACGTGCACAGGGGGTCGTGGTCGAGGACGTTGCCGAGCACCCAGCCGCCGCCGTGGAACCACATGACGACCGGGACGTCGGTGGTGCCGTCGGGAAGAGCACGCGGGCGGTAGATCCGCAAGGGGATCTCGAAGTCGTCGCGCGCGGGCGCGGTGCCGTAGGTGATGCCCACCCGCCGGTCCACGCCACCGGTGACCACGCGGGCCAACCGGTTGCGGGGGATGGTCCGCGCCCGGGTCGCCTGGATCGCGGCGATGTCCATGTCGGCGATCGAGGGGCCCACCGCGTCGTAGAGGCACGCCAGAACGGCGCTTCGGAGGGCCAGGCCGCGATAGCTGCGCATCGGGTCAGTATCGTCGAGCCATGACCGTCCGACGGGTGATGGGGATCGAGACCGAGTACGGCATCGTCGTGCCCGGCGACCCGTCGGCGAACCCGATGGTGGCCTCCGGCGACGTCGTCACCGCCTACGCGGCCTCGCGAGGCATCCGTCCGGCCCGCGCGAGCTGGGACTACGCCGACGAGGCACCGCTGCGCGACGCCCGCGGATTCGACATGGGCCGGGGGCAGGCCCACCAGAGCCAGCTCACCGACGTCGAGGACCCGACCCTGGCCAACGTGGTCCTCACCAACGGCGCCCGCCTCTACGTCGACCACGCCCACCCGGAGTACAGCTCCCCGGAGGTCACGACCCCGCGGGCCGCCGTCATCTGGGACCGGGCCGGGGAGCTCGTGATGCGCGAGGCCGTGGCCCGCCTCGCGGAGGTCCCGCCGGGGGTGAACCTCTACAAGAACAACGCCGACGGCAAGGGCGCGTCCTACGGCACCCACGAGAACTACCTGATGTCCCGGTCGACGCCGTTCGCGGAAATCGTCAAGCACCTGACGCCGTTCTTCGTGGTGCGGCAGGTGATGTGCGGCTCCGGGCGGGTCGGGATCGGGGTCGACTCCCGCACGCCCGGGTACCAGATCGCCCAGCGCAGCGACTTCTTCGAGGTCGAGGTCGGGCTCGAGACCACCCTGAAGCGACCGCTGATCAACACACGCGACGAGCCGCACGCGGTCGCCGACCGGTACCGCCGCCTCCACGTCATCCTCGGCGACGCCAACCACGCCGACGTCGCCAACCTGCTCAAGCTGGGCACCACCTCGCTCGTCCTGGCGATGATCGAGGACGGCGCCATCCGCGACGACCTCTCGGTGCGCCGACCGGTCGGCACCCTCCACGAGGTCTCGCACGACCCCACGCTCCAGCAGAAGGTGGAGCTGGCCGACGGGCGCCGGATGACTGCCCTCGAGCTGCTCTGGGAGTACCACGACCGCGCCGCCGCCTACGTCGACGAGCGCACCGGCGGCCGGCCCGACGCCGACACCGCGGAGGTGCTCCACTGGTGGTCCACCGTGCTCGACCGACTGGCCCGCGACCCGATGGAGGCCCGCCGCGAGGTCGACTGGGTCGCCAAGCTCGCCGTGCTCGAGGGGTACCGGACCCGAGACGGGCTGGCGTGGGGCGACCCCCGGCTCAAGGCCGTCGACCTCCAGTGGTCCGACGTGCGCGCCGACCGCGGGCTGGCGCACCGGCTGGCCGCCACCGGCCGGCTCGAGGTGCTCGTCAGCGACGAGGAGGTGCGCCACGCGGTGGACAACCCACCGGTCGACACGCGCGCCTGGTTCCGCGGCACCTGCCTGCAGCGGTTCCCGGACGACGTCGTGGCCGCGTCCTGGGACTCGGTGATCTTCGACGTGGCCGGGCAGCGCACCCTGCAGCGGGTGCCGATGCTCGAACCCCTCCGGGGCACGGAGGCGGCCGTCGGGGACCTCGTACGGTCGGCACCCGACGCCGCGTCGCTCCTGCGCGCGCTGGCCCGCACCGACGACGGCTCCTGAGCGCGGCCGCGCGGACCCGTCCGCGGGTCGGACGGTCCACCCGCCACCCGCGGGGTCGGGACCGTCGCGGAGCGCGGAGCGTCTAGGCTCGGGGAGAGCCGACCTCGAGGAGTGGTGAGCATGCCCGGCCAGGAGCAGATCAGGCCCCAGCGGCGCGACGACGGACCCGACGACGTCGACGTCCCGGAGCCCGCGGCAGCAGCACCCCAGCAGCAGGCGAGCGAGATCGACGACATCCTCGACGAGATCGACGGAGTCCTCGAGTCCAACGCCGAGGAGTTCGTCCGCGGGTTCGTCCAGAAGGGTGGCCAGTGACCTCCGGAGCCGACACCGGTCGCCTGCCGTCCGCCTACCTGGTCCCCGGCTCGTCCTCGTTCGCCGAGTTCCTCGGCGCGCACGCGCCGGACCTGCTGCCCTCGCAGCGGTCCCTGCCGCCCGGTGCCTCGCTGGAGGCTCCCCACGGGACCACGATCGCCACCGTCACCTTCGACGGCGGCGTGGTGATGGCGGGTGACCGTCGCGCGACGATGGGCAACATCATCGCCAACCGCGACATGGAGAAGGTGTTCGCCACCGACGAGTACAGCCTCGTCGGCATCGCGGGGACGGCCGGGCTCGCCATCGAGCTGGTGCGCCTGTTCCAGGTCGAGCTCGAGCACTACGAGAAGATCGAGGGCGCGCTGATGTCGCTGGAGGGCAAGGCCAACCGCCTCGCCTCGATGATCCGCGGGAACCTGGGCATGGCCATGCAGGGCCTGGCCGTCGTGCCGATGTTCGCCGGGTACGACCTCGAGCGGGGCGCCGGGCGGATCTTCTCCTACGACGTCACGGGCGGCTGCTACGAGGAGCACGACCACCACAGCGTCGGCTCCGGGTCACTCTTCGCGCGCGGCGCCCTCAAGAAGCTCTACCGCCGCGGGCTGTCCCTGCAGGACTCGGTCCGGGTGGCCGTCGAGGCACTCTACGACGCCGCCGACGACGACTCGGCCACCGGCGGGCCCGACGTCGGCCGGCGCATCTGGCCCACGGTCGGCATCGTCGACGCGGAGGGTGCGCGCTTCGTGCCCCAAGAGGACCTCGCCCCGGTGGTGGACGCCATCATCGCGGACCGCACCGAGGACGCAGGGGGCGCCCGATGACCGCCGGCATGCCGTTCTACGTCAGCCCCGAGCAGCTGATGAAGGACCGCGCCGACTTCGCCCGCAAGGGCATCGCGCGCGGGCGGGCCGTGATCGTGCTCCAGTACGACGCCGGCATCGTCTTCGTCGCGGAGAACCCCAGCCGGGCCCTGCACAAGGTGTCCGAGATCTACGACCGGATCGCCTTCGCGGCCGTCGGCAAGTACCCGGAGTTCGAGAACCTCAGGGTGGCGGGCGTGCGCTACGCGGACCTGCGGGGCTACTCCTACGACCGCTCCGACGTCACCGCCCGCGGGCTCGCCAACGCCTACGCCCAGACCCTCGGCGCGGTGTTCACCCAGGAGTCCAAGCCGTACGAGGTCGAGATCGTCGTCGCCGAGGTCGGGGCCACGCCCGAGGACGACCAGGTCTACCGGCTCACCTACGACGGCTCGGTGGCCGACGAGCACGGCTTCGTCGCCATGGGTGGCGGTGCCGAGCAGATCGAGACCTCGCTGGAGACCGAGTGGCAGCCGGGCCTGAACCTGGCCGACGCGCTGGCCCTCGCGATCCGGCTGCTCGGCGCCGACCCGAACGGCGGTGAGCCCCGGGAGCTCACCCCGGCCCAGCTCGAGGTCGCGATCCTCGACCGGCACCGGCCCCGGCGCCGCTTCCGGCGGATCCAGGGCTCGCTCCTCGACCGCCTGCTGAGCACCGACGACCCCACCGCCGACGTCCCCGAGGGTGACGACGCCGACTCGCCGCGGGGCGAGGCCACCAACCCGCAGACGCAGCGGCCGCACCCGGACGGCGGCTCGCCCGAGTGACGACGAGCGCCGGCGCCCGGCGGATCATCGGCATCGAGAACGAGTACGGCATCACCTGCTCGACCGGAGGGCAGCGCACGCTCACCCCCGACGAGGTGGCGCGCTACCTCTTCCGCAAGGTGGTCGCGTGGGGCCGCAGCAGCAACGTCTTCCTGACCAACGGCTCACGGCTGTACCTCGACGTCGGAAGCCACCCCGAGTACGCCACCGCGGAGTGCGACTCCGTCCGGCAGGTCGTGGCCCACGACCGCGCGGGGGAGCGGATCCTCGAGGGGCTGGTCGTCGACGCCCAGGCGCGCCTGCGCGAGGACGGCGTCTCCGGTGACATCTACGTCTTCAAGAACAACACCGACAGCGCCGGCAACTCCTACGGATGCCACGAGAACTACCTCGTGCGCCGGTCCGGGGAGTTCCAGGCCATCTCCGACACGCTGCTGCCCTTCCTCATCAGCCGGCAGCTGACCTGCGGCGCCGGCAAGCTCGTGACCACCTCCAAGGGCGCCTCGTACGCGCTGAGCCAGCGGGCCGACCACATCTGGGAGGGCGTCTCGTCGGCCACGACCCGCAGCCGCCCGATCATCAACACACGCGACGAGCCGCACGCCGACGCCGAGCACTACCGGCGCCTCCACGTCATCGTCGGCGACTCGAACATGAGCGAGACCACGACGATGCTCAAGGTCGGTTCAGCCGACCTCGTGCTGCGGATGATCGAGGCCGGCATCGTCATGCGCGACCTCACCCTCGAGAACCCGATCCGTGCCATCCGCGAGATCGCCCATGACATGTCCGGCCGGCACCAGGTGCGCCTGGCCAACGGCCGTCGCCTCTCGGCGCTCGACATCCAGCGCGAGTACCACGCCAAGGCGAGTGACTTCGTCGAGCGCGAGGGCACGGCGGACCCGTCGCACCGCCGGGTCCTCGACCTCTGGGGCCGCGTGCTCACCGCGGTCGAGACCGACGACCTGTCCCTCGTCGACACCGAGGTCGACTGGGTGATCAAGTACCGGCTCCTCGACGACTACGCGAGCCGCCACGGCCTGGGCCTCGAGCACCCACGGCTGGCCCAGATCGACCTGGCGTACCACGACATCGACCGCTCGCGGGGGCTGTTCTACCTCCTGCAGCGACGCGGTCGGGTCGCCCGGGTGGTGTCCGACCCGGAGGTGTTCGAGGCCAAGGTCAGGCCGCCGCAGACCACCCGCGCCAAGCTGCGCGGCGACTTCATCCGCGCCGCGCAGGAGCACCGTCGCGACTTCACCGTCGACTGGGTGCACCTCAAGCTCAACGACCAGGCGCAGCGGACCGTCCTGTGCAAGGACCCCTTCCTCGCCGAGGACGCCCGCGTCGAGCGGCTCATCCAGGGGATGGTCGGCGCCTGACCGCTCCTGGGTGTGACGTGCGCCACATGGTGACCCGGGCACCGTCCCGCCCCCGCACGCGTTGGCCGTGACGTGCTCGATGCGGGACCTCGAAGGGCCCGCGGCTATCGTGGCTCCTTGCTCTGCCGCCCAGCGGCACCCCCGACCGAAGGTTCCGACACCGTGCCCCGCCGTCTGACCACCATCCTCTCCGTCGCCGTGACGGCCAGTGCGCTCGTGCTCACCGGCTGCGGCGAGGAGTCCGCGACCACCCCCTCGACATCCCTGTCGAAGGTGACCGTCGAGGGGAGCGACCCCGAGAAGGCCCCGACGGTGAAGGTCGATGCCCCCCTCGACGTCACCCGCACCGAGTCCGAGGTCGTGACCGAGGGCGACGGTGCGGAGATCGGCAAGGACGACCTCGTGTCGCTCCAGGCGATCCTGGTCAACGGTACCGACGGCAAGGTCGTGCACAGCACGTGGGACCAGAGCGGCGCCGTGGGGCTGGACCTGTCCCAGAGCGACCTCTTCCAGGCCTTCAAGACCCAGATCCCGGGCAAGAAGGTGGGCTCGCGGGTCGTCATCGCGGCCGCCCCCCAGGACGCCTACGGTGACACCGGCAACGAGTCCCTGGGCATCACCAAGGACGACCCCGTGGTCTTCGTGCTCGACCTGGAGAACGCCACCCAGGTCCTCGACCAGGCCCAGGGCACCGCGGTCGAGCCCAAGAAGGGCCTGCCGACGGTGGAGATGAAGGACGGCGAGCCCGCGACGATCACCATGCCCAAGGGAAAGAAGGCCCCCACGACAGCCGTGGTGCAGCCGCTCATCGAGGGTGAGGGCGCCAAGGTCGAGAAGGGCCAGACCGTCCGCGTGGCCTACACCGGTGCGCTGTGGCGCAACGGCAAGGTCTTCGACTCCAGCGCCAACCGCCCCGACCAGCCGTGGTTCGAGTTCCCCATCGGCGGCGGTCAGGTCATCAAGGGCTGGGACGAGGGTCTGCTCGGCCAGAAGGTCGGGAGCCGGGTCCTGCTCGTCATCCCGCCTGCGGACGGGTACGGCTCGGCCGGGCAGGGCGACACCATCAAGGGCGACGACACCCTCGTGTTCGTCGTCGACATCCTGGCCGCGTACTGACGGCCGTGCGCCGAGGAGGCACCGAGTGAGCGAGAAGACCAAGCCCGAGATCGACTTCCCCGGGGAGGAGCCGCCCACGGACCTCGTGGTCGAGGACCTCGAGGTCGGTGACGGCGCCGAGGCCACCGCCGGCAGCACCGTGTCGGCGCACTACGTCGGTGTCGCCCACTCCAGTGGCGAGGAGTTCGACGCGTCGTGGAACCGGGGCGCGCCGCTCGACTTCCAGCTCGGCGCCGGCATGGTCATCGCCGGGTGGGACGAGGGGATCGCCGGGATGCGCGTCGGTGGCCGTCGCCGCCTCGTCATCCCCCCGCACAAGGCCTACGGCGACCGGGGCGCCGGTGGCGTGATCAAGCCGGGCGAGACGCTGATCTTCGTCGTCGACCTCATGGACGTGCGCTGAGCCCTGCCGCGTGCACCCCGGCGGCGGCGGCCGCGAGGAACGGGGAGGGGTCGGCCTCGAGGCCGCGCCCCATGGTCGACAGCCGCACCGGGGTGGCCCCCAGCGCGTCCCTGAGCCCGTCGGGCGGCACCTCGACGGGCGTGAGCCGGGCACGCGCGGTGCGCACCAGGTCGTCGAGCTGGCTGCGCACCAGCGCGTCGAGAGCCGCGTCGGGCAGGGTGGTCACGGGCACGTCGGCCGGCGTGAGCAGGGCGCTCCCGTAGGCGGTGCGGCTGTGGTGGCTGATGCCGAGGTGCCGGTCGCGCGCGTCGGCGCCGGAGACGCGCAGCGACGCGATCCCGCGGCCTCCGAGCACCTGCGCGGCGTGCAGTGCCTCCACGGCGGCGACCCCCGAGTAGCCCCACCGGGTGCCGGTGCCCACGTTGCCCGGACCCTGGGCCACCACCACGATGTCGGCGCCCACCACGTGGCGCGCGGCGAGCAGGCCCGTGTGCACCGTGACGGCCTCGTGGTCGCCCCCGAAGGCCTGCCCGACGGTGAGGGTGGCGGCGAGCCACCCGGCCTCGCGCAGGCCCGCCACGGCGCGCGAGAAGGCCGCCGGCAGGGCGCCGCCGTCGGTCATGACGTAAGCGACGACGGCGTCAGGGTGCGCCGTGCGCACGCCGGCCAGCACCGCGGGGAGGGCGCTGTGCAGGTCGGCGACGACCACGGGCATCCCCCCGAGGTCGTCGGCGTCCACGAGGACGTCGTGGTGGGGGCTGTCCTGCTCGTCGACGGCGAGCAGCATCTGCTGGAGCGGGGTGTACCGGGCCTTGACGATGTGGCCGTCGCCGGCGGCGGGATCGTCCGGCACGACGTCGGTGCGGGCGACGACGAAGGCCAGCCCCCCGGTGCCGAGCCCGCGCAGCAGCGCGGAGGCGTTCAGCAGCACGCGCTCACCGGCCTCCGGCTCGCCGGTGACCGCGGTGTAGGCCAGGGCCCGGACGAGGTCGCCGCTCCCCTCGAGCTCGACGTCGAGCTCCACCGCGCCCGACCACGAGCGCAGCCTCCCGCGGACCGTTCCGGCGCGCCACTGCATCACGCCCGGCAGCGTAGCCGTCGGGTAGCGTCTGCCCGGTGAGCAGCGACCCCGGCACCCGGCCGCCGTCAGCCGCCCAGGTCAAGACCGAGCGCCTCCTCAACCTCGTCCTCGTCCTGCTCTACGCCCGACGCCCCCTGTCCAAGGCTCAGATCCGCGGGCTGGTGCCGCAGTACGGCCAGTCGGCGTCGACCGAGGCCTTCGAGAGGATGTTCGAGCGCGACAAGGACGAGCTGCGCGAGCTCGGCGTCCCCCTGGTCACCGAGGACATCGACGCCGCCTGGGACGACGAGCCCGGCTACCGCATCCACCAGCGCGAGTACGCCCTGCCCGACCTGCACTTCGAGCCCGACGAGCTCGCGGTGCTGGGTCTGGCCAGCCGTACGTGGGCCCAGGCCTCGCTGGCCGGCCCGGCCGCGCAGGCCCTGCGCAAGCTCCGCGCCGCGGGGGTCGAGCGTGACGGCGACGCGCTCATCGGCATCGAGCCCCGGCTGCGCACCACGGAACCCGCCTTCGACGCGGTCAAGGACGCCGTCGTCCGGCGGGTGCCGCTGACCTTCCCGTACCGGCGACCCGACGACACCGAGCCGGGGGAGCGACACGTGCAGCCGTGGTCGCTCGTGTCGTGGCGCGGCCGGTGGTACCTCAACGCCTTCGACGAGGACCGTGGCGCCCCACGGGTGTTCCGCCTCTCCCGGATGGCCGGACCGGTGCGCACGGCCGGCCCGCCCGGGTCGTACGAGGTGCCGGAGGACCACGAGCCCCGGATGATGGTCGAGCGCGCCGATCCCCCTGCGGCCCAGCCGAGCCCCGCCGTCGTGCGGGTGCGGGCAGGCGCGGGCCACGCCCTGCGGCGGCGGGCCCGGACCGTCGGTGAGGTCGACGACACGTGGTCCCTCCTCGACCTCGACTACCACGACCTGTACGCGTTCGCCGAGGAGCTCGCCGCCTACGGCGGCGACGTCGTCGCGGAGCAGCCGCCGAAGCTCGTCGACCGGGTGGTCGACCGGCTCCGCGGTGCCCTCGCCGCCCACGGCGGAGGGGGGTCCTGATGCCGCCCGCCCCCACCGAGACCGCGACCGCGCGGCTGGCCCGGTTGCTGACGATGGTCCCCTGGCTGGTCAACCGGCAGGGGATCGACCTGCAGCGGGCCGCGGACGACCTCGGTGTGTCCACGGACCAGCTCGAGGCCGACCTGCGCCTGCTGTTCCTCTGCGGGTACGGGCAGATGCCCGACGAGCTCATCGAGGCCGACTGGGAGGGTGGCCGAGTGTTCGTCGGCAACGCCGACACCATCGCCCGGCCGCTGCGCCTGGGGGTCGACGAGGCCGTGACCCTCATCGTCGGCCTGCGGGCCCTCCGGGAGGTGCCCGGGCTCGGTGAGCGCGACGCCGTCGACCGTGCCCTGGCCAAGCTCGAGGCGGCCGCGGGGTCAGCGGGGGCGCCGGCCAGCCGGGTCCGGGCGACGATGGCCGACGACGCCGCACCAGAGCTGCTGACCCAGGCCCGGCGGGCCGTCGCCGACCGACGCCGCGTGCACCTGCGCTACCTCGTGCCCGCACGTGACGAGGCCACCGAGCGCGATGTCGACCCGATGCGGGTGGTCGGCATCGACGGCCGCTGGTACCTCGAGGGCTGGTGCCACCGCGCCGAGGACACCCGCCTGTTCCGGATGGACCGGGTCGAGGAGCTCACGGTTCTGGACACCGACGGCACCCCGCCGCCCCAGGCCCGGGAGCGCGACCTCTCCGAGGGGACGTTCCGCCCGGCGCCCGACGACGTCGTCGTGACCCTGCGCCTGCTGCCCGGGGCCGCCTGGGTGGCCGACTACTACCCGGTGGACTCCGTCGAGCCCGTCCCGGCCGCCGACGGTGGGGGCCTGCGCGTCGCCCTGCGCACCCCGGACACGGCGTGGTTGAGGCGCCTCGTGCGACGGCTCGGGGGACAGGGGTACGTGGTGGCGCCGGACGACCTCGTCGAGGTCGTCCGCGAGGACGTCCGGGACGCCCTGCGCGCGTATGACCGGGCCGGGGCCTGACGTGCTCCCGTGGTGGGGCTGGCTACTGCTCTGGGCGGTGCTCGTGGTCGGAGGCGCCGTGTGGGTCGCGGCGCGGTCCCGGGCCACCTGGCGCAGCGCGAAGGCGCTCACCGCGGAGGTCGAGCGGGCCGCCGAGGCGGTGGCCGAGCTGGAGCTGCGCACCGACGAGCTGCGCGACCTCGTTCCCGAACACACAGCCGCCGCGCAGGAACGACACAGGGTTCTCGAGGAGTATCGGGTCCTGCGGTCGGCGCAGGCCGAGGAGCGGCGAGCTCGACGAGCGGCACGTCTCCCTCCGTGGGCACGCGTAGACTGACGACGACCCCGACCGCGGAAGGCGGTACAACGCAATGCTCAGGAACATCGGTCCCACCGAGATCATCATCATCGCGGTGCTGGTCATCCTGATCTTCGGCTGGAAGCGCCTTCCGGACGCCGCCCGCAGCCTGGGGCGGTCCGCACGTGTCTTCAAGTCGGAGGTCGACGAGATGAAGAAGGAGTCCGAGGCGTCGAAGTCGTCGGCCTCCACGGAGACCGTTCGCGGCGACTCCATCACCCAGGACCGCACGACCGAGGACGTCGTGCGACCCGCCCCCGAGGGCAACGCGGTGCACGAGAACGCGCCACGCACCGACAACTCCGGTCAGTCCTGACCTCCTGACACCGCTCGATGGCCCGACTGCGCCGACGCCCTCGCGACCCCGAGGGCCGGATGACGCTGGCGGAGCACTTCCGTGAGTTCCGCCGACGCCTGTTCATCTCGGCCGTCGCGGTCGTTCTCGCGTCGATCGCCGCAGGTGTCTTCTACGACCAGATCTTCGCCGCGCTGACGGCGCCCTTCTACTCGTACGCCAGGGCCAGCCCCGGCGTCACGGCCAGCATCAACTTCGCGCAGGCCACGTCGGCGTTCTCGAACCTGATCAGCCTGTCGATCTTCGTCGGCATCATCGTGTCGAGCCCGGTGTGGCTCTACCAGCTGTGGGCCTTCGTCGTCCCCGGCCTGACTCCCAAGGAGAAGCGGGTCTCGCTGATCTTCATCGGGTCGACCATCCCGCTGTTCCTCGCCGGCTGCTGGCTCGGCTACACGATCCTTCCCCAGTCGCTGAGAATCCTCTACGGACTCAGCCCCGAGGGGACCTCGAACATCCAGCAGGCCTCCGACTACTTCTCCTTCGTCACCCGGTTCATCCTCGTCTTCGGGCTCGGGTTCCTCTTCCCGGTCTTCCTCGTGGGCCTGAACCTCATCGGGGCTATGCCGGCCAGCCGGCTCATCGGCGGCTGGCGGGTCGCCGTGCTCGTCATCTTCGTGTTCGCCGCGGTGGCCACACCCACTGCCGACCCGTTCACGATGTTCGTGTTCGCCCTCCCGCTCGTGGTCCTCTACTTCAGTGCCTGGCTGGTGTGCCGATGGCTCGACAAGCGCAAGGCCGCCAACCGGCCCGACTGGCTCGAGGTCGACGACACCGAGGCCTCCCAGCTCTGAGCAGGTGGCTCCGCTAGCCTGCGCGCCATGACGCGCCTCGGGCTCATCGTCAACCCGACGTCGGGCAGGAACACCGGGGCCCGCGTCGGCACCGAGGCGCTGACGCTGCTGCGCGCGGCCGGGGTGGAGATCCTCGACCTGAGCGCCGCGGACGCACCGCGTGCGGCCCAGAAGGGACGCGAGGCGGTGGCCTCCGGCTCGGTCGACGGGCTCGTGGTGGCCGGCGGCGACGGGATGGTCCACCTCGGGGCCAACATCTGCGCTGCCACCGGCGTGCCGCTGGGGATCGTCGCGGCCGGAACCGGAAACGACATCGCCCGCGAGCTCGGGCTGCCCGTCCGAGACGCCGCCACGGCGGTCGAGCGCATCCTCGCCGGGCGAACGCGGGCCGTGGACGCCGCCCGGCTCGTCATGGCCACGGGGGAGCAGCGGTGGTTCGTCGGGGTGCTGGCCGCCGGGTTCGACGCCGTCGTCAACGAGCGGGCGAACGGCTGGCGGTGGCCGAAGGGCCCGATGCGCTACAACCTCGCCGTACTCAGGGAGCTGCCGGTCTTCCGGCCCATCCCGTACGTCCTCGAGCTCGACGGTGAGCGGCACGAGCTCGACGCCATGCTCGTCGCGGTCGGCAACGGCCCGGCGTACGGCGGGGGCATGCGGGTCGTGCCCGATGCCTCCTTCGACGACGGCCTGCTCGACGTGCTGGTGCTCCGCGAGATCCCCGTGCGCGAGTTCATCCGCGTCTTCCCCCGCGTGCGCACCGGCGGGCACGTGACGCATCCCGCCGTCGAGGTCCACCGGGCCCGCACGGTGTCGTTGGACGCCACGGGCATCGTGTCCTACGCCGACGGCGAGCGGTTCGCGCCGTTGCCGCTCGTCCTCGAGGCGGTGCCCGGCGCGCTCACCGTCCTGGCCTGACCCGGAGCGTGCGGGTGAGCGTGTGCGGGGCGGCCGCTGACGTAGCCTGAGCGCATGCTCCCCAGCCCAGCTGAGCGGTACGCCGCGGCGAAGGCCCGGGGCCGCCGGGACCGTTCCGAGCTCGGGGTGTTCACCGCCTCGCTGGACTTCCCGCTCGACGACTTCCAGGAGCGCGCCTGCGCGGCGGTGGAGGCCGGCAAGGGGGTGCTCGTGGCGGCGCCCACGGGGGCGGGCAAGACGGTCGTCGGTGAGTTCGCCGTGCACCTCGCGCTGGCCGGCGGCCGCAAGGCGTTCTACACGACACCGATCAAGGCCCTGTCGAACCAGAAGTACCACGACCTGGTCCGACGCCACGGGGCCGAGAACGTCGGCCTGCTCACCGGCGACTCGTCCGTCAACGGCGAGGCTCCGGTCGTCGTCATGACCACCGAGGTCCTGCGCAACATGATGTACGCCGGGTCGCGCACGCTCGAGGGGCTCGGTTTCGTCGTCATGGACGAGGTGCACTACCTCGCCGACCGGTTCCGCGGAGCGGTGTGGGAGGAGGTCATCATCCACCTGCCCGAGTCGGTGCAGGTGGTCTCCCTCTCGGCGACGGTCAGCAACGCCGAGGAGTTCGGGGACTGGCTCGCCGAGGTTCGGGGCAACCACGAGGTGGTCGTCGCCGAGCACCGGCCGGTGCCGCTGTTCCAGCACGTGCTGGTGGGGACGACGATGTTCGACCTGTTCGCGGGCAACCGGGTCAACCCCGACCTGCTGCACGCGATCCGCGGGGCGGAGCAGCGAGGGCGTGTCGAGGACACCGCTCACCGGATGCAGCGTGGCGGGCGCGGTGGTCGGGGCCGGCGGGACCGCACCCCGCCACGCGGTCCCGGCGGGGGCCACTCCGGCCGGGGCCTCGCCCGCGGTGGGCGGCCCGGTGGGGGAGCGACCCGGGCCGAGGTGGTCGAGGAGCTCGAGCGTGACGGCCTCCTCCCCGCCATCACCTTCATCTTCAGCCGGGTGGGTTGCGAGGCTGCCGTCGGGCAGCTGCTGGCGGCCGGGACCCGCCTCGTCACCGAACGCGACGGGCTTCGCATCCGCCGCCACGTCGAGGAGCGGGTCGAGGCGCTGGCCGAGGAGGACCTCTCGGTGCTCGGCTACTGGGACTTCGTCGAGGGCCTCTCCCGCGGGTTCGCGGCCCACCACGCCGGCATGCTGCCGCTGTTCCGCGAGGTCGTCGAGGAGCTGTTCACGCAGGGGCGGATCCGGGCGGTCTTCGCTACCGAGACCCTCGCCCTCGGCATCAACATGCCTGCCCGCACCGTCGTGCTCGAGAAGCTCGTCAAGTACAACGGCGAGGCCCACGTCGACATCACGCCCGCCGAGTACACCCAGCTGACCGGCCGCGCCGGGCGGCGGGGCATCGACGTCGAGGGCCACGCCGTCGTCCAGTGGAGCCGGGGGACGGACCCGATGGCGGTGGGTGGGCTCGCGTCGACCCGCACGTACCCCCTGCGGTCGAGCTTCCGGCCCACCTACAACATGGCCGTCAACCTCGTCGCGCAGGTGGGCCGCGAGACGGCCCGCGAGATCCTCGAGACCTCGTTCGCGCAGTTCCAGGCGGACCGCGCCGTCGTCGGGCTGGCGACCCAGCTGCGGCGCAACGAGGAGGGCCTGGCCGGGTACGCCGAGGCGATGCACTGCGAGCACGGCGACTTCCGCGAGTACGCCCGGTTGCGCCGCGAGCTCGCCGATGCCGAGAAGGCGGGCCGGAAGGCCAAGGCGGCGTCACGGCGCGCCGAGGCAGCGGTGTCGATGGAGGCACTGCGCGTGGGCGACGTCATCCGGATCCCCGGTGGGCGGCGCGCCGGCTGGGCCGTGGTCGTGCAGCCCGCCCGCGCGGCCAAGGGGGCCCCGACCGGGCCGGCGGTCGTCACCGAGGACAAGCAGTTCCGCCGGCTCACCCTCGTCGACGTCCCGGAGCCGGTGGAGGCCGTGACGTCGGTGAAGGTGCCCGCGCACTTCAACCCGAAGTCGCCCAAGTCCCGTCGCGACCTGGCCAGCACCCTGCGGGTCGCGGTGCCCGACGGCATCGAGGACGCACCATCTCGCCGGGGCCGGCCGGACGTCACCGCCGGCGAGAACGACCCGACCGAGCACCTGCGCCGCGAGCTGCGCGACCACCCGTGCCACCAGTGCCCGAAGCGTGAGGAGCACGCGCGCTGGGCGGAGCGGTGGTGGCGGCTCAAGCGCGAGACCACCGGTCTCCAGCGGCGGGTCGAGGGGCGCACGAACACCGTGGCGCGCACGTTCGACCGCATCTGCGACGCCCTCGAGGCCCTCGGCTACCTGGAGGGCGGCGGGACGGTGGTCACCGAGCGCGGTGAACGGCTGCGGCGCCTCTACTCGGAGAAGGACCTGCTGGCGGCGGAGTGCCTGCGCCACGACGTGTGGAAGAGGCTCGACGCCGCGGGCCTCGCGGCGGCGGTGTCGGCCCTGGTCCACGAGCCGCGCCACGAGGAGGCCGACGTCGCCCCGCGGATGCCGACCGACGACGTCGCCCAGGCACTGACGCAGACGCAGCGGCTCTGGGCCGAGATCGAGGACCTCGAGACCGCGCACGACCTGCCGACGACGTCGATGCCGGACGGCGGCATGGCGTGGATGGTGCACCGCTGGGCCTCGGGGGACCGGCTCGACTCGGTGCTGCGGGGGCAGGACATGGCGGCGGGTGACTTCGTGCGGCGGTGCAAGCAGCTGGTCGACCTGCTCGACCAGGTGGGCGACGCCGCCGTCGACACCGAGCTGCGGCGCACGGCCCGGCGTGCCGTCGACGCGGTGCTGCGCGGCGTGGTCGCCGCAGACCGGCTCGACTGACCCTCGCTGCCGTCCGCCGCCGCGCCCGCTGCCGCCCCCGCTCCCACCCCGTCCGGCCCCGCCCGGCCGATCTCCCTCCCGCCGCCCGCGGAGTCAGGAGGACCTCGCCGAGTCAGGATGCGCCACGGTCCTGACTCGGCGAGAAGGTCATGACTTCACGGGGTGCTCCTGACTCCGCGGATGGGGGCGCGGGACGGGACGCGACGACGGACGGGGACGGCGGCGGCCGGCGGGGACGCAGCAGGCAAGGGGGATAGCACCGGCGGGGACGCGGCAGGGAGGGGATGGGGGCGACCGACCGGGGACGCGGCAGGGGGGATGGCGGCGACGACGGGGGACGGCCGACGGCGTCAGCCGCCGAGGACCTCGCCGATCCGGATGTGGTTGCCGAACGGGTCGCGCATGGCGAAGTCGCGGCCGTAGGGCTGCGCGACGATCTCCTGGGTGATGTCGGCGCCGGCCGCCTCGACCCGCGCATACATCTCCTCCAGGTCGTCGGTGGTGAAGGCGAGCCAGCCGCCCCCGGCGCCCTTGGCCACGAGCGCGCGGACCTGCTCGGCCGTCGCGTCGTCGTGAGCGGGCGGACCGGGCTTCTCGAGGAGGACCACCTTGGGGTCACCCGGAGCCCGCACGGTGAGCCAGCGCATGGGCCCGAAGTCCATGTCGTCGGCGAGCTCGAGGCCGAGCACCTCGGTGTAGAAGCGCAGTGCCTCGTCCTGGTCGAACACGAAGATCGAGGAGATGTTGTTGCGGGTCAGCATGACGGGTCCCTTCACTGGGGCGGAGTGTCGGGGACGACGCTAGGGCTGGCCGCGATGGGTTGCTTCTCCGAAAGTGCGCATCTCGCGCCCTGATGTCCTCCGCCGTACGCTCGCCCGGTGAGTGCCGCCGAGGAGGACCGCAACCGGCGCCTGCTCCGCGCGCGTGACCGCATCGACCGGCACTACACCGAGGCCCTCGACGTCGACGCCCTCGCCGTGGTGGCGCTGATGGCCCGAGCCCACTTCATCCGGGAGTTCCGGCGGGCGTTCGGCGAGACGCCGCACCGCTACCTCCAGCGCCGCCGCATCGAGCGGGCGATGACCCTGCTGCGCACCACCGGCGTGCCGGTGACGGACGTGTGCATGAGCGTGGGGTTCTCCAGCCTCGGCACCTTCAGCCGCACCTTCACCGAGGTGGTGGGGCTGACCCCGACCGAGTACCGGCGCGGACCCGACCCAGCGGGTGGCTTCGTCCCCACCGCGTTCCGGATGAGGTGGACCCGACCCGCCGGAGTCAGCCCAGACCGAGGGCCGAGAGCACCCGGTTGACCGGGTTGGTGATGCCGTACGTCGACGCGAGCTCGCTGAGCAGGCGCACATCGGCCACCTGCCTGGGGAGCGCGACGTCGACGTCGTCGACCGGGGCGTCGCGAGCCACCCGCACCACGCGCGGGGCGACGTCGAGGTAGTCGCACGCCGCCTCGAGGTTGGTGCGGCGCGCCCCCTTGATGGCGGGGTCACCCGAGTCGACGGCGTCGCGCAGCCCGGCGAGCGACCCGTAGCTGCCGATGAGCTGGGCCGCGGTCTTGTCGCCGATGCCCTTGACGCCCGGCAGGCCGTCACTGGTGTCGCCACGGAGCACGGACATGTCGAGGTAGGCGTCGCCGGTGGCGACCCCGTACTTGGCTTCGAGGGCCGCCTGGGTCATGACGTCGGGCTCACGCACCCCGCCGCGCCCGGTGTACAGCACGCGCACGGGGCCGGCGTCGTCGACGAGCTGGAGGAGGTCGCGGTCGCCGGTGACGACGTCGACCGCCATCCGGCCCCTGTGACGCTCGACGAGGGTGCCGATGACGTCGTCGGCCTCGAAGCCCGGGGCGCCGAGGCGGGCGATGCCGAGCGCCCGCAGAGCGTCGCGGATGAGCGGCACCTGCGGGGTCAGGTCGTCCGGGCTCTCCTCGACCGCGTCCGAGCCCTCGGTGAGCCGGTGCGTCTTGTACGTGGGGACGAGGTCGACCCGCCACTGCGGGCGCCAGTCGTCGTCCCAGCAGGCGACGAGGTGCGTCGGCCGATGCGCGTTCACCAGGGTCGCCACCATGTCGAGGAAGCCCCGGAGCGCGTTCGTGGGGGGCTCGGACTCGTCGGTTCGCTGGTCGGGCACCCCGTAGAACGCCCGGAAGTACAGGGACGCGGAGTCCAGGAGCAGGAGGCGCTGGTCGGAGGAGGCCGGCATGCGCCGAGCGTACGCGGCGGGCCCCGGTGCCCGGGCAGCGGCGGATAGGTCCCTTCGCCGCGAGCTCATGCATCGACCCATTCGACATGGACGGTGGGTAGCCCGCTGAGGCGCGCTCCAGCCAGAGGCCCGCGCTGGTGCGTCAGCAACCGCCCCGACTGAGCCCCTCCGCTCTAGGGTGGAACGACTCTGCGATCCGGGTGCGATCGCCCGTGTCTCGTGGAAGGAAGACCAATGCGGCGTCTCCTCATCACCGGCATCACACTGGCACTGCTGGCCATCGCCCTTCCTGCGGAGGCGATCACCAACGGCACCGCCGACGAGGGCCAACACCCGAACGCCGGCGGACTGGTCGCCGCTCAGGCGTACTCCGACGGCACCTGGGTCTACTGCTCCGGCACCCTGATCGCGGCCAAGGTGTTCCTCACCGCCGCGCACTGCGCCGAGGGTGACCGCGTCAGGGTCACCTTCGACACCGACTACGAGCACGGCGACAAGATCTACGAGGGAACCTGGCACGCCGACCCGCTCTACAACGGCGCACAGAACGACCCCCACGACATCGCCGTCGTGGTTCTCGACACCGCACCGAAGATCACGCCGGCGCGGCTGCCCGCCGCCGGCTCCCTGTCGAACCTGCCGAGGAACCAACAGTTCACCTCGGTCGGTTACGGCGCCTACGAGGTGACCAACTCCCACGGCGGGCACCAGTACCTGTACAACGACGTCCGCATGGCTGCGACCGGCACGCTGAACTCGGTCAACCCGGCCTGGCTGAGAATCTCGATGAACCCATCGACCGGCGACGGCGGCACCTGCTACGGCGACTCCGGCGGGCCCAACTTCCTCGGTGAGTCCGACGTCGTGGCAGCGACGACAATCACCGGTGATGCCGTCTGTCGCGCCACCAACGTCGACTACCGCCTCGACACCCCCTCGGCACGTGCATTCCTGGAGGACTACGTGACGCTGCCCTAGCTCACCCCGCTCTCCATCATCGTTGGAGGGCATGCGTCAACGCCGGATCGCCTGCGCGGCACCGGCAGGCGGGGCGATACGGACCTGGGTCCATCCGCCGCGAGTCGACCGCTTCGAGGGCAACGGCTGGGGCCCTTCGGCGCTGCGCTGGGTTTGCGTGCGGCGTCGACCGGCCTACCGACGTTCCGGATGCATGAGTCTGGTTCGGGTGGCCGTTGCGTTGACCGGGGACCGACCGCCCGCGACGCGTCGGGTCAGTCTCGCGTGAACTCGTCGAAGGCGTGCTGGTCCACAGGGATCGACTGGCCCCTCGATGAGGAGGTTGTCGGCGAAGCGGTACAGGTACGCCTGGTGGCTGTCGTAGGTGCGCCCGTCCGGGCGCGACCCGTGCACGCGCAGGTAGGCCATCACGTGCTCTCCACCGGGCACCACCACCTCCGGCTCGGCTGTCATCGTGTCGGACGTCGCGGCGCGGATGGCCGACATCACGCGCACGACGTCGTCGATGCCGTGGTACGTCCCGGCGAACGGACCTCGGCCGCGGATGGTGTACGTGAAGTCGGGGGTGGTGAGCGGTCGTGCGGCGTCGAGGTCGCCGGTGTTGAAGGCTGCGAGCACCGCCAGCACCCGTTGCACGAGCTCATCGCCCATCAGCCGATGGTAGCCAGTGGTGGCGGGCACGCACCAGAAGGGGTGCTGCATACCGCCGCGTCAGCTCGCCCAGAAGCCGGCCCGTCCTGGTGCGGACTACCATCCAGGAGTTCTCGGGTCCACCTCTCCGGGGGCACCCCGTCAGAGCAACCCGGATGACCGACGAAGCGAGGACTGCGGATGAGCCAGCCGCTGATCGATGAAGTGTTCATCCACTGCGACCCCACTACGGCATTCGACCTGCTGGCCGACGTCCGGAACGAGACACGCTTGAACAAGCGCGTGTCCGCGGCGGAACTTCGCAGCGAAGGTCCGGTCCGTGAGGGCTCCAGGTTCCAGACTGTGTACCTGGGGCAGGAGAACGACGTGACCCTCGCGGAGTTCGACCGACCCGAACGCGTGTTGGTCGCGGCCTCCAACACCATGATGGACATCGACACGACCTACGTGTTCACCGGGGCAAACGGGGGCACCAGAGTCGTGGTCACGACCGACGTCAGACCGAAGGGACTTGCCACGGTCCTCTCCCCGCTGCTCCGGCTGTTCTTGCGACGTGAGCTGGCGAAGAAGTACCAGAACGTGAAGCAGGTGTGCGAGGGCGAGTCGGACCTGTCCTCTGGTTGAGCCCTCCGCGGCCGGGGAACGGATCTGGTCGCTTCGCGGGTGCGTCTTGGCGCCGCCTGTGGACGCGCAACCCTCAGCGGCTCGAGGCACGCCCGGCTCCGGCTCTGGGGGAGATGTGGCGACGATCGACTCCGGATGGGGCCAGCCGCGTGCCCACGTGCGCGCGGATTCGATGGTTTCGCGCCGCTTGGATCTGCGCGTGTTGAAACGGAATGTCAGCCGATATTTGATCCAGTGAACTATCGGGGCTGATCGTCAGTGCTCGCTGCATCTCGAAAGGGGGTGGAGGGGCGGCGAACATCAACGGGGTACGCCCACGAACGTTGCCGGATCGCGTGTCCGACGCTCGCGGGGGAGGAGTTGCTGGCCCGCGTCTGCAACGGCGATCCGCAGCCCCACCGCCGACCGGTCCAACCACCTGAACACCACCCTGCTGGTCACCTTCAGGGGTCCTCCTCGCCGAGGTGGAACGACTCCAGCGCCCGGGCCACAAGTCGGGCTGCAATACGGGCCGGTGTCGGCGCTCAGTTCCCCCCGCCGGCGGCTGGCACCGCCGGCTGCCCCGCGCCCTCGCGCAGGGCGACGATGCGGGCGCGGCGGTAGTTGAACACCCCGCCGAGCAGGAAGAGGATGCTGCCGATGACGTACTGGGCTGCGAGGAAGGCATCGACAGTGCGTTGATCGGTGGCGCTCTGCAGGTTGAACAGGTACGGGATGGATGCGACCACGAACAGCGTCGACCCCGTCACGAAGGTGACGGCCGTGAGGTTCATGAGTTGGAGGGTGTGCATGTTCGGGGCCCGGACGACTTCGAGAACGTTGACCACCGCCCCGAAGACGAACAGCAGGCTGCCGATGATGAAGGTCCACGAGCCAGCCGCGTACCAGCCGACTGCATTCAGGAAGAAGACGCTGCCGGCGGTGAACAGCACGCTGCCCACCAGGTAGCTGAGCGCGGCCCATGCTTCGTACCGGTCCCAGATGGTGAGTTTGCGCTGGAGCGTGGCCCGGTAGCGGACCACTTCCAGCAGGTCATGGCCCGTGACCGCTATGTACATCAAGGATGCGAAGAAGAACACCCAGGACCCGCGGTCGGACACGCTCTCGGGCTTCGGGAAGAACAGCACGCTGCCCCAGATGAACATCACCCCACCGACGAGGTAGACCGTGGTGTTGACGGTCTCCCACGTGAGGTTGTCGTGCCCACCCGGGTGGCGGCTGGCCGGAGCGTGCTGCCTCGGTCGGTTGACAAACAGGTGGGGCACGGGCGACAACCTATCACCGGCCAAACCGCTCTCCCGCAGGTCAGCCCGCCACTCCGCGCCCTACGCGACACCACGGCTGCGGAGCGCCGGCACCACCCGCGTCAACGCTCGTCCGGTCTTGGATCCTGCAACGACCCGACCGAGCACGCTCCGCGTGACCTGCCACACGTCGCCGCGTAGCGAGCGCTCTGTCCGCAACACAACGAACGGTTGGTGGACGCCCTCGACGACCTGTACGTGGCGGAGGTGGCCCGCGCCCGCGACCACCCGGACCAGGTCGAGCTGTGGCGTCGTGCCGCCGACGACCTCGACCAGGTGTGCCCCTGGGACGCGGCGTACGCCGCCTACCGCGCCGGCGAGTCGGTGCTGCTCCACCGCGGGCGGTCCCGAGGTGACGCCGTGGCGCTGCTGCGCCGGGCCGTCGCGCTCGCCTCGGAGCTGGAGGCCGAGCCGGTGCTGCGCGAGGCCACCCGATTGGCCACGGCGGCACGCGTCCCGATCGGGACCTTGACCGCGCTGTCGGCGAAGGATGGCGGGACGCTCCCGGGGCTGACCAGGCGCGAGCGCGAGATCGTCGCGCACGTCGCGGCCGGACGCACCTACGGCGAGATCGCCCGCGCCCTCTTCATCAGCGAGAAGACGGTCAGCTCTCACGTCTCCGACATCCTGCGCAAGACGGGCTGTGCGAACCGGATCACCCCGCTCGCCGAGCACAGTCAGCCGCGTCGCGGGCGTCGATGGCGTAGCCGGCTGACCGCCGGGGGTCGCTCGCCGCTCCGTCGCCGACCACCACGCACCGCGCATGACGACCGTTCCTTCTGCGCCGTAGCACGCCAGGGATGCCGCGGTAGTGGCTAGCTCTCGGGGACCACCGGTGCGGGCGGCCGGCCCGGACCGGCCGCCTCGACGAACTGCTCTACGACGGCGCGGAAGCGGGGGTCGTCGTGGTAGCCGGTGTGGGAGCGCACCCGCGGCTCGGGCTGGCCGTACACGTGGATGCTGGTCTGCGGGTCAGGAAGTCGCAGGTCGACGCCCTCCACCCTCACCGCGCCGCCGATGTAGTCGGTGAGGTAGTGGACGTTGCGCCAGCGCCCGTCGACGACGAGGCTGCGCTGCGGGTCCGTCACGGCCTCGAGGGCCTCCGCGGACCAGTACGCCGGGAAGGCGTTGCCGTAGAGCTTCCGCACTGGTGAGCCGTAGGTGACAAGCGTGAAGCGGGGGTGCCCGCCGGTGCGGGGCCCGTTCTGCAGCGCCGCTGCCACGGCCACCACCGACCCTTGGCTGTGGGCGGCGACCACGACCTCGCCGGAGTCGTCGTTGAGCCACCACACCCGCCGCATCAGCTCGGGCACGGCACGCTCGGCGTAGCAGGGGGGAGCGAAGGGATGGAAGGACCTCGGCCAGAACGTGCCGACGTCCCACAGCGTCCCGATGACGCGGCGACGGCTGAGGTCGCGCCAGAAGGCGGCGACGAAGCCGACGAGGGCAGGCGGGATGGCGACAGCGATCCACGCGGCTGGTCCGACGTACATCGGCGGGTCGGTGCCCAGCACCCAGACGAAGAACCAGACCGCCAGCAGGCCGACGACGGCACCGAGCACCAGCAAGTTGACCACGCGCGAGACGACGACGGAGGACCGGGCGAGGAACTCCCACCGGACACGGCTGCGGGTCCACGACGTGGCGCCGCACCCGGGGGTCCCCGCCGCCGACTGCGCCCAGGCCGCCGGGGTGCCGACCTGGTCGGGTGTGTGCTCGTTGGTTGACAGCTCGCCGTCGTAGTCGGCCCCGGAGCCTCCCGGGCCGGCCAGGGCTGCGTCGAGCCGGGCCCCCCGGGCCGCGAGCCGGTAGCTCACCATGAAGGTGGACAGACCCAGAACCAGGGCGAGGAGGACTCCCCAGAGCAGGGCCGCGGTCGCCTTCTCGACCATGGGCGGCAGCACGACGGGACCCGCTTCACCCGCGGCGAAGGTGTACCCGTTCTTGTAGGTGATGTCCAGCTCGCCACCGACGGACCTGGCCGTCAGGACGAGCAGCGACAGCAGTCCCACCTGGACGAGCAGGATGCCGAGCCCGAGCGCCGCGAACGGCGGGATCCACCCGATGCCCACGGGGTCGCGGGGCCGCGTGCGCGGGGTTCGCCTGAGGGTCGAGAACGCCAGCGGCGCCAGGAGCAGGCTGATGACGGCCCAGGTGAGGTTGAAGGCCACGACGATGCCGGGTGTCTGACCGCCCCGTAGCTCACGGGGCGGCTCGGTGAGCAGAACGGCCCCGGCCGCCAGGGCGAACCCGGCCAGACCGAGGGCCAGCACGATGCGGGAGGGCCACTGGGCACGTGACACCGCCACGGGGGGACGGTCGAACGCCAGCAGCGCCACTGCGGCTCCGAGGGCCGCGGCGGCGGCACCCACGGCGAGCGCCCGAAGCAGCACCGCAGGCGCAGGGACGACGGCTCCGTCGACCGCGGCGGCGCAGCCGACGAGGACGAGGGTGACGAGCGCGGACCCGGCGCCCAGGTGCACCGCGTTGAGTCTGGCGTGGGCATCAAGGCCCTGCCAGAAGCCGGGGTCGGTGAGACCGTCGGGCAGGTGCGCGGCGCTGGGGGTCGCCCCCTCCCGGCGCGGCCCCTGCGCGAGCGACCACGGCGGTTGCACGGCCTCGTAGCGCTGCCCAGACGCCCGGGAGAGCAGCGCCACCGCGCCGAGCACGGCCATCAGCACCGCGCTGCCGAGGAGCAGTCGCAGGCCGGGGTCGGTGGGCAGGTCGCCCCAGCCGAGGGGAGCGAGCCAGAAGGCGCCGGAGACACATGCCGCCTGGGCGCCGCACTGGTAGGCGATAACGTCGACGACGACGAGCTCCGCGGTCATCAGGACGCTGAGCGTCATCGCCAGGGCGCCCCACCGGGCGGCGGCCAGGCGGAACCGGTGGACCGGGGCCACCCCGGCCGAGGCGGTGCCCCGGGGAGGCGAGACCCATCCCGCCAGGTTCGCCAGCATGAACGGGAGCAGCAGCACCCAGAGGGCACGGACTCGGCTGCGTGAGGTGAGCCCACCCCACGAGTAGGCCTCCACATGGCGGCCGGCCGAGGGGTCCGGGGCCCGGTAGAAGCCGGCCACGTGGTCACCGGCGACCTGGCGCGGCGCCGCCGTCCACAGCATCGACTCCGGTGTCGCGCCTCCGACTCCGTGGACCCGGATCTCGGTGACGCCGCGCCCGTCGCCGAGGTCGACGAGCGGCTCGAGACGAGGCGGCTCGGCGTCGGGGGAGTGCACGGTGTCCATGGCGACCTCCTCATGTGGTCCGGCGACCTCAGGAGGAGTATCGCGGGACCGGTGATACCTCGCCCGTCGCCGCACCGGCGCCCGCGCACCGGTTCGTCCGTGACCGCGCGCGTCGACGCCACTAGGGTGAGCAGCGTGGAGGACGTCGACCGGCGAATCGTCGAGCTGCTCAGCGAGGACGGCCGCATCAGCTACACCGACCTGGGCAAGGCGCTCGGCATGTCGACCTCGGCCGTGCACCAGCGGGTGCGGCGGCTCGAGCAGCGCGGTGTCGTCACCGGCTACACGGCAAAGGTCGACCACCGCGCGCTGGGTCGTGAGCTCACCGCCTTCATGTCGGTGACGCCTCTCGACCCGGCGGCGCCCGACGACATCCCCGAACGGCTCCAGGGCATCTCCGACATCGAGGAGTGCCACTCCGTGGCGGGCGACGAGAGCTACATCCTCAAGGTCCGCGTGGCCACCCCCACAGCCCTCGAGGACCTCATCGCGACAGTGCGCGGTGCCGCCCACGTGTCCACCCGCACCACCGTGGTGTTGTCGACTCCGTGGGAGTGAGCGGACCCACCGCGACGTCGGCCGACCTGAAGCGCTACCTCCAGGGCGGCCGCGACGCCCTCGTGCGCGCTCTCGACGGACTCTCCGAGTACGACGTCCGCCGACCCATGACCCCCTCGGGCACGAACCTCCTCGGCCTGGTCAAGCACCTGTCGGGCGTCGAGCTGGGCTACCTCAGCTCCGCGGTGGGCCGTCCGGCGCCGACCCTGCCGTGGGAGGAGGACGGCTCGGTCTGGGACGGCGCCGACATGTGGGCCCGGGCGCAGGAGAGCCGCGAGTGGCTCCTCGACCTGTACCGGGAGGCCTGGGCGAGGTCGGACGCCGCGATCGCGGAGCTGCCACTCGACCACCCGGCGGCACCTTCGTGGTGGCCCGAGGAGACGAGGTCGACGAGCTTCGGGCACCTGCTCGTCCGTGTGGTCGCCGAGACGGCCCAGCACGCGGGGCACGCCGAGATCATCCGCGAGCTCCTCGACGGTCAGGCCGGACGTGACCACGACGCGGTCGGTGACCCCGGGTTCTGGGAGCGGTACGTGACCGACATCCAGTCGGCCGCCGACGCGCACCGCTGACCCGTTGCCGTCACGCCGGACCCGACCGCCCAGCCGTCGAGGGCGTCCCTGCTCTCCTCGGCTCACGGGCCACGCAGGAAAAGGCCCGAGGCCGGCTTGGGGGAGAAGAACGTGCTCTTGGCCGGGACGACCTCACCGTGGTCGGCGATCGCGATGATCGTCTCCAGGTCCGGCGCCGGTGGCACGAACAGGACCCCGCCGTCGGCGTCACAGGCGGCGACGAGGATCTCCGTCAGCTGCCGGACGGGCTCGATCCGGGTCGTCGGCGGCAGGTGGTCGAGCACTCGCGCGTGGAGCAGCGAGACGTCCAGGCCGGCGGACCCGGGCGGCCGCTCATCGGTGTACCTGACGCCGTACCAGCGCCGGTCCAGGTAGACCGCGGTTCCCGACGAGGCCGCGTCGCCGGCGTCGGTCGCGGGACGGACGTCGAAGCCCGCCTCGAGCAGGTCGCGCACCACCATGGTGTCGACCGGGCCGTGCACCCACCGGTCGAACGAGCTGAGTTGCAGCCCCCCGAGGGGGTAGATCACGGACAGGATGCCGTGGTCATGAGGACGCCCCGACTGCTCCCACACCTCGAGGGAGGCCGCCACCCGGTGATGCCCGTCCGCGATGTAGTGGGCGGCCTCCTCCAGCTCGCGGCACAGCTCCTCGGTCGGGGGGCCCGGTGGGACCTGCCAGACCGACTGCCGGGTGCCGTCGACGCCGGGGACGTCGAGGAGCGCGGGTTCGGCGAGGGCTCGCTCGACCGTCTGCGCCACCACCGGCCCTGCGCGGTGCATCGTGCTCACGAGCTCCACCCGCTGCGGCGCTGAGTCGAGGTAGCCGGCCAGAGCGTGCACGCGGTCCGGCTGGACGCCCTCGTGTCCGCGGAGGCGGCCACTCCGGAAGGCCTCGGGCGCGATGTCGCAGACGATGCCGATGTGGTCGGCGAGCGACGTGCTCTGCCGGTAGACGTAGAGCGCCTCCGGCATCGGCTCGTACGCCTCCGGCTCGACCGGGCGTGGGGCCGACCTCGCGGCGACCGCCGTCTCCGCCATCGCGGCAACCTCGTGGGAGGCGGCGTCGGCGCGGACCAGCCAGCCGGAGAAGGGGCGTACGGACCCGGACGAGAGCGGGGAGGGCTCGGTCACCCGGACAGCGTACGGACCGCGTCGGGACCTCAGGCACGGCGTGCCGTCCGCCCGAGGCACGCTGCCCGCTCAGCGGCCGATGTCAGCCACCGTCGCCTCGGTGAGTCGCACCAGGTCGGTGGGGGAGAGGCCGACGTCGAGGCCGCGGCGACCGGCCGACACGTAGACGACGTCGAACAGCTCCGCGCTCTCGTCGACCACGGTCGGCAGCCGCCGCTTCTGGCCGACCGGCGAGATGCCACCGACGACCATCCCGGACGACCGTTCCGCCGCTGCGGGGTCGGCCATGGTCACGCGCTTCACGCTGAGGGCGGAGGCCACGGCCTTGAGGTCCAGTGACCCGGTGACCGGCACGACGGCGACCGCGAGGCCGGCCCCGGTGTCGACCAGCAGGGTCTTGAACACCTGCTCCGGAGGCAGCCCGAGGGCCTGCGCCGCCTCCAGCCCGAACGAGGGAGCCGCCGGGTCGTGGTCGTACGCGTGCTGCGTGAACGCGACGCCGGCCGCGGTCAGCGTCGCCGTGGCCGGGGTGCCGGCGGAGCCGGGGGCCGATGACCGTGCCATGGGCCCAAGGCTAGGACCGGTCCCGAGGGGCGGCTGCTCAGCCGAGGTCGGCCGCAGCAGCCACCCGGCTGGCCTGTGCCGACGCCATCGCGGCGGCGTGGGCGGACTCGACGTCGGTGTTCCTGCGCCACCACGCCTGCCCGGACTCGGGGAGCGTGTAGATCGGGTCGTAGTACACGTACTCGCGCGAGAGCGCCTGCTCGTCGTCGGCCTCGATCGACGTGCGGTAGTTCTTGCGCCAGAACGACATCCCCTTCTCGGTGTCGTAGGTCTCGACCTGGTGCACCCACCGCTTGCCGACGAAGGGGACGTCGCAGACGATCCGCGGTGTGGCGAAGCCCGGCAGGTAGCCCATGATGTCGTGCTGGAGCTCCTGGGCCTCCCGCAGCGAGAGCCGCCAGTGCTCAGAGAACGGGATCATGTCCGTCATGTAGAAGTAGTACGGCGTGATGCTGGCCTCGTCCTGCAGGGCGAAGCACAGGTCGAGCAGCTGCTCGCTGGAGTCGTTGACCCCGCGCATGAGCACGCCCTGGTTGCGCACGTCGCGGATGCCGGCCTCGAGCATCGCCCGCGACGCCTCGGCGACCGCCGGGGTCACCGACTCGGCGTTGTTGACGTGCGTGTGGATGGCGAGCGAGACGCCGCGGGATCGCGCCTTGGCCGACACCCGCGCCACGCCGTCGACGACGTCCGGCTGCAGCCAGTGCTGCGGCAGGCCCATCAGGGCCTTGGTCGCGAGCCGGATGTCGCGCACGGACTCGACGTCGAGGAGCTGGTCGAGGAAGGACTCCAGGCTGCGCCACGGCATGTTGGCGACGTCGCCGCCGGAGACCACGACGTCGCGGACCCCGGGGGTGCGGCGCAGGTAGTCGAGCATCGCGGCGTGCCTGTCGACCGGCTTGCCCGCCAGCTTGAGCTTGGTGACCTGGGGCGTCGAGTTGCCCACGAGGTCCATGCGGGTGCAGTGCCCGCAGTACTGGGGGCAGGTCGGCAGCATCTCCGCGAGGACCTTGGTGGGGTAGCGGTGGGTCAGGCCCTCCACCGCCCACATGTCGTGCTCGTGGAGGCTGTCGCGGGTGGCGAAGGGGTGGCTCGGCCAGTCGGCGCGCCGGTCGGAGAAGACCGGGAGCATGTAGCGGCGCACCGGGTCGGCGTAGAACGCGTCGGTGTACGCGGTCCCCGCCGTGGGGGCACCGTCGAGCGACGGCACCATCGTGTTGAGCATCTGCGGTGTGACGAGCATCGACATGGTCGCGCGCTCGGCCTGGTCCCGCTCGAGGTCGTCGTAGAAGCGGTCCTCGAGCAGGTCGCCCATGACATCCCGCAGCTGCCTCACGTTCTTGACGCAGTGCGCCCGCTGCCACTGCGCGCCGGCCCAGTCGGCGGCGGTGACCTCACGCCAGCCCGGCAGGCGGGTCCAGTCGGGCTCCACCAGCTCGCGGCGCCGGTACGCGTAGGGCTGCTCGATCGATGACATGCATGGCAGGATACGCAACGGATCACTCCCACATCCACCCTGAGCCGCAAATACTCCGGCGGCGTGTCGCATGACAAGGAGATCTTGTGCGTTCCAGCCCGCCCTCACCCCTCGGGCTCCACCGCGTCGTCGAGCCGGCCGACGGCACGCTGCCGCAGGCCGCGAGCGTGCTCGACGCCGACCCCGAGATCTGGGACGACGAGGTGCTCGTGGACATCGAGACGCTCAACCTCGATGCCGCCTCCTTCCGCCAGCTCGCCGAGAAGCACCCCGGCGACGGCGAGGCGGTGCGCCGCGAGGTCCTCGACATCGTCGCCACGCGGGGCAAGATGCAGAACCCGGTCACCGGGTCAGGGGGCATGCTCGTGGGCACGGTCGCCGCCGTGGGGCCGCGGTCCACTCTCGGGCTGGCGGTGGGGGACCGGGTCGCCACCCTGGTGTCGCTCTCCCTCACCCCGTTGCGCATCACCGACGGGCTCGAGCGGTGGGACGGCCGGTCCGAGCGGGTGCCGGCCGCGGGGACCGCCGTGCTCTTCGGCCGCTCGATCGCCGCCCGGCTGCCCGATGACCTGTCGGCCGGGCTGGCCCTGATGGTCATGGACGTCTGCGGGGCGCCCGCGCTCGTCGAGCGCGTCGTGTCCGAGCACGTGGACCGCCGGGGCACCGCACCCGTGGTCGCCGTGCTCGGTGCCGCGGGGAAGTCGGGGTCCCTCTCGCTGGCCGCGGCCCGGGCAGCGGGGGCGGGGCGGCTCATCGGTGTCGTCCCGACCGAGGGCGAGGCGCAGGTGCTGCGACCGACGGGGCTGGCCGACGAGATCGTCGTCGCCGACGCGCGCTCCCCGCTCGGGCTCTCCCGGGCCGTCGAGGGGGCGGGCGGCCCCGCCGACGTCACGGTCGTGTGCGTCGACGTGCCCGGCTGCGAGCAGCCAGCCGTGCTGGCGACGGCCGAGGGTGGCACGGTCGTCTTCTTCTCGATGGCCACGAGCTTCGCGGCCGCGGCGCTCGGCGCCGAGGGGCTGGCCGCCGACGTCCGGATGCTCGTCGGCAACGGCTACGTGCCCGGCCACGCCGACCTCGCGCTCGAGCTGGTCCGTGGCGACGGGGCCCTCCGGGCGCTCTTCGAGGCCCGTCTCTCGGACTGAACGGCCCTCGGGGTCAGCCCACAGGGATCGCGGCGAGCACCGGCAGCTCGACGAACTCGTCCACGCCGATCCGCGGGAGGAGCAGCCGGGCGGGCCACGGCATCCGCGCCATCCCGACCTCGGTGGGCACCTCACGCAGAGCCCCGAGGGTGAGCACCTCGCCCCGCAGGAGCAGGCGCGCACCGCCGGCGGCCCGGACGTTGCGCAGCCAGTCGGTCCGGGGCCCGTACGTGAGGGCGAGCGTGACGACGTCACCGTGGCGGAACGCGTTGATGGGGATGCGGTACGTGCGCCCTGAGCGCCGCCCGACGTGCTCGAGCTCCGCGAAGTCGCCGTGACCCGCGAGATGCCGGGTGACCCGGTTGGTCACCCGCTTGTTGAACCGCGCCACCGCGGCGGGGATGGGCACGGCACCACGGTAGCCCGGCGGCCCACCCCCCGGCGGGGCGCCGGCTGGGGGACCGGGAGGCGCCACACCTTGCCGATGCCACCCGATGGGGGTTGGGTGATGCCATGACACCGTCGGTGACCACCGGGTACGCCTCGGACGACCTCGAGCTCGACCTGCGCTGGTGGGCCGCAGCCAACTACCTGACCGTCGGCCAGATCTACCTGCGCGACAACCCCCTGCTCAGGGAGCCGTTGTCGCTCGAACACATCAAGCCCCGCCTGCTCGGCCACTGGGGCACCAGCCCCGGCCTGTCGGCGGTCTACACGCTGCTCAACCGGCTCATCCGGGAGACCGGCACCGACTGCCTCTACGTCACCGGACCCGGCCACGGTGGCCCGGCACTGGTCGGCGCCGCATGGCTGGAGGGCACCTACAGCGAGGTCTACCCCGACATCGGGCCCGACGGGAGCGGCTTGGGCGCCCTGTTCCGGCAGTTCTCCTCGCCGGGTGGGGTGCCGAGCCACGTGAGCGTCCAGACCCCCGGCAGCATCCACGAGGGCGGCGAGCTCGGCTACGCGCTCGTGCACGCCGCTGGTGCCGCGTTCGACCACCCCGACCTTCTCGTCGCCTGCATCGTCGGCGACGGCGAGGCCGAGACCGGACCCCTTTCCGCGTCGTGGCGGCTGCCGACGTTCCTCAACCCGCGGCGCGACGGAGCCGTCCTGCCGATCCTCCACCTCAACGGGTACAAGATCGCCGGGCCGACGGTGCTCGGGCGCACCGACGACGCCGACGTGGAGGCGTACCTCAGCAGCCAGGGCTGGTCCCCGGTGACCGTCTCCGGGGACGACCCTCGCGAGGTGTTCCCGGCGCTGCTCGCCGCCCTGCGCGACTCGCACGGGCGCATCCGGGAGGTCCAGGCGCAGGCCCGTCAGGGCGACGGACCGAGCGCACCCGTGCGACATGCCTGGCCCGCGATCGTCCTGCGCACACCCAAGGGATGGACCGGGCCGCACATGGTCGACGGGGTGCAGGTCGAGGGCACCAACCTGGCCCACCAGGTGCCGCTGTCGGGACTGGCCGAGAACCCCGAGCACCTGCGGATGCTCGAGCGGTGGATGCGCTCGTACCGGCCGGACGAGCTCTTCGACTCCTCCGGGCGGCTGGTCCCCGAGCTCCGGGCCCTGGCGCCCGAGGGGGACAAGCGGATGTCCGCCACGCCGTACGCCAACGGTGGCCGGTTGCGCGCCGACCTGCCGATGCCGGACCTCTCGGCCTACGAGGTGGCGGTGGCCCGACCCGGTGTCGCGCTCGTGGAGAACACGTACTCCGCCGGTGAGCTGATGCGCGATCTGTACGCCGCCACGGCGCGCCCCGACGGCGGCGGCACCTTCCGGCTGTTCAGCCCGGACGAGACCGCCTCGAACCGCCTGCAGGCCGTCTTCGAGGTGACCGACCGCTGCTTCTTGGGGCCGCTGGAGGACACCGACCGACAGCTCGGCCCCGACGGCCGGGTGATGGAGGTGCTCTCGGAGCATCTCTGCCAGGGCTGGCTCGAGGGGTACGTGCTGAGCGGGCGCCACGGGCTGTTCGCGACCTACGAGGCGTTCGCCATGGTGTCGGCGTCGATGGCCGTGCAGCACACGAAGTGGCTGCAGCACGCCCAGACCCTGCCCTGGCGCGCATCGGTCTCCTCACTCAACATCCTGCTCACCTCCACGTGCTGGCGGAACGACCACAACGGCTTCTCGCACCAGGGCCCCGGCCTCATCGACTCGCTGCTGCCGCTCGCGCCGGGCGTCGTCCGCGTCTGGCTCCCCCCCGACGCCAACACGACGCTGTCGATCACGGACCACTGCCTGCGCAGCACGGACCACGTCAACCTCATCGTCGTCGACAAGCAGAAGCACCTGCAGTACCTCACCCTCGACGAGGCGCATCGGCACTGTGCCCAGGGAGCCGGCGTGTGGGAGTGGGCGAGCACGGTGCCCGCCGGGGAGTCGCCGGACGTCGTGCTCGCGTGCGCCGGCGACGTGCCGACCCAGGAGGCGCTGGCGGCCGCGGAGCTGCTCCACGAGCACGTGCCCGAGCTCAGGGTGCGGTTCGTCAACGTCATCGACCTCATGGCGCTGCTGCCCGAGCACGACCACCCGCACGGCTACACCGACAGCCAGTTCGACGACCTGTTCACCGCGGACGCCCACGTCGTGTTCGCGTTCCACGGCTACCCCCGCGCCGTTCACCAGCTCGTGCACGGGCGGTCCAACCCGGGGCGGTTCCACGTGCGCGGCTTCCAGGAGCAGGGGACCACGACGACGCCCTTCGACATGGTGGTCCTTAACCGGATGAGCCGTTTCCACCTCGCCAAGGAGGTGCTGCGACGGTCGACCCGTCGGCCCGCGGGGTGGCGCTTCCTCAGCGACCTGTGCGACGAGCGCCTGGCGGAGCACGAGGACCACATCCGCGAGCACCTCGAGGACATGCCGGACATCCGTGACTGGACCTGGGGAGGCCTGGACGCATGAGGGGGGTCTACCTCGCCGGCACCGAGGCCCGGTCGGGGAAGTCCGCGGTCGCCGTGGGCCTGGCCCACCATCTGGCCCGCCGTCACGGACGGGTCGCCGTGTTCCGGCCCATCGTCGGCTCGCCGGACGACGAGCTGCTGCGCGTGCTCCGGGAGGAGGCGGGGACGGAGTCCGACGCGACCCCCTGCTGGGGGGTCACCTACACGACGCTCCACGACGACCCGCAGGCCGCCCTCGGCACCGTCGTCGACCGCTACCACGCCCTGGCCGGCGAGCACGACGTCGTGCTCGTCGTCGGCTCGGACTTCACCGGGGTGCCCGCGCCGACGGAGTTCTCCACCAACGCCGTGGTGGCCGCCAACCTCGGCACGCCCCTCGTCCTCGTCGCACCCGCGCGCGAACGCGGCGCCCGTGAGGTCGCGGCCGGGGTCGGCGCCTCGGCGGTCGCCGCCCGCCAGGCGCACGCGGACGTCAAAGGGGTCGTCGTCAACCAGGTGCCGCCCGCGGAGCAGCGAGCGTACGAGGACGCCGTCCGGCCCCGGGTGGCACCCGCCGCCGTGTGGGCCCTGCCGGAGACCCCCGTGCTGCGCGCCCCGACGGTCGCGGACCTCATGACCGCCTGCGGCGGCACCCTCGTGCACGGCGACTCCGACCTCCTCGACCGGGAGGGCCTCGCACTCGTCGTCGCCGCCATGTCGATGCCGCACGTCATCGACCGGCTCACCGAGGACGCCGTGGTGATCGTGCCCGGGGACCGTGAGGACGTCGTGCTGGGTGTCCTCCTCGCCCACCAGTCGCGCACGCTGCCGACGCTGTCGGGGATGGTACTCAACGGTGGCTTCGGGCTGGCCCCGCAGGTGGACCGGCTGGTCGCCGGTCTGGACGTCCGGCTGCCCATGATCGCCGCCGAGGGGTCGACGATGGAGGTCGCCTCGATCCTCATGCGGGTCGAGGGCCGGATCACGGCGGAGTCGGGCCGCAAGGTCCGGGCCGCGGTGGCCCTGGTCGACGGGGCCGACGGCCTCAGCGCCCTCGCGGGGCAGGACGCACTCACGACCGATGGTGTCGTGACGCCGCTGATGTTCGAACACGTCCTCGTCGAGCGCGCCCGCGCCTCCGGGGCGCACGTCGTCCTGCCCGAGGGCGAGGAGGACCGCATCCTGCGCGCCGCCGACGAGGTCCTCGCGCGCTGCATGGCCCGCCTGACCCTGCTCGGCGACGAGCGGCGGGTGCTCGACCGGGCTCGCCAGCTCGGGGTCGACGTCGGCGCCGCGGACGTTGTCGACCCCGCCACCAGCCCCTGGCGCGAGCGCTTCGCCACCGAGTACGCGCAGCTGCGCGCCCACAAGGGGGTCACGTACGAGCAGGCGTTCGACCGGGTCGTCGACCCGTCGTACTTCGGCACGATGATGGTCCACGACGGCATGGCCGACGGGATGGTGTCGGGCTGCGTCACGACCACCGCGCACACCATCCGGCCCGCCCTCGAGGTGGTCCGCACCCAGCCGGGGACCTCGGTGGTCTCGAGCGTGTTCCTCATGTGCCTCGCCGACAGGGTGCTGGTCTACGGCGACTGTGCGGTCAACCCCGACCCCACAGCGGAGCAGCTCGCCGACATCGCCGTCTCCTCGGCCCGCACGGCCGCGCAGTTCGGGGTGGAGCCGAGGGTGGCGATGCTCTCGTACTCGACCGGTGCCTCCGGCTCGGGCGCCGACGTCGAGAAGGTGCGCGAGGCGACGGAGCTCGTGCGGCGCAAGGCTCCGGACCTGCCGGTCGAGGGGCCGGTGCAGTACGACGCGGCGGTCGACCCCACGGTCGCGGCCACCAAGCTGGGCGGCAGCGAGGTGGCGGGGCGGGCCACCGTGCTCGTGTTCCCCGACCTCAACACCGGCAACAACACGTACAAGGCCGTGCAGCGCAGCGCCTCGGCGGTCGCGATCGGGCCGGTGCTCCAAGGCCTCAACGCCCCCGTCAACGACCTCTCCCGCGGAGCGCTCGTGCGCGACATCGTCAACACCGTGGCCATCACCGCGATCCAGGCGGGGTCCCGGTGAACGACGCGCGGGTCCTCGTCGTCAACGCGGGGTCGTCGTCGCTGAAGTACCGGTTGCTCGACGTGGGGACGGGCGGGACGGTGGCCACCGGGTCGGTCTCCGAGGTCGGTGGACGGTCGCACTGGTCGCACTCCGGGGCCATCGCCCACGACGAGGACGTCGACTGCCCGGACCACGCCGCCGCCTTCACCCTCGCCCGGGAAGGGCTCGGCGACGAGGGAGGGCACGGCACCCTGGTGGGCGTCGGGCACAGGGTCGTGCACGGCGGCACCCGCTTCACCGGGCCGACCCGCGTCGACGACGGCGTGCTGGCCGCGCTCGATGGTCTTTCACCCCTGGCGCCGCTGCACAACCCGGCCAACGTCGAGGGCATCCGCCGAGCGGGGGAGGCGTTCCCCGGCGTGCCCGGCGTCGCCGTGTTCGACACCGCCTTCCACCGCACCCTCCCCCGCGAGGCCCACACGTACGCCGTGCCGCGGGAGTGGCGGGCAGAGCACCAGGTGCGCCGGTTCGGGTTCCACGGCACCTCCTACGCCTATGTGTCCCGGCGCACCGCCGAGCTCGCCGGACGGCCCTTGGAGGACCTGCGGATGGTGCTCCTCCACCTCGGGAACGGCGCCAGCGCCTGCGCCGTGGACGGCGGCCGGAGCGTGGAGACGTCGATGGGCCTGACGCCCGCGGAAGGCCTGGTGATGGGGACGCGGTCGGGGGATGTCGACCCCGCCCTCGGCGGCTACCTGGCCCGCGTCGCCGGACTCGACGCGCAGGGCTACGACCGGGCCCTCAACCACGAGAGCGGGCTCCTGGCGCTGGGCGGCGTGTCCGACTACCGCACCCTCCAGGAACGGCTCGGCGACGGGGACGACGACGCGCGTCTCGCGGTCGGTGTCGCCGTGCACCGCCTCGTGAAGTACGTGGGGGCCTACGCCGCGGTGCTCGGTGGCCTGGACGCGCTGGTGTTCACGGGCGGAATCGGCGAGCGGTCGGCATCCCTGCGTGAGGCGCTGGTCTCCCGGCTGGGCCTCCTCGGTGCCCGGCTCGATCCCGGCGCGAACGCGGACGGCGACGCGGAGCGTCGCATCTCGACAGTGGACAGCGCGATCGCGGTGTGGGTGGTGCCCACCGACGAGGAGCGCGAGATCGCCCGCGCAACCCTGGGTGCCCTCGGGGTCCGGCACGACTGGTGACGCCCACACCGGGGCGTCGCGGACCAGCGGGCAGGTGCCCGCGGATCGGAGGAGAACGTGATCACCGTCATCGAGGGCATGCCCGAGGGAACCGTCGGGTTCGAGGCCTCAGGCCGGGTCACGCGCGAGGACTACGTCGCCGTCCTCGTGCCCGCGGTCGAGGCGGCGGCGGGGTCCGGTCCGGTGCGCCTGCTCTACGTGCTGGGGAAGGACTTCGAGTCGTTCTCGCCCGGTGCGATGGCGTCCGACACCCGGCTGTGGGCCGGCCACGTGGGCCACTGGGAGCGGCTGGCCGTCGCGACGGACGTCGAGTGGGTGGAGCGGGCGGTGCACGCCTTCGGGTGGCTGGTTCACGGCCAGGTCCGCGTCTTCGGGGCCGACGAGGTCGACGCCGCCCGGTCGTGGCTCGTGGCCGCCACCGACTGAGCCCGCACCCGGCGGCACTCCTAGAGTGACCGCCATGCCGACGACGCTGTACCGCCGCGGCCGGGTCCGTGCCGCTGGGCACCCGGGGGCGACCGCCCTGGTCGCCGGCGACGACGGGCGCATCGCCTGGTGCGGCGGCGAGCGCGGGGCGGACCGTCACGCCCCGGCCGTGGACCGCGTCGTCGACCTCGCCGGCGCGCTGGTGCTCCCGGGCTTCGTCGACGCGCACACCCACCTGTCGCACACCGGGCTGGCGGTCCGGGGCGTGGACCTCACCGGGGCGCGGACCGTGACCGAGGCACTCGACCGGATCGCGGACGCTGCCCGCGAGTCGCCCGACCGGCCGGTGTTCGCGCACGGGTGGCAGGAGCAGGACTGGACCGAGGCTCGTCCGATGACCGGTGACGAGCTGGACCGCGCCGCCGGCGGGCAGTGGGTGTACGCCTCCCGCGTCGACGGGCACTCGGCCGTCGTGTCCCCCTCACTGGCTGCGGCCGGTGGCGCGGCGGCGCTCGACGGGTGGAGCGACACCTGCTTCGTCGTGCGCGACGCCAAGAACGCCTGCCGGGCCGCCTTCGACGCCTCGCGCACCCAGCGGCAGCGCCGCGACGACATCACGCTCGCGCTGCGACTGGCCGCGGCGGAGGGCGTGGTGGCCCTCCACGAATGCGGTGGGCCGCTGCTGACGTCGGCCGAGGACTTCGCCGACGTGCTCGACCTCGGCCGCCGCCCCGGCCTACCCCGGACCCTCGGCTACTGGGCCGAACCGGTCACCGACCCGGAGCAGGCGCGCGCCCTCGCCGCCCTGCACGGTGCCACCGGTCTGGGCGGTGACCTCAACATCGACGGGTCGATCGGGTCGCGCACGGCCCTGTTACGCGACGACTACACCGACGCACCCGGCTGCCGGGGCTCCGCGTACCGCGACGTCGCCGGCGTCCGGGACCACGTGGCCGCGTGTGCGGTGGCCGGCGTCCAGAGCGGCTTCCACGTGATCGGCGACGCCGGGCTCGACCTCGTGCTCGAGGGGTACGAGGACGCGGCCCGGCTCGTGGGTGTCGACCTGCTGCGAGCCTCCAGGCCTCGGCTCGAACACGCCGAGATGGTGGACGCGCGGGGCGTGGAGCGGATGGCCCGCCTCGGGATCGGGGTCAGCGCCCAGCCCGCGTTCGACGCGGCGTGGGGCGGAGCGGAGGGGATGTACGCGCAGCGGCTGGGCGCCGACCGGGCCGTCGGCACCAACGTCTTCGCGGAGCTCACCGGCGCCGGGGTGCGGCTGGCGCTCGGGTCGGACTCACCCGTCACGCCCTTCGGTCCCTGGGCAGCGGTGCGGGCGGCGGCCGCGCACCGCGACCCCGCCCAGCGGATCTCACCGGAGCGGGCGTTCGAGGCCCACACGCGCGGAGGATGGGCGGCATCCGGGGACGACACCGGGGGAGTGCTGGGGGTCGGCGCACCGGCCACCTTCGCGGCCTGGGACGTCGACGAACTCGACGACACCGGGCTGCCCCTCGTGGGCGGCGGCCACCCGCTGCCGGTGTGCCTACTCACCGTCCGGGACGGGGCTCTGCTGTACGCCGGCCACGACTGATCGGGGGCCCGAGCGCGGCCACCCCGACTGTGTCACGCGATGCGGTGGGCGGGTTCGGTGACGCGCGTGACACCGGCCGCCGACGTCCAGGTGAGCGTGCCGTCCTCGGACAGGGTGGGGCGCCAGCGGCCGAGCTGCTTCATCCGGTGGTGTCGCCGGCACAGGGTGATCAGGTTCGTTGGAGACGTCTCACCGTCAGGCCACGGTCGGGTGTGGTCGAGATCGGCCTGGTCGGCGCGTCGGCCGCAGCCCCACATCCGGCAGGTGCCGTCGCGAACCCGGACGAGCTCGCGCATCGCCTCGGGAGGTCGGTAGGCGGAGGTCGTGTGGCTCGTCAGCGTGCCCGAGTCGGCGTCGAGGACCGCGCGGGCAACATCGAGGGGGAGACTCCGGAACAGTGCGGCGACGGTGGTGGCGCTCACCCAGCCGAGCCCGGGGAGGTGGGTACCGGAGACCGCGAGGCCCGGGCTCACCGTGGCCATCTCGCAGTGGACGTCCTCGTCGGTCTCGGGCGCCAGCTCGACCCAGGAGAACTCCTCGCGGGTCTGCTCGTCGAGGTCCCCGAACCTCGTCTCCTCGCCGGTGTAGGCGTCGATGACGGTCTCGTCGTCGTCGCGCTCGACCCGCACCCGTTCGCCCGCGGGGAGACCGGGGGGACACTCGCCCGCGACCACCGGCACGCCGAGCGTCACCTGCGCAGAGACGGTGACGTTCCGCAGCAGCAGGTTACCGAAGGCGTCGGCCCGGGACTCCGGCACCGTCAACGTGTCGTCGAGCGTGCGGTACTCCTGCGCCAGGGACTCGACCGCGGACCACGCGGCGGCACTGCGCTCGGTGGGGAGGAGGGCGTACCAGTCGGTGAGTCCGTCCTCGGACGAGGGCCGGACCTCGACGGTGCGCACCCGCACCCTCGCGGCGAGGTGGGCCTCGACCTGCTCCGGGGCGGTCAGCGCGACAACCCGACGTGCCTCGCCGGCGACCCGCGACGGGTCGAGCCCGGCGCCGTGGGGCGATCGCCTCGTCGACCTGCCCGCAGGCGTCGGCGTCGAGGCCCTGGCACGCGTCGACCACCTTGTGCGCGGTCTGCGCCGGCACCTCGCCGGTGACGACAAGGTCGAGGACACGCGGGAAGCGCCCCCGGAGCGCGGCACCGAGCGCGACCTTCCGCCCCGCCACGCCGTCGGTGAGACCGGCCTGGAGCGCCACGGAGGTACTCGCCATCGCGTCGACGTACCCGACCGGGTGCACGCGCTCCCAGGGGCGCGACTCCCACATCGTCGTCTCGACCCGAGCACCCCAGGCGGCACCGAGCGCCACGACGCCGTCCGCGGCGTTGGCGACCCGCTGTGCCTCCCCGGCAGCTCGAGAGCGTCCTCCGCGGACAGGGAACGACCACCGTGGACCAGCTCGCGCCCCACGGCCGCGATCTCCGCGCGAGCCTGCACGAGTCGCCCGCTGAGCTTCCCCCTGTCCATGTCCTCAGTGTACTCGAACACCTGTTCGATCCCAAGTCCCGAGGGCCGCCCGTTGACGGCGTGCGGGACGGCATCGGACGCACCGCGCGACGACGGGTCTGCGACCCGAAGCCGCCCGCCCGCAACCCTTCAGGCGTGCTGCGCGAGCCACTCGCGGCGCAGCAGCGCATAGGTGTAGCCGTCGACCCAGCCCAGCTCTGCGTGCCACCAGTGCTCAACCCCGTGCTGCTCGCGCCGCATCCCGACCTTCTCCATCACCCGCCACGATGCCACGTTGTCGGCGAAGCATCCGGCGGAGACGCGGTGCAGCCCCCGCTCGGCGAAGGCCACCGCCAGCAGCGCCTCCGCCACCTGGGTGGCGTACCCGCGCCCGGCGACGGCCGGGTCGACGACGTAGCCCATCAGGCCCTCCGCGCCCACGCTCTCGTCCCCGCCGTCCTGGCCCATGCCGTCCACCACATCGAGGAACCCGGTGGCGACGATCCGGTCCCCGACCCGGGCGGAGACCGGCAGGCTCCCGGGCCCGAGCGACCGGAGGCGCTCCCGGATTCCGTCGGCCGTGACCCTCGTGCGCAGCAGCCAGCGGGTGACCTCGGGCTGGTTGCGCCAGGCGACGATGGGCTCGACGTCGGCCTCCACGGTGCGCCGGAGCACGAGGTCCGGGGTGCGGACGGTCCACGGGTCGGCGGTCACGGCGCCCAGCCAACCAACCGGTCCCCGGCCAGGCAACCGGCTTTCGCCAGGACCCGCTCCCGGTGGGCCACAACATCCTTCGGTCCCGACCAGGGGGAGCCGGAACTCCTTCGGCATCCTTGCTAGATTTGCGCTGTGTCTTCACGCCCTACCGCGCTGCTCGACCTCGACCCGGTGCTGGTCCGACGGGCCCGTACCCTCGCGCGCCGGGCCGGCAAGCCCGTCGTCGACCTCGCCCGCGCGCACACCACGGTGTCCGTCGAGCGCGCGACGCTCCGCCTCGCCGGCCTGTCGGGCGCCGACCACGAGGGCGTGCCGTGGGTCAACCACCTCGTCGACGCCGTCCGGGGCTCGGTCGGGCTCGAGCACGGGGTCACGACACCGGTGTGGGACGCCCTGCGTCGCGAGGAGGCCCCCGACCTGCTGACCCTGGCCCAGAAGGCCAGCAGCGGGGGAGTGGCCTTCCACCTGCCGGAGGGTCGCGACCTCACTGCGTCCCGGCGCGCAGCCCGGGTCGCCGTGGCCCGGGGCGTCCGCACCCTCGACAGCCGGCGCCGGGACCGCGAGCGGATGGTCGCGAAGGTCGGCGACGCGCCGCACAGTCCGTGGATCTACCTCATCGTCGCGACCGGCGACATCCACGAGGACATCCCGCAGGCCCAGGCCGCCGCCCGCGAGGGCGCCGACGTCATCGCGGTCATCCGGTCCACCGGGCAGAGCCTGCTCGACTTCGTCCCCGAGGGCGCCACCCGCGAGGGGTACGCCGGCACGTACGCCACCCAGGAGAACTTCCGGCTGATGCGGGCCGCCCTGGACCAGACCAGCCGCGAGCTCGGGCGGTACGTCCGCCTCACGAACTACGCCAGCGGCCTCTGCATGCCGGAGATCGCCGCCCTCGCCGGGCTCGAGCGGCTCGACATGATGCTCAACGACTCGATGTACGGCATCCTCTTCCGCGACATCAACCCGATCCGCACCTTCGTCGACCAGCGCTTCAGCCGCCAGGTCCACGCCCGGGCCGGCATCATCATCAACACCGGCGAGGACAACTACCTCACCACCGCCGACGCCGTCGAGGCCGCCCACACCGTCACCGTGAGCCAGCTGCTCAACGAGTACTTCGCCAAGGAGGCCGGGCTCGAGGACTGGCAGCTGGGCCTCGGGCACGCCTTCGAGATCGACCCCGAGGTGCCCGACAGCTTCCGGCTCGAGCTCGCCCACGCCCTGCTGGCCCGGCAGCTGTTCCCGAAGGCGCCCCTGAAGTGGATGCCGCCGACCAAGCACATGACCGGCGACGTGTTCCGCGGGTACCTCCTCGACGGCTTCTTCAACCTCGCCGGGGCGATGACCGGGCAGGGCATCCTCCTCGTGGGCATGATGACCGAGGCCGTCGTCACCCCGTGGTTGTCCGACCGCGACCTGGCCCTGCAGAACGTCCGCTACGTCATGCGCGCCGCGGGCGGCCTCACCGAGGACTTCCGCCCCCCGCGCGACGGCCTGGTCCAGACCCGCGCCCGCACGGTGCTCGGCGAGGCCGTCGACCTGCTCGAGCAGATCACCTCGGACACCTCGGCGCGGGGGAGCGAGTACCCCCAGCCCCTGCTCGCGGCCATCGCCGACGGTACCTTCGGCGCCATGCGTCGGCCGCCGACCAAGGGCAAGGGGCTCGACGGTGTCGTCGCCAAGGCCGACGGCTACGACAACCCCGCGACCACCCTGCTCGAGGAGGGGGGCACCCGATGAGCCGCACCAGCGCCTCGCAGGCCCGCGACCGCACCCACGCCCACGAAGGGGAGCGCCGGCGCGAACGGCCCCTGCCGGGCGAGCCAAGCCTCGACGAGCCCGGGCCCCTCGTGCGCCCGTACGGCGACACCACGGGTGACGGCATGGTGCAGGTCTCGTTCACCCTGCCCTTGCCGCACGACAAGCGCGCGGAGGCGGCCGCCCTGCAGCTCGCGGCGCGCATGGGCATGGAGCCAGCCCTGCTCGTGCACGCGAAGGCGATGGGGCCGCACTTCACGTTCTTCGTCGTCTACGGGTCGGTCACCCACCTGGTCGACCTCCGCGAGATCGAGGTCGTCGAGCGAGAGTTCCCGCTGCTGTCCTCGGCCGAGGTCAACCAGGCCGTCCGGACCCACCTGAAGCGCAAGCTGGTCGTCGTCGGGGCGTGCATCGGCACCGACGCGCACACCGTGGGCATCGACGCCATCCTCAACATCAAGGGCTTCGCCGGGGAGAAGGGCCTCGAGTACTACCGCGAGCTCAAGGTCGTGAACCTCGGCGCGCAGGTCCTCGTGCCCGAGCTCGTCGAGGCGGCCCGCGAGCACGCCGCCGACGCCGTCCTCGTCTCCCAGGTCGTCACCCAGAAGGACGCCCACGTCCACAACACCACCGCCATGTCCGCCGCCTTCCGCGAGGCCTTCCCCGCCGGGCAGGTGCCATTGCTCGTCGTCGGCGGCCCCCGCTTCACCGAGGGTTCCGCCGACGAGCTCGGCGTCGACCGGGTGTTCGGCCGGGGCACGACCCCCGGGGAGGTGGCGTCCTACCTCGTCCACCAGCTCGTCCGCAGCCGGACCACCACGCCTCGAGGAGGAAGCCGATGACCCACGCCGAGGTCGGCCTGACCGTCACCCACCGCCGCTACGTCCCCTACAGCCACGCGCACTATGCCGGCAACCTCGTCGACGGCGCCTACAGCCTCGCGGCGTTCGGCGACGTCGCCACCGAGATGTGCATCCGCACCGACGGCGACGAGGGGCTCTTCGCGTCGTACTCCGACGTGCAGTTCCTCGCCCCCGTGCGCGCCGGTGACGTCGTCGAGGTGCAGGCGACCATCGTGCGGGTCGGCCGACGGTCCCGCGAGATGGACTTCGAGCTGCGCGTCGTCGGCCGGGGCGCCCCCGATCGCGGGGGGTCGGCGGCGGACCACCTCGACCCGCCGATCGTCGCGACCACGGCCCGCGGGGTGTGCGTGGTGCCTCCAGCGCAGTGACCTACCGTGGGCCCGTGCCCACCCCGGTCCGGTCGCTGCTGCGCGTCCTCGCCGCCGTCGCCGGTGGTCTCGCGCTCTGGCTGTCCTTCCCCGACCACGACCTCTGGTGGCTCGCTCCAGTGGGCGTGGCCCTGGTCGGCGCCGCCACCCTGACGGCCGGCTTCTGGCGGGGCCTCGGGCTGGGGCTGCTGTCCGGCCTCGCCTTCTTCGTGCCCACGCTGTCGTGGTCCGGCGTCTACGTGGGGGCGCTTCCGTGGCTGGCGCTGGCCACCCTCGAGGCGCTGTACATCGCTGTCATGGGGGGGCTCGTCGGCTTCGCCGGGAGGCGACTGGCGGACGTGGGCCGGGCGCGTGCCGCCTACCTGCTCGTGCCGCTCGGCTGGGTGGTGCAGGAGTGGGCGCGCTCGACGACTCCCTACGGGGGGTTCCCGTGGGCCCGGCTCGCCTTCAGCCAGGCCGACAGCCCGCTCGCCCACGTCGCCCGCTGGCTCGGGGCCCCGGGGGTGACCCTGGCCGTGGGCCTGGTCGGGATGCTGCTCCTGCTGGCGGGCGCCTTCCTGGTCCGCGGGCCCCGCGTGGCCGCGGCCGCCCCGGCGCTGCTCGCGGTCGCCGTCACGGCCGCACCGCTGCTGATCGCGCTGCCGACCGACGGGCGCACCACGACGGTGGGCTTCGTCCAGGGCGACGTGCCCCAGGCGGGGCTGGAGTTCAACGCCCAACGACGGGCGGTGCTCGACAACCACGTCCGCGGCACCTTCGAGCTCGCCGACCGGGCACCGGACGACCTCACGCTCGTCGTCTGGCCCGAGAACGCCTCCGACATCGACCCCCTGCGCAACGCCGACGCCGACGCCGAGATCCGCGCTGCCCAGGACGCGCTGGGCGTGCCGCTCGTCGTGGGCGCGGTGCTCGCCGAGCCGCCCGGGGCGAACTCCAACGTGTCGCTGCTGTACACCGGTGACGGGCCGCCCCAAGGCTACACCAAGCTGCACCCGGTGCCGTTCGCGGAGTACATCCCCAACCGGGCGTTCTTCGCGATGTTCACGCCCATGGCCAACCTGGCCGGCAACTTCGTGGCCGGCACCGAGATCGGGGTCTTCGACATCCCGGCACCCGGGGGCACGTACGCCGCGCTCCCCACCATCTGCTTCGAGGTGGCCTACGACCAGCTGATGCGCGACAGCGTCGCGGCGGCCGGCGACACCGACGCGCTGCTCCTCGTCCAGACCAACAACGCCACCTTCGGGTACACCGCCGAGTCCGAGCAGCAGTTCGCGATCTCGCGCATCCGGGCGATCGAGCACGGCCGCAGCGTGGTGCACGTCTCGACCGTGGGGGTCTCCGGATTCGTCGCCCCCGACGGCTCCGTGACGGAGAAGAGCGCGCTCTTCACGCCCGACCAGCGGGTCGCCGCCCCGGTGCTGCGCCACGAGACCACACCGAGCGACCGCCTCGGCCGCTGGCCCGAGGTGCTGCTCACCGCCCTGTTCGCCCTCCTCGTCATCAGCGGCGCGGTGGCGGGACGAGCGGCTAGGGTGAAGCGATCGTTACCTCCGACCCGGGAAGACGGAGTTGCCTGAGAACCCTCGCCCGCCGCTGCGCCGCGTCGCCGTCCTCATCCCCACGTACAACGAGCGTGAGACCCTCCCCGATGCCGTGCGCGGCGTTCGCGCCGCAGTGCCCGACGCCGACGTCGTCGTGCTCGACGACAACTCCCCGGACGGCACCGGCGCCCTCGCCGACACGCTCGCGGAGGGCGACCCCCAGGTCCGGGTGATCCACCGCCAGACCAAGGAGGGCCTCGGTGCGGCCTACCTCGCCGGCTTCCGGTGGGCACTGGGGGAGGGCTACGACGCGGTCGTCGAGATGGACGCCGACGGGTCGCACCGTCCCGAGCACCTGCCCGCGCTCCTGGCCGCGGCCGCGGACGCGGACGCCGTCATCGGCTCCCGGTGGGTCCCCGGGGGCAGGGTCGTCAACTGGCCGCTCCACCGCAAGGCCCTCTCCGTGGGGGGGAACCTCTACGTCAAGCTCCTGCTCGGCATGCCCGTCAACGACGCCACCGCGGGGTTCCGGGTCTACCGCACCGACGCCCTCCGGACCATGGGCCTGGACGACGTCGCGTCGCAGGGCTACTGCTTCCAGGCCGACCTCACCTGGCGGGCCGTGCGCGCCGGGCTCACCGTGGTCGAGGTGCCGATCACCTTCGTCGAACGCGAGATCGGCGCGTCGAAGATGAGCCGCGACATCGTGAACGAGTCGCTGCGCCGGATCACCGGCTGGGGGGTGCGCCACCGCGCCGAGCAGGTGCGCGGGCTGGTCCACCGCGAGCCACACTGGCACCGGCTGTGAGCCGTGCCGGCTCCACACCCTACGCGGCCCGCGGACGCCGCCGCTGGGTGTGGCGCTGGGTGTTCCTCGCCCTCCTCATCGTGCCGATGGTGGAGATCGCGGTGATCATCGCCGTCGGTCGCACGATCGGTGGATGGCCGACGTTCGCGCTCCTCCTGCTCGAGAGCCTGCTGGGTGCGGTCATCGTCAAGCGGGAGGGCGGCCGGGCCTGGTCGGCCCTGCGAGAGGCGCTGCGCAGCGGGCACATGCCCAGCCGGCAGCTGGCCGACGCCGCACTGGTGCTCGTCGGCGGCACCCTGCTGCTCACCCCGGGGTTCGTCACCGACGCCGTCGGCTTCTTCGTGATCCTGCCGTTCACGCGCCCGATCACCCGGCGGTGGCTGGAGGCCGCGGTGGCCCGCCGCCTGCTGGGCCCCTTCGGCGACTGGCCGAGCGGCCCCGCGGCGGGCGGGGGAGAGGGGACCACCCCGCGCCGTGACGGACCCCCCGACGTCATCCAGGGCGAGATCGTCGACGACTGACCCCGGACACGCAGGTGCCGGGCACCCCACGGGGTACCCGGCACCTGGGATGGGTCAGGCGGTCTTCTTCTTGCGCGGCTTCTCGCCGCGCGACTCCCGCAGGAGGGTCAGGCGCTCCTCGAGGAGCTCCTCGAGCTCGGGGATGGACCGCCGCTCGAGCAGCATGTCCCAGTGGGTCCGCTGGTGCTTGACCGCCTTGGGCTCGGGCTCGGGGCCGCCGCCCTGGAGCTTGGCCTCGGCACCGCACCGGCACTCCCACGTGGCCGGGACGTCGGCCTCGACCGAGAAGGGAAGCTCGATCCGGTGCCCGTTCGGGCACAGGTACGTCGTGATGCGACGCTCGGAGGGGACGACGTTGTGGTCCGTCTCCATGCTGAGCGCCCCGAGCCGGCTGCCGCGCAGGCTGCGTTCTGCCATGGGTGGGTCTCCCGAGTCTGGATTGGCCCGTGCCGGCTGACGCCCCGGACGGGTTTCTGCTGGGGTGAACGTGCACATGGAGTTCGTTGTTCCGGCCCCGTCAAGATGCCGTGTCAAGGTGTGACACATATCTCATTCGGGATCCGGCGACGGGAACCACCCGACCATGCACCCCACGGATGTGCGCGTTGCACTCCCGTGAACGCGTCCGCCGTCGCTACCGTTCCGCTCGTGAGCACCCCTCCCGCGGTCCCGGCCGATCCCGCCGAAGCGGACCTGACCGGTCCGGCCGCCCTCGACCTGGCTCCTCCGACCGTCAAGCGCCGAGTGCTGGCCTGGGGGATGTGGGACTGGGGCACCCAGCCGTTCAACACGGTCATCACGACGTTCGTGTTCTCCGTGTACATCACCTCGAGCAGCTTCGGGGCCACCAACACCACGTCCACCGCACTGGCCATCTCGACCGCCCTGGCCGGGCTGTTCGTGGCGCTCCTCGCCCCGGTGCTGGGCCAGAACTCCGACCGCTCCGGGCGCACCGTCCGAAACCTGCGCGTGCTCACCTGGATCCTCGCCGCCCTGTCGGCCGCCCTGTTCGTGGTCCGGCCCGAGCCCGCCTACCTGTGGGTCGGGCTCGGCCTGCTCGCCGTCGGCTCCGTGGTGTCGGAGATCGCCGGTGTCAACTACAACTCGACCATCGACCAGGTGGCGACCTCGCGCACCGTCGGCCGGGTCTCGGGCTTCGGCTGGGGGATGGGGTACCTCGGCGGGATCATCGTCCTGCTGCTCATCTACTTCCTCTTCATCCAGCCCGACGTCGGGCTCTTCGGCGTCACCGGTGACGACGGCCTCGACATCCGCGTCTCGATGATCGTGTGCGGCATCTGGACGCTGCTGTTCACCATCCCGGCCTTCCTCGTGCTCAAGGACCGCGAGGTCGAGCGGGCGCCCCGCGTCGGCGTGGTGCGCTCCTACCGGCTGGTGTGGCAGTCGATCACCGGGCTCTGGAGGGTCTCGCGCCACACCGTGTACTTCCTCCTCGCCTCGGCCCTCTTCCGTGACGGCCTGGCCGGCGTCTTCGCCTTCGGGGCGGTGCTCGCCGCCGGGACCTTCGGGATGTCCGCCGGCGACGTCATCATCTTCGGTGCGGCCGCCAACGTGGTCGCCGGCGTGGCGACGATGCTCTTCGGGATGCTCGACGACCGCGTCGGCCCCAAGCGCGTCATCCTCATCTCGCTCGGGTCCCTCGTCGTCCTCGGCGTGCTCATCTTCGTTCTCCACGACGGCGGAACCGGTGTCTTCTGGGTGCTCGGGCTGCTCATGACGGTCTTCGTCGGACCCGCCCAGGCGGCGTCGCGCAGCTTCCTCGCGCGGCTCATCCCCGAGGGCAAGGGCGGTGAGATCTTCGGCCTCTACGCCACCACGGGTCGGGTCGTCTCGTTCCTGTCGCCGGCCGCGTTCGGCCTGTTCATCGCCCTGGGAGCGCTGGTCACGGGTGACGAGAACACCCAGTACTGGGGGATTCTCGGCATCGTGCTCATCCTCGCCGCAGGGTTCGTGGTGATGCTCCCGGTCAAGGAGCACACCGAGCACACGGTGTCCTGACCGGTCGGCTCCCGGCCCCGGGGCGCCGCGGGCAGCGGGTCAGCCCGCGTACTCCCAGTGCCACGGCTCGGGCAGCGAGCCGCCGGCCGAGGCCCACGACGGGTGGAACCAGCCGTAGAGCGGGGCGTTCTGCCGCATCCACCGGTGGGCCGCAGAGCTGAAGTCCTGCACACCGCCGCAGAGGTCGACCGCCAGACCGAGGCCGTGCCGCGAGGTCCCGGGGGTGGCCGCCCAGACACCGCGGCTGGCCTTGACCGACACCTGCTCGGCGAGCGAGCGGTAGGAGTCGGTGATGCACAGCGGGGTGCCGGTCTGCGCGGCGAAGGCCTTGCTCAGGGCGCTGAACGACGCGGAGGCGGCTGGGGAGAGGCGCTCGCCCTCGGCTCCCCACACGGGGCACAGGGCCCGCGCCGGTAGCAGCCCGTTGGGGTAGACGCCCTCGTCCTCGGAACAGGGCTTGCCGATGTCGGCGGTGTCGAGGGCCGAGGCGGTGAGGGCGTCGCGCAGCCGATCGGCAGCGGTCTTGGCCTCGGGGGTCCGGGCACCGACGAGGATGCTGGCCACCGGGCCGGCCTTGTCGACCTCGGCCATCTGGAGCTCGCGCAGGCGACCGATCCTGGCCCGCTGCTCCTTCATCACGGCGTCGAGGGCCTTCTTGTCGGCCTCGATCCGCCGGCGGGCCGCCTGGGCGGTGGCACGCGCTTCGTCGGCGGCCGCGCTCAGGCGCACCTGCTCGGCGGTGAGCACGCGGACGTCCTGGAGGGCCCGGGTGCGCTGCTCGGTGATGTACGAGAGGTCACCCAGGGGGTCGCCGACCTCCTCGGGCTCGGTCTCGAGCGCATCGAGCATGCCCTGGATGTCGGCGTCGCCGCCGCCGCTGGAGTACACGTCGAACACCCAGTCGCGCAGGATCGCCCGCGCGGCCGCGAGGCGGGCCTCGAGAGCGGCCAGCTCGGCGCGGGCGTCGTCGGCCTCCTGGGTGGCCGCCTGCTCGGTGTCCTTGGCCTCGAGCAGCGACTCGAGCAGCGCGTTCGAGCGGTCGGAGAGCTTGTCCATCCGGCGCATGGCCCCCGCGACCTGCGTGTTCGAGGACTCCAGGATCATCGAGATGCGGTCGGCCTCGGCGATCTGGGCGAGGAGGAACGCACCGGACAGCGGCTCGGGGTGGGCGGGTTCGGAGTGGCCCTGGTCCGGCGCCTGGGCCCACACGGTGCCGACGTCGTCGCTGGCGCTGGGGCTCGGCGTGGCGGTGGTCGCGGCGCTGGAGGAGGAGGAGGAGGAGGAGGGGGAGGAGGAGGTGCTGGTGCGCCGCGTGGGAGAGGCCGTGGGGCTCGACGTGGGCGTGGGCGTCGGCGTCGGGGTGGTCGTCGAGGTGGCGGTCTCGGCCCCGGGAGCGAGCTCGGTGAGCGGGACGGCCTCGTCGGCGAGTGCCGGGGCGGCCCCGGCGATCGCGACGGCGAGCGTCGACGCCACGGCCACGACCCACCTGGTCGAGGCTCGCGGACCACCGGATGTAGGCACCACGAACTCGTTTCCCTGACGAACACGACCCCGTGGGGCCCACCACGCGCCCTGCTTCGCGCCGCCCCACCACGATAAGCACTGGGGACCCATTTCCGACAGCCACCTGCGGAAATACCGTCCGTTCGGGCCATCCGAAGTCGTCCACAGGGGCCTCCGGGACGGGTGTTGTCCACAGATCGGGTCTGGCGCGGCCGCCGCGGACAGCGGAGAGCGACGATCGACCGGTCGCCGCCGGACGTGCCGGGGGCGGGGGAGGGGGGCATGACGTGGACGTCATGGAGTACGCGAACTCGGTGCGGCTCGTCGGCCGGGTGAGTGCTCCGGGGGTGCCTCGCGAGCTACCGAGCGGCGACACGGTGCACACGCTCCGGGTGGTGGTGCCACGCAGTGCCGGGCCGGGCCGGGCCCGCGACGGGGTCGACACCATCGACGTCGCCTGTTGGGCGGCCGGGGTGCGCCGGACCGCGGGGCGGCTCGAGGTCGACGACCACGTCGAGGTGGAGGGCAGCCTGCGGCGGCGCTTCTTCCGCGCCGGCGGTGGAGTCGGCAGCAGGTACGAGGTCGAAGCGGTGCGGCTGCGGCGAACGGCGCCGCCGTGAGGAGTGGCCGCCCCCGTGGCACGATCGGGCTCTGCGACGCGGCGGTGCGGGTGGAGGGAGTGACGGGTGACGAACACGGCGACGAGCGGGGTCGCGGGCCATCCGGCCGACGCCCACGACGTCATCCGCGTGCACGGCGCGCGGGTCAACAACCTCAAGGACGTCAGCGTCGAGATCCCCAAGCGCCGGCTCACCGTCTTCACCGGGGTCTCCGGCTCGGGGAAGAGCTCCCTTGTCTTCGGCACGGTGGCCGCGGAGTCCCAGCGCCTCATCAACGAGACCTACAGCGCCTTCGTGCAGGGCTTCATGCCGACGCTCGCCAGGCCGGACGTCGACGTGCTCGACGGTCTGACCACGGCGATCCTCGTCGACCAGGAGCGGATGGGCGGCAACCCCAGGTCCACCGTCGGTACGGCCACCGACGCGCTGGCGATGCTGCGCATCCTCTTCAGCCGCCTCGGCGAGCCGCACGTGGGGTCGGCCCAGGCGTTCTCGTTCAACGTGGCCTCGGCGTCCGGAGCGGGCGCCGTGCGGGTGGAGCGGGGCGAGCGGACGACGAGCGAGCGCCGAGAGTTCAGCGTGGTCGGCGGGATGTGCCCCCGCTGCGAGGGGATGGGATCGGTCTCCGACATCGACCTGTCCCAGCTCGTCGACGAGGACCTGTCCCTCGCCGAGGGCGCCATCACCGTGCCCGGCTACAGCAAGGACGGCTGGTACGGCCGCATCTTCGCCGCGGTCGTCCCGGCCGACCGCCCGGTGCGCGACTTCACCCCGCGCCAGCGCGAGGAGTTCCTGTACGGCTCCGCGCGCCGGATCAAGGTCGACACCATCAACCTCACCTACGAGGGCCTCGTTCCCCGCATCCAGAAGTCGATGCTGTCCAAGGACGTCGAGTCGCTCCAGCCGCACGTGCGGGCCTTCGTCGAGCGAGCGGTGACCTTCCAGACCTGCCCCGACTGCGGCGGCAGCCGGCTCAGCGAGCTCGCCCGCTCCTCTCGGATCGACGGCGTCGACATCGCCGAGGCCAGCGCCCTGCAGGTCAGCGACCTGGCCCGCTGGGTCCGGGGGATCCAGGAGCCGTCCGTGGCACCGCTGCTGGAGGCTCTGGCCGCCACCCTGGACTCGTTCGTGGAGATCGGCCTTGGCTACCTCAGCCTCGACCGCCCGGCCGGCACCCTCTCCGGCGGGGAGGCCCAGCGCACGAAGATGGTGCGCCACCTGGGGTCCTCGCTCACCGACGTCACGTACGTCTTCGACGAGCCGACCACCGGGCTCCACCCTCACGACATCCAGCGGATGAACGACCTGCTGCGACGGCTGCGCGACAAGGGCAACACCGTGCTCGTCGTCGAGCACAAACCGGAGGTCATCGAGGTCGCCGACCACGTCGTCGACCTCGGCCCCGGGGCCGGAGGTGCCGGGGGGGAGGTGGTGTTCGAGGGCGGGGTCGACGCGCTGCGCGCCAGTGGCACGCTCACCGGGCGCCACCTCGACGACCGCGCCCACCTCAAGGAGTCCGTCCGCGAGCGCACCGGCGTGCTGGAGGTCCGCGGCGCCGCCACCAACAACCTGCGTGACGTCGACGTGGACCTGCCGCTCGGTGTGCTCTGCGTCCTCACCGGAGTGGCCGGCTCCGGCAAGAGTTCACTGGTCCAGGGCTCGGTGGCCGACCGGGACGGCGTGGTCACGGTCGACCAGGGCGGCATCCGGGGGTCACGGCGCAGCAACCCCGCCACGTACACGGGCCTGCTCGACCCGGTGCGCAAGGCGTTCGCCAGGGCCAACGGCGTCAAACCCGCGCTGTTCAGCGCCAACTCCGAGGGTGCCTGCCCGGTCTGCAAGGGCAACGGGGTCGTCTACACCGACCTCGCGGTGATGGCCGGGGTGGCCATCCCGTGCGAGGAGTGCGAGGGACGGCGCTTCCAGGCGGAGGTGCTCGAGTACACGCTCGGCGGCAAGGACATCAGCGAGGTCCTCGCGATGGCCGTCGACGAGGCGGCCGGACACTTCGGACCGGGAGGACAGGCGTCGGTGCCCGCGGCCCACCGCGTGCTCGCGCGACTGGCCGACGTCGGGCTCGGCTACCTCACCCTCGGCCAGCCGCTCACGACGCTCTCCGGCGGCGAGCGCCAGCGGCTCAGGCTCGCCACCCACCTCGGACAGGCGGCCGACCTGCTCGTCCTCGACGAGCCGACCACCGGTCTGCACCTCGCCGACGTCGCGCACCTGCTGGCCCTTCTCGACCGCATCGTCGACGGCGGCACCTCGGTGCTCGTCATCGAGCACCACCAGGCGGTCATGGCGCACGCCGACTGGGTGGTCGACCTCGGTCCCGGTGCCGGCCACGACGGTGGGCTCGTCGTCTTCGAGGGCACCCCGGCCGAGCTCGTCGCGGACCGGTCGACGCTGACCGGGGTCCACCTCGCCGCCTACGTCGGCGTCTCCTGAGCGGGCGGCCCCGCCGGCTCCGTCACGTATCAGGGCGGCAACGACACGCTCCTCATCCCATACCCGAGGGGGCGAGGACGTGGAGATGACGCGATGTCCCGAGTGCGGAGCGCCGGCCGAGGTCGACGCCCGCGACGTCTGCGAGAGCACCGACGGGCCCGTGGAGCACGCCCGGGTGCGGTGCCTGGACCGGCACGTCTTCGTGCTGCCCGTCGAGTGGCTGACGCGCGAGCCCCGGACACCGGTGGTGGTGGCTCGCAGTCCGGCCGTGGTGGCCCCGGGCACACCGGGCCGGAGGGCTGACGACGACCCTCCCCGTGCGTGGACACCTTTCGCCGATAATCGACATTATGTCACCTAGGCGATGGGCGAGCGGCCCGACCCGCTCCCCCCGAGCCCGGCGTCGGTCACAGGGGCTCAGTCGGCGGCCTCCGACGCCGTGACCGACGCGTCCGCGCCCTGGCGCTGACCCTGGTCCGTGCCGGCCGGCGCCGTCGCGACGTAGTCGTCCGGGTCCTTGTCCTCGGGCGTGATCCCGTGTGCGGCGTGCTGGGCCTGGAACCGCAGGAACTGCACCGCGATCGCGTGGCGCAGCTCGAGCGTCGCCTGCTGGCGGAAGTCGGCGAGGTCCTGACGCTCCTCCTCGCCCATGTGGTCGCTGTTCTCCGTGTTGGCGTCGATCACCGCCGTCCACCACGCCTCGGAGCCGACCTCGGCGTCGGCGACCCGGCGGACGGCGGCCCGCAGCTCCTTGTGGTCGTGGACGGCGTCCTGCACCTCCTCGTCGGCACTCTCGGCGTCGGCCGCACCGGTGCCGAGGTCCAGCAGGTGCGGGTAGAAGTAGCGCTCCTCCGCCTCGGCGTGGGTCTCGAGCAGGACCGCCAGCCGCTCCCAGAGCGCCGCCAGCCCCTCGTGGTCCTCGCGGGGCCACTCCTCGAGCTGGGCGAAGCCTCGGCGCTGCTCGGCGTGCTGGTGCTGGATGACCTCGGTGATGTCCACGGGAACGGATTCCTCTCGTTCGGTCTGAGGCGGGCTCGTACGCCCGCCGGGTCCACCGGAGCCGTACCCGGCCACCCGCGGGCCCACACTGCGCGTGGAACCTGTGTGTCCGGTGGCTCCCCGCTCCACTCCCCCTCCGCGCTCGGCCACGGTCGGAGCCGCCTGGTGCAGGTCGCCCTCGTAGGATCGCGGTGTGGGAACCCGTGCAGCCGTCGTCGTCACCGGCACCGAGGTCCTCACCGGGCGGGTCGCCGACCGCAACGGGCCCTGGCTCGCCGAGGAGCTGCGGCGCCACGGGGTCGACATCGGCCAGGTCGTCGTCGTCGGCGACCGGCGCGACGACCTGGCGTCCGCCCTGCGGTACCTGCTCGCCGGCGGCAACGACCTCGTCATCACCAGCGGCGGCCTGGGTCCCACCGCCGACGACCTGACCGCCGAGGTCGTGGCCGAGGTGCAGGAGCGCCCACTGGCGCTGGACGCGGCCCTCGCCGGGAGGATCGCCGCGATCGTCGACCGGCTCGTCACGGCGCAGGGTTGGCAGGTCGACGCGGACGAGATGGCCACCTCCACCCGCAAGCAGGCGATGGTCCCCGAGGGCGCGGTAGTCCTCGAGCCGGTGGGCACCGCGCCCGGGCTCGTGGTGCCCGCCCCCCCGGGCACGCCCGGGCCGCCGGTGCTCGTCCTGCCGGGGCCTCCGGGTGAGCTGCGCCCGATGTGGCAGGCCGCGCTGGGGACCGGGCTCGTCGAGGAAGCCCTGCGCGACCGCAGCGAGCTGCGGCAGCACACGATGCGGCTCTGGGGCACGCCCGAGTCGGAGCTCGCCGCGTCCCTGCGCCGGCACGCCGACGTCGTCGACCGGCTCGAGGTGACGACCTGCCTGCGTGACGGCGAGCTCGAGGTCGTCACCCGGTCCTCCCCTGCCGACGCCGACGCCGTGGACGCCCTGCGCGAGGTGCTGCGCGCCGACTTCCCCGACACGCTCTTCTCCCCCGACGGCACGACCGTCGACGACCTCGTGGCCGAGCGGCTCCTCGCCCGCGACCTCACCATCGCCACCGCCGAGTCCTGCACCGCCGGGCTCGTGGCCGGCCGGCTGGCCGACCGACCCGGCTCCTCGGTCTACCTCCTCGGCGGCCTGGTCACGTACTCCAACGAGGCCAAGACCGGGCTGCTCGGCGTGCCGGCCGAGCTCGTCGAGCGCGTCGGTGCCGTGAGCGAGGAGGTGGCCCGGGCCATGGCCACGGGGGCCCGCGAACGGCTCGGCGCCGACATCGGGGTCTCGGTCACCGGCATCGCCGGACCCGGCGGCGGCACCCCGGACAAGCCGGTGGGCCTGGTGCACCTGTGCGCGGCCGGCGCCGACCGCTCCCTCCACCGGCGCGTCGTGCTCGGCGGTGGCCGGTCCTCGGTGCGGCGCCGGTCGGTGGCCCTCGCGCTGCACCTCGTCCGGGAGCTCCTCGGCTGAGCGCGCCACGGGACCGGCCGTCCGAGGCCGACGGGGACGAGCCACCGGCCGAGGACCCGGTGGTCGAGCACGCCCTGACCGTTCTGCGCCGCTACGGTAACCGCACCGGCCGGCCGACCGGGGCGGGTCTGCGCGCGCTCGGGCTGGTGGTCCCCGGCGTACGCCGGGTGCAGGCGCAGGCGGAGCCCTACGCGCGGGAGTGGACCCGGCACAACGCGGCGGTGGCCGGCGCCGCAGGCCGCCGGTGGGTCGTGCTCGGTGACTCGATGTCACAGTCCGTCGGAGCCTCGGCCTGGGACGCCGGCTGGGTGGGCCAGCTGGGCCGTGACATCGCCGGGGCCGGGCACCGTCTCACGGTCGTCAACCTGTCCGCGACCGGGGCGAGGGTCGACGACGTGCTCGACCAACAGCTCCCCCTCGCCCGGTTGCTCCCCGACACCGGAGCCGGTCCCGACGTGGTCACGGTCCTCGTCGGCTCCAACGACCTCTTCGCGGGCGGGTCGGTGCGCCGCCGGCTGCCCGACGCGTTCGGCGCGCTGGTGGCCGCCCTCCCGCGAGGCGCGGTCACCGCGACCCTGCCCCAACCGCGCACGGCCGCCCGCCGGGCCAACGTCCACGTCCGCTCGGCCGGCGACGACGGACGGCTCGAGGTCGTCGACATGGTGGCCGAGGGGCCCCGCTCGTGGCGCGGCCGGCTGGCCGCCGACCGGTTCCACCCCAACGACCACGGGTACGCCGGCATCGCCGCCGCCTTCAGGCCGCACGTCCTCGACGTGCTGACCCGCACCGCCCGGGCCTAGAGCACCTTCGAGAGGAACGACTGGGTGCGTTCCTCCTGGGGGTTGCCGAGCACCTCGCGGGGGTCGCCCTCCTCGACGATGACCCCGCCGTCCATGAAGACCAGCTTGTCGCCGACCTCCCGGGCGAAGCCCATCTCGTGGGTGACGACCATCATCGTCATGCCCTCGGACGCGAGGTCCTTCATGACGTCGAGGACGTCGCCGACGAGCTCGGGGTCGAGCGCGGAGGTCGGCTCGTCGAAGAGCATGAGGTCGGGAGACATCGACAAGGCCCGCGCGATGGCGATCCGCTGCTGCTGCCCACCTGAGAGGTGCGCCGGGTAGGCGCCCTCCCGATCGGCCAGCCCGACCTTCTCGAGGTTGGCCGTGGCGATCTGGCGCGCCTCGTCCTTGCTGCGCTTCTTCACCTTCTGCTGGGCGATCGTCAGGTTGTCCATGACGGTGAGGTGCGGGAAGAGGTTGAACTGCTGGAAGACCATGCCGATGCGGCTGCGCAAACCGTCGAGGTCGACGTCGGGGTCGGTGACCTCGACCCCCTCGACGAAGATCTTGCCCGAGGTGGGCTCCTCGAGCCGGTTGATGCAGCGCAGCAGCGTCGACTTCCCCGACCCGGACGGACCGATGACGCACACCACCTGGCCCGCCCCGACCTCGAAGTCGATGCCGGTGAGCACCTCGTTCTCGCCGAAGTACTTGTGCAGGTCCTGGACGTCGATCGCGGGGGCGTCCTTGTCGACGTGGATCTCGGACATCAGCGGGCCTTGTCGGCTCGGGCTTCCATGCGCCTGACGACGATGGAGAGCGGGACGGTGATGATGAGGTAGCTCAGCGCCACGGCGAACAGCGGCGTGAGGTTGACGTACTGCGACAGGTTGCGCCGGCCGAAGTCGGTGAGCTCGCTGTCGGCCAGGCTCAGCCCGATGACGTAGACCAGCGAGGAGTCCTTCGTGAGGAGGATCAGCTCGTTGGTCAACGGCGGCAGGATGATCCGGAACGCCTGGGGGATGACGATCGAGAGCATCGCCCGGTTGTGCTTCATGCCCAGCGAGCGGGCCGCCTCCATCTGGCCCTTCGGCACCGCCTGGATGCCGGCCCGGATCGTCTCCGCCATGTAGGCGGCACCGACGAGGCCGAGCGCCACCGTGACCACCCCGAGCGTGCCCCCGGGCAGCACGCGCCCGGGGAACGCAACGGGGAGGCCGTAGTAGAAGCCGATGAAGACGATCAGCGCCGGGACACCGCGGAAGAACTCGATGAAGCCCGTCGCGAGCCACCGGTACGGACCGACCGACGACAGCCGCATCAGCGCCAGGATGAGGCCCAGGACGAGGCCGAAGGCGAACGCACACGTCGTGTAGAGGACGGTGTTCTTCAGCGCCGTCGTGAAGATCGTCGGGAACAGCTCCGGCAGGATCTCACCGTTGAAGAACTGCTCCCGCAGGGTGCTCCAGTCCGCCGTGAAGACGATGAACAGGAGGATGACCGCGAGCAGGCCGTACTGGATCTGGCGGGACAGCTGCGATCGGCGGCGCGGGGACATCGCCATCTCTGGCTCCTCTGGTCAGGCGGGACGGAGGGTCTGGCGCAGTGTCAGGTGTCAGCCCTTGTCCGGAGCCTGGCCGAACCACGTGGTGTAGATCTCGTCGTAGCTGCCGTCGTTCTTGGCGTCGGCGATCGCCTTGTTCGCGGACGCCAGCAGCTCGGCGTTGCTGTCCTTCTTCACCGCGAAGCCATACTGCTCGCCGGTGTCGAACTCCGCGGTCACGAAGGTGTCAGGGTTCTTCTTGGCGTAGTCGAGGAGCGGGCCGTTGTCCTGGATGATCGCGTCGATCTGGCCGCTCTTGACCGCGGAGGTCTGCAGGCCGAGGTTCTCGAAGGCCTTGAGCGTCACGCCCTTGGGGGCGTTCTCGTTGGCGTACTTCTCACCGGTGGTGCCGGTCATGGTGCCGAGCGTCTTGCCGTCGAGCGCCTCGAGCGAGTCCAGGCTCTCGTCCTTGGTGAGCAGCGCCTGGGTCGCGTCGAAGTAGGGGTCGGTGAAGTCGATGGCCTTGGCACGCTCGTCGGTGATGGTCATGCCGGCCGCGGCGATGTCGCACTTGCCGGAGTTCAGGGCCTGGCCGGACTGGATGCCCTCGAAGCCGGTGACGACGATCGCCATCTCCAGGTTGTTGGCCTCGGCGACCTTCTTCATCAGGTCAATGTCGAATCCGACGATCTCGTTGCCCTCCTCGAACTCGAACGGCTCGTAGGGCAGCGACGTGCAGACGGTGAGCTTGCCGGCGCTGATGAGGTTGGCACCGCTGTCGCTCGTGGTGGTCTCGGTGGCGCAGGCAGTGGCGGTGAGGGCCAGGGCCGTCGTGGCCAGGATCGTGATGGTTCGACGCGTGTTCATGGTCCAGCACCCTATGGGGGATACCCCCGATAGGTCACGCCCCCGGAGGTTGCGTGTCTGCAACAACCACGTGTCGGATGGGTCTACCGGCCGGTACAAGGCCCCAGCCGTAGCCTGAGCGGCGATGCAGTGCGACTACTTCGACGCCGGGCGGTGCCGCTCGTGCAGCCTGATGGGTGCGCCGTACCGGACTCAGCTCGCCGACAAGGTCGCGGGCGTGCGCGCCACCCTCGGTGCCCACGCGGCCGGCAGCACCTGGCTGGACCCGGTCACGAGCCCGGAGTCGCACTTCCGGAACAAGGCCAAGCTCGTCGTGGGAGGCTCGGCCCGCAACCCGACCCTCGGCATCCTCGACCGGGGCGGCCGCGGTCAGGACCTGCGACGCTGTGGCCTCTACGAGCCGGGCCTGGCGGCCACCTTCGACCCCCTCCACGGCTTCCTCTCTCGCCTCGGGCTCGAGCCCTACGACGTGCCGGCTCGCCGCGGCGAGCTCAAGCACGTCATCGTCACCCACTCCCCCGACGGCGAACACCTCGTGCGGTTCGTCGTGCGCTCGGAGCCCGCGGTCGAACGCTTGCGGTCGGCGCTGGCGGACCTGCGCGCGGTGCTCCCCGCGGCCCGCGTGGTCACGGCCAACGTCCTGCCGGAGCACAAGGCGGTGCTGGAGGGCGACCTCGAGGTGCCGCTCACCGAGGAGACGCTGCTGCCGATGCGCCTCGGCGAGGTCACCCTGCTCCTCGGACCGCGTGCCTTCTTCCAGACCAACACGCGGGTCGCGACGGCGGTGTACGCGCAGGCCCGCAGGTGGGCCGGGCTCGCGGCGGCGACGGAGGTCCTCGACCTCTACTGCGGGGTCGGCGGGTTCGCGCTGCACCTGGCCGCTGCGGGCCGGCACGTCACCGGGGTCGAGACCTCGGCCGAGGCCGTGGCCGCGGCCTGCGCGTCGGTGGCACTCCCCGGCAACCGCTCGGGTGGCGGTGTCGACGTGGTCGTCGGCGACGCCACCACCGACCTCTCGGTCCACTCCCCCGACCTGGTCGTCGTCAACCCGCCGCGGCGCGGCATCGGCCCCGTCCTCGCCGCCCGGCTCGACCACTCGCCCGCCACGCACCTGGTGTACTCCAGCTGCAACCCGGAGTCCCTGGTTCGGGACCTCGCGGCGATGCCGTCGTGGCGGGTTGCCCAGGTGCGGGTCGCGGACATGTTCCCGCAGACCCGGCACGTCGAGGTCCTCCTCCTGCTCGAGCGCGACTCGCATCGGACGCCTCGCCCTTGATGATCCCTTGACCCTGCGTTGACGTTGTGACACCGGCGAGGTCGTAGCGTCGAGGGGCACCTCGAGCGCGTGAAGGAGTCGCGTGTGGACCTCGATCCCGGTCGGGGGCCGGTCCGCCGGGCGGGCGGCGGTGCCGCGCGCCGCCGGATGGCACCCGCGGTCTGGACCGTCCTCGTGGCGGTCGGCGTGGCGGTGCCCGTGGGGCTGCTGTGGCAGACCCCCTGGTGGGTGCACGACGACGGGTGGCGTGTCACCTCCCTGGTCGCCGCCCTGGGCGCCGCCTCCCTCCTCGTCCTCGCCTACCTCCTCCCGAGCCGCTTCCGGCCGCTGACCGGCTACCTGGGGGTCGAGCGGCTGCTGCGCAACCACCGGGCCCTCGCCCTCGGCGCGGTCGCCCTCGTCCTCCTGCACGTGTTCGCGGTGGTCCTCCGCCCCGAGATCGGTCCGTCGGTGCTGGACCTGCGCTCCGCGCCGGCACGGGTCTGGGCGGCCAGCGTCGCGACGCTCGCGCTCCTCCTGCTCGCGGTCCTCGGGATCCTGCGACGGCGGCGGCGCCCTCGCTACGAGGGCTGGCGGCTGGGCCACGTCGTGCTCGCCAACATCGCCCTGCTCGCCACCGCGCTGCACATCCTCTGGCTCCAGGACCTCACCCGCTTCCCCGAGTCACGGGCCTGGTTCGTCGGCCTCGCGCTGCTGATGCTCGCCGCCCTGGCCCACCGCTGGGTCTGGCGCCCGCTGCGTTCCTACCGCCACCGCAACGTCGTGGACCAGGTCCGCCGGGCGTCGCCGACTGCGGTCACCCTCGTGCTGCACGCCACCGGTCACCGTGGGGTGCAGTTCCGTCCCGGCCAGTTCGTGTGGCTGAAGATCGGCACGTCGCCGTTCGTCTTCGAGGAGCACCCGTTCACCATCTCCTCCCCCGCCACGGAGCCGTGGCGCAAGGAGTTCATGATCAAGGGCATCGGCGACTTCAGCGAGCTCGTGGCCGGGCTCCGTCCCGGTCGCCGGGTCTTCCTCGACGGTCCTCACGGCTCCTTCACCCTGGACGGCCTCTCCTCCGACGAGTTCGTCCTCATCGCCGGTGGGGTCGGGATCACCCCGATGCTCAGCATGCTCCGGACCCTCGCCGCGCGAGGCGACCGCCGACCCGTCCTGCTCGTCGTGGCCGGCCGTACCGCAGACGAGCTGTTACACCGGACCGACGGCGAGCACCTGCAGGAGGTCCTCGACCTGCGCGTCGTCGAGATCCTGGAGGAGCCCCCGCAGGACTGGGACGGTGAGGTGGGACGGCTGACCGAGGACGTCCTGGAGCGGGCGCTGCCCCGTCGCCGGGCTCGACGGACCATCGACGTCTTCGTCTGCGGGCCCGGCCCGATGGTGGCCGCCGCCACCCGGATCGTGAGCGACCGCGGAATACCGTCGACCCGGATCCACACCGAGCTCTTCGACGTCGTCTGACCCTAGGGTCGCCACATGACCTTCTCGATCGCGGCCCGCGACGGCGACGCCTGGGGCGTGGCCGTGGCCAGCAGGTTCCTGGCCGTGGGCTCGGTGGTCCCCGGGGTCCGACCCGGTGTCGGCGCCGTGGCCACGCAGGCCATGGCGCGAGTCGGCTACCTCGAGGAGGTGCTCTCCGGGCTGGCCCGCGGGGCGACCGCCCGAGCCGCGCTGGAGGCGGCCGTGGTCGGCGACGACGGCCGCGATCACCGGCAGGTGGGCGTGGTCGGCGCGGACGGCGCGGCCACCCACACCGGGTCGCGATGCCTCGACTGGGCGGGAGGTGTGGCCGGTGGTGACGACCACAGCGCCTACGCCGTGCAGGGCAACATCCTCACCGGCCCCGGGGTCGTCGAGGCGATGCAGCGGGCGTGGCAGGACGGCGTGGGGACCCGCCTCGACGCCCGGCTGGTCGCCGTGCTGCTCGCCGGCGACGAGGCCGGCGGCGACTCCCGCGGCCGGCAGAGTGCCGCCCTCCTCGTGCGGCAGCCCGGGGCGGGCTACGACGCGAGCGGGGTGCTCGCCGACCTGCGCGTTGACGACCACCCACAGGCTCCGCGTGAGCTCGCCCGGCTGCTGTCGTTGTCCACGCTGTACTTCGGCACCCCCGAGGACGTCCGTCCGCTCCGAGGGGAGCTGCGCGAGGAGGTGGCCGAGCGGCTCGGCGCGCTGGGTCACGACGGTCCCGACACTGCGGCTGCGCTGGAGGCGTGGATGGGTGAGGCCAACCTCGAGAACCGGCGCACCGGCGACGGCATCGACGCGCGGGTCCTGGAGGTCCTCCGCGGCACTGACCCAACTCTTACCCAGCCCTGACCGCCGGATGGCCCGGCCGTTACCCGCTGGCGCCTACCGTGGATGCAGGTGGCCCTGACGGCTCCGACGGCACGCCGGCGCCGCACATCTTCCCTGAGATGGCCGGCGCATCCTCCTCGTGCCGAGGGCCGCGTGGGCGGCCGGGGGAAAGGCCCCGGTCCCGGACGGAGGCCCGGGGCCGGGGCACTCCGGTCTCCAGGCCCGTCGCCGGCGGTCGGCAGGTTCCTACCGGATCGGCCAGGCGCCTGCTCCGTGGCGGGTGACCTCACCCGCCGGGTCGCTCGTGAAGTCGACCACCGTCGTCGGCTCGTCGCCGCACTCCCCCGAGTCGACCACCACGTCGACGACGTGGTCGAGGGCCTCCTTCACCTGCCAGCCGTCGGTCATCGGGTCGGTCTCACCGGGCATGATCAGCGTCGAGGAGAGCAGCGGCTCGCCCAGCTCGGCGAGCAGGGCACGCACCACGGCGTGCTCGGGGATCCGCACCCCGACGGTGCGCTTCTTCGGGTGCAGCAGCCGCCGTGGCACCTCGTGGGTCGCCGGCAGGATGAACGTGTACGGCCCGGGGGTGGCGGACTTGACCGCGCGGAAGACGTGGTTGTCGACGTGGACGAGCTGCCCGAGCTGGGCGAAGTCGCGGCAGACCAGCGTGTAGTGGTGCTTGTCGTCGAGCCGCCGGATGTCGCGGATGCGCTCCTTGGCCCCCTGGTTGCCCATCATCGCGCCGAGCGCGTAGCCGGAGTCGGTGGGGTAGGCGACGAGGCCGCCCTCGCGCAGCACCTCCACCGTCTGCAGCACGGACCTGGGCTGCGGATCCACCGGGTGGACGTCCAGGTAGCGCGCCATCACCACACCCTAGGCGGGGAGCCCACGTTCGGCGAGGTCGGCGCGCATCGTGGCGGCGTCGACGAACCGTACGGCGTCCCACCCCGCGGCCTGGGCGCCCGTCAGGTTCTCCTCGGTGTCGTCGACGAGCACCGTGCGCGACGGGTCGAGCGCGAACCCCTCGGCGTGCAGGCGGTAGGCCTCCGCCTCGGGCTTGAGCACCCCCACCTCCCCGGACACGGTGGCCCCCCGGGCGAGGCCGAGGTACGGGTGCATCCGGCAGGCCTCGGCGAAGGTGTCGGCGGCGAAGTTCGTGAGGAGGGTGACGTCGATCCCGCCCTCCACGAGGCCGCGCAGCACCTCGACCGATCCGGGGACGGCGTGCGGCACCATCTCGGGCCACACCCGCCGGTACGCCCGGATGAGGGCCTCGTGCTGCGGGTAGCGCGCGACGAGCAGGTCCTCCCCCTCACGCCACGGGCGGCCACGGTCCTGCTCACGGATCCACTCCGGCCCGCACACCTCGGACAGGAACCAGGCGCGCTCCCGGGCATCGGGCAGGAGGCGCAGGTAGGGCAGCTCGGGGTCCCAGTGGATGAGGGTGCGGCCCACGTCGAACACGACGTGGACGATGGCCCCGGCGCCTCCCGGGGCCCGGGCGGTCACGGCGCCGGCGGCGGACGCAACCCGCGCGACCACAGCTCCACCGTCTGGATCACCCAGAAGGCCCCGAAGAGGACGAGCAGGACGACCTCCACGGCCAGGACGACCCACGACCCGCCGGTGACGAGGGCGACGAGCACCGTGCCGGCCAGCGCGGCGAGCATCCCCCAGGCGATGCCCTGGTACACCGGGACGAACCTCGACTCCACGGCGGGCATCGTGCCGTCGGCCACCGTCATCCTGACGTGGCGGGCGTTCACCCACACGACGGCGATGAGCGCGAGGAACATCGGGATGGCCGCGAACGAGTGGGCGTGCGCGAGGAAGGACTCGCGCGCGGCGTAGAACCAGATCGCGCCGCCCACGAGGAGCGTGCCGGTGACCGCGATCCCCCGCTTCTCCCACGCTCCGAGGCCGTCCCGGCCCGCCTCCTCGCGGGCGATGACGGCGACGACGCCGGCGACCACGAGTCCGGCGACGAACAGGGCCTGCATGTTGTTGGCGACCGCTGCGGCGGTGTCACCGAAGACCAGGTCGACCGAGCGGCACGTCCCCGGGTCGGGCGTCGGGACGAAGGCCACCCCGGGAGCGAGCATCCCGGCCAGGTTCAACAGCACGTCCTCGAGCTCCGTGCTGCCCTTGAGTGCGATGAGGCAGATGCCCATGGTCACCAGCACACCGACGAAGACCGCGCGGACCGGCGTGTAGTAGTACGCGCTGATCGAGCCCTGGACGCACGTGGGGTCGGTGGCGACCACCTCGAGGATGACCGAGGCGAAGAGCAGGACGACGAGGGACGCAAGGGCGATCCGCAGGTAGCGGTAGGTCTTGACCGCGCCCAGGGCGGGGTCCGGTTCGCGTGTCGCCGTCATGACGAGCTCCTTCCGCAGAGGAGGAGGCGCGAGGCCGTCGTCCGATACCGCCGGGGTCAGCCCAGCTCGAGCGTGATGGGCACGTTGCCCTTCAGCGCCTGCGACACGGGGCAGCCCTCCCTGGCGGCCTCGGCCTTGGCGCGCAGGCCGTCCTCGTCCAGCCCGGGCACGTCCGCGGTGAGGCGCAGCACCATCCCGGTGATGCCGGTGCCGGGCACGAACGTCGCGGTGGCGGTGACGTCGAGGGAGGCCGGCGGCGTTCCGTCCTTGGCCAGCTCGTTCGAGAGCGCCATGGAGTAGCAGCTGGCGTGGGCGGCCGCGATGAGCTCCTCGGGGCTCGTGGTGCCGCCGTGCTCCTCGGACCGGGCCTTCCACGTGACGGCGAGCGGACCGGCGGCGCCGGAGTCCAGGCTCGTGGTGCCGCTTCCGGAGAAGAGGTCACCCTCCCAGTGCGTGGATGCGGTCGAGTCGAGAGCCATGGTGGGATCCTCCTGGGTGGCCGGTCGGGTCGTCCTCACCGTAGCCACTCCCGCGGTCGCTCGGGGGCTCGGTGTCGGTCCTGAGGCCGCTGGCTCAGGCATTCTCGAGCCTGACCTCCACCGGCGTGCCGCGGGTGACGGTCTGGGTCACGGTGCACAGGCGGTCGTGGCTGCGGGCCATCGCGCTGGGAAGTCGTTCACGGGCCTTGTCACCGTCCGGTCCCTCGGGGAAGCGGGCCCGGAGGGTGACGAGGATGTCCTCGAGGTAGTTGCCGCCGTCGTCCTTGGTCTTCACTCCCTGGGCGACGAGCTCGTACACCTCGGGCTCGGCCAGCCGGCTGGTCATCCAGTCGACGTCGGAGCCGCCGCAGGCGGCCATCGCGGTGAGGAAGAGCTCCACCGGGGTGAAGTCCTCGGTATCACCTCCGCCACCGCACCGGATGACGCCGCCGCGACTGTTCCGGACCTCGTAGAGGCCCTTCTCGATGCGGGTCAGCGACACGCTCCGGTGCCCGGTACCGGTTCCGCCGATGTGCTCCTGGGCCATCGTTCTCCCCATCTCTCGTCGACCGCTCGCACGGCGTCGATGCCGAGCCAGGTCGGGGTGACGTGGGTCGGCACACGCCCATCGTCCCAGACGACCTGACAGCATGAGCAGCGTGTCCCGCTCCCCCACCGGACGACTAGTCCTCGTGCGCCACGGCGAGACCGAGTGGTCGAGCGCCGGGCGCCACACCGGGCGCACCGACGTGCCTCTCACGGAGCGCGGTGAGGCGCAGGCCCGTTCCCTGGCGCCGGCCCTGGCGGCCCTCGACGTCGTCCTGGCACTGTCGTCCCCAATGCGACGGGCGCGCCGCACCGCGGAGCTCGCGGGGCTCGACCCCACGCTCGACGACGACCTCGTGGAGTGGGACTACGGCGGCTACGAGGGCATCACCACCCCGCAGGTCCGGGAGTCGCGTGGCGACCCGGGGTGGACGGTGTTCGACGACGGCGTGGTCCCGGGTCGGACACCGGGTGAGACGGTCGAGGAGGTCGCCGCGCGCGCCTCGAGGGTCCTGCGGCGCATCGAGGAGCCGCTCACCCGCGGCGACGTCGTGCTCGTCGCCCACGGTCACCTGCTACGCATCCTCGCGGCGACCCGGCTGCGGCAGGAGCCCCGCTTCGGGGCGCACCTCCTGTTGCACCCGGCCACCCTGTCCGTGCTCACCGAGGAGCACGGGGTCCCCGCGGTCGACGCGTGGAACACCCCGCCGACGCCCTGACCGGGCTACGGCAGCGGCCAGGTGTGCACCGGCTCGTTGCCGTCCATGTGCTCGGTGTAGAGCGCCAGCATCCGCCGGAGCGCCTCGCGGCGCTCCAGGCCGTCCTCCTCGAACCGGGCCACGGCGCGGGTCTGCCACTCGGCGCCGTTGATGCCGGTCCTCGCGCGAGCCTCGATGACGCCGAGGTAGCGCTCGCGGACGGCGTCGGAGACCCCCCAGCTGCGCAGCCCCTCGTGGGCCATCGGCAGCAGGTGGCGCAGCACGAGCTCGTCCGCTGACACCTCGCCGAACCCGGGCCAGTACAGCCGGGCCTCGATGCCGTCGCGGGCGGCCCGGCGGAAGTTCTCCTCGCAGGCGGCGAAGCTCATCTTCGTCCACACGGGGCGGTCCTCGTGCGCGAGCACGCGGATGGTGCCGTAGTAGAAGGCAGCGTTGGCCAGCACGTCGACGATCGTCGGACCGGCCGGGAGCACGCGGTTCTCGACCCGCAGATGCGGTGTGCCCCCGACGGTGTCGTAGATCGGCCGGTTCCAGCGGTAGACGGTGCCGTTGTGCAGGCGCAGCTCGGCGAGGTCGGGAGCCACCCCGGACTCCAGCTTGGCCATCGGGTCCTCGTCGGTGACCTCGGCGAGCAGGGTCGGGAAGTACCTGACGTTCTCCTCGAACAGGTCGAAGATCGAGGTGATCCACCGCTCGCCGAAGAAGACCCGGGGCCGTACGCCCTGGTTCTTCAGCTCGACCGGACGGGTGTCGGTCGCCTGCTTGAACAGGTCGATCCTGGTCTCTGCGTGCAGCCGGCGGCCGAAGAAGAAGGGGCTGTTGGCCGCCAGGGCCACCTGCGGCGCCGAGAGCGCCTGAGCCGCGTTCCAGTGGTCGGCGAACGAGGCGGGTGCCACCTGCAGGTGCAGCTGCACCGACGTGCAGGCGGACTCCGGCGCGATCGAGTCGCAGTACGTGGCCACGCGCTCGCCGGTGGGTCCCTCCATGTCGAGGTAGATGTCCTCGCCGCGGGCCACGAAGATCGAGTCGTTGAGGGCCGTGTAGCGGTTGTTGCGGCTGATCCACTCGCCCTCGTAGTGCTCGGGCATGATCGTCGGGAGGATGCCGATGGCGACGATCTTCGAGCCCACCTCGCGGGCGGCGCGGTCGGCGGCGTTGAGGCTCTCGCGCAGCTCGTGCTCGAGCTCGAGGGCGCTGTCACCGGGGAGGGGGCGGGGCGGCACGTTGAGCTCGATGTTGTACTGCGCCAGCTCGGTCTGGTAGCCGGGGTCGGCGATCGCCTCGAGGACCTTGGCGTTGTGGAAGTGCGGCTGCTGGTCGGCGTCGACGAGGTTGAGCTCGATCTCGAGGCCGGTCATGGGGCGGTCGAACTCGAAGCTGCTCGTGTTGAGCATGCGCTCGAAGACGTCGAGGTCCTGGCGCACCTTCTCGCGGTAGCGCTGGCGCTCCTCGCGGGTGTAGCTCTGTGAGTTGACCTCCGTGCCCATGGTTCACCCAACCACGTGCCGACCTGCGATGTAACCTCTCGCTGCGTTTCGGTCCCGGGATCTGTCGCACCCCTCTCCTAGCGTGGACGGCATGCGGTTGATGCACACCTCCGACTGGCACCTGGGGCGCTCGTTCCACCAGGTCGGCCTGCTCGGTGCCCAGGCCGCCTACCTCGACCACCTCGTCGAGATCGTGCGCGACGAGGCGGTCGACGCCGTGCTGGTCAGCGGGGACGTCTACGACCGCGCCCTCCCCTCCCCCGACACCGTCGAGCTGCTGTCACAGACCCTCGAGCGGCTGGTCGACACCGGGGCCCAGGTCGTCCTCTCCAGTGGCAACCACGACAGCGCCATCCGGCTGGGCTTCGCGTCCGGGCTCCTCGAGCGGGCCGGGGTGCACGTGCGCACCTCCGTCGCCGACATCGGGCGCCCGGTGGTCCTCGGCGACGTCGCGGTCCACGCGCTGCCATACCTCGAGCCCGCCGTCGTCGCGGAGCCGCTGGGGGCCACCGCCCGAACCCACACGGCGGTGCTCCGGGCCGCCATGGAGCGGGTGCGAGCCGCCGACCGCCTCGGGCGCACCGTCGTCATGGCGCATGCCTTCGTGGCCGGCGGTGCCACGAGCGACTCCGAGCGCGACATCGCCGTGGGCGGGGTGGCGGTCGTGCCCGCCGACGTCTTCGCCGGGGTCGACTACACGGCGCTGGGCCACCTGCACGGCCGGCAGGAGGTCGCCGACGGCATCCGCTACAGCGGCTCCCCCGTGGCGATGTCGTTCAGCGAGCACGGGCACACCAAGGGCGCCCTGCTCGTCGACCTGTCCGGTGCGGTGCCGGTGGTCGAGGAGGTCGACGGCCCGGTTGGGCGGCGGCTCGCCGTGCTGCGCGGCTCCCTGGACGAGCTCCTGGTCGACCCCCGGCACACGGCGGCCGAGTCCGCGTGGTGCCAGGTCACGCTGACCGACCCGGTCCGGCCGCTGGGTGCGATGGAGCAGGTGCAACGGCGCTTCCCGCACACGCTCGAGCTGCGCTTCGACCCCGAGGGGACGCAGGTACCGCTGCGCCCGTACAGCACCCGGCTCGAGGCCCGCGCCGAGGTCGACGTGTGCTGTGACTTCCTCGGCCACGTGCGCGGGGGCCGCCCGGCCACCGACGACGAGCGAGAGCTGCTCGTCGAGGCGGTCGGCGCCGCCCGCGTGGCCCGCGGCCTCGCCGACGACGAGGGCGTCGCGGCCGGCACCACACCGGGGGCGGGGGCCGCGTGAGGATCCACCACCTCGAGGCGGAGGCGTTCGGTCCGTTCGCCGAGCGGGTCGCCCTCGACGTCGACGAGCTGAGCGCCGGTGGGCTCTTCCTCGTGCACGGACCCACGGGCTCGGGCAAGACCAGCCTCCTCGACGCGGTCTGCTTCGCCCTCTACGGCGACGTCCCCGGCGCCCGCCGAAAGCAGGGTCTGCGCAGCGACCACGCCGCGCCGCAGGCGGTGCCCGAGGTCGTCCTCGACATCACCGTCGGCGCCCGGCGGCTGCGCATCACCCGGTCCCCGGAGTGGCAGCGGCCCAAGCGCCGCGGCACCGGCACCACGCGCGAGCAGGCACGCGTGGTGCTGGAGGAGCACTCGGGCGCGAGGTGGAGCACCCTGAGCACCCGCAACGACGAGGTCGCCGACGTCGTCCTCGACGTCCTCGGCATGGGGCTGTCCCAGTTCGCCAAGGTCGTGCTCCTGCCCCAGGGTGACTTCGCCGCCTTCCTTCGCGCCACCCCCGAGGAGCGGCGAGAGGTCCTCGAGCGGCTCTTCGACATCGACGTCTACCGCGATGTGGAGGACTGGCTCGCCGAGCACCGGCGCGACCTGTCCGGCCGCCTCGACACCGCCCGCGCCGGGCTCACCACCGGACTCGTCCGCCTCGAGGACGCCCTGGCCGACCTCGGCGCCGTGGGAGCCGAGCCGGAGACCGAGGACCCGGTGCCCCTGGCCGACGTCCCCGTCGACGCGCTTCCGGACCGGCTCGAGGCGCTCTCCGGACGGCTCGCCGCCCGGCTGACCGCCGCCATGGCCGACACCGACGCCGCCACCGGCGCAGAGCAGGTGGCCCAGGCCTCCCTCGCCGAGGGGAAGGCCCTCGACGCCGCCCGGGCCCGCGGGCTTCAGGCGCGGGTCCGTGCCGCCGCCCTGGCGGCGGAGCAGGACGCCCACGAGGCCCGCGAGGCCACCGTGGCTGCGGCCGAGCGGGCCGCCACGGTCAGCGGGCACCTCGTCGCGCTCGAGCGGGCCGAGGCCGACGTCGCCCGCTGCGCCGACCGGGAGGCCCACCGGGCTGACTCGGTGGCGGCGCTCGGGGTCGCCACCGACGACGTCGAGGACCGTGCCCTCGCCGAGCGGGTGCACGCGCTCGACGACACCGCGGCCGAGCTCGCTCGTCGGGGTGAGTCGGCCCGGAGCACGGCCCGCGAGGCCGTGCAGGTCGCCGAAGAGCTCGCCGCGACGACAACCCGGCTCGCCGCCACGACGGAGGACTGGGAGAAGGCGGTCGCGCAGCTCGAGGCCCGGACCCGCGCATCGGACGAGCTGGCGGCCCTGGCCGGCGAGGTCGCCGAACGCCGGCTCCGGCTGCGTGGTGCGAGCGAGCGGCTGGCCCTCCTCGACGCCGCCGACACCGACCGCGCGGCCCGGGAGGCCCTCGCACCCGCCCTGGTCACGGCCCACGATGTGCTGCTCGACGCCCAGCGGTCGCTGGACGCCCTGATGCAGGCCCGCCTGGACGGCATGGCGGCGACGCTGGCCGAGTGCCTGGCCCCGGGCGATCCGTGCCCGGTGTGCGGCAGCGCCGAGCACCCGGCGACGGCGGTGTCCGCCGAACGCGTCACGGACGAGCACCTGGCGGCCGCAGAGGCCCGTGTCGGTACCGCTCGCGCCGATCTGGCGCACCTCCAGGCCGAGGAGACCCGGCTTCTCGCGGCCGTCCAGACCCGCCTGGCCGGCCTCGACGGTGTCGAGCGACCGCTGCTCGAGGCCGAGCTCACGGCCGCGCAGGAGGCGCTCACGGCGGCCACGGCGGCCGCCACCGCCCACGAGGGCGCCCAGCACGCGCTGCAGAGCCTGCGCGAGCGGACCGACGTCCTCGGCGCCGCACGCACCCGGCTCGACACCCGGGCCCAGGCCCTGGGCGAACGGGTCGACGAGCTCGACGCACAGGCGGTGTCCGTGGCCGACGCGCTCTCGGCCGCGCTCGACCTCCACGCCAGGTGCCCGTGCGGGTCCACCGACCCGGCCGCCCACGACCTCGTCACCGACGCAGCCGACGCCCTGATGGCCGGTCGGGCGGACCTCGACGCGGCGCACGCCCGGCGCGCGACCGCTCGGGCCGACCTCGACGCTGCCGTGACGTCGGCCGGGTTCGACGACGTCGCCGCGGTCCGAGCGGCCCGCCGTCCCGATGCCGAGGTCGCCACGCTGCGCGAGGCCGTCACCGCGCACGTGCGCGAGACCGACGCCTGCGGTGCCGTGCTCGCCGATCCCACGGTGCTCGCGGCCCTCGAGGGCGAGGCACCCGACCTCGACGCCCTCGACGCCGCCGCTCGCGCCGCCCGTACCGCGGTACGCAGCGCCGAGCGCGGCCAGGACACGGTCGAGCGCACCGCCCAGGCCGTGGCCAGGCTGCGTCCCACCCTGGCCGCCGCCGCCGCCGACGTCGTCGGCCTCGCCGAACGCTACGCCCGGGTGCGCGAGCTGGCCGACGCCATGGCCGGCACCGGAGGCGACAACACCCTGCGGATGCGGCTCACCTCGTTCGTCCTCGCCGCCCGCCTCGAGAAGGTGGCCGTGCTCGCCAACGAGCGGCTGCGGGTCATGGGCGCCGGCCGCTACCTCCTCGAGCACACCGACGACCGCGCCGCCCGCGGAGCCCGTTCGGGCCTGGGGCTGCGGGTCCTCGACCAGTGGACCGGCCGCACCCGCGACACCGCCACGCTGTCCGGTGGCGAGTCGTTCATGGCCTCGCTCGCCCTGGCGCTGGGGCTCGCCGACGCCGTGCGCGAGGAGTCGGGCGGCCTCGACCTCGGCACCCTCATCGTCGACGAGGGGTTCGGCAGCCTCGACGAGGACAGCCTCGAGCAGGTACTCACCGTGCTCGACGGCCTGCGTGAGGGCGGGCGGGCCGTCGGGGTCGTCAGCCACGTCGCCGACCTCCGGCACCGCATCCCGTACCAGGCGGTCGTCCACAAGTCCGCCACCGGCAGCACCGTCGAGGTGCGGACCGGTGCGGGGGCGTCGTCCGCCGCCTGAGCGCCTACTGCGCGCCGTCCTCCTCGAACGCCTCGGGCGCCGGGCAGGAGCAGACGAGGTGGCGGTCGCCGTAGGCCCCGTCGATACGGCGCACCGGCGGCCAGTACTTGGCCGTGGGCTCCACCCCGGCGGGGTAGGCGGCCAGCATCCGGTCGTAGGGGTGGTCCCACTCCCCTGCCAGCGACTCGGCGGTGTGCGGCGCGTGGCGCAGGACGCTGCCGTCGACCGGGACCTCACCCGACCCGACGGCGTCGATCTCCGCGCGGATGGCGATCATCGCGTCGCAGAACCGGTCGAGCTCGCCCTTGTCCTCGCTCTCGGTGGGCTCCACCATCAGGGTGCCCGCCACCGGGAACGACATCGTCGGCGCGTGGAAGCCGTAGTCGATGAGCCGCTTGGCGACGTCGTCCACGGTGACGCCGGTCTCCTTGGTGATGCCGCGCAGGTCGAGGATGCACTCGTGGGCCACGAGCCCGTCGGTGCCCGAGTAGAGCACCGGGTAGTGCTCGCGCAGGCGGGCCGCCACGTAGTTCGCGTTGAGGACGGCGACCTCGGTGGCGCGGCGCAGGCCGGCGCCGCCCATGAGCCGCACGTAGGCCCACGAGATGGGCAGGATGCCGGCCGAGCCGTAAGGCGCCGCCGACACCGGACCGATGCCGCTCTCGGGACCGGCCTGCGGGTCCAGGGGGTGGTTCGGGAGGTGGGGAGCCAGGTGCTCGCGGCACGCCACGGGTCCGATGCCCGGGCCACCGCCGCCGTGCGGGATGGCGAAGGTCTTGTGGAGGTTCAGGTGCGAGACGTCGGCGCCGAACCGGCCCGGCCGGGCGACGCCGACCAGCGCGTTGAGGTTCGCCCCGTCGACGTACACCTGACCGCCGGCGTCGTGGACCATCGCGCACAGGTCGCTGATGGTGTCCTCGAAGACCCCGTGCGTCGACGGGTAGGTGACCATGATCCCCGCGAGCTGGTCGTGGTGCTGCTCGACCTTGGCCTTGAGGTCGTCCATGTCGACGTTGCCGCTCACCGGGTCGGTCTTGACGACGACGACCTTCATGCCGGCCATCACCGCGCTCGCGGCGTTGGTCCCGTGCGCGCTGCTCGGGATGAGGCACACCCGGCGTTCCTCGTCCCCGTTCGCCCGGTGGTAGGCCGCGATGGCCAGCAGGCCCGAGAGCTCGCCCTGCGACCCGGCGTTGGGCTGCAGCGACACCGCGTCGTACCCGGTGATGTCGCACAGCCAGCCGCTCAGCTCGTCGACGATGCCGCGGATGCCGCGGGTCTGCGCGTGCGGGGCGAACGGGTGCAGGTGCGCGAACTCCGGCCAGGTGATGGCGACCATCTCGGCCGTCGCGTTGAGCTTCATCGTGCACGAGCCGAGCGGGATCATCCCCCGGTCGAGGGCGAAGTCGCGGTCGGCCAGGCGCCTCAGGTAGCGCAGCATCGCGGTCTCGGAGTGGTGGGCCGAGAACACCGGATGGGTCAGGTACGCGGAGGTCCGGACGAGGTGGTCGTCCCAGTCGGGGTCGACGAGGTCGACGTGGTCGGGAGCGGTGACCCCGAGGGCCCGGCAGACCCGGCCGAGGTCGATGGTCCCGGTGGTCTCGTCGCAGCTGACCAGCACGGTGTCGTCGTCCGCCCGCCAGAGGTTGACGCCCCGGGCGAGGGCCGCGTCGACCACGGAGCCGGCTCGGCCCGGGACGCGGATGCTCAGGGTGTCGAAGAACGGTCCGTCGGCGACCTCGACGCCACCGGCCCGGAGCGCGTCCTTGAGGGCCCGGGCGTGGGCGTGCGTGCGCCGAGCGATGGTGCGCAGCCCGTCGGGCCCGTGGTAGACGGCGTACATGCTGGCCAGCACGGCGAGGAGCACCTGCGCGGTGCAGATGTTCGACGTCGCCTTCTCGCGGCGGATGTGCTGCTCACGGGTCTGCAGGGCCAGCCGGTAGGCGGGCGCGCCCACGGCGTCCACCGAGACCCCGACCAGCCGGCCGGGGAGCGTGCGCTCCAGGCCGGGCCGCACCGACATGTACCCGGCGTGGGGCCCACCCGACGCCATCGGCACCCCGAAGCGCTGCGTGGTGCCGACGGCGACATCGGCTCCCCACTCCCCCGGCGGGGTGGCCAGGGTGAGCGCGAGCAGGTCGGCGGCGGCGGTGACCAGCGCACCGACCTCGTGCGCCGCCTCCGCCAGCCCGCGGAAGTCGTGCAGGCGCCCGTCCATCGCCGGGTACTGCACGACCACTCCGAACACCTCACCGCCCGCGACCTCGCGCAGGGCGTCCGCGTCGTCCACGCCCGAGAGGTCGGCCACGACGACCGGGATCTCCAGTGGGACGGCCCGGGTGCGGATGACCGCGAGCGTCTGCGGGAACACCTGCTCGTCGACGACGAGGCAGGCCCCGCTCGCGACCTTCGAGCCACGACGCATCAGGGTCATCGCCTCGGCGGCGGCCGTGGCCTCGTCGAGGAGCGAGGCCCCGGCGACCGGCAGCCCGGTGAGGTCGCTGACGACGGTCTGGAAGTTGAGCAGCGCCTCGAGCCGCCCCTGCGAGATCTCCGGCTGGTACGGCGTGTAGGCGGTGTACCAGGCCGGGTTCTCCAGCACGTTGCGCTGGATGACGGGCGGGATGACGGTGCCGTAGTAGCCGAGGCCGATCATCGATGCCACGACGCGGTTGCGGGCGGCTACCTCACGCAGCTGGGCGAGGACGGCGGCCTCCGAGGCGGCCGGCTCGATGGTCAGCTCGGCCTCGTCGCGGATGGCGCTGGGGACGGCCGTGGTCACGAGGTCGTCGAGCGACCGGCGACCGACCACCTCGAGCATCGCGTCGAGGTCGGACTCGCGTGGACCGATGTGGCGGCCGGCGAAGTCGGGAAGGGCTGGGGTGGTCACGTGGGGGCTCACTCTCGGGCAGACGACGACGTCCTCCCCCTCTGTCACGGCCGGTGCCGGCGCTCCAGAGGTGCCTGTCCCGTGCGGTCCCTGGCGCCTGAGAGGTTCTGGGGAGTGTTGCCCCTTCGGCGCCCCGGCTACGGCCGGGGACTCTCCCGCACGGTGTGAGCGGCAGCGCCAATCTAGCAAGAACCCAAGGCCTGGACGGTAAGTCGGCCACCCCGAGCCGCGGAGTCAGGAGGATCCCGCCCACTCAGGACGGTGTGCAGCCCGGACCCCGCGAGGTCCTCCTGACTCCGCGGCAAGGACCGCGGGTACCGGGAGTCGCCCGGGGGTGGGTCAGGCCAGGCGGGCGGCGCGACGGGCGCCGAGCTCGTCACCGGGCCGCGGGTCGCCAGGGACGTCGGCCTCGGCCCGCTCGCTGGGCAGCTCGGCGAGCTCGCCCTCCACCTCGCGCCAGACCTTGCCGACGGCGATGCCGAAAACGCCCTGGCCGCCCTGGAGCAGGTCGATGACCTCCTCCGTGGAGGTGCACTCGTAGACGGACGCGCCGTCGCTCATCAGGGTGATGCCGGCGAGGTCGTCGACGCCGCGCTCACGCAGCACCTCGATGGCGCCGCGGATCTGCTGGAGTGAGACCCCCGTGTCGAGGAGCCGCTTGACGACCTTGAGCACGAGGATGTCGCGGAAGCCGTAGAGGCGCTGGGTGCCGGACCCGCCGGCCGGACGCACGGAGGGCTCCACGAGCCCGGTCCGAGCCCAGTAGTCGAGCTGCCGGTAGGTGATGCCGGCCGCGCTGCAGGCCGTGGGACCGCGGTACCCGACCTCCTCGTCCAGCTCGGGCAGGTCGTCGGCGAACAGCATGCCCTGGGCCACCACGGGGGTGGCCTTCCCGTGCTGACGCGCCTCTCCAGTGGAGCCCACGCCTACCTCCTCGGTCTCGCCTGTGAGGGCGACTGTACGCCGGTAAATGACACCGGCGTCACTCGTGTCGTCACTGCTGTGACGGGTGTGACAGTAGAGACAGGTGTGACAACAGTCAACGACCCCCGGTCCGCTGTGGTCGCCGGCGTGTCGCCGCCCCCGCCGAGCGGCTGGTTACCCCGACTGCTCAGGAGTCGGTCTCGGTGTCGAAGTCGTCGGCCGACACGTGGTCGAGGAACTCCTTGAACTTCTCGACCTCGTCGTCCTCGTTCTCGGCCATCTCGACACCGGCCTCGGCGAGCAGTGCCTCGTCGGCGACGATGTCGGCACCAGCGCGCAGGGCGAGGGCGATGGCGTCCGAGGAGCGCGACTCGATGTCCGTGCCGCCGTCGCTGGCCCCGCCGTCGAGGTCGAGCATCGCGTGGAAGACGCCGTCCTTGAGGGCCACGATGCGGACCCTGGTCAGCGTGTGCCCGAGCTCGTCGATGACGTTGCGGAGCAGGTCGTGGGTCAGGGGCCGCGGCGGCACCACACCCTGTTGGGCGTAGGCGATGGCGGTGGCCTCGGCCGCGCCGATCCAGATGGGCAGGTAGCGGACGCCGTCGCGCTCCCGCAGGAGGACGATCGGCTGGTTGTTGGGCATCTCGACCCGCACCCCGAGCACGTCCAGGACCTTCACGATCCCACCGTACCCCGCGCGGCTGACCGCGCCGAGGGTCAGCCGCCGGAGTCGCCCAGGCCTCGACGAAGCAACGCCGCGTGCAGGCTCAGGCAGAGGTGCGCGAGCTCGGCCCGCTCGCGGTCGGCGGCCGCACCCCTGCGGCCACCCACCGCCTGTTCCACCAGCCCCGCCTCGCGGTCGGCCGCGGTCCGGAAGGTGCGCAGGTGCCGGGCCTCGATGCCGAAGGCGGCCAGGCCCGCCGCAGCCCGGGCCACGCGCAGGTCCGCCTCCCCGTGGAGACCGTCGGCCTCCGCGGAGAGGAGGCCGTGTCCGGCGAGGGCGGCGACGTCTGCGGCGGCCAGGCCGGCTGCCGTGGCGAGCTCGTCGGGGGTGAGCCGGAGCGACGCACCCGACAGCAGCGCGGTGGCGTCGGGAACAGAGGGGTCGGGCGCGGGTTCGGCGGGTCGGGGCGAGAAACCGACGTCGTCGTCACCGGGGTCCAGGCCCCGGTCGATCGCCTCGAGCCGTTCGCGGATGACGCGTAGCGGCCAGAAGCGGTCCCGCTGGGCTCGCAGGACGTAGCGGATCCGCTCGACGTCGGCCTCCGCGAACTGGCGGTACCCCGACGCGGTGCGCGCGGGCGTCACGAGACCCTCGGCCTCGAGGAAGCGCACCTTGGACACGGTGACGTCCGGGAACTCCTCGGTGAGTGCGCGGACGACCGCCCCCACGGTCAGGGGACGGCCGGCGGTCGGTGCGGCCACCCGCGGCCCGGTCAGGCCTGGTCGGCCGCGGCGTAGAAGACGAGCCGGAACTTGCCGATCTGGACCTCGTCGCCGGTGCTGAGCACCGCCTCGTCGACGAGGTCGCGGTTGACGTACGTGCCGTTGAGCGAGCCGACGTCCTGCACGCGGAACACCCCGCCGCCACGGCGGAAGACCGCGTGCTTGCGGGAGACGGTGACGTCGTCGAGGAAGATGTCGCTGTCGGGGTGGCGACCCGACATCACCTCGTCGTCGTCGAGGAGGAAGCGGGCGCCGGTGTTCGGGCCACGGAGGACGACGAGGAGAGCGGTACCGGGACGGAGCGCCTCGACCGTCGCGTGGTCGGCCTTGGTGAGGGCGTGCTCGGACTCGGGCGCGGTCTCCTGCTGCTCGGTGCTCCCCACCGCCTTGAACCGCATCGTCGTCGGCTCGGGAACCGAGGTCTGCTCCTCGCGCTCGTCACTCATCCGGACCTCGCCTTCCCTCGTCGCCCACTGACACCCTGCGCGGTGACACGTTAGATCACCGCGCCGTCGTTTCCCACCCGTTGGGTGGGGCGGGTCCTCAGGAGAGCTGCGAGGTGTAGGCGTCGGCGTCCATGAGGGCGTCGACGTCGGCGGCGTCGGACGGCCGCAGCTCGTACATCCAGCCCTCGCCGTACGGGTCGTTGTTGACCAGCTCGGGGGTCGCGTCGAGCGCGCCGTTGACCGCCGTGACCTCGCCCGACACCGGTGCGTAGAGGTCGCTGACCGACTTGGTGGACTCGACCTCACCGCAGGTGTCGCCCGCGGTGACGGCGTCCCCCACGGACGGCAGGCTCACGTACACGACGTCACCGAGCGCCTCCTGCGCGAACGACGTGATGCCGATGCGCACGGTGTCGCCGTCGGGGCGCACCCACTCGTGCTCGGCGGTGTAGCGCAGACCGGCGGGGTACTCGAGGTCGCTCATGGTGCTCCAATCTCGGCCGGGGCCGTCAGGGGGTGGACGTGGGGACGGGTTGAGCGTACTGAGGCGTCTCGAGGCTCAGCAACGCGTCGACGTCGACCTCGTCCTGGATCTGGACATCGGCCTCCCCGCCCGCCCGGCGGACGGTGGCGGTCACCCCGCCGGGGATCTCCATGGCGCCGGCGAGCGTGTTCGCGTCGCCGATCGCGAGCAGCCGGTACGGCGGCGAGAGCACCGTCCCAGAGACCGAGAGGCCCTGGTCGGTGTCCGTGAACCAGGTGTCGGCGACAATCCGTACCTCCCCGATCTGCATCGCCTCGGCACCGGCGTTGCGCAGCTCCTCGACCGCATCGAGGATCATCGGGGCCCTGACCTGCCCGAGCGGGTCGCGGATGGTCAAGGTGATGCCCGGTCCGGTGGCCGGAGCGGTGCCGGCGAGGATCTCGAGCGAGTCGAGGCGCTCCTGGGCGGCACGGCGCGCCTCCTCGTCGCTCGTCGTGCGGCTCTTCAGGAGGTCGAGGGATGCCTGGAGGCTGCTGATCTCCGAGGCGAGCTGCTCGCCGTCCTGGTCGACGTCGGCGAAGACCCGGACGAGCTCGTCCTCGCGCAGGTTGTCGAGTCCCTCGATGGAGGTCTGGCGCACCTGGGCGATGATCGCGAAACCCAGCGCACCGGCGAGCAGGGCCGCCAGCAGGTTGGACCGGCTGGGACGGGGCGAACCGGCGCGACGCAACCGGGCCCAGGCGTGGCGGGCGTCGCGCGGTGGCCGCGGCTCGACATCGGTGCCACTCATGCGTCGAACAGGTGCCGCCGGATGGCCGCGACGTTGGAGAAGATCCGCACCCCGAGCACGACGACGACACCGGTCGACAGCTGCGCGCCGACACCGAGCTTGTCGCCGAGGAAGACGATGAACGCCGCCACGACCACGTTGGACAGGAACGAGACCACGAACACCTTGTCGCTGAAGATCCCGTCCAGGATGGCGCGCACACCGCCGAAGACGGCGTCCAGCGCCGCGATCACGGCGATGGGCAGGTAGGGCTGCAGCCACGCGGGCACGGCCGGCTGGAGCAGCACGCCGATGAGGATTCCGAGCGCGAGGCCGATGGCGGGGATCACGAGTCGCTCTCCGAGGTGCTGGTGGACGTTGGCGTCGGGGTGGCCGTGCCAGTATCGCTGCTGGTGGCGTAGCGGGTGGTGAGGCGCACCCCGGCGGGCACGGTGACGTCGTCGAGGACCTCGGTGTCCGAGCGCACACCGAAGCTGGAGTTCAGGGTGGACAGGTAGGTGCCGCCGGCGCCGTCCGCGAACGCAGCGGGGAGCTCACGCGGGTCGCCGATGGCCCTGACCACGTAGGGGCGGGTCAGGGGACGGAAGTTGACGATGATCGCCGAGCCTGCGAAGCGGATGGTGGAGACGGAGGTGAGGCGGATGTCGTTGACGCTCACGGCCTCGGCGCCGGCCTCCCAGAGCGAGTTGACGACGTACTGCAGGTCACGCGAGGTGACGCGGCCCGGGTCGGCCTGGTCGGTCGATGAGGGGTCCTCGGCGCCGTTGTTCGGCGCGTCGTCGAGGGTCAGCACCAGCCCCGGACCGTGCATGGGAAGGGCGCCCACGGCGACGGCGAGGTCGCGGCTGCGCTGGGCCTCCCCCTGCGTGGCGAGCTCCGCGGACTCGAGCGAGGTCACCTCCGACTGCAGCGTCTGCGCCTGCGCGGAGAGCCGGTCGACCTCCGCCTGCCGACCCTCGATCCGCGTGATCAGGTCCGCGCGGGCCTCCGACCGGGGCGAGTCGGCGGTGGTGAGGTTGTACGCGGAGATGCCCACGACCAGGCCGATGACCAGCGTCGCGGCGACGAGGAGCGGTGAGCGCAGCGACGTCGACGAGGGCTGGCCGGCCGCCTCCCGCCGCTCGGCCGCGGCGGCGTAGCCGGGGTCGAGCGGACGGCGCAGCATCGTCGTGATGAGCGTCATCGAGGCGTCGGGCGCCCGCTCCGGTGCCGGCCGTCGGCTCATGCCGGTACCGCCCGCGGTGTCGCGAGGAGCCGCCGCAGCTGGATGGCGTAGAGCACCCCCGAGAGCCAGTACAGCGCCACGCCCCACCACGCGAAGCCCCAGGCGATCGGCTCGGCCACTCGCGCGGCCGTGCCGTCGCCGTCGCCGAGCAGCAGCAGCGGGAAGGCGTACAGCAGGTTGAAGGTGGCCGCCTTGCCGGCGAAGTGCACGGGCAGGCCGAGCCAGCCGTGGCGCTTGGCGACGAGCACGACGACCGCCATGAACGCCTCACGGGCGAGGAGGACGACGACGAGCCACCACGGGACGATGTCGCGCCAGGCGAGGCCGAAGAGGGTCGAGGCGATGTAGAGCCGGTCGGCCACCGGGTCCAGCAGCTGGCCGAGGCGGGACTCCAGCCCGTAGCGGCGGGCGATCTTGCCGTCCAGCCAGTCGGTGATGCCCGAGGCGGCGAGCAGCACGAGGGCGAGGGCGTCGTGCTCGGTGAGCACCGCCCACAGGAACACCGGGACCCCGACGAGCCGCAGCGAGGAGAGCACGTTGGGCACGGTGAGCACGTCACTGCTCACCGCGGACGCCTCCCGTTCCTCCGGCATGGGTGAATCGTAGGTGGTGGCACGGCCGGTCCCTCGGACCGCCCCGGTCGCTCGACCTAGGGTTTACGGGTGGACACACCGATCCTTGGGGCCGGAGAGCCCGAGCTGCGACGCGACCGGACCAGCGTGAAGTGGGTGGCCTACCCGCCCGACGTGCTCCCCCTCTGGGTCGCCGAGATGGACGCCGCCCCGTGCCCGGCCGTAGTCCGGGCCGTCACCGATGCCGTGCAGCGGGGCGACACCGGGTACGGCTGGGCACCGCGCTACGCCGCCTCCGTGGCCCGCTACGCCCGCGACACGTGGGGGTGGGAGCTCGACCCGTCGGCCGGCCGGGTGGTCACCGACGTCATGATCGGGGCCTTCGAGGTCATCCGGCTGCTCACCGACGAGGGCGGTCCCGTGGTGGTCTCGCCCCCCGTCTACGACAGCTTCTTCGGGTTCGTCGAGGCGGTGGGGCGGCGCCGCGTGGATGCACCCCTGACCCCGGAGGGCCGGCTCGACCCGGACGCCCTGGAGGCGGCGTTCCGCGAGGCGACCGCGCGCGGTGAGCACGCGGTGTACCTGTTGTGCAACCCGCAGAACCCCACGGGCACCCTGCATCGCCGTGAGGAGCTGGAGGTGCTCGCGGCGCTGGCGGCCGAGCACGGGGTGCGGGTGGTGTCCGACGAGATCCACGCGCCCCTCGTGCTGCCGGGCTCTCCGGCATTCACGCCGTTCCTCACGGTGGCCGGGGGCGAGCGGGGGTTCGCCGTCTTCTCCCCCTCGAAGGGCTGGAACCTCGCCGGCCTCAAGACCGCCCTCGTCGTCGCCGGCGACGCCGCCCGTGCCGACCTCGAGCGGCTGCACCACGTGCACACGCACGGCTCGTCCCACATCGGCGCCATCGCCCACGTCGCGGCGCTCGACGAGGGACGCGAGTGGCTGGCCCGGCTGCGCGAGGAGCTCTCCGGCAACCTCGACCTGCTCGGGCGGCTGTTCGCCGAGCACCTTTCCGAGGTGCACTGGCAAAGGCCGGAGGCGACCTACCTCGCCTGGCTGGACTGCCGCGACCTCGGACTCGGCGACGACCCGGCGGCCGAGCTCCGGCGCCGTGGTCGGGTGGCACTGGGCTCGGGGCCCCGCTACGACCCCGAGAACGGGCAGGGATTCGTCCGGCTCAACATCGCGACCTCCCCGGCCGTGCTCGAGGAGGCCGTCCGGCGGATGGCGGGCGTGGTCTGAGGCGCGGCCCTAAGGCTGGACGGGGCCCGGTCGGATGCCCCAGGTGCCGCGCCAGGTCTGCCCCGCAGCGAGCTCGACCAGGTCGGTTCCGGTGCGGAGGGCGTCGGGTGGGCAGCTCATCGGCTCGACAGCGATCGAGGAGCGGCGCCGACCGGGGCGCTCGACCTCGTCGGCCGTGTAGACCATGAGGTAAGGGAAGGCGTCGTCGACCCACAGCTCCACCGACCTGCCGTCGGGGTCCTGGAGCCGGGCGACGGCCAGGCCGTCGTTGCGCCGCACCAGGCCGCCGAAGCAGGTGTCGAGCCTCGCGTGCCCGATCCGGCGGGGCCGTCGGTAGTCCCGGACGGTCCCGTCCACATCGAGCATGGCCGGTTGCTCCACGCCGGCCGGCGACGACAGCGTCGCCGTGGCGGGCACCGTGAGCAGCAACGTGTCGACGGACTCGGGGCCGAGAACCAGGTAAGGGTGGAAGCCGGCGCCGAACGGCGCGCGCTCGGTGTCGGCGTTGGTGGCCTCCAGGGAGACGGTCAGACCACCGTCCCCGAGGGCGTACGTGACCGCCAGGCCGAGCCGCCACTCGTAGCCGGGCTGGGGGTACAGCGCACACCCGAGGGTCACCGAGGCCGTGTCGTGCGCGAGGGTCGACCACTCCAGCCAGCGCACCAGACCGTGGATGGCGTCGTGGCGGCTCGGCTCGTCGAGCGCCGCCTGGCACTCGTGACCACCGTACCGGTACCGACCGTGGTTGAGCCGGTTCGGCCACGGCGCGAGCACCTGTCCGCGACCGTCGCTCGAGCGGTCGTCGGCGCCGAACCCGTCAACGACGTCGTGATCGCCGGCGGCGAAGGTGCGCAAGGTCGCGCCCACCTGCGCGATCTCGGCCCGCAGGTCGCCGTGGGCGATGACGAGCTGCTCACCCGACCGGGGGCGCACGGCGGTCGGGCTCACGGCGGTCAGCCGAGCCGCGTCAGCAGGTGGTCGCCCACCCGCAGGGCGTTCGCGATCGCCGTCAGGGCAGGGTTCACCGCCCCGATGCTGGGGAAGAAGCTCGTGTCGACCACGTACAGGTTGTCGACCTCGTGAGCCTTGCAGTCGGCGTCGAGCACCGAGGTCGCCGGGTCGTCGCCGAAGCGGACGGTCCCCGACTGGTGGGCGCACCCGGCGACCGGGATGTCGTTCTTCATGTAGACGTCGCGCGGGACCAGGTGGTGGGGGTGCATGCCCATGTGGTCGAGGTTGTGCTTGACCCTCCGGTACAGCTGCTCGAGCGCCTCGCGGTTGTTGGGCGTGTAGCTCAGCACGACCTCGCCCGCGTCGTTCAGCGTCACCCGGTTGTCGGGGTCGGGCAGGTCCTCGCTGGAGAGCCAGAAGTCGACGGCGTGCTCGGCCACCTCGCCGAGGGCGAACAGCGGTGCGAGCTCGGCGATCTTCTTCTCGCCGCGGTACATCGGCGCCGACGACTTGCCGACCATCTGGACGTTGCCCATCGGGTACCCGAAGTCGTCGTCGCCCAGATACCAGTCGTTGAGGCCGAGGGTCTTCTGGAAGCGCGTGTCATTCTCCTCCTTCGACACCGCGAGGAAGGCCCGGCTGTTGTGGAACATGTAGTTCCGCCCCACCTGGTCCGAACCGTTGGCCAGGCCGTTCGGGTGCTTGTCGCCGGCGCTCGCCAGCAGCAGCTTGGCGGAGTTCGCCGCACCGGCCGACACCACGACCACCGACGCCGAGAACCGCTGCTCGACGCCGTCGACCTCGGCCACGACGGAGGTCACGGTGCGCCCGGTCGCATCGGTCTCGAGACGGCGGACCAGCGTGTTGCGCAGCAGCGTCACGTTGTCGTACTGCAGGGACGGACGCACCGCGACCACATCGGCATCCGACTTGGCGTGCACGAGGCACGGGAAGCCGTCGCACGTCGCACACCGGATGCACGCGCTCGTGGCCGGGTTCGCCTCGTCGAGCATGATGCCGTTGGGGCTGTGGAAGGGGTGCAGCCCGACCCGGCCCAGGTCGTCGAAGAGCTGCTGGATCCGGGGCTCGTGCGAGATGGGCGGATGGGGGTACGCCGGGCCGGGTGGGTCCGTGGGGTCCTCACCGCGGATGCCGTGCACCTGGTAGAGGGCCTCGGCCTGGGTGTAGTACGGCTCGAACACGTCGTACCCCACGGGCCATGCCGGTGAGATGCCTCCGTGGTGCCTCAGCTTGCCGAAGTCCTGCTCGCGCAGGCGGTAGAGCGCCGCGCCGTAGAACTTCGTCGCGCCACCGACGAAGTAGTGCACCTGGGGCTGGAAGGCCTTGCCGGCCTTGTCGTACCAGGTGTCGGGAGAGACGTAGCGGTTGTCGACGAAGACCGCGGTGGCGTCCCAGTTCTCGATCTCGCGGGGCAGCCAGTCGCCGCGCTCGAGGAGCAGCACCCGCTTTCCCGACGGGGCCAGCCGGTGCGCGAGGGTTCCCCCACCGGCTCCGGATCCCACGATGATGACGTCGTAGTCGTCGGACATGTCGTTCTCCCTCAGGGGGTTCGGGTGTTGTCGGCGCCGGATGCGGGCCCCGGGTCCAGGACGATGTGCGGGACGTCCTCCCCGTGATCGGCCCACGCGAGCCGCCGCGGGGTCTCCGACGCCTCGACGGTGGCGGCGTGGTCGCGTTCGAAGTAGTCCCACGCCCACTCGAGGAAGGCGTCGACCCTGCTGTGCACTCCGCTCAGGAGCGACGCGTGCACCCCGAGCCAGGCAGCGAACGCGACCGGGCCCTCGACCTGGTGACGGTGCCGGCCGACCTCGGCCACGGCCGCGTTGCGGCCGATCATCGCCATGATCCCCTTGTCCTTGTACTCGAAGGGCTCCCCGGGCCGGCCCGAGCGCTCACGCAGGATGTTCTCGGCGGCCCAGCGACCGGACTGCTGGGCGACCGACCCGAGCTGGGGCAACGCCGCGTCGCGCGGGCCGTCTCCCGACGGGATGTTGGCGACGTCACCCACCGCGTAGACGCCGGGAACGCCGGGCACCGACAGGTCGCGCGCGACGTCGATCCGGCCGCCGCGGCCGACGGTGGGCACGGCTTCCGCCGCGATCGCCGCCGCGGACTCTCCCCCGCCCCACACCACCGTGCGGGTCGCGATGGAGGTGCCGTCGTCGAGCTCGACCCCGGTCGGGTGCACGGCCCCGACCCCGACGCCGAGACGCACGTCGGCGCCGGCGCGGGTGAGCCGTTCGAGCGAGTACTCGTGTGCCGTGCTCGAGAACTGGCCCAGGAGGTTCGGGCCGCGGTCGACGAGCGTGACCCGCCCCGGTGTCTCGAGCCGACCGGTCTCGTGGAGCGCCCGCATCAGCTCGGCCAGCGCACCGGTGGTCTCGACCCCGGTGGGACCGCCGCCCACGACGACGACGTCGACCAGCCCTGCCGTGGGGGCGTCCTGCGTGGCCCCGGCCTCCTGGATCAGCTCCTGCAGGTGCAGCCGCAGCCGCTCGGCGTCGGCCACCGAGTAGAGGGGGAAGGCGTGCTCCGCGGCACCGGGCACCCCGAAGAAGCTGGGCCGGGCCCCCGCGGCGACGACGAGGTGGGACCCCTCCAGCGTCGTGCCGTCCGCGAGGTCGAGCCGGCGCGCGGCGAGGTCGATGCCGGTCACGTCGGCCGTCACGACCTCCACGCTCTCGAGGTCACGGAAGATCGTGCGGTGCGGGCGGGCGATGTCCTCGGCCGGTAGCTGGGAGCTCGCCACCTGGTACAGGAGCGGCTGGAACTGGTGGTAGTCGTTGCGGTCGACGAGGGTCACGTCGACCCCGCTGCGGCCCAGCGCCTGCGCGCAGGCCACGCCGGCCATTCCACCGCCGAGGACGAGGACGCGCTCACCCATGGCTGCCGTCATCTTTCGCCGCCGCGATGCCGAACACGAGGCCGATCCCCGACGAGGTCACGCCCGGCGTCTGGGGGCTGGTGAGCGGGCTCCAGCCGAGCCCGTCGAGCCGACCGGGGATGGCGGAGCGCTGCGGAACCGCGACCTGGATCGCCATGAGCGTCCCTTCCTGTGGTGGGGCGGGTCCAGCCGACTCAGACGGACAGCTCCTCGCGACGGTCGGCGAGGATAAGGCGGCCGGCCGCCTCGATGAGGGCCAGGTGCGAGAACGCCTGGGGGAAGTTGCCGAGGTGCCGGGCCCGCTCGACCTCGAACTCCTCCGCGTAGAGCCCGAGCGGGGAGGCGATCCGCAGCAGCCGTTCCATCAGGTCGGTAGCCCGCTGCATCTCACCGACGATCGCCAGTGCCGAGACCAGCCAGAACGAGCAGATGAGGAAGGTGCCTTCCTTGCCGGAGAGCCCGTCCTCGGTCTCGCCGGTCACGTAGCGCAGCACGAAGCCGTTGTCGGTGAGCTCGTCGGCGATGGCGTCGACCGACGCGCGCATCCGCTCGTCGGTGCCGGGCAGGAAGCCGAAGATCGCCGCGAGGAGCGTCGAGGCGTCGAGCGCGTCGGTGTCGTAGTGCTGTCGCAGCACCCCGCGCTCGCTGACGCCGTGCTCGAGGATGTCGGCACGCACCTCTTCGGCGGCAGCGGCCCACGTCTTCTCGAGCTCGGCGTCGTCGCGGATGGCGGCCAGCTTCGCGGCGCGGTCGAGGGCGACCCAACCCATCAGCTTCGAGGACACGTAGTGCTGGGGCGCGCCGCGTGCTTCCCAGATGCCCTGGTCCGGGTCGCGCCACGAGGCGAGGGCCCCCTCGGCCTGCGACTTGACCAGCGGCCACAGCCGGCGCGGCAGGTGCTTGCTGCGTCGGGTGTGCAGGAGCAGCGAGTCGAGCACCGCCCCGTAGACGTCGTTCTGGCGCTGGTCGAAGGCGCCGTTTCCGATGCGGACCGGTTGGGCACCCTCGTAGCCGGAGAGCTCGTCGCGCGTCGACTCGGTCAGGTCACGGCGGCCGTCGATGCCATACATGATCTGCAGGCCGCCGTCGGGGTTGGGCTCCAGGTCGGCCACGAACTGCATGAACTCGTCGGCCTCCCAATCGAGGTTGAGGAAGTGCAGGGCCTGCAGGGTGAAGGTGGAGTCGCGCATCCAGGTGTACCGGTAGTCCCAGTTGCGCTCTCCCCCGGGTGTCTCCGGAAGCGAAGTGGTGAGCGCCGCCACGGTCGCGCCGGTCGGCATGTAGGTGAGTCCCTTGATCGTCAGCGCCGAGCGCTCGACGAGCGGGCGCAGTGGGTGGTCTGGGATCCGGGCGCGAGCCAGCCAGCTGCGCCAGAAGACGATGGTGTCCTCGATTCGCGACGCCGCGTCGTCGACGTCCGCCGGCCCCGCCAGGTCGTCCGCCCACGACAGTGCCACGTGCAGCCGCTCCCCCTTCACGAGCCGGTGCCGCCCGCGTACGGAGCTGCCCTCGACACCCAGTGCCAGGTCGGTGCTGAGCCGGAAGGACTGGCCGGCGCCGGAGGCGTCGGCGAGGTGTCCGTCGTCGTCGACCAGGGTCCAGCTCGCCGGCGACCGGCCGTAGTCGAAGGCCGGCTCGCAGACCAGCTCCACCTCGACCCACCCGTCGAGGCACTCGACCACCCTGACCAGGACGTGGTCGGCGTCGGCGTCGGACGGTGGCCGGGTGTGGGGCGTGACCAGGTCGGGCCCCCTGCGGCGCGCCAGCGTCAGGGCGTCGTGCACGAGCAGCCAGCCGCTCGGCGTGTGCCACGTGGTGGTCATGACGTTCGTTCCCGGGACGTAGGACCGGTGCGTGGGGACGTTGATGCCGTACGGGCCCAGCCGGAAGGAGCCGGCTCCCCGGTCGAGCAGGTTGCCGAAGGCGCTCGGTGAGTCGAACGACGGCAGGCAGAGCCAGTCGACCGACCCGTCGGGCGCCACGAGTGCACCGGTGTGACAGTTCGACAGGAAGGCGTAGTCGGCGATCGGCGGGAAGGGTGACGACGACAGACTCATCGTTCCGGCCTCTCGTCGCCCCACGGCCCACGCCAGCCGCCCCGGTCGGCGACCAGCGCCTCCGCCTGGGCGGGACCCCAGGTCCCCGGCTCGTACGCGTGCACGGGAGGCGGTGCTTCCAGCAGCGGCTGCACGACGCGCCAGCACTCCTCGACGATGTCCTGGCGCTTGAAGCGCCCGGTCTGGCCCGTGAGCGCGGCGTGCAGGAGCACCTCGTAGGGCGTCGGCGCCTCCCCTCCCTGGGCCGCGAACTCGACGTCGAGGGTGATGGCCCGGGGGCCCGTGGCGTCGCCGCGGTGCGCGTCGACGACGAGCCGGGCGCCGGTGGAGAGGTCGAGCTTGATGACGAACTCGTTGCGCACCGGCCGGCGACCCTCGTCGGTCTCGAGCCCGATGCGGATCCGCGGCGGCTGGCGGAAGATCACCCGCACCTCGGTCTCGGTGGACTTCAACAGCTTCCCGGTGCGGATGTAGAACGGGACGCCGGCCCACCGCCAGTTGTCGATCTCCAGGCGCAGGGCGATGTACGTCTCGGTGGTCGAGTCCGCGGCCACGCCGGGTACCTCGCGGTAGCCGTCGTGCTGTCCCCGCACGCAGTGCTCGGGGTCGGCATCCCGCACCGAGCGGAACAGCATCACCTGCGCGTCGCGCAAGGACTCCGGGCCCTGGCCCGACGGTGCCTCCATCGCCGTCGCCGCCACCACCTGCATCAGGTGGTTGACCACCACGTCACGCAGAGCACCCACCGGGTCGTAGAAGTGGCCGCGGTCGTGCACCCCGAAGTCCTCGGCCATCGTGATCTGCACGCACTCGACGTGGCCACGGTTCCAGAGCGGCTCCAGGACGGTGTTGGCGAAGCGCAGGTAGAGGATCTCCTCGTAGCCCATCTTCCCCAGGTAGTGGTCGAGCCGCAGCAGCTGCTCCTCGTCGACGTACTGGTGCAGCTCGGCGGCCAGGGCCCGCGCCGACTCCAGGTCGTGCCCGAACGGCTTCTCGACCACCACCCGAGCCGACGTCGTGAGGCCGGCGTCCGCCAGTCCCTTGACCACGGTGCCGAACAGGAACGGCGGCACCTCGAGGTAGAAGACCGGGTGCGCCCGACCGGAGATCGCCTCCGCCACCCGCTGGTAGGTGGCGTCGTCGGCGAAGTCGCCGTGCACGTAGCTCAACCGTCCGGCGAACCTCGCGAACACCTCCTCGTCGAGGTCCTCGCCGGTGGCCACGATCGAGTCCCTGGCCCGCTTCACGAGGTGGTCGATCGTCCAGTCGTCGCCGGCGACCCCCACGACGGGGCAGTCGAGCAGGCCACGCAGCTCGAGGCGGTAGAGGGACAGGAACGTCATCACCCGGGCCAGGTCGCCCGTGATCCCGAAGACGACGAGGACGTCGGCGGCCGCGGCCCGGCGGTCGGCGACCTCGGACACCGTGAGGGGGCTGGACATGGTCATCGGTGCCTCCATGGGGTCGAGCCGGACACCGACCATGAAAGCCCCTGCGTTCGGCCCGTGCTACATCCCGATTGGATGAATCCGCTTTGCCGGCGCCGACGGTCGGCCGCCAGAGCTGCGACCGGCCGGTCAGCAGGCGGGACGGGCGTTGATCCGCGTCGAGCGGGGGGATACCGTCGACGGCGTGCGGGGGCGGGCTGACGACTCAGTGGATCCTCCCGATCGCCCGAGGGGCCCGGAGACCGCTCCCAGGGACCCTCTGGCCACCAAGTTCCGCGTCCCCGCGCTGCGCACCGGGACGGTCCCCCGGACCGCACTGGTGGAGCGCCTCGCGGGCTCGGACTGCCCGGTCATCACCCTGGTCGCGCCGGCCGGGTTCGGGAAGACCACCGTCCTGGCGCAGTGGGCCGACCATCGCCTGCCCCGCGTGGCGTGGGTGTCCTGCGATCGCGAGGACAACGACCCCGCCACGCTCTGGACGTCGGTGCTGACCTCGATCGGCGCCGTCGCCGGGCTCGGACCGGCGCCGGCGCGCGTGCTCGCGGCACGGGGCGGAGGGATCGACGCCGTCCCGGCGCTCGTGGCGGCCCTCGAGCGGGACGGCCCGCCGACGACCGTCGTCCTCGACCACTGCGAGGAGATCACCAGCGAGCAGTGCCGTGCCGCGGTCGCCGAGTTCGTCGTGCGACTGCCGGCGGGCTGGCGGCTGGCCCTGTCCGCCCGCGAGCACCTGCCGATCCCGGTGGCCAGGCTCCGGGCCGAGGGGCGGGTCCTCGAGCTCGGACCGGCGGACCTGGCCATGGGCATCGAGGAGGCCCGAGCCCTCCTCGCCCGCAGCCGGGTGCGGGTGAGCCCGAGCGTGACCCACGAGCTGCTGCGACGCACGGAGGGTTGGCCCGTGGGGTTGTACCTCGGAGCGCTGCGGCTGAGGGGCGGCACCACCCTGGACGCGGCGGAGGGGGTCGGCGACGACCGGTGGGTCGCCGACTACCTGCGCGAGGAGCTCCTCTCCCGACTGGACGAGGACGACGTCGCCTTCCTCCTGCGCTCATCCGTGGTGGAGCGACTGTCCGGCCCGTTGTGCGACGCCCTCGTGGGGACCACCGGCAGCGCCCGACGACTCGAGGACCTCGTCGGTCGCACGATGCTGGTGCTTCCCCTCGACCGGCACCGTCGGTGGTACCGCTATCACCGGCTGCTGCGCGACCACCTTCGGGGAGAGCTGCGCCTGGACTTCCCGGAGGAGCTCCCGGGGCTGTACGGACGTGCGGCCGGCTGGTACGAGTCCAACGGCCGGCCGGAGGAGGCCGTCGAGTCCGCGATGCTCGCCGGTGACGGCGACCGGGTGGCGGACCTGGTGCTGCAGCTCATGAGCTCGACGTGGGCCAGTGGCCGCATCGACACGGTCCTGCGCTGGATGACCTGGCTGGCACGGCACCCGTCGGCGCGACACGGTGCGGCGGTGATGGCCCACGGCTCCTTGCTGCACGCCCTGCTGGGCCGGGCCGGTGCGGCCGAGGAGCTGGCCGATCTCGCCCAGCGGCTGCCCGACACGGGGATCCTCCCGGACGGGAGCTCGGTGGCGGGCACCCTGGCCTACCTGCGCGCCAACCTGGCACGGGACGGTGTGGCGGCCATGCGCAACGACTGCCTCCTCGCGGTCGGGGGCCTGAGCCCGACCAGCCCGTACCGGGCGACCATGGTGCACCTCGACGGAGTGTCGCACCTGCTCGACGGCGACCTGGAGAGGGCCGACAGCCGGCTGGCCAACGCCGCCGCACTCGCCGCGGGCCACGGCACCATGCCCCTGGTCAGCCTCGTCCTGGCGGAACGGTCGGTGGTGGCGGTCGGGCGGGAGGACTGGGCCGGCGCCGGTGCCCTGCTCGAGGACGCCGTGCGCATCGTCGACGACGGCAACCTCGACGGCTACTGGACCAGCGCGCTGGTCCTGGCGGCCGCCGCGCGGCTCGCGGCGCACCGCGGCGACATCCCGGCGGCGCGGGCACTCGGGCGGCGGGCCTCCCTCCTGCGACCGCTGCTCACCTACGCGCTGCCCGTGATCTCGGTCCAGGCCCTGGTCGAGCTGGCCCACGCGTACGTCGGGTTCGCCGAGATCGACGGCGCCCGGGCCGTGCTCACCCAGGCGAGCGCCATCGTGCAGCAACGGCCCGACCTCGGGACCCTGCCCGACACCCTCCACCAGCTGCAGGGCCGGGTCGGCCTGGTCGAGGGCGAGCCGCGGGGGGTGTCGTCGCTGACGGCGGCCGAGCTGCGGCTCGTGCCGCTCCTGCCCACCCACCTGTCGATGCCGGAGATCGGCGCCCAGCTCCACATCTCACGACACACCGTCAAGTCCCAGGTCGTCTCGCTGTACCGCAAGCTGGGCGTCTCGTCGCGCAGCGAGGCCGTGGCGCGCATCGCCGACCTGCAGCTGTTCGCCTGAGCGCCGGGCCCCGGCACGTCGGACGGCGGCCGTCATTCATCCAGATCGGGCGATGTCGTGGCGGCGCCCCACCCGCCACCGTGTTGGGACGGTGTCGGCGGCCCGGGTCCACGAGTCGGGCTCACGACCACGCTGCGGCAGCCCGGAGGGCCGGCTCACCATGAGCCGGCCCACGTGGCCGGCGGAAGGTGGGAAGGTTGCTCGACGCCCTGACGACCGTGGCGATGCCCACCGTCGACCCCGTGCCGTGGGCCAGGTCGCAGATGGCCTTCACCCTCGCCTTCCACATCATCCTCGTGCCGCTGGGCGTGTCCTGGGCGGTCATGGCACTGATCGCCAACTACCGCGGCATCCGGCACGGCGACCGCGACGCGCTCCGGCTGGCCCAGCGGTGGTCGACGTACATGGCGGTCACCTTCGCCGTCGGCGCCGTGACGGGCACGGTGCTGTCGTTCGAGTTCGGGCTGCTGTGGCCGCGGTTCATGGGCCAGTGGGGCGCCGCCTTCGGTGTGCCCTTCGCCTTCGAGGGGATCTTCTTCTTCCTCGAGGCCATCTTCATCTCGATCTACATCTTCGGGTGGCGGCGGCTGAGGCCGTGGGCGCACTTCTGGACCGGCGTGCCCATCGCCGTGACCGGCATCCTCGGCAGCGTCTCGGTGGTCTCGGCGAACGCGTGGATGAACTCGCCCGAGGGGGTCACGCTCGACTCGACCGGTGCCGTCGTCGACGTGGACCCGGTCGGGGTGATCTTCAACAGCGCGATGCCGCTCATGGCCGCGCACATGGTCGTCGCGGCCTACATGGTCGGCGGCTTCATGATCGCCTCCGTGTACGCCGTCGGGTTGCTGCGCGGACGCCGCGACCACTACCACCGGCTCGGCTTCGTCATCGGCTTCTCGGTGGCGGCGGTCGCAACACCGATCCAGATGGGCGTCGGTGACGGGCTGGCGCGCTGGGTGTACAACGAGCAGCCGGCCAAGTTCTCCGCGATCGAGATGGTCACGGAGACGAGCAGCGACGTCCCGGAGATCCTCTTCGGGCACCTCGACGCCCAGGGCCAGGTGAGTGGCGGCATCCCCATCCCGGGCCTCGCCTCCGTGCTGTCCGACCCGAGCACCGGTACCGCCACGGTGGTCATGGGCCTCAACGAGATCCCCGCGGACGACCGCCCCACGAACCGCACGGTGAACGTCACGCACCTGGCCTGGGACATCATGGTCGGGGTCGGCACGCTGTTGTTCCTCGTGACGCTGTGGTGGTGGGCGAGCTGGATCTTCCGCCGGCGGATGCCGGGCAGCCGGTGGTTCCTGCGCATCGCCGCGACGACGGGGGTCCTTGCCGTCGTCGCGCTCGAGGCGGGCTGGACGGTCAGCGAGGTGGGCCGTCAGCCGTGGATCGTCTGGGAGATGATGAAGGTCGACCAGGCCGCCACGGCCAACACGGGCATCTGGGTCACCTTCGTGGGTGTGGTGGTCCTCTACGTCGGGCTCGGCGTCACCACCGTGCTCGTGCTGCGCGGGATGAGCCACCGGTTCCGGCGCCAGGACGAGCTCGGGGGCGCGGTCGGCGAGGAGGAAGCGCCGTACGGGCCGAGCCGGCCGGTGGACCGGGCAGGGGCGCCGACCCGATGAGCACCGCCGCTGCCGTCGTCCTCCTCGTCGCGATCACCATGTACGCGGTGTTCGGCGGCGCGGACTTCGGTGCCGGCTTCTGGGACCTCGTCGCCGGCGGAAGCAGGCGCGGAAGCCGTCCTCGCGAGGTCATCGACCACTCGATCGCGCCCGTCTGGGAGGCCAACCACGTCTGGCTCATCTTCGTGTTCGTCGTGCTGTGGACCTGCTTCCCGCAGGCCTACGCGTCGATCACCCTCACCATGTTCGTGCCGTTGACCCTCGCAGCGCTGGGAGTCGTGTTGCGAGGCGCCGGGTTCGCCTTCCGCAAGGCGGTGTTCCGCACCCGGGACCGGCGCAACTTCGGGGCGGCCTTCGCGGTGTCCAGCGTCCTGGTGCCCTACTGCCTCGGCGCGGTCGTCGGCGGTGTCGCGTCGGGGCGGGTGCCGGCGGGTGGCGTCGCGGGCGACCCCTGGAGCTCGTGGGTCAACCCCACGTCGATCGTCATCGGGCTGCTGGCCGTGTGCCTGTGCGCCTACCTGGCCGGGTTCTTCCTCGTCGTGGATGCCGGACGGCTGTCCGACGCCACCATGGTCGGCTACTTCCGTCGTCGCGCCGCCGGCGCCGCGGTCGCCGCGGGCGTCGTGACCGTCGTCGGCGCGTTCGTCGTCTCGAGGGATGCGCCCTACGTGGACGACGGGCTCACCTCCCGCGCCCTGCCCGTCGTCGTCGTCGCGGTCCTGTGTGGGGCGGCCGCGTTGCTGCTGCTCGTCCGCCGCGCCCACCGGAGCGCCCGGCTCACCGCGGTCGTGGCGCTCGCGTCGGTCGTGGTGGCGTGGGGGGTGGCGCAGTGGGACTACCTGCTGCCCGAGTCCCTGACCGTCGCCGCCGGAGCGGCCCCCTCCGGCACCATCACGGCCGTGCTGGTGGCCACGGCGGCGGCGGCGGTGCTGCTCGTCCCGGCGTTCGGCCTGCTGTACGTGCTCGACCAGAGGTCCCTGCTGCCCGGGGAAGGGGCCACCGACGAGGGAGCCCGGCGCGGGGTCGATGCGAGCTGACCCGGTCGTCAGGGCGTCCACAACGTGCCGGCAAGAAGTGGGTCGATCCGGGAGGCTCCACCACGACCGATCGGCCTGTCAGGACCGACGCCCGTCGACGACGCGGAGCCACCCGGGCAGACCGGCGAGCCGTGGAGTGGCAGGTCGCCCGCAGGGGCCCCTGGCACACCCACGAAACGGCTCCACTGATCACGCTGGAGGGCGCACCACAGACCGACCATCCGTGAAGCCCAGGACGGTTCACAGTGACCTCAGCGCCCTGAAATGCATCAGAGGCGGTGCCTCTCTGTGAGCGACACCAAGCCTGACCTGGCGGCTTCTTCCTCCGGTGCCGTTGTGAGAGGGCTGGTGAGGCAGGCCGTGCGCCGGATGGCGTCCGTATGCTGACGCCGACGACCCCGCCTGTCATCCTCCGCCCCGTTGCGACGTCCCTACACCTGACGGCTCGGTGGGTCCACGCTTCCGGTGAGGGCCGAGCCCCGTCGGGAGGTGCGATGGGTGGGCCAGGACAGCTCTACGACAGGCCAGCGCGCACGCGCAGGGCTCCGGCCGTCGCGCCGGGCAGGGCGGGTCGTGACGACGCGCTCGCCGTCCTCTTCGACCTCCAGTACGTCACCCTCGTGGCGGCCGCCCGGTTCATCGTGGACGACCGCGAGACCGCCGAGGACGTCGTCATGGAGGCCTTCGTCAACCTCCACCGGAGGTGGGCGCCCCTGCGCGACCACGGAGGGGCCCACCGCTACCACCGGTCGAGCGTCCTCAACGGGGCGCACAGCCGGCTGCGCCACGGCCGGGTGGGGCGGGTCCACGAGGCGCAGTCCCTCGTCGAGCCGACGGCCCCCGGCGACCTTGCCGCCCGGGCCGACCACGTCGCGCTCGTTCGCGGCATCCACGCCCTCGCACCACGACAGCGGGAGGTGCTTGTCATGAGGTCTTCCTGGGGATGACCGAGCCCGAGGTCGCCGACGAGGCGCGGGCCATACGGGTGGACGTGGAGTCCGCGGCGAAGCGTCTCGCTGCCGAGCTGGGCTGGGCGGCGCCGGGCGGCGCCGACTCGGCGACGCACGCCCGTGTTCGACCTGGCTACGGGCGAGAGCCGGTTGGTGGCCGACGGAATGAAGGGGGTGATGGCACAGCCTCGCCCGCAGCGGGCGGCCCGCCGTCCACGGTGGTGCCCCAGTCCCGGTCAGGCGTTCTCGACGTACCAGGTCTCGCGCACGGTACGGCTCCACGTTGCACGCTGCCGTATCTGCGCCACGATGCCGACGAAGATGAGCACCACCAAGGTCAGGTACCAACCCCAGCTGTCGTTGACCGACTGGGTGAACGCCGCCCCGCTGAAGTCACTGGAGTTCAGCGAGCCGAACATCAGCATCAGGCCGGCCACCACGCTGACGGCTCCGGCGATCGAGCTGATGACGGCAAGCACGATCATGGGCATGTTCCCGAGAACGGCCACGAGTCCCAGCACGGCGCCCACCACGACGCCGACGAGGACCGCGACCCAGTTCCAGTCGATGCCCAGCGCGACGACCAGACCTGAGCCGATGGCGAACCCGAAGGCGGCCATGGCGACGACCACCGCCACGGCGTAGTAGAGGTAAGCCAGCAGGGCGAAGAGCAGGGCGCACACGAGACCGGAGATCCAGCCGAGGACCGAGCCGAGGAAGCGCTCGTCGGCCAAATCGGCGAAGAGTCCGGCGCCGAACGCGAACCCGGCAAAGAACCCCCAGATGGGCAACAGGACACGCAGGACGTACTGGCCGGCGAAGAGCATGACGCCCCCGGCGATGATGGCGAAGATGCCGAGGACGATGTCAGCCATGGGCGCACTGTAGGGGTTGTGGGGCTCAACCCGTGGGACGTTGCGCCCCCGGACAAGCCGGTTCCGATGAGCTCCCGGCGCCCCTCCAGACGCCGCTCCCTGAGAAAGCGAGCAGTTGCCCTGCGTCGCAGAGTCCTCCCGCTCTGGAGCGACATAGGCACAACTGCGGGATGTGAGCAGAAGAGCCGCCCACGTCCACCTCGGTCCCGGGAGGTGACGTTCCGGCTGTTGACCTCTGCGCCCGGACCACCAAGACGTCCAAGGTGGTGGTTGCTGGGCAGTCACGAGGAGTGCTGGGTAGAAGGGCAAGGTGGAGAGGGCTCGGAACGAGGCGACGATGACGCCGGCGGGACGGGCGCATCCGTCATGGTCCACGCATTCGGTGCGGGTGATGCCCGGCCCCGCTCGGCGGGCTGTACCGAGCGCAGACGGAGCGCCCGAGTCGATTCACCTCCTCACGTTGGCGGGAAAGGCCCAATACGTGACGGGCATGCCGACCGCCCTGGGCCTCGTCATGTCGGAAGCGACGACTGGACCGCGGCTCTACGGAGTGGGAGAGCCCCTCTCAGGAGTGCTGCTTGGACGTTCTGACAGCGGTGAGGCGGCGGCTCGATGCCCGACCCAACTCTGTCGTGCGTCTCGAGTCAGGCAACCTCATCCGAGTCTGATCCGAAGAAGGCATCCGTCGCCGGCTCAGGCCGAGCCGGCCACGGATGCAGGGGACCCGATCAGCCCTCCGACACGTCGTCCGCGATGGCGTGGATGTCCTTCGCCACGACGTCACTGACGGCATGTTCGACGATGCCGTTCGCCTTGGCCAGCGCCTCGCGAATCTCGACCGCGCCCGGGTCGGACACGAGGGCGACGATGCCGGAGTGGCCGGGGGCCACCGCGTCGGACAGGTCCTTCTCGAGCCCGATCTTGTCGTGCAGCTGGTGGGCCTTGCCCAGCGCAGCTCCGCCTGCGCCCAAGGCTGCTGCGCTGCCCAGGATCGACGGCGGGAAGATCAGGCCGAGGGCAGCACCGCCGACCAGGCCCCACTTCAGACCCGTCTTGGTGGAGTGGTCGGTGGCCTTCTCGATCTCGAGCTTGCCGTCGGCATCGCGGTTGACCACGATGACCCCGTCGACGGCGAAGTGACGGCCGTCCTCGAGCGACTTCAGCGCCTCGTACGCCTCGTGGGCCGCGGAGGTGTCGTTGAAGTCGGCGATGAACAGGGTGCGCGCGCCGTCGCTCACGGCGGCAACGTCGGCGGTGAGCTCGGAGGTCTGGTCGGTGCTCTCGTCGGACATGGAGGTTCCCTTCGGTGGTGGCCTCGTGGCCCCGGTGGGCGTCGATGGGCCAGTGGTGATCTTGACGATGATGACTTGGGCGGCATCCCCTGCAACAGGATCTGCACAGCAGCACCTGCTCAGCCAACGTCGAAACGTGCCCGAACAAGCCCATGGGTGCCTGCCGCCCCTTGAAGGTTACCGTCGTCGTCGGAGGAACCGCCGACGGCATCCGAAGCCGCGTCGAGCGCGCCCGCGCAGAGCTCCTGGAAGTCTCCGCCGTCCCGTGCCCGCCTACCCCGGTGCACGAGTACATATTGGGGACGACGTCGAAGCGGAGACTCCCCGCCTCGACGAGTGGGCCGGGTGGCTCATGGACGTCAAGGCGGCCGCACCGCTGCGTAACCCCTTCGCTCACCAGCCTGGCCGAGCCAACTGCTCGGTTCCCAGCCGACAGAAGACGTGGGTCGATAGCGGCGGAGCGGGGCACCCTCAGTGCATCGGCCTATGTGGGCTGCCCTACGAGGTTCGCTTGGCCAACTCACCCCGCGCGAGTGCTACAACCAGCTGATCGGTCACCTTCTCGGCGACGAAGCCAAGATCGTCATCGTTCGTTGGTAGCGACTCCAGGACCCCCGCATCCCGAAGACCAGCCTCCACCACCTCGTTGATGGCCACCCAGTCGCGGTGAGTACCAATGCGCAGATGCTTGCAGAGGTGGGGCACCCGTCGGATGAGAACAGCGGCGATCCCAAGGCCGATAGGCGGCGGTATGCAGCGGCTGGTGACCGCGGCGTGGGTCAGCCTGCTCGTTCGGACGATCGACCCCGGGAGCGTCCTCTTGATCACCTGGTCATCCGCGCAGCGACGTTTCACGGCTTGCGCGGCGCCCAGGTGCCTGGGAATCGGACTCGACTCGAGCGTGAGCCAGCAGGCCCGTTGTGAACCTTGCGAAGAGCACCCAGACTGAAGCATGCCCATCAACTTGGAGCGGCAGTGGTTCCTCGACCTCGCTGAGCTTCGCTACGCCGCGACCCCGAAGCGACTCCGTGCGTACCTCGATGGGCGGAAGGTGCTCGACACCCGCGACGCGCTCCTCGTCTACGAGCCTCGCCGTGTCGTCCCCTGGTACGCCGTACCGCCTGGAGACCTTCATCTGCACCTGACCGAGCACGACCCGGTCCCCGTGCCCGAGCTGCGGGCCCCGGTACTGCCACCCCACCGGAACGAGTGGCACACCGTGCCGGGTCGGTCCCTCCATCTGGAGGGCCACGGCGAGGTGGCCTTCCGGCCCGACGAGCCCGAGCTCGGAGGCCGAGTCGTCGTCCACTGGGACCCGTTCGAATGGTACGAGGAGGACGAGCCCGTCATGGGCCACCCCCACGACCCCTTCAAACGGATCGAGGTGCTCCGAAGCGACCGTCACGTGCGCGTCGAGGTCGGCGGGGTCACCCTCGCCGAGTCCTCCCGGCCGACGATGCTCACCGAGACCTCCCTGCCGGTGCGGTGGTACCTACCACGCGACGACGTCCGACTGGACCTGCTCGGCCCCTCCGAGACCCACACCGTGTGCGCGTACAAGGGCGTCGCGTCCTACCTCAGCGCCGACGGCGCCCCCGACGTGGCCTGGTACTACCCCGAGCCGCTGCACGACGCGCTCGGCGTCAAAGACCTCATCTGCTTCTGGCGACCCGCCGCGGTCCACCTCGACGGCGTCCCAGCGGACACCTCGATGCCCGGCGACTGAGGTGGCCACCAAGGCCGGCCATCCACTCCCCCGGCAGCGGCCAACCACCTCACCACCCACAGCGCGGTCCTCCAGGCGAGCTTACGAACGCGCCCGAATGCACGGCGAGGCCACTGTCCATGGGCACGTCGAGACGCGGCGGAAAGGGCTACGTCAAACGGGGCGTTCGCGGTCGAGTCGTTCCAGGCTCCAGAAGCGACATTGACCTGCAGTCAGAGGTGCACCGCACCCACCTGCCGCGAAGATGGGGGTCGTCAGGCGGCGAAGAGGCGCGGGTGATCGGTAGGCGCTCAGTGCGACCATGGACTCCCTGCGCATCCTCGACCGGATCCGGCGGTGGCGGAAGAACCGATCCCGGGGATGGCCACGCATGACCCCTCCTACAGTCCCGCCGGCAGGGCCCCCGGTGTGCACTCCTGGCAGTTGGCGGTGACCTGCAGCCGCCCAACTCGCGGCGCTACGACGCACCCGGTCGGACTCCCGGCGTTTTCGGATGCCCGGGCACGAACCCCACTTCCCTCGCCCTTGCCTCCCCTGAGGCTCTGTCACGCCTGTTGGACGCTCCTTCCTGGGTTGGAATCGCGGTGAACCTGGTGCGGTGCGTGGAAGGGCCGAAGGGTGCGGGGACCTTTGCGCGACGCCAGAGTCCGTCCTGCATCCGACGCATGGCGTCCCGGACACGCTCCCGCGCCTGGACGAGACCGTCGAAGTCGTCCGGGACGCGTGTCATGTCTCACACGCTACGGCGACCGTCCCCCAGCGCTCCTGGCCGATTTCGACCAGGGCGCGTCCGTTCTGGCGAGGCCTATGGACGTACAACTGGACCTACGGATGCCAGGACCCCGGGACGCTCATCTGCGTCCCGGGGTCCTGAACTGCACTTTCACCCGTCGGGCTGACAGGATTTGAACCTGCGACCCCTTGACCCCCAGTCAAGTGCGCTACCAAGCTGCGCCACAGCCCGTGGCTCGCCCCCTCGCGGGAGCGGTCGAAACCATATCCCACCGCCCGCGGCGCGACCCAATCGCCCGGGACGTGGTCAGCGCCGGGCGCGGCGCTTCTCGCGCACCCGCACGGACAGCTCGATCGGGGTGCCGTCGAAGCCGAACTCCTCGCGCAGCCGCCGCTCGATGAAGCGCCGGTATCCGGCCTCGACGAAACCGGACGCGAAGAGCACGAACCGAGGCGGGCGGGTGCCGGCCTGGGTCGCGAAGAGGATGCGGGGCTGCTTGCCCCCGCGGACCGGGTGCGGGTGTGCCGCCACCACCTCGCCGAGGAAGGCGTTGAGGCGGCCGGTCGAGATGCGGGACTCCCACGACTCGAGCGCCAGGTCGAGGGCCGGCACGAGCCTCTCGAGGTGGCGGCCGGTTCGGGCCGAGACGTTGACCCGGGGGGCCCACTGGATCTGGACGAGGTCGCGCTCGATCTCGCGCTCGAGGAAGTGCCGGCGCTCCTCGTCGGTGAGGTCCCACTTGTTGTACGCGATGACTAGCGCCCGTCCGGCGTCGACGACCTGCTGGATCACGCGGACGTCCTGCTTGGCCAGCACGTCACTGGCGTCGACGAGCACGACCGCGACCTCCGCCTTCTCCAGGGCGGTCTGGGTCCGCAGCGACGCGTAGAAGTCGGCGCCCCGGGTCTGGTGGACCCGCCGCCGGATGCCGGCGGTGTCGACGAACCGCCAGGTGCGGCCACCGAGCTCGATCAGCTCGTCCACCGGGTCGCGGGTGGTGCCGGCGACCTCGTCGACGACCACCCGGTCCTCGCGGGCCAGCTTGTTGAGCATCGAGGACTTGCCCACGTTCGGCCGCCCCAGCAGGGCGACCCGGCGCGGGCCGCCCGGCGCGTAGGCGCCGCCCGCCCCGGACACCTCGGGCAGCGCGGCGAGCAGCGCGTCGAGAACGTCACCACTGCCCCGCCCGTGCAGGGCGGAGACCGGCCACGGCTCACCGAGGCCGAGGTTCCACAGGGCGGCGGCGTCGGCCTCGATCCGCTGGTCGTCGACCTTGTTGGCCACGAGCACCACCGGCTTGCCGGAACGGCGCAGCAGCCGCACCACGGCCTCGTCGTCGTCGGTGGCCCCGACGACGGCGTCGACGACGAACATCACGGCGTCGGCGAGCTCGACGGCGATCTCGGCCTGCTCGGCAACGCGCAGGTGGATCCCGGTGGCGTCCACCGCCCATCCCCCGGTGTCGACGAGGGTGAAGCGGCGCCCGGTCCATTCGGCCTCGTAGGCGACCCGGTCGCGGGTGACGCCCGGTACGTCCTCGACGACGGCCTCTCGGCGGCCGAGGACGCGGTTGACGAGGGTCGACTTGCCGACGTTGGGCCGGCCGACGACGGCGACCACGGGCAGCGGACCGGCCGCGGCCTCGAGGCCCTCGAGCTCTCCCCCGGCCTCGAGGAGGGCGCGGTCCTCCTCGCTCAGGTCGAAGTCGTCGAGTCCGGCACGCAGGGCGCGCTCGACCGCCGCGGGGTCCCGGGGGCCGGCGGAGGGCTCCTGGCGGCCGGTCGCGGGGTCCTCGGTGGTGGTCGGGGGGTCCTCGGTGCTCACCACGGCATTCTCGCCCACCGGGACCCCGTCCCCCGAATCGCCGGTCCCCGGTCACCGCGAGGGGCACTGCAGGCTCAGTCTAGGAGGTCGGGTGGCACGTCCGTGGGGAGGGGGATGCCGTGCCGCTCGCTCGCCACGGCGACGTGGGCGGCCAGAGTGGCCCGCAACCGCTCCGTGGCCTGCTCGAGACGCGCCCTGCCCGGCAGGCCCTCCGGCAGGTCCAGCGACACCGGTCGACCGAAGTCGACGACCATCGGCGTTCGCAGCGGCGGCCAGGAGGCCGCCAGCGCCCCCGTCGCGCGCGTGCCGAGGCACGCGGTGGGCACCACCGCCGCCCCGGACCTCAGCGCCAGCCAGGCGACCCCCTTGCCGGCACTCGTGACCTCGCCGCGTCCCCGGCCCCCCTCCGGGAAGATTCCGACCACTCCCCCGCGGTCCAGCACCGAGAGGGCCTGCCCGAGGGCGCGGCGGTCGCCGCGGCGCTGGTCGATCGGGATCTGGGCGCTGGCCCGGAGCACCCCTCCGACTACGCCCGTGAAGCTGCGGTCGAGCACGAGGAAGTGGCTCGGCCGCGGGGACATCCCGAGCACGACGGCGCCGTCGAGGAACCCGGTGTGGTTGGCGGCGAGGAGCACCGGACCGCCCCGCGGCACGTTCTCGGTCCCGTACGCGTGTGGACCGTAGAGCACCGCGAGCAAGCCGCGCGCCACGACGCGGCTCCACCGGGCGCGAACCGGCGAGGGCTCGGGCGCCGCATCGTCCACCTCGGACTCAGTCCTCGCCGCTCGTCGCCCCGGCGACGACGTCGAGCACGCTCTCGATGCTCTCCTCGAGCGACAGGTCGGAGGTGTCGACGAGCTCCACGCCCTCGGCGGCCTCGGTGAAGGCCGACACCGTGGAGTCGTCTCGGTCCCGTCGCACCACCTGGTCGCGCGTGGCGTCGACCGCGGCCGCGTCGGCCTCCCCGTGCAGCTCGGTGCTGCGCCGCCGCAACCGGGCCTCCTCGGACGCCGTGAGCAGCACCCGGACGCGGGCATCGGGGGCCACCACGGTCGTGATGTCACGCCCTTCGGCCACCACGCCCCCGGTCTCCTCGCAGATCCGGGCCATGAGGTCGCGCTGCAGCTGCTGGAGCACCGGACGGACCTCGAGGTTCGTGGCCACGGCGGAGACCGCCGTGCTCACCTCGCTGGTGCGGATGGCGGCGGCGACGTCGGTGCCGTCGACGAGGACGGTCGGTGCCTGCGGGTCGCTGCCCACGACGAGCGGGAGGTCGCGCGCTGCCTGTGCCACCGCCGCGGTGTCCGCGAGGTCGAGGCCCCGGTCGAGGCACCACCACGTCAGCGCCCGGTACATCGCGCCGGTGTCGAGGTACCCGATACCGAGTCGCCGGGCGACCGCCCGCGCGACGGTGCTCTTGCCGGACCCCGAGGGACCGTCGATGGCGATCGTCAGCGGCTCGGTCATGGCGCGCCAGCCTAGTGCGCGGCTCAGCCGTGCAGTCGCCAACCCCGCTCGACGAGGCCCTCCGAGAGCGCGGCCGCCGCGGCGGGGACGACGTCGACCTCGGCCACGCCGAAGGGCTGGCCGAGCCCGTGGTCGAGGTGGAACTCCTCGATGTTGGTGCCGATCTGCCCGACATCGGCGAACAGCCTCCCGAGCTGGCCGGGCCGGTCCGGGATGAGCACCCGCACCGTCGTGTACGTCGTCGGGGCCGCACCGTGCTTGCCCGGGATCCGGGCGTGGCCGGCGTTGCCGGCGGCGATGGTGCGGGCCAGGGTGCCGCGCGCACCGGGGGCGTCGGCGCCGTCCTCGAGTGCTCCGAGGGCGGCGATGACGGCCTCGAGGTCGCCGGCCAGCCCGGTCAGGACCGCACGCACCGCGACGGCGTTGCCCGCGAGGATCTGGGTCCACAGGCTGACGTCGCTGGCGGCGATGCGCGTGACGTCGCGCAGGCCCTGGCCGGCCAGGGCGACGGCCGGCTCATCGAGGTCCTCGAGCCGGGCGGCCACGAGGCTCGCCGCCAGCTGGGGCACGTGCGACACGGCGGCCACGGCCCGGTCGTGCTCCTCGGGTGGCAGCTCGCGCACGGCCGCACCGGCCGCCCGGGCCACCTCGGCGACGAGGCGGACCGCGTCCTCGGAGGTCTCCGGCACGGGGGTGAGCACCCACGCCCGGCCGTCGAAGAGGTCGTGGCGTCCGGACACCGCTCCCGACCGCTCCCGACCGGCCATCGGGTGCGATCCGCAGTACCGCGACAGGTCGGCGCCCCGGGCCCGCAGCCCGGCCACGACGGACCCCTTGACCGACGCGACGTCCGTGACCACGGCGTCCGGCCACCGGTCCAGCGCGTCCGCGACACACGCGGCCGTGACGTCGGGCGGCGTGGCCACCACGACGAGCACGGGGTCCGCGTCGTCCCCCGGCGCGAGGCGACCCGCGCCGAGGTCGCGAGCGAGGGCGGCGTGGGTGGGGATGGCGTCCTCGAGGGTCACCTCGTCCCCGTGGGCGGTGAGGGCCAGCCCGAGGCTGGTGCCGATCAGGCCCGTGCCGAGGACGTGGACCCTCACAGCCCCGCCGCCTTGTAGAGCGCGGCCACCTCGGCCGCGTTGAGCGCCCGCCACCGGCCCGGCTTGGTGTCTCCGAGGTGCACCGGCCCCACCTGGGTACGCACGAGCGAGATGACCGGGTGCCCGACCTCGGCCAGCATCCGTCTGACGATGTGCTTGCGGCCCTCGTGGAGGACGATCTCGACCAGCGCCTTCCCCGGCTGGGAGTCGATGACGCGGAACGAGTCCACCGAGGCCGGCCCGTCCTCGAGCTCGACCCCGTCGCGCAGCCTGCGCCCCAGGTCTCGGGGCAGGGGCCCCGGCACCTGGGCGAGGTAGGTCTTGAGCACGCCGTAGCGCGGGTGCTGGAGCCGGTGCGCGAGGTCGCCGTCGTTGGTGAGCAGCAGCAGGCCCTCGGTGTCGGCGTCGAGCCTCCCGACGTGGAAGAGACGCTCCTTGCGGTCGCCGACGTAGTCGCCGATGTCGACCCGACCGAGCTCGTCGCTCATCGACGTCACGACGTTCAGGGGCTTGTTGAAGGCGAGGTAGACCCGCGACTCGTCGAGCTGCACCCGCTCCCCGTCGACGTGCACCACCTGGGTGGGTCGGATGCGCACCCCGAGCTCGCGCACGACCTGGCCGTCGACCTCCACCCGGCCCTGGGTGATGAGGTCCTCGCAGACGCGGCGCGACCCGACCCCGGCGGCGGCGAGCAGCTTCTGCAGCCGCACGCCGTCCGGGTCGTGGACCTCGACGGTCGGCCGCGTCGGCTCGGGCTTGGGCCGGGTGGGCTGGCTGGGCCGCGTGCTCCCGCCCCCACGCGGACGCTGCTGCCGGTCCCCGGCTCGTCGGCCGCCACGACCCTTCGGCGGGGTCATGCCCGACCTCCCTCGGCGATCTCGTCGAGCACGTCGACCTCCGGCAGGTAGGGGGCGAGGGCGGGAAGCTCGTCGAGGCTGCCCAGGCCCAGCCGTTCGAGGAAGTACGAGGTGGTGCCGTAGAGCGTCGCCGTCGACTCGGCGTCCTGCCCGAGCTCTTCGATGAGGCCGCGGGAGAGGAGCGTGCGGATCACGCCGTCGACGTTGACCCCACGGACCGCCGCCACGCGCGAGCGCGACACGGGCTGGCGGTACGCGATGACCGCGAGCGTCTCGAGCGAGGCCTGGGTGAGCCGGGCCTGCTGGCCGTCGAGGACGAACCGCTCGACCACGGGCGCGTACTCGTGACGGCTGTACATGCGCCAGCCGCCGCCGACCTCGCGGAGGGTGAACCCCCGGTGGTCCGCCTCGTAGCCGCTCTCCAGCTCGGCGAGGGCGGTCTGGACGTCGGCGACCGGCTGCTCCAGCGCCGCGGCGAGCGCCATCGTCGTCACCGGCTCGTCGACCACCATGAGGACCGCCTCGAGGGCCCCGTGGATCCCGCCGGGGAAGTCGGCCACGTCGAAGGCCATCTGCTCCTCGAGGGCCGGCGTGCCCGGCTCCTGCTCAGTCATCGGTGGCCTCCTGCGGCGTGGTCGTGGGGTCCGGGGTGTTGTCCGGTGGTGGTGGCTCGTCGAACTCGTCGGTGACCTCGACCTCACCGTCCTCGGGCCCGGTCCACCGCACCGTGAGCTCGCCGAGGGCCTCGGCCTGCTCGAAGCCGACCGCTGCCTCCCGGTAGAGCTCGAGCAGCGCGAGGAAGCGGGCGACGACGACCAGCGTGCTGTCGGCGTCGGCGACGAGGCTGCGGAACGACACGACCCGCTCGCGCCGCAGCTTGGTGCCGAGCACGGCGGCCTGCTCGCGCACGCTCACGGCCGGCGCGTGGAGGTGGGTCAGGCCCACCGTGGGCGGCACCCGTGGTGTCATCGCGCGCGCAGCCACCATGGCGAACTGCTCGGGGGTCACGGTCATGACGAGCTCGGGCAGCAGCGCCGCGAGGTGGGGCTCCAGGCCCACGGCGCGGGGATGGCGGCGACCGGCGGTCGACATCCGCTCACCGAAGGTACGTGCGATGTCCTTGAAGGCGCGGTACTGGAGCAGTCGGGCGAAGAGGATGTCGCGTGCCTCGATGAGGGCGAGGTCCTCCTCGTCCTCCGGCCCGCTCTGCGGGAGCAGACGGGCGGCCTTGAGGTCGAGCAGGGTCGCGGCGACGACGAGGAACTCCGAGGTCTGCGAGAGGTCGAGACCGGCCTCGCTCGCCCGGGCCGCGCGGATGTGGGCGATGAACTCGTCGGTGACGCTCGCCAGGGCCACCTCGGTGATGTCCAGCTTGTGCTTGCTGATGAGCCCGAGGAGGAGGTCGAACGGGCCGGTGAAGTTCTCGAGGTGCACCTCGAACGGCGTCACCACAGCCCGCCGCGTCAGGACACCGCCGGGCGTGACGTCGGGTTCGGCCGCCGGTGGCGGATCTCCCCCGGGGGCCTCGGGGGGCGTGCCCACCGGCTCAGGCCGCCCCGCCGCGCGCGATGAGCTCGCGGGCGAGCTGGCGGTAGGCGTCGGCGCCCTTGTGCGTGCCGTCGTAGGTCGTGATCGGCTCCGCGGCCAGAGAGGCGTCGGGGAACTTGACCGTGCGGGAGATGACGGTGTGGAACACCTGGTCGCCGAAGTGCTCGACGACACTGGCGACGACCTCGCGGGAGTGCAGGGTACGTCCGTCGTACATCGTCGCGAGGATGCCGTCGATCTCCAGCCGCGGGTTGAGGCGGTCGGTGATCTTCTCGATGGTCTCGACGAGCAGGGCCACCCCCCGCATGGCGAAGAACTCGCACTCCAGCGGGATGATGACGCCGTGCGCCGCGGTGAGGGCGTTAACGGTGAGCAGCCCCAGTGAGGGCTGGCAGTCGACCAGGACGACGTCGTACTGGTCCTCGACCGGCCGCAGCACGCGGGCGAGGATCTGCTCGCGGGCGACCTCGCCGACCAGCTGCACCTCGGCGGCCGAGAGGTCGATGTTGGCGGGGACGACGTCCAGGCCCTCGATCTTCGTGTGCGCGATGACGTCGCGGATGTCGTGCCCGCGCTCGACGAGGAGGTTGTACACCGAGACGTCGAGCTCGTGGGTGGGGATGCCCAGCCCGACGGACAGGGCGCCCTGGGGGTCGAAGTCGACGAGCAGCACCCGGCGCCCCAGCTCGGCCAGGGCGGCACCGAGGTTGATCGTGGTCGTGGTCTTGCCGACGCCGCCCTTCTGGTTGCACATGGCGATGATGCGGGCGGGGCCGTGCGAGGTCAGCGGCGCGGGCTCGGGGAAGTCGGGCAGCGGTCGACCGGTGGGCCCGACCTGCCCCTGCCGGTCGATGCGCATCTGCAGCGCGGCGTCGGTCTCGCCCAACTCTCCAACTCCCCGTTACCGGTGGTGCACGGTCAGCCTCTCGCTGATCGATGGAGACCCTATCAGCGGGCGCACCGGCGGCCGGACCGCCTCACCGGGCTCTCGGGTGACTCTGGGCGTAGACCTCGCGCAGCTGCTGCACGGTGACCCTGGTGTAGATCTGGGTCGTCGTCACCGAGGCGTGCCCGAGAAGCTCCTGGACCACCCGGACGTCGGCGCCGCCCTCGAGCAGGTGGGTGGCGAAGGAGTGCCGGAGCGTGTGCGGCGAGAGGTGCCCGGCGAGGTCGGCGCGGTCCGCGGCGGTGCGCAGCGCCGCCCATGCGCTCTGCCGCGACAGGCGTGCGCCCCGCGTGTTGAGGAAGAGGCCCGGCGTTCCCCGGCCCCGCGCGGCGAAGGTCGGGCGGCCACGCACCAGCCACGCCTCGACCGCTGCGGACGCGTATGACCCGAGGGGCACGACCCGCTCCTTGCCGCCCTTGCCGAGCAGGCGGACCAGCCCGTCCTCTCCGAGCACGTCGTCGACGTCGAGTCCCACCGCCTCGGAGATCCGCGCGCCGGTGCCGTAGAGGACCTCGAGCAGGGCGCGGTCGCGCAGCGCGGCGGGGGTGTCCCCGACCGATGCGGCCTCCAGCAGGCGCTCCACGGCGTCGAGGGAGATGGCCTTGGGCAGCCGGCTGGGCGGCCGTGGTGGCTGCACCTCGCGGGCGGGGTCCGTCTCGAGCTCGCCCTCGAGGGCGAGGAAGCGGTGGAGGCCCCGGACGGCCACCAGCGTCCGCGCGGCCGAGGTCGCGGCGAGCGGAAGGCGTCCCTCGCCGCCCTCGCGGAGCCGAGCGAGGAACTCGGTGACGTGCTGCTCGGTGACGTCCTCCGGGCGCGTCACCCCCATCTCGTCGAGGTACGTGCTCCACCGCGCCAGGTCGCGCCGGTAGGCGGAGAGGGTGTTCGGCGAGCAGCCCTTCTCGACGTCGAGGTGGGTCAGCCACGCGTCGACGGCCCGCCCCACCGGGGTGGGACGGGCCGTCACGGCGGGGTCGTCGGTCAGGAGAGGACCTCGTCGACATCGGTGCTCTCCATGCCGAACGCCTCGGCGACCGCTCGGTAGATGACGGCGCCGGCGTGGGTGTTCAGGCCCTTGGCCAGGGCCGGGTCGGCGCGCATGGCGTCCTGCCAGCCCTGGTCGGCCAGCCCGGTGGCGTAGCGGAGGGTGGCGTTGGTGAGCGCCCACGTGGAGGTGTGCGGCACCGCGCCGGGCATGTTCGCCACGCAGTAGTAGATCGAGTCGTGCACCGGGAACGTGGGGTCGGCGTGCGTCGTGGGCCGGCTGTTCTCGAAGCACCCGCCCTGGTCGATCGCGACGTCGACGAGCACCGAGCCCGGCTTCATCCGGCTGACCAGCTCGTCGGTGACGAGCTTGGGTGCCTTCGCGCCGGGGATGAGGACGGTGCCGATGACGAGGTCGGCCTCGAGCACCTGCTCCTCCACCGACAGCCTGGACGACGCGATCTGCGCCACCCGGTTGTCGTAGCGCCAGAAGCTCATCCGCAGCTTGTCGAGGTCGGTGTCGAGGAGGGTGACGTCTGCCCCCATCCCGAGGGCGATGTTCGCGGCGTTCTGGCCGGCCACGCCGGCGCCGAGGACGACGACCTTGGCGTTGACGACGCCGCCGATGCCGCCCATGAGGACGCCGCGCCCGCCCTGGGCACGCATCATCGCGTGCGCACCCACCTGCGGCGCGAGACACCCGGCGACCTCGGACATCGGGTACAGCAGCGGCAGCAGGCCGGACGGCAGCTGGACCGTCTCGTACGCGATCGACGTGGTGCGCCGCTTCACGAGCTCCTCGGTGAGCGGCGCGTCGGCGGCGAGGTGGAGGTAGGTGAAGAGGACGAGGTCCTCCCGGAGTCGGTGGTACTCCTCGGCCACCGGCTCCTTTACCTTCATCACCATCTCGGACTCGGCCCACAGGTCGTCGGCGGTGTCGACGATGCGCGCTCCCTGCGAGACGAAGTCCTCGTCGGGGATCGACGAGCCGAGCCCCGCTCCCTTCTGGACGAGTACGTCGTGGCCGCGGCTCACGAGCTCGTTGACGCCCACGGGCGTGATCCCGACGCGGAACTCGTTGTTCTTGACCTCGGTGGGAATGCCGACCTTCACGGTGATCTGACCTGTCTTCCGTCTCCGTCCGGGACCTCGTCGTCCCGGATGACCGCGTCCGGGTGGAGCGCGATGGAAGTCTAGTGCCGGGGCCGGGAGTCGGCTCCACCGAGGAGGACCCGTGAAGCTCTACAGCGACATCCCCGGCCGCCGGCTGGTCCAGGTGGTCTTCGACGTCGGTGTCGTGGTGTGGGTGGTGGTGTGGGTCCGAATCGCGATGCGGGTCCACGACGCCACCCTGCAGCTCGCGACGCCGGGGTACCAGCTGCAGGACGCGGGGGCGAACTTCCGGGGGACGATGACGTCCGCGGGCGACGGCGTCGACGACCTGCCGCTGCTCGAGGACCGGGTCGCCGCCCCGTTCCGGGCGGCCGCCGGGGTGGGCGGCGACATCGAGCAGGCGGGGCAGGACCTCGTCACCGCCGTGGAGCGGGTCTCGCTGCTCCTCGGGCTGACCACGGCGCTCGCACCGATCCTCATCGTCGTCGGCACCTGGCTGCTCCTGCGCACGCGCTTCATCCGGCGGGCCGGCGCCGCGCAGCGATTCATCGACGCCGACCCGGACCTGGACCTCTTCGCGCTGCGGGCCATGGCGGGCCAGCCGATGGCCCGGTTGGCGCGGATCAGCGACGACCCGGCCGGGGCCTGGCGCCGCGGGGACCGCGACGTCATCCGTGCCCTCGCCGTGCTCGAGCTCAAGGAGTCGGGCCTGCGGCCGCCGCCACCCTCGCCGGGGGCCGCGGTCGCCCCTCCGTCCTGACGCTCAGGCGAGCCGGGCGAACACCGGCCGCATGGTGTCGGCGGCGTGCCCCGGAACGACGACGTGGCCTACGCCGTGCCGCTCGCGGCGGTCCAGCAGCGTCCGCACGATCTCCTCGGTCGTCCCCGCGAGGGCGAAGGCGGCAGCGGCCCCGGGGGCCATGCGCTCCGACACGTGACGAGCGAACCCGTCGACCTACGCCGCCCGCCGGACGGCCTCCTCCGGCGAACCGCGGCCTCCGGCCACGAGGGCCACCGACGTGGACAGCTCGAGGTGATCGAACCGCTCGCCCGCGGCATCCCGGACCCACCGCAACTTCTCCCCCTGCACCTCGTCGGCGGTCCCGTCATCCCGCAGGGTGTTGAGGCTGACGACGTCCGCCACCGACAGGACCCGGCGCAGCGCGCCGCCGAGCATCAGAGGAAGGTGGCCGGCGAGCGGCAGGGGGTGGCGCGGCATCGCGTCGATGGTGAAGAACTCGCCACCGAGGCTGAGAGTGTCGTCGCCCGGGTCTGCGCGCGGGGTCGTGAGCCCCCTGACGACCGCCACGTACTCCTCGAGCCGGCGCACGCGGATGGCCGCGTCGTCGAAGCGCAGCCCCGCCCACGCGTCTCCCGCTCGACCCACCCGGCACCGATGCCCAGCTCGACGCGGCCCTCGCTCAGCACGTCGAGGGTGACCACGTCACGGGCCAGCACGGCCGGGTGACGCAGGTCCTGGTTCGCCACCATCGGACAGACCCGCAGCGTCGTCGTGCGCGCCGCCGCGTCCGCCAGCGCGGGTAGCCAGGCAAGGCGCGTGACGTGGGCACCGGACAGGTCGAGGTGGTCGGTGAGCACCTCCATCGCGTACCCGTCGTCCTCCGCCCGAGCCACGTCTGCGCGCCACTCCCCCGCCGTGCCCGCACCCGGCAGCAGTCCGAAGCGGAAGGGGCGGGTCGACGGGGTCACGGGGTGGTGACCGGGCGCATCGGCCGCATCGGGTCCGAGCCGTCCCAGCCCTCGGCGAGCCCGCTGAGCCGCGGGTGCATGCCGAGGATGGCGGGGGTCGACCTCGTGCACCTGCCCGAGCTCGATGACCACGGGGCGACCCAGTAGCCGATGTGGTGCATCGTCGTCATGGCGGTCCTGTCCGTCGGAGTCACCCGCCAGTCTCGTGATCGGACTCGGGGACAGGCCAATCACGGCGCCTGACACCAGCCATCCGGCGGCGCGGTGACCGCGCCGGACGGCCGCTGGGCGCTCAGGCCTCCGGGACGACGACGGAGGGCGCGAGGTCCTCCGCGGGGCACTGCCACGACCCGGCGTCGGCGTCGACCTGCTCACCGCTGCGGATGTCCTTGACCTGGTCCGAGCCGTCCTCGGCCGCGCCCGGGAACCAGACGTAGGGGATGCCGCGGCGGTCGGCGTAGCGGATCTGTTTGCCGAAGCGCGCCGCGCTCGGCGCCACCTCGCACGGCACGCCGCGGGCACGAAGTGCCGCCGCCACGGCCCGCGACCGGGTCCGTCCCTCCTCGTCGGTGACCGCCACGAGCACGGCGGCCGGGGTGGTCCGGTTCGCGGTGAGGCCGCGCTTGATGACGAGCAGGTGCACCAGCCGCGTCAGCCCGATGGAGATCCCGACGCCCGGGTAGGTCGTGCGCCCGTCGGAAGCCAGAGAGTCGTACCGCCCGCCCGAGCACACCGATCCCCACTCCTCGGACCCGACCAGCTGGGTCTCGTAGACGGTGCCGGTGTAGTAGTCGAGGCCACGGGCGATCGAGAGGTCGGCGACCAGCGTCCCGGGGGTCTGCTCCATCCCGGCGGTGATGACCGCCGCGAGGGCGTCGAGCCCCTCGTCGAGGGTGGGGTGCGCCACCCCGAGGGCGCGGACCTGCTCGACGAAGGACAGGTCGTCGGTGCGGATCTCGGCCAGGGCCAGGGCCAGGCGGGCCTGCTCCTCGCTCGCTCCGTGCTCGATCAGCATCTCGGCGACCGGTCCGGGGCCGATCCGCCCGAGCCGGTCGACGATCCGCAGGGTGCCGACGACGTCGGTGAGCCCGATCCCGAGGTAGAACCCCTCGGGGACCTTGCGGTTGTTCACCTGGATGCGGAACTCGCCCACCGGGAGCCGACCGAAGACCTCGGCGATGACGAGCGGCATCTCGGCCTCGAAGTGCGGCGCGAGCTCGCCGACGTCGACGACGTCGATGTCGGCCTGGGTGAACTCGCGGTAGCGGCCCTCCTGGGGACGCTCGCCGCGCCAGACCTTCTGCACCTGGTAGCGCCGGAACGGGAACTGCAGCCGTCCCGCGTTCTCGAGGACGTAGCGTGCGAACGGCACGGTGAGGTCGAAGTGCAGCCCCAGCTCGGCGTCGGTCGCCGGACCGTCGGCGAGGCGGTGGATCCCGTAGATCTCCTTGTCGGCGTCGCCGCCCTTCCCGAGCAGGCGCTCGACCGGCTCGACGGCGCGGGTCTCGAGCGAGCTGAACCCGTGGAGCTCGAACACCTCGCGGACGACGTCGAGGAAGTGCAGCTCGACGAGCCGCTCGGCGGGCAGGAGCTCGGGGAAGCCGGAGATGGGGGTGACCTTGGACGGGGCGCTCACGCGTCCAATCCTCGCAGGTACGGGTTGGTCCCTCGTTCCCGGCGCATGGTGGTCGCGGGGCCGTGGCCGGTGAGCACGAGCGTGGAGTCGGGCAGCGGAAGCACGACGTCGCGCAGCGAGCGCCGCATCGCGGCGTCGTCGCCGCCGGGGAGGTCGGTGCGGCCGATCGAGCCGGCGAAGAGGACGTCGCCGGAGACCACGGTGCGGTCGAGCGCCTCATCGGCCGGCAGTCCGTCCGGCACCGCGTCGAGGGCGAACATCACCGAGCCCTCGGTGTGCCCCGGAGCGTGGAGCACCTCGAACGGCAGCCCGGCCAGGTCGAGCCGCTCGTGGTCGGCCACCTCGACGACGTGCTCGGGGTCCTGCCACGTGGCCCGGCGACCGAACTGCGCCTCCATCATCGCGATGATCCCGGGGTCCACGCCGCTGAGCGGGTCCTCCAGCCGGTACCGGTCGTCGGTGTGGATGTAGGCCGCGGTGGTTCCGCCGCAGACCGGAGCGACGGCGTAGACGTGGTCGATGTGGCCGTGGGTGAGGAGCACGGCCGCGGGCCTCAGGCGGTGTTCCTCGAGCACCGCCCGCACGGTGTCCTCGACGCCGATGCCGGGGTCGACGACGAGGCACTCCTCGCCGGGTCCGGGCGCGAGTACGTAGCAGTTGGTCCCGTACACGGCGGCGGGGAAGGAGACGGCGAGCACGCCTGCGAGGGTAGTCGCCAGCAGGCGTCCCTACACTGGTGCGCCGTTGCCGGATGACGACGGAGGAACACCGGGTGACCAGGAAGCAGGAGCGGGCACGGGCACGACGCCGCTACGAGAAGCGGCAGTCGTCGATGGTGCAGCGTGCGGCGGACCGCGACCGCCTGCGCGTGGTGGGCGTGATGGCCGGTGTCGTCGGGCTCGTCGTGGTGGTGCTGGCCGTGCTGGGCGCCGTGTTCTCCACCGTGCAGCCGGCGGCGGCGCGTACCGCGGCGGGCTGCGAGCCCCCACCCCAGTCGCTCGGTACCGCCGCCGAGCTCGAGCTGCCGGACAAGGCCACGGTGGCCGGGAAGCAGTACACCGCGACGATCACGACCAACTGCGGCGACATCGAGGTCGACCTCGACGCGGCCGACGCACCCCAGGCGGTGGCGTCGTTCGTCCAGCTGGCCCGCGAGAACTACTGGCTCGACGGGCCGTGCCACCGGCTCACGACGTCAGAGACCCTCAAGGTCCTCCAGTGCGGCGACCCCACGGGGACCGGCCAGGGCACGCCGGGCTACGGATTCGGCGTCGAGAACGCCCCGGAGGACGGGAAGTACCCGCGCGGGACCCTGGCCATGGCCCGCACCAGCGACCCCGAGAAGGGCAACGGCGGCCAGTTCTTCATCGTGTACGGCGACACCACCCTCCCCGACCCCGATGGCTACACCGTGTTCGGCACCGTCACCGCCGGGTTGGATATCGTCGACGCCGAGGCCGCCGCCGGAGTAGCCCCGGGTGGGTCGAGCACCGACGACGGTCCTCCCGCCGCACCGATCAGCATCCTGCGCGTTGCTGTCACCGAGAAGAAGGCCTGACCGTGCCCGACGACACGCCCGTCCCCCGCCGCCCGAGCATCCCGTCACCGGCGGCGCTCGCCGGTCGGCTGCATGCCCGTCCGTCCGCCGCGCCCGCGGCGCCCGCGCACTCCGAGTCGGCGCGCTTCGGACGGGTCGCGGAGGACGGCACCGTCTTCGTCACCCTCGGTGAGGAGGAGCGCGAGGTCGGCTCCTACCCGGGCGCCACCCCCGACGAGGCCCTCCAGTACTTCGCCCGCAAGTACGACGAGCTCGCCGCGTCCGCGGACCTGCTCGAGGCCCGGCTCGGCAACCCCGACGTCGGCGCCAGGGAGGTCGAGGGCGGCCTGGCGACCCTCAAGGAGCACATCGAGCAGGCGGGCGTCGTCGGCGACCTCGCGGCCCTGGACGCCACGGTGGCGCGGATCGAGGCGGGCCTGGAGTCCAAGCGCGCCGCCGAGAGCGAGCAGCGACAGGCCGCCCGCGCCCAGGCCGCCACCGAGCGCGAGGCCATCGTCGTGGAGGCCGAGAAGATCGCCGCCCAGCCCCCGGGATCGACGCAGTGGAAGCGCAGCAGCGAGCAGATGCGCGGGCTCCTCGACCAGTGGAAGCAGCACCAGCGCGCGGCCGCCAAGCTCGACAAGCCCACCGAGGCCGCCCTCTGGCAGCGGTTCAGCCACGCCCGGAACACCTTCGACAAGGCCCGCCGGGCGTGGTTCGCCGAGCTTGAGACCACCCGCGCGGACGCCAAGGCCACGAAGGAGGAGCTCGTCGCCGAGGCCGAGGCGCTCTCGGAGAGCACCGACTGGGGCCCCACCGCCCGCGCCTACAAGCAGCTGATGGACCGGTGGCGCAGCGCCGGCCGGGCAAGCCGGGCCGACGACGACGCGCTCTGGGAGCGTTTCCGGGCCGCCCAGGACGCGTTCTTCACCCGCAAGGACGCCGTGGCCGCCGAGGAGGACGAGCGCTTCCGGGGCAACCTGGCCGTCAAGGAGGAGCTCCTCGTCGAGGCCGAGGCCCTGCTGCCGGTCACCGACCTCGACAGCGCCAAGTCCGCGCTGCGCTCCATCCAGGAGCGCTGGGACGCCGCCGGCAAGGTGCCGAGGGGCGACCTCGAGCGCGTCGAGAAGCGGATGCGCCGGGTCGAGTCCGCGGTCCGCGACGCCGAGGACGCCCGGTGGAAGCGCACCAACCCCGAGGCCGCCGCACGGGCCAAGTCGCTGCTCGACCAGCTCGAGGGGTCGGTGGCGGCCATCGAGAAGGAGGTGGCCGAGGCGGAGGCCGCGGGCAAGGAGTCCACGGCCGCGTCCGCCCGCGAGCGGCTGGCGGCGCAGCAGGAGTGGCTGGCCCAGGCCCGGGCGAACCTCGACGAGTTCGGCGGCTGAGGACCCCCGACCTCAGCGACCTCCGGGAACCTTCACCGGACCCACGGAACCTCACCGACGGACGCGGTTCCTTCACGTCGCCCGTGAAGGTTCCGGCATCCGGAGAGGATGTGTCGCGGGTCAGTGGGCGTCGTCGCGGCGGCCGCCCGTGACCCGGGTCGCGTCGAGGACTCCGTCGACCCGTTGGACCGCTCGGATGACGTGCCCGAGGTGCCCCGGGTCCCCCATCTCGAAGGTGAAGCGCAGCATCGCCACCCGGTTACGGCTGGTCTGCACGGCGGCCGACAGGATGTTCACCCCGTGGTCGGAGATGACCCGCGTGACATCGGAGAGGAGCCCCGAGCGGTCGAGCGCCTCCACCTGGAGCTGGACGAGGAAGACGCTGCCGGCCGTGGGGGCCCACTCGACGTCGATGATCTTCTCCGGCTGGGCGAGCAGGGCATCGGCGTTCGAGCAGTCGCGGCGGTGCACCGAGACGCCGTTGCCCCGCGTCACGAACCCGAGGATGTCGTCGCCGGGCACGGGCGTGCAGCAGCGGGCCAGCTTGACCCACACGTCCGACATCCCCTTGACGACCACACCGGGGTCGCCGGAGCGGCGCGTGGACGGGCGGACCGACACCGGGCTCGCGGCCTCGGCCATGTCCTCGCTGGCGCCCTCCTCGCCACCGATGGCGGCGACGAGCCGGGAGACGACGTGCTGGGCGGAGACGTGCTGCTCCCCGATGGCGGCGTAGAGGGCGTCGATCGACGACAGCCGCAGCTCCTCGGCGACGCCGGTGAGCGACTCGACGGAGGCCAGCCGCTGCAGGGGCAGGCCCTGCTTGCGCATCGCCTTGGCCAGCGTCTCCTTGCCGGCCTCGATCCGCTCCTCGCGCCGCTCGCGGGTGAACCAGTGCTTGATCTTGTTGCGCGCCCGTGCCGACCGCACGAAGTTGAGCCAGTCGCGGGACGGGCCCGCGGAGTCGGCCTTGGAGGTGAGGACCTCGACGACGTCACCGTTGTCGAGCCGGCTCTCGAGCGGCACCAGCCGGCCGTTGACCCGCGCCCCGATGCAGTGGTGACCCACCTCGGTGTGCACCGCGTAGGCGAAGTCGACAGGCGTCGACCCGGCCGGCAGCCCCACGAGCTGCCCCTTGGGCGTGAAGACGTACACCTCGCTGGCGTTGATCTCGAACCGCAGCGACTCGAGGAACTCCCCGGGGTCGGCGGTCTCCTTCTGCCAGTCCAGCAGCTGGCGCAGCCAGGCCATGTCGCCGGCCGGGTCGCTGCTGCCGTCGCGGGCCTGCACCGCATCGGTGCCGCCCGCGTTCTTGGCCTGCACGTCCTCCTTGTACTTCCAGTGCGCCGCGACGCCGTACTCCGCACGACGGTGCATCGTGTGGGTGCGGATCTGGATCTCCACCGCCTTGCCCTCGGGCCCGATGACCGTCGTGTGCAACGACTGGTACATGTTGAACTTGGGCATCGCGATGTAGTCCTTGAAGCGCCCCGGCACCGGGTTCCACCGGGCGTGCAGCGCCCCCAGCGCGGCGTAGCAGTCGCGGACGGTGTCGACGAGCACGCGGACCGCCACGAGGTCGTAGATCTGCTCGAAGTCGCGACCCCCCACGATCATCTTCTGGTACACGGAGTAGTAGTGCTTCGGGCGGCCGGTCACCGTCGCCTTGATCTTCGCCCCGCGCAGGTCGGCTCCCACCTGGTCGCGGACGCCGGCGAGGTACTCCTCGCGGGCGGGGGCCCGCTCGGCCACGAGCCGGACGATCTCGTCGTACACCTTGGGGTAGAGCGCCTGGAAGGAGAGGTCCTCCAGCTCCCACTTGATGGTGTTCATGCCGAGCCTGTGGGCCAGCGGCGCGTAGATCTCGAGGGTCTCCTTGGCCTTGCGCTGGGCGCTCTCGCGGGAGACGTAGCGCCAGGTGCGGGCATTGTGGAGGCGGTCGGCGAGCTTGATGACGAGGACACGGATGTCGCGCGCCATCGCGATCACCATCTTGCGCACGGTCTCGGCCTGGGCCGCCTGGCCGTAGTTGACCTTGTCGAGCTTGGTGACACCGTCGACGAGCATCGCGATCTCGTCGCCGAAGTCGCGGCGGAGCGCGTCGAGGCTGTAGGCGGTGTCCTCGACGGTGTCGTGCAGCAGCGCGGCGGCCAGCGTGGTCGGCGTCATGCCGAGCTCGGCGAGGATCGTCGTGACGGCCAGCGGGTGGGTGATGTAGTCGTCACCGCTGCGGCGCTTCTGCCCCTCGTGGGCCCGCTCGGCCACGGCGTACGCGCGCTCGACGATCGCGAGGTCGGCCTTGGGGTGAGTGGAGCGGACCACCTGGAGCAGCGGCTCGAGCACCGGGTTGGCCGGTGGGCGGTTTCGGCCGACCCGCGCCAGCGCCGCGCGCGCACGGGCCCGCGACCCCCCGGCACCACTGGGGGGCGCAGCCGTGGTGTGCTCCGCCATGCAGGGAGTGTAGTTGGCGGACCTGCAGGTCAGGTCACGCCCGTCCGACGCGGGTGGCCCCGGGTCAGCCGCGCTTGGACTTCGGTTCGCGCTTGGGCTGGTTGCGCGGGCCGGAGCGGGCGTACTGGTGAACCGACTTGCCGGTGAGGGTCGAGCCCTCGGCCGGCCGCGCGACGCCACCGCCGTGCGTGGCGGCCACGGCCTCGCCGCCCTCACCCTGCTGCTCGTCGAGCGCCGCCTGGCGCGCGACCCGGGCGTCGTGGCGCTGGGCCCGCTTGTCGAGGTCGACGATCGGCTCCTCCCTGCTGCGCAGCGACACCAGCAGCGGGGTGGCGATGAAGATCGAGGAGTAGCCACCGACGAGGATGCCGATGAAGAGCACGAGCGAGAGGTCGAGCAGCGTGCCCGGCCCGAGGGCGAAGGCCCCGACCGCGAGGATGGCCGTGATCGGCAGGAGCGCGACGACCGTGGTGTTGATCGACCGCACCATGGTCTGGTTGACCGCGAGGTTCGCGGCCGACGCGTAGCTGCGGCGGCCGTTCGCGAACGCCTCAGCCGTGTTCTCGCGCACCTTGTCGAAGACGACCACGGTGTCGTACAGCGAGTAGCCGAGCACCGTGAGGAACCCGATCATCGTCGCCGGCGAGACCTCGAACCCGGTCCAGGCGTAGACGCCGGCAGTGATGACGAGGTCGTGGGCCAGCGCGAAGAGCGCGGCCACGGACATCTTCCACGTGCGGAAGTACAACGCCATGACCACCGCGACGAGCAGGAGGAAGGTGACGAGCGCCTGGAGCGCCTTGGTGCTCACCGTGGCCCCCCAGGAGGGCCCGATGAACGTGGCCGACACCTCGGCGGCGGGGACGTCGAACTCCTTGGCGAGGGCGTCGCGCACCTGGGCGCTCTGCGCCTCGTCGAGACGCTCGGTCTGGACCCGCACGGTCGACCCGCCGACGAGGGTGACGTTGACCCCCGACTCTGCCGTGCCGGCGGCGTCGCGGGCCCGGGCCTCGTAGTTGTCGGCGTTCGCGACGTTGGAGACCCGGAACTCCGAGCCGCCCTTGAACTCGAGCCCGAGGTTGAGGCCGTTGACGAGCAGTCCGAGCAGGGCGATGGCGATGACGACGGCCGAGCCGATGTAGAAGCTGCGGCGGCGGGCGACGACGGGCACCGACCGGGCGCCGGTGTAGAGGTCGTTGCCGAGCTGGCTGAAGCTGAGGCTCATGCCCGGCTCCCTTCGGTCTCGCGGACGGCGGGCGGCGCGGTGGTGAACCTCCCGCGCCCGGCGTAGCGCGTGGTCCGCGCACCGAGGCGGCGGGGGTCGAGCCCGGACCACGGGTGGCCGTCACGGAAGAACGGCCGCCGGGCCAGCAGGGCCACGGTCGGGTGGGTGAAGAGGAAGACGATGACGAGGTCGAGGATCGTCGTCAGCCCGAGGGTGAAGGCGAAGCCGCGGACGTTCGACGTCGCCAGCGTGTAGAGGACGAGCGCGGCGAGGAAGTTGACACTGTCGGCGGCGAGGATGGTCCGCTTGGCACGGTTCCACCCCGTCTCGACCGCGCTCTGCAGCGATCGGCCCTCGCGCAGCTCGTCCCTGATCCGTTCGAAGTAGACGATGAAGCTGTCCGCCGTGAACCCGATGGCGACGATGAGGCCGGTGACGCCGGCCATGTCGAGCCGGTAGTTGTGCGACCAGCCGAGGATCGTCACCACCAGGTAGGTGAGCACACCGGCGATCACGAGCGAGGCGACCGTCACCAGCCCGAGCAGGCGGTACTGGAAGACCGAGTACACGACGACGAGCAGCAGTCCGACGAGGCCGGCGATGAGGCCGTAGCGCAGCTGGTCGGCACCGAGGGTCGGGCTGATGTCGGTGCTCGTCTGGAGCGTGAACGACAACGGCAGCGCACCGAACTTCAGCTGGTCCGCGAGGGCGCGGGCCGACTCGAGAGTGAAGCTTCCGGTGATGCTCGCCCGGCCGTTGGTGATCGCGCTCTGGAAGTACGGCGCGACGATGACCTTGCCGTCGAGCACCGTGGCCATCTGGTTCTGGGGCGCGGGAAGCGCAACCATCTCGCGGCTGATGTCGGCGTACTTGGCGGCGCCCTCGCTGTTGAAGGACAGCGCGATCTCGACCTCGCTGGTCACCGCGCCCTGCTGGTTGGTGGCGTACCCGGCGGTGGCGTCCTCGATGGTGTCACCGGAGACGACGACCGGGCCGAGGATGTACTTCGCCGTGCCGTCGGCGGAGCAGGTCACGAGCGGCTTCGCGGGGTCGTCCACGAGGTTGTCGAGGGCCGTCGGGTCGGAGCAGTCGAGCTGGTCGTACTCCTGCTGGACCTCGGGGGTGATCCACGCCAGGTCGGTCGGGCTGGTCGGCTCGGCGGAGCCGGAGCCCGCGGCGGACGGGCTGGCGCTGGGCGAGGCCGAGCCGCTCGGTGACGGCGACGCCGCCGTCAGGGCGCCGTTGACGGCGCTGTTCTTGGTCGACGTCGCGCTGGGCGAGGGCGACGGGGAGGCCGACGCCTTGGGCGACGTGGACCCGCTCGGGGCGGGCGTGGCCCCGCCGGTGGCCGTCGGTGCGGGCTGGGGGGTGCCGGCCGAGACGGCGAGCACCGGGCGGAACTGCATCTGCGAGGACTGCTGGAGCGCGTCCTTGGTCTGCTGCGAGGGGACCTCGGGCAGGCTCACGACGATGTTGCGGTCGCCCTGGGTCGTGACCTCGGCCCCGGAGATGCCGCCGGCGTCGACGCGCTGGACGATGATGTCGCGGGCCTGCGAGAGCTGCTCGGGCGAGACGGCGGCATCGCCGGTGACCTTGGGCTCGAGCACCATCTGGGTGCCGCCCTTGAGGTCCAGCCCGAGCTTGGGGGCCAGCCCGCCGTCGGACCAGATGTTCGCGCCGGCGAGCAGGCCGACGAGGGCCACCACGATGACGCCGAGGATGATGAGTGAGCGGGTGGCGTGCGAGCGCTGCGAGGAGGCGGCGGCCATCACCGCTCCTCTGCCGAGCGCATGCCGATGGCTCGGCGGTCGAAGCGCAGCACGGTGCCGTCACCGGGGTCCAGGGTGACGACCTTGTCGTCGATGGACGTGATCGTGCCGTAAAGGCCCGAGGTCGTGAGCACCTCGTCGCCGACCTCGAGGGAGGCCTGGAGGGCCTGGGTCTGCTTCTGGCGGTTCCGCTGCGAGATGAACATCCACGCGAGGAGGAGGAACGGGAGGCCGAGGATCAGCAGGTAGGTGAGGGAGCCGGAGCCGGAGGACATGGAGTGGACATTCCTTGCAGTCTGGGTCGCCCAGGGGTGCCCGGGCAGTGGTTCGGCCCGGACGCACCGGGCCGAGGGTCGATTCTAGGCGAGAGGCCCGCACCTGACCAACGAGGCACGGCCGTGGCCGGTGCCCGTTCTCAGCCGCCGAGCCGCTGCGGGCCGTCGTCCCCGAGCGGCAGGGTCGACTGGGCGGGCCCGCCGCGCGGCGCCTCGAGGCCCAGGTGGCTCCACGCGGCGGGCGTTGCCGCCCTCCCCCTGGGCGTCCTCAGGACGTACCCCTCGCGGACGAGGTAGGGCTCGGCGACGGTCTCGACCGTGTCCGACTCCTCCCCCACGGCCACGGCCAGCGTGGAGAGCCCGACCGGTCCCCCGCCGAAGCGCCGACAGAGGGCGTCGAGCACGGCCCGGTCGAGGCGGTCGAGGCCCGCCTCGTCGACGTCGAACAGGGCCAGCGCCTCGCGGGCGGCGTGCCGGTCGACGTGGCCCTCACCGTGCACCTGGGCCCAGTCGCGGACCCGGCGGAGCAACCGGTTCGCAATGCGAGGGGTCCCCCGCGACCTGCCCGCGACCTCGGCGATACCCGGCTCGTCGGCCTCCACGCCGAGCAGCCGGGCCGACCGGTGGAGGATGGTCACGAGGTCGGCGACGTCGTAGTAGTCGAGGTGCCCGGTGAAGCCGAAGCGGTCGCGCAGCGGGGCGGGCAGCAGCCCGGCGCGGGTGGTGGCCCCGACGACGGTGAATGGCGGCAGCTCGAGCGGGATGGCCGTGGCACCCGGGCCCTTGCCGACGATGACGTCGACCCGGAAGTCCTCCATCGCCAGGTAGAGCATCTCCTCGGCGGCGCGCGACATCCGGTGGATCTCGTCGAGGAAGAGCACCTCGCCCTCGTCGAGGCTGGAGAGGACGGCCGCGAGGTCGCCGGCGTGCTGGATGGCCGGACCGCTGGTGACCCGGATGGGGCGCTCGAGCTCGGCGGCCACGATCATCGCCAGGGTCGTCTTGCCGAGGCCGGGAGGACCGGAGAGCAGCACGTGGTCGGGGACGCTGCCGCGCCGCCTCGCCGCCTCGAGCACCAGCCCGAGCTGGTCGCGCACCCGCGGCTGACCGGGGAACTCGGCCAGCCGGCGCGGGCGCAGGGCGGCCTCGACGACCCGCTCGTCCTCGCTACCGGCCGCGTCGACCACGCGCGCGGTGGCCTCCCACGAGCCGTCGCCCTCGCGCACCTCGCTGACGAAGCCGTTGGCGGGCGCCGCGGCGTCCCCGCTCACGGCCGCAGCTCCCGCAGCGCGAGCCGGAGGAGGGTGGCGACGTCGGCATCGTCGGGTGCCGATCCGGCCACACGGTCGACGGCCTCGGAGGCCTGCCTGGCGGTCCACCCGAGCCCGACGAGGGCCTCGGTGACCTGCTCCTGCCACGCGGCCGAGGCCGTGGCCGTGGCCTTCCGCAGCCCCGCGGCCGGGGCCTCGCCCGCGCCGTGGAGCGCGCCGACCTTGTCGCGGAGCTCGAGGACGAGCCGCTGCGCGGACTTCGCGCCGATGCCGGGGATGGCCGTCAGGGCCTTGGTGTCGCCGGTCGAGAGCGCCCGGGCGAGGTCGTCGGGCCCCATGACCGAGAGCATGGCCAGGGCCAGCCGGGGGCCGACGCCGCTCACCGTCTGCACGGTCTCGAACATGTCGCGCTCCGCACCGGCCCCGAAGCCGTACAGGGTCAGGGAGTCCTCGCGGACGACGAGCGTGGTGGCGAGCTCGACGTTCTCGCCGCGACGGCAGCCGGACGCCGTGGCAGGGGTGGCGTGGACGAACATCCCCACTCCCCCGACCTCGACGACGACGTGGTCGAGCCCGACGTGCCCGACCCTCCCGCGGACCGAGGCGATCACCGGCGGGCCTCCTCGACCAGGACGGCCAGGCGTGCGGTCTGGGCTCCGCGCCAGGCGTGGCAGACGGCGAGAGCGAGGGCGTCGGCGGCGTCGGCCGGCCGCGGCGCGGCGTCGAGGCCGAGGATGCGGGTGACCATGGCGGTCACCTGCTTCTTGTCGGCCCGGCCCGAGCCGGTCACGGCCGCCTTGACCTCGGTGGGGGTGTGGAACACGACGGGGATGCCGCGCTTGGTCGCCGTGAGCAGCGCGATCGCCGTGGCGTGGGCCGTGGTCATCACGGAGGCGACGTTGACGTCGGCGAACACCCGCTCGACGGCCACGACGTCGGGCGCGTAGCGGGCGAGCCAGTCGTCGACCTGGGCCTCGAGGTAGACCAGCCGCTCCCCCGGGTCGCCGTCGCTCGGGGTGCGGACGACGCCCACCGCCACCATCGTGGCCCGCCCCGGACGGCCGTCGACGACGCCCAGACCACACCGGGTGAGGCCGGGGTCGACACCGAGCACGCGCACGGAGGGCCTCCTGGGGTCGGTGGGCACGGCGGGGCGCCCGGGTTAGAACACCTGTTCGGCGTCCACGCTACGGGAGGGCTCCGGTGCGCCCCCGGACCGACACGCGCGGGCTCAGGTCCGCGCGACCAGCAGGTAGCGCTCGTCCGCGATCTCGCGACCCCACAGCACCGGGTCGGCGAGCGGAGTGAGCACGGTGTCGGCCACGTGCGGCCCGACGAGCGCGCGGGCCTCGGCGGCGGTCAGACCGGCACCGGTGGACCAGCTGCCCTCGACGAGGACGAGCCGCCCGCCGGGGCGCAGCACTCGCACCCAGCGTGCCAGCGCCACGTGGGGGTCGGGCAGGGCCCAGAGCACGTGGCGGCAGAGCACGACGTCGAGGGAGGAGTCGGCCAGCCCCGGGTCGGCGGCGTCACCGAGTCGGGGCAGGACGCCGGTGCCGGCGAGCTTGGCCGTGGCACGCCGCACCATCTCGGGCGAGAAGTCCACCGCGTCGACGCGGTGGCCCTCGTCGGTGAGGAGCCGCGTGAGGGTGCCGGTGCCGCAGCCGAGGTCGGCCACGTCTGCGGGAGCCGGTGGCAGGGCCGCCACGAGCAGGTCGCGCCACGCGGCGCGGGTGGAGGGGTCAGCGAGGCCGTGGTCGGCCTCGCGGTCGAAGTCGGACGCCTCCGCGTCCCAGAGGGCGGGGTCGGTGGCGGCGCTCACTCGTCGTCGAGCTCGGCGAGGACGTCGTCGGGGATGTCGCCGTTGGCGAAGACGTCCTGGACGTCGTCGGAGTCCTCGAGAGCCTCGATGACCCGGATCATCCTCTTGGCGCCCTCGAGGTCGAGGGGCACCTGCATGCTCGGGACCCAGGACGCCTCGGCCGAGTCGTAGTCGACACCGGCGTCCTGCAGCGCCGTGCGGACGCCGACGACGTCACCGGCCTCGGACACGATCTCCCACGTGTCGCCGTTGTCGTTGACCTCCTCGGCGCCGGCCTCGAGGACCACCTCGAGGATGTCGTCCTCGCCGTGCTCCTCGGTCTTCGGGACGATGACGACGCCCTTGCGGGTGAAGAGGTACGACACCGAGCCCGGGTCGGCCAGCGACCCGCCGTTGCGCGTCAGCGCGGTGCGCACCTCCGCGGCCGCTCGGTTGCGGTTGTCGGTGAGGCACTCGATGAGCACCGCCACCCCGCCCGGGGTGTAGCCCTCGTAGGTGATGTTCTCCCAGTTCGACCCGCCGGCCTCGGCACCGGAGCCGCGCTTGACGGCGCGGTCGATGTTGTCGTTCGGGACGGAGGACTTCTTGGCCTTCTGGATCGCGTCGTAGAGGGTCGGGTTGCCCGCCGGGTCGCCGCCACCGGTCCGGGCCGCGACCTCGATGTTCTTGATGAGCTTGGCGAAGAGCTTGCCGCGCTTGGCGTCGATCGCCGCCTTCTTGTGCTTCGTGGTCGCCCACTTGGAGTGGCCGCTCATGAACGCTCCCTCTGGTGTCCGGATCCGGTTCGACCGTCCATCCTAGGGGCGGCCCACCGACACCCCTGCGCCGCGGTCAGGGCGTCAGCGGTGGCGGCGAACGATGTCGGTGAACCAGGCGTGCACGCGGTGGTCGCCGGTGACCTCGGGGTGGAAGCTCGTGACGAGGAGGTCGCCCTGGCGCGCGGCGACGATCCGGCCCGCCGCGGGGCCGTGCTCGACGCGGGCCAGCACCTCGACGGACTCCCCCGCCTCCTCGACCCAGGGGGCCCGGATGAAGACGGCGCGCACCGGCTCCCCGCCCAGCTCGCGGATGTGGAGGTCCTCCTCGAAGGAGTCGACCTGGCGCCCGAAGGCGTTCCGGCGGACCAGGATGTCCATGCCCCCTAGCGTCTGCTGGCCGGCCGCGGCGTCGGTGAGCCGGTCCGCGAGCATGATCATCCCGGCGCACGACCCGTAGACGGGCATCCCGGACCCGATCCGCTCGCGCAGGGGCTGCTGGAGGTCGAAGACCCGCACGAGCTTGTCGATGGTCGTCGACTCCCCTCCCGGGATGACCAGTCCGTCGACCTCCTCGACCTCGGCGGGCCGGCGCACGGTGCTGACGCGCGCGCCGGCACGCTCGAGCGCGACGAGGTGCTCGCGCACGTCGCCCTGGACGGCGAGCACGCCGATGTGCGGGGCGGAGGTCACCCTGCCGATGCTAGGACCGCCCGCGCGGTGGCCGCCGGCCGCCCGACGGTTTCGGGCCGTTCCTCGTCATGACGCCCGGGAACGCCGCGCCACCGACGTGAGCGCGGCCGCTACGCTCGATGGTGCAGTCCGACCCCGGCGAGGAGGTGAGCGCGGATGGCTCCCGGTGTGACCCTGGCCGTCATCGGCGCCGTCCTGACCTTCGCGATCAGGGCCCAGCCGAGTTTCATCGACCTCCGCGTCGTGGGGCTCATCCTCATGATCGCGGGGGCCGCGCTCATCTGGAACTCGCGACGGGGAGCCCTCCACGAGCGGGTGGTCACCCGCACCCGTGACCGGTCCCCGCAGTACGACCCCAGCCAGCCGGGGCAGCAGGGTGGCGCGACGCGCGAGACCATCCAGGAACGCGACTACGAGTAGCGGGCGGCAGCGCTACGGTCGGTGCATGTCGACGTTGACCGATCGGGCCCACCTCCTCGATGCCGAGCACGCGGGCACCGACCTGCGGGGCCGGTTCCGGCTGCCGGCCGGGATGGTCTACCTCGACGGCAACTCCCTGGGGGCGCTCCCCGCCGGCGTGGCGGAGGTGGTGGCCGACGTGGTGCACCGCCAGTGGGGCAACCGCCTCATCGAGAGCTGGAACGAGTCCGACTGGTGGGGCGCGCCGACACGGGTCGGAGACCGCATCGGCGGTCTCGTCGGTGCCGCCGAGGGGCAGGTCGTGTGCACTGACTCCACCACCGTGAACCTCTACAAGGTCGTGGTGGGGGCCGCCCGGATGCGTCCGGGCCGCGGGGTGGTGCTCACCGACCCGGCGTCCTTCCCGACGGACCTCTACGTCACCGAGGCCGCCGCGCGTGACGGCGGCCTGGTCGTCGAGCGCGTCGCGCCGCCCGACGCCCCCGCACGGGCAGCCGCGCTCGGTGACGACCTCGCCCTGGCCGCCTACAGCTCGGTCGACTACCGCACCGGCGAGCTGTGGGACCTGGCGGCGATCACCAGCGCCGCGCACGAGGTCGGCGCCCTCGTCTGCTGGGACCTCTGCCACTCGGCCGGGGTGCTCGAGGTCGACCTCGACGAGCACGGCGTCGACCTCGCCGTCGGGTGTGGGTACAAGTACCTCAACGGCGGGCCGGGGGCCCCCGCCTTCCTCTACGTCGCCCGCCGCCACCTCGACGACTTCGAGAACCCGATCGCCGGGTGGCACGGCCACGCGACCCCGTTCGCGATGGCCCCGGAGCACGTCCCCGCCCCCGGCATCGCGCGCGGGCGGGTGGGCACCCCCCCGCTGCTCTCGATGCTGGCGCTCGAGGCGGCCCTCGCGGCGTACGACGGCGAGTCGGTCGCGGCACTGCGGGCCCGGTCGCTCTCGCTCACGGGGTTCTTCATCGAGTGCCTGGACGCGCTCGTGCCCGGCACGGAGGTGGTGACGCCCCGTGACCCGGCCCGCCGCGGGTCGCAGGTCAGCCTTCGACACCCGGACGCCTATGCAGTCGTCCAGGCCCTCATCGCGCGCGGCGTGGTGGGCGACTTCCGTGAGCCCGACATCGTCCGGCTCGGGTTCGCGCCGATGTACCTGACGCACGGCGACGTCCTGCGCGCGGCGGGGCACCTCCACGAGGTGCTCGAGCGGCGGGAGCACGAGGACCCACGCTTCCGGGCCCGCGCGACCGTCACCTGACGGGGGCGTCGACCCCGACGAGCGCGTCGTCGCGGCGTAGCCGCACGGAGCCGCCGGACGGCGACTCCACCGTGTCGTAGAGGCGACCGCCGGCCCCGGGAGCGGCCCACGAGACGAGGCGCACGTCGTCGACGCCGAGGAAGCGCAGGGTCTGGCCGCCGTTCGGTGCCTGCACCCGCGCGAAGACCTGGGCGGCCACCATCCCGTCGGGCACGGTGAGGTCGAGGCGCACGGGGAGGCAGGCGTCGGCGTCGTGGCCGCCGGCCGGGACCTCGAGGACGTCCACGACGGCGCTGGCACCGGTCATCGCGGGGTACCAGCGCACCTCGAGTCGGCTCCCCTCGGCCGAGCGCCGCACCGCAGCGAGGAGCGACAGCTCCTCCCCCGGGGTCACCGGGGCACGGTGCTCCAGGGTCGCGATGACGTCCTTCGTGCTGAGCGGCGACCGCGCGAGCTCCAGCCCCCGCGGTGCGTCCTCCGGCACCCCGGGAGTGACGCAGGCCGCCGCCGAGGTGACGCGCGCGTAGCGGCCGAGGGCCCAGAGGCGCTGCGGTGCGTCCTGCACGTCCTCGTCGAGGACGTTCCACAGCCGGTCCGCCCCGCGGTCGCGCCCGGTGGCGACGTCGGCGAACTCTCCGGTGCCGAAGAGCAGGTCCGTGCCGACCCGGACGTCGGACTGCGCGGGCACCCACCAGCCCGGGGACACCCTCGCCGGCACCGCCGCGTCGAGCCGGACCGAGGTCCGCCGACCCGCGGTGGGACCGTCCAGGGAGAGGTGCGCGCCGCCGGTGTCGAGCCGGGCGGACCCCGGCACGGTACCGGCCGCGATCCGCGCGACCGAGTCCGCGAGGGCGCCGGACGCCGGACGCGGCCGGTAGCCGTCGATGAGGACCGGGTCCACACCGGCGGCGACGACGCGCCCACCGCGCACGTCGACGCGGGCGAGGTAGGTCGGGAGCGTGTTCCACAGCTCCTGGTCGAAGGCGATGTTGCCCATGCTCTCGGCGAACACGGCCCCGCTCGTGCCGCTGATCCCCCCGACGACGTGCGGGTGTCCGCCGACGACGACCGCGGCACCGGCCACCTCGGCGGTCGCGGCGAGGTCGCGCACCTCACGCACCTGGGTGCGGACGTACTCCACCTCGCCGTGGATCATGACCACGACGACGTCGGCCCGCTCCCGGGCGGCGGCCACCTCACGCCCGAGCCGTCCCGTCTCGCACTCGGCCGCCCCCGGCGAAGTGGCGGTGGCGACGTACGGCACCTCGTGCTGGCGGCCGGACACGGTGGTGCACCCGACGAAGGCCACCCGGACCCCGCGTGCCTCGACGACGGCCGGGGCCCATGCCCGGTCGGGTGTCGCTCCGGCTCCGAAGTGCGCGACCCCGGCCGCGTCGAGCGCCCGCACGGTGCTCTCCAGCCCGGGCCCGAGCGCGTCGGCGCTGTGGTTGTTGGCCAGCGACACGACGTCCACTCCCGCGAGGTGAAGCCCTTCCGCCATCGCGGTCGACGACGCGATGACGAGGTCCTTGGTCGGGTGGAAGCCGGCCGCGCGACGACCGTCCCGCTCGACCACGGGGTCGTCGACCAGCGGGGTCTCGAGGTTGACGACGGCGAGGTCGGCGTCGTCGAGAAGTGGCTGCACCTGGTCAAGCACGGCCGCGTGCTCGGCGGGCGTGGCATTCGGCGACAGCACCGCCGGAGCGCCGTCCCTCGACTCGTAGAACCGGCGGCCCATCATCGCGTCCCCGCCGAAACGCATCGACAGCGCGGAGTCCCCGCTCCGGGTGAGCACCACGCGAGCCGGGTACCCCGGGTCGAGCACCTGGGCACGGTCGAGGTGCCCTGCCGCGGAGACCCGCGCGACGGCGGCCGGGGCGGCCGGTAGGGAGAACCGGCCGCCGTCGTCGGTCCGGACCTGCTCGACGCCGACGCGCACGACGGCACCCGCGACGGGTCCGCCGCGCTCGTCGACCACGACACCGGTGGTGCGCGCGCCGCCGCCGTCGACGCCGGCGCCGGCCCCCAGCTGGGCGACACCCCCGACGGCCACCGCCGACAGGGCCACGACGGCGAGGGTCCGCAGCGGGGTCACACGACCACCCCCGCCCAGGACAGCCCTGCTGCGGCGAGGTTGGTGAGCGCCAGGACGCCGAGGGCGCTGAGGGCGACGCCCCAGACCGTGCGCTCCCACCCCTGCCGCTGGGCGTCGTTGGCGACCAGCGCCGGCACCATGAGCGTGGCGATGGTCATGCCGAGCATCGGGACGTAGGACCCGTCGGTGGAGTCGATGAGCACCGCCTCCAGGGCCCAACCGACACCGGAGCCGACGAGCAGCATCGTGGCCAGCTTGCGGCGGCCGAAGACGAGCAGCCGGGGCATCATCATGTGGACGACCACCACCCAGGTGAGCACCGCGACCACCCCGACGAAGACGAGGTCGTACCACCGGGTGCTGACGAGGGCGACGTACGCGCCGGTGATGAAGCCGCCCGACCGCAGGCCGAAGCGGGAGAAGGCGAGGATGCCGACGAGCACGCTCGCGGTCACCGCGACGACGAGCAGGGCGGGTGGGAAGCCGGAGGTCGACGACAGGTCACCGATCGAGCCCTCGCGCGGCGGGGCGACCACGCGGAGCACCGCGTCGAGCACGTAGGCGAAGAGCACGAGGAACGTGGCGGTCACGGCGATCGCGAGGATCGTGCGCTGCGGTCTCTGACGGCCCATGTCGTGCGCGATCAGCCCCGGGATGAGGAATCCGACGCCGGTGAGCGCGGCGAAGGCGGGATCGACCTTCCCGGCCAGCCAGGCCGCCCCGGTCAGGAGCAGGACGAGGGCCAGGCCGATGAGGAGCTCGGCCTCGAACTTGCGGCGGCCGTAGAGGATGACCCGGCGCGAGATCACGCGGGCGACGAGCAGGTAGGTGGCGTACCCGGCCACCAGGGTGACGACGACCGAGAGGGGGCTCACGACCGCGAGGGCGAGGTACGGGGGCACGATCGCGCCACCGGTGGTCAGCTGGAACCGCTCGTAGAAGAGCATGCCGAGGATCACGCCCACGACGAGCGTGATCCGCATGACCTCCGGGGTGAAGGTCACCGGCCCGGACTTCCCGCGAGCTGGGAGCGGATGGCGGCCGAGCGCATCCTCGAGAGCGCCCGCGGCGCCCGGCCCCACTCGCGCGAGGCCACGATCTCGTCGACGTGCTCGCTGCCGGCGAGCTGGTCGAAGTGCTCGATGAGCAGCTCCGCCTGGTCGGTGTGGATGTTGACCATCCCCACGAGCACGGCCCGGCCCCCGGGAGCCAGCGCGGTGACGGTGTCGAGGATCTGGTCGAGGCCGGGCCGCACGGTGTCGCCGAGCCGGTGGATGCGGTCGGCACCGTAGCCGCGCTCCACCATCGCCGGGATGACGGTGTCCTCGTACGCCCCGAACGTGATGACGTGGTCGAGGTACCCCTCGAGGTCGTCCGGCACCATCTGCGAGAAGAGCTCCGCGCGTCGGCCACGGTCGGCGCGGTTGTTGAGGATTCCGATCACGGGCGCACCGGCCGGGAACTGCCCGACGAGTGTCTCGAACGTGAAGATGACGCTCTCGCGGTCGTTGGCCGCGAACAGGGGTGCCCAGAGCACCTGCGTCCCCCGGACGTCGTAGGTGCGCAGCCGCACGACGCCGACGTCGGGCACCGACTTCCACATCCCCTCCACGGCCCGCCCCCGAGGGATGGCGAGCAGGTCGGCGACGGCCAGCCCGATCGCGACGTTCTCCTTGAACTGGATGTAGTCGAAGCCGGTCATGTCCTCGTCGAGGACGCCCGCGGGGTCGGCGTACACGAACCGCGACCGACGGGCCTCGGCCGCTGCCCGGAGCCGCTCGCGCAGGTGCGGGCGGTCCTCGGCGGTGATGAGCACGCCGTCCCACGGCACCGTCTCGCAGAGCGAGTCGGCGATCTCCTCGAGCGTCTCGCCCATCTCCTCCTGGTGGTCGAGGCGGACGTTGGTGATGACTGTGACGTCGGAGCGGATCATGAAGTCCTGGCTGTACCGCTGGTAGAGCGGCCTGACGGCCATGCACTCGGCCACCAGCGCGTCGACCTCGGGCAGCACGTACTCGGCCACGACGTCGACCTGCTCGTTGATCGTCGCCGCCCCCCGGCGGCGGATGGCGAGCTCCTCACCGGTGGGCAGGATCACCCTCGCCGCGCTGCCGGTCGTCTTCCCGAGGGCCACGTAGCTGCCCTCGCGGAGCACGGCGGCCACGAGGCGGGTCACGGTGGACTTGCCACGGATGCCGTTGACGTGGATTCGGACGGCCAGCTGCTCGAGGCGCGCGTCGTGGCTGCGGATCGATCGGTGCCAGTGGCCCACGGTGAGCGCCACCAGGAGCACGAGCACCGTGAGCGGCACGACGATGGTGGGGCTCACGCCGCGTCCACCACCGCGAGCGACTCGGCGCGGGCCCGACCCGGCCCCAGGATGTGGTCGGCGGTCCTCGTGGACTCGTCGGCGGCGACGAGGACGGAGTGCAGGGCGACGGCCTCCCGCAAGCCGACCCGCCCACCGTCGGCGCGGTGGGCGAAGCTGGTCTCGAGGGTGTCCTGCACGAGGGTGCCCAGCACCCGCCAGGCGTGACCCTCGTCGGTGTCGGGCAGGATCACGCCGAGGACGTCGTCGGTGAGGGCGAAGGGCACGTCGGTCTCGCGGGTCGAGGCCTCCACCGCCCGGGCGACGGCCTTCATGACGGCACGGGTCACCAGCTCGTCCGCGGTGCGGTCACGCTGCTCGACCCGAACGAGGACGACGGTCAGGGCCCGGTCGGTGCCGTGTCGCCGCCGCAGCTCCTCGTCGATGCGCAGCCGCGCCGAGGCGGCGTCGAGCAGACCCAGGGTGTGCAGGCTCGGGGCCACCGCGCCGAGCGGCGGGGTGGCCAGGTGGCGGGCGGTGCGGCGGGCGAAGGCTCCGGCGGCGCCGGCCGACCAGCCGAGGCCGACCAGGAGCACGACCTGGACGACGTAGGCCACGTCCCAGCCTCCCCACGTGCGGTGGGCGGCGGTGACCACGACGGCACCGACCAGCCCGACGACGATGCCGAGCAGTCCGTCGAGGACGGCGGCGGCGGCCGCCGTGAGGAGCGTGGCGACCGCGGCCACGAGGGCGACCCGCGGCACGTCCTGCCCCGCGAGCAGGCCGAGGGCGAGGACGAGCGCAACCGTGCTGACCAGGTGGGCGGCGGCCCGGGCGGCCTGCCAGCGCCGCTCAGTCGGCCGGGCCTCCACCGGGGGCCTCCTTCCGCGTCGCCCATCGCAGCTGCGCCGCGAGCAGCGCGAGGGCGAACAGGCCCAGGGCGCCGAGGCCGTGGACCAGGGTTCCCGTCATCGCGGGCGCCTCGGGTCGCGGCCGGTCATCCGACGTCGACCCGCCACGAGGTCTCCAGTCGCACGCCCTCGGAGCCAGACCTCCCCGACACCGTGCGCCCGTGCACCGCGGTGCCGTCACCGGCCGCGACGAGGGCGGGCGGGTCGACCGGCGCGTCGACGGCGGGGTGCCGCACGAGCGTCTCGAAGCGGCCGACGGCGGTGGCGAGCACGGCGACGTCGCAGCTGCGACCGGGCGCCTCCACCACGAGGCGGGCCACGGGTCCGGAGGCGGCGTCGTCCGCAGAGCCGGCGACGAGCTCGAGGCGCACGTGCACCTCGCCCTCACCGGCGGCGGTGGTCACGGCGTCGAGCAGCGCGAGCACCCCGGCTCGCACGGAGTCGGAGTCCGCGAGCACCGGGAGGGGCTCGGGGTGCAGGCGCGGGCGCACCCGCACCCCCGGAACGGACAGCGCAGCGGTGCGGACGGCCGCGGTGACGCCCCACCGCAGGTCGACCGGCTGCAGCGGGTCGAGCTCGCCGCGCGCCGGGGCCAGGGTGCCCTCGACTCGCTGGAGGTCCTCGGCGAGGGCGTCGAGGCGGTCCCGGACGAGCGCGGCCCTGGCCCGTAGCTGCGGGTCGTCGCCCTGCTCCGCCGCCGCGACCAGGGTGCTCGTGCCACGGATGGTGCCGTCGACGGCGGTGGCGACCTCCCCCCAGCCCCGCACGACACGCTCGGCGGCGGCCACGCGGGTGCGCGCGGCGAGGTCGTGCGCGACGACGCGCGCGAGCTCGGTGAGGTGCGCGAGGTCCTCGCTCGACCACGGCCGGCTCAGTGTGTCCGCTGCGCCGACGACACCGACGACGAGCCCCGACTGGACGACCGGGGCCACGGCGAGAGCCCGCACGCCCAGCAGCTGCGGGTCGTCGGGGTCGACCCCCCACCCGGCGTCGGTGAGGTCGGCGACGGCCAGCCGACGCGTCGTGGCGACGACGTCGGCGAGCACCTCGCGCAGGCGCGGGGTGCCGTGCAGGGGCATCGAGACGTGCGCGTCGCGGCGCTCGCGCAGGCGCACGAGGTCGGCCTCACCGAGCGCCACCAGGCCGACGGGGGCGTCGGCGCCGGTGGCGGCGAGGGCGGCCACGGAGGAGAAGACGTCATGCGCCGGCCCGAGCCGCGGCGACGGCTGAGGGCGGGCACGGACATCGAGGTCGCCCGTCACGGCGCCGGAGGCGGCGACGACGTGGGACTCGGTCACGATCGCTCCTGGTGAGGGGACGCGGTAGCTGGTCGCCTCGACGGTACGGACGTGACGGTTGTGACGTGTCCGGGACGTCGCCCTCGTAGGGCGATCGGTGGCCGGGGAGTGCCCGAACGGACGACCCCGTCGCTGGTCAGGGACCTACGGCGCTGGGGCTACCAGCCCCGCTCGGCGAGCCGGTGCGGCTGCGGGATGTCGTCGACGTTGATGCCGACCATCGCCTCGCCCAGGCCACGCGACACCTTCGCGATGACGTCCGGGTCGTCGTGGAACGTCGTGGCCTTGACGATGGCCTCGGCGCGCTCCGCCGGGTTGCCGGACTTGAAGATGCCGGAGCCGACGAAGACCCCCTCGGCACCGAGCTGCATCATCATCGCCGCGTCCGCGGGGGTGGCGATGCCACCCGCGGTGAAGAGGACCACCGGCAGCGTGCCGGTCTCGGCGACCTCGGCGACGAGGTCGTACGGCGCCTGGAGCTCCTTGGCGGCGACGTAGAGCTCGTCGGCCTCCATCGAGCGCAGCCGGTTGATCTGGGCCCGCAGGGAGCGCATGTGGGTGGTGGCGTTCGAGACGTCACCGGTGCCGGCCTCGCCCTTCGAGCGGATCATCGCCGCGCCCTCGGTGATCCGGCGCAGGGCCTCGCCGAGGTTGGTGGCACCGCACACGAAGGGCACGGTGAACTGCCACTTGTCGATGTGGTTGGCGTAGTCGGCCGGGGTGAGCACCTCCGACTCGTCGATGTAGTCGACACCGAGGCTCTGCAGAACCTGGGCCTCGACGAAGTGCCCGATCCGGGCCTTGGCCATGACCGGGATCGAGACGGACTCGATGATGCTGTCGATCATGTCGGGGTCACTCATCCGGGACACCCCGCCCTGGGCGCGGATGTCGGCGGGCACCCGCTCGAGGGCCATGACGGCGACGGCGCCGGCGTCCTCGGCGATGCGGGCCTGCTCGGCGGTGACGACGTCCATGATGACGCCGCCCTTGAGCATCTCGGCCATACCGCGCTTCACGCGCGAGGTGCCGGTGGTGGGGGCGTGCTGCTGCTCGGTCATGGCGTCGATTCTAGGTCCGTGCGCATGGTGCTCGGGACCCGGCTCAGCGGGTGAGGGCGGCCGGCACGTCGTCGTCGAACTCGACCCGGTCGGGCAGGGCCGCGTGACCGGCCAGGCGGAACCAGCGAACCGCCTTCTTGTCCCGGACGCGCCGCACCTGGCGGACCGCGTCGTTGTGGAAGCGTCGGGCCATCCGCACGCGCAGCCCGCTCGCGGCGATCCGGTCCAGCGCCTCCTCGACGAAGGGGTCGTCGCGGACACGCAACCCGGTGACGACGTCGTCGGACAGCGCCGCCACCAGCGCGGCGGTGAGGTCGCTCTCGACGTCCTCCCGCCCGCCGAAGTGCTGGCCGTCGAGGAGGTCCTCGTCGACGGGGTGCTCCGTGGTCCGCTCGATGGACTCGGTGGCGGCACCGGCCAGCAGGAGCGCGCTCGCGGGGTCGAGCACGTCACCGTTGGCCAGCTCGAGCGTGGCCTCGGCCCGGCGGACGAGCTGGGCGTCGAGCGCCGACATCGCTCCCTCCACCTTGGCGTGCAGCCGGTCGAGGCGGGCGGCGGAGTACGAGAGGTACCAGGCCACCCCGACGACGAGGATGACGACGAAGCTCGCCACCTGCAGGACGTCGACGTCGATGGTCACGAGGCCCCCGTCCCGGGCACGCCACGGACCAGGCGGCCCCAGAGGCTGCGCGCCGTCGGCTCGGCCGGCTCGGCGTCGGCCCCGGCGATGACGGTCTCGTAGACCGCCATCACCTGCCGGGAGACCGGGGACCAGTCGAAGCGGGCGGCGCGGTCGTGTCCGGCCCGGACGAGCTGCTCGCGCCGGTCTGCGTCTCGCAGCAGGCCGACCACCGTGGTGGCCAGCGCGTCGGCCGACCCCCGGGCGAAGATCGCCCCGGTCCGCCCGCCGTCGAGGACGTCGACGAAGGCCGGGAGGTCCGCCGCCACCACGGGGGCCCCCGAGGCCATCGCCTCGACGAGGACGATGCCGAAGCTCTCGCCCCCCAGGTGCGGCGCCACGTAGGCGTCGACCGACCGGAGGAGGCTGGCCTTGTCGGGGTCGGACACCGCGCCGAGCAGCTCGACGGCCGCCGCCACCCGCGGATGGGCCCGCTTGAGCAGGTCCCCGGCGTCGCCCGGACCGGCCACGAGCAGCCTCGCACCCGGGTAGGCGTCCAGCACGGACGGCAGCGCGTCGAGCGCAACCTGGAGCCCCTTGCGGGGCTCGTCCACCCGGCCGAGGAAAGCGAGGGTGGGACGCTCGGTCGTGCCGTGCCAGACCGGCCTGGGCGCGGCCTGGGCGAAGCGCGCGACGTCGACGCCGTTGGGGATGATGTAGGTGTCGCCCCCGATGTGCCGGCGCACCGTCGTGGCAGCCTCCTCCGACACGGCGATCCGGCCCCGCAGCTTCTCGAGCGAGGTGCGCAGCAGCGGGTTCGCCGCGTGCATGGCCCGCGAGCGCACGTTCGAGGTGTGGAAGGTCGCCACCACGGGCTCCTCGGCGGCCCAGAGGGCGAGGAGCGACACCGACGGTGTCACCGGCTCGTGGAGGTGGACGACGTCGAAGTCGCCGGCCTCGAGCCACCGCGTCACGCGGGCCGAGGTCACGGGTCCGAAGCTGAGGCGGGCCACCGAGCCGTTGTAGCGCACCGGCACGGCCCGCCCGCACGAGGTGAGGTACGGCGGGAGGACCGAGTCCTCGTCGGCGGGGGCGAGGACGGAGACGTCGTGCCCCTCGGCGAGGAAGACCTGAGCCAGGTCCCGCACGTGGAACTGCACCCCGCCCGGGACGTCGAACGAGTACGGGCACACCATCCCGATCCTCACGACCGGGCCCCTGTCGCCGCCAGCCGCTCCTCGTCGAGGTCCTCGAGGAAGACCCGCTGGAGCATGTGCCAGTCCTCGGTGTGCTCGCGCACCACGTCGCCGAGCACGTCCGCGCACGCCTGGGTCATCGCGAGGGCCTTCTCGCGGGTGGTCCCGGTGTCGGGCACCTCGACCGGCGGGTGGAAGGTGACCCTGATCCCCCAACCCCTCCCCCGCCGCTCGTGGCGGATCGACACCGGATGCAGCGGCCGGCGCTCCGCCAGGGCGAGCGCGGCCGGCCCGGCGGCCATGCGTGCCGGCTGCCCGCAGAACGACACCTCGACCCCGCGCCGGGTGAGGTCGCGGTCGGCGAGGAGCGGGATGATCGTGCCGGGCTCCCGGCACGCCCGCCGCAGGCCGGCGAACACGTCCGGGCCGCCGGTGAGCGGGATGATCGTCATCCCGAGCCCCTCCCGGAACTCGAGGAACTCCTCGAAGACCTCCTCCGGCTCGAGCCGCTCGGCCACCGTGGTGACCCGGCCGAGGTGCACCGCGCCCCAGGCGCCGGCCAGGTCCCAGTTGCCGAGGTGGCCCAGGAAGCACACCACCGACCCGCCGGAGTCGAGCACCTCGCGGATGGCGTCGTCGCCCTCCGCGTGGACCCGGTCGAGCAGCTCGTCCGGCCCGAGCTCGGGCAGCCGGAAGGCCTCGCAGTAGTACCGCAGGTAGCGACGCATCCCCTCCTTGACGAGGGCGTCGAGCGCCGCTGCGTCGAGCTCGGGACGCACCCTGGCGTAGTTCGCGCGCATCCGGGCGGCACCGCCGCGGGCCACGGTGAGGTCGGCCGCGACCTCGAAGAGCGCGTAGGCGGCTCGCTCGGGCATCCGGCGCACGGCCGCCCAGCCCATCCGGTGGGCCGTGACGGTGAGGAGGTCCGTGAGGGCGGAGGGCAGGACGCTCACGTCGTGCCCAGGGCCTGTCGGCGGACGGTGAGGATCCGCTGGACCACGGTGACCAGGCTTGCCAGGGCCAGGAGGGCGAGGACCGTGCCGAGCACGACCGTCGGGAGCCCGAACAGCCCGGTGAGCCCGGTGGCTGCGAGAACGGCGACCAGCCGGTCGGCCCGCTCCGCGATCCCCACGTTCGCGGTCATGCCCAGTCCCTCGGCGCGGGCCTTGGAGTACGACACCACGCTGCCGAGGACGAGGCAGGCCAGCGCGAGGGCGGCCATCGCGAGGTCGTCACCCTGGCCGGCGTACCAGAGCACGAGGCCGCCGAACACCGCGGCGTCGCCGACACGGTCGAGGGTGGAGTCGAGGTAGGCACCCCAGTTGGAGGAGCGCCCGGTGCTGCGCGCCATGATCCCGTCCAGGGTGTCCGCGAAGACGAAGACCGTGATGACGAGCGTCCCGGCGAGGAACTCGCCCCGCGGGTAGAACACCAGGGCACCGGCGGCGACGCCGAGCGTGCCGACGACGGTGACGATGTCGGGGCTGATCCCGAGTCGGACGAGCAGTGCCGCGACCGGTCCCAGGATCTTGGTGAAGAAGGCGCGCGCGTATCGGTTGAGCATGGTGGCGCCAGCGTAGTGCGGCCGGTGCCGCGGTCCACGCACCCGGCGGTGGCACGATCGGCGGATGGATGCCGAGACCCGGGCGCGACGCGACGCCTGCCACACCTTCGTGCACGCCGACGGGCCCGTCCGCCCCGCCGAGCTGCTGGCGCTCGTGCCGGGCGACGTCGCCGTCGACGTCTACGGCGAGGGCGGCGTGGTCGCCGAGCTCGAGGCGCGGGTGGCGACCCTGCTCGAGCGCCCGGCCGCCGTCTTCCTGCCGAGCGGGACGATGGCCCAGGGCGCGGTCCTGCGCGTCCACGCCTCGACGCGGACCAGCCGCACCGTGCTGTGGCACCCGATGTGCCACCTGGACACCCACGAGCTCCAGGCGCACCACCACCTGCACGGCCTGGTCGGTCGACCGGTGGGGAGCGCCGACCGGGTCCTGACGCTCGACGACCTGGAGGCGGTGGCCGAGCCCGTTGCCGCGCTCCTGCTCGAGCTGCCGCAACGTGACCTCGGCGGGCGGCTGCCTGACTGGGACGACCTGCGGGCCCAGGTGGCGTGGGCCCGCGGGCGCGGCGCCGCGGTGCACCTGGACGGAGCCCGGCTCTGGGAGGCCGCCGCGGGGTACGGGCGGTCGCCGGCCGAGGTCGCTGCGCCCTTCGACTCGGTCTACGTCTCGTTCTACAAGGGGATCGGGGCCCTGGCGGGCTGCTGCGTCGCCGGCGACGGGGAGCTGGTGGCCGGGGTGCGAGAGTGGCGGACCCGCCTGGGCGGCACCCTCCACGGGCTGTGGCCCGCCGCCGCCACCGCGCTCGCCCTCCTGCCCGGCCGCCTCGAGCAGATGCCCGCCCGGCTCGAGCACGCGCGGGCCGTGGCCGCCGCCCTCGCCGACGTGACCGGGGTACGGGCCGGCCCGCCCGAGCCGCAGACCTCGATGATGCACCTCTTCCTCGACACCACGCGCGACGCCTTCGAGGCTGCCTCCCGCCGGCTCGCCGACGAAGGGGTGTGGACGTGGCCCACGGCGTCGTCCACGGCCGACCCGAGCGTCGTACGCGTCGAGCTGGCCGTCGGCACCGCCACCCTGGCGATGGGGCCCGCCCGGGTCGCGGCGCTGGTGGGCGCCCTGCTCGCCACGTGACGCACCCGGGTGAGCGGCCTCACCAACCACCGGTGCGCCTGCGCTTGTGCCCCGGCGCGGAAAGGAGTTGATTGGGCTCATGAGCGGCACACCGACCCAGGCACCGAACGTCACCGACACCACGCGCATCCGCAACGTCGTCCTGGTCGGGCCGAGCGGCTCGGGCAAGTCACGCCTCTTCGACCACGTCGTCGACGCCCTGGTGCCCGGGAGCGCGAGCCGGGGCCAGACGGAGCCGACCACGAGCATTCGAGCAGCGACGGTGGCGACGGGGGCGGTGGTGATGACCCTGGTCGACGCACCGGGGAACCCCGACTTCGTCGGGGAGGTGAGGGCGGGTCTGCGCGCTGCGGATGCCGCCCTCTTCGTCGTCTCGGCCGCGGACGGTGCCGACGCCCAGAGCCGGGCCCTCTGGCACGAGTGCGCGCTCGTCGGGATGCCGCGCGCCGTCGTCATCACCCAGCTCGACGCCAACGACGCCGACTACGAGGCGACGCTCGAGGACTGCCGCGCGCACTTCGGCCCCGGCATCCAGCCACTCGGGGTCCCCGTGCCCGGTGACCAGGGCGCGGTCACCTCCATCGCCGACCTGCTCCTCGGCGAGATCCACGACTACAGCGGGGGCACGCGCACGGTGCGCCCCGCCGGCGCCGAGCACGCGGACACCTTCGACACCCACCGTCCCTCGCTCATCGAGGGGATCATCGAGGAGTCCGAGGACTCCGGGCTCATGGACCGCTACCTCGAGGGCGAGGAGCTCGACTTCGAGACCCTCGAGAAGGACCTCCTCACCGCCATCGCCCACGGCACCTTCCACCCCGTGCTGCCGCTCTCCGCCGAGAACGGCGCCGGCGTCCCGGTGCTCCTCCACCTCGTCGAGGCCGCGTTCCCCCACCCCGGCCTGCACCCGCTGCCCACGGTCACCCCGGTCGACGGCGGCGACGCCGTCGAGCTCACGGCCGACCCGGACGGGCCGCTGGTCGCCGAGGTGGTCCACACCCGGTCCGACGCCTACGTGGGCCACCTCTCCCTCGTCCGGATCTTCTCCGGCACCCTGCGCGCGGACCGGCCGGTGCACGTATCGGGCCACCTGGAGCTGCTGGGGCAGCCCACGGGCGAGGGCCACGCCCCGCACGACGACGACGTCCGGCCCGGTGCCGTCGCGGCCCCCTTCGGCGACGAGCTGCTCGCGAAGACGGAGGCGGTCGCCGGAGAGGTCGTCGTCGTCACCAAGCTGGCCAGCGCACAGACGTCCGACACGGTCTCCGACCCCGGCCGGCCGCTCCTCGTCACGCCGTGGGCACTGCCCGACGCGCTGCTGCCGGCCGCCGTGTCGGCCTCCAGCCGGGCCGACGAGGACAAGATGCCGGTCGCCTTCCGCGAGCTCGCGGGCGAGGACCCGGCCCTGCGCATCGAGCACGACCCCGGTACCGGCCAGGTCCTGCTGTGGACCACCGGCCCGGCGCACCTCGACCTCGTCCTCGCACGGCTGCGCTCCCGCTACAACGTCGACGTCGAGCGGGTCCCCGTCAAGGTGGCGATGAAGGAGACCGCGGTCGGGCGGTCGGAGGCGCAGGGGCGGCACGTCAAGCAGTCCGGTGGCCACGGCCAGTTCGCCGTGTGCCACCTCACGATCGAACCGCTCCCCCGCGGCTCCGGCGTCCAGTTCGACGAGGTCGTCGTGGGCGGCGCCGTGCCGCGCCAGTTCATCAGCAGCGTCGAGAAGGGCGTGCACCACCAGCTCGAGAAGGGTCTGCTGGCCGGGTGGCCGGTGGTCGATGTCAAGGTCACGCTGACCGACGGCAAGGCGCACAGCGTCGACTCCTCCGACGTCGCCTTCCAGACCGCCGCCGGGCTGGCCCTGCGCGAGCTCGCCTCGACGAGCACGATGTGCCTCCTCGAACCCATCGACACGGTCACCGTGACGGTCGACGACGACTACCTCGGGGCCGTGATGACCGACGTCGGCACGCGCCGCGGCCAGATCGTCGGCTCGTACCCCGCCGACGGCGAGGCGGGCCGTTCCACCCTCGAGGCGGCCGTCCCGCAGCTCGAGCTGCTCGACTACGCCATCGCCCTGCGCTCCCTGGCCCACGGCACCGGCACCTTCCACCGCGAGCCGCGCGGCTACGAGGTTCTGCCCGAGCGGCTGGCCCGCGAGCACGTCGAGGCCGCGGCGCGGCACTGACCCCGGCTACCCGGCGGACGGCCCCGTGTCGTCGGGAACCAGCGTGAACGGCCCCTCCTCCTCCTGGGCGTTGTGCAGCCGGACCACGGCATAGAGCCCGTAGAGAAGGCGGCGGAGCTCGACGACGTCGGTGGGGACGGGTGGGTCCTCGGCAGTCACCGCGACGTGGCGGACCAGGGCCACCTGTCGCTCGATCTCGGCATGGGTGCGGCTCAGCGCCGCCGTGGCGTCGTGCCCGCCGAGGGCCCGGCCCACGAGCGGGACGAGCAGCTCCTCCTCCGCGCGTTCGTGCGGGATGAGAGTCGCCTCCAGGCGTTCGACGAGGTCGAGGACCGGGCCCAGCCGCGTCGTGTCGTCGGTCAGGCCGTCGGCCACGGCCCGGATCCGCTCCACGTCCGGCAACACGGCGTCGTGCTCCGCGCGGAGCCGCCGGGCGACGTCTGCGTCCGCGACCGAGAGCACCGGGGCGTGCATCCTCCCCGGAAGCAGCGCCCGCAGCGCGATCCCGATGGCGAGGACGTCGATGCCCTCCTGGAGCACGGCACCGGCCGCCGGGGGCAGGAGCCCGGCCGCGGCCGCCACCATCGCGACGAGCGAGAGTCCCATCCCCACGACCACCGCCTGCAGGGCCACCCGGCGCGATCGGCGGGCGATGAGCACCGCGTCTGCGAGGGCGTCGACGCGGTCGACGGTGAGCACGACGTCGGCGGCCTCGCTCGACGCGGTCGCCCCGCGGGCGGCCAGGGCCACGCCCACCCCGGCGGCCGCGAGCGCTGGGGCGTCGTTGACCCCGTCGCCGACCATGACGGTGGGGGCGCCTGCCGACTCGTCGCGGATGACCCCGACCTTTCCGGCCGGGTCCAGTCCCGCGTGCACCCGGTCCACGCCCACGACCCTCCCGACCGCGGTGGCCACGTGCGTCTGGTCACCCGTCACGAGCACGACCCGCTCGATCCCCACCTCGCGCAGCGCGCGGACCATCCGGGGGGCATCGGCGCGCACGGGGTCCTCGAGCAGCAACGCACCGACCGGCTCCCCGGCGACGGCCACCAGCACCGCCATCGAGCCGTCGAGGCCGGTACGGCGCACCACCTGCTCGACCCACGCCGGCGGGCGCCCCGGCACCACCCAGGCCACCGTGCCCAGCCGCACCTCGACGCCGTCGACGCGGCCACGAACCCCGCTGCCGTGCTGCTCCACGACGTCGCGGGGCTCGCTGAGCGCGATGCCGCGGTCGCGGGCGGCGGCCACCACGGAGTCGGCGAGCACGTGCGGCGAGAGCTGGTCGAGGGAGGCGGCGAGCCGCAGCACCTCGTCGGCGTCCGGGCCGGACGGTGCCGTGACGACGTCCGTGACGGTGGGGCGCCCCTGCGTCAGGGTCCCGGTCTTGTCGAACAGGAGCACGCGGCCGGCGGCCAGCCGCTCCAGCGCACCGCCGCCCTTGACGACCACGCCACGGGCGGCGGCCCGGGACAGGCCCGACATCACGGCGATCGGGGCGGCCAGCAGAAGCGGGCACGGTGTCGCCACCACGAGTACCGCGACGGCCCGCACGGGGTCCCCCGCCCACGCCCAGGCCCCTCCGGCCAGGGCGAGGGTCACGGGGACGAAGGCGAGGGCGTAGCGGTCGGCCGCGCGGACGAACGGGGCCGAGGACGCCCTCGCCTGCTCGACCAGCCGCACCAGCCCCGCGTACGTGGACTCCGCCGCCGTCGAGGTCGCCACCAGCTCGAGGGGCGAACCGGCGTTGACGACACCGCTGCGCACCTCCTCACCGGCCTCGCGCTCGACGGGAAGGGGCTCCCCGGTGAGGGCCGACTCGTCCAGCGTGGCGGCCGCGACCAGCCGGCCGTCGACCGGTACGACCTCCCCGCCGGCCACGAGCACGTGGTCGCCGCGGACCACGTCCTCCACCGGCACGTCCTCGACCCCGTCCGGACCCCGGCGCCGGGCCCGACGGGGCGCCCTTTCGACGAGCAGGCTGAGCTGCCGGCGCGCGCGTGCCCCGGCCCGCGCCTCGAGCATCCGGCCCGAGGCCAGCATCACCGTGACCACGGCGCCGGCGAAGGGCTCACCCACGACCAGCGCGCCGGCGAGCGCGAGGACGGCGATGACGTCGACGGTGGGCTCCCGTCGTCGTGCGGCACCCACGGTCCACCAGCTCGAGGCGAGGAGGCCGAGCACGGCGCCGGCGGTCCACGGCGCCGACGCCCACTCCTGGAGGCCCACGATCCACGCCACGGCTCCGGCAGCGAGGAGGACCACCGAGAGCACGAACAGGGCGGTACCCGCCCGCTCGCGTGAGGGGCTCATCTGTCCATCGTGGCACCGCCCCGAGACCCCGCCGCGCCGGTGCGACGGGGCTCACGGCGTCAGCCCGGCCAGTGCGCGACGAGCCGCTCGCGCACGTCCTCCAGCAGCACCGGCAACGCCTTCGTGCGGGCGACGATGGGCAGGAAGTTGCTGTCGCCACCCCACCGTGGCACCACGTGCTGGTGCAGGTGGGCCGCGACGCCGGCGCCCGCGACGGCGCCCTGGTTCATGCCGAGGTTGAAGCCCATCGGCTGGGAGGCCGCCTCGAGCGCCCGCACCGACGCCTTGGTCAGTGCCGTGAACTCGGTGGTCTCCTCGTCGGTGAGGTCCACGTAGAGCGCCACGTGCCGGTAGGGGCAGACGAGCACGTGACCGGGGTTGTACGGGAACAGGTTGAGCACCACGTAGCCGTACTCGCCGCGGTGGACCACGAGGCCCTCGGCGTCGTCCTTGCCCGGGGCGGCACAGAACGGACAGCCGTCGCCCGGGTCGGGGTCGGGGCGGTCACCCTCGATGTAGACCATCCGGTGCGGCGTCCAGAGCCGCTCGAAGCCGTCGGGCTCGCCGGCGAAGGCCGCGGGATCCTCGTGGTCCGGCATGCACCGATCCTAGGGCGGCCCACCGGCTCGCCGACGTGCAAGGGTGCCGTCCGTGACCACCGCCGACCTCACGGTGCGCCGGGCCGTCGCGGCCGACGTGCCCGCCCTCGCCGACCTGTTCCGCCGTGTCCGCGCCGAGAGCGTGCCGGCCATCCCGCCGATCGCGCACCCGCCGGACACGGTGGAGCCGTTCCTCGCGGGGGTCGTCGGGGAGTCGGTGGTCTGGCTGGCCGAGGACGACGGCCGCGCCGTGGGCTTCATGGCCCTCGGGCCGGACGGCGTCCTGGACCACCTCTACGTCGACGGCGACCACACAGGCCACGGCCTGGGCGCCCGGCTCCTCGGCCTGGCCAGGGACGCCCACCCCACCGGCCTGGCGCTGTGGACCTTCGCCGCCAACACCGGCGCCCGCCGCTTCTACGCGCGCCACGGGTTCGTCGAGGTGGGGGGAACCGACGGCGACAACGACGAGGGCGAACCCGACATCCGGATGGAGTGGCGTCCCGGTGCGCCGGTCAGCGCAGGTGGCTCGCCCCGTTGAGGTCGAGGACCGCGCCGCTCGCCCACTCGAGCTCCGGAGCGGCGAGCGCGACCACGGCGGCCGCCACCTCCTCGGGCTCGGCCACCCGATCGAACGGGCTCTGCGCCCGGACCGCCGCCGCGGCCTCGGGGTCGGCCATGGCGTAGCCGGCCATCTCGGTACGGATGAAGCCCGGTGCCACCGAGGTCACCGCCACGCCGTGCCGGCCGAGGTGCTGGGCCATCGACTGCCCGAAGGAGTGAAGCCCCGCCTTCGACGCGCCGTAGGCGGGGATGTCGGGCTCGCCGCGGTACGCCCCCCGGGAGCCGATGTTGACGACCCGGCCCACAGGTACACCGTCGGGGGGCGCGACGTCGAGCATGTGCCGGCCGATGCACCACGTGAGGTTGGCCGGGCCGAGCAGGTTGGTGGCGAGGGTGCGCTGCCACACCGCCACCCAGTCGTCGTACGACGTGTCGTCGAGGGGGTGGTCGCCGCGTCGGCTCCCGCCCGAACCCGGCGGCACGATGAGGGCCGCGTTGTTGACGAGGACGTCGACGCGGCCGACCGCCCGCACCGCCGCGTCCGCGAGCTCCCGCACCGCCTCCGGGTCCGCGAGGTCTGCCGCCACGCGTGCGTGGCCCGTCCCGTCGAGCGAGCCGAGAACGTCCTCGGCGAGGTCGCGGCTGTGGTCCCCGCTGTGGTGCACCACCACGCGGTCGCCGCGCGCGGCGAAGGCCCGGGCGACCGCCGCCCCCACGCCGCGCGAGGAGCCGGTGACGAGCACCCCCCGGGAGGGCGTCGGAGTGGCCACCGCGCCACCCTAGCCGTGCCAGACTGCGGCGTCCGGACCGAGGAGATGTGATGGCCCAGTTGCCCCCGAGCCGCCACCTGCTGCGGGCCAGGGACCTCGCGGACCGGTGCTATGCCGAGCCCCTCACGGTGTCCGACCTCGCCGCCGCCGCCCGGCTCTCGCCGGCGCACTTCAGCCGCACGTTCCGCCGCACCTTCGGCGAGTCGCCGCACCGGTACCTCCTCTCCCGCCGGCTGGAGCGGGCGGCCGCGCTGCTGCGTTCGACCGACTGGTCGGTGGCCCGGGTGGGCACCGCCGTCGGCTTCGCCAGCGTGGGCTCCTTCACGACGAGCTTCGGCCGCACCTACGGGCTGACCCCGACCGCCTACCGCGCCTCGCGCCCGCCGGCGGCCGACCTGGCGCGGGTGCCGGCGTGCGTCGTCCGCAGCTGGGCGCGACCGCAGGTGCGCACGTTTCGAGAAGACGCGGCCACCCCGGGCACGGTGGACTAGGGGACGCCACCACGACGCCCACCGAAGGAGCCCGCAGTGCTCAGCATCGCCACCACCCAGCTCTGGGTCCACGACCAGGACCTCGCCCTCGACTTCTGGACCACCAAGATCGGCATGGAGGTCCGCAGCGACGTCACGATGCCCGAGATGGGCGACTTCCGGTGGCTCACCGTGGGGGCCCCCGGGCAGCCGGACGTCGCCATCGTCCTCATGGCGGTGCCCGGGGCCCCGATCATGGACGACCGGACCCGCGAACAGGTGCTCGACGTCATGGGGAAGGGGTTTGCCGGTGCCGTCTTCCTCACCACGGACGACTGCCAGAACGCCTACGAGGAGCTGAGCGCCCGGGGGGTCGAGTTCACCAGCGCCCCGGAGCGGCAGCCCTACGGTGTCGACTGCGGCTTGCGCGACCCCTCGGGGAACACCGTGCGGCTCACCCAGCTGGACGCGGACTTCGGCTGAGACGGACCTCGAGGAGCCCGTCCGACGGCTCGACGAACCCGATCCTCGAGTACAGGGAGCGGGCCTCCTCGGTGGCGTTGAGCTGCACCCGGTCGACGCCCTGGACCTCGCACCACGCGAGCACGGTTCGGATCATCCGCTCCCCCAGACCCCGGCCGCGGGCCTCCGTGGTGACGTACACGAAGGAGAGGTGCATCCAGGCCGAGGACGTGCGCCCGGGGCTGGGCAGCTTGCGGACCAGCGTCCCGTGCGCGGCGCCGAGCGGGTTGTGGTGTGCGTCCTCCGCGAGCCAGGTCTGACGCGAGCGGTCGCGCAGCCACGCGTCGGCGAGGGTGTCGAGGAAGCCGGGCGGGATCTCCCTGCCCCACTCCCGCTCCGCCTGCAGGTGCAGCGCGGCCACGGCGAAGGCGTCCCGCGGTTCGGCCGTGCGCACCACGACGGGCTCCATGGGTCCGAGCATGTCATGTCGGCCGCGCACCCGCGCGGGAGCGCGACGGCCCGGCTCAGTCGCGCCCGGCCGCCTGCTCGACGTCGGCCGCGTGGTCGGGGACGAGGGTGGACTGCTCGCGCGGCGGCCGCTCGTAGCCGCGGGTCGCGGGTCGCGGTGGGATCTCGATCCGCGGCCTCTCGATGGTCTGCCACGGGACCATTCCGAGCAGGTGGAAGATCATGTTGACCCGGCCACGGCGCTTGTCGTCGGACTCGACCTCGAACCAGGGAGCCTCGGGGATGTCGGTGTGGACGAACATCGTGTCCTTGGCCCGCGAGTAGTCCTCCCACTTGGTGATCGACACGACGTCGTTGGGGCTCAGCTTCCAGTGCCGCATCGGGTCCTCGGCCCGAGACCGGAACCGCTTCTCCTGCTCGGTGTCGGAGACGCTGAACCAGTACTTGAGCAGGATGATGCCGTCCTCCACGAGCATCCGCTCGAAGATCGGCGCCTGGTGCAGGAAGCGGTGGTACTCCGTGTTCGTGCAGTAGCCCATGACGTGCTCGACGCCGGCGCGGTTGTACCAGGAGCGGTCCATGAGCACGATCTCGCCGGCGGCCGGCAGGTGCGCCACGTAGCGCTGGAAGTACCACTGCGTCCGCTCGCGCTCCGTGGGCGAGGGCAGCGCCACGATCCTGGCGATCCGGGGGTTGAGGTACTCGGTGACCCGCTTGATCGTCGACCCCTTCCCGGCGGCGTCACGGCCCTCGAAGATCACCACGATCCGGGCCCCGCTGTCGCGGACCCACGCCTGCATCTCGACCAGCTGCCCCTGGAGGCGCCTCAGCTCGGTCTCGTACAGGCTCTTCGGCATCCGTGCGCCCACCGGTCCTCCGTCCTCCGCGTGAACAGGCCTGGCCCGAGGATGACACGTCGCGGACGCTTTCGCGCTGTGGTGACGGCCACAAAGGGTGAGGCCCCCGGGAAGTATGAGTTCCCGGGGGCCTCTCGTGACTCGGCGTGATGCTCCGCGTCTCACGGGCTGACATCCGACCACAGCCGACCCGCATCACCGGGTCGCTCCGCAGCGGCGAACCGTGCGGGCAGATGGTCGGGTTCTTCCCGATCCCTTCACCACCGAGGCGGTGAAGTAGGACATTTCTAGTCCGGGCGGGGGTGGCGCGCAAGAGGTTTCCGGAACCGATTTTCCGGTCCCCTCCGACGGACCGGCGTGTCGTCGGCGTGTCGTGTGACGTCCGTGACGGGCGCTCGCCAGGTGGCCGCAGCGTCCCATCATCCGGACCGCGCCCTCGGTACGGACCCGCTCCTCAGACCTGCCGGCGCTCCCTCACCGCGGCCAGCACCTCGGCCACGGCGTCCGCCACCGGCACGCCGTTCTTCTGCGAACCATCGCGGTAGCGGAACGAGACCGCCCCCGCCGAGCGGTCGTCCTCACCAGCGATGAGCACGTAGGGCACCTTGGACTTGCTCGCGTTGCGGATCTTCTTGGGGAACCGGTCGTCGGACTCGTCGATCTCGAACCGGAGGCCCTCGGCCGACAGTCGCTCCCCCACCTCCCGCAGGTACGGGGCGAACTCGTCCGCGACCGGCACGCCGAGCACCTGGACCGGTGAGAGCCAGGGCGGGAAGGCGCCTGCGTAGTGCTCCACGAGGACGCCGATGAACCGCTCGATCGACCCGAACTTCGCCGAGTGGATCATCACCGGCTCCCGGCGCGAGCCGTCGGAGGCCTGGTACTCCAGCCCGAACCGGTGCGGCTGGTTGAAGTCGTACTGGATCGTCGACATCTGCCAGGTGCGCCCGATGGCGTCTTTCGCCTGCACGGATATCTTGGGCCCGTAGAACGCAGCCCCGCCCGGGTCGTCGACGAGGTCGACACCGAACTTCTCGGCTGCGGCCCGAAGCACCTCGGTGGCGTCGGCCCACTGCTCGTCGGACCCGATGAACTTGTCCTTCTTGTCGCCCTCGTCCTCCTTGGTCGACAGCTCGAAGTAGTAGTCGTCGAGCCCGAAGTCCTCGAGCAGCCCCACGACGAACCGCAGCAGGTGCTCGATCTCGGCCGGCGCCTGTTCGGGCGTCACGTACGAGTGCGAGTCGTCCTGGGTCATCGCCCGCACCCGGGTCAGGCCGTGAACGACGCCCGACTTCTCGAACCGGTAGACCGAGCCGAACTCGAACAGGCGCAGCGGCAGCTCGCGGTAGGACCGCCCGCGCGAGCGGAAGATGAGGTTGTGCATGGGGCAGTTCATCGCCTTGAGGCGGTACTCCGAGTGCTCGAGCTCCATCGGCGGGAACATCGTGTCGGCGTAGTACGGCAGGTGCCCGGAGGTGTGGAAGAGGCCCTCCTTGGAGATGTGCGGCGTGCCGACGTAGGAGAAGCCCTCCTCGATGTGCCGGCGCCGCACGTAGTCCTCCATCTCGCGCTTGATGACCCCACCCTTGGGGTGGAACACGACCATCCCCGACCCGAGCTCCTCGGGGAAGGAGTAGAGGTCCAGCTCGGTGCCGAGCTTGCGGTGGTCTCGCTTCTCGGCCTCGGCAAGCCGCTCGAGGTAGGCCTTCAGCTCGTCCTTGTTCGGCCACGCGGTGCCGTACACCCGCTGGAGCTGCGGGTTCTTCTCCGACCCGCGCCAGTAGGCCGCGGCGCTGCGCATCAGCTTGAAGGCGTTGCCGAGGACCTTCGTCGACGGCACGTGCGGGCCGCGGCAGAGGTCCCCCCAGGCCACCGAGCCATCGCGGCGCACGTTGTCGTAGATGGTCAGCTGTCCGCTGCCGACCTCCACGGACGCACCTTCGGCGGCGTCCTCGGCGGTGCCGCCCTTGAGGCCGATGAGCTCGATCTTGTAGGGCTCCTCGGCGAGCTCGGCGGCGGCCTCGTCGTCGGACACCTCGCGGCGCCGGAACGTCTGCCCCTCGTTGACGATGCGCTGCATCACCTTCTCGAGGGCCTTGAGGTCCTCAGGGGTGAACGGGTCGTCGATGTCGAAGTCGTAGTAGAAGCCGTCGCGGATGGGCGGTCCGATGCCGAGGCGGGCGGACGGGTGCAGCTCCTGCACGGCCTGGGCGAGCACGTGGGCGGCGGAGTGCCGGAGCACGTCGAGGCCGTCCTGATCCGCGGCCGTGACCGGCTCGACGACGTCGCCGTCGGATGCCGCGCCGTTGAGGTCGCGCAGCTCGCCGCCGACCCGGGCCACCAGCACTGCCCGGTCGCCGTCGAACAGGTCGCCGTACGTCGTGCCCTCTGCCACCGATCGCTCGCTCCCGGCGACGAGGACGGTGATCTGGGCAGACATGGGCGTGGCTCCTGGTGAGGGTGGTGGCGGGCGACCTCCGACCGCGATGCCCAGCGTATCCAGCAGCGTGACGTGGCCGCGAACGCGTTCCCGCCGGTGCCACGCCGTCCCTGTTGCGCGCTCAGTTTTCCGAGGTCCACACTTCCCCCCGGGGCGCGGCCACGGTGGCCGCGATCGGACCCGAGGAGACCCCATGGGCGACAGTGCACCCGGCGACGTCCACGCCCACGACAAGCGGGAACGGATGGCCGTGGCAGAGACGGTCGAGGCCGAGTGGATGCACGCGTGGCAGGCCGGTGCCCCCTCCGCCGTCCGCACCGCCCTCGGGATGTCGCAGCACCGGGTCGGTGGCGGCGTCGCCCTCGTCATGGCCCACGACCCGACCGGCGGCTACTGGAACAAGGCGCTCGGCTTCGGCGTCGACGAGCCGTTCACCGGGTCGGTGGCCACCGAGGTCATCGAGTGCTACCGGTCCGGCGGCAGCCGGGTCGCGGTCCTGCAGGTCGCCCCGGCGGCGCTGCCCGAGGACTGGGACGACGTCTGCGGCCGGCTGGGGTTCGTCGCCGGGAGCAGCTGGGTCAAGCTGCTGCGCCCCACCGCTCTGGACCCGGCGCCCAGCAGGACCGACCTCCGGATCGCCCGAGTGGAACCGCGGGACGCCCCACGGTGGGCCGAGGTCTTCGCCGCCGGGTTCGAGATGCCGCAGCACCCGGACCTGCTCTCGATGTTCGCCTCCGCGCTCGCGACACCCGGCTCCGGCTTCACCGGGTGGGGCGCCTGGGACGGCGATGACCTGGTCGCGGCGGCGAACCTCTACCTGCACGGTGACGCGGCGGCCTTCTGCGGTGCCGCGACCCTCCCCGAGGCGAGGGGTCGGGGCGCCCAGTCCGCCTTCTTCGAGCGACGGGTCGAGCAGGCCCAGCAGGCCGGGGGCGCGTGGTGCAGCGCGGAGACGTGGACCGAGGACCCCGGCCACGAGAACCCCGACCTGCACCACAACCCGTCGCTGCACAACATGCGGCGCGCCGGCTTCGTCGACGTGTACTCCCGGACCAACTGGGTCTGGCGCGCGCCCTCCTGACACCGACGCCGACGGCCTCAGGCGGGCGGGTCGCGGAGGAAGCGACCGCTCGCCATCCAGTACCGGAGCCGCTCCACGGTCGTGCCGAGGTAGTCGACTGCCTGCGCGCGCCACTGGGCCGTCGTCGTCGCGAGCAGGCTGTTGGCGAGCAGCAGCTGGCGTGAGGCCAGCAGCGCCTCCAGGTGCTCCTCCCCCCGTGGTGGCTCGGCCACCTCGGTGTAGCCCGCTCGGAGGGCGTCCTCGACAGCGGGGTCGCAGGCCCGGACGTAGAAGGACGCGATGGCCAGGTCGAGCACCGGGGAGCCCACGCCGGCGTCGTCGAAGTCGAAGACCGACAGTCGCCCGTCGTGCCACTTGAGGTTTCCGCCGTGCAGGTCGGCGTGCAGCGGGACGGCGTCGCCGAGACCGGCGAGGTCGCCGAAGGCGGCCCGGGTGCGGGCGAAGGCCTCGTCGAGCACGCGGCGGCGGCGATCGTCGAGCAGCGGGGAGCCTTCGAGCAGGTTCTCGTCCCCGAACAACGGCTCGTCGAAGACCGGCAACCCGGCACCCTCCGGGAGCGTGACGGTGCGTGCGTGCTCGTGCAGAGTCGCCATGACCCGTCCGAGCGCGCGCGCCTGCTCGGGGTCGCACTCCCCCACGTCCGGGCCCTCCAGCCAGGTGTTGACCACGCACAGGAGGTCGCGCCCCAGCCTGGGGCACGGCACCGCGACGACGGTCCGGCCGTCCGGCGCGGCCACCGCGTCCGGCACCTCCACGTCGGTGTCCCGTGCGATGGCGTGTACCCAGGCCTGCTGCGCGGCGACGTGTCCGGCATCGGACTTGCTGTTGGTGTTCACCCGCAGGGCCAGCCGCTCCCCGCCCTCCGTGTCGACCCGGAAGGTCGTGTTGTACCCGTGCAGCACCGGCTCGAGGCCGGCCACCGCCAGCCCGTAGGTCTCCGAGGCCGCCAGCGCGACCCCCCGGAGCACCTCGACCTGCGACGCCTCCTCGAGATCCTCGTACGGCGTCGCCGCGGTGTCGGTGTCCACGCGAACAGCCAAGCACGGGCCTGAGCCGGCCCGCCATCGAGTTCCCGTCCGAGATGCGCCTGCCGGGCCCGCACCGACCGGGGTTCGGACGTGCCCGGCGGCCGTGGCGGCCGCGCACCATAATGGCGCCGTGGCCGATCTCCTCGCCCTCTGCGGCGACCTCCCGGTGCGGAACGTGGCACCCGACGAGGTCCTCCTCACGGAGGGCACCGACCCCGGCGCCCTCTTCGTCCTCGAGTCGGGGTCGGTCACCGTCGAGCACGACGGCACCCCGTTCGCCAGGATCGACCACCCCGGCGCCGTCTTCGGCGAGCTGTCCTTCGTGCTCGAGAAGCCGGCCACCGCCACGGTCCGGGCCGCCGGCGAGGTCGTGGTGCGGGTCGTCGAGGACCCCGAGGCGTTCTTCACCGAGCGACCGGGCGCCGCCCTCGCCGTGCTGCGGATGACGGCCGCCCGGCTGGACGGCCTCACCCACTACCTCGTCGACGTCAAGCAGCAGTTCTCGGGGCTCACCGGGCACCTCGGCATGGTCGACCAGATCCTCGACACGCTGGTGCACCACCAGGCTCCGCGGGCGCGCACCGGTTCTGCCCGCGACCCCGAGGGGCACTGAGGAGCCCGGCGCTCACACGCTCATCGGCTCCACGACGTCCCGGTGTGACGGGGAGGCCAGCGTGCCCAGGTCGCCACCGGTGCGCTCGAGGAGGAGCCGGCCCGCCGCCCGCCCCGCCAGCACCATCTGGTCGAACTGGTGGAACTCCATGAGGCCGATGCCCATGGACGCCGGGCTCACCACCCAGGCTCCCCGCCGGCGCGCAGCCTCCACGGCGCCACCGCTGCCGATCATCATCGTGCGCATCAGCGTGTCGCCGAGGACGGGGACCCGCGGGCGGCCCTGGCGGCGCGACCCCGGGCCGGCCGTGCCGATCGAGACCGCGACCACCGGTCCCTCGTCGCGCTCGACGAGCAGGTCGGTGGGCACGGCGTCGAGCACGCTGCCGTCGACGAGGAGGCGCCCGTCGTCCATGGGCATCGGCGCCCACAGGACCGGGAGCCGGCACGAGGCCAGCGTCGCGTCGACGAGGCCGCCCCGCTCGTGCACCTGCCGGGTCCGGCTCACGAGGTCGACACTGACCATCCGCAGCTGGCGCGGGAGCCCCTCGATGACCTCGCCGGCCCCGAGGCCCCGGTTCAGTCCCTGGACGACGCGACGCCCCTTGGACAGCGAGGTCACCGGCGCCCGCCAGTCGCTGAACGGCCGCTGCCGGACGAACTCCGCGTAGCAGACCTCCTCCAGCTCCGCTCCGTCGCGCCCCAGCGCATAGGCCGCTGCGACGACCGCCCCGAGGCTGGATCCCACGACCCGGTCGACGTGCAGGCCCGCCTCCTCGAGCTCCCGGATCACCCCCACGTGCGCGAACGCGCGCGCGGCGCCCGAGCCGAGGGCGAGCCCGAGGGACCGGCCGGCCAGCCGGTCGGCGAGCGGTCTGAGGCCCACGGCGAGGTCGCCGTCGGCGAGGGTCAGCTGCCAGGCGTCGGTCGACGCCACCCAGGCGGAGCGCTCCCCGGGCGTCGGGGCGTCCCCGACGAGGACGACCTCGGGCCTTCGCGCGGGCCGGGTGCCGGGGAGAACCGCCGGGACGTCGGCGTCGGCGCGGGCAACGAACACCACGGTGTCGGCCTGCCGCACGCAGAAGTCGCGCCAGGCGGTGTCCTGCGGCCCCGACCCGTTGCCCTCCGGCCCGGTCGTCGCGACGAGGACGACCCGGTCGTGCTCCTGCTCTGCCCGGGCCAGGCCGTCGGGGTCGACGCGGCCCGGCGCCACGACGTCGAGGTGGGCGCCCATCCGGGCGACGAGCCGCTCGGCCACCTCGGCGACGGGGGCGCCGGGGTGCACCGCCACGACCGAGACCACCGTGGGGTGCTCGGGCGGGGGCTCCGAAGCCGCTGGCGTCACGGTGCGCAGGCGGTCTGCGACCTGGCCGAGGACGTACCGCGAGGCGGTGGTGTCGGACGCGAGGACGGCCTCCACGGCATCCCGGGGCAGCTCGAGGACCGTCGCGTCGCGCCGGGCCCGGACCGTGGCGGACCGGGCCTCGCCCGTGAGCAGTGCGAGCTCCCCGAGCACCTCGCCCGGCCCGACCTCGCGCACCAGGAGGTCGCCGACGTGGACCTCGAGGCGGCCCCGCCGCACGACGTAGGCCGAGCCCGCCGGGTCCCCCTCCCGGACGAGCACCTCCCCCGCCGGAACCTCGACGAGACGCGACGCCTGTTCGAGACGCTGCCGCGCATCGGCCGGCAGGGCGGCGACCAGCGGGACCCCGGAGAGGTCGGTGGACCCGGCCGGGACGGGCTCGCGGACCGACCAGCCGGCCGGGGGGTCCGGTGTGTGCAGCACGGCCGGCCGGTCGTCCTCGTCGTCGGCCTCGTCGTCCGGGGCGGCGTGCAGCCGGCCGAGCGGGAGCGCCAGCACGGCGACGACGAGGAAGGCGACGATCGAGAGCACCCAGCCGTCGCGGAACGCGGCGACGGCGCTCTGCGGGGTCGGGTCGCCGATGACGACTACGAGGATGGCGATGCCGAGGACCCCGCCCAGCTGCCGCGCGGCCGAGTTGACGGCCGAGGCGGTGGCGTACCGCCCACCGGGCACCTGGGAGAGGGACGCGCTGCCGAGCAGCGGCAACGTCGCGCCGACACCGATGCCGGAGAGCAGCTGGCCCGGCATCCACTCGCTCCAGAATGCGGGTTCGACACCGACGACCTGGTGGTACCAGAGGTAGGCCCCGGCCCACACCAGGGCGCCGGGGACGATGAACCACCGGTAGCCGAACCGGTCGGCGAGCGGGCCCAGCCGCGAGGCCACGACCGCCGCCACCAGGGCTGCCGGCATGACCGCCAGACCGGCCTGGAGGACCTCGTAGCCCCACACGTACTGGAGCCAGAGGATGTTGGTGAGCAGGTAGGCGAAGAACCCGAAGCCGGCCACCACGGTGGCGGCCGACCCGATCGTGAACGAGCGCACCCGCATGATCGCAGCGGGCACCAGCGGGGACCGGTGTCGCCGTGAGCTCATCCCGAAGACCGCGAAGAGCACCACGGCCCCGGCGAACGAGAGCAACACCCCGGTGCTCGTCCACCCCCAGTCCGGGCCCTGGATGATGCCGAGGTTGAGCAGCGCCAGCGAGGCCGCGAGAGTCGCGGCGCCCAGGAGGTCCGGCACCAGCCGGCGGCCGGGCGCCCGGCTCTCGACGAGCTGCCGGCGCGCGAGCCAGAGCGCGGCCACGCCGAACGGCAGGTTGACGAGGAAGGCCCAGCGCCAGCTGCCGTACTCGGTGAGGGCCCCGCCGATGGGTGGCCCCAGACCGGCCGCGACGGCGGCGGAGGCCCCCCACAGGCCGATGGCGTGGGCGCGCCTCTCTCCGGGGAACGCGGCGATGACCAGCGCGAGCGACGCGGGCACCAGGGCCGCCGCTCCGAGGGCCTGGAGCACCCGGGCCGCTATGAGCAGGTCGACCGACGGCGCCACGCCGCAGAGGACCGACGCGACCGTGAACACGAGGACGCCGCCCGTGAACGAGCGCCGCCGGCCGATGAGGTCGGTGAGGCGCCCGAAGACGACGAGGAACGCGGCGAAGACGATGTTGTACGCGTTCAGGACCCACGACAGCTCCCCGATCTGCACGGTGGGGAAGGACTCGCGGATCGACGGGAAGGCGACGTTGACGACGGTCGCGTCGAGGAAGGCGAGGAAGGCGCCGAAGCAGGCGATGAGGAGTACCCGCCCCGCGGGCACCCGGGCCGACGCCGGTGGCGAGGCGTCGTCGTCGCCCGGTCGGGAGTCCGGCTCGTCGGCCGTACCGTCCACCCCTGCAATGGAGTTCGCCACGGCCGTGAACCTACTACATCGTTCATCCACCTACGGGTGCTCGGGCGAGATCGGCCGGTCTTCCCCCCCCGGGACGACGGATTCCGAAGGGAGGCCGTGGGTGGGTTCAGCGCAGCGAGACGGTCTCGGACTCGAAGACCCCGAACCAGAACGCGGTGGCCGCGTCGGTGTCGATGACCAGGTGTGGCGGGACGGGCCCGATCTGCTTCCCGGCGTTGAACACCCAGGTCGACCCGAGGGTGGCCCGCCACGACCCTCCCCGGGCCCAGGGCGCCTGGTGGATGTGCCCGGTGAGGACGATGTCAGGGCGGTGCTCCTCGATCCACGCGGCGAGGTCGTGGTCGGGGAACTCGCGGCGCCCGTCGACGCACAGCGGCGTGCCGGCCGGGGGCGAGTGGTAGACCCACACCCAGGTGGCCGGCCGGCCGTCGGCCGCCACGCTCAGCTGCGCGTCGACCTTCGCTCGTGCCATCGGTCCGTCCCACCAGGGGCTGACGGTGATGCGGACGCCGTCGAGGTCCCGCGTGGTCCCGTCGGTGAGGATCCGCGGGTGGTCGACGCGTCGCAGCCAGCCGGCGACCTGCTCGCCGTGCTCCCCGGGCCCGTCGAGGTCGTGGTTGCCCGACGAGACGGCCACCGTGGCGTGCTCCGCGAGCCGCTCCAGGTAGGTGGTGAGGACGACGGACTGGACCTCAACGGGCACCGGGTTGACGACGTCCGCGAGGTCCCCGGCGAGGACGACGACGTCGACGTCCCGCGCAGCGTCGACGAGCCAGTCGTAGTGGGGCAGTCGGTAGTGCAGGTCCGACACCGAGAGGATCCGCACCCGCCGAGTGTAGGGACGCGGTCGGGGCCGCCTCGGCACCGTCCGAGGGGCGGGCCTCAGGGCTCGAGGACCATGCCCTCGTGAGCCGTGACCACCTCGAGCCCGGTCTCGACGACGTCGGCCATCGTGTCGAGGGCGTCGTCGACACGATGCGGCCCGTGGTGGAACAGCACCACCTTCCGTGCCCCGACGCGCTCGCCGAGGTGCACGGCGTCGTCGACGGTGGCGTGCCCGTAGTCGCGGGCCCGCGGCCGCTCCCACTCGAGGAACTGCGCGTCGTGGATGAGCACGTCGACGCCCGCCAGGGCCTCGAGCAGGTCGTCGGAGACCCCGACCGCGGGGGCGTGGTCGGGGACGTATCCCACCCGGCGGCCGTCCTCCTCGAGCACGTACCCGAACGTGCGTCCTCCCTTGTGCTCGACCTCAACCGCGGTCACCGCGAACCCCTCGTGCTGGGAGGCTCCCGCCTCCAGCGCGCCGAACGTCCACTCGCCGATGAGCCCTTCCGGCTCGATGGGGAACGCCGGCGGGGCCATCTGCTGGGCCAGCAGGTCGCGCCCTGAACGACCGTCCTGAGCGGGCACGACGAGGGTGACCCGGGCGTCCGGGCGGTCGCCGGCCGGGAAGAAGGGCAGCCCCTGCACGTGGTCCCAGTGCAGGTGGCTGACGAGGATCGTCCCCCGGAACGGGCCGCCCCCGAACAGCCGGTTCCCGGCCCTCAGGCCGGTGCCGGCGTCGAGGAACAGTGTCGGCGTGTCGCCCCCCGCCGGGGTCACGGCGACGCAGGACGTGTGCCCTCCGTACCGGACGAACTCGGGGCCTGGCGCGCACGTGGAGCCACGAACTCCGAGGAACGTCAGTCTCATCCGGTGTCCTCGCGACTCTCCGTCGGGGTGGGAGCCGACGGCCCCGCATGGCAGCAGGGATACTACTGCTGCCAGGGCCCGCCCGCTGGGCCCTCGACGTACTGGAGTCGCCACCGTGACCGACCTGCGGAGACACGTGCCGCCGGTCGCGCTGCGTTGGGACGAGGAGTGCCCGGGGTCGCTGGGCCGGGCCCTGGACGGAACGCTGGTCTTCGCCGACATCTCGGGCTTCACCGCCCTCACCGAGCGCCTCTCCCGTCGTGGCCGGATCGGGGCTGAGGAGATCGTCGAGACGCTGAACCGCGTCTTCTCCCCGATGCTGCGGATCAGCGCCGCCCGCGGCGGCGAGCTGCTCAAGTTCGGCGGCGACGCGCTCCTCTTCCTCTTCCGGGGTCCCCACCACCCCGGGCAGGCCTGCGACGCCGCCGTCGAGATGCGCGCCGCGCTGCGAGAGTCTGCGGCGGTGCCGACCTCGGTGGGCCGGCTCTCGCTGTCGATGTCCGTCGGGGTCCACTCCGGCGAGGTGCACCTCTTCCTCGTGGGCTCTCCCACCCGGGAGCTCCTCGTCCTGGGGCCCGGTGCCTCGGCCACCGCCGAGGCCGAGAAGCTCGCCGAGGCCGGCGAGGTGGTGGTCACCCCGGCAACCTCCGAGCGGCTCCCCCGGGGCTCGACCCGGCAGCGGGCCGACGGCGCGCTGCTCCTTCGCCGGCGTCACGCGCACCTGCCGGTGCCCGATGCCCCCGCACCGCCCCCCCGCGACCTGGCTCGCCTGGCCACGTTGTTCCCGCACGAGCTCGGCGAGCACCTCGCCTCCCGGGCTCCCGACCCCGAGCACCGCCTGGCGACGATCGCGTTCATCCGGTTCTCGGGCACGGACGAGATCCTCGCCGAGCGCGGGGTCGCGGAGCTCGGAGGGCGCCTCGACCGGCTCGTCAGCGCGGTCGAGGACGCCCTGGCCCTCGAGGGGGTCACCCTCCTCGCGACCGACATCGACACCGACGGCGGCAAGTTCTTCCTCGGGTCCGGGGTCCCGTTCACGAGCGAGGACGACGAGGGCCGGATGGTGCGCGCCCTGCGTCACGTCGCCGAGGCCGAGCTGCCCTTCCCCGTGCAGCTCGGCGCCAACCGAGGGCACGTGTTCGCCGCGGAGGTCGGCATCGACGAGCGGGCGGCCTACTCGGCGATGGGCGACACCACGAACACGGCGGCCCGGATCATGTCGAAGGCGCCGCCGGGGACGCTGTATGTCCACCCGTCGGTGCTGGAGCACTCGAGGACGACCTTCCAGAGCACCCCGGCCGGCCCCTTCGAGATGAAGGGCAAGGCCGCCCCTGTGCTCGTGTACGAGGTCGGCCAGGAGACCGGCACGCGGGGGGCCGCCACCGAGGCCCGGCTACCGTTCCTCGGACGCGAGGTCCAGGTGGCGACGGTCACCTCGGCCCTCTCCCGGGCCCTGGCCGGTGAGGGTGGCGTCGTGCTCGTCGACGGTGCCACCGGCATGGGCAAGTCCCGGCTGGTCCACGAGGCCCTCGAGGGGGCGCCCGACGCCACGGTGGTCACCCTGCGCGGCGAGCCCTACGGGCTGACGAGCACCTACCGCGTGCTGCGCGATCCGCTCCGGTCACTCCTGGGCATCGGGCGGGACACGCCCGAGCGGATGGGTGAGGTCCTCCGCGAGAGCCTGCGTGAGGTGGCGCCCTCGCTGCTGCCGTACGCACCGCTCGTCGCCGAGGTCGCCCAGGTCTCGGTGCCCTCGACCCCCGAGGTCGACCGCATCGACCCGGCGTTCCGTGCCGACCGGGTGGCCGACGTCGTCATCGACCTCGTCGGGCGTCTCGTCCACGGCCCGTTCGTGCTCGTCGTCGAGGAGGCGCACTGGGCCGACGGCGCGTCGGCCCATCTGCTGGAGCGCCTGTCGACCGCCACCGCCGGGCGCGAATGGGCCGTGGTCTGCGTCCGGCGGGGCGACGAGGGCGGCTTCCTGCCGGACAGCGCCACCCGGGTCACGCTCGACCCGCTGCCCGCCGAGGTTCTGGAGCAGCTGGTGATCGCGGCCACGGAAGGGGCCCCGCTGAGGCCCCACGAAGTGGCGTCGATCGTCGAGCGCGCCGACGGCAACCCCCTCTACGTCGAGGAGGTCACCCGGATGACGCGGGGCACCGGGTCGGTGGACCTGTTGCCGGAGTCGCTACAGGCGGCGATGAGCGCACAGATCGACCAGCTCCCCCCGGTGTCGCGCCGGGTGCTGCGGTACGCCGCCGTCCTGGGTCGCAGCTTCCGGCGTGAGGTCGTCGGTGCCACCCTGGCGGCCGACGGCCTCGAGGTCGACGCGGTGACCTACGACGACCTCAGCTCCTTCCTCGAGTGGGACGGTCAGCACCGCATCCAGTTCCGCAACAGCCTGGTGCGCGACGCGGCGTACGAGGGCCTCGCGTACCGGCTGCGCGGTCGTCTCCATCAGACCGCCGGCGAGGTCCTCGAGCGCCTGAGCACCGACCTGGACGCCGACTCGCCCACCCTCGCGCTCCACTTCTCGCGGTCCGGTGACGCCCCCCGGACGTGGAGGTACGCCCAGCTGGCCGGGCGGCTGGCCGAGCGCTCGTACGCCAACGCCGACGCCGCCCAGCTCCTCGAGTCGGCCCTCGAGGTGAGCCGCCGCGTCCCCGGGGTCGGGGATGCCGAGCGAGCCGGGTCGTGGACCCGCGTCGGGTCGCTGAAGGAGCTCGCGGGCATGTTCGAGGGCTCGGTCGAGGCATACCGTCGCGCCGAACGCCTGCTGCGCGACGACCCCCTGGCACTGGCCGAGGTCCTCCACCTGCGGGCCACGGTCCACACACGCACGGGCGCCCTCACGGCGGCGAGCCGGGCGGTCGGTCGGGCCCGGCGCCTGCTGGACGGCGTCGACGGCGACGGGCGGCGAACCGTGGTGCGCCTCGACGGCCTCACGGCCCGGATCCGCGTGGAGCAGGAGCGTCTCGGGGACGCGCTGGTCTGGTCGGAGCGGGCCGCCGAGGGTGCCCGCGCGACGGGTGACTCGGAGAGTCTGGTGCTCGCCCTGGTCCACCTCGACACGGTCGAGATGGTCATGGGTGTCCCGGGGCTGGGCGCCCGGCACCTCGAGGCCCTCGACATCTGCGTCAAGGAAGGTCTCCGGCCGCTCGAGGAGATCGTGCGCGGGAACCTCGGCACGCTCGCGTACTTCGCGGGCCGGTGGACCCAGGCCGCCCAGTGGTACACCACCGCACGGGAGGTCGCCCTCGAGGTGGGCAAGGATTTCGGCGCCGCCGAGACCGGCGTCAACCTCGCCGAGCTCCTCATCAACCAGGGGCGGCTGTCCGACGCCGAGGCCGTGCTCACCGACTCTCTGCGTGTGCTGCGGGCATCGGGAGCGGCATGGTTCATCGGGGTCGGCGAGGTGCAGATGGCCCGCGTGCTCCTCCTCCGGGGAGACCATCTCGCCGCCGCCGAGCTGGGCGCCGCCACGGCCCGCCGGCTGCTCGCGCTCGACAAGGCGACGAGCGCGCTCGAGGCCTCGCTCGTGCAGGCCGACGCCCTCATCCGCGAGGGACGACCCGAGCAGGCCCTGGCGACCATCGACGCGGCGGAGCGAGCCGCCAGCGACGAGGCGGCCTCGGCGCTCCCCCGGATCTGCCTGCAGCGGTCCCGGGCCCTGCTGGCTCTCGCGCGGTTCGCGGAGGCGGAGGAGCTGGTCAGCACCGGGCTGCTGGCCGCCCGCGAGACGCGCGTCCCCTACGACGAGGCCCTGCTCCTGCGGGTGCTCAGCCGGGTGCGCCGGCACGAGGGGGACGCCGAGGGCGCTGCCCGTGCCTGGGACGAGGCCGAGCAGATCCTCGACTCGTTGGGGGCACGGGCGATCGTCTACAGCGGTAGTGGGGACCCGGCCGACTAGGTCGACCGTCGTCCGGGCGACCGGCCCGGGAGGTCGGTCGCCCGACCTCCCGGATCGATCCGCCTAGTGACGCATCGTCGCGTCACCGACGACGTAGACCCGGTCGTGCGAGAACACCTCACGACTGCTGGACGTCGTCTTCGGCTGCGCCTCCCGGTAGAGGACGCAGGCGAACTGCATGCCGTCGTAGGAGGACTGGTCGGTCACGCCGGCCGGCCAGGGATCGGTCGGCGCCTTGGTGACGCCCTTGAACGTCCCGTCGGCGGCGTAGAGCGACACCGGGCACCACTGCAGCGTCCGCAGGGGGTCTCCCACCTCGTAGTCGATCTTGAGGTCCTGGAGGGCGGTCGTGGGCTGGCCGGAGTTCTCCGCGAGCGTCCACGTGAGGTCCCAGATGAACTGGGCCGTCGTCTGGGTGTCGAGGGGCTTGAGGAACTGCGCCAGCCCGGGGTCGGTGCTCAGCGAGTAGGGGACCACCTGGCAGGCGGTGCCGTCCGCGTTGGTGGCGAGCCGGTGGACCTGCACCTGGGGCGAGCCGTCGGAGCTCGCCGAGATCTGCCGGGTGGAGTCGCCGCAGGCCAGCGTGCCGTCGACGATCTCGATGATCGACGCGTTCGGCGTCGACAGCGGCACCGGGCTCACGGCGCCGTCCGAGCCGCCCTCGAGGGAGAACTGGCCGTTGAGCGGGACGATGGTGATCGTGTCGAACACGACGCCGTCGTCGGTGCCGGCCCAGGACGGCATGCTGATGTCCCAGCGGCAGTTGTCGTTGGTGCCGTTGTCCGACCCGGAGTCGGCCGACAGGTTGCACGTCGTGGTCTGGACGGAGGCTGCGGGCACGCCGCTCGGCAGGGGCACCGGCGTGGACGAGCCACTGAGCAGGCGGAACCAGTGCGGGTTCTGGCCGTCCAAGGTGGTGGTCGCGAGCAGCTGGGCGTCCTGCTTCAGCTCGACGTCGAGGGACGCCGACGACGCGACCGGGCCGGTCGTCCCGAGCGTGCTCGGGACGGCGTTGCCGAGCTGGATCTGCAGGCTCTCGCTGGGCGTGTTCACCTGGTAGCACGACGTCCCGCTCTTCTTCTCCTTGACCCCGATGGAGTTGCTGGAGAAGGAGGCCAGTGAGGCCGAGTACGAGGGCTTGTTGGCCGTGGCGTTGGTGCTCCCGGAGAAGCTGACGAACCTGTCGTTCACTGCGCCCTGGTTCATCCCGCACGCATCGGCCTCGGCGAGGGTCTGGACGCCCAGCGGACCGGAGGAGTTGTTGAGCGTGATGGCGGGCGCCGCCGTGTCGATAGCGATCCAGCTGGAGCTGTACGAGGGGGTGCTGACCGCAGCCGCGGGCTGTGCGTCCTGCTCGGCCGGCCGTGGTAGGTGAGCGACGCTGAGACCGACCGCCAGCGCGCCGACGGCGAGGGCCGAGATGAGGGCAGCACCAGTGCGCTGCCGTGGGACATCGTTCGAGGACATGCCAAAGCCTTCCCTGCAACACGTCGGCCGTGACACCCCACCAACGGTCTGCGGTGGGCTCGGCACGGACCCGCCGGGACCGTGGCGTCCCGGAACCCCCCACGGTATTGGGGAACGCAGACGTCCACCATCGCCCGATCGGGCCATACGGGGCGCCACGACCGCGGTCACGACCTCACCGGGTCAGTCGGACTCCGACGGGGGGCCGGTCCGGGGTGCCGCCTCGGGTCTTCCCCGGTCAGTGGGGTCGCCGGGCGGCGTGCGGTCAGCCGCGTGACCGTCGGCCCCGATCGCCTGACGCACCCGCCGGCCGGCCACGGGGACCTGCTGCTGAAGCTGCTTGACGGCGGGGACGGCCTCCGCGATCGGCATGCGCAGCGGGCCGGTGTCGGTGGGCACCGACGCGCCGGGGTGGCCCCGGCGGACCTCGGTGGCCAGTCGCTGCGCCTCGAGCACGAGCGCTCCGTAGGCGGGCCAGGCGTGCGGGTCGCGCAGGGTGGTGTCGCGCACCTGCGCGCCCAGGTCTCCCAGGGCCGACTCGACGGCGTCGAGGTGGGCGGCGACCTCGCGCTCAGCCTCGGCCCGGTGGATGCCGAAGCGGGCCCCCGCCGCAGCGAGGTGGTCGAGGACACCGGCGTAGTCCTCGAGCCAGCCCGCGGACGGCGCCGACTGCCACTGCGCCTCGTCGGCCGAGTCGGCAAGCGTCCGGGCGATCCCGGCCACCGGCCACTGGCTGCGCTGCACCGCCCGGACGGTGGCCGCGTAGCCGTCCCAGTCGACGCGGGCCGGGCGGAGCCGGTGACGGGGGTTGAAGCGGGTGCTCTCGCGCCCGGTGGCGATCGCCTCGAGCACGGCCGGCACCGCCTCCCCGATGCGCGTCGCGCGGTCGTGCCACTCTCGGGCGGTGTCACCGTCCCAGCCGGCGCGGACGCCCTCGGCCATGTCGGTGAGCAGTCCGCGCACGCGCTCGGTGAGGTCGGTGACCGCCCGGCGGGGCTCGGTGAGGTGCATCGGAGCGAGCACGACGGCATTGACCGCCACGCCCACCACACCGCCGAGCACCGTTTCGACGATCGTCAGGTAGGTGAAGTCGACGTCGTCCCACTTCACCGTGATGAGCGAGAGCAGCACCATGACCGGCACCTGGATGCCGTGGTCACCGAGCCGGTCCCAGCGACCGATGAGCAGCGCGAGCAGCATGACGAGGCTCACCGACCACCACGTCACGCCGACGTAGGTGCCGACCACCCAGGCGACGCTCATGCCGACGACGACGGCTGCGACCCGCTCCACGCTCTGCCACATCGACCGGACGATGGTCTTGTCGACGACGAGCAGCGCCGCGAGGGGCGCGTAGAACGGCGTCGGGCTGTCCATGACACGCACCGCCAGCTGCCAGGCGATGACCGCGGCCGCGGCCGCCTTGACGAGCAGCAGCGCGTCGGTTCGCTCCGGCCCGGGAGCCCGGACCGCCGCCCTGGCGTTCGTGGACCACTCGCGCAGGGTCGCCCGCACTCCGCGGCGCCCTGGTGTCGGGGCCGTCCGCACCATGGCGCTGACGATAGACCCCCCGGGGCGGCGACGGGGCCGACCGCGATCAGGTGTCGAGCGTGACGACGACGAGGCGCCGCTCCGGGTCCTTCGCGGCGCGGAGCCCGACAGTGGTGACGGGGTCGGCGTGGTCGACGACGAGCTCGACCGTGCTCGGGAGGGCGATCGTGTTCGTGAACCAGACCCGGCTGGTCGAGGGCCCGAGCGAGCCGCGGCCGAGAGCCGACAGGATGCGCGCGTACGACCACATCCCGTGGGCGATGTGCCGCTTCATGCCGAGGGCCCGTGCCGCGAGGGGGTGCAGGTGGATGGGGTTGACGTCCCCCGAGACGGCGGCGTACCGGCGGCCGAGGTCTTCGCCGAGCCGCCAGCGCGCCACGGTCGGCCCCGCGGGAAGCGACGGCGGCGAGTCTCCCCGGGCCGCCTCGCCGTCACCTCGACCGGGGGCCAGGTACACGCTGTCGCACTCCCAGACCAGCTCGCCGGCCACGCGCGCCTCCAGCCGCACGTCGAGCGCGCGACCGCGTCGGTGCGGACGCAGGTCGGAGGCGGTGACGTCGAGCGTCAGGGGCTCCGCGGCATCCATCCGCCGGTGGGTGGTCACCCGGTTCTCGAGGTGCACCATCCCCGGCAGGGACACCGGGAAGTCGCTCCTCGTCATCAGCTCGGTCTGCACCGGGAAGGCCAGCACCCACGGGTACGGCTGCGGCAGGGTGTCGGACACGTCGTAGCCGGTGAGCCGCTGGTAGCCGGCGAGCCGGTGCCGGTCGACGCGGACCTCCTCGACCCGCAGGGTGCGCTCGGGCACCGCGTCGCCGCGGCGGCCGCGGGCGGTCAGCGCGGCCCGCACCAGCAGCGGTGCGGTCGCGGGCAGTCCCTCGAGGGTCTCGGTGGCCACGTCAGGCGCCCAGCCAGCTCTGGCCGCAGACGCGCACGACGTTGCCGGTCACAGCGGACTGGGCGTCCGCGGCGAAGTACGCGATCGTCTCGGCGACGTCCACGGGCAGCCCGCCCTGGGACAGGCTGCTCAGCCGGCGCCCCACCTCGCGGGTGGCGAACGGGATGCGGGCCGTCATCTCGGTCTCGATGAACCCGGGCGCCACGGCGTTGACCGTGATGCCCCGTTTCGCGAGCCCGGGGTCCCCGGCGTAGCCGTCGACCAGCCCGATCACACCGGCCTTGGACGCGGCGTAGTTGGACTGGCCGCGGTTGCCCGCGATCCCGGCGATCGAGGAGACGAGCACCATCCGACCGCCGTCCCGGAGCCCACCCTCGGCGAGGAGCGACTCGTTCATCCGCAGGATCGAGAGCAGGTTGACCTCCAGCACCGAGGACCACCGGTCGGCGTCGGTGTTGGCCAGCAGCTTGTCGCGGGTGATGCCCGCGTTGTGGACGACGACGTCGAGGCCCCCGTGTCGCGTGCGGGCGTGCTCGGCGATACGCTCCCCCGCGTCCGGGGCGGTGACGTCGACCTGCAGGGCGGTGCCGCCCACCTCGTTGGCCACGGCCGCCAGCGCCGCACCCGCCGCCGGGACGTCGACGCACACCACGGTGGCGCCGTCGCGGCGTAGGATGCGTGCGATGTCGGCGCCGATGCCCCGCGCGGCGCCGGTGACGACGGCGACCTTGCCGGTGAGGGGGTGGTCCGCAGGGCCGTCGTCCCCGGGGACGTCCGCGTCGCCGACGCGGAAGACCTGGCCGTCGACGTACGCCGAGCGGGCCGACAGGACGAAGCAGACGGTCCCCAGGGCCGCGGCCTCGTGCCCGTCCGCGACGAGGACGAGGTTGGCCGTGGCCCCGCCGCGCAGTTCCTTGGCCACCGAGCGGGTGATCCCCTCGAGGGCGCGCCGGGCGGCACGCTCGGCCACCGAGTCGGCGCGAGCGGGGTCGCTGCCCAGCACGACGACGCGGGCGCACCGCCGCAGCCGCTTGAGAGCAGGGCCGAGGGTGGCCCGCAGCGACGCGAGGTCCGCCGGCGTGCGGGCCGCCGTGAGGTCGACGACGACCGCGCCGAGGCGGCCGCCCTCGGGCACGTGGTCGACCAGCTCGAGCCCCGCTGCCACCAGACCGTCCCGCAGGGCGGTCAGGGCCGGCGTGTCAGCGTGCCCCTCGGCGAGCACGGGACCCTCGACGAGGGGCTGGCCCTCCTCGTAACGCCGCAGCCGCACCGGCTGGGGCAGCCCCAGCTTCGTGGCCAGCGTCCGGCCGAAGCCCTCGGAGACGAACGAGGTGTAGCCGTCGACGGCTGCCACCTCAGGCCGCCTCGAGGATCGCGACGACGCCCTGCCCGCCGGCGGCGCACACGGAGACGAGACCACGCGAGCCGGTGCCCATCTCGTGGAGCTGTGTGGCCAGGCTCGCGACGATGCGCCCGCCGGTGGCGGCGAACGGGTGCCCGGCGGCCAGCGAGGAGCCGTTGGGGTTGAGCTTCGTGCGGTCGATCCCTCCGAGCGCTCCGTCGAGACCGAGCCGGTCGCGGCAGAACGCCTCGTCCTCCCACGCGGCCAGGGTGGTGAGCACCGTGGCGGCGAAGGCCTCGTGGATCTCGTAGACGTCGAAGTCCTGAAGGCTCATCCCGTTGCGTTCCAGGAGGCGGGGGACGGCGTACGCCGGCGCCATGAGCAGACCCTCGGCGCCCGTCACGTAGTCGACCGCAGCGGCCTCGCCGTCGACGACGTAGGCGAGCGGGGCCAGCCCGTGGTCGGCGGCCCACTCCTCGGAGCCGAGGAGCACGGTGGACGCGCCGTCGGTGAGGGGGGTCGAGTTGCCGGCCGTCATCGTCGCGTCGTCGCCGCTACCGAACGCGGTCCGCAGCGAGGCCATCTTCTCCGGGGTCGTGTCGGGCCGCAGGTTCTGGTCGCGGGTGAGCCCGAGGTAGGGCGTCATGAGGTCGTCGAAGAAGCCGCGCTCGTACGCGGCGGCAAGGTTGCGGTGACTGGCGAGGGCGAGCTCGTCCTGCGCCTCGCGGCTGACGCCCCACGCCGCGGCGGTGATGGCCATGTGCTCCCCCATCGACAGCCCGGTGCGCGGCTCGGTCGCCGCCGGGGTCTGGACGCCGATGTCCGTGGGACGCAGGGTGGCAATGACCTTGGCGCGGTCGGCCGCCGACCTCGCCCGGCCGAGACGGAGCAGCTTGCGGCGCAGCCTCTCGTGCACGACCACCGGGGCGTCGGAGGCGGAGTCGACGCCGCCGGCGATCCCGGACTCCACCTGGCCGAGGGCGATCTTGTTCGCGACGAGGATGGTGGCCTCGAGGCCGGTGGCGCACGCCTGCTGCACGTCGTACGCCGGTGTCGTGCCGGCCAGGCTGGAGCCGAGCACCGCCTCACGCGTGAGGTTGAAGTCGCGGCTGTGCTTGATCACCGCTCCCGCCACCACCTCCCCGAGGCGCTCCCCCGCGAGGCCGTACCGGGCGACCAGGCCCTCGAGGGCCGAGGTGAGCATGTCCTGGTTCGAGGCCTCGGCGTAGGCGCCGAACTGTCGGGCGAAGGGGATGCGGTTGCCGCCGAGGACGGCGGCGCGACGGGGACTGGGCACCGGTTGGCTCCTGGGATGGATGTGATGGACGTCGGTCAGATGATCAGGATATCCGGTACCGAAGGTAACAGGTACCCCCGGTGCCTGTTAGTCTCCGGCCCGTGGGAGTGGCGGGCACAGCGGCCGACGGACGCAGCTCGCGGTGGGACGAGCACCGGCTCGCCCGGCGCCGCGAGCTGGTCGAGGCGACCCTGCACGCGGTCCGCCGGCACGGTGCCGCTGTCGGCATGGACGAGGTGGCGGCAGGCGCCGGAACCTCGAAGACGGTGGTGTACCGGCACTTCACCGACCGGGCCGGTCTCTACCAGGCCGTCGCCGACCGGGTCGACGCCACCATCATCCGCGGCATGACCCGCGCCGCAGGCGGCCAGGAGGGGGCACCCCCACTGGCGCCGCGCGACGTCGTCCGGGCGGTCATCGGGGCCTACCTCCACCTCGTGGAGGACGACCCCGAGGTGTACCGCTTCATCGTCAACGCCCCGATCCTCCCGGCCGGGGAACGGCCCCAGGGCGACGTCGCCGCCGGGATGACCGGCCGCATCGCCGAGCAGGTCGCCGGGATCGTGGCCGACGCAGGCCGAGACGTCGATGCCCGGACGGCGCACCTGTGGGGCGTGGCGCTCGTCGGGATGGTGCGCGCCGCCGCCGACGGCTGGCTCGCCGAGGGTGCGGCGTCGAGCGGTCGGAGCGCCGACGCCCTCGCCGACGACCTCACCGCGCTGGCCTGGGACGGCATGGGCGGGACCAGCCGCTAGCGCGGCGGAGGGGTCAGGGGGTCCACCAGGGTCGCAGCGGCCGGTCGTGGCGGCCGTCGGCGTCGGTCTTCACGGCGAGCACGTGGTGCAGCTGGACCTCGTTGCGCTCGAACCCGAGCCGCGACCCCGCCATGTAGAGGCCCCACACCCGTGCGGTGCCCTCCCCCACCTCGGCCACGCAGTCGTCCCAGTTCTCGACGAGGTTGCGGCACCAGCCGGCGAGGGTGAGCGCGTAGTGGTGGCGCAGGTTCTCCTCGTGGAGCACCTCGAGCCCGGTGTTCTGGGCCTCGGTGATGATCCGCCCGGAGCCGGTGAGCTCACCGTCGGGGAACACGTAGCGGTCGATGAACGGCCCGGTCTCCTGCCGCTTGTTGTGCGGGCGGGTGATGCAGTGGTTGAGGAGGAGGCCACCGGTGCGCAGCCGGTCGCGGATGAACCCGAAGTACGCGGGGTAGTTGCGCACCCCGATGTGCTCGGTGAGGCCGATCGACGACACGGCGTCGAACTCCGACTCGGTGACGTCGCGGTAGTCGCTGTAGCGCACCTCGGCGCGGTGGGCCAGTCCCTCCTCCGCGATCGCCTTCTGCGCCCACAGCGCCTGCTGCATCGACAGGGTGACGCCGAGCACCTGGACACCGCGACGGGCGGCGTACCGCACCATCCCGCCCCAGCCACAGCCGATGTCGAGCAGCCGGTCACCCTCTCGCAGCCCGAGCTTGTCGAAGACCAGCCGGTACTTGTTCTCCTGCGCCTCCTCGAGGGTCGAGCCCGCGTCGGGGTAGCAGGCGCACGTGTACGTCATCGACGGACCGAGCACCATCTCGTAGAAGCGGTTCGAGACGTCGTAGTGGTGGTGGATGGCCTCGGCGTCGCGGACCGCGGAGTGCCGAAGCCCCTCGGCGACCCGACGCCACCGGGGCAGGGTCTCCTGGGGCGGCGGCGGTGGCGGCGTGACCCCCTTGAGACCGAGGGTGCGCCCGACCTCGAGCACGAGCTGCGGCGAAGGACGCCGGAACCGCACGGAGACCATGTCGGCGAGCAGGTCGTACGGGTCGCCGGGGTGGATGCCGTCGACGGCGAGGTCGCCGGTGACGTAGGCCCTGGCCAGGCCGAGGTCTCCGGGCGCGGTGACGAGGTAGGCCGCTCCGCGGGGGGTGCGCAGCCGCATCGTGCGGCCGGCGTCGGGAGGCCCGAGGGCCGACCCGTCGTAGGCCTCGAAGCGCAGGGGCAGCGGCCCGTCGACGACGGACTCGACGATGTCGGCGATGGTCATGGCGTTCCTCTCCGTCAGGCGCCGCGAACGGCCTTGGCGTACAGGTCGGGGAGGCGGTGCGCGGGGTCGTACCGCTCCTTGAGCGTCGGGTAGTCGGCGCCACCGTAGTGACGCCAGAAGTCCTTCTCGTCATAGAAGGCCTCCGAGTACAGGGACTTGTGCCCACCGACCTCGCTCACGCGGTCCTCGATGCGGCGGTTCGTGGCGGCGGGGTCGTCGCCCGGCGTCACCGGCACGGTCGACCAGAATCCCACGTTGACGTAGCGCTCCCCCGGCTGCAGCGGGTACAGGGTCCACGAGCGGTCGGAGCGCAACCGCAGCGGGCAGAGCCACACCGGCTCGATCGGCACCTCACGCAGGAACCAGTGGAGGAAGTCGGCGGTCGCCGACAGGGGGATCTCGACGTCCTGGACGACGCGCTCGCGCGGCGGCCGCCGCTTCAGGGACTCGAGCCGGTCGGCGACGTCGAAGCGGCGGTCGAGCGCCACCAGACGCCAGTAGACGCTCGAGCGGAGCCAGCGTCGCGGCCAGAGGCTGCGCACGACCGGGTGCTGTGCCCCGAAGGCACGGCTGCACCAGAACCAGTCGGTGTCCCAGCGCCAGAGGTAGTCGTGCGTGGTGAGCCGGTCGCGTCTCGGGATGGGCCCGTCGTGCTGGATGGAGCGGTAGAAGATCCCCCGGCCGGTGTAGTCACTGGTGGGCCCGCGCTCGTCCGAGCGCACACCGAGCACGAGGTAGGACTCGTCGGCGGCGAAGACGACACCGTCGAGGTAGTCGACGTCCTCGCCGTCCCACGCCGCGGTGTCCATCACCTGGCCGACGGCGTCGAGGAGGGCGTCGAGGTCGTGGAAGCGCACGTGCCGCAGCGCGACGGTGGGGCCGACCGGCTCGAGCTCGATCCGCAGGCGCGTGGCGTAGCCGAGCGTGCCGTAGGAGTTGGCGAACCCGCGGAACAGGCCGGGATGCCGGTGGTGGGCGTCGGCGGTGACGACCTCGCCACTGCCGGTGAGGACGTCCATCTCGAGCACCGACTCGTGCGGCAGGCCGTTGCGGAACGACGTCGACTCGATGCCCAGACCGGTCACCGCCCCGCCGAGGGTGATCGTCTTCAGCTGCGGCACGACGAGCGGGGTGAGGCCGAAGGGCACGGTCGCGTCGACGAGGTCCTCGTACGTGCACATGCCCTGGACGTCGGCGGTGCGCGCCACCGGATCGACGTCGAGCACTCCGGTGAGGCCCGACGTGTCCAGCCCCGGCACCTCGGTGGTGCTCCGGGCCCGGAACAGGTTGCTCGTGCGCTTGGCCAGCCGCACCGGGGCACCGGGCGGGATGGCGTGGTAGCTCGCGACGAGCCGGTCCACCCCTTCGCCGTGGCGTGACCCGACGACGGCAGTCATTCGGCGCCCTCCACGAGCTCCACGGGGTCTCCGACGCGCACGGTTCCGCCCTCCCCGACGGCGGCGTACAGGCCGGCGCAGTGGTTGCCGGTGGCGCCGAGCGCGAGCAGCACCCCACCGATCCGGACGACCCGGCCGTCCAGCGTTTCCAGGTCGCCGGTCGGCACGTCGAGCACGATGTTCGCGCGGGTATGCGGCGAGTCGACGCCGACGAGCGACACGGCCGCCCTCTTGGGCCGGTCGCCGACGAGGCCGGCGTCACGCACCTCCACGGCGTCGTGGTCGATCGCCTCGCCCCGCTTCTCGGGGTAGGTGTGGATGGCGCGCACCCGCATCACGTCCATGCCCTACATATACCGCCACCCACCCACCACGCGGCACCCCGGGCCCACCGCCGGCCCTGCCGAGCCCCCAGGACGTGCCACAGCCCCCCGTCGCCGGCGCGACGTGGGGGCTGTCGGTGGATGTGGAGGGACTCGAACCCCCGGCCTCTCGCGTGTGAAGCGAACGCTCTAACCAACTGAGCTACACATCCCGGTGCTTTGCGGCGTGCCGAGGATACCCGCCGCCCGTCGCCCTCCGGAAATCGGCCCGGACACCCCGCCGTCAGAGCCCGAGGTGGCCGTGAAGCCACTGCGTGAGGCCCGCCGGGAGGAAGGACGGCAGTCCCACAACGCGGAACACGGCCCACATGACGGCGGCGACGAAGAGGAACGTCGCGAGGGCGACCAGGCCCTGGAGCCAGCGGGGCTGATCCCTGACCCAGGCCTCCCACCGGCGGACGTGCTCCTTGACGAAGTCGAGCAGCCGCGAGGCCGGCTCGAACTCGGAGGACCACACCGCGATGCCGACGATGACGACGAGCCACCCGGGCCCCGGCAGGGGCACGAGGATGAGGCCGCCGACGACGAGGACCAGGCCGAGGAACCCGACCGTGGCCCGCAGCGCCTGTCGCGTCGTCGGGTTGGCACGAAGGCGGCGTCGCCACTCCCACTGGTCGTCGTCGTCCGGGGGGCGGAAGAACTGGCGTGTGTGCTCCTCGGTGCTCACGGGTCGGTCGACTCCGCGGCGTGCCGGGTCCACGCGGAGCCGACAACCTCAGTGACCGGGCCCGGCCAGGGCAGCGCACGGCCGTCGACCGCGGACACCGGGAAGACGTCCTTCACCGAGGAGGTGAGGAACACCTCGTCCGCCTCGGTGAGCACCTCGAGCGGCAGCCCCTCCTCGCGCACCTCCACGCCGTCGGCGGCGCACCACTCCAGGACGAGCTCTCGGGAGATGCCGGCGAGGCAGCCGCTGTCGAGCGGTGGGGTGCGCACGACCCCGTCGACGACCACGAAGACGTTGCTGCCCGTGGCCTCGCAGAGCTCCCCCCGGGTGTTGGCGAAGAGCGCCTCCATCGCCCCGTTCTCGCGCGCCCGGGCGAGGGCGACGACGTTGTCGGCGTAGGACGTGGTCTTCAGCCCGGCGGTGGCCGACCGCTCGTTGCGGACCCACGGCACCGTGATGACAGCCCCGTGCTCGCCGGGACGGGGGTGCCGAGTGGCAGTGACGATGTACGTGAGCACCGAGTCGTGCCGGTCGGAACCGAGCGGCCCGATGCCCCCGGTGACCGTCCAGCGCAGCCTTCCGAAGTCGATGGGGTCGCCGTCGAGGACGGCGTCGATGCCCTCACGGATGCGATCGTGGTCGGCCGGTGGGAGCCCGAGCCCGGCCATCGTGCGGTCGAGCCGCGCGAGGTGCCGTGAGACCGCGAACGGGAGGCCGTGCTCGATCTTCGCGGTCTCGAAGGCGCCGTCACCCACGGTGACGCCGTGGTCGACGGCACTCACGGCAGGGCCGTGCGGGTCCACCCGGGCACCGTCGACCCACACGCGGAGGTCAGTCATGCGTCACAGCCTTCCAGAGGCGGGCGCCGCGGCCGTGGCGAGGGCGACCAGACGCGCCGCCTTGAGCTTGGTCTCCTCCCACTCCCCAGCCGGGTCGCTCCCCCACGTGATGCCGGCTCCCGTGCCGAACCGCAGCACCCGCCCGCCGTCGGCGAGCCGGTCGGCCCAGAAGGTGCGGATGCCGACGGCCAGCAGCGCCTCGTCGCGGTCGGCGTCGACCCAGCCCACCGCTCCGCAGTACGGCCCGCGGGGTACCTGCTCGAGGTCGGCGATGGCCTGCAGCGCGGTGTGCTTCGGCGCGCCGCTCACCGACCCCGGCGGGAAGGTCGCGGCCAGCACCTCCGGCCAGCCCGCCCCCTCCCGCAGGCGGCCGGACACGTCGGAGACGAGGTGCACCAGCCCTGGATGCGCCTCCACGCGGCAGAGGTGGTCGACCTCGACCGTCCCCGGCCGAGCGACGTGCGCCAGGTCGTTGCGGACCAGGTCGACGATCATGACGTTCTCCGCGTAGTCCTTGCGCAGCAGCGAGGCGACGTTGACGGCCGTGCCCTTGATGGGCCGGGACGTCAGCCGGTCCCCCCGCCGCAGCAGGAATGCCTCCGGAGAGGCGCAGGCCAGCTCGAGGCCGGCCTCGGGGAGGTCGACCGCGGCGGCGTAGGGGGCGGGGTTGTCCCGCGCCAGCCGGGCCGCGAGGCCGGTGAGGCCCACCCCGTCCGGAAGGTCGCACTCCAGCACCCGGCAGAGGTTGACCTGGTAGACCGTGCCGGCCGCGATGCGGCGCCGCACCTCCTCCACTCCCGCGACGTAGGCGGCCTCGTCCAGGCTGGTGCGCCACTCCCCCGACACCGCCGGCCACAGCGGCTCGCGGGCGGCCACAGGGGCGTCGCGCTCGACCCGTCCCATCCGCACCGCGGTGAGAGCACCCTCGAAGGTGAGGACCACGACCCAGAAGCCGGCCGTGAGGTCACGAGCGTCGTGCGACACGTCCTCGACACCGGTCGCCACGAGCGACCCGAAGCGTGCCTGTGGAACCACGCCGAGCATCGTAGGCGCCGGGCGGTCCGCCGCCCAGCGGCCGAGCCGGCTCAGACGGTCGCCGGCACCGCGCCCGCCACGGCGCGGCCCCACGCCCGGGCCCGCTCGAGCTCGCCGTCGGCGAGCGGCCCGTCGACGTCCTCGACGAAGAAGCTCTCCGGGGCGACGACCTCGCGCAGTCCGTGGCGGCGCGCCGACCTGGCCGCGCTGCGGGCCGCCGAGCCGGGCAGGCGCCTGACCTTGGTGACCCTGGTGTCGAACGACGCGAACCACGGGTGCCGCTCCTGGGCGGGCAGGGCGGCTAGCCACTCCCGTAGCCCCTGCCCGACCGAGCCGTGCGTGGCGCCCTGCTCCCGCGCGTCCCGCCGGGTCGTGGTCCGGCTCATCGAGAAGGCGTGCGTCGGGCCGCCGACGACCACGACGGCGTAGCCCCCGAGGTCGGACGGCGCGTGCGTCACCTCGACCTGCCTGACCGGCAGCACCTCACCGAGGCCCGCCGCAACTGCTCTGGCGACCTGCTCGGAGTTGCCGAACATCGACTCGTAGACGACCAGTGCCCGTGCCATCGTCAGTTCCTTCCGGGCCCTGGCGACCTCCGGGGGGGCCCGTCTCCACCGTAACCCCGGGCCGACGGGCCGATGCCGGCTCCTCGGCTGCACGGCCTGTCTGGTCGGTCACCCCCGGCGGTGCTGCTCCGCGAACCGGGAGACCACCACCGCGACCACGGTGACGAGGAAGACCTGGCCGAGCACGGCCTCGGACACGAGCACCAGCCGCGGCACCTCGCCGACCGGCGCGAGGTCGCCGAGGCCGAGGGTCGCTATCGTCGACAGGCTGACGTACATGTAGGCCGTCGACGGCTCCTCGGTCCCGAAGAAGGGCGTCGCCGTCCACTCGTCGACGAACTGGAACAGCACCGAGTAGGCGACGGCGATCTGCAGGTAGGCGGTGATCGCCCCGATCACGGTGCGCATCGCGACGACCTGGTGCGCAAAGATCCGGCGGATGACGAGCACCGGGACCACGAGCACGAGGATCAGCCACCCTGCTCCGAAGGTGTGGATGCTGACGGGGTGGCTGACCCCGACCAGCTCCAGCACGGTCAGCACCGCGGCCGTGGCGACCACGGCGAGGACGAGCGCCAGGGCGCCCCGGCGCCACCCCGGCCGGAGGCCGACGGCCCGCGTGGTCGCGACGACCGCGGCGCCACTGGTCGCGGTGACGATCAGGCCGTCCTGCCAGGACGACTGCACCTCGACCAGCGCCGAGACGACGATCGTCGCGACGACGAAGACGAGCACCACGCCGAAGCGGTCCAGGGGTCGCGGTGCCAGTCCCGCCACACCTGCCGCACGCCCCGCCCGGACCCGGCCCGGAACGAGCCCTCGGTCATGCCCGTCATCCGTTCGTCGGTGCCACCCGGCGGATGGCGGTGCGGGACCACGGTATCCGTGGCGGGCCCGCGCACGGGGGAGGGCCGCTCTCGACACGGCGGTCGGAGGTGCCCCGACCGCGCCGGTGACAGCGCCCCCGTCTCGGCGTAGCGTCGGTGGACGGACCACTTCACGGTGAAGCGGCCCCTCGCCGGGATCGGAGGGTTCCCATGTTCATCCAGGTCATCCGGGGCAGGTGCTCGGACGCGGAGGCGCTGCGGCGCCGGACCGACCGGTGGAGGGAGGACCTGGCGCCCGGCGCCGAGGGCTGGCTGGGCGCGACCTACGGGATGACGGACGACGGCCGGTTCGTCGGTGTCGTCCGGTTCGACTCCCGTGAGTCGGCCGAGCGCAACGCGACCCGCCCCGAGCAGGGCGCGTGGTGGGAGGAGGCCAGCCGCTGCTTCGACGGCGAAGTGGCCTTCCACGACTGCGACGACGCCGTCGTCATGCTCGACGGCGGCTCGGACGAGGCCGGCTTCGTCCAGGTGGTCGAGGGCCGGCTCGAGGACCCCGGCCGGTTCCGCGAGTGGATGTCCCAGCCGATGCACCTGCTCCACGAGGCCCGGCCCGAGATCGTCGGGGCCACGATCGCGATCGACGACGACGGCTGGTTCACCGAGACCGTCGCGTTCCGCTCCGAGGAGGAGGCGCGGGCCGGGGAGTCCGAGCCGATGCCCGCCGACGTGCAGGCCGAGTGGGAGCGGGAGATGGCACAGGTCCACGACCTGGGCTACCTCGACCTGCGCCGCCCCTGGTTCGCCTCGGCGGGCTGAGCGGCGGGCGGCGCTCAGTCCCCGCCCTCGGCCTCGAGCGCGGCCTGACCCGGCGGTGCGCCTCCCAGATCGCCTCGGGCAGGTCCGTCGAACTGGTTCAGGTGCTCCTCGCGGTTCCCGAGCTCCTGCCGCCAGCGCGTCACGTCGATGGTGAGGATGGTGTCGAGGTCGCCCTCGTGGATGTCGAGGCCGGCGAGGTCGAGCTCCTCCTCGGTCGGGACGATGCCGACCGGCGGTCGCCGGCCCGTCACCTCGCCGTTCTTCAGCTGCATCAGCCACAGCAGGGCGCGCAGGTTCTCGCGGTAGCCGGGCCACAGGAAGTGGCCGTCCTCGGGGTCGCGCTGGAACCAGTTGACGTGCGCGAAGATCGGCTGGTCCTTCGCGGCGCCGACGATCTTCAGCCAGTGCTGCGGCGTACGGCGCCCTCCGGGTAGGACATGAACGGGCGCATCGACATCGGGTCGTAGCGCAGCTTGCCCTCGACGCCCTCGGCGGCGAAGGTGGCCTCGGCGCCCAGCGTCAGGCCGTCGTAGACGCCCTCGGCGAGGTCGTCGATGGCGCGGACCAGCGGCTCGCGGTCGCGGGTGCGACCGCCGAAGATGATGGCGTCGATCGGGACGCCCTGCGGGTCCTCGAAGTCGTCGGCGACGTTCGGGCACGTTGGCCAGCGTCGTGGTGAACCGGCTGTTCGGGTGGGCCCAGGGGTCGCCGGCGCTCGTCGGCGGTCGCGCTCCGCGATCAGCTCGCCCTTCCAGTCGCGCCAGCCCGTGACGTCGGCGGGCGGGTGCTTGGTGCGGCCCTCCCACCAGACCTCCTGGGTCTCCTCGTTGTAGGCGACGTTGGTGAACAGCGCCTGCGTGCCCGGGGCGATGGCGTCCAGCGCGGTCGGGTTGGTCTTCTCGTTGGTGTCCTTGGCGACGCCGAAGACGCCGAACTCCGGGTTCATGCCGTAGAGCTGGCCGTCCTCCGGGTCGACCCAGAGCCAGGCGATGTCGTCGCCGTAGAAGGACACGTGGTAGCGGTCGCCGAGCGCGTCGGGGGCCAGCGTCATCGCGAGGTTGGTCTTGCCCGAGGCGCTGGGGAAGCCGCCGCAGATGTGGTACTTCTCGCCGGTCTCCTTGTCGGTGATGCCCAGCAGCATGAACTGCTCGCCGAGGAACTCGCCCGAGGCCCAGCCGTCGTAGGCCGCCTGGCGCAGGCCGTGCGCGATCTTGCCGAGCAGGGCGTTGCCGCCGTAGGAGGAGCCGAAGTGGAGGATGGTGCGCTCGTCGGCGACCGTGACGAAGTAGCGCTTGTCGTCCGGGGTGCCCTGGCCGAGGTTCTCGCAGGTCGCCGGTGACGTGCACGGCCCGCACGAAGCTGTCCGGGTCGTCGAGGTCGTCGATGAGCGTGGACGCCGACGCGGGCCATCCGGATCATGTGCAGGCACGACGGTGCGGTTGTCGGTGACCTGGACGCCGGCGGCGTAGCGCTCGAGCGGCGATCCGGGCGGCGACATGAGGTAGGGGATGACGTACATCGTCTTCCCCGCCATGGCGCCCTTCATGTGCCCCTCGACGATCGGGCGGATCTCCGACGGTGTGGCGCCAGTTGTTGTAGACGCCCCTGTCCTCGGGCGGCTGGTGGCCACGATCGTGCGCTCCTCGGAGCGCGCGGTGTCCTTGTAGTAGCTGCGCGAGTAGTACAGGCCCTCCCGGCCGGCAGGATCTCGCCGGCGTCGAGGGCCTCCTGGATGAGCCGTGCGTCGTCGGAGGCGTCGACCACCTCGATCCGCTCGGCGCCGGTGAACTCGGCCCAGTGCACGGACGTACTCCCGCACACTCCGGGTTCGTCAGTCCGGCGTCGTCGAGGCTCTTCTCCAGGTCGGCCACGGTGCTCACCCTTCGTCGATTCGTCGCGGTGGTGGTATGCCGGATCACGGCACGTGTCCGGCCTGCGAGATGGCCATTCCACCGCACGGACAGGCAGGGTAGCCACTCCACGTGCCGAGTCATTGGTCACACTGCGCTCAGCGGCCCTGCCGGTACCGCTCCGCCGCGTAGTCGTCGGCGGCCGACACCGCCGGCCCCACCCCGGCGACGACGCCGAGGAAGGTGTCCCGGTCCAGGGACCGCATCGTCAGCCGCTCCCGAGCGGTCACCGTGGCGCTGCGCGGCCGGTCGTGGAGCAGGGCCATCTCGCCGAACCAGCCGCCGGGGCCCAGCATCCGCACGTGCTCGCCCGCGATCGTCACCTCCACCGAGCCGGACTCGACGACGTGGAAGCGGTCCCCCGGTTCGCCCTCCACGATGACCCGGTCCCCCGCGACCGCGACCGTGGTCGTCGCCTCCCGGGCCAGCCGGTCCAGCTGGCCGGGCGGCAGGAGCGCGAGGAAGGGCACGGCGCGCAGCAGCGTGAGCACGTCCTCCGGGACGACGGCCCGCCGGTCCAGGCGGCGCAGCGGGACGGCCGTGGCGAGGACCAGAACGGGCAGGAACAGCCCCGCGAGGGCCAGGGCACCGGTGGGGCCGGCGGCGAGGACCAGTGCGGGGGCGGCGACCGACCCCACCGCGAGCCCCGCGTCCATCACCGACTCGTGCACCCCGAACACCGAGGTGAGCATCCGCGGCGGGAGCAGCCGCTGCACGAGCGTCCGCACCCCCACGTCGAAGACCACCTTGCCGCAGCCGCACACCGTGATGACGGCGCCCGCCACCAGCGCGCTGTCGGTGAGTCCCGCGAGGGCCACCGGGACGCCGGCGGCCATCCCGCCGAGGGCCACGACCGGCACCAGCCGCCACCGGCCGACGAGCACGAGGGCGAGCCCGGACCCGACGAGGCCGCCGACCCCGAGCATCGCGTTCAGCAGGCCGGGCCCCGCCTCGGACATCCCGAGCTGGTCCAGCGCCAGCACCACGAGGAGGATGTCGAGCATCCCGATGAGGACGTACTCGCCGGAGACGAGCACGGTGAGCACGCGCGCCGTGGGGTCGCGCAGCACCTCGACCACCCGGCTGCGAACGCGCGTGGTCTCGGCCGCGCCACCGCCGGGAGGGGTGCGCATCCCCACGACGAGCGCGGCGGCGACGAGCGCGAGCGCGCCCATGACCGCGAGCACCCCCGGAACCCCCCACAGCACGATGAGCGCGCTGCTCGCCAGCGGGCCCAGGACCACCGCCAGGGCCTCGAGCGACCCCGAGGCCGCGTTGCCGGCCGTCAGCTCCTCGGGGGTGCGGGCGACCTCGGGCACGAGGGCGTGGTGCACCGGCCGGCTGGCTCCGAGCGCCACCGACGCCACGGTGGCGAGGGCGACGACGACCCAGAAGCCGGCGTCGGCGAGCAGGGCCGACGGCGGCCCCGACGAAGGCCAGCCCCTGGGTGGCGTACCCCAGGGCGAGCGCCCTCCCCCGCGGGAGCCGGTCGGCCCGGACGGCGAGCACGGGGGCCAGGACGATGCCCGGGACGAGCTGGACGACGGCGACGAGGCTGGCCCCGGTGACCCCGCCGGCGTCGTAGGCCCAGACGAGCAGGGCGATCCAGGTGGCCCACTCGACGACGTTGAAGAGGAGGTAGGCGGGGAGGGCACGCCGCAGCGACCGGTTGCCGCGCACCGCACCGAGACCGCTCCACCAGCGGACCGGGACCGGCGGGGCCACGGGGGCAGGCGGACCGGCCACTGCCACCCTCCTGTCGGGTCGGTGCCCGTCGGGCCGCGGCGACGTCGCCGGGGCGGGCGCACCGCCCGGGCTCACCCCTGAACCTAGGGAACGGGGTGGGCGCAGGGACATGGCCCGTCCGGGTGGTGTTGGCGCCTAGCCTTACCCGTCATGGGTTCCGACCCCGGCAGGCTGCGTGGCCTGCGCGCCGACGAGCGCCTCGTGGCGCTCGCGCTGGAGCGCGCCACGGGAGGGCGGGCCCGGGGGCACGACGTCGACGGCCGTCAGGGCGCCGTCGACCTGCTGCTCACCCATCCGGACGGGCGGGTGGCCGCGGTCGAGGTGACGACCCTCGCCGGCGACGGCGTCCGCCGTCGGGACGCGGTCCGGCGGGACGGGTACGGCACCTGGCCCGACCCACGGCGTCCGTGGTGGACCGTCCCCGGGCTCACGACCCACGGGCCGGGTCCCCTCGACGCGCTGCCCGCCGCCCTCACGGCCCTGCTGGAGGTCCCGTCCGTGGCCCGGCGTGCCGCCAAGGTGGCCCGCGAGCAGGGGGTCGCCGAGCGGCACCTCGTCGTCGAGCTCGGCGAGGGAGCCCTGCCGCCTGCGCTGCACGCCGCCCTGGCCGCACCCGGGAGCCCGTTGCCCGTGACGGATCCCGAGGTGCCGGACGGGCTCAGCCACGTGTGGGTGACCGCCGGCTGGGGCGGGTCGCCACTGGTGGGCTGGTGCCGCGGGGGCGGCTGGTCGGCGCACCCGGCCCAGCCCTGAGGTCGCCGGCGGGCGGGTGCACGGGACGGAGGTGACCGGTCGACCCGGCCACCCCCGCCTGCTCCCGACGCCGTCAGGAGGTGATGCCCTCCACCGTGTCCCCGGTCTGCGCGTCCTCGCCGGTGCCCGCGACGTCCGCGAGGCTGACGATGCCCACGAGCCGGTCGCCGTCGATCACCGGGAGCCGCTTGACCTGGTGCTCGGCCATGGTCCGACGCGCCTCGTCCAGCGAGTCGTCCGCGCCGATGGTCACCGCCTCGCCCTGGGCGAGGCTGCCGACGCGGACCGAGGCCGGGTCCTCCCCGCGGGCGACGACCTGCGTGACGATGTCGCGGTCGGTCACGACCCCGACGAGCTTCCGGTCGGGGCCACAGATGGGCAGCGCCCCGATGTCGAGGCCGGCCATCCGCTCGGCGGCCGAGCGTGCGGTGTCGTCGGCGTCGAGCACCTCTGTGTCGGTGGTCATGACGTCTCGTGCCGTGGTCATGGTGACTCCCTTCTCGTGGTGGTCCCGCCCCCGTACCCCGTGCCAGACCGGGCATTCCCGGCTCCGGGGCGCCGGGGCCCGGCCCGGGGTGTGCCCGAGACCGTCGGGGGGTACGACGCCCGCATGTCGGACCCCACACTCCCGGCCCCCCGCCGGCCGCCGACCACGCACGACGCCCCGGTGGCGCTGGTGGCGGGTGCCTCGCGCGGCCTGGGCCTCCAGATCAGCCGTGAGCTGCTGGGCCGGGGGTGGCGGGTCCACGGGTTCGCCCGCGACGAGACGACCCTCGCCAGGGCGGCCGAGGAGCTGTCCCGGTCCGGGACGTTCGTGGCGCACACCGGGGACGTCCGCGACCCCGACGACGTGGCCGCGGTGGTCGGCGCGGTGCTCGACGGCGAGGGCTCGATCGACGCGGCGTTCCACGTGGCCGGCGTCATCGAGGTGGGCAGCCTCGACGGGGTGACGCTGGGGCACGTGCGCGAGGCGGTGGACACCATGCTCATGGGCCCGGTGCACCTCAGCCTGGCGGTGCTCCCGGCGATGCGCGAGCGCGGCAGCGGGCGGCTCGGCATCGTTGCGTCGGTCGGCGGGCTGGTCGCCGTGCCCCGGCTGCTGCCCTACTCGGTCGCGAAGTTCGGTGCCGTCGGGCTCGCCGAGGGCCTCGCGGCCGAGCTCGCCGGCACCGGCGTCACCGCGAGCGCGGTGACGCCCTGGCTCATGCGCACCGGGGGTCACGTCCACGCACGGTTCACCGGTGACGCCCGGGTCGACCACGCCTGGTTCTCCCTCGGGGCGTCCCTGCCGGGAGTGAGCGTCCCCGTCGACCGCGCCGCCCGCCGGATCGTCGACGGGGTGCTCTCCGGCCACCCCGTCGTCGGGGCGTCACCATGGGTCTCCGTGGCGCGTCGGGTGCACGGGCTGGCCCCGGCCACCACGGTGCGGGCGCTCGGCCTCGTGGCACGCGCGCTGCCCGGGCACGGCCCCCGACGCAGCTGGCGGCGGGACCGGGCCCCGGGCCCGGCGGGCCACCTGGTCCGGCGCCGCCGCGGCTCGGACCTGCTCCGGGCGCTCACCACCACGGGGCGGCACGCCGCGCGGCGGCAGAACGAGGGACCGCCGCCGGTTAGCGGGTGACCGCCCGGGTAGCAGCGGGCCATGACGCCTTCCGCGCCCGTCCGCACCGACGACCTCGCCTGGCTCCTGCTCAGGTACGGCTACGCCTTCTCCGCCGAGCTGCGCCGCCGGCGCGGGCTCGTGGCCGCGTCGGCGTATCCGGCGGTCCCCGTGACGCTGCTGGGGTCGCCCGCCGTGCTGCTCGGCGGCCCGGAAGGGGTGCGCGAGTTCACCGACACCGATCGCTTCGCCCGGGAGGGCGCCACGCCCGCCCCCGTCGGACACCTGCTCTTCGGCAACGGCCCGGTGCACGACCTCGATGGCGAGGCGCACCGTCGCCGCAAGGAGCTCTTCGTCGACGCCCTCGCCGCGCCGGCGGTCGACGACCTCGTGGCGCGGGTGGCCCGGGCGTGGCGGCGCCGCCTCGAGGGGGTCGTCGACGGTGGGGAGGTGGTGGTCATGGACGCCGCCGCGCGGCTCGTCGGCGAGGTGGTCCAGGACTGGGCCGGGGTCCCGACCTCGCCCGATGAGGCTGCGGCGGCCGCCGACCGGTTCGCGGCGATCCTCGACGGCTTCGGCGTGCCCGGGCCGGCCTACCTGCGGGCATGGCGGGCCCGCACCGAGTCCGACGCATGGGCGGCCGGACTGGTGCGCCGGGTCCGCGACGGCGGTCTCGTCCCCCCGGCGGGCACGGCGCTCTCGCTGGCGGCGTGGTGGCGCGACGAGGCCGGCGACCTGCTGACCGAGAGGGTGGCCGGGGTGGAGCTCCAGAACGTGCTGCGCCCGACCGTCGCCGTGTCCCGGCTGGTCGCCTTTGCCGCCCTCGCCCTCACCGGGCACCCGCAGTGGCGGGAGGCGCTGCGCGACGAGCACGCGGCGGGCGGGGCCTCCCTCGCGACGGGGGCCCGCGGCCGGCTGGCGACCGCGTTCGCCCGTGAGGTGCGGCGCCTGGCCCCGTTCGTCCCTCTCCTGGCGGCGAGGTCGCGGGCCGACGGCCAGGTCCTCGGCCTCCGTGTGCCCGCGGGCCGACGCGTGTTCCTCGACGTCGTCGGGACGCTGCGCGACCCCGCGCAGTGGCCGGAGCCGATGGTCTTCTCCCCCGAGCGCTTCCTCGGCGACGCCCACGTGACCGCCGACGCCCTCGTCCCCCAGGGCGGTGGCTCGGTGCTGCGAGGCCACCGTTGCCCCGGGGAGGACCCCGCGCTCGGCATCCTCACGGTCTCCTCGACCGCCCTCGCCCTGGTCGCGGACGAGGTGCTCGGCCGGCGGGACGTCGACGAGCGACGGTTTCCCGCCGACCCCGCCGGCGGCGTGCGGCTCCGGCTGCACGCCCCGGACTGAGCCCTCGGCCCGGTGCGGTGGGCGCTCAGGCGCCGTGCGGCTTCAGCACGACCTTGACCATGCCGTCCTCCTTCGCCTGGAACGTGCGCGTAGGCGTCCGGCGCGTCGTCGAGCGGCAGCCGGTGCGTGGCGAAGTCGTCGACGCCGAGCGGGTCGTCGTCGGTGAGCAGCGGCAGGATGTCGGCGACCCAGCGCTTGCACGTTGGCCTGGCCCATCCGCAGCTGCATCTGCTTGTCGAACATCGTCATCATCGGCATCGGGTCGGCCGCGCCGCCGTACACGCCGATGAGCGAGACGTGCCGCCGCGGCGCACGACGTCGATCGCGGTGTAGAGCGCGGCGAGCCGGTCGACGCCCGCCGGTCTTCATCAGCTGCGCGGCCGACGCGCGTCGGGCAGCAGCCCGGCGCACCTGCTGCGCGACCTTGGCCGACCGGCGACCCGTGCGCCTCCATGCCGACGGCGTCGATCGACCGCGTCGGCGCCGCGGCCGCCGGTCAGCTCGCGGACGACGTCGCCGAGGTCGTCGACCGTCGTCGCAGGTCGATCGTCTCGACGCCGCGCTCGCGCGGCCCGCGCGAGCCGCTCGCGGCACCAGGTCGACGCCGATGACGCTCTCGACGCCCGCGGTGCGGCGCGATCCGCGCGGCCATGTCGCCGATCGGGCCCGAGGCCGAGCACGGCGAGCGTGCCGCCGTCGGGCGACGTCGGCGTACTCCACGGCCTGCCAGGCCGTGGGCAGCACGTCGGAGAGGTAGAGGAACCGGTCGTCGGGCGGGCCCGTCGGGCACCTTGATCGGGCGTGTAGTGCGGCCTGCGGCACGCGCAGGTACTCGGCCTGGCCGCCCGGCACCTGCGCCGTAGAGCTTGGTGTAGCCGAACAGCGCCGCGCCCGTGCCCTGCTCGCGGCACCTGGGTGGTCTCGCACTGGGTGTGCAGCCCGCTGGTCGCACATGAAGCAGTGGCCGCAGGAGATCTGGAACGGGATGACGACCCGGTCGCCCGACCGCGAGGTCGGCGACGCTCGGCGCCGACCTCCTCGACGACGCCCATCGGCTCGTGGCCGAGGACGTCGCCCTCGGCCGATGAACGGCCCGAGCACCTCGTAGAGGTGCAGGTCGGACCCGCAGAGCCCGCTGCGAGGTGATCCGGATGATGGCGTCGGTCGGGTCCTGGATCCGTCGGGTCGGGCACCTCCTCGACCCGGACGTCCCGCTCGCCCTGCCAGGTGACTGCTCTCACGGCTCTCCTCCTGTCCTCGCGGTGGACCCCGGCTACCCCGCTCGGACCGCCCCAAACACCGGAACCGCCGCGGGGCCCGGCGGCACCGGGTGTGAACCGGAGCGGGGCGGGTAGGCCGAGCGGGCGACCCGGCCGGGCCCCGGCCGGCGGGCCGGCCCGACCGGGCGACGAGCGGTGACGACAGGAGCGGCGATGGTGCGAACGGGAGCGACCGTGCTCGTCACCGGGGCGACGAGCGGCGTGGGCCGTGCCCTCACGCTGGCGCTGGCCCGCGCCGGGGTGACCGTCGGAGCGGTGGCCCGCTCGGCCGAGGCGCTGGAGGCGCTGGCGGCGGCGACGGCGGGCGAGCCGGGCACGGTGCTGCCCCTGCCCGCGGACGTCGCCGACCCGGATGCCGTGGCCGAGGCGGTCGCGGTGCTCACCTCCGCAGGACCCCTGGACGCCGCCGTCCACGCCGCCGGGGTGGTCGACATCGGGCGCTTCGAGGACGTCCCCCCGGAGCTCTTCGACGGGGTGCTGCGGACCACCCTCGGCGGGACCGTCGTCGTCACCCGGGCGGTGCTGCCGCACCTGAGGCGGAGCGGGGGCCCGCTCGTCGTGCTCGGCTCGATGCTCGGGGAGGTGCCGTCGCCGCTGATGAGCGCGTACGTCACGGCCAAGCACGGGGTCCACGGGCTGGTGCGGAGCCTGCAGGCCGAGCTGGGACGCTCCGGTCCGCCGGTCGTGCTCGTCCAGCCCAGCGCCGTCCGGACCCCCATCTACACGAAGGCGGGCACCCAGGCGGGAGGCCGGGGCGCGCCGGTCCCGCCGGTGGTCGACCCGGAGCAGGTGGCCGCTCGCGTGCTCGCGGCCCTCGACCGCCCACGACGCACGGTGCGCGTCGGCCCGCTCGTCGGCCCGGCGGTCGCGCTGTACCGCCTGCTGCCCGGGGCGTACGAGGCCCTCGCCGCGCCAGGCCGCCACCCGGCTGCGGACTCGACCACGCGGAACCGGTGGCGCCGACGCCCGGCGCCGTCCACCGGCCGCGACCCGCGGACGACGTCCTCCACGGCCCACCGGTGCGCCGCCGGCTGCGCGACCTGGTGCGGCCCGGCGCCGGGCCCCGCGCCCGTTTGTCCGCCCCGTCGCGGGGTACGAGGGCGCCATGACGCCGACCCCGGGCGAGCGCCCGGACGCCCCCGGCCAGCCGTCCGTGCTCCGCCTGGCCGGCCCGCCCGGAAGGCACGGCCCCGATGACGAGCTGCGGCGGCGTCCGGCCGCGCACCGGCACGTGGAGGCGCCCGCCGCCGACGTCTGGGCCGTCCTCGCCGACGGGTGGACCTACGCGACGTGGGTGGTGGGAGCCGCTCGCGTTCGGTCGGTCGACGAGCGCTGGCCCGCCCCGGGAGCCGTCATCGAGCACAGCGTCGGCGTGTGGCCCCTCCTGCTCTCCGACGAGACGAAGGTCGAGTCCTGCGAGCCGGGACGTCGGCTGGTGCTCACCGCGCGGGGCTGGCCCCTCGGCGAGGCCCGCGTGCTCGTCGAGCTGGAGGACCACGGCCGCACCTGCCGCGTCGGGATCCGTGAGGACGCGGCGGTGGGTCCCGGCCGGGTGCTGCCCACCCCGGTGCGGCAGCTCGCCATCGTCCCGCGCAACACCGAGTCCCTGCGCCGCCTCGCCCTCCTCGCCGAGCGGCGCGACGCCACCGGCCGGCCACGTCGCAGCGGCCCTGACGGCGCCGGTCACGGCGCGCCGCCGGTCCGCGTCGCAGGAGGGGTTGTCGGTGGTGTTCCGCAGGGCTCTCTCATCGACCCCGTGGGAGGGGGGGTGGACCCGGGGGAAGGGGCCGCCTGACCGGTCGAACCTAGGCCGGGCCGAGGACCCGCCGGAACGCGGTCCGGGTCAGGGCCCGGCGGACCACGGCCGTCCGCCCGTCGGCCGCGAGGGCGGACCGTGCCGCGTTCCAGCCACACGCGCCGTGCACCCCGCCCCCGGGGTGGGCCGACGCCGAGGCGAGGAAGAGCCCCTCCACCGGCGTCTCGGGCCGGCCCAGCCCGGGCACCGGGCGCAGTACGAGCTGGTGGTGCAGGCTCGACGAGCCGCCGTTGATGGCCCCGAGCCGGAGGTTGGCGTCGGCGGCCTCGAGGTCCTGGGGGCCCTGCACGAGCCGCCCGGTGACGGCGTCCCGGAACCCCGGCGCCACCCGCTCCACCGCCTGCTCGACGGCCTCGGTCTGCGCCGCGACGACCTGCCGGTCGCGCGCCAGCGCCTGCGGGAGGTGGGTGTACGCCCAGACCGACTCGCCACCGGCCGGGGCCCTGGTCGGGTCGGCGACGGCCATCTGCCCGAGCACGACGAACGGAGGGTTGGGCGCCCGCCGCAGCGTCACGGCCGCCGACGACGCGACCATCCCCTCCTCGTCGACACCGGTGTGCACGGTCGCGGCCCGGGCGACGTCCCCGCCCGCCACGGCACGGGCCGGGACAGCGCCCAGTTCACCTTGATGGTCGAGGGGTCCCACTCGAAGCGGCGCAGCCGGTCGTGCAGCCGCGGGTGCACCGCGCGGTCGGGCAGCAGCGACCCGAAGAGGTCCGGGGCGGACACGTCCGCCACCACCGCCCGCCGGGCACCGAGCCGGGTGCCGTCGGCGAGGACGACGCCGGTGGCCCGGCCACCGGAGACCTCCACCTGCTCCACCGCGGTTCCCGAGGAGCACGCGGCCGCCGGCGGCGACGAACCGGTCGTGCATCGCGGCGGAGAGCCGGCCGGCGCCGCCCTCGGGCACGGGGAAGCCGACGTCCTGCCCGAGCATCGACAGCAGCCAGCCGTACAGCCCGGAGCCGGCCGCGTCCGGCGGCACGTCGGCGTGGCCCGCGTTGCCCATGAGCAGCAGGCCGGCCTGGCGCCCCCGGAACTCCTCGGCCGCGAGGCGGCGCACCGGGAGGGCGGCGAGCCGCAGCAGGTCCAGGGCGTCGGCCGTGCCGAGGCGGCGCAGCAGCCGCAGCCCGGGACGCACCGGGGGCAACGGGGTGAAGAGGCAGTCCAGGAGGGGGTCGCGGATGCGGTCCCAGCGGGCCACCATCCGGCGCCACGCCTCACCGTCCCCGGGCGCCTCGTCGTCCAGCCGGGCCGCGGTGTCGTCGACGTCGGCGTGGAGCACCGCGCAGCCGCCGTCGGGCAGCGCGTGCGCCAGCACGTCGGGCGAGCGTCGCCACGCCAGGCCGTGGGACTCCAGGTCCAGGTCGCGGATGACGGGACTGGCGGCCGCCAGCGGGTAGAAGGCGCTGAAGAGGTCGGACACCACACCGGGCCCGAGGACCTCTGCACTGCGCACCGCGCCGCCCACCTCGGCCTCGGCCTCGACGACGACGACGTCCCAGCCCGCGTCGGCCAGGGCGATCGCCGCCACCAACCCGTTGGGCCCGGCGCCGACGACGACGGCGTCACACCGGTCCATGGCACGCCCGCCCTACTCGGTACGGCGCTGTCCCGCGCGAGGTGGCGCCGCGCGCACGTCCGACGGGTGCTTCCCGTGGAGGGCGTCGACGTCCTCCCCCTCGGTGTCGGCGGTGAGGTGGGACTCCGCGTCGACCGGTGCCGGGGAGCCGTCGGGCTCGATCGGCTGGGTCTGCGCGTGTCCGGGGGGCAGCCCCTCGCCGGGCACCGTGGCCCCACCCGCCTCGACGGTGTCGCGGTTCTCCCCCGCCGACACCGGCGTCGACGGGGTCGACGCGTCCGTGTCGTGCGCGTCGTCCGAGGGTGTGGTCATGGCTCGTCCTTCCGCCCGGGGCGAGGATGGGTGCTCTCGGCCTACCCCGTCGCCCCGCGGCGGAAACCGCCGGTCGGTGGACGGTGGGTCAGCGAGGCCCGCGCTCGCGCTCCACGGCACCGGGCGGTGCCTGTGCGTCCCGGTCGGCGACGACGGAGACGACGTACCGCTCCCCGCGGGCCGCCGCCGACGCGGCGGCGTCCACCCACCGGGCCGGCTGCGGCTGGAAGCCGTGCGCCGCGAGCCGGCGCGCTAGCTCGGCCGCCACGTCGGGCAGGGGGCGGCCCGCGTACTCCGCGGCGAGGTCGTCGAGCACGTGCTGCAGCTCGACCTCGCGCTCCTCCCGGTGCTTGAGCTGCTCATCGTCCGGCTCCTCGAACCTCCTCATCGCACGCGTCCCGTCGCCGGTGCGGTGGCGGCGTCGCCCACCCGGCGCCCCGGCACGAGCAGCCCGAGGGCGACCATGCCGACCCCGAGCACCAGGTGCAGCCAGTCGTCGGCCGAGTTCAGCGGGACGAAGTTCGCGGCGGACCCGTCGGAGACCACGATCCCGTACAGCCAGAGGACGAGGTAGACGACCCCGCCGCCCACGAGGTAGCCCCGGCCGCCGGGACCGACCTCGCGAGCACGAGCCCGGCCACGCCGAACGTGAGGTGGACGAGGTTGCGCAGCCAGGAGACCTGGAACACGCCGAGCAGCATCGCCCCGGACTCGTGCCCGGCGAACTGGAGGTCACCGAGGTCCTGGGTGATGCCAGGGACGAAGCCGAGCACCCCGACGACGAAGAACACGGCACCGACCACCTGCGCGGTCCGCTGCAGGGGGGTCATCGAGTGGGGCGCCCGGTCCGCGGGCGCGCGGTCGCGGCGGTCCGCGGCCGTGCGGTCGCGGGGCGAGGGTGTGGCCATGGTCCTCTCCTTCACAGGTCGGTCGTCACGCAATGTCTCTCCCCTACCCAGTGGCCGCAGACCGATTCGCCCGCGCCCGCCGCCGGTCGTCCGGCAGGCGCAGGGTGCGTCCGCTCGCATCGAGGTGGGCCAGCAGCGGCAGGGCCACGCGCCGCGTGGTGCCGAGGGCACGCCGCGCCTCGCTCACCGTGAACGGCTGGTCGAGGCCGGCCAGGCGCTCCGCGGCGGCGTCGACGGCCTCGGGGAGCAGGACGACGCCGGGCGCCAGCCGCACGACGAGGCCGGCCCGGTGCAGGGTGGTGACGGTCTCGTCGTCGAGCCCGAGCTCCCGGAGCCGGCCGGCCTCCGGGGCCGCGAACGGCGCGTCGTGGAGCTCGGCGGCGAGCCGCTCCACCGCCCGGGCGGCCGGGGCGGGCAGGCCGGGCAGCCGGCCCGCGCGCAGCCGGCCCTGCTCCAGGCGCACCGGGGGTGCGACCAGGGCGCCGACGAGGGCGGGGTCCGGCAGGTCGAGCGCGTGCGCCGCCGCGGCCGGGGCGAGCCCGCCCGTCGCCGTGGCGGCCTCGGTGAGCTCGGTGAGCCGCCGCCGCAGCCGCCCCGCCAGGTCCCCGTCGAGAAGCCAGTCGCCGGCCGTGACGGCACCCTCGGGGAGCGGGTCGACGGCGACGCCGAGCGCGCGCAGCCGGGAGGCGCGCACCACCCCGCGGCGCGCCAGCTCGTCGGCGGCCGAGCCGTCGGCCGCGGCGAGGGCCCGGGCCCGGGCGGCGGCGGCCCCCCGCCGGCGGAGGGCGGGCGGGTCCGGGTCGACCACCCGGGCGCCCCAGAGCCGCCGGCTCCCCGGGTCGCGCAGGATGCCCTGGTCACCGGTCCGCAGCGGCAGCGGCCGGTCCAGGGCGAGTCGCCAGAAGCCCCCGCCGAGGCGGCGGGCGCGCACCCCGGCGGCGGCGGTGCCGAGGTGCAGCGTCGGCCGGGCGGGGACCGCCACGTCCTCGCGCACGGCCACGTCGACGAGGCGGCTGTGGTGGAACGCGTGGGGGGTGAGCAGCGCCCGTCCGCGCCCGACCGCCTCGGGAGCGCGGCCGCCCAGGTCGACGGCCACCCGTGCCGGCGCGGTCACCCGCTCACGCGCGGTGCCGAGCGCCTCCAGCGACCGCACCCGGACCGGCAGGTCCCCCACGGCGAGCACGTCACCGGGCACGACCGTCCCGGCGGCGAGCGTGCCGGTGACGACGGTGCCGGCGCCCCGGACGTGGAAGCGGCGGTCGATCCAGAGCCGGACGTCCTGCCGCCGGGTCGGGCGCGGGCACGCCCGCGAGCACGGCGGCCAGCGCCGCGGCGCAGCTCGGTCCATCCCCTCGCCGGTGCGCCCGCTGACGGCGACCGACGGGCACCCCGGCCAACGAGGTGCGGCCAGCCTCCCGGCGCGCCCGGTCCAGGACCGGGCCGGGGTCGGCGAGGTCGCGACCTGGTGACCGACGAGCACGCCGTGCCGCACGCCCGAGCGCGTCCAGCGCGGCGAGGTGCTCGGCGGCCTGCGGCATCCACGGGTCGTCGGCCGCGACGACGAGCAGCGCCGCCGGCACCGGCCCGATGCCGGCCAGCATGGTGGTGATGAACCGCTCGTGGCCCGGGACGTCGACGAAGGCGACCTCGCCGACCGGCGGCAGCGTCGGTCCAGCCGTAGCCGAGCTCGATGGTCAGCCCGCGGCGCCGCTCCTCGGCCAGCCGGTCGGGCTCCTGGCCGGTGAGGGCGTGCACCAGGGTGGACTTGCCGTGGTCGACGTGGCCCGCCGTGGCGACACGTGCACGCTCAGGTCTCCGCCGGACCCGCCGCACCGCGGCGACGAGCGTCGTCGTCGCGGTCGTCGGGCACGGTGAGCAGGTCGAGCAGGCAGCCGGCCGTCGGTGGACGTGGCCGACGACCGGCGGGTCGCCGAGCCGCAGCGGCGCGGCGAGCCCGGCCGGCAGCGCGACGGCGGCGCTGGCCAGCCCACGCCCGGCGCCCCTCCGCCGCCGACCGCGGCCCGTCGACGGACGGCGTCGGCCGCGGCGCCCGCCGGTGAGCGCGCCGCCAGCCGCACGGCCCGGCGCGCAGGCAGCTCGACGGGTCGGCGTCGAGCGCCCGCGGCGACCGGCGGTCGGCGGCCCGGCGAGCGTCGCCTCGAGGGCGGCCAGGGTCAGCTTGTCGACGCGCAGCGCCCGCGCGAGCGGGTGCCGGCGCAGCCGCTCGACCAGGTCGGCGTCGCCGAGCACCAGCCCGCACTGCGGGCCGCCGAGCAGCTTGTCGCCGGAGGCCGTGACGAGGTCGGCGCCCGGCGCGCAGGGCGGCGGCGGCGTCCGGCTCGTCGGGCAGCCGCGGGTGCGGGCGCAGCAGGCCGGAGCCGATGTCCGCGACGACCGGTGCGGCCGAGGCCGGCCAGCTCGCCGCGACCGGCACCGCTCGACGGTGAAGCCCGCGACCACGAAGTTCGAGGGGTGCACCTTGAGCACGAAGGCGGTGTCGCTCGTCGATCGCGCCGCGCGTAGTCCTCGAGGGCGACGCGGTTGGTCGTCCCGACCTCGCGCAGCCGCGCGCCGATGCGACTCGAGGAGCTCGGGGATGCGGAAGCCGTCGCCGATCTCGACCAGCTCGCCGCGCGCGACCACGACCTCGCGCGCCGGCGGCGAGCGCGCGTGGCGACCAGCGCCAGCGCGGCCGCGCCGTTGTTGACCACGTGGACGCCGCCGGCCTCGGGCACGGCCGCCGCGCAGGGCGGCGAGCGGCGCCGGCTCCGCGCGGACCTCGCCGGCCGGTCGCGAGGTCGAGCTCGACGTCGGTGGTGCCCGCCGCGGTGACGACGCCTCGACGGCGGCCGGCGACAGCGGCGCGCGGCCGAGGTTGGTGTGCACGACGACGCCGGTGGCGTTGACGACCGGCGCGCAGGCGTCGACCCGGCGGTCGGCAGCGCGGCGAGGACGCGCGGCGACGACCTCGTCCGGCGCGACGCTCGCCGCGCCGGCACCGGTCCAGGGCGTCGGCGACGGCGGCCTTGACGCGCCGGCCCGGCCGAGCCGCTCCACGGCCGCGCGCGACCGCGGGATCGGCGAGCACGGCGTCGGTGCGCGGGACGCGTCGACGCGGGTCCTCCACTCGGGCGCCCTCTCCTCGCCGGGGACAGCGGTGTGGCGGAGGCGGACGGGAATCGAACCCGCCTGACCGAGGTGCTCGGCCACGTCGGTTTTGAAGACCGCGCCCGTCACCAGACGAGGTACGCCTCCGCGGAACGACCCTAGCCCGTCGCCGCCGCGCACGGGGCGCACGCGGTGCACACTCGGGGGCTCACCGCTTGCCGCCGACGCACCGGCCGCACCGCTCTGCGCCTCACCGGGTTCGCCGTCGGGGGGCGGGTGCGCCTGCAAGGTCCCGCCCGGCGAGCTCGAGCGGGTGCTCGGGGCGCTCGGACGCCGACCGACCGACCGCCGACCTGCTCGTCGGCGTCGAGACCGGTGACGACGCCGCGGTCGTCCGGATCGCAGGACGGCCGCGCGGTCGTGCTCACCACCGACTTCTTCACCCCGGTCGTCGACGACCCCTACGACTGGGGCCGGATCGCCGCCGCCAACGCGCTGTCCGACGTCTACGCCATGGGCGGCGAGCCCCTGGTCGCGGTGAACCTGCTCGGCTGGCCCCGGCGAGCGCATCCCCGTCGAGCTCGCCGCCGAGGTGCTGCGCGGCGGCGCGGACGTGGCGCGCGAGGCCGGCTGCCACCTCGCCGGCGGGCACAGCGTCGACGACCCGGAGCCGAAGTACGGCCTGGCCGTGACCGGCCTGGCCGACCCCGACCGGCTGCTGCGCAACGACGCCGGCGCCGCCGGGCCTGCCGCTCACGCTGACCAAGCCGCTCGGCCTCGGGGTGCTGAACAACCGGCACAAGGCCACCGGCGAGGTCTTCGCCGAGGCGGTCGACGTCGATGACCGCGCTCAACCGCGACGCCTCGCCGGGCGGCGCTCGCCGCCGGCGTCCGTGCGCCACCGACGTCACCGGGTTCGGCCTGCTGGGCCACCTCTACAAGCTGGCCCGGGCCAGCGGGGTGTCGGCCGTGGTCGACGCCGCCGCGGTCCCCTACCTCGACGGCGCCCGGGAGGCGCTGGCCGACGGCTACGTCCCGGGCGGCAGCCGCCGCAACCTGGACTGGGTGCGCCCGCACCTCGACGTCGTCCGTCGGACGAGGACGAGCTGGTCCTGCTCGCCGACGCCCAGACCTCCGGCGGGCTGCTGGTCGCGGGGGAGCTGCCCGGACATCCCGTCGTCGGTCACCTCGTCGACCGCGGCGAGCACCTCGTCGAGGTGCGCTGAGCGTCACCGCGCGCCGGGCGCCGCCGCCGCGAATGGGGCCCGCGTCGCCGGGTAGGGCCCGCCTGACCGCGGACCGAGACGCAGCAAGGAGCACCTGATGACGCTCACCAGATCCCACCGGCCGAGCGCGCGCCTGACCAGCACGCACCGTTCCCGGCTCTCCCGCACCGCACCCGGCCCGGGGGGCGGCGTGCTCGCGGGAGCCCTCGCCGGCGCCGCCGGGACCACCGCCCTCAACACCGCGACGTACCTCGACATGGTCCTCAGGGGCAGGGGCTCCAGCAGCACCCCGCAGCAGACCGTCGAGGCGGCCGCCCACGAGGTCGGGGCCGACATCCCCGGCGACGAGGACGCCAGGGCCAACCGGGTCTCCGGCCTCGGCCCCCTGCTCGGCGTGGCCACCGGCGTGGGGACGGGAGTGCTGCTCGCCACGCTGCACCGACGGTGGGAGCCGTCGCTGCTCGTCGACGCCGGCGTCGCCACGGCGACGGCCGTGGTCGGCGCCAACGTCCCGATGGCCGCCCTCGGTGTGTCCGACCCCCGCTCGTGGTCCGCCTCGAGCTGGGCGGCGGACCTGGTCCCCCACGCGGTCTACGGCCTCACCACGGCCCTCGCACTGCGCCTGATGCGATGACCGCCGTCAGGCTCGCCGGGTCGCCGGCGCGGCTCCCGGTGCCACCGACCACGCGGCGCCTCCCGCCAGCAGCCCCACCCCGGCCGCCGCCGCGAGCCAGAGCGGGAGCAGCGCGTCCGGGGGCGGGCCGAACGCGGCTGTGGCGGCGGAGTCGACGACGATGCTGCGCAGGCACAGCAGCGCGTACAGCCCACCTCCCCACACCAGGTACCGGCGTGCCCGCTCCGGGGTGCGGGTGGACAGCAACCCCACCACTCCGAGCAGGAGGTGGACCGCGTTGCCCGCGACGGTCACGGGCAGGAGACCGAGGAGCAGGGCCCGGGACCCGGGCCCGGCGGCCGCGATCCCGCCGAGGTGGCTGGTGGCCCCCGGGAGGAAGCCGAGCACCCCGAGGGCGAGGAACGTGCCGCCCACGGTGCGGGTGGTGCGTTGCCCGCCGGTGGGCGGCCGGCCGGGCAGCGGGACCCACGGCGAGGCCGCGGTCATGCCGCCACCAGGCCGTGGTGCAGCCGCCGGTGGATGCGGGTCAGCACCCGGGACACCTGCATCTGGCTGACGCCGATGACGGAGCCGATCTCGCGCTGGGTGCGCCCCTCGACGTAGCGCATGCCGAGGATCGTCCGGTCGCGCTCGTCGAGCTCGGCGATCAGGGCGCTGAGGACGAGATGGGTCTCGACCGCGCCGTGGGGGTCGTCGGTGCCGGCGAACCGCTCGCCCACGGTGCCGCCCTGGGCGGTGGGGGCGTCGAGCGAGGTGACCCGGAAGCCGCCGCCGCAGGCCCGGGCCTCGCGCACGTCGTCGGGGTCGACGCCCAGCCGCGCGCAGAGCTCCTCGGTCGTGGGGTCCCGGGTGAGCTCGTGGCGCAGCTCCTCCTCGGCGACGAGCAGCTCGGAGCGCAGCTCCTGGAGACGCCGCGGGGGCCGCACGGCCCAGCCGCAGTCGCGGAAGTGCCGCTTGAGCTCACCGGTGATGGTCGGCACCGCGAACGCGAGGAACCCGGGGCCCGCGTCGCACCGGTAGCGGTTCACCGCGGCGACGAGGGCACAGCGGGCCACCTGTTCGAGGTCCTCGACCTCGATCCCGCGGCCCGCGTACCGGTGGGCGATGCCGTCGGCGACGGGGAGGGACCGGGCCACGACCTGTTCGCGGAGGCGAGCGCGGCTGGACTCGTCGGTGGTGGTGTCGATGGTGGTGAGGAGGTCCTCGACCTCGGCCTCGTCGTACGCAGGGGCAGGGGCGATGTGCGTCATCTCAGACTCCAGGGGGGTCGCGGATCGGCGCACTGTTGGACCGGGACGGCTGGAGGCCGTGATCCATGACACTAGCGAGGCCGCAGTCGCGGTTGGGCTTTCACTGCGAGCCGCTTCGCTGCAGCTCGCGCCTCCCGCCGGACACGACCTCGCGGGCCCGCTCGAGCACCCGGGGGTAGCCGACGCCCGCCGTGTCGTCCTGCCGGGTGACCCGCACCAGCACGGCGGGGTCCTCGGCAAGGCGGAGGGCCCGCAGGGCTCGCTCCCCCGGCCGCGCGCTCGTGGCCGCGACCGTCCCCTCCTCGACCGTGGCGTGGTCGGCGACGACCCGTTCCAGGCACCGCACCCGGCGGAGCAGCTCGGAGGGCGGGAGGGCGGGGCAGTCCACGTCGGCGATGGCGTGCTCGAGCCGTGGGTCCGGTGCGGTGAGGGGGGCCGGGCCGTCGCCGAGGCCGGCCTCGGACGCAGCCTGGTGGATGGCCAGGGCGCCGACGGCCCGCCCCAGCAGCTCGCGCCGCCGGGTCGCGGTCGCGGCCGTGGCCGCAGCGGCGAGCAGGGCGCGGATGAGCACGTGCTGGGTGCGCAGCACCGCCACGGCGTCGCTCGTGCGCATGGTCGCGTTCTCCTTCCCGGCGGGACGGGGAGGCGGTCTTCCGCCCACCACTCGAGGTGCGGACTACCCCACACCCCCGGCGGGCATTCGTCCCCGGAGGACGAGCCGGGCAAGGGGGCCGATCGGCATGAACGTGCCGACCGCGGGTACCGGGACGAGAACCCCATCCGAAGGAGGACCCATGCCCGTGCCCGACCTCGCGGAGCTCCAGTCGGCGACACCGCCCTTCGCCTCGGTGACCGTCGACGTCACGGCTTCCGACCCCGCTGCCGACGACGACCTCCAGCTCCGCTGGCGAGCCGCGGCGGATGCGCTGCGGGACGCGGGGGCGCCCGAGCAGGTCCGTGACCTCGTCGGTGAGAGGGTGCTTGCCGGCACCGGACTCGGTGGCGAGCACACCCGGGTCGTGGTCGCCGACGACCGGGAGGGGGTCGTCGTCGACCGGGTGGTGCCCGGCCGGCCGGCGCGCCCGGAGAGCAGCTACGGACCGCTGCCGGTCGTCACCGCCCTGCTCCGCGCGGCGTCGACGTTCGTACCGCACGTGCTCGTGCGCCTGGACCGGGCCGGCGCGGACATCGAGGTGCACACCGCCCCCGAGGCCCGGCCGCTGCACGAGGAGGTCGAGGGCGACCACGAGGTCCTCCACAAGGTCCCCGGAGGAGGCTGGTCCCACCGCCGCATCCAGGCCAGGGTCGAGGACTCGTGGGCGCACAACGCCGGGGCCGTCGCCGACGTGCTCGACACGCTGTGCCGACGACACCCGGTCGAGGTCGTCGCAGTGGCCGGGGAGGACCATGCCTGGGCCGAGACCCGCGACCGGGTCGGGGGGCACGTCGCGGGGCTGCTGGTCCGCCTCGGGTCGGGCGGCCGGGCGGACGGCACCTCCGACGAGGCCGAGGCCGCCGCCCTGGAGCAGGTGCTGGCGAACCACCGCGCGAGCCGGCGGGCGGCCCTGCTCGAGGCCTTCGAGGAGCAGCGCAGCCGGCAGCAGCGCGCCGTGGAGGGGCTCGAGGCCGTCGTCGACGCCCTCCGCCGGGGCCAGGTCGACCACCTGCTGCTGCGCGACGACCCCTCCTCGACGCTCACGCTCTGGGCCGGCGAGGAGCCGCTCCAGATCGGCATGAGCGAGGAGGCGGCCCGGGACACGGGGGCGCGGGCGCCGGTCGAGGCGCGGGCGGACACCGTGATCACCCGCGCGCTGCTCGGCTCCGGCGCCGACCTGGTCCTCGTCGAGGACGACCCCGTCGAGCTCGTCGACGGCATCGGGGCCCTCCTCCGGTGGTCCGACGACGCGACCGCGCACGGCCGCGCGCCGAGCATGCCCGGCCACGGGGAGGCCCCGGGCTCCACCGACCGACCCGACTGACCGGCCCGCCATGGCCACCGCGTTGCTCGCCGCCGCAGTCCTCGCGGGGGTCGTCGCCCTGACGCCGGTCGCGGGCCGGCTGCGGCTGCCCCTGCCCGTCGTCCTCACCCTGTTCGGCCTGGTGCTCGGCCTGCTGCCGTGGACCGGACCGCTCGAGATCAACCCCGAGCACGTGCTGCCGGTGGTGCTCCCACCCCTGCTCTTCGCGGCGACGCTGCGCGCGACGGTGCAGCAGTTCCGCCGCGACGCCGGCCCGATCGCCCTGCTCGCCGGGGGCCTGACCCTCGCGACCGCGGGAGCGGTCGCCGTCGTCGCCCACGCGCTGGGGCTGGGCTGGGGCGAGGCCGTCGTCGCCGGTGCCATCGTCTCGCCACCGGACCCGGTCGCGGCGACGTCGGTGGCCAGGCAGCTGGCCCTGCCCCCGCGGTTGATCACGCTGCTCGAGGGCGAGGGCCTGTTCAACGACGCGACCGCCCTGGTCCTCTACGGCGTCGCGGTGTCGGCCCTGGTCACCGGCGAGGTGACCGCCGGCGGCGTCGCGTGGCGCCTTCTCCTCGCCGTCGTCGTCGGCACCGCCGTGGGCCTGGCCGCGGGTTGGGCCACCCGCCGGGCGCTCGCGCTCCTGCACAGCGACGCGGCCGAGACCGCGCTCACCGTCTCGGTGCCCTTCGGTGTGTACCTGCTCGCCGACCACTTCGAGGGCTCGGGGGTCCTCGCGGTGCTCGCCCTCGGCCTCTACCTCAGGGCGCGCGGCCACGCGGCGATCACGTCCGGGGGATGGCTGCTCGGCCGGGCCGTGTGGCGCTTCCTCGACTACCTCGTCACCAGTGTCGTGTTCGTCCTCCTCGGCCTCGAGCTCACGGCCGTGCTGGGCCGCGCCACCCTCGACACCGCCGTCGTCCTGCTCACCGCCGCCGTGCTCGCCACCATCGTCGGGCTGCGCATGCTCTGGGTGCAGCCCGCCGTCCGGCTCGTCCGGGGCGGCAGTGCCGGCGACCGGTCGAGGCCGCTCGGCCCGCGTGAGGGCGTCGTCGCCGGATGGGCGGGCATGCGTGGTGTGGTCACGGTGGCGGCCGCCCTCTCGCTCCCCCGCGAGGCGGCTGGGGGCGACGAGCTGCCCGGACGGAGCATCGTCGTCCTGCTCTCCCTGTCGGTGGTGCTCATCACCCTCGTGGTCCAGGGCCTCACCCTGCCCATCGTCGTGCGCCGGCTCGGGGTGGGCGTCACGCGCGACGAGCGGGCGGAGGCCGACCGGCTGCGGCGGCGCGCCGCCGAGGCCGGTCTCCGCGCCGTCCACGCGGCCGGCCGTGAGGACGGCGTGCCGGAGGTCGTGCACCGGGCCGCCGCCCAGCGGTACGAGAGCGAGCTCAGCGCCCAGCAGGCGATCGAGGAGGCCCTGGTGCCACCGCGGGACGACTCCTCCGGCGCCGGGCCGGACGAGGGCTACGCGAGGGCGCTCGGGCACCTGGCGCGCGCCGCGAGCGAGGCCGAGCGCGAGGTGGTCCTCGAGGCCCGGGCCTCGGGCGAGGTGTCGGTCGAGGTGGCCGACGAGGTGCTCACCCGGGTCGAGGCGCGGGCGCTGAGGGACCTGGCGTGAGCGCCGGCCGCCGGTCAGGGCCGGCGCTCCTCAGCGGCCGGAGAGCAGCGCGCGGACGCGGGCGGCGAGGGGGTGGTCCGGTGCCAGGGCGAGGAACGCCGCCAGGGTGTCACCGGCCTGCGGGTCGCCCAGGCGCTGCTGGGCGAGCCCGAGGACGAGGAGGGGGTCGGCGGCCGCCGTCTCGTCGTCGCCGGCAGCGGCGAGTGCCCGGCGGGCCAGCGACTCGGCGCGCTCGGGGTCGTCGGCAGCCAGGGCGCGGGCCGCCTCCCGGGTGGCCGGGGCCAGGTCGGCGGGGGCGGGCACCGGGCCCGGGTCCGCCTCCTCGGCGCCTCCCCGACGATCCCCGGGAGATCGGTCGACCCCGCGGCGGCCGTCCGGCCGACGTCGGGCAGGGTCCCGGTTCCCACCAAAAGGGCCACCGCGGTGGCGCCCGCGCACGGCGGTGACCCACCCCAGCCGGCGGCCGGCCCCGCCCCGCACGACCACGGCCGCGATGCCGCCGACCACCACCGCCGGCAGGAGGAGGAGCACCCAGCCCGGTCCGCGGCGTGGCGGGTCCAGCAGCACCCCGTCGCCGTACCGGTCCGCGAACCACGCGCGCACCTCGTCCGGCGACCGGCCCGCGCGGAGCTGGTCGGTGACGACCGTCCGCATCTGCCGGGCGAGGTCGCTCTGCGAGTCGGCGACGGACTCCCCCGTGCAGGACGGACAGCGCAGACCGGCGGCGACGGCGCGCACCCGGTCCTCGAGGGGCGGCGCCGGGCCGTCCGCCGCCCGCCAGCAGCGTGAGCAGGGCCGCGACGAGGAGCGCGGCGACGACGAGCGCCCGGACGGTCCCGCCCCACGAGCGGTCACGGGCCCCGGCCGGCTGCCGGACGGCCCGGCCGGTCACGACGCGACCACCGGGTCGACGTGCCGGGTCACCCAGTCCTCGGTGAGCGGGCCCACGCTGCGGGCGACGACGCGCCCGTCGCGGTCCACGAGGAAGGTCTCGGGCACCCCGGTCGCGCCCCAGGAGACGGCCGTGCGCCCGGTGGGGTCCGGCAGCGTCGGGAAGGGTGCGATGCCGAGCTCCTGGAGCAGGGCCGTGGCGCGGTCCGGCTGGTCCCGCGTGAGGACGCCCACCAGCACCAGTCCCTCGCCCGGACAGGCGCCGCCGGGTGCGGTCGAGCAGCGGCAGCTCCTCACGGCACGGGGGGCACCAGCTGGCCCAGACGTTGACGAGGACGACGCTGCCGCGTCGGGACCGGAGGTCGAACTGCGCGCCCGAGACGGTCCGCCCGGCCAGCGGCGGGGCGGCGCGGTCGACGCGTTCGAGGTCGGACACCCGGCTGCCCGGTCCCGAGAGCCGCCCCCAGCCCGGCGAGGACGAGCACGAGCAGCCCGGCGAGCCCGAGCGTGGTGAGCAGCCTTGGTGCGGGCGGCCGGCCTCACGACGTGAGCACCTCCGTGTCTTCACCCGGCACGGCGACCCGGGCCGGCTGCGCACCCTCCCCGGTGCGTCCACGGCGGGGCCGCTCCGGCACCGCGGCGAGCACGCCGCCCAGAGCGACGAGGGCGCCACCGGCCCAGAGCAGCCACACGAGCGGGTGCCGGCCGACCCGGAGGGTGGCGGTCCCCGCGTCGGGGTCCACGGCGAGCAGGGTCACGTAGAGGTCGCCGCCCGGCCCCGCTGCTCACCGAGGGCACCGCCACGGTGACGTCCCGGTCGGGGTAGTAGGCGAGCCCGGCCGGCTCCACCGTCCGCGCACCGTCGCCGTCCACGACCGACAGCCGCACCGACGTCGTCATCCGGCGCGCGTCGGCGTGCCGCTCGAACCCGTCGAGCCGCACCACCTGGCGCACCGGTAGCGCACCATCCCGCCGTCCGATGACCGTGGCCTCCGTGGTGGCGGCCCACCCGGTCGACGTGGCCACTCCGACGGCGAGCAGGGCGAAGCCGGCGTGGGCGAGGTGGCCGCCCACCCCCCGCCGGCCGAGCGGGGCGGACCGACGGGCGACCACCGCACGCCCGCTGACCGCGAGGACGGCCGCGGCGAGGCCGCCGGTGAGGAGGACGACGACACCCGGACCGACGAGCCCGAGCAGGCAGACCACCAGGGCACCGGCCGCCGCGGGAACCGCGAGGCGCGCGGGCGAGGCGGCGGCCCTGCTCGCCGCGCCACCTCGCGAGCGGGCCCACGGCCATGAGGAGCAGGAGCGAGAGGGCGACCGGCCCGGCGAGGCGGTCGTAGAACGGGCGGCCCACCGAGACCTCGCCGGCGCCGAGGGCACGCAGCAGGACCGGGGCCACGGTGGCGAGCAGCAGGACGGCAGCCGACCCGACGAGCACGAGGGCAGCGGCCACGAGGAGGGTGGCGCGCGTGAGCGAGGCCCGGGTGCCGTCGCCCGCAGCGTCCGGGGCCGGCGGCCGCAGCACGTCGGCGCGCCAGACGACGAGCCCTCCGAGTGCCGCGATGCCCGCGCCGAGCAGGCCGAGGAGCACGGCGCCGAGGGGGGACGGGCTGAAGGAGTGGACGCTCTCGACGACGCCGGAGCGGGTGAGGAAGGTGCCGGTCACGACGAGCAAGGAAGCTGGTGCCGGCAGGCCCAACGCACCAGGGGGCGAGCCCGGCACGGTGCCGACCGGCCATCGAGACGTGGAGCAGCGCGGTCGTCGTCAACCACGGGAGCAGGGCGGCGTTCTCGACGGGGTCCCACGCCCAGTACCCGCCCCAGCCGAGCACGGTGTAGGACCACCAGGCGCCCAGCAGCACGCCGCCGGTCAGGGCCACCCAGGCGACGAGCGACCAGGTGCGCGTGGCCACGACCCAGGCCCTGCCGGCGTCACCGGCGAGCAGCGCGGCGATGGCGTAGCCGAAGGGCACGACCAGCCCGGCGTACCCGAGGTAGAGCAGCGGCGGGTGCACCAGCATCGCCGGGTGGTCCACGAGCAGCGGGTTGGGCCCGACCCCGTCGGCGGGCGCGGGCACGTAGCGGGCGAAGGGGTGGGAACCGAGCATCGTCAGGGCGGCGAAGGACGCCACCACGACCGAGACGACGGCCGCCGCCCGGGGCTGCAGCGCGTGGAGGCGGGGGTCCGCGGCCGGCGCGCCACGAGGAGGGCGAACCCGGCGAGCACGAGCACCCAGAGGAGGAGGGAGCCCTGCAGGCCGCCCCACAGCGGCGCTGACGCGGTAGGCGACCGGGGTGGCCGCGCTCGAGTGGTCCGCGACGAAGCGAAGGGCGACGTCGTTGCGGAGCAGGGCGACCTCCATCGCCGCCACCGCCCCGAGCGCCCCGGCGAGCGCGAGAGCGGTGGCCAGCCGGGCAGGCCCCTGGTCCCTCTCCGCGGCCGCCCTCCCCCAGAGCACCGCCGCGAAGGCCGACGCGACGACGACGACGGTGAGGCCGAAGGTGCCGAGCAGGGAGGTCACCGTCGGCCCTCGACCTCGTCCTCGTCGGCGCGGTAGGTGTTCGCGTGGCGGGCCATGACGAGGTCGGCGTCGACCGCGCCGTCGGCGGCCACCCGGCCCTCCACGACCGCGTCCCGACCCTCGCGGAACGTCCCCTGCGGGGCGTCGACGGCCCGGACCTCCGTCCGCCCGCCGTCACCGCTGAGCACGAAGGTGGTGCCCCCGTTGCCCACGTGCAGCGTCCCCGGGACGACGGTGCCCGTCACCCGGACCCGGTCACCGGCAGCGTGCCGGGTGACGACCTCCCCCGGGCTCACCGTGTACGACAGCGTGCCCTGGGCGGCGGCGCCGACCCCCAGGCCGACCAGGGCGAGGGTGCCACCGACGACGACCAGCCGGGCGCCCCGGCCCCGGGTCACGGGGCGACCCGCGAGCCCTGCCCCGGCGGCCCCGCGGGCGCGGGCTGGGTGGCGGGGCCGGGCTCCGGCACCGAGGGATCCGGCAGGTCCGGCGGAGGGCCGACCGGTGGCACCTCGTCCGGGCCCGGCCGGGGTGGCTCGTCGGGCCCGGGCGGCTGGGGTACCCCGGGCCGTCCGGGGACGGTCGGATCCGGACCCGTGGGGTCGAGCGGGGGGTCGGTCGGCGGTGCCGACGCGGTGAGCCGGTGCCGCGCGACGGCGACGCCCTGCGCGGAGCCGGACTCGTCGGCGTGCGCCCCGAGGCGCACGACCACGGCGGCGAGCCCCGCCGCCGTGACAGCGACGACCGACAGGCCGAGGGCGACCCCCATCCGGGGGTCGATCGGGGGCACGTCGGTGGGCCGGCCGAGGACGGTCGCCTGCTGGTGCAGCGTGCTCCACCAGACCACCGAGAAGTGGACCACCGGCACGAGGAGGAAGCCGAGGCGTGCCCGTGAGCGCCGCCCGCCGGCGGCGTGGTCCGAGCGGGCCCGGCACCGCCCGGAGGGCGAGGTGCAGGAGGTAGACGAGCAGCAGTGCGGCCGTCGACACGAGCCGGGCGTCCCAGGTCCACCACACGCCCCACACCGCGCGTCCCCAGGCGCTCCCGACGACCAGGGTGAGCGCCGTGGCCACGACTCCGACCTCCGCGGCGGCGCGTCCCCAGCGGTCGGCCGCCGGGGACGGTCGCCTGAGGAAGGAGATGCCCGCGACGCAGGTGATGGCGAAGCACAGGTACGCGAGCCAGGCCGCCGGCACGTGGAGGTACATGAGCCGTTGCCACTGGCCCTGGACCGCATCCGGGGGCGCCCCGACGGCGGCCACCGTGGCGACGGCGGCCCCGGCGACCGCGACCGAGCCCAGGGCCCGCACCACCTCCGTTCGCGTGGTCGGTCCGGTGGTGCGGCGGGCGTGCGGCATGGCTCTGTCTCCCCGTTGCGGGCTGCGCGGCGGCGCGGGACGCCGGGCCACTACCCGCCCGGGGGCACTTGACACCCCCGGTGACGGCCACCGCGAGGACCCGGGGTTTGCGCGCGGGAGAAGCGGGAAAGGAGGCGACGAACCCGGGTGTGCGGGCCCGGGCCCTCCGAGCCACGGAAGCGAGGTCGCATGGGTCCCTCCCGGCTGCGCCTCGCGGCCCTCGTCGCCGTGGCGGGCGCGTCGCTCGCTGCGTGCTCCTCCGCGTCCCCCTCGACGCTGGACCCGGCCGGGTTCGGTGCCCGGCGGGTCGAGGGCCTGTGGTGGCTGCTGTTCGCGATCGCCACGGTCGTCTGCGTCGTCGTCATCGCGCTCGTGCTCCTGGCCCTCCGGCGGCGCCACGCCGAGCCCGGACCGTCCACCGACGGCCGCCGGGTGGTGGTCGCCGCAGGCGTCCTCGTGCCGGCCGTCGTGCTCACGGGCGTCTACCTCGTCGGCCTGGGCGACATGGCGGCCCTCGAGGAGCCCGAGGGGCCGCCCGACGTCACCATCGACGTCGACCGGCCACCTCTGGTGGTGGGAGGTGTCCTACCCGGGCACCGGGGTCGTCACCGCCAACGAGCTGCACGTGCCGGTCGGGCGGACGGTCCGGCTGCGGCTGCGCACCGCCGACGTCAACCACAGCTTCTGGGTGCCCCAGCTCACCGTGAAGACCGACCTGGTCGCCGGGCGCGTCAACACCACCTGGCTCCGCGCCGAGCGCGAAGGGCGGTTCCGGGGACAGTGCGCCGAGTACTGCGGCACCCAGCACGCCCACATGGCCCTCGTCGTCGTCGCCGAGCCGGACGCCGCCTTCCGTGCCTGGACCCGCCGGCAGGCGCAGGACGCCCCGGCACCGCGGGACGCGCTCGAGGCCCGCGGCCTCCGGGTGCTCGAGACGGCGTCCTGCGCCAGCTGCCACACGGTGCGGGGAACCGCGGCCCGCGGCACCGTGGGCCCGGACCTCACCCACCTCGCGACGCGGGAGGAGATCGGGGCCGGCACGCTGCCCAACGACCCCGGGCACCTCGCCGGCTGGATCGCCGACGCCCAGAGCGCCAAGCCGGGCAACCGGATGCCGCCACAGCCGCTCAGCCCCGAGGACCTGCGGGCCGTCGTCGCGTACCTCGAGGCGGGCGGCACCGCCGAGGCCCCCGGAGGTGAACGGTGAGCACCAGCCTGGACGCCGGCTGGGTGACGCTGGAGTCGGAGCGGCTCGCGGGCCCACGAGTCTCCGAGCGCTGGCCGGAGGGTGGTGGCCTGCTCGGCGCACTGGCCACCGTCGACCACAAGCGGATCGGTCGCCGCTACATCGCCACGGCGGCGGTCTTCTTCACGCTGGCCGGGCTGAACGCCCTGGTGATGCGCACCCAGCTGATCGGGCCCGACGCGGGGGTGGTGAGCCCGGAGCGGTACAACCAGCTGTTCACCGTGCACGGGACGGCGATGATCTTCTTCTTCGCGACCCCGATGCTGTTCGGGTTCGGCAACTTCCTCTTCCCGCTCATGCTCGGCACCCGCGACATGGCCTTCCCCCGCCTCAACGCCTTCGGCTACTGGGTGCTTCGTCTCGGCCGGGACCCTGCTCTTCGCGAGCCTCGTCGTCGGGGTCGCACCCGACGGCGGCTGGTTCAGCTACGTCCCGCTCACCTCCGAGCGCTACTCCCCCGGGGTCAACCTCGACGTCTACTGCCTCTCGCTGCTCTTCCTCGGCGTCTCCACGACGGCCGGTGCCGTGAACTTCATCGTCACCGCGCTCAAGCTGCGGGCGCCCGGGATGACGCTGGCCCGGATGCCGGTGTTCGTCTGGGCCGTGGTCGTCACCTCCTTCATGGTGGTCTTCGCCCTGCCGCCGCTGAACACCGCGAACGTCATGCTCTTCCTCGACCGACGGTTCGGGACGCACTTCCTGGACCCGCAGCAAGGAGGGGACGCGGTGCTCTGGCAGCACCTGTTCTGGCTGTTCGGGCACCCCGACGTCTACATCATCGTGCTGCCGGCGCTGGGCATCATCTCCTCGATCGTGCCGGTCTTCTCCCGCGCGCCCGATCGTGGCCTACCCGCTCATCGTGCTCGCCGCGATCGCCACCGGCGTCATCTCCTTCGGCGTCTGGGTCCACCACATGTTCGCGGTCGGCCTGCCGCAGCTGTCGCTGTCGCTTCTTCTCCGCGGCGAGCATCGTCGTCACCCTCCCGGCAGGCATCCAGATGTTCTCGTGGATCACGACCATGCTCACCGGCCGGCTGGTGCCGTCGGTGCCGATGCTGTGGGCGATGGGCTTCGTCGCCGCGTTCGTCGTCGGCGGGGTCACCGGGGTGATGTTCGCGGTCGTGGCCTTCGACCAGCAGGTCACCGACAGCTACTTCGTCGTCGCGCACTTCCACTACGTGCTCTTCGGCGGCGCGGTCCTGCCGATGCTCGCGGGCCTGTTCTTCTGGTGGCCGAAGATGACCGGCAGGATGACGAGCCCCCGCGGTGGACGGTGGAGCTTCTGGCTCACCTTCCTCGGGTTCAACCTCACCTTCTTCCCCATGCACATCAGCGGCCTGCTCGGGATGCCGCGCCGGATCTACACCTTCGAGCCCGGGCTCGGGTGGGACCTGTGGAACCTGCTCGCGACGATCGGGGCCTACCTGCTGGCGGTGGGGCTGCTCGTCACCGTCGGCGTGTTCGTCCACTCGTGGCGGCGCGGGGCCGGCCGCGCCACCGGACCCGTGGGGCGGCGAGAGCCTGGAGTGGCTGACGACCTCCCCGCCCCGCACCCACAACTTCCCGGTGCTGCCGACGGTGCACAGCCTCCACCCGCTGTGGAACCGGGCCAGCCTGGACTCGGTGCTCACCGGTGCCGAGCGGGAGGACCGGGTGCTCGCCGAGGGCCACGAGGTGCTCCAGACCAGCGAGCTCGACGGCGCGCCCGAGCGCCGCCTCGAGATGCCCGAGGACTCCGTCGTCCCCGCGGTCACGGCGGCCGCGCTCCTCACCGCGGTGGTGGCCCTGCTGCTCGGTGCGACCGTCGTCGCCGCCGTCGCCGTGGTGGGCGCCGCGGCCGCGATCGGGTACTGGTTGTGGCCGTTCCCCGGCCCGCAGGAGGCGCTCGAGGAGCCGGTCCCGCACCCGGAGCGGGTCTCGTGACCTCCCTCGACGCCGTCCGCGCGGCACCCGGGGCGGTGGAGCGGCCGCGGGCGCTCGCCGCGGAGGCGCCCCGGGGGCGCCCGACCGGTGAGTGGGGGATGTTCCTCTTCGTCGCGACCGAGGCCACGCTCTTCGCCTGTCTCCTCGCCAGCTACTTCTACGTGCGCTTCACCCACGGCGGGCCCTGGCCCCCCGAGGGCATCGAGGAGCCCACGCCTGCTCAAGCCGCTGGTGATGACGGGGATCCTGCTCACGAGCAGCGCGACGATGGTGGTCGCCGACCTCGGCATCCGGCGCGGGCACCCGCGGAGGCTGCTGGTGGGGGTGGCCGCGACCATGGTGCTCGGGGCGGCCTTCCTCGTCCTCCAGGGGCTGGAGTACAGCGAGAAGCTGGCCACCTTCACGTGGACGACGAACGCCTACGGGTCCTTCTTCTTCACGATCACCGGGTTCCACGGGTTCCACGTCGCGGTCGGGCTGGTGATGCTCGGGTACACCGAGGTGGCGGCACTGCGGGGCAAGTTCACCCGCGGCCGGCACGAGCGCGTGCGGATGGTGTCGATCTACTGGCACTTCGTCGACGTCGTCTGGGTCGCCGTCCTGACCTCCCTCTACCTGCTCGCCCAGGCGGGGGGTGGCTGACGTGTCCGACGTCCCCGACACCCGGGCCGCAGCCGCAGCCCCGGCGGGGCCCCGCCGCACCGCGGGGGCCGCGCTCGTGTGGTTCGCCGTCCTCGGCGGCTTCCTCGCCTGGGGCCTGCACCTGCTCGTCGCCTGGTTCGTCACCGAGGTGGTGTGCGTCCAGGGGCGCGACGAGGTCGCGGGCCTGGGGCTGCGGTGGGTCGCGGCGACCGCCACCGTCCTGCCCGGCCTGGTCGCCATCGCGGCGCTCGTCGTCGCCCGGCGAGCAGGCCGCACCCTCGCCGGGGCCGACGACGCGGACCCGAAGGTGGCGCGGGCACGGTTCCTCGTGCTCATCGGCGGGTGGCTCAGCGCGCTGAGCCTGGTGATGATCGTCTTCGGGGCGGTCGCGGTGGCGACCCTCCCCGTGTGTGGCGGCGACCGGCCTGTCCGTCGTCGGCGCGGGCGTCGTCGGCTCGGGGGGCCCGGGGCGCACCCTGGTGCGGGCGGTCAGCGGGGTCTCCGCCCACGGGGCGCCGTCCCCCGGGAGCGGCCCCGACGTGTTCGCCGTCGCCCTCCTCGCCGGACTGGCGCTCTGGGTGGCCGCCCACCTCGTGGGCACCTCCCGGTGCGCCGGCCGCACGCCCTCGCTCCGGGGCGGGGTGCGGCGCACCGGCACCGGTCGCCTGCTGGCGTTCCTCGCGGCGGTGGCGGTCCTCGCCGCGGCCGTCGGGCCGTGGGCGGAGCCGCTCGCGCAGCGCAGCCTCGCCGCCCACATGGGGCAGCACATGCTCCTCCTCGTCGTCGCCGCACCGCTGCTCGCCGCGGCGGCCCCCGGCACTCCGCTCGTGCTGGTCCTGCCGGTGGGCGCCCGCCGGCGGGTGGCCGCCGCCCGGTACCGGCTGCGGCGGACCCCGGGCCTGCGCGGTGCCTCCAGCCCCCTCGGGGCGTGGCTCCTGAGCGTCGTCACCCTCTGGCTGTGGCACCTGCCCCCGCTGTACGAGGCCGCCCTCGGGTCCGAGGTCCTGCACGTGCTCGAGCACGCGAGCTTCCTCCTCGGCGCCTGGGCGTTCTGGTGGTACGTCCTCCACGAGGGGCCGGCGCGGCTGCGCGGGGGGGCCGCGGTCCTCTTCGTCTTCGCCGCCACGCTGCCCGGTGCCGCCCTGGGTGCGGTGCTGACCTTCGCCCAGGCGCCGCTGTACCCCACCCAGGCCGCCGGTGCCGCCCGGGCCGGGCTCGACCCGCTGACGGACCAGCAGCTGGCGGGACTGGTGATGTGGGTGCCGCCCGACGTCGTCTACCTCGCGGTCACGGTGGCGCTGGTGCTGCCCTGGCTCGCCCGGCTCGCCGGGGACGAGGTCGGCGACGAGGCCGCGGACCGACGCTCTCCCGCCCGCCAGGGTGGGCGAGCCCGGCCTGCAGGAGGCACCGTGACGGGCACGCGAGCCGATCGAGCGCACCCCGGGACGGTCTCCCGCCTCGTGGTGGCGGTGGTCGTCGCGTCGGCAGCCGCGGTCGCCCTGCTCGCCGGGATGCGGCGAGGACGTGCGCACCAGCGGTGCGGTCGTCCCCGGCGGCCACCCGGAGCGCGGCGCCGAGCTGATCCGGTCCTACGGGTGCGCCAGCTGCCACACCGTCGCCGGGGTCCCGGGGGCGGACGCCGACGTCGGCCCTCCCCTCACCGACTTCGGCGAGCGCGGCTACATCGCCGGTGAGCTCGTCAACGACCCCGACAACCTGCAGCGCTGGATCCGCGACCCGCAGGCGGTCGAGCCCGGCACGGTGATGCCGGACCTCGGGGTCACCGAGGAGGACGCCCGGGACATCGCGGCCTACCTCCTGGGGCAGCGGTGAGCACCGGACGGGTGCGGAGCCACCGGCCGGGCCGGTGGCGCGCGCCGGCCGTGGCCCTGGCCGTCGTGGCCGCGGCGGGTGTGGGCACCGCGGCACTCGGTGACGAGGTCGTCGGCGCGCCCCGCGCCCGGCCGCGACGACACCGCCCGTGCCCGCCGTGTCCCCGCCCGTGGGGCGCCCGGGGGTCGAGCCGGTCCCGCCGGGCGGCACCGCGCTGGAGCGGGGCAGGCTCCTCTATGGCGCCAACTGCGCGAGCTGCCACGGCCAGACGGCCGAGGGCACGGGCCGCGGGCCTGACCTGCGGTCGGTCGGGACGGCGAGCACCGACTTCCAGCTGCGGACCGGCAGGATGCCCGTCGCCGAGCCGGACGAGCAGCCCCGTGCGGGGCCGCCGGCGTTCGGCCCGGACGACATCGAGGCACTCGTCGCCTACGTCGGGTCGCTCGGTGACGGGTCGGGGCCGTCGATCCCGGTGGTCGGCGCCGGCGACGCCGCCAGCGGGCGCACGGTCTACCTCGCCAACTGCGCGGCCTGCCACTCCTCCAGCGGCGTCGGCGCCGCGCTGCCCTCCGGCCACGTCGCCCCGTCCCTGCTCGACACGGCCACGACCCAGCTCGGCGAGGCGGTGCGCACCGGCCCCGGGCCTGATGCCGCAGTTCCCCGACACGCTCCTGTCGGACGCCGACGTCGCCGACGTCGCGGCCTACGTCGACGACCTCGCCGAGCGCCGGGACCAGGGTGGGTGGCCGCTCGGCGGCATCGGGCCCGTCCCCGAGGGCGCGGTCGGGTGGGTGCTCGGCCTCGGCACGCTGCTCGTCGTCATCCGGCTCCTCGGCAGGCGGGCCGAGTGATGCGGTGGCGCACCCCGGGCGCGCCTCGGCGCGACCAGCTGCCCCGCGGCCCACAGCGGCGGGCGGCGGCCGGCTTCGCCCTCACCCTGGCCGGCGCGCTCGGGTTCGGGTGGGCGCACCTGGCCGGTGCCGGACGTGCGCTGGCTGGGCGCCACCCTCGCGCTCTCCCTCGCCGGGCTCTCCTACGGGCTGGCCGCGTGGAGCCGGATGCTGCCGCCGGGGCCGGTCGTCGAGGAGCGCGAGCCGATGCGCTCGCCCGAGGAGGACCGCCGCGCGCTGGCAGAGGACCTCGGTACCGCCGACGGCGCCATCGTCTCGGCCCCGCTGCCCCGCCGCCTGCTCACCGCGGCCCTCTCCGTGCTCGGCCTCGCCCTCCTCGTGCCCCTACGCGCGCTGCGGGGGCCGGGCCCGCCGCCGCAGGAGGCCCTGCCCCGCACGGCGTGGGGTCCCGGTGTCCGGGCGGTCACCCGCGACGGCGCACCCGTGCGCCTCGAGGACCTCGCCGTCGGCACGGCCGTCACCGTGCACCCCGAGGGCCACGTCGACGACGCCGACGCCGGGGTGCTGCTGCTGCGCCTTCCCCCCGACCGGCTGCGACTGTCCCCGGAACGGAGCGGGTGGACCGTCGGCGGGGTGGTCGGCTACTCCAAGCTCTGCACGCACGCCGGGTGCCCGGTGGGCCTCTACGCCGAGACCACCGGCCAGCTGCTCTGCCCCTGCCACCAGTCGGTCTTCGACGCCTACGCCGGCGCCGAGCCGGTCTTCGGGCCGGCGGCCAGGCCGCTCCCGCAGCTGCCCCTCGCCCTCGACGACGACGGCGTGCTCGTGGCCACCGGCGACTTCCCCACCCCGCCGGGCCCCGGCTACTGGAGGACCTCGTGATCCCCCGGCTGCTCGCCCGCCGGACCGGCGAGTGGTTCGACGACCGGCTGCGGCTGTCGAGGGCCACCCGCAAGGCGGTGGGCAAGGTCTTCCCCGAGCACTGGTCGTTCATGCTCGGCGAGATCGCCCTCTACTCCTTCGTCGTGCTCCTGGTCACCGGCACCTACCTCACCTTCTTCTTCGACGCGACGACCGCCGAGCGCGAGTACCTCGGCAGCTACGCACCGCTGCACGGCGCGGAGGTGTCCGGGGCGTACGCGTCCACCGTGGAGCTGAGCTTCGACGTCCAGGGTGGGCTCCTCGTCCGCCAGGTCCACCACTGGGCGGCGCTGCTCTTCGTCGCCGCCGATCGGTCGTGCACCTGCTGCCGGATCTTGCTCACCGCCGCCTTCCGGCACCCCCGGGAGCTCAACTGGGTCGTCGGGGTGACCCTGCTGCTGCTCGCCGTGCTCAACGGCTTCACCGGCTACTCGCTGCCCGACGACCTGCTCTCCGGGACCGGGCTGCGGATCGCCTCCGCCGTGGTGCTCTCGATCCCGCTGGTCGGGCCCTGGCTGCAGTTCCTGGTCTTCGGCGGCGAGTTCCCCGGCGAGGCCCTGGAGCAACGGCTGCTTCATCGCGCACGTGCTCCTCGTGCCCGCCCTGATCGTCGCGCCTGGTCACCGTCCACATGGCGGTGCTGGTCCGCCAGAAGCACACCCAGTTCCCCGGCGCCCGGGCGGCGGCAGACCAACGTCGTCGGCGCCCGGATGTGGCCCACGTACGCCGTGCGCTCGCTGTCGCTCCTCGCCGGGGTCGGCGCGGTGCTCGTCGCCCTCGGGCGGGCTCGTGCAGATCAACCCGGTGTGGCTGTGGGGGCCGTTCGAGCCCGAACCGCGCCACCTCACCGGCCCAGCCGGACTGGTACGTCGGCTGGGTCGACGGCGCCCTGCGTCTGCTGCCGCCGTGGGAGTTCCGGGTGGCCGGCTACCTCGTGCCCAACGTCTTCTGGGCCGGCGTGGTCCTGCCCGCCCTCACCTTCGCCGTGCTCTACGCCTGGCCGTGGATCGACCGCCGGATCACCGGCGACCGTGCTGGGCACCACATCCTGGAGGAGCCCCGCCGGCGTCCGTTCCGCGTGGCCGTGCTCGTCGGCGCGGTCACCTTCCTCGGGATGCTGCTGCTGGCGGGCGCCGAGGACATCGCCGCGCGCTGGTGGGGGGTGCCGGTCCGCGACCTGGTCCGGGTGATGCGGGTGGCCACCCTGGTGGTGCCGGCGGTCACCGCCGGCCTCGCCTACCTCGTCACCCGCCGACTGCTGAGGTCCCGGGCGCCGTCCCTCGCGCAGATGCCGTGGACCACGCCGCGGGAGCAGCCGGACGCGCCCCGTCCGGGCGACGCCGGAGCCGGGAACGCGGACGGGCACCACGGGTCGGACGACGACCTGCGCCCGCCACCGGTGTCACCGCCCCGGGTCGGGGGCGGCCGTGGCTGAGCCGACCGGGGTGCTCTCGGTGCACCGCGAGGGAGACCTCTGGCGGTGGCTCCACGAGGAGCGCGGCCCGCGCGGGCGCTCCGCTGCGGCTGAGGTCCTCGATCGCCTTCGCCGACCGGGAGTCCGCCGTGGAGGCGGCCCGGACGGCCTACCCCGAGGCCGTGCTGCTGGAGCCGCCCTCGCCACGCGGTCGCGGCCGCCTCGCGGTGGCGACCGCAGCGGTCGCGGTGCTCCTCCTGCTCCGGGCGCGGCGGCGTCGGGAGCGCCGTGTCACCACCTCCCCGGGTCCACGCGCCTGAGCCGGCGCCGGCGCGCCCTCGCCGCCCTGAGCGCCCGGACCAGGCGTCGCTCCCGGGCCAGGAGCGAGAGCACCTCTGGATTGATCGCCCGGATGCCGGGGCGCCGCCCCTCCACCAGCGTGGGCGCCCGCCGGAGCTGCTCGGTGATGTCGGCCAGCTCGGCGACCAGCTCCTCGACGGTGCGATCGGTGCGGTCGAGTGGTTCCGTGCCGGGTCACGTCCACGGCTCGTCCCCTTCGTCGGGCACCCGTCCTCGGCGGGCGCCTCCCCGGCGGCGGCCGGGGATCACGGTGTCCCTCGCTGTCGGAGCCACCAGAGGACTACCCGGCGCCGCCGGCGCCAAACCCGGGTGGCGACCGGGCGGGCCGGTCCGGTGGTTGGCAGCGCGCCGGTGGGGTAGGACATCCGCGAACCGGGGTCGTCGGGACCCCGCCGCGGAGGAGGAGCGAATGGAGCTGAGTGTCATCCGGGACGGGGACCGCCCGCGCGCCGGTCGTCGAGTCGTCGTGACCGGGGGCGCCGGCTTCCTCGGCAGCCACCTGTGCACGCGGCTGCTCGACGACGGCGCGGAGGTGGTGGTCCTGGACAACCTGGTGACCGGCAGTCCCGCCAACCTCGCGCACGTGCTCACCGACCCCCGGCTGCGCCTGCTCCACTGCGACGTCACCGACTTCCTCCACGTGCCGGGCCGGGTCGACCTCGTCCTGCACTTCGCCAGCCCGGCCTCCCCCGTCGACTACCTCCGCATCCCGCTCGAGACGCTCAAGGTGGGCTCGATCGGCACCTGGCACGCCCTCGGCCTGGCCAAGGAGAAGGGGGCCCGGTTCGTCCTCGCCTCCACCTCCGAGGTGTACGGCGACCCGCAGTGCCACCCGCAGCCGGAGACCTACTGGGGGCACGTGAACCCGATCGGTCCCCGCGGCGTCTACGACGAGGGCAAGCGGTTCGGGGAGGCGATGACCACCGCCTACCGGGAGCACGAGGGGGTCGACACGGGCATCGTCCGGATCTTCAACACCTACGGCCCGCGGATGCGGCCCCACGACGGCCGCGCCATCCCCACCTTCATCCGGCAGGCCCTCCTCGGCGAGCCGCTCACGGTGGCCGGCGACGGCAGCCAGACCCGTTCGGTGTGCTTCGTCGACGACCTCGTCCGCGGCATCCTCGACTTCGCCGACACCGACCACCCCGGCCCGGTCAACCTCGGCAACCCCGAGGAGCTCACCGTCCGCCGGATCGCCGAGGACGTCCTCGCGTGCGTGGGGTCGTCCTCGGCGCTCGAGGCCGTCGACCTGCCCGTCGACGACCCCAAGGTCCGGCGACCCGACACGACGCTCGCCCGCGCGCTCCTCGGCTGGGAGCCGGCCGTGCCGTGGGCGACCGGCCTGGAGCGGACCGTGGAGTGGTTCCGTCAGCTTCCCGAGGAGGAGCTCGCCTCCGCGCCGCAGCTGGCCGGGGCCCCCTCGGCCTGAGCCGCTCCGAGAAGCGCGTGGGCCGCGGCGAGCACCTCCTCGACGGTGACGCGCCCCAGCCTCGGGTCGAGGCGGGCGCCGTTGGCGTCGCCGGGCCGGGTGGACGCCCGCGGCCCGTGCCAGACCACCCGGTGGAGGTGGGCGTCGATCCGCGGCCCCCAGAGGGCTGGTGAGACCGGGCCGAAGAGCGTCACCGAGGGTGTCCCGTAGGCCGTCGCCACGTGCGCGACGCCGGTGTCGGAGGACAGCAGCAGGTCGGCCCCGGCGACCAGCGCGGCCAGGTCGGTCAGGTCGTCGCGCCCGGTCCGGTCCTGCGCCCCCGCGCGCACCAGCGGACGCGCGAGGTCGGCCTCGGCGGCGGTCCCCGTCACCACCACCGGTCTGCCCCGGTCGACCAGCGCCGCCACGACCTCGGCCCACCGCTCCAGCGGCCACCGGCGCGCCGGGGCCGACGCCCCGGGGTGCACGAGGACCGCGCCACTCCCCGGCACCCCTGCTCCCAGCCGCAGGTCGTGCGGGTCCGCGACCGGGCCCAGGGTCCGCACCAGGCGGACCCAGCGGTCGACCTCGTGCTCGTCCTCCCTCCACGCCGGTCCCGTGACGTGGCCGGCGGCCGGGCAGCGGAACCCCAGGAGCGCCCGGGCCCCGGTCGCGTGGAGCAGCCGGTGGCTCGCCGGACCGCAGCCGTGGAGGTCCACGGCGAGGTCCGGCGCCCGGTCGACGGGCAGCGGGTGCCCCAGCCCGGTTGCCGGGACGGTGCCGTCGACGAGGCCGAGGTCGCGGAACCACGCCGCCAGCGCCCGCGGTGCCGCAAGGAGGATGCGGTGGCCCGGGTACGCCCGCCGGAGCCCGCGCAGCGCGGGGACGGCGGTCAGCAGGTCGCCGAGGCCGAGCGCCCGGAGGACCAGGACCTCGGGAGCGTCGGTCACGGCCAGGACGGCTCGGTCGAGGTCGCGACGACGAGCTCGCGGATCTCGCAGTCCCCCGGCTGGCTCAGCACGGTGAGCACGGTCGCCGCGACGTCGGCCGGGTCGTTGAGGGCGGCGTCGGGTCCGGGCTTGTACTGCTCGGTGCGGCCGTCGAAGAACCCGGTGCGCATCCCGCCGGGAACGAGCATCGTCACCCGCACCCGCCCGGCCAGCTCGATGGCCAGGGAGCGGGTGAAGCCGACGACCCCGAACTTGGAGGCGCAGTACGCCGTCGCGTCCCCCGCCGGCCGCAGCCCCAACGTCGACCCGACGGTGATGACCGTGCCGTGCCGGTCGACGAGGTGTGGCAGCGCGGCCCGTACGACGGCCGCGGTGCCCAGCAGGTTCACCTTGAGCACGCGGTCCCAGGCCTGCGCCGCCACCTCCTCGAGCGGCCCGCAGGCGTCGATCCCCGCGGCGGTGACGACCGCGTCGGGCGGGCCCACCCGCTCCACGAGCTCCTCGACCGCCGCCGCGGCGGCGTCGGTGTCGGCGAGGTCGGCACGGACGTGGGCCACGTCGACCTCCGGTGCGGCCACGTCGATGACCGCCGGGGTGCCGCCGGCCTTGTCGACGGCCGCGACCACCGCGGCCCCCAACCCTCGGGCCCCGCCGGTGACGAAGACCGTGCCGGGGCCCGAGCTGCGGGGGTCGGTGGCGGGACGGTGGGTGGTGTCGCTCATCGGGATGCTCCTCGGGTCGTGGACGAAAGGATGGCGGTCGTCGACCGCCCGGACAGGTAGGGAAGGAGGACCGTGCGGCCGCCCCACGAGCGGACCAACCGCGACTCGGGGAGGTCGGAGCCCTCGTAGTCGCCGCCCTTGACCCAGATGTCCGGGCGGATCCGGCGCAGCGCCTCGTCCGGGACGTCCTCGTCGAAGACGACGACCGCGTCGACGCAGCGCAGGCCGCGCAGCACGGTCGCCCGGTCCTCGCTGCGTGGTCACGGGACGCCCCGGGCCCTTGAGCCGAGCCACCGAGGCGTCGGAGTTCGAGCAGGACGACGAGGGCGTCGCCGAGGCCGCGGGCGGCCTCGAGCGTGGCGACGTGGCCGGCATGCAGCACGTCGAAGCAGCCTCCCGTCGCGACGACGGTGCCGCCGCGCTCCCGCACGGCGGTGACGACGTCGACGGCGGCGGCTGCCGCGTCCGCGCGGGGGGTCCGGCGCCCGCCGTCCCGGGTCGGCCGGTCCGGCGACCCCTCGGGCACCCGCCAGGCCGAGGCGCCGCCGGAGGCGACGAACGCACCGGCCGACCGCACCGCCTCGCCGACGGCCTCGCTCGCCGTGCGGCCGGCCGCCAGGGCCACCGCGGCGGCCGCGGTGAAGCTGTCGCCGGCGCCGCAGGGGTCGCCCTCGGCCGGCGCCGCGGGAACGAGCGTCGGCTCCCCCGCGGTGGTGCCGAGCCAGGCGCCCTGCACACCGTCGGTGACGGCGACGGCGCCGCGCCCCCCAGTGGCGCACCAGCCCCGCCGCCAGGGCGTCAGCCGGGCTCCCCGTCGACGCCGAGCCGGGCCCGGGCCTCGGTGAGGTTGGGGGTGACGAGGGCACAGCCCGGCACCGGCTCCGCGCCGCGCGGGTGCGGGTCCCAGACGACCGGCGCCCGGGGCGCCCGGCGCTCCAGCAGGCTCCGCAGCTGCGGGTGGGCCGACGTCCCGGCGCCGTAGCACGAGACGACGACGGTGGCCGCGTCGAGGAGCAGCGGCTCCACCTCGTCCGGGAACGACCCGAGCGGTCGCCCGGATCCGCCCTGGTCGATCCGGGCGACCGAGTGCGTCCCGACCCGCACCCGGGTCTTGACCCTGGTGCCGCCCTCGTGGTCGCCGGCCACGAGCCGCACGCCGAAGGCCTCGAGCACGCGGCGCAGCAGCCGTCCCTCCTCGTCGTCGGCCACGGGGGCCACGAGCGTGGTCCGGTGCCCGGCGGCGGCACACGACCAGCGCCGTGAGGCCGGCACCACCGGCACCGACGAGCACCTCGTCGACGTCGACGACGGGCGCAGGGGCGTCGGGGCAGAGCCGCTCGACCCGGCCGTGGACGTCGCGGTCGAGGACCAGGTCCCCGACGACCACGACGTCGTCGACGCCGCTCACGAGCCCTGCCGGCACACCGGGCCGGCGCTCATCAGGCCCCGGGAGGCGAGCTCGTCGTCGAGCGCCGCGCAGACGGCGTGGATGGCGACGAGCTGCACCTCCTGGACCGCGGCGGTGCTGGGCGCGTCGACGACCAGCGTCCGGTCGGCGAGGCCCGCGAGCGGGTTGGGCGCCGGGCCGGTCAGGGCCCAGACCCGAAGGCCCAGCTCGTGGCCGCGCTTGGCCGCGTGGAGGATGTTGCTGCTCGACCCGCTCGTCGAGAGCAGCACGAGCACGTCACCGGGCCGGCCGTGCGCCTCGACCTGGCGGGCGAAGACCTCCTCGGGTCCGTAGTCGTTGAGGATCGCGGTCAGGCTCGAGGTCTCCGCGCTCAGGGCGATCGCCGAGAACGGCCGCCGGTCCCGACACCACCGGCCGACGAGCTCGGCGGTGAGGTGCTGGGCCTCCGCGGCGCTGCCGCCGTTGCCGGCGGCCAGCAGGCGCCCGACCACCGGTCAGCACGCCCGCGAGCTCCTCGCCCCAGCCGCGGACCAGCTCTTCCTGGGCCTCGAGGGAGCGCCAGCGCCGCCGGGCCAGCTCGGCGGCGTGCTCGGTGAGCCAGGACACCGGGGCCGCACCGCGCGGCGGTCCGTCCGCGTGCCGGCGCCGGCGGACCAGCTCGCCGAGCAGCTCCTCGGTGCCGCGCGCCACGACGTCCCAGTCGAAGCGCTCGACGGCGCGCCGGCGCGCTCGCTCCCCCATCCGGCGGGCGGACGCGGGATCCCGGAGCACCGAGGCGACGGCGCGGCCGACGGCCTCGACGTCCCGGGGCGGGACGAGCAGCCCGGTGCGGCCGTTCTCGACGCTGTCGAGCAGCCCGCCGACTGCCGACCCGACGACGGCCCGCCCGCAGGCGGCATGCCTCGAGCGGCGTGATGCCGAACGGCTCGTACCAGGGGACGGCGAGGACGAGGTCGGCCGAGCGGTAGACCGCGGGCATGTCCTCGTGCGGCACCTGCCCGACGAGGTGCACGCGGTCCGCGACGCCGACGTCCTCGGCCACGCGGAGCAGGCGGCGGGCCTCGCCGTCGCGGTCCAGCTCGGCCGCGGGCGGTCCGCCGACGACGACGAGGTCGGCGTCCGGCACCGCGCGTCAGGGCCCGGACCGCGACGTCGACGCCCTTGCGCTCGACGAGCCGTCCGACGACGAGGAGCCGGGGTCCCCGCCGTGGCGGCAGGTGCCGGCGAGCAGCCGTCGCCCGGCGTGAAGTGCTGCGGTGTCGACGCCGCACGGCACGACGTCGACCGTGCCCGGTGGGCACGCCCATGGCAGCGAGCTCGGCCACCTCGTCGGCGCACGTCGCGATGACGAGGTCGACCTCCTCGGCGAGCCCGCGCTCGAGCCGCAGGCGCTCGGGCGGGCTGGTGTCGCACGCGCCCTGGTGCCGTCGCTTGACCGTGCCGAGGGCGTGGAAGGTCTGGGCCACCGGGACACCGGCCCGCCGGCCGGCCGCCAGCGCGGCCAGCCCGGACATCCAGAAGTGGGCGTGGACGACGTCCGGGCGTCCGTGCTCGGCCCAGTCCTGCGCGATGCCCGCGGCGAACGTCGTCGACGTGGGGCAGCAGCTCGTCCTTCGGCACGCGCTCGGGGGGACCGGCCGGCGACGTTGACCACCGTGACGCCGGACGGCATCCGCACCCGGTCGGGGGCGCGTGGGTCGTCCCGCCGGGTGTACACGGTCACGGTCGTGCCCGAGCCGGGCGAGGCCGGCGGCGAGCGGGCCACGTGGACGTTCTGTCCGCCGGCGTCGACCCCACCGAGAGCGGCGAGCGGGCTGGCGTGCTCGGAGACCATCGCGATCTTCACGGAGCCACCTCCTTGAGGGTGCGGTCCCAGTCGGTGAGGAACCGGTCGAGGGCGAATCGGTCGAGGGCGTGCGGCACGGGCGGCCAGGCCGCGTTCGCGTGCCTCGTCGGGGTCGGCGAGGAGGCGGCGGGCGCTGTCCCGCAGCAGCCCGACGTCGTTGCTCAGGACGCCGGCGGCGGGCGGCACCGACTCGGGGGCCTCGGTCGTCGCCAGCGCGAGCGACGGGCAGGCCCAGGAACATCGCCTCGACGAGCGAGAGGCCCAGGCTGGTCCACCGGTAGGGGTGGAGGTAGGCCCGGCTGCCGGGCCATCGCCGCGTGCAGACGGTCCTGCGGGAGGTCGTGGCACCGCGACCGGTCCAGCCCGGAGGCACCGCGCCGCTCGGCGAGCGCGCCCAGCTCCTGCGTGTTCATGCCGTACACGTCGCACGGGCACGGACCCGGCGAGGGCGAGGACCAGGTCGGACCCGGCGACCCGCCACCGCCGCACCGGGTCGTTGACCGAGACCGCGAGGGCCGGGTCCTCACCGGTGTAGCGGTACCCGGGGTCGGGGACGCCGTGCTCGAGGACCTGGGTGGGGCGTCCGCCGCAGTCCCACGCCATCGCGTTGAAGTGCGGTGACGTGCACCACAGGAACGTCCCGGAGCCGCGGGTCCTCGAGCCACCGGGTGCCGGGTCGTGACCGCGCCACCGGGCGGCGTGTTGTGCTCGAGGTAGACGGCCGGCAGGTCACGGCCGACCGTGCGCCCGGTCCACCGCTCGACGAGGTCGACCTCGTGCGGGCGCTGGAGCACGACGACGTCGAGCTCCTCGCAGCGCAGCCGCTCGACGGCGTGACCTCCCGGGCCGCGTCCGGCCAGGACCAGGTCTGCGGCACGGCCGCGCCCGTCCGGGCCGCGGTCGGTCGACGAGGGGCAGCAGGTACTCGTGCGGGCCCTGGACGAGCGAGGTCGTCCACGAGCCGTGGACGTGCCAGACGAGCACCTTCACGAGCTCACCACCTCGACGGCCGGCCCGATGGGACCCGGTCGGCGCCCCCGGCGAGCCGCTCGACGGCGGCGACGACCTCGTCGTCGGTGACCTGCGAGGTGCACGGGTGCCCGGGGACCGGGCAGCTGCGGGCCCGGCGTCATCCGGCACGGTGCGCCCTGGTCGCCCGAGGAGCACGTGGGGCACGCCCCAGGGCGCCAGCGCTCGGCCGGGACCGTCGGGGCGAAGAGCGCTGACGACCGGGGTGCCGACCGCCGCGGCGAGGTGGGCGGGTCCGGTGTTGCCGACGACGACCGCCGCGGCACCACGCGAGCACGCCGGCGAGCTCGCGCGAAGCGTCGTCCTGCCCGTCAGGTCGGTGCCGCCGGCCGGCGTGACCGCGGCTCCCACCGGCTCCTCCCCCGGCCCGCCGGTGACGACGACCGGCCGGCCGGCGCGGTCGAGCGCCGCCGCGAACCGGCTCGCCGGCTGCGCGGCCGATCGCGCGGGACGGGACCGAGGCGGTCGGGTGCACCACGACGTAGCCCCTCCGGAAGCCCGCTCGGGCACGGGGACGTCGACGGACCGGCAGCCGTCCGTCGTCGCCCGGGCGGCCGGCGGCGACCGGCGGCCGACACGAGGTCGCACAGTCGCCTCGACCTCGTGACCGCCCGCCTCGCGCGGGTCGTCGGCGTCGCCCAGGCGACGGTGGCGCACGTCGAGCAGGGTGCCGGGGCAGTCGTCGCTCGTGCCGGAGACGCGCGGCACGCCCGCCCAGCGGGCGAGCAGCGCGACGGGCAGCGGGCTCTGGTGGAAGGAGGTGAAGACGACCACCTCGTCGTACCGGCCCGGCGGCGCAGCCGCTCGGAGCAGCCGGTCCAGGGCGGCCGGGTCCGCCGGCGGGCGCCGGGTCGCCCGGCCCACGGGACGTCGGCGACGACGACCTCGTCGACGGCGGGCAGCAGCCGGGCGGCCGCCTCTCCCGCGCTGGTGACGAGCAGGTCGAGGCGCGACGGCGCCGGCGGCGCAGCGTCGCGCAGGGCGGGCCCGCAGAGGAGGACGTCGCCCTCGCTGTCCTGGCGGACGGCGAGCACCCGGGGTCCGTGCACGTGCTCAGCCACGGCGCCACCCCAGGACCAGGTCGACGGCCGAGCGCAGGTCCGAGCGCGACGACCGGCGGCCCGCTCGACCTCCGCGGCCAGGGTGGCCGCGGTCGGGACGAGCACGCTGCGGGCGCCCGGCGGCCCGGGCCGCCTCGACGTCGGCGCCGATGTCGCCGATGACGACGCACTCCTCGGGCGCGCACGCCCAGGTCGGCCGCCGCGGCCGCGCACCAGCCCGGCCGCGGGCTTGCGGCAGCGCGCAGCCGTCGTCCGGGGCGTGCGGGCAGACCTGCCACGTGTCGAAGGGGCCGAGGAGCTCCTCGATCCTCGGGTTCACCGCGGCCACCTGCCCGGCGGTGAGCAGCCCGCGGCCGATGCCGGACTGGTTGCTGACGACCCCGAGGCGCAGCCCGGCGCGCGCAGGCCCGGTCCAGCGCGCTCGGACGCCCGGGCACCGGGTCGACGGCGTCCGGGTCGCCGTTGTACGGGACGTCGTGGACGAGGGTGCCGTCGCGGTCGAAGAGCACGCGCGCGGACCGGCGCGGGCCACGGCCGGGCGCGACCGGTGCCGCCACGCGCCGCGCAGCCGGTGGACCAGCCGCCGCGGCGGGATCGCCGACGCTGGTCGCACAGCATGGTGAGCGACCTCGTCGGCGGTGCGCGGGCCCGGGGCGATCCGGCGCCGGGCGAAGTCGGCGACGGCCAGGCCGCGCCAGCCGCGGCCGAGCCGAGCGCGACGGCCCGTGCCGCCCGGCTGCGGCGGCTCGCGGGGGCGCACGCCGAGCGCCAGGCCCTCGGCGACGACGGTGGCGACGTGCCGGCGCCAGCCGCCCGGGCGCCGCCTCGGCCCGCTGCCGCCAGCGCCGGCCCGTGCAGGCGCCGCATCAGGGCGTCGTCGGCGTTGCCGCGCTGGACGTCGCACGCTGACCACCGGGCCGGCCGGGCGCACCGGGTGGGTGATCGGTCCGCTCGCCCACGACGAGCCGCCCAGCCGGCGTCCCGCGACCCGCAGCGCGAGGTCGGCGTCCTCCCGGAACGCCCGCGGGAAGCGCTCGTCGAAGCCCCGACCTCGAGCAGGGCCGCGCGCCGGTAGGCCATGTCGGCGGTGGCCCAGCGCGGCGTGCTCGAGCCCGGCGGTCAGCGCTCCCAGTCGGTCGGCCGGCGGCTGGCCGGCAGGGCACCGACACCCGGCCCTGGACGCCGCCCGTCGTGGCGTCGACGGCGCGCAGGTCGGCCGCCAGCGCCGCGCGGCCAGCCCGTCGGGCACCAGCACGTCGTCGTCGAGGAAGGCGACCCACTCGCGTGCGGACGCTGCCGCCAGCCGAGGTTGCGTGCCGCCGCCGGGCCGCGGCCACCGCTGCGGACCACGCGCAGGGAGAGGCCCCCGGCGAGGTCGGGCAGGTCCAGCGGTCCCGGGGTCGCCGGGGCGGTCGTCGACGACGACCACCTCCCGCGGGGACGGCCCCGTCCGCCACCGCGTCGGCGAGCCCGCTCAGCAGCGCGGCGAGGCTCGGACGGCCCACGGTGGGCACGACGACGGCCCAGTCGGGAGCGCTCACGCAGCACCTCCCCGGGCGAAGAGCTCCCCGCGGCGCACGAGGTGCGGGCCGAGGACGAGGGCGTCGACGGGCGCCGAGCCGAACAGCTCGAGCGCGTCCCGCGGGTCGTCCACCATCGGCCGGCCCGCCGTGTTCAGGCTGGTGTTGACGAGCAGGGGCAGGCCGGTGCGCTGCTCGAAGGCGCGCAGCAGCTCGGCGACGCGGGGAGAGCCACCGGCGTCGACGGTCTGCACCCGGGCGGTGCCGTCGACGTGGACGACCGCCGGGATCCGGTCGCGCCACTGCGGGCGCACGTCGTGGACGAAGAGCATGTACGGGCTCGGCAGCGGCCCGCCGGAGAACACCTCGGCGGCCCGGTCCTCGAGCACCATCGGCGCCACCGGCCGGAACTGCTCGCGACCCTTGACGTCGTTGAGGCGCTCGAGGTTGTGGGCGTGTCCCGGGTGAGCCAGCAGGGAGCGCCGGCCCAGCGCCCGCGGCCCGAACTCGCTGCGACCGTCGAACCAGGCCACCACGCCGTCGGCGGCGAGGACGTCGGCCACCTCCGCGGCGAGGTCGGGCGGGGTCGTGAACGGCACCGCGGCGTCGTGCAGCCACCGCGCCAGCTCCTCGTCCGACCACGACCGCCCGAGCGCGGCCGTCTCCATCGGGGCCGCCGGGCCGGCCTCGTCCGCGTGCACCTGCAGGGCCGCCCCGAGCGCGGTGCCGGCGTCGCCGGCCGCCGGCTGCACCCACACCTCCTCGAAGGGCGACTCGCGCCAGAGCCGGCGGTTGGCGACGCAGTTCAGGGCGGTGCCTCCGGCCATCGTGAGCACCCGGTCACCGGTGCGCTCGTGCAGCCACCCGGCGAGGTCGAGCAGCACCTCCTCGAGCCGGGCCTGCACCGAGGCCGCGAGGTCGGCGTACTCCTGCGGCCAGTCCGTCTCGCCCTCCGCGCCGCGGCGGCACCAGCGCCGACCAGTCGGGCACCGGCGCCTCGAACCCGCCGTCGGGGGTGGCGCGAACGACGGTCGCGCAGCTCCTCGAGGTGGACGCGGCCGCCCGTGCGAGGCCAGCGCCATCACCTTGTACTCGTCGCTGGCCCGGAGGAAGCCCAGGTGCGCGGTGAGCGACTCGTAGAGCAGGCCGAGCGAGTGCGGGAGCGCCTGCGCGGCGAGCACCTCGATGTGGCCGTCCTCGTGGTGACCCGCGAGGTGGCTGGACTGCTCACCGCGGCCGTCGAGCACCAGGACGCTGCTCGGACGTCCCGCCGTCGCCACCGGCGCCGCCATCGCCGCGGACGCGGCGTGGGCGAGGTGGTGGGGCACGAAACGCACCCGCTCCCGGTCCAGGCCGGGGAGCGCGGTGGCGAGGAAGCCAGGGGCGGACTGGGCGTACATGAGGCGCACCGGGTCCCACGGGTCGTCCAGCCCCATGTCCTCCGCCGGCTTGGCCAGCGCTGGGTCGAAGGAGTACGCGACCGCGTCCAGGTCCTCGGGGCGCAGGCCCGCGGTCTCCAGGCACCACCGCATCGCCGCCTCGGGCAGCTCCCACGCCGCGAACGGCACCGGGCGCTTCCCGTGCTTGCGCCGGGAGAACCGCTCCTCCTCCGCGGCGGCGACGACCTGACCGTCGACCACCAGCGCGGCCGACGGGTCGTGGAACAGCGCGTTGACACCGAGTACTCGCATGGGGGGCGGTTACCCGGGAGAACCGCTTCTCACGCACTTCAGCCGAGAACCGCTTCTCCGCCGCCCTCCAGGAGCCGCAGCTGCGCGTCCAGGTCGGCAGGCACCTGACGGCGCCGGACCAGCGCCGCGGGCACCCGGGGCAGGGCAGCGAGCACCGCACGTGGCGGCGCCTCCACGACCCGCTGCGCCACGACCCCCCAGGGCCGACGCATGCAGGCCGAGAGGATCTCGTTGCGCCGCAGGAGCAGGCGGCGTCGTGGCCTCGGTCCCGCCGTGTCCGGGTCGTGGTGGGCGACGACGGCGGGCACGTACGCCAGCCCCCAGCCGTCGACGGCGAGGTCGATCGCCAGCCGGGTCTCCTCGCCACCGAACCCGACGACGTCGTCGAACCCGCCCGCCGCGAGGTAGGCCGAGCGCCGGACGACCGACCCGCAGGCGACGAAGCCGAGCACGGACGGTCCCGGGAGGTCGGAGGCCCGCGGCAGCGGCGACTCGGCCATGGCCGTGCTCACCGGGTCCAGCCGCTCCTCGGGACCGACGAGCACCCGGGCCGCGAGCAGCCCCAGCCGAGGATGGGCCGCGAACAGGTCGACCGCCAGGTCAAGGGCACCGGGCGACCACCACGAGTCGTCGTCGGAGAAGGCCACGACCTCCGCCCGGGCCGCCTCCACACCGACGTTGCGGGCACCGGCCCCGCGGTTCGAGGGCAGCTCCACCAGGGTGACGTCCGGCCACCCCTCGCCCACCGCGCGGGCGGTTCCGTCGCTCGAGCCGTTGTCGACGACGACGACCTCCACGGGGCCGCTCGACGCGGCGTCCAGCCGTGAGAGCGTCTCGAGCAGCCGACGACGCCGGTTGCGGGTGATCACCACGATGCTCACCCTGGGCTCGGCAGGGCCACGACGCGATCCGGACGTCTCCATGCCGCGCCAGTGCCCCGCGTGGCGCCCGCGAAACGTGGGCGACCGGCCGGTGGTTTACCGCGGCGGCCCCCGGGTACCGGCGGGGCGACAGCGGACGAGGAGGAGGCGCACCATGGCGACCCCACTTCAGTGGCCGGTGCTGCGGCAGCTGCGCGGCCCCGACCGGCTCGGTCGCGGCGAGGCGGTCCGCTCGGCGGACACCGACGGGCTGCGGGCCCGCACCAGCCGCGCCGACCGGGTCGTCCACTCGATCTGCCCCTACTGCGCGGTCGGCTGCGGCCAGAAGGTCTACGTCAAGGACGGCGAGGTCGCCCAGATCGAGGGCGACCCGGCGAGTCCCGATCTCGCCGCGGCCGGCTCTGCCCCAAGGGCAGCGCCAGCAAGCAGCTCGTCACCGGCCCAGCCGGGTGACGAAGGTGCGCTACCGGCGCCCGCACGGCACCGAGTGGGAGGACCTCGACCTCGACACGGCGATGGACATGATCGCCGACCGCGTGGTCGAGACCCGCCGCGAGCACTGGGAGTGGGAGGACGACGAACGGCAACCGCGTGCGCCGCACCCTGGGCATCGCCAGCCTCGGCGGGGCGACCCTCGACAACGAGGAGAACTACCTCATCAAGAAGCTCTACACCGCGCTGGGCGCGATCCAGATCGAGAACCAGGCCCGTATTTGACACTCCTCCACCGTCCCCGGTCTGGGGACCTCGTTCGGTCGCGGCGGGGCCACCACCTTCCAGCAGGACCTCGCCGAACGCCGACTGCATCGTCATCGAGGGCTCGAACATGGCCGAGTGCCACCCGGTCGGCTTCCAGTGGGTGATGGAGGCCAAGGCGCGGGGCGCGACGGTCATCCACGTCGACCCGCGGTTCACCCGCACCAGCGCGCGTGGCCGACCTGCACGTGCCGCTGCGGGCGGGCACCGACATCGCGTTCCTCGGCGGCGCTGATCAACCACGTGCTGGAGAACGAGCTCGACTTCCGCGAGTACGTCGTCGCCTACACCAACGCCGCCGCCATCGTCGACGAGGACTTCCGCGACACCGAGGACCTCGACGGGCTGTTCTCCGGCTTCGACCCGGAGACGCGCGCAGCTACGACCCGACGACCTGGCAGTACGAGGGCGCACCGAGGTCACCGGCGGCCGGCCAGCGCGACCCGGACCAGCCCGACGGCCGGACGACGCCGGCGGCGGAGGCGCCGCCCAGGCGAGGAGCACGGGCCGGCCGCTCCGAGGCCAGCGGCTCCGGAGGGCCGACGGTGTCGGCCAAGCCCCGAGCGCGACGAGACGCTGCAGCACCCGCGCTGCGTCTACCAGATCCTCAAGCGGCACTTCGCCCGCTACACCCCCGAGATGGTCGAGCGAGGTCTGCGGCATCGCCGCCGGAGCAGTTCCTGCAGGTCGCCGAGGCGCTCGACCGCGAACTCGGGCCGCGAGCGGACCACGCGCGTTCGTGCTACGCGGTGGGCTGGACCCAGCACACGCGTGGGCGTCGCAGTACATCCGCGACCGCGTCGATCCTGCAGCTGCTGCTGGGCAACATCGGCCGGCCCGGCGGCGGCATCCTGGCGCTGCGCGGCCACGCCAGCATCCAGGGCTCCACCGACATCCCGACGCTGTTCAACCTCCTGCCCGGGCTACATCCCGATGCCGCACGCCCGCCAGCACGACGACCTGGACGACTTCGTCGCCGAGCGACGCCGGCAGCACCGGGCTTCTGGGGCAACATGCGACGCCTACATGGTGAGCCTGCTCAAGGCGTGGTGGGGCGACGCGGCGACGGCGGAGAACGACTTCTGCTTCGACTACCTGCCGCGGCTCACCGGCGACCACGGCACCTACGACACCGTCATGAGACATGATCGAGGGCACCGTGCACGGGCTACTTCCTGCTCGGCGAGAACCCGGCCGTCGGCTCGGCCAACGGGCAGATGCAGCGCCTCGGCCTGGCCAACCTCGAGTGGCTGGTCGTGCGCGACCTGTCGATGATCGAGAGCGCGACGTTCTGGAAGGACGGCCCGGAGATCGAGACCGGCGAGATGCGCCACCGAGGACATCGGCACCGAGGTCTTCTTCTTCCCGGCCGCCGTCGCACGTCGAGAAGGACGGCACCTTCACCAACACCCAGCGGCATGCTGCAGTGGCACGACAAGGCGGTCGAGCCGCCCGGCGACGCCCGCAGCGACCTGTGGTTCTTCTACCACCTCGGCCGGCGCATCCGCGAGAAGCTGGCCGGCTCGACCGACGAGCGGACCGGCCGCTGCTCGACCTCACCTGGGACTACCCGACCGAGGGCCCGCTCGACGAGCCCGAGCGCGGAGGCGGTGCTGCGCGAGATCAACGGCTGCGGACGCCGACGGCGAGCCGCTGTCGAGCTACACCGAGCTGAAGCCGACGACGGCTCGACCACCTGCGGCTGCTGGATCTACTGCGGCGTGCTACGCCGACGGCGTCAACCAGGCCGCGCGCCGCAAGCCGCGCTGGCGAGCAGGACTGGGTCGCGCCCGAGTGGGGCTGGGCGTGGCCGGCGAACCGGCGCATCCTCTACAACCGGGCCTCGGCCGACCCCGACGGGCAGGCCGTGGAGCGAGCGCAAGAAGCTACGTCTGGTGGGACGCCGAGCAGGGCGACGTGGACCGGCCACGACGTGCCCGACTTCGCGCCGACCAAGCCGCCCGACTACGTGCCCGCCGAGGACGCCGACGGGCCCGGACGCGCTCGCGCGGCGCGCGACCCGTTCATCATGCAGGCCGACGGCAAGGGCTGGCTGTACGCGCCCGCCGGGCCTGGCCGACGGCCCGCTGCCGACCCACTACGAGCCGCACGAGTCGCCGGTGCACAACGCGCTCTACGCGCCAGCAGGGCAACCCGGCGCGCGAGCGTCTACGAGCGCCGCGACAACCCGTACGAACCCGGCGCCGCCGAGCCGGGCGCGAGGTCTTCCCGTACGTGTTCACCACCTACCGGCTGACCGAGCACCACACCGCCGGCGGCATGAGCCGCACGCTGCCGTACCTCTCCGAGCTGCAGCCGGAGATGTTCTGCGAGGTGTCGCCGCGAGCTGGCCGCCGAGCGCGGGCTCGAGCACGGCGGCTGGGCGACGGTCGTCACCGCCCGCACGGCGATCGAGGCCCGGGTGCTGGTCACCGACCGGATGCGCCGCTGCGCGTCGGCGGGCCGGATCGTCCACCAGGTCGGCCTGCCCTACCACTGGGGCCGCCGGGCTCTCGACCGGCGACTCGGTCAACGACCTGCGTCGACGTGGTCGCTCGACCCGAACGTCCACATCCAGGAGGTCAAGGTCGCGCACCTGCGACATCCGTCCCGGGCCGCCGCCCGCGGGGCCCGGCGCTCGTCGAGCTCGTCGAGGACTACCGCCGGCGCGGGCCGGCATCGACCGCCGCACGGGCACGAGGAGGTGCAGTCGATGACCGCACTCGCTGTCCGGCCCGCTCCACGACGTCGAGCGGCGACGCCGGGTACGAGGACCACCCGCCGCGGATGGGCTTCTTCACCGACACCTCGGTGTGCATCGGCTGCAAGGCCTGCGAGGTGGCGTGCAAGGAGTGGAACGCACGTCCCCGAGGACGGCCTCGACCTGCTCCGGGCATGTCCTACGACAACACCGTGGGCCTCGGGCGCCGACACCTGGCGGCACGTCGCCTTCATCGAGCAGCGCACCGGCCGGGCCACCGCACCGAGCTCGGATGCCCGGCATGGGGCCGCCCGAGGTGCCCTCGGCGGCGGGCCAGGGCGCCGAGTCCGGGGACCGGCGAGCGAGGTCCGCTGGCTGATGTCCTCGGACGTGTGCAAGCACTGCACCCACGCCGCCTGCCTGGACGTCTGCCCGACCGGCTCGCTGTTCCGCACCGAGTTCGGCACCGTGGTGGTGCAGGAGGACATCTGCAACGGCTGCGGCTACTGCGTGCCCGGCCTGCCCGTACGGCGTCATCGACCAGCGCAAGGACGACGGCCGGGTGTGGAAGTGCACGCTGTGCTACGACCGGCTGCAGGGACGGCATGGACGCCGGCCTGCGCCAAGGCCTGCCCGACCGAGTCGATCCAGTTCGGCGCCGCTGGACGAGCTGCGCGAGCGGGCCGGCGCAGCGCGTCGGCCGAGCTGCACGAGCAGGGCGTCGACGACGCCCGGCTCTACGGCGCGGACCCCGACGACGGCGTCGGCGGCGCGGGCGCGTTCTTCCTGCTCCTCGACGAGCCCGAGGTCTACGGCCTGCCGCCCGACCCGGTGGTCACCACCCGCGACCTGCCGGCGATGTGGCGTCACGTCGGGGGCCGCCGCCGCGGCGCTCGTGCGGCGGTCGCCGCGGCGTCCTTCCTCGGGGGGCGTCGATGAGGGAGCGCACCCTGGTCCCCCGCGCCGAGTTCCGGTCCTACTACGGGCGCCCGGTGCTCAAGGCGCCGGTGTGGAAGGTGCCCGACGTGCCCGGGCTACCTGTTCCTCGGCGGGCTGGCCGGGGCGCTCCGCCCTGCTGGCCGAGGGCGCCGCGCTCACCGGGCGACCGGACCTCGAACGAGTGGCCCGGGTCGCCGCGAGCGCCGGCGCCGGCCTCGGCATCCTCGCCCTGGTCCACGACCTGGGCCGCCCCGAGCGGTTCCTCCACATGCTGCGCGTGTTCAAGCCGACCTCCCCCCTGTCGGTGGGCTCGTGGGTGCTGGCGCCGTTCAGCGGGCTGTCGACGGCGGCGGCCGCCTCAGCTCACCGGGCGGCTCCCGCGGCTCGGGCGCGCGGCCGGAGTGGGCGCGGCGGCGCTCGGACCGGCGCTCGCGACCTACACCGCCGCCCTGATCACCAACACCGCCGTACCGGCGTGGCACGAGGCCCACCGGGAGATGCCGTTCGTGTTCGCCGGCTCCGGTGCGACCGCCGCCGGCGGGCTGGCCCTGCTCTTCACCCCGCCGGACCAGGCAGCGCCCGCCCGGCGGATGCTCGTCGCGGGTGCCGCCATGGAGCTGGCCGCCTCCGAGACCCTCAAGCGCCGGCTCGGCCCGGTCGCCGAGCCGTACGAGACCGGTGACGCGGGGCGGCTGATGAGCGCCGCGCGGGTCATGACCGCGCTCGCGGGCGGTGCCGCGCTCGTCGCGGGCGGTCGGTCACGGACGGTCTCGGTGCTCGCGGGCGCGACCTGCGTGGCCGCCTCGGCCCTGACCCGGTTCGGCATCTTCAAGGCCGGGGTCGCATCGGCGCAGGACCCGCGGTACACGGTCGTCCCGCAACGCGAGCGCGCGGACGCCCGAGGCCTCCGGGGAGGGGGCGGCGCGGAACAGGTCGAGGCCGACAGGGGGCGGTGACGGCACACCGGGCGGCCGCGGGTGTGGACGGGCACCTGTCGGGGTAGTCGGCCCACCGAGGTCCTCGACCGGAGGGCCGAGCGGAAGGAGGAGTGCCGTGGCCGACGTGCCGGACCGGCGGGAGGACCCGACGGCGGACCCCCGCCTCAGCGTCGTGATGATCACCCGCGACCGCTGCGCGGAGGCGCACCGCTCGCTGTGCCACCTCGAGCAGCTCCCCGAGCGCCCCCGCGTCGTCGTCGTCGACAACGGGTCCGGCGACGGGACCGCCGAGATGGTGAGGCAGCACCACCCGGAGGTCACGCTCATCGAGGCGGGGGGCAACCTCGGGGCCGTGGGGCGCAACGTCGGGGTCGCCGCGGTCACCACCCCCTACGTCGCCTTCTGCGACGACGACACGTGGTACGAGCCGGGAGCCCTGGCCCGGGCCGCCGACCACCTCGACGCCCACCCGACGCTGGCCGTCGTGACGGCCACGATCGTCGTGGAGCCCGACGGTCGGGTGGACGCGGTCAGTCTCGAGATGGCCGACAACCCGCTCGACGCCCCGCCCGGGATGCCCGGGTACCCGCTCCTCAGCTTCCTCGCCGGCGTCAGCATCCTGCGGCGCTCGGCGTTCGAGGAGGCCGGTGGCTTCTCCGAGCGGCTCTGGCTCGGCGGCGAGGAGGAGCTGCTCGCCGCCGACCTGGCGGCCGCCGGCTGGCACCTGGCGCACGTGCCGGAGATCGTCGCCCACCACGCCCCGTCGACGGCGCGGGACCCGCACCGGCGGCGCCACGACGGCATCCGCAACACCCTCTGGTTCACCTGGCTGCGTCGCCCGGCCGGGCCCGCCCTGCGCCGCACGGTGGCGCTGGTCCGGCGCCTACCTCGCGACCGGGTGAGCGCCGCAGCCCTGGTCGCGGCCGTGTCCGGCCTGCCGTGGGTGCTCAGGGAGCGCCGCGTCGTGCCGCCGCCGGTAGAGCAGGGGTACCGCCGCCTGGAGCGCCAGCAGATCGAGGGGGGCACCCGGCGCTACGTCTCCTGAGCGGGAGGCGCGTGCGCGGCCGCGTCAGGAACGGACGCGGCGCGCCGTGGCGACGTCGTCGACCACGTCGACGATCGTCCGCACGTTCGCCAGCAGCACCCCTGCGAGCGGCCAGTCGAGGCTCCCGTGCACCTCCCCCGAGAGGTCGTCGACGAGCCGCTGCACGTCGTCGCGGAGGTCCGCGACGTCGGCGCCCGGCTCCGCCACCCGCCGCCCCACCTCGTGCAGGAGGCGGACGTACCGCTCGCCGAAGCCCGGCGGCCACGGCACGGCGTCCTCCCCCGACTCCCGCAGGTGCCGGGCGATCGCCGCGCACCTGGGCGACGCCCTCCTCGAGGCGCTCGAGCACGTCGTCGAACGCCCGGGTCTCGGTCATCGGGGTGCCGACGCCGCGCGCGGGTTCCACCGCCGGCTCTCCCGGGAGTAGCTGACGAGGGACCAGGCGTGGTCGAGGTCGCCGTCGATCGACCGGCTCTCCTCGATCCAGCGGTCGGCGTCCTCGCCGGTCCACCGACCCGCCAGTCCCCGGGCCATGTCGGCGATCAGGCGCCCCAGCCGTCGGTCGACGTCGTCGATGCGTCGCTGGGTGGTGCGGTCGTCCAGCGGCGGCACCACGAGGACGTTGACGAGCAGGGCCAGCCCGACCCCGATCGTGACGGCGGCCAGCCGGTCCGGCAGGACGTCCATGGCCCGGGGCTCGGACGCCGCGTCGCCGGCGGTGATGACGAAGAGGGCACTCGTGGCGACGGTGACTCCCTCCGTGCGCAGCGGCCGCAGTCGTGCCAGGCTGAGCCCCACGAGGAGCGCGACGGCCAGCGCCCAGGTCGGAGGCCGCACCAGCTGGGCGGCGACGAACGACGACGACCAGCCCGAGGGCCACGGCGAGCACCGTCTCGCCGCCGCGGCGCAGGCTGCGGTGCACCGTGGCGTGCACGGTGAGCAGCGCCACCCACGGGGCGAGGAAGGCATGGTGCAGGTCGAGCACCCCGTCGGCGAGCACCCACGCGGCGACGGCCGCGGCCACGGCCTTGACGTCCTGGAGGACCTCGGTGCGGGTCGCGGGCGAGGGAATGGCCGAACGCAGCCGCGAACCCGGTGGCACGCGGGGCAGGCGGTGCTCGGCGAGGTCGTCGGGCACGTGGCCGCCCTACCCCTCTGCGCGCGGCGTCAAACGTGCCGTCCCGACACTTCCTGAGAGCGTCCTCACCTCACCGGAGTCCCGATTCGTCCACGGGACGCACGTGCTCTCCTAGGCTGACCTCGAACGCAGCAGGGACGTCCAACCACGTGCGGACCCGGCAGCGAGACGACATCCGAGTGAGACCACGTGACCGACGACGTGTGGCTGTCCGGGGACGTGACCCGTCTCGGCAGCCAGTTCACCGAGCTTGCCGCCGCCCTCACGACGGGGCCGGACACGCCGGTCGACCCACAGCGGGTGGTGCACTTCGCGCTGCGCGCGGTGGGCCACGCGGACCACTGCGGCCTGACCCTGCTGCGCCGTCAGCGCCCACCCGCGACCGTGGCGGCCACCGACGGCCTGTGCGAGCGGGTCGACGCCCTCCAGTACCGGCTGAGGGAGGGACCGTGCCTCGACGCCGCGGAGGACGGCGTGGTCGCCCTCTCCCCCGACGTCGCTCGTGACCCGCGGTGGCCCCGGTTCGGCCCGGCATGCGCCGCGGAGACGGGGGTGCGCTCCGTCCTCAGCATCCGGCTGTTCCTCGGCGGCCTCGACTCGGCCGCGCTGAACCTCTACTCGTGCGCTGAGCCCTTCGACGAGCACGACGTCGCGGCGATGTCGATCTTCGCCCCGTTCGCCTCGGTCGGGGTCCAGGCCAGCCTGCGCGAGCAGGAGGCCAGCAACTTCGAGGCCGCCCTGTCCAGCAGCCGGCGGATCGGCACCGCCATCGGCATCATCATGGCGCGCGAGCTGGTCAGCTCGGAGGAGGCGTTCCAGCGGCTGCGGACCGCCAGCCAGACCCTCAACCGCAAGCTCCGCGACATCGCCGAGGAGGTGGAGCGCACCGGGTCGCTGCCCGTGCGGGAGCCGGACGAGTCGGCCCGGGCCTGACCGGGCGCTCCGGCCGCAGGCGCCGGGTTTCGCCCGCCCTCCGGGGGGTAGCCCGTAGCGAGGCGGTGCCCGCACCGCCCGAGAGGGAGGATCGGCGGTGACCATGGACGCTGCCGGACGCGGCGGCTGCTCCTGGACCGGCTGACGCAGGCGCTGGTCGACGGAACGGCCCGCGAGGACCTGGCCGCACAGACCTGCGCGGAGGCGGTCCGCCTGCTCGGTTGCGACGGTGGCGCGGTGACGGTCGTGCTACTCGACGCCGGACCGGGTGACGGTCTGCGCCACCGACGCGGTGGTGCGGTCCGTGGAGGAGTACCAGGAGACCACCACCGAGGGACCGGGCCACGAGGCGTTCCGCTGCGGGGAGTACCGCCGCCTGGAGCTGGGACGGCACGGGGCGCCGAGGACGAGCGCTGGCCGTTGCTCACCGCGACGCCCCTGGCCGGCCTGGCCCCCCTCGTCGTCCACGCCCTCCCGCTCCTGTCCGGCGGCCGCTGCTTCGGCGTGCTGACGCTGGTCCAGCGCGGCGAGGGCCGCCTCCTCGACGACGCAGCAGCGACCGAGCTCGCCCTCGTCGTCGCCGCCGTGGTGATGGCCTGCGTCGAGCCGGACGACGGCCTGCCCGACTCGTGGGAGGACCGGGCCGAGGTGCACCAGGCCACCGGCATCGTGGTGGCCCAGCTGGCGGTGTCCGGCACCGACGCGCTGGCGCTCATCCGGGCCCACGCCTACAGCCGGGGGCTGACCGTCCACGAGGCCGCGCACCGCGTGGTGCAGCGGGGGCTCGAGTTCCGTAGGACCCCGGGCCGGCAGATCGAGTCGACCTGACGCCGCGGTTGGGGGCCGGTCCGGTGGGGTACCCGGCCCTCGACCGATGCAGTGGGCGGCGGCGCCGCAAGGAAGGCAGGGGATCGACGATGACGAGCTCGACGACGACGCAGTCGAAGAAGCCGGACTCCCCGGGCGAGGTCACGGCCCCGTCGTGGAGGTACGTGGCCCGCAAGGCGGTCCGGGAGTTCTCCCGGGACCGCTGCACCGACCTGGCCGCGGCGCTCACGTACTACGCGGTGCTGTCGGTCTTCCCCGCCGCCATTGCGCTGCTCTCCCTCGTCAGCCTCGTCGGCCAGGGCAGGAGCACCGTGGACGCCCTGGTCGGCATCCTCGAGGACGTCGGCGCCGGGTCGGTGGCCTCCACCCTCGAACCCACCCTGACCTCGCTGAGCCAGGCCCCGCGCGGCGGCCTCGCCCTGGTGGGCGGGCTGGTCGTCGCGCTGTGGTCGGCCTCGGGCTACGTCACCTCGTTCGGCCGGGCCATGAACGACGTCTACGAGGTCGGCGAGGGCCGACCCTTCTGGAAGCTGCGCCCGCAGATGCTCCTGCTCACCGTCGTCGTCGTCGTCCTCACCGCGCTCGTGGCGCTCGCCCTCGTGCTCACCGGTCCCGCCGCCCGGGCCGTCGGCGACGCGGTGGGCCTCGGCTCCACCGCGGTGCTGCTCTGGAACGTCCTGAAGTGGCCGGTGCTGCTCGTCGTCGTCGTCGTCATCGTCGCGCTGCTCTACTGGGGCACACCGAACGTGCGACAGTCGAGGTTCCGCTGGATCAGCTGGGCGCGGCGTTCGCCATCGTCGTCTGGGTCCTGGCCTCGGCCGCCTTCGGCTTCTACGTCGCCAACTTCTCCAACTACAACGCCACCTACGGCTCCCTCGCGGGTGCGGTCGTCTTCCTGCTCTGGCTGTGGATCACCAACCTGGCGCTGCTCTTCGGGGCCGAGCTGGACGCCGAGCTCGAACGCGGCCGGGAGCTCCAGGCCGGGATCCCCGCCGAGGAGTCGGTACAGCTCCCTCTCCGCGACGACCGGAACCTCGACAAGGCCCGGGCGAAGCGCGCGGACGACATCGAGCGGGGCCGCCGGCTGCGCCGCAGCCGGGGCAGCTCCGACACGCCGGACGCGTGACGGCCACCGGGGCGGTGACGGGGCCGGCGCCGCGGAGGGCGCCGGCCCCGGGGCCCGATCAGTGACGGCCGGGCAGCACCTCGGCGATCTTGCTCTTCACGCCCTCCCGGACGACGTCCACCCGGTCCGGGTCGCCCTTGAGGATGGACTCGGCCGTGCTCGTCATCTGCTCCCACGTCGCGTGCGGCGGGATCGGGGGCACGGCCGGGTCGGTGCGGAACACGACCACGGCCGGCCGGTCGGCGGCGAGGGCCTCGCGCCACGCCCGGGCGACGTCGGTCGGGTCGTCGACCCGCTCCGCGTGGAAGCCGAGCCCCCTGGCGAAGGCGGCGTAGTCGACCTCGGGGAGCCGCTGCGAGGGCTCGAACTGGGGGGCACCGCCCATGGCCCGCAGCTCCCAGGTGACCTGGTTGAGGTCCCCGTTGTCGAGGACGCCCACGACCAGCCTCGGGTCGGGCCAGTCCTCCCAGTACTTGGCGATGGTGATGAGCTCGGCGAGCCCGTTCATCTGCATCGCCCCGTCACCCACCATGGCGACCACCGGGCGTCCGGGGTGCGCGAACTTGGCGCCGATGGCGTACGGCACCCCGCACCCCATCGTCGCGAGGGTGCCGGACAGGGTCCCGCGGATGCTGCCCCGCACCCGCACGTGGCGGGCGTACCAGTTCGTCCCCGATCCGGAGTCGGCCGCGAGGAGGGCGTCGTCGGGGAGGAGCGGGGACAGCTCGGCGAAGACCTTCTCGGGGTTGATCGGGTCGGCCTCGACCCGGGCCCGCTCGGCCATGACGTCCCACCACCGGGAGACGTCCTGCTCGACCTTCTCCCGCCACGAGCGGTCCTCCTTGCGCTGCAGCATCGGCAGCAGCCGGGCGAGGGTCCCCTTCGCGTCGCCGACGAGGTTGACCTCGTAGGGGTAGCGCAGACCCACCATCGTGGGGTCGATGTCGACCTGGACGGCCCGGACCTTGGGCCCGTCCTCGTCGAAGGGGGGCAGGAACTGGGTGTACGGGAAGTTCGACCCGATGGTGAGGAGCGTGTCGCAGTCCATCATCAGCTCGTACGAGGGACGGGTCCCCAGCAGGCCGATCGAGCCGGTCACCCACGGGAGCTCGTCGGAGAGCACGTCCTTGCCGAGCAGCGCCTTGGCCACCCCTGCCCCGAGCAGGTCGGCGAGCTGCTCGACCTCGGCAGCCGCGCCGCGGGCGCCCTGGCCGACGAGGACGGCGACCTTCTCCCCGCTGTTGAGGACGTCGGCGGCCCGGCGCAGGTCCTCCTCCGCCGGCACGGGGTACGCCGGGGCCTGGTCGAGGCTGGAGGGCACCATCTTGAAGGCGTGCTCCGGGGGTGAGTACTCGAGCTCCTGGACGTCGCTCGGGATGACCACCGCGGTGACCGTCCGGCGGCTCGCGGCGATCCGCATCGCCCGGTCGAGCACGTTCGGCAGCTGCGAGGGCACGGTGACCATCTCACAGAAGTCGCCGGCGACGTCCTTGTACAGCGAGAGCAGGTCCACCTCCTGCTGGTAGCTGCCGCCCATCGCGCTCCGGGCCGTCTGGCCGACGACGGCGACGACGGGCACGTGGTCGAGCTTGGCGTCGTAGAGGCCGTTGAGCAGGTGGATCGCCCCCGGCCCGCTCGTCGCCGTGCACACGCCCACCCGACCGCTGAACTTCGCGTAGCCGCAGGCCTCGAACGCCGCCATCTCCTCGTGCCGGGCCTGGATGAACTCGGCTCGTCGTCCGCCCGCCCCAGGCGGCGAGGAGCCCGTTGATGCCGTCCCCGGCGTACCCGAAGACGCGGTCGACCCCCCACTCCCTCAGGCGGGTCAGGACGTGGTCGGCGACGGTCGTGGTCATCGCGATTCCCTTCTGGTCGGTCGGTTCGCCCTCCTGTGGTGCCCTACCCGGCGCGGTGGAGCCCAACCCTGTCCCGGCCCGGTTTGCCCGGTACCGCCCCGGGTGGCCCGCGGCGTGGCCGGGACCGGTGCGACGGTGTGTGGCGGGGCCACCGGGGCTGCCGACGGCCGCCCGGAGGTGGCGCTCGACACGAACCACCTCGTGGTCCAGGACGTCGTCGATGCGGGTAGGGAGCGGCACGGCGTCGAGCGGATCGAGCAGGTGAGGTGGGCCGTTCTCGAGCCGTCCGGGGGGATCAGCGTGGTTCCGTACGGTCCCGGCTGAACCGGGCGGGCGGGTCCGGTTCGTCCAACTCCGGCACCGGGCGTCGCCGTCCGCGGCATCCGGTGGCATGCTGGTGGTGGCTTCGGTCGACGAAGCATCGTGAGTGACGCAGCCGGTGCGGGGAGCGGTTCGCAACGACTCCCCGGACGGTGGGAGGAGGAGCACCCGTGTCCCGTTCCGAGGAGGCAGTGCAGGGCGTCGTGGGCCTGGCCCGCGTCGAGTCCTCGGCGCTGGTGCAGCTGTCCGATGCGATGGTCGCGCTGTCCGCCGGCGTCGAACCGGGCGCGGCCCTCGAGGTCCTCGTGGACACCGCTGCCGAGCACATCCCCGGTGCCCGGTGGGCGAGCATCACGACGCTGAGGCAGGGACGCTTCTCCACCCGTGCCGCGTCGCACGAGGTCGCCCGGCGGGTGGACGCCATCCAGTACGAGGTCGGGTCGGGCCCGTGCGTCGACGCGGCGCTCGAGGACCACGTCTTCGTCACCGGCGACCTGGCCCGCGACGAGCGGTGGCCGGCGTTCGCCGGCCGGGCCGCGGAGGAGTCCGCGGTGCGGAGCGTGTTCGCGCAGCGGCTCACCCTGCACGGGCAGGTCCCGGCCATCGCCTGCCTCAACGTGTACTCCGACACCGCCCACGCCTTCGACGAGTCCGCCCTCGGCGTGGGGCTCGTGCTGGCCACGCAGGCATCCCTCCTCGTGACGGCGACCCTGGAGCGCCAGCACGCCCGCAACCTCGAGCGGGCCCTGCAGAGCAACCGGGAGATCGGCGTCGCGATGGGCATCCTCATGCAGCGGCACCGGATCACCCGCGACCAGGCCTTCCACGTGCTGCGGGTCGCGAGCCAGGACTCCAACCGCAAGCTGGCGGAGATCGCCACCGAGGTCGCCGACACCGGCACCATCACGATGCGGCGCTGGCCGCTCCCGGCGGCGGAGCCGAGCCGCTGACGACCGGCCCGGCGCCGGAAGGCCCCGGGCTCAGCGCAGCGTGGCCGTGCGGGCCCGTTCCATGACCAGGGCTGCGGTGGCCCCCAGGGACAGGTCCTCCGTCGCGGCCAGGCCCTGGAGCGCCTCGAAGGCGGCGGGCATGCTGAGCGAGCGCACCTGCGCCAGGGCACCCTTGGCCCGCTCGATCACGGCGCGCTGGGCCAGGGCGTGCTCCACGGAGCGGCCGAGCAGGCCCTCGGTCTGGTGGTGGGCCACGATGAGCAGGGTGGCGGTGTCGGCGAACGCCCGCTCCGCGAGGCGCCGTGCGGCACGGTCCTCGACGACGGAGGCGGAGAAGAGGTTGAGGGCGCCGTAGTACTCGCCCCGCCAGCCCATCGGCGTGGCGCTGACGTCGACGTAGCCGGCGCCCACGATGTACCGGCCCACCGACGGCCAGCGGGACAGGATGGCCTCCCGGCCGCCCAGGGCCACCGGCCGACCGGAGCCCACGCTGTCGAAGCAGGGGCCCTCCCCCTCCTGCATCTGGTGGATCTCGAGGTCCTCGGCCCGGTGCGAGGACGCCGCCAGCACCTCCAGTCCGTGACCGGTGCGCACCAGGATCGCCGCGGAGTCGGCGCCCAGCGCCTGGCACGCCCCGGCGAGGAGCGCGCTCAGCCCCCCGGCCACGTCGAGGTCGGAGGCAACCATCGCCGAGTTGGCCCGGGCGAGGACCTCGGAAACGCTGGCGGTGCTCATGTGGACTCAATCTCCCGGTTCGGGCTCTCGACGAAGGCTACCCGCCGGTTGACGATGTCCGTCGCGCTGTCCACCACGCCCTGGTCGTGCGAGTAGGCGTGCGCCCGGATCAGCGCCAGCGCGTCCTCCTCGCCGATCCCCAGCTGGGCCACGACCATCCCCGTCGCCTGGTGCACCTCCGCACGCTGCGACCACGGGCCGTCGCCCACCCCCTCCTGGCTGGGTCCGTCGGCCAGCAGCGCCGCCGCCAGCACGGTGGCGACGGCCCGGGCGTCGTCGACATCCAGGTCCCGCCCGGCTCCGTGCTGGTACAGCGTCAGCACCCCGAAGACCGGGGCCGGGCCGAGCGGCACCGCGTGGACGGTGACCGGAGCGACCTCGGCCAACCCGGCACCCTGCAGCAGCGGCCACCTCGGGTCGGCGCCACCACCGTCGATGTCGAGACGGGTGTAGTCGCCGGTGGAGAACGCGTCCGCCCCCGGCCCCTGACCGACCACCTCCAGCGCCTCCTCGATGATCAAGGCCGTGTCGTCCGACGCGCAGAGGGTCACCCGCTCCGGCCGGGTGTAGGCCACCGTGATCGCGGCACCGTCGCACCCCAACGCCGTGGACGCCGCCCGGCACAGCCGGGCCGGAAACGGAACGCCCTCCTCGGAACCGCGGACCAGGCCCAGGGCCAGCTGCGTGAGGAGACGGTCGACGCGTGCGGACGACATCGAGCGGGGCCGCCGGCTGCGCCACAGCCGGGGGCGGTCCGGCACGCCGGACCCGGAGGGGTGAACAGCGACGGACGGCGCCGGCCGGGTACGGCGGCGGGCGACGGCGCACTCGACCGCCGTACCGTGCCCGGTCGGGCGTCACGGCGAGCGCGTGCAGGCTGGTTCGGGTGTGGCCCCGAGGAGGAGCTCGAGCGCACGTGCGGTGGCCGCGTGCACGACGGCGGCGGGAGCGCCGTCAAAGTGCCGCAGCTCCACGCGCTCGCCGGCCGGCGACACCACGGCCAGCCAGACGGTGCCCGGAGGGCACCCGTCCTGTGGATCCGGTCCGCCCGCCCCGGTGAGCGCGACGACGAGGTCGGCGTGGAGGAGCCGCGCAGCGCCGCGGGCCATGGCCACCGAGGCCTCCCGGGACACCACCGGCCCCTCGGGGACGCCGAGGAGGGTGTGCTTGACCTCGCGGCCGTAGGCGACGACGGCGCCCGCGAACCATTCCGCGGCACCGGGTCCCACTCCGAGCGCCGAGGCCACCGACCCACTGGTCAGTGACTCAGCGGTGCCCACGCGCCATCCCAGCGCACGGGCCCGCCGGCCGAGGAGGCCCGGCACGTCACCGGCCGCGGAGGAGGCGGTCATCGGACCATGGTGCCCGGAGTACCGGGGCCGTCGTCCCCCACGGTGCGCTGCTCGAGCGGGCTGCTGGCCGGGCCGTGCAGCACCTCGCCGTCGGGCGAGAAGCGGGAGCCGTGGCAGGGACAGTCCCAGCTCCGCTCGCCACGGTTCCAGGCGACGTTGCACCCCAGGTGGGTGCACACCGCGGACACGGCGTGGAGGCCACCCGCGTCGTCCCGGGACACCGCGGTGTCCCGGCCGTCCACACTGAAGACGGCTCCCTCCCCCGGCCCGAGGCGCGCGACCCCGTCGGCGGGCGGGGGTGCGCACAGGCGATCGGTGGCCCAGGTCCGAGCGACGTGGAGGTTCCGCTTGAGGAACTGCCTGTCCGGCAGGGCCGTCGCCGCCCGACGGGCGTCGAAGGTCGGGGCCCACGACGGTGGCCGGCGCCCGGTGACGAGGTCCCTCAGGAGGGCGGCCGCCGCGGTCCCGTTCGTCATGCCCCACCCGGCGAACCCCGTGGCGGTGTAGACCCGCCGTGCGCCGGGGTTGGCGAGCCCGGCGAAGGGCACCAGGTCGTCGCTGCGCGTCTCCTCCGCCGACCAGTGGTACCGGAAGGCCCCCACGCCGAACACCTGCCGCGCCCAGGCCCTGAGCCGCTCCCAGCGCTCGTCGGTGTCAGTGACGTGGCCGACCTCGTGGCCCTCCCCGACGACCACGAGCAGCCGTTCGCCATCGAGCTCGACGGTGCGCGTCGAGTGGGTCGGCGAGCCGACGCTGATCGTCATCCCGGGGTCTTCGGTCGCCCCCGGCAGGACGCCGGCGACGCCGTACGAACGGGTCGCGGCCAGTCGCGTGAAGTGACCGCCGCGGTCCAGCACCGGGTAGCCGGTGGCGACCACCACCCGCGACGCGCTGAGGGGTCCCCTCGTGGTCGACACGGTGCAGGAGTGCTCGTGCTCGTCGACGCCGGTCAGCCCGACGCCGGTCACGAGGGTGCCCCCGCGGGCGAGGAAAGCCGATGCCAGCCCGTGCAGGTACCGGCCGGGGTGGAACGTCGCCTGGTCCTCGTACGCGAGGGCGGCTGCGACGGGCACCGGCAGCCCCGCGTCCTCGACGGCGACCGCCGGCAGGCCCAGCTGCCGGGCGACGGACAGCTCGGCCTGCACCGCCGCCACGTCGTCGGGCTGCTCGGCATAGACGAGGTGCCGTTGGCCGGAGCGGAGGTCGCAGTCGATGTCCAGCTCGTCGACGAGCCGCCCCAGCCGGGCCATCCCGGCCACGTTGGCGTCGGCGTAGGCGGCAGCGGCGGCCAGCCCCCGCATCCTGCTGATCCGCGAGTACGTCAAGCCGTGGCCGACGGTGACCTTCACCGTCGAGTGCGCGGTGACCGACCGGGTGAGGCTGCGCGGCTCGAGGACGGCGACCTCGAGACCGGACTCCTGCAGGAGGATGGCGCTCGTCATCCCGACGATGCCCGCCCCGGCCACGAGGACGTCGGCGGCCTGGGCGTCGCGCACGTCGGTCGAACTGGGCGGCGTCGCCATGGTGTCGGCCCACGGCGAGAGGTGCCGGCTCTCGGTCCAGGTCACGGGTCCTCCGGGGTGCTCGGTGATGCTCCGCGCCCGTTGTACCCGGGCCGGGGAGCGGCATGCACCGGTGACCTCGGCGCCCGCCCGTGCCGGCGGGTTGCGTCAGTCTGCGGGTGGTAGTGCGATGGGTGGCGACGCCGCAGGTGCCGCGCGTCGTGGGAGCTCGAGGGTGCCGGTGTCGGCGACGTCGAGGGCGATGTCGGCGAGCTTGCGGTTGGAGTCCTGGCTGGCCAGGCGAAGGAGGTCGAAGGCCTGTTCCCGGGTGAAGCGGTGCCGGTGCATGAGGATGCCGATGGCCACGCCGATGTCCCGGTTGCTCTCGAGGGCCCGCTGGAGGTTCCTCGCCCTGGCCTGGCTCAGGGACCGGCTGACGACGGCGGCCGCGTGGGTGGCGAGCACGAGAGCGATGCCGGTCGAGGTGTCGTCGAAGGAGTCGCGACGGTCGGAGTACAGGTTCAGTGCCGCGAGCGGCTCCTGCTCGTGCTCGAGGTTCAGTCGCTGGGAGAGCACGCTGCGGACGCCGACGTCGGCAGCTGCACGACCCCACGTCGGCCACCGGGGATCCGTGGCGACGTGGCCGGCGACCTGCATGGACTGCTCGAGGGCGGCGTCGACGCACGGACCGCTACCGAGCTCGTACTGGAGGCTGTCGGCACGCTCGGCGATCGGGTCGGTCGATGCGATGGTCGTGAACGTCCCGCTCCTCAGCATCGTGACGCTGGACCAGCGGGCACCCGGCACCAGCTCCACCGAGTACTCGACCAGGTCCTCCAGTGGACGGTCGTCGGTGCCGGCTGCCCGCTCGGTGATGGCACGCATGGCCTCCGCCATCTCGTGCAGGTCCAGCACCGGCGCCGGCTCGGTGTCAGCCCCGTGGTCGGTGTAGTGGTCGGGCGTCATCGTCACCTCCCATGTCCTGGTGCTGCACGCAACACTACGGTCCACACGCCCGCGCCGGGCTCCTCCGTCCCGCCCGAGGGGCTCGCTGCGCGCAGGGCCCGGCCGGCGGCTACGACCGCCGGAGGCCGCGGTTGCGGGCCTGTTCCATGACCTGTCGGGCGGTGACACCCAGGGTGCTGTCCTCGGCGTGGGCGGTGGCGACGAGCCGGTCGAAAGCCTCGGCCATCTCCAGGCAGTGCACGTGGGCCAGGGCGCCCTTGGCCTGCTCGACGACCGCGCGCTCCGCCAGCGCGGCCGCCAGGCCCGGGGTGAGGCTCGGGGGGTCGAGCCGGCTCGTCACCAGGACCAGCGTCACAGCGTCCGCGAGGGCCCGGCAGGCGGCGCGCTGACCGTCCACCGGCTGCCCCTGGGTGTGGAAGACGTTGAAGGCACCGAAGGTGCGACCCTGCCACACCAGGGGCGTGGCCAGCAGGGAGTGGTAGCCACCGCGATCGATGGCGGCACCCGCGACCGGCCACCGGCGTCGCAGCTCGGCCCGCTCGGACGCGCCGACGGCCTCGCCGGTGCGCACGGCATCCAGGCACGGACCCTCGTCCACCTGGTGCTGGAGGATCTCGAGGTCGGTGGCTCGGTGCGAAGTGGTGGCCAGGACCTCGAGGGCGCCGTCGTGCTCCACGAGGACCGCGGCCGCTGCGGCCGGAAGGGCCTCGGTCGCACCGGTGAGGATCGAGGCCAGGGCACCGGTGATGTCCATGTCGGGTGCGACCATCGTCGCGTTCGCCCGAGCGACGACCTCAGGGACCGTGATGTGGTTCATGTGGACTCGATCTCGTCGCCGGGCGCGGCGGTGAAGACCAGCTTCCGGGTGACGATCGCGTGGGCGCTGTGGTCCACGCCCTGGTCGTGCGAGTAGGCGTGGGCCCGGATCAGGGCCAGGGCGTCCTCCTCGGGGATCCCCAGCTGGGCGACCACCATCCCGGTGGCCTGGTGCACCTCGGCTCGCTTGGCCCAGGGGCCGCGGTCGTCCTCGAAGCCGACGGGCACGTCGGCGACGAGCGAAGCCGTCACGGCGCGAGCCACGACCTCGGCCGCCTCGAGGTCGATCGTTCGGCCGGCGCCGCGCTGGTAGAGCGTGATGACGCCGAGGACCGTCGCGCGCGAGGGCAGGGGGATCGCGTGGATGACGAGCGGGGCCAGGTCGGGCACCGAGTCGAAGCCGAGCAGCGGCCACCGCTCGTCCCTGGCGGCGACCCCGTCGAGGTCCATCCGCTGGTAGGCGCCGGAGGTGAACGCGTCCGGTCCCGGGCCCTGGCCGGTGACGTCCTGAGCGTCCTCGAGGACCGTCGCCGTCTGGTCGGTCGTCGTGAGCGTCACCCGGGACGACAGCGTGTAGGCCATCGTGATGGCCCCGCCGTCACAGTCGAGGACCCGTGCGGCGGAGGTGCACAGCCGCGACGGCAGCGGGACCCCGGCATCCGCGCCGTCGACCAGACCCATCGCCAGACGCGCCAGGAGGTGGTCCAGCTCAGCCATCGCCCCGCCTCTCCCACCACCGGACCACGTCGACCCGGCCTCGGCTGCCACCGTACGCGCCACAAGGCGGCAATGGCAGCCGGCACCGGCGCCGATGCCGAGTCGGAGGGGGTACCGGGCGAGTAGGGTGTGCCTCGGTCGCACCGGTTCAACAGAAGCCGGTCGGCAAGGCACCCTTCCGACGCTCCCTGATCACGAGGGTCGGCGGGTGGCCGCCTTTCTCGGGCCGTCACGGCTGGGCAAGAGCAACCGGTCGTCCAGAGCCTGGGCTGCAGCTGCGGTCAGGCGGCATCACCGACCTGGACGGCGAAGGGCCGGTCAGGCCGTCGAGCGGCAGCGGCGGAGCATCGCGAGGAGCTGCCCCTCCCGACGGGCCAGCCGGAGCAGCTCGGGGTTGCGTGGTGGCGCTGCGTCACCGTGGACGAGCGCTTCGGCGGACCGGATGCGGTCCTCGATCGTGGCGAGCTCGGCGATCAGTTCACGGACGGACGGGGTCGTGGACGGTGCAGTCATGATCGAACCTCAACGCTGTGGCACCCCCCGGGTGCCTGCCAGCCCCGCGCGGTTGGAGGCTCTTCCATTAGCGGGCCTCACGTGCCGGCTGTCAACCTGAGCCGCCGAGCAGCGGAAACGGCGCGGCTCGCGCCGTTCGGATGCGGCTCCCTGCGGCCATCTGTTCTCCGGCCACGGAGGGCGTCGGGTTCAGCTTCTCCGTCAGCTGGTTCAGCGTTCCGCTCTTCCTCGTCCCAGGTGGAGATCGGCGTGGCCATCGGCATTCCTCATGGATGCGCTTTGGCTGATTTGCTTCGCAGCGGTGCCCGCCGCCGGCCCGCGCGGAGTGGGGCGTAGGTCACCGGAGCCGTTGGCTGGATGAGGCGTACCGTCGGCACCAGGCCCCGAACGGATCCGCATCCGTTCAGACTCTTCGTCACTCCGGAACTCGCTGCTGACGCCGAGCCTTGCTCCATCACCGGCCAGCAATGAGGCGAAGACCATGAACAGCAGACTCAGTGACCCAGCCCGTGTTGGTGCAGCCTGCGAGTGCATCCCACATTGCGTCGACGTCGCCACCGGGGTGCTCATGGAGCGCCACGGGTTCAGCGAGCAGGAAGCGCGCGGCAGTCTGCAGGGCTCGGCAAGGCGCCGGAACACATCGGTGCACTCCGTGTCGCAGGACGTGATTGACGCGATCGCGCAAGGCCTCTTGTAGGACTCGCGCGCACCGCCACGCCGGCAGTCGGACGGGCGTCCGGGTCGCAACCGTGAGCCGGTGTGGTCGTGGCAAGCGGTGCGGGCGGCTCGTGCGGTCGTGAGGCACCCCCGCCCTTTTGTGCGGCCGGGCTCTTGGCGGGTCCTCGCCCGCAGCAAGGGTGGGGACAGCCCCTGGTTTCCGGCGCCGACGCTGGGGTACTGCAGGTGCACTATGCCGCTGGAACCGCTGCCTGAGACCCGTGAGGCTCTGCTCGACATGTCCAGGTGGACGGACCGCGACCTTGTGGCCGACCTGGTCCGTCAGGCGGAGTCGGTCGAGGACATCGTCCCCAACCTCGTGGGGCTCAGCTTGGCGGTGATCAAGGACGACCTGACGTTCACGGTCGCCGCGTCGAAGGAGCGCCTGGCGTTGTTGGACGCAATCCAGTACGCCCTGGGCGGCCCGTGCGTGGACGCGGCACAGCAGGATGCGATCGTCCTCAGCGGCGACAACGACGCTGGGCTCTTCGACGAGCAGCGCTGGGCGGAGTTCGCCCGCGCTGGTGCCGCACATGGGGTTCTGAGCACCTTGTCGATGCCGGTGCACGCCGACGGGCGGGTGGTCGCTGGGGTGAACCTGTACGCCGCAACCCCCAACTCGTTCAGGGGCCGGGAAGAGCGCCTCGCCGAGATCCTGGGAGCCTGGGCTCCGGGCGCGGTGCACAACGCCGACATGTCCTTCACCACCCGCGAGGCTGCCCGCCGTGCACCGCAGACGCTCGAGGACCGGAACACGATGAACCAGGCCACCGGCGTGGTCATGACCGCCCACGGGGTGGACCGGCAGACGGCGCGCCAGATGATCACCGACGCGGCTCACCGTGCCGGGCAGGACGAGTTCGAGGTCGCCCGGGCCCTGATCCGCCCCTTCCTCGAGCCCGAGACTGGACCATGAGGTGCAGCATCAGCGAAGCCAGCGGATAGTCCTTCCGTGTCAGGTCAAGGGTCGGCTGGTCGGAGACGGCAACGAGGTGCAAGGGCCAGGGGACGAAGGCGCATGACGTTGTCTCGCGACGAACCTTGGGAGTGCACCTTGGTCCTCGTCGCAAGCGTGACCTCAGCGACCCCGTGCCGCGACTCCCGGTGTCGTTGGCTATCGCAGCGCTTGGCGGACGAGCCGGACCAGGATCCACGCGGAGGCCCCGATGACTGCCAGGACGGGGATGACGTTGACCAGTGACGGGCCGAAGACGGCGAGGAAGGCACCGCCGAGCAGTGCGAGACCCACGAGCGTTGCCGGCCCGAGGCCTATCGACCTGGCTTTCTGCCTCGAGGTCCACGCGGGGCTCAGCGCCGACAGGGCGACGACCGCCACCCATGGCAGCAGGAACACGGGGATCACGCCGAGAAGGTCAACCGGCGACACGACCGCCGATGACAGCAGGAGTAGGTAGGCCAACCCTGCGCCGTTGAGCGCGGAGGCGACGACGGCCTGCCATCGCGGGGGTGACGGCGACGGTGACGGCGCGGCCGCCACCGTGGTGGCAGCGGGCCGGTCGGCGTAGGCCTCATCGGCGATGCTCTGCGGTGAGCCGAGCTCGGCCAGGGCGGCCTGAACCTGGTCGCTGCCGGCCTGGGGGCCGAGGGCGGCGCTCAGGTGCTCTCGCACACCCGTGAGCACCTCGGCGCGTGCGCCGGGATCGAGGCCGTACAGCAGCATCTCCAGGTCACGGAGGTAGGCCGCGGCAAGCGGGTGGCTGGTGGCGGCGCTCATGGGCTCCCCTTCGAGAGTGTGTGGTCGACGGCGTCGCGGAACGGCTTCCAGGTGCGCCGGAACGCCTCGAGGGACTCGTGACCTTCTCCGGTCAGGACGTAGTAGCGGCGCGGCGGCCCCGCGGTGGACTCCTGCCACCTGGTGTCCACCAGCCCCGCCCTTCGCAGGCGGGCCAGCAGCGGGTAGAGCGTCCCTTCCCCGTCCAGGAGCACCCGGTCGGCACTGAGCCGGCGCGCGATGTCGAGACCGTAGGTTTCACCGTGCTCGAGCAGGGCGAGCACGCAGTACTCCAGCGCACCCCGCCGCAGGTGCGTCAGGATGCCCTGATCGCCGGGTACCATGCGTGACAGGATAGCGGTGTACGGGCCTTGTGAACAGGCCTGGCGCGGGGCGGTTCGCGGCGGACGGACACCGCCCGACGCAGCCCGCCGAGCAGATCGGGGGTCGTGAGCATTCCCTATGACATCGCCGAGCCTCCGGAGCAGTGGACTGCCGCGTGCGTCGTCTTCGAGGCCCCTGTCCACCAGTACGACGGGGTGGACCCACCAGTACGACGGGGTGGACCGTGGACGCGACACCATCCCTTCCAGCTTGCTGCGGGAGGTCCTTGTCATCCGTGACCTCGAGGCCCACCTGCAGAAGGAATGGCTTGCCGGGGTGGCTCGTTGAGTCCGACCACCCCGACCGTTGACCGTTGTGGCAAAGCGCCGATCGCCGGCCCGGCTCCCGTATCGCGCACCCCGCACCTGTCAGCCGCCAACCCCTCAGTGCGGCCCCACGGGGGAGTTGCTCCGGCCCGGGGGGCCGCCGCGATGGGTACTCGAGTACGCGCCGCTGCGTCGCATGACCGCAGATGCGTGTCGGGCGCCCAGCGGGACGGGTGTCGCGATGTGGTGAGCTGAGGTGAACACAGAGCGTGGGGTCCCTGGGGCCCTTCACACCACTGCGGTCATCCCGCCATCGACGTACAGGACCTGGCCGTTGACGAAGTCCGAGGCTGCTGAAGAGAGGAAGACCAAGGCGCCGACCAGGTCTTGGACGCGACCCCAGCGCCCCGCCGGCGTGCGGCTCTCGACCCATCGGGTGAAGTCTGCGTCGGCCACGAGCGTTGCGGTGAGCTCCGTCCCGACGTAACCGGGGGCAAGAGCATTCGACTGGATTCCGGAGGAGGCCAGGTCGGCGCACATTCCTCGGGTGAGCATCACCAGACCGCCCTTGGTCGCGCTGTAGGGGGCGATGCCCGGGCGCGCCAGCCGGCTCTGCACCGAGCCGACATTGACGATCTTTCCACTGCCGCGCGCGGCCATCCCGCGAGCAACGCGCTGCCCGACGAGGAAGACGCTGGTCAGGTTCGTTGCGACCAGGTCATCCCAGTCCGCCTTCGTGAACTCCAGGAGCGGACTTCGGCGCTGAACACCTGCGTTGTTGACCAGGATGTCGGGCACTCCCCACACCCGTTCGATCTCACTGACTCCGAGGTCGACCGCTTCGGCGTCGGTGACATCGAAGGTGGCCACCTCGGTCGCGCCCCCAGTGGCAAGGCTGAGGGCCGAGGCCGTGGCCTCCGCACGCGAGCGGTCGCGGCCATGCACGATGACACGTGCCCCGGCGTCGAGCAGGCCCTCGGCCAGCGCCCTTCCGATTCCACGGCTCGAGCCGGTCACCAGTGCGGTGCGTCCGGTCAGGTCAAACAGGCTCACGACTACGACCTCCCTGGCGCCAGTCCACCGCCCGGCGGTGCGCCGCAGAGTCTATCCATCCCTACCGATGACAGTCGCGGGGTACGAGCTGCGGTACGGCTGCGTCCGGCAGTCCGACAACGACCGGTGCAGGCCATCCGCGTCCCACCCGGAGAGCCGATGTCGTCCGCGCGGATGGTTCGCTGCGGGATGCGTGCTACCTGGGCACCAACACCCCGGCCAGCCAGCCGCTCCACGAGCAACCTGGGATTCACCGTCCTGGCTCAGGCGCCGCTCGGCAGGGGCGGACTGCCGACGTGGGCGATGCGCCAGGACGCCCCCGGCTGAGAGCGTGCGGCCCAGAGAGCTTCGGGGCGGGTGCGCCCGCGGGCGCCGAGCAGGGCGGCCGGTCCCGAGCCGGGGACGATGCCGGTGAGCGTCCGCACCGGAGGCCGCAGAGCCTCCGGTGGATCCCAGTCCCTGATTGGCCCGATGACGCCCCGGGGAGGTCCCCGCGGCCGCGCCGCCGCCATCGACGCCCGACCGGCGTGGCAGGTTCTGCAGGCGGTACCTCTGGTCCGCTTCGTGCTCGCGCGCGATCGGAGGGGTGAGGGTGGCAAGTCGCCGCGCACGCGTGGTCGCCAGCGTGCTGATCTGTCTCGGGCTGGCAGGCTGCGCCGGCCAGGTCATCGTCGCCGGTGAGGTCTCGGTGCTGGTGTCCGAGCGACCGACGGGCGGGATGGACGCCCTGGGAGGCGGTCGGCCGGAGGTCGTCGGTGGATGCCTCGGCGCGGCCGGCTCGGTGATCGTCTGGCCGTACGGGACCAAGGTGGTGCGAGAGGATCCGCTGACCATCGAGATCCCCGACACCGGCACCTTCGCCCTGGGCGATCAGGTCCACGTCGGTGGAGGGTTGGTCCTGGAACACACCACGGGCGCGCGACCGGTTGAGTCGTTCGAGACCGGAGGGGTGACCGTGCCTCGGTCCGTGCCCCCCACCCGAGGACCTGCTGGCCGGTATCCGCACCATCGCCGAGGGCGAGGCCCTGCTCTCCCCGTCGATCACAC
>CAVSBW010000013.1:0-60090 GCA_963726295.1 uncultured Actinomycetota bacterium
GCGTGTCCAGCTTGGGAAGCTGGCGCTCTACCATTGAGCTACACCGGCGTGCCGGGTCGAGAACCTGCGTGAGGCCCTCCCCGGCGCCGGGAAGTCTAGCCCACCGCCACCGCCGCTCCGGCCCCCGCCTCCCGGGCTCCGGGCACCCCCGCCGGTAGCCTGCTGGCGTGCTCCTCTCCGACCGCGACATCCGTGCCGAGGTCGACGCCGGACGGGTGCGGCTCGACCCGTGGGACCCCGCGATGATCCAGCCGAGCAGCATCGACATCCGGCTCGACAAGTTCTTCCGCCTCTTCGACAACCACAAGTACCAGGTCATCGACCCGGCCCAGGACCAGGCCGACCTCACCCGTCTCGTGGAGGTCGACCCGCAGGAGGGCTTCGTCCTCCACCCCGGCGAGTTCGTCCTCGGCTCCACCCTCGAGACGGTGAGCCTGCCCGACGACCTGGCCGCCCGCGTCGAGGGGAAGTCCAGCCTGGGGCGCCTCGGGCTGCTCACCCACGCGACCGCCGGCTTCATCGATCCCGGTTTCACCGGACACGTCACCCTCGAGCTGTCCAACGTCGCGACCCTGCCGATCATGCTCTGGCCCGGGATGAAGATCGGCCAGCTCGCCTTCTTCCGGCTCTCCTCGTCGGCCGAGAACCCGTACGGCTCGGAGAAGTACGGGTCCCACTACCAGGGGCAGCGCGGGCCGACCGCGAGCCGCAGCTTCCAGAGCTTCCACCGCGCGGACGTCTGACCGGTGGCGACCGGCGAGCCGGGGGATGACACGGCGATCGAGGTCCACGTCACGACACCCGACGCCGCCACGGCCGAGCGCATCGCCCGCGTGCTGGTCGACGAGGGGCTGGCCGGTTGCGTCCAGGTGGTGCCGGCAGTGCGCTCGTACTACCGCTGGGAGGACCGGGTCGAGGCCGACGACGAGCACCTCCTCCTCGTGAAGTCGCTGGCCGGGCTGTTCGCCCCCATCCGCGACCGGATCCGCTCCGAACACCCCTACGACACGCCCGAGGTCCTCGCGGTCCCCGTGGTGCACGCGGATGACCGGTACTTCTCTTGGCTGAAGGAGTCCGTCCGTCGCGAGGTCCGTGGCGGCACTGCACCCCTGACCGAGGACCCACCGTGACGATGCACAGGAACCTGGCCCCGGCACCGCCGGAGACCAGCCGCGCCTCCGTCGCCTGGGGCACGGCCGACCGCGCCCAGGCCATCCTCGACCCGAGCGACGGCGGCGGGGCCGAGCTGCGTGGCTCCGTGCCCGCCGACCCGGAGGCGGTCGTCGTCATCCTGCACGGCGGCTCCGAGCGCAGCCGGTCCCTCGTGTCGTGGTGGCGACTCCCGGTGCTGCGGATGGTGCCGTTCGCCAATGCCATCGAGCGCCGGGCCGGCGACCGCCTCGCCGTCCTCCGGCTCAAGTACCGGCTCAGGGGCTGGAACGGCCCCTCCGCCGACCCGGTCGCCGACACCCGCTGGGCCCTCGACCGCATCCGCCGGGTGCTCCCGGGTGTCCCCATCGCCCTCGTCGGGCACTCGATGGGCGGTCGCGTCGCCCTGCACCTGGCGGCCGACCCGGACGTGGCGGCCGTCGTCGCCCTCGCCCCGTGGGTCGAGAACGACGTCGGTCAGCCGCGACCCGGCACTCCGGTGCTCCTCATGCACGGCACGCGGGACCGCATCACCGACCCCCGGCGCACCCAGGTCATCGCCCGGTGGTTCGCAGAGGCTGGGGTCGCGGTGCGTCACATCCGGGTAGAGGGCGAGTCGCACGCGATGCTACGACATGCGCGCGAATGGCACGAGATGGTGGCGCACTTCCTGGTGGGGGCCCTCCTCGGCCGACGCCGAGCCAGCTGACCAGCGCACCGGCCACGAGCAGGCCGGCGCACCACAGCATCGCGGCGCGGTAGCCCTGTGTCATCGCCACCGGGTCGAGGTAGTCCTCGCCGGTGAGCCCCACCAGGGCTGGGAGCACCGCCACCGCCAGCAGCGACCCCGACCGCGCCAGGGCGTTGTTGACCCCGCTCGCGACGCCGGCGTAGCGGTCGGGGGCGGCAGCCAGCACGGCGGCGGTCAGCGGCGAGACGAGCAGGGCCAGGCCCAGCGAGAACACCACCATGCCGGGGAGGACGTCCCACCACGCGGCCTCCTCGCCGACCAGCAGCAGCAGCAGTGTCCCCGCGGCGCACATCAGCGGGCCGACCGTCATCGGCACCCGGGGCCCGATCCGGTCGGCGAGGGCGGCGGCGCGTGAGGAGAACGCCATGAGCGCCAGGGTGATGGGCAGCCCGGACAGCCCGGCGGCCAGGGCCGACCAGCCCGCGGCCTGCAGCTGGAGGACGACGAAGAGCATCACGGCCCCGAGCGCGCCGTAGACGAGCAGGGTCATCCCGTTGGCGGCCGAGAAGATCCGGGAGCGGAAGAGGGAGGGCGGCACCAGCGGGGAGTGGACACGACGCTCCACCACCACGAACGCCACGGCGGCCGCCGCCGCGGCGGCGCAGAGGCCCACCACCAGTCCGGGGGGCGCGGTGGCCGACGCCGTGAGTGCGTACGTGAGCGACCCGAGGGCCAGCACGCCGAGGGCCGCCCCGGCGACGTCGAACCGCTGGTGGCGGGCGGTGGGGTCGCTGCTCTCGGGCACCGCACGGAGGGTCAGCGCGACGACGGCCGCGCAGAGCGGGACGTTGAGCCCGAACACCCAGCGCCACGTGGCGTGGTCGACGAACCAGCCCCCGACCAGTGGCCCGAGGGCGGCCGCAACGCCCGAGAACCCGGCCCAGGTGCCGATGGCCGGGGCTCGGTCCTCGGGGCGGAACGTCGACTCGATGATGGCCAGCGCCCCCGGGGTCAGCAGGGCCGCGCCGACCCCCTGGAGCACGCGCAGCCCCACGAGCTGCGCCGGGCTCTGGGCGAGTGCGCAGCTGGCTGAGGCGACCGCGAACCAGATGACTCCGAGGAGGTAGGTGCGGCGCCGCCCGAAGCGGTCGCCGAGGGAGCCGGCGACGAGCACGAGCGAGGCGAGCGCCAGCAGGTAGCCGTTGACCACCCACTGGAGCTGGGCGAGGGAGGCGTCGAGGTCGCGACCGATGGTCCGCAGCGCGACGTTGACGACGCTGCCGTCGAGGATGGCTACCCCGGTGCCGATGGTGAGCCCGGTCAGTGCCAGCCGACCGCGGGTGGAGGACCGGTCGAGCAGCACCGGCGCCTCGCCGGCTCCGGGGTCCCCGGCGCCGTCCGGGACCGCGCCGGCGTCACCCGCCTCCGTGTCCATCGGCACACGGTAGGCGCAGGGCGCGGGTTCAGGGCCTCGGAGGTGCCTGCATGCTCGTGAGTGCGGCCCGGTAGTCGACCCAGCCGACCGGTCGGCCCTCCGCGTCGAGCACCGGCATCCCGCCCACGCCGCTGCGGTTGAGGGCGTCGAGGACCGCATCGAGGGTGTCGTCGACCCGCACGCGGTCCGGCAGCTCGACGACGATCTCCGCGGGGACCACGTCGTGGCGGCCGTCGGCGAGCGTCTCCGACACGGCGCGAGCGGTGACGATGCCGTGGTAGCGGCCGTCCTCACCGGCCAGGGGCAGCACGCCGTAGTTCACCCCCGAGAGCCGGGTGGCGACCTCGCGCAGCGGTGTCCCCACGAGCACCGGCTCGGGCAGTGGGCGCATCACCTCACGCACCGGGGTGCGTGAGGCGCTGGAGGTGGGTGGCGGCTTGTCGAGGTCGATGCCACGACGGCGCAGCTTGAGGGTGTAGATGGAGTCGTGGCTCAGCCAGTGGCTCACGAGGGTGGCGATGACGATGGCTGTCATCAGCGGCAGGATGATCGAGTACTCGTTCGTCAGCTCGAACATGATGATGACGGCCGTGATGGGGGCCCGGGCGGCGCCGGCGAAGACCGCGCCCATCCCGATCAGCCCGTAGGCCCCGATGGGGCCCTCGACCCCCGGGACGCCGGCGTGCACGAGGGCGCCGAACGCGGCCCCGAGCATGGCGCCGATGAACAGGCTCGGGGCGAACACGCCACCCGACCCACCGATGCCGATGGTCAGCGAGGTCGCCACCATCTTCCCGACGAGCAGCACCACGAGGAAGCCCACCGCGTAGGCGCCACCGATGGCGTTTCCGAGCACGGGGTAGCCGACGCCGTACATCTGCGGGAGGACGAGCAGCAGGAGGCCGAGGAGGATGCCGCCGACCGCGGGACGCAGCCACTCCGGTCCGCGCCACACGGCGTCGGCGGCGTCCTCGATGCCGTAGAGCACCTTGGTGAAGAGCACCCCGACCCCGCCGGCGACCACCCCGAGGGCGGCGAAGAGCAGGTACTCGCTCGCGTTGTCGACCCGGAAGGCCGGAAGGCTGAGGAAGACCTCGTCGCCGATGACGGCGCGCCCGATGGCCGAGGCGGTCACCGAGGAGATGACGACGAGGCCGAAGGCCTGGGCGGTGAAGTCGGCGAGGATCAGCTCCATCGCGAAGAACACGCCCGCGAGCGGTGCGTTGAACGTCGCGGCGATGCCACCCGCCGCGCCACACGCGACGAGCACGCGCATCCGGGCCTCGGGCATCCGGGTCACCCGGCCGAGCGTCGACCCGAGTGCCGACCCGATCTGGACGATGGGGCCCTCGCGCCCGACCGAGCCGCCGCCCCCGATGCACAGGGCCGACGCGAGCGCCTTGACCCCCGCCACCTGGGGCTTGATCCGCCCGCCCTTGCGGGCCACCGCGTACATGACCTCGGGGACCCCGTGGCCGCGGGCCTCGCGCGCGAAGAAGTGCACGAGCGGTCCGTAGAGCAGGCCGGCGAGGACCGGTGTGAGCACGACGAACCACCGCCCCAGCGCGGGGAAGTTCGGGTTGGGCGCCCCGGGGTGCGCCGCGTAGTCGGCGTACCCGGTGAAGGCGTGGGTGAAGGCGGCGATCAGCCAGCGGAAGACGACCGCGGCCCCGGCGGCCCCGGCTCCGACGACCAGGGCGAGGACGAGCGCCCCACCGCGAGAACCCCGCAGCCAGTCCGCGGCGCGACCCGAAAGGGTCCGCCACGCCGGGTCGGGGGCGGCGGTGGCGACGGACGACATGGGTTGCAGTATGCAATAGTTGCACCTATGAATGCGAATCGTGGCGAGGAGACCGATGCCCTCGTCACCGCGCTGCTCACCGCTTCGCGGGCGCTCGTGGGGGTGTCGGCACGGTCGCTCTCGGACGTCGAGGAGGCGGTGACGCTCACCCAGTTCCGCGCCCTCGTCGTGCTGAGCAGCCGCGGGCGCACCCGCCAGAAGGCTCTCGCCGACCGCCTCGGCGTCAACGCCTCGAGCGCGCTGCGGCTCGTCGACCGGCTCGTCGCCGCCGGGATGGTGACGCGTGCCGACGTCCGGGGCGACCGGCGCGCGGTGGACCTCGAGCTGACCGACCGGGGCCGGCGCCTGGTCGACACCGTCACGGCCCGCCGCCGCACCGCCATCGCCGAGGTGGTCGACGCGATGCCGGACGGGCGCCGCCGCGGCCTGGTCGCGGCCCTCAGCGCCTTCGCCGAGGCCGCCGACGAGCCGGTGACACGGGACGACGGCGCGCCGGACTGGTGATCGAGCCTCGACAGGCCCCCAACCTGCGCTGACCGACCGTTAGGGTCGTCGGATGATCCGGTTCGATGCCGTGACCAAGGAGTTCCCCGACGGCACCGTCGCCGTCGACGACCTCTCCCTCACCGCCCCCACAGGCAAGATCACCGTGCTCGTCGGCCCCTCCGGGTGCGGCAAGACGACGAGCCTGCGCATGGTCAACCGGATGATCGAGCCGACCCGGGGCACGATCGCGCTCGATGGCCAGGACACCGGACGGATGGACCGCGCCGAGCTGCGCCGGGGCATCGGCTACGTCATCCAGCACGCCGGGCTGTTCCCGCACCGCACCGTGCTCGACAACATCGGCACCGTGCCTCGCTTGCTCGGCTGGGACCGCCGTAGGACCCGCGAGCGTTCCCGCGAGCTCCTCGAGCGCGTCGGGCTGGACCCCCGGCTCGGCGACCGCTACCCCACCCAGCTCTCCGGCGGCCAGCAGCAACGGGTCGGGGTGGCGCGGGCGCTCGCGGCCGACCCGCCCGTGATGCTCATGGACGAGCCGTTCTCGGCGGTCGACCCCATCGTCCGCGAGCAGCTGCAGGACGAGTTCCTGCGGCTGCAGGACGAACTCGGCAAGACGATCGTGTTCGTCACCCACGACATCGACGAGGCGATCAAGCTCGGCGACCAGGTGGCGGTGCTGCGGGTGGGAGGGCACCTCGCGCAGGTCGCCGAGCCCGCGTACCTGCTGGCCCACCCGGCCGACGACTTCGTCGCGGACTTCGTCGGTCGCGACCGGGGGTACCGGGCACTGCAGTTCCAGGAGACGCCGCGGCTACCGCTCCGGTCGGAGCGCACGGTCGTGCTGGGCGAGGCACCGTCGGGCACCGAGGCCTCGTGGCTGCTGGTGGTCGACGACGAGCGACGGCCGCTGGGCTGGGTCGAACCGGGGCGGATCGGCCGGCGGGCCATCGAGGACACCGACCTCCACCGCGGCGGCACCGTGGCCCGGGCGCACGGGTCGCTGCGCGGGGCGCTGGACGCGGCCCTGTCGTCGCCGTCGCGGCGCGGGGTGGTCGTCGACGACTCGGGGTCGCTGGTCGGCACCGTGCTCGCCCACGAGGTGCTCACCGCCATCGAGGACACCGAGCGCCCGGAGCGCGACGAGGAGAACCCGGTCCACGGGGGGGCGGCCGCCGTCGCCGAGGGCGGGGGCTGACGTGGAGTGGCTCTCGACGCACTGGTCCCTGGTGTTCCAGCTCGCGGGGTGGCACCTCTACCTCGCGGGCATCCCGCTCATCGTGGGACTGGTCGTGTCGGTGCCGCTGGGGTGGACGGCCAAGCGCTGGAGCGCCACCTACCCGGCGATCATCACGACCACCGGTCTGCTCTACACCATCCCGTCACTGGCGCTCTTCGTCGTCATGCCGCTCATCCTCGGCACCCAGATCCTCGACCCGCTCAACGTCGTCGTCGCGATGTCGGTCTACACCGTGGCGCTGCTCGCCCGCACCGTGGCCGACGGGCTGAAGGCGGTACCCGACCACGTCGAGCAGGCGGCGACCGCGATGGGGTACACGGGGGTTCGCCGGTTGTTCGGGGTGGAGCTGCCGCTGGCCGTTCCCGTCATCGCGGCCGGGCTGCGGGTGGCGGCGGTGAGCAACGTCAGCATCGTGTCGGTCGCGTCGATCATCGGCGTCTCGCAGCTGGGTGACCTGCTCATCGACGGCTACAACCGGGTCATCTGGGGTGAGCTCGTCACCGGCATCCTCGCCACGGTGGTCCTGGCGCTGGGCCTGGACGCGCTCATCGTGCTCGGCACCAAGGCGTTGACGCCGTGGCAGCGGACGGGAGGCGCCGCATGATGGGCTCGCTGCTGGGGTGGTTCACCGACCCCGCGAACTGGTCCGGCTACGACGGCATCCCGGCGCGGCTCTGGGAGCACCTCTGGTACGCCGCCGTGACGATGGTCGTCGCCGGTGCGATCGCCATCCCCCTGGGGCTGTGGGTCGGGCACACCGGCCGCGCCCGGTGGCTGGTGTCCCTGGCCAACTCGGTGCGCGCGGTGCCCACCCTCGGGCTGCTGCTGGCCGCCTCGTTGTGGCTGGGCCCGAAGCTGCCGGGCGACTTCGCGTACATCGTGCCGAGCATCGCGGTCCTCGCGGTCCTCGCGGTGCCGCCGCTGCTCGCCGGCACCTATGGCGGCATCGAGGCGGTCGACGGCGCGGCGCGCGACGCGGCTTACGGCGTGGGGATGACCGGCCGCCAGGTGCTCTGGCAGGTGGAGGTGCCCAACGCGCTGCCCCTGATGCTCTCGGGTGTCCGGTCCGCCGTCCTCCAGGTCGTCGCCACGGCGACCATCGCCGCCATCCCCGGCCTCGGTGGGCTCGGCCGGTTCATCATCGATGGCATCAAGCTCGGGGACTACGCGGAGGCCGCCGGAGGAGCCCTGCTCGTCGCCCTGCTGGCCGTCGTCCTCGAGGGCCTGTTCGCGCTCATCCAGCGCCGCGCGGTCTCGCCCGGCCTCACCGGGCGGGCTGTCGGTGGGTCACGAAACGATGACGAAAGCAGGAGGCCGGAAGAATCCGGCGACACCGCGGTTGACCACCGCACGCCCGCATGACCCCCGTCCACCCGTCTCCCACGCGTCACCACTCGTCACGAAGGGACTCCCTCATGAAGCGCACCACGTCCGTCGTCGCCCTGCTCGCGGCGTCGATCCTCGGGCTCACCGCCTGTGGCGGGGGCAGCGACCCCCTCGCCTCGGACAGCTCCTCCGAGTCGGGCTCGGCCGCCTCCGGTGGCTCGATCGTCGTCGGCGGGGCCGACTTCTCCGAGTCCACGCTGCTCGCGGAGATCTACGCCGGGGCGCTGAAGGCCAAGGGCATCGACGCCTCCACCAAGCTCAACATCGGCTCCCGCGAGGTGTACCTGCGGGCCCTCGAGGACAACTCGATCCAGGTCTTCCCCGAGTACACCGGCGCCCTGGCGCTGTTCTACGACAAGTCCTACGACGGCACCGACGCCGACGAGGTCTACGCCCACGTCCAGGAGGTCATCCCCGACCAGTTCACGGTGCTCGACAAGTCGGCCGCCGAGGACAACGACTCCATCAACGTCACGAAGGAGACGGCCGACACGTACTCGCTGACCACGATCGGTGACCTCAAGGCCGTCGCGGGTGACCTCACCCTCGCGGCGCCGCCGGAGTTCAAGGAGCGGCCGCAGGGGATCCCTGGCCTCGAGAACACCTACGGGGTGACGTTCGGGAAGTTCCGCCCCCTGTCCGGCCAGGCGGTCGTCCAGGCCCTGAAGAACGGCCAGGCCGATGCGGCCAACATCTTCTCGACGGACCCGGCCATCGCCGAGAACGGCTTCGTCACCCTCGAGGACACCGAGAAGCTCTTCGGGTCGCAGAACATCGTGCCGCTCGTGCGCGCCGATCGTGCCGACGAGGTCAAGGAGGCACTCAACGCGGTGTCGGCCAAGCTGACCACGGAGGCCATCGGCGGCATGCTCAAGCAGACCGACGTCGACAAGCAGGACCCGCAGCAGGTGGCCCAGCAGTTCCTCGCCGACAACGGCCTCGGCGGCTGACCCCCGCGGACCTCAGCTTTCCCGCCTGAGGCGAGAAACCCCGGGGTCGCACCAGAACGGTTGTGGTGCGACCCCGGGGTTTCTGCCGTGGGGATGGTCGCGCGGGATGGCGAGTGGCCGTTGGTCGGGCCCCGGGGGGGGTCTGGCCGTCCCTCGTGGACGCTTCCTGTGGGAGAGCAACCGGAACGCCGGAGTCGCCACCTCGACTCGACGCTGGCTGGCGGACGGTGGTCGGCTTCAGTCCCAGGGGTCGGGCTCGTCGAGGAGTGTGGAGTCACCGCTGAAGGAGCCAGCGCTGTCGGCGGCCGGCGGCGCCGGCTTCGTGGGGCTCTTCCGCTCCTCGTCCTCGTCCGCACTTTCATCGGTGGACGTCGATGCGCTCGCGGCCTGGGCTGTCTGGTTGGCGGGCTCGTCCCAGGGGTCGACGTCGTCGCTCGCGGGTGCGGTGGCCTCGGTGGGTGCCGGGGTCGGGGTCGGGCTCGCGCTGTCGGCGGGCTCGTCCCACGGGTCGATCTCGTCGCTCGCGGGTGCGGTGGCAGCCGGCGCAGCAGCGGCGGGAGCGGACGGCTCCTCGTCCCACGGGTCGACGTCGTCGCTCGCGGGTGCGGTGGCCACGGTGGTCGCCTCGGCCGATGTGGCGGGGGTGGCGCTGTCGGCGGGCTCGTCCCAGGGGTCGACGTCGTCGCTCGCGGGTGCGGTGGCAGCCGGCGCAGCAGCGGCGGGAGCGGACGGCTCCTCGTCCCGGGGGTCGACGTCGTCGCTCGCGGGTGCGGTGGCAGCCGGCGCAGCGGCGGCGGGAGCGGACGGCTCCTCGTCCCAGGGGTCGACGTCGTCGCCCGACGCGGCCGCGTCCTCCTTCACCTTCTCCGGGCGCGGGGCACCCTGCGAGCGACCGGCGGCGGCCTCCTCCGCGGGAGCCTTCTCCTCGACGGCCACGGCGGTCGCCGCTGCGGCGCCAGGGGCACCAGCACCTGCCGACGACTCCGCACCCGCGGACACGGGCTCCGCCTCGGCCACCTCCGCACCGTCCGCACCACGGCGCACGGCCGCGAGCAGCATCTGGGCGACGTCGACCACCTCGACCTTGTCCTCGGCCTGCTGCTCGGTGACGCCATCGGAGATCATCACGCGGCAGAACGGGCAGCCGATGGCGATCCGTTCCGCCCCGGTGGCCAGCGCCTCCTGGGTGCGGTTCGTGTTGACCCGCGTGCCCAGCTTCTCCTCCATCCACATCCGGGCTCCGCCCGCGCCGCAGCAGAACGACTTCTCCGCGGTCCGCGGCATCTCGCGCAGCTCGACACCGGGCAACGCACCGATGAGCTCGCGCGGCGGCGCGTAGACGCCGTTGTGACGGCCGAGGTAGCACGGGTCGTGGTACGTGACGCTGCCAGCGGTAGAGGCCGCGTTCTTCGCCGACGACATGCCCGGAGCCTCGTCCGGCCGCGCCACCGGCGTCAGCTTCTTCTCGCGGACGAGCCGGTTGAGCAGCTGGGTGTGGTGGACGACCTCGTAGGTGCCCCCGAGCTCCGGGTACTCGTTCTTGATGGTGTTGAAGCAGTGCGCGCAGGTGACGACGATCTTCGTGACCCCGTACTCCCCGAAGGTCTCGACGTTCTGCTGCGCGAGGGTCTGGTACAGCAGCTCGTTGCCGGAGCGACGAGCCGAGTCCCCGGTGCACGTCTCTCCGTCGCCGAGCACGGCGAACGAGACGCCGGCGGTGTCGAGCAGCTCGGCCACCGCACGTGTCGTCTTCTTCGCCCTGTCCTCGTACGCCCCCGCGCACCCGACCCAGAACAGCCACTCGACCTCGGAGGCCTTTTCGACGTCCTGCCCCAGCACCTTGACGTCGAAGGGCAGGTCCTTGGCCCAGTCGAGGCGGGCCCGCGCGCCGAGGCCCCACGGGTTGCCCTTGCTCTCCATGTTGCGGAACAACCCGGCGAGCTCGTTCGGGAACGCCGACTCGATCAGGGTCTGGTAGCGCCGCATGTCGATGATGTGGTCGACGTGCTCGATGTCGACCGGGCACTGCTCGACGCACGCGCCACACGTCGTGCACGACCACAGGACGTCGGTGTCGATGACCGCGCCCGGGCCGACCGCCTGGTACGCCGACAGCGGATCGGTGATGTCATAGCCGGTGTCCCCGACGAGCGGCAGGTCGTCCCACGTCAGGCCCTCGGTCGCCGGCGCCGCCTCGGCCGCGCCGTGCCCGTGACCCGCCGGCACCGCGTGGAGGGCGGCCGGCACCTGCTCGGCGTCCCCGCCGGCCGCCTGCACTGCCTGGACGAACGGGGCCTTCTCGTTCGCGTGGTCCCGCAGCGTCATGATGAGCATCTTGGGAGAGAGCGGCTTGTCGGTGTTCCACGCCGGGCACTGGCTCTGGCAGCGGCCGCACTCGGTGCACGTGGTGAAGTCGAGCAGCCCCTTCCACGTGAAGTCCTCGACCGTGCCGATGCCCAGGGTCGCGCCCTCGTCCATCTCCTCCATCGCCTCGGCCGAGAACGGCGTGCCGTCGACCATCAGCGGCTCGGCCGCACCGAGGGCCACCGGCTTGCGTCCGAACAGCACGTTGAGGGGGGCGAGGAAGATGTGCAGGTGCTTGCTGTGCAGCACGAAGATGAGGAAGACGAGCATGACGCCGATGTGGAGCAGCAGGCCGACGTGCTCGAGGTAGAGCGCGGTGTCCTCACCGAGCGGTTCGAGCACCGACCCCACGGCGTGCGAGGCAAAGGCGGCCGGGCCGTACGGGAAGTTGCCGGTGACGACGCCCGACCCCCGGAAGAGGAACATCGTCCAGATGACGTTGAAGATCATGAACAGCGTCAGCCAGGCCCCGCCGAGGTGTGAGCCTTGGAAGCGCGAGCGCCGCCCGAGCTTGGCCGGGGAGTTCCTGAAGCGGATGACGGCGAAGACGATGATGCCGAGCAGGCCCATGACCGCGATGAAGTCCTGGAGGAATCCCAGCACGCCCCACGTGCCCACGACGGGGATGGCGAAGCCCTCCTGGAAGAGCGAGCCGTACGCCTCGAGGTAGACCGTCGCCAGGATGAAGAACGCCCACATGACGAAGAAGTGCGCGGCTCCCGGCACGGTCCACTTGAGGAGCTTCTTCTGGCCGAGCACCTCGACGGCCTGGTTCTTCACCGCCGCGCCCAGACGCTCGCGGACGCCCTCGACGCGCCCCGGGGCCGGCCGGCCGCTGCGGATGAGCCGCGACAGCCAGGCCACCCGCCGGGCTGCCAGCGGCAGCGCGATCGCGTTCATCAGCAGTCCGACTGCGAGGACCCAGGTCATCGCTTCTCCCAACTTCCGCCGTCTCGGCGGCTCGTTCCGGTCGCGTGCCCGTACCGTCCGGCTGGAGGGTCGGCGGCGCCTCCAGCATCCCTGTTACCGGCAAGTAGGCACGTTCGGACGAGTCTAGTGTCGAGGCTCGTCGGGCCGCCCCGGGGTGCAGGTGTGACGCTGGTCAAGGTGCGAGTCCCCACTATCGGCCACGACCGCCGGAGACGGGAAGCGCGCCGGCGGCGACGGAAACCTTGACCGAAGGACGCCTTCGGAAGGCGTCGCCCGGTGAACCTTCCGGCATCCGGAGAGAAAGTATCGCGGCCGTGGACGGGCGTTGTCCCATCGATAACCCTCTGTTGGAATACGTATAAGCGACCGGGGGTTGGCCCGGTCGTAGGACCGATGGTCGGTGCCGCCACCTCGCGGTGGACGGCGCCCCTCACCCCAGCGAAAGGCGACGCGATGCCCATCCTCGACGACGTGACCCAAGCCGTCGGCAACACTCCCCTCGTCCGGCTCAACCGGATCATCGAGGGCGACGCCACGGTCGCCGCGAAGCTCGAGTTCTACAACCCGGCGAGCTCGGTCAAGGACCGCATCGGAGTCTCGATCGTCGACGCCGCGGAGGCGTCCGGGGAGCTGAAGCCGGGCGGCACCATCGTCGAGGCGACGTCGGGCAACACCGGCATCGCCATCGCCATGGTCGGTGCCGCGCGCGGCTACAAGGTGGTCCTGGCCATGCCCGAGTCGATGAGCAAGGAGCGCCGCGCGCTGTTGCGGGCCTACGGCGCCGAGCTCGTCCTCACCGACCCCTCGACGGGGATGAAGGGTGCAGTCCAGAAGGCCGACGAGATCGTCGCCGAGCGCGAGGGTGCGGTGCTCGCGCGTCAGTTCGCGAACGTCGCCAACCCCGAGATCCACCGGAAGACGACCGCCGAGGAGATCTGGAAGGACACCGACGGCGAGGTCGACATAGTCGTGGCCGGTATCGGCACGGGCGGCACGATCACCGGCGTCGGCGAGGTGCTCAAGTCGCGCAAGCCGGACGTCCAGATGGTCGCCGTCGAGCCGAAGGAGAGCCCGATCCTGAACGGCGGCGACCCCGGCCCGCACAAGATCCAGGGCATCGGCGCGAACTTCGTGCCGGAGATCCTCAACACCGACATCTACGACGAGGTCGTCGACGTCGACGCCCAGACCGCCGTCGAGTGGGCCCGAAAGGCCGCCACCCAGGAGGGGCTGCTCGTCGGCATCTCCTCAGGAGCCGCGCTCGCGGCCGCCAACGAGGTCGCCAAGCGCCCCGAGAACGCCGGCAAGACGATCGTCGTCATCATCCCGAGCTTCGGCGAGCGCTACCTGTCGACGATCCTGTTCGAGGGACTCGTCGACTGACCATGAGCGGGTTCCTCAGCCACTTCCGCGCCACCGTGCGGGAGGACATCGACGCCGCGATGGCGCGTGACCCGGCTGCCGAGACCCGTGCTGACGTCGCGTTCAACAGCCCCGGACTGCACGCCATCTGGGCGTACCGCCTCGCCCACCAGCTGTGGCAGCGGCCCGGGGCGCGGCCGGCCGCCCGGGTGTTCTCCACGGCGGTCCGGGGGATCACCGGGGTCGAGATCCACCCCGGTGCCGAGATCGGGCGGCGGTTCTTCATCGACCACGGGATGGGTGTGGTCATCGGGGCGACCGCGGTCGTGGGCGACGACGTGATGCTCTACCACGCCGTGACCCTCGGCGGCCGCTCGCTCCAGCGGGGGGTCAAGCGGCACCCGACCGTCGGCGACCGGGTGACCATCGGGGCCGGCGCCCGTGTTCTCGGCGACATCGAGATCGGCGACGACGTCCAGATCGGCGCCAACTCGGTGGTCGTCAAGGACATACCGTCCGGCGCGGTCGCCACCGGCGTCCCGGCGCGGGTCAAGATGCCCGAGATGCCGGGCCAGGACCCCTACGACGCGCTGTTCGCCGAGCCGGCGATCTTCATCTGACCCCGCGGTCCGTCGCGTCCGCGCAGCTCCAGTCGGATCCGTAGAGGCAGAACACCCCGGCCGCGGGCTCGCCCTCGACGACCAGGGCCCACGCGGTGGCGGCGTCGGCGCCAGAGGCGAGGAGACGGTGGTAGGCCACCATCGCGTCGTGCGCGACGTCATCGGCCACCGGGGCGACGGCGGCCAGCACCGAGGTCGCGCCGAGCGACAGGAGCGCGATCGCCAGCCCCAGCGGCTCGTCGCCGGGGCGCGTGGAGAACTGTCCGACGTCGCAGGCCGACAGCACGACGTGCTCGGCGACCACGGGGCGGGGGAACTCGTGGGCGAACACCGGCCCGTCGGCCATCCTCACCGACGAGAAGAGCGGGCTCTGGCCCTCGTGCGTGCCGTGCGCGGCGAGGTGTACGACCCCGGCGGTTGCGAGGGCGTCGACGACCGCCGCACTGGGTGCCGCCGAGAGGTCGTCGGCTGTCGGTTCGCCCCACGCCTCGAGGACGGCGCGGATCTCCGGCGCGGTGCGGGCGAGCCCCGGGCCGTGCAACGCGGCCAGCCGCCTCGCGGCCGGTGTCGTCGCCTCCGCGGGACCGCGCACCCAGCGCGTGAGTGAGGGCGCCACCGTGACCGGGCGTCCCCGCAGGCTCGGCAACAGGCTCCACGGCATCCCGGCCAGGCTCCGCGACGGGATGACGACGACCCGGGCGTTCGTGGTCCCGGAGGGGTTCAGGGTCGCGTCCGCCGCGGCGAGCGAGGACGCTGTGGCCCGTTCGAGTGTGGCCGCCATCGGCGACTCGGGCCTGATTCCGGCGCGAGCCCTGAGGTCGCGGCGGAGCCGGGTGACCAGACCGGCCACCTCGTTGACCGTTCCGAGCCGGACCACCTCGGTTCTCGTCCCGGTGACGACGACCTGGTGGAGGTCCGCGCCGCACTCGAAGAACTCGACGACCGTGCTCCCCATGGCCGCAGCTCCCCGCCGGGCGTCGGCGGGAGTCGCCGGGAGGACGCCGTCGGCCGATGTCCCCTGCTCGGCGAGACTCCACTCCCGCCGGGCCACCGTCGCCTCGAGGTCGGCGACGCGGGCCGCCAGGCCGGCGTCGTCGTCGCCGTCGGCGACGAGATGTCGCAGCCGGCGCAGCTCGCTCGTGCTCGCGGCGAGCTCGGGGTCGCTCGGTGCGGTGACCGGGTTGATCCGGTGCGAGATCGCACGCCACCGCTCAACCGTCGCGAGCACGGTGTCGGCGTCGCCGGTGGCAAGGGCGCGCTCCACGTCGAGCTCGGCGACGCGGCGGCCGTGCAGGGCCATCCCGGCTCGCACGTCGAGGCTGGCCGACTGGAACTGGTGGGCCGCCAGAACCCGGTTGCCCGCCTCGAGCCGGCGTGCGGCGGCGTCGCTCGCGCCGCGGGCGAGGTCGACGCGCGCCCTCACGAGCACGTCGTGCAGGGCTCCGGCGAGCGAGCGGTCCTCGCCCGTCTCGAGCTCCGCGAGGCGGCGCTCGGCGCCGTCGACGTCCCCCAGGAGGAGTCGGGCCTCGGCCTCCAGCCGGGCGGCGGTGCGGTCGGTCGGGAGGAGCTCCGCCTTCGTCGCCCGACCGTGGCGCCTCCGGGTCAGGGTCGTGACCACCGTGGGGAGTTCGCGCTCCTCCGCCACGTCGACGGTCGCCCGCATGAGCTCGGCCTCTGCGACCAGCTCGTCGGCGTGCCTGCTGCGCAGGGCGGTCGTGGCGACGCGCAGGTGCTCGCGGGAGCCGGCGACGTCACCGACGAGCAGGTCACATCGAGCGAGGCTGAGGGCGATCTCCCCCTGCTCGAGCCGGTGTCCCTCGCGTGCCGACGTGGCGAGCGCGTCCTCGAGGGCGGAGCGAGCGCCGTCGACGAGTCCGGCTTCGAGGAGCGCGCCCGCCTGGTCGATGCGGGCACGGTCGCGCGAGACGGCCGCGTCCATCGCCTCCGCCTCGCCCATGAGGACCAGGGCGCGCGGGACGTCCCCCTCGACGAAGGCGGCGAAGCCCTCGTTGTGGCGGGCCTTGAACTCGAGGTCGACCAGACCGGCCTCTGCCGCGAGCTGGCCCGCACGTCGGAAGTGCTCGCCGGCCTCCCCCGGACGGCCCGTCCCGACGAGGGCCTGGCCCAGGTTGAGGTGGTAGACGGAGAGGTGGAACGGCCCGAAGCCCGCCGCCTCCGGGTCGATCGCGAGCAGGGCCTCGGCGCACCGCTCCCAGTCGCCGACCCGGCCGTAGAGCGTGGCCTGCTGGATGTGTACGAGCCCGACGAGGTGAGAGTCGTCGAACTCGCGAGCAGCCGCGGCGGCGTCGTCGAGCATGGCGAGGGCCGAGTGGAGGCCCTGCAGCTCGAGCTCGGGCCAGGCGCGGGTGATGAGGATGCGGGCGCGCAGCCACCGCCCGTCGTGGCTCCTGGGCTCGCCGAGCAGGCCGAGGGCACGGTCGAGGGCGGCGGCGGCGCCGACGAAGGCGCCTACCTCGTTGTCGGCCCGAGCCGCATCGAGCAGCTCCCGCGCCTCCCGGAGCGGATCCTGCTCGATGGCCCCTCCTAGATCTCGATGGCCGGAGTGATGATGGGCGCCGCCGTGTCGTCGGAACGACGCCGCAGCACGAAGTTCACCAGACCACGCTCGACACCCGCAAAGGTGAACCGCCCGTCGTCGTCCGTCGTGGTCGTCCGGGTCCGGCTTCGCTCGCGTAGCTCCACCTCGAGGTCACTCTCGCTCGCCCACCCGGCGATGTCGGCGCGTGCCACTCCGCTGTGCTCGATGCTCACCATGACGCTCAGGCCGTCGCTGGCGAAGGTCACCGTGTCGGCGCGGTCGTAGTCCGTCCCGCGGACGGTGGCCAGGGCCGACTCGGACACGACCTCGGCGACCTCGGCTTCCAGGGACGCGACACTCATCGCGAACTTGATGCGGTCCAGGAGGTCGCCCGGCATCGGGTCGAGTGTCTCGTGGACCTCGCGGACGGCTTCGATGATCGTCGCGTCGACCGTGTCGAGGGGCTCGGCGGCAAGCCGCAGCTCCTGCTCAGGGGTGGGGGTCATGAGGTCATCTCCCAACGGGGGTCGGATGTCAGGGAGGCGCGGAGCTTGGCCAGACAACGGCCGCGGGTGGGTCCGATCGAACCGATCGGCATGCCGAGGGACTCGGCGACGCCCGCGTAGTCGGGCTTGTCGGCGAAGGCGATGGCGCGCAGCAGGGTGCGGCAACGCTCGGGAAGCCTGGCGAAGTGGTCCCACACGACGCGGTGGTCGACCTCGGCGAGCACCGCCGCCTCGGGGGATCGGGTGACATCGGGCTCGACGTCGCGGATGTCTTCGGCTGTCGCGGGTTCCTCGCGATGGCTGCGGGCGCTGAGGTGCCACGCGTCCCGCTTCGTCGTGGTTATGAGCCACTTGAGCACGGACTGCGGGTCGGCGATCGAGGTGGCGTGCTCGACGAGCTTGAGCCAGGTGTTCTGCACGGTGTCCTCGGCCGACTGGTGACCCAGACCCTGCTGGCGGGCCACGGCCCAGAGCAGGGGGGTCACCTCGTCGACGAGCGTCGGCATGCCGGAGCTGTCGCCGTCGCGGAAGGCCCGGAAGGCATCGGCCGCGCGGGTAGCGAGGCTGTCCGCCCCGGCGCCGGCGTGCATCACGTGCTCCCCGCACGGCGGTCCGAGACCCACCGCGCCATCAGGCGACCGAGGCGCCGAGGCGCCGCGAACGAGGTGCCGCTCCACACGCCGAAGCCGCTCACGTAGCAGTCCGGATCGGGAGTGGACCGCGACGGCTGACCCGCGATCGTGCTCTCGTACGAGAGAGCACCGCGAAGCGACCCGTCCAGGGTCACCGACATCGTGCTCACGACGGCCACGCCCACCTCGTAAGCCGTGACCCAGGGCCCCGTGTTCGAGAAGACGGCGACCTCGCCGGTCGGATTGAGGGCTCCGACACTGACCACACGACCGTCGCGCTCGGCGAGGGCTGCGGGCCAGAACCTCTCGGTGGTGGCGCCGTTGCCCGCGGCGGCGACGACCGTCACGTGGTGCTCTGTCAGCGCCAGCAGCGCGGCGAAGAGGGCCGCCTCGTTCGCCACGGTGTCCGGGGTCTCGTGGTAGTAGCCCATCGAGAGGTTGACCGCGGTGAGCGGCTCACCCTCGGCCTGGCCCCGGGAGACCGCCCAGTGGTAGGTGAGCAGCAGCCCGAGGGCGTCGACGACGTCGGCCTCCTCAGCGGCGCCGTCCCCGTACATGACCGGGACGATGACGAGGCGGGCCTCCGGGCAGTGCTGCCTGACGATGCCGGCGATGAAGGTGCCATGACCACCGAGCGCATCGAGGGTGCCGTTGACGGTGTCGATCGTCACCCCGGAGCCGTCAGGGTTCCCGGTCTCGCTGGCCGGCAACCCGATCGGCTGCCCACCGACCGTCGGCGCCGCGTCGACGAGGCCTGACCCTTCGAACCAGGGGTGCTTGCCGATTCCGGTGTCGAGGATCGCCACGACGGGCGTCGGGCCATCGCCCGCGACCGGGACCGCCATCTCCAGGCTGACCGGGCCCCGGCCGTCGGCCGTTCCGGCCCCGCCCGCGCCGCCCATGTACCCCGCGCCGCCCATGTACCCCGCGCCGCCCATGTAGCCCACACCGCCCAGGGACCCCGAGGACATGAGGACGTGGTCAAGGCTCCAGCCCTTTGCGGCGTCCTTGTCGATGTGGCGGGCCCGCTGGATCACGTCCCAGGCGTCGACCGGAGGCCCGACGCGTTTGCCGTCGGCCTTGATGACGACGACGCTGTGCGTCGACCGCCCGAGCTCCTCGAGGTAGCCGTACTCCTCGGCGGCGGCCGCGGCGCGCCCCCGCTCGATGGTGTAGCTGAACTCGAGGTCGTCGGCCACCTGGTCCAGCAGCGCCCTCGAGCTCTCGAGCTGTGGCCCGGTCAGGCCGGGGACGAAGAGCTTGTGCGCGACGTACGCCACCGGGCGCACGACCTGCTCGTCACCCACGCGAGAGGCGGTGGCCGGGTCGAGCACGGTCGCCCTGAAGCGGCGCAGCGCCGTCTCCGGCACGCCGAACACCGGGGGCAGGGGCTGGGCGCCGAAGTTGCCCCCGTCGAGAGCACCCTGGGCGGTCGCGTCCGCGCCGGCACCGCCGTCGGCGGGGATGCTCTCGCCCGGGGCAGGGTCCTTCGGGTCCATCGCGCGCTCCTGTGGCCGGTCCAGGCTTGGGGTCCCCGCTCGGCCAGCGTAGTGATGATCATCGACGCTGAACAGGAGCGAGAAGTCGCGCCGTTGATACACGAGTCGGCCGTTCCGCGGAACTTTGTCGGGGCCGGTGTATCAGGCCGGCCGGTGGGTCCTCCTTCTCCACGTGGACCTCTTCGGAGCCACGGCACCGGGATCACTCGAGCTCAGGGGCGAGTCACCCGGGCCGAGGGACCGGTGGGGTAGCCGCGGCCCGGTGCCGGGTCGCGGAGCCGGTCCCGCACACGGGGAAGAGCCGGTCGCACCGCCCGGTCGTCGGCAGGGGACGCCCGGGGCGCCGCAGGGGGCGCCGGCGGTGCGACCGGCTCAGTCCCCTTCGGACGCGATGACGGTGCCCGGCGGAGGGGCGGGCGCCGTCATCGATCGGGGTCAGTCGGAGCCGCTGCTCGTGGGCTGCGTGGCAGCCGACCAGGCGTCGGTGTGCTCCTGTGCGGTGGCCCCGCCCGTGGCACCCGTGTCTGCATTTCTCTCGGCCGCAGTGGCGTCCGACGGGCGCGGGTCATCGTGGCCCGAGACGGCCTCGGACGCGATCGTCCGGCCCTGACGCAGCTTCTCGCCGGTGGCGCGGGCGGCGTCGGCGACCATGTCGGCGACGACCGGGGCCGCCTTGGTCCTGGCCGCCTCCTTGCCGCGTGCCACCTGCGTCTGCACGGGGTCGGAGTTCCACACCTTGCCGGAGGTGCGGGCGATCTGCTCGTAGCGCTGGCGCCCGGCCTTCGCCCCGAGGACGTAGCCGGCGGCCAGACCGGCGATGAAGGACAGCTTGCCCATGGGGGCTCCTTTCGTCGGCCTCCGACCCTACCCGCCGCCGCCGGCCGGGGCCCGGGCGGTGACGACCCATCCGGAATACCCTTGGTGCGCGCCCGGGCCGACCCGGGCGAGGAGGGCTCGCATAGTGGCCTAGTGCGGCGGTCTTGAAAACCGCTATGGCGGCAACGTCATCGTGGGTTCGAATCCCACGCCCTCCGCTCGCGCCCGGCGCGTGCCAGACCGCCCGCCCGGCCGTGCACCCTTGCTCCACGCCTCCGGTGTGCTTCCCCAGGGAGAGCAACCAGACGAACGGAATGCTTGCTTCCTGAGGCGGTGCAAACATGCCGCCCGTCTGGTTGCTCGCCAGGGGGAAGCAACCAATAGCCTTGCGGACGGGTGTCCTCCTGCCGGGCCGAAGATGCGGTCCCCGGCCCTGCCGAACTGCGCCGGGCCCTGCCGGAACTGCCCGCGGGCGGGCTAGCGTAAAGGGATGGACCACCATCCCGAACCCGTCCGAGTGGTCCGCGACGCCGAGCTCCTCGAGGCCGACCCGACGTCCGGGATGCTGCGCCGCCGCGCCTTCGAGGTTCCCGGGCTCTGGGCCGGCCAGGTCGTCACCGAGGCCGGGGCCGTCTCCGGATGGCACCACCACGACTCGAACACCTCGATGCTCTACGTCGTCCACGGCGTGCTGCGGCTGGAGTGCGAGGGGGTCGAGGGCTGGGTCGACGCGGTGGCCGGTGACTACGTGCAGGTTCCTGCCTTCACGGTGCACCGCGAGTCGAACCCTGGCCGGGAGTCGTCGCTGGCCGTCATCGCGCGGGCCGGGGTCGGCATCCCCACCGTCAACGTCGACCGGGCCCCGCCGCCCCATCGCTGACTGCGCGACGTCTGTGCGCCCGGGGCCTCGGCACCTCTCGGCGCCAGTACCGTCGGAGCCCGTGAGCGGTGCCCCCGACCGGCGGTCGGTGCCCGTCGGCGGCGAGGTCACCGGCGAGCACCCGCTGCCCGACGCCGTGGAGTCGGTCGGCGACGCCCTCGGGTCTGCCGGGCAGGTCGTCGAGGCGCTTCGCGAGGGCGCGTCCGCGGCGGTGGGCCGGGTGTCCGAGCGGACCGACGACATCGTCGAGGCCACCACCGAGCGGGCTCAGGCGGTCTCGGAGGCGGCCGCGCCCGTCATCGAGGCGACGACGCACGTCGCCGAGGTCGCCGAGACGAACGTCGCTGTCAGCACCGGCGCCCGGCTGGGCTTCGCCCTCGACGGCCTCCTGCATGCCGCGATGGGCTGGGCCGGGCTCCAGCTCGTCTGGGTCGGTCGCAGCACAAGCACCGCAGACGAGTCGGGCGCCCTCACCGGTATCTCGAGCACCCTCGGCGGGCGGGCGGCCCTCTGGGTGGGTGCAGTCGGCTTCGTGGTCGTCACGGTGTGGAACCTCGCCCGCGCCCTCACCGGACGGCACTGCGAGAACGGGCGGAAGCGGCTCGAGCACGCCGCCGACGGCATCGCCTACGCCACGGTGGCGTGGAGCGCCGTCGCCTTCGCCATCGGCACCGGGCAGACCAGCCGCGAGTCGACGGTGCAGATCACGCGGACCCTCCTCGCGATGCCCGCCGGCCCGGTCCTCGTCGTGCTCACCGGCCTGGCCGTGGCCGCCGTCGGGTTCTTCAGCATCTGGTCCGGTCTCTCCCGTGACTTCCTCGTCGACCTCGCCCGGCACCCGGGCCGCACCCTCACCTGGGTCGGCGTCATCGGCTTCGTCTCGCGCGGGATGGCCTTCTCCCTCGTCGGCCTGCTCTTCCTCCTCGCCGCCTGGACCAACCGGTCGGGGGAGTCCACGGGCATCGACGGCGCCATGCACTGGCTGCAGAACCAACCCGCCGGGCAGTACGCGCTCGCCGTCATCTCTCTGGGGCTGATCTTCTTCGGCGTCTACCTGCTCCTGCGGGCCGGCACCTGCGCCGCTGACGACGGCTGCGTCCCCGGCGCCCCCCGGGCCCCGGCGCTCACCCCGGCCGGAGCTCCCCCGACCCACGCTCGACCAGCGACGGGCTGAGGACGACCCGTCGTGCCCGCCCTCTCCGCCCGGCGATCCGCTCGAGCAGGATGTCGGCGGCCACCGCGCCGAGCCGCGAGACGTCGTATCGCACGACGGTGAGCGGCGGGTCGAGGAACGGCGCGCCGTCGAGGTCGTCGAGCGCCACGTGCGCGACGGCCCGCCGCCGACCGAGCTCGGACAGCGCCCGCAGTGCTCCCACGGTCTGCTCCCGTCCGGCCGTGACGAGGGCCGTCGGCGGGTCGTCCGCCTCCAGGAGCCGGGCCACGGCGGATGCCGCGTCGTCGCGCGACTGCGAACCGGTGACCACGAGCTCGGCCCGCAGCCGCCGCCCCCTCTCCGCGAAGGCGGCGGTGAACCCCTCCAGCCGTTGTCGCGCCACCGCCTCCGGCACCTCGTGGAAGAGCCCCGCTATGCGGCGGTGGCGCCTCCTCAGCAGGTGCAGCGCGGCCTCGCGCGCCCCGGCTGCGTGGTCGATGACGACCGAGTCGGCGGACGTTCCCCGCGGTACCCGGTCGACGACCACGACGGGAGTGCCCGAGCGCAGCTCCGGGCGCAGGTGCTCCTGGCCCGCCGCGCCGGGAACGAGCAGGATGCCGTCGACGCGCCGGGTGACCAGGTCGTGGAGCAGCTCCTCCTCGCGGTCTCGCGCGTGGCCCACGGACGCGACGACGAGGCTGGTCGCGTGCGCCCGAGCGGCGTCCTCGACCGTTGCCAGGAGCTCTCCCGCCGCGGGGTCTCCGAGGTCGGGGACGAGGACGCCGATGACCCGAGGCCGGTCGCCGCTGCGGCGCAGGCTGCTCGCCGCGAGGTTCGGCCGGTAGTCGAGGGCCTCGACCGCCCGCGACACCCGCTCGCGCAGGGCCGGCGAGACACCCGGCTCGGTGTTCACGACGCGCGAGACCGTCTTCAGGCTCACCCCCGCCAGCGCCGCCACCTCGCGCATCGTGGCCCGGGCCCGCCTCGCTGACATCGTTGTCGGGTCCACGCAGGGAGGTGTACCGGACTCGTTGACAACCGCGCAAGCGAACGGATACGACTGGCCCGTGACCGTCGTCGTCGGCTACGTCCTCCGTCCCGAGGGACACGCCGCCCTCGAGGTGGCGGTCGGCGAGGCCCGGCGCACCGGTGAACGACTTGTCGTCGTGGGGGTCACGGCGCCGGGGGGCGGCCCGCGAGGCCCCTCGACCGCGCTCGAGGACGAGCTCGCAGCGGTCGAGCAGCGGCTCGCCGCCGAACCGTTCCCGGGGGAGGTCCGCAGGAGCAGCGGCACCCGCGTGCCCGGCGATGAGCTGCTCCACGCGGTCACCGAGACCCGGGCGCGGTTGCTCGTCATCGGCATGCGGCCGCGCCCCGTCCACGGCCGGCTGCTGCCCGGCGCCACCGCCCAGCAGCTGGTCCTCGAGGCGCCCTGCGACGTGCTCACGGTGCGCGCGCCGACCGGCTGAGCGGGCCGGGTCGCCGCAGGTCGACCGGCCTGTGGACGCCCTTCTCCTCGGAGGGCGCGGGACGCCGCTCTCTGCTAAGTTCGCTGCGGTTGCAACACGCAGTACCTCGTAGGTCGTGCACGGACTCGCCCGAGGGGGGCTGGAGTCGCATCCACGGCCGGGGTGAAGTGCGCCGGCCGAGATCCGCACGGAAAGAAAGTTCTCCCCACATGGCACAGGGCACCGTGAAGTGGTTCAACGCCGAGAAGGGCTATGGATTCATCGCCCAGGAAGGCGGTGGCCCCGACGTGTTCGTTCACTACTCCGCCATCGACGTCCAGGGCTACCGCAGCCTCGAGGAAGCTCAGCGCGTCGAGTTCGAGGTAACTCAGGGTCCGAAGGGTCCGCAGGCCGACCAGGTCCGTCCCGTCTGACGCCGAGTCCTCACCGACGGCCCCCTCCCGGTCCCGACCGGGCGGGGGCCGTCGTCGTCCCTGCCTGCTCAGGAGCGAGCGAGGGTGGTGAGGAAGGCCTTGGCCACGGGTGCCGCGTCGGTGCCGCCGCTCTTCCCGCCCTCGACGAGCACCGCGAACGCGACGTCGCCCTGGTACCCGGTGAACCACACGTAGGGGTCGACGCTGCGGTCCTCGCCATGCTGCGCCGTCCCGGTCTTTCCGCGCACCGGCCCACCGGGGGTGCCACGCAGGTCGGTGGCCGTGCCCGCCGAGACCACCGAGGCCATCATCGACCGGATCTGCCCGACGACACGACCGTCCAGCGGCACCGGGCGCGGGTTCGGGGTGTCCTCGGTGCGTACGAGCACCGGCGCCACGTAGGTGCCGCGGCCGATGCTCCCCGACATCACGGCCAGGGCCAGCGGAGAGACCTCGTCACGGCCCTGTCCGATGGCGGCGGCGGCGGTGTCGGTGCCCCCGGTGTTCGTCGGCACGCTCCCCTGGAACGCGCCGTCGACCCCGACGGTCGCCGCCCAGTCCGCCCCGACCCCGAGGGCCTTCGCCGCGGTCTGCAGGTCGTCGTTCCCGAGCTTCGGGCTGAGCCCGACGAACGCGGTGTTGCACGAGTGGGTGAAGTCCTCGAAGAAGGTCGGCCGGCCGGGGATCGACTCGCCGTCGTAGTTGCGGAAGGACTTGCCGTCGATCGTCACCGTGGGTGGGCAGGCCACCACGGAGTCCGGGGTCGTGACGCCGTTGATGAGGTAGGCGTAGGTCGTCGCCACCTTGAAGGTCGACCCCGGCGGGTAGCGGCCGGTGACGGCCCGGTCGAACCCACTGGTCGGGCTGTTGGCGGCGGCCAGCACCTCGCCGCTGGGCACGTCCACGGCGACGAGCGCGGCCGGCTGGTCGGTGTCGGCGCCCGCCAGCGCGTCCTCCGCCGCCTTCTGCACGATGGGGTCGAGGGTGGTGGTCACGTCGCCGCCGTCGGCGGGGGCGTGCTCGAACAGCGTCGCCTCGGTGCTGGTGACGACCCGGAGGCCCGGCAGGCCTGAGAGGGTCGGGTCGTACTGCCGCTGGAGGCCGCTGAGTCCGGCGCGGTCACCGGCCACGTACCGTCCGTCGCTGCCGTCGACGACCTCCGCGGTCACCTCCCCGTAGCTGCCGAGCAGCGGCTGGCCGAAGCTGCGGTTCGGTGCCAGCGGCTGGGTGGACTCCGTGACGAAGGCACCGTCGATCCCGTCGAGCCGCGCCTTCCGGTCCTGGTAGTCGCCCTTGCGGTAGGTGATGACGGGCACCGGCGCCTGCGACGAGGCGGCCGTGCGCTTCGCCAGGGCGTCGACCAGCCCATCGACCCCGGTGACCCGGCCCAGCTCGGCGGCCGACCTCGGCGTGGCCTGCACCGGGTCGAGCTGGATGACGTAGACCGTGCCCTCGGGCATGAGTGGCCGCCCGGCCCGGTCGAGGAGGTCTCCTCGCGCCGGGGAGGTCCGCTCGAGCGTCATCGTCTGTCCCGCCCCGAGGCCAGGCGCCCACTCGGTGCCCTGCCCCGGACCCGTGACGAGCCACCGGTCGTCGCGTTCGACGAGCGACACCGGCACCGTGTAGGACCACTCGACACCGAGCGGCAGCGTCCAGGTGACGTCGAGCTGCCCCCCCGCCGCCCCGCCCTCACGCGAGACGTCCTGCACGGAGGCGGTGACCTCGGCGTCGCCGAGGCCCTTCACTTGGCCGCGGCGTAGTCCTTGGCGGCGGCGTCGTCGGCGAAGGGCACGGCGGAGAGGTCCCTGCCGGTCCACGCACTCGCGTACGCCTGCGCCGCGTCGCTGGCGGCGGCATCGCGTGCGTCCTGCTGCTGGCGCCACCACCACAGCCCGCCGCCGGCTCCCACCACGACGACGAGGACGGCGGCGACGGTCCAGGCGAGGCGGGCTCTCATGCCTCCATGAAAGCCGACGCGGGCGACATCGCACGCGGCGACCCACCACGCGAGACCGTCAGGGCGGTGGGACACCTCGCCCGAGGGGCAGGGTCCACTCGGGCGAGGTGCCGTTCCGTGGGACGGCCCCGCCTGCGCAGCGAGGGGCCGTCAGTAGCCGGAGGTGACGACGAGCTGCGCCGCGGTGGCGCCGCCGAGCTCCCGGCTCGCGTAGGAGACCGCGGTGGGGCCGGTCTGGGTGAGGACGAGGGTGACGTCGCCGTTCCCGGTCACGACCGCTGCCACGGGGACCTCGACCCAACCGCTCACCGTCGTCGGGTCCGACGTGGCGGCCACAGGGCCGAACGATTGGGCGTTGGCGAACGTCAGTGTCGACTCGCTCCACGGGGTCGCCGTGGTGTGGACGTCGAATCCGGACGCGTTCTTCTGGTTGGCGTAAATCCGAAGCACGGCACTGGTGATCGTCGGCTGCAGCCCGCTCACGGTGAAGTGGAGCCAGCTGTCGACCTCGGGGTCGCCGTCGAGCCGCAGCGAGGTGGCGCTGCCGTACTTGGAGTTGGGTGACCCGGAGTTGGTGTACGCGTCCGCGTCGACGGTGAAGGTCGTGGTCGTGGGAGCGGGTACCTGGGTCTGACCGTTGACGGTGGCCGACTCGGCGGACCGGTTGCCTGCCGCGTCGACGGCGTCGACCTGGTAGCCGTGGGTCGATCCCGTGACCAGGCCGCTGTCCGTCCAGGTCGTCGTGTCGGCGTCGACGTCGGCCACCGCGCTGCCGTCGCGGTACACGCGGTACCCGGCGACGCCGCGGTTGTCGGTGGAGGCGGTCCACGCCACCTGGATCGAGGTCGTGCTCGCGCCGGTGGCCGTCACCCCGGAGGGGACGGTGGGCGCGGTCGTGTCCACGGCCCAGGTCGTCGCCGTGGCCGGCGGGCTGGAGAGCGGCGAGTACTGGCCACTGAGGTCGATGGCGCGTACCGAGTACGAGTAGGACGTGTTCGGTGTCAGCCCGCTGTCGAGCCAGGCGTCGCCGGAGGCCCCGATGAGGCCGATCGACGTGCTGCCGCGGAACACCTCGTAGCCGCTGATCCCCGTGTCGTCCGTCGACTGGGTCCACTCGACGCTGATGGCCGTCTCACCGGTGGCCGTCGCGCTGACGTCCGTCGGTGTCGACGGCGGGTTGTCACCACCGCCGGCGGGGACGGTCACGGAGGCCGTGATCGCGTCGGACCGGTTGCCGGCCGCGTCGCTGGCGGTTACGGCGTACGTGTAGTCCGCCCCCGGCGTGAGGGAGGTGTCGTCGAACGAGGTCTGCGACGCGGGGAGGGTCGCGATCGTCGTCCCGTTGCGCTGGAGCGTGTAGGAGGTCACGCCCACGTTGTCCGTGGCCGCACCCCACCGGACGCCGACCGAGGTCGGCCCGGTGAGGACCGCGTCGACACCGTCGACGAGCTCGGGCGGGGTCTCGTCGGGCGGGGTCGCGGAGGCGGTGGCGGACTTGGCCGAGCGGTTGCCCGTCGGGTCCACGGCGTCCACGGCGTACGTGTACGTCGTCGAGGCCTGCACGTTGGTGTCGGTGTAGCTCCTGGTGGAACCCGGCACGGAGTCGATGGCGGTGCCGTTGCGGTACACGGTGTAGGAGTCGACCGAGTCGTTGTCGGTGGACGCGTTCCACGCGAGGTTGACGTGGTCCTGCGCGGGTGCCACCGCGGTGAGGCCGGTCGGCGTGGTCGGCGCCGTCGTGTCGGGCGGCGGCTCGCTCTCGACGATGAGCTGCGGCGGCTGGGACGACTCCCGGCTACCGATGGTGAACGCGGTGCTCTGGCCGGTCGAGAGCACGAACGAGTAGGCGCCGTTGCCGGCGACCGCGGAGGTGACGTCGACGTCGACCCACCCACCGGAGTAGCCGCCGCTCGAGCCCACCGCGCCCCCGGTCGAGGGGGCGTTGGCCGCTGTCAGGGCGTACTCGTCCCACGTGGAGGGGACGGTCCGCACCGTGAAGCCGGTCGTCGACTTCTGGTTGCCGTAGACCCGCAGGGTCGCCTTCGTGACGTGCGCCCACGACCCGGCGACGTCGAAGCGGACGTAGGCCTCGTTGAGCGGGTCGACGTCCATCCGCAGCGAGCTGCTCCGCCCGTAGTTGCGGGTCGGCTGTTGGTCCGAGGTGTACGCGTCGGCCGTGGCGGTCGCGGTCAACGTCACCGGCTGGGGTGGCGGCGTCAGCAGGGTCGCGGACGGTGACGGGGTGGACTCGTTGCCCGCGGCGTCGAGCGAGGACACGGTGAACGAGTAGCTCGTGTTTGCCGTGAGCCCCTTGGCCAGGTAGGTGAGGTTCGCCGAGGGGATCGTCGCGATGACGGCGCCGTTGGCGCGGATGCGGTACTGGGCGACACCGCGGTTGTCGTCGCCGGCCGGCCAGGCCAGGTTCGCCGAGTACGTCGACGAGCTCTGGGGGTTCAGCGTCGCGGAGACCGAGGCAGGGGGCGTCGGTGTGGTCGTGTCGGCAGGCAGGCTCGTGCAGCCGACGTACCCGCTGTCGAGCACCTTCCCGGTCGAGCCGTCCGGAGTGCGGTACGTGTAGTCGACCCGGTCCGGGTACACCTGCATGCGCAGCGCACCGTAGGCCTGGACCGTCGTGACCACGCGGGCGTCACTGCTCTGGATGCCCTGGCTGGAGTGGCCACCGGCACCGGCGACGATCTCGGTGACGCCCGAGGCGGCGGGTTGCTGGTTGCCGTTGAGGGCGGCCCAGCGCTGGTACTGGTGGTCGTGCCCGTTGAGCACGAGGGAGACCTTGTTCTGCGCGAGCAGCGACCAGATCGCCGACATCCGCTGAGCGGGGGCCTCGCTACCGATGCTGTTGAGCGGGTGGTGCCAGAGCGCGATCGTGCACTGGCCCTGGTGGGCCGCCAGGTCCTGCTGGAGCCAGGAGTACTGGGGGGTACCGGGGTCGGTCTGCCCGTACTGCGACGTCGAGTCCAGCGCCACGAAGTGCCAGCCACCGGCGTTGAAGCTGTAGTAGTGCGGGATGTTGTTCCAGTAGCGGAAGTACCCGTCGGCGAGGTAGTTGCCCTTGGCGTCCTTGTCGTACTCGTGGTTGCCGACGACCGGCGCCGTGATGGGGCGCAGCGCCCCGTACCAGTGGCTGCTGTCGCCGTACCAGTTCTTGAACTCGGTGATCGTCCCGTTGTCGTACACGTCGCCGAGGTATGTGAAAAGGCCCGGGTTCCACGTCTGGATCATCGCGGTCACGTCGGTGGCGGCCTGCTCGCCGCCCGCGCCGTCCCCGACCGCGGCCAGCTGCAGGGGAGCAGTCTTCGTGGCCACCGGGGCTGTCGGCGGAGTGAAGGAGCCGGTGGGCTTGGGGGTCTGCTTGACGCCGTTGCCGAAGGTGAGGTTCACCGTCGCCGGCGACGAGGTGCTGCCGTCGCGGAAGATCGCGACGACCGAGAGCGCGGCCGCGCCGTCGACGAAGTCGCGGGTGTCGAGGGTGTATGTGTAGGGCACCTGGTAGTCGGTGAGGAGGTAGACGCCGCGGAGGGTGTACTCGAGCTTGGCGACGCGTGGCCCGTTGCTGCTCACGTCGACCGTCGACGCCACGGTCACGGGACCGGTGAGGGTCCCGGTGCCGCTGACGGCGAGGCACACGGAGGCGCTCCATCCCGACTGGACGGTGGTGCTGCACGTCGAGGTGGCCGCCCGGCTCTGGGGTGCGAGCGCGAGCGCGAGCGCGAGGACGACGACCAGCGCAGCGAGGAGGGAGAGTGTGGTGGTGCGCCGTCGCTGCTGGGACGTCGTCATGTCGGGGGCCCTCACTCGTCGTTGATGTGGTGGTTTCCTCGTCGTGGTCGGCACCGCTGGGGTGCCGGCCACGAGGGACCTGTCACAGCGTGAGGTGTGGCTCCGGTCCGAAGCCGCTCTCGCGGCTCGAGAGGCGGGGGGTCGCGATCACGAGCGAGAGGGCCCATCCCTTCGGACCCGGGAACGAAGCTCGCCGATGCGCCGGCCGTGAACTCGATCGCTCTGCTCTCCACCCCATGGTGGCACCTTCTCTGCCGCGCCCAGCGGCGCGCATGGACTTGGTTCTGTCGCAAGCGAACTCGGAGCCACGCGTTGGGTGACCTTCGTCTGACGGAGACGAGGCGACCTGAGTGGTCGAGGTCCCCTGCCGAACCTCAGGCCCGACGCTAGATCACCGGGCCGGGTAGCGATATGGCCCGGTCGGATGATTTGCAAAGATGGCCCGATCGAGCCGTGTCGGTCGCCCGCCGTTGCCTGTAGGTTCACCGATTGTTCACCGGTACGACCGGGGATGCAGGGCCAGGTCGGCGGTGAGCGTGCAGAGCGGGCGAGGCATGCTCGGCCGCCGTGCGACGTCGTTGGTCCGTCCCGACGCGTACACGAGCGAACCAGGACACTTCCCCTCCCGTTCGGAGGAGGTGGTCCTAGGTGACCATCATCGACATCCGGCGGGCCAGACGCGCTTCGGCGTCGGAGCCCGCCAGCACGGGACGAGTGTCGGCGCCGTCGCCACCTGGGGATCTGGCCGAGGCCCTGGCGGCCCCGGCGGTTCCGGACGGGCGCCTGGCCCTGGCCACATCCGTCCTGGTCCCAACGCGCAACGAGAGCGGCAACATCCGTGAGCTGCTGCGCCGGCTGGTCCCCTCGCTGCCGGAGGGCAGCGAGGTGCTCTTCGTCGACGACAGCGACGACGACACACCCGAGGTGGTCCGCGCTCTGGCCCACGAGCTCCCGGTCGAGGTGCGTGTGCACCACCGGGAGCCCGGGGACCGCGGCGACGGGCTCGGTGGCGCGGTCCGGGCGGGGCTGCGACTGGCCCGCTGCGAGTGGTGTGTCGTCATGGACGCCGACCTCCAGCACCCGCCCGAGCTCGTGCCCGAGCTCGTCGCGGCGGGTGAGCGGACCGACAGTCAGCTCGTGGTCGCCAGCCGCTACGGCGGCGACGGGGGCGACGCCGGCAGCTTCAGCCGCGGCCGGGCGGCGATGTCGACGTGGGCCACGCGGCTCACGAAGGCGTTCTTCCCGCGCCGCCTCTCGAAGGTGTCCGACCCGATGTCGGGCTTCTTCGCCGTCCGGCGCTCGGCCATCGACCTCGACGCGCTGCGCCCCGACGGGTTCAAGATCCTCCTGGAGATCGCGGTGCGCTCCGGCCCGCTGCGCACGACGGAGGTGCCGTTCAGGTTCGGCACCCGCTTCGCCGGGGAGAGCAAGGCCAGCCTCTCCGAGTGCGTACGCCTGGTCCGTCTCCTCGTCCGCCTGGCCATCTCGGCCCGCGCCTCGAGCCGGTGGACACGGATGCTCTCCTTCGCCGCCGTGGGCGCCAGCGGGCTGCTGGTCAACACCCTGGCCCTATGGGTGGCCACGAGCGTCGGCCACCTCCACTACGCGTGGGGCGCCGTCTTCGCGACCCTCGTCTCGACGACGTGGAACTGGGGCCTGCTCGAGCTCCTCGTCTACCCGTCCCACCATCGCGCCGGCCCGGCCGGCGGTTCGGTGCCTTCGTGGGTGTCAACGTCGCCACCCTCCTGCTGCGCGTCCCCCTCATGGCGCTCCTCGTCGAGCGCCTGCACGTCGGAATTCTCGTCGCCAACGTCCTCTCACTCCTCGTCCTTTTCGCGCTGCGCTTCGGTGTCAGCGACGCCATCATCTTCCGGAGGAACAACCCCATGACCGTCACCGAGAACCCCACGACCGCCGCCGAAGCGCCCACGACACCGGTCCCGCCGGGGCCGGACGCTCGGGCCGTCGAGGTCAAGCCGGCCCTGACCATCGAGGCGACGCGGGCGGCCGCCACCGCGAGCACGGTGGCCCAGCGGTACTTCCCGTTCCGCTACGTCGTCCCGGGTGTCGCGTCCATCGGCTCCGAGGCGCGTCTCCCCGAGCTCGAGTGGTTCCTCACCCCGTTCCAGACGCGCGGCCCGTTCGACATCGAGATCCACGTGGCGCGGGTCGGCCGGATGCGCGGCAGCGTCATGCTGACCGCCGATGGTAAGTCCGAGCGGCTCTACGAGGAGCACCTCGGCGGGCTCGGTGCGAACTTCCGCCTCGAGATGGGCGACACCATCGGCATCACCGCGGGCCCGCTGCTCGAGCACTCGCCGCACGTGCTCTACACGAACATCGTCGAGGCGCTGCTGCGCTTCCTCGCCGTAGCGAAGGGGCGGGTGCTCCTGCACTCGGCCTGTGTCCAGCTCGGCGACACCGGCGTCATGCTCTCCGCACGCACCGACACGGGCAAGACCGGGACGATCCTGCGGCTGATCCGCGAGGAGGGCGCCACCTTCCTCTCGGACGACATGACGATCCTCGAGCCCAACGGCACCGCGCACTGCTTCCCGAAGCCGCTGACGATCAGCCACCACACACTGCTCGCCGTCGACTCCCGCGGCCTGTCCAAGGCGGAGTGGCGAAAGCTGCGTCTGCAGAGCCGGCTGCACTCGAAGGAGGGGCGCCTGTTCGGCATGCGCCTGGCGCAGATGAACCTGCCGATCATGACCTTCAACGCCGTCACCCAGGCCGTCGTGCCGCCGCCGAAGTACGACGTCGACCGACTGGTGCTCTGCGACGTCATCCATGAGGTCGAGGTCACGGACATGTTCATCATCGAGCGGGGCGAGAACCGCACGGTCGACGTGTCCCGCGAGGACGCGCTCGTCGAGCTCATCGACAACACCGACGACGCGTACGGCTTCCCGCCCTTCGCCACGCTGGCACCGACGCTGGTCGTGGCCGGGATGGACTACGAGGCGCTGCGTCGGCGCGAGCGCGAGCTGCTCGGGGAGGCCCTCGACGTCATCGCCGTGCGTCGCCTCGCCCGCGACGACTTCGGCTGGCCGAAGGAGATCATCGCGGTGCTCGCCGCCGACCGCCTGGCCGACGAGTCGACCGAGTCGACCGAGTTCACCGAGCCGGCCGAGGTCCGCGACTCACCGGCGCGCCTGCGCCGCCTTCTGCACCGCCGTGGAGCCGTGGCTGCGGTGGACGTACCGTATGCCGCCCACCGCAGCGCCTGACCCTGCCCGGGTCCGGGCCGGCTCACCGAGGAGCCGGTCCGGTACCCGCGGGGGGAACCACCTGCTCGACGACCGAGTGCCGTGGCTCGCCGCCGCGGCGCTCGCCGCGTGCGTGGGTGTGGCCGCGGCGCGTCGGCTGCCTGGGCTCGGCACCCTCGGCCTCTCCAGCGACGAGACCGTGTACGTCGGCCAGGGAATGGGGCTCGCCGGGGACCCGTCGTGGTCCGCGGTACGAGCGCACCCTCCGCTGTTCGGACTGCTCCTCGAGCTCGTCCCCGGTGGGACAGCGGGCGAGGTCGGGCCGCGCACCGTCTCGGTCGTCCTCGGGCTGGTCGCGGTCGTGGTGGCGGGCCTCCTCGGGCGCGAGCTCGCCGGGTGGGTGGCGGGCGTCCTCGCGGCAGCGGCGGTCGCCGTGATGCCGTACCACTCCGATGTCACCCGGCAGGCGCTCGTCGAGGTGCCGATGGCCACCCTCGCGGCGGTGGGTCTCCTCCTCGTCGTGCGCTCGGCACGCACAGGGTCGGACCGGCTGCTGGAGGTGGCGGCCGTCGGCCTCGGCGTCGCGACGCTCGCCAAGGAGACCGCACTCCTCACGGTCGCGGCCGTGGTCCTCGCCGTGCTCGGCGGCGACGTGAGGGCGCGCCGGGGCACGCTCCTGCGCGCCGCGGGCTGGTATCTCGCGGTGGTCGCGGCCTACCCCGCGTACCTCGTCGTGAGCGGGTCGTGGGACATGGGCTCGGCGTATCTGGGATGGCAGCTGGAACGCACTGGCACATCCAGTTTCGAGTTCTACTCTGTCCACGTGCTGCCGCGCCTGGGTCTCCTCCTCGTCGCGCTCGCTCTCGCCGGTACCGGGGTCCTCCTCCGGCGTCGCCGTCGTGGTGGGCTGGCCGTGGCCCTCGCCGTGCTCGTACCCGTGCTCTTCTACGCGGTGTGGCCCGTCTCAGGGTACCCGTACCTCCTCGCCGCCGTGGTGCCGCTCGCGGCGTTGGCCGCGGCGGGGGCCGTGGCCCTCGTCCTCGCGGTCCGCAGCCGTTCCCAGGCGGTCGCGGCCGGCGTCCTAGCGTCGGCGGCGCTGGTGGTCACCGCCGGAACCGCTTCTGCTGCAGCACCGTTGCTTCCTGGGGCCTCAGGCGTCCCGGGCGTGAGGGAGGCCGCCCGGTGGACCGCCGGGGAGCCGGGGGCCACGGTGGTGACGTCCGCGCCGTGGGTCGCCAACGTCGTCCGCTACTACCGACCCGGCGCCACCGTGCTCTCCACCGCCCCGGCGGCCACCGACGTGGCTCGGCTCAACCCCGCCTACCGCGACCTCGTCCTCACCGACCTTCCGTCGGGACCCCTGGTGGTGGTCTGGGACCGGTGGAGCGCGGCCACCGACCCCACCGGCACCGCGCGGCTGCTGCGGCAGGTCCGCGAGCGCGGGGGGCGGGTGGCGCACGTCGAGCAGGACACGGGCGACGTGCCCGGTGCCCTCGTCGTCTGCTTCGTCGTGGGGGCGTGATGCGGGTGCCACGAGGGGCACCGGCGCCGCGCCGGACGGGGATCGTCGCCGCACTGGTGCTGGTCGGGGGCCTCGGCCTCGGCCTCGCCGCCCCGGCGGGCGCGGTCGACAGCCCGAGCCCGCCAGCGACCCCCAGCTCACCGTCGACCACCGTCGACCGGGGTGCCGGGGCCGCCATCCCGGTCTGGGCCTACTACTACATCTGGTACGACCCGTCGACCTGGGATCGCGCGAAGAAGGACCTGCCGCTGGCCGGCACCTACAGCTCGGACGAGCGAGCGGTGATGCGCAAGCAGGTCGAGCTCGCGCAGTCCGGGGGGATCGACGGCTTCCTCGTCTCGTGGAAGGGCACCCCCAAGCTCAACGACCGCCTCGGCCGAATCACCGAGATCGCCCGCGAGTCCGACTTCCACCTCGGCGTCGTCTACCAGGGCCTCGACTTCGCCCGCCGCCCGATCGAGACCCGACAGGTCTGCGCCGACCTCGAGTGGCTGGCCCAGAACTACGGCAACGATCCCGTCTACGAGCTGCACGGCGACAAGCCGATCGTCATCTGGACCGGCACCGACCAGTTCTCCAGCGCCGACCAGCGCGCGTGCGTGGCTCCCGTCCGCGACCGGTTGAGCGTCCTTGCCTCGTCGCGGTCGGTGGAGGAGTGGCAGCGCGCCTCGCGCGTCTTCGAGGGCAACGCCTACTACTGGTCCTCGGTCAACCCCCTCAAGGAGTGGTACCCGCGCAAGCTCGCGGAGATGGGCGACGCCGTGCACGAGAAGGGTGGGCTGTGGGTCGCACCGGCCGCCCCGGGATTCGACGCCCGGCTCGTCGGCGGTAAGACCGTCATCCCCCGCAACGGGGACGCCACGCTGCTTCGCGAGCTGCAGGTCGCCCTGGCCACCTCGCCGGACGCCATCGGCCTCATCTCGTGGAACGAGTACTCGGAGAACTCTCAGGTCGAGCCGAGCCAGAAGTACGGCATGGCCGCCCTCGAGGCGCTCTCGACCTTCACCGGGAGCACCGCGGAGATCCCCAGCCTCGACTCCAGCGCGCCCCGCAGCCCGGAGCCGTCGGCGTCCGGGTTCAACGGTGTCGCCGCCATGCTCATCATGGGGGCCATCCTCGGCGCCATCCTCGTCTGGTCGCGGTGGCGCCGGGACCCTGCCGACGCCGACGCCGACGCCGACGCCGACGCCGACGCCGACGGTCCCACGCCCCCGAGCCACGAGGAGCCTCCGTCCCGGCACGGCCACGAGCGCGCCGCGAAGCACAGCCAGCGGCCCCCGCCCGACTCCTCCGAGCCACCCGGTCGAGACCTGGGTCCTGAACGATGACCCACCTCCCCCGGGTCCGCGGCGGCCACTGGCTCGCCCTCGCGGGTGTCCTGGCCGTCGCCGCCCTGGTGCGCGGCTGGCAGCTCGACGCGGTCGGGTTCAACAGCGACGAGGCGGTCTACGCCGGCCAGGCCGCGAGCATCGCGGGGGACCCGGCGACCCTCCCGTTCTTCCCGGTCTTCCGGGCGCACCCGCTGCTCTTCCACACCACGGTGTCGCTCGTGTTCGAGGTCGTCGGGGTCACCGACATCGCCGCGCGGCTCACCGCGGTCGCCTTCGGGATGGCCAACGTCGTCGCGGGCTACCTCCTCGGCCGCGAGCTCTACGGCAGGCTCGCCGGCCTCCTCTCGGCTCTGCTCGTGGCGGTGATGCCCTACCACGTCGTCGTCAGCCGCCAGGTGCTCCTCGACGGTCCGGAGGCATTCCTCGTGGCCATGTCGATCTGGGCCGCGGCGCGCTACGTCAACCGCCACGGCGACCGGTGGCTCTACGCCTCGGGCGCGCTGCTCGGCCTGTCGGTCATCGCGAAGGAGACCTCCGTGATCCTCGCGGGTTCGGCGTTCGCCTTCTTCGCCCTGTCGCCAGGGGTGCGGCTCGGATGGAAGCGGGTGGTCGTGGCCGCGGCCTCGTTGACCGTCGTCGTGGCCGCCTACCCCGCATCCCTCCGCCTCGCCGGCGCCACCACCACCGGCGGGGCGTTCCTCACCTACCAGCTGTTCCGACGGCCGAACCACGGCCTCGAGTTCTACCCGACGGTCGTCCCGCCCGCGATCGGGTGGGGCGTGGTCGTCGCCGCGCTGTTCGGCATCGTCCTCGCCTGGCGCCGCTTCACCTGGCGGGAGACCCTGCTGTGGACCTGGATCGTCGTGCCGGTCGCCTTCTTCGAGCTGTTCCCGGTCAAGGGCTACCAGTACCTCCTTCCCATCGCCACGCCGCTCGCCGTGCTCGCCGCCCGGTCGCTCCTCGAGTGGCCGGTCTGGGCGGAGCGTCGGGGCTGGCACGCGCCGCGGCTCCTGACCGTTGCCGTGGTGGCCGTCGTCACCGCGATCTCGCTCGTGCCCACGGTGCAGCAGATCACCTCGACCGAGCGCGACACGGCGCTCGCCGGTACCGGCGGTCTCCCCGGCGGGCGCGAGCTCGGGGCGTGGATCGGGGAGAACGTGCCCGAGGGCGTCACGATGATGACGATCGGGCCGTCCATGTCGAACATCATCAAGTGGTACGGCCACCGCAACTCGCTCGGCCTGTCGGTGAGCCCGAACCCGCTGTACCGCAACCCGGTCTACGACCCCATTCCCAACCCTGACCTCGCCATCCGGCGCAACGAGGTGCAGTACGTCGTCTGGGACAGCTTCTCGGCCGCCCGGTCCGAGTTCTTCTCGGACGCGGTGCTGCGCTACGTCGACCGCTACAACGGCCGCGAGGTGTACCGCGACGAGGTGGCCGGCACCGACGCGGACGGCAATCCGGCCCAGGTGCCGATCATCATCGTCTACGAGGTCCGCCCATGAGCTCCCTGCGTCGCCACCCGAGCACGATCCTGGCCCTCACCGTCGGGATCGGTGCCGCCGTCGCGTTCGGCGCGGCCGGGTCGACCGCCCCCACCTCGCCGTCCACCGTGCCAGACCTCCAGGTGGCAGGCGCGGCGGGTGACGGCGTGGTCGAGGGCGCCGCCCAGATGGACGGCGCGTCACCGCCACCCGACCTCGCGGCCCAGACCCCCACGGCGACCCCCATCAAGCACTTCCTGTTCCTCATGCAGGAGAACCACAGCTTCGACAACTACTTCGGCACCTACCCCGGGGCCGACGGCCTGCCCGTCGACACATGCGTGCCGGTGCGGATCCACGAGCCGGACGGTGACTGCGTGAAGCCGTACTGGATCGACGGCAGCCAGATCGGCGACCTCGGGCACACCCAGAACGTCTTCCGGGCCCAGCTCAACGGCGGGGAGAACGACGGCTTCATCGAGGCCTTCGCCGACGAGGGTGACCCGACGAAGCAGGCCATGGGTTACTACGACGACCGCGACCTCCCCTACTACTGGAACGTCGCCGACAACTACGTGCTCTTCGACCGCTTCTTCACCTCGGCTGGCGGCGGCAGCGTGTGGAACCACATGTACTGGGTGGCCGGGCGACCCGGGAACCCGGCGGGCGACAGCATCCCCGCCGACGGCTTCGGCGACCTGCCCACCATCTTCGACCGGCTCGAGGAGGCGGGGGTCTCGTGGAAGTTCTACGTGCAGAACTACGACCCGTCGATCACCTACCGCACCTATCGGACCGTCGACGACGCGAACAAGGGCGCCCAGGTCGTCTGGGCCCCGCTGCTCGCCTACGGCCGCTACCTCGACGACCCCGAGCTCTTCGGCAAGATCGTGCCGCTCGAGCAGTACTACACCGACCTCGCCGAGGGCACGCTCCCGTCGGTGGCCTACATGGTCCCCTCGGGGGCGAGCGAGCACCCGCCGGGCAGCATCCAGGCCGGGGAGCGGTTCATCCGGACCCTTCACACGGCCCTGATGCGCAGCTCGGCCTGGGACTCGTCGGCGTTCCTCTGGAGCTACGACGACTGGGGCGGCTGGTACGACCACGTCGTGCCACCGAAGGTCGACAAGTACGGCTTCGGCTACCGCGCGCCCGCCCTGCTCGTGAGCCCGTACGCGAAGCAGGGGTACGTCGACAACACCACCCTGGACTTCACATCGGGTCTGAAGTTCATCCAGGAGAACTGGGGAGTCAAGCCTCTGGCCAAGCGCGACGCGGCGGCCAACAACTTCCTCACGGCGTTCGACTTCGACTCCCCGCCGCGTGCTCCCGTTCTGCTGGCCGACACGCGGGCGACACCGGAGACCTTCTCCTCACCGCAACGGGTCATCTACCTCGCCTACGGGGTCGGGGTACTCCTGCCGCTCGGCCTCATCGGGTTCGCCGGGCGCCGGCTGAGGAGGCGCCGTGCGTGAGCGGATGCTCGGAGCCGGGCTCGCCATGGCGATGGCGGCGACCGTGTGGGCGGGCGCCCCCACGACGGCTGCCGCGGCTCCGAGATGCCCCGAGGACCGGCCGCTGACCCGCGTGGCCGTGAGCACGGTGCCGGTCGTGCCGAAGGCGGAGATCGACATCGACGGCACGAAGGTCGTCACGGATGGTGCCGGGCGAGCCCGGGTGCGTGTGTGCAAGCTGACCTCGGCCCGGGACATCACCGGGCCGGGGGACCCCATCGTGCTGCCAGGACACCGCCGCGCGGTCTTCGATCGGGTGTTCGTCAGTAACAGCGGCACCACCGTGCAGGCCGCCTTCGGCATGGAGACCGAGGTCGCGTTCGCGTTCTCGGGGCTGCCGACTCGGCGGATCGAGTCGTTCACGGTGCGATCGAGCACCGGCAGGGTCGTCACCCGCACCGACCTGCTCCCCGTGTGGCTGCCGAGCAGCCGGGTGCTGCGCGGACCCGACGGGCTCGAGGAGCGCAGCATCTACTACTCGATAGACGACGTCATCGTCGCCGGCTCGAGTGTCGTCAACCGGTCGCAGGTGAAGTTCTACCCGGCCGACCGCAACGTCGTCCGCGTCCCGCTGCTGGCCTACGACGTCCGTGTCGAGGTGGTCGACCGGCTGTTCCGGTGGCCGGTCGGGAGCGCCGTCAAGCTCACCGGTGCCGACGCCCCGGACGTCGAGCAGCCGCTCGTCAACGGGGTGGCGAGCTTCACCGAGGTGCCTCGTGGCAGCTACAACGTCGTGGCCGAGGCGTCCGGCCTGCGCATCGACCGCAGCCTGATCCTCTCCCGTGACCAGCTCGTCGTCATGCCGGTGCTCACCTACGTCGACCTGCTCGTGCTCGTGGGCCTCCCCCTGCTCATCGCCGTGGGACTCGTCCTGGCCCCGCGGCCGGCGCTGCGCCGGCGGCTCCGACACGGGCTGGGCCGGCTCTGGCCGCGGCGCCGACGACGCAGCCGCTCCTGACCGCTCCCTCCCCCGGGGGTCCGGCCGTGGAGCCCGGAGGAATGCAATTCCGTCGAGAGTCGATCCTTTCTCGTCGCGACCCCGTCGGGGGTCTCGCCAAGGCGGGGCGCGTGTTGGTTGGATCCCACTGGGTGCCTCCTCGACCTCGCGTGAAAGGACCAGCACGGTGACCGCACTGTCCAGCGCCGGACTGTCGGAGCTCGAGATCCCCGTCCCGGGGTACGACCGTGCTGCCGCGAGCGTCGGCATCGTCCACTTCGGCTTCGGCAACTTCCACCGCTCGCACGAGGCCGCGTACCTCGACGCCCTCATGGATCTGGGAGGGGGAGCCGAGTGGGGGATCTGCGGTGTGGGCGTGATGCCGCACGACACGGTGATGCGCGACGCGATGCTCGCGCAGGACACCCTGTACACCCTCGTGGTCCGCCACCCCGACGGCTCCCTGGAGCCGCGGGTCGTCGGCTCGGCCCTCGAGTACCTCTTCGGCCCGGACGACCCCGAGGCGGTCTACCGCCGGCTGGTCGACCCGGCCGTCCGCATCGTCAGCCTCACCGTCACCGAGGGTGGCTACCTGAAGAACCCCGCCACCGGCGAGTTCGACGCCAGGGACCCGAAGGTGGTCCACGACCTCGACCACCTCGACGACCCCCGCACCGTGTTCGGGTACATCGTCGAGGGGCTGCGACGCCGGCGTGAGGCCGGGCGCGAGCCGTTCACGGTGCTCTCCTGCGACAACCTCCAGGGCAACGGGGACGTCTGCAGGCAGACCGTCACCGAGCTCGCCCGGCTCGTCGACCCCGAGCTCGCCGAGTGGATCACCCGTGACGTCGTCTTCCCCAACGGCATGGTGGACCGCATCACCCCGGCCACCACCGACGCCGACCGCGAGGCCCTGAGCAGGGAGTTCTCCGTCGAGGACCGCTGGCCGGTGCCGGCGGAGCCGTTCACGCAGTGGATCGTCGAGGACCACTTCCCCCTCGGCCGGCCTGCCCTCGAGGAGGTCGGCGTCCAGTTCGTCGAGGACGTCGGACCGTACGAGCTGATGAAGCTGCGGCTGCTCAACGCCACGCACCAGGCGCTGGCCTACCTCGCGTCGCCGCTCGGGGAGACCCTCGTCCACGAGGCCATGCGCGACGACCACGTCGTCACGTTCCTCCGGCGCTACATGGCCGACGAGGCCGCGCCCACCCTCGGCGACCTGCCCGGCATCGACCTCGACGCCTACATGGCCACGCTCATCGAGCGGTATTCGAACCCGGGGATCCGCGACACCCTCGTCCGGCTCGCCACAGACGGCTCCAACCGGATGCCGACGTTCACCCTCCCCGCCATCCGGGCCAACCTGGCCGCTGGGCGCCCGGTCGTGCTCGGCGCCGCGATGTGCGCGGCCTGGGCGGAGTACTGGCGGCTGATCGGCACCGGCGAGCTCTCGGGCAGCGAGGTGCCGGACGACGTCAAGGCCGACGTCATGCGCAGCGCCGCCCTGGACGACGACCCGGCCACCTTCATGGAGCAGCGCGACCTCTTCGGCGAGGTCGCCGACGACGAGCGCTTCCGCTCGGCGTTCCTCGACGCGCGGCGGTCCTTCCGTGAGCGGGGCGTGCACGCGACGGTCGACGCCCTCCTCGGCTGAGGGCCGGCCGCCATGGCCCCGGTCCGCGGTCGCGCCACCCCCTGCACGGGCGCGGCCGCGGGCCGGCTGGGCCCCTCAGTCCGTGGAGGCGTGGCGGCCGAGGCTGAACAGCTCGGGCGGGGGCTTGTCCGCCGTCTCCAGGCCGCGGTACTTCGTGGGGGTCGTGCCGACCTCGGCGAGGAACTGTCGGTTGAAGTTCGCCATGTTGCGGTAGCCGCTGAGCATCGCGACCTGCGAGACAGCGTGGTCGGTGGTGTCGAGGAGCCTCCGGGCGTGGGCGATGCGCAGCTTCTTGACCATGCTCGAGAACGTCATGCCGGTGGCGGACTTGAAGTACTTCGAGAAGGTGGGCTCCGACATGTAGGCCAGCTTCGCGGCCGTGGCAAGACGGATGTCCCCGGTGAGGTTCTCGAAGATGTAGGTGAGGCCAGCCTCCACGGCTTCCTGCGAGCCGGCGTCGGGAGCCTTGCCCAGCCACTCGCTGGCGAGCACCTCGTACTCTTCCGGCGGCGCCTGCGCGAAGAGGGCGAGCACCTGGAAGAGGTGGCCCAGCTGCTCGACCCCGCGGCTCTGGACGCAGTGGAGGATCGGCTCCGCGGCACGCCACGCGGTGGCTCCCGAGAAGACGATGCCGCGGCTCGCACGCTGCAGCATGTCCGAGACCTCGCCGAGCTCCGGGAGACGCTCCGTCGCTGCATCGAACCACTCGTCGCTGAACTGGATGACGGCATCACGGTCGACCGCCACCTGGCCCTCGGGAAGGTCGCTGACCCAGTCGTGGGGGAGGTTCGGCCCCATGATGCTCACCTGACCGGGTCCGAAGGTCCCGATGTGGTCGCCGGCGATGAAGCTGCCGTGGGTCTTCGTGATGAGGTGGATCTCGTACTCGGGGTGCGAACCCCACCCGCAGATCTCGCTCGGGAAGTCGTGCATGAGGGCACGGAACGACGTCTGCGGGTGCGGGGGGATGATCTCGCGACGGGGCGCTGCGGGCATCGTCGTCGACCTCAGGGCGTCGTGGGGCGACGGCGCCCCGGGCGGGACCGAGCCCTCGGCCCGGTCGAGACCATTTCGATACGAAATCGTCATCTCCCTGTGTGGCTCGGGTCACACCCCACCTGCTAGGAGGCGCGCAACCGTGCGGCATCGTGGTGTGGCCCTGAGGTCGTCAGTGACCGCGCCGGAAAAATAGTATCGGAAGTGGGCGTGTAACGACTCTTGTCGCGGACCGGAGGGCGTCCCTAGATTCGCAGGAGTTCCAGTCAGCGTCCCCCGGTCGTTCGACCGGGCGCCGACCGGGCGAGCGAGGGCCGGACGGACGCAACCGCATCGGTCGGGACTCGTCAGGAGCCACGATGCACCTACCAAAGGAGTTAGGAATGTCTGCGAACAAGCGCATGCTGACGCTCGGAGCGGGGGCGTTGGCGTCCGCCATGGCGATGGCCGCGTGCTCGTCCGGAGCTGTCTCCAGTGACAGCGGCACGGGGGGTGACGCCGGCGGGAACGTCACTCTCAACCTGGCGACGGTGAACAACCCCCAGATGAAGGACATGGAGAACCTGAAGTCCGAGTACGAGGCGGCCAACCCCGGGACGACCATCAACTTCCAGGTGATGGAGGAGGGCGACCTCCGTGCGGCCGTGACCGCGGACGTCGCGGCCGGCGCCGGGCAGTACGACATCGTGACGATCGGTGCCTACGAGACCCCGCAGTGGGGTGCCAACGGCTGGCTCGTCGACCTCACCGATGCGCTCTCCTCCGACTCCGCGTACGACGTCAACGACATCCTGCCCCCGGTGCGTGCCGTCAACAGCTACGAGGACAAGCTCTTCGCCGTCCCGTTCTACGGGGAGTCCTCGTTCCTCATGTACCGCAAGGACGTCCTCGACAAGGCCGGTGTGACCTTCTCGGGCACGCCCACCTGGCAGGAGGTCGCCGCTGCGGCCAAGAAGGTCAACACCAAGGACATGTCCGGCATCTGCATGCGCGGCAAGCCCGGGTGGGGCGACCTCTTCGGTCCGCTCACCACCGTGATCCAGACCTTCGGCGGCAACTGGTACGACGAGCAGTGGAACGCCACCGTCGACACCCCCGAGTGGAAGCAGGCCGTCGGCTTCTACAAGCAGCTGCTCGACGACTCCGGTGAGGCGGACCCCGTGTCCTACAGCTTCCCCGAGTGCCTCACGGCGCTGAAGGAGGGCAAGGCCGCGATGTGGGCCGACGCCACCGTCGCCGCGTCACTCCTCGAGGCGGACGACTCCCCGGTGAAGGGCAAGATGGGCTACGTCCCGATGCCCGTCGTCGAGACCGACCAGTCCGGCTGGCTGTGGAGCTGGAACCTTGCGGTCCCGTCCTCGACGAAGAACCAGGACGCCGCGATCAAGTTCGTCAAGTGGGCCACGAGCAAGGACTACATCAAGCTCGTCGGTGAGAAGATCGGCTGGTCCAACGTCCCGCCGGGTTCGCGCACCTCGACGTACGACATCCCTGAGTACAAGGAAGCCGCGGCGGCGTACGCCCCGCTCACCCTCGAGGTGATGAGCTCGGTCAACCCGGTGCAGCCGGGAGTCAACCCGCAGCCGTACATCGGGATCCAGTACGTGTCCATCCCGGAGTTCCAGGACGTCGGCAACCAGTGCGCCCAGCTCGTGGCGGACTACCTCGCCAACCGTGGCTCGATCGACGACGCGCTGAGCAAGTGCCAGAGCATCGCCCAGGCGGCCGGCGACAAGCAGAAGTAGGCCTGCGCCGTCCCACGTGACGCGGGTGCCGGGTCAGGCCTCCGAGCCGGACCCGGCACCCGTACCACCTCGGCCAGCAGCCGCCACCGCCCGTCACGGGCGAGTGCGCACTGCAGGCACCTCACCACCCCACCCAGTCACCGCACGTCGCACGAGGGAGTGCCGACATGACGACCAGCACCGACAACTCACGCCAACCGGCCGAGCTCGACGAGGTCGAGGCCTGGACCGCGACCGACAAGAAGCGACTCAAGCGCAAGCAGCTGTGGACCAACCGCGGTCTGATGCTGCCGGCCGTCATCTTCCTCATCGTGATGACGCAGATCCCGTTCCTGACCACGATCGGCTTCTCGCTGACCAAGTGGAACCTGCTCTACCCCGACGACCGGGAGTTCGCGGGGTTCGACAACTACTCGAGCGCGCTGACCTCGGGGGACCTGTGGCCCTCGATCGTCGCCACCGTCCTCATCACCGCGTTCTCGGTGACCCTCGCGGTGCTGTTCGGGTTGCTGTTCGCGGTCCTGCTCGACCGGCAATTCCGGGGCCGGGCGCTGGCCCGCACCCTGATGATCACCCCGTTCCTCATCATGCCCGCGGCTGCGGCGCTGATCTGGAAGTACTCGATGTTCGACACGAACATCGGGATGCTGAACTGGCTCTTCCGCACCCTGCACCTGCCGGTCGTCTCGTGGAGCACCGAGCACCCGATGGCGACCGTGGTCATCGTGCTGACCTGGCAGTTCACCCCGTTCATGATGCTGATCCTCCTGGCCGGGCTGCAGGGCCAGGACAAGGGCATCCTCGAGGCCGCGGACGTCGACGGGGCCGGGCCGTGGCGGGTGTTCACCTGGATCACGCTGCCGCACCTGCGCATGTACATCGAGATCGGGGTACTGCTCGGGTCGGTGATCATCCTGCAGGTGTTCGACCCGATCGCCATCCTCACCAAGGGCACCGGCGGCACGAAGACCCTGGCCTACCTGCTCTACGAGCGGGCGTTCATCGGCCTGGACATCGGACAGGCCGCCGCCTACGGAGTGGTCACGGTGATCCTCACGATCATCGTCGCGACCATCGCCCTCAAGTCCGTCTTCAAGGTCTTCATGGCAGGAGGAAGCCGATGAGCAAGCGCATGAAGTCCGGCCTGGTCACCGGGTTCACGTGGGTGCTGGTCCTCGGGTTCTTCTTCCCCGTCTTCTGGATGGTTCTCAACGGGTTCAAGCCCGAGTCGATCGCCTCCTCGGTCAACCCGAAGCTCTTCTTCACCCCGGTCACCGAGGGCTACCAGCTAGCCATGGACCGCGGGATGATGGGCTACCTGCAGAACTCGCTCACCGCCGCGGTCACCTCGACCATCATCGCCGTGGTCCTGGCCATCCCCGCCGCCTACGCCCTGTCGATCCGCACCGCGAAGAACCCGCAGAACACCCTGTCGTTCTTCATCTCCACCCGGTTCATGCCACTCGCGGCGATCGTCCTTCCCCTGTTCATGATCTTCAAGACGATCGGCCTCCTCGACAACATCTACATGCTGTCGCTGGTCTACGCCGCGATGAACCTGCCGGTGACGGTGTGGATGATGCGCTCGTTCTTCCTCGAGGTGCCCTACGAGATCATCGAGGCCGCCCGCGTCGACGGCGTCGGGCTCGGGCGGGAGATCTTCCGGATCGCCCTCCCGCTCGTGCTGCCCGGTGTCGCCGCAGCGGCGCTGATCAGCTTCATCTTCGCCTGGAACGAGTACTTCCTCGCCCTGATCCTGACCAGCTCCGCAGCCCGCACCACACCACCGTTCCTCGGCAGCTTCGTCGACGGCCGCGGCCAGTTCCTCGCCGTCCTCTCCGCCGCCGCCACCATCGCCGCACTCCCGGTGATCATCGCCGGCTGGGTCGCCCAGAAGCAGCTCGTCCGCGGCCTGTCCATGGGCGCCATCAAGTGATGGCTCCCTACCACCAGGACGGCGGTGCCTCGAACGGCCACTGGCGCAGCCTGCAGGACACGGTCGTCGTCGTCACCGGGGCCGGAGGCGGCATCGGCGGTGCGACGGCACGGCTCGTGCTCGAGTGCGGTGCTCGGGTCGTCGCCGGCGACCTGCGTGACGAGTCCCTCGCCCTGCTCCGTGAGGAGTGGGGCGAGGACCGCCTCGTCACCGTCGTCGGTGACTCGCGGCTCGAGCCCACGGCCGACCGGCTGGTCGCCGCCGGGGTCGAGGCCTTCGGTCGGGTCGACTCGGTCATCGCCAACGCTGCGGTCGGGTTCTACGGCGGGGTGCTCGAGTACTCCGCCGACCAGGTCGAGCTGATGGTGGACCTCAACGTCAAGGGCACCATCTGGCTGGCGCGGGCAGCGGTGCGGCAGTTCCGTGTGCAGGGCGACGGCGGTGACGTGGTCATCATCGGGTCCGTCGCGGGGCTGATGATCGGCGGCGGCAGGGAGGCGGTCTACGCCGCCACCAAGGGCGCCCAGGTGAACCTCGGCACCGCCCTCGACCGCGAACTGAGGTCCGAGGGCATCCGCACGACGGTCATCGCGCCCGCCGGGGTGAACACCGCCTTCGCGGCGGCCGACGGGCGGTTCGGTGACAAGGACCCGTCGGAGGGGAGCTTCATGGAACCCACCGACATCGCCGAGTCGATCGTCTACACGCTCCGACAGCCGCGGCGGATGCGCACCGAGCTGTGGACGATGTGGAGCCTCTCCGAGAACCACTGAGTCCCTGCGGTCCGCCCTTCGGATCGCCCCCTGCTCCGCACACGGAAGATCCCCCGGTCGCAAGCTCCCGGGGGATTTCCGTGTGCGGAGGCGGAGGGATTTGAACCCTCGATGGGCGGTTAGCCCAAACCGCATTAGCAGTGCGGCGCCATAGACCGGACTAGGCGACGCCTCCAACGTGGCACAGGGTAACCGCCGCCGCGCCCGCCGGGCAAAGCGGCCCTCGGGGGTCGGCCCCGGCCGAGCAGGCGCCCTGGCACCGCGGGCTCGACGCCGTCCCGGCGCGTGACCGCGCCGTCGGTGAGGAGCTCGTCGACGCGGTGCCACACCGGGCTGGGACCGGTGCCGTTCCGCCTCCGCGGTGCGCCCCGTGGCGCCATGATCCGCGCATGAACATCACCGGGGGACCTCCCTACAGCGCGCCACAGGCGCCCCCAGCACCCCGCGACACCACCCGGACGATCGCCGTCGTCGCGCTGGTTCTCGCCGGCGTCGCCGTCCTCGGGCAGCTGGCGAGCATGGCGCTGCCTATGCTGGCGTTCGGCGCCTTCGGGCTCCTCGGCTCGGAGGGCGAGAGCTTCGGCGGCTCCTGGGACCCCGGGGTGAACGACCCCGGAATGGGCGAGGCCTACGGCGTGGCGGTGCCTGCCTACGCCGGGCAGGAGGTCAGCGCGGGCGACCTCAGCGCGGCCCTGACCGCACTCGACGCCTTCGCCGGTCGGTTGGTGCGCTGCGAGGCGTGCCCCAGGTCCGCACCGGCGTGCTGACGGCCTGCCGGGTCCCGGGCGACCAGCTCACCTACGTCGTCGTCGAGCTGGACGGTGCCGGCCACGCCGACCTGCACTGGTTCTCGCCGGACGCGATGATGATGGGCGGCGACCTGCCGGCCGGCTAGCCCTGGGCCAGCGGTTGGGTGAGGTCGTAGAACGTCGAGCCGCCGATCGTCACCTGGGTGAACCTCTCGCTCACCCACGTGTTGATCTGGTCCGCCACGTCGGAGCCGCCCTGCTGGCCCCGGAACCCGCCCCCGGCCAGGAAGTAGTGGATCTCGCCGCCGGCGACGTACTGCTGGAACTGCTCGAGCGTGGGGTACGGGTCGGAGCCGTTGAACCCGCCGATCGCCATCACCGGCAGCTGCGTCGCGAGCTGGAGTCCGGCGGCGTTGTTCGAGCCGACCGTGGCGGCCACCCAGCGGTAGGCGGAGGCGTCGACCTCGAGGGCCCGGACCACTGCGCTGTCGGGTGCCGAGGCCTCCAGCAGCCCGCCCATGCCCTGTCCGGGTCCCGTCGCGCCGCCTGCAGTGCCTCTTGGGAACGACTGTCCGGTGCCGTTGGGGGTGGTGGGCACGGTGCCCCCACCGGGCAGCTGGCCCGGGCCACCGGCGACCGCGCCCCCGCCCGGTGGCGGCCCGCCGGTGCCGCCGCCCGGACCAGCGGTGGACGGTCCCGCGGTGACGATGGAGCCGGAGTGGGCCGTGGTCAGCGTTTCCGCGGCGTACGCCGCCGGCCCGGCGAGCCCGGACACGACGGCCGCGGCGGCGACGAGGGGCACCGCCCGGCGGTGCACCCGGCCGACGACGAGGAGGAGCGCGGCCGCAGCCAGGCCCAGGCCGAGGACGAGGAGCCGCAGCCAACCGCCGAAGGCCGTGGTGCGGGACAGGAGGACGAAGGCCCAGACGGCGGTGGTGGCGGTGGCGCCGGCCAGCACCACCGACCCGAGCACCGTCTGCCGCCGCTCCCACGCCTCGCCGGCCCCCATGCCCACCAGGGCGGCGATGGCCGGGGCGAGGGCCACCGTGTAGTACTCGTGGAAGATGCCGGCCATCAGCGAGAAGACGAGGACGCTGACGACGAGCCAGGCGCCCATCGTGACGTAGGCGGCGCGGCGCCCGTCGGTGCGCACGGAGCGGCCCCGGAACCAGAGTCCCGCCACGAGGAGCAGGAGCGCGGCGGGCAACAACCACGAGATGTTGCCGCCGTTGGACGTGTCGAACATCCGGAACAGGCCGGTGCCAGCCGAGAACGGGCCGCCGCCACCACCGACGCGGCCCTCCTCCGACCCGTCGATGCGGCCCAGGCCGTTGTAGCCGAAGGTCAGCTCGAGGAACGAGTTGGTCTGGCTCCCCCCCACGTACGGACGCATCGACGCCGGCACCAGCTCGACGACGGCGACCCACCAGCCGGCCGACAGCAGGAACGCCGCTGCGGAGGCGAGGCCCCCGAGGAGACGGCGACGGACGGAGGTGTCGGCGAGCAGCATCCAGGCCAGGGCGATGGCGGGGACCACGAGCAGCACCTGGAGGCTCTTGGTGAGGAACCCCAGCCCGACGAAGACGCCGGCCAGGGAGATCCAGCGGACGGACCCGGCCTGCACTGCCCGAAGGGTCGCCCACACGGCGAGGGCCAGGAGCAGGGTCAGCAGGGCGTCGGGGTTGTTGAAGCGGAACATGAGCACCGCCACCGGGGTGAGCGCGAGCACCAGTCCGGCCAGCAGGGCAGCACCGTGCCCGAACCAGCGGCGCATCGTGGCGTGGACGACGGCCACGGTGCCCACCCCCATGAGCACCTGCGGGAGCAGCATGGCGAACGAGCTGAGCCCCAGGAGCCGCACGGAGAGCGCCATGGCCCACAGCGAGGCAGGCGGCTTGTCGACGGTGATGGCGTTGCTCGAGTCGAGGCCGCCGAAGAAGAAGGCCTTCCACGACACGCTGCCGGCCTGCACGGCCGCCGAGTAGAACGAGTTCGCCCAGCCGTTCGCGGTGAGGCCGTAGAGGTAGGCGCCCGCGGTGAGGACGAGCAGCGCGACGAGGCCGGGTCGAGCCCACACGGGGTCGGGCCCGGGCCCCAGGACGGCACGTCGTAGGCGCTCGCCCCCCGGGCCGCGCGGCGCGGAGCCGGTGACCGGTCCCAGGTCGCCCCGGGCGCCGGGAGCGAGGTGGGTGTCGGAGGCGGCGGAGGGGAGCGTGGCCGTCTGCATGCGGAGAACCCTCGCGGACCCGCCTGTGCGACATCTGTGGAGGCGCTGTCGTGCCGGCCAGAGCCACCGGGCGAAGCGGCCCGCGCCGGCGGGCCGCCCGTCACGCGCCGCCGGTGAGGTGGTCAGGTGATGACGGGCAGTGCAGCGACGGCGTCAGACGATGACGGGGAAGGTCAGGAGGACGGTCCCGCCCACGACGAGCAGGACGGTCGCGATGCCGAGGAAGGCCCGTGAGACCCATGCCGCGAAGTCCCTGCCGGACATCGCCGCGAAGAACAGCACGAGCGCGAACAGGACGACGAGCAGCGAGTAGCGGTCGCCCTGCGCGTTGTTGTCGAGCGCCTGCTGGAACTTGGCGTCGGCCCGGGTGGTGAGCGCCTCGTAGTCCTTGGTCCCCGGTGGGATGTAGGACGGTTCCTTGAACGGCGACGGCAGGGCGCGGTCGTGGGCCAGCCAGTCGTCGTAGGCCACGTGGAACTCGTTGGTGAAGCGGTCGCGGATGTAGTCGGCGAGCCGGGTGTCGTCGGCGGCGACGGCCTCGACGTAGCTGCCCCAGATGGTGAGGTCGAACTGCCGCGAGGTGTTGACCGTGCCCTGGGCGCTGGCGGCCTGGATGCGCGCGCTGCTCGCCTGGCTGAACGCGATGGACATCTCGCCGCCCCACTTCGAGGACTCGAAGCCGCACCAGGCGGTCAGCACGGCGGTCAGCGAGATCACCAGGACGGTGAAGACCTCCTGGACCGTCTTGCCGGTCTTCCGCTCCACGCGCTCGGCGAAGCCCTCGTGGTCAGGGTGGCCGCCGGGCTGGTCTGGCGGCTGGGGTCGGGGTTCGGCATCCGTCATCGATGGCTCCGGGTCCGTCGGGGTGGACGACCTGATCCTGCCAGAGCGACGACGCCGGTGCCCCGGCGGCGCTGCTGCGCGCCGACCTGCAAGGATCTCGGTGTGAACGTGAGGATCAGGTCGGCGCGTGCGAACGAGCTCGACGACGTGGGGCGTCTGACCGTGGCCGCCTACGCGGCCGACGGCGTCGTCACCCCGGACCACCCCTATGCCGAGCACCTGGCCGACACCCCGGAGCGGTACCGGCACGCCCTGCTGCTCGTGGCCGCGGAGGGCGACCGGCTCCTCGGCACGGTCACCGTGGTGTCGTCGGACAGCCCGCTCGTCGAGATGTGCCGACCGGGTGAGGTGGAGGTGCGGATGCTCGCCGTCGACCCCGCGGCCCGCGGACGGGGAGTGGGCGAGCTGCTGGCCCGGGCGTGCGTCGACGCGGCCCGTGAGCAGGGGTCCGAGCGCGTCGTGCTCTCCAGCGGGACGTGGATGGGGGTGGCGCACCGGCTCTACGAGCGGCTCGGATTCGTCCGCGTGCCCGAACGGGACTGGAGCCCGCGCTCGGACGTGCACCTACTCGCGTTCGAGCTGCCGCTGACCGGCTGAGCCGCCCTCAGGTCGCCGGCAGCAGCACCGAGAACGTCGTGTCGCCCGGGCGCGAGTCGACCTCGACCCGCCCGCCGTGCGCCTGGCCGACGGCCGCGACGATCGACAGGCCGAGGCCGGTCGAGCCCTTCTCGCGGCTGCGCGACTCCTCGCCGCGCGTGAAGCGCTCGAAGACCGTGGACTGCAGCACCTCGGGGATGCCGGGCCCGTCGTCGGACACGGAGATCCGCACGAGGGGGCCCTCCGGTCGCAACGAGGTGACGACCCGGGTGCCCGCGGGAGTGTGGGTGCGCGCGTTGGCGAGCAGGTTGGCGAGGATCTGGTGCAGCCGGGCGCGGTCGCCGGTGACCTCGACCGGCTCGTCCGGGAGGTTTAGCTCCCAGGCGTGGTCGGGGGATGCCGCGTGGGCGTCGCTCACCGCGTTCATGGCGAGCAGCGACAGGTCGACCGGCTCGCGGTCCAGCGGGCGTCCGGCATCGAGGCGCGCGAGGAGCAGCAGGTCCTCGACGAGCTCCTGCATCCGAAGGGCTTCCGACTCGACGCGCCCGATGGCGTGCGACACGGTGCTCGGCACCGGCTCGGTCTCGCGGCGGGTGAGCTCGGCGTACCCCCGGATGGAGGCGAGCGGCGTCCGCAGCTCGTGGGACGCGTCGGCCACGAACTGCCGTACCCGCATCTCGCTCTCCTGGCGGGCGGTGAGGGCGGACTCCACGTTGTCCAGCATCGTGTTCAGTGCCAGCCCGACCTGGCCGACCTCGGTCCGCTCGTCGACGTCCCGCGCCGGGACCCGGACGGCAAGGGCGACGTCGCCGGTGTCCAGCTCCATCCCCGACACCTGGCGGGCTGTGGCCGCGACGCGGTCGAGGGGGGCCAGGCTGCGGCGGATGAGCACGGCACCGCCGGCGCCGACGAGCACGAGCCCGACGACCGTGCCCCCGGCGACGAGGGCGAGCAGCTTGGCCAGCAGCTCCTCCACGGGTGCCGTGGAGACACCCACGACGACGACCCCGCCCGCGACCGGGCGAGCCTCGACGAGGTAGCTGCCGATGTCGCCACCGAGCTCCACGCGCTCCGGGCTGGTGCCCCGGACCGCGTCCATGACCTCGGCGATCTGGGCCGCGGTGAGTGAGACGTCGGTACCGGCGTCGGTGCGCACGGTGTTGAGCGGGTTTCCGTACTGGTCGATCGCCACGGTCCCCGAGGAGGTGAGCTGGAGGGCGAGGAGACGGTCACCTCCGGGCGCGGTCGGTGGGCGGATCGGCCCGTGGTCGCCGTCCCGGTCACCGTCGACCACGCGCCGGTCGTCGACGCGGGTCACGGCGCTGTCGAGGTCCTGTGCGAGCTGGCCGGTGAGGTACCTGCGGATCTCGACGACCGTGAGCGCGCTCGTCGCGAGCATGACGACGGTGAAGAGCGCCAGCACGGACGCGAGCAGCTTCGCGCGCAGGGTCCAGCGGGACGGGTTCACGAGGTGCGGGCTGAGGAGGGGCATCGGCGTGGTGGACTACTCGGCCGGCTTGAGGACGTACCCGACGCCGCGCATCGTGTGGATCATCGGCGAGCGGCCGGCGTCGATCTTCTTGCGGAGGTACGAGATGTAGAGCTCCACGACGTTGGCCTGGCCGCCGAAGTCGTAGTTCCACACGCGGTCGAGGATCTGCGCCTTGGACAGGACGCGCTTGGGGTTGCGCATGAGGTAGCGCAGCAGCTCGAACTCGGTGGCGGTCAGCTGGACCTCCGTGCCCGCGCGGACGACCTCGTGGCTGTCCTCGTCCATCGTGAGGTCACCGACGACGAGCAGCGAGCCGCCGTCGTCGGCCGCCATGGCCGTGCGGCGCATCAGCGCCCGCAGCCGCGCGACGACCTCCTCGAGGCTGAACGGCTTGGTCACGTAGTCGTCGCCGCCCGCGGTCAGCCCTGCGACGCGGTCCTCGACGGCGTCCTTCGCGGTGAGGAAGAGAACCGGGATGTTGGGGTCGTCGCCACGCATCCGGCGCAGGACCTCGAGGCCGTCGAAGTCGGGGAGCATCATGTCGAGGACCACGGCGTCGGGGCCGAACTCCTTCGCGGCGCGCACTGCGGCGATGCCGCTCGCGGCGGTGCGCACCTCCCAGCCCTCGTAGCGCAGCGCCATCGACAGCAGCTCGGTGAGGTTGGGCTCGTCGTCGACGACGAGCACGCGCACCGCGCTCCCGTCCGGGCGCTGCAGGGTGGGAGCGGACTGTGCTCGGGCTGTCGTCATGCACCCAGTGTGTGTGCGGTCGCTGGGCCGAGTCCATGCGTTTCCTGTGTGGATCCTGTGGGTCCGGACGGCGCCTTGCCAGCGCGTCGACGGCCCGACCACAGGTCCGCCACAGGCTGGAGCTCGATGCTCGCGGCCGAAGCGAGACACACCCCGGAGGGACACCCGCCATGACCGAACCCCGCGACGACGAGACCCGTCCGCTGCCGCCCGACGCCGCCGGCCATGAGCACCCGGCGCCGGCCCCTCCGGAGCCCGAGGGGACTCCGGCATGGGTCAGTGCCGCACCGGCGTACGCCCCGGTCGAAGGTGGACCGCTGGTCACCGACGGGACTGCTGCTGCCGTCCCCCCTCGCCGGTGGTCCGGACGCAGGACCACGGCGGTAGCGGCGGCAGCGGTCACCCTCGGTGTCCTCGGAGCCGTGGGTGCCGCGGCCGCCGTCACCCAGTCCGACTCGCGAGGCGGCGAGGTCGGCCACGGGCAGCTCGGGCCTGGTCGGGGCGGGGCGCCCGGCGACGACGGGGCTCGGCCCGACGGCGGTCGCGGTGGCCCGCCACCGGGCGGGTTCGACGGCGACCGCGATGGCGACCACCACGGACCCGGCGACGAGGACGGGTTCGGTGACGATGACCACGGCGGTCCGCCACCGGGACCGGGCGGCGGTACCGGGTCGAGCGTCCCCGGCGACGCGAACGGCACGGACGCCGTCCTCGACACCTGACGCGCGAGACGACGTCGGACCCCGCCCAAGCTCCGAGGCGGGGTCCGGTGTCGTGCGGGCGGGCCTCAGCCCTCGTCGAGGCGAGCCTCGAGGGTGCCGAGCTCGTCGGCCAAGCGATCGGGCAGGGTGTCGCCCAGCCTCGCGAACCACTCCCGGATCAGCGGCAGCTCCTCGCGCCACTCGTCGGCGTCGACCCGCAGCGCCTTCTCCAGCCGGTCGTCGCCGAGGTCGAGGCCGGTGCGGTCGAGCGCGTCCGCCGTCGGGACCAGTCCGATCGGGGTGTCGACGGCCTCCGCAGTGCCCTCCAGGCGTTCGACGACCCACGTGAGGACGCGGGCGTTGTCACCGAAGCCCGGCCAGAGGAACGAGCCGTCGTCGTCGCGCCGGAACCAGTTGACACCGAAGATGCGGGGCAGCTTGGAGGCGTCGGCCTGCCTGCCGATCTCCAGCCAGTGGCCCATGTAGTCGCCGGCGTCGTAGCCGATGAAGGGGAGCATCGCCATCGGGTCGCGCCGCACGACACCGACCGCGCCGGTGGCCGCCGCCGTCGTCTCCGAGGAGAGGGTGGCACCGATGAATACGCCGTGGGTCCAGTCGCGTGACTCGTAGACGAGGGGGACGGTGCTGCGACGGCGGCCGCCGAACAGGATCGCGTCGATCGGCACGCCGTCCGGGTTGTCGTACTCGGGCGCGATCATCGGCGTCTGCTTCGCCGGGGTGGTGAAGCGGCTGTTCGGGTGGCTGCTGAGCTCACCGCTGTCGGGCGTCCACTCGCGCCCCTTCCAGTCGAGCAGGTGGGCCGGAGGCTCGTGCGTCAGACCCTCCCACCACACGTCACCGTCGTCGGTGAGGGCGACGTTGGTGAAGATCGAGTTGCCCTTCGCGATGGTGCGCACGGCCTGCGGGTTGGTGTGCAGGCCCGTGCCCGGTGCGACGCCGAAGAGCCCGAACTCGGGGTTCACGGCGTAGAGCCGGCCGTCCGGGCCGAACCGCATCCACGCGATGTCGTCGCCGACCATCTCGGCGGTCCAGCCCTCGAGGCTCGGCTCGATCATCGCGAGGTTCGTCTTGCCGCACTGGCTGGGGAAGGCGCCGGCGATGTAGTGCACCCGCCCGGTCGGGGAGGTGAGCTTGAGGATGAGCATGTGCTCGGCCATCCAGCCCTCGTCGCGGGCCATGGCCGAGGCGATGCGCAGGGCGTAGCACTTCTTCCCGAGCAGGGCGTTGCCGCCGTAGCCCGACCCGTAGGACCAGATCTCACGGGTCTCGGGGAAGTGGGCGATGTACTTCGTGTCGTTGCAGGGCCAGGGGACGTCCCGCTGCCCCTCGTCGAGGGGGGCGCCGACCGAGTGCAGGCCCTTGACGAAGGGGGCGTCCAGGTCCTCCATCCGCTGCAGCACCGCGGTGCCGATCCGCGCCATGATCCGCATGTTCGTCACGACGTAGGCGGAGTCGGTGACCTCGACGCCGAACATCGGGACGGTCGCGTCGAGGTGCCCCATGACGAACGGGATGACGTACATCGTGCGGCCGCGCATGCACCCGCGGTAGAGGTCGGTCATCGTCGCCTTCAGCTGGGTGGGGTCGACCCAGTTGTTGGTGGGGCCCGCGTCCTCCTCGCGGAGGGAGGCGATGAAGGTGCGGTCCTCCACCCTGGCGACGTCGGTGGGATCGGACTGGCAGAGGAAGGAGTTGGGCTTGCGGTCCTCGGCGAGCCGGATGAAGGTGCCCGCGTCGACGAGCTCGGAGGTGAGGCGGTCCCACTCCCCATCGGAGCCGTCGCACCAGAGCACCCGGTCGGGCTGCGTCAGGGTGGCGACCTCGTCGACCCAGGACTGGAGGGCGGCGTGCGTGGTGCCCGTGCTGGTGGTGGTCTGGGTGGTCATGGTGGTTCCTTCCTCCGGTGCGTCGTGGCGGCTTCCCGGGTGGGAACCGCGACGCCGTCGGAGGAAGGTGCTCGGCGCCCACCACGGGGAGCCTCATCTCCACGGTAGGCCGTTACGGGCAACATGGCGTCTGCTTGTGAACACATTCACAAGGTCCTGGAGCCCTTAACGTGCCTCACTGCGGATGTGGGGCATCGACACCGGACGCGCGATTTCTCGCGCCGGGTGGGGCTCCGGTATCGTGACCGGTCGTTGCGCGCGAGCGCAGCCGGCGCCCGTAGCTCAACGGATAGAGCATCTGACTACGGATCAGAAGGTTAGGGGTTCGAATCCCTTCGGGCGCGCTCTGTGTTGAGACAGACGACGGGCCCCCGGCCAGCGGAAACGCTGTCGGGGGCTTACTCGTGTCCGGCATCCGGATGGTCTGCGATGGGGGCGTGGGCTCCAAAATGGGCCCCAAAATTCGCCGCCAGGTCCTTGGGCCGGCTGGGCAGACACTGGGGTCGTGAACACGATTGGTGGGGTCGCGGCTGGCCGGGAAGCAGCTGCCAGGGGGCTTCTGGGGGCATGAACACCACACCCAGCCCCCAGCCCATCCTCCTGCTCAACCTCAACGAGGTCGCCGCCCAGCTGCGCTGGACCCGGCGCAGCGTCGAGCGGCAGATCGCCGAGCGCCGGCTGCGCACCGTGCACCTGGGCCGCTCCGTGCGGGTCGAGCGCGCCGAGCTCGACCGCTTCGTCGCGGCGCAGCGGGACCCCGATGCCGGGTAGCGAAGATGCGCGGTAGGCCACGAGCTGCCGCCGCCGACAGCGCCACGACCCGGTACCGCGGCGCCGACGGGCGGTGGCACGCCCGGGTCACCGTCGGGCGGCGCTTGGACGGGGAGCGCGACCGCCGGCACCTCGCCCGGGCCACCAAGCGCGAGCTCGACGCCGCCATCCGCGACCTGGAGAACGCGCGCGACAGCGGTCAGCAGCCCTGGCTGCTCGACAACGTCACCGTCGAGGACTGGCTCGAGCACTGGCTCGAGGAGATCCTGCCCCTGTCGGTGCGCTGGAAGACCCGCTCCGGCTACGCCAGCCACCTGCGCGTGCACGTCATACCGACCATCGGGGCCGCGCGGCTGAGCGAGCTGCGCCCGGAGACCCTCGAGCGGCTCTACCGGCAGCTGATCGAAGACGGCCGCTCGACCCACGTCGTCCACGGGGTGCACCGCGTGCTGCGCTCCAGCCTCAACGAGGCCGTGCGCCGGCAGCGGCTGCTGACCAACCCGGCCGCCCTGGCTCGGCCGCCGCGGGTGGTGCGCAGCGAGATCGAGCCGCTCACTGCCGACGAGTGCCGGGCCGTGCTGGCTGCGTCCCGGGGGCGGCTGAACGCTGCCCGGTGGTCGGTCGCGCTGGCCCTAGGTCTGCGCCAGGGCGAGGCGCTCGGCCTGATGTGGGACGACATCGACCTGGACACCGGAGTGCTCCGGGTGCGGCGGGCCGTGCAGCGTCGGACCTGGGCGCACGGCTGCAGCCCGCGACGCCGCAAAGAACCCGCGTGCGGGCGGCTGCGCGGGGCGGAGTGCCCGCAACGCCGCGACGGCGGGCTGGTGCTGGTCGAGCCCAAGACCTGCTCGTCACGGCGCTCGGTGGCCTTGCCGCCACCGCTGGTCGCCGAGCTGCGCGCCCACCGCGCCGCCCAACTCAGGCTGAAGCTGGAGCGGGCCAACGTCTGGGACCACACCCACGACCTGGTCTTCTGCACCGACTGGGGTGCGCTCATCGACCCGCACGCCGACTACCGCGCGTGGAAGCAGATCCTGCGCGACGCCGGGGTGCGCGAGGTGCGCCTGCACGACGCCCGGCACACCGCGGCCACCCTCCTGCTGCTGCAGGGTGTCGACATCCGCACCGTCATGGCGATCATGGGCTGGACCGAGCTGGCCACCGCCCAGCGCTACGTGCACGCCCGTAGCTCAACGGATAGAGCATCTGACTACGGATCAGAAGGTTAGGGGTTCGAATCCCTTCGGGCGCGCTCTGTGTTGAGACAGACGACGGGCCCCCGGCCAGCGGAAACGCTGTCGGGGGCTTACTCGTGTCCGGCATCCGGATGGTCTGCGATGGGGGCGTGGGCTCCAAAATGGGCCCCAAAATTCGCCGCCAGGTCCTTGGGCCGGCTGGGCAGACACTGGGGTCGTGAACACGATTGGTGGGGTCGCGGCTGGCCGGGAAGCAGCTGCCAGGGGGCTTCTGGGGGCATGAACACCACACCCAGCCCCCAGCCCATCCTCCTGCTCAACCTCAACGAGGTCGCCGCCCAGCTGCGCTGGACCCGGCGCAGCGTCGAGCGGCAGATCGCCGAGCGCCGGCTGCGCACCGTGCACCTGGGCCGCTCCGTGCGGGTCGAGCGCGCCGAGCTCGACCGCTTCGTCGCGGCGCAGCGGGACCCCGATGCCGGGTAGCGAAGATGCGCGGTAGGCCACGAGCTGCCGCCGCCGACAGCGCCACGACCCGGTACCGCGGCGCCGACGGGCGGTGGCACGCCCGGGTCACCGTCGGGCGGCGCTTGGACGGGGAGCGCGACCGCCGGCACCTCGCCCGGGCCACCAAGCGCGAGCTCGACGCCGCCATCCGCGACCTGGAGAACGCGCGCGACAGCGGTCAGCAGCCCTGGCTGCTCGACAACGTCACCGTCGAGGACTGGCTCGAGCACTGGCTCGAGGAGATCCTGCCCCTGTCGGTGCGCTGGAAGACCCGCTCCGGCTACGCCAGCCACCTGCGCGTGCACGTCATACCGACCATCGGGGCCGCGCGGCTGAGCGAGCTGCGCCCGGAGACCCTCGAGCGGCTCTACCGGCAGCTGATCGAAGACGGCCGCTCGACCCACGTCGTCCACGGGGTGCACCGCGTGCTGCGCTCCAGCCTCAACGAGGCCGTGCGCCGGCAGCGGCTGCTGACCAACCCGGCCGCCCTGGCTCGGCCGCCGCGGGTGGTGCGCAGCGAGATCGAGCCGCTCACTGCCGACGAGTGCCGGGCCGTGCTGGCTGCGTCCCGGGGGCGGCTGAACGCTGCCCGGTGGTCGGTCGCGCTGGCCCTAGGTCTGCGCCAGGGCGAGGCGCTCGGCCTGATGTGGGACGACATCGACCTGGACACCGGAGTGCTCCGGGTGCGGCGGGCCGTGCAGCGTCGGACCTGGGCGCACGGCTGCAGCCCGCGACGCCGCAAAGAACCCGCGTGCGGGCGGCTGCGCGGGGCGGAGTGCCCGCAACGCCGCGACGGCGGGCTGGTGCTGGTCGAGCCCAAGACCTGCTCGTCACGGCGCTCGGTGGCCTTGCCGCCACCGCTGGTCGCCGAGCTGCGCGCCCACCGCGCCGCCCAACTCAGGCTGAAGCTGGAGCGGGCCAACGTCTGGGACCACACCCACGACCTGGTCTTCTGCACCGACTGGGGTGCGCTCATCGACCCGCACGCCGACTACCGCGCGTGGAAGCAGATCCTGCGCGACGCCGGGGTGCGCGAGGTGCGCCTGCACGACGCCCGGCACACCGCGGCCACCCTCCTGCTGCTGCAGGGTGTCGACATCCGCACCGTCATGGCGATCATGGGCTGGACCGAGCTGGCCACCGCCCAGCGCTACG